>NZ_CM147916.1:0-3230102 GCF_055809555.1 Marinomonas sp. 15G6-16 | reverse complement strand
AGGAGCTGGACTTTCTAGAAAAATGGGATCTGTTAATCAAAGATATTGAAGCAAACACTCACGATTATACTTTTCAAGCCCAAGAGATACTGTCACGCTTTATACGATGCTACGCCAATTTAGTCCCACTGATTAAGCGAGAGCTTTTATGGTTCACCGGCGGTGAATGTTTGCATTTCTTAGGTGATGAAGAAATCACGCTTTATCAAGAAATGGAAGAGCGTTTATACGAGCTCGATAGCCAAAATAAAAGCTACAATATTTCCGAAGAAATTAATGCTCTGCGTGGCACGCCCACTCAAGTTCATTAATGTATTAAATGGGCGGCTGACTGCATCCGCCCATTTATACCTTAATCTACCTTTTTGAAGACTAAGGTTCCGTTTGTACCACCAAAACCAAACGAGTTATTCAATACAACATCGATTTTACGTTTCTGTGGCGTTCCTGGCACATAATTCAAATCGCAGCCTTCGCCTTGCTCTTCTAAATTAATTGTCGGCGGAGCCACCTGATCTCGAATAGCCAAGATCGAGAAAATAGACTCTACAGCGCCAGACGCACCAAGCAAGTGACCAATCATTGACTTAGTCGAACTGATTGCAACGTCCGCTGCATCTTCAGCCATCAAAGACTTCACCGCCTGAGTTTCTGCTAAGTCTCCTGCAGGAGTCGATGTACCATGAGCATTTATATAATCAATATGCTCAGGTTTGAGATCAGCATCTTTTAATGCCGCACTCATTGCCGCTGCTGCACCTTCACCACCTTCTGGCGGCGCAGTCATGTGGTGTGCATCATCGCTCATACCAAAACCAGCAAGCTCTGCATATATTTTTGCACCACGAGCAACAGCATGCTCATATTCTTCTAAAACTAAAATTCCAGCACCATCTCCCATTACAAAACCATCTCGGTCTTTGTCCCATGGGCGACTGGCTGTTTTAGGATCATCATTGCGAGTAGACAGTGCTCTGGCTGCGCCAAAACCACCAATACCTAACGGTGTAATCGCCATTTCGGCACCACCAGCAATCATGACATCAGCATCGCCATACGCAATCATGCGTCCAGCCATACCAATATTATGAGTACCTGTTGTACAAGCAGTCACAATAGAAATATTAGGGCCTTTAAAGCCAAAGCGTATTGCGACATGACCAGAAATCATATTAATAATCGCGCCTGGTACAAAAAAAGGAGAAATACGTTTTGGGCCCGATTCATTCAATAGCTCTAGATTTTTCTCAATCATTGGCAAACCACCAATGCCTGAACCTATCGCACAGCCAACACGACTTAAATCTGTTGTGTCCGCATTTAGGTTAGCGTCCTCTAATGCTTGAACAGACGCAGCAATACCATATTGAATGAAAAGATCCATTTTGCGAGCTTCTTTTACACTCATATATTGAGTGGCATCAAAATCATGCACTTGAGCTGCAAAACGAGTGGAAAATTGGCTAGCGTCAAAACTGGTGATCTCTGACACACCACTTTTGCCTTCCAATATGTTATCCCACGTATCTTTCACATTATTGCCAAGGGGTGTCACCATTCCCATACCTGTGACTACAACCCGACGACGAGACATAAGACTCCTCCAGCCATTCGCCTTCAATTCTGAAGAGCTATTAATAAGAAAAGCCGCTGTAATAGAATACAAGCGGCTTTTCGGGAAACTCAGTAAACCAATATCTTACAAGTTAGCGTTGATGTAGTCGTTCGCTGCTTGTACAGTAGTGATTTTTTCAGCTTCTTCATCAGGAATCTCAGTATCAAATTCCTCTTCAAGAGCCATAACCAACTCTACAGTGTCTAGGGAATCTGCACCCAAATCATCAACAAAAGATGCAGAAGCGACAACGTCTTCCTCTTTAACACCTAGTTGTTCACATACAATTTTCTTAACGCGTTCTTCAATGCTACTCATTAGAAGTTCCTACTTTACTCATTAACAGCTCAGTGTGAGCAATTATAATATTCGATAACCTAAAAGGCATGATTCTATACATCAACCGGAGACGTATTTTCGTTGAATTAAATATAAAATTCAACTCAAATTACGACATATACATACCGCCATTGACATGTAATGTCTCACCAGTGATGTAAGCAGCGCCTTGCGACGCTAAAAATGCGACAGCTGCCGCAATTTCTTCTGGCTGACCAAGACGCAAAGAAGGTACTTTTTCAACCAATTTCGCTTTGTGCTCTTCTGGAAGCACCTTAGTCATATCCGTTTCAATGAATCCCGGAGCAACACAGTTTACTGTAATACCACGAGATGCAATTTCTGCCGCCAAAGAACGACTAAAGCCTTCTAGTCCAGCTTTTGCAGCAGAGTAATTCGTTTGTCCACCGTTGCCCATAGAGCCAACAACAGAGCTAATACTAATCACACGACCGAATTTTGCCTTGGTCATACCACGTAGGCAAGCTTTTGTAACACGAAATACTGAAGTAAGGTTCGTGTTAACTACTTGTTCCCACTCATCTTCTTTCATTCGCATCATAAGGTTGTCACGAGTAATACCCGCATTATTAACCAAAATTGTTGGCGCACCGAATTCTGCAGTAATTTCTTTTACAACAGTATCAACGGATTCACTTGATGATACATCTAGAACCCAGCCTTTGCCTTTGTCGCCTAAGTATTCGCTAATACTTTGCGCACCAGACTCGCTTGTAGCCGTACCAATAACAGTAGCACCCTGCTCAACCAAAGCCGTTGCAATTGCTTTACCTATGCCACGAGTAGCTCCAGTTACTAGAGCAATTTTTCCTTCAAGACTCATTTTTGTCTCCAACAATTAATTCAAACAATTGTATCAATATCAACTAAGCAGATAGAGCCGCTTCAAAACCAGATAAATCACCTAAAGAAGAGGCAGCAAGACCTTTAACGATTCGCTTATTTAGTCCGCTCAATACTTTACCTGGGCCGCATTCTAGGGTTTCAGTTACACCTAGCTCAGAAAGCAAGACAACAGACTGAGTCCATAATACAGGCTCACTTAATTGAGCAACCAAGTTTGCTTTAATAACTTCTGGGTCTGATACAGCCTGAGCGGTCACATTTTGCACCAACACACAAGAAGGCGCCTTAAACTCGATGGAATTCAATTTTTCAGCTAACTTTTCGCCTGCTGGTATCATTAATTCACAATGAGAAGGAACACTAACAGGAAGTGGCAATGCGCGCTTAGCACCAGCTTCTTTAGCATTCGCCATTGCCGCTTCAACTGCTGCAACATGACCTGCGATAACCACCTGTCCAGGAGAGTTAAAATTAACCGCGCTAACAATACCTTCTGCTGCAGTACAAGCCGCTACAACTTTATCATCATCTAATCCGATGATCGCTGCCATCGCACCTTCACCTGCTGGAACCGCTTGTTGCATGTATTCGCCACGCAATTTCACAAGCTCAACAGCATCACTGAACGCTACAACACCAGAACACACCAACGCAGAATATTCACCTAAACTGTGACCAGCAACATAATCAGGTTTAGCACCACCTTGTTGTTCCCAAAGGCGCCACAAAGCAACACTTGCCGTTAAAAGAGCAGGCTGAGTCTTATCTGTTTGACTCAACTTTTCAGCGTCATTTTGCACAAGATCCCATAAATCGTAGCCAAGCACAGCTGATGCTTCCGCAAAAGTCTGCCCTATTACATCATGCTTTTCAGCCAAATCAGACAACATCCCTAACTGCTGAGAACCTTGCCCCGGAAAAACAAACGCTAATTTAGTACTCATTTAATCTCCTAACTATGAAGCCTTATCACAAAGTCGCGCTTCCATGGCAGAATATAAATCTGCTCGCGCTATATCAATGCCATACTCGATTGCACCAATCATTGCTGGTACATCAGAACAACCATGACCTTTTACCAAATTGCCACGCACGCCCGCTAAACAAGCACCATGTCTACGCTCAGTTTGGTAAAAAGTCTCGAACAAAGAGGAAGCACCATCCACCCCTTTAAATTTCCCCATCAAAAAAGACAAAAGCCCTTCCGATGCTTTTAATACTGCATTACCTACCATGCCATCACAAACAATGACATTTTTTTCACCTTCGAACAGCTCAGAACCTTCAGCATAACCAAGATAAGTCGGCCATTCTCTATTAGATAAAAGATAGTCAGCCTCTTTAATAACCACACTACCCTTCGTACTCTCCACACCAACGTTCAACAAACCCACTTTAGGCGCTTCATTACTCAAGGCTTCAACATAAGCCCCACCCAATTCTGCAAAACCAATCAGCATAGATGAAGGACAGTGGACATTCGCCCCTAAATCAACCAAACAACGCAAAGGATTAGAATACAACTCCCTAATCAAAGCAGGATAAAGCTTTGGTCTTAATAAGCCAAGAATATGACGAGCAAGCGCCACCATCGCACCAGTATTCCCCAATGTTACAGCAACATCAGAAAAGCCTTTTGCTAAAGCATCCAAGGATTGATAAAGCGTAGTATTACGACGACGAAATAAGGATAAAACGATCTCATCATCTCCATCAATTACATCAGAGCAAGCTATCAGAGATAAACGTTCATTAGGAACTGGAAGGGATAATCCGGCATAAGGGGAATAATAAATAGTGATGGCTACATCATCATAGCGCGAGAGAATTTCCTCAGCACCATCAAATGCAATGCGGGGACCTAAGTCCCCGCCCATAGCGTCTAAAGCTACCCTGATCATGGGTATCTTAGTTACTCACCTTTAGGTGTAATAACTTGACGGCCACGATAAAAACCATCAGCAGAAACGTGGTGACGACGGTGAAGTTCACCAGTAGTCTGTTCTACAGATAGAGTTGCGCTTGTCAAAGCATCGTGTGAACGACGCTGGCCGCGACGTGAACGAGTTACTTTACTTTTTTGTACTGCCATTTTTGGAGCTCCTAACTTTACTTGGCCTTTAATTGGGCCAATATACTAAATGGATTCGGTTTTTCGTCATCCGGTGCGTCATCGGTAGACGAGGCATACTTTACAGCTGTTGGGTTGCAACCACTTTCTTCGTGATAAGCGACAATAGGTAAAGCAAGTATAATTTCTTGTTCCACCATATCTGCTAAGATTACGTCACCATCGGTCATGACAACAGGGTCGTAATCAGCCGGTATATTTTTCGCATGATCTTCGTCATAAACAAAGGCCAAAGATAAATCTAACGTCAGATCATGTGCCACAGGCCCCATACAACGTTGGCACACCAAGTGAACCTTCGTTGTTAATGAACCAGTCGCAATGTAGCGCCTATCCTCATCAACTCTAAAGTCTAGATGAATGGATACATCACCCTCATCTGAGGCTAATATAGCACAAAGCTCCTTAAATTGATTAAGAGGCATGCACCCTTCAATCGCTGACTCATGGTTAGCGTATTTACGAGGGTCAAAATATTTAGGTAATGTGTCATTCAACATGGCGGCAGATAATATTGCCAAGGGCTCTAATTGTCAAAGTCTAAGTGCTGTTTAAGCGTTTTTTTTCACTCTTTTAAGCTATTCGGCTCAAAAAAAGTAAAATACCTACTCATTCTAATTAAATGCCTGAATAACAATGCAAAAAAAACTCATTTTAGGCTCCTCTTCTCCCTATAGAAAAGAGCTACTATCACGCTTAAACCTACCTTTTGAATGCCATTCACCGTCTATAGACGAAACACCATTTGACGGTGAAAGCCCAGAGACGCTCGTGAAGCGCCTAACAATAGAAAAAGCGTTCGCAGTCGATCAAGGCCGTAAGGAATCGACTCAATCTCATGCCCTTATTATTAGCTCTGACCAAGTCGCTGTATTAGACAAACAAATATTAGGCAAACCACACACTCATTCAAATGCTGTTAAGCAGCTTTCTAGTTTTAGCGGCAAAAAAGTTAGCTTTCTGACAGGCCTTTGTTTATTGAACCAAAAAGATCAGTCTTATCAATATGTGTTAAACGAGTACCATGTGTACTTTCGAGCGCTAACACACCAAGAAATTGACAATTACGTACAGATTGAGCAACCACTCAACTGTGCTGGCAGTTTTAAATGTGAAGGATTAGGCGTCAGTTTATTTGAAAGAATGGAAGGAGATGATCCTAACAGCCTGATTGGCTTACCCTTAATTTCTCTCTGTCAGTTATTGCGAGAGCAAGGTGTAAATCCAATCAGTTCATCTATATAAAACAGGCTCAAAATAAGAAGCTATATTAAGTCTTATAGCCTTTAGGGAAGGTGTAATAGTTGGCTGCAGGAGTTTCTAAATCATCAATCGCTTTTAGCGTGATATCGTAGCCGAAATCAATCAACTCTTTCGCCTTCCAAAACTCATAAAACCCTGAGATATCTTTTGGGATAGAAATCAATAAATCTGGCGGATAACCCGCTAATTTGTATTGCGTCAATGACTCTTGCATTGTTTCAAACATCATATTGATGGTTTGCAATCGCCCCCAGGAATCGGAAGAGTATTTTGGTTTATCCTCGTCCGAATCATCCTGCCCCTTATGAAAGAGTTTTTTTACACTTCCCCACCAAGCAGAGTCGTCTTCCTTATCATCTGGCTCTTCGGTCTCTATTTCATCAGGTATGCATTTCGCAGGACCATTTAAATCAACCGCCACAATGTAATCTGCCGCAGCCGAAACACTGGGCGTAATTGGCAATGGGTTTAACACGCCACCATCAACGTACAACTGCCCATCTACCGAAACAGGTGCAACAATCGAAGGAATTGCAGAAGAAGCACGCATAGCTTCGATCAAGTTTCCACGCTGAAACCAAAATTCTTTTTGATTCAATAAATCCACAGCCACGGAAGTATAATCAATAGGTAAAGACTCAATATTTAGATCACCTATAATGCTCTGAATCTTCTCAAAAAAGCGATCACCTTTGATGTAACCGCCATTCAAAAGAGAAACATCGAGCAAGCGAAGCACGCCAACCTTATCTAGAGATTCAGCCCATTCACGGTATTCATTTAATTTACCTGCAGCAAAAACGCCACCGATAATGGCACCAATAGAACAACCCGAAACACTAATAATTTCATAACCACGTTCTTCTAACGCTTGAATAACACCAATATGCGCATTACCACGAGCTGCACCACTACCTAAAATCAGAGCAACAGTTTTTTTCATATTCATCAATACCTAAAACCTAAGGACGCTCATAAACAAAGGAAACGCGATTAACACCAAGTGATTCGCGGCCAAGGTCAGCCAGATTAATAAAGCGAACCTTCGCTTTCAACTGATCACCCAAACCCGCTTCAATGGCAGCAATAAGTTGATCCCCAGAGCCAATAGCAGAACGATTTCCTTCCCTACTACTGGTCACAAATGCGATCACACTTTGATCGCCAGACAAGTCTCTAACAAAGCGACGAATCCGAGGAATATCTTGCGCATCCATTTGAGCGATAATGCCAAATTCCGTATCTTGCAACTTAACCGGCTTCACCTGATCAAGACGCACCATAACATCGCCCGCACCACGACGATTCAAATATAAAATCTGATAAGCCCCTGCGGAGTCTTTGACAACAAGCAAAAACTGACTTTGGTCTGCACCATACAAAAGATAATCTTTAAAAAAGTTATTTGCCCAAGCGTTACTACTGCCACAACTACGGCTTTCGCATTCAAATACAATCTCTTGCCCACTTTTCTGCAATTCTGCTCGGTAATGAGAATAAACCTCTTCCAAAAGCGCGTTTCGATTTATCTTATACAAAGACGTAAAATGATCACCTTCTAAACGAATGACTTCTTCTGGCTCCCAACCGCTCCCCGCACGACGAATTTTACTAAGAGGCACCTCAACCAAAATACCAACATCTGACTGACTTTTGACAAGCTGCGTATCACGATACGGATCAACCTTCGAAACATCTGCCGAAACAAAAGAACACCACAAAACCAACAAGCATAATATTCCATGAAACTTAGCCATATATTTTCCTAATCGCCCACATTAAGCACAGGGCATATAAATTAATTTTGATCAATAA
The DNA here is from genome assembly GCF_055809555.1 of Marinomonas sp. 15G6-16. Lineage (NCBI taxonomy): Bacteria > Pseudomonadati > Pseudomonadota > Gammaproteobacteria > Oceanospirillales > Oceanospirillaceae > Marinomonas > Marinomonas sp. 15G6-16. Next base: position 3,222,072 of record NZ_CM147916.1, on the reverse strand, counting down.
AGCGCTTAATTTCCGTTGCTACAGAAAGACAAGTGTCAGGCTCAAGGTGAAAGTGATGATTACCTTCTAACCATTGTAGCTTTATCCACGGAAACTGCGCGGCACGCTTTTCAACCAACAAATGGTCGTCTTTATAAATACCGTCACGGGCAATTAACGCCAAAGTAGGACACTTAATTTCCTGAATAAAAGCTTCAATACTCTCTTCATCCATTCTAAAAGGTGATGGAAAGGTCAGTTTGCCATCATGTCTCCATGTCCAAACACCCTCTGCATTTTGCTTCGCACCTCGCTCAACAAGTAAGCTCGATGCTGCTTTTGATAATTTAGTAAAACCATCCATACGAGCAAGCGTCATAGCTTCTTTTGTTTTGTAGCTCGTACCTCTGTCTTTTCGATGTTTAAGCATCTTATTAATGGAGCGCTGCAAGGTCATGACTCTGTTTTCTGGCGAACCACTTAACGGCCCAATATTATCCAGAATCACCAAACCTCTTACTTTATCTGGCGCAATCGCAGCCACCAACATAGCCACAGCACCGCCCATACTATGCCCAACCAACCAAACACTCTGATTCGATTGATTTAAGATCGACACCACATCCAACACATAATCCCATAGATGATAAAAACTGCCATCGGGCCGATGTTGAGAGAAGCCATGTCCAGCAAGGTCTAAGGCAACATGTGAAAACTCTGAAAAGTGAGGAGATAAATTAGAAAAGCTAGCCGCATTATCCAGCCAACCATGCAATGACAAGATTTTTAAAGCAGAAGTATTTTGTGGTAACCACTGCAAACCTGAAATTTCGGTATGCCCTAGTTTATAAACTATGTCATTTCCCATCGTACTTTTTACCAATAAATGAATGAAGTATGACCCGGCTATTCAACACCTAAGCTCAAACCAATAAAAGGCTAAAGTGCTGAAATTTTCCAACGATATTGGCAGCAAGCGCCAGCCAATAATTCCCCTTCGAGGGCCACCATGGTCGCAGTTTCCATCGAGAGATCTAGAGGCAAGGGCTGATCAACCAAATAATCAATTAATTGATAGGCAAAAGGCTGATGTGTTACCAGTAAAATCGCATTGTCATCCTGCTCACCAAGCCAAGCGGCAACATTCACCACTCGACCATCGGGAGTAATTTCTGGACAATCTTTCACCTCAACCGACTCACCAAGGGTTGCAAGAAAGGTTTTTGCCGTTTGCTGAGCCCTTAAATACGGACTCACGAAAACAACATCAAGATGCTCAGCCTTTTTAACAAAAGCCTCTGCCGTCGAGATAACTTGCGCAACACCTTTTTCTGTTAGTTTTCGTTGTGCGTCCTGACTGTAGCTATAAGGTTCAGCATGACCATGACGCAAAACATATAAGCGTTTAAGCGTCTTCATCTATCTCTTCTTGCGGCCAAGGTTGGAATGGAAAAGGTTTTTCCTCTTCAGCGAAAGACAAAAATAAGAAAATCTGCTGGATAAAAGCTGTAACACTTTTCAGCCAAAGAGATAGTGTTTGCGGCTCATGCTTTGAACCAAGTTTCACCAAGCTCACTATTACCAACAAGATACCAAAAACGCTCATCGCAATATTGAGCACAACCCAATAAACCAACATAAAAATCAAACGAAACCAAAAACCCTGATCAGCATAACCTGGCTTAGACATTGTTACTTTCCTCATTTGTCGCGAATTCCACATCCCATTTTTGCTCACCTGTCATCATTGACCCAATCAATGACTCAAGCTTAGCACCTTCAAATAATAGCTTAGACAAACCTTCAGCCAACGGCATGTATAAACCGTGCTTATGAGCTTCTTCTACTACCATTTTTAACGTATTCACACCTTCAGCAACCTCTCCAATAGAACCGATTGCTTCTTCTAAATCTTGACCTGAACCAATAGCAAAACCAACACGATAGTTACGGCTCAACGGTGAAGTACAGGTAGCAATCAAATCTCCCATTCCCGCCAAACCCAAGAATGTCATTGGATTCGCACCAAAGTGCACAGCAAAACGACTCATTTCCGCCAAACTACGCGTCATAATCATCGACATGGTGTTTTCACCGACATTTAATGCCTTAGCGAGTCCACAAACAATCGCATAAATATTCTTAAGTGCGCCAGCAAGCTCCACACCTGTACTGTCTTTATTTTCATAAACACGAAACGTAGGAGACTTCAGCAACTCTATCGTTCTTTGTCTAACTTGATCATCAGAGCTCGCAATGACAGAGCCTGTCATTTGACCTGCTGCAATCTCTTTTGCCAAATTAGGGCCACTCAATACACCAATTTTTTGCGTGATAGGGTTTCGACGCAAAATATCACTCATTAGTTCAAAACGATTTGGATTAAATCCCTTTGTGGTGCTGATTAAAATTTTATCCGCTGTCAACAAAGGCTCTATCCGCTGAACAACCTGCTCAAAAGATTTCGATGGAATTGAGACAAAAACCGTATCACTTTCTCGAATTGCTTGCTCTAAATTCGACGTCGCCAGCAATTCTCGATGCAATGGCGCATTAGGTAAATATCGACTATTCAACCCAGTTAAATTAATTTCTTCAACCTGCTCTTCATTTCGCATCCACTGGCTTACTTGATGACCATTATTGGCCATAATATTTGCCAAGGCCGTACCAAAACTGCCGCCACCTAATACACATACCGAATGCTTCATAACCATAATTTCTCTTTGTCTATTAATATCATCTTAAGCCAAATTAAGACGAGCAACTCACTTCTAATGACTTACCCCATTCAGGCGCGCGCTGAGCAAGCGAATTCGACTCAGGGTGTTCATCAAAAGGAGAAGTCAGTACATTTAACAAATGCCTAAAAGGCAAATAATCGCCCTGTTCCGCTGCCACAATGGCATTGTGAGCTAAATAATTTCTTAGTATAAATTTCGGATTAACTTGAGTCATTGATTCGCTCACACTCTGCCAATCTGAAGATCCAGCAATACGCGCTGCTTGGTAGTCTTGCAGCCAACTCTGTAGCCTCTGACGATCCACTACCTCATCAAGCAAGAGACTAAAACCATTTTTTTCAAAATAACTAAGCAAGCGAAAAAACACAGAGTAATCCATCTTCTCACTGGCTAAAATACTAAAAAGTGGCGGCAACAAGGCATGCACGTCTTTAGAGGAATCTAACCCAAGCTTCGCCATCATCAGTGCGTCGTAATGGGTTTGTAATTCAACCTCATAACCTTGCAGAATGGCAACCAATTGATCTCGTTCTAAATGCTTTGAAAAACATCTCATCAAACAGTTTAAATTCCACAATCCAACGCCCGGCTGCCGAGAAAAAGCATAACGACCCTCACAATCTGAGTGGTTACACACCCAATCTGGCTCATAGTCTTCCATGAATCCATAAGGGCCATAATCAATCGTCTCACCAGTGAATGAGAAATTATCCGTATTCATCACACCATGCTGAAAACCAACCGCTTGCCATTTAGCAATCATTCGAGCGGTTCGCTTCACCACCTCTTTGAGCATGTTTTCTAATGGGGCGTCTGTTTTCAGACAATCTGGATAGTAATGCTCAAGACAATAGTCAATCAGCTCATTTAGCTGATCCTGCTTTCCCTGATAAAAGAAGTATTCAAAGTGGCCAAATCGAATGTGCCCCTGAGCCACTCTCAACAACATCGCGCCGGCTTCTGGCTGCTCACGATAAACTGCCTCACGACTATCATAAAGCCCCAAAGCACGAGAAGTTGGGACTGACAAAGCAGCCATCGCCTCACTCGCCAAATACTCACGAATACAAGAACGCAGCACTGCACGACCATCACCGCGACGAGAATAAGGCGTGGGACCCGCACCTTTCATATGCAAATCGTATAAAAGACCGTCTTGACCTCGAACTTCTCCTAGCAACACACCTCGCCCGTCACCGAGCTGAGGAGAAAAACCACCAAACTGATGACCAGCGTAAACCATACTTAAACTATGAGGCGATGCATCTTCACCGCTCAATAAACGCTTGGTTTGGGGGGATTTAATATCGATGGATAAAAACGTGGCGAGCGATTGATTAAATTCAACCAATCGCTGCTCAAGAAGTGGTTGAACGACTGTTTTCGATGAAAACATATCGCCCAACGTTGAAAAGTGATGTTCTAAGTTCATCTTATCTCACTAAAAAGTAAGCGATGTTTATTGAGACATATCTACCATATATTCACAACGGATACTCTCACCGACAACTCTTTCTATTTCCGGAATCATAAAGGCGTCATCTTCACTTGCGAAGCTAACAGATTTACCTAATTCACCACCACGACCTGTTCGACCGATACGGTGAACATAATCTTCTGGATCTTCAGGTAAAGCATAGTTCACAACCAGCTCAACGTTGTCTACATGAATGCCTCGCCCTGCTACATCAGTCGCAACAAGCACTTGAATAGAACCTTCTTTGAAGTTCTTCAGGGTTTTGACTCGCTTATCCTGAGCCACTTCCCCAGACAAAATAGCGCAGTTAATATTCGCTTTACGCAAACGTTCAAAAAGGTCACGAGTTTCATCGCGACGATTGGCAAATATGATAGTACGTTGACCACCATTTTCTTCAATCAACTGTTTCAAAACTGGCCATTTCTGATCCGCTTCCACAGTATAGATAACTTGCTCAATGTTTTTGTTTGTCGCTTCTTTTGGCACAACAGACACTTCTTTCGGGAAGTAAGTCCATTGTTGAGCCAATGCTTGCACGTCTTTCGGGAAAGTCGCACTGAACAGCATAGTTTGTCGTGTTTCTTTCTGTGGTGTCATGCGAATAATGCTTTTCACATCTGGAATGAAGCCCATAGACAACATACGGTCCGCCTCATCTAAAACAAGACACTCCACTTTATTCAAAAGTACTTTACGATTTCGAGCGAAATCCAATAATCGACCCGGAGTCGCCACCAAAATATCAACATTCTCTGTTTCTAAAGCGATCTTTTGCTTTTCGTAACTCAAGCCACCCACTAATGAAACAACATTCAAATGGCAGTTTGACGTTAGCTTTTCAGCTTCATCGGCAATCTGCAACGCCAATTCACGAGTCGGAGCAATAATCAAACCACGTGCCAAGTTATTCGAACGTTTTTCTTCTAATGGGTAATCTAAGAAATCGCTGATCATAGCGATTAGGAAAGCCGCTGTTTTTCCTGTACCAGTTTGAGCTTGACCAATAATGTCATAACCCTGCAAGGTCATCGGCAATGTTTCCGCTTGAATTTCACTGCAATACTCAAAACCCATTTCAGAAATAGACTTCAAAACACGATCAGGAAGGTTTAGATCATGAAAGCGCAACTTACCTTCAACTTCCGCTACTGGAAAGTCTTCAATAGACCAAATTGGAGCTTTTTTAGAGCCACTCTGAGCCTCATCAACGGAATCAGGAGCTTGAGAGCTTTTTGCGTTTACTGGCTTTTCACTGTTGTTTCTAGGGCGTTTATTTGGACGGCGGCTACGCTTAGGCTTTGCTGTTTTTTCTGATGACACTTCTTGATTTTGGTTTTCCATATTGGAATCTATACGCTTCTATAATGTTTTAAGGTTATATGTTTTTGATGATAAACATTTGTGTAAGGAGTGTACCTAATTGACAAGGCTTTATCACCCTTTGCTTTTTGTCTGGCGTATTTATTGATATCGATAAGGCGGCAAACTGCTGATTAATTGAGGCCCATAACGCTTTGTCTTTAAGCGCTTATCCAATATATGGATTTCACCAGAGTCTTTTTCATTTCTCAATAAACGACCGGTTGCTTGAACTAACCTCAAAGATGCATCAGGAATGGTGATTTCCATAAATGGATTACCACCACGCTTTTGAATCCATTCCGCCAACGTTGCCTCAACAGGGTCATCCGGAACCGCAAACGGAATCTTAGCAATATAAACTCTTGTTAAGTAATTACCGGGTAAATCAACACCTTCAGCAAAACTGGCTAAGCCGAATAACAAACTGCCTTTTCCGTCATCAATTCGTGATTTATGGGAATCCAGAATAACTCGCTTAGATTGCTCTCCCTGCATCAGTAAAATTTCTTTCAACTTATCAGAAAGAGACAAAGACACTTCTTCCATTTGTCGACGCGAAGAAAACAGCACCAGACTGCCTTTTTCAATATCTACTGATTTATTTAAATAAGCGATAATTTCTGCCGTATGTTGCTCAACGCGGTTTGGCTCATTCTCCATATCAGGAACGATCAACAAGCCGTTTTCTTGAAAATCAAATGGACTCAAGACTCGCAAATATTCACTTTCACGGGGAACACCGGAGCGCATATTAAAGCGATGAAACTGGTTGAGTGCTGTCAGTGTGGCAGAAGTCACCACAGCGCCAAAGCACTTATCCCAAAGTTGCTGCCTCAGTGTGTTTGCCGCCAAAATAGGAGAACCACCAAGTTCGATATCCTGCTCCATTCCTTGCCCAGATAAAACCAACCAACGAGCATTAGGCGGATAATTTTGATCATCAACTGTAGAATACAATCGCCACAAGCTGACCGACTGCTCCAACCTACCCAAAATCACACCCAATATTGGCTGCCAAGTTTCTGCTGTTTCCGGCGTAATTCCCATGCCTTCATTTTGTTTGGTTTTCTTACATTCATCTTGAATGCTTTCGATGTTATTAAACAGTTTCTGATAAGAGGTTTGTAGACTGTAAGCCAATTGGCGCAGCTCATCTGGTATTAAACCAAACTCAAAACGATGCTGATTGTTTTCCTGATCCAACCCTAAACCCTGAATATAAGGCGCTAAACCTTGTTGGGCATATTGAATAAAGTTAACGATACTTTGTATTTGCTGAGGAATTTTAAGCAAAAGCTGACCGGTTAAACTGACGTCATCCGTCAGCTCTTGCTTGAGATTGACTAGATTCTTTTCCAATTGACGAAGCCAAGCAATACTCTGCTGCAACCTAACTTCATGACGGAAGTGACCAATCGCCTTATCTGGCAAATGATGGCCTTCATCAAACACATAAATTGTTTCTTTCGGGGCTGACAAAATCGCACCACCACCTAAAGATAAATCCGCTAAAACCAAGTCATGGTTTGCAACGATTACATCAGCCACCTCAATTTCGGCTCTTGCTTTAAAGAAAGGGCAAGCGGAATAATTAGCACAATTTCGATTCGTACACTGCTGATGATCTGTAGTTAAACGGCGCCAATCTTGCTCACGAATAACGCCTTCCCAATTATCTTTATCGCCGTCCCAACCACCTTTTTCTAACGCCGCATCCATTTCTTGATATAAAGCGGTATTCACATCATCCGACTGTAAATGCTGCTCAAAAAGCCCTGCAAACATATCATCAATTGCTTGCTCTTCTGAGCTTAAAAAGCCCTCTAAATTATTCAAGCACAAATATCGGCCTCGCCCTTTAGCTAAGGTATATTTGAAATTTAACTCGGTATGCTCAAGTAAATCCGGCAACTCTTTGTGGAGAATCTGCTCTTGCAGCGCAACCGTCGCTGTTGAAATAACCAGCTTTAAACCACGCGCTTTCGCAATTGGAATGGCGGCAAGACAATATGAAAGCGTTTTACCGGTTCCTGTTCCAGCCTCAATAACAGCAACATGCTTTTCATCCAGCCTTTCACCTTCCGAGCCTTGCTTAATATTTCCCAATGTACGAGCGATAGCGCCTATCATTTGGCGCTGTCCAGCCCTTGGTTTATGGGACTTCGCATCCAAAGAAGCTCGATATGCGAGTTGAATTTGTTTTTTTAGTTCGTCTGAAAGCATTTATATTATTGAGATTAGTTAAGAATGCTGTATATAATAACAGTTACTGTATAAACAACCAGACTCCTTATGATTAAATTAACCAAAAGACAATCTGACGTACTAGAAACCATTCGTGAATTTATTAATGAAACGGGGTTTCCACCTACTAGAGCAGAAATCGCCCGTCGCCTTGGGTTTAAATCACCCAATGCTGCCGAAGAACATTTAAAAGCCTTATCCAAAAAAGGGGCGATTGAAATGCTATCTGGCGCCTCTCGTGGGATTCGTCTCATTGAAGAAGCCTCCAATGACGAGCCAGAAGATTTAGGCTTACCAATTATTGGAAAAGTTGCCGCCGGCTACCCTATTCTTGCTCAAGAGAACATTGACTCTCATGTCAACATTCCAGCCAATATGTTTTCACCTCAGGCGGATTACTTCCTATCTGTCTCGGGAACCAGCATGAAAAACATCGGCATAATGGAAGGCGACCTTCTCGCTGTTCACAAAACCAGTACGGTACACAATGGCCAAGTAGTCGTTGCACGCATCGGTGATGAAGTAACAGTAAAACGCTTTGAGCAAAAAGGCAGCATCGTTCGCCTGATTCCTGAAAACGAAGAATACAATGACATCATTGTTGATCTCGAAAGCGAAGACTTTGCCATTGAGGGACTGTCTGTCGGCGTGATAAGACAAGGCCTTTAACAGTTTTTCCGCACCAATAGAAAAGCGAAGCATGTGCTTCGCTTTTCTAAATAACAAATAACGATCAATTAATGCAGAATTTTTGGTCGAAACTCTTCATTCTCAAGATATTCAGCACCTTCATCAAAAAAAGATTCGTCTGAATAAACATAATCAATACCTGCATGAAACATACACTTTGCCAGTTCGAAGTAACGATCCTTCAAATAAGATCGAGTGTCGTCTGATATTTGCAATGTTGCTAGCGGTGTCGTTTCCTCACCATCTTCACTGGCTGGTCTCAGCACAATATCGCCGTTCTCCAGCTCAACAATTTCTAGGTAGGACTCTTTCATATTCAATACTCTGATGACTCTTCTCTAAAACGCAAAACCAACTCAGCTAAATTCGCCAAATAGAAACCCACTGAAGCGCCCGCATCGTTACCGCGACCAATAAGATTATCGCCGCCCATTACAGACACAGCAGCACGACACTCCAACTGAGCAAGGTAAGCTTGCTCTAATTGGGCACACCAAGAATCTTTGCGAGAATATAAATCTGCCAATTCACTCAATGCCGGCACTACCATGTGTTTTGATTCTGCCTCTTTCATAAGCACAGAAACATCCAAAGAGCCTGACAGCGAGTAGGCAGTTGAAATCTCCTTCAACAAGCCATTCAACGCACTTTTCAACTGAAAAATAGCTGAGCTTTCTAACCCAACACTCAACCACTTCTCATCCATATCTTGGCTTTGCTGAATAAAACGTTTTGCTGTATCAATTTTCTGATTGGTTAAACTTGCTAAGCTAACACCACTCATTTCTTTTTGCCTTCCTCGATGACCCATTTAGAGCCAACATAAAAGGCTTTCCAGCCAGTCGGTTTACCCTCTTCTTCCGTCATAACATATTGCTCTTTGGTTTTACGGCTATAACGAATAATGGTTGGTCGACCTTCTGAGTCAGCGACAGGCGCTTTCGCAAAGAAGTGGTATTTAGGATCGATTTGATCCATGTACGGCAGCAACTCTTTCACCAATGGCGCACGCGTTTCTCGTTTTCGAGGGAACTGACTTGCCGCAAGGAATAAACCTGTCGCGCCATCACGCAATATGTAATGGTCTTCCACTTTGACACATGCCAAATCTGGCATTGGCACAGGATCCATTTTCGGCGGCGCAGCTTCACCACTCTTCAAGAGCTTCCGAGTGTTTTTGCAGTCTTCATTGGTACAACCAAAGTACTTACCAAATCGACCTGTCTTAAGCTGCATATCAGCGGAACACTTATCACACTCAATAACAGGGCCGTCGTAACCTTTAATTTTGAATGTGCCTTTCTCTACTTCATAACCAGAACAAGATGGATTGTTACCACAAACATGAAGCTTGCGTTTTTCATCCATCAAATAGCTGTCCATTGCAGAGCCACAAATCTTACAACGATGCTTATTAATAAGTGCTTTAGATTCACCTTCTTCGTCGTCAACGGCAACCGCTTCATCACCACGAACTAAATTGATCGTTGCCTTACAGCGCTCTTTTGGTGGTAAAGCGTAACCAGAACAAGACATAAATACGCCTGTGCTAGCTGTACGGATTTGCATAGGACGAGAACAAGTAGGACATTCAACATCCGTCGGCGTTGGCTCGTTCAGCATCATACCGCCTTCAGGCGACTCTGCTTTTGCCAACACACCACTAAAGTCCTTATAAAATGCGTTAAGGGTTTTAATCCAGTCTTTATGACCTTCTGCAATATCGTCGAGCTGCTCTTCCATTTGCGCAGTAAAACTGAAATTCATCAATGAACTAAAGCTGTCCACTAGACGTTCAGTAACAATATCACCCATTTTTTCAGCGTAAAAACGACGGTTTTCTACACGAACATATCCACGATCTTGGATTGTCGAAATAATAGATGCGTATGTAGAAGGTCGGCCAATACCACGTTTTTCAAGCTCTTTTACCAAACTGGCTTCGCTGAAACGCGCAATTGGCTTAGTGAAGTGCTGTTCTGGCAAAAGCTCTTTTAGATCAAGATATTCACCTTTGCCTACATCAGGCAGGATATTATCTTCACCTTTTTTAACAACGGTTTGCATCGCACGAGTGTAACCATCAAAGCGTAAAATTCGGCCTTTGGCTTTAAACTCGTATTCGCCACTGGTGACTGTAATTGTGGTCGAAGTGTACTCTGCAGGTGTCATCTGACACGCCATAAATTGACTGCGAATTAAGTCATATAAACGATGAGAGTCTTTCTCCATACCGAGCAAATCATCTACTCGTACATTCACATCAGAAGGTCGAATCGCTTCATGGGCTTCTTGCGCCCCTTCTTTGCTGCTGTAACGAATAGGCTCTGCTGGCAAATAAGCTTCGCCAAAATGAGCTGAGATATAACCTCTTAATGCTTCAACCGCGTCGGCACTCAAGTTTGTCGAGTCTGTACGCATATAAGTGATGTAACCCGCTTCATAAAGCCTTTGGGCCAACATCATGGTCTTCTTAACGCCGTAACCTAAACGCGTGCTGGCAGCCTGCTGAAGTGTTGAGGTGATAAATGGTGCAGACGGCTTACTCGTCGTCGGTTTATCTTCTCGGCTACTAACTAGGTATTTGGCTTTCTCTAAGCGACTAACATGCTCATCAGATTGAGCCTGATTAACTGGGCGATATTCTTTATTCTGATATTTGGTCGCTTCAAATTTGATCACTTCTTTCGAAGGTGTTGCCAACATCGCATCCAATTCCCAAAATTCATCAGGAATAAAAGCTCGAATTTCTTTTTCTCGCTCAACGATCAAACGAACTGCAACAGATTGAACTCGACCAGCAGACAAGCCACGAGCCACTTTCGCCCATAACAGAGGCGACACCATGAAACCAACAACGCGATCCAAGAATCGACGTGCTTGTTGTGCGTTAACACGGTTCAAATCCAATTCGGAAGGCGTATCAAAAGCCGCTGTAATGGCTTTTTTGGTAATTTCGTTGAAGACCACTCGCTTATAGCGACTATCATCACCACCAATGGCTTCACGCAAATGCCAAGCAATCGCCTCACCCTCTCTATCCAAATCGGTCGCGAGATAGATGGTGTCAGCATTTTTGGCTAAGCGCTTTAATTCATCGACAACCTTTTCCTTGCCAGGAAGAACTTCATAATGGGCTTTCCAATTATTTTCTGGATCAACCCCCATTCTGGCAATCAACTGCTTTCTAGATTTAGCACTTTTGTATGCAATCTTTTCCTCTGGGCTCATTTTACGCGTCAACGCAGCCTGCTTCGCACGCTCCTGAGGCGTTGATGAGGAAGTAGTACCTGTTGGCAAATCTCGAATGTGTCCTACACTCGATTTAACAATAAAGTCATTGCCCAGATATTTGTTTATGGTTTTCGCCTTAGCTGGCGATTCCACGATAACCAGTGATTTTCCCATTGAACTGTGTAAGCCTTTTATAAATTAGGTCTGCAAATCCACATTGCACGAAGTTTAATCTCTTGGGGCGCTGATATTAAGCAAACACCTTTTATATGACAAGCGATCCCTGTATTGTTTCTCATATTATATCTTGCTGAACTTAGTATTTCTTATTTAACATACTGAATTCATTGCTTAAGGACAATCATGGCTACGCTTCAAATTTTAACAATTGCCTTTTTAATCATCATAGTCATCTTATCTGTGATCATTGGATCACGCGCACATCAGAAAGAAAAAGAGATAACGGCACGCCGAGTAAAGCAATTACATCTATCAAATAGAGCCGATCGCATTGAACAACACATCCGAGGCATCAAGGACATTAACACAGATACCATAGCAACGGATGTTCTTTATGACTTTTATCTAGACACACTCCGCGAGCTTCTACAGTATTCTGACGACCCAGAAAAAACAGAAATCCGCATTGCCAAAGCAGAAGAAGGACAAAACAGTGATGCCATTGAGTTTAACCCTGAACCAGAAATACTAAATTTTCAAGAAAAGAGTAATTATAAAGAGCGTTTAACCAAACTTGCTAAGTTACTACTTTATCTACGCAGGAAAGGTAGAATCAGCAACGCTCATTATCAAGCTTGCTACGATTATCTAAGATGGTTAAACCTATGGCTTCAATTAAATCGTCAGCTCGTTCAAGCCAACAAAAACTTTGATGATGGCGATATGCGCGTAGCACAAACTCTTTATGGCGTTATTCTTTCACATATCAAATCAGACACAGTGGAACGACCAGAGAAGAAAATATTAAACACTTTTGTCACAGATCGCATGAAGGCCATTCTTTCTCCACAGATTGAGGCTATTAAAAACAGCGACAACCCAGAAGAAGCACTTGGCGATTTGATCCAAAACATTGATCACAACAAAACAAGCACACAAGAGCTTTAAAAAGCATAACGTTAAAAGCTTATTTATTTAGAACAGAGGAAATTTCAGTCAATGAGAAAATCATCTTAGCGAGCTCTTCTAATTCCTGCTCATCTGCTGCCTCATTCCAATAAAGTGAAACAGACTCTGGCGTAATTTCAATTGCCTTTAATATTGCGCCATATTTTTCTAACGTCTTAATCGACGAATCTGAGAGAGGTATGCTGTCACTCGACCACCAACTATCACCAACAGCCTGATACTTCCAGACCTCATAAGGCAGCAGCCAAATAACCTCAGGCAAAGAAGTTAACGCCTTTACACGATAAAACGAATAAGCAACAACTTTATACCTTTCCTTTGATTTATCCCACTTGTCTGGCAATTCAATTGATGTAAGCTGAACAACAAGACCAAGTTTTCGAGCCTGCATACGTAAATCCATACGATGTCGCTCTTTTTTAGAAGGCAGAACCCACAGCGCCGAACCCATTAAAGACAAGGTAATGAAGATAACGATAAAAGCAGTCATAAATAATGTTTTTCTCAGGTTTTAAACTAAAATTAATAGTATCTTGTAAATTTGGAGGTTTTCTATGATGTATAACAGAATTCTACTCGCTGTCGATCTAACAGATGAAAGTATCAAAGTCGCCAACAAGGCGGTTGCATTGTGCCAAGCAACCGGCGCAGAACTCATCATGCTTCACGTTATTGAGTCACTTAACTATGCTTATGGTGGCGATGTACCTATTGATATAACAGACATCCAATCTCAACTTCAAGAAACAGCTAAAGAACGAATTTCCATTCTGGAAGCTCAACTACCTATTCCATTTAAAGAAAGCTGCATTACTCAAGGTGGTATAGAGAGTGAAATTCACCGCATCGCCGAAGAAAAACAAGTGGATCTCATTATTGTTGGAAGCCACTGCCGCCACGGTTTAGCTTTATTACTGGGATCAACTGCAAATGGCGTTCTTCATGGCGCGCCATGTGATGTCTTAGCCGTTAAAGTCAGCAAAGACTAACCATCTAAACATAGACAAAACAGCTATCCAAAATAAAAAAGGTGATGCACTTACATCACCTTTTTTATTACCTAGCTACGCGTCCAGGTTGTGCCTTCACGACTGTCTAGCAACTCAATTCCTTGATTTGCTAGCTCATCACGAATCTCGTCACTGCGGGCAAAGTTTTTGTCTTTGCGCGCTTGAGCTCTCTGATCAATTAATGACTGAATGTCTGCTTCACTCAAGCCTTCTGACACTGTGCTGTTTTGCAAAAAGTATTCAGGATCCTGGTACAACAAACCAAGCAATTCAGCCAAAAAGCGTAATTCAGCAGCAAGAGAAGCCGCCTTCCCAGCATCTTCGGTTTTCATCTTGTTCAATTCTCGAACCAATTCAAACAAGACAGAAACCGCGACAGGCGTATTAAAGTCATCTCTCATAGCTTCTTCAAAGCGAATTGTGAAGTCACTAGGAGTATAAGTATCGGCAATCTCTTGATCACGCAAAGCATTATAAAGACGCTCTAGCGCCACTTTCGCTTCCAACAAACTCTGATCAGAATAATCAATCGCACTGCGATACTGGCTAGACACCATAAGGTAACGAACCACCTCAGGGTTAAACTTCGCCAAGACATCTCGAACCGTGAAAAAGTTACCTAAGGACTTAGACATCTTTTCATTGTTCACACGAACAGCACCACAATGCATCCAGTAATTTACGTACTTTTCGCCTGTGCAAGCTTCAGATTGTGCAATTTCATTTTCATGATGAGGAAACTTAAGATCAGGACCACCGCCATGAATATCAAAATGACTGCCTAGGCAATTTGTCGACATAGCGGAACATTCAATATGCCAACCTGGGCGACCATCTCCCCATGGCGAAGACCAAAACACTTCACCTTCTTTTGTTTGTTTCCACAATACAAAATCAGCCGGATGCTCTTTCGCTTCTTCTACATCAATTCGTGCGCCTGCCAACATATCTTCAAGCTTACGATTATTAAGCTTTCCGTATTCTTTAAACGCGCTTGCACGATAATAAACATCACCAGACGCACCCTGATAAGCAAAGCCTTTTTCTACAAGAGTTTGAATCATATCAATGATCTCTTGCATAAATTCTGTGGCTTTTGGCTCGCGATCAGGCATTTTATTACCCAAACGAAGTTCATCTTCTCGTTGTGCTGCGATCATTCGCTCAGTCAAAGATTGAGTCGTTTCCTTGTTTTCTTCTGCACGTTTGATGATTTTATCATCAACATCCGTGATGTTACGTACATAGTTCAACTCATAACCTAGGTGACGAATGAAGCGAGAAATAATATCGAAAGAAATCATCGCCCGTGCATGACCAATATGGCAGAAGTCGTATACTGTGTTACCACATACATACATACTCACTTTGCCTTCTACAATGGGTTTGAACTCTTCCTTCTTCCCGCTCAGGGTATTGTAAACTTTCAACATTCGCCTATTTTCCTTTTGCTTCTATTTTTGCCCAAGAATCTCGTAACGTTACCGTACGATTAAATACCATGCCGTCTTCTTCTAAATCACGACAGAAGTACCCTTCTCGCTCAAACTGGAAGCCTTGACCCTTTTCTGATTCAAGCAATGATGGCTCTGCTTTTGCAGCGGCAATCACTGTTAAAGACTCAGGGTTAATAAAATCTAAGAAACTCTTATCTTCGTAATTAGCATCTGGTGCTTCGTTAACAAACAAGCGATCGTAAAGATTCACTTTTGTATCAACAGCGCGCTTCGCACTTACCCAATGAATTACACCTTTTGGCTTATAGCCTTCTGGATTCACACCCAATGTATTTTCATCGTAGCGACAAAGTAGCTCAACCACTTCACCCGCTTCGTTTTTAATGGCCTCATCACAGGTAATTACATATCCACCACGAAGACGAACTGCGCCCTCAAGCGTTAAACGCTTCCACTTACGTGGAGGAACTTCAGCGAAATCCGCTGCATCTATGTAGAGATTTTTGCTGAATGGCACTTCACGCGCGCCCGCTTCTTCGTTTTTCGGATGATTATTTACCGTGAAGATTTCTTCTTTATCTTCTGGGTAGTTTGTCAGCGTTACTTTGATTGGATTTAACACAACCATGGCACGGTTCGCATTGGCATCTAAATCTTCACGAATTGCATGCTCTAGCATACCAACATCAACCACACTGTCAGACTTGGTCACGCCAATACGGTCACAGAAGTTACGGATAGATTTAGCCGTGTAACCACGACGACGTAAACCAGAAATAGTCGGCATACGAGGGTCATTCCAACCATTTACATGATTTTCATCCACCAGCTGCTTCAACTTACGTTTACTTGTTACCGTGTAATTTAGGTTCAAACGAGCAAATTCGATTTGTTGAGGGTGGAATGTTCCCAACGTTTCCAAAATCCAATCATAAAGAGGACGGTGATCTTGGAATTCCAATGTACAAATAGAATGCGTCACTTGCTCTAAAGCATCAGATAAACCGTGGGTGAAGTCATACATTGGGTACACACACCATTTATCACCAGTTTGGTGGTGATGAACATGGCGCACACGATAAATAATAGGATCACGGAGGTTAATGTTAGGGCTTGCCATATCAATTTTGGCACGCAATACCACTTCACCATCTTTGTATTTGCCAGCCTTCATATCCATGAATACAGCCATATTTTCTTCCACGCTACGATCGCGGTATGGACTGTTTTTCCCTGGCTCTTTCAAGGTGCCACGGTATTCACGCATTTGCTCTGCATTCAGTTCGCAAGTGTAGGCTTTTCCTGCTTGAATAAGCTGTACAGCAAAATCAAATAATTGATCAAAATAGTCAGAAGCGAATTTTGGCTCTTCTTTCCATTCAAAGCCAAGCCATTCAACATCACGCTTGATAGATTCAATGTATTCAACACTTTCCTTTTCAGGGTTTGTGTCGTCAAAACGAAGATTACATTGACCATTGTAACGTTGCGCCAAACCAAAGTTTAGGCAAATGGATTTAGCGTGACCAATATGTAAATAGCCGTTTGGCTCAGGTGGAAAACGAGTAAGTACTTTTCCTCCGTGCTTGCCGGCTTCGTTATCTTTATCAATGATTTGGGTAATGAAGTTACCTGGTTTTGACGTTTCTGACATGTTAGATGTAAGTCCCGATAAATGTTCGTCTGACGATAATGATTACTTTGACCGACAAGTATATATGATTTAGGTTTCCATAGGATATTGAGACGCTAAATCTTTTACCTCTTTTCTTAATTTTTATTATTAGGCCGAAAAACTAAAGCGTATATTTCGCGATAAAAAATACCGCCACGCCAACAAAAATGGTCAATAATTGATGTTGTCGCCAAATGCCAACAGCGAATGCAGCAAAAGCACCAACCAGCCAAGGGTTATTGAGAGATATATTCACCTGACTCCCCGTCATAAAAACCATCGGAGTAATAATGGCAGTCAACACAGCAACAGGAACAAACTTCAAAGCCCTTTCCACGAAAACAGGCATAACCACCTTGTGCGCTCGTGCGAACAAAACAAATCGCACACCAAAGGTCACAACAAACATTCCCAAGATAATAAGAACTGACTCTAGCAAGCTCACTGTTTATCTCCTTGCGCAGTTTGATCTGTCGTCGAACGAGGGCGAGCCGATTGATCTGAAGCAATGGCTATATCTGCTAGATATCCGGCAACAACACCAATCACAGCAGACACCAGCAAACCAAGGTTATTAGGTAACTCAAACAACACAATGGAAGAAACGCCAGCCGTTAACATACAAAACCAAAAAGGACTGTGTTTTAAATACGGGGTAATGATGCCAATAAAGGTCGCCACCATCGCAAACTCCAATCCCCATTCGCTCATACCCGGAATCAGCTCCCCAGACAAAACACCTAAAATGGTTGTTGTATTCCACATCAGATAAAACGCGACAAAAGAACCTAAATACACTTTATGCCCTGTTTTTTCATCGACCGAGCCAATCTGATACATAGGCCGCACTGCGGCATACGTTTCATCAACCAAACCAAAGCCCATAATAAAGCGCAGGGACATAGGTAAATGCTTTACGTATTTAACCATGTCAGCGGCATACAAAAGATGTCTAAGATTCACAATAAAAGTAGTCGAAACAATGACCCAAATCGGCGCATGAATCGCAATCAATCCCAACGCAACAAACTGAGCAGAGCCAGCAAAAACAATAGCTGACATAGCAACCGCAAACCATGGACTCAAACCATAACTTGAAGCCAATGAGCCAAACAAAAGACCAAAAGGAACACCACCGAGAATCATTGGCATAGAAACCATTGCGCCTCGTTGCATGTGTTGTCGTGTATTCATATATTCTCGTTCCTTTCCGCAAAGTCTCTCGACTTTTTCTCTAATATTTTTTCCATGTAAACATCCGCTCTTTCATACAAAGAAGGTTTCGGCGGAGACATTTCAACAAAGCCATTTTTATCATAAAGACACTTAGCTGCTGTTAAGCAAGAAGCCGTTTCAAGTGTTAACTTCACCATTCCAACAGATTGTGCAAAATCGATCACATGAGACAATAAAGCCTGAGCAATACCTTTACCTTGGCAGTGCTCTGCAACGGACAACTTCAAAATTTCTCCTGTTTGCCCATCATCATGGGAAACCAAGACAATCGTGCCGAGTACCACATCTTGCTCATTCATTTCTCGTGTTGCGACCCACACTCTTCCACCATATTGAGAGGCGTATTTTAAAGGACTCTCTAAAAGCGCCAGATCATGCTCTGAAATCTGGCTAGGAAAATATCGCTCCAGCCAAGCCATATTGAGGTCATAAAAGCTTTTTTCATGATGACGACTAAGCTCAACAATATTGAACGGCGACAGTCTGTCGATTACTTTATTTGCCAAACCCTTGCTCAAAATTCTTTCTTCTAATTCGGCTAAGCCCGCCATAAAGTTATCACTGCTAAAGTCCGTGAATTGCTCAATCACCACCTTCATTTCTTCCAAGACTGGCTCAACCTTATTCATGGCATCCAAGCCTTTTTCAGAAAGGCTCAACAGCGAACGCCTTTGGTCATCCGAGTCTGTCGTTTTCTCAAGCAAATTTTCCTTCAGCATTTTCACCGTTTGCTTGCTAACAGCCGGATGACTTAGGTGCAAACTCTCCGCAATCTCCATCACAGACAAGCCACCTGTGCCATGCAAGAGCTTAAGAATAGGAAAATAGGTAGATGAAATCGGCACGTCACATTGCAGATAAATTTCTTGCACTTCCGCAAACAAATAATCACTTAAACGCTTAAGTCGGCTCCCAAGCGTCAGCACGCCAAATTGCTGCATTATTTCAATTCCAAAACAGATAAATTAAATATACGTAACTGGTTACATATATTTAATTTATCTTACATTTGATCTCATTACAATGCTCTTCCCTTCATTTCAAAACACACTTATTATTCAAAGCGCCATTGATTGATTTGATAAAACATAAGGTCTGTTATACTTCCGCACCACCAGCGCTACTCTATTTAGGCGCGCATCAAATAAACGCCATCATGGGGAAATAAACATGTCAGAAAAAGCCGTAGTGGTGTATTCAGGTGGAATGGATTCTTTTACTGTTTTGAATACTGCAATCCAAAGTGGATTAGACGTTTACGCTTTATCCTTTAACTATGGTCAAAAGCACAGCAAAGAATTAGAAGTCGCCGCATTAGTGTGCAAAGAGTTAAATATCTCCCATAAAGTGGTCGATATCACTGCCATCAATAGTTTGATGTCAAATTCTTCCTTAACAGGTGACGCAGAAATTCCAGAAGGTCACTACGAAGACGAGAACATGAAGTCAACGGTTGTGCCCAATCGCAACATGGTTTTATTGTCGATGGCGATTGCTTACGCCGTCTCTTTGGAAGCAGGTAAAGTGTATTATGGCGCCCATTCTGGCGACCATCACATTTACCCTGATTGCCGCCCTGAATTTGTTGAAGCAATGAATGCCGTCTCGAAAATTGCCAATTACCAATCGGTCGAAATTGTCACACCTTTCTTACACGCTTCTAAAGGGGAAATCCTAAAAGCAGGGTTAGACATGCAACTAGACTATGGCAAAACATGGACCTGCTATAACGGGCGTGAAAAATCCTGTGGCAAATGCGGCGCATGTTATGAACGTCTAGAAGCTTTCGCTGAACAGAACACCGCCGATCCATTGGATTATGAAGCATAAGCGCCTTTAGATTAGGCTTTATCTCATCCACTGTGGCGTCTTTGCTTACAAACACATAAAATACGCAACATTAATTAGATAACCATTAATACTTTTAGCCATTTTTAGAACAAGGAATATGCAATGATCATTTTACATACTAACCACGGCGACATTCACGTAGAGCTGGATTACGAAAAAGCACCAAAAACTGCGAAAAACTTTGAAGAATACGTTACTGCTGGTTTTTATGATGGCGTAATCTTCCACCGTGTCATTAACAACTTCATGATTCAAGGTGGTGGTTTTGAAGCAGGAATGACGCAAAAAGAAACACGCACAAGCATTGAAAACGAAGCGGACAACGGTCTAAAAAATGAAATCGGCACATTGGCGATGGCTCGCACAATGGACCCACATTCTGCTTCTGCACAATTCTTCATCAACGTTGCTGACAACGCTTTCCTAAACCACACAGCAAAAACATCTCAAGGTTGGGGCTACGCTGTTTTTGGTAAAGTAACAGCGGGAATGGACGTTGTTAATAAAATCAAAGAAGTGAAAACAACAATGAAAGCTGGACACCAAGACGTTCCAGTGGAAGATGTGATTATCGAAAGTGCTGAACTTGTAAAATAATGATTCGTTATTTTATTTCAGATCTTCATCTTAGTGACAAACGCCCGGATCTTATCCGGGCGTTTGTTCTAATGATGGAAGAACTCACCACTCGAAACGAAAAAGCTGAGCTCTATATTCTTGGCGATTTTTACGAAGCCTGGATCGGTGATGACTTTCAAGCAGATTGGAACACCAGCATAGAAAATGCCCTACTTAACCTTTCTCAATCCGGTATCAATCTGTATTTCTTACATGGCAATAGAGATTTCTTGATTGGGGATGCATGGTTAACTCGTGTAGGTGCCACGCTTATACAAGAGCAAACGTTATTACCGCTGGAAAAAGGCTCTGTACTTCTTACTCATGGCGATGAATATTGCCTAGAAGATGTGGAATATCAGAAGTTCAGACAAACAGTACGCTCAAGCGCTTGGCAAACTCAAATACTGGCTTTACCGCTGGAGCAGCGAATTGCCCTTGCAGCTCAGCTGCGTAACGATAGCCAATCCATGGCATCTGAAAAATCTATGTCGATTATGGATGTCACTGAAGTCGCCGTCCAAAGCTCACTTGATGCCCATCATTGTAAAAACCTGATTCACGGTCATACGCATCGCCCAAGTACACTCCACACTGAAAATACACTACGCTGTGTGTTAGGTGATTGGGATAAAAACGTTTATTTGGCAAGCATCGAAGGGAGTCACTACTCTCAATCTAAAGCGACCGCAGAAGACTTCAACAAAGATGGTTTGAAATCACTTCAGATGAGTCATGAAGAAGCGCTTTATTAAAGCCTTCAAAGTGTAAAACGGATGAGTAGTCCAAAATAAAGTGCCAGCTTTTGCTGGCATTTTTATATGAGATTTCTGTACTAAAAAACTTAGCGCTTTAACAGATCTTTAACCCACTCAGTTTCAGTAGAGTTTCTAGATCGTTCAAATTCAATGTTGCGATTGTGAACCATGGTCATCGCACGAAAAAACGCACTGTTCATAATCATTGGTGGCAGCTGAACACCATAGGTTTTGCGCCAGTGGAGGTTGGCTTTGGCAGTCAACACCTGATACAAAAAGTCCAGTTCTAACGAACCTTTGTACATTGCATTGATATCGACTACCGGATTAACCTTCATTATTTCTAAAAGAAGCCAATAGGTTACATCCGGCAGTGTTTCGCTTTTCTGTGTTCCCATAATATCCTCCAGAATGACTGTTACATATTATGAGTTTAGCAGCATGCTAAAAATTCACAGAAAAATTTACCCTTCTCAACATTTTGCAGATTAAGCGGCTTTTGGTGGCCCACTGTGCATACGGAACTCGGTATCTGGTTCTGTAATTAGCTTTTCTTCTAGTTCTCTGAAAAAAGCCACACGATCATCAATTGGTTCATTCGCGTATTCTTGAGCGAGCGTTAGGTAATCTTCGAAGTGTCTTGCTTCCGATTTCAACAAAGAAATATAGAATTTAGACAATTCTGCATCCAAATGCGGTGCAAGAGCGGCAAAGCGCTCACAAGAACGTGCTTCCACAAAAGCACCTATAATCATGGTATCTACAAGGCGCGCTGGTTCGTGAGTTCGGATGTGTTTACGCAGGCCATCTGCATAACGCGAAGCCGTTAAATGCTCATAAGCTACATCACGTTTACGCATGATTTTGTGAACTTGTTCAAAATGCAGAAGCTCTTCACGAGCCAAACGAGACATTTTATGCAACAAATTATCCCTATCAACGTAACGATACATTAGACTCATTGCAGTGCTCGCTGCTTTTTTCTCGCAGTGAGCATGGTCAATTAATAACAAGGTTTGATTCTCAAGAGCCCAATTCACCCATGTTTTCGGTGATTCACACGGAAGAAACTCAACAAGCTCTGGATACGCTGATAACATTACTCTACCTTTTTATGTTAAAAAACGTGATTATACTCCCTAATGAACTCTTAGGCAGCAACGTCTTGATTTGGATATTAAATTCGTAATGAATGATTTTTATGACCATACCAAACTAAAAATTGGCCAACAGGTCGGTGTCGAACTCGATCCCTACATTTTAAACTACCCAATGGACGAGAAAAAAAGCACTTGGGTCGCGGATCAAGGCGGTCGTCCTTTTGTGTTACGTTTTTTTCAGCCAAATAAAGGCAAAGTCGATACTTTCCTACAGAACGCTCGAAAGTATGCGACGGTTAAGCATTCAGCCGTTACACCAAACTATCCGCCTTTCTATTCTAATCTTTGGGTATTTTCATGTTCTGCCGTTTGTGGCGGCGAAAATCTATACAGTTTCTTAGGAAAATACCCTGACGGCGCGCCATTAAATGTGGTCATTAGCTTATTTGACAACATTGCCAAGGCCTTAGACCAAATTCATCAAAACAACCTTTTTCACGGGCACTTAGATTTAAGCTCGATACACGTTGTTAATGGCTTAGGGTTAATGACTGGCTTTGGTGCTCATAACTGGATGGATCGAATTGGTGAGGATGAAATGGACCCTCGCCTTTTCCCACCAGAATATTTAAAGACCAAACAGCATCGCACCATTGCGTCCGATCGTTTTGCTTTTATGAAGCTGCTTATGGCGACATTGCTAGGTGAATCTATATTGGATAAAGATTTCTCCACCAGCTTACCAGACTCGCATCCATTATTAAGCGACGCTGTTTGGAATCGACTATTAGATTGGAGCCGTGAAGGTGTACAGCACAGACCCAAATCCTTAATTGAAGTCATTCGAATTATTCGTGCTGACTTATACAAACCACAAAGCGGCAGCTACTCACCTGCGAAAAAAGCAGTAAAAGGCTATGTTCGCAGAAACCAGTCTAAAATCATTATTGCCAGCACAGTTCTTATCTCAAGCGCCATCGCAGCGGCGGTTTTGTGGCCAAACTCTGAAGAAGTCGTAGAAGAAGCACCTGTAGTAATCAAAGTAGAAGAAACAGAAGAACCTATTTTTGAAGCACTTCCTCAAATTTTAGAAGAGCCACTCATCTCAGGTGGCACAGCCCCTAAAATCGAGAAAATCCCACCTTCAACCTTTTTAATGGGCGATCAGAACCGAATGGGCGACGACAATGAAAAGCCCGTTCATGAAGTGGAAATTCCTAATGGCTTTTATATCAGTAAATATGAAGTCACTTTCGACCAATACGATAAGTTTGCCAAAGAAACTGGTCGAGATTTACCGCCAGACAATGGTTGGGGGCGTGGCCAACGCCCTGTTATCAACGTCAGCTGGTATGACGCAAAAGCTTATACTGCTTGGCTCTCCAACCAAACCAATGCTGAATATCGCTTGCCTACCGAGATTGAATGGGAATATTCAGCAAGAGCCGATTCCAACACCGCCTTTTGGTACGGCAATACCGTAAGAGCCGGATACAGTGTTTGTGATAGCTGCGGTAGCCAATGGGATGGTATTTCAACAGGCCCAGTAGGCAGCCAAGCCAGCAACCCATTAGGTTTGTTCGACATGCACGGCAATGTGGCTGAATGGGTTGAAGACTGTTATCACGACAGCTACGAAGGCGCTCCAACCAAAAACCAAGTCTGGCTAGCTAATCAATGTGACACACGTGTTATTAAAGGTGGCTCTTGGTTCGACATTCCTAGAGTGGGAAGAAGTGCAACAAGATACCGCGCTGAGCCAGATCTAAAAGCCAGTAATTGGGGTTTTAGAATCGTCCGCATCATTCAGAAAAATGACAATATTGCTAAATCGGAATAATTCCACTAAATGTCACCTATTCGAAATTGTTATGGCGCTTAATAAGTCTTTCGTTCTTTTTTTCTATAAAATAGGCAAATCATAGAATTATGAAGTCTTTATATGGTTTGCTTTTTTATGAATAAAATCATGACTTCTAAACATCAGCTATCATTAGTAGCTAATGTTAATGCTCTGAAAGACGCGGCCAGATTAGAGTCGTCTCAATAGACAAAACACAGAGTAACTAAATCTAATTGTTCGTACAAAAACCGCTAATCAAGGGATGACACAGGTTGGAGATCGATATCTTAGATGTCGAAAAGTCAAAACCAACTCCTCTCCCTTTTGATAGAAAATAACATTAACCATCATTCCGAGGTGCAAATGAGCCTGTATTTAGAGTACTTAAAAGAAATTGAAGAGCGAAAAGGTCAAGACCTGCATCCTAAACCAATTGACGGCGCTGACCTTTTAGCGGAAATCATTGAGCAAATTAAAGATACAGGGAATCAATATCGCGAAGATTCTCTTAACTTCTTTATCTACAACACTTTGCCAGGTACAACCAGTGCCGCTGTTGTTAAGGCTAAGTTCCTTAAAGAAATCATTTTAGGCGAAGAAACGGTTGCTGAAATCACACCTGAATTCGCTCTAGAACAACTATCTCACATGAAAGGCGGCCCTTCTGTAGAAGCCTTGATTGACCTTGCATTGTCTGATGACGCAGCAGTTGCTAAACCATCTGCTGAAGTTTTAAAAACTCAAGTATTCCTATACGAAGCAGATATGGAACGCCTTGAAGCGGCTTACAAAGCAGGCAACGCGATCGCTAAAGACGTTCTTGAAAGCTACGCACAAGCTGAGTTCTTCACTAAGCTTCCTGAAATCGATGAGAAAATTGAAGTTGTTACCTACATCGCTGCAGAAGGTGATATCTCTACTGACTTACTTTCTCCTGGTAACCAAGCTCACTCTCGTTCTGACCGTGAACTTCATGGTAAATGCATGATCACTCCTGAGGCTCAGGCAGAAATCAAAGCATTGCAAGCGAAACACCCTAACGCGAAAGTGATGCTTATCGCAGAAAAAGGCACAATGGGTGTAGGTTCTTCCCGTATGTCTGGTGTGAACAACGTTGCACTTTGGGCGGGTAAGCAAGCTAGCCCATACATTCCATTCGTTAACTTTGCACCTGTTGTTGCAGGTACAAATGGTATTTCTCCTATCTTCTTAACGACTGTTGGTGTAACTGGCGGTATCGGTTTAGACCTTAAAAACTGGGTTAAGAAAGTAGACGAAAATGGCAACACAGTTGTTGATGCAAATGGCGATGCGGTTCTTGAACAAGCGTACTCTGTAGAAACAGGTACTGTTTTAACAATCGACACGAAGAAAAAGAAACTTTACAACGGCGACAAAGAGCTTGTTGACGTTTCTTCTGCTTTCACACCTCAACAAGTTGAGTTCATGAAAGCCGGTGGTTCATACGCTGTTGTATTCGGTAAAAAACTACAAACGTTTGCAGCTGAAACACTAGGCATGCCAATCCCAACTGTTTTCGCTCCAGCGAAAGAAATCTCTCATGATGACCAAGGTCTAACGGCTGTTGAGAAAATCTTCAACAAAAATGCTGTTGGCGTAAGCTCTGACCGCCCTCTTCATGCTGGTTCTGACGTTCGTGTTAAAGTGAACATTGTTGGTTCTCAAGACACAACTGGTTTGATGACTTCTCAAGAACTTGAGTCAATGGCTGCAACCGTTATTTCTCCAAGTGTTGATGGCGCTTATCAGTCAGGCTGTCACACAGCGTCTGTTTGGGACTCTAAAGCACAAGCGAACATTCCAAAACTTATGTCTTTCATGAATAAGTTTGGTTTGATCACTGCGCGTGACCCTAAAGGCGTTTACCCTCCAATGACAGACGTTATTCACAAAGTATTGAATGACATTACTGTAGATGACACTGCGATCATCATTGGTGGTGACTCCCATACTCGTATGTCTAAAGGTGTTGCATTCGGTGCCGACTCAGGAACAGTTGCATTGGCACTAGCAACAGGTGAAGCAACTATGCCGATCCCTGATTCTGTAAAAGTTACCTTTAAAGGTACTATGAAGGATCACATGGACTTCCGTGACGTTGTACACGCAACTCAAGCACAAATGCTTAAGCAATTTGGCGGCGAGAACGTTTTCCAAGGTCGCGTTATCGAAGTACACATCGGTACATTGCTTGCTGACCAAGCCTTCACTTTCACTGACTGGACTGCAGAAATGAAAGCGAAAGCTTCTATCTGTATTTCCCAAGATGAGACTTTGATTCAATCTCTTGAGTTAGCGAAAAAACGTATTCAAATCATGATCGACAAAGGCATGGAAAATGAAGCGAAAACACTTCATGGTCTAATTGCTCTTGCTGATAAGCGTATTGCTGGCATCAAATCTGGCGAGCAACCAGCACTTTCTCCAGACAACAATGCAAAATACTACGCAGAAGTGGTTGTTGATCTAGACGAAATCGTTGAGCCAATGATTGCTGATCCAGATGTAAACAATGACGATGTGTCTAAGCGTTACACTCACGACGTGATCCGCCAAGTTTCTTTCTACGAAAACAAACCTGTAGATCTAGGCTTCGTTGGTTCTTGTATGGTGCACAAGGGCGACATGCAAATCATCGCTCAAATGCTACGCAACATTGAGAAGCAAAATGGCAGCGTAGCGTTCAAAGCGCCATTGGTTGTTGCTCCACCAACATACAACATCGTTGATGAGCTAAAAGCGGAAGGCGATTGGGAAATCCTTGCTAAATACGCAGGTTTTGAATTTGACGATTCTAAACCAAAAGGCGAAGCTCGTACTAAATACGAAAACATTCTGTACCTAGAGCGCCCTGGCTGTAACCTATGTATGGGTAACCAAGAGAAAGCAGAACCAGGTGATACGGTTCTAGCGACTTCTACTCGCTTGTTCCAAGGCCGTGTAGTAGCTGACTCTGCAGAGAAGAAAGGTGAATCTCTACTAGGTTCTACTCCTTTGGTTGTTCTTTCAACTGTATTGGGACGCTTCCCAACTATGGATGAATACAAAGCTGCAGTAGAAGGCATCAAGTTGACGGACTTCGCGCCACCACTTGAAGAAATGAGTACAGCACCAGAGCTAATTTCTGCGGTTAATGTTTAGTTTTTAAAATAGCCTTGTGCTAATTTAAAATACTTTAAAAGCCTCACTTTGCTTAAAGTGGGGCTTTTTTGTTGCATAATACACATGGTTTAACTCATTTAAAGGAATCATGGTGACTGAATATTTAAAGGAAAAAACCATCGCTGAAAACTTCCTGCAAGAAATGCTAGAAGCGGACGACACAGGGAATTACGCCCTTTTTATCAAACACTATGAAGCAAGGCATCTGGTCAACTTTTCCAAAGAACAATTTGAAAGCGACATTAAAGAGATGCAAAACAGAAATGGTGAAAACTTAAGTTACGAATACTTTGGCATGCTGCAAGGTCATCCCATTGATGGCGCTGCCACCAGCTTACGATTCGTTTGGAAAGGAATTTATGAAAAACGCGAAGCCTTAATCACCATTGGTATTCATTGCAAAGATAAAACCTGGTATATCAATGAATCTTCTGTGCGATAAGCCTCAACCCTATAGATCCACTCCCATAAAACGTAACATTAAGTCTAATTGCGCTTGAAGCATATGCTTACCTTTGTGTATCTGCTTTCCAGAAGCTTTAGCCGTCATTAATAACTTGGTCATATCCGGCGCAAGAACACATTCAGCAATGAGATTACTTCGTTGAATAATGGATTCAGAAAATGGCAAATCATCTTCTTCTGACATACCTAGTTTGGTTCCATTAATGGCTATATCAAACATCTGGTTGTCAGGCACATAAGCTTGAATATTCTTTTCTGGAAAAGTTCGCTTTAACCGTTTTACCAGTTCAATGGCTTTTGCTTGGGTTCTATTTTGAACATACAAACGGTCACAACCCTGTTTTAGCAGAGAAAACGCAATGGCAGAAGCGGCGCCTCCTGCGCCAGCCAAAACACAATGACTACCAGAGACTGTATAACCTTCATTAATCAAGCCGTGAACAAAGCCTTCACCGTCTAGAATAGTCCCTTGTAAGCGCCCATTCGCATGACAAAAAACAGTGTTAACAGCCCCAACAATCTCAGCTTCTGCCGTAACGTCGTCCAATAAAGGCACAATCGCTTTTTTATGAGGCATGGTGATCACGGCCCCCGAGAAGTTTTTTATCTTCCTTAATCCTTCAACACACCTAATTAAATCGGATGAGTGCACTTCCATTGGCATCAGAACATATTGCCCCAAACACCCTAATTCAGCCAATCGCTCATTGGCCATTATTGGGGTTTTCGCCTGAGAAATAGGATCGCCAATAATGGCTAAAAGTTTGGATTTACCTGTTATCTTCATATGTCCGCCAAATAAAAAGTCTAATCTATCTCAATCAGAGCTATCCATTATTTTATACGCCGTTTCTATAAAAAAAGCACATCAACCCTAGAGCCAATGTGCTTTTCAAACCAGACAATATAAGTTAATTACTTAGCTTTTTGATTTTCTGTGTGATCAATGAGAAATCGAATACTGTTTTACTTGGCACTAGAATCAACACCAAAGAGACACCAACTGGCACCAGTGTCGCCAATAGGAAAGACTCATACAAGAAGGCAATCGGTTCGCCTGGTAATGGGAAGTAAATAAATCCAGCCACTAAGCCACTGATCAAACTAAGTAACGCCTGGTAACTTTGATAACGGGCATTGTAGAATCCGAAAAACACAGGGAACGCTGCGGCACAGCAGAGTAAATCCGCCAGCAAGAAAAGATACAAAATGCTGAACCCTTTGGATGCCACGATCAGAGCGAGAACCGAAATCGCAACAATCAACCAACGGGATACCACAGCTAGCTTTTCATTTTCAAGGTTAGGAAGCAGTCGGTTTAAATCAACAATAAACAAGCTGTGAAATCCACTGATTGTCGAGTCTGCACTACTCATGATTAACGCCAAGCCGAAGAAGATCATACCAATCAACAACCAATAAGGCGCACTGCCTAACATCACGCTAAACAAGGCAGTAGAACCTGTTCCTGTAACAGACAAGCCAACAAACGCCAAGCCAAATACACCAAGGGCTAAGATGATAGGAAAGCTGATCAGTCCGCTATAAATAAAGCCATTACGAATCACTTTATTGTCTTTGGCGGCAAAGATGCGCTGCCATGTGCCTTGGTAAAATAAGCCCGTTAGGCACACTGCCAAGAAGAAAGTCACCCCAGTTTCCATGCCTGTGCTGTCAAACGGATTTAATAAGTGCGGTGCTTTTTCCTGTAAACCAGAAATGACAGGGGCAATACCGCCTGTTGCTTGCCAGCCTAAAAACAGAATAAATAAGATAAAAGGCAAGATAACAAGCATTTGAATACGGTCAGTAAAAATGGTCACTTTTAAGCCACCGTACAAGGTATAAAGTAAGGTAGACAACATCACAATGCTGGCCGTAACCCAAAGCGGTACAGGTGCTAACAAGGCAACCATTTGAGCAATACCTGTTAGCCCAGCAGTAAGGCTGATAAACAAATAGAACAGCATGATAAAGAGCACAACAACATAGACACTACGGCCATAACGAGCATAAACGAACTCAGTTAATGTATGACCTTTCGGCATCAATTGGCGAATTCTTGCACCTAGAGGAATCATCACAAAACTTGGAATCAGCACACCCAGTGCATAACCTAAGATGGCACCGACACCGCCCCAAGTGGCCGATTCAGCAGGGCCAAATAACACCCAGGTTCCCATAGTCGTTGCCAACAAGGTCAGCAAAGTTGCTTGGCTAGTTTGGCTGTTACGGGCCACGATAAAGTCTTCCAAACCTTCTTGGTGACGGCGTGCAAATAATAATCCCACCACAGCAAAGATGGCTGCAAATAGTACAAGCCAAATAATGGCCGTTTGTGTATCAAGCATGTTTCTCTCCTTTTTTAACTGCTTCTTGATTAACTGTTCCTTTGTACCCTGCTCCTTGGTACCCTTCTCCTTTGTTTCGAGCTCTAAAGCCCATTCCCCAAAACTCGGCCTCAAGCTCCACCGCCTTGGTGAAACGCTCTTGCATTTTCGCCCAGCGAGGGCTTTGTGTTGGGTTGTCGCCAATGCGAGTGCTGATCGCCATATCGACTAATCGGCCTACTTCAACACACACTTCTTGAAAGGCGTCACCGCAGTAGGTATTAATCCATTTTTCATAAGGGTGACCTTCGTAAACGCTCTCTTTTAAACGCAAGCCGATTTCACCATAACCGAACGCACAAGGCGCAAGAGCTAAGATCAAATCGAGGAAGTCCCCTTGCAAGCCAGAGTCCAACACATAACGGGTGTAAGCGATGGTTTCTAACTCTTCTTTCGCATTAAACAAAGAGGCTTCATCAATGCCTTGAGCCGCACAAGTTTGAATGTGTAGGGAAAACTCGTGGTTAATCAATGAGTCTACTGTGGCGGCACACAGTTTCATTTCTTCTGGAGATTCCGCTTTCACCACACCTAAAGCCCAAGCGCGAGCGTAATGAACAAGGTAAACGTAATCTTGAACCATATACTGCAAAAAAGACGCTTGTGGTAAAGAACCATCCGCCAAGCCTTTTACAAAATCGTGCTCAATGTAGTCACGCCATTGTGGCCCGCAACCGTCTCGCATAAGAGTAAATGTTTTTCCATAATCTGGTATTTTATTCGTCATAATCTATGATCGCTTTATTCTGTTTAATAAAGGTTTAAGGGAGTTTTATTGAGCGGCTAAAAAGCCATTACAGAGGATCGTCACCCAGTGCAATCAGTCTTATTTCACCTTGCCAATAAGTTTGTAATTTCCGTGCCGCGCGCCATGCGGTCAGCCCTGTACGGCAGACCAACACAGCTCGTTGTGTCGTATTTGGTTGGAGTTTTTGCAGTTCAAATTCGTCTAAAGTGATAGTGCGTAAATCCATAACCCAGTCTTGGGAGGTCATGTGTTCTTTACTGATGAAGCCTAAATAATGCTCAGGTGATGGTTCCGGCGCGTCATCAAAACGAAAATGGCTTTGACGAAAACTACGCAGATCCATAGAGACCAGTTGCCCAAGAAGAGAAGGCTCAATATTCAATAAAATATTCAGGGTAAATTGTGCTTGCAAGCTGCCAATGGCACCAACTACTGGCCCCATAACTCCAGCCGTAGAACAGTTTTTTGCTCGCTGTGGAAGCTCTGGAAATACCGCTCTTAACGAGGGTTTGTCGCCACAAAATCCGCCCACATAACCTTCAAAACCCAAAGCAGAGGCAGACACTAATTTAAGAGAGTGAGCATGACAGTAATCCGATAAAACATAACTCACGGAAAAATTATCGGCACAATCTAAAATCACATCCATACCATCGCAAAGTGCCGCCACATTACTCGGTGTCAAATCAGTAAAATGTGTCGTGATATCACATTCTTTATTTAGCGTAACCAGATGGCGTTTGGCACATTCGACTTTAGGAGAGTCAATGTCCGCTTCGCGATACAAGACTTGTCGATGCAAGTTTGACAGGGACACCACGTCGCCATCCACCAAGGTGATTTCACCAACGCCCGCCGCCACAAGATAAGGCAACACGGCACAACCTAAACCACCCGCACCAACGACAAGAACTCGAGCCGAAGCAAATGCCTTCTGCCCTACCTCGCCGACTTCAGGCAAGCATGTTTGGCGTTTATAACGACTCATGCGCTCACCTCATCAGGTTCATTGGCACACACTTGTAACCACGCTTTGATTCGTGCTTCTGGATCAGTATGCAAAGTAATGTCCGTCACAGCAGCGACAATATCCGCTCCAGCGTCAAATGCCCCTTCGGCTCGTTCAACGGACATGCCACCAATCGCCACCAAGGAGGTTTGACCGACTTTTTCTTTCCACTCAGTGACTTTTTCTAGCCCTTGTTGATGCCATTTCATCTTTTTCAAAATGGTCGGATAAACAGGCCCAAGGGCAATGTAATCTGGCGACAATTGGCACGCTCTTGCTAGCTCTTCTTCATCATGGGTGCTGATGCCGATTTTCAGCCCTGCTTGTTTGATCTTCTCTATGTCGGCAGTATCCAAATCTTCTTGGCCAAGGTGAATCCATTCACAATCCAGTTCGATGGCCAGTTGCCAATAATCGTTGATCACAAGAGCACAACCATGTTGATCGCAAACCGCTTTGGCTTTTTGAATCTCTTCGCGTAAATGGGCTTCTGTGCAATCTTTCATACGTAGTTGAACCAGCTTAATGCCAAGAGGCACCAAACGTTCTATCCATTCACTGCTGTCAAAAATGGGGTAAAAACGGCTTAGTTTTATCATCACATCAATCCAAAAAGCTTTGCCTAAAACAGGCGTAGAAGGTGATGCCATATCGCGTGGCACCATAGGGTCTGCTTTTGCGGCCAACTGCCCTGCACGAATCGCACCAGCAAAGGCTTCTGCCATCATGACTGGGTCGCCTGCTTTGGAGACGGCGGTGTTGAGCAAAATGGCATCCATTCCAAGCTCCATGGCTTGTGCGGCTTGGCTTGGCAAACCCAACCCAGCATCCACAACCAATGGAATATCAGGAAAGTGCGCCCGTAGCGCCCGCAAACCAAACACGTTGTTTAGTCCCATGCCAGAGCCAATCGGTGCGCCCCATGGCATCAATACACGACAACCGGCGTTAACCAGTTTATCCGCGACAACTAAATCTTCTGTGGTGTAAGGGAAAACTTGAAACCCCTCTTCAGTGAGGATTTTGGCTGCTTCCACCAAGCCAAATACGTCTGGTTGCAAGGTGTCTTCCTCACCAATCACTTCTAACTTAATCCAAGACGTCCCAAAGACTTCCCGCGCCATATGTGCGGTAGTCACAGCTTCCTTTACTGTGTGGCAACCGGCTGTATTTGGCAGCACATGCACGTTTAACTGCTGAATTAAACGCCAGAAATCTTGCCCTGCTTTGTCGCCACTGGCTTCACGGCGTAGTGAAACCGTTGCTACACTGGCTTTACTTTGCTCAAAGGCTTTCGCCAGAATCGCAGGCGAAGGGTATTGTGCGGTTCCTAGCATAAAAGGCGTTTCCAATTGCACGCCGTAAAAGTCTCTCATCATCAACCTCCTTGCATTGGGGCAAGCACTTCAATGCGGTCGCCTTCTTTTATTTGTGTGTTGACTCGATTGCCTTGGGCAACAAAATCACCATTTACAGCGGTCGCAACCACAGAATCGCCATAACCTAACTCAATCAAAAGGTCAGAAAGCTGTTCCGATTTCACCGTTACTGTTTCGCTATTTACCTGTATATGTTTCATAAATTTATGACCTCTTTTGAGTATCAGACGCTTTTATGTCAAACCATTCGGATTCCACGCCTTGGTCTAGATAATCAGCCACCATTTTTGCCAAGGTTGGCGCGAGCAAAAAACCATGGCGATATAAGCCATTAGCTCGGACGATCTGCCCTTGACGATGTATACGAGGAAGGTTGTCTGCAAAGGCTGGACGGCTGTCTACACCGATTTCGAGAATTTCTGCTTCGCCAAAGGCAGGGTTCAGTACGTATGCGGCATTTAATAATTCCATGATAGAGCGCGCTGTGGCGTGTTTTTTCGCACTACTTTCCACCATGGTGGCACCTAGCATGTAAACACCGTCTCCACGGGGGACGATATACAAAGGAATACGAGGATGAAGTAAGCGTACGGGTCTAGTGAGTTGCACTTCTGGGCAACGTAAAATCAGCATTTCGCCTTTCACACCACGCAAACTATTTAAATCAGGCTTTGCTTGAATGCCACGACAGTCAATTACTAAGCCGTCTTTGGTTAAGACTTCTGGTTCTACATCTTGGCAAATGAATTCAACGCCTTGCTGTATCAATTTGCTTTTCAATGCACGCAATGCATTCCGTGGAGACAAATGGGCTTCTTCGCCATAATACAAGCCTCGGGAGAATCGACCTGATAAGTCAGGCTCAAGTTCAGCAATGCCATCTGCATCCAATACATCGTAAGCTTGAGTTCGGTTTGCAAAACGCTGTAAGTCTGCTTGATCTCGCTGTAACGCCAATACCAATGAGCCTTGATACTTCACCACGTCTGTATGTTTTTGCCACCAGCCTGCGGCTTTTTTACCGTAATGCAACACCGCATCTTCTGCGCTTTCTACTTCACAATATGGCGCGAGCATGCCTCCCGCCCACCAAGAACAAGACTCCGGGCCGGGCTCCAATTGACGATCAATTACCGTTGGAATGATGCCTCGTTCAACCAATTCCGTCGCCACACAAAGGCCCGCCACACCTGCGCCTAGTACAATGACTTGATCTTTAAATGCGTTCATTTTTCCCCCACTGACTCTCTGTTTCCCACATACGATGAAAGTGGTGAACAGGCCCATGACCAGACCCAATGTGTAATTGGTCTGCGCATTCAATCGCTCGATGAAGATAAGAGTGAGATTGCTTAACTGCTTCAGCCATCGTCGCGCCTTTGGCTAACCAAGCGGCAATGCTGGAAGAGTAAGTACAGCCTGTTCCGTGGGTGTTTTTTGTGTTGATTCGTGGGGCGTGAAATGTGATTGGCTCTAGATTTTCACTCACCAACACATCAGTACAGATGTCACTTTCACCGTGCCCCCTTTCAACAAAACATGCTTTGCACCGAGCTTGAGTAACTCAAAAGCATGGGGAATAAGTCGACTGTCATCGAAAGCATCTTGAGGAGATAAACCTAACAAGACTTTGGCTTCTGGGTAATTTGGTGTGAGCAAATCCACTCGTGGAATCAGTTCGGATTTGAGTGCGTTAACCGCTGCTTCC
Source organism: Marinomonas sp. 15G6-16 (assembly GCF_055809555.1). Taxonomy (NCBI): domain Bacteria; kingdom Pseudomonadati; phylum Pseudomonadota; class Gammaproteobacteria; order Oceanospirillales; family Oceanospirillaceae; genus Marinomonas; species Marinomonas sp. 15G6-16. Next base: position 3,186,760 of record NZ_CM147916.1, on the reverse strand, counting down.
TGCAAAAGCGCATCGCCAGATTTGGCAATCATCACAGGATCTAACACCACCAAGCCCTTGAAGTCTTGTAAGGCATTCGCCGCAGCAATGACTAAATCACTGGAGAACAACATACCGATTTTAATGGCTTGAACATTTAGATCATCAAGCACAGCGACAATTTGAGCGGTAACAATATCAATGGGAATAGGATGAACGGCGGTGACCGCCTGTGTATTTTGTGCAGTGACGGCAGTAAGCACGCTTGCGCCATAGACACCATTGGCAGAAAAGGCTTTTAAATCCGCTTGAATTCCAGCGCCACCGCCGCTATCAGAGCCTGCAATGGTTAACGCAATTGGTGTTGCTTTTGATGCTGTTTTGTCTTGAAGACGAGACATGTATATCACCCAGTTTTATCAGGCGACATAGGAAATGAGTGCACGAAAAAATGCATAAGAAGACTGCATAACATCGCATCCGTTCCCTACGCCGATACTAATCGGATCAGGTTCACCGGGTTAATGAAATTTCATCTCTCAGCCTACTAAAACGAGGCACCCCGACGGACAATTTGCAAACAGCATAAAAGACTTAAATTGACTTTACAAGCCGTCTTTTGAAATTAAACAAAAATACAGAAAAAATAAAAAATCCCACTAAATCCTTTTATTTTCTATTTTAAAACAATGAGTTAAATATATTTATCAAGCCTTTTTAGCCATGTTAGCAATGGCCTCTTTAACATCATAAACATGAGTTAAATTAATGATGTGACTGGCGCCATCTAGCATAATTACTTCCACTTCAGCCGATGAGAATATGTCTAGCGCTTTAACAGCATTATCTGGTCTCACTAAGCCATCCTGACGACCTTGTAACACAGAAATGGGCATGGATATTTGAGAAAATTCTGTTTGTAAATGTGTCAGGCTTGGTCGAATAGCTAATACTTCCTCATTAGAATTTACCCAACGCTTTGGGAAACAAATATTGGGTAAACGAGCCATTAATTTATTGAACCAACGGGCTTCCGATAATTCAGGATCCAAGTCCCCTGCTAACACAATTATCCCTTTGACATATTGAGGGTAATCCACCGCCAACTTTGGTACTAAAGAGCCACCAAATGAATGACCAACCAAGAGGATTTTTTGTTGCTTATTGGCTTTCCAGATAGCTTCTAACATTGGCCCGATTAGCCGTGATTGCTCACTCAAGGAATAAGGAAAGTGGCCTTTATCGTAACCGGATTCTCCCCAGCCTGGCCGGTCAATCGCATGAATTGAAAAATGATTTGTAACCTCTTCATTTTCGAAATAACGGGAAAAGCTGACCCAGCTTCCAGGTGTTCCATGAACAAACACAACGCTGCTTTTCATTTCTGGTTGAGAAGCAAGTTGAGGAGAAGAAACATAATGAAGAACATGATCAACACACTGAATATAATGATGAGTGATGACGCTTTCATCTTGATGAATTCGTGCAAAAATGGTCTTATTTTTCTTTATTTCATGGTGGCGTATTCCACCCAATAAAAATGCCATAACACCTCCGATTAGAACACTATCAAAGGTATTTGATTAAGCTTATGAGCAAAAGTTCAGCGGATGGTGCTTTTTGTTAATTCGCCAAAAAAATCATTGTACTTTTTCAGCAAACTGCTTTCTTGAAAATCACTAACATCTATAACTGATGCCATCATTTTTTGATGTTTTTCAATCAATTTAACAGCAGATCGCGCTTCTTTCTTTACATTATCTAAGTCACTTTCATAGAGGAAAGCGTCACCAAATAACTCAGGGTAAACCTGTCTATTTGGCAAAATTGGTGTGCAACCTAATGCCACCGCTTCTAAAACAGACAGGCCTTGGAATTCATGTAACGCAGTAGACAACACCATGTCAGAAGACGCTAAGATGTCTAAGTAGTCTTGTCTTGATTCAGCAAACCCGAATTGGGTTATACGATGAGAGAAGTTCTGGTTTATCTGTTCAAACTCTTTTGGAACTGAACGAAATTGTTCACCCAAAATCGCTATTTCATAATCTATCTGACGTGCTTCCATTTCTTCCAAGATGGCTAGTAATCGATCTGGCCCTTTGTCGTATTCCCAGCGAGCAGACCAAACCAGTTTAAGCTTTTTATCCAGCTTTTCGTCATGATTTTCAATAGGGTTATCACCCATTTTAAAAATATCGTTCGACAGAGGAACTGCTAGCACCTGAGAGGTTTCTTCTGTTTTATCCAGCCAATCTGGATACACATAATCAGGGAGCTTTTTCAGCAAGGCTCGCGCCCCTTGAAAAAAAGACGTTCGATTAAATTGACTATTAAACACACATAGGTCAGCAGATAAGGCACTGTAAAGCGTCACCATTTGCATTTCAATGATGCCCTGCTGCTGGCTGTTTTTTGGGTAAGAAAACTGATTTTCATGGAAGTACAACAACCAAGGAATGTTTTGTAAATCTGGGCAAAAGGCTTTCAACCCTGCGCAATCGGTCATGGAGGTCGCGATCACTAAATCAAAGGGTTTTTCTAAGGTTTCTTTAAAGGCAGGATCAAAGGCAAAGCTCATTGCATTACCTCGTATGCGCCAAGCAAAGTGCCGCGCTGGCAAGGCTAAATAGCGCCAATCATGATGAGCCAAACCCGACATTAGGGTTTCAGCCCAAGCTTTATGACTGCTGGCTTCATAGGCACTGAGCAGTAAAATGCGCATATTGCGGATCTCTTCTTTTCAATTCAATATTTGTCACAACTTGAAGGGTCGAATATCATGATAAAAAATAACCTTCTCTTTAAGGAATTCCATGATCATTCAACATCACGATGAAGATATTAACACGCCAACAGGCACAATGCGTTGCACGATTTATCGCCCTCAAGCCGAAGGCCGCTTTCCATGTATCTTCTTTTATTCTGAAATTTTCCAACAAACGGCACCTATCACGCGCTCTGCCATGATGATGGCTGGACATGGTTTTGTGGTGATTGTTCCTGAAGTTTTCCATGAACTAAACCCAATTGGCACTGTATTGGCGTACGATGATGAAGGTAAAGACAAAGGCAATGATGACAAATTCACCAAACCTTTAGAGTCTCATGACAGTGACACTGTTGCTATGATCGAGCATTTTGAAAAAGCCGATTATTGTACAGGGCAATTTGGTTCTATGGGGGTATGTTTAGGTGGTCATTTGGCTTATCGTGCGGCACTAAATCCTCGTATACAAGCGGCTTTCTGTTTGTATGCTACAGACATTCACTCGAATACCATTCCTTGTCAGGAAGGTAATGACTCTTTCACTCGCACAAATGAGATTCAGGGAGAATTAGTCATGGTATGGGGGAAACAAGATCCTCATGTGCCAACAGAAGGCCGACAAAAGATTTATCAGCAGCTCTTGAATACAGAACGTTTATTTAGCTGGCATGAGTTTAATGGACAACATGCTTTTATGCGTGATGAAGGTGACCGTTACGACCCAGCATTGGCCCTTGAGTGTTACTCAAAAGCCGTGGCTTTGTTCCAGAAAAACCTACATAGAGCATAAGCCCTATACAGGATTTAAGACATAAGCGAGGGAGCTTACTGCTCTCCTCGCCATATTGGTGTTAATCGGCATTCGCCCAACTCACTAGAAATCCACATTTCATTGTCTTGAATTGTGACATTAAGCTGCATAGAGCGGGCGCATAATTTGGAAAGTTCAATCACTTGAGATTCAGGGAATTGCAAAATACGTAGGTTGTTAAAACGGCTGGTTTTGCCTTTATTTTGATCCCACCAAATATCGGATTTATCGTTGTAGTTCACCACCACAACTTGCTGACCACGACCACAAGCTTTTCTTAGGCGCTTCTCATCAGGTTGGCCAAGTTCCACCCACAATAGCACTTCATCAGAGAAGTTCTTTTGCCATAAATCCGGCTCATCTTCCGTGCTAATACCTTTGGTAAAGCTCAGCTGTTCGTCCCCTTCTTTTTCATCGGCCAACAAGGCAAATGCCGCTAAGCGAACCATCATGCGCTCTTCTGTTTCTGACGGATGTAATGCCAGAGTCAGGTCGTATCCTTGGTAATGATGTCGGTCCATATCAGAAACTTGTACGGATGCTTTATAGACAGTTGCTTTCGTCGCCATAGGGGTCACTTACTACACTTATAATATTTAAGAAAAGGACAATAAAATTCGCGACGGATTGTACAACAAAACACCTTTTTAAGGTGCTTTATATGGTGATTGTTTTTAAGTATTCCTAGGAAAGAATTTGATAGGAGTAGAAATAAATCAAAAATCAGTTAAACAGGGTAATTACACCTCGTGATCTTGTAATAACTCACTTTCTGTTACTTTCCCTTCTGTAGCAAGCGATATGCGCCTTATATACTTAGCTGGCGCACGTTTGTGTATATGCAACCAATTCCATACATGCGCTTGTTTTACACCTAGCATTTTTGCAAGTGCCGTTTGACTACCAATAATTTCAATTGCTTTCGCAATAGCTGTCATACAGCCCCTCCTAACAACTTTTACTGTATTTGATGACAGTTTTTATTGTTTGTCAAATACAGAAAAAGTTGTAATTATCGTCAAATGACTATTGCTGATCGCGTTAAAGAAAAAAGAATCGAACTTGGACTAACTCAAGCGCAGTTAGCAAGCCTTGTCGGCATTAGCCAACAATCTCTTCAAAAGATTGAAGATGGTAAGACGCAAAATCCTCGTAAAATTGTTGCTCTTTCAAAGGCATTAGAATGTGATGTCGAATGGTTAGAGTCTGGCGAATATACTGAACTCAAAGAGTCGATTCCCCGATACAAGAGCGAGAAAGTAAAACCTCTTCAAGCAAACCAAATTCAAGCTCGACCAGTCATTACACATGATCAAGCTGCAAATTGGCCTACATTCAATGTTGATACTGAACAAACAAAGTGGATGTACACAGAATATAGCGAATCCGATAAATCTTTTTGGTTAAAAGTCGTAGGTGATTACATGACCTCACCTTCTGGGTCTAGCGTTCCAGAAGGCTATTTCATTTTTGTTGAACCGAGTCTTACACCTCAAAATGGTGACTTGATTGTCGCAAAAATGCTACAGAGCAATGAGATAACCTTCAAGAAGTTCGTATTAGATGCAGGTCGAGTGTATTTAAAACCATTAAATCCACTTTATCATGCGATAGAGGCAACAAAAGACATTCAAGTTATAGGTGTTGTTAAAGAAGCTCGAGCTCTTTTGAAAGTGTAAAAGCTTAGAAAGTTCTATTTACGCCGTTTATTTAAGCTGTAATATTGCTACATCAAAATAGACCTTATACATTAAACTCAGTTGACAAAAATACAGCTAAAACTGTATTTTTTAGACACGATAACAACCAAAGGATAGGAATTATGTTAGTCATCACCCGAAGAACAGGGGAAAGCATTAATATTGGAGACGATACGGAAATTACAGTACTAGACGTTAAGGGCAATCAAGTTCGTATAGGTATAAAGGCGCCAAAAAGTGTCGCCGTCCACCGTGAAGAAATTTACCTTCGCATTAAAGAAGATGAAGCAGCGGAATCACCTTCAACGAAATAAACCATTGAAGCCACCAATTAATAGTGAGGCCAAACATCAGGCCTTTCTATTAACTCCCCAATAAAGCACGCACTGTACGTTCCACAACTTCACTCTCCCTAACATTTATCCAGATTTAATAGTCTATCTGTTTTTTAAAAAGCCAAGGGAGGCCACAGCGATGGATGGAAGATTACTTAGTTTCAATAGCCAATAAAAAAGCCGCTCATATAGAGCGGCTTTTTAAAACACATTGAAATTACAGTGTTAGGCGACGAACGTCACTCAACAATGAATTCAAGTAAGTCATGAAACGACCTGCATCACCACCGTTTACCGCTCTATGATCGTAAGATAGGCATAGAGGCAACATTGTACGAGGCTCGAATTCTTTGCCATTCCAACGCGGTTCAATGTCCGCTTTAGAAACACCTAGAATACCAACTTCAGGACAATTCACGATTGGCGTAAAGCCTGTACCACCGATTGCACCAAGGCTAGAGATTGTGAAACAACCGCCTTGCATATCCGCAGGCTTCAATTGCTTATCAAGTGCTTTCTTGATTAGCTCACCAGCTTCTTTTGCAATCTGAATAACAGACTTCTTATCTGCATCACGCAATACTGGAACAACAAGGCCTGCAGGAGAATCTACCGCAATACCAATGTGAACGTATTTCTTCTGCACATAGCTTTCACCGTCAGCCATCAATGAAACATTGAAGCTTGGATTGGCAACCATTGCTTGAGCAACAGCTTTAATTAGGAATGGAAGTGGTGTTAATTTCACACCTTGTTTTTCCATTTCGCCTTTCAAGCCTTTACGGAAGCTTTCAAGATCAGAGATATCTGCTTTATCAAACTGAGTAACAGAAGGCACAACAAGCGCATTGCGTACCATGTTTTCAGCAGTTAAACGCTGAATCTTACTCATTTTAACAACTTCAACTTCACCGAACTTACTGAAGTCTTGATCTGGAACTGTTGGCAAACCAGCACTCGCAGCACCAGCTGGAGCAGATTCAGCTTTCTTAACAGCTGCTTTCACGTATGCGTGTAAGTCTTCTTTAAGAATACGACCACGAGGTCCAGTAGGACGAACCAATGAAAGATCAACACCCAATTCACGAGCCAGCATACGTACAGCAGGACCAGCATGAACCTTTTTAGAAGGTGAAGACAATACAGCTGATTGATCTACTGGTGCCGTCGCTTTAGCTGGAGCTGATGTCACAGGTGCACTTGGCGCCGCTGCTGGAGCAGATGTTTTAGGTGCTTCTGCAGGAGCAGATACACCACCCTCAACTTCAAGCTCAAGAATCAAGTCGCCTTCAGAAACCGTATCACCTTCTTTAATAGAAAGAGATTTAACAACACCTGATTTAGGTGCTGGGATTTCCATAGATGCTTTATCTGTTTCAAGAACGATAATAGAATCGCCTTCTGAAACGGTATCACCAACAGCAACTGCCACTTCAATAACGTCAACGCCTTCAGCACCACCGATATCAGGCACATTAACTGCTTCAACGCCACCAGATACTGGTGCCGCAGCTTCAGCTGCAGGAGCCGCTGAAACAGGAGCAGGAGCTTCGTCTCCAGCACTTTCAGTAACCATCATTAAAACAGCAGCACCTTCAGAAACGGTATCGCCTACTTTAATTTGAATCGTACCTACTTTTCCTGAGAAAGGAGATGGAATGTCCATTGAAGCTTTGTCTGTTTCCAATACGATTAAAGAATCACCTTCTTCAACCACATCACCTTCAGATACACAAACTTCGATAACCTCAACGTCTGTTGAGCCACCAATATCAGGTACATTTACTTGCTGTTCACTAGAAACAGAAGCACTTGCTGTTGCCGGAGCAGCAGCTGGAGCCGCTTCTTCTTTTGCTTCCGGCGCAGATCCAGCACCTTCTACTTCAATAACAAGAACGTCATCGCCTTCAGAAACTTTATCACCTTCTTTTACAGAAATACTTACAACCTTTCCGGCCATAGAAGATGGTACATCCATAGATGCTTTATCTGTTTCTAAAACAATAATAGATTGGTCAACGTCAATCACGTCACCAACACTTACACTGATCTCAATAACTTCGACATCAGTCGCACCGCCAATATCCGGTACTCGAATGATTTCAGTACTCACAGAAATCTCCTTTGTCCTATAGACGCATCAAACTTAATAACTTACCTGACCTAGATGCTCTAGGTCAGGTACCCAGCTTGTTTGGTAATTAGCAGGTTACAGGGTTTGGCTTATTCGGATCCAAGCCAAACTTAGCGATAGCTTCGCTAACTACAGATGCATCAACTACACCGTCTTTCGCCAATGCACTCAAAGCAGATACAACAACCCAGTAACGATTCACTTCAAAGAAATGACGTAGTTGAGCGCGTGTATCACTTCGACCGAAACCGTCCGTACCTAATACGTTGTACGTACCTTTAACGAAAGGACGGATTTGATCAGCAAAAAGCTTAACGTGGTCTGTAGACGCAATAACTGGGCCTTTACCTTCAAGACAAGATTCAACGTATGACTGACGAGGTTGATCTTCTGGGTGCAACATATTCCAACGGCTAGCATCAAGACCTTCACGACGTAGTTCGTTGAAAGAAGTGACACTCCAAATATCGGAGTTCACACCGTAATCTGCGTACAGAATTTCTGCTGCGGCTTCTACTTCACGCAAGATAACACCAGAACCAAGTAATTGAACTTGCTTCTTGTTTGTTTTCTTAGCATGAGATTTAAGCTTATACATACCTTTAAGAATGCCATCTTCAACGCCTTCTGGCATATCTTCATGAGCATAGTTTTCATTCATTACCGTTAAGTAATAGAAAACACTCTCTTTATCTTGGTACATACGACGCAAGCCGTCTTGTACAATGACAGCAACTTCATATGAATAAGTTGGGTCATAAGAAATACAGTTTGGAATCGTGCCAGCAAGGATGTGTGAATGACCATCTTCGTGCTGTAGACCTTCACCATTTAGAGTTGTACGACCTGCTGTCGCACCAATCAAGAAGCCACGAGCCTGAGAGTCACCCGCTGCCCATGCCAAGTCACCAATACGTTGGAAACCAAACATAGAGTAGTAGATGTAAACAGGAATCATAGGCAGATTGCTGTTGCTGTAAGAAGTTGCTAGCGCTAACCATGAAGAGAATGCACCCGCTTCATTGATACCTTCTTGCAGAATCTGACCATCTTGAGACTCTTTGTAGAACATAACCTGAGTATGATCGTGCGGTGTGTAACGTTGCCCTTCACAGCTATAAATACCTAGCTGACGGAACATACCTTCCATACCGAAAGTACGAGCTTCATCGGCAAGAATTGGCACAACACGCTCACCAATCTTCTTATCTTTAACCATAACATTCAATGCACGCACGAACGCCATAGTAGTAGAAATTTCGCGACCTTTCGTACCTGCAATTTGAGCTTTAAAAGCTTCAAGAGAAGGAACTTCAAGTGCTTCACAGTCACGGCGACGAACTGGGAAATCTCCACTTAGTTCTTTACGACGTGAGCGTAAGTATTGCATCTCTGGGCTGTCTTCAGCTGGCTTGTAGTAAGGCAGATCTTTCAGCTCTTCATCACTGATTGGAATACCGAACTTGTCACGGAATTGAGCCAAAGACTCTTCATCCAATTTCTTAGTTTGGTGAGCCGTGTTTTGCGCTTCAGCCGCTTTAAACATACCGTAACCTTTGACTGTTTGAGCCAAGATAACAGTAGGTTGACCTTTGTGAGATGTCGCTTCAGCGTAAGCTGCGTAAACTTTGTATGGGTCATGACCACCGCGGTTTAGGTTCATGATCTCTTCATCAGTCATGTCCTTAACCATTTCTAGCAATTCAGGATATTTGCCAAAGAAATGTTCGCGAGTATATGCACCACCGTTTGCTTTGTAGTTCTGAAGTTCGCCATCGCAAACCTCATTCATACGTTTAACAAGCAAACCTTTCGTGTCTTTTTCAAACAATGGATCCCAATGACGACCCCATAGACACTTAACAACGTTCCAGCCAGCACCGCGGAACACACCTTCCAACTCTTGTACAATCTTCGAGTTACCACGTACAGGACCATCAAGACGCTGTAAGTTACAGTTAATAACGAAAATCAAGTTGTCTAGTTTTTCACGGCCAGCAAGAGCGATAGCACCTAAAGATTCTGGCTCATCACACTCACCATCACCTAAGAACGCCCATACTTTACGGTCGCCTTGGTCAATCAAGCCACGGTTATGTTGGTATCTCATAACGTGCGCTTGGTAAATAGCTTGCAATGGACCTAAGCCCATAGAAACGGTTGGGAACTGCCAGTAATCAGGCATTAACCATGGATGTGGGTAAGAAGATAGACCTTTACCATCCACTTCTCGGCGGAAGTTATCTAGCTGCTCGTCAGTCAAACGACCTTCAATATAAGAGCGCGCGTAAATACCTGGAGAAATATGGCCTTGGAAAAATACCATATCCGCTTCTTGCTTATCGCTGTTGCCACGGAAAAAATGGTTAAAACCAATATCATAAAGTGTTGCCGCAGAAGAGAAACTCGTAATGTGACCACCTAAAGTGGAATCATTGCGGTTTGCCTTCATTACCATTGCCAATGCATTCCAGCGGATTATTGAGCGAATTTTACGCTCCATAAACACATCACCAGGCAATTGTTTCTCATCTTGAGGAGCAATTGTATTGCAGTAAGGCGTCGTAATTGACGAAGGTAATGACGTGCCAGCTTGTGAAGCTTCGCTAGTCAAACGGTTTAAAATGTATTGCGCGCGTTCAGGCCCTTCTTCGCGAAGGACAGACTCAAGCGCATCGACCCACTCTTTGGTTTCAATTGGATCGATGTCTTCGAGAATATGCTGCTCAGTCATCGTGTTAATAACTCCCGCTATTAGAACAGATACTAATCACTAGGGATTTTTTGTATTTTTCCCTAGTGACTACTTAAACAAACCATTGGGTTTCATATAATTACTTACATAAAATCCAGCCAACCTAAGATAAAGCGACGTGTCATTCGATAGCACCTAACACGTCGTTTTATCTATTCCAGCGGTCACTATTGTTGTTTTTATGTCATTTCCACTGCATCGACTACTAATATTTCATAGTCGGCTTGCTTCCAATTTAGGCTTGGTTCATCAAGCCCAAGATTAAGTTTTCATGCACGGATAGAGTGTCTATAAGTACATAAAAATTCAAAACTTTTAACTAAAAAAAGATTAAGTAAAAAGACATTTTAGCCTTCCCAACTTCCGCAAAAATTAAATACTCTCATATTTCTAAGAGCTTTTTTCATCTACGACTCTTCTAATTTGGACGTAAGGTTAACACCTAATCAACAAATCGCCTAGCCATCTGAGTTAAGAATAAGGATTAGCGAGTATTTTTGCGCCTTCTTTCTTGACCTAAAACAGCTTAAAACCTGACAAGGTCTCTACGGCACAATAGCTCGATTGGAAGGCACACACTAACATTCACCAGAAAAATCAACTCAATAAGTATTGTGAATAACCATGCTTCTGTACAATAATAATACAAATCATGCGATTTTCATCAGGGTTGCTTAAAAATATATTAGATTTATCTGACTCGATAACATCACAAGAAAGATCTATATTTGTCAGTAAGATGACCGAACATCCAACAGAAAGGCCATGAGTTAACATAAAGTGTATATAAATCAATAAATATAGAAAAAACGCCACTGACGCATTGCGCATATCAAGCTACAATAACAATTTTAAGATTTGGCCAATTTAGGATAATACATGACTCTTTTGAACGCTCTTCTATCTGAGCACATTCGATCGCAAGTTGCTTTTGCATTAGAAGAAGACATAGGTTCCGGCGACATCACCGCCCAGCTAATTCCTGATAATGAAGAAATCACAGCGACGATTATTAGTCGTGAAGAAGCCATTTTGTGCGGCCAAGAATGGGTTAATGAAGTATTTTCTCAATTAGCAGGCCATATTTCTTTAGACTGGCACAATAAAGATGGCGACCTTATTGAAGCAAACCGCCCATTTTTAACATTAAAAGGCCATGCACGAACCATACTAACAGGCGAAAGAGTTGCATTAAATTTTCTGCAAACACTTTCTTACACCGCGACCGTCACCCATCAATACAGCCAAATAGTTTCAGACTCTAACCTCACTATTCTAGATACTCGAAAAACCATACCTGGCATGAGACAGGCTCAAAAATATGCCGTCACTGTCGGTGGAGGCAAAAACCATCGCTTTGGTTTATACGACGCATTTCTTATTAAAGAAAATCATATTATGGCTGCTGGCTCCATTACAAACGCCGTATCTATGGCGCAGAACATTGCTCCTGGAAAAACCATAGAAGTTGAAACTGAAAATTTAGAAGAAGTCGCCCTAGCCGTAAAAGCAGGCGCAGACATCATTATGCTCGATAACTTCTCTTATGATGACATGACAACCGCTGTCCAAAAATTCAAAGGGCAGGTTAAATTTGAAGCATCGGGCAACATGACAAAAGAGCATCTTTTAAAAGTAGCGGAAACAGGTGTCGACTTTGTTTCTATTGGCGCCTTAACCAAGCACGTTCAGGCAATTGACCTGTCTTTGCGAGTATCTCAGGAAAAATCATGAAAGATAGTATTTTAGTAATCAATTGCGGAAGCTCTTCATTAAAATTTGCCATCTTAGCAAATGCAGGCCAAACCATTCTTGTGGAAGGAATCGCCGATCGCTTAGGCTCAACAGGAAGTAGCATTACTTTTAAATATGAAGGGCAAAAAAACGAAATTTCATTAGCTGATAGCAGCCACAAAAATGCCGTTTCACAAATTAAAGAGTGGCTGAAATCCCACACTGAAATTGAATCCTCTTTAGTTGGCATTGGGCATCGCGTGGTCCATGGTGGAGAAACTTTTAGTGAATCAGTTTTAATCGACCAAAATGTTATTGATGGCATAGAAAAATGCGCCAAATTTGCTCCATTACACAATCCAGCGCACTTAAAAGGCATAGAAGTTGCCTTTGAACTTTTTCCTGGCATTCCTCAAGCTGCAGTTTTTGACACCGCATTCCACCAAACTCTAGAGCCAGAACAGTACCTCTACCCTATTCCTATGCAACTGTATCGTGAACATCATTTTAGAAAGTATGGGTTCCACGGTACAAGTTATCGCTATATTAGCCAGCAACTAGCCAAAACAGTTCCAGGTAGCGATGAGCAAGGCGTATTAGTTGCTCACTTAGGCAATGGCGCTAGCGTATGTGCCATTAACAAAGGAAAATCATCCGACACTAGTATGGGGATTACACCTTTAGAAGGCCTAATGATGGGCACTCGCTCTGGTAGTTTGGATCCAGGTCTAATCTCTTTCATTCGACAAGCTGAAAACATCAGCGCCCAAGAAGCCTTAGATATTCTCAATAAAGAAAGTGGATTGTTGGGTATTTCTGAGCTCTCTAACGATTGTCGAACATTAGAAGAAGCCATGGAGAAAGGTGACGAGAAAGCCTTACTTGCTTTAAATATGTTCGCTGCACGCGCGGCAAAACACCTTGCGAGTGTCGCGACAACATTAGAAAGTATTGATCACCTAGTCTTTACGGGTGGCATTGGCGAAAACTCAAGCTACTTACGCCAAGTTATTTGTCAGCATCTAAAAGCGCTTAATATCAATATAGACTCGACACTTAATACAGAAGCGCCTCGCGGTGAATCATCTAACATTACTGCTGAGCACAGCAATACAAACGTTTGGATTATTCCTACTAATGAAGAGTTAATGATTGCGCTCGATACCATCAACTTAATTCAAGATTAGTAACGACATTTAAACATAACGGATTTATTAGGATTAAATATGTCAATTAATGTACTTATGACGGTTCCTACTGGCCCAGGCGTTGGTTTAACCTCTGTCTCAGTTGGGTTGGTTCGCGCACTAGAACAGCAAGGTTTAAAAGCCAGTTTCTTCAAACCTATCGCGCAACCTCAACCAGGCGACAAAGGCCCAGATAAATCAACAGCCATGGTTGCCCAAGGTTCGACTTTAACACCTGCAGAACCTATTCCTCTTCATGAAGCTGAGCGTTACTTATATAACGACAACATAGACGAATTGATGGAAGAAATTGTTGGGCGCTTTCAAGCCAGCGTTGAACCAGACTCTACCGTTATTGTTGAAGGCCTTGCTCAAATTGCAGGCCACCCTTATGCAACACGTTTAAACAAAGCCATCGCTCGAACGCTTGATGCCGGCCTTGTCTTGGTGACAGCTCCTAATAATATGAGAGTCAACGAACTAGAGCATCACGTTGAAATTGCCGCTGGGTCCTATGGTGGAATAAAAGCCAACGATGTCATTGGGTGCATTTTAAACAAGACCACACCAGGATCATTAGGTGTAAAATCTTATGGTGACATGTTCGCACAAAGAGGAATTTTCAAACGTAATTTCAGCTTACTCGGCCAAATACCTTCTGCAGAAGAGCTGACTTATCCTCGAGTAAAAGACGTTGCAGACTTCTTAAATGCTCGCGTCATCAATCCAGGTGATATTGATTCTAGACGAGTTCAATCCTATACCCTTTGTGCTCGTGGCGTGGAAAACATGCTTGAAGCTTTGCGCCCAGGTGTGTTGGTATTCACGCCTGGAGACAGAACAGATGTCATCATGGCAACAGCCATAGCCGCACTGAACGACATCAAAATCGCTGCACTCGTATTGACTGGTGGCTATCAACCAAGTGAAAACCTAATGTCTCTTTGCGGTAAAGCCATGGCAAAAGGCTTGCCTATTCTCTCTGTTGAATCCAACAGCTGGGAAACCGTGATTAATATGCAATCCTTTAACCAAGAAATTCCGTTGGACGATAAAGAACGCGTACTCATGGTAAAAGAGCATATTGCTCGCTGTATTGACCATGACTGGATCAATTCATTCGCCATGAACCAAGAGGAGCGCAAATTATCTCCTCCTGCATTCCGCTTCCGTCTTATTGAGTTGGCTCGTTCACTTAATAAACGCATCATCTTGCCGGAAGGTGAAGAAATACGAACTATTCAAGCCGCTTCTATTTGTGCCGAACGCGGCATTGCTCGCTGTACATTATTAGGCAATGAAGCAGAAATCCTGAGAATTGCTCAGAATAATGGTGTTGAATTGAACCACGGCGTGGAAATCCTTGACCCTCTCAGCATACGCGAGCGCTATGTCGCGCCTATGGTGGAGTTAAGGAAAAATCGCGGTTTAACAGACATTGTGGCGCGCGAGCAACTTGAAGACAATGTTGTGCTCGGCACTATGATGCTGCAAGTTGGTGATGTTGATGGCTTAGTGTCAGGAGCCGTCCACACAACGGCAAACACTATTCGCCCTGCACTACAGCTCATTAAAACGTCACCTGACTCAAGTTTGGTTTCTTCTGTTTTCTTTATGTGTCTACCTGATCAAGTATTGGTTTACGGTGACTGTGCAATCAATCCAGACCCAACAGCTGAACAATTAGCTGAAATCGCCATTCAAAGTGCCGACTCTGCCGCCGCTTTTGGTATCACACCAAAAGTTGCCATGATCAGTTACAGCACAGGTGGCTCTGGAACGGGTAATGATGTCGACAAGGTACGTGAAGCAACAACCATAGCTCAAAACCTTCGTCCAGATCTACTCATTGACGGCCCATTACAGTACGATGCAGCTATCATGGAGAAAGTCGCGAAACAAAAAGCACCAGACAGTAAAGTTGCTGGTAAAGCCACTGTGTTCATCTTCCCTGACTTGAACACAGGTAATACAACGTACAAAGCCGTACAACGAAGTGCTGACGTTGTTAGTATTGGCCCTATGCTCCAAGGCATTCGGAAACCGGTAAATGACTTATCTCGTGGCGCTTTAGTCGATGATATTGTCTATACTATCGCGATTACAGCCATTCAAGCTGGACAGGCTCAACACTTGTAACAGCCTTCCCCCAATGTCCAATACAGGCAAATTTCATCACCTGTGTTGGACATATCACCGAATGCCAATTAGTATTTATTACTTAACTTATCTAAGTTGGTGATCATTATGTCTGGAAGTCTTCCACATTCCATCGCTGTTTCAAGTCACACATTAACCGGCACAACTACGCCTGGTTACACAACGTTTGACTTGCGCTCAGATGAAGACACCAACATAGCGGCCCTAAATGCGCGAAACGCAAAAGCTTCTAGCGATCTCATCGTTACCATATCCGAAGAAGGTCAAGCACTGTCACAGGATAATAGAAAGAAGCTTGATGAAATCGAAGATAAGGAATCCAAACAATTGATTGAAGAGTTGGAAGAAGAGTTCGATGAAAGTGAGCTAATCTACACAACTTCTTCTACTCAAAACCAATCTAATAAGATTGATGATGAAGCCCTGTTAACCGGAGGTTCTCTAGATCAAACTGTTTAACCCGCAATAAAAAACAAACGAATTGGCAGGATGCCATTCATGAATCTTCAAGGAGTGAAGAATGCAAATATCTCGTCCCTATTTACGTGGTTTTACCCTCTTAGAACTTATGGTGGTTATTGCCATCATCTCCATTTTAGCCAGCTTATCCGCTCCCACATTTACGCGCCAAATTGCCAAAGCTAAGCTCATAGAAGCGCAAAATCTCGCCACCCAACACCAATCTCTCGTAGAAGAGTTTATTCTCTTGAATGGAGATTTTCCTACCAGCAGCGAATTCGATTTAATAAAAAGCACTTTATCCGAAAGCTCTATTGTTAAGTCCATCACTGTTGAAAACCAAAGTGACGACACAGGCGACATCAAATTGACATTTAATACCAGTACCGCCATTACTGAAGGAGAATTTCTTACCTATTCCCGCGATAGTAATAGAAACTGGAGCTGCTCCTCTGACTTAGATGACAACATTCTACCAAACCAGTGCGTAAGCGCGTCTACGGGAGAAGAGGAATGACACTAGAAGAAATTATCTCAAATGCAGTTAACGAAAAAGCCACAGACATACACATTGAACACACTAACTCTGGTATACAAATCCACCAGCGTTGTTATGGTCAATTAAATAAAGTCACCGAGCTTCTGCCAAACAGCAGCTTAATCAACCGCATAAAAATACGCGCAAATTTGGATTTATCCGAAACCAGAAGAACTCAAGAAGGACAGTTTCTCTTTGAAGAAAGAAATCGCAGCACGTTTATTCGAGTCAGTATCATAGCGACCGTCAAAGGCGAAAAGATCGCCATGCGTTTGCTACCTGAGAAAAACCAACTAACACTAAATGAGATTGGCATTCAAACCGCCCTACTTCAAACATTGAGCTCAACACTTCAATACCCTAGCGGTCTTATTCTTGTGTGTGGCGCAACAGGAGCGGGTAAAAGCACAACATTATATTCATGCTTAGAGCAACTAAATAATGGAAAACGCACCATTTTTACCATTGAAGACCCGGTCGAATACGAGATTCCTGGGTTATTCCAATGCGAACCAAATCAAGCCATAGGTTTAGATTCTGCCGCATTATTAAAGTCATTTTTAAGGCAAGATCCTGACGTCATTATGGTAGGCGAAGTCCGTGATGCGGTAACTGCCAACTTAGCCGTGAATGCTGCCCTTACTGGACACCTTGTTTTAGCAACACTTCATACTAATTCAGCACTCGACGCCATACACAGATGTCATGGCTGGAAGGTGGATTTCTTCTCTTTAGCCAGTTCGCTGAAATTGATTATTCATCAATCGATGCATTATAAATCAGAGTTCCAGCAACCCATTTTCAATGGTTTACTGCCGCTATGGAAACAAAACCTACCACTGGATTACAAAAGCCTGATTGAATCCCCAGTACTCTGGCAAGCTTTCTCTCATCAAGATAATGAGGTGAATAATGCCTTGGTATAGCCTCAAAGATCAGCATAACAAAGAAGAGTACCTTTACAGCCCATCTGAAAACGAGCTTGTTTTTTCACAGATAAAAAACAGAAAGTGGCACGTATCAGTCAAAGAGTGGAAGCTCAAAAAACTAGATTATAAAGCCCTACTTATCTTTTATGAGGAAATACAAAGTGCGCTACATTCAGGCTTACAACTTAACCAAGCCATTTCACACCTTGCACAATCATCGACTCATGCAAAAATAGCCAATATTAGTAAAGCACTGTATGGCGAGCTATCAAAAGGAGCTTTATTCAATGAGAGCCTTAGCAAAATTACTCTTCCTGCAGCAGCGCCATACTGTCAACTCATTAACTCTCAAGGAACACGTGAGGATTGTGAAGAGAGCTTAGCCGTTTCTATTCTTCAATTAAAAACCTTGCTCGGCTGGTCGCAAAGGTTGCTCAAGTCGATAGCCTACCCTTTTAGCATAATTCAAGTCGCACTCATTATTTTAATAATTAACAACGCCCTTCAAACCAAAAGCCCGACAGAGCAAATTTTCACACTGGCCTCAGACCTCATGCTCTACGTATTTTGCAGTGGGCTTCAGTTACTCATCATTCAAAGTTTGTACAAAGGCAATGCAATGTATTGGTTAGAAAGGTTCAGCGGAGATTTCAGGCTCACCAAACTTTTTCCCTATTAAGCACTACAAGAAAAACAGGGCTTTCATTACAAGACGCTTTAAAAAGTATGCCGGAGTATTTCAAATACGAACCGATAAGGATGGAAATATTAACAGTTTTCTACAAGCTGCGTTTAGGCCAAAACTATACAAGCAGTTTTCCGGCGCACTGGTTCCCCAAAGAATCCGCGATAGCGCTTCACTCAGCAGAACAAGATGGCGACATAGAAAGAGCCTTGACACTAGCTTCAGCTGCCCATGAAAAACATTGGCAGAAAAGCGTCTCTCTACTGGAGAAAATCATCCCTGCACTTTGCCTTTTTGTTGCAGGCGGGTTTGTCGCTTCTGCTCTTGTTGCTTTGTATGCCCCTTTATTGGAGGCGCCATAAATGCTTACATCATTTCTAGAATATACCTTATATAGCGCATTTTTCTTGAGCCTTGGAAGCTTTTCAGCAGCTTTCAGTATTCGTTGGCCTGAGAAAGCATTTCTAAGCTGGCAACAAGAAGCTCACCAGATTTTATCCATCCCTTTTCAAAACACCCCCCTTACAGATGATACAAAACGATCCCAATGCCCAAACTGCAAACACACTCTTGCATGGTTCGACCTCATTCCACTATTAAGCTACTTCCTTCTCAAGCGCCGATGTCGCTATTGCATGCAGATCATCTCTTATCGCTATCCGGCAATAGAAGCACTACACCTTATTTGTTGCTTACCACTCCTATGGATTCATCCTGATACAAAACTATTAGTTCTACATGCATTGTTACTCAGCTCATTCATTACACTTGCTGTCATTGATGCAGAGCATAAACTGATCCCAGATGAGTGCTGTGTTGTCATCTTAGCTTGCGCCCTATCTATTAACCTGATCAACCAAACACTAGAAAGTAGCGTATTAGGACTGCTGATAGGCTATGGCTCTATCTACGCTCTGCATTGGGGATATAAAGCTGTACGTGGAAAAGATGGTATAGGGCTGGGTGATGTCAAATTGATCGCTGCGATCGGAGCCTGGCTAGGAATATTCGAGCTTGCCCCCATGTTACTTTGTGCAAGTTTATGCGGAATCCTATACAATACGACCTTAAATAAAAAAGATTCAGGCTCTGTACCATTTGGGCCATTTTTAATTTTTTCCGCGATACTGGTATTTTATTTATAACCTATGACAAACATCTCATCTTCTATCATTGGTCTTGCTGGTGGCATTGGATCTGGCAAAAGCACGATCACTAAACATTTCAATCAACTTGGAATTCAAAGTGTTGATGCCGATGATGTTGCTAGGTTGGTTGTTGAACCAAATACCCACTGCCTTAATAGAATTCACCAACGCTACGGTGATGATATTTTGCTGGAAGACAAATCTCTAAACCGTCGCGCTTTACGTGACATCATCTTCAACCAGCCAGAAGAAAAAGCTTGGTTAGAAAGCCTTACTCACCCTGCCATTCGCAACGAGATACAAGTTCAATTAAAAAAAATATCGTCTCCATACGGACTGCTCGTTCACCCTCTTCTGTTTGAAACAAAGCAAAATAGCTTATGTAAATTTGTTATAGCAATTGACGTTCCTGCCGATATACAGATCCAGAGAGTTATGAGCAGGGATAATGTAAACAGGGACAACGCCAAAAAAATTATGGCCACGCAGTTAAGTAATGCAGAGAGAATAAAAAGAGCGGATCTAATTTTGGAAAACGCTGGTAGCATTTCCGACATGAATGCTAAAGTTTTAACATTGCACCACAAAATTCTAGAGTCATTACCATGCTAAACAATAATTCTGTAACTTTAGTCAGTTGCCCAACATGCCAAAAGAAAAGCCCATGGACAACTGAAAACAAAGATAGGCCTTTTTGCAGTGCAAGATGCAAATTAATCGACCTAGGAGAATGGGCAAGCGAGTCTTACGCTATTCCTCAACAAACATCGGAAGAAGACGAAATTTTTTCTGAAGACTTAGTTATTGACCCAAATAAGTCCTTTTTATAATTGCTAAACACGGAATGTAATCCTTTATGGCTGTACAAGATTTTTCCAATAAAAAAGCACTCCTTATAGAAGATATGGCAGAAGCCCGCATAATGCAGCGCAAAATGCTAACCGACTTTGGCTTCAGCTCTATTGATATTGCCATGAAAGCAGAGACAGCCATTGAATTACTCAGAAGCAAATCTTTTGACTTAATATTGTCCGACTACAACCTAGGCAATGGTAAAGACGGTCAGCAATTACTTGAAGAAGTAAGACATTCTAAATTAATTCCAAACACGGCTACTTTTTTAATGGTAACCGCTGAAACCTCCATTGAAATGGTGATGGGCGCTATCGAATTTCAGCCCGACGGCTATATAACAAAGCCTTTTTCACAAGCCATTCTACAGCGACGTTTAGCAAAATTACTGCAAACAAAAGAGCGCATGCTCGATGTAAATATCGCCCTCGATGCGGAAAATTATGAAGACGCCATTACTGCAGCTACTGCCGCCATGGAAAAATACCCAGCCTTGACGGGCAAATGTGAAAGAATCATTGGTGACTGTCTTTTAGAATTAAAAGACTATAACAAAGCACTTACTCTGTTTAAAAACACCATTAAAGAAAGAAAAATGCCTTGGGCTCTATTTGGCAAAGCCAAAACGAATTTCCTAAGAGGTGACTTTGACAAAGCTGAGCAAAACTTTCGTCAGCTAATGCTAGATAACCGCTTTTTTGTTAGCGCTTATGATTGGCTAGCTAAAACCCAAATTGCCCAAGGCAACTCAATAGAAGCCCAAGAAACGCTTATTGACGCTATAGGTAAATCACCAAAAAATCTGTTACGTCAAATGGAACTTGGTCGTATCAGCATGATAATAAAAGATTATTTAACTGCTGAAATGTCTTACAGAAGAGCGGTTTTTTTAGCAAAACACTCCTGCTACAACACTGCAGAAGTTTACCTCAATCATTTGGAATCCCTTGCTCGACTTTCAGACGAAGGCCCATTACTTCCACGCCAAAGAGACAATTTCAATAGTACTCTTAAAAAGATACAAGAATCCTTCTCTGATGACCCGTCCGTCAAAGCCAAAGCATATGGTTATGAGATGGATGTTTTCTTAGCAGAGAAAGACACTCAGTCTGCAAAAGATATATATGAAACTTGGCTTAATGAAGTAAAATCTGGCGCAGCTATTAAGCCAACAGAACAACAAAGCGCGTTATATTCAAAAGCGCTTGGAAGTGAATAATGAAAAAAATGGATATCAGCACCATCTTAGCGAGCGCAATACACGAGAGCAAAAATCAAGTAGGAACGTTACTTTATCAATTGCAAACTTTGAAAGAAACTTCGGACTTTCAAGGTTCAAACAAAACTAAAATCGTTCAAATTGAAGAGTCTTTAAAAAAGCTCAATGATGAATGGGTTGAGTATTTGTACCTGTATCGTTTAGCGTCAAATGGATACGACCTACATGTAGACACTTTTTTAATGGATGAATTCTTAGACGATCAAGTATTTGCTCTTCAACCTTCCGCAATAGCAAAAAACCTAGAGCTCGATTACACCTGCGACCCAAGTCTCACCGGCGTGTTTGATGAGCGATTAATGACCGCAGTTGTGAGTACTGCAGTTTATAACGCATTGCGTTTTGCAAAATCAAAAATCAATATCAACGCAAAAAAAGATGGCAACTTTCTTGTTATTGCCATAGAAGATGACGGTAAAGGTTTTCAGCCACATCAAGAGCAAGATGATATTTTTCATGAAGCGAATACAGGATTAGGACTGTATTTTGCTGAACTTTCTGCAACCGCTCATACAATCAACCACACATTTGGGTTTATCAAAAAAGACACCTCCACTTTAGGTGGAGCCAGCTTAAAAATATATTTACCCCAACCAGCGAAATAACACATGAGTCTTTCTTATTGAGAAGATTGACTCTTTAGGTATTCGGTTAATAGCTTCCCGGCTTCTTCTATATGCTGCTGCAAAAAGGTCAACGCACCCCGTTTATCATTTTGCTCTATAAGCCACAACAACTCTTCGTGCTGCTGCTCACTTTCAACTCGGTATCCTAAAGGCCCATATTGAAAACCAAGATAACGAATGACTTTCTCATTTAACCCTTCAACAACCTGATGCAACGCCACTCGGTTTGCCGATTGATACAACACACTATGAAAATGCCAATTCATCTCACCATACTGGATAAGAGATAAGCTTTCTTGATTTAGCTCCGACAAAATAAGCCTAGCCGCTTTCAATTCTGTTTCACCAATGTGGTCAAAGGCCATTTCAAACAGAAGACACTCTAACCTTGATCTCATCAAATAAAGATCTTCCGCTTCTTCCCAACGAAACTCAGGAACCATAACACCTGCTTTTCCATGAGGTGACAACCACCCTTCTGCCTTTAACGACAAAAGCGCATCACGAATCGGAATTCGGCTCACCTTATATCGCTCTGACAACTCAACCTGACGCAGAGGAACACCTCTAGGTAATTGATTATTGAGTATGTCTTCTTTAATCGCCTCTTTAATATTCATAAGCAAACTGGCTACTTGGCCTTTATGTTTGAAATCAGTAAACAGATAACACCAAACACAATCCCCCAAAACGCGGAAGCAATACCAAAAAATGAAACACCTGACACAGTCACCAGAAATGTAATTAAAGCCGCTTCTCTGTTCCCATCATCCACCATTGCATTTTTCAAATTCATACCTATCGTTCCCAGTAAAGCAATACCAGCTAAAGCCGCAATCATTGCCGCTGGAAAAATAGCAAACAAAGCCACAACAGAAGAGCTAGCCAATCCTGCCACCAGATAGAAAACACCCGCTGACAATCCTGCCACATAACGGCGCTCCGGGTCTTTATGACATTCTTCACCTGAACAAATAGCCGCCGTAATGGCCGCTAAATTAAAAGCAAAACCACCCAATGGTGCTAACACAATTGACGCCACGCCAGTCCAACTAATCAAAGGCGAAACAGGTGTTTGATAACCACTACTGCGCATAACAGCAACACCTGGAACATTTTGTGATGTCATGGTGACAATATACAAAGGCAAACCAATACCAATCAATGCACTCACATTCCACTCAGGCCAAACCCACACTAAGGCACCTAACTCAAAAGGAATATCAGCAAAAAGACGACCATTTGATTCAGCTACGACAAATGACACACCTGCTGCCAAAACAAATAGAACAGCATAACGAGGAATAAGTCGTTTACATACTAAATAAGTCATTAACATGATTCCGACCAGAAATACATGACTGCCCATGGCGTCAAAAACAGATAACCCAAATTGAAACAACACCCCAGCCAACATAGCGCAAGCAATAGGAAGCGGCACTAAGCGCATCATTTTGTCAAAGAAGCCAGAGATACCAGTCAATAAAGTGAGAACGCCTGCAAACACAAAAACACCAAGTGCTTCGGCATAACTTATAGAACCTAAGCTTGTCGCCAATAAAGCAGCACCCGGTGTAGACCAGGCGGTAATAACAGGAGCTCGATACCATAAGGAAAGAAAGAAACAGGTGGCTCCCATACCAAAACCGAGCGCCATGATCCAAGAAACAATGACATGAGCATCTGCTCCTGCTGATTGAGCAGCCTGAAAGACAATCGCAACAGAGCTCGCAAAACCAATAAGAACAGCAACAAAACCAGCGACTACCGCACTTAAACTACAATCATTAAGAATCCGTAACATAGTCACCTCTTGTTATCCATGACATGAAAAGCCGCATTATATTTAGAGTATGCATTTTTGTATACATTTTTATTTGTATTTTATCTCTTCTATCGCAAGAACTGACATACCACGCCATCAAAGGTATAATGCTTGCCATTCAAGACTGACCTCTTTCACAGAGTGACGCGTCCACCTACTATTACGGAATATTTTAAACAACACATAACCTATTCTTTTGGCCTCTTGACGCAGCGCCTCAACAACAAACATAAAATACTGTGACGGAAAAAACTATGAACTCAATCACTCTCGGCCCTCTTTCTAAAGCCGATGGAGAAATCCAAATCCCTGGCTCTAAAAGCCTTTCTAATCGCATTCTACTTTTAGCCACACTTGCGAAAGGAACCACCAAGATTACCAACCTTCTAGACAGTGACGACATTCGTTACATGCTAGAAAGCCTCAAAAAACTTGGCGTTGCTTATACGCTTCAAGATCAAGGAACTACTTGTATTTTAGAAGGACTAGGCGGCCCAATAAAAGCTGACTTCGGCGACCTATTTTTAGGCAACGCAGGAACAGCCATGCGACCTCTTACTGCGGCATTATGTCTTGGCCAAGGAGAGTTTTTACTTCATGGCGAACCTAGAATGCATGAAAGACCCATTGGCGATCTTGTCGATGCATTAAAAAACCTAGGTGTCGACATCGAATACCAAGGAGAAACGAACTACCCGCCACTACGAATTAAAGCAAATGGCTTATCAGGTGGTGAAGTTTCTATAAAAGGCAATATCTCTAGCCAATTCTTAACCGCAATCCTCATGAGTGCGCCATTGGCTAAAGAAGACTTAATCATCAAAGTAGATGGCGAATTAGTCTCTAAGCCATACATAGACATCACATTACACGCCATGAAACAGTTTGGTGTTGAAGTTGAGAACCAGAACTACCAATCCTTTATTGTAAAAGGTCAACAAACCTACCAAAGCCCCGGTGAGATCATGGTGGAAGGCGATGCTTCTTCCGCATCTTATTTTCTTGCCGCCGCCGCCATCGCTGGCGGAAAAATCAAAGTTCATGGGGTAGGAACAGACAGTGTGCAAGGTGACGTGAAGTTTGCAGATGTATTAGCCAAAATGGGCGCTAAAATCACTTATGGGCCCACTTGGATAGAAGCAGAGCATAACGAATTAAAAGGCGTGGATTTGGACATGAACCACATTCCAGATGCTGCAATGACAATTGCCACAACCGCTTTATTTGCAGAAGGTACGACCAGTATTCGTAATATCTACAACTGGCGCGTAAAAGAAACCGATCGTTTATATGCGATGGCAACAGAGTTGAAAAAACTTGGAGCCGAGGTAATTGAAGGTGACGACTTCATTACTGTGACGCCAGTTAAAGAACTCAAGCATGCGGCTATTGACACCTACAACGATCACCGTATCGCCATGTGTTTCTCTTTAGTCGCTTTCTCAAATACTCCCGTTACGATTAATGATCCGGGTTGTACATCTAAAACCTTCCCAACTTACTTTGAGCTTTTCAATAAAGTAGCAAGTTAGCCTCTGAAAAAAGAGGTTGTTAGCAACAAGAAACTTAGGGCGTTATGATGTAACGCCCTATTTTTTAGTCTAATGAAAAGCCAAATAAACTGATTTCTGTTTTATAAGGCACTTCTTCTGATGATTCTCTCAATGTATCAATTAGCATCAAGTAGGTCGTCATTTTATGAGCGACTAAATTCTTTTCACTCGGAATAGATGAGGTGAATTTTGTTGCTCGCATCGCACTTTTTATACCGCTCGTTTCTGAGTATTTCCCACCTTCCATAAGAATCACTTCAGCCCCCATGTGCCAATAAACATCCAACTCTTTAATTTGCAAAGGGCTCAATGGTGGAACCAAAGGGACAATATCATGAGGCGTAACCACTCGAACCAGCGGTAAAGTCTTAAATTGTTCGGCGCCTGTCACATTGGTCACTTTTGGTTGGCCAAAGGTAATAACCTGTTCAACTTGATACCCATCCTGAGTTAAATACATACCCAGAACCACAGCGATCGCACCACCCAAACTATGCCCTGTTAAATGGATCGGTTTATCTATGGACAAATAAGGTTTGATATCATCATAAACCGCCTTTGCTCCACCTGAAAAACCTTGATGCAGCTTAATATTCAGCAAAGAGTCAGATTGCAAAGAGACAGATAAATCCAGCATTACATTTTCTAAATTGGCCGTTCCGCGAACACCAATCGTCTGTACACCTGCTGCTTCGCTGATGAAATAATTCACTTGGCTTGATTGGATGGTTGCCTTATGGAGCAAAACTTGATGCTGCTCACTTAACGCTAATTCCAATTCATCTAATGACAAATAGGCATCGTTAGAAAGTATTGCTTGAGAATAGATTTCGGAAAAGTCCTGCTCAGCCAATAACAATTGAAAGGGTAATAGCAAAAGCGAAAATACAATAAGCTGTAAGTACTTACGCATCTGGCAATTCCAATTCATAAATAGCATCATTAATGGTTTCAATTCGCCCCATCATAGCTTCTTGAGCATCCGCTAAACCTTTATTGTAAAAAGTCGCGGCGAAGTTTTTCGCAATAAAATCCAAAAAGAATTCAGCTTCAAAAGAGCCTATTGATGTATCCAGCTCTTGATCTAAATAGTCCTTAAGTTTTTCTACCATTTTTCGTTTTTCATCATCATTAAATTTTAGTGAAGACATATTTCTCCCTTTTCAACTGACAGCTCACTTTGTGCCAAACTTTCACATCGTGGCAATCAGCTGAAATACGCTAATTTAAAAAGGCAGAGCATCAAAAACTCGCCGTGTACTATTATATAAGATAAGTGCATACAGATATTCCTTATTCCTTTAAGCAATAGACATCATCACATTGTATTTCTATTGAAATTTACATAGGATGATCTCAACTTTAAGTAAAGAATATGTAAACTCACACTCTGGACTGCAAAAACCTTTTTATACAGCAAGAGTAAATATAAGCAGTTATCAGGTGACTAAATGCCATTTACGATAAACATAAAACAGACCTCTGTAATCTTAGGTATTTTTTTACTCGTAACTTTGCTCATAGCACCTTCAGCACACGCGAAAAATACAGATGCTTTTTTTCAGGATATTCAGGTAGCATCACATTCCAAAGACACAATTGCTCTTCAAAAATCTCTATCGCAATACATTTTAAAAACCAACGAGCTACCAGAAGAAGAATACACCTCATCCAGTGCAGAAATCAGCGCGTTTTTAAGAGAAGCAAATGAGGTAGACGCCAGTATATATCTTGCTCAATGGTTATCTAACGAAGATGCCAATGAGTTAAAGGCTGCTGTCCGCTATCGCTGGATGATGATCACAAGCTACGACCTAATGTTTTTCAGTCAGCTTTCTTCTGCAAGTAACATGATTGAAAAGTCACTCCTGTCGATTAAAAAGTGGGAACCTTCTTCTAAGAGCGCTCTTAACACTCAAGCTAATCTCTACCATATTTATGGGCAACTATTAGTGAAACAAAAGCGTGTAGCGGAAGCTCTCCCCTATTTTTATCAAGCTGAAGAGTGGTTTAAGAATATACAACCAGATCACCCTTCCATTTTCACCATTAACATCATTCTAGGTGAGGCCTTTTTAAACGCGAAAGACTATATAAAAGCGGAACAATACACCAAACAAGCTCTTAACATTATCCCCGAAGGTCGCGTGGACGCCATCAGTTATCTATATGGCATCCTTGCCTCAGCAGTTAGGCAGCAAGCTCGCCCGCAAGATGCTCTGAATATTATTCACCAATACCTAAGAACCCCTGTAGACCCCAGAAAAGATTATTTTTTATACTTTTCACTTGTACATATAGAGGTTTTAAGAGACTTAAAAGAATTTAAAGCGGCCCTAATACTGGCAAGAGAAACCCATTCGCTCGCCCAAGAAGTGAACAACAAAAGCTACCTGAAAGAAGCAAAGCGCCATCTTGGATTTCTAGAAAGCTACTTTGGCAATATGGTGAAAGCGGAAAAACTACTATCTGAAGCAATCTACTCTGCAACAAATAAGCTCAACGACACCTCACCAGAAGTTTATTTAGAATACGTCGAGATACTAGAAAAACTAAACAGATACCCAATTGCTCTGGAATACCATAAGTTGTTTCATGCAACCTATGTGAAAGAGCGGGATCGTATCGACAGAGCGGCCATTGCAAATCTCGAGCAACAGCAAAAAAACCTCAAGCTAGAACAAGAGACAATTGTTTCCTCAACAAAATTAGCACTAGCAGAAGCAAACAATAAACGCGCTCAATTTAAAAGCCGCGTTTGGATGTGGGCTGCAGCAATATTGGTTTTGATTATGACGGTTATTTTAATCATGCTGATACAACTGCGAAAGAAAAGCCATGAATTACACTATATGGCGAAGCATGATCAATTGACAGGACTAGGCAATCGCCACGCTTTCCTACAAGCCCTAAACACATCGCCTTCTCACCTACTCATCGTCACAGATATTGATAGGCTAAAATACTACAACGATTTATATGGACACCAAAAAGGCGATCAGTTAATTCAAAGCTATGCAACTCACGTCTCTAGCTTCCTAGAGCCGGAAGGCGCTCAGCTATTTAGGATCGGGGGAGATGAGTTTGCCATACTGATAGAAGCACCTTTTTCAGTGAGAAAAATAGAAGATTGTATAAACTGCGCCATCTTGCAATTACAAAAAGATGGCTTTACCGAAGCAGACGCCAGCTACGGTATCGCGACACGAGAGGAAGTCAAAACAGACTTTGATTGGATCTCTTTAGCCGACCAGCGTATGTACCAAATGAAGCAATCAAGAAAAGCCTAAATTGGCATGCCTCTCTACAAACTCATTTGAGCTCTTAGAAAAACATGCCAAGAAATCAGTTACTCTTGCATTTCAAGCGCCATTTTATACAAGTAATTTTTCTTTTCTCCTGTCAATTTTGCTGCCATTGCCGCAGCCTGTTTAACAGGTAAATCTTCTAGGAGAATTGAAAGTATACGTTTTGCTTCCAATTCAGCTTCATTGCCACTTTCTTGAGTGAAACTCAACATAACAACAAACTCACCACGCAATTGATTCGCATCTGCATCAAACATAGCTAACACTTCTTCAGCCGTACCCGATAAAAATGTCTCAAATGTTTTTGTCACTTCACGAGCCAATACTAATTGAGCGTCTTCTCCATAAACCTTTTGCACATCAACAATCGAGTCATAAACACGATGAGTCGATTCATAAAAAACCACAGTCCCAGCTTGTTGCTTCCATGATTCAAATAAGTCACAACGAGCTTTTGACTTAGCAGGAACAAAACCTGCAAAAAAGAATTGATCTGTCGGCAAACCAGAAGCACACAAAGCCGCTACCAATGCACAAGCACCAGGAATTGGAACTACCTTATGACCTTGTGAGCGCAATGCATGAACCACATGGTAACCTGGATCCGAAATCAGAGGTGTTCCGGCATCAGACACCAAAGCCACACTTTTGCCTTCATCTAATAAACTAGCAACATAATCCGCTTTGTCTTTTTCATTATGGTCATGAATTGAAAAAAGCTTTGCTTCGATCCCAAAGTGGTTCAACAATCGGCGACTGTGTCGAGTATCTTCTGCGGCAATATAATCAACTTCCCGTAAAGTTTGTTCTGCTCTTTTACTAAAATCATCTAGATTGCCTATCGGCGTCGCAACTATGTACAGCGACCCTCTCGCATCATCAGAACTATGTGGTACCATATTGCCTCTTCTATCTGCCATTTATAATCTTATGAGCCTACTTAATTACCGCATCATATCATTAACTCTTTGCACTTTTCTGCTGAGTGCTTGTAATTCCATGAGTTTAAATGTGGAACAGCCTCAAAATACGGTTCAGAACACAAGTAACACTACGAGCAACGGCTCACAAGACAGCACAACACCACCAAGCATCTATCACCCTTTCTCTACTTCTACTGTTAAAGAAGAGGTTCTGGAAGGCTATAATTTAGCTCAGAAACTTTATGAGCAAGGTGATTACCAACAAGTTATTGATAGATTAAAACTTAACGTCCTTGGTACAAACTCTACACTTCAATTGGATGGCTATCTTTTAGCCGCCTTGGCCGCAGCGAAATTAGATGACATGACACAGTCTTTTGATTATTGGAAAGAAGCCGAGTTGCTTTCTTCTGCGCGTCATCCTGATAATCAAAACAAATTACAAGAAAGCAAAGCCACAATTCTAGAGCACTTTGGTGATTGGTTAGCCGTTGTAAAAACTCGCATGACGCTGACTTACAACTTACCTCTAAATGAAGGCGAGAGAAACCAAGAGCAACTCTGGTTGGCAATCCAGAACCTAACACAGAACGAAATAGATGAGCTTTATCAAGAAAAAGACCCAACATTACATGGCTGGCTCACTATCAGTGGAATATTAAGAGATCAAACCTTATCCATTGAGCAACAACTCAATACATTCAGCCAATGGCAAAATGATAATTCAGATCATCCCGCTGCTATATTGCCTCCTAAAGACTTTCAAATCATGTCATCCTTAGGTGACATGGCTCCGACAAAAATCGCTATTATGCTGCCAATGAGTGGCAACTTAGAACGAGCATCACAAGCGATACTTGATGGCTTCTTTTCTTCTTTCTACAACCAAAAGGAATCAAGGCCACAAGTATTTATTATTGATGTGAATAATTATGAAAACATCAAAGATGCTTTAGCGGCAGCAAATGAGAAACTCCCAGATATTATTATAGGGCCTTTACAAAAAAATAATGTGGCTCAAATTAGTCGGCTAGAACTTAACACACCTGTGATCGCATTAAACCAGCTTGATCTGAATTTACATGCAAAAAACCTATACCACTTCTCATTAAATCCAGAAGATGAGATACATGAGCTTATTGCCTTTGCAAAACAAGAAGGTGCCCAGAATGCAGCGATTTTAAGTACCCAAGATACTTGGGCACAAAAACAAAGCGATGAATTCCGAGAAGCAGCTACAAAAGAGAATGTTAACATCACGTCAAACCAAACCTACGCAAACACCCCACGAGGTAGACAAGATGCGATACAGAAATTGCTTCTTGTGAATGAAAGCTATGCACGAAAAAGGCTGATCGAACAATGGTCAGGCGTTCAGGTCGAAAGTATAGCAAGATCTCGTGAAGACCTTGATTACGTATATTATGCAGGCAAATTAACGGACGCTAAACAAATACGTCCTCTCTTGGACTTCCACTTCGCAGACGAAATCCCAATACTAGCGACCAGTACGCTAAACGATAGCGCTCCCGAAAAGTCCACCAACCCAAACGACATAGAACGAATTTTATTTACAGAACTTCCAGCGCTAACGCCAAACAACAAAGCTCTTAGTGGACTATTCCAAAGTCAAGGCTCAAATATTCTACGTCGCTTACAAGCACTTGGTGCTGACTCCTACCTGCTAGCGAATAAATATCAATTATTTACATTACTACCTAGCACGAAAATTGCTGCAAACACAGGCATCATAACAATCGACAAAGATGGTATTTTCCATAAACGCCCAGAAATAATGACTTACCGAAAAGGAAATTTGGTATATGCGAACAGTGCGCAGTTTTTTAAACAGGAAGAAACCACCCAAGAATAACGGCGAAAAAGCAGAGCAAGAAGCAGAAGCTTTTTTACGCTCTCAGGGGCTTCATTTTGTAGAACGAAACTTCTTTTGTCGTATTGGGGAAATAGACCTTATTTTTTTAGATGACGATACTTATGTTTTTATTGAAGTACGCTTCAGAGCCAACTCAACACATGGCAGCGCAGCAGAAAGCTTAAGCAACTCTAAACTAATTAAAGTTCGTAATAGCGCCTCCTTATGGCTACAAAAGAACAATAAACAACATCATCCAAGCCGATTCGATGCGGTACTGTTTGATGAAAAGATAGATAATTCCCATTTAACTTGGCTTAGAGCAGTATTTTAATTATATGGATTTTCAAGAAGCAATTTATACCCAATTTGCCCAGAGCTTCGAGGCTCAACAACAAGCTCTGGAGAGCTTACCACCTTACATTGAGCACGCTGCAAAAGTTATGTTTGCCAGTATCGCTTCTGGCGGAAAAGTTGTTTGTATCGGAAACAGCACCGGCTCACATTTAGCTCAATATTTCAGTACTTTATTGCTTGATAGAATGGACAGAGAGCGCCCTGGTTTACCGGCTTTCAATTTAAGTGGTGATGGCGCAGCTTTATTATCAGTAACGCACAATGATAGCTATCACGACGTATTCTCCAAACAAATCACCGCTATTGGTAATCCAGGAGATATATTATTCGTCATTGCCAATCGAGGAAACACGTCCCCGATTATTCAAGCCATTCAAGCTGGCCATGAGCGAAAAATGAATATTGTCGCCCTAACAAGCCCTGAGGCGAAAAACGTTTCCTCTCTTACATCTCAAGACGATACAGAGATAAAAATAAACCTACTTGGCACAGCAAGAGTACATGAATGCCAGTTAACCGTTATCCATACCTTGGTCGACCTGCTTGAACGCCAACTATTCGGCTACGAAGAATAAAATAACTAAACAGATTAGTCGTTATTTGAAATAAAAAAGCCACTTTCTGAAGTGGCTTTTTTATGAAATTTATTTAACAACTTTTAGTTGAAAGCCCTTTTTCGGCTCAGGAGGTGTCGGATTCGGATCATCTAAAAACTCTTCATCAGGAAAAACAAAACCATCACCATTCTCTTTTGAGTACAATGCTAATGCGGCTCGAATTGGCACATAAACTTGCATTGGCTTACCACTAAAGCGAGCTTCAAAAGATACAGCCTCTTTATCCATAATTAAATGGCGCACCGCAGACATACTGATATTTAGAACAATTCTTCCGTCTTTGACAAACTCAGTTGGAATAACAACCCCAGCTTCCTCAGCATCCACTAAAAGATAAGGCGTCATATCATTATCAGCCACCCACTCATAAGCAGCATTTAGTAAATAAGATCGTTTAGGTAACATATTCACTCCGATTCAATATTTGTAAAAAAAGGAGCATAAAGCTCCTTTTTTATCACTATTTAAAAGCCAATTTGGCTTAAAACTAGTCTAAACGCATTTCTTGCTCGGCTTCGGAAAGACTTTCTTGGAAAGACTCACGAGAGAAAACAAGGTCCATATATTTATGTAAAGCTTTTGCCTGCTCTTGCGGGATTTCAACACCCAACACAGGTAAACGCCATAATACTGGCGCTAAACAGCAATCAACGATAGTAAATTCATCGCTCATAAAATAAGGCTTCTCTTCAAAAATAGGAGAAACACTGATTAGACCTTCACGTAGTTCTTTTTGTGCTTGAGCAACGACTTCTTTGTCTTTACTGGAAAGAATCAGATCTGCTAGTCTCGCCCAATCTCTCTGAATGCGGTACATAAATAAACGGCTTTCAGCACGAGCAACAGGATACACAGGCAATAATGGTGGATGAGGAAAACGTTCATCCAAGTATTCCATCATGACGTTCGGTTCATAAAGAACCAAATCACGATCAACCAATGCAGGCAATTCATTATATGGATTAACATCAGCCAATTCATCAGGCTTGTTGAACGGGTCTACATCTATGATGTCCACTGTGACGGCTTTTTCAGCCAATACAATTCGAACTCTATGGCTGTAATGATCTTCTCCATCAGAAAAGAACGTCATTGAGGAGCGCTTTGCAATAACACCCATGTCTAACCCCTATTTTGAAAACTTCCACATCCTCTAATTAGAGGACAAACGATAATATGACAAGACAACGACAGTTCAAAATCTCATCACGTGACTAAACCTTTCATGGCAAAATGTAATAGTAACAAAACCCTCTTAGAGCACCATGAATTCTAAGAGCAGATATTCTAACACCTTTGAGATATTTTTTCTTAGAAAATACCTTGCTGAAACAAATAGAAATTCGTTTTTTGTTTCAACCAAAAAAAACGCTTGGTGAATACACCAAGCGTTTTAAGGTTTGTTCTAAAGCAAATATTAACGCTTAGAGAACTGAGGACGACGACGTGCTTTGCGTAGACCAACTTTCTTACGTTCAACTTCACGAGAATCTCGTGTAACGAAGCCTGCAGAACGTAGAGTACGACGTAGAGTCTCATCATATTGCATCAATGCACGTGTGATACCGTGACGGATCGCACCAGCTTGACCAGAGATACCACCACCTTTAACAGTGATGTAAACGTCAAATTTTTCAGTAGCATCAACTAATTCAAGTGGCTGACGAACAACCATTTGAGCCGTTTTACGACCGAAGTACTGAGAAAGAGTACGGTTATTGATAACTAGGTTACCAGAACCGGCTTTAAGGAAAACACGAGCGGTAGACGTTTTACGACGACCTGTACCGTAGTATTGAGTAGCTGACATAATGATCTTCCGTATTAAATGTTAAGTTCTTGAGGCTGTTGAGCAGCATGTGGATGCTCAGTACCAGCGTACACTTTCATTTTCTTGTGCATTGCACGGCCCAAAGGACCTTTTGGCAACATACCTTTAACGGCGATTTCAAGAACACGCTCAGGAGCATGATCAATCAACTTCTCGAAATTCATAGAACGTAAGCCGCCTGGATAACCAGTGTGGCGGTAGTATTGTTTCGCAGCTGCTTTGTTACCAGAAACGTGAATTTTCTCAGCGTTAACAACAACGATGTAATCGCCTGTATCAACATGAGGAGTATATTCCGCTTTATGCTTACCACGTAAACGGCGAGCAATTTCAGTAGCCAAGCGACCTAGAGTTTTGCCTTCAGCATCAACCACGAACCAGTCGCGGCGAACTTCAGCAGGTTTAGCTGTAAAAGTTTTCATCAAAAAACCCTATCAATACGCGTGCTCAATGACACGCTATACCTATTATTATTGGTTTACCAAAAATAAATTCGATAAACGTACACTTACCTTCAAAAAGGCGAGCGAATTATACTGCAAATTACAAGAAAGATAAAGCCCGAAATCTATTCAGGGTCGGTGCTCTAATGATAAGTATTCTTCAGATTGCATCTCCAACAATCGACTAACAGTACGATCATATTCAAATGCCAATCGAGTGCCTATGTAAATGTCTGGTATAGCCACTTCAGCAGAAAAAATCACCTTAACATGACGATCATAAAACTCATCAACCAGGTTAATAAATCGTCTTGCTAAGTCATCACGAGGCGCATCCATTTGCGGCAAGTTGGAAATGATAACCGTCGAATAAAGTCGAGCAATTTCAATGTAATCAACCTGACTTCTTGGGCCATCACACAAAGCTTTAATATCAAACCAAGCAAGACCTTCACAGCTTCGGATAAGAGGTATTTCGCGCCCTTCTATTTCAGCAGCGCCACCTTCTACAATATGAGAAGCATCAGAAATGAGACTCATAAAGCGTTCATTCAACGCTTCATCTGCTTCCTTATTAAGAGGGAAATGATACAACTTAGCTTGCTTTAATGTTCTAAGCCTGTAATCAACGCCACCATCCACATTCATGACTTTAGTGTATTTATTAACTAGATCAATTGCAGGTAGGAAGCGAGCTCGCTGTAAGCCGTTTTTATACAACCCATCCGGCTCTATATTAGAAGTAGCAACAAGAGTCGTTCCGTTCTCAAACAAAACCTCCAATAAACCCGCCAAAATCATGGCATCAGTAATATCAGTGACAAAAAACTCGTCAAAACACAAAACCTGAGCCTTGGATGAAATCTCCTTACCAACGATTTCAAGCGGATTTTTCACATCGTTTAACTTACGCAACTCTTGATGAACCATCTGCATAAAACGGTGAAAATGAAGGCGCATTTTTTTCTCTGTTGGCAAACAATCAAAGAAAGTATCCATCAGATAAGTCTTTCCTCGACCAACACCACCCCAAAAATACAAGCCTTGCTCAACCGTCGGCGCTTTCTTTTTACGAAATTTACTAAGAAAACCGCCTGAGGTTTGATTTGACTGATTAGCCACTAAACGATCAAACAGATCTTGAAGTGCTTCCACCGCCTCTTCTTGAGCTGGATCGTAGTTAAAATCTTCCCGTGTTAGATCTTGCTTATAACGTGTAATTGGAGTCATTGTCACTCTTTCGTAAAGATAAAATAATTATGATTATTCTAACAAATTGTCACTTAAACAACACCTATCATACTGTTATCGTAGGTACGATTTCAGATATAATGATACAAATGCTTTTTTGGAGAAAAACATGAACTTAGAAGAATTCAACATCATCATATTTATTACTGGCATCATCCTTGGCAGCGTCATTACTTTCGCAATTAAAAACTTTACCGCAAAAAACACCAAGAAAGCATCAAGCTCAGACCTTGTGACGATTCGATCTCTGCAACAAGAGCTTGAAAGCAAACAAGTCATCATTGATAACTTCTTTATGGACAGCAACGAAAAATTAAACTTTATTGAAAAGCACATGGCAGGCTTACGAAGTACTCTCGCTGAAAACGCGAAGCAAATTAGTAGCGTAGCAATAGACTCTAAAAGCAGCATTGAAAGCAACGAAGTAATGTCACCAGAAGCCACAGATGCCGTTGCACCACCTAGAGATTACGCACTCAAAAAAGATAAAGAGCTTGGTATGTTAAGCGAAGAGTTTGGCTTAAATGATAAAGACACTGATTACGAGCCTAAACGCGCTATATAACCTGCATTAGACCAATCCATTAAAAAACGGACGCTTATTTAATTAGGCGTCCGTTTTTTTCAAACAAACTAAAATCAAGCGGGGCTGTCGATATCAATGAACACAGCATCCAAATCATGTTTTTCTGATAAAAATTTAGCGATAGATTGAGCACCGAAACGCTCTGTTGCATGATGACCAGCGGCAATAAAATGAATCCCCATTTCTCTCGCCACATGAATCGTCTGTTCTGAAACCTCCCCAGTGATAAAAACGTCTGCATTGGCCAAAACCGCCTGTTCGATATACCCCTGAGCCCCTCCAGTACAAAGCGCCACACGCTGAATTTTTCGATCACCCACATTTTCAAAGAGAACTTTTCTATTCACAACCGATTCTATCAATTGCTGAAATGAATCAACTGACATCGGCTCATTTAACTCGCCTACTACTCCGATTGCCTCTTCAATTGAAACTCCAGACTGTAGGCCTACACGGTTAGAAAGTCCTATGGCATCAGCCAAACCAGCATTATTCCCAAGCGTTGGATGCGCATCAAGCGGCAAATGATAACCATATAAATTAATATCATTCTTGATCAAGGTAGAAATGCGCTTGTATTTCATACCAACAATCAATGGCGACTCGCCTTTCCAGAAATAACCGTGATGCACAAAAATAGCATCTGCACCATATTTTACAGCAGCATCTATCAGTGCCTGACTTGCAGTAACACCAGTCACAACACGCTTTATTTCTTTTTTTCCTTCCACCTGCAAACCATTGGGCGCATAATCTTTAAAGCGATCTGGGCTCAATGCCTGGTTAAGTATTAATTCAAATTCACTGCGCAGCAAAACAACCTCTTAAATTTTATGCTTCAAAAAAATTATTGGACACCCATCATTATCTCTATACTTGCAGGTGCTTGTATAGGCCTAGCAACACTCCTAATCCAAGAGAAACAGAAAAACACTCAATTTAGCTACGCTTCTTCTGTACAAAAAGCGACCCCCTCCGTAGTCAATATTTACTCCCAGATACAACAAAGCAATCTCAACAACACTTCACAACACAGCATTAATTTAGGCTCTGGCGTTTTGGCTACCAAAAGCGGCTTCATATTGACAAACCACCATGTCATTCAAAATGCCGATAGTATTGTTATCGCTCTAAATGATGGCAGACGTAGCGAAGCCACTCTAATTGGATCTGACCCATCAACCGATCTAGCCATATTAAAAATTGATTTACCTAACCTTCCAAACATTAAAATGGGCAACAGCGATAAAGTCTCCGTTGGCGATAGAATTCTAGCGATAGGCAACCCGTTTGGCATCGGACAAACCGTAACATCTGGAATTATCAGCGCTAAAGGCAGAAATAGCATAGGCCTGAACACTTACGAGAATTTTTTACAAACCGACGCAGCCATTAACCCTGGAAACTCAGGCGGCGCACTAGTTAATCTCAATGGTGAACTTATTGGCATTAGCTCTGCCATCTATTCAAGTACGGGAGGGTCTCAAGGCATCGGCTTTGCAACACCTGTCAACGACGCCATTGCCGTCATGGCAGACATCATCAAATACGGTGAAGTGGTTCGTGGCTATTTAGGAATGGAAGCCGAAAAAATCACACCTCTGCTGGCCAACAATCTCTCATTAGCATCAGACAGTGGATTACTGGTCAGCGACATAACAAAGAAAAGCCCTGCGGATAAAGCAGGAATAGAAGTTGGGGATATTATTTTAAGTATCAACAACACCCCAAGTGAAGACCCATTTCAAATAAAGCGACTTATTACTTCATTAAAACCAGGCACTCATATTTCAGTTTTAGGAATTCGTGGCCAGCAATCTTATCAAGCAAAAATTTTACTAGAAAAACAACCCACCATGCAGCGAGTTAACCATTAATTTTGAGATTCAATTTGCTGTTTCAGATTAAGCAAGCTCACTTCAAAATTCTGACCAGCGATATCATTTGCAAAAAAGGCAAGGTAAGGGCTCAACAAGCCTACACTCAAATTTCCTTCAATGATCCATTTAACCTCAGTAACCGAAGCATGATCTTCCAGCGTTATTCTATTATGCACAAGTCCAGTTGATAATTTAGGACGCACATCAAAACGAATGATACTACCAGTATGCTCAAGCAAAGTTAGCTCGCCGATTTCATCTGACTCATCATAGAATAAACGGACCGTATCCCCATCTTGGAGAACACCGTCAAACAGCTCAACTCGACCATCTTGAACATGCATCCACTGACTCAGCTTCTGCCCGGAAAGCACATTTTTACTGACGATTTCAAGAGGAGCATTAATAGAAATACTCCTCTCGACCCGATACTCAGTTGGCAATAAAAAACCTACTAAAACCAACAGAAGAATAACCAGTGCTAAAATACGCGTCACTATTCTCAATTGATAAAGCGCGGCAGGATGAGAATTAGATCCCAAAATCAGTCACCCTTTATAATTCGATACTCAGCAGACATAGCATGCGCCTCTAAAGATTCACCGCGAGCCAAAGGAGAAGCAATTTTTGCTAACTCGCTTGCACCTAAAGGCGAACAATTAATTAGAGAGCTGCGCTTTTGGAAATCATACACACCTAATGGTGAAGAAAACCTTGCTGTACCAGAAGTTGGAAGAACGTGATTAGGGCCTGCACAATAGTCTCCTAATGCTTCTGGCGTATGTCTACCCATGAAAATAGCACCAGCATGACGAATTTTTTCAGCCCATTTTTCTGGCTCATCAACAGACAATTCTAAGTGCTCTGCCGCCACAACGTTCGCAATTTCCATTGCTTCATCCATGTCACTGACATGAATCAAAGCACCGCGCCCTTCTAACGAAACCTTAATAATATCTTTACGGCTTTGAGTTTCTATCAAACGCTCCATAGATGATTTCACAGCCTGAATAAAGTCAGCATCAGGAGAAATCAAAATAGATTGAGCATCTTCATCGTGCTCAGCTTGTGAAAATAAATCCATAGCGATCCAATCAGGATCGGTTTTTCCATCACAAACCACCAAAATTTCAGAAGGGCCAGCAATCATATCAATTCCGACCACACCAAAAACCATCTTCTTAGCAGTGGCCACAAAGATATTGCCAGGACCTACAATCTTATCAACTTTAGGAATACTTTCCGTTCCATAAGCTAATGCCGCAACCGCTTGAGCACCACCAATAGTGAACACTCGATCCGCACCGGCGATATAAGCCGCAGCTAAAACAATATCATTAACAAAACCATCTGGAGTAGGAACCACCATGATAATTTCACTTACGCCAGCCACTTTTGCTGGCATAACATTCATTAACACAGATGACGGGTACGCTGCCTTTCCGCCTGGCACGTAAACACCAACTCGATCAAGAGGGGTCACTTTTTGACCTAATACCGTGCCGTTATCTTCCTGATATTGCCAAGATGGCTGTTTCTGACGCTCGTGATAATCAAAAACTCGCTTGGCAGCCGCTTCCAAGCTTTCCACCATTTCTTTACTAACACGATTCTTCGCCTGCGCCATCTCATCTCTTGAAATTTCTAGATCTGATGCTGCCGCCACATTTCTACGGTCAAAGCGGTTCGTGAACTCAATGACCGCCTCATCACCTCTTTTTCGCACTTGCTCAACAATGTTAGCAACAGAACTTTGTACAGCGTCATCCGAAACCGAATCCCAAGCAAGTAAAGCATCCAATTCTTTACGAAAACCATCAGTGCTAGATGAAAATTCTCGAATATTTAGATTCAATTATTTACCCTCATTATTTTCTACGGCGGATCGTATCATTTCTAAAATTGGCTCGATCTCAGAGTATTTCGTTTTGTAAGCTGCTTTATTAACAACCAAACGAGTACTAATAGGAGCAATTAATTCTCGAGCCTCAAGACCGTTCGCCTTTAAAGTGTTGCCCGTATCCACTATGTCTACAATCAGATCAGCCAACCCCATAATAGGAGCCAATTCCATTGCACCATAAAGCTTTATAACATCGGCTTGAACACCCTGCTCAGCAAAATAAGCTTTGGCTGTTTTTGAAAACTTAGAAGCGACTTTTAAGCGTCTGTTTGGCAATGCCTGCCCTACAACACCCGCCGTCATCAATCGACATTTGGATATTTTCAAATCCAGTACTTCATATAAGTTCTTAGTTGATGCTTCCATCAAAACATCTTTACCTGCTACACCAAAGTCCGCAACACCATGCTCTACGTAGGTTGGAACATCTGTCGCTCGCAATACAACAAGCTTGATATGGTCATGGTTGGTATCGAAAATAAGTTTACGACTTTTACTAATATCTTCGGCTGGCACTATATTCGCTTTTTCTAATAGCGGTAGAGTCTCACCAAGAATGCGGCCTTTTGATAGCGCAATCGTTAATGTTTTATTCATCTTAATTTAAAACCCGTGAAATTTTCGCACCTAATGAACCAAATTTTTCTTCAATACATTCATAGCCACGATCTATATGATAAATACGGTCGATTTTTGTATCGCCCTCAGCAACCAAGGCGGATAATACTAAGCTTGCTGATGCTCTGAGGTCTGTCGCCATAACAGGCGCACCTTTCAAAGATTCACGCCCACGAATGATGGCGGTATTACCCGTAACTTCTATGTCTGCTCCCATACGAAGCATTTCATCAACATGCATAAATCGATTTTCAAAAATATTTTCAATAACTCGACCGACACCTGTCGCAACAGAATTTAATGCGACGAATTGCGCCTGCATGTCTGTCGGAAATGCAGGGTATGGTGCAGTACTAATATTGACAGCAGTTGGGCGACGGCCATCCATATCAACTTCAATCCAGTCTTCGCCACAGGTCACTTTCGCACCAGCTTCTTCTAATTTTGCTAGCACAGCTTCAAGTGACTTAACATCAGTATCGATAACCTTAACCTTGCCACCTGTAATCGCTGCCGCGACCAAGAATGTACCAGTCTCTATACGATCAGGCATAACTGGGTAATTTGTCCCATGCAAAGCATCAACACCATCAATTACAATAGTATCTGTTCCATGGCCTGTGATTTTTGCACCCATGGAGATCAAACACTCAGCCAAATCTACCACTTCTGGCTCACGTGCAGCGTTTTCTAGAATGGTTTGGCC
This sequence comes from Marinomonas sp. 15G6-16, assembly GCF_055809555.1. Taxonomy (NCBI): domain Bacteria; kingdom Pseudomonadati; phylum Pseudomonadota; class Gammaproteobacteria; order Oceanospirillales; family Oceanospirillaceae; genus Marinomonas; species Marinomonas sp. 15G6-16. The sequence goes on along the minus strand of NZ_CM147916.1, from coordinate 3,145,005 downwards.
ATCAGCCAAGGTTGCAGCCATCAATAGGTTTTCAGTGCCCGTTACAGTGACTTTGTCAAAAAAGATACGAGCACCTTTTAAACGGCCATCTACAGTGGCAACGATATCGCCGTTGTCGACATTAATCTTGGCTCCCATCGCTTCTAGTCCACGTAAGTGCAAATCAACTGGTCGACTACCAATAGCACAACCACCAGGAAGAGAAACAACCGCTCGACCAAAGTGACTAACCAAAGGCCCCAACACCAAAATAGAAGCTCGCATAGTTTTAACAAGCTCATAGGGCGCTTCGCAGTTGTTCAACGTCGAAACATCTAGCTGCACGCTCATTTTCTCATCTACAACCACGCCACACCCCATAGAACCTAGGAGTTCAAGCATGGTAGTAATGTCATGTAGATGAGGAAGATTTTTTATTGTGATTAAATCTTTTGTCAGTAAGGTGGCAGCCAATATAGGCAATGCTGCGTTTTTAGCGCCGGAAGCACGAACAACACCATTAAGTTGAGCGCCACCAGTAATTAGAAGCTTATCCATATATTTTTAATCTCTTATCTACGCTATTACAGCGATTCTTTTTGTTCTGGAGTGTAGGTTTTCATGGTCACAGCATGAATTGCACCACTTGAAATGGCATCTTGAAGATGTGAATAAACAAGCTGTTGTCTCTTAACTGTAGACAAACCTTCAAACTCACTTGTTACAACCTCTACTTGAAAGTTACAACCTTCGCCTTCAGCGACAACTTCACAGTTAGAGATAGAAGACTCCAAAAGCATTTTCACTTCATTTGCGTTCACAGCAGCTCCAATAAAAATAAAATATTCATAATTACCTATATTCTACCCTAGTAATGCCAACTACTTAACACCCCCGCGAGCAACTCTGAAGAAAAAACCTATGTTTTCCAATATTTTATTCAAGACTGACAAAACAACCGTATAAAAAGCAAAAAACCCGAACCTATTCATTAGATTCGGATTTCAAAGGAGAGCAAAAATGTACGATAAGTAGCTTAAGACGCTCTAGCTAAAGACTTCTGCCAAGCTGTTATCGCTAACTCTATGTCGTTTTTGTTTTGCTGCATCATGACTGAAAATTGCTTACGGAAGGTAAGGCCAAAATTGATGTTATTAATGATGATATTACTTAACATCCAAGCCCCTTCTTCAGATTGCTCCATATAAAAAGTGATATTCAACAAGCCACCAGCTTCCATTTGGAAATCAACATCTACCCTTGTTTCCTTACCTTTCCCCTGAGGCCCAAGAGGCAAAACTTTAATATTGTCAGGATCAAGCTCTAACAAGGAAGAACCATAGGTTTTTAGCAATGTGTCTTTCGTTACCGTAACAAAACGTGTTCGCTGCTCTGGTGTTGCCCTACGGTAATACTTACCCATAATTTTTTTGAGAAGTCATCAAAATCTACAATTTTGTTGAGAATATTATCAACTCGACTTTCCAATAAAACAGGATCTTTAGACAAGATATCTTTGTCAGCCACTATATCGGTACGAAAAGACTCAACAATTCCAACCACCGCTTCTCTTGCTGCCTCGTTAGACCAAGACAAACTAGAAGTAAACATGGTTACGAACAACACAACACTCGACAATATTTTATTCATTTATTAATCCTCAGAATCGTCAGATTTAAACAAAAACTGACTAATCAAAGTCTCTAACACAAGCGCAGACTGCGTATCGTATATTTCACTACCATCAACTAAGTTCTCATCCTCTGCGCCGATAGTAATGCCTAAATATTTCTCCCCAAGAAGCCCGCTCGTTAAAATTGCAATAGAGCTGTCTTCTGGAATATTAGCTACATTCGAGTCAATATTCATTGTTACCAACCCCATATATAGCTCTTTATCAAAAGCTATGGACTCAACACTCCCTACTTCCACTCCAGCAATGGTGACTTTTGCTCGGCTCGTCAAACCGCCAATATCATCAAATCTAGCCACCACTTGATAAGTGTCTTTTTTACCTGAAAAAGCAAGACCACTCACTTGTACAGCCAAATACACAAAGGCCAAAATACCCAAAACAATAAAACAACCAACAAACAATTCAGTGCGCTTACTTCTCATCCTAAAAATCTCCAAACATGGCAGCCGTTAACACAAAGTCCAGCGCCAAAATAGCCAATGAACCTAACACAACCGTTCGAGTGGTTGCCTTACCAATCCCTTCTGATGTGGGTACACACTCGTAACCTTGATACACCGCAATCCAAGTCACAGCGACCGAGAAACACAAGGCCTTAACAAAACCATTTATGATATCTGTATCAAAATAAACAGATTGCTGCATCAGCGACCAAAAAGCGCCATCATGAACACCTAGCCAACCAACGGAAACAACCAAACCACCAATGATACCCGTTGCAGAAAAAATTAAACTCAATAAAGGCAAACAAATCACACCAGCAATAAATCTTGGAGCAATTACCCTTCGTAGCGGGTCAACCCCCATCATTTCAAAGCTGGAAAGCTGTTCGGTTGCTTTCATCAACCCGATTTCGGCCGTTAACGAAGAACCAGCTCTCCCAGCGAACAGCAAAGCCGTCACAACAGGTGCCAACTCTCGCAATAAAGCCAATGCTAATAACTGACCAACTGCCTCTTCAGAGCCAAACTTTGCTAAAATACTGTAACCTTGAAGTGCCAACACCATACCGATAAAAGCACCAGACACAACAACAATAACAAGAGACAAAACCCCAACAGAATATAACTGTTTTATTAAGAGATTAACTGACTCATTGAAACGCACAGGCAACCTAAAAACACTTTGAGCCAAGAAAACACCCGCTCTTCCAACTGCTTCGAGCCAACTAAGAAACCACGCCCCTAAAGAAGCCACTGTTTTCATAATACAACCTCATTAGCTAGCACATCTTCAGGATAATGGAAAGGCACAGGGCCATCTGGCTCACCATTCAAGAACTGTTTAACTTCTGGATCGTCAGAAGCTCGTATTTCTTCAGCCGAGCCTTCAGCAATGACCCGTCCTCCCGCCAAAATACATACATGATCAGCAATAGAAAGCGACTCTTCAACATCATGAGAAACAAGAACAGAAGTAATATTGGCGGTATCGTTAAGTTGGCGTATGAGCTTCACCAGTACACCTTTTGATATAGGATCTTGCCCTGTAAAAGGCTCATCATACATGACTAACTCAGGATCTAACGCAATAGCGCGAGCTAAAGCAACACGCCTAGCCATACCACCAGACAATTCAGATGGCATTAAACCAGCCGCCCCTCTAAGGCCAACACTGTGCAGCTTATCAGCCACAATACGTTGAATTTCTGACGCTGAAAGCTTGGTATGCTCTTCCATAGGAAAAGCGACATTCTCTGCTACTGACATATCGCTAAAGAGTGCACCACTTTGAAAAAGCATGCCCATCTTCTTACGAACCTTATAAAGGTCTGTTCTAGATAAAGAATGAACATTTTCACCGTCAATTAAAATAGAGCCACTATCCGGCTCCAGTTGCGCTGCAATCAAGCGCAGCAAGGTTGTTTTGCCTGTTCCACTTGGCCCCATTACCGCAGTAATTTTCCCTTTCGGGATGGTAAGTGAGATATCTTCATAAATAACACGACCGCCTCGGAAGAAGCTGAGATTTTTAACATCTATATAAGCATCAAGCGCTGACATACATTTTTTATCCCTACAAAATATCCCCAGATACTACCACCGCCCTTCTATAAATAAAATCAAAGCAAAGCAAATTCAATTTGTTTGTCAGGTCAAGTCTTGAATTTCAATCACAAACCTCATTAAATGGTACTCCCTGAATTTATGAGTACTTTCCACATCATGTTGCTATCTTCCATTGCGCTTATCGCAGGTTTAATTCTTTTAGTCATGAGCTCCGATAAATTCATCGAGCACTCAGCGTTAGTCGCCGAAAAACTTAACGTAAGCCCAATGGTAATAGGTATCACGTTGGTTGCTCTTGGTACTTCCGCGCCTGAGATGGTTGTTTCTGCAATCGCCGCATTTGATCAAGCTCCAGAAATTGCAGTTGGAAATGTAATTGGCTCTAACATCGCCAATATCGCTCTGGTTTTCGGAATCACTTTACTCTTTTCACCTGTTCCTATCGCAAAGGGTTTAACAACAAAAGAAGTACCGCTCGTTCTGGCCATCACCTTCCTTGCTGGTTACTTACTTTACGATCAAGCTTTGAGCGTATTAGATGGCATCCTTCTAATCTTAGCCTTCATCATAATTTTGAGCATCTTGTTAAAGGGCAGCAAAGACCTCGAAAGCGAATTAAAAGACGAACTTCCAGAAGACGATGGCTCACCAGTTGTTAAATCCCTAATCATTGCCTTAATTGGTTTAGCTGTTTTAATTGGCAGTTCTAAACTCTTGGTGTGGGGAGCAATTAACATAGCAACAGCACTTGGCGTCAGTGAGCTCATCATTGGACTATCTATCGTCGCTATTGGCACCAGCTTGCCAGAGTTAGCCGCATCAGTAAGCAGTGTAAGAAAAGGTCACCATGACATCGCCATCGGTAATATTTTAGGTTCCAATATTTTCAACTTGGCAACAGTATTACCATTACCAGCGTTGATTGCACCGGGAATAATTGATGCCAACGTAACTAATCGAGATTACCCTTGGGTATTGGCTTTAACAATCGCTCTTGCGTTCGCTATTTATATTTTCAAAAAATCTAAAACCGGCAGCATTCCACGCTGGGTTGGATTACCGCTTCTTGGATCTTATTGTGTCTATTTATTTATAATTAGCTCAGGCAGTTCGATCTAATGTTTAAATTTGAAAGCACAGCTACGCCTAAAATCTTATTATTCGCTATCTTATTGATTGCTGGTGTAGCTGCTTTTCTATGGCATGAAGCTTCTCCTCAAAGAAGTCTAATACCAACAGATTCTTTAAGCAGCTCTCCGGACTACTTCATTACTCAGGTAACCATCAAAGAGTTCAATCAAAATGGAGAATTAATCGAAACCCTCCATGCGAAGCAAACGCTGCATTATATTGATGACTCTAAAACACTCCTTGATTCTCCAAGCGTTGCACGAAAATCTGAGTCAGGCACTTGGAGCGCAAAAGCAAATAAAGGCATCATTCATGATGGAAGTAATGATATTCTACTCACAGACAAGGCTGAAGCCGTTAAGACATATCTTCAATCTGAAGACATAAAACTGAGCGCAGACAGCATACATTATTTAGATAAAGATCAATCATTAACAAGCCAAGGAAGTCCGATGCTAGTCTCCACACAAGGAGAAACTTCCGCTGACAAAATTACGACCTATATCAATTCAGAAGAAGTCATCATGACAGGATCTGTAAGAGGAACATATGAAACACTTGATTAACATTAGCGCCTTGCTAACTTCTGCTTTATTAAGCCAATACACTTATGCCCTCCCAGACGACATAAACAAACCGATAGAAATTCAAGCAGACGAAGCCTCTTTTGATCAAAATACAGGGGAAGCCATTTACAAAGGCAATGTCTTCATTAAACAGGGCTCTATTGAAATACAAGCGCAATACTTAAAAGTTACCACGGATGCCACCACTAAAAAGTTCAGCAATTTAGAAGCTTTGGGGCAACCTGCTAAATTTAGCCAACAAGTTGACTGGAGTGGAAATATTGTTATCAGTAAAGGTAACGAGATACACTATTCAACACAGGAATCCAAACTTGAGATCATGGGTGATGGTTACTTGAGCAGAATGGATAACTCTATCTCTGCAGATTACATTCTCTATATGGTCGAAGATGGCACCTTTAACGCAGAGAAAAAAGATTCCGGTCGAGTCTCCATGACGCTACAACCTCAAACAGATAAGGCTGCTCAATAAATGGCCCTTCTAGAAGCTAAAAACCTAGCAAAGAGCTACAAAAAACGACAAGTAGTAAAGGATGTTTCCATCTCAGTTGAGTCTGGCCAAGCGGTTGGTTTGCTTGGTCCTAACGGCGCAGGCAAAACCACATGCTTTTATATGATAGTTGGAATGGTTGCCAATGATGCAGGCGGCATATTTATCGATGGTAAAGACATCACCAGTAACGCCATGCACACTAGAGCACAAAAAGGCATCGGTTACTTACCACAAGAAGCCTCCATTTTTAGAAAAATGTCTGTTGAAGACAATATTTTAGCGATTTTAGAAACACGCAAAGAACTCACAAAAGCCCAGAAAAAATCCAGGCTTGAAGATTTATTAGAAGAATTTCATATTACCCATATCAGAAAGAACTTAGGCATGGCCTTATCTGGTGGCGAGAGACGCCGCGTAGAAATTGCACGAGCACTAGCAATGAATCCAAAGTTCGTTCTCTTAGACGAACCCTTCGCTGGTGTTGACCCTATTTCTGTTGGCGATATCAAACTTATTATTAAACACTTACAAGAAAGCGGCATTGGCGTTCTAATCACAGATCACAATGTCAGAGAAACCTTAGACATCTGCGATAAAGCTTATATTGTGGGTAACGGATATATCATTGCTTCTGGTGATGCCAGTACAGTTATTAACAATGAACAGGTAAAAAAAGTCTATTTAGGTGACGACTTCCGCCTGTAACCCCTTATCATTACTGCAGAAAGGGAGTAGTATGCATAACTCGTTCCAATTCACTCAAATAAAAAGAGTTGCTCCATGAAGCAGTCTTTACAGTTAAAACTCGGTCAACAGCTGACCATGACACCTCAGCTACAGCAAGCGATACGTTTGTTGCAGCTTTCTACGCTGGATCTTAAACAAGAAATTCATGAATTTCTTGAGTCAAACCCTCTTCTTGAACTTGACGATGACGAACAAGGACAAGTAGAAGCACCAGCCAGCATCGAATCCAAAAGCACACCAGAAACACCTGATGTCAATACAAGTGAAGAAGCTCGTGTTGAATCAGAATGGACAGAAAGCATTCCTGAAGAGCTCTCAATAGACAGCAACTGGGATGACACCTATCAAAGCTCTGCCGCGATCAGCGACAACAATAGCTATGAAGGTGACGGCGACTTCGAAAGCCGTAATGCGCCAGCAGAAAGCATACAAGACCACTTAATCTGGCAATTAAATTTAACTCACATGTCTGATAGAGACATTGAGATTGCATACGCAATTATTGAATGCGTACAGCCAGATGGTTACCTAAGTATTACACCAGACGATATCTGCGAGTCTCTTTCTATCGAACTAGAAGAACTTGATATAGAAGAAGTCATGGCCGTCCAACATAGACTGCAGCGTTTTGATCCTATAGGTGTTTGTTCTACCGATCTACGGGACTGCCTCTTAGTTCAGTTAGAAGCGTTTCAAAACCATCCTTTATACAAAAGCACGCACAACCTGATTGACAATTATTTGCCACTTCTCGGTAGTCGTGACTTTGCGCAATTAAGCAGAAAAACAAAGCTCAAAGACGAAGCTCTCAAAGAAGTTGTTAGCCTAATACAGCAACTTAATCCTCGTCCAGGCTCTGTTATTGATGCAGACGATACGGACTATGTCATTCCAGATGTTTCTGTCAAAAAGCGCAATGGCAGTTGGCAAGTAGAGCTAAATAACGACGCTTTGCCGCCAGTCAAAATAAACGAAACTTATTCTGCTATGGCTAGCACCGCATCAACACCCGAGGACGCGAGCTATATTAAGACGTCATTACAAGAAGCCAAGTGGTTCATGAAAAGTCTACAAAGCCGAAATGAAACCCTACTGAAAGTTGCCAGCTGTATTGTAAGCCGTCAAATTGACTTCTTTGAATTAGGTGAAGAAGCCATGAAACCCATGGTACTTCATGATGTGGCAGAAGAAGTCGGCATGCACGAATCGACAATATCTAGGGTGACAACTCAAAAATACATACACACACCAAAAGGTATTTTTGAACTTAAATATTTCTTCTCTAGCCATGTCAACACAGCATCTGGCGGTGAATGCTCTTCTACAGCGATACGAGCCATGATTAAAAAGCTAGTAACAGATGAGCCAGCGAAAAAACCTTTAAGCGATAATAAACTAGCGACTATTTTGGCAGACCAAGGCATACAAGTTGCCCGTCGTACTGTCGCAAAATACCGCGAGGCGATGAACATACCGCCATCCAATGAACGCAAGCGATTGATCTAAACGGACACTATTTTACCATGCCATTAAAATCATTATTGAAAGCAGAACTTGTCTTTGCAAAACAAGAGATTGTCAGCAAAAAACGCGTTCTTGAGAACTTAGCGGAAGTCGCATCTAACAAACTGCATTGCGATAACGAAGCGGTTTATGACGCTTTGTTAGGCCGAGAAAAACTTGGTAGTACTGGTATAGGAAATGGTATAGCCATCCCTCATTGCCGTTTGGAGTCTGCTAATCATACGGCAATCGTTGTGATGTCATTACAAAATCCGATTGACTTTGATGCTATTGACAAAAGAGCGGTAGATTTGATCTTCGCCCTCATCGTTCCACCTCACGAGTGCGACTCTCATTTATCGACATTGGCGCAAATTGCAGAATTAGCACAATCGCCACAATCTTTAGATAAACTAAGAACCGCTCAAACAAACGAAGAGCTATTCAATATATTTGATTCGTTAATATAGGAAACATGCATGCAAGAAGAGTCTATTACTATCATCAACAAACTTGGCTTGCATGCTAGAGCAGCAGGAAAGCTTGTCGAAACAACTTCTCGCTTCTCCTGTGATATTACCATCGAAAAAGAAGGTCGTAACGTCGACGGAAAAAGCATTATGGCAATGATGATGCTCGCTGCAGGAAAAGGCACCGAAATTCATATTAAAACCAATGGAGATGACGAAGAAGACGCTCTAAAAGCCATAGTAGAACTGATCAATAATCGTTTTGGTGAAGATGAGTAACACTTTATATGTCAGAGAAAGCAACTCTAACTAACCATCTGCAGACAGTCACCGAATCTCTTGAATCCGGTGCCACCATGCAAATCCGTTATTTACTTAACGGTGCGCTACCTGCGCAGGACGTTGCTCGATTACTCGAATCCTCCCCGCCTAAAGAGCGAAAGCTTTTATGGGAGCTAATTAACTCAGAAAACCAAGGCGAAGTACTACAATACCTAAGTGAAGATATCGGCGCTCAATTCATGAAAAACATGGATACCGAGCGACTGATAGAGCTCTCGGAAAATTTCGAAAGCGATGACTTAGCCGATTTATTACAACACCTACCTGAAACCGTTGTAAAAGAAGTTCTTGCGTCCATGACAACGCAAGACAGAATGCGTGTTGAAGCTCTCTTAAGCTACTCGGAAGATTCTGCCGGTGGCTTAATGAATACAGACACAATAACAATACGTCCAAACATAACGATTGATATTGTATTTCGCTACCTAAGAAGACACGACATTCTCCCTGATATGACAGACAACCTGCTGGTTGTTAGCCGATCTGACCGCTTATTAGGCACACTTCCTCTCACAAAATTATTAGTGTCAGACACCAGCGATATCGTTCGGGATATCATGGAAACAGAATACACCGTCATTGAAGCTGAAACACCTGCCAGCGAAGTAGCGCAATTATTTGAAAAAATGGACCTTGTTTCTGCCCCTGTTATTGATGGAAAAAGCAAAAAGCTTCTAGGGCGAATCACGATCGATGACGTGGTTGATGTCATTCGAGACGAAGCAGAACACTCAATGCTAAGCATGGCTGGTCTTGATGACGACGAAGATACATTCGCCCCTATTATGAAAACAACAAGGCGCCGCGCCGTATGGCTAGGAGTCAATTTGGTGACGGCGTTTATTGCCTCTTATGTCATTGGGTTATTTCAGGACACACTAGACCAAGTTGTTGCTCTCGCCATTCTCATGCCTATCGTCGCCAGTATGGGCGGTATCGCAGGCTCTCAAGTTCTCACATTGGTAATACGCGGCATCGCGCTCGACCAAATAGGCACCACCAACACTCGCTGGTTGTTAAACAGAGAGCTCATTGTTGGCCTTATTAATGGGCTTTTATGGGCAACAATTATTGCCGCTCTCACCGCACTTTGGTTTGACAATATGAAGATTGCCTATATCATTGCGGGCGCGATCATCATTAATCTTTTATTTGCCGCAACGACAGGCACACTTTTACCGATTTTATTGAAGAAAGTCGGTATAGACCCAGCTCTTGCCGGAAGCGTAATCCTCACAACAGTAACCGATGTTGTTGGATTTCTTTCCTTCCTTGGCCTTGCTACCATCTTTTTAATATAGGTTCCCATGACAGACTTTGATCAATTTGAAAATGAAGACGACATTCCTAAAAGCAAAACCCAGATCAAGCGAGAAATGGAAGCTTTGCAAGATCTTGGTAAAAAGCTACTTAAGTTAAGCAAAAACCAACTTAAGAAGGTTGAAATGTCTGACACATTACGCGATGCCATTGCAGAAGCAGAAAGAATCAAACACCACGAAGCATCACGAAGACATTTACAGTACATAGGCAAAATCATGCGTACGGAAGACCATGAAGCGATTGCTCAACGAGTGGCTTTATTTGACTCCACCTCAGCCGCATACAATAAGCTTTTTCATCAATTAGAAGCCAAAAGAGACGCTTTAATCAGTGAAAACAGTAAAGAGGTTCTGTCTCAATATCTAGACGAAAATCCAAACATGGAAGACATACAACTACTTAGACAGCTTATTCGCCTATCTCAGAAAGAAGTGTCACAAGGAAGCAACACAACCAACCGTAAAAAGCTGTTTCGTTTTTTACGTGAAGCAGAAGAAAAACGCTTAGGCCTTAAGTAACACCTAAAAAAAATAAGTCATAAAAAAAGCTCTAGCTATGCAAATAGCTAGAGCTTTTTTTATGTGAGACAAAGAGCCCCCTGAAAGTAAAACTTAGTTACTTTTTCTCCAAAGGTCGATACTTAATGGGCGTAATAACCGGATCATTAAACGAACCTTCTACTTTGTATTGAACACTGGTCACCTTAGACAATTGATCACCAATCAATTTATCCGTAATAAAAAGCAAACCGGCAATTTGAGGCGTGGAAAGCAACAAGCCAGCGAGAGGTAAAGTACCCGTTAACGGAAAAGTTGCCGTCAATTTCTCATCCAATGTTTCATTTATAATGTCCGCCTTCCCTTCTACAACCAACTCTGCAGAAGGTGCGACAATCTTGATTGGCTTCGTTGTCGTCAAAATCCCTTTATTTAAAGACAACACTCCATTGAAATCATCATAGGTTAACCCAGGCTCGTAAATATCAGAGAAGTCCAACACCAACCTTCGGCTCAAAGCACCAATATTGAAAATACCAAGCGCCTTCAAAAAGGAGGGTAACTCATCAACCTTGTGAAAGTTGCCGTCTTCGGCAGAAAAACTAATACCGCCCGACACAGAGCTTCGGTCAAAATAAAACGGATGCCCTTCCCAATTGAGGTCAACATCAAGCTGGTAAGCCTTGGATGAGAGATAACTCTCATTAGAAAACTTCCCAGCTAATTCGCCAATATCCTTACCCTTTGCTCCTATCGACAACTCAACGGTAGAATCTTCTCCAGCATCAACCCAAACGAAACGCCCAGAAAAAGTACCGCTTTTTAATTTGGTCGCTATAGGCTCAACACTCACTTTATTTGCATTTCTTTTGACTGCCAGCTGCCAATCACCGTATGGCTTTTCGTTTAAATACAGCTCATCCACCGATAAAGTTATGTTTGGCACCTGATATGCCGAAATTGGTGCCTCTACATTTTCGCTTTCCTGTGGGGCTAAATCATCATTTGAAGGGGCCGTATTCCAGCTTAAAAAACCAAAATGTAAATTTGGCGTTTGGCTTTCATTTGTATACGAGAAGTTCAGTTCATCAGAACTCACCAATAAAGCACCGCTCTTTGAAGTATCATAAGACACTTTAAAGTTACGCAAAGTGTTATACGGATTCACCTCAACATCATCAATAATAAGATTCACTCTATTGATCCATGTTGGCAGTTGAGGAACTTCAACTTCTGTTTGCTTCACACTATTCGATGAGAATTTATTGAAGACTGAGAACCACTCCTGAACATCAAAGTAGTCAAAGTTGCCATTCAACACTAACCCTTTAGGAATTGTGTCACTTAAAGACTGCCCTTCTTCGCCATTCATAATGACCTCTCCGCCCACAAACTCTCCTTCATTCATGAGGAAACGTGAGTTGGACAAAGCACTGTAATTTAGGTCAACAACCAAGTCGTCTTCATGCTGCCTAAGTTTTATTTTAAGAGGTTTAGCTTCTTCACTTTTCTTGCCGACTGGCTTGGGAAGAGCAACATTCACTCCAAGCAAATCACTGTTTATGACTAAATCAAGCTGCCCACTTTGTGACTGATTAATGGATAAAGTGCCGTTGTAAGACGTATTTCCCGACACTGCATTTGTTAAAGCGTCTGGGAGCTCACGCCACTCAAGTACATTTCGCAAATTAGCTACTCCCGACAAATCTCCAGAGATAGCCAATTCACCTTCAGATGTGTTGTTAGAAGTCAGGCTAAGGCGTGATTCACCTCCCAAACCTTGAATTTGGAACTCTGAATTTTGAATACCTTCTGCAGAGGTATAATTTAATTGCCCCTTTTTAATAACCGTAGGAAGATTTAAGTCTTTCAATGTTACAGGGTTATTCTCAAAATTCAGACTTACCTGAACCTTTGGATCTTGGCCATGTGAAAAAGGCACGCTCACATCAAAACTACCACTTACCTCTCCAGTAACATCCCAATTCTCAAAAGGCTTAACTATTGTTTCGTTTAGGGGAGTTTCTTTTAACATGGAAATAATGGTAGCGGAGTCATCTTTGACCCGAGCTTTGATATTCAGCCAATCTGCAGCATTATCTACAATAGGCACACTTAGCTTTATGTCTGAAGCGCTAAGCCCTGACAAAACAGCTGAGTCAACATTGACAGAAATGCCTTTGTTATCGAATTCAAAGGCACCATTAACCTGTTCTGCCACAGGCCAGTTTTCATCAAATCGTATTGAAAGATCACGAGCAGCAAGCTGTACTCTCACATGTGGATCAGCACCATCTAAAAGCTCAGAATGTAAAAGAACATCCGCACTGCTCACCATGCCTGCATCAGCAAAAGAGGAATCTATCCATTGTCTAAGGTCTTCGTTGAGCGCTTTTGGTGGGATATACAATAGTCGATCAGAGGTCGGAATATTGTCACCATGCAAGTTTAACGAAATCCAGTCCGGCTCATCTTTTCTAATCTCTAAACGAAACCCACCTTGGATATGAGCAGCATTACGCTCTACATTAAGGTCTTTCCCTACAATTAAAAAAGTATCCTGCTGTTTTTGCCAATTAACATACCCAGACAAAGCATCCACAAACCAAGGGCTGTCATAAACCGTATCAAAATGCAGCTCACTCATTTGCCCTTTAAAGTCGATATAGCCACTATCATTCGATAAACTAAAGACTGCATTCACACCTGTGGCTTTTGGAATACCATTGTAAGCATCAACTGAAGCAGACTGAAAATTACTTAAGAACTGAAACGATGGCTGATCATTTTCTCGCCAAATCTGAAGCGCACCATTTGTGGCTACCCCAGTCGGATTCAATCCACTCAATATGGATTGAGCATCCGATTCTTCAGGCAAAAAGTAAGACGCTACCTGATTAGCCATACCTAAATCTATCTGATCAAACCGGATATTGGAGCGCTTAGAAAGCGAGGACCAATCAAATGAAAGGTTCGTTGTCGGATAAGGTTCTTTTAATTCGTTATTTACCTCTAAATCATACAGATCTACATGCAAACTTGGTGAGGTTTGAGCGTAACGTAGACGAAGAGAAGAAGTTGTTTGGTAAGCTCTGCCATCGGCAAAAGATATATTGAATTGTGCACCTTGAGAACGAAGCTCAACCTCTTTCCCTACGGTAACATCGAACCAAAGTTTGCCTCCAGTCTCGATTTCTTCTACTGAATAATCAGCAAGCTGGAATGCCTCCTTAATTGGCAATGAGAATAAAGGTGCGTCAAGAGATGCTTTTATTCGATAATTGCCAAGCAAACCACTGTAACCAGCCAAACGAGCATCTATTTGGAAGGGAGCCTCATTACCATCTAAGTAAAACGTAGAAGTTAATAAAGAACCAAATGACTTTTGGAATATGTATAAGTGAGGAATACCAAGAATGTGCTCGCCAAATTGGTCGCTGTGTATTTCTACACTAGCGTCTATTATGGAGAAATTCCGCTGTTCAGAGAGGTAGTCTAAAGCGCGCTCAATACCAACATCATTACGCACTGTACGAGAAGGTTTAGCACCGTTAAGACGCCATTGCCCTTCGCTTTCCTGCAAAGAAACAACAGGCTCCACAAACCTGATATAGGTAAACTGTGGACTTAAGCTTAACAGTGATTTAATCGTATCCAGTCGAACACGCATCTCATTGACAAGAATCGAAGGCTTACTATTAACCGACAACTGAAAATCGCCAACTGAAATAGTCGGATCAATTCCCTCTAGACGCCCATCGATACTACCCAAACTAATAGGATAACCTGTTATTTGCTCCAAGTTATTTTCTATTTGCGGACGATAATAATCTAAATAAGGCAGTAAATTTGCAACACTCAAAGAAAAAATGGCGAGCAATGCCGTGAAGGTAACAAGCACCCAAAAAGCAATCACAATCGTTTTACGCAATAGCCAACTCATTATTGGGCCTATAAGATTCTAACGGAGCACAACATCATATTGATCTTGTGTGTACACTGAGTCCACCTGAAAACGAATGGTTTTTCCAATAAAGGCTTCCAATTCAGCAACACTGGCACTTTCTTCATCTAAAAAGCGCTCAACAACCGAACTAGCAGCTAACACAGTGTAAGTTTGCGAGTTATAAGCACGATCTGCTCTCAAAATCTCCCGGAACACTTCATAACATACCGTTTCAGGTGTTTTTACCAAACCACTACCGCGGCAAGAGCGACATGGTTCGCATAAAGTCTGGCCTAAACTCTCTCGAGTTCTTTTACGTGTCATCTCGACTAAGCCAAGCTCAGACACACCTGTTATCTTTGTTTTCGCATGATCTAACTCTAATACTTTTTCAAGCATTCGCAGAACTTGACGCTTATGCTCTTCATCTTCCATGTCAATAAAGTCAATGATGATAATGCCACCGAGATTTCGTAACCTCAACTGCCGACCAATTGACGTTGCCGCTTCAAGGTTTGTCTTATAAATCGTTTCTTCTAAATTACGACTGCCAACAAAAGCACCTGTATTCACATCAATGGTTGTCATAGATTCCGTTTGCTCAACCAGCAGATAACCACCAGATTTAAGCTGAACCTTTCTGTCTAATGCTTTTTGTATTTCATCTTCAACACTATAAAGATCGAATATTGGACGCTCACCCGGATAATATTCAATTCTATCTTTCAACTCTGGAATAAAATCATCCGCAAAAGATCGTAATTTCGCATAATTTTCTTTCGAATCAATACGAATTTTTTCTGTGGTTAAACCAACCAAATCTCGCATGGTTCGAAGATGCAAAGGTAAGTCATCATAAATAATAGAAGGCGCTTTGGCATTTTGCATACGACGTTTTACCGATTGCCACAATCGCGTTAAGAACTTTATATCAGCAAGAATTTCATCTTCTCCGACCTTCTCTGCTGCCGTTCTTAAAATATAGCCACTGTTCTCATCTGCATCTGTTAAGGCTTCTGATACCAATGTTTTCAGTCTTTCACGCTCAGCTTCGTCTTCTATTCTCTGGCTTACTCCCACATGGGTTTGATCTGGCATATAAACAAGATAACGAGAGGGAATGGAAAGGTGTGTGGTTAAACGCGCCCCTTTTGTACTAATAGGATCTTTCGTCACCTGAACAACAAGAGATTGGCCTTCGCGTAAATAATCTCCTATTTGATCACTTGGATTAACTGCATCACGATCAGCCACCTCAGACACATGAATAAAAGCAGCTCTTTCTAGCCCAATATCAACAAAGGCCGCTTGCATACCAGGAAGGACACGTACCACCTTGCCTTGGTAAATATTGCCAACAATCCCTTTACGACTAGAACGCTCAATATAAACTTCTTGTAAAACACCATTCTCAACAAGCGCAACACGCACTTCCATTGGAGTGACATTAATGAGTACATCTTCACTCATGAGACATCTCCTCTAACGAATGAATTCCAAATTGATTAAGGAGTTGTGCAGTTTCAAATAAAGGCAAACCGACAACAGCAGAATAAGAACCAGAAAGGGACGTAACAAATACGGAGCCTAAACCTTGAACAGCATATGAACCCGCTTTATCTTGAGGCTCACCAGACTTCCAATATTGCTCTATTTCCACATCAGAAATAGAGCGAAAAGTCACATCCGTTGCAACGCACTTAGTTAAAAAATGTTGATGCTTTGAATGGTAAACACAGAGAGAAGTTAAGACTTGATGAGATCGACCTGATAAAAGTCGCAACATTCGATTGGAATCGTCTAGATCAAGTGGCTTGCCAAGAATCACACCATCTACAACAACACTGGTGTCGGAGGCAATAAACATCGCGCTTTCATCAAAAGTGGGCAAAGATTGATATTTTAATGCCGCTGCTTTTGCTTTTTCTACGGCCATCCGTAGAACATAATCTTCTGCCTGCTCATGACACTTTGGTGTTTCATCAATATCGGCAGGCAAAACCTCGAATGATTTAACTAAAAGACTCAGTAGCTCTTTTCTTCTAGGTGAAGCAGAAGCCAAAACAAGCATAAGTTTTTCCTAAAAAGCAGCTTAGCGAATAGCGTACATACGCCTCACACTGCGTAAAATAACAAAAGACCAAGGCCACAGTAGACCAGTCATAACGGCGGGCATAAATATCATTAAAGTAGGTTCCGCATATCCCACATAATGATCCACCCAAAAATCTACCAGTTGATTCACACTCACCAGAATGCAAACAAAAAAACCCTGCTGCCAAGGGTGATACATTCTCAAGCGCTTATAAAAGACAGCGCAAGTATAAGCGATGATGACATATGTTAGAGAATGCTGACCAATGATGCTGCCTTGTAGCAAATCTATCATCAGACCTAAAAACCAAGCAAAGCCAACTCCCACTCTAAATGGCAAAGCGATTACCCAATACAAGATAACCAACAAGGCCCATTCTGGTCGAAACCAAACAAGCTCTTCTGGAAAAGGAATTGCCTCCAACATCAGAGCCGTTAAAAGAGTGACACTAAAAACTAAAATCGGCTTCATTCGCGCTCTGCTTCTGGTTTATCTATTAACATAATATGACGGCTTCTTCCCAATTGAGCGAGAGGAACGACATCCACATCCGCATAAGCATCGCCTTGAGTGTACTTAACACTTTTTACGACACCAACAGGGTAGCCACTTGGGAATCGATTATCGAGGCCAGATGTTGTTAATACATCGCCTTTTTTAATATCAACAGACCGAGGAACACTCATCAATTCCATTTGAGTTAAGCTTCCCGTTCCTCGAAGAATCCCTCTAAAACCTGTGCGAGACAATTGAACAGGAACAAAGTGACTAGCGTCCGCAATCAATAGTACTCGGCTACTGTAAGCTGCCGTTTCCACCACTTGCCCTAAAACACCAGTCGCATCCAGAACAGGTTGACCAACATACGCACCCGATGAGAAACCTTTGTCAATCATTAGCTTATGGCTATAAGCATTTTGATCAAAGCCAATAACCTCAGCCATTACAATCTTTTCTTCTACTCGTTGAGACGCATCTAAAAGCTCTCGCAGACGAGTATTTTCCGCCTGCAAAGAGTCAAGCTTTTGCTGACGGCTGCGCAAAATAAGAATTTCGGATTGCAAAGACTGATTTTCTCGAACCAAGCTTTCTCGACTTTCAAGATGCTCACCAGCCCAAATAAATGCTTGTTTAGGTGTATTAACCACCATTTGAATTGGGGTCACAAGTAAGGTCAGATAAGGTCTAACATGAGAGAAGGCAGAAAAGCGTATATCCGCAATAATCATGGCAAGTGAGAGAATCACTAGCACTACAAAACGAGTGCTAGAGATTCGACCACTAAAGTGAAGCGAATTATTAATGAGAAGCCCCTAACTATTACTCGTTATCAGCTGTAAATAATTCTGCTGCGTGCTTATCCATTAACTCTAGTGCCATACCGCCACCACGAGCCACACAAGTCAAAGGATCGTCTGCAATAATAACAGGCAAACCGGTTTCTTCACTGATCAAACGATCCAATTCACGCAACAAAGCGCCACCACCGGTTAGAACCAAACCTGTTTCACCAATATCAGCGGCCAATTCAGGTGGAGATTGTTCAAGAACACCTTTAATCGCCTGAACAATCTGAGCAAGTGGCTCTTGTAGTGCATCAAGAATTTCAGTGCTTGTTAGAGAGAATGAACGAGGAATACCTTCAGCTAGGTTACGACCACGAACGTCAATCGTTAACTCTTCACCTGTGTGGTAAGCCATACCGATTTCAGTTTTGATTCGTTCGGCCGTAGCATCACCAATAAGACTACCATACTGACGACGTACATAAGTTGTAATCGCTTCATCGAAACGGTCACCACCAACACGAATAGATTCAGATGTCACAATACCGTTTAAAGAAATGATAGCGATTTCTGTTGTACCACCACCAATATCAATAACCATAGAACCTGACGCTTCGGCTACAGGTAAACCAGCACCAATCGCAGCAGCCATAGGCTCTTCAATGATATAAACTTCGCGCGCGCCCGCACCTAATGCAGACTCTTTAATCGCTCGACGTTCAACTTGAGTTGATTTACAAGGCACACAAACTAGAACTCTAGGGCTAGGCTTTAGAAAACTGTTTTCATGAACTTGTGAAATAAAGTACTGAAGCATTTTTTCAGTTACATGAAAGTCAGCGATAACACCGTCTTTCATCGGGCGAATAGCGGTAATATTACCTGGTGTACGGCCCAACATGCGTTTCGCCTCAACACCCACTGCCGCTACTGTTTTTTGGTTGCCGTTATGTCGAATAGCAACAACAGAAGGCTCATCAAGCACAATTCCGCGATCACGAACATAAATAAGGGTATTTGCCGTTCCTAAGTCAATAGACAAATCGCTTGAAAACATTCCCCTGATTTTTTTAAACATGAATTCTTACATCCTGATAAATACGATACGAATAGTGTCAAAATGTAACAATCGCTAGGCCAATGGGCAAGCGGATTCAACGTAAATCTCAAAAAAGTTCCCACGAAATCCAATGTTTGTGAGTTTTCATAAAAAAAATATAAATAACCTAGATTTTCCACGTAGTTAGCTTTATAGCATTTCAACTAAGAGATACAATATGAAGCATTTTCGACAACCCAAAATCAGGTGAAACATGTCTATAAACAAACAAGACGTGCAAAAAATTGCACACTTGGCGCGCCTCGCTCTAACCGAGGAAGATGCCGATCAATATCAAAACTCTCTATCTAGCGTGCTATCACTGGTTGAACAAATGCAGTCAGTAGACACCAATGGTGTTGAACCTCTTTCAAACCCTCTTGAAATGACACAAAGATTAAGAGACGACGTCGTCACAGAAGACAATCAACGTGACGCTTTCCTTGCCAACGCTCCTCAATCTGAAGCTGGCCTTTTCCTTGTACCGAAAGTGATCGATTAAGAGAGCAAACCATGTTCGAACAAAGCATCTCGACCTTAGCAAAACAACTTAGAAACAAAGATATTTCCAGCGTAGAGCTAACACAGGCCTTTTTAAAGCGCATCTCGACACTGGATCCTCAGCTTAACAGCTACATCACCGTAAGTGATGAATTAGCACTGCAGCAAGCGAAAGCGGCTGACGCCCTACTGCAAAATGGACAAGGCACACCACTAACAGGGATCCCAGTTGCTCATAAAGACCTATTTTGTACACAAGGCACATTAACCACTTGTGGCTCAAAAATGCTAAACAACTTCATCCCGCCTTACGAATCCACAGTAACCAGCCGAATTCAGCAAGCCGGTGCCGTCATGCTTGGTAAAACCAACATGGACGAATTCGCAATGGGCTCATCAAACGAAAATAGTTTCTATGGTGCTGTCAAAAATCCTTGGAACCTAAATACAGTTCCAGGCGGCTCTTCTGGTGGCTCTGCGGCCGCAATAGCTGCTGGACTTGCTGTGGCAGCAACAGGCACAGACACTGGCGGATCGATTCGTCAACCAGCCTCTTTCTGTGGTATCACAGGGCTCAAACCGACTTATGGCCGAGTATCTCGTTTCGGCATGATTGCCTACGCATCCAGCCTTGACCAAGGTGGTCCAATGGCAAAAAGTGCAGAAGACTGCGCTCATCTAATGCAAGCCATGGCTGGTTTCGATGAAAAAGACTCCACCTCTTCTGAGACTCCATCGGAAGATTATCTAGCCAATATAAATGCCCCACTAACCGGTCTCAAAATAGGCTTACCTAAAGAGTACTTCGGTGACGGCTTAGACACGAAAGTGGCAGAAACCATCATGGATGCAGTAAAGGAATTTGAAAAGCTAGGCGCCACTGTGAAAGAGATTTCACTACCCAACCTACAACTCAGCATCCCTTCTTATTATGTCATTGCACCGTCAGAAGCGTCTTCTAATCTGTCTCGCTTTGATGGTGTTCGCTTTGGACATCGTTGTGATGATCCAAAAGACTTGCTCGATATGTACATGCGCTCACGTGCAGAAGGTTTCGGCCAAGAAGTGCAAAAACGCATTATGGTCGGTACTTACGCTTTATCGGAAGGCTATTACGATGCCTACTATCTAAAAGCACAAAAGATTCGCCGTCTAATTAAAGAAGACTTTGTTAACGCGTTAAATGAAGTTGATGTGATCATGGGACCTGTAGCACCAACCACAGCATTTGAACTGGACAGCAAAACGAACGACCCAGTTGCCATGTATTTAGAAGATATTTACACCCTATCGGTCAACCTTGCCGGTATCCCAGCCATGTCTGTTCCAGCAGGCTTTATAAATAACATGCCTGTAGGCCTTCAAATCATGGGGAACTACTTTGCCGAAGCCAAACTACTCAATGTTGCTCACCAATACCAGCAGCACACTGATTGGCACTTACAAACACCAGAAATGGCAAAAGGAGCATAAAAATGAATTGGGAAGTTGTCATTGGTCTTGAGATACACACTCAATTAACCACAAAATCAAAATTATTCTCCGGCGCTGCTGTAGGTTTTGGTGCTGAAGCAAACACCCAAACAACACTAGTTGATCTTGGAATGCCTGGCGCACTGCCTGTTTTTAACAAAGAAGCATTACGAATGGCGGTCATGTTTGGCCATGCAGTAAACGCAGAAATTGGCATGACCTCTGTATTTGCTCGTAAAAACTACTTTTACCCAGACCTTCCAAAAGGCTACCAAACCAGCCAAATGGATCACCCAATTGTAGGTAAAGGTTATTTAGATGTGACGCTTGATGATGGCACCACCTCTCGTGTTGGCATCACCAGAGCACACTTAGAAGAAGATGCTGGTAAGTCTTTGCATGAAGACTTCCAAGGCATGACAGGAATTGACCTTAACCGTTCCAGCACTCCGCTATTGGAAATCGTTTCTGAACCCGATATCCGCTCAGCAAAAGAAGCAGTCGCCTATGTAAAAATGATTCATTCAATTGTGACTTACTTAGGCATTTGTGATGGCAACATGGCAGAAGGCTCAATGCGCTGTGACATTAACTTATCACTGCGCCCGAAAGGTCAGGAAGAATACGGCACTCGCACAGAAATTAAGAACGTAAACTCATTCCGTTTTATTGAAAAAGCCATCTATACAGAAATCGAACGACAAATGGACATCCTTGAAGATGGCGGTCGTATTGTCCAAGAAACACGTCTTTATGATCCAGAGAAAAACGAAACTCGTAGCATGCGCTCAAAAGAAGACGCTAACGACTACCGTTACTTCCCTTGTCCAGATCTATTACCTGTCGTTTTAACTCAGGATTATGTTGATGAAATCAAATCAACGCTACCTGAGTTACCAAGCCAAAAAGCCAAGCGATTCGAAGAAGAGCACAAACTCAGCGAATATGACGCAAGCGTTCTTTCTTCATCACGTGCCATGGCAGATTACTTTGAAAGCGCCAATAAAATCGCCAAAGACGCTAAGTTAACAGCGAACTGGGTAATGGGTGAACTAAGTAAGCAGCTAAATCAGGAACAGCTTGAGATCAATCAAGCCCCAGTCAGTGCCGAACATTTTGGTGAGCTTTTAGTTCGCATCAAAGACAATACGATCAACGGCAAAACAGCGAAAGATGTGTTCCAAGCCATGTGGCAAGGTGAAGGCTCAGCCGATGAAATCATCGAAGCAAAAGGCCTAAAACAGGTAACCGATACAGCGGCAATAGAAAGTATGATCCAAGCAATTTTGGATGCCAACACCGCACAAGTAGAACAGTATCGAGCAGCAGAGCCCGATAAACAGAAAAAAATGATTGGATTCTTTGTTGGGCAAGTAATGAAAGCTTCTCAAGGAAAAGCCAATCCTGGTATTGTTAACCCGATTCTAGCGAAAATGCTAAAGGGTTAACGCTACCTAGCAATACAAAAAAGGCCACTTTAATCGTGGCCTTTTTTTGCTTCTAAGAGTTCATACGAAGAAAACTAAAAGTCTGCTACGACCCGATCTCGTCCGCCACGTTTTGCTTCATATAAATTGTGATCAGCCACAATAATGGAATCGTGCAACGAAGATGTTGTGTTAGAACAAACCCCAACACTACAAGTAACAGTCAATTTAGCATCAGTATATTGCTTAGAGCGAATAGCTTCCAAAAAGCGCTCAATCATCACCAATAAAGACGCCCCATCTAAATTGGCAAGCAAACAAAACTCTTCTCCACCAAAACGACAAGCTAATACATCAGGAAACGCTTTGGTTATCTCTTTCCCCATCTCCACCAGCAAATCATCGCCAATAGAATGACCATATGTATCGTTAACCTGCTTAAAATGATCAAGATCGAGCATAGCAAGGGAGATATCTGGAGCGCTTTTGCGATATAACTTCTCTCCATCGTCAAATAAATAACGTCTATTTTTCAGCTTTGTTAGCGGATCAATACTCGCCAAATCTCTGATTGTTTCAAGCATTTCTTGAGCTTCTAAATTGTGAATAACCCGACAATGAAACTCTTCATGGTAAAAAGGCTTCTTAAGGAAATCATTCGCACCCGCTTTTATAAACTTAGCCGTCAGCGAGCTATCCCCTTCAGAAGAAAGACCAATAATAACCAAATCACGAAAGCGCGCATTTTGTCGTAACATACGAACCAAGTCATAACCATTTACCAAAGGCATATTATGATCTGTAATCAACATTCTAATGTCAGAATCAGCTTCCAGCTTTGCCAATGCTTCTTGCCCATTTTCAACTTCAATCACTTCGAAGCGATATTGTTCAAGCAAAATTTTAATGAACAATCGACTTGTCGACGAGTCCTCAGCAACTAAGACTTTAATGCCTTGGTTTTTATCTAAACGCTCAATTACTTTGATTACATGATTAAAAGAATATCGGCTGTCTTTGGTTATGTAATCCAAAACCCCTTTATTCAAAAGACTGAGGCGTAAATCATCATCAAAGTTACCAGTTAACACCACACACGGAAGCTTATACGACAAAACCAGATCGACAATTTCACCATTTTCAGCATCTGGCAAATTGAGATCAACAATAGCAGCGAAGAGCTCACTCCCTTCTGAGTTTAGCCTTCTCTCAGCCTCTTTATAGCAATCACAAAGCACCGGAATAAATTCTGGGTTTTGCGACAACAAGTGCTTAAGCACTTTCAAAACGACAGGACTGTCTTCAACAACTAATATTTTCTTTTCAACTATCATCCAGAGAACTCTATTATGAGAAGTATCATTATTACTTTTTCATTCTAGGCACGGCACTGCAAAAAAGCGAGGTAAAAAAGCCTCAAATACAAGCACATACACCAATAAAATATTAAACATCTAATTAACTTGTTACTATAATAGCTCAATTAAAATTAGATAGTATTATGAATTGTAGATCAGGTTGCGGCGCGTGCTGCATTGCACCATCAATCAGCTCCCCTATTCCTGGCATGCCACATGGAAAACCAGCTGGAGTCGTTTGTGTTCAGCTTTTACCCGATTTAACCTGTGCTATATTTGGAGATCCAGAAAGACCGAAAGTCTGCAAAGATTTCACACCAGAACAATACGTGTGTGGTAGCAGTAAAGAAGAAGCCATAACAATATTAAACGATCTAGAAAACTATACACGCACACCAAAAACAGTTTAGCAACAAGGAAAAATTTATGACATTCGTAGTCAAACGATTAACATTAGTTGGCGTATGTTTACTTTTAGGCGCTTGTTCAACCTCAAATACAAGCAAACAATTTACAGTTGAACCGCCCAGCGAACAGCAAATAGAAACCAGTGTAAAACAACAAGTGGCACTCACTCTAAATGCTTTCACCCCTGTTGCAGGTCAAGCACTTCCTAACAACAGTGTTCTTGATGCTTACCAATATCGCGGTTATGAACCTGTCTGGATCGAAAACAAAAGAATAAACACCTCCATCTACAAGCTTGTTGATATCCTTGAGCAATCCTACTCCCACGGTCTCAATCCAATCCACTATCACACAGACATCATTAAAGAGTATTTGGATCTAAAAGAGCCGACTTCACAGCAGCTTGCTGAGATGGATGTCATCACCACAATCGCACTCACGAGCTATGCTCACGACCTTAGCAATGGTCGATACGAGCCCCAGTTAATCGACCCGAATTGGCAACTAGATGCGCCAAGTAACGCTTGGAAAGAGTTACTGTATCTAGAATCTGCAACCGACATGGTGAACTACCTTCCGCTCTTGGCACCACGCCACCCTCATTACCAAATACTTCAGAAGTGGCTTGTTTATTATCAGGATATCGCAGCAAAAGAAAAAGATATCCGAATTGATCCAGGCTCACTTTTATCTATTGGTGAAGAAGGCCCACGAGTAGCCCAACTACGCGCTCGACTTGTGCAGTTAGGAGACATCCGATTCTCTACTCGAAAGGTGAATGAAGAAGAGTTTGATATACGACTCAAAGAAGCACTAATACGCTTCCAACGTCGCCACCACATCACTGCTGATGGCTCAGCAGGCTCAGAAACAGTCGAAATGCTTAATGTTCCACTGGAAACTCGCGCAAAACAAATCGCATACAACCTTGAAAGATGGCGCTGGCTTCCAAGCGAGCTTGAGCCAAATCGCGTTTGGGTAGACTTAACAAACTACACAGTTGATATGCATTTAAACGGCGAATTAACATCAATGAAAGCCGTAATCGGCAAGCCGTCAAGAAAAACGCCTGTATTTAAAGGCCTAATGACGTATATGGTAACCAACCCGACTTGGCGCGTACCACACAGAATAGCCAGAGAAAACCTGTTGCCGAAGCTACAAAAAGACCCAAATTACCTTTCTAAACAAGGCTACAAAGTCTATTCAAGTTGGAGCATTGGGGCGAAAGAGCTCGATCCAACAAAAATCGATTGGAACAGTATAGAAGAAAGCAAACTAAGCTATCGATTTGAGCAAGAGCCAGATGAAGGAAATGCACTGGGCCAATATAAATTTATGTTCCCAAATAAAAACGCCATTTATTTACACGACACTCCGGCAAAACACCTTTTCCGCGAAACAGACAGAGCATTTAGCTCAGGTTGCGTGAGATTAGAAAAGCCAGATGAGTTTGCAAGGGAAATAACCAAAGGCAGTAAGAGCTTCAATGAAATGACGAAAACTCTGAAATCCGCAAGCAACAGTGTGATCTCATTACCGACTTACATTCCTGTATACTTGGTTTACTTCACCGTGGTTCCGAACGCTAATGGCATGCCAGAATTCCGCCATGACGTATATGAGCGAGACCCACTAATGGAAGAAGCAATGGGTTACAGTATCTTCCATGCGAATGAATCTATTTAGGATATAGACAAATAACGAAAACCATAAAAAACGCCTTATAAAAATATATTTATAAGGCGTTTTTTTGATCTTGCTAACTATAACAGTGATTACTTAACCATAATGCAAACAGTGACTTCTTCACGATCATGATAAAGATGTTTCACTTGGTATTGGTAACCCACGCCAGACTTTTTCAATAAGTCATCAATTAATTGCAAACACAAGGAGACTTCTTGAAAGCGCTTTTTCATTGGCAATTTTAAGTTAAAAATAGCGCGTCGCGTCCAGCCGTTTGCCAACCATTTTGCCATTAATTCAGCCACTTTTATTGGACGCTCCACCATATCGCAAACCAACCAATCAACTGTATAAGGCGGTTCAAATTTAAATCCGTCCGCCTTTTCATGCTGAACTAACCCAGTCGACATCAATTCTTTCTGCATCGGGCCATTATCAATCGCAAAAACATGAATGCCTTTTTTAACAAACTGATAAGTCCAACCGCCAGGTGCAGCCCCCAAATCAACAGCCGTCATACCTTCAGTCAAATCTGCTTCGCGTGTTTTTTCTGGAACAAACTGTAAAAAGGCCTCTTCCAGTTTAAGAGTCGAGCGGCTCGGACCTGCAGCAGGAAAACGTAACCGACGAATCCCCAAAGGAAACTCACTTCGACAAGCCGCATAAGAAACACCTAAATAAGCTTCTTCACCACTCAATAAGAAAACGTGATGCCTAACACCCACGGCTTTATTACGTAATACACCAGACTTTTTCCAACCCTCTTTCAAAGGTTTATCGAGCTTTTTAATTAAACCCGATAAGGCTTTCGCCTCATTAGTATCCGCCGTTTCGATCCAGATTTCTTCAGCAAGAGGCAACTCACGAGCCGCTTCAAGCAACAACTCAACTCGCCCACCTTGCTCCAACTCAATCACATCATTCACTGCAATAATCTGGCGAGCAAAAATCAAGCGATTAAACTGCAACTGCTGGATCAATGATTCACCTGCATCCGCTTGATCGAGGTGAAATACTACGTAGCCAGAATCAGGAACTACTTTGGCATAACCATAGAAACCTTTATTACTGGCCACCTCTGACAGTTCTGCCGCACAATCTTTTTCAAAGCCTTGACGACAATAAACCAAAACATTTTTCATTCGCTTTCCTTCTCAGATAGATATTTTCTACTGAGTTCTATAAATTATTTTTTAGAGGGCCATTTTAATAAAGACTCATCAAATTGAGTGTTTACAAAATCAGCAAAGTCGCTTGAAAAGCCGCCTCCTGATTCAGGTAAACAAGTATAACGCCTTACCTCTCCATTCCACTCGAACCATAAAGCGTAAGCATGCAAATAACCTCGATCTGATTCATCACCACCATATCGTGAATCCCCTAAAATTGGAGAGCCGATACTTTTTAATGCCACACGAATCTGATGCGTTTTCCCAGTCAGCGGACGTACTAGAAAAACTCTGTTTCCTTGAAACGCCGATGAAAAAAACTGTGTGATAGCAAAGTTCTTTGCTTCTTGAGTAAGCTTCCACTGCCCTCGTCGACTCGGTTGCATCCCACCAGAAACCGTTCCTTGCTTCTTCTTCGGTTTACGCTTTGATATCGCTATATAACGCTTTTCGATGTCATGTTTCTCAAACTTGCCACCAAAAGTCGCAGCTGCCTCTTTATTACAGGCAACAATTAACAGACCAGATGTCATCTTATCAAGGCGATGGACAGGATAAAAAGTGACGTCAGGATACATATCAGCCAAAGACTGCATCACCCCAACTTCATCAGACTCAGCATGAAAACTCATACCAGCAGGTTTATTAATCAACCAATAGTCATCGCAACGAAATATTATCTGAATCAAACGATCTCCATTACGAATAAATATGGAAAAAATAGAGTAGCCAACAAGCTTATCCACAGAGAAAGTGGACAACTCATATGTCAACCACGAAATAACTTTTTTATAACGATGACGATCAGTTTTGAATATAAATCCGGTTTCGCCCGTTACGTTTCGCGCTATACAAACCTTTATCAGCCTGCGCGAGAATTTCTTCGTAGCGAGAAACGTCAGATGTAATGGCTGCCAACCCCGCACTGATAGTTACCGGAATTACAGCACCTTGATCCGTCTCTATGTGCATTTCCTCTACACTTTTACGCAGATGCTCTACCACTACTTCAGCTTGCTTGAGGTCAATATCACGCATAATCACAATAAACTCTTCGCCACCATAACGCCCAATCTCATCTTGAGGGCGTATTGCAGTGCGCATTTTTTCGGCGACCTGTGCTAAAACCAAATCCCCTACATCATGGCCATACGTGTCATTTATTTTTTTGAAGTGATCAATATCTATGATTGCAAAAACACATGACAGTCTATTGATAACAGAGTCTGCAAAGATATTAACAGCATCCGCGAGCACTTTGCGTCGATTAGACAACCCTGTTAGCTCGTCTTTTTCGGCCAATGTGCGCAAATAGCTATTAACCGACTTCAAACGGCTCATGACCAAGTTGATAACAACCGCAAAATAGAAGCACACAAAGGAGAAAACAAACACGATCATCAGATTTTCTCGACCAGGAGATAGGTGGACTTTATCCACATTCACAAACTCACAGATCAGAAAAAATACAATAGAAGCAGTGACCATTAAATATTTTATGAGCCGCTGATCTGATCGAAAAACAACAACGCTATAGGCAATAATATTGACAAAAAGCCAATGAAATAAACTATCCGGGCCAAAATAAAAGGAACTAAGAATGAATATATGGACACCAGATATAATCGGCATCCATAGCTGCGCTCGCTCAAAAAGGCCTCTATAAATACAGCGCCATCCCAGCAAACCTAAAAAGAAGCAAACAGTAGAAATAACAACCAAGGACGTAATTTGACAAAAGGCAGATGAAAACACCATAAAGAAGCAACAAAAACAAAATGCCAAATACGAAAAATTGACGACATGTTTCTGGTTGAGGTCATTATCAAATTCATCAGAGAAACCAAAATTAAGAAGTTTCTCGAGTATTTTTTTTATTGGAGAAAACACAGCATTCCCAAGTGTATAGTCAGGTTTCTACCACAAACCTTTTAAATGTATCAAAAGGGTGAAGCAAGATTTAATGGCCGTATTCTACAGAAGAGCGACTGTCTTTCCTATCACTTAAGGCAACCAAAACGACTTGACCAACCCAGCAAAAAAGCAAGATCACACTCTTGGGCTTCCTTTATGATGCTCACTTTCTTTATTTGCCACCCACTTAGAACCATTGGCATGGATATTGATTAAAGCAACCACATTAGAGAAAAGAAAAACCAAACATTAACTAATCGGTCAAATATAAAACAACTCTTGAACTTTTTTGCACCAAAAATGAATTGAAAGCACCAATATAATGCAAGACATTCTTTGTTGGGTCTATTTTAGACAGGCTAATGTTTTAACTTAAAGTAAAGTAAGAAAACTTTTATATGACACTTAATTCTAAAAATAAGGTGCCAAGACATTGAAAAAGCATAATCTGATATCGCGCCTTGAGCTCACGAATATCACCAAACAATACCCTGGCTGTCTTGCCAATGACAATATCAATCTCACCTTAATGCCTGGTGAGATACATGCATTGCTAGGAGAAAATGGTGCAGGTAAAAGCACCTTGGTTAAAACCATCTATGGTGTTGTCGCACCCGATAAAGGCGACATTATTTGGGATGGAAAAGAGGTAAGCATAAAGTCCCCTTCTATTGCTCGAGACTTAGGCATCGGTATGGTGTTTCAACACTTCTCATTATTTGAAACCATGACGGTCTGCCAGAATATCGAATTATGCCTCAGCAAAACACAGCTCAGTAAAATTGGTGATCTTGCTCAAAGAATCACAGAGCTTTCTGAGGAATACGGCTTGAATGTAGATCCAAACAGATACGTGCATTCACTTTCTATTGGCGAAAGACAGCGTGTTGAAATCATGCGATGCCTTGTTCAATCGGTGAAATTATTAATTCTAGACGAACCTACTTCTGTTCTAACGCCACAAGAAGTAGCAGGACTCTTTAACGTTCTACGCACCTTATCGAAAGAAGGCTGTAGTATTTTATTTATCAGTCACAAGCTTCATGAAGTCACTGAAATCTGCCATAAAGCCACTATTCTTAGAGGCGGCAAAGTCGTTGATACGTGTGTACCTAATGAAGAAACACCAGCTACAATTGCAAAAATGATGGTTGGCGACCTTGCAGAACAAGACGCCGGCTATTCTAAAAAAGAAGGCTCGGTAGAAGTCTTTAATGCTTCTGACCTCTCATTACCAGCAAAGCACCCTTTTGGTACCACACTGAAAAACATCAACTTCGACTTAAAAGCAGGTGAAATCTTAGGTATCGCGGGCGTCGCTGGCAACGGTCAAGACGAACTAATGGCCATTATAAGTGGTGAAGATGATCGTAATGTAAAAGATGGGCTGTCAATAAACGGCATGAGCATTGGTCATTTACATGCGGGAGAAAGACGTAAACTGGGTATCGCAAATGTTCCAGAAGAACGCCTAGGACGCGGCGCTGTACCTGACATGAGTTTGACGGAAAACACCCTTCTCACTCATAGCGACGGTTTTATCAAAAACGGCTTAGTGCAATGGCAGAGCATCAAAGAATACACAACAGAGCTTATCAGCAAATACAAAGTAAAATGCCACGGTGAGTTTTCAGAGGCGAAAAGCCTAAGTGGTGGTAACTTGCAGAAATTCATCATGGGACGTGAGATAGGACAAGCACCAAAAGTGCTTATCTGCGCTCACCCAACTTGGGGCGTTGATGTTGGTGCCGCTTTAGCAATCCATCAAGCTTTATTGGAACTCCGAGATAAAGGCGCGGCCATCTTATTAATTTCAGAAGATATAGACGAGTTGTTTTTGCTAGCCGATCGTATGGCCGCAGTATGTGATGGTTATTTATCACCTTTAGTCAAAACGGAAGAAACCAACATAGACCAAATCGGTCAATGGATGGCTGGCACCTTCATTAACAACGCCAATCAAACACAAGAGGTCAGCGCATGATCCGTATTCAAGCTCGTACTGAACCAAGTACGCTAATGAAAGTAACATCTCCGCTGCTTGCTATCGTATTAACTTTAATTTTTGGCAGCATTCTATTTACCGCGATAGGCAAAGATCCATATCAGGCATTGCATGTCCTTTTAATCGCACCTTTGGCCGACAGCTATAACATTGGCGAAATGTTCGTAAAAATGGGCCCATTATTGCTTTGTGCAGTGGGTTTATCTTTATGTTACCGAGCAAATATGTGGAATATCGGTGCAGAAGGACAATTGTTGGCCGGGGCGTTAGGCGGCTCAGCCATGGCACTTTATTTTATAGATTCAGAATCTGTATTTGCGCTTCCAGTGACGCTTATTGCTGGCATTCTTTCGGGAATGCTGTGGGCTGCGCTTCCTACGTTCTTAAAGTTGCGCTATAACTCAAACCTTATTCTTACCACCATCATGTTTAACTACATTGCCCTTTATCTCCTTATATGGGCGGTTCATGGCCCTTTGCGAGATCCAGATGGTTACGGTTTCCCTGAGTCAGCTATTTTCTCTGATACAACCTTGTTACCAACTATTTTTGAAAGTAGCCGCATTCACTTAGGCGTCTTATTCGCAGTATTGGCAGGTGTCGTGGGTTGGTTCATTTTGAGCAAAACCCACCTTGGCTTTCAAATTCGAGTGTTTGGTGCAGACGAACCAGCAGCAAGATACGCAGGCTTTAGTGGTAAAAAGCTTAGCTGGTTCGTTATGTTATTCGCTGGCGCACTTGCCGGATTAGCCGGTGTTAGCGAAACAACAGGACCAATAGGTCAACTCGTTCCCAACGTGTCTCCTGGTTATGGTTACTCTGCGATCATCGTGGCTTATTTGGGTCGCTTACACCCAATCGGAGCGATACTTGCAGCTGTTTTCATGGCTGTACTTTATATGGGTGGTGATTTAGCTCAAATCGAAATGGGCATTCCTGTTGCTGTGGTAAGCATGTTCCAAGGCGTATTGTTATTTTTCTTATTGGCGTGTGATTTTTTTATTAACAATCGCCTTATTTCCACTAATCAAGCGACAAACTAGGAGAATACTTTGGACGCGGATCTAATGGTACAAATTTTGTTTGCCGCTATAAAAACCGGCACACCGTTACTTTTCATCGCTTTGGGTGAAGTGATTTGTGAAAAATCAGGAATACTGAACCTTGGTCAAGAAGGCATGATGCTAATGGGCGCTGTAGTAGGATTTTTGGTTTCTTACAGCACAGGCAACATTGGTTTAGGCGTTATTTCTGCCATGGCAATGGGTGTCCTTATGAGCCTCATTTTTGCAGTATTGGTTCTTCATATTGGCGCCAACCAAGTGGCAACTGGTCTTGCTTTGACTATTTTTGGCACAGGTTTAAGCGCATTTATCGGTGCTGACTTCGTTGGACAAATCATTCAAGGATTTCAACCCGTGGCCATCCCTGTTTTATCTGATATTCCTTATATTGGACGCATCTTATTTAGCCACGATATTTTGGTGTATTTCTCATTTTGTATGACTGTCGCGTTAATCTACATCGTTAACAAAACGCGCATTGGGTTAACGCTTAAAGCGGTCGGTGAAAACCCTCATGCTGCCAATGCAATCGGTATTAAAGTTCTTAGAGTTCGTTATTTAGCCGTTATGTTTGGCGGCTCAATGGCAGGTATTTCAGGAGCTTATATGTCACTTGTTTATACGCCAATGTGGGTTGAGGGAATGACTGCTGGACGGGGCTGGATTGCCTTAGCATTGGTGGTGTTTGCTTCATGGCGTGTTGGTCGCATCATGCTAGGTGCTTACCTATTCGGTTTAGCCAGCATCATGCATTTGGTTTTACAGGGTTTTGGTTGGTCTATCTCTCCAAACTTATTGGCCATGTTGCCATATGTTGCGACTGTCGTAGTTATGGTGATTATCGGCGCAGATCATTTCAAAGAAAAATTGCTTGCCCCTAGATCCTTGGGTAAACCTTTTAACCCAAGAAATATGGCGTAAGTAACTTAAATTAAATATCAATTAATAATCAAAAAAAATGCCTTCGGGCACACATAGGAGCTAAAAATGAAACTTAAGAGTTTACTAGTTGGTCTAGGACTTTTAGCAGGAGCAAACGCTGCTCTCGCTGAAGACCCATTAAAAGTCGGATTTGTTTATGTTGGTCCTGTTGGCGATCTTGGTTGGAGCTACGAGCACGATTTAGGTCGTCTTGGCTTAGAAGAACACTTCGGTGATAAAGTCGAAACAACCTTCGTTGAAAACGTGCCTGAAGGTGCGGATGCTGAACGTGTTATCACACAATTGGCGAAAGCAGGTAATGATCTTATCTTCACTACCTCTTTTGGTTTCATGAACCCAACCATCAAAGTGGCTAAACGCTTCCCAAATGTGACCTTTGAGCATGCTACTGGCTACAAGATGTCTAAAAACGTAGGAACTTATGTACTGCGTACTTATGAAGGACGTTATGTATCAGGCGTCACTGCAGGTATGATGACTGAAACCAACACCATTGGTTACATTGCATCTTTCCCTATTCCTGAAGTTATCCGTGATATCAACACAACCTACATGGCTGCGAAAAGCGTTAACCCAGATGTAAAAATCAAAATTGTTTGGGTAAACACTTGGTATGATCCAGGTAAAGAAACCGATGCAGCAAATGCACTAATGGATCAAGGCGTTGATGTTTTAATTCAGCATACCGACAGCCCAGCACCACTTATCGCAGCGGAAAAACGTGGTATGCGCGCTATCGGCCAAGCATCTGATATGAGTAAATTTGCTCCTGAAGCACACATGTTCTCTGTTCGTGACCACTGGGCTCCTTACTACATCAGTATCGCTGACGCAGTCATGAAAGGCACTTGGGAACCAAAAGATTACTGGGGTGGTTTTAAAGAAGACATCTTAACGATTGAATCTATCAACCCGAATCTTCCTGAAGATGTGAAGAAGAAAATCAATGAAACTTATGCGGCGATTAAGTCTGGTGAACTAAAACCATTTACTGGCCCCATCAAAGACAACAAAGGCAACCTTGTTGTTGAAGCAGGACATACACTAACAGATGTGGAGCTTGCTCAAGTGAATTGGTATGTAGAAGGTATTACAGACGAGATTCCTCGCTAATTACCTTTGGGTAACCAGTAAAATTTACTGGTTACCCTTACCTATCTTCAATGAATACCTCTACAATACGCCTCAGCAATTAATCTATTTTATTTCATCCATCGCTCTACAAAATACAACATTAGAATCAAAGAAATTAAAGGTAATCACATGAGTACAACAGACACACTGCTTCAGCTCGCAGAAAAAATGCCTAAAACAGAACTCCACCTGCATATTGAAGGCACATTTGAGCCAGAACAGATGTTTGCTATCGCTCAACGTAACCAAGTCACTCTAAAATACAAAACAATCGATGAATTAAAAGCAGCCTATCAATTCACCCAGCTGCAAGACTTTTTAGATCTGTATTACCAAGGTATGTCTGTCTTACTCCATGAAGCCGACTTTTATGATCTCACCATGGCATATCTAACGAAAATGCATAAAGAAAATGTGGTTCATGTGGAAATATTCTTTGATCCACAAGGGCATCTTTCTCGTGATGTTCCATTTGAAGTACAGATCACAGGAATTTATAACGCTCTACAAGATGCTAAAAAGCAATGGGGAATGACATCCAAACTGATTATGTCTTTCCTGCGACATTTAAGTGAAGAAAGTGCATTTGAAACATTAGAATTAGCCAAACCTTATCTTGAATGGATAGATGGCATTGGGTTAGACAGCTCAGAAGTGGGTCATCCACCCGCTAAATTTGCCAATGTGTTCCAAGCTTGCCGTGATTTAGGTTTAAAAATTACCGCTCATGCTGGCGAAGAAGGTCCACCAGAATACGTTTGGCAAGCTCTTGATGTTATCCAAGTAGATAGAATTGACCATGGAAACCGAGCTTTAGAAGATGAAGCCTTAATCGCAGAAATCAAAAAACGTGGATTAACTCTCACAGTATGCCCGCTTTCTAATCTGAAGCTTTGTGTTGTCAACGACATGGCAGAGCATCCAATCAAAAAAATGCTCGCACTGGGTTTAAATGCCACGGTCAACTCGGACGATCCAGCCTATTTTGGTGGCTACATGAATGACAATTATCGTGCCCTCATTCAAAAAACGGCTGTTACTAAAGCTGAATTATTGCAATTAGCTAAAAATGGGATCACCTGTAGCTGGATGAGCGAATCCGAGAAAAAGGCACACTTACAAGACTTAGAAAAGCTCTTTCATTAAACCGCCTCCCAAAATAGTAGAACGCGCAATAGGAAGAAAGAGTGGCTAAAACAGCCATTCTTTTTCTCTTCCTCTGCTTTTCAGTATGCTAAAATCCTTTTCTTTTTTTACCTCTGAGCAAATACCACCATGACGGCACCAATTACATTTGACGACGCGTTTTACCGTTTACCAAGCAGTGAGCGTTACACCCAAGTTGTTACCTTGATCAAAAAAGGCCAACCTCTTTGGACACTTGCAGATGCAGAAGGCTGCCTCATCATTGATCTGGGCAGCGACAAAGTTTTACCTATTTGGCCAACAGAAGCATTAGCGGCAGATTGGGGTAAAAAGGAATATGAAGGCTTTAATGGTTTAGAAATTAGCGCAGCAGATTGGTCTGAAAAATGGCTCCTAGGCATGCAAAATGACGGTTATTCTGTCGGAGTTGCGCCTAATCTTGCAGGCGAATGCATTGTTTCTTCTGCTGAAGAACACGCTCTAGACATAAAGGCTTAAGACTTATATTCAAATGGACTCTCTGACTCTAAACACACTAACAGAACAGGTTTTTCTCAATTTAAATCCGTCACCACAAGGTGTTCAGAGACTTTTTCATGGACGGGGAAAATGTTTTCCCGGCTTAGAGCAAATTACAGTGGACTGGTTAGGCGGCCAAATACTGGTCTCTCTTTTCAAAGAGCCGACCACAGAAGAGCTAGAGCGATTAACCTGTACTTTGCTTGATTGGACAACACGAGCGGAGTGGCAAACAAGCAAAGCTCAGTCTCTTTTATTACAACATAGAAGCCGTGAAAAAAGCCCGACTGAATGCTTGTGGGGTGATTACCAAGAGCATCAAGTTGTTAATGAAGACGGATTACTCTTCCAGCTAGACTTAGGAAAAAACCAAAACTCAGGCCTTTTCCTAGATATGCGCTATGGCCGTCGATGGGTAAAAGAAAACAGCCAAGATAAACGCGTACTGAACCTATTTGCTTACACTTGTGGTTTCTCCGTTGCTGCGATTGAAGGCGGAGCTGATTTTGTCGTCAATTTAGACATGGCGAAAGCGGTACTTAATCGAGGAAGGGAAAATCACCGACTAAATCAGCACGATCTCAATCGAGTAAAGTTTTTCGCCCATGATATTTTCAAGTCTTGGGGAAAAATCAAAAAATACGGTGAGTACGATCTTATTATTATCGATCCACCAACCTTTCAACGTGGTAGTTTTGCCCTAACCAAAGATTACCAGAAAATCCTTCGACGCCTTCCTGAGCTCCTCACCGAAAACGGCAAAGTACTGGCTTGCGTAAATGACCCAACCTTACCCTCACAGTTCCTCATTGACGGAATGGAGGCAGAAGCACCGTCTTTAAAGTATCAATTTCGACTCGAAAACCCACCTGTATTTAAAGACATAAATATAGAAAGTGGCTTAAAAGCATTGGTTTTTCACAAAAAGATACTTAAAAACAAACCATAAAATTCAAGAAACATACACCCCTCCCTCCAGAAAAATCAAAAAATAATCAATAAAATCATAGCTTTAGATTAAAAAACCCTCATTTTATCCTTTGCAATTTTTTTCTTCGGAATTATTGTTTTATTAATATTGTATGATATATTGAACCTGTCCTTTATTTGTTCACAATTGGTGCGATATTGATACAAAAAACCAATTAGTTATCTTCACCGCCCAAATAAAGTGCAACATTAAGACTCAAATAAAAAGTAAATTACAATAAAAATAACAGGGGTATTCCGAATGAAAGCAACTAAGCTTGTTACCGCTTTTGGCCTAACTGCAATAGCTATGGCTGTCTCTACATCATCTCACGCAGTTGATTTAATTAAGACTGATGATCTTACTTTTAATCTAAACGGCGATATTGACCTCATATTTGAACAAGAAACTTCAGGATCAGATCCAAGTGAAACAACACTTGAAGCTAATTTTGATGACATCGATTTCGACTTTAAAATAAAAATCGATGACTCATTAAGTTTCCTTGCATCAGCAGATTTGACTGTTGAAAGTGATGATGGAGACCCAGCTGAAAGTGCTTCAACCTTTGCTGGTTTCCAATATAATGATCTCACTGTGACAGCAGGTTATCGTGAAGACGCTATTGACCCTCTAGGTATAGATACGTTTGAAATAGCCAATTTGGGGCGCGCTTCAGGCGAACAAGACGGTAGCGGCACAGTATTTGGCCAAACAGTTGTCGTTGAATATGATCATGATGACTTTGAAATTGTCGCTTCCCACACTCAAATCGAAGATACTACAACTGTTCAACGTTCAGCATTGTACGGTAAAACAAAAGTAGGTGATTTCCAGATCGAAGCTGGTGTTGGTAAAGAAACAGATGAAGATGACACAGCAACAGTAAATTTTTGGCAAGCACAAGTTGAATACTTCACAGGCCCATTTACTCTAGGTGCTTTGTACAGCTCTATGAGTGCAGAAGAGTCTGGAACGGACTACGATTCAACAGGTCTTGAGTTTAACGTGAACTATGAAGTTAGCGATAAACTTGATGTATACGCTGGTTACGAAACTATCGATAATGGCATATCTGGCACTGATAACTACTCAGGTATGGGTATTGGTGCTTCTTATGCCTTTAGTAAATTAGTAAAACTTTATGTGGAAGCAGGAACTGAAGACGGCACTTACCTTAAAGCTAAAGGCACCGGTGTAAGCTCTTCTACAAAAGACGATGATAAATTACTAGGTCTGCTACTTAGTATTGACTTCTAACCAAAGAAAATAAACAGACCTACTCTATTTGGTTATGGCGTTCCTTTTAGGTTACCCCCTTTTCTTAAAAGGGATATATACTAAATAAGCAGTCTATTTATTAAAAATATAAAGCCAACCCATTTGGGTTGGCTTTTCTGCATTTGAGCCTCCTCTTCTCTATTGTATTTTCAAAGTACCAACTTGAAGCCTAAATAAATTCAACAAAGAGCCTCTCTTTTAATCACCAAGTGACTTTGAATATAAAACAACCTACAATAAGAATGATTTTCATTTAAATGTGGTAATTAACATGCTCAGTTCTAAGATTTTAATCATTGAAGATGATGTTTTCTTAGGTCAAAAAGTATCTCAACTTTTAGAGTCTAAAGGATTTAAAACACAAGTATGTCATGATGGAGAGCAAGGTTTGCTCGCTGCTCTAAAGTCATCTTTTGATCTTATTTTATTGGACATCATGCTTCCGAATATGAATGGCTTAAACATCCTAAGCCTATTACGCAAAGAGCGACAAACACCTGTCATGATGCTCACAGCTCTTGGTGCAGAAGAAGATCGTATCAAAGGTTTGAGCATTGGTGCAGATGACTATTTACCTAAGCCATTCAACTTCACTGAGATGTTATTACGGGTAGATGCCTTATTAAGACGAACACTACAAACCAAAGACACTCAAAAATCCTTAAACCTAAAAGACGACGATTTAGTCTTATCCCGTTTAGAGAAAAGCATCCATTACAACCAACAACTAATAGACTTATCGCCCACTCAATTTCGACTACTCTGGTTACTGGTGGAAAACCAAAGCAACACCCTGAACAAATCCTTTTTGTCCCAAATGGCATTAGGCAAACCACATAATCAATATGATAGAAGCTTAGACATGCACATCAGTCGTATACGTAAAAAGCTGATCGCCACTGGCATGCCAAGTGAGTACCTGATTACCGTTCATGGCAAAGGGTATTGTTACCGATGAAAAACCGTTTGTTATGGAAATTATTCTCGATTATTGCCGTCGGCACCGTGATCTTTTTCTGGTTGATTGATTTGGTCGCCAGTCATACTGAAGACAGCATGAGTTATATTGACCAAGGCTATCGAGCCGAATTACG
Source organism: Marinomonas sp. 15G6-16 (assembly GCF_055809555.1). Classification (NCBI taxonomy): domain Bacteria; kingdom Pseudomonadati; phylum Pseudomonadota; class Gammaproteobacteria; order Oceanospirillales; family Oceanospirillaceae; genus Marinomonas; species Marinomonas sp. 15G6-16. The sequence goes on along the minus strand of NZ_CM147916.1, from coordinate 3,105,708 downwards.
AGCCTACGCGAAAGAAGCCGAACACATTCTTTATGAAGAAGGTGAAAGCGCCTTAGCTTTATGGGTCAAAGGAATTGAAGAAAAAGAAAACACTTGGATTGCCATTTCTCGCCCTTCGATTGAAAACCTCGCCGATACGCAACTCTCCGATGCGTACATTGAAACCTTTGCGTTAGGCCGCAGCCTAGAATGGAAAATACACTTATATTTCAAATATAACCCAACCATGGACATTCCATTTGAGGATGGCGTAACGCGCTTTTTAATCCAGCTTCCACAACGCATGAGACCGGGCAAAAATTTATTCATTATCGACCTGTTATTGCAAATCGCTCTGCCCTTTCTCATCTTATGTTTGATTACCTTCATTCTGTATAAACATGTAATGAAACCGCTGAAACGATTGGAAAAAGCCACTCGACGTTTTAGCGAAGGTGACTTCAATGTGCGTGCCAGTGAAGCGCTAACACAGCGCAACGATGAATTAACACGGCTCTCCACAACCTTTGATAAGATGGCAGATCGCATCAGCACCTTGATCATAGATCAGCGCCAACTCTTGGCCGATTTGTCCCATGAGCTGAGAACACCGTTAACACGACTCAACATTGCCGTGGACTGTGTCGAGCAGGACTTACAATCTCAGAGTGCATTAGAGCGCTTACGTTATGAATCTTCCAACATGCAAGGGTTGATAGACGACGCACTAACACTCGCCTGGTTTAATACAGAATCACCCAAGCTTGAATTACACGACTTAGACATTACCGCTTTACTGCAAGTCATTGTTGAGGATGCCCAATTCGAATTTGCTCAACATACCGTCAAGTTACTTCAACCAGACCAAGAAATAATCATAAAGAGCGCCCACCAAGCATTAACTGCGGCGCTAGAAAACATCATCAGAAATGGGCTTTTCCATACACCAGTTGGAAAAACGGTCACCATATCACTGCATCAAGAAAGCCATTTTCTCGTCATCAAAGTAAAAGACCAAGGCTGTGGCGTGCCCGAAGAATATTTGGAAGACATATTCAAGCCCTTCTTCCGTATCAAACAAGACAGTCAGGATAACGAACGCGTTGTGAGCTCTAAAAAGAGTGGCTACGGATTAGGACTGGCACTCGCAAAAAGGCAGATCCATGCACTTGATGGCTCTATCTATGCTCAAAACGTCACAGATAAATCAGAAAACGGATTAGTCGTTTCTATTCAACTACCTTATAAATCCTCATAAAAAATGAGTCAATAAATGACTTTTGCATTGATCAAATGTAACAAATGTAAAAGTCATTCACATTCTTTACGTAAAACACATAATACCCAACAGATAATGTAAACAATTCTCATTTATAGAGGTATTTATGCGTTCCCATCGTTTATTTTCAAAAACACTTTTAGCGCTTGCTGTTTCTCAAGCAGCCCTTTCTGGCTTAGCCATGGCTGAAGACACGGTATTAGACGAACTTAAAATCGAAGGTCGTGCGATTACAGAACTAGACCAAGCCGTTTCTTCAGAAGACATTGAAAACAGCCAGGCAAGCAGTTTAGAAGACCTCTTCCGCAATAAAAGTGAAATCACAGCGGGCGGTGGTAATACAACAAGCCAAAAAATCTATGTTCGCAATATAGGAGAGGATTCTCTAAACATTACAATTGATGGCGCAGAGCAAGCTAATGCTCTTTTCCATCACGCAGGACGCATTTCTCTTGAACCAGAGTTATTGAAACGAGTTGAAGTAGAAGCAGGTGCAGCCAATGCAACTTCAGGACCTGGCGCATTAGGCGGCTCCGTTCGTTTCATTACTAAAGACCCGAGTGATTTACTAGAAGACGACCAAAACATTGGCGCTTTACTAAAATCCACTTACAGCAGTAACGGTGAAGGGCTTAAAAACAGCGCCACTGTTTACGGCCGAACAGAGTCAGGAAAATTAGAGGGTATGGTACACCTTACTGATTCTAGCCATTCCAATTTTGAAGATGGAGAAGGCAATGAGCTAGATGGAACAGAGCAGGATGCAAATGTAGGATTCCTAAAAATCAAATCGCACCTAACTGATGAGCAAACATTAAGCCTTAGCCATGAAAATATCCAGCAAGAAGGTGAAATGTTATACCGACCAGAATGGTTTGCAAGTTATAAAAACTACTTAACAGACAGTGTGTTCGCTCGTGAGACAACAACATTAAATTATCAATTTACAGACAAAGATAACGATCTAATCGATACGAAATTAACTGTTTACCAAACAAATAATGAACAAGAGAGATATTACTACGGTAGCTTAGTTTCCGGGAGTATCGACTCAACTGGGATTAATGCTCGAAATACAAGTTTAATTTCAGATCATGAAATTGTCTTCGGATTTAACCATCGTGATGACAGTAGCTCTTTACTTGAAACAGATGGATCAACTGTAGATGCCACAGGATCCGTAACAGGTCTATATATCCAAGACACTATTGCCATTTCAGACCAGCTTACTCTATCTATGGGTGCACGTTATGATCAATATGAAATGACAGACGAATATGAAGACAGCTTTTCTGCTGGTGGCTTTGCTCCAAATATCGGTCTGACATATCAGCTTAACGAAAACTTTGATATTACAACCAACTATGCAGAAGCTATTCGAGGACCAGAGTTAAGAGACGCTTATACATTAAACTCTTATCTAACTGATGACTCGCTAGAGCTCGAGCGCTCTCAAAATATTGAAATTGGAGCTAACTACCATACAGATAAATTCGAAGTTGGCTTTGGTGTGTATCAATCGGTAATCAATGACCCATACGGGGTTAATTACTACAACTCCACCACTTATGAAAGCACCTATGGTAATAAAAAAGACCCTATTGAAACGGTTGGTTTCTATTTAGATGCCACTTATCAAATGGAAAAGTTAACTGCTGGCTTACACTTCCATAGTGCAGAAAGCTTAGCCGACGGTGACTTCGTAACTCGTTATGAATATGGCTCAACTGCGAATAACATTGGCGATACTTTAGCACTAAGCCTCGATTATGAATTCAATGATAAATTCCAAGCGGGTTGGTCTGCTGAAATAGTTCAAGGTATTTATGACATTGATGTATATGTTGATATTTATGATAACAATGTAGAAATCGATAAACCAAGTTACACGGTTCATAATTTGTATGCAAAATGGCTTCCTTTAAATGATGACAGTCTAACTCTAGCTTTAAGCGTTACCAATTTGTTTAACGAGCAATATATCAGCCATGCGGCAATAGCCGATTATACGGACAATACAGGCTACGCAATCGTATCTGGCCAAGCAGCCGCTGGCCGTGACATCCGTTTAAGCGCAGCTTATAAATTCTAATCATAACGATTTTCCCCCTTTACGCCGGTTCTTATTTTTATAGGAGCTGGCGCCTTTGTTATAAAAAGGAAGCTTTTCATGAACACCCTATCTTCGCTAAAAAGTCTGAAAATGGGCCTTTTTTTCGCATTCATGTGTTCCCTCAGTTTGGTTGTCCAAGCGGCACAAAAGCCTGTGACGGTGACTGACTTAGCGGGCCGTTCAGTGACTTTTTCAAAACAACCTGAACGCATTATTTTAGGCGACAGTCGTTACATACATGCCTTGTCTATTTTGAACCAAGACGACCCAATCAAACCTGTTGCCGCCATGCTCTCCAAACTGCAATGGGTCGATTACGGCAGTTACATTGCTTATCAAAAACGCTTCCCAAGCATTGCGGATATCCCTGTCATTGGTCGTTCTTCTGCGGACAGCTTTAGTATTGAAAGTGCCATTGCATTAAACGCGGATTTAGCCATTTTCAGCCTTGATGGACACGGCCCAAATGCCCGTCATTCCAACATCATAAAAGTACTGGAGAAAGCAGGCATAAAAGTGGTGTTTGTCGATTTTCGAAAAGAGCCTCTGAAAAACACCCCGAAAAGTTTGTTGCTACTGGGTAAGATATTAGGCAAAGAACAGCAAGCTCAAGACTTCCTTTCCTTCTACCAAAGTCAGTTAACCAAGGTGACAGACAAAATCGCCACACTGTCACAGAATGAGAAAAAACGTGTGTTCATCCATAGTCGAGTGGGCGTGACAAATGGCTGCTGTGAAACCATGGTGCGCGGCATGATGGCGGACTTCATTGATGCCGCTGGCGGTAACAACATTGCTCTGCCTTTGATTCCCGGCGCGGCTGGCATGGTGAACCATGAATACCTTCTCACACAACAACCTGATGTGTACATCGCCACCGCAGTTGGCTCTAAAGGCATGCCGAAAGAAAACCCAGACGATGAACTCCCTTACGTGATGCTAGGCGCAGGCGTACCAAACGATTTCGCGCAAGCTTCTTTGCAACAAGCCTTTGTGCGTTACAAGTTAACCACGCTTAACGCGTATCAGAATCAGCAGGCTTACGCCCTTTGGCATGGCTTTTACAACTCGCCACTGAACCTAATTGCCGTGCAAGTTACCGCCAAATGGTTGTATCCAGAAGAGTTTAAAGAACTGGACCCTAACGCGACCATAAACGAGTTCTTTGAGCGTTTCCAAGCCATTCCTCTAACAGGTGTTTACTGGACTCAGCTTGCTAAGGACACTCATGAGTAAGCTAACCAAAAACAACGGATCTTTAGCCAGCCAATATCGTCAATACATGAGCACGCGCCTTATTTTATTGACGCTGTTGGCCGTGAGCATCACGCTGTCATTGCTTTACGATTTGTCCGAAGGCCCTTCTTCTCTGTCTTATGGCGACTTGATTCAAGGCCTTTGGTCACCGGAATCCTTACCCATCACACAGCAAGTCATCATTTGGGACATTCGCCTTCCCTACGCGCTCATGGCGATTTTAGTGGGCGCGTCTCTTGGGCTCGCTGGCGCTGAGATGCAAACCGCATTGAACAATCCTCTTGCCAGCCCGTTTACACTAGGCGTTGGCTCAGCGGCGACATTTGGCGCTTCTTTGGCGATCGTTTTTGATTTCAGCTCAATCGGCATCAGCCAAACCTACTTGCTGCCGATGTTTGCTTTTGCCTTCGCTTGCCTCACGTCTCTTATCATTCTTGGCGTAGCCAACAGTTTAGGCGGCAGTATTCAAAGCGTTTTACTCTTTGGTATTGCCTTAATGTTCGGTTTGAACGCCATGGTTGGCGTGATTCAATTTGTCGCCGATGAAGGGCAACTGCAACAAATCGTCTTTTGGACAATGGGCAGCCTTGCACGGGCCGATTTGGAAAAAGCCATCATAGTCGCCGTGGTCTTTGCCTTGTGCTTACTGGTCAGCTTACGTCACTCTTGGTCGATGACCTTATTGCGCAGTGGCGAAGAACAAGCTCAAAGCATGGGAATCAATGTCAAAAAACTCAGAGTCACTACATTGGTTCGCGTGAGTTTGGTCACTGCCGTCGCGTTGGCTTTTGTGGGCGAAATTGGCTTTATTGGGCTAGTCGCACCACATATTGCTCGTATGGTCATTGGTGAAAGCCATCGCTTTTTTCTAATTGGCAGCACCTTATGCGGCGCCTTGTTGCTGTCTCTGGCGTCCATTGTCAGTAAAGGCGTGATTCCAGGATTAGTCTTGCCTATCGGCATGGTCACCGCACTCGTCGGCATTCCCTTTTTCATCGCCCTTATTTACCAACATCAAAAGCGAAATCCATCATGAGTTTACTCCTTCAAAATATTCGCATCGCTTATGGCAAAAAAGAGATTCTGTCAGGCATTAATCTAGACCCAATAAAGCCTGGCAGTTTGGTGGCGCTGTTGGGACAAAATGGCGCGGGAAAATCCACCTTTGTAAAAGGCTTGGCTGGCTTAAAATCTTACCAAGGAACCGCTTCTTTAGACGATGTTGAACTGGCGAACATGGACCAACACCAACGCCTAAAAAACATTGGTTATGTGCCGCAATCACTTCCTCAAGGCAGCAGTTTATTAGCTTATGAAGTAGTTAAAAGCGCCGCCGCGAGCCTCACTGATAAAGCGTCCCAAGACAACAGGATTGAAGAAGTGTTTCAGCGTTTACAGATTACGCATTTAGCGCTTTTGCCGATGCACAAATTGTCTGGCGGACAAAGACAAATGATCAGCTTGGCTCAAGCCATTGTACGCAAACCGAAACTCTATTTGCTCGACGAACCCACCAGCGCACTGGATCTGAACTGGCAAATGCAGGTGTTAAAAGCCATTCGAGAGGAAGTCGATCAACAAGGCTCAACTGCCCTATTAATCAGCCATGACATCAACTTGGCACTGCGTTATTGCGATCAAGTGGTCTTGCTTAATCAGGGAAAAGTACTGGCAAATGGCAGCGCATTAGATTGCCTAACCCCAGACAATTTGGCCCAAGCCTATAAAGTAGACGCGAGAATAGAACGCTGCTCAAAAGGGCATCCAATTATTTTGGTGGATAATGCGATCTAAAGAGTAAATGCTTGATGGCTTCCATTCTTGGTTCCCATCAAGCATTTAATTATAGGCGGTTACTTAAACACAATCGTCTTGTTGCCGTACATAAACACCCTGTGTTCAAGGTGCATTTTGACTGCGGTTGCCAACGCGACTGTTTCAGTGTCTCGGCCCACAGCAACCAAACGCTCTGGTGAGTAAGTATGATCTACAGGCTGAACAGATTGTTCGATGATCGGCCCTTCATCAAGGTCAGAAGTCACATAATGAGCCGTTGCACCGATCAGCTTCACACCTCGCTGGTGTGCTTGATGGTAAGGCTTCGCACCCTTAAAACCTGGTAAGAAAGAGTGATGAATATTGATCGCTCGTCCATGCAATTTTTTACAAAGTGAATCCGACAAAATTTGCATGTAACGGGCCAACACAACCAAGTCTGTACCTGTTTCTGTGATAATATCCAATAACGCTTCTTCTTGTTCCGCCTTATTTTCTTTCGTCACTGGCAAGTGTACAAATCGGATACCCTCTCGCTCCGCCATCGGACGCAAGTCTTTGTGGTTTGATACCACCGCTGTCACTTCCATTGGCAACTCGCCTTTACGATGACGATAAAGAAGGTCATCCAAACAATGGTCAAATTTACTCACCATTAGCAAGACTCTAACAGGCTCACTTTTATCTAAAATATCCCATTTCATGTTGAAGTGAGATACCTTTTCATCAAACCCTGCGCGAATAGATTCAATCGTGTTTTCATCATTTTCAATTCGACATACAGCGCGCATAAAAAACAGCTGATTCTCTTCATCGTCAAATTGATGCATCTCTGAAATATAGCAATCGTTCTGAGCAAGGTAAGACGTTACTGCAGCGACAATACCACTTGTCGCATCACAAGACGCCTTTAAAACGAATTCTGTCGGCATGGCCGTGAACACTCCCAATAATAAATAAGTTCATCGAGTAAAAATTTGGCCATGATTTTATACTTTTAGCGCAAGATAAAAAACGGTGTATTCCATAATAGTTGAACAGCCAGTTAACTTTTTAGGGAAATGAAATATATTCAGGGTAGAAAGGCTTAATTTTTTGAGTAGAGCGTTAGATTTAATCTCTCCATTAAATCTAACGTCTTATTGGAAGGGATTAGAAAAAGCTACACTCTCATGTGTCGCTTTACTTAGGCAGTTCCTGACATTGCAATGTCTACCGCACTTTTCCCCATTGTCTGAGCTCCCACATATTTAGGGTCAAACGCAGGGCGTGTGAAGATTTCTCGCACCATTGGTTCAAAGTACTCTAAAGGTTTTGTTGGGTAGTCTGGGTCAAAAGAAGATTGATCCCAACGTTCACAAAAATCCACACAAGACTGATACCAAGGATGATCTTTCAAGTAGTCTCTTTCGTTAGGATCACCACCTAAATGATGAGCATAATAAAAGTTCTGAAAAAGACCGTGTTGGTTAATCACCCAAGTAACCTGTGGGCGAACATATGGACGCAAAATTGAAGCGGCATATTGAGAATGATTATGTGGTGCTAAATCATCTCCCAAATCATGAATCAACGCAGCGACAATCATCTCCTTATCAGCACCATCGGCTTCTGCACGAGTGGCAGACTGTAGAGAATGCTCGAGACGACTCACCTGATAACCAGACAAGGTATTCTCCAAGTTTTTTAGTGCTTGTAAAATACGGTCAGGTAAGCCTTTCGCATAGGCTTCTTCATGTTCTGTTAAAAACTCATATTCTTCTTTCGTGCCATCTTTCATTTGACGAAACTGAACGACTTGCATAGTTATCTGCCCTCTTTATCTGTCATTCTTTTTTGGCGTTTAATCGCTTTATAACGACCTTTAGGTGCATCTAAATCAATATAAGCGCCTTGTAAATGACGCAAACCCTCACTTGCATCAAATCCTGTACGCCCATGTAACACTCGCGTGTTATGAAACATTTGTAACTGACCTGGTTCTAATCTAAATCGCCATTCAAACTCTGGTGAGCTAAGTAGTTGCCCCAAGCGTTTACGAGCGCGATGGAAGATCACCAATTGATCATTAGGAAGTAGTGGTAGATAGTCCAATCTAGGACTATAGGTTACGCCTGTAATTTTCCCCGTGTTATCCGATTCGATTATGGTTCGCCTTTCAACCAACTCAACGTCTTCCTCGACATAACGGTAACGTACAGGAACCTCACATAAAAGCTTATAGCCTTCTGGATCTTCTTGCTTTAATTTTTCAAGCACTGAAAGGCTATCAACCAAGGTAGATAAACCACCACTGGTTTGGTTTTCAATACAATGTAAAAGTTGAATACCAGGCATAGGATCACGGTAAGGGTTATCCGTATGAGGGCCTAAAGGTACAGAGCGATAGGCCAAATCATTCGAATTAGGACGTGTATACACTTCAAAATATTTACCAAAATTTGTCTCTCTGACTTGACCAAATTGACTCGCCACATCCAATACCGCATCTGGCTTGTTTGGCACATTAGTCACTATCAAAGCCCCTTTTGTTAAAAAGGTTTCTAGCGCTTTTAACATGCCATTATCTGAAGATAAGTCATCATAGTCGACATAAAAGTCTTGCTTATCAGTATCACTCATCCAAGGTGTTGGTGTTGGCGCACCATCGTATGAATCAAAATCAGCGAAGAACTCCGTAAAATCGTAATAACCACTATAACCATCACTAAAAGTTAATTGATATTGTATATCACTTTGTTTCTCTACTTTTAAAAGTGATATTTCATCTTCTAACTGATGTGGATCAAACAACCTCTGCTGGGTAATTTGATCAAGATGCGCTTCGTCTTGGCAGCGCTCTCTCAACCACAAAGCTGGCAACTCAAAGATTTCTGCATCGATATGAGCCAGTATCGATGCTTCGGCTTCATTGACAGAAAATCTAACCTGCGACATCTCTTTTTCCCCCTGATTGACAGCGACAGTATCAAGCAATTAGTCTGCAGGAGACAGAGGCAAAAACTTATAACTAAGATGCAGTTTTCTAATGATGAATGAACAAGATTTACCGACTTTAAACAGCCTACTTGCTTTTGAAGCAACAGTCCGTAACCAATCAATGACGGTAGCTGCAAAAGAATTAGACATTACACAGCCTCTTGTTTCTCAGAGAATAAGAGCATTAGAAGATACTGTGGGTGGCGTATTAATAAATCGATCAAAAAAACCATTAACCGCCACCGAAGCGGGATCAAAATATTACTATGAAATACAAGCAGCTCTTACTTCAATCTTAAACGCTACAACCAACGCAAAAGCCAACTTGCGAACCAACAACACAAAAATATCCATCAGCGCTTATTTTGGCTTTGCTTTTCATTGGTTAATGCCAAGACTGCAACGTTTACAGGAAGCCTTTCCTGACTATCAATTTGAAATACAACCAACCAACAACTTAGCCGAACTAAACTCGTCTAACGCGGATATTTTATTCCACTTTGCTGACCATATTGGGAAATATAAATTTGAAGAACTCTTATTTGCAGAAGAAGTGTTTCCTGTTTGTTCGCCCAGCTTTGCCGAGAGAATGGGATTGAAAGCAGGCGATTTTTTGATCGACCTACGTAAGCTGTCCTTATTACACAAAGACAAAGAAGATCCAAGATGGCTTAACTGGAAAAGCTGGTCGGAAACTCTTGGAATACAACCCTCAAAATACCCTGTCATGTTTTGCTACAACAACTACCCGCTTGTCGTGGAAGCCGCTATTAATGGGCAAGGAATATGTTTAGGCTGGGAAGGACTCATCAATCCATTTATCGAAGAAGGCAAACTTATAGAACTTGGACCACGATTAAAATCGACCACAAGAGGCTATCAAATCTGCTCAAACTACCACTCCACTTTCGCCATCGGCAACGTCATCAAATGGTTTATCAACGAAACACGCAAGAGTTAACTATTTGAATGCCAAAAATATACTAAAGACTTTTTAATTGGGACTTCTTGAAATGATTGAGGAATACTTATCTGAGTTTAAAAAAGAACTAATGACTGCTATTTATAGAACTGAATTTCTTGAAATGGTTGTGAGAGCCACTTTCCTTAAATAGAGAGTGAACCAACGACCTTAAGATGATGAGCTTTACTAGAAATGGTTACGAGAGCCACTTTTCTTAAATGGAGAGTGAACCAACGACCTTAAGATGATGAGCTTTACTAGAAATGGTTGCGGGAGCCGGATTCGAACCAACGACCTTCGGGTTATGAGCCCGACGAGCTACCAGACTGCTCCATCCCGCGACATACTAAACAAAGTTATGTTTAGAATTTATCTCTTTATGCACTAAAACTGTGTGACTAAATAAATGGTTGCGGGAGCCGGATTCGAACCAACGACCTTCGGGTTATGAGCCCGACGAGCTACCAGACTGCTCCATCCCGCGACTAATTTATCTTCTAAGATAATCACTAACAATTTTATTCGATTAGTTGGTTGCGGGAGCCGGATTCGAACCAACGACCTTCGGGTTATGAGCCCGACGAGCTACCAGACTGCTCCATCCCGCGACTAATTTATCTTCTAAGATAATCACTAACAATTTTATTCGATTAGTTGGTTGCGGGAGCCGGATTCGAACCAACGACCTTCGGGTTATGAGCCCGACGAGCTACCAGACTGCTCCATCCCGCGACTAATCTTCGCTAACTTTTACCATCTCTGTAATGATAATTGGCTTAACAAAACTGCTTAGCCCGTGTTAACGAGGTGCGTATTATAGGTAGATAAAACAAGGAGTCAAGGCCAGTTAACAAATAACATAGGATTAGTTTTAAGAATCATCTTTTTTACTTATTATGAAGCTAACTATATAAAACTTGAAAGTACTTGTATCAGCCCTATTCTGGCTGTAAAAAGATAACTATTAAAAATTTCAACCATTTTTTAAAGGAGTCAAAAGTGTCAGACAATATTAACGACATTTTAAAAAAATCCATGATCCCAGAAAAAGAGCAAGCCCTTCCTGGTAGAAGCACACCACTCAGTATCTCTGGCATCAGTGTGATTAATAACGAACCTTTTGTTCGTACCCCGAAGGAAAACGAAGCGGAAGTAATTTTAGGGATGGGGTGTTTTTGGGGAGCAGAACGAAAACTTTGGAATACACCAGGTGTTATCGTTACTTCCGTTGGCTACGCTGGCGGTTACACGCCTAACCCAACCTATGAAGAAACCTGCTCAGGACAAACAGGACACAGTGAAGTGGTACAAGTCATTTTCGATACTTCTGTCACGTCATTAGAAGACATCTTAAAAGTCTTTTGGGAGAACCACGATCCAACCCAAGGCATGAGACAAGGTAATGATGTTGGCAGCCAATATCGCTCTGTCATCTATTATAAAAATGGAGCAGATTTAGCCATCATTGAAGCCAGCAAAAATGCTTACCAAAAAGTCCTTATTGAAGCGGGGCACGGCATGATCACAACAGAAGTCGAACCGCTTGATGTGTATTACTTCGCAGAAGAATATCATCAGCAGTATCTACACAAAAACCCCAATGGTTACTGCGGATTAAATGGAACGGGCGTTAGCTGCCCTATTGGCCTGACTCGTTAAGCATTTTACTTGTCACAAATTGTAGAGACAAAAAAGCCGAGCTGAAAACTCCAGCTCGGCTTTTTAATCGACACTATTTACTAGCCATCGATATTGATGTTGTATTCTTGATCATTGTAGATAACTTTGATGCTATCAACCGAATTCACAGAACCATCTCCATTTGAGTCAAAAGATGATGTTTCCGTAAAATTAGCGACATCTTCATCATCCACTTTTACAGCACCATCTTCAACACTGATGTGAGCTTCTAAGAACTCGGCGATCGCATCAACACTTGCATCTTCATCAGGAATATCAACAAGACCGCTTAATAAATCTGTTAGATCTAAAGCGTCTTCAGATGCGTTAAAATCTTCAATGGTATCAAGGCTATTTGACAACAGAGGATCTGCACTAGTTTCTTCCATTGTAGTATCAGCTGACTCTACAAGAGATTCATCTTGAAGAATAAAGATATCAGCACCATCACCACCAAACAATGAGTCAGCTCCATCCCCACCCAGCAATGTATCATCTCCATCACCACCAATTAGAGCATCATCCCCGTCACCGCCAGTTAAATACGCATCACCTGTAGCATCACTGGCGTCCAAAGTAACGCCAATATCACTACTATCATCAGTATCCGCTACACTTTGAACAATAGTTCCATCTTCAAGTTCAGCAGAAACAATCGTAGATACAGCACTGCTATCTAACCCATCGAGATCAATACTAGCAAAATAAGATCCATCTTCTTCAACTATCGCCTCTGTTGAAAAGACAGAATTTCCATCAGCATCAACCGTTGTAATGTTCAAAACTGTTTCTTCAACAATGTTTTCAACTGTGCCAGTAATATCCATAGTATATAAGACTAAACTACCGTCTCCGACATAAGTGCCATCACCTAAAAACACGATCGTCTCAAGGTTATTTACGGTAAAGATATTTACTCCATTTGCAGTAGATATTTGGCCATTATAAACATAAGAATCTCCTGAACGATTATAATTTAATGAGCTAATATCATAATCATCCTGACTTCCCGAAAGCACTAAAACGTCATCGCCACTATTAAATGTGAGGGACAAGTTGTTTGTAGGGTCTTCTCCAAAAACTGCGGTAATATCACCAGTACCGTTGAAGTTAATATTACTAGTATTATTAGAGCTACCATTGACAACAAAAACATAGTCATCTGACCCACCAAGATTCCAATTTGCTGAGCTTATATCACCATAAACTAGGGTCGTCACACCATCTTCCGAACTCTCGGTATTGCTATAGCTATAGTTATTGGAAACATTTTGGTTAGCCGTATTATCATTATTATCTGCATCAGATTCATCATAAGCATATGATGAAATTGAACTTTTCGCCTCTGCAGAGATAGCAGGAGATTCAGAAGTACCGTTAATAGTAATTATCTGTGTCACAGCATCACTTATTGAGTCACCATCCTTGGAGATAACAGTTACTTCGATATCAAAAGAGCCGATAGTACTATCTACTTTAATTTGAAGACCGGAAACCTCCTCCTCAGTTAGATTATAACTACCATCACTATTTGCACTAACAACCTCTCCATCAACGTCTAACAACTCAGCGCCATCTGGCAACTCAGAAATGGTATAGCTTAATGTTTCGCTACCATCTTCATCCGCCTGAGTCCCAGTAATAGTTAGTTGACTAATTGATACCAGAGATTCAACGCTGGCCTGAATATTTGTAATATTCACTACCTCAACATTAGCAGTAGAAGCCACATCAAATTCAACTGTAGCCTTACCCTCATCATCCAGTGTCACAGTGTAAGAGTTAGTCTGATTATGGGTCTGTGTACCTGTATTTTGCTCATAAGTAAATTGATCTTGCTGCACATCATTTATAATAATGGTATATAAATCAGCCGTCTCAACATTAGAACGATTGTGGTTTTTAACGCCATCTTCCCAGCCACCTGTAATCTCTGAGTCAAAGCTTATAGTAACTTCTTGCCCAGCATATTCATCACCAAAATCAAATACCCGCTCTTCAGTATCTGATGTGATATTCACACTATTAATATAATTATCACCTTCAGCACCAAGATTACTAATATCAGCCCCAATTATAATGATGTCATCTTGAGATACAGCCTCAGAAAGCTCTACTTCTAGAGTAGGAACATCCGCCACAGCATCAACCATTACTGTTACATCCGCTTCTGAAGTTAACTCACCATCAGAAATAGTGTAGCTAATAGTTACTTCGCCACTAAAGTCATCAGCAGGAGTAAACTTAAGTTTACCGTCTACTATTTCAACAGAGCCTTGGCTTTCATCAGCGACTGTCGCATCAGTGATGCTTAAGGTATCGCCATCGATATCGTAATCATTAGCTAACACATCAATCGTTATCGCTGTATCTTCATCCGTTGCGATAGCGCCTTCCGTCAAGGTTTCATCTACATCGATGAACTCATCCGACATACTGATAACACCATCGACCGTTTCACTAGGGTCGAAGATCAAGCTTGTAGTCGACTCACTGCCATCACCTTGTAGAGTAGTCAAAGTAACTTCATCAGATATGACTTGAGAAACCGTCATATTCTGAACAACATACTTACCACCACCACCAGACGTCGTTAGTTCAAAGGATTCAACTGCTTTACCCGTATCAGTGATAAAGGTGTAAGTCGCTTCATAAGCATTATCCCCTTCCCTGTATCCGGACATTACTTCTGAAGTACCATCCGCAAAATAAGCCGTTATATGCACTTCTGTTGCAGCACCGTTATCCTCATCAAAAGCACCGCCTAGGCCACTCAAGGTAAATGAAACCTTATTAATTGAAACATCATCTGTATCAATATCAACAATGAGCGATTCACCAGCACGAAGCCCACCTTGGCTATTAGATCCGATACCATCACCACGGGCTAAACTACCGTCTTGTGTACCATTCCAAGCCGCTAGGGTTACAGAGTCATCAGATTCTGAAGTTACAGAAGTTGTGATCGTGATGCTTCCACCGCTCTCAGTATCGAAAGATTTAACCACTGATTTCTCGTCATCGCTGACATTCCCCCAGTCACTTACCGCTACCGTACCATCAAATTCAGTTGTATCCGGATCTTCATCAAACGAGCCAACACTAAACTCAACAGCCTCATCAATTGCATCAGCATCAGAAACAAAACGCACTTCAGTGTCTGGGTCATATGTAACACCTACTGTCATTTCAACCCATTCACCGTTTTCGTCTTGAACTTCCATTACGCCATATTCAGGTGCTTCATCAAGGCGTATACCCGTGTCATAGGTCATCCTTGAATCATCAACAGCGACAGGGGCATCATTAACCGCATCAACCGTCACAGTAACGCTTGCTTGAGACGTTAATTCTCCATCTGTAATAACGTATTCAATTGTGGCCTCGCCATTGAAATCATCAGCAGGGGTAAACTTAAGTTTCCCGTCTACTATTTCAACCGTACCTTGATCGTCAGAAACGCCAGCTTTAAGGATACTCAACGAGTCATTTTCTGGGTCAGTGTCATTAGCTAAGACATCAATAGTAATAACAGTGTCTTCATCACCACTTGCTGTGTCATCGACAGCAACAGGAGCTTGATTCCTTTCAAGTGCGGATTCAGACACAGTAGAAGTATTACCTGCCGTATCTGATAGTGTCGCAGTAATCTCTTGACCAGGCTCGACTTCAACCGCGATACCGTTCTCGATGTCATCTGCATCTAACGTAACAACAGTTTCTTCACCACCAACACTGTACGTTAGTACATCTCCTATTTCGGAGCCAGCTACTGAAATAGTCGCGGTGACCGTACCATTATCACCAACCTCAGCATCGCTGTAAGCGCCACTATTGTCAGTATCACCGGCAATCGTAATAGAAGGTGTGGCAATTTCTGTATCAACCACAACGCTGTCGGAACCAGATTCAGTACCTGTAGAAAGTGTTGCCGTTACTGTGAGTGTTTCACCCTCTTCAGCTTCCGCAATTCCAGCAACAAGAATAACACCTGCAGCAATTTGAGTTGCATCAAGCTCAATGGTTCGGTCTTCTTCACCATTATTGTTAGTAATGGTAATTACATCTCCAGCTTTAGCCGCTATTGGCAACGTAATAGAGGCTGTAACCGTGCCATCACTTTCACCATCATTTAGAAGCCCATCGTTATTCGCATCATCGGTAATATCAACAGATGGCGTAAACAACTCATCAATAGTGTAAGTTTCACCGTCAATTTTAACCTTCTCAACATCGATAAGCAGAACCACATCATCCGTATCACCACGGGTAATCTGTAAATTACCGTTATCATCTACAACAAAACTAGCTTGGCTTGCATCGAAATTGTTGAAGATAACTGTATCTGTTCCAGCACCACCATCGATAGTAAGCGCATCATTGGCGTCATCAACACCAACAGTAATCTGATCATTACCTGTGCCAGTCAACACATAATCGTCATCAACTTCTGTAGCTGAATTCTGGAAACTACCATGGAAGTAATGTGCGGTATTCGAGAAGTCGCTGGTATTTCCAGCTTCATCCGTTTGAACGACTTTAAAGAACTCATTATCGTTAACTGGAACATCATCAAGATCCGATATATCTAATGTCCAAGTACCGTCATCAGATACCGTTGTGGTAACAGATGTCAATTCAGTGTATTCACCTGTTTGAGTGTCATTCCCATTCGTTGTTGAGCCAGAAATCACCCATAAAGTAATGGTTGCACCCGCCTCACCTGTACCATGAAGCGTTACTGTAGAGTAATCAGACGCATCAGAGTCATCTGTAATATTAGTAATAACAGGAGGTTCAACAGAGGTATCAGCATCTGCTGCTGTTCCTGAAATTTCGTCAGACTGATTACCTGCAGCATCAGACAAGATTGCTGTAACTTCTTGGCCTGGCTCGACTTCAGCCACGACACCGTTCGCAATGTCATTTTCTGTCAAAGTAACGATTACTTCATCACCATTCGCTATAGTGTAAGTCAGCTTATCGCCAACTTCTGAACCTGTTACCGAAATGGTTGCCGTTACTAGACCGTCCTCGCCAAGTTCTTCAGCGTTGTATACCTCATCATCACCAGTGCTTTCGAAAGTGATACTTGGCGTAGCAACTGAATCATCATTAACAACATTAATGCTGATAACTTGAGTACTAGTACTTGTAGAGTCACCTTCAGAAGCTGTTGCAACAACATTTAGATCATAGGTAGTCGTTTCATCAATATAAGCCGTTTCAAGAGTCAATGAAGATAGAGACCAATCTGATACGTCAACGAGAGTAGAATCCTCCGTAGCAGTAAAGCTATTCGTACCATCCGTCAAAATGAAGCCAACAGGAATATCTTGAATTTCCACACCCAAAGATTCAGAACCATCTTGATCTGTGAGCGCAGCATTAATGCTGAAAGAAACATCTCCACCTTCAACTGTTTCTAAACTAGATGAGGTGTCAGTAACTACATTCTCAAAAGTTAACGAATTAAGAACATAATCATTATCAGAAGAACCAGTCGCATCCGGATCGTATTCTGCACTGAACACTATGGTATCGAAAGCAACAGGGGTTCCATTGTCATCTGTAAATGAAATTGAACCTATATCATTTACATTATTATTGCCCGAAGAGAAGGTATTCGTAGAAACTTCTTGTCCGTCCGCATAGAGCGTATAAGTAGCAGTTTCAACATTACTTAACCAACCAAGAGAAACATCAATTGACGTGACTGCATTGTCGAATGTAACGACTAGAGCTTCGCTCTGCTCAGCATCTGCACCAATTTCAGAAATTGTATCAGAACCATTAGTAGTCTCGGCATTTACGCCTATACCATCATGGTCTGTACCAGTAACAGTAGTAAGCTCACCAACTACATTATTTTCTGAGTTTAACCCATCAAAATTACTGTAACCTGTAATTGTATAACCACTACTGCCTGTCGTATCTAAGCTATCAACATCAATCGTTATCGTTTCAGTAACAGTTAAAGATGGAGCATCAGCCACTGCATCAACTGTGATATCTAAAGTCGAAGTTGTTCCAGTATTTGTCGTATAGGTTATTTGAGGAACCTCACCACTCCAATCAGCTGTTGGAGTGAATGTATAACTACCATCCAAACTCAGAGTAATTGAACCTACAATCTCCTGAGAAGTTACGCCAGAACTCGTAACACTTTCATTTACAATAACTGAATTAAATGATCCATCTTCATTCTCGGTTATTGTATAAGTTGCATCATCTCCAGCAATCGTGAAGCTAACCACCGATAACGAATCATCGACATCACTATCATTACTTAAAACGTTACCGCTAACCGCTGTATCTTCTAATGTTTCACTAAAATCATCAGACAATATAGAAACGTCATCCGAGCCATTAATTGTGACAGTAATTGGTTGCTCAGTCCCATCAGTAGCAGTCAAGACAAAATCATCAAGAGCTGTTTCTCCATCATTTAAGAATTGAGTTTTCGATGTATCCAGCTGATAAGTCCACTGACCATCTACAAGAGTTAATGTACCGTAATCACCTTCTAGAACAGTATCCGCAAATGAAGGTGAGTCATTTTGATCAATATCTGTAATCTCTAAGGTTTCAGTAATTGGGGAAGAAAAATCTTCGGAAATAGATAATTCTGCTGTTGTAACAACAATAGAATCATCGTCAGCACCAGAAATGGTAATTGAGATTTCTTCAGATTTACCATCTGTTGTATAAACAGTAAAGACTTCGTTTTTAGCTTCACCTTCGCCTAAAAACTGAACAGCCTCATTACTAACAGAGTAAGACCATTCACCATCAGCATTAATCGTTAATTGCCCTAAAGTATCATCAGAAGAAGAGACATTGTCAGTGATAAAGACAGGGGAATCATCAGCATCAACATCTGAAACAGAAATAGTGCCCGAGGTTGATAAAAGGTCAGGATCTGAATCCTCAGCCACAAAACCAATTACATCACCAGTAATAACTGATTCATCGTTCGTGCCTATGATCGTCACCGTCACAACTTGCTCTGTACCATCTAATGACACAACAGTGAAGCTTTCTTCTATTTCCTCACCTTCATTTAACTCATTAAACTCACTGTTGGCAACGAACGTCCATTTACCATCTCTACCGATACTGAACGTACCACTAGAGCTTTCCATAGTCTTGGCCTGGAACACATTATCGAAATTATCCACATCACTCGACGTTAATACCCCATTCAAACTCAACACGGCATCTGTTTCAGGCGCCATAACACTAGTGTCACCTTCGATTATTGCCGCATCGTTCGTGCCCGTCACCGTAATCGTGATCGTTTGCGTATCTGTGCCACCGTTGCCATCCGCAACTTCTACTGTCACTTCGACTTCTTTCTCTTCGCCTACTGCTAGAGAGTCGTAAGCCGCAGCCGTTGGATCGAACGTCCAGCTGCCATCTGCCGCTAATGTGAAGCCTGCTGGCGCTGTCGCCGCTTCGCCATCTTCGTCAACCAAGCTGTAAGTCAATGTATCGCCATCAACATCCGTCGCCGTCACCGTGCCGCTGATCACATCACCACCTTCGGTTGCGTCTGTATCAACATCCGCCTCCGCTACTGGCGCATCGTTCGTGCCCGTCACCGTAATCGTGATCGTTTGCGTATCTGTGCCACCGTTGCCATCCGCAACTTCTACTGTCACTTCGACTTCTTTCTCTTCGCCTACTGCTAGAGAGTCGTAAGCCGCAGCCGTTGGATCGAACGTCCAGCTGCCATCTGCCGCTAATGTGAAGCCTGCTGGCGCTGTCGCCGCTTCGCCATCTTCGTCAACCAAGCTGTAAGTCAATGTATCGCCATCAACATCCGTCGCCGTCACCGTGCCGCTGATCACATCACCACCTTCGGTTGCGTCTGTATCAACATCCGCCTCCGCTACTGGCGCATCGTTCGTGCCCGTCACCGTAATCGTGATCGTTTGCGTATCTGTGCCACCGTTGCCATCCGCAACTTCTACTGTCACTTCGACTTCTTTCTCTTCGCCTACTGCTAGAGAGTCGTAAGCCGCAGCCGTTGGATCGAACGTCCAGCTGCCATCTGCCGCTAATGTGAAGCCTGCTGGCGCTGTCGCCGCTTCGCCATCTTCGTCAACCAAGCTGTAAGTCAATGTATCGCCATCAACATCCGTCGCCGTCACCGTGCCGCTGATCACATCACCACCTTCGGTTGCGTCTGTATCAACATCCGCCTCCGCTACTGGCGCATCGTTCGTGCCCGTCACCGTAATCGTGATCGTTTGCGTATCTGTGCCACCGTTGCCATCCGCAACTTCTACTGTCACTTCGACTTCTTTCTCTTCGCCTACTGCTAGAGAGTCGTAAGCCGCAGCCGTTGGATCGAACGTCCAGCTGCCATCTGCCGCTAATGTGAAGCCTGCTGGCGCTGTCGCCGCTTCGCCATCTTCGTCAACCAAGCTGTAAGTCAATGTATCGCCATCAACATCCGTCGCCGTCACCGTGCCGCTGATCACATCACCACCTTCGGTTGCGTCTGTATCAACATCCGCCTCCGCTACTGGCGCATCGTTCGTGCCCGTCACCGTAATCGTGATCGTTTGCGTATCTGTGCCACCGTTGCCATCCGCAACTTCTACTGTCACTTCGACTTCTTTCTCTTCGCCTACTGCTAGAGAGTCGTAAGCCGCAGCCGTTGGATCGAACGTCCAGCTGCCATCTGCCGCTAATGTGAAGCCTGCTGGCGCTGTCGCCGCTTCGCCATCTTCGTCAACCAAGCTGTAAGTCAATGTATCGCCATCAACATCCGTCGCCGTCACCGTGCCGCTGATCACATCACCACCTTCGGTTGCGTCTGTATCAACATCCGCCTCCGCTACTGGCGCATCGTTCGTGCCCGTCACCGTAATCGTGATCGTTTGCGTATCTGTGCCACCGTTGCCATCCGCAACTTCTACTGTCACTTCGACTTCTTTCTCTTCGCCTACTGCTAGAGAGTCGTAAGCCGCAGCCGTTGGATCGAACGTCCAGCTGCCATCTGCCGCTAATGTGAAGCCTGCTGGCGCTGTCGCCGCTTCGCCATCTTCGTCAACCAAGCTGTAAGTCAATGTATCGCCATCAACATCCGTCGCCGTCACCGTGCCGCTGATCACATCACCACCTTCGGTTGCGTCTGTATCAACATCCGCCTCCGCTACTGGCGCATCGTTCGTGCCCGTCACCGTAATCGTGATCGTTTGCGTATCTGTGCCACCGTTGCCATCCGCAACTTCTACTGTCACTTCGACTTCTTTCTCTTCGCCTACTGCTAGAGAGTCGTAAGCCGCAGCCGTTGGATCGAACGTCCAGCTGCCATCTGCCGCTAATGTGAAGCCTGCTGGCGCTGTCGCCGCTTCGCCATCTTCGTCAACCAAGCTGTAAGTCAATGTATCGCCATCAACATCCGTCGCCGTCACCGTGCCGCTGATCACATCACCACCTTCGGTTGCGTCTGTATCAACATCCGCCTCCGCTACTGGCGCATCGTTCGTGCCCGTCACCGTAATCGTGATCGTTTGCGTATCTGTGCCACCGTTGCCATCCGCAACTTCTACTGTCACTTCGACTTCTTTCTCTTCGCCTACTGCTAGAGAGTCGTAAGCCGCAGCCGTTGGATCGAACGTCCAGCTGCCATCTGCCGCTAATGTGAAGCCTGCTGGCGCTGTCGCCGCTTCGCCATCTTCGTCAACCAAGCTGTAAGTCAATGTATCGCCATCAACATCCGTCGCCGTCACCGTGCCGCTGATCACATCACCACCTTCGGTTGCGTCTGTATCAACATCCGCCTCCGCTACTGGCGCATCGTTCGTGCCCGTCACCGTAATCGTGATCGTTTGCGTATCTGTGCCACCGTTGCCATCCGCAACTTCTACTGTCACTTCGACTTCTTTCTCTTCGCCTACTGCTAGAGAGTCGTAAGCCGCAGCCGTTGGATCGAACGTCCAGCTGCCATCTGCCGCTAATGTGAAGCCTGCTGGCGCTGTCGCCGCTTCGCCATCTTCGTCAACCAAGCTGTAAGTCAATGTATCGCCATCAACATCCGTCGCCGTCACCGTGCCGCTGATCACATCACCACCTTCGGTTGCGTCTGTATCAACATCCGCCTCCGCTACTGGCGCATCGTTCGTGCCCGTCACCGTAATCGTGATCGTTTGCGTATCTGTGCCACCGTTGCCATCCGCAACTTCTACTGTCACTTCGACTTCTTTCTCTTCGCCTACTGCTAGAGAGTCGTAAGCCGCAGCCGTTGGATCGAACGTCCAGCTGCCATCTGCCGCTAATGTGAAGCCTGCTGGCGCTGTCGCCGCTTCGCCATCTTCGTCAACCAAGCTGTAAGTCAATGTATCGCCATCAACATCCGTCGCCGTCACCGTGCCGCTGATCACATCACCACCTTCGGTTGCGTCTGTATCAACATCCGCCTCCGCTACTGGCGCATCGTTCGTGCCCGTCACCGTAATCGTGATCGTTTGCGTATCTGTGCCACCGTTGCCATCCGCAACTTCTACTGTCACTTCGACTTCTTTCTCTTCGCCTACTGCTAGAGAGTCGTAAGCCGCAGCCGTTGGATCGAACGTCCAGCTGCCATCTGCCGCTAATGTGAAGCCTGCTGGCGCTGTCGCCGCTTCGCCATCTTCGTCAACCAAGCTGTAAGTCAATGTATCGCCATCAACATCCGTCGCCGTCACCGTGCCGCTGATCACATCACCACCTTCGGTTGCGTCTGTATCAACATCCGCCTCCGCTACTGGCGCATCGTTCGTGCCCGTCACCGTAATCGTGATCGTTTGCGTATCTGTGCCACCGTTGCCATCCGCAACTTCTACTGTCACTTCGACTTCTTTCTCTTCGCCTACTGCTAGAGAGTCGTAAGCCGCAGCCGTTGGATCGAACGTCCAGCTGCCATCTGCCGCTAATGTGAAGCCTGCTGGCGCTGTCGCCGCTTCGCCATCTTCGTCAACCAAGCTGTAAGTCAATGTATCGCCATCAACATCCGTCGCCGTCACCGTGCCGCTGATCACATCACCACCTTCGGTTGCGTCTGTATCAACATCCGCCTCCGCTACTGGCGCATCGTTCGTGCCCGTCACCGTAATCGTGATCGTTTGCGTATCTGTGCCACCGTTGCCATCCGCAACTTCTACTGTCACTTCGACTTCTTTCTCTTCGCCTACTGCTAGAGAGTCGTAAGCCGCAGCCGTTGGATCGAACGTCCAGCTGCCATCTGCCGCTAATGTGAAGCCTGCTGGCGCTGTCGCCGCTTCGCCATCTTCGTCAACCAAGCTGTAAGTCAATGTATCGCCATCAACATCCGTCGCCGTCACCGTGCCGCTGATCACATCACCACCTTCGGTTGCGTCTGTATCAACATCCGCCTCCGCTACTGGCGCATCGTTCGTGCCCGTCACCGTAATCGTGATCGTTTGCGTATCTGTGCCACCGTTGCCATCCGCAACTTCTACTGTCACTTCGACTTCTTTCTCTTCGCCTACTGCTAGAGAGTCGTAAGCCGCAGCCGTTGGATCGAACGTCCAGCTGCCATCTGCCGCTAATGTGAAGCCTGCTGGCGCTGTCGCCGCTTCGCCATCTTCGTCAACCAAGCTGTAAGTCAATGTATCGCCATCAACATCCGTCGCCGTCACCGTGCCGCTGATCACATCACCACCTTCGGTTGCGTCTGTATCAACATCCGCCTCCGCTACTGGCGCATCGTTCGTGCCCGTCACCGTAATCGTGATCGTTTGCGTATCTGTGCCACCGTTGCCATCCGCAACTTCTACTGTCACTTCGACTTCTTTCTCTTCGCCTACTGCTAGAGAGTCGTAAGCCGCAGCCGTTGGATCGAACGTCCAGCTGCCATCTGCCGCTAATGTGAAGCCTGCTGGCGCTGTCGCCGCTTCGCCATCTTCGTCAACCAAGCTGTAAGTCAATGTATCGCCATCAACATCCGTCGCCGTCACCGTGCCGCTGATCACATCACCACCTTCGGTTGCGTCTGTATCAACATCCGCCTCCGCTACTGGCGCATCGTTCGTGCCCGTCACCGTAATCGTGATCGTTTGCGTATCTGTGCCACCGTTGCCATCCGCAACTTCTACTGTCACTTCGACTTCTTTCTCTTCGCCTACTGCTAGAGAGTCGTAAGCCGCAGCCGTTGGATCGAACGTCCAGCTGCCATCTGCCGCTAATGTGAAGCCTGCTGGCGCTGTCGCCGCTTCGCCATCTTCGTCAACCAAGCTGTAAGTCAATGCTAGAGAGTCGTAAGCCGCAGCCGTTGGATCGAACGTCCAGCTGCCATCTGCCGCTAATGTGAAGCCTGCTGGCGCTGTCGCCGCTTCGCCATCTTCGTCAACCAAGCTGTAAGTCAATGTATCGCCATCAACATCCGTCGCCGTCACCGTGCCGCTGATCACATCACCACCTTCGGTTGCGTCTGTATCAACATCCGCCTCCGCTACTGGCGCATCGTTCGTGCCCGTCACCGTAATCGTGATCGTTTGCGTATCTGTGCCACCGTTGCCATCCGCAACTTCTACTGTCACTTCGACTTCTTTCTCTTCGCCTACTGCTAGAGAGTCGTAAGCCGCAGCCGTTGGATCGAACGTCCAGCTGCCATCTGCCGCTAATGTGAAGCCTGCTGGCGCTGTCGCCGCTTCGCCATCTTCGTCAACCAAGCTGTAAGTCAATGTATCGCCATCAACATCCGTCGCCGTCACCGTGCCGCTGATCACATCACCACCTTCGGTTGCGTCTGTATCAACATCCGCCTCCGCTACTGGCGCATCGTTCGTGCCCGTCACCGTAATCGTGATCGTTTGCGTATCTGTGCCACCGTTGCCATCCGCAACTTCTACTGTCACTTCGACTTCTTTCTCTTCGCCTACTGCTAGAGAGTCGTAAGCCGCAGCCGTTGGATCGAACGTCCAGCTGCCATCTGCCGCTAATGTGAAGCCTGCTGGCGCTGTCGCCGCTTCGCCATCTTCGTCAACCAAGCTGTAAGTCAATGTATCGCCATCAACATCCGTCGCCGTCACCGTGCCGCTGATCACATCACCACCTTCGGTTGCGTCTGTATCAACATCCGCCTCCGCTACTGGCGCATCGTTCGTGCCCGTCACCGTAATCGTGATCGTTTGCGTATCTGTGCCACCGTTGCCATCCGCAACTTCTACTGTCACTTCGACTTCTTTCTCTTCGCCTACTGCTAGAGAGTCGTAAGCCGCAGCCGTTGGATCGAACGTCCAGCTGCCATCTGCCGCTAATGTGAAGCCTGCTGGCGCTGTCGCCGCTTCGCCATCTTCGTCAACCAAGCTGTAAGTCAATGTATCGCCATCAACATCCGTCGCCGTCACCGTGCCGCTGATCACATCACCACCTTCGGTTGCGTCTGTATCAACATCCGCCTCCGCTACTGGCGCATCGTTCGTGCCCGTCACCGTAATCGTGATCGTTTGCGTATCTGTGCCACCGTTGCCATCCGCAACTTCTACTGTCACTTCGACTTCTTTCTCTTCGCCTACTGCTAGAGAGTCGTAAGCCGCAGCCGTTGGATCGAACGTCCAGCTGCCATCTGCCGCTAATGTGAAGCCTGCTGGCGCTGTCGCCGCTTCGCCATCTTCGTCAACCAAGCTGTAAGTCAATGTATCGCCATCAACATCCGTCGCCGTCACCGTGCCGCTGATCACATCACCACCTTCGGTTGCGTCTGTATCAACATCCGCCTCCGCTACTGGCGCATCGTTCGTGCCCGTCACCGTAATCGTGATCGTTTGCGTATCTGTGCCACCGTTGCCATCCGCAACTTCTACTGTCACTTCGACTTCTTTCTCTTCGCCTACTGCTAGAGAGTCGTAAGCCGCAGCCGTTGGATCGAACGTCCAGCTGCCATCTGCCGCTAATGTGAAGCCTGCTGGCGCTGTCGCCGCTTCGCCATCTTCGTCAACCAAGCTGTAAGTCAATGTATCGCCATCAACATCCGTCGCCGTCACCGTGCCGCTGATCACATCACCACCTTCGGTTGCGTCTGTATCAACATCCGCCTCCGCTACTGGCGCATCGTTCGTGCCCGTCACCGTAATCGTGATCGTTTGCGTATCTGTGCCACCGTTGCCATCCGCAACTTCTACTGTCACTTCGACTTCTTTCTCTTCGCCTACTGCTAGAGAGTCGTAAGCCGCAGCCGTTGGATCGAACGTCCAGCTGCCATCTGCCGCTAATGTGAAGCCTGCTGGCGCTGTCGCCGCTTCGCCATCTTCGTCAACCAAGCTGTAAGTCAATGTATCGCCATCAACATCCGTCGCCGTCACCGTGCCGCTGATCACATCACCACCTTCGGTTGCGTCTGTATCAACATCCGCCTCCGCTACTGGCGCATCGTTCGTGCCCGTCACCGTAATCGTGATCGTTTGCGTATCTGTGCCACCGTTGCCATCCGCAACTTCTACTGTCACTTCGACTTCTTTCTCTTCGCCTACTGCTAGAGAGTCGTAAGCCGCAGCCGTTGGATCGAACGTCCAGCTGCCATCTGCCGCTAATGTGAAGCCTGCTGGCGCTGTCGCCGCTTCGCCATCTTCGTCAACCAAGCTGTAAGTCAATGTATCGCCATCAACATCCGTCGCCGTCACCGTGCCGCTGATCACATCACCACCTTCGGTTGCGTCTGTATCAACATCCGCCTCCGCTACTGGCGCATCGTTCGTGCCCGTCACCGTAATCGTGATCGTTTGCGTATCTGTGCCACCGTTGCCATCCGCAACTTCTACTGTCACTTCGACTTCTTTCTCTTCGCCTACTGCTAGAGAGTCGTAAGCCGCAGCCGTTGGATCGAACGTCCAGCTGCCATCTGCCGCTAATGTGAAGCCTGCTGGCGCTGTCGCCGCTTCGCCATCTTCGTCAACCAAGCTGTAAGTCAATGTATCGCCATCAACATCCGTCGCCGTCACCGTGCCGCTGATCACATCACCACCTTCGGTTGCGTCTGTATCAACATCCGCCTCCGCTACTGGCGCATCGTTCGTGCCCGTCACCGTAATCGTGATCGTTTGCGTATCTGTGCCACCGTTGCCATCCGCAACTTCTACTGTCACTTCGACTTCTTTCTCTTCGCCTACTGCTAGAGAGTCGTAAGCCGCAGCCGTTGGATCGAACGTCCAGCTGCCATCTGCCGCTAATGTGAAGCCTGCTGGCGCTGTCGCCGCTTCGCCATCTTCGTCAACCAAGCTGTAAGTCAATGTATCGCCATCAACATCCGTCGCCGTCACCGTGCCGCTGATCACATCACCACCTTCGGTTGCGTCTGTATCAACATCCGCCTCCGCTACTGGCGCATCGTTCGTGCCCGTCACCGTAATCGTGATCGTTTGCGTATCTGTGCCACCGTTGCCATCCGCAACTTCTACTGTCACTTCGACTTCTTTCTCTTCGCCTACTGCTAGAGAGTCGTAAGCCGCAGCCGTTGGATCGAACGTCCAGCTGCCATCTGCCGCTAATGTGAAGCCTGCTGGCGCTGTCGCCGCTTCGCCATCTTCGTCAACCAAGCTGTAAGTCAATGTATCGCCATCAACATCCGTCGCCGTCACCGTGCCGCTGATCACATCACCACCTTCGGTTGCGTCTGTATCAACATCCGCCTCCGCTACTGGCGCATCGTTCGTGCCCGTCACCGTAATCGTGATCGTTTGCGTATCTGTGCCACCGTTGCCATCCGCAACTTCTACTGTCACTTCGACTTCTTTCTCTTCGCCTACTGCTAGAGAGTCGTAAGCCGCAGCCGTTGGATCGAACGTCCAGCTGCCATCTGCCGCTAATGTGAAGCCTGCTGGCGCTGTCGCCGCTTCGCCATCTTCGTCAACCAAGCTGTAAGTCAATGTATCGCCATCAACATCCGTCGCCGTCACCGTGCCGCTGATCACATCACCACCTTCGGTTGCGTCTGTATCAACATCCGCCTCCGCTACTGGCGCATCGTTCGTGCCCGTCACCGTAATCGTGATCGTTTGCGTATCTGTGCCACCGTTGCCATCCGCAACTTCTACTGTCACTTCGACTTCTTTCTCTTCGCCTACTGCTAGAGAGTCGTAAGCCGCAGCCGTTGGATCGAACGTCCAGCTGCCATCTGCCGCTAATGTGAAGCCTGCTGGCGCTGTCGCCGCTTCGCCATCTTCGTCAACCAAGCTGTAAGTCAATGTATCGCCATCAACATCCGTCGCCGTCACCGTGCCGCTGATCACATCACCACCTTCGGTTGCGTCTGTATCAACATCCGCCTCCGCTACTGGCGCATCGTTCGTGCCCGTCACCGTAATCGTGATCGTTTGCGTATCTGTGCCACCGTTGCCATCCGCAACTTCTACTGTCACTTCGACTTCTTTCTCTTCGCCTACTGCTAGAGAGTCGTAAGCCGCAGCCGTTGGATCGAACGTCCAGCTGCCATCTGCCGCTAATGTGAAGCCTGCTGGCGCTGTCGCCGCTTCGCCATCTTCGTCAACCAAGCTGTAAGTCAATGTATCGCCATCAACATCCGTCGCCGTCACCGTGCCGCTGATCACATCACCACCTTCGGTTGCGTCTGTATCAACATCCGCCTCCGCTACTGGCGCATCGTTCGTGCCCGTCACCGTAATCGTGATCGTTTGCGTATCTGTGCCACCGTTGCCATCCGCAACTTCTACTGTCACTTCGACTTCTTTCTCTTCGCCTACTGCTAGAGAGTCGTAAGCCGCAGCCGTTGGATCGAACGTCCAGCTGCCATCTGCCGCTAATGTGAAGCCTGCTGGCGCTGTCGCCGCTTCGCCATCTTCGTCAACCAAGCTGTAAGTCAATGTATCGCCATCAACATCCGTCGCCGTCACCGTGCCGCTGATCACATCACCACCTTCGGTTGCGTCTGTATCAACATCCGCCTCCGCTACTGGCGCATCGTTCGTGCCCGTCACCGTAATCGTGATCGTTTGCGTATCTGTGCCACCGTTGCCATCCGCAACTTCTACTGTCACTTCGACTTCTTTCTCTTCGCCTACTGCTAGAGAGTCGTAAGCCGCAGCCGTTGGATCGAACGTCCAGCTGCCATCTGCCGCTAATGTGAAGCCTGCTGGCGCTGTCGCCGCTTCGCCATCTTCGTCAACCAAGCTGTAAGTCAATGTATCGCCATCAACATCCGTCGCCGTCACCGTGCCGCTGATCACATCACCACCTTCGGTTGCGTCTGTATCAACATCCGCCTCCGCTACTGGCGCATCGTTCGTGCCGTATACATTAATAACTAAAGTTGTTGTATCTGTTGCGCCTTGATCATCCGTTACAGTTACTGGAATTGTGATTTTCTGTATTTCACCAGCGCCCAAGTGCCCATAACTTGAAGCGTCAAAACTATAGCTACCATCAAGATTTAAAGTCAGACCGATAATATCTTCATTTGTTGTGAACGATAAAACAGCGTCTTCTGGAAGATCTACATCTGTAGCACTAACCTTACCTGTAATATTTGAGTCTTCTTCTACATAACCGATAGAAGCTTGAGCAACAGGCGCATCATTTGTACCTGTCACTGTAATCGTAACAGTTGCTTCCGCACTTTCATTTCCATCCGCGACATAGGTATATGTAAATTCAACATCTCGCGTCTCGCCAATAGCAAGATCATCAAAATCTGTTCCTGGAGAAAAAATATAGCTACCATCATCTTTAAAAATTAAGCTACCTTCAGAAACATCAATCCCTAATTCATAACTAGTAATATTGCTATCATCACCCCCTGAAACAGTACCAACTAATGTTGCATTCTCTTCAGTCGTTTCAGCCACATCAACAATATGGTTAGAAGTGGTCGTTGCAGTAAAAGGATTACCTGCATCATCTTCACCAGTAACACTAACTGTAAATGAAATATCTTCTGCAAGATCAGACCCTGCGACATCCATACTCCAAGTTCCATTAGCCAAAACACTTGCAGTATATAGAGTGCCATTTATAGTCGCTGACACTTGGTCACCAGCTGCGACCTCAAAACCGGTATACCCAGAAACAGTAACAACATCGTCACTCTCTTCGGCACTAATGACATCATCAGATGTAATCGAATTAACATGAATAACCGCATCTGCACTAACATCAACACTATATGCTTGAGTAGAGTCGGCAGTACCTTTTTGGTCTGAGTCATTAAGTACTAGAACACTAGCCTTTAGCTCACCTGTTGAGCTCTCGCCAACATGAACCTGCAATTCGGAGCCAGCAACATCGATAGACCAATTCCCATCAGAGCCTATTACAGTTCTATAAGTCTCATTATTTATAACCAGAGTTACGACACCTGTAGTAAAGTCATCTCCTGTCACACTACCAGTGATAGTAACGACACTCTCTGATTCAACTGCATTTATAACTCTATCATCTGTTACCGGATCAATAACCAGCTGCACCTGAAGGCTATCTTCACCATCATTATCAAAGATTCGTAATGAGCCTTGCATATCTCCAAGTACTGCATCACCAGTTACATTTGATAATGTAACGAAAGCCATTTCGGTATCTTCAATTTCTGTATCATCGATAATTGGAACTTGTACCGTCACTGAAGTCTGACCGGCTGGAATAGTTACTGTCCCAGAAACATCCTCGAAGTCTTCTCCAGCTGTGGCACCCACACCGACAACACCATAATCAACAGTTACATCCGTTGTAGAAGCTTCACTTAATGAAATAGTAAACTCTGCGTATTCTTGGCCTTCTATTGCATACACATAGTCAATAGAGACAACTGGCTGTGTTGCTTCTTCTGTATCATTATCAATAATTTTTACGCTAACATTTTCATCGTAAAAATTATCACCCGTTATAACAGCCTCTAGATATTCATCACCTTCCACTTCAACATCATCAAATATAGGAATTCTTACTTCTATTGAAGTGGAATCCGCAGGCAACTCGATTGCAAAGGTCGGCCACAAAACACCATTATCATTTACTGACATTGAATCAAGAGTTGCAGAGACCCAAGTTTCACCACCATCCGTTGAGTATTCGAATGGCATGCTAAAGTCATCTGCATATTCAGCAATTTGCTTACCTAGCGCTTCACTTAACAATTCGCTGGTAAAAGTGATTTTTAAAGTCTGGGCTTCATCAAAAGAAAGGGAGCTAGAAAGTGTAAACTGAGCATACTCATCACTTTCAGATACTTCAGAAATGTCAGTAGAAAGGTGAGATTTATTTGTATCTAACGCAACAGAAGAGCTTTCTGTATAAGAAGCTGTCCAGTCATTTACTGTGAAATCAAAGCTCAACCCTTCAAGGTCATAAGGTGTTAGATCGTCTTTAGTAATGTTAATAGTATAAGTGCCATCACCATTATCAACTAATTCGCCAAGATCTTCGAAACCTGCTCCTAACGAAACATTGGATACTGCCAAGTTTTCAGTAAAAACTTGATTAGTCACAATACCATTCGCCAAATCAGAGGCATTAAAAGTTAGCTGCCCAGTTTCCTCAACCTCGGTAAAATCATAGGTAACAGTACCTTCATGAAACTCAATAATATCCGGAGTTCTCTCATCAAACTCTTCAGGCACACGATCGCCTGCATAGGTTTCGATAGAGTCTTGAACGTGCTCCATAGCAAGCGTTTCAAATACATTTTCACCCGTTCCGTCAACAATTTCAGAATCACGAGTAAACTCAATGCCTATAGCAGCCAAAAGATCTGAAAGATCTTCTTTGTCCATTTCGACAATACTGAGGTCATAATCCGCCAATGCTTCACGCATTTCTTCAGTGATAGTGATAACTCCACTTATCTCTTCCAAATTAGTCAGATCATTTGTTTGTAGAATTCCATCATCGGAATCAGTCCCTGTATCACTGTCTGTCAAACCATCTTGGATTGCCTGTAGAAAAATCGCCATATTCTCAACGTAGTTATCGTTGAGGTCAGACAACTCAACACCAGCAATATCCTGCAGAAATAAGTAACCACCTTGAATAACAGAAGAGGAAAATTCAGCAACAACAACACCACCAACAGAGAAAGTAATTGTATCGCCTTCATTATATTGGAATGAGCCATCCACACCTTGGTCACCAGTAAGACCAGATAAACCACTCGATGTTGTATAAGAAACACCATTCACCAAACCATCTACAAATTGAGCAACACTTGTCGTGTCAGAGACATCGCTAGATGAACTACTTGATGAACTATCGTCTGTGCTTCTAACACTAAATACAGCAACACTGACAGAGCTACTACCATTGTCCGTGTCATAACCATAAGTCGGTAGACTGCTGTCTGTATCGTTACCAAAACCGATCTGAACTGAAGCATTATTTCGGTCGATAGAAACATCAACACGATCTTGTTCGGCTGTATCACCTGCCGCAGGAGCGTCTTGAACTAGAGTTGGGTCATCACCCGCTAAGATTGCAGCTTGTAGGGCTTCAGCCTCAGCCGTAGCATCTTCAACTAATTCCTCATTACTGCCTGGGTTATAGACTTCTTCGTTAATTTCAACGATTGAATCGCCGCCAATAACAACTTCTGTACCATCAACAAAAGCAATCGTGACGCTGGAGTTTGTCCCAGTAATAATAGTTTCAGCGAAGTAAATTTGGTCACCAATCTGGAGCTCTCGTGTTTGACCATCAATAGATTGAACAGTGACTGACCCACTTAATTTAGTCACGATACCAACAGGGTCGCCTAATGTTGCAAATGTATTTTGATTGTCGCTCATGGTGAATCTCCTAGACTCTTGATAAGACGTAATAAATTTTTAATTAATTGCAGAATAGTTGAATCAAATACAAGTCGCTATTGTACCTTGGTACAGTAATACCTCTAATTTGTTTCAGTTCGTAAACCCGATAATTCAAAAGCCTTTGTCGTTGCTATCAATATCCCAAATCTTTATAATCGCCGCGTTCTCAATGCTCCTCAAACTCAGGGTTTTTCAATATTTTGCTAATAAATTAATTAGCGTTCTACCCTTTGTTCTGCCTGCTTTGTACAGTGGTACCTTTATCCTTGTATGTCATGTAGCTGGCACCGCATTAACTTCAATACTAATTCAAAGCTTCTCTCTAAGAAGAAGTTACATACTTTTACAAAATAGAAGGTAATAAATGATCGACTCAATAAAACGAGATTGGTTCTCGAACATAAAAGGCGATTCCCTCGCTGGTACTGTTGTTGCTCTTGCCCTCATACCAGAAGCAATCGCCTTTTCTATTATTGCGGGCGTGGACCCAAAAGTTGGCTTATATGCATCATTTTGTATTGCTGTCATCATCTCTTTTGTTGGCGGTCGTCCTGGAATGATTTCCGCAGCCACAGGTGCAATGGCACTATTGATGGTGACATTGGTAAAAGAACATGGTTTGGAGTATTTGCTTGCGGCTAGTTTATTAACTGGGGTCATCCAGATATTTGCAGGATACTTAAAGTTAGGCTCTTTAATGCGGTTTGTCTCTCGGTCTGTCGTAACAGGCTTTGTAAATGCCTTAGCCATTCTTATATTCATGGCCCAGCTTCCCGAGCTAACCAACGTTACTTGGCACGTTTATGCAATGACGGCTGCCGGTCTTGGCATCATTTACCTTTTCCCTTTACTGCCTGTAATCGGTAAAGCACTTCCTTCCCCGTTAGTTTGTATTGTTGTTTTAACGGCATTCGCTATGGCTTATGGATTAGATATCCGAACTGTATCGGATATGGGGGAACTTCCTGATACTCTGCCTATTTTCCTATGGCCAGATGTTCCATTAACACTGGAAACATTGATGATTATCCTGCCTTATTCTATCGGCCTTGCGATTGTTGGCTTACTGGAATCCATGATGACAGCCACGATAGTGGATGAATTCACTGACACAACAAGTGATAAAAACCGCGAATGTAAAGGCCAAGGTATTGCAAACATTGGTTCTAGTTTGTTCGGCGGAATGGCAGGTTGTGCCATGATTGGTCAATCTGTCATTAACGTAAAATCCGGTGGTCGCGGACGATTATCAACTTTCATCGCCGGCTTCTTGCTGTTGATCATGGTGGTGTTCCTTGACGAACTTATTGGTCAAATCCCAATGGCGGCACTTGTTGCAGTCATGATCATGGTATCGATTGGTACTTTTTCTTGGGAATCCATTATTAACCTGAAGAAACACCCACTGTCGACTAATATAGTTATGTTGGCTACTGTTTCTATTGTTGTCGCCACACACAACCTTGCACTGGGCGTTTTTGTTGGCGTGCTATTAGCCTCTCTGTTTTTTGCCAATAAAATTGGCCGCTTCATGGTGGTTAAAAGCGACAAAAATGAAAATACGAATCACCGTACTTATAAAGTGGTCGGACAAGTCTTTTTTGCGTCGTCAGATCAATTTAATGGCTCTTTTGATTTTAAAGAAGCGATTGAAAAGGTTACGATCGATTTATCCGATGCACACTTCTGGGATATTACATCCGTATCTGCTCTCGATAAGGTTGTGATCAAATTCCGCCGCGAAGGTGCCGAGGTAGAAGTCGTAGGATTAAATGAAGCCAGCGCAACAGTCGTTGATAAATTTGGTGTTCATAACAATCCAGAAGAAGTAGAAAAAGTAATGGGCGGTCACTAAAAACTAACCGCTAAAAATTACACTCTCCTTCTTCTTTTGCAATCATGAGATAAGGAGTACAGCAATGACAAATATAATAGCTTGTATCGATGGTTCTGCTTTATCAGAAAACATCACAACAGCCTCTGTGTGGGCGGCGAAACAAATGGCTTGCCCGCTGACATTGTTGCACTCCTTAGAAAAGGAACCTCCCAGAACCGATGAAGACCTATCTGGTACGATAGGTTTTGGGAGCCGAGAGCATCTCTTGGACGAACTTATTACATTAGATGCTCAACGGGCGAAACTCGCTCTTGAACACGGCAAACTCATTCTAGAAAACGCCAGGGCATTCGCCTTAAAAGCTGGCGCAAAACAAATAGAGTTACTACAACGCCACGGTGACCTCGTCGAAACACTTTCCGATCTAGAAGAAGAAACTCGTCTTATTGTGCTCGGTCGCCTTGGTACGAATCACGCCATGGACGCACATACGATCGGCTCACACATAGAGCGAGTCGCTCGCACCTCTCACAAACCTATTCTTATTAGTGTCGGCAAATTCGAAGCGCCTAAAAACTTTATGATAGCCTATGATGGGCGAGAAGCCGCAGACAACGCCATTGCTAAAATTGCGCAAAGCCCTCTTTTATTAGGCTTACCTTGTCACTTAGTCATGGCAGGAGACGATACAAAAGAAAGACGCGTAAAACTCGAAGAGGCTCAGAACATCCTTGAAGAAGAAGGTTTCCAAGTAACCTCAAGCATTCAGCCAGGCAAAATCTATCCTGTTCTTACCCAATACCGCAATGAGCACAACATCGAATTAATGGTGATGGGAGCTTATGCTCACTCCAAAGTAAGGCAGTTTTTCGTTGGCAGCAACACCAGCAAAATGATCATAGAAAGCAATATTCCACTATTAATCCTGCGCTAATTTCTGTTTTTCATAAAACTGCTATCAAGTGATGTTATTAAAAGGTGACCATTAAATGAGTCACCTTTTTCGTGCTGGTTACACGGCAAGCAATTATGACAGTTACATTAAATATCGACCAAATATAAATATATGGTTTTACATATATGTAAAAATTCATATACTCTCTTCCTGAGAACACATGAGAGAGAAAAGCAATCGAGATGATGGACCCAAGTTTATTTTTTAAAGCATTAGCTGACGACACAAGACTCCGATGTCTTTTATTAATTACACAATCAACTGAATTGTGTGTCTGTGAACTTATGGAAGCACTCAATGAAACACAACCAAAGATTTCTCGTCATCTTGCTCAGTTGCGTAAGAGCGGCTTATTAAGCGACAGACGCCAAGGGCAATGGGTGTTCTATAAGTTACACCCAGATCTTCCAGAATGGGCTCCAAAAATTTTGCAAACAACACTAAACAGTCAGACAGAATGGCTAAAAACGAACATAGAACAGCTTAAAAACATGGGAAACCGCCCAGAACGTTTAAACGAATGCTGTTAATGAACTGCAACCTAACCTTTCAACACTCAACACAATCAGGATTAAAAAATGACCATTAAAGTAGGAATCAACGGATTTGGCCGCATGGGCCGACTTTCTTTTCGCGCCGCTTTTGATTGGGACGATGTCGAGTTTGTCCAAATCAACGACCTTGCAGGTAACGCTGCAACATTGGCTCACCTTGTTAATTTCGACTCCGTTCATGGCCGTTGGCACCACAATGCCACCAGCGAAGGCGATAGCATTCTAATCAATGGTAAAGAAATCAAATGCACAAGCAATCGAGATATTGCTGCAACAGATTGGTCAGAATGTGATGTTGTTATTGAAGCAACAGGTGTCATGAAGACAAAGGCACTGTTACAAGCCTACCTTGACCAAGGCGTAAAACGTGTTGTTGTCACCGCTCCTGTGAAAGAAGATGGTGTTTTGAACGTCGTAATGGGCGTTAACGACAAAGACTACGACCCACAGCAACACCCAATCGTGACAGCAGCGTCTTGTACAACTAACTGCCTAGCACCTGTGGTTAAAGTTCTGCATGAATCCATCGGTATCAAACACGGTTCCATGACTACAATTCATGACATTACAAACACACAAACTATCATTGATGCACCACATAAAGATCTACGTCGTGCACGTGCTTGTGGTAGTAGTTTAATTCCAACGACAACGGGTTCTGCAACCGCTATCACACACATTTTCCCAGAGCTTAAAGGCAAGCTTAATGGACACGCTGTTCGCATTCCATTAACCAACGCCTCTCTGACAGACTGTGTTTTTGAAATGGATCGCACCACAACAGAAGCTGAAATCAACAAACTGCTTCAAGACGCCAGCGAAGGCGAATTAAAAGACATTCTTGGTTATGAAGAGCGTCCGTTGGTTTCTATTGATTACAAAACCGATCCTCGCTCTAGCATTATTGATGCACCAAGCACCATGGTTATCAATGGCACACAAGTAAAACTGTATGTGTGGTATGACAATGAGTGGGGTTATGCAAATCGTACTGCTGAGTTAATGCGAAAAGTAGGACGCTTAGACAAATAAGCCACCTAAAAAAACCATTTAAAACGGCCGAAAGGCCGTTTTATCCCATGACCCAAAGCTGAAGACGAGACTATGCTTTCACAACTTTCTCAAAGTGTTCGCCAGTACCTTATCGTAACTGGTAACTATTGGTGCTTTACCCTAACCGATGGCGCATTGCGCATGTTGGTTGTTTTGTATTTTTATGGGTTAGGCTATGGCGCATTAGAAATCGCCCTACTCTTTGTCTTTTATGAAGCCTTTGGTGTCGTGACCAATTTATTAGGTGGATGGCTTGGTGCTAAATGGGGATTAAACCGCACCATGAACATAGGCCTTGGCATGCAAATTCTCGCTCTTTCTATGCTCTTGGTGCCTGATTCATGGCTAACGGTTATTTGGGTTATGGCAGCACAGGCTTTATCAGGCATCGCCAAAGACTTAAATAAGATGAGTGCTAAAAGTTCCATTAAAGTACTGGTACCAAAAGGTGAAAGTGGCCAACTTTATCAATGGGTTGCGGTATTAACCGGCTCCAAGAACGCTTTAAAAGGCATTGGTTTTTTTATCGGTGGATTACTGCTAACCACAGTAGGTTTTCATCAAGCTATTCTTATCATGACGCTTGCCCTTGGTTTAGTCTGGGCATTCAGTATCTGGCAACTAAAAGAAGACCTTGGCAAATCGACAAGCAAACCTAAGTTTTCTGAGATTTTCTCTAAAAGCAAAGAAATCAATATTCTATCTGCGGCACGTATGTTCCTTTTTGGCGCAAGAGACGTCTGGTTTGTGGTCGCACTACCGGTTTATTTAAGCAGCCAGTTTGGTTGGGATCATTGGACTGTCGGCGGTTTTCTTGCTCTTTGGGTTATTGGTTACGGAATCGTTCAGAGCCTCGCACCTCACATAACTGGAAAACGCAGCAAGCAAGTCCCTGGCGCAAAAGTGGTTACTTTATGGGCACTGGCATTGACGATTTTACCGGCAGGTATTGCGATTGGTTTGCAGTCGTCATTCTATCCACAAGTTATATTACTAGGCGGACTGATTGTGTTCGGTGCTGTTTTTGCTGTAAATTCCTCGCTCCACAGCTACTTGATTGTTCAGTTCGCCAGTAAAGATGGCGTATCAATGGATGTTGGCTTTTATTATATGGCCAATGCCATGGGACGTTTAATTGGAACATTATTTTCCGGGTGGATTTACCAAGAATATGGTCTAATCAGCTGTTTATGGGTGTCATGCGCTTTCCTGCTTTTCGCCAGCCTCATTTCACTTTTACTGCCGAAGCGAAATCAAGAGCAAGCCAGTCTTTAATTTGTAGAGTTAAAGATCATAAGACACAAAAAAACCGAACTGAATTTTCATATCCAGTTCGGTTTTTCTGTATTTATCATCTGTCACTTCCAGAGATGACATAAGCATGAACTAGCCATCAATGTTAATGCTGTATTCTTGGTCATTAAAAATCACTTTAATGGCATCAACAGAAGTCACAGCACTGCTATTATCTGAATCAAAGTTTGAATCTGCTCCAAAGGAAGCAACAGCAGCGCCATTGACCTCAACACTCTGATCTTGAACTTTCACATTGGCAGATAGAAACTCAGCGATAACATCCGTATCGGCACCGCTACCAGGATTATCAGACAAACCAGAAAGTAATGCGGTTAAATCTAGTCGATCATCTTTTGCATTAAAGTCTGTAATCACATCGAGTGAATGACTTTGAGAAAGCACAAAAGTATCTTCTCCCGCACCGCCAGTTAATGTATCAATGCTGTCATCATCAGCACCAAGCGTTCCACCCACTAGAATGTCATTCCCTTCTGCTCCCATGAGCGTATCAGCGCCATTTCCACCAATCAGAACATCATCGCCACCATTACCGTTAATAGTGTCTTGAGAGTTTCCACTTGCGCCTCTCAAATCATCATCCGATGCTGCTCCTTCAATAGAGCTATCAGCCACAGATCCAGTTTGAACATCATCAATCTCAGCAATTCTGGCATTGATCGATACCGTGTCACTCAAATACATAACACCTGTGTCTTCGTCAGTATCCTTTGTAATCACCTCAGCTTCTGAAGGCGCAACAACACCACTAGAGTCAGCAACGTTAACAACCACGCTTAATGCGCCATTCGATAACCTAGAGACATCAATTGAGTTTTCAAAATACACCCAACTCCCATCGTCATCACTCGTAACACCTGTGGAAACCGTAAGCGTTTCACCTTCGCTGTCCGTAATCACAATAGAAGAAACAGAGTGAGCTGTTTGAATCCAGCCTGCAACCAGCAGGTTTTCCGCTTCACCTTCCGTAATTACACCATCGTAATTGGTATCCGCAAGAAAAACATAAGCATCAGCGTACGTCGTTTCCTCAATAAAATAGACTTCTGTCGTTTGAGTTGAAAAAGGGTTTCCTGCATCATCTTCTCCTGAAACGATCACCGTAATATTCGGATTCGTTTGAGCTGTATTCGCAAGATCAGAACCTAACACACTAACGGTATAGAGATATTTACCGTTAGAGTCTTGAACATCAGAAACAATGCCTCGACCAATTTCCAAGTCATCCAGATTGACAGTAATCAGATCTCCAGGACGGACGTCATTGCCCACATAACCAGTAATTTCAACCAGTTCACCAACCGCAGACTCACTTGAACTAATCGTTGCATCATCGGTTACCTTGTATGTATCAATCTGCCCAAAGGCTTTTGTATCCACACTATGTACAGAACTTCCAATACTCTCAACTGTGTTGCCCGCCGTATCGCTCGAACTAACAACGGCCGTAAATTTGGCATCTTCTGCTAAGTCAGCTCCTACAACCTCGACAGACCAAGTACCATCAGAAGCAACTCTTGTTGTGTACGTCTGATTATTAATAACTAAAGTAACAAGATCGTCTTCCGAAATATCGCCACCCGTAGCCGTTCCTGTCACGATAATAATCTGATTGCTTTCCGCTAAGTTAATCACATCGTCTGACGTAATATCATCGACAACAACGACTCCAGCATCAGCACTTGTGTCCGCAACAGGCTCCTCAGGACTCAATGAGCGATCAATAACAGCAACAGAATCATCCTCTTCAGGCGCAGTGTCTATAGAAGTTGTATCTTCAGTCGCTACTAAGTCTGCACTAACGCTAGCCGCCACTAGATCAGCTACATTGGCATCATGAGTTTCTTCCGCTGTTAACGCTAGTGTCGAAACACTGTTTGTATCAAAGCCGTAACCAGGCAAAGCGCCTTCATTATTGCGGTCAATATTCACATCTACTCGATGCTGATCATCAATAATGGTTTCACCCGCTTCTGGCGCTTCTTGAATCAAAGTTGGGTCTGCGCCATCTAAAATAGCCTGTTGAAGTTCGCTAGTAGACACAGTTGAGCTCTGGATAAAGTCATCCACATGATAAAAGTCATGCACATCATCCGATAACTCAATCGTAGAATAAGGCCCAATAGCCATTTCGGTTTCATCAATGAAGGTAATGAGAACGCTATCACCACTCTGAGTAACCACTGTCTCACTGTAGAAGACGGAATCGCCTATTTTTATGGATCGATCCTGACCACCAATAGACTGAACAATTGCTGAACCACCAAGTTGGGAAATGAAACCTATTGGCTCTCCTAAAGTCGCAAATTGCTGCTGATTGTGATTCATAATGGCGCTTCCTAAATAGACTCTATAATGAGTAATAAGATAGGCCCATGCAGGAAATCACTCTATTGTACCTTGGTACAGACAGTCGTGATGATTTGTAATAATTGTTACATTAAGTTAATAAAATAAATGCACAGAAATACAAGCGAGACAACAAAGTTGCCGGTAACATAACAAGCCTAATGTATTCGTGAAATATCACAAAGAAAGCAAATGTTTATTTAGAGTCTAAAAGCAGAGAATGACAACATGACGATAAAGGATACTTTTCATTATCAGCATCTTGATGCGTTACCAGGGTTCACCATTGGTGAAGCAACTTCTGCTCAATTCTCATTTCAGCCACACTTTCATTTGGATTATCACATCGGCTTGGTTACCCAAGGCACTTTGCACCAAACATGGGAAGGTCAAAAGCATCATCTCAAACTTGGTGATATTTGTATTATGCCACCGGATGTCGTGCACAACGGGAATGAACAAGGTGAAGAGACATATCACTTAACCACTTTCCGGATTTCACCCGATCGATTAAATACCTTCTTTTTTGATAGCCAATACCATGACGTCCATCAGCAACTAGCGCCTAACGTGATTCATCATCCAGAGCTAGTCAGTAATTTGCTGCAATTAAAAGCCTCTTTGCAGTCTGAACAAGCCGATTTACAAAAAGACAGTCTCTTAATAAGCAGTTTAGCGGAGCTTTTATATTTAGCGGATAAAAAGTCTGAGCTAAAAGAAGACTATCTGATTGGAAAACAAGCATTTATAAAAATTAGAGACTATTGCGAATCGAATTTACACAACAAAATCACCTTAGACGAATTAGCCAGCTTAACGGATCTCACCCGTTTTCAATTCATCCGACGCTTCCAAAAACAAATCGGCCTTGCACCACATGCTTGGTTGATGCGCCTCAGACTCGAAAGAGCTTGTATTGGCCTTGCTCATTCAAAAGCGATGATCGCAGACATTGCCACAGCCAATGGCTTTTATGACCAGAGCCACTTTAATCGAATGTTCAAAATGGCTTATCAAATTTCCCCTTCTCAGTATCGACTTCATACCTCTTAAACCAAAACAGCTCATTTAGGTTCCTTAAATTTTTTAACCTCTTTTAAAAATACATTTAATAAATAGCTACATTACATATTAATACATACCAATCATTCTTTAATTTTCAATGATTTAAATTCCAAATGGAGAAAATAATACAATAGCACTATTGTCATTCTTATTAAGATGCGTTAGAAATTAAAGCTCATAATAAAAAACGCTTTTTTAAAAGCACACAAAAAATAAAAAAAGAGGATAAAAACAATGAAAAAAACTCTTATCGCATCTGCTGCACTTGCTGCTGGCCTTGCCTTCTCTGGTTCCGCACTTTCCGCATGGACTGGCTGGAATATCCATACTCAAAACTACCCTATCAGTGACGCTCTTGACTCTTTCATTGAAAATGTTGAAGAAGCGACCGATGGCCGTGTCTCTGGAAACCTTTACCATGGTGGTGTTTTAGGCAGCCAAGGTGATGCGATCCAAATGATGCAAATCGGCTCTATTCATTTTGCTGGTTTTAGTCTTGGGCCAATGGGTACCGAAATTCCTGAAACCAATATCGTATCTCTACCTTTCATCTTTAAAGATGTCGATCACATGTATCGTGTAATGGATGGCCCTTTTGGTAAACGCCTAAGTAATGATATGGCACCTTCAGGCATCATGGCGATCGGTTGGTATGATGCAGGTTCACGTTCTTTCTACAACAATACTAAGCCTATATCAAAGCCTAGTGACGTGAACGGAATGAAGTTCCGTGTAATGAACAACGAACTGTATGTAGACATGGTTGCTGAACTTGGCGGTAACGCAACGCCTATGGCCTACAGTGAAGTGTACCAGTCGCTAAAAACTGGTGTCGTAGATGGTGCTGAAAACAATCCACCATCATTCGAATCTTCCAACCACTATGAAGTGGCTAAATACTACTCTATGTCAAACCACCTTATTATTCCTGAGTGCCTTTGCGTAAGTACAAAAGCTTGGAATAGTCTGTCTGAAGAAGACAAAGTAATTGTGCAACGTGAAGCAGATAAAAGTGTTGCTATGCAGCGTGAACTTTGGGCTAAACGAGTTAAAGCAAGTCGTGAGCTTGCTGAGAAAGCTGGCGTGAAGTTCAACGAAGTAGACGACCCTAAAGCATTTTCTGACTTAATGGGGCCTGTGTATGAAAAAGCCATCAAAGCAACGCCTATCTTAGCGTCGTACATTGAAGACATTAAAAAAGTCGATTAGGTGATAACAAGCGGGAACATGATTTAATCTGTTCCCGCTTTTAATCTGTTTTCCGTTTTTTTGAGTTCCCGCTTTTTGAGGCTCATTATGAATAAAATCAATATCCTTCAGGTATACGACACATTACTTGTTTATGTTAAACGACTCGTCAACTTGATTTCCGGTCTTGGCATGCTCGTTTTAGTTTTTACTTTCGCTTGGCTAGTTTATGGACGCTATGTTCTAAATGACACGCCTACATGGGTTGAGCAACTTTCTTTATTACTTGTTATCACTATTGGTTTTTTAACCGCGTCTGTTGGTATTCATGAAAGAACACATTTAAGTGTCGATATTTTCACTCAGTTTTTACCTGTGTCCGGACAAATATTTATTGGGCTTCTAGCCGATATTATTATGGGAATCTTTGGATTTCTCATGGCATCTAGCGCAATTGATTTAGCTCAGTTCTCTGCAGCAAAAAGAATTCCTCTTCTAGATATTAGTGCCGCTTTTCGATACTACCCAGTGATTATATCAGGGGCTTTAATATTTATTTTTTCACTTGATCGAGTTGTCAGAACCTTGAATCAATTAATACGTCCTACAACCATTAACCAGGAGAATAAATAAAATGGGCTTAGCTATTTTACTTGGTGTTTTTGCTCTTGTTATGGTTATGGGCGTTCCTGTGGCCTTTGCTTTGGCTATCGCAGCTATTTCTGCTTTTATGTTTGAAGGTCTACCACTTATGGTAGGTTTCCAACGCATAGTCGCTGGTATGTCTACATTTGCCTTACTTGCTGTTCCTTTTTTCATTTTTGCTGGTGAGTTGATGCTACACGGCGGCATCGCAGCTAGGTTAATTCGTTTTGCAGCAGCGTCTGTTGGCTGGATGCGTGGAGGCCTTGCGCAAGTAAACATCTTCTCTAGTATGCTTTTCGGTGGTATTTCAGGTTCCGCCGTCGCAGATATTTCAGCATTAGGCTCTTTGCTTATTCCTGTCATGAAGGAAAAAGGTTATGACGACGATTTCGCCGTAAACGTAACAGTCACCTCCTCTATTGCCGGTATTGTAATTCCTCCTAGCCATAACATGATTTTATATGTTGTTGCTGCCGGTGGTGGTATATCCATCTCAAGTCTATTTATGGCGGGTATCGTTCCAGGCATATTAATGTGTGTCTTACTTGCCTGTGTCGCTCGCTGGATTGCTATCAAGAAAAAATTCCCAACAGAACCTTTTGTTGGCTTAAAAATATTAGCTCTCTCCTTCCTTGCGTCAGTGCCTGGTTTGATTACTGCCATTATCGTTGTAGGTGGCACTTTGTCTGGCATTTTCACTGTTACAGAATCTGGTGCTATTGGTGCCGTCTATGCAATGTTGGTATCTTTTCTTGTATATCGAACAATGGACTTCAAAGGGTTTGTGTTAGCCGTTACAGGATCTATCAGAACTACAGGTATGGTGATGATCCTAATCGGTAGTGCTTCTGCTTTTGGCTACATGTTGGCGTTTTATCAAGTGCCTGCCGTTATGTCAGCTTTCATCACGTCGATCTCTGATAATCCAATCATGATTCTAATCATGCTCAATCTTTTGCTTTTATGCTTAGGAATGATCATGGATATGGCGGCACTCATTCTTATTTGTACACCAATATTCCTGCCCATCGCAGCGGGCTTTGGTATGGATCCTGTCCACTTTGGCATTATGATGATGATGAACTTGGGACTAGGACTTTGTACTCCTCCAGTAGGTGCCTGCTTATTTGTCGGCTGCGTTGTCGGTAAGGTAACGATTCAAAA
The DNA here is from genome assembly GCF_055809555.1 of Marinomonas sp. 15G6-16. Taxonomy (NCBI): domain Bacteria; kingdom Pseudomonadati; phylum Pseudomonadota; class Gammaproteobacteria; order Oceanospirillales; family Oceanospirillaceae; genus Marinomonas; species Marinomonas sp. 15G6-16. Next base: position 3,060,792 of record NZ_CM147916.1, on the reverse strand, counting down.
AGCCGTTAAAACCATCTGGCCCTTCTATATCGCCATGTTAGCTGCATTGATTTTAGTGACTTTCATTCCATCAATTTCAATGACACTACCAAATCTATTGCTTGAGAAATAAGTCTCTAAATAAAGCGATTGAAAACCAAAAGAGCCAGTGAATATCCAATATTCACTGGCTCTTTTATTTAGATGAAGCTGATTTTAAAACATTTAGTTTTAACAGAGTTAAACGCCCTGCTCTGCAAAGCGCTTTGCACTCTCGACAAAAGCTTCTACGCCTTCTTTTGGCGTACGAAAAGACGTCACTAGACGAATCACGCCTTCGGCCCAACGCCCTGTGTAAAAAGCATAACCTTCAGCTAATAAGTGCTCAATCATGGGTGTTGGCATAGTGCAAAAGAGCATGTTTGCTTGAGCTGGCGTATTAATTTCCACACCTGAAATATCTTTCAAACCATCCTGTAAAAGCGCCATCATAGTGTTCGCATGCTCAGCATTGGTTCGCCACAGCTCGTCCGTCAAATAAGCAATCATTTGTGACGCTAATAAACGCATCTTAGAATGCAAATGTCCGCCACGTTTGCGAAGGTGCCCCAAGTCTTTCGCCAAAGACTTTTTGAATACCACAATGGCTTCCGCTGTCATGGCACCATTTTTCGTTGCCCCAAAAGACAAAATATCCACGCCCGCTTTCCAAGTCATCTCAGCAGGCGTACAACTTAAAGCAACCAAAGCATTGGCAAAACGCGCTCCATCCATATGAACAGGCAAGCCTGCTTCTTTTGCAATCGCTGTAATGGCTTTCAGTTCTTCTAAAGTGTAAACACTACCGACTTCTGTCACTTGCGACACGCTCACAGAGGAAGGCTGACAAGAATGTACATCGCCTTTTTTTGGTGAGCTAACGCTTTTAATTTAACAGGATCGATTTTCGCGTCTTTACCGCCAATCCCAACCAAACGGGCGCCACCTGTATAAAATTCAGGAGCTGAGCATTCATCATTCAAAATATGGCTTTCTGAGTGACAAAGCACACTTCCCCACGGCGGTGTCATCGCACTTAAACTTAATACATTTGCCGCTGTTCCTGTGGAAACCAAAAATACATCCACATCACATTCAAAAAGCTCAGCAAACATGCGCGTCACTTGTGCTGTGTAATCATCATTTCCATAAGGCATTGTATCGCCCTGATTCGCAGCCATTATTGCTGCCATGACAGAATCTGACGCACCCGCGATGTTGTCACTGGTAAAAGCCACTTTCATCTAACATCCTCCATTTATTGATTTTCCTTATTGTGTCAGGACTGAAAGCGCTCCGCTTGTATTTTTGTGCAATAAGAAAGAACTTTAAAAACTCAACACAACAGTCGCTTGCAAACGGCTCTGACCAAAGCGAGACATCTTCTCAAACTCATTACGAGCAATGGGGACAAATTGGCAATCCAATGGGTTTTGTGTGTCGTCTTTGGCTTCATAATCTGGGTCATGCACCAGAATACAATGTTCGTCGTAGCCTGACATGACGACCCAATGAGGGGCTTTTTTGCCATCCATTCGATAAGTACTGATCAAGATGATTGGTAAAGCGCCAGATTCAAAAGCACGAATTAATTGCTCTAATGGCATAACAGAATAGTGCACTGCTAACTTTGCTGTGGCACATTGCTCGCTGAAGCTTTCATGTACTCGCGTTATCACTTCTTTTTTCAATTCATCTCGCACCCCAGCGACAAATAAAGGCGCTTGTTCGCTTAGCCATATTTCAGCGGTTAAACCTCGTTTCTGTGCTGCTAGAGCTAAGCCCATTGGATGACAACCGCCATGACCAGATGTCATGAAGATGGTGGTTGCTTCTCGCCAAATTTCTAATTCGTCGTTTGGTGTGGCTTGATAGTCAGGGTTTAAAGCGGACAACACCATTTGCAGTGAAGCCGGGCCACAGGTAAATGGGGTGCCTTGCGCTAACCATGGTAAAGGGCGAGATGTTTGTTCGCTGCTTAGATAACGCAATGTTTTTTGCATGCGAATGGCGTCTGTTTGGTCTTCGTAGTAGGCGTCGTAATGGCCAAACTCACGATATCCCATGGCTTGATATAAGGCGATGGCACTTTTGTTCACGTCACTGACTTCTAAACGCAGTAAGTTTTTACCTTTTTTAATGGCTTTGTGCTCGCAGGCTTGTATTAACTGTTTTCCAATTCCTAATCCACGAGCCTTTGGCGACACTGCAAGGGAATATAAGCGTGCCAACCTTGTTCCTTGTCGAAGATGCAACAGCGCATAACCTAGTAAATTCTGTTCGTTTCCAACGGCGACTAATAAAGACGAGCCTGTGCTGCTGATTGCTCGGCGAAAGCTTCGGCGGTTTAAGCGGTCACCAGAAAATGCGCTTTCTTCGAGTGCGAGTAAGGCTTTTAAATCGTCCATTGTCGCGGGACGAATATCGACATTTAAAGAAGCTAAATCTGGTACAGGATCAGCGGTTGTTGTGGAGCGGTTTGCAGTCATTAGGTCGCCTCAGGAAAGGGCAAAAAGTTACCAAAGTCGATCCTTTAACTCTTGCGATAGATTAAACAGAACGACGAAAATTTCGCGCATTCTAGGACGAAAAGTTTTAAAAAGATAGCTTAATAATTAATCAAAAAATATTTATTTTTTACGATAAAAAACGATTGTTAAATGATCAAAACAGGCGCATTATCCGCTCAAATTAAAGGCGTATAAACAACGCTGAAACGCCCTTCAGAAAGGCATTACAAGCAAACTCAATAGAGTCTATTTAGAAGGAAATACAAAGCCAATGTCACAGACGTACATTGTTGTTGATCAGGCCAAAGATTGGTCTGCGTTTTTACCCAGTGATCGAGTCATCACTTTTACTCAATACCTAAACTTGGCGCCCAAAAGCCAAGGACGTACGCGCATCATCAACCTTTGTAAAAGCAGCAAATATTTGTCTGACGGATATTACTGTTCTCTGTTGGCGGAAAGCCGTGGCCATCACGTTATGCCTTCTGTTCGTGTCTTAAATGACATCAGTAAAAAAGCCCTGTATGAAATGCAAGTGGCGCAATTGCTGCCGGCACTCGCGCAAAAATTGGGCACGCCAGAAGCGCCAACGGAATTGAGCTTTCACTGTGTGTTTGGCAAAAGTACGCAACCAGAGATGAAAGAATTCGCTCGAAAAATGTTCGAAGCCTTTGCTTGTCCTGTATTAGAAGTAAAATTGAAATTCCGTAAAACCTGGCAAGTGAGTGATTTACAAATCACTTCCCACAAGAATTTAAACGACGAAGAAGAAACCTTGTTTGCAGAATCTTTGGAAGCCTTCAGCACCAAGGTATGGAACAAGAGTCGTGCCTTGCGTACCGCGAAGTTTGACTTGGCTATGTTGGTCAACCCAGAAGAAGCCATGCCGCCAAGTGATGCTCAAGCTCTGAAGAAGTTTGTGCAAGCAGGCAAGCAACTGGGCATTCAGGTCGACATGATTGGGCCAAAAGACATCATGCGCTTGCCAGAATACGATGGTCTTTTCATTCGTGAAACAACCAACATAGACCACCACACTTACCGCTTCGCGAAAAAAGCTGAAGCCGCTGGTTTGGTTGTCATGGACGATCCGCAATCCATCATGCGTTGTACCAACAAGGTGTATTTGGCCGATTTGTTTAACACCCACAAAGTACCTTGCCCGAAAACCCGCATCGTACACAAAGGGGAAAAAGACGTAGAAGAGGCGTTGGAAGCGGTTATCAACTACCCAATGGTAGTGAAAATCCCTGACGGCGCGTTTTCAAAAGGCGTGATTAAAGCAGAAAACCGTGAAGCATTGACGGAAAGCCTGAATACTTTATTCAAAAAATCGTCTTTATTATTGGTGCAAGAATATTTGTACACTGAATTTGACTGGCGTATTGGCGTGTTAAACAACAAGCCTATCTTCGCTTGTCGTTATTACATGGTGAAAAACCATTGGCAGATTTATCAACACAGCGGAACCAAAAGCCAAAGTGGTGGTTTTGATACCTTGCCAACGTTTGAAGTACCAAGACGGGTGTTACAAGCTGCTATTGCCGCCACCAAACCCATTGGCGACGGTTTATATGGTGTAGATGTAAAAGAAATTAATGGCCGTGGTTACGTCATTGAAGTGAATGATAACCCAAGTATCGACCGTGGCGTGGAAGATAAATATCTAGGTGATGAACTTTATATGCACATCATGTCGGAATTCTTACGCCGTATGCAGTTAAAGCGCAGCAATACGCCAAACTGAATTCGCTAATTCCTTCCCCTTTTGTCTCAAGGAGAAGATTGAAAATGAGTTTTATCGGCCTACTATATTTGACTTGTTTCAGGCAGCAATGATTTGACCATTTTAGCTTCGTCTTGGTAGCGGTTTCGAGTGTCCCAAAGGTTAACCGAGTGTTGGATGTTTAACCAAAACTCCGGTGTATTTCCAAGCGCTGCTGCTAGTTTGATAGCTATTGGAGCAGTTAATACGCCACCATTAACTAGATTACTGACGGTATTCCGATGAACGCCCATAGCATCAGCCAGTGCTTTTGATGTAATGCCCATAGGCTCTAAGAATTCCAGCTTTAGCATTTCACCAACACCAACTGGACGACGTTTTGTCTTACGCATTTTTTTGTCCAACCTTAATATTTATGTGGATCAAGGTAAGTGCTAAATGCGACTCCATCGATCCATTTAAAAATTAAACGATATTGTTTGTTTACTCGAATAGAACACCAACCTTTCAAATTTCCATCCAAGCGCTCAAAACGATTCCCTGGAGGTACTCTCAAATCAGCTTCACTTTGAGCAGCATCCAGAATTTCTAGCTTTCGATACAATGCGCTCATGAGGTTATTTGGAATTAAACGATGTCGCTGATCCTCTTCATAAAAGCACTCTAACCATTTATCCCTAAATTCTAATGACATTTATCGCACAGCCTCCTTGTGCAGAACAAATTCAATATAACGCACAGAACGACTGTGCACAAGCTAGTTTTAATGCGAACTTAACTGACTCATACAAAAATGCCTTCTGTCCCAACGAGACAGAAGGCATTTTTTATTCACCCTATTCTAAAGCATTTTTATTTAGACGCTTTAAGCATGCTTTTTAAGCCCATTTCTAAACCACGAACTTCAGCAAGCCCTTTCATTCTTCCTAATGTCGAATAGCCAGGTTTTGCATCTTTCGCCAAGTCATTCAGGATTTGATGACCATGATCCGGCCTCATTGGAATCAGGTGAAAAGCATCGCTACCTTCACGCTTTTGCTCTTCTTTAATTAACGCACTCACTACACCAACCATGTCTACATCACCTCCAAGGTGAGAGGCTTCATGGAAGCTACCAGCCACTTCTTCTCGCTTTGTAGATCGCAAATGAGTGAAAAAGATGCTCGAACCAAAGCGCTCAATCATGTCGACCAAGTCATTATCTGCACGCACACCGTAAGAACCTGTACACAAGGTAATGCCGTTTGAAGCGCTTGGTACTGCGTCCAACAACCATTGCACATCGTCTTTGACTGATACAACGCGCGGCAAGCCTAGAATAGGACGCGGCGGATCATCTGGGTGAATCGCAAGCTTCAATCCGCCCTGCTCTGCAACAGGCACAATCGCTTCCAAAAAAACTTGAGGCTCTGACGAAGTCCGTCTCGGTCGATATGGTCGTATTCCGCTAATTTGTCACGGAATTGCTCTAGCGTGTAGCTTTCTTCCGCGCCAGGTAAGCCTGCAATGATGTTGGCAACTAAGCAGTTTTTATCCTCCTCTTTTAAGTTTTCAAGGAAGGTTTTTGCTTCGGCTTTTTCTGCATCACTGTATTCCAGCTCTGCGCCTTTGCGTTCTAAAATATAGAGCTCAAACGCCGCAAATGCAGTTTGATCAAATCGAAGTGCGCGGGAACCATCCGGCAATTCATAGGCCAAATCGGTACGTGTCCAATCCAAAACAGGCATAAAGTTGTAACACACAGTGTCTATGCCACAGGCGGATAAATTCGCAAGTGTTTGCTTGTAGTTCTCTATGTATTCAAGATACTTCCCTGTGCGCTTTTTAATGTCTTCATGTACAGGGACGCTCTCCACCACAGACCAACGCAAGCCATGACTTTCGATCATAGTTTTACGCGCTTGTATGGCTTCAATAGGCCAAACATCGCCATTAGGAATTTCATGTAACGCAGTAACAACGCCTGTTGCACCACATTGACGAATGTCTATTAAGGTTGTGTCATCATTTGGTCCGAACCAACGCCAAGTATGTTCCATTCTATTCTCCGAAACGTGCTGTATCGGGTTGATCGAACTGCAAACAGTCAACCACACCCTTTGTTGTCAATGTTAAATAAGACTTCAAAACGGATTGAAAGAAGCCGTTGTCTTGTCTGAGGCTTTCTGGGAAAACGCTTTCTAATCTCAGCATCTCTCGAATAAGGCTTTCTGGATCCGAATTACGAGCATGAATCTCGCTAAATGTTTGCGACATTGGGTCATCCACAATGTGAGTTTGACCTGTCACAGATTCTCCGCGAACATAAAAAAGCCAAGCGGCAATCCCTAATGCAATCGCTGGTATTTCTTGACTCAAAGCCAATCTATTTTCAGCTACGGGCAACCAGCGCTGAGGAATTTTCTGTGATCCGTCCATACCGATCTGCGCCAACTTATGTTGCAAGCTGTCGTTTGAAAAGCGTCGAATGAGATTCTCTATGTAAGCTTGAACATCAACGCTTTCTGGCATATCCAAAGTAGGTGCAGCCTCTAGAGTCATATAGTGACGAATCAAGGCAACCAATTTTGGGTCTGCTGCGGCGTCTGCAACTGTGTTTAGTTTTGCTGCGGAGCCAACATAGGCCAACAAAGAATGACTGCCATTTAACAAACGCAGTTTCATGGTTTCAAATGGATGAACATCTTTTACCATTTGAACACCATCCAATTCCCAATCTGGTCGACCTAATAGGAAGTTATCTTCCACAACCCATTGGCTAAAGGCTTCACACATCACCGCATTTGGATCATTACAATCTAATTCAGCTTGTAGTCGCGCTCGTGATTCATCTGTCATGGCGGGCACAATTCTATCCACCATAGAGCAAGGAAACGCCACGTTTTCTTTAATCCATTTGGCAAATTCTTCAGATCGAAGTGATGCTAATTCGCACACGGCTTGACGTGTTATTTCGCCGTTATTTGGCATGTTGTCACAAGACAAAATAGTAAACGGTGCTAAGCCTAATGCTTTACGACGAAATAAGGCTTCCACCAAAATACCGGGCGCTGTTTTCGGTGTGCTTGGCGATTGCATATCATGCTGAATGCTTGGGTCATCGCGACGTAGTTTTTTATCTGATGGCGTGACGTAATAGCCTTTTTCAGTGACCGTTAGAGTCACTATTTTGGTATGAGGCGATAGCAGCTTTTCAAATAAAGCCTCTTTGTCTCCCCCCGCAAATAAAGCGTCTCTGATGGCGTTAATTTCTCTCAATTCAGCGTGCTGATTGTCTGTATATTCAGCTATGTGATAGCGACAATTTTGTGTTTTTAATTGGTCAACCAATTGTCTATTAGAGCGAATATTAACAGCACATATCCCCCAATCACCACCAAGGTTACGGTTTAGGTTTTTTTCGACATAAACCGCTTGATGAGCACGATGAAAAGCACCCAAGCCAATATGTACGATGCCAATACCAATATTTTCTGGCGCATATAATGTCTTTATTGTTTTTATATTCATAATAATCCTTGATGACGCGTTGTATTCAGCGATTACTTAAATAAAGGGAATAATCAGCCCTATAAATTGAAATATTTTTTAGCATTGCCTGCGCAAATATTTGTCACCATATTACCTAATAACGCTAGGTCCGCAGGCGCTTCACCTCGCTCTACCCAACCAGCGATCATTTCACACAACAATCTGCGAAAATACTCATGGCGCGTATAGGACAAAAAGCTACGAGAGTCCGTCAGCATGCCAACAAATTGACTGAGTAATCCCATTTGCGCCACACTGGTAAGCTGCCTTTGCATACCATCCAATTGGTCATTGAACCACCAGCCAGAACCAAACTGCACCTTACCTGCAACACCACCGCCTTGGAAATTACCCGCCATGGTTGCTAGCATTTCGTTATGCATCGGGTTTAAACAATACAAGATGGTTTTAGGCAGCTCATCCGTTGCATCAAGTGCATTTAGAAAACCAGATAAAGGCTCAGCAAAAGCACGGTCATCCATTGAATCGAACCCTGAATCACCACCTAACAACTTAAACATTCGTGAGGCATTATTGCGACGTGCACCAATATGCAGTTGCATTACCCAACCTTTTTTGGCGTATTGTTTACCCAACCACACTTGAACTGCACTCGAAAATTGTGAAATTTCAAGCTCGGTTAATGGTTGTTCATTCATTCGTTTGGATAAAATAGTATCCAAATCTATTTCCTTTGGCTCATTGGCATAACGCATGATTTCAATACCATGATCAGCGCTGCGACAACCATGAGCGTCAAACACCTCAAGGCGTTTCGCCAAAGCATCAATCAAATCACTAAAGCGCAAAATGTTTATATTTGCAGCTTGACCAAGCTTGCTCAGGTAATCATTGAAACCAATATGATCCACCTTAAAGGCACGATCCGGTCGCCAGCTTGGTGTGACTTCTATATCAAACGTCTCGTCATTGGCGATAAATTTATGATGTGCTAAATCATCCGTAGGGTCGTCCGTAGTACCCACCATTTTTACATTCATTTGTTGCATAATACCGCGCGCTGAAAACGTCGGCTGTTTCAGCATTTCATTACATTGATCCCAAATTTCAGGAGCGGTATCTGGTGAAAAAATCAAATTAGACAATCCAAAAGGACGACGCAATTCCAAATGCGTCCAGTGATAAATCGGGTTACCAATACATTGTGGGACCGTTTGTGACCAAGCCTGATATTTGTCTTTAAAGCTCGCATCACCTGTGATTAGCCGCTCTTCTACACCAGCAGCACGCATTGCTCGCCATTTGTAGTGATCGCCTTCTAACCAAATTTCACCAAGATCATTAAAGCAGCGATTTTCAGCAATTTCTTGAGGATTCAGGTGGCAATGGTAGTCATAAATCGGCTGCTCAGCGGCATACTCATGGTACAAGCGCCTAGCGGTTTCCGTTGTTAGTAAAAAATCTTCTGTCATAAAGCTTTTCACACTGCCACCTTCATTACATTCAATATGCCAATCGAACAAACAACTTAAAATATGAGCAACATATTGAACCAAAGATTTTTTTGGTCAACCAAATAAAAATTGGTTGACCAGTTTTTGTTATGCCTTTAGATTAACACTCATACCAAATGCTCAGATGAGCCAATAAGCAGATTTAGATTAATGATAGAGACATTTACTAAGCCAAAACGCCTATACCAAGAAATTGGATTGAAACTATACGAAGAACTGAGCGATAGCCGTTTTAGTGTTGGCGACAGGCTGCCTCCTGAACGAGATATTGCAGAAAGCTTAGGTGTAAGTCGCGCAGTCGTGCGAGAAGCTTTAATCATGCTAGAACTAATGGGGCTTGTTGAAGTTAGAAAAGGCAGTGGTATCTATTTAATCAAACAACCAACAGAAAATTTGCCAGAAAAAGAGTTTGAATCTTCTGTAGATAAAGATGATGTTGGGCCTTTTGAAATGATGCAAGCAAGGCAGCTACTTGAGAGCCATGTGGCTGAATTTGCAGCAACACAAGCAACCAAGAAAGACATTATAAAAATGCGTGACGCATTAGAGCTAGAAAAACAAAGTATCGAAGTACCAGATAATAATCATGATGCAGATAAGCTTTTCCACCTCGCGATTGCCGAAGCGACTCAAAACAGTGTGTTGGTCGATTTGGTGGAAAGTCTCTGGGAAAGACGTGAAAAAAGCCCCATGTGGAAACAATTACACCGCCATATAATAGACCAAACATACAGAAAACAATGGCTTGTGGATCACGAAGACATTTTATTAGCTATTCAACAAAAGAAGCCTGAAGCGGCACGCAATGCCATGTGGCGACATTTAGAAAATGTAAAAGATACCTTATTACTATTATCTGAACACCAATCACCAAATTTTGATGGTTATTTATTTAGCTCTAATCCCGTTCAGATAAAAATATAAAATAATTATATTTAGTTTCAAATAGTCGATCATACTGTTTGAAAATTATAATTAACAAAAATGAAAGAATTTTCAATATGTTAATTATTTTCAAGTAAATAGATAACCATTAAAAACATATAAAATAAGAGGAAAATATATTAGACAAATATATAAAGTCATACATAAACAGTATGATTCGTTTTCAATATAGTAAATTTGAGTGTTTAAGTGCTATTGCATGACAATTGTTACTTTAAAACACAATCATAATAATAAGGATAAGAAAATGATGAAATTTAATGTTAAAAAAATCATGAAAGCTACTTTGGTTGGTGCTACATTCGCAGCACTAATCGCTCCTGTAAATGCGGTAACACTTCGTGGTGCCAGCATGTTCGATGACAATCACACCTTCACAAAAACCATGGTTAAATTCGGTGACCTTGTAAACCAGTATTACAAAGGTGACGTTGACTTTGATTTGCGTTTGAACGGTGAGTTTGGTGTTGAAAAAGATTATGTGACTTTTTTGAATCAAGGTGTTGCTATCGACTACACCATCTTAGCCCCATCCAATATGGCTCGCTTCGCACCCTCTATTCCTCTTATGGATATGCCATTCTTGTTCCGTAATCTCGATCATTGGAATGCGGTTTTATCCAGCAATATTCTTTCTCCTCTTGAACAAGAACTGTCAGATAAAGCAGACATAGTGATTGTTGGTTATGCTGGCGGTGGTACTCGCAACCTAATTTCTAGTAAAAAAGTCAGCAACTTTGAAGAGCTTTCTGGTCATAAAATGCGTGTAATGGGTGCTCCGATTCAGGCCCAGATCTTTAATGCAATCGGCGCAGCACCTTCTGCAATTGCTTATAACGAAGTTTATAACGCGATTCAAACTGGCGTAGTGAGCGGTCTTGAAAATGAAGCCGCAAGTATCCAAAACCTTAAGTTCTATGAAGTAGCACCACATGTAACAAAAACAGCTCATACCATCACAGTACGTCCTATCGTATTTAGTGGTAAAAGCTTCCGTAAATTACCTGCTGACCTTCAAGCTGCTATCAAAAAAGCAGGCAAAGAAGCCGGTGCATACGGTCGTGAACTTGAGTCCCGTGAAGACGCAATCAAACTTAAGCAAATGGCAGATGCAGGTCAGATCAAAGTATCTGAATTTGCCAACCGTGAGAAATTGCTAGTCATGGTTAAACCTGTACAAGATAAATTTGCAGCAAGCATTGGCGCAACAGAATTACTTGAAGCAATTCGTAGCAAGTAATCAATCGCGTTACTTTCTGGTTTAACAGCCCTGAGGCCGAGGTTGGCCTTAGGGATGTTTTATAGTTAGACATAATTTATCTTAAAGGCTTTTTTATGATTAAACGCAGTTTAGAATCGCTATGTAACCTTTTGCGGGTACTGTTAGCGGTCTTAGTCGGTGCCTTGATTATCCCTGTCGCCATGCAAGTTATTGCTCGTTACACGGGTATTATTCCTGTTTATCTTTGGACTGAAGAACTCGCTACATTCATCTTTGTATGGATTGTCATGATAGGTTCTGTTGTTGCCGTTTGGGATGGTGCGCATTTTGATGTTCAAGTCATTCCTGAAAGTGCGAATCCGCTACTTTTATTCTTCCAAAAGGCATTGGTTCTACTCCTTGTGGGTCTCTTTGGCGCCCTATTCGCTTGGTACGGTATTGAATATGCGAAATTTGGCTTAATCCAGCATTCAGTAATGATGAACGCCAACTTGATTGTGACCCACATCACCATTCCAATCGCGGGATTATTATGGGCTGTGTTCTGTTTATACCGTCTATACGAAGCGTTTACTCAATATCTCTCTACTAAAAGGGCTACACTATGATCCTTACTACTGGACTCGCTTGCTCTTTATTAGTAGGCGGCTTTATTCTTTTGGTTATATTGCGTGTTCCTGTTGCATTTGCATTGGGTTTGGCAACTATCCCCGTTGTGGCGCTCGATATTCGATTAACGCCATTTATCATTATCGACCGTATGTTTCAGTCGTATAACTCCTTTATTTTACTGGCTGTGCCCTTCTTTTTATTGGCTGCCAACTTGATGAATTCAGGGAAAATAACCGATAGGCTAATTGATCTAGCAAGGGTGCTAACTGGTTGGATGCCTGGTGGTTTAGGTCATGTTAACGTGGCAGTTTCAATGCTATTCGCTGGTATTTCTGGCTCATCTACTGCTGATGCTGCTGGCTGTGGCAAGATTCTAATCCCAGCTATGATAAAGGAAGGCTACGATCGACGCTTTGCCATAGCCATCACAGCTTGCTCTTCCGTTATGGGCGTTATTATTCCACCAAGCATTTTGATGATTGTTTGGGGTGGCGTCATGCAAGTATCAGTAGGCGCTCTATTTCTAGCGGGCGCAGTGCCTGGGTTAATGATTGGTTGTGCATTAATGGCGACAGTATATGGTTTCGCCAAAGTGTATAACTACCCTATTGCAATGAAGCCGACTTTCTCTTCAGCAATAAAAGCTTTTAAAGGTGCCGCACTGGCTATGCTCACACCTGTTTTTGTTATTTTCGGTATTGTTGCTGGTATCGTAACACCAACAGAAAGTGCCATTATTGCCGCAGCTTACTCTTTGTTTTTAGGTATGGTTGTATATAGAACCGTAACGCCTCGGGAAGTCGGTGTGATTTTATATGACACGGGCCGCTTCGCATCCATTTCGCTTTTTGCAATTGGTACTGCTTCTATCTTTGGTTGGTTGTTGGCTTATTACAATGTGCCACGTCTGATCATTGAATTAATCACAGATATGAATCTGAGCAGTTTTGGAACCGCTTTGGTGATTGCCTTCTTATTTCTATTCTTTGGTTTATTCATTGATGCCATTCCTACAATCATTATTTTAGGAACAGTTTTATTACCAGTGGCATTACAAGCAGATATCTCTCCGATTGTTTTTGCAATTATAGGTATTATTTCATTAGCTTTTGGACTGGTTACGCCGCCCTATGGTCTCTGCCTTCTGATCTCAGCGTCCATTGGTGGAATGAATGTCATCAGCGTATTGAAGCAAGTAGCTATCATCCTGCTTCCTATGTTGCTTATATTGTTGCTGGTCATCATCTTCCCAGAAATAGCGTTATGGCTTCCTGGTAAACTGATGCCAAATTCGTTTAACTAACACAAATAAGCAAACCCCATAGACAAATAAAGGCGTGATGAATATGTTCATCACGCCTTTATTTCAGAAAACTCATCATGTTAATCCAAACTTACTGCTCAATAATGGCAAAGCTCTAAGTAAGAGCTCTGCCATTTATTTCATCAAACTTGCGGAGGATAGCACTCTAAAATTTCTACTGTAGATTCGGCTGTGATATTAACTACTTCAACACCAGCTGGGCAGAAGAATCGGTCAAGCTTTTTAAGATGAGTCACCTCGTCACCAATTTTAAGCTGACATTCAGCAGATACCACAATACCTATGTAAAAGTCGTCCTCGGATTTATCTACACTTCCTGTAATAGTGGATTTTTTCACTCTGAATTTATCCGTCACTTTTCCATCAATGAGACTTTCTTGAAAAGAGCTTTCTGAATAATGACGCTCGACTTTTGGCTTTTGATAGAACTTATCAATCGCCTCTTCAACGGAAAGCTGAGTGAAATCAAAAACATCCATGCAGAATTCAAGATCACGCTTCATGAAACGTGCTTCCTCAGGCATGATGTAACCCGCTTTAGTAAATTCAAAACGAACCGCCCAATCTGAAGGCTCCATGATTTCAACCATCAAAATACCTTCACCAATCGCATGAGGTGAACCACCTGGAATAAATAAGCAATCACCAGGCTTCACAGCGACCTTCTCAAAGCACTCTTCCATGGCGCTTATGTTCTGAGTCTCTATCATTTCTTTGAAGGCGTCACGGGAAGGTGGATGTTGAAATCCAACATAAACATAAGGCTCTGTTCCATCACGAACGTCCAAAATATAATAACCTTCTGCTTTACCATGATTACTATTAAGATGTTCTCGAGCGAACTCAGCCGTAGGATGGGCTTGAAAATGTAACCGCACTGAAGAGTCTAAAAACTTAACCAGTAACATCGGATTGACATCGAATGCTTTGGTATGTTGTTCACCTAAAAAGTAGTTAGGATCTAACGCTAATAACTCATCGAAACGAGCATTTTCCTCACCAACAATCGCATGAGAAATCCCCTCAACAACCTCTTCTCTACCAGAGTTCACAGCTTGCGTCGTTGAGCCTATCCAATCTTCAGGGAAATGCGAATCTTGAGGATCTGCTTTCTGCTCTAGTTGATCTAAAATTTTGCCGCCAGTGTAAGTACGCCAAACACGATTTGAAGTAAAACGAACAATTTTATTTTTATAATTCATGGTTATTCCATCTATTTAAAGGCATTGAATCATTTAAAAGGTTTAATTTATTAAACGCTTTAAATTTTTATAGATACTAGATAATTGTATACAAGAGTCGAACGAGAGATAAGAGATTAAATGATGAAAAACAATATTTATATGTCTTTCATCATAAAAAGAAAATGCAATTATTCCCTGATTTGATTATCAGGATATCATTTATAACTAAGATTCGTATTTCACTTTATTTAAAAGCAATTTGCTCTTTAGATAAATACAATGCCGTTTGTAGATCACGAGGAGAATTCATGGAAGAAGCTTGCCATGTTTCCGTATAAGCGTTTTTAGGAAGTGATATATCCGTTCTTTGCGCCATAACGGTTTTTAGTTTATTTATATCGATCTCATTTGAGCTTTTTCGAACAGCTTCAAGCTCATCTTGAGTTAGCTTGGCCACACCGCCACTGGGTAGATAAATTGCCCCTGTTATAAAATCAACTCCAAATGCAACAACACCAGGCACGAAAAAGAACAACAACCCCACAGCGTTTAAAGCGGCAACACCGACATCTATTTGACCAGTCGTTTGCCCTCTTCGCTCAGGATAAAGCAAAGTCCCGCAAGCTGTGATTTGAGTCGAGATTAAAGCAACCACAAGGCTGCGCTTCAACATTGACAGGTTCAGTATAGAGCGAGTCCCAAGAAGAGCGTTCGTATGTGCCATCGTATTTTCCTCGCAGG
The DNA here is from genome assembly GCF_055809555.1 of Marinomonas sp. 15G6-16. Lineage (NCBI taxonomy): Bacteria > Pseudomonadati > Pseudomonadota > Gammaproteobacteria > Oceanospirillales > Oceanospirillaceae > Marinomonas > Marinomonas sp. 15G6-16. The sequence goes on along the minus strand of NZ_CM147916.1, from coordinate 3,045,504 downwards.
TCATAAAGTGTATTTACTTTATCTTGAAACCCACAGGTAAAATAGATGAAAGCATTCTTTTTTCATAATGCTTTCACAAGACTAAAGAAAAACAGCCTACTTATACGATTAATCGATGGGATTCCGCAGGCGAAACACCAAATTGGCGTTTAAAAGCCGTCGTGAAATTACTTGAATGATTGTATCCCGCCAATAAAGCCGCTTCGATAATAGACACACCGTCTTGATGTAAAGCGAACTTTGCTAAGTCCAATCGGCGCTTTCTAAGATATTGCGTCAGACTCATGTTCAAGTGCTCATGAGCATAGCGTTGTAAAGTGGCAGAGCTCATACCAAGGTAATTACTAATTTCACCTAGGCTCATGGTTAGCACTTCATCACTGTTCATAAGCTCCTTAAATTGATTCATACGACGACTTTCAGGTTTTAAGTGAGCTGACTCTTTTTGATCTAATGTTTCAAGCCAAGAAGACATTAATGACAAAGAAAAACCTTCTCTCGCCATGCGGCTGACATAGCTTTGATCGTGCTGATTAAGTAGTTGCTGTCCCTGCAACCATAAGACATTAGGTAAAGTCCAATCTTTTAGTGCAAGATGCTGGCTTAACTTCTGCTTCATTTCAGGAGATTCAATGCCATTTTGTTCAAACCAATTCGGCTCAACAGAAAGATAAAGAGCGGATCTATGCTCTTCTGCTCTTGCGCTTAATGCACAAGTCTCTACTTCACTGAAATTCATTACTTTAGCGACTTTTTTTCGCTCTTCCATGTACTTCTTTTTTTGCCCAAATTGAAAACGCATATCGCCAGCAAACAACAAGGCAATTTTAAAGTTAGGAGCAAATTCCGCCTCAAATCCAAACTCATGCAGAGCCTTCGCATCTACCATATGAAACGTCATCCCAGACTTTAGCTTTTCAGTCATCATCATCCCGTCCATTAAAGCAGAAGGATGACGGGCTGACTTAGAAGCGTTTTCAAGCTCTTCTTTAGTAACGTTTAGTTTGTAACGCTTTAGAAATCTGGCGTTATGTTCCAAGTCTAAATTTTCCATAAATGATAGCGACCCCTAATAATGAAACTAATATTTGCATGTTTGACGAAAAAACACATTTTCACCTCACATTTGAGCGGTTCTCATAAAAGATTGATTAAAGTGCATAAGAACTTTACATAAAGTTTGTGGAATAATACGCTCCAGATACATTAAATACAATTTATTCTCATTTGCATTTCGATATATAAATGAGAATTTCTTCGTTGAAACATGATTGAGGCTAAAAATGCAAGATCGTCAAACAATGCCAGCTCAACAAGGCACGAAAGATATCCTAGTAAAGTCACTAAAAATTGCATCCATTGCACTTATATTGGCTCCTTTCCCTAAGACTCTGCTAGCGGAAGAAGTATCAAATGCAACGTCTTTGGAAACGCTTACCGTTGAAGGTAACGCTCTATATGATGCGGCGTCTAGTGAAGAATTGACTGGCTACAATGTTGATGCCGTTAGCGTCGGTACAAAAACACCAGCAACCCTAAAAGACATTCCGCAGTCTATCACTGTCTTAACGAATGACTATATTGAAGACCGTGGCGCGGTGTATCTTGATGAAATAACTAAAACAACGCCAGGATTAGTTACTCTGGCTAATGACAGCGGTCGCTCTTCAATTTTTTCTCGTGGTTACGAATACGATGACTTATTAATAGACGGATTAACGGCACCTGTTGGTAGCCGACAAGGCACACTACCTTCTTTAAGTGCTTTTGACCGAGTGGAAATTATGCGTGGTCCTTCAGGTCTATTCAGCAGCACCAGTGAAATGGGCGGCATCATCAACTTAGTACGTAAACGTGCAACAGAAGAGACTCAAGCATCTATTACTGCGGGCGTAGGTAGTTGGGGGCGCTATAAAGCACAAGCAGATGTCTCTGGCGCTCTAAATGAAGACGGAAGTGTACGCGGTCGCTTAGTCATTGATCAAAGTGATGCTTCTAGCCAAATAGATGGTAATGACAACATTAGCCAAAGTGTCTATGCCACCGTAGAAATGGACCTAGATGAAAACACTGTTTTATCTCTTGGCCTACTAAATCAAACTAAAGACATCACACCAAACAACGGTGTTCCTACGGACAGCGATGGCAATCTTCTTGACTTAGATAGCTCAACCTTCCTTGGTGGTGATTGGAATGATTTTAATTCAGAATCAACAAACCTTTTTGCTGATCTAACTCGCCAATTCAATAACGGCGGCCGAGGTCGTATTGCAGCTCGTTTCTCCGATAGCTCATCTGATTGGAACTATGCTTACACGAACAATGCTGCTGATAGCAATGGTGATGTTGACAATTTCGCTAACTTTGAAGGTGAAACAGATGAGCAATCTTTTGCCTTTGATGCAAGCTATAGCAAACCATTCGCAGCAATGGGAAATGTTAGTGAGTACATTGTCGGCTTTGACCACAAGCAAGAAGACAACCACACTGATTATGAAATAAATACAACCACTGGTAGTTGGAATATCTACGACTTTGATACCTCCTCACTAACACAATCCATGTTTACAACAGCCTTCAGATCAGGTGATACCGACACTTCAGAACAAGAGCAAGCTGTATACGGTAAAGTCACATTTAGACCAATACAGGACCTTGCCTTAATTACAGGTGCTCGTCTTAGCCACTATGAAATTAGCAGCTACAACAATGCTAGTGACACAGAAGTTAGCTCATCTGGATCCCATTTCACACCATATGCTGGTGCAGTATATGATGTGACAAATTCCCAAGCTCTTTATGCTAGCTACTCTGAAGTCTTCAAGCCACAAACAAATACATTTGAAGATGGCGATATTATCGACCCTAGGGAAGGTGAACAGTTTGAATTAGGCGTAAAAGGTACTTATGCTGGCGGACTATTAAATAGCCGTTTAACTGTTTATCAATTGACTGATGAAAACCGTCCATATGACAGCGATGGTGATAGAGCATATGAGGGCACTGGCAGTGTTCGAGTTCGTGGCTTTGAAGCTGAATTAAGTGGTCAATTTGGTTCTTGGGACGCCATTCTAGGTTATAGCTATATGGATACAGAAATCTTAAGCGGTGGAGAGAACGTATACTTCTATCTAATGCCTCGTCATACTTTCAATGCTTGGACAAAATATAACTTTGGTGACTCAGCTAACAACATCCTAAACGAAATGTCCATCGGTGCTGGTGTCACATCAGTAAGTAGCTTCTCTTCTACTGATGATGCGGTCACTGCTCCTGGTTATACTGTCTTAAATACAGCCGTTATCAAGCAAGTTAATGATAATTTAAAAGTCACTTTGAATATTAATAATATTTTAGATGAAAAATATTACTCTCGCGTTGGTGGCGAAGAAAACTTCAACTTCTACGGTGAATCACGCAACTTTATGCTAACAGCTAACTACACTTTCTAAATTTAAAAATGTAGACCTAAAAGGAGCCTAAAACGGCTCCTTTTTCTTTTTATTTCAATGTTATCTGTTGCTCTAATTTTTGCACGATATGCTCACCAATAGGAAAAGCACTGGTCGCCGCTGGTGAAGGTGCATTACAAACGTGTAAGCTTCTTGAGCTTTGAGCAAATAGGAAATCGTGTACTAAAGTTCCATCACGGAGAACTGCTTGAGCCCTTATTCCAGCTGGATAAGCCTGTAAGTCATCCAAACTAATTTGGTCGCAATACTTTCTAACTTGAGCCAGGTAGCCAGGCTTATACCAAGAGTTTTTGGTTTCAATTAGCCCCGTCCGCCAATATTTTTTGAGCAGCCTCCAAAAACCTAAGAAGCGCATCATTTCAACTATGTCTTGTAGACTAATATTTACTGAGCCATAGCCTTCTCGCTTCCATCCCTGCACCGCATTTGGGCCAACAGTAACGGAGCCGTCAATCATACGAGTAAGATGAACACCTAAAAAAGGTAAATCTGGATCTGGAATTGGATAAATCAGATGGTTTACAATTTAATTATGTTTGGCTGGCAGCCGATAATATTCGCCACGAAAGGGAATGATTTGAAAGTCTGTCGGGATATTTAACATCTTGGTTAACCTATCAGCCATTAGCCCACCACAACTAACAAGATAGGATGAGCTAATGACATCACTGCTCAATGTAATAATCACTTGTTCATGAGTTTCCACAAGCCCTACCACTTGGCTACTAAGTCGAATTTCTCCGCCTTTTTGAATGAAAATTTCGGCTAACTTCTGGCAAATCTCACGATAATTAACAATGCCTGTAGATGGAACAAATAAAGCTCCTAGACCTTTTACGTTAGGCTCTCTTTCTTTTAATTGTGTTTGATCCAGTTTATGTACTTCTAAATCATTTTCTTGGCACCGCTCGAACAAAGCATTCATACGCTCATATTCAACATCATTTGTTGCGACCAACAACTTACCACACTCATTAAAATCGATATCATGTTCTTGGCAAAAAGCTTTAGTTGCAGTTGCTCCTCTTTGGCAAAAGTCAGCTTTTAAACTACCTGGCGCATAATAAACACCCGCATGTATAACACCAGAATTATGACCAGTCTGATGTAAGCCAACATCGTCTTCTTTCTCAATCACTACAATACGGTAGTCTGGGTAACGCTGTAATAATTGCCAAGCAGTCGATAGACCAACAATACCTGCTCCAATTACAGCAATATCATACTTAGAGTTATTTTTTGATGCGCTCGACACCTTTATTGCCCTTCCTTCCTTAATTGTCGTTGCTTATCACTGAGTTCAGATATACATGATAAAGACGACTGAACTTGTCAAAATCATCGTTGTAAAGCTCGATGCAATCCTGACAAACACAGTTTTTACCGTTATCTTGATCTGACAAGAGTTCAAGCATGCCATTTGGAATTGCCATTGTAAAACACCAACAAGGCCCCTCTTCACTGACAGAACAACGATTATCTATATGGCAAAACGGACAGTTCATATTTACTCACTTAGAAAACTGTATCTTTCATGCAAAAAAAATCCCCGCCGAAGCAGGGATTTTATTGGCTATTAATAAGCGTTTATTTAAAACGACTTACCAGCCAGTGATTTCTTTAAGACCAGCACCGATGTCAGCCAAAGAACGAACTGTTTTCACGCCCGCATCTTCTAGAGCTGCAAATTTCTCATCAGCTGTACCTTTACCACCAGAGATGATTGCACCAGCGTGACCCATACGCTTACCAGCAGGAGCAGTAACACCCGCAATGTAAGAAACAACAGGCTTAGTCACGTTTGCTTTGATGTAAGCAGCCGCTTCTTCTTCCGCAGTACCACCGATTTCACCGATCATAACAATCGCTTCAGTCTGAGGATCGTTTTGGAACATTTCCAATACGTCGATGAAGTTAGTGCCTGGGATTGGGTCACCACCAATACCGACACAAGTCGATTGACCGAAGCCAGCATCAGTTGTTTGCTTAACCGCTTCATAAGTCAAAGTACCTGAACGAGATACGATACCTACTTTACCTGGTAAGTGGATGTGACCTGGCATGATACCAATCTTACATTCACCTGGTGTGATAACACCTGGGCAGTTAGGACCAATTAGACGAACGTCAAGAGCGTCACATGCAACTTTACAGTCAAGCATGTCTAGTGTTGGGACACCTTCAGTGATACAAACGATTAGTTTGATACCAGCGTTCGCTGCTTCTAGGATAGAGTCTTTAACGAAAGGTGCTGGAACGTAGATAACAGATGCCTCAGCGCCTGTTTCTTCTACTGCTTCTTTCACTGTGTTGAATACAGGAAGACCTAGGTGAGTTTGACCACCTTTACCAGGAGTAACACCACCAACCATTTTTGTTCCGTATGCAATCGCTTGCTCAGAATGGAAAGTACCTTGTCCACCAGTGAAACCCTGACAGATTACTTTAGTATCTTTGTTGATTAAGACAGACATTATTATTTGCCCTCCGCAGCTTTAACAACTTGCTCAGCGGCGTCTTTCAAGCTTGCTGCAGCAATAATATCTAGGTCAGATTTCGCAAGAACTTCACGACCTAGTTCAGCATTTGTACCTTCAAGACGAACAACAACAGGTACGTTAACACCTACTTGCTCAACGGCACCGATGATACCTTCAGCGATCATGTCACAACGAACGATACCACCGAAAATGTTAACCAATACGGCTTTAACATTGTCATCAGATAGGATGATTTTGAATGCTTCCGCAACACGCTCTTTAGTCGCACCACCACCAACGTCTAGGAAGTTAGCTGGCTTGCCACCGTGAATGTTTACGATGTCCATTGTACCCATTGCTAGGCCGGCACCGTTTACCATGCAACCTACGTTACCATCAAGAGCTACGTAGTTAAGCTCCCACTGTGCAGCATGCGCTTCACGCTCATCTTCTTGAGATGGATCGTGGAACTCTTGCATTTTCTTCTGACGGTATACAGCGTTGCTGTCGATGTTGATTTTGCCGTCTAGACAGTGAAGGTTACCTTCATCAGTGATAACCAATGGGTTGATTTCTAGAAGTGCGAAATCGTAGTCGTGGAACATTTGAGACAAACCAAGGAAGATCTTAGTGAACTGCTTGATTTGAGCTGGGTTAAGACCCATTTTAAATGCCATTTCACGAGCTTGGTAAGGCTGAGCACCAACCAAAGGATCGATGATCGCTTTGTGAATTAACTCTGGAGTTTCTTCAGCAACTTTCTCGATTTCAACACCGCCTTCTGTAGACGCCATGAAAACAACTTTGCGAGTTGAACGGTCAACAACGGCACCTAGGTACAATTCGTTCGCGATGTCAGTGCAAGATTCAACAAGAATCTTAGCAACTGGCTGACCATTTTCGTCTGTTTGGTAAGTAACCAAGTTCTTACCTAACCAGTTTTCTGTAAATGCTGCTACTTCTTCATAAGAATCAACAAGTTTCACACCGCCCGCTTTACCGCGACCACCTGCGTGAACCTGAGCTTTAACAACCCACTTGTCACCACCAATTTTTTTCGCTGCTTCCACCGCCGCTTCAGGCGTGTCTACTGCGTACCCTGTAGATACTGGCAGGCCGTATTCAGCAAAAAGCTGTTTAGCCTGATATTCATGTAGGTTCATTTGATTCTTCCGCTCATCTGAATGATTGACATAAGCTCTGCCTGTTAAGACAGAAATTGCCGGCTTTAAGCCGGCAAATCTAAATTTCTATTAACGCTTTTTACGGTTTGCAATATGGATAGCGTGGCCATCTACTGCTAACGCTGCTTCGTGTACTGCTTCACTTACTGTTGGGTGAGCAAATACTGTCAAAGCAATATCTTCTGCTGTAGAACCGAATTCCATAGCAATAACCGCTTGTGCGATCAAGTCAGCCGCATGACCACCAATGATATGGCAACCTAAAATACGATCTGTTTCTTCACACGCGATGATTTTAACAAAACCATCTGTATCGTTAGCAGCCATAGCACGACCAGATGCAGCAAATGGGAATTTACCCACTTTGTATTTAACGCCTTCCGCTTTAAGTTCCTGTTCACTCTTACCAACCCAAGCTAGTTCTGGGTGTGTGTAAATAACAGAAGGAATGCAGTCGTAGTTCATTTGTGCTTTATGGCCAGCAATGATATCTGCAACCATCACACCTTCTTCAGATGCTTTGTGTGCCAACATTGGACCACGAACGATATCACCGATCGCGTAAACACCTGGTACAGAAGTACGGCATTGCTCGTCAACGAATACGAAGCCACGCTCGTCAAGCTTAACGCCTGAATCGTCAGAGAAACAACCTTGAGTGAATGGCTTACGGCCAACTGCAACAATAAGTTTGTCGAAAGTTTGCTTCTGCTCTTCACCTTTAGCATCAAGGTAAGTCACTTCAACTTCTTCGCCGTTAATTTGGCTACCCGTTACACGAGCGCCCAAACGCACATCTAGGTGCTGCTTCTTGAAGATTTTCGCTGCTTCTTTAGCAATGTCTTGGTCACAAACACTTAGGAAAGAGTCTTGTGCTTCAAGCACAACAACTTCTGAACCAAGACGCGACCATACAGAACCAAGTTCTAGACCGATAACACCAGCACCGATTACGCCAAGACGCTTAGGCACTTCACGGAAATCCAATGCACCTTCGTTATCAACGATGATGTCACCAGTGCGTGGTGCAGGTGGAATGTTCACAGGAACAGAACCTGTTGCCAAAATCACATTCTCAGCATCGATAACAGTAACTGTTCCATCGTGCGCTGTGAATTCAACTTTTTTGTTGGCTAGAACTTTACCAAAACCTTCAAGGCTAGTAACGCCATTCGCTTTGAAAAGACCAGTGATACCACTTGTTAGTTGGTCAACGATTTTATCTTTACGATCAACCATTGTGTCAACGTTCATCGCAACGTCGCCTACAGAAATACCATGTACGCCGTAAGCTTCTTTAGCATCATGATATTTGTGAGAAGAATCCAACAAAGCTTTAGATGGGATACAGCCAACATTCAAACAAGTACCGCCTAAACGAGGCTTGTTATTTTTGTCTAACCATTTTTCAATACATGCTGTTTTCAAACCTAGCTGAGCAGCACGAATTGCAGCGACATAACCACCAGGGCCACCACCAATTACAACAACATCAAATTTATCAGACATAAGAAGTTCCATATTTTTCAGTCAAACTGAGCGATGTTTTGTTTAAACATCGCTACAGGATCAATTCATACCTAATTATTGGTACGAATACTCAAATTTCAAGCACTTAGATCTCAAGCAACAGACGTGCTGGATCTTCTAGCAAGTCTTTAATTGTTACCAAGAACTGCACAGCTTCTTTACCATCGATCATACGGTGGTCATAAGAAAGTGCTAAGTACATCATAGGCTGGATAACAACCTGACCATTTACAGCCATTGGACGTTCTTGGATTTTATGCATACCCAAGATTGCTGTTTGAGGCGGGTTGATGATAGGAGTCGACATCAAAGAACCAAAAGTACCACCATTAGTAATAGTGAAAGTACCGCCTTGCATGTCATCCATACCCAATTTGCCATCACGACCACGAAGTGCAAAGTCCATGATAGTTGATTCAATATCAGCTAAGCCCATTGCTTCTGTGTTACGCAATACTGGAACCATCAAACCACGGTCAGTAGAAACAGCAACACCAATATCTTGGTAACCATGATAAACCATGTCATTGCCATCGATTGAAGCGTTAACCGCTGGGAAACGTTTCAACGCTTCTGTCGCAGCTTTTACAAAGAAAGACATGAAACCAAGCTTAGTGCCATTGTGAGTCTTCATGAATTGATCTTTGTATTTCTTACGGATCTCCATGATTGGTCCCATATTAACTTCGTTGTACGTTGTTAACATAGCTGCTGTTTGTTGCGCTTCAACAAGACGCTTCGCAATCGTCGCACGTAGACGAGTCATTGGTACGCGTTTTTCAACACGACCATCTGCACCCAAGGCTGGCATCGCCGCTGCTGGCGCAGCTGCTTTTGCTGCTGGAGCAGCAGCTGGTTTCGCTTTTACTGCAGCATCAACATCTTCTTTCGTGATGCGGCCGCCTTTACCAGTGCCTTTTACTTGGGCTGCTGTTAAACCAGCTTCTGCCAAGGCTTTACGAGCAGCAGGACCAGCAACACCATCTTCGTCACTTTCTTCTGCAGCGCTGGCAGGTGCTGCAGCTTCTGGCGCTGCCGCCGCACCAGATGCGCCTACTAGGAAGTTTGCTAACACTTCATCACTTAAAACAGTGTCGCCTTCCGCTTTCAAAATATCGCCAATCACACCATCTGCAGGTGCAACGACTTCAAGTACAACTTTATCTGTCTCGATATCAACAATATGTTCGTCACGAGTACATGCTTCACCTGGCTGTTTGTGCCAAGCAGCAACAGAACCTTCTGCAACAGATTCTGGGAAAGTTGGAGCTTTAATTTGTACAGACTCTTGCGCTGCCGCTGGAGCCGCAGCAGCAGGTGCCGCTGCTTTTTCCGCTGGTGCAGCAGAAGCTGCTGCGCCAGATTCAAATACAGCTAAGACTTCATCACTAAGGACAACGTCACCTTCTGCTTTCAAAACTTCCTTTAATACACCATCAGCAGGTGCAACGACTTCCAAGACAACTTTATCTGTCTCGATGTCTACGATGTGCTCATCACGTGCACAGGCTTCGCCTGGCTGCTTGTACCAAGTAGCAACGGTTCCGTCGGCTACAGATTCTGGAAAAGTAGGTGCTTTAATTTCAATGCTCATTTTATACCCTTATCTCTCTGACAGGCTATGGTACTAACCAACTAGTGCGTCGTTGACCAGTGCTTCTTGTTCTTCAACATGGATAGACATGTAACCTGCTGCAGGAGCAGCAGAAGAAATTCGACCCGCAAAGCGGATTTTCAATTCAGGATACAGTTTTTCCAATACTCGATTCATGCGGTGACGATTGGCATGCCAAGCACCTTGGTTTTTCGGCTCTTCTTGACACCAAACCAAGCTCTCAACATTTTTGTATTGTTCCAACACAGACTCAAGGTCAGCGTATGGGAACGGATACAATTGCTCCAAGCGAACCACGGCAACATCCTCTTTTTGTAGCTCTTCACGACGGTTGATCAAGTCGTAATAAACTTTACCGCTACAAAGGACAATGCGTTTTACTTTATCCGCAGTAACAGTTTCAGAAGATTCAGGTAATACCGTTTTGAAACTTCCTTCCGCCAATTCTTCTAATGTCGAAATTGCTTGCTTGTGACGCAACAAACTCTTAGGCGACATAATGATAAGCGGACGACGCATAGGTCGAATCGCTTGACGACGGATGATATGGAAGATTTGTGACGGCGTAGTCGGAACACAAACTTGAATATTGTATTCTGCACAAAGCTGCAGAAAACGCTCTAGTCGTGCTGACGAATGCTCTGGGCCTTGACCTTCATAACCGTGCGGTAACAACATAGTCAGACCACATAAGCGGCCCCATTTATGTTCACCACTTGTAATAAATTGGTCGATAACAACTTGCGCGCCATTGGCAAAGTCACCAAATTGCGCTTCCCAAATAACCAAACCTTTTGGAGAAGTGCTCGCATAACCATATTCGAATGCTAATACTGCTTCTTCTGACAGGTAAGAATCATAAAGATCTAACGTAGGTTGATCATCAGACAAATGTTTTAAAGGAATGTAAGTGCTGCCGTCTTTTTGACTATGAATAACTGCATGACGGTGAGAGAAAGTACCACGACCAGAATCCTGACCTGTGATACGGATTGGGTAATCCTGCTCAAGCAAAGTTGCGAAAGCCAAGGTCTCTGCATAACCCCAGTTTAGAGGCAATGCACCAGCTGTCATTTTATCGCGGTCTTGGTAGATTTTCTGAACCTGACGCTGAACCACTACTCCATCAGGAATAACGGTTAATTTCTTAGCCACTTCCTGAAGTTTTGCTAATGGATAAGTCGTATCACCAGCATCTGTCCATTCAACACCAAGGTAAGGCTTCCAATCTACGAAAGAACCTGTTTGAGATTCTAAAACAAGGCTTTTCGCTACATGGCGACCGTTATCCAAATCTTCTCTGTTTTCGCTTACTAATTGGTCTGCTTTTTCTTTTGAAACAACAGATTCATTAATCAAACGCTCAGCATATAAAGTACGAGTCGTTTTTAGCTTACTAATTACGCTGTACATTAATGGCTGTGTACCAGAAGGCTCATCGGTCTCGTTATGACCACGACGACGGTAACAAACCATATCGATAACAACATCACGACCAAACTCATAACGGTAATCAAGTGCTAACTGAGTAACAAACAACACCGCTTCTGGATCATCACCATTCACATGGAAGATTGGCGCTTGAATAATCTTAGCAACATCTGTTGCATATTCAGTAGAACGCGAGTCTTCTTGACGGTTCGTTGTGAAACCAACTTGGTTATTAATAACAATATGAACCGTACCACCGGTACGATAAGCGCGAGTTTGAGACATCTGGAATGTCTCCATCACAACACCTTGCCCTGCAAAAGCGGCATCACCGTGGATAGAGATAGGAACCACTGTTTTACCTGATGTGTCTTTACGGCGATCTTGACGGGCACGTACAGACCCTTCAACAACAGGAGAAACGATTTCAAGGTGAGATGGGTTGAATGACAAAGCGATATGAACTTCACCACCAGACGTCATTACATTAGATGAAAAACCTTGGTGGTATTTAACGTCACCAGATGTATTAACAAGCTTCTTACCTTCAAACTCGTCAAACAAATCTTTCGGGTTTTTACCTAAGGTATTCACCAAGACGTTAAGACGACCACGGTGAGCCATGCCGATAACAACTTCTTTCGCTCCAAGTGAGCCAGAACGCTGTATCAATTCATTAACCATTGGGATTAAGCTTTCGCCACCCTCAAGTCCAAAGCGCTTCGCACCAGGGTAACGACTAGCAAGATATTTCTCTAAGCCTTCCGCTGCGGTTAAACGCTCTAGTAAGCTTTCACGAGTTTCTCGGGAATACTCAGGACGGGATCTAACAGATTCAACACGTTGTTGTAACCACGCTTTTTCTTGCGTATCAACAATGTGCATAAACTCATAACCAATACTATTGCAGTAGGTTTTTTCGAGGTCAGATATTATGTCACCTAACTTCATTGATTCTTTGTTGAAGAACAAAGAGCCAACATTAAATTCAGTGTCTAAATCGGCACCTGTTAATTGATGGTAACCCAGATCTAGATCTGCAACTTTCTCACGTTTCTGTAATCCAAGTGGATCAAGTGTTGCGTGTTGATGCCCACGTACTCGATAAGCATTAATCAATTGCAAAACATTAATTTGTTTTTGCTCATGGTCAGATGTCGCAACCGTACCTGAAGAAACAGGCATAGAGCGAAATTTATTCTTACCAATTTGTAAAAACTGCTCTTGAATCACGGAGTGAGGAAGATCAGTTGATTGCGCTTCGCTTATACGAGGCAATTGATCAAAACATTTGCGCCATTCTTCCGATACCGAGTTCGGATCGACGAGGTAGCTTTCAAAAAGCCCTTCGACATATTCCAGGTTTCCACCTGAGAAATGAGAAGTGCTCCACAGCAACTCCATTAAACTTTCGTGCATTCTCGATCACCCTTATGTTCGAGCCAGCCACCGGGGTCCCGGCATCAACCTATTATTAAGATCAATCAATTAATCAGGCCCGTAAGGCTATAAAGCCTCGATTTTTTTGTTTATTTACAGCTACTTTTGCCCTTCACGATCAATACTAAACGATTAAGAGTAGTTCAATAAAGAAAACTCTGAATCCATCATCACAAAGTTAATCGTTTTTCTTTGTACATCCGTGTGCGCAAAGGTCAAATTTTAAATTCTTTTTATTACATTTTCTATTGCTAAAGCATGCAAAAATGGCGGCATTGAACATTTATCCAAGCCGCCTACTTTTTAGTGGTCACATAAATTTGAAGAAAAGACCACACAGAGCATTATTAAGTTGCTCTCTGTAAAAGCATGGTACGAATATTACCAATTGCTTTAGTCGGGTTCAGACCTTTCGGGCAAACATTGACACAATTCATAATACCGTGGCAACGGAAAACGCTAAACGGATCATCTAGATCACCAAGGCGTTCTTGTGTTGCTGTATCTCGGCTATCCGCCAAAAAGCGATATGCCTGCAATAAACCAGATGGACCAACAAACTTATCTGGGTTCCACCAGAAAGACGGACAAGCTGTTGAACAACATGCACATAAGATACATTCGTAAAGGCCATCAAGTTTTTCACGCTCTTCCGGGCTTTGCAAGCGTTCAATCGCAGGAGCCGGCGCATCATTGATCAAATATGGGCGAATTTTCTCATATTGCTTGTAGAATTGCGCCATATCGATAACCAAGTCACGCACAACTGGTAAACCTGGAAGCGGACGAAGAACCAACTTACCATTTTTTACAGCTTCAGAAACTGGTGTAATACAAGCAAGACCATTCTTACCAGACATGTTCATACCATCTGAACCACACACACCTTCACGGCATGAACGACGGTAAGAAATACTAGGATCCTGTGCTTTCAACAAGTTTAAAACATCAAGCACCATAAGGTCTTTACCTTCAGGTAAAGCAACCTCGTAATCCTGCATGTAAGGAGCGTCGTCTTTCTCAGGATTGTAGCGATAAATACTAACTAACATTGACATAACTCCTTAGTACGAACGAACTTTAGGTGGGAAAGCTTCCATTGTTTTAGGCGCAAAGTTCACATCACGCTTGGTCACTTTCTTATCTACTGGATGGAATAAAGAGTGCTTCAGCCAATTCTCATCGTCACGTTCTGTAAAGTCATTACGCGCATGGGCACCACGACTTTCTTTACGGAATTCAGCAGGAACAGCGGTAGCTTCTGCAACTTCTAACAAGTTTTCAAGTTCAAGAGCTTCAATACGAGCTGTGTTGAAAGCTTGACTCTTATCTTCAAGGTGTAAATTCTCAACGCGCTGACGAATCTCTTGCAGTTGAGCAAGACCTTTTTGCATCGCATCGCCATCACGGAATACACCGAAATAAAGCTGCATAACGCGCTGAAGATCTTCACGAACTTTAGCAACACTCTCACCGCCAGTTGTCGTATTTAGACGATTCAAACGAGCCATTGCTGTCTCAATGTCTGTCTCACTCGCATCCAAGGAATCAAAACCTTCATCCAAAGATTTCTTAACGTGAAGACCAACAGCGCGACCAAATACAACCAAGTCAAGCAATGAGTTACCACCAAGACGGTTAGCACCATGCACAGATACACAAGCCGCTTCACCACAAGCATAAAGACCGTCGATAATAACGTCTTCGCCAGCTTCATTCTGTTTAATCGCTTGACCACCAACATTTGTTGGAATACCACCCATCATATAGTGACAAGTAGGAATAACTGGAATTGGCTCTTTCACTGGATCAACGTGTGCGAAAGTACGAGACAACTCTAGGATACCTGGAAGACGCTTATTAAGAGTCTCTTCACCCAAGTGATCTAGTTTCAATAGAACGTGATCGCCATCTGGACCACAGCCGCGGCCTTCTAGAATCTCAAGAACCATAGAACGTGCTACAACGTCACGACCAGCAAGGTCTTTTGCGTTTGGAGCATAACGCTCCATGAAGCGTTCGCCGTCTTTATTGATCAGGTAACCACCCTCACCACGACAACCTTCTGTTACCAATGTACCAGCACCATAAATACCAGTTGGGTGGAACTGCCACATTTCCATATCTTGCATTGGGAAACCAGCACGCAATGCCATACCAACACCGTCACCTGTATTGATGTGCGCATTGGTTGTAGACTGGAAGATACGACCTGCACCACCGGTTGCGATAACTGTTGCTTTCGCTTTTAGGTAAACGGTTTCACCTGTCTCGATGCAAATCGCAATAACACCAACTACTGCATCTTCTTTGTTTTTAACAAGATCGGTTGCATACCATTCGTTAAAGAATGTTGTGCCGCCTTTTAAGTTACCTTGATAAAGAGTATGCAATAGAGCATGACCTGTACGGTCAGCAGCAGCACAAGTACGAGCCGCCTGACCACCTTTACCAAAATCTTTAGACTGACCACCAAATGGACGCTGATAAATACGACCTTGTTCTGTACGAGAGAACGGAAGCCCCATATGCTCCAATTCAAAAACTGCCTGTGGACCAACTGAACACATATATTCAATTGCATCCTGATCACCAATATAGTCTGACCCCTTTACGGTGTCATACATGTGCCAGCGCCAATCATCATTTGGATCGTCACTTGCAATGGCACAAGTAATACCGCCCTGTGCAGAAACTGTGTGTGAACGAGTTGGAAATACTTTAGTAACACAAGCTGTATTTAAACCAGACTCAGTAAGCTGAAGTGCAGCACGCATGCCTGCACCACCACCGCCAATAACAATGGCATCAAAAGAAATAGTACGAATATTCGCCATTACTTATAGTCCCCAAATAACCTGAACGCCCCATACGATATAGACGAACATCGCAAGGCCACATATAGATTGAAAGAAAAAACGTGCACCAGTGGCTTTAATATAGTCCGTAGAAATAGACCACAAACCAATCCATGAGTGAACACCAATCGACAAAAGAACCATCAAACTAAAAATACGCATCCATGTTGCTTCATACAAAGCACTCCACTGGTCGTATGTAAGATCTGGGTTCAGCAATAAATAACCAATAATGAATACTGTATATAAAGATAAGACAACAGCAGAGATTCTCTGCATCATCCAATCATAAAGTCCAGAACGGCCAAAACTTGTAATCTGAGTTACCATATCCACACTCCTGCTAGCACGATCAAAATCGCGGCAATTGCTAAATTAGCGACAGCAGCATTGCGTCCACTCTCCAACTCTTCAAAATGCCCCAAATCCATAAACAAATGTTTCACTCCTGCCACAAGGTGATACATTAATGCAGAGACAACACCCCAAATAATGAATTTCGCAAGAAAACTTGTCTGAAAAACATTCACCACTTGGTCAAAACCTTCCTGTGACTGCAAAGAAAGGTCAAACGCATAAAACAAGAACACCAAACCCACAAAAAGAATGATTCCTGTTATGCGGTGAAGAATAGAAACGACTGCTGTGACTGGCATTGATATTGTAGAAATATCAAGGTTGACTGGTCTTTTTTTATTCACGACATTTACACCATCTTAACGATTGAATGGTCAATCACGACCCAATATCTATATGTACTGTACTCACTACAAATATACAGAGAGCAACAAAGCACATCATAGGCCTGCTTTGAAAATCTCATCGATTTGCAAACGACTTTCTAAAAGCGACTCTCTTTTATTAGTTTACGTCAGCAAATCAATGAAATCATCGGGACGGCAATTATAGACCAGTGAAAAATACTAAGACAAATAGACTGAACAAGAGGTTTTCAATGATCACCATTCATCAAATGAATGTAGGCATAAGCCGAAACAATAATGGTATAAAATTACATAAAATAAACAAATATATATCACTTTAATTTTCTTTGTAATCAATAAGATAAAGTCAAATCCATATAGAAATAGAAAAAGACCTTATTGCGATTTTGTCATATAATTACGAAATATGTCTCTACAATGTAAATACTGTGTAAGTGAACAAGATTGACTTTTATAGTGTAGAAACAGTATTTTTTGCGCACCTTCTGGGCCAGGAGAGTCAAATTAAGACCCCTTAGCCCCGGACCAGAATACGAAGGAGACCATAAATGGCTGATAAAAAAGCAACACTCAAAGTGGATGGGATCGATAAAACTATCGAACTTCCTGTTCTTTCAGGTACCTTAGGCACAGACGTTATTGATGTTCGTGGCTTAGGCGCTAACGGTGTATTCACCTATGATCCAGGCTTTATGTCTACTGGCTCTTGCGAATCATCTATTACTTACATAGACGGTGAAGCGGGAATTCTTTTGCATCGCGGCTATCCAATTGCCCAGCTTGCTGAACATTCAGATTACTTAGAAACTTGTTACCTACTTCTTTACGGAGAACTACCGGATAAGAAGCAAAAAGAAGAATTTGATGCCATGGTTAACAAACACACCATGGTCAACCAATCCATGCACAAATTCATTGATGGCTTCAGAAATGACGCTCACCCAATGGCAATCATGTGTGGTCTTGTAGGTGCGTTATCTGCTTTCTACCAAGACAACATGGATATCAACGATCCTAAGCACCGTGAAATTGCAGCATTTCGCTTAATTTCAAAAATGCCAACATTGGCTTCTATTTGCTACAAGTACTCAAAAGATCAGCCAGTTATGTACCCACGTAACGACCTTTCTTACGCTGAGAACTTCTTGTACATGATGTTTGCTACACCTTGCGAAGACTACAAAGTTAACCCTGTATTCGCTAAAGCAATGGACCGTATCTTCATCTTACATGCTGATCACGAGCAAAATGCATCTACATCCACTGTTCGTCTAGCAGGCTCATCTGGCGCTAACCCATTTGCCTGTATCGCTGCAGGTATTGCAACACTTTGGGGGCCAGCTCACGGTGGTGCTAACGAAGCAGTACTGACAATGCTTGAAGAAATTGGTGATGTTGAGAACATCGACGAATTTATCGCCAAAGCAAAAGACAAAAACGATCCATTCCGTCTAATGGGCTTCGGACACCGTGTTTACAAAAACTTCGACCCTCGCGCTAAAGTAATGCGTGAAACGTGTGACGAAGTATTAGCTGAGCTTGGCATGTCTGACGATCCATTATTGAAAATCGCAAAACGCCTAGAGCAAATCGCTCTTGAAGACCCATACTTTGTAGAGCGTAAGCTTTATCCAAACGTGGACTTCTACTCAGGCATCATCATGAAAGCGATCGGAATCCCAACAAGTATGTTCACAGTAATTTTTGCTATGTCTCGTACAATTGGTTGGATTTCACACTGGAATGAAATGATTTCTGGACCTTACAAGATTGGCCGTCCACGTCAATTATATGTGGGTCAACCACAAAGAGATTACCCTACTGACAAGTAGTAATCTTTGATAGATACAAAAATCGCGCTTATAGCGCGATTTTTTTGTTTAAATTTAGAGTCAGGAAAAGATCATTCATCTTCTTCCACTATCTCTGTAATCGTCTTTTGGCCGCATTCTACGCAGTCACCTTCTATCCAAACTCGCTCAGGTGTTTCGAACTCTTTAGGGTTAATCATACCCAAATCCACTTCACCACAAGCATTACACCAAGTCTGAGATAAAAAGTCTTTTTGCTCTTCTGCTGATCGTGCGTAAAAATCTCGCTCTACGACTTGATCATTTGATAAATCTGTCATTATTTCGCTCCACTGTATTGATAAGAAACCACGCGATTTGCATCAGGATCTAATGCGTTTAATGGCACACTTACTAGCAAGTGACTCAATGAAATAGAATTAAAAAGTTTTTGCTTATCGCCATCAATTTCAACTGAGAACTCAACTTTTTCACCATCAACCTGCACTAAATCCACGTTTCTTACCACACCGATTGTTTCTAAATAGGATTGAGTTCTCTTCATAACATTGTAACTTGTTACGCCCGTTACTTGGATGTTTAGCTTATTAACTGAATTGCTATTGCGAACAGAGGCATACCGAGAAGAAAACACTTTTGCCAGTTGAGTACTTGCTTGCTCAACAACGTCATCAGGCGTCTCACCACTTAAAACAAAACGCTCTGTTTCTCCATTTTTAAGCAGCACCAATAAACTTCCACCCACATGTCCTACGTAACTACTCACTCTCAAAGCGGCGACTGCATCAGTCTGGTATCGCTTACTAGCATTCGTAATAGTATCTTCAAAAAAGCCCCAAACATCTGCCGCACTAATATTACTTCTGTCCGTATCATCCAACAAAGGAGCATAAATAGGCACGCCAACCATGTTGGAAAAATACGCAAACTGATTAAGGACACTAGAAGGTGATTTCGAGCCTGATAACGCTCGAACACCATTATTATCGTTTGCTACCCAAACTAAAACGGAAGGACGATTATCTCCCCAAACCGGTAAATTGTTTTGCGATAAAAAGCTATCAATAGATGCTTGATAAAACGTCACCTTAACTTGCTTGCCCGGAACCAAGCCATTATCAGATGGAAGCAGTTCGCTCAAAGATGCCACTGAATGCTGAGCCACCCAAGTCGAAGCATTTTTCTTAGCCTGCGCCAACACATCGCCAGTAATTGCGGCTCTATCGCCAGAGACTTTAATTAATACTCTTTCTGCAGCCAAACCAAATGCTTCATTTAACATTCTCGACTCAGATTGAGTAACAGGTAAATTGATTTCAGCGTCATAAAGCCCCTTCACAGTAACCGCTTGAACAAATGAAACTGAAAAAACACTAATAAGTAATAATAAAATACGAAAATTCATAGCCCTTCCTTCGTTTATTTGTCTATTCTACTGCCATAATGATAAAGAACCATAGCCCTAATGCGTCACTATGCTAAAATGCATTTTTTCCTCGTACCATGATAAGGCATAGGCAATGACCAAGTCAGATAAACCATCAATTAGTTACAAAGACGCTGGCGTAGATATCAACGCAGGTAACCAACTTGTTGAACGCATCAAAGGCGTTAGCAAAAAAACTCGTCGACCTGAAGTTATGGGCGGTTTAGGCGGATTTGGCGCTTTAACACGTCTTCCAACAAAATATAAAAATCCAATTCTTGTTTCTGGCACGGATGGCGTAGGCACCAAGCTTCGTCTAGCGATGGATTTAAATCAACACGATACTATTGGTATCGACTTGGTTGCCATGTGTGTTAACGATCTTGTGGTTGCAGGCGCAGAGCCATTACTTTTCCTTGATTACTATGCAACAGGCAAACTAGACATTGATGTTGCTGCAAATGTTGTTACAGGCATAGGTGAAGGTTGCTTACAAGCTGGCTGTGCATTAGTTGGCGGCGAAACAGCTGAAATGCCAGGCATGTATCATGATGGCGATTACGATTTAGCAGGGTTCTGTGTTGGCGTTGTTGAAGAAGACAGTATCATCGATGGCAGCAACGTAAAGTCTGGCGACACATTAATCGCGCTAGGTTCATCAGGCCCTCATTCCAACGGTTACTCTCTTATCCGTAAAATTTTAGAAGTGAATAGCGCTGATCTAACACAAACCATTGATGGCGTAGTATTAAAAGATGCTTTGATGGCACCAACTCGCATCTATGTGAAATCTATCCTGAAACTCATGGAAAGCATTTCTGTTAATGCTCTAGCCCACATCACAGGTGGCGGTTTATTGGAAAACATTCCTCGCGTACTTCCAGAAGACGCTGCAGCTAAAATCGATGCAACTAGCTGGAAACGCCCTGCTGTATTTGATTGGTTGCAAGAGCAAGGTAATGTTGAACAAGAAGAAATGTATCGCGTACTAAACTGTGGCGTCGGCATGGTTCTCGCTATTGATGCAGATAAAGCAGAACAAGCACTTTCTATCTTAAAAGCAGAAGGTGAAGAAGCTTGGATCATTGGTGAAATTTGCCCACGTAATAATGGAAAGGACGTGCTTATCTCTGATCTAGAGACTGAAGCATGAGCTACCCTATCGTTGTCTTGATTTCTGGCAGCGGCAGCAACTTGCAAGCTTTGATTGATCAAAGCTTGCAAGGTAAATTAAATATCAATATCTGTGCTGTTATCAGTAACAAAGCAGATGCTTATGGATTAGAGCGTGCAAAATCCGCAGGTATTGCTACTCACGCCCTGAGCCATAAGTCTTTTGATAGCCGCGAAGAATTCGATGCAGAATTACAAAAAATCATCGATCAGTATCAACCAAAGCTTGTTGTACTCGCTGGATTCATGCGCATTCTCACTGAAACTTTTACGAAACATTTTGAAGGTAGAATGTTAAACATTCATCCATCATTGTTGCCTAAATACAAAGGGTTGAATACGCACCAAAGAGCCATTGACGCAAAAGAAGCAGAACATGGAGTTTCTGTGCATTTTGTTAGCTCAGAGCTTGATGCTGGCGCGGTAATACTCCAAGCTAGTACCAAGATAGAAAACGACGAGACAGCAGACACACTGGCAACCAAGGTTCATTCACTAGAACACATAATCTACCCACTAGCGGTAAAATGGTTCAGTGAGAACAGGCTGAGCTATGATAACGGCCAAGCTATTTTAGATGGCAAGGTCATTCCAGAATGCGGTATTCGTTATCATCAAGAATTGATATAAACAGGGAGAAAGAATGATCACTCGTAAAATTTCAATCTATATAATTGGCCTTTTTATGAGTGTTCTTTCTACCACTACCTTCTCTTCTGAGGCAGCCAACGATGCCTTTCTTTTACCTTATTCTGCTACCTACAGCACCATTTGGAAAAAAGGCATCAGCCTCAAAGTAGAAGGGACACAAACCTTATCAAAAAAATCCAATAACCTTTGGCAGTTTGTGTTTTCAGCCGACAATATGTTTGCCTCACTGAATGAAGTTTCCAATTTTTACGTCGAAAACCACCAAATAATCCCAACAAAATACCAATACAAAAGTGTCGCACTTGGTAAAAAGCGAACAGCAACGCTGACGTTTGATTGGGAAAAAATGCTGGTTCGAAACGACATAAAAGATAAACCTTGGAATCTTGCAATCAACCCAGATACCCTAGACAAACTTTCCATACAACTGCAAATCCGACAAGATCTGAAGATAGGCAAAAGCGAGTTTGATTACCAAGTAGCCGATGGCGGCCGTATTAAAAACTGGATCTTCGAGCGCAGTAGCTTAGAAACCATAGACACCAAACTTGGCAAAGTATCGACAATTAAAGTTATTCGAACGGACAACTTAGCGAAAGGTAAACAAACTTCATTTTGGTTTGCTCCAAAATTTGACTACTTACTTGTTAAGCTAGAACACAAGGAAGATGGTGAGTCTTATCGCCTAAACATAGAATCTGTTAAATAACGCTTTCATCAATAAAACATCACCAGATTTAGAATAAAGAGGCTGGCGTGTTTACATTTAAAAAATCGTTATCTTTATCCCAAAATACACTCTTACAGCCAAACATTTCATAAAAAGCCATCACATTGTACTTCCCTGCCCCATCAAAAAAGCCTTTTAATTTATCTAGGGCAGATTGAACAGGCAAAATTGCATGCAATGGCTGATTACCAGACGCTCCTGCTAAATAATGAATTTTATCTGGAGATATGCGACTTGCCTCTATAAGCGCCATAAAAGCGCGCTCTGTAATACGAGGTGTATCACACGGTGAAACAAGTAAATGAGAAGAATCGGCTCGCATCAAACAAGCCAATAAACCAGAAAGAGGCCCTTTCTCAGAATAAGCCTGATGATCCGAAACAACCTCGAAACCTAATGCTAAATATTCTTCTACATGCCGATTGGCATTCACAAAGACAGAGCCAGAAATGGACTTTAATGCACGAGCAATCGGCATGATCATAGGTTCATTCTGAAAAAGCAGAAGTCCTTTATCTTGACCTCCCATTCGAGTGCCTTTTCCACCGGCCAATACGGCGCTAGATAGAGATGTAAGTGCCATAAAAGCTCATTTAAATTAGTTTAGAAACCCAACTTTTGTCGCGTTTAGACCAGATATCATCGGCTAAGCTTAAACACTCTTCGTGAGAGGCAATTCCGAACATAAGTCCAGCAACAGAAGCAAGTGTTTGACGAACTGCTTGCTCTCCAAACTGATCCACCTGCAACCCACTCCAGTGATCCGTCAGACGAGTTAGATCTAAATTATGCTTAAGACGCTTATGTTCCTTCTCAGCCTTAGACCAACTCGTCCAACTAGCAACCCCTTTCTGCCATTTCCATAAGGTTACTTCCCTTTCTGGGTTCACCTCGGCTTCACCATTACCACCTCGAAATACCAAGACAGAAGGATCATTTAATTGCTCACAAGCTGAGATATGCAATACATCATAACCACGATGGAAGACACCATGTACACTATGATCAGCTTGAAATGGATTCATCATGCGTACCACTGTATTAACTGGTGACCGCAACCCCAATGTGTATTTCAAGTCCATCATGTCACTTAAGGTAGAATCGATACTTTCAAGAGAGATATACGCAAAACCAGTTTCATCAACCTTCTTCTTTACTTCCTGACGAGTATGGGAAATGGGCAAGCCTAAACGTCTAATAGCTTCATTTACAAATATTCTTTCTTCACCTTCAAATGCATGACCATGCATCACTACCTTCTTTCCATAATTTGCCAAAGCAAGCGCAGCAAGCAAAAACCAAGGTAACTCATTACGCTTACCAGCATATGCAGGCCAATCAAGATCTACGTGAAATTCTAACGGATCTTTTTCTGATAAAAACTGACGTGTGGCCTCAGTAAACCCAACCGTTTCTTCCACTGTTTCTTCACGTATACGAATCAGCATCCAAAAAGCACCTAGCTGCTCTGGTTCAACTTTGCCATTTAAAATAAGAGACATTGCATGATCTGCCTCTTCAGTAGTCAAGCTACGAGAGCCTTTTTTACCGCGCCCTAAAATTTTCACATACTGTGTAAACGCATTACTCATGCAGAAAGCTCCGTTATGGTAGGGATAAAGTGTTTGAGTTCAGGAATACAGGAGCCACAATTTGTTCCGCATTTTAATAATGAACCGAGCTCTTCGACTGAACAAACACCATCAGTAATTGCTTGTTCTATTTGCTTTTTACCGACTTGAAAACAAGTACATATTATAGCGCCTTTATCTTCAACATTCGCTGGCAATCCGACTAATATCGCCATACGATCCAACTCAGATAAAGGTTCTTGCTCTGCTAATTTTGATTCTAACCAATCACACGAAATGGATTCAGGTGTCGGATGCAAATACGCAACAAGAGAAAGCTTTTTATCCTGAATATACGCCAGCCTAATTTGCTCTGTAACAGGGTTAGTATATTCCAGCCACTCGCCTGTTGACGCACCATTCTGATTTAACAAAGCCTGAATCGAAGACACATTTTCGCCAATTGGCCACACCACTTCGTAATGATAGCCATGCTCAGATGGCACATAACACCAATAAGTGAAATCCAGTTCTTCAAGCGGCTCTGAAGATACAACCACACCATAAGAAACATCTTTTACAGCTTCAAGTTTAACTTGCGCATGTTTCGATTCCGGCTGCCCTGACAGAGGATCAACTACTTGAGGAATAAGGTTTGACACAACAGATGCATTGGAAAATTGTTGCGTCCAATGGATTGGCGCAAAAACATTCCCCGGAGCCACGCCTCGACTTACTTTTGCCTTCAACAAAGCTTCCCCATGCGAAGAAGTAAGGCGCACAAGCGTTTTGTCTTCAATACCAAGCGCTCTTGCATCTCTTGGATGAATTTCTACATAAGGCTGGTCAGTGTGTTTGGTTAATAAAGCCGCATCGCCTGTTCGTGTCATGGTGTGCCATTGATCACGAACACGTCCTGTATTAAGCGTGAATGGCCATTCCTGAGAAAACTGATTAACAGGCAACTGAGGCACAATAGGAACAAATTTAGCTCGATTATCTGGCGTAAAGAATCGACCATCTTCGAACATACGAGCCGTTCCTTCTGGTCGCCCTTTTGGAACAGGCCATTGCACAGGAACTAAAGCATCATATTCTTCTTTTGTCATTTGACTAAAGTGGCCAATATCAAAATCGCGTTTGCCATTATTTTCAAAAGCCGATAGCGCCGCGTGCTCAACAAAGATTTCATGAACATTTCGATAAGAAAACGCTGACTGATATCCCAAGCTTTTCGCCACTTCACAAATCGCCCACCAATCATGTTTGGCTTCACCTGGCGCCGGCAAAAGACCGCGTTGGCGTGAGATTCTTCTTTCTGAATTTGTCACTGTGCCATTTTTCTCACTCCAACCTGTTGCCGGAAATAAGACATCTGCCATCGCAGTGGTATCAGTATGCGCCTTGCAATCACTGACAATGACCAACTCACACTTTTCTAACGCTCTTCTCACTTGAGCCGTATCTGGCAAACTCACCATGGGATTAGTCGACATAATCCAAACCACTTTTACCTTACCTTCTTCCATGGCTTGAAATAAGTCGACGGCTTTTAAACCGTTTTCTGTTGCCATATTTGGTGCTTGCCAAAAACGCTGAACCAATGACTGAGCACCTGGCGTAGCGAAATCCATATGTGCAGCTAACTGATTCGCTAATCCGCCCACTTCTCGTCCGCCCATCGCATTCGGTTGACCTGTAATCGAAAACGGTCCAGCACCTTCCTTTCCAATACGCCCAGTTGCTAAATGGCAATTAATAATCGCATTACATTTATCGACACCCGATGAAGACTGGTTCACACCTTGAGAATAAAAAGTCACCGTTTTTGCCGTTCCTGTCCACCAGCTTGCCAATAAACTTAAATCTTTTTCACTTACTCCAGAGAATTCCGCCGCTGAAGCCAAAGTCGGTGTTGACTCATTCGCCTGATTTAGAGCCTCTTTAAAACCATTGGTATGACGAGAAATAAAACCTTGATCAAGCACATTCGCCTGAACAGAGTGCTGTAACAAATAAGAGAAGATCGCCGCATCGCTGCCAGGCTTAATCCCCAAGTGCAAATCTGCAATATCACAAGTGGCCGTCTCTCTTGGATCAATCACCACCACTTTCATGTTAGGGCGTTGCTTTTTAGCTTCTGCAATACGCTGGAATAAAATTGGATGCGTCCAAGCCGCATTAGAGCCCACCATGATTAACAAATCACATAACTCTAAGTCTTCATAATTACAGGGAACAGTATCAGAGCCAAAAGCACGCTTATAGCCCACAACCGCTGACGCCATACACAATCGAGAGTTGGTATCGACATTAGCCGTTCCAATGAAACCTTTGGCTAACTTATTCGCCACATAATAATCTTCTGTCAAAATCTGCCCAGAAAGGTAAAAGCCAAAAGCATCAGGGCCATGTTCCTTCACCACTTGAGCAATTTTTTCACTGACAGTCTCAACCGCTGTTTGCCAAGCAACAGACTCACCGTTCACCATAGGAGTCAACAATCTATCGTCAGATTGAATGGTTTGCGCAAGACTACTGCCTTTCACGCACAGACGACCAAAGTTAGCAGGATGATCACGATCTCCAGACACAGGCTCAACAGGGTCAGTCGCGGCATTTGGTACAGTAAAATTCACCCCGCACCCTACGCCACAATATGGACAAGTCGTTTTCTCAATTCGTGCTGTCATGATCATTCCTCAAACCCATTATCCAAAAACAAAAAAAGGCCCAACCGCTTTTCTGGAAAAGCAGTTGGGCCTCGTTGCCTTTTGTAATATCTGATTGCTTTATGTGTAAACCTTCGTCGACTTACGGTGCATCAGTTACTTTGTATAAAGCAATAACCAAGCCAATTTTGATAAAAGGCATTAAATCCATGTATTCGTTACCAATTCCCTATAAATGGACAAGTTACCTTTTACTGACACTATAAGACCTCAAAGCCTTCGCACCAAAACAATGCAACCTATGCGTATTAAGGCTCAGAAATGTACACCTCATCTCCTTCTAGTTTCGCTTTCCAGTAAGGAATTCGAACCGCGTCGTCTTCCAGACAGTCTCCAGAAGACAACACAAAGTGTTGTTTATACAAAGGACTAGCAACCGTCCAATTACCTTGGAGGTGAGCAACTAAACCGCGAGACAAAACGTTCGCCTTGCCGAATGGATCCCAATTACCGATAGCAAACACCTTATCATCAGACTCAGGAATATAAAAAAGTGCCACTTGCTGACCATCGACCATAGCCGCTACCCCAGCACCTCTAATAAGATCACCTTGTTTACAAACTAATTTCCATTGTGATGCCATCTTATTAACCCACCTTCGCAATCAATTCTAACTTTTCTTTTTCTGTCGCAGGGCGAATTTGATCACGCTCTTCAACGAAAACAACATTGTCATCAACACCATCATAGTTAACAAACTGACGGAATGTTTTCAGTGCTTCTGGATCTTCCAATGTTGTTTTCCACTCACACTGGAAGGTATCAACAACATAATTCATCGCCGCATCCAGCTCGTCACACATACCTAATTTATCTTCTATAACCACTTCTTTTAGATACTCTAGACCGCCTTCAAGACCATCCATCCAAACCGAAGTTCGCTGTAGTCGATCCGCGGTTTTTGTGTAGAACATGAGTACGCGATCAATGTATTTAATGAGTGTTTCGTCATCTAAGTCTGTAGCAAATAAGTCGCCGTGACGAGGTTTCATACCACCGTTACCACAGACATAAAGATTCCAACCGCCTTCTGTTGCAATAACACCAATGTCTTTACTTTGCGCTTCTGCACATTCACGAGTACAACCAGACACAGCAAATTTAATCTTATGAGGAGAGCGCAAACCTTTGTAACGGTTCTCTAAATCAACCGCCATGGTCATACTGTCATTCACACCATAACGACACCAAGTACTACCAACACAAGACTTAACAGTTCGTAATGACTTACCATAGGCTTGACCCGTCTCAAACCCCGCAGCGACTAACTTACCCCAGATTTCTGGCAATTGAGGTAAAGTCGCACCAAATAAATCAATACGCTGACCACCTGTAATCTTGGTGTACAACTTATATTCTTTAGCCACTTCACCAAGCACAATCAATTTTTCTGGTGTAATTTCACCGCCTGGAATACGAGGAACGATAGAATAAGTACCGTCTTTCTGCATGTTACCTAGGAAGCGGTCATTAGTGTCTTGCAGGATAATGTGTTCTTTTTTCAGAACATATTCGTTCCAAACACTGGCTAAGATAGAGCCAACTGCTGGCTTACATATTTCACAACCGTGGCCTTTGCCGTGTTTTTCTAATAACTCGTCAAAGCTTTTGATCTTGCCTATTTTGATGATGTTATATAAATCCTGACGCGTGTAGGCAAAGTGTTCACAAATATCTGTACTGACTTCAACCCCTAGCGCAAGCAGTTCATTGTCGACTACCTTTTTTAACAAAGCTGCACAGCCACCACAACCCGTTCCGGCTTTTGTCACTCCTTTCACATCACCAACAGACAAAGCACCACCACAGACAGCATCGCTGATATCTTGCTTCGATACGTTGTGACAACTACAAATTGACGCTGTCGCTGGCAAAGCATCAACACCCAATGCAGCAGGTGCGCCATCCATTGCTGGTAAAATCAAAGACTGCGCTTGTTCAGGCAGATCAATCGCATTCAAATAGTATTGCAACAAGGTATCGTAATAGCTGTTGTCACCGACTAGCACCGCGCCTAACAGTTTTTTACCGTCTTCTGAGACAACCATTTTACGATAGCTTTGGCTCAACTCATCTTGATAAACAAAAACTTTGCAGCCTTGTGAAGTGCCATGAGCATCACCCACCGATCCCACATCACAACCAAGCAGCTTCAACTTGGTACTCATATCTGCGCCAGTAAATGACAAGCCAGCATCGCCCATCAAATGGCCTGCCGCCGCTTTCGCCATGGTATAACCTGGTGCAACTAAACCAAAGATTCGGTTATTCCAAAGCGCACACTCACCAATCGAGTAAATATCTGCATCGCTGGTTTGGCATTGGTTATTAATAGTGATACCGCCACGCTCGCCCATTTCTAGACCAGACTGTTTCGCCAATGCGTCTTGAGGTCGAATACCTGCAGAGAACAAAATCAAATCTGTTTCAAGGTGTGTGCCATCGGCAAAATTCATGCGATGGAAAGCCGCTTCTCCATCGACAATTTCTTGTGTCGCTGTGTCGGTATAAACCTTCACACCTAAGGCTTCGATCATTCCTTTCAGAACACTACCGCCCTTTTCATCTAGCTGAACAGGCATAAGTCGAGGAGCAAACTCCACAACGCTGGTTTCTAACCCTAGATTCTTTAAGGCGTTCGCAGCTTCCAAACCTAACAAACCACCACCAACAACCGTGCCACGAGTCACTTTCTTGGCACAATCTCTAATGGCATCTAAGTCTTCTAATGTTCGATAAACAAAGGTGTTATCACGTTTGTGACCCGGAATTGGCGGAACAAAAGGATAAGAGCCCGTGGCCAAAACAAGCTTGTCATACGGTAATGAATCACCATTTTGCAAGAGTAGTGTTTTGGTTTCGCGATCAATCTCGGTGACAAGACTGTTTGTAAAATAACGAACGCCATTGTCGTCATATAGCGTACCGTCCGTCATAGCCAAATCAGCTGCGCCTTTACCGGTAAAATACTCACTGAGATGCACACGGTCATAGGCTAAATGTGGCTCTTCACCAAATACCGTAATATGAAAAGTTTCGTGACCACCTTGGGCAATAATTTGTTCAACAAAATGGTGGCCGACCATGCCATTCCCCACTACAACAAGACGTGGTTTATTGGCCGATAGAGGTATATTAGATGTCATCGTGTTCCCCTTGCTTTTAACTAGCAACGTCTAAAACCGCTTAATTAGGCAACTTTTGGGCAGCAATATGCTTCCCCAAACACCAGTAGTTCAAGCATGTCAGAGACATTAGTTTTGTTTTGAATTAGCTGGAAATACCAGCTCCCATCGGCAACGTTGCCATAAAGAATTGCCCCAACTAATACGCCATCGTTGACGATCAGTTTGCGGTAATGATTGGCTCCTACATCTTTAAAGAAGATGCACGAGTCTTCCGGATCGGCTTGAATCTTCCCGACTGAAAAAAGATTCACACCAGATACTTTTAATTTGGTTGGCGTTGGTTCAATTGAAAAGCTGGCGTCTTTGTCATTCAGCACACTGATTAGCACTTTTATCTGATCCCAAATAGGAGCTACCAGACCAAAAGTTTGCTGGTCAAATTCACAGCATTCGCCTAATGCAAAAACATCTCGATGGGACGTCTGCATTTTTTCATCCACTACAATCGCTTGATTAGTTTTTAAACCTGCCGACTTTGCCAAAGCTATTTCTGGTGAAATTCCTGCTGCCATAACAACTAAGTCAGCCGCCATTCGCTCACCATCCGCGCGCACAACCTGATTAACGAGACCGTTTTCTGATTGAATAAAAGAAGATGGCGATTCCCCCAGACGAAACTCAATTCCCATCTGCTCTAACCGGCTACGTAACAAAGCAGCAGATTCAGCGTCTAGCTGTCGGTTCAATAACCATTTTGAGCGATGAAAAACAGTCACTTTATGACCTCGCTTAACCAGTCCAACAGCCGCTTCTAATCCCAGCAAGCCGCCACCAATCACGCAAACAGACTGATTGTCTTGAAGGCTCGCCATAACGTTGACATCGCTCCAGGTACGAAAGCCCATCACATTTGACGCCTTCGCCCCATCGATAGGTAAGATTCTTGCTCGTGAACCTGTTGCCATAATCAATTTGTCATAGCCAATGGCTTTAGCGCTGGCCAAACAAACCACTTTCGCCTCAAGGTCAATGCTCTCAACCCCATCACCAGCAATAATAGACACACCTTCTTGCTGCATTTTTGCCGTGTCCACCAAAGACATTTCATGATCCGAGATGTCTTTGGCTAACAAGGAAGACAACATGATTCGGTTGTATCCAACCTGAGCTTCTTCACCAATCAAGGTAATAGAATAATTCGCATTTTTTTGCTGCATCAAATCAAACGCCAGCTTGCTGCCTGCCATTCCAGCACCAACAATAACAATGCGAACGCAGCCTGCCTGACGCATATTATTAAGCGCTCGCCGCTGCATTTGTGTCTGCTGTTTTTTTCGCTTTCGCAGCAGAAATAGGCTCAACTTTGCGCTGTTTTTCATATAGGAAAGTCAGTACTTGTGCACGGTAATCGACATATTTAGGGTCATTAGCCAATGCCAATCTGTCTCGTGGACGCTCTAAATCCACATGAAGAATTTCGCCTATGGTCGCCTCTGGACCATTCGTCATCATGACTATACGATCAGACAGTAAGACAGCTTCATCAACATCATGAGTAATCATAATGACGGTGTTATTTAGGTCTTTTTGAATTTCCATCAAAGAGTCTTGAAGGTGTGCTCGCGTTAAAGCATCCAGTGCACCAAAAGGTTCATCCATTAATAAAACACTTGGCTCCATTGCCAACGCACGCGCAATACCTACACGCTGCTTCATACCACCTGAAATTTCATCAGGGCGTTTGTCTGCCGCATGAGTCATATGCACAAGCTCTAGGTTGTGCATAATCCATTCATGCATTTCTTTTTTAGATTTTGTCTTCTTGAAAACCTGCTTAACCGCCAATTCAACATTTTGGTATGACGTCAACCAAGGTAACAATGAGTGGTTTTGGAAAACAACCGCACGCTCTGGACCTGGGCCTTTTACCTCTTTTCCATCGAGTAAAATACCGCCTTCGGTTGCATCATAAAGACCGGCAACAATATTCAGAACAGTAGATTTACCACAACCAGAGTGACCAATCAGGGAAACAAATTCCCCTTTATTAATTTTTAAACTGACATTATCAAGCGCTTTAAACGAACCTTTTGGGGTTGGAAACTCGATAGAAACTTTACTGATATCCAAATGGGTTGACATATTTCTCTCCTACTTAGCCTTATCTAGTTAACCATTAACGTAATACTTGTGTTTTATCCCAAGAGACAAAACGCTGAACTACAAGCATGGCTCGGTCTAATAAAAATCCGATAAAACCAATCATCAACACCGCCACCATAATTCGCCCTAGCGAGTTTGAACTACCGTTTTGGAATTCATCCCAAACAAACTTACCTAAACCTGGATTTTGAGCCAGCATCTCTGCTGCGATAAGAACCATCCAAGCAATACCTAAAGACAAACGAAGTCCGGTAAACATCAATGGGATAGCAGAAGGGATAACAATCTTGATGACATGAGTCATCCAATTCAGGCGCAATACTTTTGACACGTTTAACAAGTCTTTCTCTACCGCTGCCACACCAACGGCCGTGTTAATCAAAGTCGGCCACATGCAACATAACGTCACCGTAAACATGGAGGTTAGGAAAGATTTCGAAAACATTGGGTCGTCCGTAACATAGGTCGCACTCACAACCATGGTAACCAAAGGCAACCAGGCAAGCGGTGAAACCGGTTTGAATACTTGAATAACCGGATTAAGAGCACTGTAAACTGAACTATTAAGACCAATTAAAATACCAAGTGGAATGGCGATAAGACTCGCTAATCCAAAACCTGCCAATACGGTATAAAGGCTTGTAAATATTTGATCAAAAAAGGTGGGCTTACCTGTGTAATCTCTTAACTTACCAACATAGCTAGGATCTTTCGCTTGGCGCGCTTCTATACGTTTTTCTTGGCGCTCGTAAAACGCTTCTTCCTTAACTCGTTCGTTTTGATGTTCAGCCACAAGGCTATTCCATTGCTCGTATACAACAGATGGCCCAGGGAACTCCCCTAAAGAAGTATGAACTCGGCTTGCACCAACCTGCCATAACGAAATAAAAACCAAAATCCCAAAAAGAGGAAGTAACAAGCTTTTCAATGAAATGCTTTCTACTTTGTCTTTCAATGACGCTATGGATAAGCTCGGTATATTCATATTTCTCTCTCACTCTGTTTAACAAAATAAGACAGCCTGACTGACTGCCTTATTATTCGCTTTACTTATATTTGGTCGTCGCCTTTCAAACCAATTTCAAAGCTTTTCAAGTAATCATTTGGTTTTTTACCGTCATAAGTAACACCATCGATAAAGTCACTTTGCGGCGCTTTGAAGCCATCTTCTGTTTCAAAATCTGGAAACTCAGATGCCACCATCAAACCATCTTCGATCAAGGCGTTGGCCGCTTGAGCATAAATGTCTGGACGGTACACTTCTTTCGCTACGTTCATGAACCATTCATCTGATTTAGGCTCTGCAATTTGTCCCCAACGACGCATTTGAGTCAGGTACCAGATCGCATCACTGTAGTAAGGGTAAGTTGCGTTATGACGGAAAAATACGTTGAAGTCAGGCACTTCGCGCTTGTCGCCTTTTTCATACTCAAAGGTCCCTGTCATACTGTTAGCAATAACGTCGTAATCGGCACCGACATAATCACTACGAGACAATATTTCTACTGCTTCAGGACGGTTAGCATTGTTATTTTCATCCAACCATTTCGCTGCACGAATCATGGCTTTTACAACACGAATGTGTGTATTGGGATATTCTTCTGCCCAATCACCACTCACACCAAATACTTTCTCTGGGTTGTTTTTCCAGATTTCGTAATCGGTAATAACTGGAACACCAATACCTTTAAATACTGCTTGCTGGTTCCAAGGTTCACCCACGCAGTAACCGTGAATGGTTCCGGCTTCCATTGTTGCTGGCATTTGCGGTGGCGGTGTTACTGACAACAAGGCATCTGCATCAATCTGACCACTTGTGTCGCCTTTCGCTGGCGCATAGTAACCAGGATGAATACCACCAGCTGCTAACCAATAACGTAATTCATAGTTGTGAGTAGAAACAGGAAACACCATTCCCATTTTGAAAGGTTTACCCTCTGCCTTATAACCATCGATAACAGGTTTTAAAGCACTGGCACTAATTGGATGAACAGGCTTTCCATCTGGTCCATTTGGAATGTTCTTTTTCATCTCAGCCCAAACATCATTGGAAACTGTGATGCCGTTACCATTCAAATCCATACTGAAAGCCGTCACGATATGAGCTTCGGTTCCGTAACCAATCGTCGCACCCAAAGGCTGACCCGCCAACATATGAGCACCATCCAACTGACCATCAATCACTCGGTCTAATAGTACTTTCCAGTTTGCTTGTGCTTCTAACGTGACATACAAACCTTCATCTTCGAAATAGCCTTTTTCATATGCAATTGCTAATGGAGCCATATCGGTTAATTTAATAAACCCAAACTTCAGCTCTTCTTTTTCTGGGTAACCAAGCTCAGCATGAGCAACCCCAGACAAAAGTGCAGATCCAACCAATAAAGAGACACTGGCTTTCTTAGTTGAACGTACTAATTCCGGCAAAGATAAAACCGTTTTCAAAGATCTCATACTCATAACTATGCTCCACTTGAGAAACGTAAAAAACAAAAAAAGGCGCATGCGAATCACAATTAATGTGTCCACAGGCGCCTTTGCCATTCATAAACAGCTCTACATTGAACTGCTAATAATGTGGGTGACAGTTAGGCATCGTTGCCAACTTCACCAAAATTTTATTAAAACTTGATATATAAATAGAAAGCACTTTATATGCCAAAAACCACAAGCTATTGATATACAACGCTTTTTAAAGAATTAAAGCGAAAAACATGCAGCTTTTAATAAAAAAAGCACTAAACCGTGCTCATTTCTTACGCACTCCGCACCATAAAAAGACACGTTATTCACTAAAGCCTTTCAAAATACCTTCCGGGTGCAAAGAAACATTTCCTGTCGATACAGCTTCTAACCAATTGGGCTCTGCTGAAGAACTTAAACGCCAAGAATCATCTTTCTCTACATCAAGTCCTAACGCTTTATAATAAAGGTCTTTGCGATACACTTGCTCAGCCACTTCATTCAATGAAGGAACCTCTTCTAGTTGCTGCCAACGGTGCATTTGCGCCATCACCCACAACGCGTAATTTGGTAATGGCTTATTAATCTCACTTCCAGAAAATCGCTGATAAGCTTCCATCGGCCAATCGAATTGACCTTTAGGCTTAATCGCACTAAAGCCGTAAACCAATTGTTCAACTGTACTGTTTAAATAATCCGGATGGCTTAATATCTCTAATAGCTCGGTTTGATTTTCCGCTTCATCTACCCAAGCACATGCTTTTTCTAACGCTCTAATAATGGCTAAATGAGCTGATTCATTCTGCTCCGCCCACAAGGAGTTCACACCAAATACTTTCTCCGGCGTACTTCCCCAAATTTCATAACCTGTCACCAACATATGACCTACGCCCTGTTCAACAGCAAGGCTATTCCAAGGCTCACCCACACAATAACCATCTATCTCACCTGACTTAAGTGCATCGAGCATTTTCACTGGTGGCACAACAGTAATTTGTACATCTTCATCTGGGTTAATACCTACACGGCTCAACCAATCTCGTAATTGATAATTATGCGATGAATAAGGATATACAATCGCAAAACGCAGAGGTGTATCTTGCCTGTCTCGATTATCAATCAGTTTTTTGAGCGCTGCCCCCGTACGAATGTCTGCAGCTGACTCAGAATAATGCTGAAGCTGATCATAAAGAGCATTACCAATGGTGATACCATTTCCGTTATGGCTTACAGTAAAGCTGGTTTGCATCGCTTTTTTGATGGTACCTATTCCTAACGTGGCTGCTATCGGCATAGAAGCCAACATATGAGCACCATCAAGTACATTAAACGCGACTTTGTCACGAATACTCGCCCAAGATGCCTCTTTAGAGAGCTCCACATCGACACTCTCCGAAGCGAAAAAGCCCTTCTCTTTTGCGATAACAAAAGGAGCGCAATCTATTAATGGAATAAATCCAATACGAACAGTCCCGTTATGCAAAGGTGTCGTATTCTCTTGTTTTTGACTCACTTTGCACCTCCCATGAGTTCCATTACCGATATAATGTTACGCGCGACATCTGTCATACGTTGGCTGCGGTCCATGGCTAACTTTCTTAATGCTTTGTAGGCGGCGGGTTCATCACATTGCTGATGTTTCATAATTAAACCTTTCGCTTTATCAATAAGTTTTCTGTCTTCTAATTGGCTTTTAACTGTTTCCAGTTCCGACCTTAAGGCATGAAATTCACGAAACCTCGCAATAGCAACTTGCAACAGTGCTTTGACACTTCCGCTATTAACACCATCAACTACATATGCACTGACACCAGCTCTGATGGCTGCCTCAACATGTCGGGAGTCATCTTCTTCGGCAAACATAACAATTGGACGAGGGTTATCTTGAGTAAGGCGAGACATATTTTCCAATATATCTCGATCAGGAGATTCAATATCAATAATAACCATATCAGGTTGATATTGATTAACGGCTTCCGTTAGGTTTTTGGCATTTTCAAGACGCCTAATGACACGATAGCCACTGTCTGTCATTGCTTGCTCTACAATAGCTGCTCGGGCAGGCTCATTATCAACAAGCATGACGGTTAACTCTTTCTCTGGGGGCGCAGACATAGTGCACTCTCTTAAAAAATATAAAAATATACTTTTATATACTGCAAGATATGCGCCATTTTAAAGCCTAAAAAGAAAGACAATATTTCATAAAATCCCTGTATTAACAGGGATATATAAAAAATAAAGGGAGAAATAGAAATCTAAAGAAAATAAAAGACCCAATTTGGTGCAAGAGATTTAAGCTGAAGTTCCAAATTGGGGTGCGCTGTTATTGGTTTTGAGCTAGCAAAGCCAAAGCTAATCTGTCTTTTGTATTGGTTTTTTTGAAGATAGATGTCAAATGAGCTTTTACTGTTCGTTCTGTAATCCCCATCTCATTTGCTATATCTCTATTTGACAATCCTTGAGCAACTAATTGCGTCACACTTAACTCTCTATCAGATAGCCCCTCAAGCTCACTTTCATAAACAGCATTGGCAGCAGACTGCGAAATCAATTGTTGAATAAAAGCTTTTCCACCCCAAATTTCTCCGGAATCAACAACCGACAAAACCAGAGACAATTGTTCTTCACCAATATAAGGAGCACACTGGCCACTAACACCAACAGAAAAAAGTCTTAATGCGGCCGCTTGACTCGATTGATTAGGAAAAACAATGACTTTCTGATGTGGAAACTCTGCACGCAAAGCAACGACATCCTCTACATTTTTCGCAAACCCATCATCTGCTAAGTAAATAAAGCAATAATGAAAATCTGTGGATAGGCTTTGTAATGATCGACGAACTTCTTCTCCACTTTTAACTCGAAATAAATCTACATTGGTATTAACTATTTGATTCCAATGTGTCCATACGGCGTCATCTGTATTCCAACATAATATTTTCAAAGCAGATCTCGTTGTGTTATCAGTTCCAACTAAAATGATTCTAACCAGTAGAAAGCATTGCCATTGTTAACATTTGTTACAGCTTAAGAATTACAAATTCTATTTTTGTAATTATCTTTCTCTAAGGGCGTTATTCTTGGCTTTCAATATTGGTTTCAATAGGTAATCAAGTAAGGTCTTCTTACCCGTAATAATGTCTACAGTAGATTGCATACCTGGAATAATAGAGAGTTTTGAATCATCGCTTCCTAAATAGTTTTTATCTGTTCTCACGCGAACAAGGTAAAAACTGTTTCCTTCTTCATCCAAAATTGTATCCGCACTGATGTTTTCAACCACACCATTTAAACCACCAAAAATAGCGAAGTCATAAGCAGAAAGCTTAACAACCGCATTAAACCCAGGTTGAATGAAACCAATGTTTTCTGGTCGAACTTTCGCCTCAATCAATAGAGAATCTTCAATTGGAACAATTTCCATCATATTGACGCCCGGCTTAATAACACCACCAACCGTATTGGTTTGGATTTGTTTTACAATTCCTTTAACTGGTGATCGTACCTGAGTTCTCGATACCTTATCCTCAAGTGATACAGTGTTTTCTCTTAATTGATCCAACTTACTTCGTACACTGGTTAACTCTTCTTGTGCTTCCGTTCGAAACTGCGCATCACTTTCCGCTAATTTACTTTGTGCTTCTTTAAGTGCAGAACCTGCTCGAGGAATAGCCAACTCCGTCGCTTCTAAATCCCCTTTAAGCTGATTCACTTCCCTTTCAAGTTGAAGCAATTCCACTCTAGAAACGGCACCTTGCTCAAACGCAGGGCGAGTCAAATCTAACTCTTCCTTTGAAAAGGCATAACTTTGTCTTAAGTTGTCTAGCTTCGCTTGCAATTCAACTATTTCTTGTTTCTTTTGCTCTATTTGCTGCTGAAAACTCACCTGATTCGTTCGCAACGACTCTATTTTGTTCTTGTATAAGTCCAGTTCTCGCGTGACAACTAAGGGATATTGCTCTAACGCATCTTGGTCAAATTCTGGCTCAACACCGTAAGATTCAGCTTGAAGTCGAGTTGCTCTAACCTGCAAGTTAATATATTCGGCTTGTCGTTCACGCAAAGTAGAGAGTGCTTCTGTATTCTCAATTGTCATCAAGATTTGGCCTTTTTCCACCACTTGGCCAACTTGTGCATTAATCTCTTTTAGAATACCACCTTCAAGGTTTTGGATTTGCTGTACTTGGCTCGAAGGAATAACCGTACCCTCTCCAACCGTCACTTCATCTAATGAGGTGTAATTCGCCCAAACAAGCGCAACTGCGATAAAGATAAAAATAACCCAGAGAATAATGCGCCCACCTCTAGGGGTTCTAAGCATAAGAGCCGCATTACGGTCTGTTAAATACTCTAAGTCATTTTGAGATATTTGATTTTTGTTACTCATTATTAACTAACCTTCAACTTGCCTTGACGGAGCGCTTCATGCACTTGTGCTTTTGGACCATCCGCAATGAGTCGACCATTGTCCATAACAATAATGCGATCAACCATATCCAGCATAGAGGCTTTGTGTGTAATCAAAATAAGAGTCTTGTCCTTTACCGTTTCCATTAAACGACGCTTCATTCGTGACTCTGTCGTATTATCCATTGAGGCGGTTGGCTCGTCTAAAATCAAAATTGGTGGGTCAAACAAAAGCGCTCGAGCAATCGCAATACTTTGCCTTTGGCCTCCAGAAAGCAATGCACCACGCTCACCAACGATGCTGTCTAGTCCGCTTGGCTTACGGTTAGCGAACTCCGAAACACCTGATAAATCGGACGCTCGAATGATGGCATCGTCTTCCATATATGGAACACCCATCACAATATTGTCTTTAATTGAACCATAGAATAGATTGACGTCTTGAGAAACAGAGCCAATGTTGCGACGCAAATCTGTTGGGTTTACTTGTCGAATATCTACACCATCAATACGTATTGCTCCACTGCTTGGTGTATACAAGCCAGTCATCAACTTACCTAATGTGGATTTACCCGAACCAATACGCCCAATAATCGCAACCTTCTCACCTTGTCGGATATTAATATTAACGTCCGTAACCGCAGCTTGCTCTTGGTCAGGGTAAGAAAAATTAATGGCTTCAAACTGGAAGTCACCCTTGAACACTGGACGATGTACAAACTTAACATCATCTGGGTTTTCTACCGGTGAAGACATAATTTCATTCAATGAACTGAAAGCAGATTTCGCCTGATTGTAACGTGTTGCCAAGCTCGCCACTTGCGCCATAGGACCAAGCGCTCGTCCAGTTAACATAACGGAAGCAACTAGCGCCCCCATACTCATTAGGCCTTCTGAAATCTGGTAAACCCCAACAATAACAATAATAACTGTGGTCAATTGTTGAGCAACCATAGCAAATGCAGAGCAAGACTGAGACAGCTGACGAGTTTTCACTCCCCAATCAGCAATGTTACCGACAGCGTTCTCCCATTGAGTCTGGAAAACACCCTCAGCATTATTCAGTTTTACACTTTCTGCGTTATAAAGACTTTCGATAAGAACCGCATTCTTTTGTGATGCCGTTTTCTGACTTTCTTCTATTGAGCGACGTAGTGGAATTTGAACAATCAAGCTATACAAGATAATCAGAGCAATGGTGATGATCGGAATGTAACCCACAGGGCCACCGATCAGCCAAATCACACCAATGATCAAAAACATAAAAGGAATATCAACCAAAGTAGTAATGGACGCCGATGTGATAAAGTCGCGAATACTTTCAAATTCTTGGAGGTTCTTTGCAAAAGCACCAACAGACTTAGGCCGCGAGGCCATCGTGATATTACTCACCCGAGAAAAGATAGAAGCCGAGATAAGAATATCTGATTTTTTTCCTGCAATATCAATAAAGTAAGATCGTAAACTACGCAACAAGAAGTCAAATAGATAAACTACGGAAGCACCAATTGCTAAAACCCAAAGAGTGTCAAACGCATTATTTGGTACAACTCGATCATAAACATTCATCACGAACAGCGGGCTAGCCACAGCAAAAATGTTAATGAGCAGAGAGGCAATAAACACATCTCGATATATGCGCCAAGAGCCTGCAATAGTTCCCCAGAACCAATGTCCTTTTTTACGCTCAGTTTCATCAGCTTTTGTCGAACGCTTGTCGAATTGATACAAAGGACGAACAAAAAAGCTATAACCAGTAAAAGAAGACTCCAGTTCCTCTAAAGAAAGGATCACCTCACCTTCACCAGATTCTGGACGAAAAATTTTTGCCGTTTTTTTAGCTCGATCAATTTCCAATAAAACACAAGCCTGCTTATCCTTTAGCAGTAGGACAGCAGGCAAAACCATATCTGGGATTTTGTTTAAAGGTCGTTTAACAAAACGAGTACTGATGCCGATACGCTTAGCCGCACGCTGAAATAGTTCAGGCGTCATTGCGTTATCAGTAATAGGTAATCCAGCGGCAATACTGTCTGCCGTATAAGGGTTATGGAAATATTTACTTAGTAACACCAAGCAATCCAAAAGCGGGTTTGGATATTCCAAAGAAGC
Source organism: Marinomonas sp. 15G6-16 (assembly GCF_055809555.1). Classification (NCBI taxonomy): domain Bacteria; kingdom Pseudomonadati; phylum Pseudomonadota; class Gammaproteobacteria; order Oceanospirillales; family Oceanospirillaceae; genus Marinomonas; species Marinomonas sp. 15G6-16. Next base: position 3,004,397 of record NZ_CM147916.1, on the reverse strand, counting down.
ACTCTGCATATCCCATTGATCTGCAGCTTTTGCTAACTCTTCTTGATCTGGCGTGGTCTTTTCCGTTTCGCCTTGGGCATTCATGACTTTATCTTTTTCATAAGAATCATTTCCTACAGGTGACGAAGAGTTCTGTTCTGGTTGATCAGAGTCAGACATACTCTATATTCTCCTAAACTACCGAAAGTCTTATTTACAAACCAATCTATAATGTATCTGTCTAGAATAGTGTTTATTAAGTAATATAGAAAGCTCACTAAGGCATGAAATACAAATTTACACACTGAGGATACCATAATGCTATACGCAAAAGTGAACGATGAAGGCGTTATCATTGACGTTTCAGCATCTCAAACGGATGAATATCACCTACTGGTCGCTCCAAATGAGCCAGCCGTTGCGGCGATATTAGAAAAGAAATTCACCTCAGAAAACACCAGCACCCAACAAATATTAGCCAATTCCGATAACGATATGATGCGTATCATCGAGGATTTAATCGACCTCTTAACGGAAAAGCGTCTTATCCAATTTACTGAACTTCCTCTGGCTGCCCAGAAAAAATTATTGGGTAGAAAATGGGTTCGCCGTGTTCACAATGGTGAAGACGATCTAATGATAGAGAACCAAAACACTGATGGAGACTCTTTGATATAAAAAGAGCCTCCAGGCAACAGATTAGCGGTTACATTTCTTGAGCTCGGCCGACGCAATAGCCTTGAGCTCCAGCAACATCAAAACGAGCCAATGCTTTCAATTGCTTGTCATGCTCTACACCTGTCGCAATGACATCAATATTCAAGCTACTAAACACCTTACATAAAGTGTGCATGAAGAAGGATTCAGACTCTTTACCCGCTGCCATACGCGTATAAGAAGAATCAATTTTCACATAATCTGGCATCAACATTTGCAAATATTGGAAAGCAGAAATTTGCTTCCCAACATTATCAATACCAAACACAACGTTATGCTTTTTCAATAGATCGGCTAACACTTGAGTCTGCGACTCTTCAGCCAAAACACTTTGCTCCGATATTTCAAAGATCAATTTGTTCTTAACACCCTCTTCGGTCTGACTTAGCACCTTATCCAACCACGAAATAAATTCTGGTTTAGCATAGGATGAAGCAGACAAATTAATGGCCAAAGGCTTCTCTAAATTTCTAGATTTAATAAAGTCAATCACCCGTTCAATAATGACTCGGTCTAGCTGATCACATAGATCAAACTGATTCGCTAAGCCAATAAAATACCCAGCGTGGTAATTTTTCCCTTCATATTCCAACCCAATAAAGACTTCTTCATGAAGCACCTCAGGGGTTGATTGATTGATTGAAGCCACTTTTTGCTTTTTAAGACTAAAAGAACGATGGAGTATTGTATTTTCAATAATTCCCTTCCATTTCGTCCGATTGATAGCCACACTTTGAGCCCCCTGAAGCCCTAAGACTTTGGCAGTGTTAATCCCTTGTCGCTTGGCTTCACGTAACGCCTCATCCGCCTGAGACATAGCATTAGATCGATCCACACTCCCATCGATAATAACCGCACCAATATTAGCAACAGACTCAGAATAACTGATCTCTGCGGTATGAAGCTCCATTAACTCGCCCATGATTTCAGACACGATCAGCTCAAGCTGACTACGACCAAAATTAGGAATTAACAAGACAAAATCTGCACCAGATAGACGAGCCAAAGTGGCAAAGCTAGATACTGCCGATACCTTTTTAGACAATATCTCAGCCGCAGATTGAATGAAAAGGTCTGCAGACTCATACCCTTGTTCGTTATTAAGTTTTGCCAAATCAGCAAGACTAATCAGTGCTAACGCATCAAAACCGCGTTCCCGTTCAGAAAAGTGCGATTTCATTTGGCTCTCAAAAAAGTGCCTGTTACCTAATCCACTCACAGGATCTTTAAAGGCTTTGGATTGTAACCACTGGGCCGTTTCCACTTCAGCAGCAAACTCTTTTTCTAACTTTTCAGCCATTCTGTTCATAGAAAGAACGACAGACCTAAGCTCACGAGTTTTGGGCACATTAAGCATTTTTACAAAACGCCTTTGCTGTATCGCTTCGGCTTGTTTTTCTAGCTCAACCAAAGGCTTAAATAAATAGCGTAGAGCAATACTTCCCAACACAAGCGTTATGGAACCTATGATAAAGAAGGAAATCAGCAAATCTCGAGTGGCTAGCCAAAGCTGATGGTATCCATAACCAGCACTGCCTGTAATATAAACCTGACCCAATTCACTCCAGCCGTTTGAAATAACGGCTTTCGCAACAGGCACTCTGAAATCAATCAGCTTCACAAACCATGTAGGAACACCATCAACAGTGACCGAATTTGAACGAGCAATATTTCTGTCACCATCGTAAACATGTATCCGTACTTCAGAAAAGTAGCCGCTATCAAACACAGCATTGATACTACTTTCAACTGAGGCGTAGTCTTCAAAAGCCATAAAATCAGAAACTGACATGCTCAATGACGTTGCTGAATCTTGTGTTGTCGATTCCAGCTGCCCGATCAAATAGCCCTTTGTTGTATTGAAGTTAATGCCCATAACAACCACAAGCATTAATGAAAAGATGGCTATAATCGTCATCATTAACTGGCGGAACAGCGTCATCTAGGTTCTCCTAATTGGTAATCGTATTAAGTCGATCATTTAAATCTGTCCACAAGCTCAATCGTGATGAGCCCCCTACTAGCACACCACGCCCTTTTTCTTTAGATAACCATAAGTTTTCAGCATTAAAGGAATAGATAGGTAATAAATCATTACGTCTGGACGCAGGTTTCAATTCTTTATCGATATTATCTAACAAGACAGGAATGGAAGTCGGTTTATGATAATAAGCAAGTACCATATGATGCTGATTCAAGGTTAAAGCTTTAACATAAACCAAACGCAACTGTTCGTCAGGCACGCCCAACTCACGAAGAGTAAAGTATTTTGCAATTGTGAAGTCTTCACAGTCGCCAGCCTGCATACCTAGAAACTCAATCGGTGTTGCCCAATAATCTTCTTTCGCCCATAAAATATCATCATCAACAAATTCCATCTGATTAAAGAAGTTATTTACCTTAGTTAACTTCTCAACGACAGAAAGAGATCGACTCTCTTCAATAAGTCGACGCCACGCCAAAACGCGCTTTTCCGCATTAGGCCCATAAACCAGTCCTGCTTGTTTGGCTAACTTTTGATATTTGCTTGAAACGTCAGCGTACAACCACCACTGCGGTACAAGAAAGACAATCAGAAGTATCAAAACAAAACGATTTGCACCTCTAAAAAAGCCCAAAAACGAATTCAATCGTTTTCTCACTTTATCATTACTTTTTAGACTGAAACTTTGCATCAAATGCAGCTAACTGTTCAGGCGTTGCTTTTGGCTGATACTTTGCTTTCCAGTCGTCATAAGGCTCGCCATAAACATATTCACGAGCTGCATCATAATCTATAGATACGCCTCGCTGCTCGGCTTCCGCCATGTACCATTTACTTAAACAGTTACGGCAGAAGCCTGCTAAATTCATTAAATCAATATTTTGAACGGATTTATTATCATCTAAGTGCTTCAAAAGACGACGAAGTACAGCGGCTTCAATTTCTGTTTGATTATTCATGCATTCAATCTCTTTATTTAAAATCATTAATGACCATTGTTATGGCGATGTTCCGCAGGCTGCTTTCGCCACTGCCAATCTTGCGCAACAACCATGAAGTCACGTAAAGGCTGCATATTCGCTTCCGTGATTTGCTCAACAATATAAGCACAGGCTTCTAAAGTAGAAACTGATACATCATTAGGCGACTTACGAATAGCATATTTTCCTTCTGGCGGCTGTAAAAATGTCATCGCTCTAAAGCTATTTAACAATGGCTCGGTGAAATACATCTTCTTGGCTTTTCGCCATGTTGCATCCAGTAAAATTACGCCTTCAATTTGCGCCAAGTCATCTCGACTCATGGATTCAACAGCAACAGCGTCGTCACAAGGAAACACCAATCGCCACTTACTTACTTCTAATTCAGACAAACTAGCTTCTAGGAGGTTCCGATTGTCGATAGAAATACATTCTACTGATGACAATCCCAAGCGCAGTAATGCAACCGTATTCTTAGCATGTTTAGCTTCTTTAGGGTCCTGTATAACCAACACTTTTAATGTTGTTTCCAGTTTAGGAATCCATCGGCAAACACACTGCTCAACTAAAAAACGGCAACCATGACAACGAGCTCGCTTATCTACCTTCATAACCCAGACCAACCTAATTCATATAGGTTAGACGAGTTTTTCAAGATACGCTTTAACCACATTGTCCCAACCAAGATCCAATGCTTCGACGGTTAACGCATGCCCAATTGAAACTTCCATAATTCGACCAGGTTCACATAACGCCTGAACATTATTTAAATCCAAATCATGCCCTGCATTAACGGCTAAACCAACGTCTAAAGCAGCTTGTGCTGTATCTTGGTAATTTTCAAGAACACCTTCAAAACCCGCTTTACCAAATGCATTGGCATACTCTTCGGTATATAACTCAACGCGGTCTGCACCAATTTCTTTTGCTAACGCCATGTTCTCAGGGTCAGGATCCATAAACAAAACAACTCGAATCCCTTTTGCTTTTAGCTTAGCAATCACTGGGCGCAAAGCATCTTGATCACGAGCAATATTCCATCCATGATCGGATGTCAGTTGGTTTGGATCATCAGGAACCAGCGTACACTGGTCTGGCTCAACTTCCAAAACCACTTCTAAAAACTTCGCATCAGGGAAGCCTTCAATATTTAGCTCTGCACCAGGAAAACGCTTGAGTAGTTCTTTTATGTCATACGCATCTTGATAAGTTGCATGGCGCTGGTCCGGTCTTGGGTGAATCGTAATACCGAATGCGCCTAACTTAAGAGTACGCTCCGCCATATCCACCATATTTGGGTAATCTCTTCCTCGAGAATTACGGAGCAAGCCAATTTTATTCAGATTTACGCTTAAATGTGTCATTCCACTTATCTCGGTTAGGTCATTTGCGAGCATTATAAGACAAATCAACCATTTCAATCACTAAAATACCAAACAAGATACTCCCTTCATCCATCCTATAAAGGAAGGCTTATGTTAAACTGCGCCCAACAAAATAGGAGTCCAAGATGCAATACGAACTCTTTCAATCAATTTATGACCGTGCCGCGCTGCGACATGGTGGACCAAAACACCTTGAACAAAGGCTTGCTCGTCCATTAAGTTCAATAGAATTAGAGCAGCATACAGATGACAGATGGCTAGCGGCTTTTTCACAAAAAGTTTTCCAATCTGGCATCAGTTGGCAAGTGGTACGAAATAAATGGCCAGGCTTTGAAGAGGTGTTCTTTCAATTCGACATTGAAAAGATGCTTCTAATTCATGATGAGATGTGGGAAGAAAAAGCCAAAGACACTCGAATCATAAGACACCTTGGCAAAGTTATGACCATTAGAGAAAACGCTTTAATGATCAGTGACTGCCAAGCAAAACATGGTTCTTTTGCTCGCTTTATTGCAGATTGGCCTAGTGACAACATTATTGGCTTGTGGGCTTATTTAAAGAAACATGGCGCTCGCCTAGGCGGAAATACTGGCCCTTATACACTGCGAGCAATGGGTAAGGACTCGTTCTTACTCACTAAAGATGTTGAAGGCTATCTGCGTTTAAATGAAATCATTAGCACTGGAAGGGACACTCAATCCGCCTTAAAAGCCACTCAAGAAGCATTTAATCATTGGCACAAAGAAAGTGGTCGTTCTTATACAGAAATCAGCCAGTGCATCGCTTTAAGCGTTAACTAACAACTTATTATTTATTAGAAATCATGCAGGAGAAGACATGGCCGATCTACGCATCGACATAATTTCAGATGTAATATGCCCTTGGTGTTACTTAGGCTATTCACGCCTCAAACAAGCCATCGAGCAACTAGGTGATGATTATCGTATCGACATCCGCTGGCAGCCTTTTGAATTACACCCAGACATGCCGATAGAAGGCGCAGATCGTGATACTTACCTTGGGGAAAAATTTGGCAGCCCAGAAAAGCTTAATGAAGCGACTCATGCCCTGCAACAAGTTGGCATTGATGCAGGCATTCAATTTAACTTTTCAGAAAAAGATCGAGTGCCAAACACCAAACTAGCACATCAATTTGTACTTGCGGCCACAAAAGCAAATTTAGCAACACCTTTTGTTCTTGCTTTATTTCACGCTTATTTTACCGACGGCAAAGACATAGGATTACAAAGCGTGCTTAAAGACGCAGCACTGAGTGTCGGTATGCAAGAAGTAGATGTTGAATACGCTTTAAGCGAAAAAGCCAAAACCATTACAGAAAAGAAGCTCACACATTTACGTGGCTTAGAAATCAATTCAGCTCCAACATATGTCATTAATGATAAATACATGATTCATGGCGCCCATGATCCAGAATCATTCTTAAAAGTGCTTACGGACATTGCCCAAAAGTAGCAATAAATAAACCCCTTCTCTTTGTCTCTCAATGGATAGGATTAAGTCTTTTTACTTTCTCCTATCAACTCTCTTTATAAAAACTATTAAATACCCAAAATAGATAAATTTATATCTGTTGATAATCATTCACATTAAAAATAGAATCAAATTATAGAAATATTAGTGCGAGTGATTTTCATTTATGTACGTTTGTATATGTAACAAAGTATCAGACAAAGACATTAAAGCCTCTATACAAGAAGGGGCGACTACTATGCGCGCCCTGTATAAAGAGCACAACATAGGTAGTCAATGCGGAAAGTGCTGCCAATGCGCGAAACAAGTCCTCAATAGTGAATTGATAAAAATCGCTGACAGTCAATACCAGGTCGCTTAGCAATAAGCGAACAGTTGCTTACATTTGTGATTGTAAGTAGTTTTCAATCCCAGACACTTCAATCAAGTGCTGCTGAGTTTCTAACCAATCAATCTGCTCTTCCTGCTCTTCTAGAATTTTTTCCAATGCATCTCGGCTCATGAAATCGAGTTTTTTCTCACATAGATCAATAGCGTCTTTCAATGCTGGCAGTGTGTCCTGCTCAAAATCCATATTCGCGGCAATCATTTCTTCACAATTCTCACCAATACGAAGACGACCAAGATCTTGAAGGTTTGGCAAACCCTCTAAAAACAAAACACGCTCAATCAAGCGATCAGCATTTTTCATCTTCTGGATAGAGGTTTTATAATCCGCTTTGTCTAGCGCACTAAAACCAAAGTCTTTAAACATGCGTGCATGAAGAAAATATTGGTTAATTCCAACCAATTCATTAGCCAATACTTTATTAAGACTGGCGATAACCTCGCGATCTCCTTTCATAAAGAATCCCCTTAGTTACCCATTTGTGATTGATAGTAGTTTTGCATGCCGATTTTTTCCATTAGACCAAGCTGTTGCTCTAACCAATAAACATGATCTTCTTCAGTATCAAACAGTAGTTTTTCAAGCGTTTCACGAGTTTGGTAATCCCCTTCAGACTCACAAATAGCAATAGCACTACGCACACTGCTAACTACTTCTAACTCAAGAGTCAGATCATTACTCATCATAGACTTAACGTCTGTACCAATTAGCAAATCACGACGCTTTGTCATGCAAGGCACACCTTCCAAAAACAATATACGCTTAATTAGCCAGTCAGAGTGTTGAGTTTCTTCTTCCATTTCATGGTTCAGACGCTCATATAATTTGTTTAGGCCCCAATCATCATACATACGCGAATGAATAAAATATTGGTCGATCGCAGCTAACTCATTGGCCAACAATGCGTTTAAGCTGTCGATTACTTTTTGACTACCTTTCATTTTCATTTCCTCTACTTACTTGCTCACAAACCTGCTTTGCCTAGAACATATACATCTCTAGTCAGCATTCTCTCAAATCATCATTGCGATCTAACGGGTAAGTTTATGATCACAACGATGATTTAGCCATTATTTAAAATAAATCTTGCGCCGGAGCATCATCAGGCTTAGCTAATTTACCTTCTCCAGCTTTCACCTCAAGGCTATCTATACGTTGGAAACCTCTAGGAAGTTTCAAACCTCTTCGCCCACGTTCTCCAATATATTCTTCTAATTCTTTTTGAACGAAGGACATAAAGCGTTTGCCAGCATAAGCCGTCAAAAGGTCATTAGGCTGAATACACGCCATAGCAACCATGAGTTCCTCTCTGTCAGCAGCACGGGCAGTAGGAATACTAATCATTTTATTCCCTTTACCTTTTGCCATCTTCGGTAAAGACGCGATATCAAAAGCCAGCATACGACCTTCGTTTGTTACCGCAACCACTCGACCTTGTTCAGGGTCTTGAACAAGTACTGGCGTCATAACTTGCGCAGAATTTGGCAAACTTAACGTTGCTTTGCCGGCTTTGTTTTTAGCAAAAAGATCTTTTAATTGAGCGACAAAGCCATAACCAGCATCACTTGCAATCAAGTAGTACGCATCTTCATTATCCAGAACAGCTGACACAATCGTCGCATCTTTCTCTAATGAAATCCGTCCTGTAATCGGCTCACCTTGGCCTCTGGCAGAAGGTAAAGTATGCGCCTTAATCGAGTAGGTTCGACCGTTGGAAGCAAGCAAGACTAGCGTCTGATTTGAGCGACCTTTCGTACTAATCAAGAACTCATCACCAGACTTATAACTTAAGCCCTGCACATCAATATCATGACCTTTCGCAGCACGTATCCAACCTTGTTTTGAAATCACAACGGTAATTGGGTCATTCGATAGAAGATCTTCTTCGCTGAAGGCTTGGGCTTCTTTTCTCGCCACAATAGGCGTTCGACGCTCATCACCAAACGCATCAATGGCTTCTTGGATTTCATCAGAAATAAGCTTTTTCAATTTACGATCAGAAGATAACAAACCTTCTAATTGCTTACGCTCTTTTTCCAATTCATCTTGCTCACCTTTAATTCTCATCTCTTCAAGTTTGGCAAGATGACGAAGCTTCAACTCAAGAATAGATTCAGCCTGAAGATCACTTAACCCGAACCTGTTCATCAACTCAACTTTCGGCTTTTCTTCTGTTCGGATGATTTCAATCACTTCATCGATATTCAGATAGGCAATTAACAAGCCCTCCAAAATATGCAAACGATTTAATACTTTATCCAAACGGAACTGAAGTCGGCGACGAACCACATCAATACGGAAACGCAGCCACTCTGACAAGAAGTTCTTTAGCGGTTTAACTTGAGGTAGACCATCCAAACCAATGACATTCATATTGACGCGGTAGGATTTCTCCAAATCAGTTGTCGCAAATAAATGAGTCATCACCGAGTCAACATCAACACGATTGGATTTAGGTACAATAACTAAACGTGTTGGGTTTTCATGGTCTGATTCATCTCGTAGATCCACGACCATAGGAAGCTTTTTCGCCTGCATTTGCGCGGCGATTTGCTCTAGGATTTTGCTACCCGAAACCTGATGTGGCAGTTCATTAACAACAATTTCACCCTCTTCCAAGGTGAAACGAGCACGCGCTTTGATCTGACCTTTGCCTGTCTCATAAAGCTTCACGATATCCGCTTTAGGAGTAATAATTTCACCACCAGTTGGGAAATCCGGCCCTTGAACATAGTTCAATAACTCGTCTAAATCCGCATTAGAATTATTCAAAAGGTGAATACAAGCGCCACCAACCTCACGTAAGTTATGTGGCGGAATATCTGTTGCCATACCAACAGCAATACCTGTCGTGCCGTTAAGCAATAAATTAGGAAGTCGAGAAGGTAATACAGAAGGCTCTTGTAGAGTGCCATCAAAGTTTGGCACCCAATCCACTGTCCCTTGGCTTACTTCTTTAAGCAGTACATCTGCATATTTAGAAAGGCGGGATTCGGTGTAACGCATAGCAGCGAAGGATTTAGGGTCATCTGGTGCGCCCCAGTTACCTTGACCATCCACTAATGGATAGCGATATGAAAAAGGCTGCGCCATTAAAACCATGGCTTCATAACAAGCACTGTCGCCATGCGGGTGAAACTTACCCAGTACATCACCGACTGTACGAGCCGACTTTTTATACTTGGCACTGGATTTTAATCCAAGCTCGCTCATCGCGTAGACAATACGTCTCTGTACTGGTTTTAAGCCGTCACCGATATGAGGTAAGGCTCGGTCTAAAATAACGTACATGGAATAATTCAAGTACGCTTTTTCCGTATAGTCTTTTAATGAAAGGGTTTCATTTGACTCGAAATTTGACAACTCACTCAAGGAACCTTTCCTTCTACAAACGTTTACATGTGCCTATTATCACACATGAATATTCCACAAACTATGATGATGGGCTCAACTATAAAGAAACTCATCAATGCTCCGCAATACTCTGCACAAGATTAGCATGGAAAGTCCCTTATTCTCATGCTTCAATAGGCTAGATGATGAAAAAGAGCCATGCTATCAAATATGACTAATCAAAATATGTTTTACCCAATACATTACAGCCTAGACAAATCATCGAGTCAGCGAATCATTATTCACCAACAAGATGACTTATGTATTACTCATGAACACCTTTTTCAAGATGGCACTCCAACTCGCTTCTATCAAAACCAAGTGGATACATTTTGCTTCATCATTCAAGGCGAAGTTTTTTTACAGAAAGGCAAACAAGAAACGAGCGTAAAAAAGCATCAGGGGATTTGGCTAGACGCTCACAATCTGAGTACAGTAACGCTACTAACACCAAAAGTTGAGCTTTGTTTTATCCACTTCAATAAAGCCAAAAACAAAGAAGCGAAGCCATTAGAAAAAGTGTCTTCAGGTACGGTGGAATCAGAATCAGGACGAAATCACATTAAGGTTTGGCCATTATGGCAAGGAGAATCAGGCAGTATTTCCCTTGAGCTTTACACTGCTCATTACCATGAAACACTTTATTATCAAAAAATCGCAACACAATATATTCTGCCGCTTAGTGGAACGGCTTATATAGCAAACAACACAAAAGAGCACCAAGCATGCGATAGCTTAGGAAAGGTCTTACTGAAAAAAGAACCAAGAGCCATATCAAACCCAAGCGCTGATAGCATCATTGTTCTATTAGTAACCACGTCACACACTAAAGGGCGCGTTTTACTCCTTACCAAAAAGGCAAAAAACTCAACGCAAGATTAAAGCCGTCAAAATGTGGTCTTCCCAAACATCATTAATCTTCAAATAATCTCGTGCAACACCCTCTTTTTCAAACCCCATTTTCTTTAAAACGGCAGCACTTCTATTATTTCTAGGCATATAGCTGGCTTGTATACGTTCAATATTTAACTCTTTTTGCAAATAGTCTATTCCAGCCTTCAGGGTCTCATGCATAACCCCCTTACCTTGTTCGTCTTGGCGTAAGCTATAACCCAAATTACAGCCTTGAAAGACGCCACGAACAATATTCGAATAATTTGTATAAGCCAGCATTTTATCTTCATTAGGTGAAAGCAAACAAAGCACAACACCTTTGTCTTCCAAGAAATCTCTTCTCATCTCTCGCACACGTAGCAAGCAGGTTTCCAACGAGTAATAGCTTTCACTCCGAGCAGGCTCCCATGGCTCATGAAAGTCCTTTTCGTCAACAATATATTGATGCAAAAGAGCAACTTCTGACTCATCAAGAATTTTTAACACACCATGTGGGGTCTCGATCCTCGGAAAACGCGTATTACACAAATTTTGATCTGTCGCTTTGAAAGGCATATCACTTAACACTTCAGACAACTTCAACGAATATTCTTCATACCAAAAACTTTCCCCCAAAGACAAGACTCTGCGGTGCATATCGTGCTGAAGCCAGGCTTCGGCACTTTCTTTAGTTTGCCAATAAGTCACCACAAAGCCAATTTCTCCACCGCCAACGTCTCCACCGAGGCAACCAGGTTGCTCTGCTGCTAAAGCAATCATCTTATCAATCATTATTCGATGAATAAGATCATCAAGAATTAAACGACTCGATAGAGTGATTGCAAAATAAGGCAATTTTTTTGGGGAACTAAATACGCTCATTCAGACTCTATAAAAATATGAATATTAAATAAATGTTAAGGGTATAAATTATATCGGCCCCTATCGAAATTTAAGACTATAGTTAATTAACCTCTACGGACCGATCTAACATGGCGAACACATTTAACCAGAAGATCCAACATATAAGAGCCCAACATTCGCCTTATATGTCCGCCAAACTCTCGTACAGGCCCTACGAAATTAAATGATTTATCCCGTACGAATAGATCGCCCTTATTGAGACACCCCCTAATCAATAAGGATATGGAAAGCTTTATGCCCGTTTTGTTTCTTGAACGGGCATTTTTTTGTCTCGTTGCTTTTAGAGCTAAAGCAAACAGAGCTTTACTTCTCCCAAGTAGAACCTGCTCCAGAAGTGATCGCTTTATATTGATCAGGGCGTCGATCTCGAAACAAACCGAAGGATTGACGCGCCTTACGAATAAAGTCTAAATCATATTCAGAATACAGAATGGTGCTCTCATCCCTATCAGCAACGCATTTCATTGCGCCCATTTCATCTGTCATAAAAGATGAACCATAAAACTGTATAAAGCTATTCTCTCCGTTTTCACGCCCTACTCGATTCGCCGCGATCACAGGCACCATGTTTGCTGCTGCATGTCCTTGCATTGTTCTCTGCCAATGATCCTTAGAATCCCATTCTGGGTAAGGTGGCTCAGACCCAATCGCGGTTGGGTAAAAAATCAGTTCCGCGCCCTTTAAAGCCAGTTCTCGTGCTAGCTCAGGAAACCACTGATCCCAACAAATACCACAACCGATACGTCCAAATTTTGTATCCCAGACTTTAATGCCCGTATTGCCAGGCGTGAAATAGTACTTTTCTTGGTAACCTGGGCCATCTGGAATATGAGTTTTACGATATAGATCAAGCACCTCACCGTCAGCATCAATGACCACAAGAGAGTTGTAAAATACATTTCCATCTCGCTCAAAGAAGCTAATAGGCAAAACCACACCTAACTCTTTCGCAAGTGTGCTCATGGTTTGAATCGCCAAACAGTCATTCACAGGTTGCGCCCAGTCAAAGTATTCTGGCTTTTGATCAATGCAAAAATACGGCCCCATGAAAAGCTCTTGTAAAAGTATAATATTGGCCTGATTCGCCGCAGCTTCTTTCACTTGCGCAACAGCATTATCTAAATTTGCCTGAAAATCAGTACCAACTGACATTTGAACACAGGCTACTTTCACATTTCTCATCAATCAATCCTTCCAAAATGGTTATTAAATCAGCTTACGCCAAGTATGTTGTACCACTCAAAACTTTCTTATATAGGGCAAATAAATCTACTTTTTCATCTTCACTTAATGGACTCAAAGCAATTTTTTCCTGATAGCGATTTAGCAACACCTGCTCATCATAGCTAACATATTTCAGAACATCTTGGACGCTATCACCTTTTAAAACATGATCAATCATGAAACCCGTTTCGGTTAAATAGACGTCAACAGAGCAAGTATCGCCGAATAAGTTATGCAAATCTCCTAACGTCTCTTGATAAGCCCCCACCAAGAAAAAGCCCATTAAATAGTCTTCCCCTTTTGCGGGCGGCGGAGGCAAAGGCAAAGACGATTCGATACCTTGACCATCCACATAGCTATATAAGCAACCATCTGAATCACAAGTAACATCTTGAATCTTACCTCTAAAAGATGGTGCTTGCTCCAAACCTTGTAATGGCAAAACAGGGAAAAGCTGATTGATTCCCCATGCATCTGGCATAGATTGGAAAACCGATAAATTAACAAACAACTTTTCAGCCAACCGCTCATTTAGCTCATCAATGACCGCTCGATGACCACGATTACGATTATCCAGTTTAGGCAATAAATTACGGCAAGCGGATAAAAATAAATTCTCAGCTTGAGCTCTTTGGGAAAGGTTGAGCTGACCATGATTATACAAAGTTAAGCTGTCATTAAAATCGTCCAATAAATCATGATAGATTTCCACCAATGAACGGCTTTCATCATCACTTTCACTTTTCAAACTCTGATAAGAAGCCCACAAACGCTGCAACTCAAGTTCGCTCGTTTCACTAGGCTCTTCTATTGGTAAAAGCTCTGCACCATGAGAAAACACATCCGCAATCATCATGGCATGATGCGCCGTCACCGCTCGGCCTGATTCTGAAATCAAGTGAGGGTGAGGAAGGTCGTATTGTTCACAAACATTGTGGAAAGCAAAAACCACATTATTCGCATATTCACCAATACTGTAGTTCGCGGAAAAATCGTTCTGACAACGCGTACCTTCGTAATCGACGCCCAAACCACCACCAACATCAACCCATTTCACTTCTACACCCATTTGATGCAGTTCAGCGTAATAACGAGCACATTCTTTCAAACTGTTTTGAATGTCTCGAATGCGTGTAATTTGAGAGCCTAAATGAAAGTGAATCAATTCCAAACAATGCAACAAACCTAATTCGCGCAATCGATCAACAGCACGTAATAACTGGGAAGTGGTTAGTCCAAATTTAGACTTTTCACCACCACTGTTTCCCCAGTGAGTGGTACATGTGGAAGCCAATCGAATACGTATACCAATACGAGGCTGGACACCGATTTTCTCGGCCTCTTCCAAAATCCAATCCAGTTCATGCATCTTCTCAACGACGAGAAAAACCTGATGCCCCATTTTTTCAGCCATCAAAGCAAGATGAATAAACTCTCTGTCTTTGTATCCATTGCACACAATAATACCGTCGGTATTTTTATGCATCGCGAGCACAGCCATTAACTCTGGTTTACTGCCCGCTTCTAGGCCAACAGTCGATAGGTTGTCAGGTTGGCAGCCCGCTATTTCTTCTACCACACGGCGCTGTTGGTTTACCTTAATTGGATAAACAATGGCGTATTTGGCTTGATAATCATAATGCGCTATCGCTTGCTGAAAGGAGTTTGTTATTTTCTCAATACGTGAATGCAAAATATTAGGAAAGCGAACCAAGCATGGATAAGGAATCCCTTGCTCCTTAAGTGCGCTAGACAGCTCAGTAAGATCTATCTTGTTTTCTCTATCAGGTAAGGCAACAACACGGCCTTTGTCATTAATGGAAAAAAAGCCACTACTCCAATGACTCACATTATATAGTTCCATTGAATCTTTAATGGACCAAGGCTTCATATCATCTCCAAAACTAAACGACTGTTTTTACAACAGCCAATAAATACTTATGCCGCACAATATACTGGCACTAGTCTATTCTCAAGAGTAAAAAAAAGCGGGGCTAAGAAAAATCTCAACTCCGCTTTTTACTTCAATTTTTAAGCAATTAAGAAACATGCTCACCATGAGCTTGTTTATCTGCATGGTAAGACGAGCGAACCAAAGGTCCACAAGCGGCATGCTTAAAGCCTAATTCTTTTGCGACTTCTTCGTAACGAGCAAATTCTTCTGGCGGTACAAATCTCGCCATAGGGAAGTGATGCTTAGAAGGCTGTAAATACTGACCGATCGTCAACATATCTACCTTGTGTGCTCTCAAATCTTTTAAGACTTCAACAATCTCTTCGAACGTTTCGCCCATACCAACCATCAAGCCTGATTTAGTTGGCACATCTGGACAGCGATCTTTAAAGTTTTTAAGCAAATCCAATGACCACTGATAATCAGAACCTGGTCTTACTTGGCGATACAAACGTGGAATAGATTCCAAGTTATGGTTAAACACATCTGGTGGTGCTAAAGAAAGGGTATCAACAGCCACTTCCATACGACCACGGAAGTCTGGTACCAAAGTCTCAATCTCAATATTAGGACTTGCTGCACGCGTTTCATTAATACAGTTAACAAAATGCTGCGCACCGCCATCACGTAAATCATCACGATCTACAGAAGTGATAACCACATACTTCAGTTTCATATCACGAATAGCGGCAGCTAGCTCTTTTGGTTCGTCTTCTTTCAAAGGGTTTGGACGACCATGAGCCACATCACAGAAAGGACAACGACGAGTACAAATCTCGCCCATAATCATGAAGGTAGCTGTACCGTTACTAAAACATTCGCCTAAGTTCGGGCAATTTGCCTCTTCACAAACAGATGCCAGTTTATGCTCTCGCAAAGTGCTCTTAATACGGGCAATCTCAGGCGATGCAGGCATGCGAACACGCAACCAATCTGGCTTTCTTGGAATTTCTTCTGTTGGAACAATCTTAATTGGGATACGTGCCATTTTATCAGCGCCACGTAACTTCTCCCCTTGGACAACGCGTTTGCGTTCTGCTGTCATTTTATTTCCACCCTTGTTGGATAGTCGGATAACTATACCCGAGCAGCTCAGCTAGCTGGTTCGCCAACTGAACTTTGATATTTGATAAAACTACATTGCTATTCAGGCGCTTCATATCAACCATTTTCAGGCCTTGATAGCCACATGGATTAATACGATCAAAAGGTGTGAGATCCATGTCTACATTCAATGCAAGTCCGTGAAATGAGCAACCTCTGCGCACTCGCAACCCGAGTGATGCAATCTTTTGCCCATCAACATAAACACCTGGTGCATCTGGTTTTGGGTAGGCTTCTATTGTGTTTTTCGCCAACACTTGAACAACGGAGTTTTCCAATACATTAACCAAATCACGAACGCCTATTCCTAAACGTTTTAGATCAATTAACACATAAGCCACTAACTGCCCTGGGCCATGATACGTGACCTGACCACCACGGTCGACCTGAATCACCGGAATGTCACCAGGAGCAAGAAGATGCTCTTGTTTACCCGCTTGCCCTTGTGTAAATAAAGGCGGATGTTCCAAAAGCCAAATTTCATCAGCGTCTTCTTTGGTGCGCGTCTGAGTAAAGTCTTTCATTCGATCCCAAGTATCGGAATACTTCACGACACCCAAATCACGACAAATTAAATCAAGCCCCATTTACATGACCATTTTAACAGCGTCTATTGCCATTAAATCACTGTGAAGAGCAGATAACTGCCCTTCATTTTGAGCCAAAATACGGAAACTGTAGCTGACAAAACGCCCTTTACTGGATCGGTTTACTTTCACTGCATTAGCATCCATTTCTGGTGCATGCACCTTGAAGCATTCAGCAAGCGTTTCATGAATGCCTTCCACTTCAAGGGAAACAACTTTTATAACATAGTTTTCACATGGAAATTCTATTTTAGGTGCATCTACTGCATTCTCAGCCTGATCACCATCTTTTGTAATTAATGCCATTAATTTACCTATTTATTCAGCTTAAAACAGCTTCATAAAGAAAAGCTTAATACTATCGAATAGGCGTTTAAAGAAACCGCCCTCTTCAACCGCTTCCAAAGCAACAACTGGTCGCTCCAATAAAATATTTCCTTCAGTACCAACAACGATGGTTCCTAGAATATCTCCAACTGCGATAGGAGCGGTAATCTCTTCTTGCATTTCTAATGTCGCTGGAATAGAAGCACCTTGCTGACGAGGAATGGTCACAAGTACGTCTTCAGCAAAACCTACTTTTACAGTAGATTGGCTGCCGCGCCATACGTGAGCGTTATTCAACACTTGGCCACGGCTATAAAGTTTGCGTGTTTCGTAATAACGGAAGCCGTAATCCAGTAGTTTTTGAGCTTCTGCAGCACGAGCCTCATCGGATTTCGTCCCCATTACAACAGCAATCAAACGTGTGCCATTTCGTACAGCTGAAGCAGCCAAACAGTAACCCGCTTCGTTTGTATGACCTGTTTTCAGACCATCTACTGTTTTATCTCGCCATAGTAATTTGTTGCGGTTTGGCTGACGGATGTCGTTATAAGTGAAATACTTTTCCGAATACATTTTGTAATTTTCTGGGAATTGCAAAATGGTTGCACGAGATAACTTCGCAATGTCATAAGCAGTGGAGTAATGATTCTCTGCAGGGAAGCCGGTTGAATTCACAAAATTTGTGTTCGTCATTCCCAAAAGCTGTGCATGCTGATTCATCAAGTCAGCAAATGCTGATTCGCTGCCTGCAACATGTTCCGCTGCAGCAACACTCGCGTCGTTACCTGATTGAATGATAATCCCACGCATTAAATCTTCTAGTGATACATAAGTTCCTTCACGAATAAACATTCTGGAACCTTCCATGCGCCATGCTTTTTCGCTGACTCTAATTTGATCTTCTAGAGTCAAATTCCCACGAGCAAGTTCATACTCAATGATATAAGCCGTCATAAGCTTTGTTAGGCTTGCTGGAGGCAAAGCTTCATCAGCGTTGTTCTCTACTAGGATATCTCCAGTATAAGCATCCATTAGGATGTAACTGCTTGCAGATAATTGTGGGGGAGCAGGAATCAGCGGAGAAGCGGCAAATACAGAGCCGACAAAAATATTTAGTGCGAAAAATAAAGAAACTAGGAGTGTTTTCATGCTCAAAAATATCGTCTTCTTAAAAATGTGGATGAATAATACTAGAGCACTCTATGAATCTCTAGCCCAACAAATAAATAACTAAGGTAGTAAAATAACTCTGACTGGATTTCCAAATCCCTCCTGCTGCAATTTTTTCTGCCAATTTGATAACTCATTGGCGTCATCATAAGGCCCAACCAACACTTTATAGAGGCCGTCATCCTGTTTATTTGCCGTTATTTTAATACTCGTATCAAAGGCTTCAAATAGCTTTTGCTTCAAGCGCTCTGCTGACTCTTCTGAGCTAAAAGCTCCTAATTGTAAATGAGTAAAGTTTAAGTCAGAGGAAGTTGCAACACTTACACTAGAAGGCGCTGAAGCCTTAGCTACCGGAGTCTGAACGACATTAGCTGTATTATTAACTACCGTTGCATTTGGATTATAAGTTTGTCCTTGCGCTGGAGTAATGGCTTCAATTCGAACTCTGGCCAAACCTTTCTTATGGTAGTCCAAACGAGCTGCAGCAGCATAAGAAAGATCAATTAGTCGATCACCATGGAATGGACCTCGGTCATTGACTCGCACAATAACAGAACGCTGATTTTCCAAGTTTGTTACTTTTAAATACGTTGGCAAAGGTAAGGATTTATGTGCGGCAGAAAAGCTATACATGTCATATATTTCCCCATTTGAGGTTTTATGGCCATGAAATTTATTGCCATACCAAGATGCTGTTCCTTCTGCCACATACCCTTCTGCAGAATCCATTACTCGGTAGGTTTTTCCCCAAACTTCATAGGAGCTTTTATTACCTCCTCGGCTTTTTGGCTCCCACTTAGGAACCAAATCAGGAAGATGGTCGACCTTGATATCTCCAGTTGGCGCATGATCTTGTAAAATTGAATAGCGACCACCACCGGACGCTTTATCATAATCAATATCATCCTGCCCCAAAACGTGACGCGTACTCATGCAACCACTTAGTAATAAGGAGGACAAAACAACAAAAAACAGTACCTTAATAACTCTCATATTTACCTATACTCTGCGCCAATTCCAATACAGACATTGCATATCTTCGGCTAGGGTTATAATCCATAATGGTAAAAAAATTCTCGTAAGCTAACCAATAGGTAACTTCTTCAGGTCCTGTGCGCAATGCAACCAGCCCCGTTTTTTCAGGCGAAAAAGACTGTGTCGGCAAGACATTATATGAAGACCAGACATTCATCTCAGTGTCTGCTTTTCGGCCACGATTAATCTCTTTTTCTACTTTTACAGGATCAGCTACCTGAGCGGTAACAAACCAAGGTTGGTTGTTTTGCCAGCCATGATGTTTTAAATAGTTAGCAGCACTGCCTATTGCATCTGCTTCTGATTTCCATAAATCAATGTGACCGTTTTTATCATAATCTAGCGCCAGCTTACGGTAATTGCTGGGCATGAATTGAACCATTCCCATCGCCCCACTGTAAGACCCTTTTGTAGCGCCAATGTTCCACTCTTCTTCACGGGCAAGTAATAAATAAGCCTCTAGCTCACTTTGAAAATACTCTTTACGTCTTGGGTAATCAAAAGCCAAAGTGGTGAGCGATGTGAACACATCTTTAGAGCCCGTTATACGACCGTAATACGTTTCAACACCAATAAGTGCCACTATGATATTTGGTTCCACACCGAACTCTTGCTCTGCTTTTTGCAACCAATATTGATTGCGCTCTGCAAATTCACGACCAGACTGCGCTCTTGCTTTTGTAACAAAGCGCTTCTTGTATTCGTAATATGGAACAAGCACTTCTGGTTGGTTATCTGACTTTTCAATAACATTAGGTCGCACTTTTATATGAGAAAAAGCCAATTCAAGAGTATTTCTATCATAATCATGCTCTTTCACTAGTTTATCTATAAACGACTGAACTTCAGGGTTAGCGGCATATGAGTCTGATACATTTTCCAATTCATTTTCTAATAAAGAGTCACTTACACCTGAATTGGAATGATCTACATTACTACAAGCGATTAGACCGAGCGTCCAAAAAACGACTGCTATCTGTTTAATCATCATATTGCCCTTTTATGAGTTTGTATCGACATCAAAATTCCAAATGTTGCCATGATGGTAATAATAGAAGTACCACCATAACTTATAAGTGGCAAGGGAACCCCAACAACCGGAAGAATACCCGACACCATGCCAATATTTACAAACATGTACACAAAGAAAGTTAACGTCAGACTACCTGCCAATAAGCGTGCATAGTTATCTGCTGCATTAGCGGCAATGTATAAACCTCGGGCAATAACCAGCAAATACGCCAAAATAAGCAGACCACAACCCAACATCCCAAACTCTTCTGCGAGAACAGCAATGATAAAATCAGTATGGCTTTCAGGTAAAAAATCCAACTGAGCTTGGGTTCCCTCTAACCAGCCTTTACCATAGACACCACCAGATCCAATCGCTGTCTTAGACTGAATAATGTTCCAGCCTGATCCTAAAGGGTCACTTTCAGGATTTAAAAAAGTTAACACTCGCTGGCGCTGATAATCATGCATCACTTGCCACAAAACATAACCAGCAATAGGTGCAAAGGCTGCGGCACCTAAAATATAGCGCCAACCTAAGCCAGCCAAAAATAGAACAAAAATACCTGAGACAGCAACAAGCAAGGAAGTTCCCAAGTCAGGCTGCTTCGCTATCATTAAAACAGGCAATATTATGATGCCGAGGACAGCAACAATTTCTTTAAACGTCGGAGGCAATGGTCGATTAGAAAAATACCAAGCCACCATCATAGGCATGACTATTTTCATAATTTCGGAAGGTTGAAAACGCAGCCCTCCGGGCAATGATAACCAACGCTGAGCCCCTTTGGCGCCCACACCAAACAGCAAGACACAAACAAGCAAAATGACCAAGAAGAGAAATAAAGCAGGAGAAGCTCGACGCATGTATTTTGGCGGCAGTTGAGCAAGAGACAGACACACACACATACCAACAATTAGGCGAAATATCTGTCGATCAACCATTGCAACATTTTGACCAGAAGCAGAGTACAAAACAAATAAGCCACCACCAATTAACAACAACAAAGAGCCAATTAATAGAATATCAATGTGCACCAACTTCCATAAACGAGCATTGGTAAAAGACAATGCTCTACGGTAAAAGCTCTCAGTCATCACCTTTCCCTTTTAAATTGTCGTATTCGGCTGGATAGTCATTATAAAGATAGGCATCAAATAGCTTTTTGCTTAAGTCGGCAGGCTTAGAACTGCTTCCACCGTTTTCAAAAATAGCAAAAACTGAAATTTTAGGTTTTTCAGCAGGTGCAAAGCCAATAAACAATGCATGGTCATGCAGACGCTGGTCTAACTTTTCGGAGTCGTACTCTTCGTCTTCTTGTAAACTAAATACTTGCCCCGTACCCGTCTTACCCGCAATAAGATAATCCGCTCCTTGTAAGCGTCTTGCCGTTCCTTTTGAATCAGTGATTACTTTGCGCATTGCAACGACCATACGTTCCCAATTACGCTGATCTTTGAGAACGATATGATGATCACCGCCACGCCCATCAGGAAACTCTACAGGCTCGTCACCGACACTTTGCGCCATACGAGGATAATAATAATGCCCTCTACCAGCTAACGCAGAAGTGGCTGCAGCAATTTGTACCGGTGTCGCCACCATAAACCCTTGCCCAATACCTACGTTAACCGAGTCGCCAGGGTACCAAGGCTCATTATATTTGGCTTTCTTCCATTCATTAGAAGGTAACAAGCCAACACTACCACCACTTAAATCAAGTAAATTATTTTGACCGAAGCCAAATCTCGATAAGAAGTTATGAATGGGGGTAATCCCCATCTTATTTGAAAGCTGGTAATAATAAGTATCAACCGATTCAATAATCGAACGCTCTAAATCTATCCAACCATGACCAGTTCGTTTCCAGTCTCGATAGCGTCGACCATCAGGGTTTATTTGGTAATAGCCCTTTGCGAAGTAGCGCTCTGTCCAAGATGAAAATCCATATTCGAGACCAGCTAAAGCCATAAAAGGCTTAATGGTTGATGCAGGAGGATAACCGCCACGTAAAGCTCGGTTAAAAAGAGGAAGTTTTTTCGAATTCCGTAAAGACGAATAATCTTGAACTGAGATACCACGGACAAATAAATTAGGGTCGAAGCCGGGTTTAGACACTAGTGCCAGTATGCCACCTGTATCCGGATCGATAGCAACTACGGAGCCTTTATAATCACCTAATAAATCGTAAGCATATTGTTGTAATCGGGCATCCAAGTATAAATGTAGGTCTTTCCCTGGTGTTGGATTTTGTTTCTCCAACTCAGACATAATTCGCCCGCGAGCGTTTACTTCTACCTTGCTAAGTCCAGCTTCACCAAACAAAGTATCTTCATAAAAGCCCTCTATTCCTGTTTTACCAATAAACAAAGCGCCTTGATAAGCAAGCTTATCAACTCTTTCTAAGTCCCTTGATGTGATTCGCCCAACATAGCCAATTGCATGAGCAAATGCCTCACCATATGGATAGTATCGAGTTAGCTGAGCTTCAACCTGAACACCGTCTAATTTATATAAATCAACAGAAACCTTAGCCCATTCTTCATCCGTTAGCTGAGACTTTAAAGTAAGGGACTGATAAGGTCGGCGGTATTCTTTAAGGCGGCTTTCAAAGTCTTCCCATTCACTATCAGTTATATCAAGGATGCCAGAAAGCTCTCGCTTCAACTCAGGGAAATTAGCAACCCGTTCGGGAATTACTGTCAAACTGTGGATAGGACGATTATCTGCTAACACTACGCCATTACGATCGTAAATTAACCCTCTAGGTGGTGGGTCTGTTACCAGCATGACTCGGTTTTCATCTGCCTTAGTCTGATAAAGCTCATAGTTCATCACTTGCAGATAAAACAAACGAGCCATCAAAACAGTCGCCAAAAACAAGACAAAAATCGCTGCAGCAATAACTCGTCGCTGAGTTAATTTCTTTTCTTCTCGATAATTTCGAAATGCCTGATGTTTGCTGTTCACTCACCACACCTTATCTATGATATGGGTGATTATTCATTAAAGTCCAAGCACGATAAATTTGCTCAGCTAAAATAATTCTCACCATAGGATGTGGAAGCGTTAAACGAGATAGAGACCAAACTTGATCTGCGCGAGCCGTGCATCTTGGATCTAATCCGTCTGGCCCACCTACCAGTAAACTCACGTTATAACCATCCATACGCCAATTTTCCGTTTGATCTGCAAGCTGCTCAGTAGACCACTCCTTACCAAGCACCTCCATAGCAATGACTTTATCTCCAGAAGGAATCGATTCAAGCATAGCGTCTCCCTCCTTACGAATGGCTTTTGGTATATCCGTATTTTTACCACGAGGCGACATCGGAATTTCAACAAGCTCTAGCGAAAAATCCTTTGGCAGACGCTTAGCGTAATCATCATAACCTTGAGTCACCCACTTGGGCATTTTGTTACCAACAGCAATCAAACGAACTCGCATTATAAAGACCTTATAACGTTTCTGGTTTTATATCCCACAACTTCTCAAGGTCATAAAATGCTCGAGCTTCTTCTGTCATCACATGAACAACAACATCATGTAGGTCAACAAGCACCCAGTCACTTCCCATTCCGCGTCCTTCAGAACCTAGCGGCTGTAAACCTTGTTGCTTAAGATGCTCAAAAACATTTTGCCCTAAAGCATTAACATGGCGCTTAGAAGTACCAGTACAGATCACCATGTAATCCATCATGTCTGTATGACTTCCAACGTTCAACACAGTGATCTTGTCACCTTTTACATCTTCTAATGCTTCGACAGCAAATGCTAAAATTTGATCTGCTGTGAGGTTAATCTGACTCATATAATTACGTTATCCTATCGATATAATTGATGTTGCTCTATGTACTTTTGAACGGGCTCTGGCAATAAATAGGCAATTGACTCATTCTTTCGAGCCAGCGATCTAATCATGCTAGAAGATATTCCCAGTGGGGTTAATGTCTCAAACCAGACTAATCCCGAGGGCGCGCATTGTAACTCATGCGATGCAGAGGCACGATAGTTTTCGCAAAATGCATTTAGCTCCGAAATCAAATCTGGCTCCCAACCGGGACGAGAAACCACCAAAAGATGAGCGTACTGAGTTAGCGCTCGCCATTCATGCCAAGTAGGAAGCGACAAAAAGCTATCCATACCCAACACCATAATCAATGGTTCATCTGGGCCTATTTCAGCACGAATATCTCGTAAGGTGTCTACACTATAACTTGGCCCTTCTCGCTCTACTTCACGAGAATCCACACTTAACCTTGGGTGACTAGAAACGGCCAACTGTGCCATTTCCAAACGCTGACGAGCGGTAACACCTGGTTGACCTTTATGAACAGGCTGAAAGCAAGGTATCAACTTCAGTGCTGAATATTGATACTTATCAAGCACCTCAACCGCCGTTCTAAGGTGGCCATTATGAACCGGGTCGAATGTCCCTCCCATAATCGCCAAACCAGATCGCTTTATTTCATTCTGCTGCTTAATTGTCACGAGTATGACCATCACCCAGCACTATGTATTTCTGACTGGTAAGCCCTAACAGCCCAACCGGACCGCGAGCATGAATCTTATCTGTCGAAATACCAATTTCTGCACCAAACCCATATTCAAAACCATCTGCAAAGGATGTTGAAGCATTCACCATAACAGATGAAGAATCGACCTCTGTCATAAAGGCACGAGTTTTACTGTAATTCTGAGAAACAATGGCATCAGTATGATGCGAGCCATATTTATTTATATGAGCAATTGCCTCATCCATATCGACCACAATTTTGATCGAAAGTTTAGGAGCATGATATTCCGTATACCAATCTTCTTCTGTCGCTACACCAATAGAAGAGCATATAGATTGAGACAATTCACAACCAACAAGTTCAACGCCTTTCTCTTCAAAAGCCGCAACCAACTTTGGAAGCATGTCGTCTGCAACCGATTTATGCACGAGCATGGATTCCATTGCATTACACACACCATAGCGACGTGTTTTTGCATTAATTACAATTTTGAAGGCTTTATCAAAGTCGGCTTCATCATCAATATACACATGACAATTACCATCCAAATGCTTGATAACAGGCACTCGGGCATCTTTGCTAATACGCTCAATTAAGCCTTTGCCGCCACGAGGCACAATGACATCAACATACTCAGGCATAGTAATTAATTTTCCAACCGCTTCTCTATCAGTTGTGTTTAACACTTGCACGGCATCTGCAGGCAAGCCAGCCACTTCAAGGCCTTTACATACTGCTTCAGCAATAGCTTGGTTTGAATGAAACGCTTCTGAGCCACCACGCAAAATAGTTGCATTACCTGACTTCAAACATAAACTCGCAGCGTCAATAGTTACATTAGGACGAGACTCATAAATAATACCCACAACACCAAGAGGCACTCGCATTTGTCCACGCTGAATACCAGAAGGCAAATACACCATTCCTGAAACCTCACCAATTGGGTCAGGCAAAGAAGCAACCTGTTTCAGACCTTCAATCATGCCATCGATTCGAGCGTCATTAAGCAGTAATCTGTCTAATAAAGCCGCATCCAAACCTTTTGCTCGGCCTTCTTCCATATCTTTCGAATTTGCTTCTATCAATCG
The DNA here is from genome assembly GCF_055809555.1 of Marinomonas sp. 15G6-16. Classification (NCBI taxonomy): domain Bacteria; kingdom Pseudomonadati; phylum Pseudomonadota; class Gammaproteobacteria; order Oceanospirillales; family Oceanospirillaceae; genus Marinomonas; species Marinomonas sp. 15G6-16. The sequence continues at coordinate 2,978,264 of NZ_CM147916.1, read as the reverse complement.
AGGTCGTGCATCTTCTAAAGCGTCTGCCATAGCAAATAACGCCATGTTTTTTTGCTGAGTGGAAGCTTTAGCAAGTAAGCGAGAAGAAGCTCTAGCTTGCTGACCTATTTGATTCATATAAGATTCTAAAGACATTTTTAATCTCTAATAAAAGTAAAAAGCACAAACAAAAGGCGGCAAAATAAATCACGACCAATTCAACTAAGCCAGTATACTAACATAATAATTTCATTCATTTAGTGCAGATTTATACGAAGAAGGAAGACTTGGTGCCCAGTTCTCATTCATACACCTTTTCCCCCATTGGCATAATACACTCCTGCTATAAAGAAAAGTTTGGCATTCCTAGACAACCTGGATTAGTCACAGAAGCAACAGCCCGCTTAGAACTTATTGCTCCCTACAATAGACTCGACACATTAGATGGCTTGAGTGATTTCTCACACATCTGGATTCAATTCATTTTTCATGCAAATCAGCAAGAAGGCTGGAAAGCAAAGGTTCGCCCTCCACGCTTAGGCGGGCAGAAAAAAATGGGCGTATTTGCCACAAGAGCAACCCATAGACCCAACCCTATTGGCTTATCTGTGGTTAAAATGGGGCGCATCTATAAAGAAGACACAAGAGTATTTATTGATCTGCACGGCGCAGATTTACTCGATGGCACACCAGTATTAGATATCAAACCTTACCTACCTTATGCGGATAATATCTCGGAAGCAAAAGGCGGATTCGCACACACAAAATCTTCAACCTATGAAGTGCAATTCTCAGCGAAAGCTAAACTACAATGTGAGAAATACGAAACCGAAAACAAAAAATCAATTATAAGTTTGATTGAACAGGTTATTGCTCAAGACCCAAGACCCTCCTACTTATCAGATCAAATAGATAGAGAGCATGGAATTAGACTCTGGGACATAAATGTTAAATGGTGTGCAAGAAGTGATCATTTTGAGATACTAGAAATAGAACATGCAACAGAGATCGAAATATGAACAAAAAACACTTTTTGAACACATATAAAAAAATCGACTCACTGGACGAAGATAAGACCAAAAAAACTGAGCAAGCATCACTTTATCGATCAGAGCACGATGAGCGCCTAATAAAAGACTTCCATTACGCAAAATTCCAAAAAAACTTCAACAAGGTCCAGCAAAGCGATGCTTTCAAAAGCTTGTTAGAAAAAGAAAGTTGGGATGACGAAGATATCCAAACCTTTCTCAATTCATTAGGCTAAAAACATACACAAACTCTATACCCATAGTTATCCACATGTTCTGTGTATAGTTTTCTTGTCAATAAATTCAATAAAAATAGACGCAAAAAAAAGCGGACCGAAGTCCGCTTTTTATAGCTTTCAGAAAATCAAAACTTAGTTTTGGTTTTCAAGTTGCGCTTTGATCAAATCACCGATAGTAGTAGGACCATTCGCTTCAGCTTGTTGTTTCTCAGAGTGAGCTTTCAACGCTGTCTTCTCTTCAGAAGCATCTTTCTGCTTGATAGAAAGAGCAATAGTACGAGCTTTACGATCAACATTGATGATCGCTGCTTCTACTTTGTCACCTTCTTTCAATACAGATGTTGCATCTTCAACACGGTCACGGCTGATTTCAGATACTTTCAAAGTAGCTTCAACACCTTCCGCAAGAGCAACTACTGCACCTTTCGCATCAACTTCAGAAACGGTACCGTTAACGATAGCGCCTTTGTCGTTTTCAGCTACGAAAGCAAGGAACGGATCTTCTTCAAGTTGTTTAACACCTAAAGAAATACGCTCACGCTCAGCGTCGATAGACAATACAACAGTTTCTAGCATATCGCCTTTCTTATATTGACGAACGGCTTCTTCACCAGCTTCTTCCCAAGATAGGTCAGATAGGTGAACCAAACCATCAATACCGCCGTCAAGACCAATGAACACACCAAAGTCAGTGATAGACTTGATTGCGCCAGAGATTTTGTCGCCTTTGTTGAAAGAAGTAGCAAACTCTTCCCATGGGTTCATAGTGCACTGTTTGATACCCAAAGAGATACGACGACGCTCTTCGTCAATATCAAGAACCATAACTTCTACATCATCACCGATCTGAACAACTTTAGATGGGTGGATGTTTTTGTTAGTCCAATCCATTTCAGATACGTGAACTAGACCTTCAACGCCTTCTTCAAGTTCAGCGAAGCAACCGTAGTCAGTCAAGTTAGTAACTTTAGCCGTTACTTTAGTATTCTCTGGGTAACGAGCTTTGATTGCTACCCATGGATCTTCACCCAACTGCTTAAGACCTAGAGACACACGGTTACGCTCGCGGTCAAACTTAAGTACTTTAACGTCGATTTCATCGCCAACAGCAATGATTTCGCTTGGGTGTTTAATACGTTTCCAAGCCATATCAGTGATGTGAAGAAGACCATCAACACCACCAAGGTCAACAAACGCACCGTAATCAGTAAGGTTCTTAACGATACCTTTAACTTCTTGACCTTCTTCAAGAGAAGCAAGAAGTGTTTCACGTTCAGCGCTGTTAGTCGCTTCCATAACGGCACGACGAGAAACAACAACGTTGTTACGTTTTTGATCAAGCTTAATAAGTTTGAACTCTAGATCAACACCTTCCAAATGTGATGTGTCGCGGATTGGGCGAACATCTACCAAAGAACCTGGCAAGAAGGCACGGATGTTAGCGATATCAACAGTGAAGCCACCTTTAACTTTACCGTTAATTACACCGTGGATAATGGCATTTTCTTCGTAAGCTTTTTCAAGCACAGACCAAGTCTCTGCACGTTTCGCTTTTTCACGAGACAATTTAGTCTCACCGAAGCCATCTTCTACAGCGTCAAGTGCAACTTTAACTTCGTCACCGATGTTTAAGTTGAATTCACCACTTTCCGTTAGAAACTGAGAACGAGGAATTACGCCTTCAGATTTAAGACCTGCATGAACAGTTACCCATTCGCTGTCGATATCAACAACAATACCAGTAACAATTGAGCCCGGCGCCATTTCGACGGTTAAAAGGCTTTCTTCAAACAGTTCTGCGAAGCTTTGAGTCATTGTATTTCCTATATGTTTGGTTTAGTAAACTAAACCCTATCCACATTGCCAGCAAATGTGGGTCAATTTTTGAATGATGCGATAAAGGCTTGCTGGCACCTTTACCGACTTTGATAAAATTTAATCTATTCTAGCACATTCCAGACACGAAAAAGAACAGGCTACGCAAGACCTGCTTTTACTGTTTCAGTAAAAATCATCTCGACAACCTGTTCAATGCTTAAATCTGTACTATCGATTACTAAGGCACCTGCTGCAGGCACAAGAGGAGCGATCGCTCTATTAGCATCTCGCTCATCTCTCTCTTTAATCGTTTTTACTAATTGATCAAGATTAACAGTTTCGCCTTTTTGCTGCAATTGTTGTATGCGACGTTGTGCACGCTCTTCTGCAGAAGCAGTTAAAAACACCTTAACTTGCGCGGAAGGGAAAACAACTGTACCCATATCGCGGCCATCAGCAACTAAGCCCGGCAACTGTGAAAATGCTCTTTGACGCAGTAATAGACCTTCACGGACTTCAGGAATCGCAGCCAATTTAGAAGCATTATTTCCCACTTCTTCAGTACGAATTGCCTGAGTAACAGTCTCACCTTCTAAGATAATTTCAACTTTACCTAGCTCCACCTGCTGAAATTGTATATCCAAATGCTCCGCCAATACTTTTAGCGTCTCCACATCCTCAACAGACATTCCGTGATGCGAAACGGCAAGGGCAAGAAGTCGATACAAAGCACCGCTGTCTAATATATGCCATCCCAGTTTTTCTGCAATTAATTGACTGACAGTGCCTTTACCAGCACCACTTGGACCATCAATTGTAATAACTGGGCCTTGGTTAATCATAACTATTCCTCTTAAAAAACTACTGCACTACCGAACAATGGAAACCCAATTGCCCAGCAATGCTCTCCAACTCATTAAATTCTTCTAATAATTTTTGACAGTCATTGACGACTGTGGTCGATTTACTTCTCGCACCAAGTGCCAGCATGGCCAACGCCAAACGATCATCACCAGCACAATCTAGCTCACCACCTTGCGGGACAGAGCCATAAATAATTAATTCACCATTTTCATAAGTACAACGCACTTTCACTTTTTCAAGCGCGTCAACTAGAGCCAATACTCTATCCTCATGGTAATAAGGTAATGCGTTAACACCATTTATATGAGTGACACCGTTAGCATATGCAGCTACAACACACAAAAGCGGCAACATCTCTCTAAATCGATAACTTCGTGCTGCACTTAATGTGAAAGACTGCAATTCAGAAAATACAACATGCATTTCTCCTTCTCGCAACCCTGTCCCCAATACACTTTCCGGCGGCACAGACACATCCAACCCAATAGATTGCAGAAACGACAAATAATCAAACGAAACAGAGTCTAGACCCACATTCTTCACATTAAGTTCAGAACCTGGAAGCAAACTGGCCAGTAATGCCCACCACATAGCTTCATGCACATCACCGGAAAGCACGATATCTACACCAGATAATGATGATGAGACTATTTGAAAACTACCATCGCACTCAGAAACAACCGCCCCAAATTGACGCAATAAAACTTCACAATGAGACAATTCAGCAATTAGTGGCCTTACATTCCCCATTGTTGGTGAATATAAAGCAGCCAAAAAAGCCGACATTTTAAGACGCTCAGATCCACTAGTTAAGCTGATAGAAACATCTGTTACTTGCCCTGGCGTCAAGACGATAGGCAAACAATCCTCCACATCAGAAGCAATTTTCCCGCCCATTTCACGAACAACCGAAAACAAATCACTCATAGGTTGTTTTAACAGCTCACCTTCACCAACAACAGAGGTTACGAATGATTGTCCCGCCAACACTGGCAACAAGAGATACAAACTCTCCCGAGATTCATGAATATTAATGGGCGCTATTGGTGCTTTAAGACCACGAAGCCCGGCACCATGTACTCGTAAACGATCTAATGCAACCTCTTCAATGACAACACCCATATCTCGAAAGGCTTGCATAGTAATTCGAACATCGACACTAAGATCAATATTCTGTAAATCACTCACCCCTTCCGAAAGCGCAGCTATGGTAATGGCTTTATGTGACAAAGATTTGTCACCCACCAAAGAAATATCACCTTTAATAACTGAAGCAGGTAAAACTGAAACCGAAGTTGGTCGCACTTCTTTTGTCGAGCCCATTGTACGTTGCTCTAACAAACGAAGAAAATGATCTCGCGCAGACTTAGCTCGGGTAAACACACCAAACATACTCGCACCGTCACCTTGCTCTATCGCAGCACGCATGTCCGCAAGGCGATCGGTGAAATGATCTAATGTCGCCAATGTGGCTTCTTTATTAGCCAGAAAAACATCGCGCCACATGACAGGGTCACTAGAAGCAATACGAGTAAAATCTCTAAAACCGCCAGCGGCAAACTTGAATACGTCCTGACTGCGGTCACTATTTGCAAGCGCATCAACCAAGGTATAGGCCAGCAAATGAGGCAAATGACTAGAAGACGCTAAAACATGATCATGATGCTCGACATCCATACTCACAACGTCTGCACCAATGGCTCGCCAAATACGATGCAAACGATCAAGCAAAAGAGGATTGCTGTCCGGTAAAGGCGTCACGATCGCCATGTGCTTTTCAAACAACAAAGGATTAGCCGCTAAAACACCGCTCTTTTCTGCTCCCGCAATTGGATGACTGGGAATAAAGTTAGACGGTAAACCGCCAAAAGCTCGACGCGCAGACTCAACCACACTCCCTTTTGTTGATCCAACATCTGTCACCAAAGTATCAACAGAAAGAAAAGGTTTAATCTCTTGTAGAACAGATTCCATGGCTCGGACAGGCGTTGCTAAAACGATAACATCCATCTTAGCGATATATTCTTCAGTAAGTTGAGCTGGATAATCGATCACTCCAGTAGACACACCTAGCGCCAATTCACCTTCTCGACGATCAGCACCATATAATGTCGCCAACCCTCTGTCTTTCAGGGCTTTTGCGAAAGAGCCACCTATCATGCCAAGACCAATAATCATGACATTGCCAAATTTTTTCTTTTCTTGAGGCATACTACCCAGAGTCATCTAAAACTTACTCTTATCTATCAAAACGCAAACACGAGCCATATATCCAAAAAAGCTACAAAACAGCAACAGGATAAGACCCTAATACTTTCACTTCAGATGCTTTTTCACGTAATTCATCAATCACAGCACAACATGCATCATCCAAATAATGGCCAACAAAATCGATGTAGAAAATATATCCCCAGCGACTCATCAATGATGGACGAGTTTCTAATCGCGTCATGTCGACACCGTGACGCTCAAATGCCTCAAGCAGATGATATAAGGCGCCAGGTTCGTTTTTAGCACTAATCAACAAAGACGTTTTATCTTTACCACTAGGTGGCACATCCTGATTACCCACAATCAAAAATCGTGTCGTGTTGTCTGGGCGATCTTCAATGTTCGCCGACACTTTAATCAAGCCATACAATTCACACGCCACTTCACCGGCAATCGCAGCCACAGCACGACCACTTCGACCAGCATCAGCAGCAAGACGAGCTGCTTCCGCATTAGAACTAACAGCAACACGCTCAGCGTGCGGCCAATAACGGTCTAACCAAGCTCGACATTGTGCCAATGATTGTTGATGGGAATAAATATGCGTCACATCTTCCGAATTGATATTCGGACTAACTAACAAATGATGATGAATACGCTCTTCCACTTCCCCGCAAATTTTCAAACGCGAGTCGCGAAAACTGTCTAAAGTGTGATTTACAACGCCTTCTGTTGAATTCTCAACAGGAACAACACCATAATTCGCCGCGCCCGATTCCACTTCGCGGAAAACCTCATCAATAGCTGCCATTGGCGCACTGATGATAGATTTACCAAAGTGCTTCAATGCTGCTTGTTGAGTAAAGGTACCTTCCGGCCCCAAAAACGCAATGCGCATGGGTTTCTCTAAGGCAAGACAAGAAGACATCACTTGACGGAAAATCTTCGCCATTTCTTCGTTACCAAGAGGCCCTTCATTGCGCTCCATTACACGTCTTAAAACCTGTGCTTCACGCTCTGGGCGATAAAAAACAACATCATCAGATTGTTCAGCAAGCTTCACCTCGGCTACTTTTTGAGCGCAGCGAGCACGTTCATTAATAAGCACCTGGATCTGTGAATCAATCGAATCAATACGATCTCGCAACAATGGCAATGTATCAGGCACTATTTCTTTAGAGTTAGACATATTGTTATTACCCGTGACGCTCTTCAAAACCGCGCATAAAATCAATTAAGGCAAGCACACCTTCCATCGGCATGGCGTTATAAATACTTGCTCGCATCCCACCTACAGAACGATGACCTGCTAACGTGCGCAAACCAGCCGCTTCTGATTCTTCAATAAATAAAGCATCCAAAGATTGATCTGCCAAAATGAAAGGCACATTCATACGAGATCTAAACGCTAGATCAACAGGATTTGAATAGAACGAACTAGAATCGATAAAATCATACAAAGCTTGCGCTTTACGAATATTTATTTCCTCAATCGCTTCGACACCGCCTTGCTCTTCAAGCCACTCAAAAACAAGATCGGCCAAATAAATAGCAAACGTAGGAGGCGTATTTATCATGGAGTCGTTCGCAGCTAGATTCGCAAAACTCCAAATGGAAGGCAGTTCATCGCTAGAGCGAGCTAATAAATCTTTACGCACAATACAAATAACCACACCTGCAGGGCCAACATTTTTTTGCGCGCCTGCGTAGATCATGCCGTACTTACTAACATCAATTTTTCTCGACAAAATAGTCGAAGACAAATCTGCCACAATCGGCAAATTCGTTTCAGGCAAATCAGAAAACTCTACACCGCCAATTGTTTCATTAGGGCAAAGGTGTAAGTAGGCAGCAGTTTCATCTAACTCAAGATTAGAAAAATCAGGAACCGTGGAATAGTTTTGTTCTTTAGAAGAGCCAACAACATTTACTTTGGTGTAGCGTTTTGCTTCTTTAATCGCTTTAGAAGACCAAGCACCTGTATCTAAGTAGCAAGCAGAATCAAAACCATTCACTAAGTTGGCAGGGATCTGGGAAAATAAAGTCGATGCACCACCCTGAACAAACAAAATTTCATAATCATCATTAACATCAAGCAAACGAGCTAAACGCGCTTTAGCCGAAGCCAAAATAGACATAAACTCAGTACTTCTATGGCTCATTTCCATAACGGAAACACCAGCGCCATGCCAGTCTAATAGCTCAGCTTGTGCTTTTTTCAAAACAGCCTCTGGAAGCGCTGCCGGACCAGAACAAAAATTATATACTCGGTTCATCCTGCTTATTACCTCTAGTATTCAGGACCCATCTACAATAAAAGCGACGCACCTAGGTGCGCCGCTTATTTACTATTCCGTATCAGCTTCTGTGATATCAGGAGATTCGTCGCCATCATTTGGCGCTTGATCGACAACCGCATCATCTGCTTCATCAATCTCGATATCACCTTCATCGTTTTCCACGACACGCTCAATGCCAACGAGGTGCTCGTCATTAGTCAGACGAATCAAGGTGACACCTTGTGTATTTCGACCTTGACAAGACACTTCCGTCACTCGAGTACGAACCAAGGTACCCTGATCAGTAATCAAGATAATTTCATCCGTTTCCTCAACCTGAGCCGCACCAATAACTGGGCCGTTACGATCAGACACTTGGATACCGATAACACCTTGACCACCACGACCATAAACTGGGAAGTCTTCCACTGCCGTACGCTTACCAAAGCCGTTTTCACAAGCCATCAATACAGCAGAACCCTCTTCAGGAACGATCAGAGAAACCACTTTCGCACCTTCACTCAATCGAATACCTCGAACACCTGCCGCTGTACGACCCATTGGACGAACATCTGACTCTTTAAAGCGAATCGTTTTACCAGAAGAAGAAACCAACATGATGTCGTTTTCGCCTGTAGTAACAGATACGCCAACCAGTTCATCTGTTTCGTCTAGGCTCAATGCGATCAAGCCAGTAGAACGAGGTCGAGCGAAGTTTTGCATCGCTGTTTTCTTAACGGTACCTTTCGCAGTCGCCATAAAGATGTAACTGCTTGACTCTACATTTGCTTCATCAGCAACGTCTTCATCACCTTCTTCTTTATCTGTGTCTTCAACAACAGGCAAAGGCAACAAAGCAGAGATAGATTCACCTTCACTCAAAGGCAACAAGTTGACGATTGGACGACCTTTGGCACCACGGCTCGCAACTGGAATCTCGAAAACACGTAACCAATAAACTTTACCAAAGTTACTGAAAAGCATGATGGTATCGTGACTGCTTGTTACAAGAAGATGCTCAATATGGTCTTCATCTTTCATGCTAGCCGAAGACTTACCACGACCACCACGACGTTGAGCTTGATACTCTTCTAGTGGCTGAGATTTCGCATAACCTGTATTCGAAATGGTCACAACCATTGGCGCTTCATCGATCAAATCCGCAATGGTTAGATCTTGACGAGAAGTGATAATTTCCGTTCTACGTGCATCACCAAAACTATCACGAACTTCTTCAAGCTCTTCACGAATCACTTCCATCAAGCGATTTGGATTAGAAAGAATGTTCAGCAATTCAGCGATCAACTCGATTAGAGCCTTGTACTCGCCAAGCAATTTCTCATGCTCTAAGCCAGTCAAACGATGCAAACGCAAATCTAGAATCGCTTGCGCTTGATCTGGTGACAAGTGATAAGCACCATCAACGAAGCCGTAACCTGCATCAAGATCATCTGGGCGACAAGCGTCAGCACCAGCACGTTCAAGCATGGCAACAACATTTCCTGGCTGCCAAGATTCAGCAACGATCTTCTCTTTTGCCTCTGCAGACGTTGGAGAAGTACGAATTAATTCGATAATGCGATCTATATTTGCTAGAGCCACAGCCAAACCTTCAAGGATATGACCACGCTCACGCGCTTTACGAAGTTCAAAAATCGTACGACGAGTCACTACTTCACGACGGTGTTTCACGAAGCATTCAAGAATCTGTTTCAGGTTTAGTAGTTGTGGACGACCATCAACCAAGGCCACCATATTGATACCAAACACAGACTGCAATTGGGTTTGAGCAAAGATATTATTAACAACAACGTCTGGGTTCTCACCGCGACGCAGCTCAATCACAATACGCATGCCGTCTTTGTCAGACTCATCACGAAGTTCACTAATGCCTTCCAGCTTTTTCTCTTTCACAAGCTCGGCAATTTTCTCAATGACTTTCGCTTTGTTTAACTGGTAAGGAATTTCAGTAAAGACTATGGCTTGGCGATTGCCCTTTTCCATGTCTTCAAAATGATGACGAGCGCGCATGTAAATACGACCGCGCCCTGTTTTGTAGGCTTCAACAATACCAGCACGACCATTAATAAAGGCCCCTGTTGGGAAATCTGGCCCTGGAATGTGTTCGATCAACTCATCAATAGTGACGTCTGCGTTATCAATTACCGCAAGACAACCATCGATAATTTCACCTAAATTATGTGGTGGAATATTGGTCGCCATACCAACGGCGATACCAGCAGAACCATTTACAAGCAAACCAGGAACACGTGCAGGCAATACTTCTGGCATAAACTCTGTGCCATCGTAGTTAGGCACAAAATCAACTGTTTCTTTCTCAAGATCCATCAATAAATGATGAGAAATTTTTGCCATGCGGATTTCGGTATAACGCATTGCTGCCGCACTGTCGCCATCGACAGAACCGAAGTTACCTTGACCATCCACCAGCGTGTAACGCATTGAGAAAGGTTGAGCCATACGAACAATCGTATCGTATACAGCAGAGTCACCATGAGGGTGATACTTACCGATTACATCACCGACAATACGTGCCGACTTTTTGTATGGTTTATTCCAATCATTTTTAAGTTCATTCATCGCAAATAGAACGCGACGGTGAACAGGTTTTAACCCATCACGTACATCAGGTAATGCTCGACCTACAATTACGCTCATTGCGTAATCTAGATAAGATCCCTTAAGTTCATCTTCGATACTGACGGGAATAATTTCTTTGGCTAATTCACCCATAGATACAATCGATCCTTATGCCTCGGAAGCCTGACAGACTTCATCATCTCTTTTTATAAGCGCTGCATTGTAACATAAGGAAATAAATAACACTCCTTCAAGCTGTATGTTTTGTTGCTCATAATTGCATTTGATTCTCAGTTTCTTACCTTCTTGTCGAATATCAAAGAAAACCAAACAAGAAATCTGCTCGTACCTAATATATGAGTTAGCTATTGGTCACCCTCATGGTTGGCGTTATACTAGAAAACACACTCACTAACTCAGCACATCGAGTAAGCTCTCAATTCTCTAGCGACAGACAAATACGGAAAAATACATATGACCAACCCACAACAAAACAATGTAGATTTAAATGAAGTTGCAAAGTTTGAAGCGCTTGCAAGTCGTTGGTGGGACAAAGAAAATGAATTTAAACCCTTACATGACATCAACCCGCTGCGCACAAATTATGTAGACGAAAACACAGGCGGACTTTCCGGCAAAAAAGTGATCGACGTAGGTTGTGGCGGCGGCATTCTATCTGAAGCCATGGCAAAACTTGGCGCCAATGTAAAAGGCATCGATATGGGCGAAGCTCCTCTTGCTGTCGCCAAACTACACTTAGAAGAATCTCAGCTTGATATCGACTACGAAAAAATCACAGCAGAAGAAATCGCTCAACGAGAAGCAGGCCAATACGATGTGGTTACTTGTTTAGAAATGCTTGAGCATGTTCCAGACCCATCTTCCGTAATTAAAGCCTGCATGACACTAGTAAAATCCGGCGGCCATGTTTTCTTCTCTACTATAAATAGAAACCCTAAAGCCTATCTATTTGCCATCATCGGAGCAGAATACATTTTAAACATGCTTCCAAAAGGCACTCACGATTACGCTAAATTTATCCAACCTGCCGAACTAAACAACTACGCAAGACAGGCAGGACTAGAAGTAAAACACATGACAGGCATGACCTATAACCCACTCACTAAGGCCTACAAACTGAACGACAAAGACGTGTCTGTAAACTACCTAATGCACACTCAAAAACCCTAAGCCTCAATTAGGCAAAAGGAGGAGATATGTTTACTTATCAAGCTCCAGATCAACTACTCAAAGACAAGATCGTTCTTGTAACTGGCGCAGGTGATGGCATTGGAAAAACCGCAGCCATCACCTACGCAAAATACGGCGCAACTGTGATTTTGTTAGGTAGAACTACAAAAAAACTCGAAGCCGTTTACGACCAAATTGAAGATCTCGGCTATCCGCAAGCAGCGATCATTCCGCTCAACCTGGATGGCGCTGCGGAACACGACTACCTAGAAATAGCCAACACTATTGAAAATGAATTCGGCCATTTGGATGGTGTCCTTCACAATGCCAGCTTACTTGGCAGCAGAGCACCTTTAGCGAGCTACGACCCAACTTTATTCGAACAAGTCATGCGAGTGAACGTCACCAGCCAATTACTGCTCTCACAAGCTCTCATGCCACTTTTACAAAAATCCAAAGAGGCTTCCATTATCTTTACGTCTTCCGGAGTCGGTCGCACTGCAAGGCCAAACTGGGGTGCTTATGCTGTTTCCAAGTTCGCTACCGAAGCCATGATGCAACTGTTTGCGGGCGAGCTGGCAACATCATCTCCAAACATACGCGCAAATGCGATCAACCCTGGCGGAACGAGAACCAGCATGAGAGCCGAGGCATTCCCAGAAGAAGACCCACAAACACTCCCAACGCCAGAAGATATCATGCCGCTCTACTTGTATTTAATCGGTAAAGACAGCCTTACAATCAACGGCCAATCCATTAATGCTCAATAAATTCTTTACTTTGACGCAATGGAAAGTAAAAGCATCCATTGCGTCTACTCATAAGCTTCAGTTAATCTGAATCAATGATTCAGATTATTAAGAAACTCATTCCCTTTTTCGCTTTGCTTACTGCACTCGCGTCATTTCCCATCCTAGCGGATGAAGTCAAAGTTTCTACAAATTCAGAGACAGATGAATCAATGAGCCAAAACGACACAGATCACACACCTCCAATTCCTACCGCTACCATTATTCCAAATAAAAGCCTAACGGATCAAAATAGCTACTACACAATCACATTACCAAACCAGCTGAAAGTAATACTGATAAACGACCCTCAAGCCGAGCGATTCTCTGCTTCTTTATCTGTAAATGTAGGCAGCTTTAATGACCCTAAAGACCAACAAGGGCTTGCTCACTTCTTGGAACACATGCTTTTTCTAGGCACAGAAAAATACCCAGAATCAGGCAATTATCAATCTTATATCAGTACTCATGGTGGCACGCATAACGCTTATACAAGCACAGACACAACAAACTTCTTCTTTGACATAAAACCTTCTGGCTATGAAGGCGCCATCGACCGCTTCGCACAATTTTTCATCTCGCCTTTATTCAGTGAATCACTCACTCAAAGGGAAAAAAATGCAGTCGACGCAGAATATAAAGCAAAATTTAAAAACGAGAGTCGACGCAACAACCAAGCCTTCAAAACACTTATCAACCAAGACCACCCATACAATAGATTCACTGTCGGCAATTTAGACACTCTTAAAGACCGACCAAATAATCCTCTAAGAGAGCAATTACTGTCTTTGTATAAAGCAAACTATTATGCAGAAAACATGGCACTAGTTATGGTCGCCAACCTTTCTTATGAAGAAATGGCGAGGCTTGCCACTGAATACTTTTCTGATATAAAAAGCCAACCTGCACCCACTCAAAAGACTCCAGATGAGACATCATTACAGTCTGAACAAGCTCAACCAGAACAAACCCAACTAGGGCAAACAGAACCCACTCAGGCACTGCCACCGACACTCATCCCAATTAACAAACCTCGCCTGCAATTTATTCGTCCTCTTATCGATAAAGACACGCTCTATTTTTACTACCAAATAGACGCCCAGTTACTCAACTACAAAACACAGCCCACAAGGTATCTGTCTTATATTTTAGGGAATGAAAATAAAGGCTCACTCTATGCCTCGTTAAAATCTGAAGGACTTATTAATAGCATCTCGGCCAGCACCAGCTCAGATTATGGAAGCAATGCTTTCTTTACCGTCAAAATGAGATTAACTGAAGCGGGAATGGAAAAAATCGACACAGTGGCACAACGTTTTTTTGCCACAATAAATCTACTGAGATCCTCCCCCATTAACCCCATTTATTTAGAGGAAGGTCTCAAGTTAAGCCAAATGATGTTTAATCATCAAAGTTATGTACATCCACAAAACCTGGCTCGCGCCTTGTCAGCCAAAGCACTTAAAGTACCAACGGAAGACTTATTGAGTAGCTTCAGAATAGACAAGATGGCCAACAAAGAAGATATAAGCCACCTTCTCCAACAACTTAATACTGAAAACCTGCTCATCCAAGTCACATCCAATAAAGAAATGCCGAATCACTGGGCGAAAGACATACCAGAATGGCAAATCGAACCTTGGTATCAAAGTGAATACAGCAACAATTTTTTCAGCCAACCCTTTCTCGACCTAATGAACTTAGCCGTGAAAAGTACACTCGTCACTCTACCGGACAGAAATAACTTCATCCCTGAATCATTAACCATGATTAACGAACAAGATGAAGCCCCATCTCTCGTCTTCCAAAAAGAAGGCTTTTCTTACTGGCATAAATCAGACTCCAGCTTTCACAAACCCACTGCGATGAATTTTTTGGCTCTGCGCTTTGATAATGCCGCTGACACAGCCAAAAACACACTACTCAATCGACTTTGGAGTCGACTATTTAATGAGAGCGTAAGTGAATACACATACTCCCCTTATCTCGCAGGTTTAGGCTTTAACTTTTATCCTCATGTAAATGGCGTAACCCTACGAACAAACGGCTATTCAGACAAACAAAACAACTATCTAATCTGGCTGATTGATCAACTGTTTCTATTTCGCCCCACATTTGATCGATTTGAACTTGCCAAGCAGCAACTACAAAAAGACCTATCAAACCAAACGAGCAAACAAGCTTATCAAGGCGCTAATTCCGCATTAAATACTCTTATTACAAAGAACAGCTTCACCACCAAACAACTTAAAGAAGCGCTTACGGCAATTTCACTTAGCGATTTGCAGGAATTTACCAAGAATGCACGTAACAACTTTAGTGTGGTTGGCTACAGCACAGGCAACTTAACCAAAGAACAAACAGAGAAACTAGCAAATACACTGTATGAAAGATTTGATGGAAGATTAACAGACAGAGAAGGCATCTCAATACAAACAAAAGCCCTACCAACACAACAGAAATTGCACCATCAATTTGACTCAAGTAGTGATGACAGCGCTGTTTTATATGCTCTAATAGACACAAGCACCCAAGATCTTGAAGACGATGACACAATAACGCAAAAGGCTTATTTCTCGATCATGAGAAAAATAATAAACAGCCCTTTTTATCAGGACCTAAGAACCAACCAGCAACTTGGCTACATTGTGGGCACGCAGGATCTGAGCACACGTAATACCCCAATATTAGGCTTAGTAATACAGTCACCTAACAAAGATACTTTAACGCTGGTCAATGCAATCGACACTTTCCTTTTAGAGCAAAGAAGTCAACTCAGTACACTAGCAGAAGAAGATTTCGACGCAGCCAAAAGCACACTTTTAAATCAACTCAAGATCCAAGCAAAAAACCTTAGTGATAATGCACTCAGCGAATGGCGACAAATCGCGCAAAAAGAACCTAACTTTGATTTTGATGAAGAATGGATAAAAGCAGTAGAGGCGATACAAAAGGAAGATTTCATTCAATTCATGGAAAAGAAATTAGACTCTGTAGACAGCACTAGAATTGTTATTCACAACAAAGCGTTTCCATCTGAACTTACCGATTGGCAGTCAGCAGAGACTCTAGATTCTCACAGTGAATCAAAGCCACAACATGATGAAACAACGAGAATAGAAGAAAGCTCAACCACCAATTAGCGCATCAAGCTTTTCTAACTCTTTTGCGGATGCATTTGAGTTTTTTGATGAATTCACACCCTGACCAACAGGGGAAAAAGCACCAACATCAAGAGGATTGCTTGATGGGCCAGGAACACTCTCGTTAACAACACCTATTTCAGGCATCATCCTCAAGCGTCTTTCTTGGATTTTTTCGGGGATATTACCTGTAAACAACACAGTAAATGGCGCCTCTTCCGTACGGCGATTTACCTCGTCGTAAATTTCTTGCTCACGCTTTGCGATATCATTCTCTTCCAAATAAGACAGCTCGCTGCCATCAGCAGCAATCACAACATTTGGACCTAAAGTTTGTTCTACCTGCTCAACAGGAATAACGGAAACCGCATCAGGGGAACTTAAAACCACCTGATGTTCAGAGCGTATTAATTGATTACCATAAATAATGTCCACAGGTTTACGCTCAATTGTTTGAGCACTCACCACAACAGACATAACACCAAGTAACCAACAAAATCGCTTCATAATCACCCCAAGTACGAATTCATATACTATAAGAGATAAACAGACATTAAAAAAGGAGTTCAGCCTAAGCCAAACTCCTTTCTTTCATTACCCCTTAGTAGAAATTAAAGAGTAATAACTTCAAAGTCTGCGACTGGATCAGCATCCGCTTCGTAATCAACACCATCAATTCCGAATCCAAACAACTTCAAAAACTCATCTTTGTAAAGCTGGTAATCTGTTTCAGAAAACAAATTAGCGTCTGTAATCTGTGGCCAAAGGTCACGACAAGCCTGCTGAACATCTTCACGCAATTCCCAATCATCCAAACGCAGACGATTCATATCATCCGTTAGTTCAGAAATGTTGTGATTATTGTACAAACGCTCAGAGAACATACGGTAAATCTGATCCATACAACCTTCGTGGATATTCTTTTCACGCATCACTTTGAAAACCATCGCAAGGTACAAAGGCATAACAGGAATAGCAGAAGAAGCCTGTGTCACAACAGATTTCAATACAGCAACATTCGCACCGCCATTCACTGCAGCAAGCTTGCTATCAATCGCTGCAGAAGCACGATCTAAATCTTCTTTTGCTTTGCCTAGTGCGCCGTGCCAGTATATTGGCCAAGTGATATCAGAACCAATATAAGAATACGCTACCGTACGAACGCCATCCGCCAAAACACCCGCTTCTTGCAAAGCAGACATCCAAAGCTCCCAATCTTGGCCACCCATAACCGTTGTCGTTGCGGCAACTTCTTCTTCTGTCGCAGGTTCGATTTCCGCTTCGATGATCACATCTTTGTTTGTGTCAATCGCAGTAGATTTGTACGGCTCGCCAATTGGCTTAAGAACAGAACGAATAACTTCACCTGTTTCCGGCATTTTACGCACTGGAGAAGCCAATGAATAAACCACCATATCAACTTGACCAAGATCTTCTTTGATCAATTCAATCACTTTATCACGAGCTTCGTTTGAGAAAGCGTCGCCGTTAATGCTCTTAGAGTACAAACCTTCTTCTTTCGCAGCTTTGTCAAAAGCGGCAGAGTTGTACCAACCGGCTGTACCTGTTTTTTTCTCAGTACCTGGCTTTTCAAAGAAAACACCAATCGTCGCCGCACCAGAACCAAAGGCAGCGGCAATTCGAGAAGACAATCCATAACCACTAGACGCACCGATCACAAGTACTTTTTTAGGGCCATTTTCAACTTTGCCTTTAGCCTTAGTAAAAGCAATTTGATTTCTTACATTCTGCTCACAACCCACTGGGTGTGTTGTTGTACAAATAAATCCACGAATCTTTGGTTTGATGATCATAATTATATTCTCAACGTCATGTTTTGCTTACGTCTTGCCTAACAATCCCTACAAACGAGGCAGGCAACACAAATCTGTTCGCCATGATACAATAGCCAAACGAATATGTCCTGATTCTCGTTTAAATCCTGAATCTAAAAAGCCTTTTTTCTTTAATTCTTTTCTTAAATAGAGAGCACTGTGCACTTACTAATCATTGGCTATGTCTGGCCAGAACCAAACTCTTCTGCCGCTGGCAGCCGCATGATGCAACTACTCAACTGCTTCCATAAGAACCAGTGGCAAATTTCTTTTGCAAGCCCGGCTCAACAAACGGAGCACATGGCGGACTTATCTTTGTTAGGCATTACTCCAGACCATATTGATTTGAATGACGCCTCATTCGACAAATATATTGCCGATAAAAAGCCAGACATCGTGATCTTTGATCGCTTCATGATGGAAGAGCAATTTGGTTGGCGAGTAGAAAAGTTTAGTCCAGATTCTTTGCGAGTTTTAAACACTGAGGACCTTCACTCATTGCGACAAGCTAGGCACTTAGCCTTAAAGCAAAATCGAGAGTTTCAATTAGAAGACCTTTACAGCGATCATGGTATTCGAGAGATTGCCGCTATTCACCGTTGCGACCTTACTCTGATGATCTCCGAGACTGAAACCCAGCTTTTAATGGATGAATTTCAAGTTCCGGAAACACATCTACTGCATCTGCCTTTTATGCTCGACGCACCAAACGACATGAGCACATTGCCAACTTTTGAAGAACGGGAACATTTCATCAGCATTGGTAATTTTCGTCACGCCCCGAATTGGGATGCTGTACTGAAATTGAAAACTGAAATCTGGCCAAAAATTCGCAAACGCTTACCAAACGCTGAGCTCCATATTTATGGTGCTTATCCGCCACCCAAAGCCACAAAATTACATAATGCAAAGGAAGGTTTCTTAGTGAAAGGTTGGGCAGAAGACGCTCAAGCAGTCATGCAAAACGCGCGAATTTGTTTAGCTCCTTTACGCTTTGGCGCCGGCATAAAAGGCAAACTGGTTGAAGCCATGCAAATGGGCACACCAAGCATTACAACACCTATCGGGTCAGAATCCATGCATGGCAATTTACCTTGGAACGGTGTGGTCGCAGACAACAATGACACCTTTGTCGACGCGGCTGTTTCTCTTTATGAAGACAAAAGAAGCTGGAAATTAATGCAACAAAACGGCAATCGAATCCTAGAATACCGTTATCAAGCAGCGCAGTGGGAGTCTGTTTTAACAAAACGGCTGATCGTACAAAACCAACTCAAAAACAGCTTACGGAAAAAACATTTTTTGGGATTAATGCTCAGACACCACAGCTTGAAAAGCACGCAATACATGTCCCAATGGATTGAATTAAAAAACAAACTGACGGAAAAATAATATTGAAATAGCCAAGGACTGGCCTATTGAAAAAGATGGGGCAGATTAATTACTGACGAATGGACTTTTCGCTTCGCGTTCTCGAACTTTTTTCATAACTGCAAGCTGAGAAGCTTCATCCATACTTCCCCACAAACTAATTTCTTCGCCCGTCCGGTAACACCCGGTACAGACATTTTCTTCGTTCAAAGAGCAAATATGAATACAGGGAGACTGCACTTGAGGCTTGGCTTTTCCCACAAATTACTCCCTACTTTTGTTTAATTACACTTCAATAAAAAAAGGCGCAGTGGCTTTATACCACTGCGCCTTTTATAAATTTTAGTATTCAGCGTTATGGTAAACACGTTGGACATCATCTAGATCATTCAAAAGATCAAGAAAACGATCAAACTGTTCAACTTCTTCACCGCTGATTTCAGTCATATTTTGTGGGACAAATTGAATTTCATCAACTTCGAATTCAATATCACCAAGCGCTTCTACTAATGCTGATTTTGCTTTACCGTAATCTGTGTTTGGTGCAAAAACAGTCACTTTACCGTCTTCTAGCTCAATGTCTGTTACATCAACATCAGCCATCATAAGAGCATCTAAAACAGCTTCTTCATCATCACCAGCAAAAACAAAAATCGCACTGTGATCAAACATGTGACTAACACTGCCTTGACCACCAATTTTACACTTAACTTTGTTAAAGCAAGTACGAACATCACCAAAAGTACGGTTTGGGTTGTCTGACAAACAGTCAACAATCACCATAGTATTACCAGGACCAAAGCCTTCATAACGAGCAGTATCAAAATCTTCTCCGCCACCGCCTTTCGCTTTATCAATTGCTTTATCGATAACGTGCGTTGGCACCTGATCTTTTTTCGCGCGCTCGATCATTGAGCGTAACGCCAAATTACCATTAGGATCGATACCACCGGATTTTGCGCAAACATAAATTTCACGGCCGTACTTACTATAAACCTTGGCTTTTTGATCAGACGTTTTTGCCATGGACTCTTTGCGGTTTTGAAAGGCTCTGCCCATTACATATTCCTATTCTATAAAATCTTAAAAATCAGATTCTAACGTGTCACTCAAAAAGAAGGAACTGCTAGCCTCTGATAAATCGCATAAAACCCTTTTTAAACACTCCCTTACTTCAAAAGGCGATCGATTTTCTGATCTTTTTCTCGCCAAAGTTCGTTCACCCATTCTTGGAAATAAGCGCGATACTCCGCATCATTTTGATAGTCCCCAAGCAATGAATCGTCTATTGGCAACATCCGAGTATGAACCTTCACTTCAGATACCTTGCCACACAGATAATCAAAGAAGCTTGGAATACCTTCAGGATAAACAATGGTCACATCAATTAAGTAATGCAGTTTTCCATCCATTGCATTTAAAGCAAAAGACAAACCGCCAGCCTTAGGGGATAAAAGGTGCTTGAAATGACTCACTTGCTGTTCATGCTTTTGCGACGTAAAACGCGTTCCTTCCAAAAAGTTCATGATTGAAACCGGAAAATACTGAAACTTCTCACAGGCTTTTTTCGTCACTTCAATGTCTTTGCCTTTAAGCTCTGGTCGCTTTTTCAATAACGCAGGACTGTAACGCTTCATAAAAGGAAACTCTAAAGCCCACCAAGCTAAACCAATAAACGGCACCCAAATCAGTTCGCGTTTTAAGAAGAATTTAATAAAAGGAATTTTTCGGTTAAACATGCGCTGCAAGATTAAAATATCCACCCAAGATTGATGATTAGACACAATCATGTACCAATCTTTAGCCGATAATTCTTGGTCGCCCGAGGAATGAATTTTGGATCGCCCAATGCACTTTTGATTAACATTGTTTATCGCGATCCAAATTGTCGCAATATTATCCAGTATGACATTTAAAACAGCACGGACATTAGGGAACGGCAATACAATTTTGCATAACGCCAAAACCATAACAGGAATAAAACAAAGCGTGGTATTTAAGGCGATTAAGAAAAAAGAAAACAAACCTTTGAATAGAGAAATGAAACGCATAACTAAAACCAAAAGATATAAATTTAATGCATAGTACTAGGGAAGGTACGAACAAGTCCACTGGCTTCAGCGTGTGGATAAACCTTTATTATTCGAGGCAAGCTTCGCTGTCCAATATGAACATATTGGCAAGAAGCTTAACAAAGAATAAAAAGTGTTTAGCTCACGCCCTTCGGGTCTTTCATAGAAACGGCCTCTCTGCGTTAAGAGTGATTGAAAGGTATTAACATTCCTGCTCACTCTTGCCTTGATAGACCGTTTCTCTGATAAGACTGAAGCTCAGAAGACTTATTCGTATCTTCCCTAAAGAGATCCAAATATGGGAAATCCTCATTATTTGCACCACAGCCAAGTAGCCAAGTTTCCTGTAAAAACTATATAGTAAAGATAAGATTTGCATTTTTATGCCTACATTGATAACTACAGCCTGTCATATTTATATAAACAGGACATAAAACAGGATCTCATCTCCAACCATGACCATCCCAAAAGGGTTAAAAATTCGCCACAAACTCTTTGCGGTTTTTGTTTTAAGTAACATTCTGCTAATTGTTTCTATGTGGCAAGTATTCCAATGGAGCTTTGACCGAGGCTTTGTATCATATGCAACAGAACGTGATCGAGACTTTTTAGAGCAGATGGCGAATAGAACCGCTAATCTCTACATCTATTACGATGATTGGTACTTTCTTGTACAAGAGAGTCGTATGGAAAGAGAGTGGTATCAAGCAAAACTAGAAAATTTGCGTGACCTTGTTCCACCTCCAAGCACACCTAATTTGGATTTGATTTATCCGTCTCAATATTATCGCCAACGCTTCCTTCTGTTTGATGCGCAACAGCGCCCAATTATAGGCAAGGTTCGTTTTACAGATGCAGAAGTTCACCCTGTCACGGTCAATAAAAAGATTGTTGGTTTTGTTGGCTTACGCTCCATCCGAGAATTAGTTCAAGACCAAACACTGCGCTTTGTGCGACAACAAGGGGAAGCTTTTCTTTTAATCTCAGCATTTATGCTCGCCATTGCAGCATTATTAACATGGCCTCTGGCTCAGTGGTTAAGTCGCCCTCTTTGCTCTATGCAGGTGGCGACCAAAAAACTAGCCGCAGGGAAGTTCGAGACAAGAATCGCCGTAAAAGGCTCTGATGAATTGGCAGACTTGAGTTGTAATTTTAATCACCTTGCGAGCACACTGGAGAACACTCGGGAAGCTCGTAAACGCTGGGTAGCAGACACAGCCCATGAATTAAGAACACCTGTTGCTATTTTACGCGGCGAAATTGAAGCCATGCAGGACGGCATTATTAAGGTAACGCCAGATAGTCTATCCTCTTTACAGCAAGAAACCTTGCACTTGGCTCGCTTGATTGATGACTTAAACCAGTTATCTATGCATGACACAGGCAGTTTGAATTACAACATGGAAGAAGTGTCATTAAATGAGATTCTTGAGCAAGCCACTCAATCCATGACTCTTCCATTTCAAGAAGCTGGACTAGAATTAATATATGAATACACTCAGAAAAAGCCTATTGTAATAAAAGGCGATTCTGATCGTTTGTATCAGTTGTTCTCAAATTTGATGAATAACTCGCTAAAATACACAAATGCTCCAGGGAAATTAAGCGTCAAAGCATCATCGACCAATAAGAAAGCGGTTATTCTTTTTGAAGACTCAGCCCCTGGTGTCAGTGAAGAAGATAAGAACAGAATTTTTGAACAGTTTTACCGAGTTGAAAACTCAAGAAACAGAGCAACCGGCGGTCGAGGTCTAGGCCTTACTATTTGCTCTAATATCGTGGAAGGACACCAAGGCACGATCAGTGCTTACCACTCTCAGGATGGTGGCTTAGGTATACAAATAGAATTCCCTTTAAATTAATACGGAACAAATCATATTATGAGTAAAGTACTGATTATCGAAGACGAACCAAAATTGGCTGAATTGATGGCTGCTTACTTAACGCAAGCAGGTTATGACTATCACCATCTTGACCGTGGTGACCTTGCTGTAAACTACATCAAAAACAACCAAGTAGACCTTGTTCTATTAGACCTTATGCTACCTGGTTTAGATGGTGTAGAAGTATGTAAGCAAGTTCGTCAATTTAGCGGCGTTCCTATTATCATGGTGACAGCTAAGGCAGAAGAAATCGATCGCCTTATCGGTTTAGAAATGGGTGCTGATGATTACGTATGTAAACCATTTAGTCCTCGTGAAATCGTGGCTCGCGTTAAAGCGAACTTACGTCGAGTTGAGTTAGACCAAACCGAATCACCAAGAACAGATGGTTTTGACTTAGATGTAGATCGCCTACGTGCCACTTACAAAGGTGAATTGATCGATTTAACAACAGTCGAATTCCAACTACTTCAATTATTGATAAAAGAGCCTGGCCGCGTTTTTGGTCGTGACCTTATTATGAAAAGCATTTATGCTGACAGCCGCGTAGTAAGTGACCGCACTATCGACAGCCACATCAAAAAATTGCGCAAGAAAATTTCTGCTGTTGCGCCTGAGCTTAATGTTATTCATTCTGTTTATGGTGCCGGTTACCGCTTCGAAAACAATGAGTAATTAGAGCTTCTGCTATAAGGGCTGACGTGAACAATTTTTTAGATGTACTCGCATTTTCCTTTTCTATAACCATGCCAATTTTTCTCATATTGGGGTTAGGGATTGTTTTGTACAAGGTGAAACTCATCAATGACAACTTCATTGATACAGCTTCTAAATTGGTGTTTAACGTCACCCTTCCAGCATTACTTTTCATCAGTATTTCTCGAACTAATGTCTCAAGTGAAACTGATTTTTCATTAGTTATTTATGCTATGGCTGCCGTTGTAGCTACCTATCTAACACTTGAAGTTTTAATGAAATTTTGGGTGGAGGATAAAGCAGAAAGAGCGGTGTTAATTCAAGGGGCTTTTCGCTCCAACATGGGCATTATTGGTCTAGCCTATTGCGTGAATGCATATGGCAATGATGTTTATGCTGTGGCATCTGTCTACTTAGGCGGTGTTACTATTTTATTCAACATATTGTCTGTCATTGGTTTGAGCCGTGGCTTAGGCGGCAATATCAATGCTTTTGGCATACTAAAAGGTATTGCCAAGAACCCTCTAATATTGGCCATTCTCGCAGCGTTCGTCACTTCTATAACAGGCTTAAAACTACCCGCTACTGTTTATAAAGCGGGGGATTACTTTGCGCAAATGACATTGCCTTTAGCTCTACTGTGCGCAGGTGCGTCATTGAGTTTTAGCTCATTAAAAAATGGACTGTTTGGCTCTTTACTTGCGTCTGTCGGCAAGCTGATTTTTATCCCTATCATTTTAACTTTTGGGGGATATTTATTAGGCTATCGTGGAATGGAGCTAGGTGTCCTCTTCCTTATGTCTTCTGCTCCTACTGCATCAGCAAGTTACATCATGGTTCGTGCTATGAATGGAAACTCTGCACTGGCTGCCAACATCATTGTTATCACAACAATCGCCTCTCTGATCACAACCAGCATTGGTGTCACACTGTTAAGAAGCTTCAACCTAATCTAGGGAAAGTACGAACAAGTCCAATATGAACATATTGGCAAGAAGCTTAACAAAGAATAAAAAGTGTTTAACCCACGCCCTTCGGGTCTTCCTCTCAACTCTTTTTCTATTTAAACACCCAACATCTATTTAGAGACCCCAGCTAACCACCTGCGGTTAGCTCCTCATTACTTGCTCTATGTTTGATAAAAGTAAGTTTTTTGTCTTTCTAATGAGAATCACTTGCATTACTCTTAAAAAATGTTTTTAATGATAACCATTATCAGATTAGAGGTGACATGCAATGCAGTTAAACATGCATGATTTGTATGACAGTAAAGGAAAGGTGAAAGCGGAAATGGCAGCTAGCTTAACTGGCCATAAGTACCTGAGCGCCCTTTTACCTAACCTACAATTACTCAATCAGCATTTGCATAGCAGCACCGACATCGTCATTGAAGAAGAAGCTCAAGCAGGCCTTTATTTCTCATTTCTAGGAACAGGCCCTATAAACAGCATACAAGACATTCAATCGGTTCAGATTTCGTATCAACCAAAAAACCTTCATGGAAGTTTGGCCATGAAGAAAGATGATCAGTTGAGTTTGCTACAAATACGTATTACTCCGAGTCATCTGGCTTCGGTTCTTGGAGAAACAGAAGATCACGTTATTCAGCATTTCTCTTTGATGAAAGAAAAGTTAGGAAACGATAACGGTGTCATTCAACTTCCTTTTACAGAAAAAATGGCCAATATCAGCCAACCTATTTTTTCTCATAACGGACACTCTATTAGTTTAGCGGGTCAGGTTTATGCTGTTATTTTTAACTTGATTGAGCAGCTACAAATGCTAAATCACTTATCCGAATGCGAAAGCTGCCAAAGAAAACTTTTTCAAGCGCAGAACTTAATTGAAGCGCTAGAGCATGAAGCATTGGACCTAAAACACTTAGCACAACGTGTTGGATTAAACACTGAAGCACTTGCGATTGGCTTCTATCTTATTGTCGGACAACCACTAGATAGTTACTGGCAAAGTAGTCGAATCAAGTTTGCTGCAGCAAAACTGAGACAAAACCCAACAGAAAAAGGTAATATTGTCGCTCAAAGTGGTTTCTCAGAAGCACAGTTCGAGGCCGCTTTTATTCAGCATTTTGGTGTCAGCAGTCACCAATACGGACAAATTCATTAGATTACAGGAATACACGTACAACATGGCTCAATCATCTATAGCCCTTATTTACGGCACTGATACAAACAATACCGAAGAAGTTGGTCATAAGATCGCAAAACAATGGGAAGAGTTAGGGGAAAGTGTTGATATTTTCAATATCAAAGACATCGAACTTAGCACATTAGAGCAATACTCTACTCTCATTTTGGGTATCCCTACTTGGGACTTTGGTGGAATCCAATCTGATTGGGAAGACATCGGCGACAGCTTAGGCGAACTAGCTTTAGAAAATACAACAATTGCCCTTTACGGATTAGGAGATCAATTCGGATACGGTGATTACTTCGTTGATGCAGTTGGTTGGTTATACGAGAAACTATTACCAACAAATGCCACTTTTATTGGCCAATGGTCAACTGAAGGGTATGAGTTTGAAGCATCAAGAGCATGTGTCCATGACAAGAGCCACTTCATTGGTTTAGCCATAGACGAAGATCAACAGTTTGAACTCACTGACGAACGTATCGAACAGTGGGTTATCCAACTTTACGCAGAGAGAGCTGTAGAAGCTGCATAAATTATCACCCTGACTGGCCATAGAATTTAAGCAAACGACTCAAATTTGGACCCATACATTTGCTGCCCCGAATGCCAAATTTAGCTTTCTTTCAATGAGATAATATATGTAAGTTGCTCTGCAATGCGTGAAGAACGTGACTACCTCTCCTTTCTCTCCTGCTTGGAGGTAGTCACGTATTTCTTTTCTCAGTCACTATTCGTTATGATGTCATTAATTCCACTATAGATAATTGGCAGCATGAACATTCAACTCTCCGATATCGTTATTTTTCTCTTTTTTGGACTATGCGTGTATGCATGGTGGCGTAACATTTCAATTAGAGAACAAGCCCTCCTCAGAGCTAAAAAGCATTGCCAATCTCTCAATCTTCAACTTTTAGATGGCAGTGTTGCTGGCATAAAATGGAAGCCTGTATGGCATCAAGGCCAAATCAAAATCAAGCGAAGCTATAAGTTCGAATTTAGCTCAAGTGGTATTGCCCGCTACTCCGGAGAAATCCATTATCTTGGTAATAGACAGCAAGACATTTGGTTGAGTCCTCACGACTTTTAACCTTTCATTAAAAGCACCTAAATAAAATTCTTGAATTTTTATCATCTTATTTTTATATCAATAAATTGCAAAATAGGTTCTAGTAGAAATAGAATGAAAACGACTATTTCATAATATTTATGAATAGCCGTTGTTAGGGAACACACAAAATACGCCACACGAGCTTACCTAGTAAGCAAATTGATATTCTGCGTATCATTAAGAAAGGGTGAAAAATGTTAGCTAATCTGAGTTTTCGTACCAAACTTCTATCTCTACTTATAGCTGCTATTCTTGGCTTTATTCTCGTGACACTTGTCGCGTTACAAGGCCTAAAAGTTCAAGAAACCTCCTCTTCCAAATATGAACGTTTAACTACTGTTGATAAAAATCTAGCCTCTCTTGTTATAACTATGATGGAGGAATATGAATCATTATCAGGATTAGACGATTCAAATTACAACGATTTCCTAGAAAGGTTAGACACTACTCACAAAGAATCCATTGAGATACTTCAATCTGATTTGGGCTTAGTGACAGACCAGACTATTCAGAAAAATTTAAACGACATTATCGCTTCCGTAAATCAATACAATGAAGCCTTCATTTTGTTAGTCAATCAAAGACAAAAAATCGGTTTTAATGCCGCATCAGGTCTGAAAGCAAATATTTCAGAGTTAGGGGAAAAAGTTCTTAGTGAAATTTCATTCCTCAGCTTAGTAAAAGACGAATTCGTACCTGCACGTGAAGCGGCAAATAATTTCACTTTTGAAACAACACCAGAAAACAAACAAATCTTCCTATCTGCCTATGAGACTTTTTATAACACAGTGGAAAGTTTTGGACTGGCTGAGCGCTTTGGTGATGTTATCCAAACCTACCTTGCTTCAGTGGAGCAATTTGATGAGGAGTACCAGCAGCTCATTGCCCTACAATCTTCCTTTGATGAAAAGAAGGCTCACTTCAATGAAACTCGTGCTATTGCTGTAGAACATATGCAAACAGCCGTTATTGAGGCGCGCCAACAAGCTTTAAGCAGTTCTCAGCAAGCCAGCGCTAGCCTGATTATTGTCAGCATTATTGTGGCAATTTTAGCTTCTTTGATCATGGTCAGTATTGGCAACAGCGTTAAGAAAACACTTAACCAAATCATCAAAGACTTAAACAAAATTAAAGACGGCGACCTAACTGCTCAACTCTATGTAAACAATAAACGTAACGATGAATTCGACTCCCTTTGTAGCTCAGTCAATGAAATGACAAAAGGACTAGGCTCGGTTATTGGCGAAGTGGTCGATACCACTCAAGGCGTTAATAATATGGTCACCGAGCTCAATACGTCGGTGACCAACATAGCGCAAAGCAATCGCTCGGTCAGTGAACAAACGAATTCCTTGGCTACAGCAACAGAAGAGATATCTACGACAATTTCAAGTATCTCCGATACAACAGAAGACCTAAGCAAGCAGTCTCAAAACACTTATGAATCTGCCAAAGTTGGTTCAAATACGATTAAAGGTGCTTTATCTAACCTTTCCAGTACGATTGATGTGGTAAACACAACCAGCAAACAGCTCAATGAGCTGGGTCAATTATCGAAAGACATTGATAGCGTCATCAGCATGATCAATGACTTAGCCAATCAAACTAACCTACTCGCTCTTAATGCCGCAATAGAAGCTGCACGAGCAGGTGAAGCTGGTCGAGGCTTCTCGGTTGTAGCAGACGAAGTGCGCTCTTTGGCAGAGAAAACAGTCGATGCGACCGCAAAAATCACAGATATCGTTGGTACGATTCAAACATCAACTCAGGCTGCGATCGAAACCATGCATAATGGACAAGAAAGCTTACACGCCATTGAAGAATTTAGTGAGAAAGCAGAAGCTGCCATTCGTGAAATTGAGCTGAATGCCCAAACCAGCTCATCCTCTTCTATTGATATGGCTCGCTCTATTCAAGAGGTAGCTAAAACAGCCATCCATATGAGTGAGGAAATGGACAAGATTGCTCAACAACTTCAACGTGATAATGGTTACATTAATAGCATTGAAGGAAACACTAGAGACATTTACAACCAAACAGACAACTTGGATAAGAAAACCAGCGTCTTCGTTATCCGATAAATTAAAGAAAACATTGGAATACAAATACCCTCTAAAATAAATCAGAACAGATTGCTTATCTCTATATTTAGATGCTTTAATAAATTATAACAAAAATAAAGCTCTACTATAGGGATAACAATATGTTAGCTAATATCAGTTTTCGCACAAAACTCCTATACCTACTTTTAACCAGTATTCTTGGTTGCCTAATAGTGACAGCAGTGTCATTACAAGGCTTAAAAACACAAGAATCCTCCTCCGAAAAATTCGAACAACTTACCAGTGTAGATAAAAATCTATCCTCTCTTGTTCTTGCACTCATGGATGAATACGAATCGCTGTCGGCCATAAACGACCAAACCTATTCCGGTTTTATGGAGCAGATGCACACAAACTACCAAGAGTCAGTGAATACACTCTCGTCTGATATTCAACTAATCGACGACACGGAAACACAAAAGAATCTGCAAAACATCACTGAAGCTTTAAACCAATATCACGATGCACTCACACTCGTTATCAATCAAAGACAAAAAGTAGGCTTCAGTTCTTCTTCTGGTTTAAAAGCTGAGGTAACGACTCTTGGAGAAAGCACACTTTCTCTTGTGTCCTTCCTTAGCTTAATCAAACAAGAATTCCTACCCGTGCGTGAAGCTGAGAATATTTTTATATTTGAACCTTCTGCTGAGAACAAACAAATCTTCATGGAAAGGTATGAAAAATTCCATGAAAGAGTAAGCACTTTTGGTTTATTAGAGCAATTTGGCGCGGACTTAGACACGTACTTTTCGTCCATCACTAACTTTGATAAAGAAAGCCAAAAGCTTAACGACCTACAATCATCCTTTTTAAGTGTAAGAGAAGCATTCAATGCAACTCGTAAAGACACCGTTGACTACATGCAGAATGTGGTTAAACAAGCTCGTGAAGAAGCTAAAGCAAGTGCAACACAAGCCAGATTTGGCCTTATCGTTGTAAGTGCTATTGTGGCTATTTTGTCTGCTTTAATGGTTGTTGGGATTGGGCGTAATGTTAAAAACACTCTTTCTCAAATTATTACTGATCTCATTAAAGTAAAAGATGGCGACTTAACTGCTCGCCTGCATGTTAATCACAAACGTAATGATGAATTCGATTCCCTATGCCGTTCAGTCAATGAAATGACCACTGGCCTTCGTTCGGTCATTGGAGAAGTTGTCGACACCACTCAAGGGGTCAACAACATGGTTACTGAACTCAATACATCTGTGACCAACATAGCACACAGCAACCGTTCAGTTAGCGAACAAACCAACTCCCTAGCGACGGCAACGGAAGAAATATCAACTACTATTTCCAGTATATCTAACACAACGGAAGACTTAAGCAAGCAATCGCAAAACACTTATGAATCAGCCAAAGTTGGTTCAGAGACCATTAAAGGCGCTTTGTCTAATCTTTCCAATACAATTGATGTTGTGAACACCACCAGCAAGCAGTTAAATGAATTGGGTCAGCTATCAAAAGACATTGATAGCGTTATCAGCATGATTAACGACTTGGCCAATCAAACCAACCTACTCGCGCTGAATGCCGCAATTGAAGCAGCAAGAGCAGGCGAAGCCGGTCGAGGTTTCTCTGTCGTAGCGGATGAAGTTCGATCTTTAGCAGAGAAAACAGTCGATGCGACCGCGAAGATCACGGACATCGTCAGCACGATTCAATCCTCAACCCAAGCAGCCATCGAAACCATGCACAACGGTCAAGAAAGTTTGCATGCGATTGAAGAGTTTAGCGAAAAAGCGGAGTCTGCTATTCGTGAAATTGAATTAAATGCTCAAACAAGCTCATCCTCCTCTATTGATATGGCTCGCTCTATTCAAGAAGTGGCTAAAACGGCTATTCATATGAGTGAGGAAATGGATAAGATCGCTCAACAACTTCAGCGAGACAATAACTACATTAACAGTATCGAAGGAAATACCAGCGATATTCACAGTCAGGTAGCAAACTTAGATAAGAAAACCAGCCTATTCACCACAAAGTAAACGTTACTCATCATAGTGGATAGCAAAGTCCTAGAAACAAAAAATCGGCCAATAGGCCGATTTTTTGTTTTCAAAACACTCTTAGCTTAAAGAGCTGCGAACTCTTTTTCCCAACGTTTTGCTTCTTTCTTAGAAGGTCCACCTAAGACATTTACCGCAGTACGCATACGCGCACGAGAAATATCAGAACCAAGAATAGCCATAGAATCGAATACAGAAACAGATGCTGTCGTTCCTGAAATCGCAACAAACAAAGGAGCAAAGAATTCTTTTGGTTTAATCTCTAACGTTTGCGCCAGGGTTTTCATTTCGTTGAAAATTTCGTCTTTTTCCCACTTACTTAACGCTTCCAAGCGCCACAACGCAAATTGCATCGCCTTACGAAGTGTTTCTTCTTCCATTTTCACAGAGGCGAAGTCTTCTTTTGTGATTGGCAGCATACCTTTCAAGAAGAACCCTGCAACATCCGCAACATCTGAAAAAGTCTCAACACGCGGGATAACAAGAGGTAGAATCTTCATCAAGTATTCAGGATTCAATGCCCACTCAACGTATTTTTGAGCAAACACTTCAGGTGTCAGGTTTTCGCGAATCCAAGTACCATTTAGCCAACTCAGTTTTTCTACATCGAAAATCGGCCCACCTAATGACACGCGTTGAATATCAAAATTCTCAACCATTTCATCTAAAGAGAACTTTTCACGCTCATCTGGCATAGACCAGCCCATACGGCCAAGGTAGTTAATAACCGCTTCTGCCATGTAACCCATACGCTGATAGTAAAGAATACTGGTTGGGTTTTTACGCTTAGACAGTTTGGATTTATCTGGGTTACGCAGCAATGGCATATGACATAAAGTAGGCATGTCCCAACCAAAGTACTGATAAAGCAAGATGTGTTTAGGCGCAGAGTTGATCCATTCTTCACCACGAATAACATGGGTAATTTTCATTAAATGATCATCAACCACATTTGCCAAGTGATAAGTCGGCATGCCATCCGCTTTCAGTAAAACTTGCATATCTACTTGAGCCCAGTCGATCTCAATCGTGCCACGTAGCATATCTTCTACGACACACGTTCCTTCTTCTGGGATTTTCATACGCACAACATACGGTGTACCGGCATCTAGCTTAGCCTGAACTTCTTCTGGTGTTAGCTTTAATGCTCGTCCATCATACTTTTGTGGCAGACCTTGTTCTTTTTGTTCAATACGCATTTGATCAAGCTCTTCTGGCGTTTCAAACGCATAAAAAGCATGACCTTTTTCAATCAATTCAAGAGCGTATTGTGCGTAAATATCGCCTCGCTCACTTTGACGATATGGCCCGTATTCACCACCTACGTCTGGACCTTCAGCCCAATCAAGTCCCAACCAACGCAAAGCGTCTAGAATCATTTTTTCAGATTCTGGTGTACTACGAGTTTGGTCCGTATCTTCGATACGCAAAATAAACTTACCACCCATTTTTCGGGCAAATGCCATATTAAACAAGGCAATGTAAGCGGTTCCAACATGTGGATCGCCTGTTGGTGACGGCGCAATACGTGTTCTTATTTCTGACATAACACTCTCATTTGTCTGTTGTCTTAAAATAGCGACATTATAAGCCTCTCGCGGCTCATGGGTAAGAGTCTCTAGAAATATTTTGAGATAGATCGTCAAATCAATACAGAAAAGTAAGGACTTTGCACCACCTTAATACGCACCATTTTGGAATTAATTGGAAGAAAAGGTCATTTTGGTGCATTGCAAAACTGTGTTTTACATTTTTTTACTTGAAATTCATGCGGTTAACTAAAGCGGTTCTTGGCACTTTTTTTGTATAGTAATAAAGAGTTCACCAACGTCGGTTAACTTCATTCAAGGCAACGTCGCCCACTGCTGTGATTTTACAGTAGTACCAAATTAGGATTCTTTGTAATTAAAGAGCCTAAAGGGAGCTATTGCCTGTTCATATAACTTCCTTTTCTAAGACTCTCTTAATTTAATTTTTATTGAACCCTGTTGTTACATATAAAAAGATATTAAGCACGAATAGCCTTACTAAACTCTGCAAGAGTGCTAATTAATAATTTAAAGGAATCGCTATGCTACTAACGCCAGGAACCATATTAATAGCCTCGCTGCCCTATTATGCACGCCTAATCATTGTCGTACTTTTAGGTGCACTGACTATCTCAGCCGTTTTTATTTCTGATTTCTTTGTTCGCTCAGAAGTAGCTATTTCACTAGCAACCGCTTTACTCGTCTATTTTGCTATGTCATCCAGCGAACTCACCAGACGCCGTATAAATGAGCTCACCCAACATTTAAAAAACTTCGAGAATACCGATGTTGTAAACTTAACTTACAACGATCAAGAGTTTAATAAACTCGCTAATCATATAAATACGCTACTGAGAACTCTCAACAGGAAAGAACATTTATTGCAAAGCTGCGCTCAAGAAACTCGCTACACAGCAACCGAGCTACAAAACTCGTCAAATGTTGTTGCTGAAGGCGCACAAAAAGAACACCTCGCATTAGATGCATTGGTTTTAACAAGCCAAGAAATGAGTGAAACCATCAAGAACATCCTTTCAAGAATTGAATTAACATCGGAAATGGCAAATTTAACAAGCCAACAGTCTGAAGAAGGACAAACCGCATTAGAAGATTTAAAAGAACAAGTACATGCCATACAAACCAGTGTTTCCCATAACCAAACACAAATGACTCAATTAATTCAAACCGCACAAGACATCAGCGATTTTGTTAGCACAATTGAGCAGATAACTTCACAAATCAACTTACTGTCACTCAATGCGGCAATAGAAGCAGCCAGAGCTGGCGATGCAGGCCGAGGCTTTGCAGTGGTTGCCAATGAAGTAAGATCGCTTGCAGAAAATACCGACAATGCCGCTCAAGATATTGGCCGTTTAGTCGCTTCTATTGCCTCACAAGTGAAAACATCCGAGCAAACCAGCTTAAAGCTAATTGAGCTCGCAACCAGTGCAAGTTCTGGGTCTGATACAGCGACAGAGTCGCTTGTTTCCATTCACAAGGCAGCACAATCCACAAAAGAAGAAATAGATCATTCAACTCAAATAATTACTGAATTTGGTCGTGAAAACACAAATATGTGCGAGCGTTTACAAAATATCGTTATGGTAAGCGAGCAGCACAATCAAGCAAGTAAAGACACCAAAGACATGGTGAAATACATGGAGTGGTTGTCTTCTCGACTAGAGCAAAAGGAAATGGAATTATGATGCTGATTAGTGTGTTTGTTATTGCTTGCCTGACCATTATTGCCTTGGCTTTAGGACGACTCATTTGGTCTCAAAAAGCCGATAAAGAACGCTCTATTCATGGTATTCTAGGCGTTTCGGTTTATATAGAGCTAATAAAATTAACTCAACAACATAGAGGAATGCATTCTGGCTTTTTAAATGGAAAACTGGAATTTAAAGAAAAGCTAACCACACTAGAATCCAGTATTGATCAGTATTATACAGACTTACTCAAGTTCGAAAAAAACCATTCGTACCCAGAGAATTTGAGCGCACACTACCCTTTTAAACAATGGCAACGATTACTCAATAACAATGCGATAGACAGCGCAGAAAGCTTCCGCATTCATTCCGGCATCATTGCTCGCTTACTGGACGCTCTATGGGACATGTCTGACGAGTTTTCTCTAACCTCAAATCACAATATTGAAGTCCGAACCCCTGCTCAGCAGCTTATAAAAACCTTACCAGAGCTTACAGAATCTCTAGGCCAAATAAGAGCCTTGTCCGTTCAAGTGGCTTCAAAGCAAGAAATGACGCCAGATAAAAAACTACAACTCTTATTCACTATTGAAAAAATAGAAGAGCACTGTAAGAACTTAACAACGCCGCTGCCTGCAGATACCTATAAGCACCTAACTGACTTTACCCAAAAAATTAAGCGAGATATTCAACAATCGCAGTTAAGCCAACAAAGCCCAGACACACTTTTTCAAGAAGCCACAAAGGTGATTGATCAGCTCTTTGGCGTGATTCATGTTGAGTTTGAAACCTTAAAAACCACAATCAATGACATTAAGAAGTTATTTTAGGAAGTTTTCATACAGTAGCTTTTGGAAAATAGCGAAGCTGTGAGAGGCGAACGCCAATATTGACATCTGTTTTGAGAGCCACCAAAGAGCGGGACAAAAGGCATTGCTCACGGCCGCCTGATAGCATGTTCTGAATTCGCTCAGGGAAAGAAGATAAATTGGCGTAAATATCTTCTATCGTCGGAAAATCTTCGATGATGCCCATGGCTGTTTTTGGCCCAATGCCTTTTACACCTGGAATACGGTTTGTTGTGTCACCAACCAGTGCCCAGTAATCAACAAGCTGATCGGGTTCTACCCCATATTTTCCGGGAACCCAAGCCTTGTCATAACCTAACTTTGCAAAGTAATCATATTGATAAATCTGCTCATCACCTAGCAATTGAGTAAAACCTTTATCGGTCGAGACAATGTACGACTTAATGTGATTTTGAGACGCTTTGACCGCCAAGGTGGCAATTAAGTCATCCGCTTCCCAGCCATCTAATCTCAAGCAATGCAAACCGTTAAAACGAAACACCTTCGCGAACTCTGACAAAGACTCTAATAATTGATCGTCCATCGGCACTCGCCCCAGTTTGTATTCTGGGTACACTTCATGTCGCCATGTTTTGCCATTGGAATCAAAGACCACAACCACATATGACGGCTTAAATTGTGTCGTCAGTTTTGCTAAAGCATCAATCGCAATACTTTGTGTTCGCTCAACTCGACGAGACAAATCAGGCTCAGCATCCAACGCCGCATAAAGTCGTCGAATCAAATTCATACCGTCAATAATGAGTAATTTTTTATCCACGCCAAACCCTTTTCTTTTCTTGATTCACTGATTGTCTCGTTGAATTATTAGGTTAACATGTGGAAAGGCTCAGCACGATAATTAGTGTTGTGGATAGCAAAACAAAAGGAATCTATTTAATGAAACAGTCTCAAGTTTATTTCGGAGTTATTGGTTTATTGGTCGCATCGCCCTTGCTATCTGCTCCTATTAGCGCTGTTATTGGATTAGATAACAGCCAAATTATAGAAAACAATCAAACCATCAGCTTAACGCCAAATGAAGGGACATTACTTCCTTTACAAGAAAACTTTTCGCCTATTATTTATCCTCAATCGGGTGCATATGGGAATTGGCTGAATGAAATAGGCAAAAAAGTCAGAATTGAACATAAACAGAGAGATTTAAGTTACACCGGAAGGCTGGTGAAACTGGAACAAAATACCCTTTCATTTTCTATCAGCATTAATGGCAAATTAACCACCTTGCCTTTAAGTGATTTCTATTTGATTCCTAATGAGCAAGATTCAGAAAAAGAAGGCACCAGTAGCGCGACGTTTCCTATCAGCTATCAGAGCAATCAACTTTCATGGTCGCCACAACTTAACCTAGTGCTAGAAAATGGCTCTGTTTCAGTATCTCAGCAAGCTATGTTACAGAATCGCTCTGACTCAAAAATCACACTTGAAGACAGTATTTTGCATTATTCTCGTACAGAATCACCACAATTTTTGAAAGTTGAGAGAGCGAGCTTAGCAATGGATTCTGCAACCGGCTGCTGTCACTTATCAGGACAACGAGATTCTCTTTCCTCTCAAGACAAATAACCTAACATTGCCCCCCTATTCAAATCTGCTTTACGCTTTACCAAGCAGTAAAAGTAAAATAAGCAACCAAAAACAAGTGGCTAATATTTATACTCATAACCACAGCACAGGAGAGATTAAGCTAAACTTTGAGCATCAGATTAACTTCACATTTGAGCAAGACGGTTTACCGGGACAATACAAGATATTTTGGAAAAAAGATAAGCTGTTGATTCCTGCAAATACAGTGACATTAGAAACAGTAAGAGCGGGTCACTCGACAAGCATTACTACAAATAAAAGCCAAGATTTAACAGGTCATTTAACTTTAATAAATGCTTCGTCTAAAAAATACCCAAGCACACAAACGTGGGAAGCGACCATCATTAATCACTCAAATCAAGCGCAGAACTATTCTATTGAACAAAATACCAATGGTATTTTAACGATTATAGAAGGCGATGAAGTAAATCAAACATCAGCAAATAGTTTAAAACTTTCAGGAAAGATTGAAGCGAATAGTGAGAAAACTCTTCACTACAAAATAAAATTGAACAATTAGAAGTGGAATAGGTTAAATCGGCGCTTTACTTGCATTAATTTTCCACATTCGAGCCTATTTAAAGTATTCCGTTATGATATGGTCAACAGTCATAATAGATATAGCAAGAACGGCACTGCCGCAAGTAAAAAACTTGAGGTACTATTATAACTATATTTCATACTACGAGCCCACAGAGATCTATGAAAAAGCATATTATACCATCACTGATAGCAGCAACTGCGTTGAGCAGTGCAACACTTCATGCAGAAAGCATTTACGAAGTATACAAACTTGCTAAACAAAATGACCCAGGTTTAAGAGCCGCAGCAGCCACTTACAAAGCCCAAAGAGAAAGCGTTTCAGTTGCCAAAGGCAGCCTGTACCCGAGCATCAGTTTTAGTGCCGAACTTGGATACGATGAAGTAGATAGCCCATCTGTCGCTTACGGTGATCTATCTAATACTCTGGCTTTATCACTTGATTACCCTATTTACTCACCTGCCTTGGATTATGCTGTTGATGCTGTCGAGTTAGGATCAGAAAGCGCAGGAGTGAGTTTCAGTAACTCCGAAGAAGACTTGGCTCTAACCACGCTAAACGAATACTTCAACTTACTTATCGCACAATCCTCACTGCAAACAACTGAAGCATTGGTGAAAAGTACAGCAAGCCAGTTAGACAGAGTGAAAAAACAATACGAAGTGGGTCTAGCGTCTGTAACCGATCTACAAGATGCTCAAGCAGAATACGATGCGGTGCGCGTGACAGAACTTAGCGCTCGATCCGATGTTTCCTACGCACAAAAAGCGCTTTACCAAAGAACAGGTAAAGAGCTTACGAGCATTCCACAACTGTCTAAAGACTATCCGATTAGCGTCGATCCAAATATGACGGTCGATTCTCTAATTTCAAAAGCTCGTCGTGACAATAAAGAATTGCGTATATTGAGCCTTTCTGTTGAAAGTGCAGAAAACAATATCAGTATCCAAAAAGCCAACGGCCGCACACCAACTGTTGCGATTACAGGGTCTTTGTCTCGTACAGACAATGATTACGATATTGTATCGACATCTTACCTTGATGGCGTAACCAATGCGGCTTCTATCGCATTAGGCGTTAGCGTTCCGCTTTACAGCGGTGGTTCCATCAATGCATCAGTTCGTCAAGCATCGGCTGAAGCGGAATCTGCGATTGAGCAAAGAGCCAGTTCTTTACAAGCAATCGAGTTGAACATCCGTAGTTTGTACTTGGATTTACAAACATCAGTGGCTCAAATTTCAGCACAGCAGCAATTGATTCGCTCTCGTACAAGCGCCTTGGAAGCAACCAAAGCGGGTTACGATGTTGGAACACGTAACCTAGTCGAATTGCTAGATGCGCAATCAAACCTTTACGATGCTCAAAATACTTATGAGCAATACAGATACAACTTTATCTTAACTAAGTTGAGCTTGTTAGAAGCAACAGGTGATCTGACAGAAGAGAAAATCAAAGAATTGGATAAATGGTTAGTTGTTAAAATCTAATTAGTTTTTTATCTACAAAAAAGCCGCAGTACAGAATGATCAGCTTATTCTTTACTGCGGCTTTTTTATGTCTAAAACTCAAATAATCAACGTGTGATCAACTTGTCACGCTGATTAAAGCGAGCCAATACTTTATACAAACCATAAGCATCTTGGCTGCCGGCCAATTCACGAATTGAATGCATCCCGAATGTTGGCAAACCAATGTCGATGGTTGGAACCCCTATTTCACCAGAAGTAATCGGACCAATCGTACTACCGCAAGCCATATCGCTACGCACAACAAAGCATTGTACGTCATAATTTTCTTCCGCTGCGACGTCACGATAAATACTCGCCGTTTCACTGTTCGTCGCATAACGCTGATTTGCATTTACTTTTATTACCGCACCTTTATTAATAGCCGGAGCATGATGTTTATCATGCTTATTCGCGTAATTTGGGTGCAAAGCGTGGGCATTATCAGCAGACACCAACATAGAGCGCTGCATCGCTTGAACATATTGCTCAGGGTTTGGAGACAAACGTCGTAAAACATCGTCTAAAAATGGACCATTGGCACCGCATGCAGACAAGCTACCTATCTCTTCATGGTCAGTACAAATCAGCAAACTAGGACGAACATCTGGTGCCGCCAATAAGGCTTTCAAACCGACGAAACAGCTCAGTAAATTATCTAAACGTGCTGAGCAAATATACTCTTTGTGTAACCCAACTAAAGCGGCAGGTTGCGTGTCATATAGACTCAATTCAAAATCCAAAAGAGTATCAATAGCCAGTTCCGGATACTGACTTTCCAATTGTTTTTTTAGCAGTTGATGAAGATCAAATTCGTTTTCAGCACCACATAGAATAGGCAAAATTTCTTCTTGTGGGTTCACTGAAAAGCCATCGTTCACACCTCGATTCAAGTGAATAGCAAGGTTAGGCACCACTGCAATTGGCTCTTTAAAATCAACCAGACGACTCACAATATCCCCTGATTTTGTTTTCAGTGTAATACGACCGGCAATGGATAAGTCGCGATCCAGCCAAGTGTGCAATAACACACCACCATAAACCTCAACGCCTAATTGGTGGTAACCAAAGCGATCAACTTGTGCATTTGGCTTAAGTTTCAAACAAGGACTGTCAGTGTGAGCGCCCACCATTCGCCAACCAGTTTGGCTGAAATTAAGTTGCGGTGTTGTAAAAGCAACTAACGAAGACTCGTTTCGAGTAACAAAATAGCGACCACCCTCTTCGATCACCCAGTCATCTTCTTCAAATAATTCAACAAAGCCTTCTGATAACAAAGCACTACGCATACTGTCAGTTGCATGAAACGGCGTTGGAGAGGCTTGTAAAAATGACAATAACTCATCATTAAAAGTTAAATGTTCCATAAATTCCTATTTAGCGAAATGCTGTAAAAAAGTGACTTTTTAACACTTTGGCTAGCCTTCCAGCCCAGTGTCTAATATGATTTTACTAATGACGTATTAAATAGACAAAGAGAACCCATACTGGATGAATTATAAACGCTTTTTGCTTTGCCTTTTAACTGGCTACGCCTTTGCTTCTAATTCTGTGTCTGCTTATGAGGAATTACAACCACCTCATGAATATGACCAAGTCTCAAAAGAACTCGTTGAGATGCTAGAAAGCATTCATTATAACAGACCGCAGATCGATGATACTATTTCAGCGAAAGCCTTTGATTACTACATTGATTCACTCGATCCGACAAAAAGTTTTTTCCTGAAAAACGACATAGAAACTCTGTCCCGCTACAAATACAGCTTCGATGATGCCCTAAGAAACGGCGACACGAGAGTCGCTTACGTCATCTATAATCTTTTCTTAAAACGTCTTGAAAAGCGCCTACTTGATCTTCAAGAGAACTTGCCAGAAATGGTAAAAAGCTTCGATTATGAAATAGACGAAACGTTAAATGGCGACCCAGAAACCCAAGAATGGGCAAAAACAGAAGAGCAACTTGATGACTACTGGCGCAAGCGTATTAAAAACCGCGCTTTGGTTCTTAAGCTTAATGGAGAAGATGAAGAAAAAATCATCTCAACCATTGAACGTCGCTACAAGAATCAGCTTAAACAAGTTGACCAAACCAACGCGATTGATATCTTTCAAACCTTTGCTAACTCTGTAACAGCAGCTTTAGATCCTCACACTAGTTACTTTGCGCCTCGTGCATCGGAAACTTTCAATATTAATATGAGCTTGTCACTTGAAGGCATTGGTGCTGTTTTACAAATGGACGATGACTACACCAAAGTTGTTCGACTTGTTCCTGGTGGCCCTGCAGCAACTCAAAGTGAGCTTTCTCCTAACGACCGAATTGTAGCTGTCGGACAAGAAGGCGAGCCAATGATTGACGTTGTTGGCATGCGCCTTGATGACGTTGTCGATATGATTCGAGGAGAGCGAGATACCACAGTTATCCTTGAAGTCACACCAAGTAAAGGCGACACACAGAACAGCAAACTGATCAGTATTGTCCGCAAAAAAGTAAAGCTTGAAGACCAATCCGCACAGAAAGAAATCGTTGAAGTAGAGCGTGATGGAGAAACCTACAAAGTAGGCGTCATTAGTCTGCCAACTTTTTATTCTGACTTTGAAGCGATTCAAGCTGGTGATAAAGACTATAAAAGCTCAACGAGAGACACCAAGAAACTCATTGAAGAATTACGCAAAGAAGACATTGTTGCGCTGATTCTTGACCTGAGAAACAACGGCGGTGGCTCATTACAAGAAGCTAACTCTCTTGCAGGGTTATTCATACCGTCTGGCCCCGTTGTGCAAATACGAGACCAAAGCGGCCGAGTAACGCCTTTAGGTGATTCCGATCCAAGCATAACTTACAGCGGTCCTATGGCTGTCTTAGTTAACCGCATGAGTGCTTCTGCTTCCGAGATTGTTGCTGGTGCGCTGCAAGATTATGGTCGCGCCCTGATTCTTGGTGACCAAACATTTGGTAAAGGCACAGTGCAAGTTCTACAGGAAGTAGACAAAGGTCAACTGAAAGCCACACAAGCCAAGTTCTACCGTATATCTGGAGAAAGCACACAGCATAAAGGCGTTATGCCAGACATATTATTCCCTTCCCTTATTGATAAAGAAGAAGTGGGTGAAAGCGCCTTAGATAACCCTCTTCCTTGGGATAAAATCCATGAAACACGCTACCCTGTTTATTGGAATATTCCTGCTTACTTGCCTATTCTAGAACCTCGCCATCAAGCGAGAATGGCGGAAGACCCAAACTTTATTGCGATAAATGATCAGATTGATGAGTTCAAAACTCAAATCGAAATCTATAAAAACTTATCCTTGAAAGAAAGCGTTCGCCTTCAGCAAAGAGAAGAAAGCACCCAAAGAGAACTTGACCGCGAAAACGCTCGACGTGAAGCGCTTGGTTTAGAGCTCCTAACATCAGTCGATGATATTGAACCTGTTGAAGAAGATACTTACGCAAAAGAAGCGTCTGAAATCTTGCTTGATTTCATTGCAACCAATCAAATGGCCGAACAACAAGCGGCAAACAAAACAGCACAGAAGTAAGCTCAATAGCGAAAAGCCCCATTAGGCGGCTTTTCGCTATTTTCAATCAAATCTATCGCCCTTCTCATCTATACGAATTTCATATAACTATGGCAAAAGCATCCTCAGATCGAAACACAATCGACATATTTGGCAAAACACCTGGCCGTCCTCGCACTCACATGCTGAGCCGAAAAGAACAATTAAAAATTAACAAACGCGCGCAACGAGAAAAAGAAAAAGCTCAAGGCCTAAAAAGACTCGAATTAGTCATTGATCAAAATACCCTCGAACATCTGGATTTCTTATGTGAAAAACAGGGAATCAAACGCGTAGAATGGCTGACTCAGCAAATAAGCAAAACCATGAAATCCGCTAAAAAAGACTAAGCAAACACACCGCCTATCAAGAGCATTCAGCACTTCGCTAATAACAAGGCGCTGGACATGAAAAAATCCCACACAGAATAGTGATTTGATATACTAACCAGCCAATTTATCAAGCAACCGAAATAAACAGACCAAATATGGCTAAACTGTACTATTACTATTCTGCAATGAACGCAGGAAAATCGACTGTGTTATTGCAATCCGCTCATAACTACCAAGAGCGAGGCATGGACGTTTTATTATTAACCGCTTCTATTGATGACCGTTTTGAAACAGGCAAAATTGCCTCACGAATTGGTATTTCTGCAGAAGCCAGCTTGTTTGATAAAAGCACCAACATTCCTGAATTAGTAAAAAGCAGAAACGAAAGCAATGCACTCAGCTGCATTCTTATCGATGAAGCTCAGTTTTTAAGCAAAGAACAGGTTTACGATTTGTCCGAAATTGTTGATAACCTGCATATTCCTGTTCTCGCATTTGGTATTCGCACCGATTTCCAAGGCGAACTATTTGAAGGCAGCCAAGCCCTTCTCGCTTGGTCTGATAAATTGATTGAACTAAAAACCGTATGTCATTGTGGCAGCAAAGCAACAATGGTTATCCGAATGAATGAGCAAGGAATTCCCGTTAAGGAAGGCGCACAAGTAGAAATTGGCGGCAATGATCGCTATCTATCTGTTTGCCGTAAACACTTTAAAGAAGCCGTGAGAGACTAACTATGTGGTTCAAGAATGCCCAGATCTTCCAATTAAAAGACACAGAATCACTCGATACAAACGAACTGATCAAAAAAATCCCAGAGTTTCCTTTGAAAGAATGTGGATCACAAGATGAGTTCTCTTTCGGCTGGATGCCTCTTATTCGCAACAGTGAACAATGGAGTCTCGCCAGTGATCGCTGTCTATTATTTCGTGCAGGCAAAGAAGAAAAAGTTTTACCAAGTTCAGTGGTTCGAGAAGAACTAGAAGCCAAGGTTGCTGAAATCGAATTAATCGAAGGCCGAAAAGTTGGCCGAAAAGAACAATCTGATATGAAGGACGAATTGGTTTTCACATTACGTCCCAAAGCTTTCTC
The DNA here is from genome assembly GCF_055809555.1 of Marinomonas sp. 15G6-16. Classification (NCBI taxonomy): domain Bacteria; kingdom Pseudomonadati; phylum Pseudomonadota; class Gammaproteobacteria; order Oceanospirillales; family Oceanospirillaceae; genus Marinomonas; species Marinomonas sp. 15G6-16. Next base: position 2,934,174 of record NZ_CM147916.1, on the reverse strand, counting down.
AAAACGCACCGATATCTGGGCATACATTGATTTACAAGCAAAAATATTGGTTCTCAACAGCACCAATGCTGGAATGACTGAACTGCTTTTCAAGCACCTGCAAACGACTCTTGGCAGTTTCCCAATGACACCACTGCAAGCACAAGTTTCTCCTGCTTCTGTGATGACAGATTGGCTCATTAAAAACGAAGTTCCAGCCAGTTTAGAAACAGGCGCTGAATGTGAAATTCAAGACGCTTCTGAAGACAAAGCCACTATTCGCTTTAAAGCATTAGAGCCACTATCAGAAGACGTGACACGCCACCTAGAACAAGGCATGGCGGTTAAAAATCTGGCCCTTCGCTGGACAGACAAGCTGAGTTTTGTGCTTCATGAAGACTTAACCTTGCGCAAAATAAAGTTTGATGATGCGCTAAAAGAAGCCGCTTTCAATGATTCCCAAGGCGGTGGTTTGTCCGACATGGATGCAAACTTTTCTATCATGTCGCTAACGATGAGAGATTTCTTTGCTTCTTATTGCCAGTGGTTCGAAATCGACTGATCAAAAAGAGACAGAAAGCTTTTCCACAGATGTCGTGGATAAGCTTGGGGAGAACATTCTCTAAGCCAATAACAGCGGTAATGTCTCCTAAGTGCCACAATATTTACACAACAAACACTATGAGCCATTAAGCTTTTTTAGCATTACTGAGTGGATAAATGTCAAAACTTAAGCAAGAACAAGACATAGCAAAACGCGTAACTCTCGTTGGTGCAATTTGGGACGCCATTTTAGGCTTCGCTAAAATCTTTGCTGGTTATTTTTCCCAATCTCAAGCACTCATGGCTGACGGTATTCACTCATTATCTGATTTAGTTACCGACGTATTTGTTTACTTTGCATCGGCGAACTCTCGCCAAGGTCCTGACGAGAATCACCCTTACGGCCACCTTCGCTTTGAAACGCTCACTACTGTCTTTTTAGGCATGGTTTTAATCATTGTGGCCATTGGCATTGCTTATGAATCCATCGGAGCACAAACAGACGGCGTACAAGCACAATTTACTTGGTATGGCTTAGCCGCTCTATTGCTTACCATCATAGTAAAAGAAGCCATTTTTCATTACACGAAAAAAGCGGGTGATCAAATTGGCAGCAAAATGCTCGTTGCAAATGCTTGGCATAGCCGCAGCGATGCACTGTCTTCTATTGCAGTACTGATTGGCTTAGTTGGCGTTTATTTTGGCTACACTTGGGCTGATATGATTGCTTCCATCGCGGTGGCTTTATTAATTGGTAAAATGGCTGTCAGCATGGTTTGGGAAAACCTCGCAGAATTAGTCGATACGGCACCAGACCCAAAACTGATGGAGCAAATCAAGGAGACAGCCAACAGTTTAAAACACGTCATGGCACCTCATGATATGAGAGCTAGGTCTATGGCGGGCAAAATTTATCTCGATATGCACATTCATGTACCTAGCCATGCCAGTGTCAGTGAAGGCCACTATCTTGGTGATTTAGTAGCTTACACTATTAAGCAAGCACATCCTCAAGTTGAAGATGTGATGGTTCACATAGACACGGATGAAAAAATCCAAACAGACAGTTTTATCCAAGAATCCACATCAGAAAAGCCACCTTTACTTAAATTGCCAGCGCGCCACCAAATATTGGCGGACTTAGGTTTCTTGTTACGTCAACATACAAGCTATGTGGATATTCCAAACACCCGATTGCACTATTTGAACAACCATTTAAATCTAGAAATCATTGCTCACTCTGAGAAAGCTCCCGAAGGAGCCGATTTAAAACGACTAACGGCCGGTATTTTGTTGGATTTACAAACAGCAAAATACATTCAAACAGCCACTGTTTTGTGGCGATTTAATAGTTAAAGTACTTTCTGTTTAAATCACTTTTCATTGTTGAACAAATCAGCTTCCCCTTTTGGTAACGCTCTTCTTCAAAAGTGTCTGGTATAAGTCTTGCTTATATAAAACGACATCAACAATGAGGGAATGCAAATGAAAGCGAAACTTTTAAATATTCTAACGGTTGGCGTACTTTCGTCCGTTTTGAGCGCTCAAGCACTTGCCAGTTCAGAAATAGAATTTCTAAGCAACGACTTTTATAAATCTAAGGGATACCCTTTTTCAGAAGGCGTCAGAGTAGGAAATACCATCTATTTATCTGGGCAAATTGGCTTGGATTCCAAAACTGGAAAGCTGGCTCCAGGCGGGATTAAAGCAGAATCCATTCAAACCATGGATAATATTAAAGCGTCCCTAGAAAACCACGGATACAGCATGAGTGATGTCGTAAAATGCACCGTAATGCTTGCAGACATAAAAGAATGGGGTGTTTTTAATACCGTATACAAAGAATATTTTTCTGAAAACTACCCAGCTCGAAGCGCTTTTGCTGGTAGCGGCCTTGCTCTAGGCGCTCGTGTTGAAGTGGAATGCATTGCCGCCGTTGCTGGCTAATCATCACAAAAAAGCACCTTTATGGATCAATTCAACATGATTCAAGAAGGTGCTTTTTCATTTTCGCTTCAGTAAAACCCTGCCTTATTCTTCCGCAGAGCCATCATTCAAATATTCTGTTGGCAAAGCTTTACTGGTTTTTGCTCCCATCAGCTTGAGCTTCTCAGCTCGCGACACAAGATTGCCGCGTCCTACTGTCAATTTTTTCAACGCCGAATCATGACTGCGACTTACCGCTTCTAGTTTATTGCCAATGTCATCCATATCTTGAACAAAGCCAGAAAACTTGTCATACATGGCACCTGCTTGGCGAGCGATTTCAATGGCGTTTTGGCTTTGTTTTTCATTTCGCCAAATATTCTGAATGGTTCGCAATGTCGCCAATAAATTCGATGGTCCAACAATAATAATGTTGTGTTCAAAGGCTTCACTGAACAAACCGTTATCCGCTTGTAACGCTAGGCCAAACGCCGCTTCGATTGGAATAAAGAGAAGCACAAAATCCAATGAGGTCACACCGGGTAAATCATGGTAAGACTTGGAACTTAAATCTTTCATATGACGGCGTATCGCGTCTAAATGCAGTTTCAACGCTCGATTTCTGTCTTCATCCGTTTCCGCTTCCATGTAAGAAAGGTAACTGATTAAGACCATTTTCGAATCAACAATAATTTGCTTGCCTTCTGGAAGATGGATCACAATATCGGGTTGTAAACGACGGCCCTCTTCTGTTTGATAAGACGTTTGGATTTGATATTCACGGCCTTTTTCTAATCCTGAGCGCTCTAAAATACGCTCTAAAATCACTTCGCCCCAACCACCTTGTAACTTGTTTTGGCCTTTGAGCGCATGCGTTAAACTCACCGCATCATCACTAATTTTCTGGTTAAGTTGCTGTAAGCCCTTAATCTCTTTTACCAAGGAGAAGCGTTCTCGGGCTTCCTCTTGATAACTCTTTTCAACGCTTTCTTGGAATTTCTGAATTTGTGAACCCAAAGGCGTTAACAAGGTTCCAAGTTGACGCTCGTTTTCTTTCGCCAGCTGCTGACCTTGTTGGGTCATAATTTCATGAGCTAGTTGCTTAAACTCTGTCTCATTTTGTTTTTTCTGCTCACGATAAAAAGCTTCTTTTTCCTGCCATACATTTTGCGCGGCGGCGAATTGTTGCTCTAACGTCAGAGACTCTTTCTCCAAATAATGAATTTGATCTTTCGATTGTTCTAAAAGACGCAGTAATTCCTCATTTTGTTGCTGCATTTTTTCTTCTGCCTGCTGCCACTGACGACGCATAGCCTGTACAATAACGGCAGCAACGCCAGAAATAAGAATCGTGCCAATGCAAAAGCCCGATAACACCCAAACTGATTGTGAAAGCCAATCTGCCATATAAATTAAAACTCGCTATTTTTTATAGAGAAAACAACCGTTAAGCAAGTTTACATGGATTACTACCTAAGCCCAACACACACGCAACGCTTTGATCTAGAAATAAAAAACAGCCAGTTCCTTACAACGGTAAGCCGAACAAAAGGTCGTGCTGCGGCTAAAGCCTTCATTGATGAAATGAAAAGCAAATACCCAGACGCTAATCATAATTGTTGGGCATTTATTGCTGGTGCGCCAAACAATGCGCATTTATGGGATCAAAGTGATGATGGTGAGCCAAAAGGAACGGCAGGAAAACCCATGTTGAATGTTTTACAACATTCCGATTTTGGCGAAACAACGGTTGTGGTAACGCGCTTTTTTGGTGGCATCAAACTTGGGGCTGGCGGATTAGTAAGGGCTTACAGTCAAGCGGTGCAAGAAGCTCTTTCGCAAACAATTTATGAAAGTGTTTACCCACGTAGCCCTGTTCAACTGAAAATAACCTATCCTTTGTTAGGTAAGGTTGAATATTGGCTAGAACAAAGTGACATAGAAATCACCAACAAAACATACAGTGACGACATTATTATTGATCTTGCTGTCATTGAACGTACTTGGCCAGAACAAAAAGTCATACTGACAGACTTGTGCCAAGGTAGCTTAACTTTAATTGAATCGGACAAAGCATAACCATGTATCAAACTGGACAAAGATGGAGCAGCCGCAACGAGCCTGATCTCGGCGTAGGCATGATAGTAGACAAACAAAACAAATCTTTTACCTTGCACTTCCCTGATGCAGAAACCGATCGTTTATATTCATACGACCAAACTAGCCTTGTTCGTCGCACATTGACCGTTGGCGACCAACTCCATTTTCAAGGCGAAACTTATACTGTCCTAGAAGTAGAAGACGTTGATGACCTTATTGAATACCGCATTAGCGATGACGAAGATTGGCTAGAAGAGTCTTTAATTCAATTCCCACGTAACGACAAAAACGAGCTAGATTCGCTATTGGCTTTATCTCCTGCACGCCGTATGTGGTTTGACCTTCGTCGCCACACTTTAGAACATCAAGCTGAAAATGCCGCTTCACAAGTTCGTGGCTTAATGGGCTTAAAAGCCGAGCTTTTACCTCACCAAATCTATCTTGCCCATGAAATTGCCAACCGTCCTAAAGCACGCGCGCTTTTATGTGATGAAGTTGGTATGGGTAAAACGCTAGAAGCGGGTTTGATTTTGCATCAGCGCCTGTTGAACGGCTTGTGTAAACGCGTTCTGATTTTGACACCGACCAACTTGCAACACCAATGGTTGGTTGAGATGCTGCGCCGATTCCATCAGCCTTTCTCTCTTATCAATGAATCCGTATACGAAGATTTCATGGAAGGTGACGACAACCCATTCGAGCAGCAGCCTTTTGTAATTGCGCCTATCGATTGGGCAAGCCAACACCCGAAAGCCACTCAGCACATGCTGGATGCCGAATGGGACATGGTTATTGTGGATGAAGCTCATCACCTAGCATGGCACCCAGAAACACCAAGTATTGGCTACCAAGTTGTAGCCCGTCTCGCCGCTCAAACAGAATCACTTTTACTATTAAGCGCGACTCCAGAACAGACAGGTGAACGAGAACACTTCTCTCGTTTGCAGCTTTTAGATGCTGACCATTATCACGATTTCGATCGTTATTTAGCTCAACAGCAAGAATTCAAGCAAGCAGCCGAACTAGCAGAAGCCCTATTGCCATTCACGCAAGAAGAAAGCCTTTCTAAACCGCTTGATTGGCAAAGTTTATTCGCTGACTATTTGGATGAAGTAAAAGCCAAAGATTGGTTTATTGCTCTAACTGATAGCTCGAACAAAGACCTTGCACAAGCGGCTCAAGAAGCCATTAGTTGGCTGATTGATCGCCACGGTACAGGCCGTGAAATGTTCCGTAACACGCGAGCGGCAGTTGGCGGCTTCCCTAATCGATACTTGCATTCTTACCCTCTAGAAAACAATGAGTTTTTTGCTTCGGCAAGCCACCATATTCAGCCAGAAACAGACGTGGCAGATGGCTTATGGGAAAAAGACCCTCGCTGGTCATGGTTAAAAGAGTTCCTAGAATGCCAAGCAGATAAAGTACTGGTAATTTGTCATACCGCCGATATGGCACAGTGGCTAAATGATCAGTTAACTTTTGCTGGCTTCCAAAGCGCCGACTTCCACGAACAAATGCCTTTGATTCACCGTGACAGAGCCGCAGCTTATTTTGCCGATGAAGACGGTGCACAAGTATTGGTTTGCTCAGAAATTGGCAGTGAAGGCCGAAACTTCCAATTCAGCCATCATATCGTTATGTACGATTTACCTGAGCACCCAGATTTATTAGAGCAACGAATTGGGCGCTTGGATCGCCTAGGACAATTAAACGACGTACAAATTCACGTACCTTTCATTAAAGAAAGCGTGCAAGAGCGTCTGTTCAACTGGTATCACCACGCTTTAAATGCTTTTTGTCGCACTACAGGTTCTGGCGATAAAGTAGAAGAAGCATTTGGTGACAGCTTACATGCTTACCTTCATGGACAAGATGACGACGCAGACTTACTCAACGAAGCCCGCGTTTACCATGAAGCCCTGTTGAAGCAAATGGAAGAAGGCCGAAATCGATTACTTGAAATGAGTTCGTGCCGACCTGAACAGGCGCGAGATTTAATCGACCAGATTAATCACCAAGCAACCAAAGGTTTGCATCATTACATCGAACAAGTCACTCACGCATTCAATATTTATGCAGAATGCATGGACGACACACCAGAAAAAGCCGCATGGTTCTTACGCCCTTCTACCGACATGATGCTAGAAGCGCTTCCGGGTATCGAAGAAGAAGGCAAGATGTTAATGCTGGATCGTCGCCAAGCGAGTCAACGTGAGAACGTTGCTTTCGCTACTTGGGAGCACCCTCTTATCGCTATGCTGATGGACGAAGTTCAAGGCTTTGATTCTGGCAAACTGACTTCTGCAATCCTTCCGATCTCAGCTCTTCCAGAAGGAACAGTATTGGTTGAAAGTATGTTTGTTATTGAAGCAACAGCGCATCCGCGTCTGAAGCTGGCCCAATCACTGCCAATGACGCCAATGTGGCAGCTGTCTGACTCCAACGGCAAATTCCTCCACCAGCAATTCACGGCGGATAAATGGGCTGAAAAACTCAAAGGTGTGCCAAACCGAGTGGCTGAACAATGGGTCGCTGCTTTGCGTAAAAACTTGATTGAAGTATTACAAGCTCATCAGTTAAATGCTCAAGATCAAGCTCGCCCAATCGTTCAAGCGGCTAAAACGTCTTATCAACATCGCTGTCAGAATGAAATTGATCGTCTGATCGAATTGAAATCCTTTAACAGCGCGATTCGTGATGAGGACATTGAGTTGTTGGAAAACAATATGCAGGAAGGCTTGGTACGAATTGATGAACACCAAATTCGCCTCGATGCCATCCGTATTATTTTAACCACTAAGCCGGAATAAAACTCCGTGCGAGACGAGCAAGCAACCCTAAACAAACAAGCAACATTAGACATACTCTACGAAGATGACTGGTTTGCAGTTATTAACAAACCAGCCAACTGCTTGTCTGTACCCGGTCGTGGGCCAGACAAGCTCGATTCTATCTTGCATCGAGCAGAGTGTTTGTTTGGGGAAGCATTCGCAATACATCGCCTTGATGAAGCTACTTCCGGCTTGATTCTTGTCGCGAAAACCCATGAATGCCAGAAACGCATGTATGCGCATTTTCGTGAACGAGAAGTCAAAAAAGAGTACCGCGCCTTGTTGCGCGGTCACCTCAAAGGCGACACAGGACAAGTACGAAAACCTCTAAGATGTGATTGGCCAAATCGACCAAGACAGATCGTTTGTACCGATGAATGGAGCAAAGACTCCATCACTTTCTGGGAGAAAATGGCCTACGAAGGACAAACAACTCGCGTTCGTCTCACTCCATTCACAGGACGATCACACCAACTTCGTGTCCACATGCAAAGCCTTGGTCATGGCATCATTGGCGATGAGTTTTACGATGATCAATATACTAATGAATCACGCCTTTTACTTCATGCTTATCGATTAGAGTTTCGTCATCCGTTTACTCAAGCGTGGCTAGCCTTTGTTGCTCCCTGCCCTTTTTAAAATAATCCATTCCAAATGGCATAACCAGACGAATAAAACGTCAAGGATCTGTGCCACCTAAATTTAAATCTGGATATAAAACAAAAAGTTATGACATAACGCATTAAAAGGCTTTTTTTACAGTCGGCCAACAAAGGAATACTAGACATATCTCAAATAACGGCTAAATTAATGATATAACTCAGTTTCTTATAAAAAAATCAGTGTTACAAAACATGTAAATTTATCTTCTAGGAGCCGCAAAGATGAATATCAGCATAAAAATGCGCCTTATATTATTAGGGACTGTTCTCGCGTTTATCCCTGCATTAATAATAAGTCTATTAATCAAAAATGCTGCTATAAAAGACGCCTCCACCATAATAGAAGCAGACGCTCGCAATAAACTGGTTGCCTTAAGAGATGTCACCTCAGTTAACATTCAAGATTATTTAAATTTCATTAATGACCAACTCATCACTTATTCCAGTAATCTGATGATTATTGAAGCAATGAAAAGCTTCGCACCAGCCTTCCATGAATATGTAAATCAAACACCAGACAGTGAATTAGCCAATACCAAACAAGAGTTATTGGGTTTCTATCGAAACCAGTTCGATAAGCAGTACCAATCATTGAATGGTGGGAAAACATCGTCACCTGACAATCTGTATCAAGAAGCAGGAAAATCAGCTTGGGTCATGCAGTCTTTATATATCAGTGGCAATCAAAACCCTCTCGGAGAAAAGCATAAGCTAATCGATACCAAATTAGATAATGACTATTCTCGCTTGCATGCAAAATTTCACCCTTCCATAACGCAATATCAGCAGCTTTTTGGGTATTACGATATTTTCCTTGTGGATGCAGAGACAGGTCATATTGTCTACAGTGTGTTTAAGGAATTGGACTTCGCTACCTCCTTAAAAAACGGGCCTTACGCAAATTCAGGGATTGGAGAAGCATATAAAAAGGCTTTAACAGCAACCGATAAAGACCAAACCTTTTTAACTGACTTCGCACCTTATCAGCCGTCTTATAATGGCTCAGCCTCTTTTATATCGTCCCCTATATTCGATGGAGGCAAAAAAATAGGCGTAATGATTTTCCAAATGCCAGTAGATAAAATCAACAATGTTATGAACCACCATAATGATTGGCTAAATAGCGGCCTTGGTGAAACAGGTGAAACCTATTTGGTTGGCTCAGATAAAACCATGCGCAGCAATGCGCGAGGGCTAATAGAAAATAAGCAAGAATACTTGGACGTGCTGACTAAATCTGGTGTATCCGCTCAAAAGATTCAAACACTTGATACTAAAGACAACACCATTGGCTTACTGACAGTTGATACGCAAGGCGTTCAAAGCGCTCTAGGTGGGAAATCAGGGGTCGCTTCTTATAATAATGCCCATAACCAAATGGTGCTTTCTGCCTATAAACCACTAAAAATCTTAGGTTTAGATTGGGCAATCATGAGTGAAATCACACAAGAGGAAGCCTTCAGAGAGGTCAAGCTGCTTGAGAAAAGGCTTTCATCTCAGATCTTATACTTTGTTGCAGGATTTTTAGTCTTGGGTGGTTTACTAGGCTGGGGATTGGCTTATATTATCACTCGTCCTATCAATCAAGTCATAACGACTGTACACGGAATAGGCGAAGGTGAAGGCGACTTAACCCAACGCTTGGACGTTAAAGGTAAAGACGAAACAGCTGCTCTTGCTAATGGCATCAATACCTTTATTGGAAATATTGACGAGACTTTTTCCGCCATATTGAACTCAGTTGTTCGCCTTATCCCTATTTCTCAAGACATCGCGAATGTGAATGAAAAAATTTCCAAAGCATCTCAAGAGCAGAAATCCTTTTCAGATGAAATCAATAAACAGCTTAATGAAACAAATGAAGCAGCCAAACTTGTAAACGACAAACTTGAACAGATACATGGCGCTGCCACCAGCGGTAACCAAGTAGTTGATAATAGCTCCAGCGCAGTGGAAGATATCAATAAGACCATGAAAGCTTTGTCTAACAACATATCTGAAGCGGTAGCAGCCATTAACACGCTTACGCAAGATACAGACCGTATATCTGGCATTATTGATGTCATCAATGGCATAGCCGAACAAACTAATTTATTAGCCTTAAACGCAGCAATAGAAGCTGCACGAGCAGGTGAAGCTGGACGAGGTTTTGCTGTGGTTGCAGACGAAGTAAGAACACTGGCATCCAAAACACGCCAATCAACAGATGAAGTAACCGACATGGTAAACAGCATTCAATCGAGTACGAAATCTGTTGTAAACCTGATGGATAATAGCCAAAAAAATGCCGCAAGTTCCTCTGATAATGTTGCTCAAGCCACGCAAGAGCTAGATCATGTTAAGAAGGCCATGACTGCTATATCTGAACGAGTTCATGATATATCCGAAGCAATAAACGCCCAGCAATCAAGCTTTATGGAAATCAACAACACCTATGAAGTTATGGGGGAAAGCTTCCAGAAAGCCCAACTATCAACGGAAGAATCCATGCTCGTGGGTAAAGACATCACCAAGCTCGGCGATACCATCATGCAAAAAATCAGCAAGTTTAAAGTCACAGATCAGACCTGGTCTACATCCCGACGTAACCAGATACGAAACGACGAAACGGACTAATTTGTCTTAACGCAGACAACTGAAACATCAAGTAGTCACCTCATATAAAAAATGGCCACTAAATACTTAACTGAATTTAGTGGCCATTTTGTCTTGTTTATACTCAGCGACGCTCTTCTAACAACATCTCAACGCTTTCTTCATTGTTTAGACTTCTGCTTATTTTATAATTTATTCGACCTTATCCTCACTTTTACAACAAAAACTGTAGATTTTATGCCATTTCCTTGCACTTTCAATTGAAAGTGATTCTCAAAATCATTAATATGCACTTTCATTTCTCCCACAGTGATTGGTTATTATGCGCTTAAAAAAATCCCTCATTATGATGCAAGCTTTCGGAGCGCTTGCTTTTTCCACTGCCGCTTTAGCAGAAACGTCATCAGACAATGTACTGTCTATTGAAGTAGAAGGTCGTGCTCTTACACTTTACAAAGAAGATGAAGCAAGTGTAGGTACTCGTACAAACACCCCAATTGATGAAACACCTCAGTCAGTTCAAGTGATTACACAGGAATTAATTGAAGATCAGGCTGCAAATGAAGTAACTGACCTATTCCGCTCAATGTCAGGTGTTTCTTATTTCAACTATGGCATCATCAAAATGCGTGGTTTTGAGCAAGAAAGCCAAGTGCTTTACGATGGCGTTAAAGGCGACCCATTCCGCACCTTTACCATCCCTCAACTCTTTAATATCGAAGAAGTGCAGACCCTGAAAGGTCCAACAGGAGCACTGTATGGTGCAGGTGAAGCTGGCGGTGTGATCAATTATGTGACCAAGAAGCCGACTTACGGGCAAGAAAACACGATTGAATTAGCCGCAGGAAATAAAGATTTCTTGAGTGGCAGTGTTGAGTCTTCCGGTCCAGCCAATGAAGACGGGACACAACGCTATCGTGTTGGCATTTACTCAAGCAGCGAAGACTCCTATCGAAACAATGTGGAAGAAGACAATGAAATCATTGATCTGGGCTATGCTTGGGATTTAAGTGATGACAGCACGCTAACACTTCAATACACACACTTCTATCAGCTGGGCGAGCGTGTTCGTGGTGTACCTATTGATTCTGATGGAAATTTCTTAGCGGATTTATCTTGGAACAGTAACGAACCGGATGATTACCAAGAATTTGAATCTGATATTTTCCAGGCCAACTTAGAGCACTCTATTAATGACTGGTTGGATAGTAACTTCACATTTCGTTACTACGAAACAGAAGAAACTCAGAAATACCATCAATCACGCGCTTTAACCGACACAGATTCTGATGGGGTTGATGATGCAGTGACACGTCAATACCGTGATCAAACTCGTATCTACAAAGGTTTTGATCTAGCGTCTTACTTCGTTGCAGACCTTGGAGAGCACACAATCGTTACCGGTGCAGACTACCACTTTGCCAGTGAAGATGAGCTCTTTTATTATTCTGGAACAACGGATGGAACAAGCTCTACACCTTCTGCATTAAGCCTTACAGATCCGAGCTATGACGATGATATAAGCGCTTATGATATGAGCCTGAACCGTGATAGAAGTACAGATCTAAATCAAGTAGGTATTTACGTACAAGAGCAATGGCGTGCCACAGATAAAATCAACTTAGTTACAGGTGCACGTTTAGACTATATTCAAGAAGATGTTGTAGACAATGATGATGGCAGCGACAACGCTTCCTATGATGATATTGGCTATTCCGCTCGAATTGGTGCTACATACAACATGAGCTCTCAGTTTAAGCCGTACACATCATTCTCTACTGGATTAACACCACAAAGCGCATCGGACCAACTATCATCTGAAGATGGTAGCCTTTTTGACCCTGAAGAAAACCAACAGTTTGAGGTTGGTGCTCGAACTTATTTAGCAAACAATAAATTAAATCTAAATATGGCGCTTTTCCACATTGTTAAAAACAATGTTTTAACGGAAGACCCTGATGACGATGATTATAATGTTGCCATTGGTGAAATTCGCAGCCAAGGTTTTGAGTTAGACATCCTTGCTGATATTACACCACGCTGGGTTGCTAACATCAGCTACACCTATACTGATTTAGAGGTGAAAGATGATGATGACGCACTTAGAGTTCTATCAAACTCTCCTTACAATCAACTAGGCCTTTGGACTCGCTATGAGTTCCCTAGTATTGACTCTTCTATCGCCTTTGGTATGGATTATGTAAGCGAGCAAACTGATCGTGATGAAAACACTATCAAGCCTTACACAATCTATGACCTTTCGTGGCAAACAAGATGGCAAGATTGGAAATTCCAAGCCAACATCAAAAACTTGTTTGACAAAGAATATGCGATTGCAGGTTTTACCACTGAGTCTGGTGCCATCGTCGGTGAACGCCGTCGTATTTACTTAAAAGCCTCTTACGATTTCTAATCGAGTCAGTTAACAGGCAACAAAAAAGCGGATTCACTAATCAGTTAATCCGCTTTTTTTATGATTGAAATAAATGAAGGTGTTTTCTATCAGGGCGCGTTACGTTGTGAAGGATCGGCTACAAATTCTTTAGCCAACGAAAAGGGATCAACTTCCTCTTTGTGCTGTTTTGTGGCCTGTGCCCACCAAGTCAATTGATGAAACGTACGACCAAAATAGTCAAACCAAGCACTTCTATCTTCGCCTTCCTGTACCTGACCCTGTTCATCAAACACTTCTTGAGCTTTTGGTACATGAATCATAGCGGAAACCGATAAACACCCCAGTTCAGAAAGAAAAGTACGCATGCCAACTGCTGCACGCATGCCACCCCACTGCCCTGCTGAATAGGTCACAATCGCACTCGGTTTATAGGAAAATAGCGAGCTACCAAAGTGATTCAATAAATTAGCGAGCGCTGGACTCATAGAATGGTTGTATTCTGGGCTTACCATAATAAACCCATCTGCCTCTGCGATTTTCCCAGCCAAAGAGTCCAAAGCGTCTGGCGCGCGTCCCTTTGCATAAGCAAACTGAGGCTTAAAAACCGTTTCTAAAGGGTAATCAAGCGCATCCACCAGCTCAATATCATGATCAGAAAATCGCTCAGACAAACAAAGCATACAAGCTTGAGCGACTCTCTCTCCTAAACGTGCTGGCTTTGGTGGCGTGCTATTACGAACCGTACCTAGAAATACCAAAAACTTCATCTTCCTCTACTCCCTTCAGAAATCAGTTCCTAACATTTTACTCGTAAATCAAGGCAAATAAATGACGAGAGTCAGAAGACTTATTGGAAAGGATGATGATCAAACAACTCATCGATCATCTTTTCTAACGGACCATTATCATCACTGGTTTTAGCGTAAACACGTAAACCGGTAATTTGAATTTGTAGAAAACGCGCCAGTTCTTGTGGGTCTTTACTTGTATCCATTTCCTCTTTCTTTTGCGCCTCTACAATAAGTTGTGCGAACTTATTCTCTACAGACTTTAAAGCGTTTTTCGCGACACTTAACAATTCAGGTTGATCATCTGTCAGCTCTGCAACCGTCTTGGCAAGCATACACATACAGCTTGGCGCTTCATTTTGAGAGTCAATAACCACTTGTTTAATAAAATCTTTTAGAGCCTCTACAGGCGAAGAAGACTGTACGCGTAAATTCTCCAACTCCGTTAAACCCAGCTCAGCATAATGCTCTAATGACGCTTTGAAAACACCATCTTTACTACCAAATTCGGCATAAATACTTCCTGGTCGCAAATCTATCGCGTCTTGTAAATTACGCATAGAGGTCGCGTGATACCCCTTTTCCCAGTAAAGATTCGTTGCGTTTTCAATCACTTGCTGGCGATCAAACTTGGCTTTTTTACTCATGACATAACCTTATGACAAAAAATAATTGAGCGATTGTTCAAATATATCTTGAACGAACGTTCAAATCCAGATAAATTGCTCTTCATTGAAAGGAAAAACCTTTTAACAAATACTTAACATCATGAAATAAAGGATACGAATTATGAGCGAATTTACATTCCACTCTCTTGAAACAGCACCTGAAGGTAGCAAAGCAATCCTCGAAGGCGCAGTTGAGCAAATGGGTAAAATCCCAGGTCTTTATGCCGTTATGGCGGAATCACCAGAAATTTTGACGGCTTACACGCAATTGCATCAAGCTTTCACAAACACTTCTTTTAATGCGGAAGAATTAACAGTGGTATGGCAAACCATCAATGTTGAGCATGAATGTCATTTCTGTGTTCCTGCGCACACAGCGATTGCCAATATGATGGGAGTAGATCCAGCACTGACAGAAGCATTACGCAATAGCCAACCAATGCCAACACCTAAGCTACAAGCTTTGCAAGATCTTACTTTGTCTATTGTTCGTAACCGTGGTTTTGCATCGGATGCAGAATTGGAAGCTTTCTACGCTGCTGGTTATGCTCAAAAGCAAGTATTAGAAATTATTCTAGGCCTCTCTCAAAAAGTGATCAGTAACTACGTTAACCATGTTGCTAAAACACCTGTTGATGAAATGTTCCAACAGTTTGCTTGGACGAAAGCTAAGTAATTAAAAGCTTACAAACAAAGCGCAAAAACAAAAAAACCACGTACTATCAAAAGACAGTACGTGGTTTTTTTAGGTTATTAAGATTACTTGTTTAGAGTTTTGAAGTAATCAAAGATAACTGGAACATCGTTTTGACCCAAGCCAGCGTCAACAGCAGCTTGCAAGCTCTTAGAAGTACCTTGAGCGATCAAAGATTCAGTACCTAGCTCTTCACATAGAGCAAGGAAGTAACCAAGATCTTTGTTTGCGTTAGCAACAGAGAAACCTAATTTTTCTTCGCCGTCTACAGCGTAGAATTTACAGAACTGCATGAATGGAGAGTTAGAAGGACCAGCAGACATGATGTCAAACAATTGCTGACCATCAACACCAGCACGCTCTGCAACAGCAAATGCCTGAGACATAGTTGCAACAGTCGTCATACCCATGAAGTTGTTAACTAGCTTAGTTACATGACCGGCACCTAGTGCACCTAGGTAGAAAACGTTTTCGCCTTGCTCGTCAAGAACTGGTTTAACTTTTGCGAACGTAGCTTCATCACCAGCGGCCATGATGTTCAATAGACCGTCTTTAGCGTGAGCTGGTGTACGACCTAGAGGAGCGTCAATCATGCCAGCACCTTTAGCAGCAAGATCAGCACCGATTTTCTTAGTAGAAGCAGGGATAGAAGTACCGAAGTCAATTAATGTTTTGCCTTCAGACATACCAGCCAAGATACCTTCTTCACCGTAAACAACTGCTTCAACTACGTTAGAAGTAGTTAGGCAAAGCATTACGATATCGCTTTTTTCAGCCAATTCTTTACCTGTAGCCGCTTCAGAAGCGTTACCACGAGCAAGAACAGCAGCAACAGCGTCTTTGTTAAGATCCATTACGTTTACTTGAAAACCGCGAGTTTGTAGGTTTTCAACCATGTTGCCGCCCATAAGACCAAGGCCGATGAAACCAATAACTGGTTTAGTCATATATAACTCCTAAAAAAACTCAATTGTATTATTATATGTTCACTAGAGCGTGAGAATATACACCTTTTTGGCGTCAGACACACACCGAATCCATGTAATTTTTTCATCTGAATAGCTAGAATGGCTCAAAAAATGTCTAAAAGGCCATAAAATAGTATCTAGGTGGAAGTTAAAATCTTTTTAATTTCAGTAAGTTAATCCAGTCTTTTTGATTTATATCGAATAAATTCCACATAATTTTAGACTTAAATATTTCTCCTCCCAAAATTCTCCATTATTAATAAACATAAACAGGCAGCCCAACAGATAATAGAAAACCAATCTAAGCCTTATCGCTCTTCTCTTCCTCGCTTTTTTGACTAAACATCCACAACAAAACAAGAAAAAACACCACTACAACTGCGTAAAGAAATACACGGAAAAAGGAGAAAAGAAGACAAGAGAACATAAGGTGTGTAAGAAACGTCTAGAAACTATGTACCGCCAATTGACCCAATAATCAGAGCCCTCTACTCTCAGCCGACAATGCAGATGCCCTTGTTTACATCATCGGATTTAAATGAGGTTATTTGACTCAGCGAGAAAGGACAAACAATGAAAAAACTTATTACCCTGACAATGATTAGTTTTGCGGCTACAGGAGCCCATGCTCAAACCACTAAACAAATTGGCCTCATGACTGACTATTTGTTCCGCGGCATTACACAAACGGATAACAACCTTGCTGCCTATTTCAAAGCCACAGAGCAAGTTGGTAATGCTTATGGCGGCATTCACTTGATCAACATTGATACATCCGACGACGCAGAAGGCTTACCTGTCGAAATGGACGTCCGCTTTGGCTATAACAACCAATTTGATGGATTTAATATCGACCTAGAAGTCATCACCTATAACTATCTTGTCGATGAAAAAGGCGATGAAACTGAATTCAAAATCGGCACCTCATTCGGTAACAATTTAGATCTCGCTCTTTACCGTGGCGTGAAAAAGAAAACTTGGTACCCAGAACTAAGCTATGAAGCACTCTTAAGTAATCGATTGTATTTAGATGCCTCAATAGGCTACTGGATGCCAGACGATTCTAACGATACAGCCCTTACCGTACGTACAGAATTGGGACGAGATTTTCCTGAATTGTATGGCGTGGACATTTACGCAGCGATTGATTTTATTAGCGACAGCACACCATTTGGTGGCACAAACGACCAAGATGATTCAAACACTGAATTTGTCATTGGTGTTCGTAAAAACTTTTAGAGCACGGCTTTACGCTTTATATATTCAAACCGAGTCACCGTCTTGTATCAGGGGTTAAACACTCATAGAGTTTGCTGCAACCAATCGAGAGCAGCTTTAGCCCCTTCACATAGATAAATGAGCATAAATCACTGAGACAGCACTATTTATGCTTATATTGCGTAGGGCAATAGGCTCTTGAAACCTCAGGATTTCTTAGCTTCAAATGCTTGGTCGAACGCCCATAAACTCTTGAGCGCCATAACTTAAAGCTACGAGGTGTTAAGCAGCTACGCATAAGGCGAATCACACCCGATTCATTAAGACCAAATTGTGACTCGATCGCCTCAAATGGCGTTCTATCCTCCCACGCCATCTCAATAATTCGCGATTTATTTTCTTCAGACAATGCCATTATGAATTCTCATAGATAATGAATTGATCTGTTTTACGCAGCAGCTTGAGTTTTAGTTCAAAAAACTTCTTAGGAAAGAATTTTAAAGTTCGACAATTTTCGAATCATCCGCAAGACTGCTCTCGACGTGGCTGACTAGAATGAGAATCTCAGGTTTGTAGTCATTTTTCAGAGACTCACAAATACGTTCTATGGTCGCTTTATCAAGCCCGTCGAATGGTTCGTCTAGAAGTAACACAGGTGACTTTCTGAGAAGTAAACGTGCCAAGGCAAGACGTTTACGTTGCCCGCCGGATAAATTACGTCCTTGAGAACTTAGTAGTGTTGCCAAATCATTTGGCAGATTCCGCGCCCAGTATCCTAACGAAACCGCGTCGAGCACGTTCCACAACTCGTCATCGGTTGCACCTGGATTACCCAGTCGTAAATTGGCTGCAATACTTTGTTGGAAAATATAAGGCGACTGAGGTAAATAGCTTATTTTGTCTTGGTAGTCTTGATTGCCGTATAAATCTTGTTTTTTACCGTTAACCAAAGCATCGCCAGACGACAAACAATCACCGGCTATCGCAGCCAATAATGTCGATTTACCAGAACCACTGGCACCACGAACCCAAATTAAATCGCCCGAGTTTATTTGCAGATCAATTGGTTGATTGCCCATATTGCTAGACGCATGAAAGCCTCGCCAGCGTTTAAATCCTATAGACTGAATCGCTTTATCTGCCATAACAGGCTGCGATGTCTCCTCTTGATGTAATTGATTCAAGCGACGTAAACCAACTTGAGTTTGTCCCTGCGCCACGAAAGATTGCACCAAAGGCAAAACTAGCTCATTCACGGCCAATAAAGACAACACAAAGCCCACAAACCAAGTGCCCTGTACGCCCTCCACCAGCATCCAACGACCTGTTTCAGCTTGCACATCGCTAACTAAATAAAAGCTGCAAAGCAGCAGCAAAATGGTGATAGCATAAGACAATAAACGACCTAGGCTGACGGCTTGTTGAATCTTGATTTCAGTTTTGCGTTGTCGCTCATCTAACTGATCAAGACGTTGGGCATAGTCTTGCCAATGACCACGAATGGTTAAAGTAATCAAGGCAGAAAACAAACTAACAAAACGACTGCGACGATGCACGCCTAAAATCTGTCCAACATGCACCGCGTGACTGGCGGTATAACCACAAAAATATGGCACAACCACAGTATGTAAAACAGCCGCAACAGCCAAAGGCCAAAGCAAAACAGGCAAGATAAAATACGCCAGAACGGACACAGCCGCATAGCTTAAGAAAGCGTATAGCCAAGGTAAAAACACCACCAAGGGCCAGCGAATAATCTGATCAAGATCGCTTACTAAACGCTGTAATAAATCCCCTCGACTTTGTTCATGTAAGTTCGCAGCGTCTTTGGCAACACGCTGATCCCACACCCAAAGGCGTAAAACACGTAACAAGCCTAATAAATGATTATGAGCAGACACTTGTTCACCATAACGCCCCGCTGTGCGCAAAATGGCCATACCACGAACAATTGCACCTGGCGTTAAGTAGTTGAACACCAACGCTGCACCGACGGCGCTTGCTAACCCAGCAGCCGAAATAAACCAACCGGAAATCCCCAACAGCGCAACACCTGCCAAGCTTGCAGCAACGCCGGTAAGAAGAGGAATAATAAAACCCCAAGGGTTAGCAAATAAAAGACCTTTAAGCGACAGCTTGTTTGTTTTGACCTTGCTCATGCAAACCTCCTTGCGTCAGTGGCCAGTGTTTATCAGCCCAAGCAATAGGATGTGTATCGTGACTCACGATCAATAAGGTTTTGCCTTTGGAAACCTGCTCCAATGTGGACAGCACAGCTTGCGCTGTGTCTGCATCTAACCCAGAGCAAGGCTCGTCAAGCAACCAAACATCCGCTTGAGACAACAAAGCCCGTGCGATAGAAAGTCGCTGCATTTGTCCGCCAGATAAGCCAGAACCTAACTCAGTTAGCTTAGTTTCCAATCCCGCTGGTAAAGCTTGGATAAAGTCATCACATTGGCTTTTTTGCAAAGCTAATTGGATATCTTCTTCATTTGGCGCTTGGAAGCCTTCACGGCTTTCCAAACCTAAAAGCAAGTTACGACGAATGCTGCCGTTCACCCATTCTGGTGTTTGCGGCAACCAAGCCAGTTTGCTTCGCCAAGCAGCTAAGTCGATATACTGAAACGATTGGTCCTTAACGAATAACTGACCTTGGTAATCTTCTTCAAAACCCAGTAAAAGATGCAATAAACTGGATTTACCTACGCCAGATTCACCGCTCAACCAAACTCGTTCACCTTGAGCAATCTCGCCTGAAATTGGCGCAAGGCGATAACGACCAGCTTCGCTCCAACTCAAATGATCAAAGTAAATAAAACTGTCTGAATCAGCCTTTGTTTTTGTGACTGATTGTGTAGCTTGTTCGTTTTCGTCTGCCATCGACTCATGAATGTGAGTGTTTAACACCTCTAACAAATCTGTCGCTGCGGCTTCGGCTTTTTGCTTCGCGTGGTAATCGTTACCTAATTGGCGCAAAGGCAAATAAAACTCTGGCGCTAGTAATAAAAGAAACATCGCTTGCGTTAAGGTCACAGGCGACGAGCCAACTTGCCAAGGTAGTATTTCCAACAAGCCAAGTCCAAGATACAAGGCGATCATAGCGATGGAAAGTGACGCAAACAGCTCCAAAGTAGCAGTCGATAAGAAAGCCAGTATCAGTACATTCATGGTGGTTTTTTGATACGCACCTGAGCTGTCAGATAAACGTGCTCTGGCTTCGCCGGTACGATTCAGACGTTTTAATTCGGATAAGCCCTGGCTCAAATCCATAAACTGATTGGATAACATGGCCAAAACGCTAAACTGGCGTCGATTGGCTTGAGCCGCTTTATGACCAACAAAAATCATAAAAATGATCACCAAAGGCGCGGTCATCATAAATACAAAAAAGGCGATCCAAGAAATAGAAACAACAGACAACAGAATGACACAGGGAATAAGAGTCACCATAAAGACTTGAGGTTTATAGCGACTGAAGAAATCGTCTAACGCGTCTACTTGTTCATAAACGCGGGTAGACAGCGCCGCATCTTCTTCTATTCGTAACCGAGCTGGGCCCAGTTTCGTCAGATGCGACACCAATTTACTGCGCAAGCCATAACGAATATGACGGCTTGCGCTGGTACAAATACGTTCTCGTCCAAAGTTAGACAAAGCACGCAATAACAAAGCAAACAAACCAATAGCTAAAAGAGGCAGAGAGAAAGACTGATACAAGGCCATATCCGAGAAGACATTCGCCAACGCCCACGCCTGCATAACCAAAGACACGGAAAACAACACACCAAAGCCTTGAGCAAGCCGGTATTTTGCAGACTCTTGGTTGGCTAATTCTCCTAAAAATTGCGCTTCTGGCGTCTTAATTCGACCAGCAGAACGCCTTTCTTTTTTTGCTCTCTTGCTCTTTGTCATCAAGTTTACTTCTGCTCCTCTTCACCTTCATAACCGCTGAATTCCAACCAAACAGCATTGATAATGCCGAAAGAACAAGCTAATAAAACACCAAGAACCCAAGCAAAATACCACATATTTTCTTCCTCTCATTTGTTGCTTAAGGCTAGGACTCGTGAGCCCTAGCGTTTTGCATAACCAACTCAATACAATTTTCTAATACAAAGAGTGGTTGTTTTCTTCAATGTGTTTCTTAGTCAAACGACCGTACATGACAAAGTAGTTCCACAAGGTGTAACCCAAAACAATCGGCACAAAAATGCACGCCACAACAAACATAATCATCATGGTGTTTTGACTAGAAGTGGCGTCCCACATTGTCAAACTCATGCTTGGGTAACTTGAAGAAGGCATTAAGAATGGGAACATAGAACCACCCGCTGTCACTATGATGCCAGCAATACCTAATGATGAACTCAAGAAAGCCAAAGCACCTTTTTTCATCACACTAGTAATGGCAGCAAACAACATACCTGCGATTCCAACAATAGGCGCCAAGATAAGCGCTGGCACTTTCTCGTAATTCGCTAACCATGCGCCCGCTTGTACTTCTGCTGTTTTCATTAACGGAGTCATGACTTGGTTACCGTCAATGTCGCTTGTTAAAACATAACCATCAATGCCGTAAGCCAACCAAACACCAGCAAGGATGAATAAAACAGCAGCTAATGCGCCTGTAATGGCCGTAATACGACTCGCTTTATTCAACAATGCAGCATCGGTTTTCATTTGTAGCCATGCGCCGCCTTGTGTCATCAGCATCAGCAAGCTAACCAAACCACACAGAATTGCAAATGGATTCAGTAAGGCAAAGAAAGAGCCGGTGTAAGTCACACGTAGGTACTGGTCGAACTCAAACGGTACGCCTTGCAACAAGTTGCCAAACGCCACACCGAAGATGATAGGTGGCACAGCTGAACCGAAAGTAATTCCCCAATCCCAACTGTTGCGCCATTTTGTGTTTTCTAGTTTTGAACGGTAGTCAAAACCGATCGGGCGGAAGAATAACGCCGCCAACACCAACATCATGGCAAAGTAGAAACCAGAGAAAGACGTCGCATACACCACAGGCCAAGCCGCAAACAAAGCACCACCCGCGGTAATAAACCAAACTTGGTTGCCATCCCAATGGGGCGCAATCGAGTTGATCATGATACGACGTTCAGAATCCGTTCCACCGATTATGTTTAGTAGACTCCCAACGCCCATGTCGAAGCCATCCGTTACGGCGAAACCAATCAGTAAAACACCGATCAATACCCACCAAATTACTTTTAATAATTCGTAATCCATCTTATACCTCCTGCTTTAACTGAGCAGTTTCTTGTTCAAGTGCATAGCGACCAGTGTGTAAACTAGAAGGCCCCTGCTTTGCAAAACGAATCATTAGATACATTTCGGCAATCAAGAAAGCGGTATACAAGACGGCAAAGCCAGCGATCGTAATCCAAATTTCGGTTGCTGTTAGGCTCGATACTGCAACGTGAACAGGTAAGATTTCACCAATCGCCCACGGTTGACGGCCATATTCTGCAACAAACCAACCGGCTTCGTTCGCAATCCAAGGCAACGGCAAACACAGCACAATGAATTTCAAGAAAGTAGGATTATTACCAATTCGGCGACGAGCATTTTGATAGAAAGCCGCTGCGAACACGATCAACATTAGGAAGCCACATCCCACCATAATTCGAAAGGCGAAAAACAAAGGCGCAACCTGAGGAATAGAATATTCCACCGCTAGATCAATTTCGTCTGACGTTACTTTATTGATGTCTTCATTGAAGGCTGTCACCAATAAACCGTAACCAAGGTCGTCTTTCACTTTCTCGAAGTTAGACTTCACAAGAGGATCTGTTGAGCCTTCGCGTAATTGCTCAAGCAACTGGTTCGCATAAATACCATTGATGATTCGTTGGCGATTATGCTCTTTCAGTTCTTGAATACCCTCTACTTCCGTATCAAGAGAACGTGTTGCAATCAAACCCATTAAGCCCGGAATCTTGATTGCGTATTCGTTTTCTTCAAGCTCTTGGTTTGGGAAAGCAATCAGAGTGAAATCCGCAGGTGCTTCCTGAGTTTCCCATTCCGCTTCAATGGCAGCCAATTTCACTTTTTGAACTTCACCAATCTCGTAACCAGATTCATCACCTAGCAAGATCACACTCAAAATAGAAGCCAGACCAAACGCAGAAGCAATGGCGAAAGAACGACGAGCAAAGGCAAGATCACGACCTTTTAGTAAGTAGTAGCTTGAAATCACTAGAACGAACATGGCACCCGTTGTGTAACCTGCAGAAACCGTATGAACAAACTTCACCTGCGCCACTGGGTTAAAGATCAAAGCGCTGAAATCAACCAACTCCATTCTCATGGTTTCGTAGTTGAACTCAGAACCGACTGGGTTTTGCATCCAGCCGTTGGCAATCAAAATCCATAGAGCAGATAAGTTAGAACCTAACGCTACGCCCCAAGTCACCATTAGGTGTTTTACCTTGCTGAGACGATCCCAACCAAAGAAGAACAAGCCAACCAAAGTGGACTCTAGGAAGAAAGCCATCAAACCTTCGATGGCCAAAGGTGCACCAAAAATATCGCCAACATAATGAGAGTAATAAGACCAGTTAGTCCCGAATTGGAACTCCATCGTCAAACCCGTTGTTACGCCAAGCGCAAAGTTAATACCAAACAATTTACCCCAGAACTTAACCATGTCTTTGTAAACTTGCTTACCGGTAATCACGTAGACTGATTCCATGATTGCGAGTAAGAAAGCCATCCCTAATGTCAAAGGGACAAACAAATAGTGGTACAGAGCAGTGAAAGCAAACTGAAACCGCGATAATTCCACTACAGCTTCGTTAATCATATAACTTCAACCCATTCATTTGATTGAGAAAAAAGACGCTTGTAGACACTTAAATTCATTTAATTGAGTGTTCTTATTATCTAACGCCCACCGAAGCCTCACCCATCTGAGGCTACTATAAGGCCAGATTATGAGAGGTGTTGCGTTTTAAAACATTGCGTTAGATCAAGATAAAGAGAGTGAAAAGAATATGTCAGAAAGCCAAAAAACAGAGTGTTTAAAAAGCCACAGGAAAGTCTTTCATTTGTAGATATATGTCATGGAAAAGGCGGCTCAAAGCCGCTATTAGAGAAGACAAAGTAAGATGAATCTAATCCCAGTTACTGCGTCTTAGGCTTTTGATTTGCCCTTTTTGCTTTTTCTGATCAACTCGTTTTTTCTGGGAAGATCGTGTCGGTTTGGTTGGACGACGGGCTTTTTGAACTCGAACAGCTTCTTGAATTAAGGCTTTTAGGCGCGCTAATGCGTCTTCCCTATTCAACTCTTGAGTTCTGTGTTGTTGTGCTTTGATCACGATATCGCCGTCTTTCGTGAGGCGAGAATCTTTAAGCTCTAAAAGTCGCTCTTTATAAAACGCAGGCAAGGAAGATTGAGCCACATTGAATCTAAGATGAATCGCAGAAGAGACTTTATTAACATTTTGACCACCCGCTCCTTGGGCTCGAATAGCAGTAAGTTCTATTTCGTGGTCTGGGATCGCTACTGCGACGGAGATTTGCAACATAGGGTTTCTTTGAAAATTCTATGATAAGAAGGAAGCTGTGATTATAACAGGCTTCCTGAATGTTTTCTCTGACGCATCGTTTCTCAGGAATTTATCGGCTATACTGCTTTTTTGGCATTTCAGCCATGTTCATTTTTGCGTATTATTTTTGGCTGCTTTCCATAAGCAGCCATTTTTAGCAGTAATAGGAGCGTTTTGTGACTCAGTTTCGTCCTTGTATCGATTTACATCAAGGCAAGGTTAAACAAATTGTAGGTGGTAGCTTGAACGACAAAGGCGCTACTGAAAACTTTATCAGCGATTACAACGCAGAGCATTACGCGAAGCTTTATCGTGAGCATGGCCTTACGGGCGGCCACGTAATTGCATTAGGTAAAGGCAACCAAGATGAGGCATTAAGCGCCCTGCGTGCTTATCCTAACGGTTTACAATTTGGTGGCGGTGTAAAAAGTAGCAACGCTGCGAGTTATTTAGAAGCTGGCGCTTCTCACGTTATTGTAACGTCTTACTTATTTAAAGATGGCGAATTCTCTTGGGATCGCTTAGACAAAATTAAGCGTGAAACAGGAACAGATCGCCTTGTATTAGATTTGAGTTGTCGACGCACAGAAGACGGCTGGAGCATTGCGACTGACCGCTGGCAAACGGTTACTTCTACGAAAATCAACAAAGAAAACTTAATTGAGCTGGCTGATCACTGTGATGAGTTTTTAATCCACGCTGCTGATGTAGAAGGCTTACAGTCAGGAATCGACGAAGATTTAGTGCGTCTATTAGGTAGCAGTGCTTGCCCTGTTGATATTACCTATGCTGGTGGCGCTCGTTCCTTGGCAGATTTAAAACGTGTGCATGAATTATCAAACGGTCTTGTGGATTTAACCATTGGCAGCGCGTTGGATATTTTTGGCGGGCAAGGCGTCACTTTGGATGAATGCATTTTGTGGAATCAAACACAAAAGTAGCCAGCTCAAGCCAATCAAAAAAGAAGCGTTTGGTGTGAACCCTCGCTTCTTTTTGAATAAACACCTTCATTTTGTGGTTTTTGCTCATCTTTACCTATTCTTTAAACAAATACAGTAGTAAGTAAAGAAGGCTTCATCTCGACATCAATCACGCCATACTTCATACTTGTTTTTTTGTATTTCACCTCAGGACAACACCATGTCTCTATTTCGTACTGGCCTTTTACTTGCGACGCTGTTACTTAGCGCCTGCTCGATGCCAATATTAGACAATTTATCGTCAAGCACTTCGTCAGAAAAAGACAAGGCTCAATCAGAAGCCAATGCAGAATCAAGCGATTTACTGATTCCAAACCTTCAAGGCCAAACAGAAGAAGTTGTAGAAACAATCAACAGCACCTCTTATGACGAATTACTAACAAGATATAACGACCAGAAAAAACTGGCGGAAGCAAACTATGAGGAACTTAAAAGCCGCGTAGGCAAAGCAGACAATCTTCCGAAGCTATTAATCAATACAAATACCAGCCAACAAAATATTGATACTGCAATCCAAGAGCTTCGCAGTTACACAAGCAAAACCAATACAGAGATTGCGCAACTGAATGCCCGTGTGGCGGATCGCCAGACAATGGCGATCAATGGTGACTTAATTCGCGTATTTTTGTCTGAAGCGACGATTAACCATGCAGAACAAGAATTTAAAGCTCAGCCACTTGTTGGCCAATGGGTAAGAGGAGAAACCAGAGTCATTCGATTAAAAGACCATATCTTCTTTGAGAATCCAAAGTCAGAAGATTTAGTTATTACTTTCTCTGAGACTTATCAGCTTATTGTGAATCAACAAGTGATCGCCACAGTTAACCCGAACAGAGAGAAAAACAGCGCTAGCTTTAATGTGCCAACACAAGATAATTTGGGCAAGATTATTGGTAAGTTGGACTATCGAATAGAAGGCAATAAATAGTGTTTCAGAAACGCAGCTAAGCTCTATTTATTTAATGAGTTTAGCTGCTTTTCGTCTGCTTTCGGTATTATCCAATACCACTTGAATACGCGCCAAATAATCAATAATACCATTCGCAAACACTCGGTTATTCAGCTTTTTAACCAACCTTCCTACGCGTTTTATCACTTGGCAATTTACAGACATCACACGAGTAGAAAGAAACCTATCTGACGCATTCAGTGCCGATATATACGCAATCGCAATGTAACCCGGTTCTGGATTCATAGTGCCTGTGTCTTCTGGTAACTCATCAACTCCTTTTAGCAACCTTTCAGCCAACTGCTGATATAAAACAGAAACCGTTTTAAATACATGTCGATCTAAAGTGTTGCTCACTCGCTCATGAGACTTAGCATTTGCTGAATATCCGTCTAGGCACATGGAAAGCATATCCCATAAAAGATGAGTATCAGGCAATTGAGCCAATTCCGTTTGTGCCTCTTTATAAGTCGTCATGCTCCATCTCCTTTCAAAAAACAGTGAACTTTGTGCAAATAAGGATGATTAAGCTCTGGTTTACTGAAAAGTCCCCTTGGTAAACCTATGACACTCTACAACCCTGTGATTTCATAGCCCTAATATAAATTTTGATCTAATTAGGGAAAATGATAATGCCTTCTCCAAAGCTATTTATGCATATTAAAGATCCATCATTAGCTTCGGACTTATTGTCTTTGCAAAGTCTTTGCCAATATGAATTGAGTGTTAGCCGACAAACAGAAGACTGGCTAGATCAACTGACTGAAAAGAAGTGCGATGTGGCGCTTATTGAAGTGGGTTCATGTCACGACAAAGCATTAAAAGAACTTATTAATAGCCCTATTTTGTGCCAAACCGAATTCATCTTTTTCAGTACCGGAAGCCCTGATCCAACGCTCGACCATTTAATTAAGAAAGGCGCTGGTTTTCATTATCGTGCACCCTACCATTTCTCTTTAATTGACGCTTCACTTCAAGAGATCTTTCGTGAGCTAAATCTCACAAAAGAAAGCAACAATGTACAAACCAGTTACCTTGATCAATTTGGGCTTTTAGTGGGCTCCTCACCTAGCATGCACTCTTTGTATCGAACCATCCGCAAAGTGGCAGCCACCAAGGCCAATGTCTTTATTATTGGCGAGAGTGGTACAGGCAAAGAGTTAATTGCAAACACCTTGCATGTCGTTAGCCCAAGAGCTGAAGCCCCTTTTGTGGCCATTAACTGTGGCGCGCTCAGTCCAGAGTTAATCGACAGCGAATTATTTGGCCATGTAAAAGGCGCATTTACCGGTGCTCACAAAGATCACCAAGGGGTTTTCGAACAAGCAGAAGGCGGCACTCTTTTTTGGATGAAGTCACCGAAATGCCTTATGAACACCAAGTTAAGCTACTACGCGTCCTTGAAAGCGGTGAATACAAACCCGTTGGCTCCCAGCACGTAAAAATAGCCAATGTCCGTATTGTTGCGGCAACTAACCGAATCCCAAGTGAAGCAATCCGCTACGAACTTTTCCGTGAAGATTTGTACTTTCGTTTAGCTCAATTCCCTATTTATGCCCCTAAACTTAGAGACAGAGAAGGCGATGCATGTGGCTTGGCTCAGCACTTTTTAGCTTATCGAAACAGTCAAGACGGTCTGCAAAAGCAGTTATCTGAATCTAGTCTCGACAAAATAAAGCACTATCATTGGCCAGGTAATGTCAGAGAACTAAAACACGCGATCGAGCGAGCTTATATTCTATCGGATCAAATCATCCAACCTGAGCACATTATCACCAACGATTCCGACTATAGTGCTTCAAGCGATCAATCAGCTGGCATTCCTACTGGTATGCGCCTTGAAGAAATCGAGAAAATTGCCATTCTCAAAACACTAAAAGAGAATAATGGCAACCGAACCGATACCGCACAACAGCTTGGAATTAGCATCAAAACCCTCTACAACAAGCTAGATAGATACGAAAGCCATTTATCTGCACAAAAAGCAGCCGAGTAATATTCGTTACCTTCTTATGCCCTAAATGCTCCTCGGTGGTGATGACAAGCAAAGTACTTCATCAACACCGAG
The DNA here is from genome assembly GCF_055809555.1 of Marinomonas sp. 15G6-16. NCBI lineage: Bacteria > Pseudomonadati > Pseudomonadota > Gammaproteobacteria > Oceanospirillales > Oceanospirillaceae > Marinomonas > Marinomonas sp. 15G6-16. Next base: position 2,905,245 of record NZ_CM147916.1, on the reverse strand, counting down.
GACAAACTAAGTCATCCTAACCTAGGGAAGGTACTAACAAGTCCACTGACTTCAGCGTGTGGATAAACCTTTATTATTCGAGGCAAGCTTCGCAGTCCAATATGAACATATTGGCAAGAAGCTTAACAAAGAATAAAAAACGTTTAGCCCACGCCCTTCGGGTCTTTCAGAGAAACGGCCTCTCTGCGTTAAGAGTGATTGAAAGGTATTAACATTCCTGCTCACTCTTGCCTTGATAGACCGTTTCGTTTCTCTGATAAGACTGAAGTTCAGAAGACTTATTCGCACCTTCCCTAGCCACAAACCATTAGCAGTTTGTGTCTGTTGCATCCATACCTTCTTTCACTTCTTCACATGTGTCTTCAACAGTGTTACCGGCATCTGTCATGATGTCATCAAGTTCACTTCCTGCATTGTTTAAAGCTTCACCTGCTTCATCGATCGTTTGATCTACCGCAGCACCTGCATCGTTAAACGTCTGCTCAACTGTTTCACCTGCGCTAGACAAAGTATCTTCTACTTTGGTTTCTTCTGATTCCTGACCACATGCGGCTAATGTCGCTGCCGTTACAAGAACAAGAGTCGTATTTAATAGCGTTTTTTTGATATTCATAATGGTAACCTCCATTTAATTAAAAGATTGGCTGCTGTTTTGCGTAAGTCGCCAGCATCCCAAAGACTTAATTCAATCATCAGCAATTTAAGGCGCTAATCATTGATGTCAGTTACCCTATAGCGAAGGCCATGCCAACTTTTTAAAATAAACATAAAATATTGATAAATAACAAATTTATTAAATTTTAGACACTTAATACCTTAAGTTTCAATCAAGCATTCAAGTAACTTTTACAAAAACACTCGGTAACTATTTCCGCCAAGTAATTGTAAAGATGAAAACACTAAGGACGCCCTCCAAAGAGAAGCAAAATGACGATTCAAATACGCTCTTTTAAGCGCCACAAAAAAATGTGAAGAAAAGAAAAAACACCACATAAAAGCATCAAGACTACACCTCTATTATGACGCTCATATTTCTATTTGTGGTGGTCTCAGTCTGTGCTAATCTCGCAAAATAGCGCACTGGTTTTATGGTGGTTTTTGACTTCAAATGAAGCTAGAAATCACCACATAAGAAAGGTCAGAGTTGTTATATTTTGGTCGATATAAAGATGGCGGTTTTGCCTCTCATTCTCGGCACTCATTGAAGCCTTTTGCTTCTTATTTATGATGAGCGTATTTCGCTTGGGGTAATAGTAATGACTTCCTCGTTCACTTTATTGGATTTAGGCTGGCAAGCGTATTTCCAACAACAGTTATCACTGGATGATTTAGAATCTAATCGTATTGCACGTATTTGCTCTCATAATGACAGCCAATATGAGCTGATTAGTGAATTTGGTTTGTTTACCTTAGACAAGTCTTTAGACACGCCTAATATGCTTGTAGGTGATTGGGTCGTTACCGATGCAGACAATGGTTTGCTACGCACACTCGACGCCAGCTCAAGCTTTGATTCAATCGCGGCCAATATCGACACCGTTTTTATCATGTGTGCATTAAACCAAGACTTTAATCTGGCTTTGATAAAGCGCTATTTAACTCTCACTCATGACGCTCAGGCGGATGCGGTTGTAGTGCTAACAAAAGCGGATCAATGTGATGATGCCTCAGAAAAGCGTGCTCAAGTCGAAAAATTAGACCCTCTTCTGATTGTTGAAACAGTCAATGCTCTTAATTCTGATAGTCTGAGCGTTTTGACGCCGTTCCTTAAAAAAGGCAAAACCATCGCCTTACTTGGTGCAGTTGGCTCTGGCAAATCAGCGCTCATTAATACCTTGATGAAAACAGAAGATGACGCCAACCCAGTTCAAATGATTGGTGATTCTGGTGTGCTAAAAATTATGCCATCAGGCGCGATACTGCTCGACACTCAAGAAATGCGAGAGCTTCAAGTGAAAGAGTTTGATAGCAGCACGATCGCAAACTTTGCTGACCTTATCTCGCTAGAAGATCATTGCCGATTCAGTGATTGCCACCACCAAGGTGAACCTGGCTGCGCCATTCAAAAGGCACTTGATAACAAAGAAGTCGACGCTCAACGGGTGGCAGAATTTTTATTGCTTAAAAATGAAGACAATGACAGCGATGTAAAACAGAAATCCAAACCACAGGAAAAATTTTACCGCAGCGCCCAATCAGATATCCGAGCGAGAAAACACAGCTCAGCTGAATAAACTAGAACTAGGTTTTCTATAAAACGGCTCATGACATACGCTTTGCTCGATATGTTGTGAGCCGTTTTTTTTAGTTACAGATCAAGCCTCTGTCTTTCTTAAAAGTTGGATAAAAATGTCATCCGCCTTCAAAAATAGATTTGAGCTTTGACACTCTGTCCTTGAGTGTTTATAACAAGTGCCACTAATAGCATCTTGCTCTTTCCAATCCACAGAGGCGGCTTTCTGAATCACTATGTCTAATATTTTAATTCTTTTCTCTACTACAGACGGTCACACCAAGAAAATCAGCCAAAAGTTACAGGAAACAATCGAACAATTAGGTAATTCTGTTAGCTTGCTGCCCATTGAAGAAGCCAACCAAGAGACGCTAAACACACAGGATAAAATTGTGATCGGCGCCAGCATACGTTATGGCAAACACCAAAAACAGGTGGTTGATTTCATCACTCAGCACAAGGTCTTATTAGAAAGCAAACCAAGTGCCTTTTATACGGTGAACCTTGTTGCTCGTAAGCCTGAAAAGTGCCAACCAGACACGAACCCTTACATCATCAAGCTCTTAGCTCAATTAGAATGGCAACCAAGCCTACAAGGCGTTTTTGCGGGTAAATTAAATTATCCTAAATACGGTTTCATCGACCGTAATATGATCCGTTTCATCATGTGGATGACAAAAGGACCGACAGATCCAACGACGGTTAAAGAGTTCACAGATTGGGAAAGCGTGCAAACCTTCGCGTATTCCATCGACACGCTATAATTTGCTTATCGCTCACGTATAACTCAACACAATACTTTTACAGATCTGCCTTTTTTAAGGAATAAAGAAATGACCGACGCTTTACTATTAGCCTTTATTTTTCTGGTTGCTGGGGTTGTTTCTGTCCCCATTGCAGCTCGCCTTGGTTTAGGTTCCGTTTTAGGTTATTTGCTCGCTGGCATTATCATTAGTCCTTTGCTGACTGTGTTCGAAGTCGATATCGAATCCATTCAGCATGTTGCCGAGCTTGGCGTGGTGCTTATGCTCTTCTTAGTAGGGCTAGAATTAAACCCCAAAAAGCTCTGGGCTTTAAAATCCAAACTCATAGGATTAGGTGGAGGGCAAGTTGCCTTTACCGCCCTTTTCGTCATGGGTCTGGGTATGCTTTTAGATCAAGAGTGGCGCACGAGTTTGGCCATTGGCTTGGTGTTGGCCTTATCTTCTACCGCCATTGTGATTCAAACCTTAACGGAAAAAGGCTTGATGAAATCCGATGGTGGACAGTCTTCTTTCGCTGTTTTGCTCGCGCAAGACATTGTGGTGATTCCTATTCTGGCCTTTATTCCCCTTTTAGCAACGCCAGAATTGATTGCCGCTTTAAGTCATTCTACCGAGTTGACAAGCGCCAGTGGTCACTCAGATAAACTCTCCTTCTTAGCCGATTTGAAAACATGGCAAGTGACTTTGGTAACCATAGGCGCAATCGCTATTGTCGTGCTAGGCGGCCATTTTTTAACCACACCCATTTTCCGTTTTATCGCCGTTGCGCAATTAAGAGAACTGTTTACGGCGACAGCGCTTATGTTTGTTATTGGCACTACATTGCTCATGACGCTTGTAGGACTTTCACCTGCGCTTGGCACCTTCTTAGCCGGCGTCGTTTTAGCGAACTCTCCTTATCGGCATGAACTGGAAAGCGACATTGCTCCTTTTAAAGGATTGTTGCTTGGTTTGTTCTTTATGACAGTGGGTGCTGGGATTAACTTTTCACTTCTGTTTAGCGACTTTTTCTCCATCCTTGGTCTTACCATTGGCCTTATTCTCGTTAAAATCGCTACACTTCTCATACTTGGGCGCATCTTCAATATCCGAGGATCAAACCGTTGGTTATTTGCTCTAGCGCTTGCTCAGGCAGGTGAGTTTGGCTTTGTTTTGCTTTCCTTCACTGTCAGTAATGCGGTGATTTCTCAGGCCACAGCCGACGTCTTACTCTTGGTTGTAGCATTGTCTATGTTGCTCACTCCTATGTTGTTTATCTTGTACGATAAAGTCATTGCTCCTCGCTACGCGAACGACCACTCTTCAAGCAAATATGACGACTTACCAGACGATAATAAAATCATCATCGCAGGTTCTGGTCGTGTTGGAGCCACCATAGATAACATTCTGCGCCTAGCGAATTTTCATTCCACCGTGATTGATTTCAACGTCAAGCGACTCGAAGCACTGGAGCGTTTTGGCGTGAAAAACTACTTTGGCGACGCTACTCGTCCAGACCTACTTCACGCCGCAGGTATTGATGAAGCCTCACTGCTGATTATTGCCATTGATGATCCTGAACAAACCATAAAAATGGTGAAATACGTCAGAGAAAATTACCCAGATCTACACGTCATAGCGCGAGCTTTTGATAACAACCACGTTTACGATCTTTGGGCTTACGGTTGTCGAGACATTATTCGTGAGAACTTTGACAGCAGCTTACGCATGGGTCGCTCTGCCTTTGAAGCCTTGGGTATTTCAACAGAAAAAGCAGAAAAAATGGTTGAGGTCTTCAGTCAACATGACAAAAAGTCAATGGTCGATGTGGCAGACGCTCATCAAACTGGTGTGCCTTTCCATGAAAATAAGGTGTTCATTCAACGTCTTCGTAAATACCTAGAAGAGAAGAACCCTCAACTAAAAGAAAAGATGCAAAAGATCCTCAATCAAACTGACGCTGACTAGGGAGGTGCGAATAAGTCTTCTGAGCTTCAGCCAGTGGATGGACTTGTTCGTGCCTTCCCTAGCCTCTCTCATTGGGTGAACCGGTCTGCAAACAATAAAATAAGAGCATTTTTCAGAAATTATTTTATTTTTTGCTTTTCGGTGTCATCCAATATGTCAATTATTTCGTAAGTTATCTGAACTGGTTAAAAACTTTCATAAAGTGATGTTATAACTCGACTTTTAGACCACGTAATTTTTGACTTAGAGATTCAAATGAACACACATAAAACCCAACAGGATACGGGCAGTTACATTGCCCTTGGTGAATACTGTTTAATCTCTGCGCCAACCGTTAATCTACCCAATGGCGAAAGCTGTGTTCCTCAGCATTTTTATGGCTACAACCATGATTTAGAAAGTGTTGAATCCATTTTGAACCACATCCAATTTTCCAATCACTATCCTATTTTTTGCGCTGAAGATGACCAAGGACTTTTCATTCAAGTGGGGATTATTGGTCGAGAAAACTACCAACGTAACAATCCAGCCCGATCGAAGAAAATTGTCTACGGTCGAAAATGGCGTGTTGAGCCGAATTTACCTACGTCAGAGATTATCCAAACCGTTTTCCTTGCATTAAAAAAAGCTCGAGAACATGAAATACGAGAATTGGTCACTTTGTCATCTATAGACGGACAAAAAGTGAGCACACCTTTTAACAGCCATCATGATCTGCCTTTAATGGCAGAATGCCGGAGCTTATTTCAATTATCTGAAACCACACAAAGCTTCACGATTGAGTCTGTACAGCAGCTGTTAGACACACTCAGATTTGATCAAACTAAAATCCAATGTGTTGATCTTGTTCATCGCAGAAATGGCAAAGTCTTGGTTGATGTGATGTTCAATATTGGCGACAAAGAGCAAGATAAGAACATCGAATTCTCTGAGCTTCACGGCATAGAAACCACTTTAATTTTGAACACCTCGTCCACTAATGAGCTACTGTACGCTCTAATGGACACTCTGATTCAATTAAGTGATCGCTATGTGGAGAAGCATTTTAAATTTAACGGGTTTAATCGCTTCAGCCGAGAACACGACTTACGACAAATTGGTGAGTTTTCCATTAACACGCGCTTTATTCAATCCAACAAACTGGATGAAAAAGGCAAGCAACTCATCACAGAACATAACTGTTCAGTGGATGAATCACGCGCCCCAAATATCAAACTTGAGCAGCAAAAACTCAGGCTTGCTGAGTCGTTTAGAAACATTGAGATGATAGAAGGCTTTTTACCAAAAGGCTTTTAATGGATAGTCAAACAATGTAAACGCTCATTCCACTTACCGTTGTGTGAGCGCTCACAGGCTTCTTCCGTATCGAAAAGAATAGATTGACCTAGGTTTTTAATCGATAAGCCAGCTCGGTTTAATTCGTCCGCGATCAATCGACCAAAATACTCATCTTGCTTAGTTTCTCGAGCCGAGATTAAGTCTTCGTCTTTTTCAAACACACAAATAATCTTAAGCGAACCTGGGAAGTGATTGAAATTCACCAAATGTGTCAACCAAACAAAGCCAGACACGTCTCCCAAAGCGCTTTCACATACTTGAGTTAACGCTTCACGAAGGGCTTTCTCTATTTTTTTATCCGATTTTTTCATGTTTCTCACAGAAGACTGTTCATTGGCTAAACAAGACAATGAACCAATTTATGATTTCAGAGTGTCATTGGGTTTTCTAAGACTGACAAAAAAGCCTCTTAATTAAGAGGCTGTTCAGGCTTTCGCCACAGAGATTGGCCGGATTTTTTATCAATCAAATCCAAACGCTCTTCGTGCATTTTTAACTCTTGCTCATTTGGTCTAATGACTTTTAGACGAGGACGATCTGCTGATAATCTACGAATCACTTCTTCAGAACCATCTTCTTTCGATTCGCCATCAGAGCCGTTGCTCAAACCTAAACTGGTTTGACCACCCGTCATAAGCAAGTACACATCGGCTAGAATTTCGGAGTCTAACAGGGCTCCGTGTAATTCACGATGCGAGTTATCTATTCCATAACGTCGACATAACACATCAAGGTTATTCTTCTGACCTGGATGCTTTTTACGCGCATACACCAAGCTATCGAAGACGCTACAGACTTCCGCGGTTTTTGGGTAGCCTCCGATGCGGGCGAATTCGTGATCCATGAAGCCAATATCAAAGGGCGCGTTATGGATAATTAATTCAGCGCCTTTGATGAAATCAAAAAACTCTTGGGCGACTTCATGAAAACGAGGTTTGTCTGCCAAGAACTCATTACTGATGCCGTGTACCTGGAAGGCTTCTTCTTCGACCTCTCGATCAGGGTTTATGTAGACATGAAAATGACGATTCGTAAGCTTACGCCCGATCATTTCCACACAACCAATTTCGATGATTCGATGCCCTTGTTTAGGGTCAATACCGGTTGTTTCTGTGTCTAGTACGACTTGTCTCATGCTGATGCCCTCAACTCTTCAATACCTTGATTGGCTAAGTCGTCGGCAATTTCATTGCCTTCTATGCCGGCATGACCTTTCACCCATTTCCAAGTGACTTGGTGCTTTTGACAGGCTTCATCTAGTGCTTGCCATAAATCTTTGTTTTTTACTGGCTGCTTAGAAGCCGTTACCCAACCTTTTCGCTTCCAACCTGCCATCCATTCAGTAATCCCTTTTTGTACATAAGAAGAGTCTGTATAAAGTGTCACATTACATTCTTCTTTTAGTGCACGAAGCCCTTCTATGGCGCCCATAAGCTCCATTCGATTATTGGTTGTGTCGTGTTCGCCACCACACAATCGTTTTTCATGTTCACCAAATGTTAGCCAAGCGCCCCAGCCACCAATTCCTGGATTGCCCTTGCAGGCACCGTCTGTATATATAATTACGTCTTTCACTCTTTCATCTCTTTTGCTGTGGGCTTAGTTAATGGTGGCACGCGAACACGCGCTTTTGTCCAATGTGGTTTTATCGGCGTATAACGTTTTACCTGTTTTGTGGCTGTCATGACATACACGCCACTAAAAGGTAACTTGAGCGGTCGCAGCATTTTTTCTAGCCATTTAAAACGTAATCGCCAATTGCCATTTTGAATAGGCGGTTCGTAGTAAATAAAACGCTTTGTTTCTAAGGTTAAACCCGCTACTTTCAACCAATCTTCTAGGCGTTGATGAGCAATAAAACGACCGCACCAAGGTGCTTTTGCTCGCTTAGAAAACAACCGACAAAAGCCCCATAAGCTCCAAGGGTTAAAACCGACGACAATTAATTTTCCACTTGGTAATAAGGTTCTAGCCGCTTCCCGTAAATCATCATGAGGCGTAGCGGATGTATCCAATGTGTGATGAAAAATATGCACATCAATACCATCTGTTTCAAAGGGCAACTCATTCGATTTTGCAACTATGGTACAACTCGAAGCACCAAGTTCTAACGCTGGCGCGATCAGAATGTTTTCTCGGATGCGATGATTATGAAACGCTATTTTTCTCAGCGGTGATTGCGTCACTAAGTAGTAGCCAACTGTGGAATCTAGCGTAGCTTCTATTTCTTTCAACTCAAGCTGAAGCACACTATTGCCGAGGTTACTCTGATACCAAGTCTGAAAAAATTGTCTTGATTGATTATCCGACATAAAATCAATTCTCTATAAAAACGGCATGGCGATGTATTTATTTTGGTTATCGGCTCGTCATGTGTAATCTAATCATTCTTATATAAAGTAGACAACACATGAACTTACTTCCGCTTCCTGCCTTTCAAGACAATTATATCTGGATAATCGAAGATAAAGATAGTTCGGACATTTGGGCTGTAGACCCAGGTTCCGCTAAGGTTGTCATTGAGTACTGCGCTCAGCATGAAAAAAACCTCGTGGGCATTCTCATTACTCATCATCATCATGATCACACTGGTGGCGTTGCTAAGCTGAAGGAACAAACAAACTGCCTTGTATACGGTCCAAAGCATCTAAAACATCTGGTAACACATCCTGTCAAAGAAGGCGATGAAATCGCTGTTTTTACAAGAGTCTTTTCTGTTTTAGAAACACCAGGACATACTTTAGATCACCTTTGCTACTTTTCTGATCAAGCAACACCCATTCTATTTAGCGGCGACACACTATTTAAAGGTGGCTGTGGGCGAATTATGGAAGGCACACCAAAGCAGATGCTCGCGGCCATGGAAAAACTATCCGCTCTTCCTGACAACACACTCGTTTATTGCACTCACGAATACACATTAGCCAATTATCGTTTTGCATTATCTTTGGAGCCTGATAATACAGATTTAATTGAAAGCCATCTTGCGAGCACTCTTCTAAGAGAACAAAACAAGCCGACTTTGCCTTCAAATTTGGATTTAGAGAAAAAAACTAATCCTTTTTTACGTTCTCACAACCCTTCTTTGAAAACCCATGCGGCACAACAACTTAAAGAAGAAGTCGCGACAAATTCCGTTGAATCCTTTAGTCAAGTCAGACGCGCCAAAGACACTTTTAGTTGACCTCTTTCGCTACACCCTTAAAATGACCAAACTTTATTCAATTTAGTGAGTTTCATGATTTATAGAATTTTTTGGATTTGCTTGACAAGTCTTACCCTAAGCGCCTGTCAAACGGCCTCCAAAATAGACACTGATGCTTCATCTAGCTCATTAGAAACAGTTGATGCAGTGGAAGCTGACATAGTCGATGCTGACCCTGAACGCTTAGGCTTTATTGACAGCGTTCCCGTTATCGATTCCTCTCTCGAAGAGTCTACCGACCCAGAAGTCAATACAGAAGAAGCAGCAGATCAAGAGCCTGTCGTTGCTGTTAGCAAGCCAAAAGTTCCTGATGATATTTGGGACAGAATCAGAGCCGGTTATCAGCTAGATTTAGACATTGATCGCCCTCGTTTATCGTCTCAATTACGTTGGTTCAGCTCTCACCCATCTTATTTAGATCGTGTATCAAAGCGTGGCGAACGCTATCTTTATTACATTGTAGATGAATTGGAAAAAGCAGGTATTCCAACAGAAATAGCGCTTTTACCAATTGTTGAAAGTGGCTTTGACCCTTTTGGCTACAGTCACGGTCGAGCATCCGGCCCTTGGCAATTTATTCCTTCCACTGGTCAGATGTATGGTTTGGATCAGACTTGGTGGTACGACGGACGCCGCGATATCATTGGTTCTACTCAAGCCGCGATTGCTTACTTAACTCGTCTACACAAAATGTTTGATGGCAATTGGTATCATGCCCTTGCTTCTTACAACTCTGGCGAAGGCACTGTAATGCGCGCCATCAGAAAGAATAGAAAAGCAGGCAAACCAACCGACTTTTGGTCACTTGATTTACCAAAAGAGACGCGTGCCTACGTTCCCAAGCTAATTGCTTTGGCAAAAATCATTAAAAACCCAGAAAAGTACAACTACTCGACTTACTTCATCCCGAATAAGCCTTACTTTGATGTGGTGAATATCGGCGGTCAGTTGGATTTAGCTCAAGCTGCAGAAATGGCTGGTGTTAGCATTGATGAAGTGTATTTGTTGAACCCAGGCTTTAACCAGTGGGCGACATCTCCAGATGGTCCTCACAGACTATTAATGCCAGTGGGTAAAGCGAAGCAGTTCAGAACAAAATTGGCTGAGATTCCGCCTCAAGACCGAGTTACTTGGGTGCGTTACACAGTGAAAGCGGGTGATAGTCTGTTGCTCATCGCAAAACAGCACAACACAACCGCTGGTGTTCTACAAAATGTAAATAAGATCTCTTCTTCTCTTATTCGCGTTGGACAAGAGTTGATGATTCCAGTTGCTGGTAACAATATTGAAAGCTACACACTCAGCTCTCACCAACGTTTGCTGGCGAAGCAATCTCGTGCGCCGACTAGAAATCGAATCAAAATAAACTACACAGTAAAGTCCGGTGACAGTTTATGGCTCATCGCCAATAAGTATGAAACAGACAGCAAAACTCTTGCTCGCTGGAACAGCATGGGACTTGCTGACCCACTTATGCCGGGTCAGAAGCTGGTTGTTTGGTTGCAACCTAAAGAATCTACAAACACCAACAGCACTCGCAGTGTGATGAAGAAAGTAGTTTATACCATCCGTTCTGGCGAATCGCTGGCACTGGTTGCCAATAAATTCAAAGTGTCTGTAAATGATATTAGAAGTTGGAACCCGAAAGTGGCCAGCCAAAAGTATGTTCAGCCAGGTGACAAAGTAACCTTATTAATCAATGTTGTAGGTGGTTAAGCAAACGGTTACTCGTTCTACCACTCCTAAAAAAAGGGCCTATCTTGATTAAGACAGGCCCTTTTTTATGATCAGCTTACTTTACTGGCTTACTGGGTTGCTGTTATTCGTAACGGCAAAGATAAGCGGTTGTTTCAGCCACTTTTACTTGAAAGCTCTGGTTTGCTTCAACAATGAAAGTCTCGCCTTTCGCAAAGGTTTTCCATTCTGTCTCTGTTGGCAAAAGTACAGTCAATGAACCTGAAACAACCGTCATGTATTCTCTTTGGCTCGTACCAAATTCATACTCACCAATCGCCATAACACCAACAGTTGATGTCCCTTCAGCATTGTCTAATGCAATGGATTTCACTTGATCATTAAAGTAGCTGTTTACTGTTAACTCTGTACTCATAAAACATTTCTCACTGATATTTTAAAAAAGAGCCTTCTTTTTCCAAAAGAGGATAAGAAACACACTCAACCATTTTCATTACCTGCCATCTGCTCAATGATCCACTCTTTAAAGGCCATCATTGCAGATGTCACCGATCGACGTTTCTCATAAACAAGATAGAAAGATTTATTCGTAATCAAATGCTGATCAAACAATATTTTTAAGGTACCGGCCTGTATTTCAGGCATAACCAATTCAGGGTCAGACAAAGCGATACCCAAACCTTGAGCGGCTGCGCCTGCGGTTAAAGAGCCACTCGAAAACATCAAACCTCGTCGAAAAAGCGTTGCATCCAAATCATGCTGCTGAAGCCAATCATGCCACTCGTCTTTGCGTTTTGTAACGTGCAAAAGAGGATAAAAGCGCATGTCTTCAGGCGTATTAATAGGTTGATCGGCTTTGATTAATCTAGGATTACATACAGGCGCAAGTCGAGCGGCACGTAAATAATGAGCTTCAACACCGTCCCAATCACCATTTCCGAAATACACCGCCATATCAATGTCATTGGCAGAGAAGTCGACTAAACCAGAAGACGAACTTATTTCAATTTGAATATCAGGATAACGCTCTTGAAAGCTTTCCATTCTCGGCATCAACCAACGAGTCAGAAAAGCCGGCGCCACAGCCAATCTCAATGACCCCGTTTTTTGCTGGCTTTTCAGCTCAGACGTGGCGTTTTCTAGCTGCTCAAAAATGCTTCTGATAGGCTTTAAATAGGATTCGCCAGCTTCCGTTAATATCACTTTCCGTTTAGTTCGACGAAATAGCTCAATACCCAGAAAGCTTTCTAGGCCTTTAATTTGATGACTAATCGCCGAAGGCGTCACAGACAACTCTCTAGCCGCTTTATTAAAGCTGCCATGGCGTGCTGCTGACTCAAAACATCTAAGCGAGTTTAATGGGGGCAAACGATTAATAAGCTCGTCTCCAATAGATAAGAAAGATTAATCAATATAGTGAAAATAATTCACCTGTCAATAAATAAAGCGTCACCTACAGTCAAATTCACAGGCCGTCAAATATTACTCGTCTTCATCACCAAGATTCGCTGGCTTCTCTGTTCGCTTAGAAGGCAATTTAAAAGCCTCAAAGCCATCTTGCTGATTGTCATGAAAGCGCGCTTTACCTTGCGGTTTCTTAGCCACTTTCTTAGGAGATTTACTCGCCTTTTTATTCGGCGCTTTCTTAACCGTTGGGCGAGTTGGTTTCGCTGGCGCCAAACCTTTAAACTTCGGCTCTAGGCCTTCAATGACTTCTGTTTCAAACGTCTTTTGTAAGAATGCTTCAATGGCTTTGAAGTTCACCCAATCTTTTGGCCCAACCAAAGAATACGCATCGCCTTTAAAACCTGCACGACCAGTTCGACCCGTTCGGTGAACAAATTCTTCGGCTTGTTTAGGCAAGTCAAAGTTAAATACATGAGAAACACTCGCAATGTCCAAACCGCGAGACGCCACATCTGTGCTCACAAGAACCTCAAATTGCCCTTTAGCAAAACTTTCCATGGCTTTGTTTCGAGCACTTTGTGACAAGTTGCCATTCAAAGCTTGAGTGGTTAATCCCCAGCTGGCGATCATCTCAGCAAGGCGTACTGTGTCATTTTTTGTCGCCGTGAATACGATGGCTTGTTTAATCGTTTGATTCACTAAAACATGCTTTAACAGGGCTTCTTTGTGATCAAGGTGATCACAAAGCAAAATATGTTGGGAAATGTCTTTGTGCTCATCAAAGCCTTGACCAATTGCCACACGAGAAGGCTCTTTCAACAATTCCCCTGCAATAGCGCTGACTTCCGTATTATCAAGTGTTGCAGAAAAGAACAATGTCTGACGTTGGCGATGACTAGCGGCTTCGTTTATGGCACGCATTGCATCCGCAAAACCCAAATCCAACATACGATCAGCTTCATCTAGAATAAGCAGTTCAAGACCTTCTAAATACACATGACGTTGTTTCAAGTGATCAACCAAACGCCCAGGTGTTGCCACAATAAAATGCGGATCTTTTTGCAGCTGTTTATGCTGATCATTAAAGTTTTCTCCACCCTGAATTAAAGTAGAGGTAAAACGACTAGCGGCAAGCAAAAGACGCAACTGACCATAAACTTGCTTCGCCAATTCACGCGTTGGTACTAAAACAACTACTCTAGGGTCGCGTTTGGAGAGTGCTTTTTTCTTATACACACGATGTAATGCAGGTAAAAGATAAGCCAATGTTTTCCCTGAACCGGTTTTTGACGACGCCAATAAATCTCGACCAGCCATAGCTTCTGGAATAGCGCGAGACTGAATTTCGGTTGCTTCATCAAAGCCCAAATGGCCGATGGACTTCAAAATGCGATTATCAAAACCAAATTCTTCGAATAACAAAAAAACACCCCTTTAAAACGACAAAATAAGAAAACGTACAGCGACGTATAATTCGCGCATTATAACCCAGTTCCTCATTTATCTTGCATTAAAAGATACGATTTACCGGCACTGATTATGCCCATTCCGGCTCCTTTTTCGGTTTCAACCTGTGCCAAGCTTTCCGCTAAGGCATAAAATACATTTCGGCTTAATAATGCCTTCATACCGTAACGCATCGAAATATAAGGACGCTCTTCATTCTCAAAAGGAGACACCCACATATCACAGTCTAGACCAAGAACTGAAACATCTTTGGTTTGTGTTGTAAATTCAATAGCTGGTCCTTGCTCCGTCTCTATCCAATTCCATTCCGTCACCAAAAAAGGCGCGTCTTCAACTTGGATTCGTACTTTCTCAACAGGCGTTACTAAAAAATACTCCCCTTCTTCAAACCATAAAATGCGGCTGAACATATTCACCATGGCGGGACGATGAATTTTTCCACCTTCATGTATCCAATCACCATTTGCTTTTATGACTAGATCCATATCGCCACAAAAGTCAGGCTTCCATAAATGAACCGGCGGTAATGAAGAAGTCGTGACTTCTTTTAAGCCTTTTAAAGCAATATAAGACATAGAGAGCTTCCTGTTAATTTTATGGCAAGCGATGAAGTATTGAGCGAATTAGCCATTCTCACTTCATCTACAATATTATTCAACTTATAGAGAAGGCCATGAATTCGTTTCACTGTTAGAATAACCACATCAAATAAATATACCGAAGCGCAGAACAAGATTATCTGCCTCGACGACTTAGAGTGTGACATTATGAAATCCGAATTGGCAAGAAAGTTCCAAGATCCTAACCGAGGTGTGTACTTCATCGGCACAACACCACCTCGCTCCTCTGTTGAAGAAGAGCAGTTGGAACAAATCAGCAACAAATTATTGGATCGCTTAGCTGGCGTTGAAGCCGATGGTTTAATCGTCTACGACATTCAAGATGAAACCAGCCGAATTGATAAGCCTCGCCCTTTCCCTTTTATGGAAACGCATGATCCAAGAGCTTGGTCAAAACGCCTTCATACTCAATCAAGCAAGCCAGTTATTACTTATAAGTCTGTTTCCTCTCGTAGCTCAGAAGAATTTTCAGGCTGGTTGACAGAAGCTTGGGAAGATTTTGGTATTCGTGATTTAGTTTTGGTTGGCTCTCCTTCTTCGGACGGCGACATCAAGCTACCTTTGCCAAAAGCGTACGACACTCTAAAAGCCTCTCCTCATGCCTTCAATTTGGGTGGCGTCACCATTGCTGAACGTCATGCTAAAAAAGGAGATGAGCATTTACGCATCATGAAAAAGTCTGATGCTGGCTGTGAGTTTTTCATCTCTCAAGCGGTTTATAATCACCAAGCAACGGCAGACTTAATCAGTCGCTATGCCAGAGAATGTAGAGATCACGGTGAAGAGCCGAAGCGCATTATCTTGACTTTCACGCCGTGCGGCAGTGCCAAGACGCTGGAATTCATGGAATGGTTAGGCATTTCTGTCCCTGATGCCACTAAGCATCGTATTTTGGATTCTGCAACACCATTGGCTGAATCTATCAAAATTTGCCGTAATGCCTTGGAGCAAATTATTGAGATTGCGCTACCTCTTGGCGTTCCTCTTGGCTTAAACATTGAAAGTTTAACCAATAGAAAAGAAGAGATAGACGCGTCCATTCAATTGTACAAACTATTGAAAGCCACACTGGACTTAAAACTTGCCGAACAAGCGCTTTAGATAAAGCGCTTTATTTCCGCTAAAACTTGGTCAACATGAATATGTTGCATGGCTTCAGCATCATGCACTCGCGTTGACCAAGGCAGTTCTGCCACCGGCTTTTGATATTCTTTTTCAGCCAATTGCTCATACACACTGACCACTTTATCCAAGTCTCGATATGGTCCAGTTCGTTTTGGATTGGAATGCGCATACAAACCTAATACAGGCGTTCCAACCAAAGTTGCCATATGAGCAGGCCCAGTATCTGGACTGATGACCAATTCTGCGCCTTTCAAAACACTCAACATAACGTCTAGTTTTGTTTTACCGACAAGGTTGATAACAGAATCTGTTTGTTCTGCAATGATGTGTTGAGCGAAAGACTTCTCTTCCGATGATGGCCCACCCGTAATAACTACAGTCATACCTTTACTTGAAAAATATGACATGACCGCCTGATAACCTTCCAGTGTCCAATTTCGATCAGCTTTAGAAGCTGAAGGGTTCAAAACCACATAGCGACTCGGCAAATCGAAAGTTGTCTCAGGTAAATTCAATTCACACGGCAAGCTTGGTTCTGAAATTCCCAACACACTTGCGATAGACAAAAAAGAATCTAAAACATGCTCGCCCTTTGGTTCCGGCGCGTACTCATTAACAAACCAATGCTGCTTTTCTCTAGAGTGAGATAAAGCAAAACCAACACGGCGTTTAGCTTTCACCATACGAGAAACAAGACTTGCTCGTAGCGACCACTGCAAATGCAACAAAACATCGAACGTCTGGTCTTTTAATAAAGACCGCAATGTTAATAACCCAGAAAATCCACTTTTTTTATCGTACTCAACCACATTCACACCGTTCAACAAACGAACCAAATTTGCTTCTAATGGCGAAGTCACCCAAGTCACTTTCATGTCTGGATAACGCATCATAATAGATTGAACCACAGCCATAGCGTGACACACATCACCTAATGCAGATAACCTTACCACGGCTAAATGCTGAATTTTCTCTTGCTCCATCTCTTCCTCTAGGGCTGCTTAAACAGAACAAGTATTATAGAATAGACACCATTGAATGTGTCCAACTTTATAGACATAAGAAAGAACACAATAACGAAGCGAGCAAGATGCCACAGCCCATCAAAGTATCATCGAACACTTTTCTCTTAAAAAGTGATCAAAACCAGCCACTCACTGCTTCATGGTTTGATCCTGAATTCTGGCAATCGCAAGAAGCATTAACTGGCACTGGCACCGGTCGTGGTGAAGTGTGGTTTATTAACAGTGAATTTGGGCGCTTCGTCATACGCCGCTACCGTCGCGGCGGCTTAATCGCAAAATTTAATAAACGAGGTTTTCTGTTTACAGGCCAACAAAACACTCGCCCTTGGCTTGAACTCAGCTTATTGGAACATATGCGTAATCTGGACTTACCTGTCCCTAAACCCGTTGGTGGACTCTATACTCTTAAAAAAGGCTTTTACCAAGCCGAATTACTAACTGAGACCATCGATCATGCAGAAGACCTTTTTGATCTCATCAAAAGTGACAAAAAAGATCAAATTGCATGGCAAGAGGTTGGCAAGGTCATTAAGCGCTTTCATACTAGCGGCATTTATCACTCTGACTTGAACTGTCATAACATCATGATAGATAAACAAGGCAAAGTATGGGTGATTGACTTCGATAAATGCGAACAAAGAGCGCCAGACCCAAGCTGGATGCAGTCTAATATTGATCGACTAAAACGCTCACTGGATAAAGAGTCGAGCAAATTTTCAAATTTTTATGTATCAGAAAAGCAATGGCAGGCTTTTTTAGAGGGATACCATGGCTAAGCAAAGCACATTAGATAAAAGCATTAAAGAGTTTATCAGTCCAAAACACTGGCTAAGCTGGTTAGGAATGGGGGCCGCTTTTTTAATTAGCTTTCTTCCTTGGTCTGCCTTACAAGCAGTGGGTAAGGTTTTTGGGCGACTTCTCTATTCATTATCGCCTAGACGCCGACATATTTGTAATGTGAACTTTAAGATTTGCTTTCCAGAAATGACCAAAGCAGAAAGAAAGCAGCTCACTAAAGAACACTTTGAGAGCATGGGACAAGGCACGTTAGAAACCTTCGCTTCTTGGTTTCAAGATAAAAATCGCTTCGCGTCACGAGTTGTGTTTGAAGGACAAGAAGTCATTGATCAAGTACTGGCTAAAGGTAGAGGCTGCATCCTAATCAGTGGTCACTTTTCCTCTCTTGATATTTGCGGCAGCCAAGTACCACGTATTCTTGACGTTCACCCTATTTATAAACTGCAGAAAAACCCTGTTGTAAACTGGGTTATGGAGCGCCAACGCAAGGCAATTTTCTCAAAAACGATTGAACGTAGAAATATGCGTGAAGTGCTTAAATCACTGAAGAAAAATAAAGCCGTCTGGTACGCAGTAGATCAAGACTACGGTCGAAGAGATTCGGTTTTTGCCCCTTTTTATGGTCGTGAATGTGCAACCATAGCGCACATTGGACGCATTGCAAAAATGACCAATGCTCCAGTTGTTCTGTACGACTACGGCCGCACAGAAAATGGCTACCACCTGACATTTACAGAAGTACCAAACTTCCCAACGCCAGATGATATAGAAAATGCAACGACGATTAACCGTCTAATGGAAGAAAGCATCAACCCTAAGAAACCGCAGTATTTTTGGGCACACCGTCGCTTCAAGACTCAAAAAGAAAAAGGCACACCTTCTCCTTATTAAAAATCGTTCACATATAAAGAAGCTCCATCAAATTCATTTCGATGGGGCTCTTTGAATCATTTCACTAGACTATCCCGAACCTCCGCCATTAGTTTTAATGACTTCAATCTTGCTTCTGAATCATGAATTGGCATTGAAACAATCAATTCATCCACCTGAGTCGTATCAAGAAAGCTCGACAGCTGAAAGGCCACGGATGCTTTAGAACCTACAACAGCATATTGCAGCATATGTTCGACCATGTATTTCTCACTTGGCGACCAAATAGTGTCCATTGAATCCACTGGTCTTGGGAAAGGTTTGTTGCCATTTCGGCGCAAGTTAACAAACTGCTGCTGAGCCGACGTAAATAGAAATTTCGCTTCTTCATCTGTATCCGCCACAACCGCCATGACACCAGCCATGGTATGAGGCTTAGTCAGTTGTTCAGATGGCTTAAAGTGGCGACGGTAAAGGGTTAAAGCTTGAATCAATTGATCTGGTGCAAAGTGAGAAGCAAAAGAGTAAGGCAAACCAAATTCAGCCGCGACTTGTGCACTGTATAAACTAGAACCAAGCATCCACAAAGGCACATTCGTTCCAAAGCCTGGCACAGCTTTAACCCCTTGGCTTTCATTTCCAAGCAAACGCTGTAATTCCAAAACATCTTCAGGGTAGCTATCGACAGCCGCATCCATATTACGTCGTAACGCTCTGGCCGTTTGCATATCCGTACCCGGCGCTCGCCCTAAGCCCAAATCAATTCGGTTCGGATAAAGCTCAGCCAGAGTGCCGAACTGCTCGGCAATCACCAGAGGCGAATGATTCGGCAGCATAACACCACCAGAACCTAATCGAATCGTATTTGTTGCTGAACCAAGATGAGATAAAACAACAGAAGTGGCAGAGCTTGCAACACCTGCCATGCCATGATGTTCCGCCAACCAGAAACGCAGATAATTATTTTCTTCTGCTGCAATGGCCATTTTACGGCTCATTGCGAAGGAATCCGCAACAGAACAACCCTCTGCAACGGGCGCTAAATCAAGAATAGAAAAAGGAACCATAATATTTTCCAACAATATAGAGTATTCCCTGTTAGTTGGGCTTCACTCCTAAAGATACAAGTGGCCAATATTGCAGAGAATGCAGAAGCGCTTCTCTGCTTTGTTTACAGCCACTTCCAGTAACTTATTATTGGTTTTCTAAGCGGTTATAATCCAATATACCGCTTTCTCTTGGTCGGTCTTGCTTGTTCAAATTCGCAATCGAGTCACTGACGAACCAGAAGTTTGGGTTCGTACGACGAATGCCAAAACGATTCAGCAGCTCAATATAATCTGACTTATTTTTTAACTGGGACATTTGCTTCGCCCAAACAAGCAATTCTGCCTCTTCTACTTGCATCAAGACGTTTGGATAATCTCCCAATACTCCCTTCACCAGAGTAATGCCATCTTCTTCCGGCAACCGTGTCGCTTCTTCGTTCAATAAACTCGATATATTGGCGTGAGCTTTGTTGTGAATCACACTAATCACATCTACTGGCACACCCTTATTACTCACCAGAACAATGACAACATTCGGCAAATAAGACAGCCCTTTTCCGCGCACTTTTTGCAGTTCATACAGCCCTGCGACATTTTCAGCAGAAAGCTTACTCTGCTCCAAGTCGTAACTATGGTCCAGCACGTTAGAAAGCTTCACCTTCAGCTTTTCGTACAACTCAGCTTGTCGGTCATTGGATTCATAAGACACCTGAGATTGACGATCCACTTTAATGTAATCGCTAAAAATATAATTTTTGATGGATTGGTTTGCATCTCGATACCAGAACTCACGAATTTTTTGTCTGTCTTCTTTTGGTAATAAAAGTAAAAAATTCATTTCACCTTCCATACGCAAGAAATCCATATACAAGCGAGTGACCAATTGATGCCCAACATTGCCATAAACATCAAAACCCGCCACCAGCAAATAATGAATACGCTCTAAAAGTGGATAATCAATTATCCAAGCTGTTTTGGGATGCTGCCCAACCATACCTTTTACTACGGTGGCATTATCGAAATGGCGGAAAATCGTCAGTGCCGCATTGGTATTTACACCATCGCCATCCCATATTACGTTGAGACCTAATGGCACTTTTCTGCCTATTTCACTCTCAATCAACTTAGCCTTTGAAGACAAATAAGATTTTTGCTGCTCAGAGAAAGTCACCCAAGATGCCAAAGGCAATGCATTACTTGATTCAATTGCAGGCAAATCAAGCTCTTGCACTTGGTCTTCAAGCAGATCAGCAGAGCCTTTGTTATAACCCAACTCAGGATCTAAAAAGTACACCCAAAACTGCTCATTAATCACATTCACAGCAACTTGCCCGCGACACACAGGGCCTTTAATGAAAGCCATAATGGTATTTTGCGCATGATCTAATAGAAAGCGGTAACGGGCATGAGCAGGGATTTCACGAAATGCTTTGAAAGGGTTCGTTGCAACTTTAGGCGCGTAACCTGGATCTTTTGTGACTTGATACTCTTCGCCATAAAAATAAGACTGCCAGCGAGCATAACGCGCTTCATCTAATTGCATCGGAATATGGTTTTTCTGTACTTTAACTTCTGGGTCTGCCCAAAGTCGATAATAGACTCGACTCACACCTGGAGCATCATAAGGCCTGCGCGTTGCAATTAAATCAATCGGTTCACCTGGCGGCGTTTTGGAACGAACAAGCTGAAAACGGAATTCTTCACCATCATCCAAATACAAACTGTATAAATACAAATGCTCATATATGTAACGAGATATCAACTGACCTTTTAGGTCATCTTTATTTAATCGAGACTCCCACAAATCCACTTGCTTTTGAAGGGTTTCCGGTATGGATTTCGCTTCTGGCATTTTGCCGCCTTTCGCCAACCAACGAGTCAATACATCGTATTCACTTGCGCTCAAAGCGGGCAAACCATAAGGCATTCCTAAACTGGGGTGATTCTTTTCTACGCCTGAATATTCTTCAATACTGGAGCACTGCTGCTCTCGAGCCAATGAGAAGTCATACTCATCTGGTAAAACGTCCTGAGTAAAAGCGCCTTGCTGTTTACGCAAAGCAATGGCTCGATATAAAACACTGCCTTGTAGATTCGCTGCAGGCGATTGCGCTCGCTCATTGAGGACGGGATGAAAGCCTTTTTGGCGCCATTCATCCGTCGTTTTTGCATCAATAAATAATCGCGTAGGTGTTGCCGCCAATAAACGAGTGCCATCGTAAACCAAATCTTTTGATCCGCCTCTCTCGATGCCGCTAGGCGCAGTTAATTTCAACTGACAGGGCGCATCGTAACAGGCATGACAAGAAACACAGCGACTGTCTAAAATAGGCTTCACTTCATTATTGTAAAATGCGACATCGCTTTCACTCGTCTCAACAATACGGTTTTCAACGCTTTGCGACCCAAAAACAGAGTCTAATTGTTGTGTTGCATAGACAGCACAACCAGACACCAGCAAGAATGTAAAAACAAGAATGATCCACCGAGACACAATAAAAACCTCTTTGCTGGTTTATCTGGAGTATTTGAGCGTGTTGGAAAATAACGACTAAAAAGCCATCAATACAAGCTTAAGCTATATATAAAAAAACGCCTATAAAGGCGTTTTTAGAAAGAAATAGCAGC
The DNA here is from genome assembly GCF_055809555.1 of Marinomonas sp. 15G6-16. Lineage (NCBI taxonomy): Bacteria > Pseudomonadati > Pseudomonadota > Gammaproteobacteria > Oceanospirillales > Oceanospirillaceae > Marinomonas > Marinomonas sp. 15G6-16. The sequence continues at coordinate 2,883,074 of NZ_CM147916.1, read as the reverse complement.
TTTAAAGCTGACTACTTGGATTCGTCTTCTTCGATCTCGCCAACAAAATCATCTGGATACTCTTCAGACAACTCGTAAGCATCATCGCCCATATCGTCATTGGCAAGCATCAATGCTTCTTCATAAGCTCCACCAAATTCGATACGCGTAATGTCATATAGATCGTATTCAAAAGTATCATCAAACCAACGAGCATCAGAGCCTATTTCTTCTAGCTCATACGTCACTGCATCAGCACGTATTACGCGGCCTATTTCACAGCTATCTGGCTCAACTTCTTCACGGTGTAATGTCACCAAGCCAAATTCTTCGCTGATATCAATCAACAAAACAGCAAGGTCGTCTAAATCAACTTCTGGGTCAACGACCTCTTCACCACGAAGCGTTAATACTTTCTTCTGAAAATCATTAAAAGGCGCCGGGTGTGCAAAGTCACTAATGTCTTCTAAAAATAGGATTTGGTAGCCGTTAAGGCGAACACTGTCATCCACTAATTGGAGCAAAACCATTTCTTCGTTGGCATCTACAACAAAGCCGTCAGTCCAACTATCTGGTCCGTCTAAGTCTTCACGAAAAATGCGAACAACATTATTTCGAGTACGGGCTTTTTCCAATTCGATGAGCATATCGGCTCCCTAAAAAAACATTTAAATTAATACTGGCTAGTGTAAACCCAGCCAGCGCAAGGAACAACTATTGCAGCACTTCATACCAATTTTCGATCATATTAATCAAATCATCTAAACCACATTCAGCTTGAATACCATCGGTTGATGTTTGATAAAAGCTTTCTTGAGAGTCAAACATGGCTTTTATTTCTTCTTCTGCGGAATCCATGTCCACTTGTCGAATTACAGAAACACCTTCTTCACTCAAAATCACGCTAAAAGGACCGTGTTTAAATTCCGTTGTTTCTTTTTCAGACTCAGCCAATCGCGCCGCCATTAACACGCGCTGTATGCTTTCTAATTCACGCACATACTCAGATACCCATTCACCGATCGCGGCAAACTCGTAACTGGTATAAATGCGGTAAATGCTTTCGTCCTGATCAAAGGCAATTTCATAATCCATGACCCTGAACCTCACTGATTGTCATCTAAATTCTCGCCTGACTTACCGGATTGGGCATCACGATAAGCTCGATTATTTGCACGTTGTCGCTGAGGCACGGCCGCCGCTAATTTTGCTTGCCTTGCTGCTTCTTTCTTTGCTTTTGCCTCTTCGACTAAAAGCTCTTCTCGTGCAATCATTTCTGGGGTTTCCATAACATAAGGACCAATCGCGCCTGTCCTTACATCATTTAAAAAAACTTCTGCCGCTTTATGCATGTCAACTTTACCGCCAGAACGTAAAGCGCCACGCTTGGAACCAATCACCTTCAATACATCATAAGGATCTGAAGCGATTTCTTTTAGTTTATAGCGAGTAGCAAGTGCTTCGTCATAATCTGCCATAAAGAATTTGAGGCCAACTAAAGCCACATCTTCATAGTCGATTGCGGTATCGCGTACAGCGCCAGTAACGGCTAAACGGTAGCTGGCATCTGGGTTTTCTATTTTAGGCCACAAAATACCGGGAGTATCTAACAGTTGAAAACCGTTGGTTACTTTCAGTTTTTGCTGCGCTTTAGTAACAGCAGGTTCGTCGCCGACTTTCGCCACACGGCGACCTAGCAAGGCGTTCATTAAGCTGGACTTACCTACATTGGGAATCCCTGCAATCATGGCTCTAATCGGCTTTTCAGCCGTTCCACGATGGGGCACCATTTGCCCAACCCATTGGCTAATTTTAGCGACATCTGACTTATCCAAAGTAGAAAATGGATGCGCCAATATGCGGTCGTTACCTCGCCAATGGTCAAGCCATAAGTCTAAACGCGCTTTATCTGCCAAATCTTTTTTGTTTAATAAACGAAGGACAGGAACATCGCCTCGTAAGGTACTTAACATAGGGTTTTGGCTAGAATCAGGAATACGGGCATCTAATACTTCGATGACTATATCCACTTGCGTCATGACTTCTTCGATTTCTCGACGCGCTTTGTTCATGTGCCCTGGATACCACTGAACGCCCACCTAATTCCCCCTATTGTTATGATTACCTTTATGGCCGAGTGTTAAGAAAGGTTTATCCACACGCTGAAGCCAGTGAACTTGTTCGTACCTTCCTTAAATCAGTTCGACCAAGTTTTTGCGGTGGCGGATTCTACCACAAGTTCTGACGAGATAGAGTAAATACTACGTATATCTCACTGATAGATTTCCTCCTGACTTAAGTCAAGGTGAATCCCAACAAAAGATTTACACTCTCTATGGCTTAATTAATAGGCATTAGAAATCTGCATCTATTTCCTATTATTAAGTTGTTCTTAAATGTGACCTGTTAGCCAGGGCTGCGTGTGGCCCTGGCTTTTTTCACAATATCACTTGCCCTTTCCACTTTTCGTTTCTTCAGCAACAAAATCGAGTAAATCTGGATACAAGCTTAAAAAAGGTTCTTCGGCTTGTTGAATTACGTCAGGTAATTCGTCAAGAAAATCTTGCAAGTAGTGTCCGTGCTGCCACCTTCTCATAATAGAGCAAATGGCTTTTTCTACCCCTTCATGCGTTCCCAAGCTAGACAACCAATTATGCTGCTCTAATGAGCTAATCATATTGAATAAGCGCTCTGGGCTACGATCTTTGTCTTTGGACAACTCATCTACCGCTTGATCACAAAAACGTCCCAAAGGCACAGAGCTAAACCGATCCCAATATTGAATCAACCAGTAATCCATTGCTATGTCTTGAACAATGCCTGCAAATCGACGTCGCCCTTTTCTAGGCATAGAACGAAACGCCAAACTCGCTTCATGCTGGTCAACCATCACATCCACTTGCTGATGCAAACACCACCCCATGAGTAAGTCTTCATCTAACGATGAAGGATCAACAGGAAAATCACCTAGTAAATTCCCTAACCAAGAAGTGTCTGTTTCAGCCGCAATATGTAAATGCGCAAAATAATTCATAACTGCTTATCTATATGATTTGAATGGGTTCAATAGAACATAAATCACGACGCAATATATCTAAATCAACCCATCTTGCTGTCTTTTTACTCAATTTTTTGTAAAAATGATTTTTCGTCTAAGTGGTCAGCATGAATATCAAAAGAGAGTATGCGCAGCAGCGCTCATTCCTTTTTGTTAAAGACCGCTTCATTATAAAGAGCCAAGAATACAAGGCCGATACACATGAATATAAAAGCTATTATAGTCTGCTGTTTGGCTTCCATCATATGGAATAGTGCTTTTGCAACCACATTACGTATGGCCTTTGATGCAGACCCAGTTTCATTAGATCCACATGAACACCTTTCAGAAGGTACTTTGCAGTTTTCCCATTGGGTGTTTGATCCTTTATTAAGATGGAATAGACAAGGTGAATTAGAAGCCAGATTGGCAACCAAATGGCAACGTCTCGACTCCCGTACCATTCGTTTCTTCTTACGCGAAAATGTTCACTTTCATTCAGGCAATCCCTTCACTGCAGAGGATGTGGCTTATACGATTAATCGCTTAAAAAAGTCACCTGACTTTCGAGCTATGTACGATTCGATTGAGTCAACCAGCATCATTGATAATCATACAATCGATGTACACACAACCACATCTAACCCCTTATTACTTAATATCATGACATATGTTTTTCCAATGGATAAAAGCTTCTACCAAGGGCGAGACGAAATTATTAAACACGGCAATTCTTTCGCTTCTGAGCATGTCTCCGGTACAGGCCCTTTTATTCTAGTCGATCGAAAATTGGGAAATCGAATGGAACTAGTACGTGATAAAAATTATTGGGATACAAAATCGAAAGGCAATGTTGATCAAGTAATATTAACGCCGATTCGTGCCGATTCGACTAGGCTGTCAGCGCTTTTTTCTGGCGATGTAGATTTTATCTTCCCAATTTCTCCCGTTGATATTGCCCGCACAGAAAGAACTCCCGGAATTCAAGTGGTCACCATTCCAAGTACGCGGACCATCTTGCTACACATGAACCAAGATCGACGCCCAGAGTTCAAAGAGATCCGAGTAAGACAAGCTATTAACCTAGCTATTAATCAAAAGCTCATCGTAGAAAAAATATTAAAAGGACATGGTACACCCGCTGGACAACTCACTCCTGACAGCTTCGTCGGTCATCTAAAAGGCGTAGAACCAAACTACGATTTATCAAAAGCCCTTAAATTAATGAAAGAAGCGGGTTACGAGCAGGGCTTTCGTATCAGTATGATGGCGCCCAACAACCGCTATTTAAACGATGAAAAAGTGGCTCAAGCCATTTCCGCAATGCTCGCTAGAATCAACATCATAGTGGATTTAAAAACCTTACCCAAAGCTCAATACTTTAAAGAGTTTGATAATCGAAGCGCAGATATTATGATGCTTGGCTGGCAATCAGATACCATGGACGCTAACAATCCATTTGAGTTTATTATTGCCTGCTCGGATGTTAATACAGGGTTAGGTGTCTATAATGCTAGCGGTTATTGCAACCCTAGTATTGATCAAAAAATCCAACAAGCAAATCGTGAAATGACTCCAGAGAAACGTAAACAATTATTGCAAGAAATCGAGCAGACACTGTATGACGACTCGCCTATTGTTCCTCTATATTGGCAGCCTCTTACTTGGGCCGCAAAAAACAAAGTTAAAATCCAAGATATCATTAACGATATGAACCACCCTTATTTGGGAGATTTAGTCATTGAAGACGAATAGAAGCAAAGAGTGCTTTAATAAACCTATCACAAACAACATGACTCCAATATTAAATGGGAACACTGTCATCTAATGCTGATTTTTTTACTCCGTCGATTAATGCAGGCCTGCTTTGTGATGATCTGCATCAGTGTGATCAGCTTTGCCGTACAAGACAGACTAGGTGACCCTGTTCAACAAATGGTTGGCCTGACTGTTTCACAAGATGAACGAAATCAGTTACGTGAAGAGCTTGGCCTCAATGATAGCTTTTTAAGTCAATATTTTCGCTTTGCAAAAGGCGCAATACAAGGCGATTTGGGTACATCATATTATTATAAACAACCAACACTGGAAGTGATTTTTCAAAAAGTCCCTGCCACATTGGAGCTGGCTTTTTGTGCCATTATATTAGTTATATTAGTGGCAACGCCCTGTGGTGTTTTAGCAGCAATCAAACCCAAGCATCCAGTATCCAGGCTACTTATGATCATCAGTTCTATCGGGCTCTCAGTACCTATTTTCATTGTGGCTATATTTATGGTGTATTTCTTCTCCATTGAATGGAGTTTAGCGCCCAGTTTTGGCCGAGGACAAACCACAGAAGTATTTGCTATTTGGGATAGCGGGCTGTTCACAAAAGATGGTTTGCATCATTTATTGCTTCCTAGTTTATCACTCGCCATCGCATTAATGCCCATATTCATTCGTTTGATTCGAGCAGAAATGATGGAAGTTTTACAATCTGAATACATTCGATTTGCTTGGTCAAAAGGTCTTTCTGCTCCGCGAGTTTATTTTATTCATGCGCTTAAGAACACCATGTTACCAGTGATCACCGTCGGCGGAATACAGGCAGGAACGCTGGTTGCCTATACCATTTTGACAGAAACTATTTTCCAATGGCCCGGTATGGGCTTTCTCTTTATGGATGCTGTAAGTCGGGTTGATACTCCACTTATTTCTGCCTATTTAATGGTTGTCGGTGCCATGTTTGTTATTACCAATACATTGGTGGATGTGATCTACGGTTTAGTAAACCCAACCGTACGTTTAGCGAGTCATGGATCATGAGAGAAATTAAAAAAGACCTTATCCATCACCCTATTTCAGGCAGTCGCTTGAGCCATATGTGGTCTGGTTTTATCGGTGATAAACTAGCGGTACTTGCCCTGCTTATTTTTATTTTCTACTGTTTAGTGTCTTTTCTCGCTCCTTTATTAGCGCCATTCGACATTAATAGCCTCACATTTATAGATCTGACTAATTCGGAAATTGCACCAAGCTGGATTAGCCACGACTACCGCTTTCTGTTAGGTACAGACGCGCAAGGGAGAGATTTACTGTCCGTCATTTTGTACGGTACACGACTTTCATTGACTATCGGTTTATGTGCCGTAGCAATACAAGCCACGTTAGGTATATGTATTGGATTAATAGCGGGATATTTAGGTGGACGTATCGATAATTTCTTAATGCGTTGTGCCGACATTCAGCTGTCTTTTTCAAACATGATGGTCGCTATTGTATTCTTAGCAATCTTCCAATCCATCTTTGGTATTGCCATGTACCAACAGCTTGCTATGGTCATCCTCATTTTGGTAATTGGATTAAGCGAATGGCCTCTTTTTGCTCGTACTGTCCGAGCTTCAGTATTGGCAGAGAAGCAGCAAGAATACGTGGATGCAGCCAGAGTCATGGGCATCAGCTCTAAACGTATTATGTTCCGTCACATTTTACCCAATACCTTGTCACCTATTCTGGTGATTTTTACTGTTCAAATTGCCAACGCAATTGTCGCTGAAGCGGCGTTATCTTTTCTTGGCTTAGGCATGCCTGTTACAGAGCCTTCACTTGGTTCACTAATTTCTGATGGTTTCACCTACATGTTCTCTGGTTCATGGTGGATCTGTGTTATTCCAAGCGCCACACTGATTATCTTAATTCTGGCAATGAATATGCTTGGAGATTGGCTTCGTGATCACCTAAACCCAAAGGTGTATAAAGATTAATATGAATCTACTTAGCGTTAGCCATTTACACGTCAGCTTCCAAGTAAAAAAGCGAGAACTCGCGGCTTTAATTGACGTCAGCTTCACTCTGAATCGAGGAGAACGTATTGCTATTGTAGGTGAATCTGGAGCTGGTAAATCTATATTAGGTTTCTCTATTGTAAATCTCATCAGCAAGCCTGGTTTTATCAAGTCAGGCTCTGTGAAATTGGAAAAAAAGAAATCACCAAAATGAATTTGCGCCAGTTACAAGAAGTCCGTGGCAAGCGCATCGCAATGATATTTCAAGACCCAATGATGACATTAAACCCTGTCATCACCATTGGCGACCAACTAGTAGAAACCATTCGTAGTCATACGAAAATCACCTACAAAGATGCCCGAAACATTGCCATCAAAAAGCTCCAGCATGTCCAAATCTCATCGCCAGAAAAACGCTTTGACCAGTACCCACATGAGTTGTCTGGCGGTATGAGACAAAGGGTTATCATCGCGTCTGTTCTTCTACTCAACCCAGATATCATCATTGCAGATGAGCCAACCACAGCATTGGATGTCACCATTCAAGCAGAAATACTCCAGCTACTACTGGATATTTGTCATGATAATGGTGTCGCTTTGATATTAATCAGCCATGATCTCGGCGTAGTTTCTAAAGTAGCTGAACGAACGCTGGTTATGTATGCAGGACGAATTGTTGAAGAAGGGCCTACGTTAGAGATCATTAACGACCCCCAACACCCTTATACGCAAGGTTTATTGAATGCTTTGCCACAAATGACGTTACCAGGGCAACGCTTGAACCAAATTCAAGGCAGCATGCCTTCATTAACAGAGCGTCCAACGGGCTGTGCTTTTCACCCAAGATGCCCTTATGCCACAGAGAAATGCCAACAAGAGCAACCAAACTTTATTCACAGCGGAGTTTCTAGCGTATCCTGCTTTCTTGTAGAAGATATGGTGAATGAGTTTTCTGCTCAGGATTTGGAGGTTAACGAATGAACCAACCTTTAATCCAAATCAGCAACCTCGAAAAAGCATTCGCTAGCAACGACAGTTGGCTCAAACAATGGCGTTTTCAAAATGGTAAATTTAGACACCACAAAGACAATATACATGCCTTGAATGGCGTCAACCTGACTATCTATCAAGGTGAAACTTTGTGTATCGTGGGTGAAACTGGTTGCGGTAAATCTACTCTCGCCCGAACTATTATGGGCCTGACAACACCTACTTCAGGTGAAATTCATTATCTTGATCAACGCATTGATCACTTAAACAATAAACAACGCATGCTTTTCCGCCGACGCATGCAAATGGTGTTTCAGAATCCTTATGCGTCATTAAATCCAAGAATGACAATTTATCAGACACTAAACGAGCCTATTGCATTTCATAACCCTCAGCTCACAAGAACTGAAATCGATGAAAAAATTGATGCTCTCTTAGAGTCAGTTGGTATCTCAGCATCAAGCTCAGATCGCTACCCTCATGAATTTTCAGGAGGACAACGCCAACGCATTAGTCTTGCTCGTGCCCTATCAGTGGAGCCTGATTTCATTGTTGCTGATGAGCCTTTGTCTGCATTAGATGTATCTGTTCAAGCTCAGGTGTTAAATCTAATGATGGACAAGCAGGAAGAACATAACCTCAGCTATCTTTTTATCACCCATGATCTTGCTGTTGTGGAGCATTTCGCGACCCGCGTTGCGGTTATGTATTTGGGGCGAATATGTGAATTAGCGTCAACAAATGACTTATTTAGCCGCCCTAAGCACCCTTATACTCGAGCACTTTTATCCGCCATTCCACGCTTAGATAGCAACGCGACACAACCCATTAAATTAATTGGTGAAGTCCCAACGCCAATTGAAAAGCCTATTGGATGTGTATTCCAAGCCCGCTGTCCTTATGCGAACCAACGTTGCTATGAAGAGTCTCCAAACATGCTCCTTCAGAGTGATTCTAGCAGTGTCGCCTGCCATGCTGTTGAGGAGGAGAGAATATGATTCATTTGTTTTCTCTTGTTTGCCGTAAGGAGGTCACATGGAAATAAGGTGGCTTGAGGATTTTATTGCACTCGCAAAAACACGTCATTTTTCTCGTGCAGCTGACGAACAGAACGTAACGCAGCCAACATTTAGTCGACGTATTAAATTACTCGAAGAAGAAATGCGCGTTATTCTAATTGACCGAAACACTCTGCCTTTGTCACTAACACCAGCAGGCGAAGTCTTTTTGCAAAGTGCCGAGCTCATCACTCGACAAATCAGAGACACGAAAGAACGTTGTCAGGAAATAAAAAAACAAGAAGAGTCTCAAGTACGCTTTGTGACCACACAAACTCTCTTCTTGAGTTTTTATAAAGAAGTGATTGAGCCATTTTGCCAGTCTATAGAAATGGATTTAGACATCAATATGAAGTCAAGTTCATGGTTAGGTATCGACTTCATTAACTCATTAATGGATCAGCAATGCGATATCATGCTGTGTTATTGGCATCCTGCTATCAATTTTATTCGCGCTCTTGATGACGAACAATATGAGCACATTGTTATAGCACAGGAAACGCTTATCCCATGCAGCGCGACAGATGATTCCGGGGAGCCCAAGTTCCCCCTACCAGGCACAAAACGCAAGCCTCTTCCTTATATTGGCTATTATGAAAACTCATTTTTACAGCCTGTTATCCATCACCACATACAAAGACAAAGAGACATACCGCAACTACAAACTTTGTCTGAGAATTATCATTCAGTCAGCATAAAAGCCATGGTGAAAGAAGGTTATGGCATTGGCTGGATTCCACAACGCCTTATGTCGGATACTTTAAATTATGGAAAGATTGCCATTGCAGGAGAAGAGAATTGGCATATCCCGCTAGAGATTCGTTTGTATCGATCCAAGCTAAACCATAACCCAAATCTCACCCAATTCTGGGAAGCATTAAAAGAAAAAGTACGGAATAATAATTCATTGTAAGTCTTTAGTATTCCGTCACTTAGTGACGGAAAGAAGCTCTTAGACTAAAGGGAATCCTGTTGATTCAAAGCAAGTATCATAGGGTCTGTGCCCATTGAGTTAGCGCCTAATGCTTTACTAAAGAAGTAACCTTGGCCAATGTCACAGCCAAACTCTTGCAGCATGATTAGTTGGTCGATATTTGTAATGCCTTCTGCAATCACTTTTAAATTCAAGTTATGGCTTAAAACAATGATCGCATGCGTTAACGCCGCGTGATTATGGTCTTCAATAATGTCCCGAATAAAGACTTGATCGATCTTGATATAGTCGAAAGGAAGATCTTTTAAGTAACTCAAACTTGAATAGCCAGTACCAAAATCATCAATTGCTAATTTGATTCCTAAGCGGCTAATTTGTCGTAGCAATTCAGCACAGCCTTCGGCATCTTCAATCAAAATAGATTCTGTTACTTCAATTTCTAATAAGCCTGGATCTACTTTATATCTGTCTAATAAGTCTAATAATTTAGGTAGGAAATCGACTCTTTTCAACTGAGCCGCAGAACAGTTAATTGCAATTGGCGGTACACAAATACCCTGCTCTTGCCACTCAACAATATGTCTGAGTGCTTGTTCAATAACCCATTCACCTAAAGGAAGGATAATACCGGTTTGCTCAGCTAGAGGGATAAACTCAGCCGGGGATACCGCACCTAACTCTTCATCATTCCAACGTAATAGTGCTTCCATTCCAACACAGCGCTCAGTCACGATGTCTACTTTAGGCTGAAAGTGCAATTCAATTTCTTCGTTTGCTAAGGCATGCCTCAAGCGAGATTCAATTCGTACGTTGCGAACTAGCTTTTTACCCATTTCTCCATCATAAAAATGATAGGTTGCTCGCCCAGAATTCTTCGCTTGATAAACCGCCATATCAGCATTTTTTATCAAGGTGACAGCATCGGTACCAAAGTCTGGAGCCAACGCCACACCTATCGAACAACCTATATTCAAAGTACGGCTGTCAACAAAATAGCTTTGACTAATTTGTAATATAACCTCTTTAACCAACTCTTTGAGTTTCACTGTATCTTGAGCATCATCTTCGGTGACAATAGCAAGAAAAGCGTCTCCTCCTAAATAGCCAATAATCGCTTCATTTGGCAGAGAAGCCGTCAAGCGTTGTGCCACTTTTGCCAACAACTTATCGCCCACTTCATGACCAAAGGCGTCATTTATCGTTTTAAAATGATCTAAATCTAATACCAGAGTCGCTAACCATTTATCCTCTTTCTGACAGTCAGCCATTAACTCATCAAGAACTTGTTGCACTCGATAACGACTCAACAGTCCTGTCAGTTCATCAATCTCAAGTCGCTGAGTTGCCGCTGCCAGGGCTGAATGGTAGATGTGAGAGAGTTTTCGAGTATAAAAAGCCAGAATGCACGCAAGCACCATAAAGAAAACAAAGGGGCTGATAACATATCCCCATGAAACATTAGGTCTCGCAGCAGCGGAATAAAGTGTGTCAATTCGCCACTGACGACCAGCAAAAGAAAGATAGTCCGTATTGTACTCGTCATCATTCCAAGTAGTTTCTGCAACATTTGCCGAACTCGAGAACCAAACTGGATCTCCTTTTGATGTCACATCAGCAATACGATAAAGCAAATCTTGGCTATTTAACGCACCGGAACTGTTAAGAAGCGTACCTACTCTGAAGTACACACCAACTATGCCATGAAAGCCTGATGGATCGGTCATTTTCCCTGCACGTAACCCGACAGGCAAATATACTGGCAGCCTTATTACCAAAGTATCAGAGAATGCGCTTTCAGCCCAACCAGGGAAAGACACAATCATGGGTTCAGACAAGGTATAAGTAAGAGAGCTTCGTGACGCTTTTACCGCCCCCAGATATTTATGTAGAGGAGACAAAATATCTGAGCCGTAGGAAAGCTTATCCGGATAGCCTAATGCGATTGGCAAATACTCCTTACGATCGCCTTCAGGGTGAATCGTAAAGTCATTTCCTAATATGTTTTTTTGCGAGCTCTCGTATTCAGCTCGTTTGTTATTCGGGACATATTGAGCAAAATAAAAACCAATGCTGGAAGGGGCTGATAGGCCTTGAGTAAAATGAGCAAAATGCTCTGGCGTGATTTGTTCTCGAGTAGATTGCATTAAAGAAGCAATAGCGGAAGCATAAGATGAATACTTTTGTAGCTCATCATCTAGCTGACGAGTAAAGGCCATGCTAGAAAACTTTTCATCTCTTTCTATGTGATTTGCAGACTCGAAATAGATACCAAGGCTGCTGAATACGCCACACAAAAGTACAATAAGAAAAATCATATAATGGGCTTTTTTGCTTTTTACGCAATTTTTTAAAGTAATCATTATTGACTCATTATTATTAAATAAAATACTTGGGTGACTGTTTCATTCCCTTAACAACTACTTTACCTAAAAAGTTCTCCTCCAACACGGTATAAATGGTGAAGAAAAGTATTTACTGTGTATTTCTGTTATCCTTCGCCCATCAACTCTTATTCTAGACAGGCATTTTGTGACCGAATTTAACCATACTTTAACCAAACTCCTCCCAACCAAACTGACTGCTTTGCTATCGGACATGGGATTCACTTCTTTCACGCCTGTTCAGGAACAAAGCTTACCGCCTATTATTGATGGCAAAGACATTCTTGCCCAAGCTCAAACAGGCAGCGGTAAAACTCTTGCTTTTGCCATTGGCTTATTACTGAAAATCAATCCACGCTTTTTCGGTGTACAAGCTTTAGTAATGTGTCCGACTCGTGAACTTGCAGACCAAGTATCTAAAGAAATTCGCAAGGTGGCGCGCTTTCAAGACAATATCAAAGTATTGAGTTTGTGTGGCGGCATGCCTTTTGGCCCACAAATTGGCTCCTTGGAACACGGTGCGCACATTGTTGTTGGCACACCAGGACGTTTGATGGAACACCTTCGTAAAGGCACGTTACGATTGAATGCACTAAACACATTAGTGCTGGATGAAGCAGATCGCATGTTAGACATGGGATTTGTCGACAGCATTCGTGAAGTGGTTGAGTTAACACCAAGTAATCGCCAAACCTTGTTATTCTCTGCCACCTATGGGGACGACATTGAAGCCATCAGTGCAGAATTCCAAAACAATCCGATCAGCATCAAGGTTGAAGCTGACGAAGATTTAAAACCCAACATAGAACAATTTTTTGTTCGTAGTGAGAACAAAGATAAGTGCGAAACTTTATTAGCGGCGCTACAACATTTTGAACCACGCCAAGCGATTGTTTTCTCTAACACAAAAGCAGAATGCCAAGCGGTCGCAGACTGGCTGGTTGATCACAAAGTTGCAGCGCAAGCCATTCATGGCGATCTTGAACAAAGAGACCGTGACCAAGTATTGGTTCGTTTCAGTAACCAAAGTAGCTGTGTTCTAGTGGCAACCGATGTTGCTGCTCGCGGTATCGACGTGAAAGAAGTGGACCTTGTGGTGAACTATGACACAACACGCGACACAGACGTTCACACTCATCGCATTGGCCGAACCGGTCGTGCTGGCGCAGCAGGTGTTGCCGTTAACTTGGTAACATCAAAAGACGATTACAAAGTTCGTGACATTGAAGAGCGCTTTTCCACTACAGCAAACTTTATTGAACTTGAACAAGCAGACGCTCACTATCGTTTAATTCCACAGAAAACCACCATATCATTTGATGCGGGTCGTAAAAATAAACTACGCCCTGGTGATATTCTTGGCGCGCTCACAGCAGGTATCGGTTTAGATAAAAACCAAGTAGGTAAAATTGATATTTTCGATTTCCGCGCTTATGTTTCTGTCGATAATGATGTTGCTAAAAAAGTCGTCAAAGAATTGGAAAACAAGAAAATCAAAGGCCGTAATATTCGCGCGCGTATTTTACGCTAAACGGCTTTATGGTCATGGATAAAGCATCACTCTTCCGTTTCTATCGATGGTTCAGCTCTCCGGCAGTGCAAACTGCCGGTTTTGTTCTTGGTGGGCTTATCATCAGTTTGGCAACGCTTTTACCTGCGGAGAATCTCCCGCCTGCCCCAGGATCAGATAAGCTTCATCACATCATTGGCTTCGGTGGCTGGACGCTCATGTGTGCTTTCGGCCCAATAAAGCGTTTCACTTATATGGCGTTGTTGATCATCTTTTGGGGCGGTGCGATTGAACTGATACAACCAAGTGTTAACCGTTACGGTGAATGGCTTGATTTCTATGCCGATGCCTTAGGCGTTGCCATTGTCTTTGTTATTAGATTTATTCTGACTCGATTTCCTTCATTGAAGTAGCTTTCGCTTACCCATCAAACAATAGAAAAATAGAAATTTCGTACACTTTGCTTTCTGTCATAATGAAAGCATTGGAAAGAACTGATAAAGTATAACCACTCGGTCAAATTTCTATTTTACAAAACATCAAAGAGAGACATCATGAGCCAACTAAAAGCCTGGCGCGCCGCCATTGTTCATTGCATCGCAGACCCAAAAGACGTCGGCATCCAAGCGGCTTATGAGTATTTCGAAGACGGTTTATTGGTCGTTGAAGACGATACAATCCACGCCCTTGGCGATGCCAACACCTTGTTAGCCGATTTGCCAAACGACCTTGTGGTTGAGCATCATCCAGACGCCATCATCACACCGGGGTTTATTGATACTCACATTCATTATCCTCAAACCGATATGATCGGTTCTTACGGCGAACAACTGCTAACTTGGCTGAACACTTATACTTTCCCTGAAGAAAGTAAATTCAGCGACAAAACTCATGCTCGCGATGTAGCAGACCGATTCTTAAAAGAACTGTTGCGCAACGGCACAACCACCGCACTGGTTTTCGGCACAGTTCATAAAGTTTCTGTAGACGCCTTCTTCGAAGCCAGTGAAGTGCATAACCTTCGCATGATTTGTGGCAAAGTCATGATGGATCGCAACGCGCCAGATTACTTAACGGACACGCCAGAAAGCAGCTATCAAGAAAGCAAAGAGCTCATCGATACTTGGCACAACAAGGGCCGTTTGCACTACGCCATTACACCGCGTTTCGCGCCCACCAGCTCAGACGAACAACTGCAACTTGCTGGTAAATTACTAAGCGAATACGACGACGTTTATCTTCACACACACCTTTCTGAAAACAAAGACGAATGCGCTTGGGTACAAGAGCTGTTTCCTGACAGCAAAAACTACCTAGACGTTTATGATCAGCACAAGCTACTAAGTGAACGTTCAGTCTTTGCTCACGGCATTCACCTGTGTGACAGCGAATACCACAGACTGCATGAAACAGGCTCAGCCATTTCTTTCTGCCCAACATCCAACTTATTCATTGGTAGCGGATTGTTTAAGCTAAACAAAGCTGAAGAACATAAGGTTAACGTAGGATTAGGCACAGACGTGGGCGGCGGAACCAGTTTCTCCTTGTTGCAAACTATGAATGAAGCTTACAAGGTGATTCAATTACAAAACGAAAACCTCAGCCCAATTAAATCCCTTTACCTTGCCACATTAGGCGGCGCGAAAGCCCTTCGTTTGGAAGATAAAATTGGTAACCTTGCGGTGGGAACAGAAGCGGATTTTCTTATTTTAGACACCAAAGGCACGCCATTATTGGAATCGCGTTTGGCACTTTCGAAAGGCATTGAAGAGTCTTTGTTTGTCCTCATGACCATTGGCGATGACAGAGCCATACAAGCCACCTACTCTGCAGGACAGTGCGTACATAAACGCTGAGGTCAAAACACAACAACATGTGAAGACAATGTCTTCACATGTTGTTGAATAATTTATACTTTAAATTGCTGTATGCTTTGATTTAACTCGTCAATACTGATCGCCATGCTACCATTCGCTTCAGAGCACTTCTGCGTACCTTTCGTCGTATTTATCGAAATTTCTTGAATATTATCGATACTTTTATGAATATTTTTCGCCACTTGAGATTGCTCTTCAACCGCCGCAGAAATTTGTATATTCAAATCCGAAATACTGTTCACAGCAGTAAAGGCCTCATTAAAGATGCTAACAGTTTCATTGCTGTACTGAAGGCATTCTTCCGTTTTTTGATTACCTGCTAACATACTAGCAACAGCCTCTTTTGCACCTAATTGTAATTTTTCAATTAGAGCTTGAATACTTACTGTCGCCTCTTGAGTACGCTGAGCCAGAGTGCGAACTTCATCTGCCACAACGGCAAAACCTCGGCCTGTTTCACCAGCACGAGCCGCTTCAATCGCTGCATTTAAAGCTAATAAATTAGTTTGTTCGGCAATCCCTTGAATCGCTTCTAAAACCGTCCCTATGTTTTCTGTTTCTTCTGCTAAAGCTTCTAGATCGTTTGATGTTTTAGACACCTCAGCTGCCATTTCATTAATAATTTTCTGCGTGGTAGCAGCGCTATTTTTACCCTCTTCCACACTGTGCTTTACTCTCTCGGCAAGATTTGAGGCTTGCGTAGTACTTTGTGATATTTCATCCGTCGCAAGGCTCATTTCTGTCACTGCATGGGTAACCATTTCTGTTTCATGACCTTGCTCTTGTATGTTCTTTTCATTTTGATTCATTAGATCAACAGAGATCTTAGACAATTCTTGCAAAGCAACACTAGACGATCCAATTTGCAACATGGTGACAGCCAATTTTTCGACAAATCTATCAAAAGACCGAGAAACCGCAGCCACTTCATCTTTACCCGTTTTATTTAGACGAACAGTAAGATCACCATTTCCATTAGACACTTCCTCTAACTGATCTTTTAATTCATTAATAGGTTTCGCAATCGTTCGCCCAATCACAACACCTAATAAAATGGAAACAATCACAGAAATCACCAAACCTACTGAAATCAGATAAATCGCTGTCAGCTCGTATTCTTCTGCATGCTTCGCCGATGTTGCTGTAAACTCTTGAATTTGGTGCAAAGCATTTAACAATTCATGATCGAATTCTGTCTGATGCTTTTCAAGCAAATGAATTTCATTAACACTCTCTAGAACTTGCCCCTTTGCTATTTTTTCCTGAATCACCACAGTTTCACTATGCAAAGTGACATAATGCTCTTCAATGGTTTTTAAAACCTGACTAAAATCAGCAAACTTATCTGCCGTAAATTGGGTTTGCGCTGAACCAATCGCTCTCTCCACCAATGTATTTGCTTCATGCAATTCTTTTTCAATACTGGCAGAAAGTGCTTTAGATCTCTCAATCTCACTTAAAACGGCTTCCTGCTTACTTTTGCCAACCAAAACCAAAGAGGCTTCAAAAGCACTTCTCTCAAATGAAATAACCTGCTGAAGTTGATGTTCAGCAACTTGAGTAAGTATATTGGTTAAAGGAACATCAATTTCTGCAATATCAACGATCTCTTTGCCGATATTTTTCATTTGAGACAAGGTTATCCAACCCAGAGATATAACTACTATGATTTGAGCTAGCGTCAACATAGATATTTTGTGCACTATTTTAAAGTTGTTCATCATATTTCTTTCCACTCTGAGTTTTTCAGTATTTCTTAAGTGAAATAGTCTTACAAAACAAGGTATAGTTGTAGTCTTTTAGCGTACGGTAAGTGTCTCATCATGTTGTGTTTTGTAATAATACAAACACTATGCTTTGGCTCATATTCCTTTCCAGATAACTTAAACAGATTTAGATATAAACCACTTTTACGGGGTCATATTCTTGTTTCTTCATTCTTGTATTTAAAAGGCTCCAATGCATTCGCTACAGGACAAGTAACTGATTGAATGGATACATTCGATATTGTTAAGTTAGTGGGCAAGCTACACAAAAAATACGACACCCAACCAAAGAAGTCGTTAAAGAAGGCTTCACCATTTCTCTACATTTAGCTGAAGCCATTAATGAATATGGAATTAAAGGTGTAATCGTTATAAAAGGCGGACTAGTGGCTGAAGACAATCTAAAATATGTCTGTTCCTGACTCTATTTTTCTGGATGATAAAAATGCTTATGCTCTTCATCATACACATACCCTTCTTTTTTCAGTCTCGCCACAAGCTGCCCCTTATCTACCTCAAAGCTTGAGCATAACGATTCAAGCGAGCCAAAGTCATTTCGTAGTTTCATATTTACGACACTCAATAAAATATTAACGTCCATTGTTTCTAAATTGTTTTTAGATAACATCTCACACCTATACATTGTTAATTATTAATGACTGTCCTGTCTATCACTTGCACTTCGTCTCTCTCACTAGAAAGACTTTAGTCACTCATTTTCTATTAATGTAATCAGCTATGGAAGCTGGCATTGCAATAGTTCGAACTCCAAAACCCACTTAGCACAATTTCGTATTGTCATTCCTTACACAATTTTTTGACTTAGCCCATTTATCTATTCGCACAATTTAAACTTATAGTTGACTCTAAAATTATTCGAAGATACATTAAACTTATAGCTGACTACAATTTTAAATGAGATGAAGCAATGAACAAACGCGCAACTAAAACAGCACAAAACAAACAAGCCATTCTCAAATGTTTATTACAAAGAATGCATAAAGAAGCATTTGAGAAAATTAAAATAAGTGACCTCTGCCTCGATACAAATATTTCTCAGGCAAGTTTTTACAACTACTTCCCACAGAAAAGTGACATTCTCGTTTATTACATTCAATTGTGGGTAGTTGATATGCACTGGCAAATTTTAACAAAACAAAAACTTGTAGGTTTAAGCGCTATCGATGCACTGTTCGATCTCACTGCGAAAATATGTGCTAATCAACCACAACTCATGGCAGAGATTCTTGTATTACAAGCCAAGGCTTCAAAAATCATCCATCTTCCACCATTAAACGAGGAAGATAAGCTAGTCGCCTACCCTAACTATCAGGGTATCGAAACGGTAATGACAGAAGACTTAACAACACTACTGTCCATCACTATCCAACAAGCCATTGAAAACCATGAACTTCCCAATAACAGTGATATAAAAACCTTAACTGTGTCTTTGGCAGCCACCTTTTTTTCCGTTTCAATAATGTTTCACAAAAATCCATTAGAGGAAATACAAGCCGCTTACAATCAACAACTCAGTCTATTTAAACATGGTGCAATCAATAAATTTTCTTCGTGATTCATATAGGGATTAAAAATGAATAAGCTATTAACAACGTTATTGATGGGCGTCAACTTAGTTGCCTGTGTCAAAATCCCCAAAACAGTCACTCATGACAACACCCTCTCTTTTACCAACATAAATAGCTACTCATTTCACACATTAATAAAAGGAAAAGATGAAAACCCAGTTGTTATTGTTGTTCATGGAGGGCCCGGTGGTGACTTTCAATACCTTAGATCCTTGAGCGCTTTAGCTGAGAACCATAAAGTGATTTTTTATGACCAACGAGGCAGTGGTTTATCTCCTAGAGTGAAGAAATCTCAACTGACAGTGGAGCAAAACCTTGATGACCTTAATGCTCTGGTCGATCATTTTTCTATGGGAAACCAAGTAAAGCTTATTGGTCATTCCTGGGGAGGAATGCTGGTTTCTGGTTATCTATCTACCCATCCAGAGAAAGTATCACATGCTGTGATTATTGAACCTGGAATGCTCTACCCTGAAGCCGCTCACGAATTTGTAAAAGTCATGAAAAGGACTCAATCTGTTGCTGATTTTTTTACTCTAATTAAACACATGAGTGTTTATCCGTTTGTAAAAAAACTAGATGGAGATGAAGGTTTTGACTATGTAATGACAAAAATACTCAATCAGAACAAACCGAATTCACCTTATCAGTGTCAAGGTCAATCCATGCCTAAAAACGCCTTTATTCGAGGTGGCTTTGAAGCCTTTAATACCATGCTCAAACCAATTATGAGTCATCCAGCACGCTTCACCCATGACTTAACCAATGGCCTATTAGATTATCAAGGCGAACTCATGATGATAAGTAGCGAATGCAGTGTATTTGGCTATGAATTTCAGCAGCAGTATCACCAACCTAAAATGCCAGCACAAACCGTGCATATTAAAGCTGAAAAAATGGGACATAACATGATAACGCTTAACCCCAAATGGAGTTTAGCCGTTATCACTCCCTTTTTGGCTAGATAATAACAAGGCCATCTAGGGTCGACATTTCATTTCATCAATCATAAATGATCTAACTAAATTAAGGATAAATACGAACGATGCCGCTTTTTCCTTCTATGTCACCGAGTATCCAGACTTTTTCAAATACATGAGGCTCTGGCATAGTAATAAGATGTTCTAAAGCTTTGATGTCTTCTTGCTTCCAAGCTGGGTGGGTATTGCGGATGACTAGCCAAACACGTTCTGTTTTATAACGTTTGCTCGACTTGTTTTCTAAAATGCGGTTTAAAGATTTAAGCAGTCGTTCATCGGCAGGTTCTTCTTTGAGCTGGGCTAATATTTGCTTGGTTTTCTCACTGAGATCTCGCCCTAACACTTCCATGGCTTCCTCTTCTGAGCCATACAGATGAGCAATTTCAATGTCCAAACGCTCACCTTCAAACAAGCAAGAAACATCTGGACGCATAGGATCGTTGTGCCAAATATGGCGAATGGGCTTGTTCGTATTACGCTCATAACAACGCATAAACAATTTGGCGGCGTCATGTTCTAACGCAATTTTCTCTTTTTCACTATGATGCATGATGGCTCCTCAAAAGTAATGAAACCGCTTTCACTCTCTATTAGGATCACCATAAAACTATCATTAAACCTTACTATTTGGTAGCAATCACCTTTTCGACAAGCAGAGTAAGCTGCTCTGAACTCATACTATTTTGGTTCAACAACACAGGCATTAATAGCGCCTCTTTACTGATGGCTTTCAACAAAAATAATGAGTCTTGCGACACATGACAGGCTTCAATCCAGCGCTTCAACATGGACTCTAACACCGTTTCAAATTGATCAAACAACGCAATCGTTGACGCTTCCAGTTTATGCTGTTCACCTAATAAAACCCGATACACAGCCAAACGTTCAGGTTTCTCAATCCAGACTTGCCAAAGACTTACCCAACCTTTTGTGAAGGTCGAATCATTACTTTCTTGTAAACGATGTAAGCAAGCATTCATGTCTTCCTTGGCACGCTCAATTAGAGACTCAAGCACAGTTTCCCACAAGACAAGTTTTGTTGGAAAATTACTGTAAACCGTCGGTTTTGATACCTCTGCTGCTAACACAACTTGGTCAATACTGGTGCTTTGATAACCTTGTTTAGAAAATAAACCACAAGCCGCATCAATAATATGTGCCTTTTTACTGGGTCTTCCTCTCGCCATCGTTTTATCTCTACTATCACTGTTTGTTATGGCTTTTATTCTAACCTATTGAGAATAGTGGACGTTTATTTTTTTATAATGCCTCATCAGCACCTTCCTCTAAAACTCAACACAATTCCCCTGTATGATGAGCAACAATCGTTTAAACATGATTTTTAATGTAGACATTATGAATAAAAAAATTACAGCATCCGATGTTGCCGCTCATGTTGGCGTATCACGTTCCGCCGTGTCCCGAGCCTTTACAGAGGGTGCCAGTGTTGCCCCAGAGAAAAGAGCCAAGATTATTGCCGCCGCGAAAGAGCTAGGCTATCAGCCCAATGTGTTTGCTCGTACCTTGAGCACACCATCCTCACGTAAGCGTTCTAACCTTGTGGCCATCCTGATTAGTGATTTTTCCAACCCTTACCAATCTTATTTATTTGAAGAGCTGTCCTCTGTTTTACAGGCCAACAACAAGCAGCCGATGCTGCTGAATGTGAAAGACGTCGACGATGTGGATGAACTGATTTTCCGTTTGTCTGGTTATCAGGTCGATGGAGTGATTGCGGTAATGGGTTCACTGCCCGCAGAGAAGTTTAACCAATGCCTTAAATTGGCTCTGCCTCTCATTACTCTTGGGCGGGCTGACAAACGCGGGCTTATTCCTTCCGTACAAACAGACAATATTAAAGCGGGCGAATTAGCCGCCCAGCACTTTATTGAGGCAGGCTTAACCAAGTTAGGTTTTCTCGCAGGTCGCGCCGATGGTGTGGCGTCCAATGAACGCTTCCAAGGATTTAACAACGCTCTTTTGGCACAAGGTCTAACGCCACCCGTGGTAATTGAAGCTGGCAAATACGGCTACAGTGCTGGCTTTGAAACAGGCCGACAGCAGGCAAATGAACTACTCAAATTGGAAGGTATTTTCTGTGCTTCTGATGCACTGGCAATGGGGCTGTTCGATTATTGTCGTGACCACACGGATCTCACCATACCTGAGCAATTCCGAATTATCGGCTGTGACAATGTGCCCCAAGGGGCGTGGGAAGGTTATCAACTCACCTCTGTAGCCCAGCCAGTGAAACAGATTGCCGACACTGTCATGGAACTACTCCAAGCCATGTGGGATGAAGAAGAAAATATCGCCGTAATGACCAAGCTAGAACCGACGCTGGTACGCCGACGAACAGCCTAGGCCTCATCATTAGGCATTACTTATTACTCATCATCCTGTTGCAACACATTTAAAGGCGATTGCAACGGCCACGCCCAAGCAGGGCCAGCCATGCGCTCTGTTAGGTGTAGGCTGACTTCTAGCCCCGCTTGTTCACACAATATTTGTGCAGCGGCCACATCCCAGATATTCACATTGCCAAGGTAACAACCGTCTAACTCTCCACTGGCCACTTGGGTTAGCGTCCAAGCCGCTGAACCAGATACGCGTATTTGATGCCCTTGATTGATTAACCATTGGCTGTGCGCCAGATACTTTTCAGCGATACCTTCTTGATAATTCAGATTAAGCCCGACAACCAACTCTTCTTTTGCCGTCTTACGTGGTTGTAACGGAACCGCTTGATCTGCCACCAATTCAAATGCCCCCACACCTCTGGCCCCATAAAACAATCGTCCATGTGCTGGCGCATAAATCACCCCCAAAGCTGGGCCAGCTTCATCGTACAAGGCAATGCTGACCACAAAATCCGCCTGTCCGTATAGGAAATTGGTGGTGCCATCAATCGGGTCCACCACCCAACACGGCAGCGCAAAGTCGCCACCCGTTTCTTCGCCCAACATATGATGCTGTGGGAACTCGCGTTGCAAAGCATCTCGGATGTATTGCTCCACAGATTTGTCCGCTTCGGACACCCAATCTTGATGACCTTTACTATCAATGGTGAGGGAGCTTCTTTTATTAAACCATTCCAGCGCAATCTCTCCAGCCTGTCGGGCGATGTCCAGAGTCGGCTCTAAAATGGCATTACTGACCTCAGAAAACGCTTGTTTAGTCGACATGATTTACTCCTTTATAGACAAAATGGCACTTTCTTTAGCCAAGGATATTCCCTCGATACCATCCGTTAATTCAGATAATGATGTTCGAACACTTGGGTCAATGTGATACACCCACCATTGGCTAGAAGGCTTACGCTCCAGTGGCTGAATATCCTCCCATGAACCGTGGCTGGGGTGATGTGTCAGCGTCTCACACTCAACAAACACACAGTCACTATTCGCCGCGAGCACTTCCCCTGCGGGAGAAAGCAAACCATCGCCAGAATAGAACAACTGAGCGCCCTGATCATTGGTCAGATGCAAACTCAAATTCGGCACAGCGTGGCGTGTCTTCGAGGTTTTCGCCTGCCACGGCCCTAAAGAGAAAGACCGCTCGCTGTCTTGCCTGTGTATGTCAAAACCTAAAGAGGACTTAGGCCAATAAGCAAAACTAATCAGTGGCTCAATCACAGCCCATTGGCTTTTGGGAGCAATGATCGTCAAAGGCTTATTGCGCTGTTTCGAGTCCATCCAATTCAGCAAGGTAGTCAACCCAAGGCAGTGATCTGGATGCGCATGAGTCAGGTAGATAAAATCTATCTGCTCCGCTACCATTTCCCGTGCAAAGAGCGCAGATGGCACGGTTGGGCCACAGTCGACTAATAAGTCCACTTCCCCTTCGCTGATCAACACACTGGCATTAGTGTGCTGGCTGTCATACGCATCACCACAGCCAATCACCTCTACCTGAAACGCTCTATCCGTATTGCACTTTCTATGCATTTCTTGCTTAGGCGGCATCGACTTCCCCAGCCACGTCAATACGTTGTTGCTTCTCATCAAAACAATGTAAAACAGATTTCGCCAAGTTCAATGGCAGCTTATCGCCCACCTGATAATCCGCTGTGCTTTCAACAATAAACGTCAGGCTATCTAACGTGCCGTAATAAAGCCTTGCGTGACCCAGCGGCTCAACAAGGGTAATCGTCATGTGGCAGTCAGCTGTGCTCTCATCAACCACCACTTGATTAGGTCGTATGCCAACGGTAGCAGCGCCATCAGGCAATAATGCATTTGGGCTAAACTGACTCAGCACTTGAGCGTCCATAAAGTTCATCACAGGCGAACCAATAAAAGACGCCACAAACTGATTTTGAGGTCGGTTATAAAGCGCTTCTGGTGAGCCAACCTGCTCTATTCGCCCCTTGTTCAGCACAACAATCTTATCCGCCAATGTCATGGCTTCCACCTGATCATGGGTCACATAAATCATGGTGGCATTAAGCTGCTGGTGCAGTTGCTTTAAGTAGAGTCTCATTTCACTGCGCAACTTAGCGTCTAGGTTTGATAACGGCTCATCAAACAAGAAAAGCTCTGGGTCACGGACAATAGCTCGGCCGATGGCAACGCGCTGTCTTTGTCCACCAGACAAGGCACCCGGTAAGCGTTTTAACAGTGGCGTAAGTTGCAGCTTCTCGGCGGTTTCGAGCACTTTCTCATCAATATCCGCTTGGCTGACACCTGCCATTTTCAGCGGGAACGCCATGTTTTTTTCTACCGACATATGCGGATAAAGGGCATAAGATTGAAACACCATCGCCACTTCCCGCTGTGATGGATGCACTTTATTTAACGCTTTTCCATTGAGTTCAATCATCCCTTTTGTGATGGATTCCAAGCCAGCAATCATGCGTAACAAAGTAGACTTACCACACCCAGAAGGACCGACAAATACCACAAAGTCCCCATCGTTCACCGCTAAGTTCACATCAGGAATAACGGTCGTTTCGCCATAGGCTTTGTGGATGTTTTGCAATACAAGTTTATTCATTGTCTTTGTTTCCTATTTGAGGCCCATAGAAAAACCGCGCAGCAAATAACGCTGCATGTAACCCGCTAATACCAACATTGGCAACGAGGAAATAATGCCCATGGCCATTAATTCTCCCCAAGCGGTGCCGTCTTCGGTCATGAAATTGGCGATAAAAAGCGGAATGGTGAAGTTGTTTGGTGTGTGCAGGAACAAGAGCGAATAGAGAAACTCATTCCAACCAAGAATCATGGCAAAAATCGACGTCGCCACTAAACCAGGCGCACAAAGTGGGAAAACAATATAACGTAAACGTTTCAATAAAAACGCCCCATCCATTGCCCCAGCCTCTTCAATTTCAAGTGGTATATCACGCACAAACCCCAACAACATCCAAATACAAAACGGCAAGGTATACACCTGATAGGCGAGTATCAAACCGAATTTCGTATTGAGCAGACCCAATTGGTTCATCAAAGAATACAGAGGGATGGCAACCACAATAGGCGGCATCATCTTGATGATCAGTACACCAAGTAAAAACACATTATCTAGCTTGGCTGGAAAGCGGTAACGCACTAAGGCATAGGCCGAAAAGAACGCAATGATGACAGAAACCGCTGTGGCTGAAAGAGAAATAATCAGCGTATTACCAATTAATCGCAGTAGATCCCCTTGCCACAAAGCCTGAAAAGAATGCAGGCTAAACTGCTGTGGGAAAAGGCTAGCACCCGCCGTTAAAATTTCACCGGGAGGTTTAAACGCCGTGCTGAACATCCAAATAATCGGCATGATAAACAAAGCAACAGCCAGCCAGACACTCGCTCTGTGAATATAAGTGTTCATTTTGCTCCCCCGTCATTTTTTTTGCCTATAACCTTACGTGCATAGAACAATGTCATGGTTAACGAGATGACTAACATCACCAGCGCAGACGCACTTGCCATGCCCAGATCAAAGAAACGGAAGCCGTATTTGTACACAAACATCGACAGGGTTTCGGTAGCATTACCCGGCCCTCCGCCTGTCATCACATAGACTTTATCGAACAGCTTGAAGGTGTCGATTGAGCGCAGTAAAAAAGCCAACATGACTTGTTTTTGAATCAATGGCAGAGTGATGTAAAAGAACGCTCGCCAGCCTTTTGCACCATCCACCATGGCCGCTTCACCAATGTCTTTTGGTACAGATTGCAAGCCTGCCAAGATGATTAAAAAGGCCATTGGTGTCCATTGCCATGTATCGACTAAAGCAATAGCAAGTAGCGCCAGATCAGGGTCAAACAGCCACTCTTGGGCAGGCAAACCGATAGAAGTAAGCACCGTATTTAACAGACCGTAATCGTAGTGATACCAAGAACGCCAAATAGAGGAACACACCAAGGTAGAAATCATCATGGGATAAATGATTACGGAAAGCGCATAACGACGACCACCAAACTGGCGATTAAACAACAACGCCAACCACAGACCCAAAAGCACTTGAGCAATAGACGCCACCAGCGTGAAAACAAAGGTGTTTTTGATCGCCGACACAAAAAAGAAATCGTCAAATAACAAGGCGAAGTTACTCAGCCCAACAAAGCGATAGCTTTTGTCAGCAAAATCCACCTCACCAAAAGCGTTATAAATAACAGACACAATCGGATACACCGTCAGCAAACCCAAGATAATCAGCGCCGGTGTCAGTAAGAGAGTCAGCTGTTTTCGATTTTCGAATAACATAATCAGATCCAATAAGAGAAGGCACTGCAAATTACTTGCAGTGCCGTAGATAGATCAGAAACTAGCTAGATCAAGGCTTCACAATGCGATTGATACGGCGTTGTGCTTGCTTCAATGCTTGCTCCGCTGATAACTGTCCAGTCATCGCCAATTGCAGATAATCACCTAACGTGCTTTCCACCTCAGCCCAGTTACGGATTCTTGGACGTGGGTTACCTGTCTCCAATGCGGCTGCTTGCTGTGGGTACCAGCGATATTTCGCTACCACGCCTTTGTCGTAGTAAGCACTCTTACGAGTTGGTGGAATTCCGAAATCGACAGCCAGTGTCTTCTGTATTTCACTGCTGGTCGCAAACTGTAAGAAACGCTCTGCTTCGGTTTTGTTTTTCGCATCCGCTGGAATAGCCAATTGCCAAATACCCAACATTGGCGATGGCAAACCCACTTCTGCTGGCGGTGCCATAATTTCCATATCACCCACCACTTTAGAAACCTCTGGGTTATCTAGGTTTGGCACCCATGCAGGCCACACTTCAATCGCCATTGCGGCTGTGCCTTTTTGCAAAGAGTCACGCACTTCGTCTGCGTTATACACATCCACACCTCGTGGCGCGTATTGCTTCATCGCCAAGAAGGTTTCCAAAGCTTGTTTTGCTTGAGGAGTATCCAGCGCCGCTTTGCCATTTTCATCAATGATGCTGGCACCGTGACCCCAAAGAATTGGCAGGAAGCCAGTCACGATTGGATTGCCTTTTACGCCACGGAACACAAGGCCATTTACATCACCAGATTGACTGATTTTCTTGGCCGAGTTCAGTACATCTGTCCATGTTTTTGGTTGGCTTAAACCCTGCTTTTTAAACTCCGCTTTATTCCAAGCGAACATCGCCACATTGCCCACCATCGGCAAAGCATAAGCTGGGCTGTTAGCATCTGGGTAACGGCCAATATCAAAAGGCGCTTTGATAAAGTCTTTGTCTTCTACTTTTTTAGAAAGCGGTGTTAGCCAGTTATTAGAAAGAAACTCCGTCGCCCAAGTATCGTCCATTAAGATGACGTCGTAGTTGCCTGTTTTTTCACGCATAGAAAGTACAACACTTTCATAAAGGCCTTTGCTTGGGCGCTTTACTAAAGTGATTTCAGCATCGGGATGAGACTTTTGATATTCATCCACAACGTATTGCATGGCTTGTCCATAGCCACTATCGCGACCCGCAATAGTAAGTTCGCCTGCTATTGCTCCAGCCGTCGAGGCAACAAGAGCCGCTGTCATAAGTGTTTGTCGAAACATTGAGTATTCCTCGTATTAGTTCGTCTAGTTTGCAGTCGATTGCACGCGCGTGCATTGAAACGTAATAGAGGTTAACTGGCCAACATGTCAGTTTCATGACTGATTAGTGATATTTTTCAAGGAAAAGATGTGTAAAGAAATGCCTACTCAGAATGACTCGCCTAGGGAAGGTGCGATTAAGTCTTTTGAAGTCTGAGAAACAGTCTATCAAGGCAAGTGTGAGTAGGAATGTGAATACCTTTGAGCTCTTTACTAAATTGAAATGGGACAACATAGCCTGCTTCTTGTGTCACCGTACTTATATTTACCACATCTATAATTTTCATAGCGACTATATTTAACCACAAGCTATTTTGGTTATATTCTTAAAATAACTCCGCTAGAGAGCATTGAGCCTTTCTCCATATTTCCCTCAACTCACTTCCTTATTTTGTGCACATTGAAACAAACTAATACAAAGTAAGCCTAAGTATAATGCGCGACATCAAGGGATTCGATTTTGCTCGCTATCCTTCATAAGGCTCATTCTAGTTTGGATATCATATGGAAAATGCTCACAACGACACGACCTCTTCTGGAATATCACCAACCGAGTTCACTATCCTAGTCGCATCATTAATGTCGATTGTTGCGATTTCAATTGATGCACTTCTGCCAGCTTTAGGCATCATTGGTTCTGACCTGAATGCCACAACAGCAAACCAACCGCAGCTACTCATTAGTATGCTGTTTCTTGGCATGGCATTAGGGCAATTAATTTGTGGTCCATTGTCTGACGCACTAGGACGACGTCCAATCTTATTTGGTGGTTTTGCTCTGTATATTGTTGGCACCGTCATTTGCTACAAAGCGAACTCCTTGGAAGTTTTAATGTTTGGCCGTTTCATTCAAGGGTTAGGTGTCGCAGGCCCTTATATTTCGGCTATTTCATTAGTTCGAGACTTGTTTCATGGCGCTCAAATGGCACGCATCATGTCATTGGTTATGATGATATTTGTCCTCGTACCGGCTTTTGCTCCGACCATTGGCCAAGGTATTTTATTCATTGCTGACTGGCGCAGTATTTTTGAATTCTACATGTTTTATGCGATTTTGATTGTTGTCTGGGTTGCCTTCCGATTAAAAGAAACCTTGCCCAAATCAAATCGAATCCCCTTTTCCAAAAAAGGCTTTTTAGATGGTTTTAAAGAAGTTCTAACCAATCGAATCACCGCCAGTTACACCGTTTGTATGGGCTTATTCTTTGGTAGCTTTATTGGCTATTTGAACTCTTCACAGCAAATTTTTCAGGTGCAATTTGAAACCGGCAATATGTTCTCAGTTTACTTTGGTTTATTGGCTTTGGTACTCGGCTTTTCCTCTTTAATGAACTCAAGAATTGTTGAGAAACACGGAGCGAAAATCATCGCGTTCAAAGCCATGACAGTCACTGTTTTAGCATCTCTGGTTTTCTTGATTCTGCATGCTTTTGTAGACATCAGCTTATGGATGTTCTTGATTTATGCGGCGGTGATTTTTTTCTGCTTTGGTCTGCTGTTCGGCAATGTTAACTCATTAGCCATGGAACCAATGGGACACGTTGCAGGCATTGCCTCTGCGGTCATCGGTTCTATATCTTCTCTTATGTCTATGGGCATCGGAACGCTTGTTGGTCAAATGTACAACAACACATTAGTCCCTATTTCAGGGAATTTTGTTCTGATGGGAGGCATTGCGCTAGGCATAATGTACTGGGCGGAAAAAGGACGTTTAACTGAAAGTTCTGACGAAACATCTAATGAAAACCCTGCAACATAAATAAAAATGGCGAAGCCGATACGCAACGGCTTCGCCAATTTGATTCAAAAAAGTCTCGTCTTGGGTGATTGTCACTCAACGTATGGAATCAAACGTCCAAAGACAATCACAGCAACCCAAAGAATAAGCGAGAATCCCGCAGCAAATTTCATATCTGCTGAGAACTTTTCAGTGTCGCTTCGTTTCTTCAATCGCCATGAAAAATACAAGGCGTTTAACAAGGCTAACAATATACACAGCATTTTTAGCTGAAATGATGGATTCTCGAAATATCTCTCTGGATCACCAAAGAGAAAGGCAATGCCTGTTGTTAGGTTGATAACGAAACCTGATATCGATACCAGAATAAACTTTTCAACGGCTGAAAATGGAACAGTAGAAGCGACGCCTAACGCTCGTAAATCTATCAATAATAAAGACCCAAACAGTAGGCACAAGCCGATGAAATGCAAGCTCTCTAATGTTGGCCAAACATAACTGTGATTCACAATATAGTGATTCAGCGCAGTATCACTCATCCACTGAACAATCGTTTGGATTTGCATAGTAAAAACCACCTTAAAAGATATACGCGATCAAGCGCCCTGCGACTAAAGCCGTTATCCAAATAACAATCACAAGTAACGCCAAGGCTTTCTGTTTTCCTATGCACCGCCCCACCGACATTCGCCCCAATGAGATCAAACCCTCCGGCATATTTCCTACTGAAATACGCTTTGTTCTTGTCAGGCCTTTCACTAAGTAATGAGTTCCCACTAAGCCTGCTGCGATAAAAATAATTTTTACCCGAAACGGCCAGCTTTCCCAAAGAGTAGTCGCGCTGCCGAAAAACAGCGCCGTACCGGAAGCAAGGTTAATCACAAAGCCTATTAACGCCAATTTCCAATAAACCAATAATCGCCGAGGAGACATGCCTTGACCAAGCCCCAACACTCGAAAACAAATCATCAACGCAAGTCCTACCAGCGTTCCCATGCCAATCGTGTGCAAGGTTAAGGCAATTGGGTATCCCCAAAGAGAAGTAGATACCCATTCACCAATGGGCGACATTTCAGCCCAGTTTAAAAAGTCCACAAGTCGACCTTACTTAGCGAACTTCAGTGGTTAAATCAGCGCAGTCATAAGGCTCATAATGCCCTTCCGTCAACTTCACTTCGTCCTTACCAGAGAAACTTCCTTCTATATACAAAGGGTCTTCTCCTGTGTACTCACGGTAAAGCGTCAAACCATCGTCACTCAGATAAAAACGTTCAACCATGTGCAATTGGTCGCTGTGCATCGCGGCACCTTGTTTTACTGGCGGCGCATGAATGTAACCTGGTTTAAAGCCAACCGTATCGACAACTAATACTTTGCCTTCCCAATGACCAATTGAATGACCTTCGCGAGTCAATTCTAGGTTTTCTGGGTGCTTATCCAAATCAAGATGAATGGTTCGAGTGATGTCCATGAAGCCATAAGAAAGCACAATATCCTCTTCCGTTTGCTCTATTTTGTTGACCAACTGATCGAAGGTCCAATCGTCAATAATATTCGTCGCTGTACAATGCAAACGAGGAGAGTTAGCAAAATCATAATCTGCCACAGCAACTTTGCCAGCTTCTGTCAGATTAAACTGCACACGACCTTCGCCCATTGGAGGACGATCGCCACGCGGTGGACGCTGTTCGCCATCCGCCAATTTTGGTGCGCCTTCTGGCGGTATTATTGGACGCTTACCTTCTGAATCACCCTCTGCACGACGAGGCGGCATCGGGCCCCGTTTAGGTCGCTCAGCCACCCAAGTACCATCAATATTCGGCGTACCATCAGCCAAAACAGTTTGTCTTGGTTGCTTCACAAGTTGTCCTGCTTTATCGAAAATCGAATTACGTTTAATGGTCACACCATCGTCAAAAGTAATCGTATGCACATAACAAGCGTTGTCTTCGCTGCGAGCTGGAGAGCCGACAACCTTAATATGCGTACCTTTCGCAAAAGTTCCCGATGTCCAACCAGCACGTTTTAATGTGCTACCGGTTCCTAATTCACAACGCCACTCATTAGACTCACCCTGCGCATCCAAAACATTAAAATAAATATAAGCATGGGGATTCACCAAACGACTCTTGGTCACAACACCTTCTACTTTGATGGTAACGGATTCATCAAATTGACCATTTACACCATGATGAGCATAAACATTACTCGTAAAAACACTGGCGCCAGCAAACAAAAAAAGCGCACTTTTATAAACAAACTGATTCATATCTATCCCTTTAAACACCGAAGGTTAATGTGGCCAGAATTTTATAGGAGAGGAAAAGCAAGCAACAAGAAAACAGCGGGTAAAGCTAGGTAAAATAAATGTGTGCAGAATATGGATGAATGGAAATAACAGAACATCAAATCTCATTATCTTACTCACTGGCGAGTCCGAGCGCGCAATATTTCTCTCTAACCTATTGCAATAAAACCTGATATATTCCCAAGCGCATTATGCATTTATCATTGGCTAATCACCTGATTACGGATGTTTTTTTAAAGTTCAACAACCCAAACCTTAATGTAATAGGAGTTCTACAATGCTTCACTCTAGCTTACGTACTTTGGCTTTATCTGCTGTCTTTCTGGCGGGTAGCTTTTCCTTATCGGCACAAGCCCACGACGAATACACCTACAAAGATTTAAATGAACAGTCCGTTTTAGCCGCTACATGGATGCAATCATCTGGCGAGTTTAAAGCCTTGTCATACCAAGCCTTTAACCTTGCGAAAATGCAATTCGACGCCTTCTCTGATTCTTACACTGGCAGCAAAAAAATTGCCGTTGTGGTTGACGCGGATGAAGCCGTTATCGACAACAGCGCTTACCAAACTTGGCTAATCGGTAAAGACTTCGGCTACTCAAGTTCAACATGGGCGAAATGGATGGAAGCCAGTGAAGCGAAAGCCATGCCGGGTGCGAAAGACTTCCTAAACTACGTAGCGGACAATGGCGGTGAAGTATTTTACGTGACGAACCGTAAAATCGTTGGTTTAGAAGGCACTCGTAAAAACCTTATTGAACTAGGCTTCCCAAATGTTGACGACGCACATTTGATGCTAAGAACCTCCAGCAGCAACAAAGAACCTCGTCGTGAAATTATTGCGGAAAACTACGACATTGCACTTTTCGTAGGTGATAACTTGAATGACTTCTCAAGCGACTTCCGCGTAGAAACAATCGAAGAAAGCCACGCAGCCGTTGAGAAAAACAAAGACTTGTTTGGTACAAAATTCATCGTACTACCAAACCCATCTTACGGCGACTGGGAAGGCAAAGTGTACAAAGGCAACTGGGGCGCATCGCCAGCTGAGAAATCTCAAATGCGTAAAGACGTCTTGAATACTTGGGAGCCAAAAAATTAATAGAAATAACGATTTATTACTTGCAAGTATATCCTCAGGTACCTAGGATTCACTCATCTCATCTGCCATGTGTAGAAAGAGTTACGACACCGCCCTCGTCAGAGGGCGAGGTCTGCCTTTCCTTGTTACTGTTTTTTTAGGATATTGAAGACTCGACTGTCTAGAATGCCTAAGTCATAGTTATTCAGCGTCCAATACAAAAAATAGCCTAAGTGTCTATGTTAATGCTTGACTCATTACTGGTACCGACTTTAGTATTGATCTCAATACGGCCCCTGCCTCTTGTCTCTTTGAGATTACGCGGGGGTTTTTTATTCCTTGCTTCACTCCACATCAGACCACCAAGTACTCCAACCCTCAACAACACCAATATCAGCAATGGTTCGCTTATTGTCTGACTGTATTATTGGAAAATCATCTAAAAGCAAGGCTAATCGCTGATGCCACTGAGTATTTGGGCAAATTTCTCGTACAATATGACGCAATATAGCAAACAGAAGAAAAGGCTTCGCAATTAAGTCTGGCTTACCGATAAAATCATCACACCACCTTATCTCACCCAATTCAGGTAACTTTGGTTGATCAACGATATTACGATTCCATAAACGACTGTGATGTGCCGCTATATTACGTAAATGATTCAATGAGCGAAGCCAGCTGGCAAAAACCTTAAAATCCTTTACCCTATACTTAGCAGCAATTTTCTCTTGATCTGGCACCTTCATCATCGCAAACAACTGAGACAGTGCACCAAAATCCCATACTTCTATGGCCACCCAAATGGGCAAATTTTCGCCATAGGTACTAAGGTAATGTTTGACAAACTCTTCCTTCTTTTTAGAGCGGCTGAGTAATCCTAGGTATTTATTTTGCCACGCTGTAAATGCAGCAACACCATTGAACTTTCGATTGGAAAATTTTGGGTGAAACTGCTGCTGATCAAGATACGCAAAAGCACTACGCTGACCTAACAAGTAGGCAATATCAACACGCAATGCGACTTCTACTCTTTCTAAGGCATCCAATACAAGCAAGCGCAGTTTTTTATCGAATAAATACAGTTCAACCGCATCAGAAAAATGCGTATTCAAATGGAACTGATCGCTGACATTAGTCTGCAAGACTTTGGTTTTCGGGTCTTGATGAATGGAGAACTGTCGAAAAGGATACCAATAGCCACTGAGTCGATAATAGCCAACACGTTCTAAATAGTTTTTAGCGGCGACTTCATCTGTAACGGACATGCCTCGTTGTTTGAGCAAGTTAAGTTGCTCCTCAAACGACTTCCATGGGCGATCATAAGCCATAATTCACCATCCTTGGTTATATGTTTACAAAGCTTGCTCAGTTAATGCATCCGCCAATTGCAGTTATGAGTTGGCTGATATGCAATTCTGTTCCTGAAATCATTCAACTCTCGTACGGTCTTCTGAAATGCTTTACAGGTTGGACTTTTAGCATTAAATAATAATGTTCTCATTTTGGTTTGCCAGAAACGACGATCGCACTCAGGTCGAAATAGGTTAGACCAAAAATCAAAGGTTACGGTCTCTGTGGTTGATTTAAACCAAGCATCACCAACAATCTACACAGAGCCCCGAGACAGATGTTTTACATCCCTCTCGGGGCGCTATTTTATAGTAGATAATAAAATATCTGCCTCTAAACTACTCCAAAAATGTTTAAATGGATTACTTTATTTACAAGCCTAATAATTTAATAAATATTATTAAATAAGTTTTGACCTAATCATAGCTAAGAAAACAATCAAATTTACTGAAAGTTTTACTATTCAACTCTTAGCTTTTCTTTATATCATCTTCACTTAATACTGATTTATGGATTACCTTTATGCAGGATTTAGACATTATTCAACAGCGCATGCGTGAGTTTGCCAAGGCTCGCGATTGGGATCAGTTCCACTCACCTAAAAACCTATCTATGGCATTAAGCGTCGAAGCCAGTGAATTGTTGGAGTGCTTTCAGTGGCTTACTGAGGAAGAATCGTCTTCGCTCAATGAAGATCAACTTGCTGCGGTAATCGATGAGGTTGCTGATGTTCAACTTTATCTTGTTCGCCTAGCCGATAAAGTTGGTATTAATATCCAAGATGCTGTTGAGCAGAAAATGAAAAAGAACGAAATGAAATACCCTGCTGATAAAGTACGAGGCAGTGCGAAAAAATACAATAAATACGAATAAGGAAAATACCAGTGATTGTGTATTCAGCGACAAAGAGAGAATTTATTGATGATGTCCGTTCCAATAAAATTGCTGAAATTATAGAAAATGAAGTATTAAGAAAGCTCAATCGCAACTCGCCTCGTAGTGAAACTTTATCTTGGGAGAATTCACTACAATATATGTCTCAAGTACTTTGGGATGAGAACATCCCAGCCTCAGCCGGTGTCTCCATAGAATACAATCTACCAATGACAAATCGACGGGTAGATTTTATCCTGACAGGTAAAGATCATAATCGTAATGATTCAGCCGTTATTATTGAGCTGAAACAATGGCAAGAAGCGAAGAAAACCGATAAAGATGCCATTGTAAAAACCCGCTTTCAACACGGTGAAAAAGAAACCAATCACCCATCATATCAAGCTTGGTCTTATTCAGCTTTAATCGAAGATTACAACGAAACCGTACGCAAGGAATCCATACGACTACAACCCTGCGCCTATCTTCATAATATGAAATCTGGTGATGTACTAAATGACCCTTTTTATTCTCACCACACAGGAAAAGCACCTGTTTTCATCTCGCAAGATGCATTAAAGCTTTCTGAGTTCTTGAAGCGTCACGTCAAGTTTGGTGACAGCGATAATATTATGTATCGCATCGAGCATGGGGTGATTAAACCTTCCAAAAATTTAGCGGATGCCTTGGCTTCCATGCTAAATGGTAATTCAGAATTCTTAATGATTGATGAGCAAAAACTCGTTTATGAAACGGCAATTAGCCTCGCTCATATCGCTCAAAAAGGAAAGAAACAAACTTTGATTGTTAAAGGTGGTCCGGGAACAGGAAAATCAGTAGTAGCCATTAACCTGCTCTCAGAACTCACCAAGCGTGACATGCTAGTACAGTATGTTTCTAAAAATGCAGCCCCTCGCGAAGTGTTTAAAAAGAAGCTCACTGGCAGTAAGAAGAAAACTCATATCGACCAAATGTTTAAAGGATCAGGCGCTTATACTGAGGTGGAAGCTAATCAATTTGGCGCTTTGCTTATCGATGAAGCTCATCGGCTCAATGAAAAATCCGGTTTATACGGCAACTTAGGCGAAAACCAAATCAAAGAGCTTATTTTTGGTTCAAGATTTAATATATTTTTTATTGATGAAGCTCAACGCGTTACGCTGCAAGACATAGGCAATGTAGAGACAATTAAAAACTGGGCCCAGAAATTAGAGTCCGAAGTCACCGAGTTAAGTCTGGTGTCACAATTTCGCTGTAATGGTTCGGATGGTTATCTATCTTGGGTCGATAATTGTCTGCAAATCAGAGAAACCGCCAATCCAACCTTGGATGACATCGATTATGATGTGCAAGTCTTTGATGACCCTAACGTGCTTCGTGCAGCCATCGTTGATAAAAATCGCCTTACAAATAAGGCTCGACTCGTCGCAGGTTATTGCTGGGATTGGAATAGTAAAAAAGATAAATCGGCCTCTGATATTGTTATTCCTGAATACAATTTCGAAGCACAATGGAATTTAACCGAAGACGGCAGTTTATGGATGATCGCAGAAAAATCAGTCGAGCAAGTTGGCTGTATCCACACCTGCCAAGGGTTAGAGCTTGATTATATTGGCGTCATCATAGGAGACGATTTTGTCATTCGGGATGGAATCGCCGTTACAGACGCAAATAACCGATCGTCTAATGACCGTTCTATTCGGGGATTTAAAAAGCTTTTAAAAGAAACGCCTGACAAAGCTAGAAAAATAACAGGCGAAATCATAAAGAATACATATCGAACCCTTATGACTCGTGGACAAAAGGGCTGCTATCTATTTTGCACAGACCCTGAAACCCGAGACTATTTCCTACAATTAGCCGCAAGAAAAGAAGAAACTGAAACTACCTCAGAACCCTATCAGGACTTAGAATTACCTATCGCCTCATTCGATAACGCCATGCCGTACAAAACACACGTTCCCATTTATGATTTATACGCCGCTGCTGGAGGCTTTAGCGAGCAGCAGAACCTAGAAGAGTGTTCTTGGGTTGAACTCCCTG
The DNA here is from genome assembly GCF_055809555.1 of Marinomonas sp. 15G6-16. Lineage (NCBI taxonomy): Bacteria > Pseudomonadati > Pseudomonadota > Gammaproteobacteria > Oceanospirillales > Oceanospirillaceae > Marinomonas > Marinomonas sp. 15G6-16. The sequence continues at coordinate 2,845,786 of NZ_CM147916.1, read as the reverse complement.
ATCATATAAATATCAAAGATGACATGTTTGTTATGCGTGTGGTGGGTGAATCTATGAATCGTCGAATCGCCAATGGTTCTTGGTGTCTATTTAGAGCAAATCCCGTTGGCACTCGAAACGGAAAAATAGTACTGGTTCAACATCGTGAAATAGAAGACCCAGATCACGGCGGGAGCTATACCATTAAACTTTACCATAGTGAAAAAACAGCGATCGATGGTGAACAAATCAACACCCGAATAACCCTAAAGCCCGATACCAATGCCTTTGGCTATTCGCCAATAATCTTAGACAACCCCGAAGAAGATTTAGCAGTTATTGGTGAATATTTAGGTGTTATTGGATAAATTTAATAAGTAAATGAGCCACATAAAAGTGGCTTGGACTCTTTCACCTCTATCCTAATCAAAGAAAACTATTTCCCCCATCTATCACACCTATCTTCATTTAAAAGCATGATGAAAAGCGAGAATAGTTTCTATTGTCAGTACAGCATTAGCTTGATAAAAAACCTATTCGAATAAATACCGCTTGAAACAATAAAACCCTCAACATATGATCCACACATAATTTATACATAAAACATATACGGATCATATATTATGGGTATTATCAAAATCTCCGACGATCTTCACGATGACGTGCGCAAAAGCTGCCAAGTCATGTCTCGCTCTATCAATGCTCAAGCTGAGTTCTGGATGAAGATGGGTCGCTTGGCTGAACTCAATCCAACGCTCACTTTTGCTGAAATCATTGCTCAAGAACTTGCCAATGCAAACGACGAAACACCTCTCAAGTCGGTAAAGTAATATGCAGGTGCAAATCAAAAACGCAGAAGAAATTGAATTAATGCGAACATCGGGAAAGCTTTTAGCGCAAGTTTTTCATATGCTCGATGACTTCGTAAAAGAAGGTATTTCGACTTTAGAAATCAACGATAAAGTAGAAGATTACATTCGAAATACACTGCATTCTCGCCCTGCGAGTTTAGGTCAATACGGTTATGAATTTGTGCTGAATTCTTCGATCAATGATGTGGTGTGCCATGGCATACCAAAGGCGACTCAGGTTCTCAAAGCAAAGGACATCGTTAATATCGACATCACTCTAGAGAAAGGTGGCTTCATTGCGGATTCTAGTAAAACCTATGTAATGAGTAACGCCAGCCCTATGGCCAAACGTTTGGTAAAAACCACCTACGACGCCATGTGGGCCGGCATAAAAAAGGTAAAACCTGGCGCAACGTTAGGCGACATTGGTGCAGCTATTCAGAGCTTGGCCGAAGGTAAAGGCTATTCTATCGTCAGAGAATATTGTGGTCATGGCATTGGCCGAGAAATGCACGAAGAACCGCAAGTCCTTCATTATGGTAAAGCAGGAACGGGTCTCGTTTTAAAAGAAGGCATGACTTTCACCATTGAGCCGATGATCAACCAAGGAAAGGCCAAAACTAAAACCAAAAAAGACGGTTGGACAGTGGTTACCGCGGATAAAAAGTTATCAGCACAATGGGAACACACGATTCTGGTCACAAAAACGGGCTACGAAGTGCTGACTCTAAGACAAGAAGAGCAAGCTACTGAACACGCCTGATGAAGGCTTAATGAGCATGCCAACGCGCCATCATAAAATCAATAAACACGCGCAGTTTATTGGGCATAAATCGCATGGCGGGAAATTGCATGTAAACCCCGCCTTGAAAATCACTTTTCAGTTGCCAGTCTTTTAACACTTCAATCACTTCGCCTGTTTCCAGTGACTCCTGCACAACGAAATCTGGAAACAGCGCGATACCAAAACCTTGCTTCACACCTTTTAAGCGCATATCCGCATCGTTGATGATGTAGCGTCCATCTACGGTGATCTGCGTTTTTTTATCTCCTTGGGTAAAGCTCCAAACATTATCGCCATCGAAAAAACCAAGTGGTAAACAGTCGTGTGAGACTAAATCGTCAGGCGATTTGGGTGTGCCGCGTTCGGCTAGATACTCGGCGCTGGCGCATAAAATAGAACGAACTTTTCCTAAGCGTTTACAGACCAGATGTTCATGAGGCTGTTCCGCAATATGAAAGACCAAATCGACATTTTGATACGCTGGATCAAGGCGTAAATCCGTCACCTGAACATGCAATGAAATGGCTGGATACAGCGCCATAAACTCTAATAACAAAGGCTCTAATACTTGCTTGGCAAATGCGTCTGGTACAGCAATGCGTAAACGCCCTTTGGCTTCTGTCGTGTTGCTTTCAGACGCAATCACCGCCTCTTTTGCGCTGTCCAACATGTTCCGACATTGCTCGTAAACCGCCATGCCAACGGCCGTGATGGTTTGTCGTCGAGTGGTGCGCTCTACCAATATCGCTGCAAGCTGAGTTTCCATACGAGACACTTGGCGACTGACGCCTGAAGGCGTAATGCCCAGTTTTTCAGCGGCCTTAGTGAAGCTGCCTGTTTCAACAACCGCCACAAAAGCCGCCATATCGGGCAACAAGGCAATGAGTTTATTTGTGTCCATGAGTCATAAGTCTTTTTCTATTTGGAAGGATTATCACAACATAAGACACAAGTTAGCATACTTCCTCTCTTAACTCCTAAGCGAATTTTTTATCCATTTATCAAGCTGTACGCCACTTACTTGAGGCGTGTGAGGAAACATGAAAGCTCAAACATTAACGACTCCTTCTCTTTTCAATCGCCTTCCAGTCGCTGAACTGTCTTTACTGCTTACCGCGATCTTCTGGGGAACCAGTTACGGCATCACAAAAGAAGCGCTTATCTATACCAGTGTGTTGGCCTTTATCGTGATTCGCTTCGGCTTAACCTCGCTTATTCTCTTGCCAAATTTTTGGAGAGATCACAAAAAAGGCCTAACAAAGGATTGGAAATACGCCTTGCCAACTGGCCTTGTTTTACTCTCCATTTTCCTTGCGGAAACCTATGGAATATTCCATACAACCGCTTCGAAAGCCGCATTTTTGATTAGCCTTTGTGTTTTGATGACGCCTTTCATAGAAGCGATTTCCCACAAACAATGGCCTCACAGAAGTGTGTTAGGATTCGCCTTGTTGTCTGTCATTGGTGTGCTGTTGTTAACTCAGAATGAGCTTGGCTGGGGATCTTTGACACTGAATATTGGGGATTATTGTATTTTATTGGCGGCGTTATTACGCGCCTGCATAGTGGTTTCGACTCAAGTATTATTAAAAGGCAAACGCCTTTCCGCATTAAACATTACTAGCATTCAAGCCAATGTGGTAACCGTGGGTGCTTTGCTTGCTTTTGTCATGAGTGATGCATCGCTGAAAGACCTCTTTCCGGCAGAAGGAAGCTTTTGGGTATTGGCTTTTTATCTGGTAATTTTCTGTACTATTTTTGCCCTATTCGCACAGAATTATAGTGTTAAGCACACAACATCATCTAGAGTCGCACTGCTTACTGGATCTGAACCCGCGTTTGGCGCTCTGTTCGCTTTCATTTGGTTAGGTGAAAGCTTTTCCACTATGCAATTAATCGGTGGTGCTTGTATTTTAGCGGCTACGTTAATGGCCACGTTACAAGGAAAAATGGCGACTTCTCAATGAAGTCGCCATTTGGCTTAGATAAATTCAGTGCATTAAGCAGGACGGAAAACCAAAGAAACACCGTTCAAACAATGACGCTTGCCCGTCGGTTGTGGGCCATCGTTAAAAATATGACCTAAATGACTACCGCAACGACGACAATGCACTTCCGTACGGCTCATAAAGAAGCTGTTGTCGGCTTTTGTTTCCACGGCGTTTGGTAGGCTTTGATAAAAGCTTGGCCAACCCGTTCGGCTGTCGTATTTAGTGCTTGAATCATAAAGCGGTAAATCACAGCCTTTACAATCATAAACACCCACTCGTTTTTCATGCAGTAAATCACTGCTGCCCGGACGCTCTGTGCCTTCTTCTCGCATGACTTTGTATTCGAAATTGGTTAGCTTGGCTTGCCATTCTTCTTTGGTATAAACCACTTCGAATGTTGAATCTGCTTCTTGAGCAATCAATGATGGAGAAAAGTATTTTGCACCGGCTGCGGCACAAGCTGCGCTCACAAGGAAATGTCGACGATTCATAATATTCACCTTACTTTATATTCTGTAATTTGCTTTTCGTGGCAAAACAATGGCCTCTCAAGCGCTCCTCTCCTTTTTGAAGGCAAAAAAAAGAGTAAGTTCCAAAGGAACTTACTCTTTCTTAATATATGCTTACTTACGAATTAGATCGCAGTAATACTTTCCGCTTGAGGGCCTTTTTGGCCGTCAGTTACAACGAATTCTACTTGTTGGCCTTCAGCCAAAGTTTTGAATCCATCGCTTACAATAGCGCTGAAGTGTGCAAAAACGTCTGGACCGTTCTCTTGTTCGATGAAACCGAAACCTTTAGTTTCGTTGAACCATTTAACAGTACCTTTAACTTTATTAGACATAAATAATCACCTGATTTTTAAATATAAGTAGCCTTAAAAAGGCTGAAAATGCAAAAAAATAGACTGGTAGTTAGAAACTTCAGAACGAAGATTTATGAATAAAACAACGTATTACAGAGTTTTTAATTTAGAGACTTCTTTCTAGCTTGCGACTGCATAATATAGCCATTTAGACTATATAGATAGCTTTATTTAGATTTGTCTCTTTTTCTACCAACTTTTTAAAGCAACCTGAGATACCTTATTATCCTTTAATACATTTTTAAACAGGCAATCTTTAAATGACTTCTCGTTTAAGCATTCAATACAGTTTTCTCATCATCAGTTGCTTCATAATGAATTTGGCTCATGGCAATGATTTGATTCACTTTGGAAATCAGTGTTTGGCACAGGAAGCACAGCTTAATAAGGCGAAGCTGAGATTAGACCAGCTCGCACGAACTAAGAACCTGAACCGCATCAAGGCCAATCAAGCACAAGAAAATCTGGACTATTATCAGAATAAAAAAGCACGCTTAGAAACAGCCATAACAGAATGCGCAGAGACCACGCCGAACAGCGCTTATTGCCATCAAACTCGCAGACAATACAATGAATTAAATAGGCTTATTGAAGAGCAAGAAAACACAGCCGACTTTGCGCTAAACAGAGACGAATCCAATCTCACGTATGAAATCAATCAAGCCAATTTCCATACAAAGCAAGCGAACTTTCTCGCTCTTTGCCGAGACTCTGACACTCACTATGCTTTCATTCAAAATGCCGAAGCATATAGCGCCGTGTGTCTCACAGAAGAAAACAAGGAAACCATCGCTTGTTCTCTTTTTTAAAGGATTACAACACCTGTGGTTATGTAAGGATTACGTGTTGTCTTGGTCTACAAGAACGAGTTTATCCATGTGAAAACCCAGAGACTCCGCTTTGTTGAGCAATCGATTCCTAACGGATTCCGGCATCGTTGGCGTTCTTGATAATAACCAGAAAAATTCACGACTTGGGCCAACTATCATGGCGTATTGATAATTCTCTTTATCCAACTCAAAGATCACATAAGCCCCATAAAAAGGCCCAAAGAAAGACACTTTTAAATGCCCAATGTCAGATGAGTTAACAAAATAGGCTCTGCCTTTTGCCTCACGCCACTCTTTATCTTCGGCGGAATAACCTCGGTTTAAAACCATTATTCCACCATCATCCTGTTTTGAGTAAGTCGCCGTCACATTCGACAAACCTTCTTCAAAAGCATGATCTTGGCGAGCAATCTCATACCAAGTTCCTAAATAGCGCTCCACCTGAAACTCAGTCACTGGGTCAATATCTTTAGGAGCGCTGGTACAACCAATCAATAACGCCGACATAAGCCAAACTATGTATTTCATACGAATACCTTCCATTGTTTAAGTTCAATCTAGTCTAGGGAAGCTGCAACAACAATGTCACATTTATGATGCAAGCTTTTAATACCTTTAACTTGAGAATACGCGCCTTGTTTAGTTATAGATTAGTCCGACCTTGGAATAGAAGAAACCGACAAAGACAACACAAAACGGTTTCCATTAGCCTGAACAAGGCTTCGCCTATTGCGAAAGTCGATGCTCGATTTCTTTCCTTCTCCATTGATATTTCCGTGTTGGCTGGCGGATTTTGGTGGGAAGGCAGCAAAGGCACTCAGCGCGGATTGGGTACGCAACGAGTTGAACCTTTAGACCTCAGTCAACCGGCATTAGATAATCTCGTCAATGCTCTTGGCCCTGCTTATGTGCGTGTTGGTGGCTCGGAAGCCGACAAAGTCCATTACTTTACCAGTGCAACACCTGCATCAGAAGATAGTTTAGAACTCACACAAGAGATGTGGAATCAGCTTCACAGATTTTGTCAGCGCAATGATTTGGCGTTGATGTTCACTATGAAATATGGCCTCTTTGAGCGTCGTAAACAAGGCGGCTGGCAAACCAATGAAGTCGAAGCCTTATTAGAATATTGCCAAGCTAATCAGCAAAAAATCGACATTTTTGAGCTCGGAAATGAACTCAACGCCTATTGGGCTTTCCACGGTTTTACCTCACAGCCCAGCGCTAAAAATCTCGCAAAAGATTACGACACCTTCATTCGTTGCGTCCGCCAATACAGTCCAGACAGTTTAGTTGCAGGCCCTGGCAGTGCTTTTTGGCCAAGAATTGGAGAAGCCGTTAAGCCTATTAGTAACATTTCTGCGCCTTTTTTGGAGCATTTAAAAGAAGAAATCGACATTATTGATTGGCATTATTATCCTTTCCAAAGTAGCCGCTCTCCTGTTCGAACTCGTGCGGCGACACTCGACAATATTCTTTCACCAAACTCTCTCACATATTACGAAAAATACGCCTTACAACTTAGGAAACTACGGGACCAACATCAGCCCCAAGCACAGCTCTGGACAGGAGAAACAGGCTCGGCACAATGCGGAGGACAAGCCAAACTCTCAGATCGATTCGTATCCTGCTTTTGGTGGGCAGATCAATTAGGGCGAGGCGCAAAATCTGGTCAAAAAGTCATGGTAAGACAAAGCCTAATTGGCGGAGATTACGCACTCATTAATCGACAAACACTCAAACCGAATCCTGATTATTGGGTCAGCTGGTTGTGGGGGAAATTAATGGGAGAGAACGTCTTCGAAGTTCAAAGCAATGACCCATTCGTACAAACCTATTGTCACAGCGCAAAGAAAGAAGGCAAATGTACTTTGTTAATTATCAATATGTCCGCCAGCCCTAAAATCATTAATTGTCAGGAGTTTGGCCTAAAGAAAAAGCGTTTTGAAATCACTGCCGACTCCCTTACTTCTAAGAAAATTCGAATCAACAGTGTTCGCCCAAAATTTAGACAAGGAAAAGTAAAACTAAAAGACTTTCCCAAGCTTTCAAAACTCAACATTGTGAGCCCATACAGCATCAACTTCTGGTGCTTTGAAGTGTAAACCCACTATCAATTATTGAAAATGATTATCAATAGTATGAAATAACTCATCTCCTATATATAATAGCGCGCTCATTTCTTTGTCTTTAAGGTCTTCAATATGATCCGCCGTTATGCCTATTTTGGTCGAGCCTTTATTATTTTTATTGCTGCACTCGCCTTAGCAAGCTGTGACAAGGCGCCGGAAGAGACTCAATCCTCGACGGATAATACCTCTTCAAATAACACTCTGGCCATCGATCAAGTCGAAAAAGCCCCTGAAGGTTGGCCAAGAAGCATCATGACAAGCCAAGGCTTATTAACGCTTGAACAAGCCCCAAGCCGAATTGTTTCCACCAGCGTTACTCTTTCCGGCACTTTACTTGCCATTGACGCGCCTTTAATCGCATCCGGTGCCACTATGCCAAATACAAGCGTGGCATCAGGACAAGGCTTTATGCGCCAATGGGCTTCCATCGCAGAAACGCGAGGCGTCATTCCGCTTTACCAAACCGAGCCAAACGCCGAAGCCATTATTAAAGCCAACCCAGAATTGATCATTATTTCTGCAACAGGTGGCGACTCTGCCATGAAGCTGTACGATCAACTAAAAGACATCGCACCAACCTTAGTAATAGGTTATGACAACAAAAGCTGGATGCAATTGGCTCAAATCTTTGGAGATTTATTAGGCTTAGAAGAACAAGCAAAAAGCGTGATTCAAGACTTTGAGCAAAAAGTCGCAGATACAAAAAGTAGAATTACCCTGCCACCTCAACCGACCACGGCCATGGTTTATTATCGAGACGATACAGGCGGAAATATTTGGACAACCAAATCGGCTCAAGGTCGTTTATTAAAAGAGCTAGGATTTACTCTGGCTGAAGTGCCAGAATCAGTAAAAGGCAACATCAGCATGGGATTACGTGACGATATTATTATCGCCACAGGCGAACGCTTCCCAGACGCAGTGAATGGCAACTCAGTTTTACTCTTCTCAGCTTCTCAAGAAAGAGAACAAGCACTCAAAAACAATAACTATTTACAGTCATCCAGCGCGGTTCAAAACAACCAAGTTTTCGCTGTGGGTAATGACACATTCCGACTGGATTATTACAGCGCCAGTAATTTGCTAACACGCTTGCAGAATCTTTTTGGACGTTCCGAAAATGGCCAATAGCGAATACGTTTCTGCTAAAAAGAAATACATCTGGTTATTGGTTTCTATTAGTCTGCTATTGCTGATCATGATCGCCAGTTTATGCATCGGCGCAAAACCACTGTCAACCCAAGTTCTGTGGAATGTGCTGATGGGCGAAGAACATGGCCTTGCGGAAACCATCATTCTTGAAGGCCGCTTGCCTCGAACCTTAAATGGTTTATTTGTTGGAATGGCATTAGGAACTTCTGGTGCTCTGATTCAAGCCATTACTCGAAATCCTCTTGCGGACCCTGGAATATTAGGCGTGAATTTGGGTGCCAGCTTAGCGGTTTCCATTGCGATTGTATTTTTAGGTGCAACACAACTTTCTGAATTTTTCGTTTATGCCGTGTTCGGCGCCCTGCTCGCTAGTTTACTGGTTTACTTTGTTGGCAGCATTGGTGGAGGCAAAACCGACCCTCTGAAACTTACACTGGCAGGAATTGCCATTGGCGCTGTCTTCGGCGGTTTAAGCTCGGCTATTACTTTGTTTAACCCTAACGCCTTTGATCAAATCCGTTTTTGGGTGGTTGGCAGCTTAGACATTCGAACATTATCCGTCCCATTATTCATTGCTCCTGTCGTGCTCTTTGGCTGTTTATTAGCGATCACCATCACACCGGCATTAAACGCATTTGGCTTGGGAGATTCCTTAGCGTCTGCGCTTGGCAGTAATCCTGCTCGCGTACAATTACTGGGTTTATTGGCGATTACCCTACTGTGTGGCGCCGCCACCGCAGCGGCTGGCCCCATTGCTTTTGTCAGTTTAATGATGCCGCACATTGCCCGCTGGATGGTAGGTCCAGATCAACGCTGGATCGTTCCATTTAGTTTTATCCTCACGCCTTGTCTTTTATTGGTTGCCGATATCATCGGACGAGTTGTGATTGCTGGAGAACTCCGAGTTTCTATTGTGACGGCTTTTATTGGCGCACCTATCTTGATTTATCTCGTGCGTAGGAAAGGAGCCTCCAGCTTATGAAAACCACACTTCCCCATGCGTCTATCAAGCATCAGGCAAGCAAAAGCACGATGATCAAACCATCTAAAATCATCTTATTATTGCTCACTCTGTTATTAGTTTTCGCCACTCTTTTCATTGGAGATCACCTTGTTAAAAGTCAGCAAGATATATGGCTTTTACTGACAGGCAAAGCTGATCGTTATCAATCTATCGTGGTGTGGCAATGGCGAGCCTCTCGCTTGTTTGCGGCGTTAATCATTGGTGCTGGACTCGGTATAAGCGGCGCGGTTTTTCAATCTTTAGTTCGCAATCCATTAGGTAGCCCAGATATCACTGGTTTTAATGTAGGCGCTTTTACGGGCGTTCTCATATCAATCGCGTTTTTTGGCAACCTATATTGGATGAGTGTTTTGGGAGCGATTTTAGGCGGACTTTTTTCTGCCATTCTTGTGTATATTTTCGCGTACCGAGATGGTCATTCTGGCTTCCGTCTTATCATAGTTGGCATTGCGATCAGCGCGACTCTGACTGCATTCAATCAATGGTTGTCTCTCACCGTTTCATTGGAAACCGCCATGACAGCTGCTTTATGGAGTGCGGGTACGTTAAACGGTATGACTTGGGCTCGTGTGCTGCCCGCAGCGGCCTTAATCAGTGTTTTTATTGTCTGTGCTTTTCTCATGAACACACGAATGAGATTACTCGAAATGGGCGATGACACAGCCGCCGCATTGGGCATATCGGTCAACCGATCTCGCCTTGTGTTGATGTTTGTCGGTGTCGCTTTAACAGCAGTCGCAACGGCCGTCACAGGCCCAATCGCGTTTATCTCTTTGGCAGCACCACAAATTGCTCGTCGATTAGAAAAGAGCACCAATGTCTCTTTGGGTTCTTCCGCACTTGTTGGTGCTCTCTTGTTACTCTGTGCAGACTTTATCGCACAACATGGCTGGGAAGGCTCCACTTTGCCTGTCGGTTTAGTCACCATCAGCTTAGGTGGCATTTATTTGGTTTATTTAATTATGCGAGAAGGTAAGTTATGACATCAAAATTGGCCATTTCACTCGCCACAGAATCCGTCACTCTAAGTTATGATCAAAATGTCATCGCCAAAGATCTTTCCGTTCACATTCCTGAAGGAAAGTTTAGCGTCATTGTTGGGCCAAATGGTTGTGGTAAGTCGACTTTATTACGCGCCATGAGCCGACTGCTTGCACCTCAACCTGGCCGAGTATTACTAAACGGAGAAGACATTCACGGTCTCGCCACCCGTGAGGTTGCCAAGAAGTTAGGGCTTTTACCTCAAAGTGCCATTGCACCAGACGGAATTAAGGTCGTGGATTTGGTTTCTCGTGGTCGCTTCCCTCACCAAAAATGGTTTCAACCTTGGCGAGAAGAAGATCAAAATGCTGTTAATGCCGCGATGAAATCAACAAACGTAGAAGAGTTCGCTTTCCATAATGTTGATCAGCTTTCAGGTGGGCAAAGACAACGAGTTTGGGTGGCTATGGCACTTGCTCAGCAAACACCGTTACTCTTGTTAGATGAGCCAACAACTTATTTAGACATCGCTCACCAAATTGAATTATTGGACTTGTTTCAAGATTTGAACCGCCAACAAGGTCACACACTCGTCGCGGTACTTCACGATTTAAACCATGCTTGCCGTTATGCAGACAACCTAATTGTCATGAAAGCAGGACAAATTATTGCCACAGGCACACCAAATGACATCGTAAATGAAGAACTCATCGAAAGCGTATTTGGCTTACCTTGCTTGATCATAAATGACCCTATTTCCAACACACCTTTGATTATCCCTAAAGGGAGAAAGTGAAATAACTTTCACCTTTAGGGAAACTCAAAAGAGCGGAATCTAAGCCAATTTTTTCAAAGCTTCGATGATGTCCTCAGGCTCAGAACGAGTTCTGTAGTCTACATCTACAAAGCGCCATGCGACTTTTCCATCGCGGTCAATAACGAAGGTAGCCGGAATAGGTAACACGTTACCATTGCCGTTATTAATCGCTTCCAGATCCAGCCCACGGTCAACTTTCATGTGGTTTACTAGATATTCTGGAACTTCCCAAGCGACACCATATTCCACAGCGACTTTTGCACTTTGATCAGACAAGACTTGAAATGCCATTTGGCTGATTTCGTCTTTACTCAATGAATCATCTGGCACTTGTGGGCTGATAGCTACCAACTCGGCTCCCAAGTCATTGAATTCCCCTAAACGCGCTTGCAGCGCTCGTAATTGTAAGTTGCAGTATGGGCACCAGCTACCACGGTAAAAAGTCACCACAACAGGGCCTTTTTCCAATAAAGTAGCCAAAGATGTTGCTTCTCCACTTTGATTCGGCAATTCAAAATTAGGTGCCGTTGCTCCTAATGCAAGAGCATCAGCACCTTGCTCAAATTGTTTGGCGCGTTCAATAGCTTCATCAACGCCTTTCATAAATTCAGGATTAGCTGCGCGGCCAGCCGCTACTTTCGCTTCTGTTTGCTCTTTTAAAGTGCTCATTTTGCCTCTCTAAATCAATTAATTTTTTATGCTTTAAACAATCTTATTTATTATGAAGTACATTGACGCCGATTGGGCATGATCACCAATAAATCATTAGGAATTTCACTTTTCTTCAACTATGTTCATGGATACACTTTCGGCAAAACCCAATGCCACGTTAAAACTGGATAAATAATGAGCAAAACATTAGACACAACACCTAAAACTGACGTTTTTCGTATGCCAGGTGAACATGAGCCTCAAGACCAAGTATGGATGGCTTGGCCTGTTCGAAGGGACAATTGGCGACATAAGGGTTTATATGCTCAAAAGGAATTTATCGATGTAGCATCCGCTATCTCTAAGTTTACTCCAGTGACTTTTATTGTTGGGCCTAACGATTTTGAGCAAGCCCGCCAAGCCATTCCTGCAAACATCAACCTGATAGAAATACCATCAGACGACAGCTGGATGCGCGACATTGGTGGCACTTACGTCATTAACAATAACGGCGAACGTCGCGCAATAAATTGGCAGTTTAATGCTTGGGGTGGAGAATTAGACGGCCTCTATGACAACTGGGAACTAGACAATGAAGTCGCCCAAAAAATGGCTGAAGTCACAGGTGATGATTTCTATGATGCACCGCTTATTCTGGAAGGTGGCTCCATACATGTAGACGGCGAAGGCACGCTTTATACAACGGAAGAATGCTTACTTCACCCGAGCAGGAACCCAAACCTAAGCAAAGCTGAAATTGAAAACTTGCTAAAAGATTATCTCAATGTCGAAACCATTATTTGGCTGAAACAAGGTTTGTACAATGATGAAACCAATGGCCATATAGACAATATTTTGCATGTCGTTCGCCCTGGCGTTGTTGCTTTAACCTATTGCGATAACCCAGAAGACCCTCAATACACCATTAGCCAAGTGGCTTACAAGGTATTAAGCCAAGCAAAAGATGCAAAGGGACGATCTTTGGAGGTCATCAAATTGCCTATGCCAGGGCCTCTTTATGTGGCTCCTGAAGAAGCTCAAGGACTTGCGCCTAGCGACTCAATGGAGCGCCAAGCAGGTGAACGATTAGCCGCATCATACGCAAACTTTTTAATCAGTAATCAAGGGGTGATATTTCCCTTACTTGATCCAAAGCATGATGACGAGGCCAAAGCCATATTGCAAAAAGCCTTTCCAGATCATAACGTTATTGGTGTTCCAACTCGCAATATTCTATTGGGCGGCGGCAATATTCACTGCATTACACAGCAAGTTCCGACAAAGTCATAACGACAAAAACAAAAAGCCTAAGTTGAACACCATGTCCAACTTAGGCTCAGGCTTTAGTTTGCGACTAAAGCTTTCGCAAGCGCCTTATGTTTTTCAATCAAGCTCTCAATATCCAAGCCTACAATTCGCCCTTCTTGAACTCGCCATTGCCCGCCGATCATCACATACTCTGCTTTTTCTGCGCCACACAATAACAAGGCAGAAATAGGATCATGACTACCTGAAAAGCGCAGTTCGTCCATTTTATAAAACACAATATCCGCTTGTTTGTTCACGGCAATTTCACCAATATCAGAACGACCAAGAAGACGAGCCGAACCTTTTGTCGCCCAACCTAATACAAGCTCTGGGGTGATTTTCTCAGCGCCGTATTTTAGTCGTTGCAGATATAACGCTTGTCTCGCTTCATACATCATATTGGAAGCATCATTAGACGCTGATCCATCAACACCCAAACCAATGGTAGCGCCCGCTTGACTTAAATCTAAGGTTGGGCAAATCCCAGACGCCAAACGCATATTAGAAACCGGACAATGGCAAATCCCTGTTCCCGCGGCACCTAACCGTTTGATCTCTTCCTCATTAAAGTGAATCCCGTGAGCTAGCCAAGTTCGATCGTTTAACCAACCGACACTTTCTAGATAATCAACCGTCCGTAACCCAAACATCTTCAAGCAGAAGTTTTCCTCATCCAATGTTTCCGCCAGATGCGTGTGTAAGCGAACGTCTTCTTGTTTAGCAAGCGCAGCACTATCCATCATAATTTCACGGGTCACAGAAAAAGGTGAACAAGGCGCCAAAGCAATTTGTACTTGTGCGCCCTCTCCTCGCTCATGATATTGGCGAATCAAACGCTGACTGTCTGCCAAAATAGTGTCGCCATTTTGTACTGTGTGTTGTGGAGGCAAACCGCCTTCGTCTTCACCCAAACTCATCGACCCACGGGTCAGCATGGCTCTCATGCCAAGTTTGCGTACCACTTCCACTTGCACATCAATAGCGTCTTCCATACCTGTTGGGAAAAGGTAATGATGGTCAGCCGCTGTTGTGCAACCTGATAAAAGTAACTCCGCCATCGCAACTTGAGTGGCAAGTGAAAGGGCTTCAGGGGTTAATTTCGCCCAAACTGGATACAAGGTTTTGAGCCAAGGAAAAAGCGGTACATTAACCACAGGCGCCCAAGCTCGTGTCAGGGTTTGATAAAAGTGATGATGAGTGTTCACCAAACCAGGTAAAACCACGAGCTCGCGAGCATCAAACACTTCATCGACTGGCTCTAATGGCGACTGTCCCAAGCTAAGCACTTCTTTAATCACTGAGCCTTGAACGACTATGCCGCCGCGAGCGTCTGACTCATTGCCCGTAAAACAGGCTAAAGGATGCTTTATCCAGATTCTTTTATTGGCGTTTGAAAGGGAAAGTTGAGGTGTTTTTTTGGCGGCAGTGTTATCAAACATAAACAGGCTCCTTTGAATGATGATTTAATCAAATAGCCAGCTCAGTTATACCCTGTCTGCTGATCCAGGGAGTATCGTTCGAAATACAAGGCGCTACTTTACAATATTTATTTAAAAGCCTCTACTTGTAGCGTCCGCTTCTTGTCTTTGATTAAACTCATACCCGCCAACGCGACCAAAGCCAACACCAGCCAAGAACCAATGATAACGCCTGTCCAGCCACCCGCTTGCCAAAATGGATCAAGATAAAACCCACCTAAGCTCGCACCAAGATAATAGAACACCAAGTACAATGAAGATGCACTGGCTTTGGCGTGTTTCGCATTTCGGCTCACAAAGCTGCTAGCTGTAGAATGGCCTAAAAAGAACCCAAAGCTGTTAATCAACAAGCCTGCCAGAATGAAAAATAAGGAATCACCAAGAGTCACCAATGAACCCAACATTAAGATACAGGTTCCTAACACCATCATATTAGGTTGGTCCCAACGCTTAGCGAGCTTACCTGAAATCGCGGAACCCAAAGTGCCAGATAAATAAGTCAGAAAGATCAATCCCACATATTTCGCGGATAAATTATAAGGCGCCGCTTCTAACACGAAGGTGATGTAACTGTACTGATTCACAAAGATGAAAAAACTAAAGCCACCAATTAGGTAACTGGTTAATAAGCGACGGTTCTGCATATGACCTTTCATATTGTTCACAATATGGCCGATCCGTAACGGCTTGGGTTCGAAGTGCTGAGATGCAGGTAACAAAAAGAAGAACACTAAAAGGCAAATCAAACTGATGCCACCCATTACAGCAAAGGTCGCTGAGTGCCCTATCCACTCTCCAAAAAATCCGCCGATCAAACGACCGCCAATTCCACCTAAACTGTTACCGCTAATGTACAAACCTACAGCGACCATTAAGGCTTCTGGTGTGTATTCATCGCCCAAATATGCAACGGCGATGGCCGGTAAACCCGCGAGAAAGAAACCTTGCAGCCCACGTAAAGCCAGCAAATACTCATAGCTGTGTACGAAAGAAAGACAAAAAGTCGTGATGGTGATTCCGACCATGGTCATCACCATAATACCTTTGCGGCCAATGGCGTCGGAGATTGGCCCATAGAAAAGCAGAGAGATTCCCAAGGTTAATGTGGTGATGGTAAAACTGGCGCTGGCTTTAAGCGGGCTAATCGCATACTCATTTGCAATCATTGGCAACAAAGGCTGAGTCACATAGACATTCGCAAACACCATAAAAGAGCCAATAACAAGAGCCAAAGTCCCTCGCCAAAATGCCACACCACCTACTTCAATCAAGACAAACTCCATCGAGATAATTCGAAACAAACCAATATTGTCCGCCTACTATACGCCCAGCGTTTTTATCAATAAAATATATCTAACTTATCAAATCCATAAGGATTAATGATGGAGATAAAACCGCTCCGCTATCTCATTGCCATTGCGAAAACCGAAAGCTTTACAAAGGCAGCCCAGCAACTCAATGTCGCTCAACCAGCCGTTAGCATGGCAATTAAAAAGCTAGAAGCTGATTTAGGGCTAACGCTAATTCATCGAGCAGACAGAAACATAGGTCTAACGGACGAAGGTAAAAAGCTCCTCATTCATGCAGAAAAGATCATTCAATCTATGGATGAAGCACTATTAGAAATGAGTGAGTTAAAGGGCTTAAATCAAGGCGAAGTCCGTGTTGGTATTCCAAGCATGCTTGGCTCTTATTACTTTCCGCCCATTCTCATGGCTTTTCGACACCGCTACCCAACCATCACCTTAAAAGTGATTGAAGGCGGAACATGGCAACTGCAACAAATGTTAGAAAGCGGCGAGTTAGACTTGAGTGTCATTGTTGCTGAAACTTTACCAGACAGCTTGCAAACGCAAGCCCTAATTCGAGAAGAAATGCTTGTCACCGTGGCGACAGACCACCCTTTCTGTCATTTAGAAAAAGTGTCTCCAGAAGCTTTTTTCGAAGAAGAATTAGTCATGTTTAAGGAAGGTTACTTTCACCGTCGGATTGTCGATAAATTGGCAAAAAAATGTAACATGACACCCAAGATTGGCTTTGAAACCAATCTTATACCTTTGATCAAATCTATTACTCAGCAAGGCTTTGGTGTATCAACTCTGCTCAATATGGTTATCGACGAGGATGACCAACTCATCACGCGATCGTTTGATCCACCAATATGGCTAGACCTAGGTATCGCATGGCGCAAAGACAGTTACCTTTCTAAGGCAAACCAAGCCTTTTTAGAGTTCGTGAGTGAGCATGGAAAGAGCGAATAAACACCATAAAAAAACGGCCAAGCAATCGAATCGCTTGGCCGTTTTAAAAGCGTTTTATCACTTAATTAAACAAGCGCGCTTCAAGCAATGACGAAGACTTAAAGCGATTCAAACTTTTTGCTCCTGCAAGGACAGCAAGATCCAAAACAGGCTCAAGTAATACCACGCTCAAGTAAGCCAAACCAAAGGTCGCAACAGAGCTCATATTCTCTGCGCCAAAACCTTGTCCGTAAAAGGCCCAGAAAGCCACCCAAGCAATGATGCCACCTTGGAAGGTCAAGGATAATTGCAATGCATGCTTATAGCTGATGTCTACATAGGCGGTGTTTTCGGCAATCGTACGACGCGCAACCGCGCCCATAGCAAACAAAGGCAATAACAAGGTTGTTAAATTCATGCCATATTGAGGCAAATCGAAAGGGGCGAAAAGCACACCCTGCGCCAATAAGCCCAAACTCAAGCCAATCGCAGCGGCCGCTGGGCCAAACATCAAGAATAGCGTCGAGCCTAAAATAAAGTGAACTTCTGATACACCAACAGCATGGTGTGGTAAGACTTCAAAGAAAACAAAAACAAGTAAAGTCGTCAGAGCACTGCGCCCAATTAAAGACATAAGGCCGTCTTTTTTGATCATCTCGATCGATGCTTTCGCGGAAAGCCCAAGGGCAGCCAAAGCAGTTGCGTAGCTTAAAACAATTTTTGCGCCGTCAACGACGCCTGGTTCAATATGCATAATGTGTTTCCCGAATAGGACTCATACTCACCCGTACAAATCAAATTAGCGGATATTTCACTCAGTTCAATAAGTGAAATATCCTAATCAATAAAGGCCGGTCTCCGGACTCATAAGCATTCAACATGTGTTTTAAACACTTCATTCCTTCCCATTAAAAACAGTGGAACCAAGCTAAAAACACACAACTTACACACCGTTGCGGGGGCAGTATAGGCTTTGTTAAGAACGCACCTATTTCCCGTTTCACCAGTAAAAAACTGACACCTTTACAAGAGTTGACCTTAAGCAAACAGCTAATCAGTCAATCGAAGAAGAATACTTTTTAAACGGTATTTAAGCAATTCAATCTGCACACTTATGAACCTAATTGCGATTGAGTCCTATTGCTTCAAATTAAGCAGTTAAAAGATGTAAAAAATTGAAACTCTCGAAAAATTTACATTTCATTAGAACGGCAAAAGCGATATTGTTTTGTATTAAGACAAATCAATAAGCTATTTATCTTATGGAAGCGATAATGCCTTTGAAAAGAGTGAAAATCCTCATCATAAGCCTAGTTTGCGCTTTAATGCTGTCGCTATTGCTCGGAGAAGCTGAAAGCAGACGGTTGTCATCAAACGAATCCAGTTTGGTAATGGCAAAGAATCAAAAGCAGATCGACTTCCTAGAAAACCTTTTCCAATCCATTACTCTCACCCTTAATAAAACAGCAACACTCTACAATGGAGCCTGTTCAGACAATTTAAAGATGTTCATGAGAAAGTCTATTTTCAATATTGATGGTGTCATAGAGCTGGGCATTATTCAGAGCGAAGGTAGCCAAGGTATGTTGGTGTGCAACTCTTGGGGAAATGACAGTTTTAAAATGAAAAAACCAAAGAGCCATGATGGATTCTTGTTTTCTGGCCCTCACACTTCAAACATGTACGATGAGAAAATATTTGTCATCAAAAAAACGGTGGACGATTATGAGTTCAACGCTTTAATCAAACAACCATCGACCAAAAACCTATTACAGAGTGTCAAACTCTCAACTGCTTCTAATAACTTGTCATTAGGGCCAATGGAGAAAGAAACACCTTCCAATTTCATTTCTAACCTTTCCTATGTTTATCAATACAAAGCGGTAGTGAATACTTCTGGCTTATTTTACGCTTCGACCTTTCTTCTTTCCTTTGCGCTCTTTCAATTACTGATTATCCCCTATTTGATATTTACTTTTGATAAATCCAATCTCAAAAGAAGAATCATGCAAGGAGATTTCTTTAATGTGTATCAACCCATCATAGACGCCAGCAACGGTGAGATTTTTTCCTATGAAATTTTCACCAGAGCAAAAGGCCATGATAATGCCCTCAGCATTATAAAAAGCATAAAGCACTATAACCTTCATGTTGAGCACACGTTACGACAACTGGATAAACTGGAAGAAGAAAAAGCGCAATTGGGTTGTCAAAACTTCCAAGTCAACTTGTCAGCTAAGCACCTTACAGACAAAAAGATCATCAATTATTTATCTAAAATTGCGACCGCTTCTAGAAGAGAAATCATCATTGAAATCACCGAAGATGAAGACCTTTTCAAACATCGCCTTAAAGTGAAAGAAGCCATGAGAAAGCTGAGAGAACTAGAATATCGCTTTGCACTCGATGACTTTGGCGCGGGCTTTTCAAACTTCTCTTATATTTTCGAGTTTGAGTTTGATTTCATCAAAATTGACAAGAGCGTATTGAAGTTTGAAAACACAGAGTTTTTCTTATCCTTAGTAAGAGTCTTCAACACCTTAAAAATGCCTTGCATCATAGAGGGTGTAGAAGACGACGCAGATAAGAAAAAACTGGACTTGATCGACATCAAATACCATCAGGGTTGGTTATACGGAAAGCCAGAAAAAGCACCGCAAGATAACCAAAATCCTGATTCAAAAGACGCTAACTAAAAAGATCTTAGGTTTACCTAAAAATTCGATCAGACCAAACCGTTAAACCAGCAGCAACACTGCCAAAGTGATCGCCATCCAAAACAGGCACATCACCAATGCGTTTTTGTATCGCATCACGAATAACAGGAGACTTAGCCGAACCACCTGTCATGTAAATCAAATCAGGTTGTTCGCCCGCTTGCTCAATCGCCGATGTCATTAACTTCAACATCTTTTCAAGCGGTGGCTCAATCGAAGCTGCTAGTCCGCCTCGACTAATCTCTTGCGCTAATCCTGATTCAATGTAGTCCATCAACACCTTATGATTCATGGTATCTGACAAAGCAATCTTGGCTTCTTCGGCGTTTCGCACAATATGATAATTGTGTTTTTCTTCTCGCATCCGTAAAAAGCGTTCAATCAACTTAGGCTGTGCCGCATCTAAACGCAGCTGCTCAATCTGATGCTTTGTATCCATGCTGTTGAATGTAGCAATGGCGGATACATCGTTGGTTGTTACGGCGTTCCAATAGAGCTGCGTCGGCATTGGCAAACCGTTTTTCAGCAAAGAATCCATACCAAACAAAGGCATAAGGTGTTTACCCGCGATACGAATATCCAAGTCATTACCGCCCACTCGTTCACCTGTATGACCTAAGAAATCTGCATATCTATCTTCTTTATTAAGATATTCCGGCCCCATTCTGACCATGGCACAGTCGGTTGTACCACCGCCAATATCCACAACCAAAACTGTTTTATTCTCTTCTAACTTGGTTTCAAAATCCAAACCCGCAGCGATAGGTTCATACAGAAACTCTATTTCCTTGAAGCCCGCTCGCTTTCCTGCGGCGGTCAGTATTTCTAATGCTTGTCGGTTACTGGCTTCGGAGTCGATGCCTTGGAAGTTCACCGGACGGCCAATCACAGTGTGAGTCACCTCATCGCCAAGGTGCTGTTCTGCCCTTTGTTTGATGTTTTGCATCATGGCTGCAACAACATCTTCAAAGAAGTTAATGTGCTCGGTACGTAATCCAGTTGCGCCTAAAAAAGACTTAGGTGACTTTACGAAATAACCGTCTTCTGGCCATTCAAAATATTCTTCAAACGCTGCTCGACCAAAAAACAAGGTTTGATCACTGTCACTGATGTCTTCTTCACGACGTGCTCTTTGGGCACGAGCAAGAGCCGATTGGCGAGATGAAACAAAGGCTTGGCGGGCGCTTTGTTCTTGCATATTTCGGCCTACAAATTCCGTGATCAAATCACGGTCTAGCGCATACAAGGTAGAAGGTAAAAATGTGTGTTGCCCTTCTAAAGGCACGAGTTTAATTGCCGCGTCTTGAGATAACCCCAACGCACAATTAGATGTTCCATAATCGAAACCGCAGATCATTCTATTTTTACCTATTATTCAATTCGGATAATACAAGCAACCACCTTCCACACCCTTGATTAAAAGGAGCATAAAAATGGCGCTAAAAAGAACCCAATATAATAACAGGAAAATGGAAACACTGGATGAGGAAATGAACGCAAACTGTAACAATCATTTAGATGATGATTCCGCCATTTAGGTATAGTATATATCATCATACAAATAACATTATGGTCTCGAAATGGCCGTCATCTGGTGCCTTTTATGATTCAATCTCTACTGCCTAATATCCTTGAATTCATACACAACATAGATCCATTCGATAAATTACCTCCCGAATTACAAATGAAAATCGCAGGCTCTGTAAGCATTAGCTACTTGAGCCGTGGTGAAAAGATCGATTTCTACCCAGGTGACCCAAAGCGTTATTTGTACATTATTCGTACTGGCGTTATGGAGCAGCGAAAGCCAAATGGCGTATTACGAGCAAAGCTTGGCCCACAGGATTTATTCGGTTTTACCTTCTTAGATGATCATGCCGACGGCGAAGAAAGCTACAGCGCGATTGCCGCTGAATCGACTCTGCTTTATTTGATTCCCCATGAAGCGCTGCAAAAGCTATTGGAAGAACACCCCGAATACGCAGAACACTTCGCATCACAAGCACAAATACGGATTCAAAATGCTCTAAATGTTGTCTGGTCTGACAACGACAAAGGCTTGTTTGTAAAAAAAGTCTCTGAAATCTCCACGACATTTCCAGCCGTTGTGACGTCTGATATGACAATTCAAGAAGTCGCCCATGAAATGCGTAACGTAGTGAGAACCTCCACAGCAGTCATCAAGAATAAAGGTCGAATTGTCGGTGTTATCACTGACCGAGATTTAACGAAACGAGTGATTGCCGAAGGCGTCAGCATTGATCGCCCTATTAGCGACGTAATGACAAAATCCCCACTGACTGTTGGTCCAAATGACTTAGTGCTAACAGCAGCGTCTTTGATGATGCAAAACAACATTCGTAGCCTTCCGGTTGTCAGTGGTCACAAGGTTCACGGTTTGATAACACCTTTTGATATGGTGCAAAAAAACCGCGTTCAAGCGATCTTCCTTATCGACACAATGAAGCGCACCAAAACCATTGAGAAACTGGCAGAACTGACGTCTGAGCGCCAAGCTATTTTTGAAGCCTTGGTCGAAGGTAAAGTACGTTCAGAAATTATCGGCCAGGTTATGGCGATGATTTACGACGCCTACAACCGTCGCATTCTACAAATCGCAGAAGAAAAATTTGGCCCAGCGCCCTGCAAATACTCTTGGATTGTCGCAGGCTCTCATGCTCGAAATGAAATCCATATTTCGTCCGACCAAGACAACGCGTTGATTATCGAAGACTCCGCTACAGAAGAAGACTTAGAGTACTTCAGAGAAATGGCAGACTTTGTGTGTCAGTCTCTCGCAAAATGCGGCTTTACCCTGTGTTCTGGGAACTTTATGGCGTCTAATCCAAAATGGATGCAAAAGCTCAGTGTTTGGAAAAAATACTATCAGGAATGGATTACAACGCCAGACCACAACACTTTATTGAACGCCAGCGTATTTCTGGAAACTCGCAGTATTTATGGTGAGCCATCATTTTGTGAGACTCTTCACCAACACCTTCATAAACTCATTAGTCAAAACAAAAATTTCTTGAGCATTCTCATTAACGATGCAACGTCTGTGTCTCCACCTTTAGGTATTTTCAACAATTTGGTGTTGGAAAAAGGCGGCGAGAACAGTAACACACTCAACATCAAGAAATACGCCATTACCTTGGTGGTGGATTTGGCGAGGATTTACGGCATTTCCGTAGGCTGCACCTCAACCAATACAGAAGAGCGATTCCGCTTCGCTCATAAAAAGAAAGTCCTCAGCGAAGACGCGTTGAAAAACATCATTGGTACTTATCGCTTTATTTGTCAGCTACGTTTCACACACCAATTTGAAGCACTCAAAAATGGCGATGAACCAAACAGCAATATCGACCCTCAATCATTTGGTAGCTTTGAACGCACACACTTAAAAGACGCGTTCCGCATTATTTCTAACCTGCAAGATGCAGCCAAACTTAAATTCAGTGGGGCTTAATTTTTGTGAAGAATTTATTCAATCGTTTTCACCCCATTCATCAGCTCGAAAAAAAGCGTGCGGCCTTAGTCGAAGAAGGCAAGCTGCCTAAACCCATTGCTGAATTACTGAGCGAACCTTACCCTTTGCCAGAAACCAAGCTAAATGAGCTGGAGTTTTTAGTATTCGATTTAGAAACAACAGGGTTAGACCCAAAGAAAGACCGTATTCTCAGTATCGGTCATTTGAAAATCCACAATATGCTAGTGGACATCAGCACATCGGTTCATACCTACATCAAAGCGGAAAAATACGTTAAGCCAGAAGCCGCTGTGATCAACCACATCGTTCCTGAAATGCTCAGCGAAGGACAATTGTTTGATGAAGCCATGCACGATTTATTTCGCGCCATGAAGGGAAAAATCTTAATCGCTCACGGTACGGTTGTGGAAAAAAGCTTTATCGATGCTTATGTGAAACTGCGCTATGGATTGGATTCTTTACCGCTACTTTGGCTAGACACGCTCATCTTAGAAAAGTCTTTATTGCGGAACAAAAACGACACAGGCACTGGCGATTATCAGCTTGCTGCCGTTCGTGAGCGTCACAACTTACCACCTTACTTAGCTCACAATGCGTTAGCGGATTCCATCGCCACAGGCGAACTCTTCTTGGTTCTAGTGAAGATAATCTACGGTAAATCCGTTCCTCTGCTGAGTAACGTCTACAAGCGCATTTACTGAATAACATAAAAAATAAGGATTGAAGCCACTCAGACTTTAATCCTTATTTTAAACAACACTGGATTCTTTATTAGGCTTACGCTTTCTTCACATACTTAGCTGTGATCATCATGTCGCCTGCACCATCTAGCTTACAATCCAACTGATGATCTTTCTTATCATGGATTCTCTTGATCACGGCCTTAGTGCCTATTTTTAGCCCTTGAGAACTGCCTTTTACTTTCAAGTCTTTAATCAGCGTAACCTTGTCCCCTTCGGCTAACAACGCGCCGTTAGCGTCTTGAACTTTAACAACTTCCTCTTCTGCCAACGCAACAGGGTTCCATTCAAAGCCACATTCAGGGCAAACCAAAAGCTCCTGATCTTGATAAACGTATTCAGATTGGCAGCTCATACAAGGCGGTAAAGACATAATCACACTCTATCTAACAATATATTTTTTAATTAACAAATCGCATTTAGTGGAAAGGCGCAACGCCAATCACAGCTTCATGAAGGAAAATAACAATGGTAAACCAAGAAGCAACGGAAAAAGTCAGCGCAATAAGGTCGAATCGAAGACTGGCTTCTTCTATTTTCACACCTGCTTTACGATCACGACGACGGAAAACCGCGTAACTTGCAATCGCCCACACCAAGAAACTACCAAATAACAACACATCCGCTAAATTACCGTTGCTCAACAAATGCGCAAACGCCCAAACTTTAACAGCAAGGTAAATCGGATAACCTGTTACCTTTTTCATCATGGTTTTCGGGACGATGGAAGCAAACAATAAAAACAACGCCACCAGCATCAACAAGCTCGTAACGTGCGCCATGTGTACTGGCGGAAACCACAACCAAACGGGCGCTAAACGAGCTTGGCCATAACCCATGGCAATAAAACCAAGAGACAATAAAGACAACATGCCAAAGCGCAATCGCCAACTCATCAGACCGGCTTTCGTCACGGCCATGTTTCGCCAATCAGGAACAAACAGACGCACACTGTGTACTGCAAAAAATATCACTAACCCAACTATTAAAATCAACATACAAGGATGTTCCTTAAATCTTATAAAACAGATAAAACTGAGGCGCTCACTAAAACAAAAACAGCCAACACAATCAATGCATTGGCTATCACTATCCTTATAAATAACATGGTTAAGCGACTTATCGCCACTCGGATGCTTCCGCTCATCACGGAAGTCTTGGCGTCACTCTCTTTCTGACAGCACCTTTCGGTCAATAAAGCGGTATTTCTCTTCCGCACAAGCGTTCAAAATAAAGTCCCAAGTCAGCTTTAAATCTTTAAACTGATGCAAGTCTTTACTGGTGGATATCCACAATTCCCGATGCAACAAAAAGTCAGGCAAAACCGGCGACAAGACAGGATCACCATAAGCCACAAAGTGCGGCAAAATCCCAACACCTAATCCAGATCGAACCGCTTTTCGCTGAGTATGAATCGTTGTCGACTTATAAATAAACTGCAAATCTGGCGCGATTTCATTCTGATACTTCAACAAATCCGAAAACACTTGGTCTTCGATGTAACCAATAAAAGAGTGATTCTCAAGGTCGGACTGAGCCCGAATGCTTTTATTCATCGACAAGTATTCAGTGGCCGCAAATAAGCCTAAGGTATAATCCGTCAGCTTTTTCTGAATAATATTTGAGCCTTTCTGCGGCCCAATTGTAATACTGATGTCCACTTCACCACTGGTAATCAAAGTGGCGCCAGCCAATGAAATAAGCTCGATATCAATGTCTTTGCCTTTCACCCACATTGGCAGCCGGTCAGACAAATAATAATTACTAAAACCTTCTGTCACACCAATACGAATTTTCGAGCGAATTTCTTTACCGCTACGATAGTTCTCATTCGCCAAACGTAAAGTACGCTCACACTTTTCCGCATAAGGAATTAAATTCTCCCCTGCTTTCGTTAAATGGAACCCTTTGCTGTTCTGATAAAACAGTCGAGTATCGATGGCCTTTTCTAATTGCTCAATACGATTTGCAATGGTGACATGAGTACAACCAAGCTTAGTTGCCGCCAAAGACAAGCGCCCATATCGCCACAGTGCTAAAAAATATTTTAGATCGTTCCAATTAATTTCCAGTAAATCTAAATTTTCATTCACGATTCGTTCCCCACAAAAAACGAAAAACACGATGCCATGACAGATCACTCATCCTCTGACGCACTCGCACAAAGCACATTTTTGGTGCAACAATGTCTTAGCAAACAAGCCAAGGTGTAAATTTTATTTCATAAAACAAGCATTAGCCTATAGTTTAGAGCAAAAACCAACCTATCTAAAATAGGGCAAAGCCTTTCAAAAGGCACAAAACAGGTGCATTCACTTTGATTACTCAAAACCTTCCTAGCGAAAGGCTTTTATCAGGCCAACTCTATTGTAATTTTTTTTACAACCCATGTAATCAAAATGCTATTGTTTTTAAACCCTCGCAAGCCTAATTTTTAACTTCGACATAGAACCTCTGAGCATTCATCAGAATCTATACACAATCATATTTTTTGAAATAGGTAACTCATGATGAAAAAACCATTACTCACCACATTGGCACTATTACTAGGATCATCCGCTTTCGCGGCAGATTACAATTTCACGTTTGCTCACGTCCTAATCGACGAAACGCCTAACGGACAAGCTGCCTTAGCATTTGAAAAAGAGGTTGAAGAAAAGTCCGATGGTCGTATCAACATCAATGTCCTACCAGCCGCACAATTAGGTGGTGATGTAGAAATCATCGAACAGCTACAAATGAACTTGGTACAAATTGCCATTCCACCAACCGCAACACTGGGTAACTTTGAGCCAAGAGTACAAATTCTAGACTTACCTTTCCTATTACCTTCACAAGAATTAATGATGAAAGTATTAGATGGCCCAGCAGGTCGTAAGATCCTAGACACGTTAGAAGGCCATGAAATGCATGCCGTAAACTTCTGGGGTGCAGGTTTCCGTCACATGACAAACAACGTTCGTCCAATTGAGACGCCAGAAGATCTTAAAGGCATCAAAATGAGAACGATGCAGTCGCCAATCCTTTTGAGTACTTACCGCAACTTTGATGCAAACCCAACAGCCATGGCTTACACCGAGGTTTATAACGGCCTACAGCAAAGCGTTATCGAAGGGCAAGAAAACCCTATCGCGAACATCACCAGTAAGAAGTTTTATGAAGTACAAAAGTACATGACGCTGACGTCTAACGCTTACCACGGTTACGCCGCTATTGTGAACAAACAAGCTTGGGATTCTTTGCCAGAAGACCTGCAAGCCGTTATGACAACCGCCTTCAACAACGCCCGAGACCTGTCTCGTAAATTGACTAATGAACTGGAAGCTTCCGCTCTTGAGAACATCAAGAAATACACGAAAGTAACTGAATTAACAGATGAGCAAATGGCCGCCTTCGTGAAAGCCAGCCAACCTGTTCACGAAGAGTTCCGCGAAACCATCACATCCGATCTACTTGATGTTGTGTACGCTGAAATAGAGTCGAAATAATGACCAACGCTGCCTTGGCAATCTTAAGCAAGGCAGCGTATTCAGCCTTCCAAAGGCTAATAAATACACACCGAGAAAAATATGTTCGAAAAAATTAATACCTATTTAGACACCATCGAAGGCTTTTTAATCGCCAGTATTCTTGCCACTGCATCGATACTTACGATTACCCAAGTTTTTTTCAGATATGTCCTGAATGACTCAATCTTCTGGGCAGAAGAAGCCATTCTTTATTTGATTATTACGATGAGCTTTCTATGTACAAGTCTTGGTATTCGTAAAGGCTCTCACATCACAGTAGACGTTTTAAAGTCCTGTATTCCAAAGAGCTTAAAACCAACATTCAACCTAGTCGCAGCCATTTTAGGCATTATTTTCGCCGCTTCCCTTCTCTACTTTGGTGGCAGCTTATTTTTAACAACCTTAGCGCGTGGACAGCTTTCTCCAGCGTTGCGAGTACCAATTGCAGCGATTTACGCCTTTATCCCAATTACAGCTTTGCTTCAGATGTTTCGTTATTCAGGAATCATCTATTCCGTATTTAAAAAAGTGCCTGAACAAAACCAGCCACAGAATTGATTTAAACATTTATCACGCACACCAAAGCCGAGGCTTTCATGATTACAATATTACTTCCGCTGTTTTTAATTCTGCTGTTACTTGGCTTGCCAATTTATGGCTCATTGGCTTTTTCCGTCATCGGCTCAATGGAATTGGCTGGTTCTATCAACCCAACCATCGTTCCTATGAGAATGTTCTCAGGCATCAACAACTTCTCATTAATGGCCATTCCTTTTTTCATCTTAGCGGCTGAATTAATGCGAGTTGGTGGCTTGTCTACTCGACTCATTAAACTGGCTCAAGTATTAATAGGTTGGGCGCCAGGTGGTCTGGCTTCTGCCGCTGTTTTGTCCTGCCTATTCTTTGGTTCTATTTCTGGCTCAAGCCCAGCAACCGTGGTTGCCATTGGCAGCATCATGTTTCCCGCTTTGGTTGAAGCAGGTTACAGCAAACGCTTTGCCATTGGACTACTAACAACCGCTGGCACTTTAGGGCCAATTGTTCCTCCTAGTATCGCTTTAATCATTTATGGTTCCGTCACCGCAACCAGTATTGGTCAGCTTTTCGCTGCGGGCATATTACCGGCTCTTTTGCTTGGCGGATTATTAATCATCTACTGCATGATTTATTCAAAAAAGAAGCAATACGCCAGAACACCGTTTCCTACTTTCAAAGAAATTTCAGCGGCTTTTAAAGGCTCGGCTTGGGGCTTAGGACTTCCAGTCATTCTACTTGGCGGGATTTACAGCGGCATTTTCACTGCGACAGAATCCGCGGCAGTCGCTTGTCTTTATGGATTGTTTGTTGGCATGGTGATTTACAAACAAGTCAGTGCGAAAGACTTATGGGAAATACTGCAAAGCACAGGCTTAATTTCTGGCTCTTTATTGCTGATCACAGCCGGCGCGTCTGCTTTCTCATGGTTGCTAACTATTACAGGAACGCCATCAGCATTAGCCAATGCTGTGCTGTCTTTAAGCGATTCTTCTTTTGCGATTACCGCGTTGCTCAACCTTATCATGCTGATTGCTGGCTTCTTCCTTGATAGTGCTTCCGCGATCATCGTTTTAGCGCCATTAATGACGCCAATCGCTTCCCAAGTGGGAATTGACCCTGTGCATTTCGGGATTATCAATTTAGTGAACTACTCCGTCGGCATGATTACGCCACCCGTCGGACTGAACTTATTTGTTGCTGTCAGCATTTCTAAAATGGGACTTTTTGAAATATTCAAAGGCTGTATCCCTTTCTTACTCATCTTACTCGTCGGCCTAATGATCATTACTTATGTACCTTGGCTTAGCTTGGCAATCCCTAGCTACCTTTTTTAGCCGTCATCACATTTTAAACAGCACCTTATTCCACATGAGGTGCTCTTTACATCAACTCAAGGATTAAAATGAAATCACAAACTCGATTAAAAGTTGGCATTATTGGTTTAGGCGCAATTGGTGGTCATGTAGCCAATTGCATCGAAAAAGGCGAAGCAGGCAACGCGGAACTCGTTGCTTTAGTTTGCCGCGACAAAGAAAAGTACCTAACCATTAACAAGGATCAATCCAGTCATTTCAAATCATTAATCACAGATGATATCGAAACACTTTTTGCCGCAAAGCCAGATATTGTTATTGAAGCCGCAGGCCAAGAATCTCTCAGCCAATACGGCATTGCCATACTAGAAAAAGGCATCGACCTTTTAGTATCAAGCATCGGCCTATTTACCAACGACGATATACTTGCTGCCTTCACACAGACCGCAGAGCAATCTGGCGCTCAAATGTTATTGTCCGCAGGCGCATTACCCGCTTTGGATTGGATGTCTGCCTCTTCTTTATCTGAAGTAAGCAATGCCGCGATTACTCAAGAAAAACCTGTTATCTCTTGGAAAGGCACACGCGCCGAAGAGTTAATCGATTTAGATTCTATTACTGAACCAACCTGCTTCTTTGAAGGAACGGCTCGCGAAGCCGCCAATATTTTCCCAAAAAGCAGCAACATCAGCGCCATGTTGGCTCTTGCTACCGTTGGTCTAGACAATACCAAAGTCCGATTGGTCGCAGATCCTATTAGCCCAATCATGAACACGCTTATTGAATTTGATAGTGAAGTGGGTCAACTGCAACTGAACTGCCAAGGCATACCTTCTCCAGAAAACCCAAGCACAAGCACAGGCGTTCCTTTGTCTATCGTGAAATCCATACGCAATTTATCTTCGTCGATTCATTATGGAATCTAGTGTTTTATAGGAACACATTTCCACAGACAGCAAACGAGCTTCCATAAAAACAAAGGCAGGCATTCGCCAATACATGAGCGAATGCCTGCCTTTCATCCAAAGTACATCAATAATCATCCCAATAAGGCGGTTCGCCATAATAAGAGCCGATGAAATCAAGAAAGGCGCGAAGCTTCGGCGGCAGCAATTTACGGTGTGGGTAAACCGCATACAAGCCCATGGAATCGAAGGCGTAATCTTCCAAGATTGAAATCAGGCGGCCTTCTTTCAACGCCTTTCCCACAATAAACGTAGGCTGCAATATATAACCTTCTCCTGCGATGGCCGCCGTCATCAATATTTCGCCGTTATTCGCCACCAAACCAGATTGATTGTTCTGCGCGTGAGCCCGTAAAGTTTCCACTAATGGCTGCTCTGATGGCGCAAGGTTCATATAGCTGTAGCGCAGGAAATCCCCAGCGATCAAGTCATATGGATGATTTGGGTAACCGTTTTTCTCCAAATACGAAGGCGCGGCACACAAAGCCAGTTTGATCGGCGCGATTCTTTTGGCGATCAAAGAAGAATCCTTTAAATGACCAATTCTTAGTGCCACATCGACGCCTTCTTCGATCACGTCGACCTTGCGATCACTCAATTCCAAATGAACGCTAACCAAAGGAAACTGCTTTTTAAAATCCCGTATCAAAGGCGAAAGGTGAAGCGTGGAAAAAGACACAGGCGCACTAATGGAGAGCTGACCAGAAACCGTGCTTTGCAACTCACCAAAGTAACTGTCCATATCGTGAATGCTTTCTAAAATACTCACCGCATGCTGCAAACATTGCTCGCCTTCTTCCGTCAAATGAACACGCCGAGTGGTTCGGTTAAACAACCTCACGCCCAATTGCGCTTCAAACTGAGAAACGTACTTGCTCACTAATTGGTTCGAGAGCTGTAATTTTTCCGCTGCCTTGGTAAAGCTGCCCTCTTCTGCCACCGTGACAAACGCCTTCATTGTTTCAATACGATCCATCATGGCTCCCATTCTGCGTCTGAAATAACCAGTTTAATTGCAAACCCAATTACAAATAAAACATTGATAATAATTCAACAAACACTCAATTTATCAATTAAATTATAACCAATAATATACATCTCAATCAGATTGAGCCAGACACTCTGCTCCGTCTTTTCTTATTCGTGAAAAACTTTAAAGGAGTCACCCAATGAACAAACAGAAGCTACTACAATCAAACGCAGGCTTAAGCGCTTTTATCTTAAGAATCCCTGTTGGTATTGTGTTAGCGGCACACGGCGCACAAAAACTCTTCGGTTGGTTTGGCGGTTATGGCCTAGAAGGAACAGGACAATGGATGGCAAGCATTGGACTTGAACCGGGGTACTTTATGGCATTATTGGCTGGCAGTGCAGAATTCTTTGGCGGCTTAGCATTGGTGCTTGGTTTGCTGACTCGCCCAGCGGCTGCTGTAAGCGCGTTTACCATGTTGGTTGCCATCTTTAGCGTCCACATCAGTAACGGATTATTCATGTCGAACAATGGCTACGAATATGCGCTGGTCTTGTTTGCAGCAACACTCACATTAGCAATTCAAGGCGCTGGCCGCTACTCAGTAGACAACGCACTTGTGAGCAAAAATACATAAAACCGCATTCACATCATCTCTTCCCAGAACAAAGAAGAGATGATGTCATCAACTAGGAAGTAACATGACCTCGAATCGCAACATTGTTTACCTTTCCCATGGCGGCGGCCCAATGCCTTTGCTGAACGAGCCAAGCCATGACGAGATGATCCAGACTCTGAAAACAATTGGCAAAGACGTTGGAAAACCAAGCGCCATCTTAGTAATAAGCGCCCATTGGGAAACTCAAATCCCTACCGTCACATCGGCGCGCTCTCCTGAATTAATCTACGATTATTACGGCTTTCCTGAAGAATCCTATCAAATACAATACCCATGCGCGGGCTCGCCTGAATTGGCACATGAGATTCTAAACAGCTTACACAAACAAGGCATTGATGCCACGCAAGATGAACACCGTGGCTTCGATCATGGTTTGTTTGTGCCGCTTAAAATCATGTACCCAGACGCCGACATTCCATGTGTTCAGCTTTCATTGGCAAAAAGCCTCGATGCGGCATTACACATTCAAATCGGCGCAGCATTACAAACATTGGATTGGGACAATTTATTAATCATTGGTTCAGGCTTTTCATTTCACAATATGAAAGCGTTTTTCTCGAAAAACTCAAACCAAGCCGACGTGAAAAACATCGAATTTGATCATTGGCTAACCGCCACAATGGAAGGCAAAAACGTCTCTGAAGAAAACCGAAAACAGGCTCTGGTTAATTGGTCATCTGCGCCTTCTGCGAGATTTTGTCACCCTCGCGAAGAACATTTAATCCCGCTTCATGTATGCTATGGCGCA
Source organism: Marinomonas sp. 15G6-16 (assembly GCF_055809555.1). Classification (NCBI taxonomy): domain Bacteria; kingdom Pseudomonadati; phylum Pseudomonadota; class Gammaproteobacteria; order Oceanospirillales; family Oceanospirillaceae; genus Marinomonas; species Marinomonas sp. 15G6-16. The sequence goes on along the minus strand of NZ_CM147916.1, from coordinate 2,813,035 downwards.
GCGAATAAAGCCAGCGACCACACCTACAAAGCAAAGATACTAAACAAACAGGCTTCTATGTTTACTTGGCGGTGCTAAGATCAATTAAGCAATGAAAAATAGCCGTCATAAAAAGGCTTAACGGCACTTAAAGCATTTAACGTGAACAGAACTCAATGACGAAAACGTCCGTTTTGTAAGAAATGAATTGTTTGCTCAATGACTTCTGGGCTTGATCGCATTTGAGTATGGTTAACGTCAATCATGACGAAATCACTCATATTCTTTAGCTTCGCAGATTCAACCGACACCAAGCCATCATTTAATCCATCAAATCTTTCGCTGGTCAAACTTGAAGACTTAGTTCCTGCGATAACCCCGATACTCAAATTAATCTCTTCAAGCGTATTCCCTAAACTATTATTGCCTGTCATCAGAGCATGGCTGATGCCACCACCGACTTTCATCAACCAAGAATCACTAAAATGATCCGCCAACTCACTGCCTTTATTTGGCGTCCCCATTAACACGACCTTCCCCATTCTTGCTGGTTCTATCGTAGTTTTGTGCTCTTGCAAATAAGCTCTAATCACCAAGCCGCCAAGGGAATGACCAACAAAGTGCACTTTAGGTGCAGACACAATACAAGCATCGATTTGATAACGTGTTTCGCTCAACACACTGTCCACACTTTCACCGATCGTTGGATAATCCAAACTGCACACTTTATAGCCTGCGGTCTCTAACTGTTCTTCCAGTTTTCGCATCGACCAGTCACTTCGCCCCAAGCCATGAGCAAGAACCACCAACTCATCACTTGGTTTATAAACTGGCACCGCTTTTTCAAAACTGGCACAACCAGCCAATGTCATAAGAGTCCAAAAAGTGATCAAAGAAACAAACTTTCTACTCATTATTAGCCTCGATCTTCACACATCGAACCGTAAGCATATAATTCTTTTTCAATTGAGTTCTGCGGATTTCTCCTTTATGTGTATTCCACCAAGAGTAGGCTAAGGTTCTCGCATAAGCATTTTTTGCTGTCGCTGAGCTACTTGTCCAAAACTCCGTATACATGCCTTGTGTAAGATAATGTTTACCTAGCTTTACGCCTGCAGGTGTAGCTGAAAATTGGTATTTGTTTACCTGAGATTGATCAAAACGCTTAAACAACGTATTCGGCTGCTGAGCTTTCAGAGTAATGGCGATGTCGTTTTCACCGCGCCACCCTTCGTTGTGCAACTGAGACTCCTCAATACCAATGGCTCTTTCCAGAGCCATCCAATCCTCGTCAGAAGCAACTCGCCAACCTTCAGGGCAAATGTTGCGCTCATCAGACACATCATTCCAATCGTAAAGCCGACCATACTTCAATAAATTACTTTCATCGACATCTGGGATAAAACCTGTACTGACGTTACTGCCATCTTGGAAAGTCGTTGTTCGTAAATTCTCTGCTAACCAAGTTTGACCGCCAATTTTCACTGTTCGATAGATATTACCGTCCGAATCCTGAACATTGCCCTGCAATTCACCTTTTACACTGTTGATATCACTTGCCACTACAGCCGTCTGCAACATAAAACTTCCTAAAATATAAATAAGCGCTTTCATAAATCCGTCCCAATCGAGCTTCCATTGGTCAAATAAGCCGAATTAAATAGACCATCTAAATGATGTTTCTTTCTCGGAAAGTGTCCATAGCTTGGTTTGTTCTGTTTTATTTAATACAAATTCGCCTATCTTGCTGCCATCGACTGGTCCACCAAAGTTCATAAAACCTGTTGGCCCGTAATAAGCTCGCTCTTCCAAGTGATCTTCCGTAGCACACATAACTTCTGGGTACGCGCCTTTCTCAGCTGTTTGAGCAACGCCAATTTTCACCATAAATGCCCAAGACATTCGAGTCATATAACTGGCGCTTTCTCTGATCAAAGAAGTATTTGATGCACCAGGATGGCAGACATATACCTTTACTGTTTTACCCGCCGCTTGGATTTTGTCCTGCAGACCATAAGCGAACATGGTTTGTGCTAACTTACTTTGGCTATACACTTTATTTGGATGGTAGTTCTTATCCCAATTCATATCCTCAAACTGGATCCTTCTTAGGCCCATTTTGTGACCTTCACTAGAGACCACCACAATTCTTCCTTGTGATTGATCTATTCGGTCAAAGAGCAATCCGCATAATAAAAAATGACCGTAGTGATTCACCCCAAGTTGACTCTCAAAACCGTCGACAGTCAGCTGTTGTTGTGCGATTTGCGCAATAGCACCATTGCATATCAGAGCATCAATGCTACGAACTTTTTCCAATATTTCTTTTGCCGCTTGTCGAACAGAAGCCAATTCTGCCAAATCTATGGTGATATAACTCACCTGCGCCGTGTCACCAAATTCACTTTTTAACGCTTTAACCGCCGCTTCAGATTTACTCGGGTTGCGATTCAACATCACAACATTCGCTCCTTTTGACAGTAAAATCCGGCTTGCCTGAAACCCTGCGCCAGTATTGGCTCCCGTAATTAGGTAGGTTTTACAAATTAATGAATTTAGATTTTTAGGTGTCCAGCCCTTAGGGCCAAATTGCTTTTCAATTTTCATAACGTTATGCCTGCTCTATTCGCTAAATGGTTTGAATTAATATATGTGCACTATAGACTCACAGACATCATATAAATAGGCGAAATACTCTCTAAAAATTGCCTATTTGTATCCGATCTTTGATTCCTAAAAAACTAAGTGCTAAATTAGAATCTACCCCCATGAACGAATACAGAGCTATGAGCAAAGAACGAATCGAACAACTCATTCACAGCAAAATGAATGAAAGCAGCTTGATAGACACAAGCATAAAAGGCGTCCAATTATTTAAAATAACGAACTCTGTTCGCTGCTCGCCAGCGGTTTACGAACCGTCCGTCACCGCAATTGTTCGTGGTAGCAAAGAAGCCATTGTGAATGGAAAAAAGCATGTCTATGACAACAGTCGATATATCAGTTGCACCATGTCCATGCCTATTGAAACTGGCGCGCCCAATTGCTCACCAGACGATCCATTGATTGGAGTGTATATCTCACTCGATACCAGCCTGATGACCGAACTGACCTTAGAATTAACCAGCTCGGCTGGATCGTTTCGCACGCCAAAAAACACGTCACATTCTCAAGGCTTATCAACAGCCCTTTGGGACGATGACTTTACCGATGCCCTATATCGTCTTTTACAATTAGATAAAAAAAACCTTGATTTAGCGATTCTTGAGAAGGGCCGTCTACGTGAGCTTTACTACACGATACTGAAAGGTGAAGCAGGAAACGCGTTTAGAAGTGCCTTTGGTGTAGGGAATGAGATCGCCCGCTCGATTGAGTTTTTATCATCAAGCTTAGATCAACCAGTGACAATAGAAGAGATGGCAGACCAAATTGGCATGAGTCGAGCCGTATTTCATCGTAAATTCAAACAAGCCACCAACATGTCACCCATCCAATTTGTTAAATCCATGAGGCTAAACAGTGCCGCCACCAAAATAGCCGAAGGCACAAATGTAAACATCGCCGCCATGGAAGTTGGTTACGTCAGCTCATCCCAGTTCAGTCGAGAATTTAAACGAATGTATGGGCTATCGCCGAAGCAATGGAGCCAAACACAACATTAAATCGTGTAGCGCCTATCATTTCGGAACATTCACCACACCCGCCCAAGCTCGAACATAATCAAGGTAAAGCCCAAATGGGCGACTGATGATTAATATGATGCCTGCTGTTGTCGAGATAAGCGTGACGATTTCGTCCCAGCTAGCGCCAGCGATAATCAAAGTCAGGATATAAATAGGCAGTTGAAACGACATAAAAGCAACGCTGTCTGTAACCATAACGCGCCATACTTTTGTTGGTTTCAGGGTTTGAAATAACCAGTCTCGCCACATTCCATACGGCCGGCCAGTCAAAAGCATCATGGGAATCATAATAAGGCGAGTGATTAAAACTTCTTTCAATTCCATACCCGCAATAAAGATCTCAGTAGACGCCGCCAAAGCGGTAAAGAACACCACCGTGGCAAGTGAATCAACAACAAATGCTCGCATACTCAGTCTATATCCATTTAAAGAATCATGTGTTGGTTAGGGGTATGAGTGTTTTGTTAATTTCCCTCACCCGTACCAACAAAACCGATCATGCGAGACACTCGCTCTCCTTCCTTTTCAACAAAATATTGACCTAATTGAACTTGCTGCAAACCATCTGGCCCCATACCGCCAAACGCGACAGTGACACGAGTGACGCTGGCTACGGTATTGCTTTTCACCACTTTCGCTGTCCAACCGGGCGCATTAGCACTGAACATACCGACATAGTCATTTAAGGCTTCAATACCTTCTAGAGTGTCAGGCGTACGAGGATCGTCGTAACGAATATTGTCTGTGACCGCGCTTGTGATCTTAGCCAACCGAGACTCAGCTTCTGCAACCTGCCAAGCTTCAAAAAAAGTTGTGATGCTGCCTGACATATTTCTCTTCTCGTTTTGGGGGATTTGTTGCATTCCACTAGGCTACTGCGAAATTTATCGGATGCACTTTGGTTAGATTAATATTTTGTTTGGCTTGCCAAAGATTATAGTTATCTTGCATTGCTAACCAACTCTCTGGACTTCTCCCCAACGCCTTAGACAACCTTAAGGCCATTTCAGGAGTAATGGAACTTTGTCCTTTAAGAACTCTGTTAAGCGTTGAAGCAGAGACATCCAGCTGTTTCGCGACAAATCTACAGCTATAACCAAAAGGTTCCATATAGACATCGGAAATGAATTCACCCGGATGCGGTGGATTATGCATAGTCATTAGTGATAATCCTCGTAGTTTAAATAGTCCAGCGAAGCACTGATTGCGCTGCGCCTTGTTATATCCTTTTATTCATTTGGAATGCTAACCAGTAAATCTGTTACCCCAACATCTATGCCTAGCTGATATAAAAGAGTAGAAACTTGGCCCCGATGATGAGTTTGGTGATTAAAGAAGTGCTGAATGAGATGCCCAAAATTTTTACTAAATGGCTCCCCTTTGGTGTTGTTATACAATAAATTCGACGATAACACTTCGTCATTAAGCTCACATACAAAATCTTTAATAACCCTGTCCAGCTTGATTCGGGCGCTCTCGAGGCTCCTAAACTCATGATACAAAATGTCATTTAGAGATTTTGGCTTTTCTAGAGCACGAACGTAATCAAGTGTTTTCAATTCTAACGGGGAGTCAGCGAATCGTTTGAGCCAGATTATATCTCCAACCAGAACGTGATTGAGTGTGCCGATAACTGAGCCAAAGAATGCTCCTCGGTTCTCAAATAGATCATTGGCGTTCAATTGAGATGCTGCCAGATAGATACTTCTATTCATCCACTGATTGTAATCCGCCATTAATTCAAAATTTGACTTTAAAGACATGACTTTCCTTTAGGTATAACACTAAGTTAGCGCACCAAAACCTTGTTAGTTTCCTGACCTTGAAACTCCATTTAATAGTGATAGCGACATGAGATTATCGTTATTGCCTGACTGTCAACCGCATAAACCAACCTATTAGTGTCATCAATACGGCGAGACCAAAAACTAGATAGGTTTTCCTTTAATGGCTCAGGCTTACCTATACCATCAAATGGAGAACACTTTGCATCGTTGATAAGTTTATTGGTACGTTTTAGGGTCTTCTTGTTTTGAGTTTGCCAATACTCGTAATCAGCCCATGCATCATCAGTCCACGAGAGCAAACGTTGACTACTACTCATCAATTAGCTCTCGTGCTGATGTCTTTCCAGCACGAGACTGCGCAATTGACCGATTTAAATGCTCTGCATTTTCTGGAGAACGCAACAGGTGAACTGTCTCCATAAGGCTGTTGTAGTAGTCTAAAGACATTACAACAGCATCTTCAGAGTCACGGCGAGTAATTACTGTCGTATCTGCGTCATTCACGACACCATCTAAAACAGCTTTAAGACCATTCCTAGCCTCAGTAAAAGATACAATTCTCATAACAATCTCTACTTGTACATTTTATTGAACAAGTATGGACACGTAGATTTGACTTGTACAGTTAGTTGAACATATTTACTCAGCTAAGCAAATAACGTCGCGCTCTGCGGAAATTTTGAAGCGCAGCGGAAAAATTGTCCGACAGCAGCGCTTTGTTACATAGAATATTCAAACTCGTCATCGTCAATATACCAAGAGACGCTTGAGTCTTCATCACTAAACCCGCTTCCAATAGCAAGACAACTTGCAGTGATATTTAGCCATTCATTTTTAACTGAAACTGACTTCACTAGCAATATAGCCATAGAGGATTTACGGCCAGACAAGTGACATGTATCTGAAGTGCAGCTAGTAGCCTCCCAAGCATCAAATTGAAAGTCCACTCTTATCTTGGATTTTCGCCTGTAACCATGCTTAATACGATTCCTTCCTCTGTCTACGTCTGAAATAGACTTGTAATAATAAGCACCACGCAAGCATATAAACCTCCCGGGAGACAACAATGTCTTTAACTCACCAATTGACCACCTGTGAGTTATATCAACTACTGGTATTTTCCTAATGAGCTGCTCTAATATACTGGAGGTATAGTAATACAATGTTGTACCTTCTCCACAATCGTAAAGCCTATATGTAGGTTTAGAATCAATCTCCCATTTACTAGTATCTTGAATAAGCCCCAGAGAATTAACCATCCCATTTTCTTTTACAGCATAAAAATATGGTGATTGAGTTAAATTAATCTTAGATTTCTTTGCCAATTGAAACATGCGGTTATGATTTATGTAGTCCCACATAGAACCATTTGTATCCATTAACCCTAGAATCGCTCGAGAGTCTTTTCTTTTGACTGCTTCAATCCATGCTTTTTTATGATCTTTTAGTTGCCTTTTAGTTAATGATAAGGATAGATCTCGGGTCGTGTGAGCGTCGTTATGATGCTCAAGGCATAGAACTACTAAGTTACTTTCAGAATGATCTTTCGATTCACTCCACTGATTTATGTGGTGAATAACTACAGATCTATTTGGCTCCCTACAAACACAGCATATCCGTTTAGACTCATGAAGTAGTTTACTCACAGTTTCAGGGGGTATTGGAGGCCGAGCCTCTTTAGATATTATTGATATAGAGTTTTCTTCGAGCCCAATCTCTTTGAGCTTATTTTTCTTCATCTCTTTTAATTTAGAGAGTGTGTATCCTCTATCAACTAATTCTTGTGCCTTTTGAGTATCAATTTCTCTCGCGACTAAAGCTTCAAATGTTCTTTTAGAGGTCACGAAACACTCCTTGCTATGTAACACTTTATTAATGCGCATGCGCGTTTACACATTTTCAACATTTTCTAAATATCCCTACAAGCTACTGATTTTAAAGACCTTAATAGATATATTAACAAAACCAAAAACTGGCAAAACGAGCGTACGAATTATTCCTTTTATTCACAGCATGTTATTTCGACGCTGCAAACCTTGTTGATTGATACTAAAAGACTTTTTGTTTATCGGCCAGTATAAACGCGCAAAATCGAGTTATTTAAAATGGTAAAATAAGAAAGGTATAGAGAAATTTAAAAAATAGTCGACTGATTAATATATTTCCCCTATAGCTTTTTGTTTGTCGGCCTAAAGGCGCGACCTACTATTGAGATGATGTTGAATAAGTAAAAACTACGTTCTCAGCGTCAGATTGCGGTTTTTCCACCCTTTATCGTGACCTAGTTTTTTGGTTAGTTTATTAAAGTTTCTTTATATATCAATCACATAAATTCTTCTGTTTTTCTCTTTTAAAATTAAGTAAAAATATCCGTAATATTTTTTGCAGAGTGCTGTGTATAGCCCTATATTTAAAGCGCTGCCAGATGTTTAAAACTAATAAATCACTTATGTTTATTTATTTTATTTTTCTGTTAGAATCGCCCAATCTGACCAGTAGGTCAGCATATAAGCTTCCCCTAAATTAGCCATTTAGTCATCTCAAAAAGGTCCAAATAAAGTGTCTTTAAAACTGCGTCTTATCTATGCGTTTGTCATAGTGGTGTTGGTAACAACCATTTCTATGGGTTTGTTAAGTTTCTATCAAGCTAGATCCGTTATGTTAGAACGGACGACTACGACAGAACTGCCAGCTCAACTTACTCAAGTAAAAAACGAAGTTGAGAACCAAATCGAAACATTGGCTGTGAATGCTGAAATATTGGCAAACAACCCAATTATTTTAGATTGGGCACGAAATGGCTATCCTGAGTCTGGCGAGAAAAATCTTGTTGAATTGTTAAACAACATTAAAGATCGCTTAGGGCTTGATGCTGCTTCTTGGGCAGACAGAGAAACTGCTAAATACTGGAACCAAGATGGCTTTTTGCGTGTCATGCAACCCGGTCGCGATACATGGTTCTACGATTTCGTGGCGTCTTCTGATACTAAGAATGTCAGTGTTTACCGCAGCAAAACCAGCGGTGAAGTACGATTATTTGTGAACTACCAAAATACGAGCGGCCGTGGTTTAGCTGGTTTTGGTATGGATTTAGATAAGATGACGAATTATCTAAATAACTTCTCTTTTAATGGCAGCGGCTTTGTTTATTTAATTGACCAAGACGGCACATTAAAAATCCACAGAAATGAAAAGCTGTTGGAAACAACTAAAGTTGTAGACCTGTACGGTAAAAAAGTCAGCGACACGCTATTAAAGCGAGATGGCTTAAATATTGTTATGGCAGAAAATTCTGTTTTAGCCAGTCAGTACATTCCATCTATGGGCTGGATATTGGTGGCAGAAATTCCTAATGAAGCCATATTTGGTGGTGTTTCATCAATGGGACACTCTCTGTTAATAATGGGTATTTTGCTAAGCATCATTACCATTGTTGCGGCTTTCCTTATTGGCTCAAGATTAGTTAAACAGTTAAGCGTGGTTGCCAACAACCTTAAAGAAATTGGTGAAGGTGAAGGCGATTTGAACCAACGCTTGGACGATGAAGGTCCAGTAGAGTTGGCAAATATCGGTAACGGCTTTAACAAGTTTGTTAGCATCATTCACAACTTGGTGAAGCAAGTTAGCCAGACTAGCCGCCAATTAAGCGACGCTTCTGGCCAAATGCTGAATTCAGCTGACGATATGTTGAACGATGCGAGACAGCAAAGTGAACGTACTTCTATGGTTGCCTCCGCAATCCATGAAGTTGAAGCCTCTGTAAGAGAAGTTTCTGCAAACGCTGCGGATGCAGCCAATACAGCAAATGAAGTCGAGCGTGAAGTAAAAGAAGGCTTGAACGTCGTTTCTACTGCGAAAAACACAGTAGAAAACTTAGCGGAAGAAAGTAAGAAAACCGCGAAAATCATCGAAGAGTTGGCGAAAAACTCAGAGCAAATAGGCGGTATTTTAGAAGTCATTCGCAATATCTCAGAGCAAACAAACTTGCTTGCATTGAACGCGGCCATTGAGTCTGCGCGAGCAGGTGAGCAAGGTCGTGGGTTTGCGGTGGTTGCTGATGAAGTTCGTAATCTTGCGAAGCGTACGGCGCAATCAACAGATGAAATCCAAGTGATGATTGACCAACTGCAAGCCGAGTCTCGCAAGGCCTTAACCGCGTCTCAATCTGGTCAAGAAATTGCGGGAGAAGGTGTTGGTTCTATGAAGATTGCAGAACAGTCTCTGAACAGCATTTCTTTGCAAGTTAACGCTATGAACAAAACAAACCAACAAGTTGCCTTGGCGACCGAGCAGCAATTGTTGGCAATTGAAGATGTTGCGAAAAACGTAACAGGCATTCAAAACGCGGTAGAAACCAGTGTGACAACCGCAAACAATTTGTCTGGCAACAGCAAAACATTGAGCAGCTTATCCTCTACATTGGATAAACTCGTTGCTGGCTTTAAAATCTAAAGTCACCGAGTAAAAACAAGCCCAGTTGGTGAAAGCCAGCTGGGCTTTTTACTGTCTAATAACGAGTGATAAAAGAGACTTAAGATTGAGTTATTTCATTCACGATAAATTCTTTTAACGAAGGCACATATTACTTGGACTTTGGATGATTAATTTCTTTCCGATACTTTGATTTTAGCTAGAAAAAGCCCCCTCCTTTCTCTAAAATACAGCGCTTTAACTTGTGGGCAGATTGCCATGATTAAGACTCCTTATTACCTTATCGACAAAGCCGCACTTCTCAAGAATCTTGAGAAAATTGCTTATGTTCGTCAGCAATCTGGCGCGAAGTCTCTACTCGCTTTGAAATGTTTTGCAACTTGGTCTGTTTTTGACCTTATGCAGGAATACATGGACGGCACGACGTCTTCTTCTTTGTATGAAGTGAAGCTGGGTAAAACCAAGTTCCAAGGGGAAACCCATGCCTACAGCGTGGCCTATGCGGATGATGAAATCGCCGAAGTGTTAGAGCATTCCGATAAAATTATCTTCAACTCCATTGGTCAGTTCACTCGCTTTAAAGACGCCAGTGAAGGCAAAACACGCGGTCTTCGAGTAAACCCTCAAGTGAGTACATCTGAGTTTTTAATCGCCGATCCAGCGCGTCCATTTAGTCGTCTTGGCGAATGGGACCCAGAAAAAATCGAAACCGTGATCAATGACATTTCTGGTTTTATGTTCCACAACAATTGTGAGAACGATAACTTCGACCGTTTCGATGAAATGCTTACTCTGATCGAAGAGCGTTTTGGCCATCTTATCCAAAAAGTGAAATGGGTCAGTTTAGGTGGCGGTATTCACTTTACAGGCGAAGGTTACCCAATTGACCAATTCTGCCAACGCTTGAAAGCCTTTTCAGAAAAATACGACATTCAAGTCTATTTGGAACCAGGCGAAGCCTCGATCACTAAGAGTACAACGCTGGAAGTGACTGTTTTAGATACCTTGTTTAACGGTAAAAACTTAGCTGTGGTAGACAGTTCCATTGAAGCCCACATGCTGGACTTATTGATCTACCGTGAAAATGCTAAAATGGCGCCTTGCGATGGCGAACACGAATACATGATTTGCGGAAAGTCCTGCTTAGCAGGAGATATTTTCGGTGAATTCAAATTTAAGCAAGCATTAAAAGTGGGTGACCGTTTGTCTTTTGAAGACGCTGCGGGTTACACCATGGTAAAGAAAAACTGGTTTAACGGCGTAAAAATGCCTTCTATTGCCATACGTCAATTGGACGGTAGCATTGAACTCGTTAGAGAATTTGATTACAGCGACTTTGAACAGAATTTATCTTAATTCTGTCCGACTCAAACCTTGGAGAATAGTTTAATGAAAAAGAATGTCCTAATTATTGGCGGCGGAGGCGTGGCTCGTGTTGTAGCCCACAAATGCGCCCAACACAATGACACACTGGGCAATATCGCAATTGCTTCGCGCAGCGTTACGAAATGCGACGATATTGTATCCAGTGTCCTCGACAAAGGCAGCATGAAAGTTGAGGGCCGCATTCAAGCATTCGCCCTAGACGCTCTTGATGTCCCAGCCACTGTAAAATTGATCAAAGAAACTGAATCTGAAATCGTGATCAATGTGGGTTCTGCTTTTATCAATATGTCTGTATTGGAAGCATGTATCGAAACGGGTGCTGCTTACCTAGACACAGCGATCCACGAAGACCCAGCAAAAATTTGTGAAACACCACCTTGGTACGCAAACTACGAATGGAAACGCCGCGATTTATGTAAAGACAAAGGCGTAACCGCAATTCTTGGCGTAGGTTTTGATCCAGGTGTGGTAAACGCGTACGCGGCACTTGCGTACAATGATTATTTCGACACAGTTAGCGATATCGATATTATCGACATCAACGCAGGCAGCCACGGCAAATACTTCGCGACCAACTTTGACCCAGAGATTAACTTCCGTGAATTTACCGGTCGTGTTTACTCTTGGCAGAATCGCGCCTGGCAAGAAAACAAAATGTTTGAAATCAGCCGAACAGACGACTTACCAGTCGTTGGTAAACAAACTGCTTACATGACAGGCCACGACGAAGTTCACTCTTTGTCTCAAAACCTAGACGTGCCAAACGTACGTTTCTGGATGGGCTTTGGTGAGCATTACATCAATGTTTTCACTGTATTGAAAAGCCTAGGTTTGCTTTCTGAGCAACCAGTAAAAACCGCTGAAGGTTTGGAAGTTGTGCCTCTTAAAGTGGTAAAAGCGGTTCTTCCTGATCCGTCTTCTTTGGCTCCAGATTACACAGGTAAAACCTGCATCGGTGATGTTGTGAAAGGCATCAAAGACGGTAAAGAAAAAGAAGTATTCATCTACAACGTAGCGGATCACAAAGATGCGTACAACGAAGTAGGCAGCCAAGGTATTTCTTACACTGCGGGTGTTCCACCAGTTGCAGCGGCTATCCTTGTTGCTAACGGCACTTGGGATGCAAAAGAAATGCGCAACGTAGAACAGCTTGATCCAAAACCTTTCCTAGGTTTGTTGAACGAGATGGGGCTACCAACTCGCATTAAAGATGAAGACGGCGACCGCCCTTTCACTCTTTAAAAACGAACGTCTAACGTTACGTTGAAACAAAAAATAACCCCGTCATTCTTAGAGTGACGGGGTTATTTTTTATCTATTCAATGCTTAACTTTATCTATTCAAATTCTACTTTGCGCAATGATAAAACTATTGGTTCAAGGTCTGCGCAATGTTGTTCGCCATTGGGTCTATCACATCATTAAACCAACTCTCTGATAAAGCCTGCACCATAGCAGCATAACCGTCCGATGTTAGGCTCTCTGTCACATAAAAAGTTTCAGAGGCAGACAGCACACCTGATGCCGACATCAACTGCCAACGTCCAGAAATATGAACCATGCCTTTTAGATCAGCATAGAAGTCATCCACTTCTATGTTCAAAAGCGCAATAGCCTCCGCTGGTAATCTTTGACCACCAAACCAAGTCACATTTGGCAGGGCTTTTTCTAGGCGCTGTTGAGTCAATCGCGTCAATTGCGGCGACAAGGTTTCCGCCCATAAATTATTCGCTGATCTGTGTACTTGGCCTTCTTCAGTGACTAATACGATTTCATTGCCTGCCAAATAATTCGCCACGGAAACAGGCATTATCTGTACAAACATATCTTCTGTGGCTCTTGTTTCCACCTTCATAATGTCGGCATCTATCAGCAAGTATTCGTTGCTTGGCGGTGTTGTACTCGCACAAGCTGTCACCAAGCCTGCAAGCGTTAGTGTTAAAAAAAGTCGCCATTTCATCATCATAATTTTTGTCTCTTTTCTATTTCGCTGCTTTCGGCTCAATGTCCGATCGTGTCTGACTATCAAAGATCAAGGTACTTGGGTTCTCTCTCAATTGACGTAACAAAGGTTGAAGCTCATTCAATGCTCGACCTAACGACACCATATTTTCTCTTAATGGTCGGCCGATTTGTCCATTGGCTTGGTAAGTTTCTAAGGTCAGATTGAGTTCTGCCATCACCGCAGAAATGTCTTCAGGCAATTGCTGAGTTTCCGACTTTTCAAGCAACAAGGTCACGGTTTCACTCATTTCTTGAAGCTGACGCAATGTTTGGTTTGCTTCGCCCATAGTTTGTCCAAGCTGCTCAAACGCGTCTTTTAGCGGCACTTCTGCTAGGTTATCCAATAAATTAGACACCTTACTTTCAAGATTGGCAAAAGAGTCTGGCCCTGTTGGAAAGACCTGATACCCTTCTAATTCTTGAAGCTCCGCTGCTGGCGGGTTATCCATGAAATCAAGGCTAATCACTTTGGCTGCATTCAAATAGTTACCGATTTCCAATCTTGCTCTAAGACCTTTTTCGATTCGCTCTTCCAGCAAGGCTTTCCATTGTTCTACTGACTGCCCTTCCGGCACACTAAAAGCGTTCAGACGTTGTGGCTCAATACGAGCAAGCACAGGAATCACTGGGCGATCTTGAGACACTAACGCATCGACAGATAAACCATTAAACGGCACTTCTAATACACTTCCTACTCTTACGCCTCGGAACTCAACATCAGCACCCGCGGCCAAACCACTCACGTTAGAGTCGAACAAGAAGACATACTCTGCTGCTTGCTCGTAAAAATGGTTATCCGCATCGGTTTTGGAAGCGAACAAGGTGAAAGCTGTTAAGTCTTCTACCGGTGTTCCAGATGTTTTCCCTTTGCCTAAACCAAACGAAATACCACCAGATAAGAAGGTTTCCAAGGAATCCAACTTCACTTCAAACCCTTGTACTGAACTTCTAAAAGACAAACCTGGCGTTATCCAAAACTGCACCGAGCTGTTCACTAACGCATCGTAAGGAGGCTGTACAACAATACGGTAAGTAATGGCTCCGGTGTTGGTATCAAAGCCGATTTCTTCCACGTAACCCACTTCATAACCGCGAAAATGCACCAAGGTTCCAACGTCCAGCTTTGCGCTGTCCATACTGTGCAATAAGATACGAATGCCTTCTTCGTTATTCGATAAAGGCGGTTGACTCAATAAAGTAAAACTCTCGCTTTCTCGCCCTTGCTCACCTGGCGACATATCAATATAAGCACCAGACAATAAAGTCCCCAAACCACTGACGCCATCTTTTCCGATGCGCGGTTTCACCACCCAAAACTTAGCGTCTTCCCTTAACATGCCTTGAGTGCCTTGATTCATTCGGACTTTAATAATGGCGTTGTCATAGTCATCGCTCAAACGAATATCAATCACTCGCCCCACATCGACATTTCGGGCTTTCAACTTTGTCTGGCCTGCTTCTAAACCGTCTGCGTTTGACGCGACCAAGGTAATAATCGGGCCTTGGCTCGACCAATTCTGATACAGCATCCAACTGGCAACCAGAATCGCCACAATAGGAACCAGCCAAATAGAGTTAAAATGCACTCGTCTCAGGCTTTCGATATTTTTGCGCTCTTCCATCATTCTACTTCCTCTGACAAAGACGACTTCACTTCTCTGTCTTTGTCCCATAATAATCGTGGATCAAACATCATCGCGGCTAACATGGTCAAAATGACCACAGCGGCAAAAGACAATACGGCAGGGCCGGGTAAAATTGAGATCAAGTTCCCCATTTGTACTAAGCCAGTCAAAACGGCAACGACAAAAATATCTATCATTGACCAGCGCCCAACTACTTCCGTCATTCGGTATAACTTAATTTTCTGCTGGGTTTCACGCTCTGTCGGCTTGTATGACTGCCAACACAACCAACTGAGTGAAAATATCTTTGCAAGAGGTATGACAACACTGGCGAGAAAAATCACCAAGGCGACAGGATAAGATCCCAAAGACCAAAGTAAAAAGACACCACCCATAATCGTAGATGGTTCAGAGCCGCCTAAAAACGTCGTCTGCATAATAGGAAAAACATTCGCCGGAACAAACATGATAATAGCGGCAATCAAAAAAGCGATGGTGCCTGCCAAACTATTAGGGCGGCGACTATGAATCGAATGGCCACAACGACTGCAATGCTTGGCATGACCTTGTTGCGTTGCCCCACAGAAATGACAGCCTATTAAATCTTCTTCCACTGCTGTGGTATTTTCAGCGCTGATAGCCTGCTCTGGCCCCGGCCCTGCGACTTTATTCCACAACCAACGCCGATCTACCAAACTGATGGTTTTGACCAACAAAACCACATAACCGCAAAAAGCCCAAAAAGATAAGCCCAATTCAATATCGGCAAGGCTGTTCATTTTTACTAGAGCCACCAAAGCCCCAACGAGAAATACATCCACCATTAGCCATGGCTGAATACTAATCACCCAACGAGTAAAGTAACGCTTTAAGGCACTATTAATATTGTTATGTATAAAGGACCAAATTAAACAGGAAATAGCGAATAAGTACGCGGCAGGAAAGACAAACAGCGCCAGACAAACAATCGCACTCAAGATTAAATAATCTTGCTGAATCAATACGGTTACGACATTAAACAAGGTAACACTGCGTTCAGCACCATTGGTGGAAAAGCCCAGAAAAGGGAAAATCAGCGCCAGTGCCAACATAAGAAGTGCCGATCCGGCGGTGCCTAAAATTCGCCCATAAGCATGTTCGTGTACATTCAACAGAACATGCTGGCAACGCTCACACTTAAAACGCTCTCCCCCTTTTAACGGCGGAATGCGGTGCAGCAAATCACACTCTTCACAAGCAGTCACTGTTTCATAGAATGACGAATAACGCATACCTTCCCAACATGCTTTCTAAACAACCACTTCTATAGGTAACATAAAAATATGACAAATAATCTCACTCTAACGATTTAACGTTTGTTGAGTTTGGTATTGCAGCGGCGTGGACTTCCAACCATCGATACTGGTATCAACATCTGCACCAATACTCACATCCACATTAATTGGATCAGAACTGGTCATCAAACGATATAGGCTCATTCCCATGTCACTCATGCCAATAGACAAAGGAATGGTGAGTCCGCGTTTTTCACCTTGTGGTAAGTCGATGGCTTTTATATTGCCTTGCCCGATTGGCTTGCCTTCTATCGCCAACGCATAGTTCAAGTTGTTTAAATTAAGATCAAACACATTCGGATTGGTGACCTCCAAATCGACACTCACTTGAGCGCCACTTAGGCCAATTGAATCCAGATTGAAGTTTTTCACTTCCACTTCTGGTTGCTTAGGCACAGGTAAAACACCTGCATAATCGACAGGTATATCAATATCGCCTAGAACAGGTAAGTTAATCGCGACCTTACCTTCAATGCCATAATCAACTTCGGCTTTATCACCCAATCCACTGACACTAGCGAGCACTTGGTCAAAGGTTAAAGTCACTGGCAACGTCATGTTATTGCTGCCTTTTGCTGGTAAAGACAAGCTTGCATCAGGCTGAGCAATGGTTGCTATCTTGCTCTTGTTAATCATTAAATCCAGATCAAACCCAGCGGTATTCAGTTTGAACGAGTTTGGGTTAGCGACATTTACATCCACCAGCAAGGTTACTGCGTCAGTGGATAAATCTTTAATAGACACGCCTGTCACGGAAGCTTCTGGCTTTTTCACATCCAATGTTTTTTGTAACGCGGAACAGCCCGATAGAAACACCACCAAAGCAATGAAAAATAATCGACTCAACCCCAAACCCTTCTGAAAAGACATACTCAATCCTTCACTTTAAAACATTTCTAATTGTTTATTTTTTGACAACTTCTGGCACAGAAGCTTGAATAAATTCCGGCAGAGCAAGCACCAGTTTCGCTCTCATTTTCTGCCAATAAATAGACAGTAATAACAAACAAGCGCCCATTACCACGCCCGTCACGGCAAAGCTGTAACCAATACCACCATAGCCTTCGATCAAGCTCGACAATGCATAAATCACATACACCAATGACGACACCATAAAAGCACGACGATCAATGGAAATCGACACCAAGGTCATAAACACATACAGCAACACAATCATGAGCATATTCGCGAAGCTGTCATTCCCTTCTAATACGCCAAGACTTGAAAAGATAGGATGAATAATCAAAGGAGCCGATAAAAGGTGCAGCCAAAATGCCACATCGGATTTTCTGGTTGTGCGGGTTCTATCGGACGAATCCCAATACATGGCGCATACGAAAGCGATGCAACCGCAGAAGAAAACTGTCGCCATTAAAATGCCTGTACTTGCTGGAAAAATGCTCACAACGACAGAAGCCAACAAGGCCAAAGCGGCTCCTGTTCCCACAGCAATCGTGACAGGCACCTTGAAACGTCGCCAATGTAAATACGCCGCAAGAGTAGATAACGCCGTTGAAATAACCGGTGTTGACGTCAACACACTGCCAAACAAGGCTTGTGAAAAGGCGAATACGCCGCCGACAAACGCCAGCAGCAACACAATCGCAGGCAGTGCCATTTTACGTTTTAAGATGAAGACTTCCGCCAATCCCCAAGATAAGCCAGCAAACACCAAGTAGCCTAAAACGTCACTTACGGAGCCCACCACCCAAAGAGATGAAAAGAGTAATAAAGCGCAGGCAATCACGATAAAAATATCATTGAAACCACCAACCAAACGAAAGTTCTCTTCATCCACTGCAGGCGAACCATTGGATGATGACACCATGTTACGAAATGCCTCTACGGACTCAGGCGAGAAAACCTTTTTCTCAATCGCCCGATTTAAATCTTCATCTGTGTACATAACATCCTTTAGAACTGAAATAAGACAGGTTCAATCCAATATAAAAAAGGAACACCGAAGCATTCCTTTTTCACTTATTTATGGCCTGCAGCCGCACCGTCACCATGATTTCCACCATGACTATGCGGTCCACCCGGCATAAGTACGCAAGCAGTTACACTAAAAGATAAGACAACAAAAAATACAGGTCGTGCTAAAAACTTAATCATTTTCATAAAAAACCTCCTTATAAAGATTCAAAAACCAATAATAAAAGCCTAAGAATAGGGATACAAATCCAGACTTTTAAATACCTTCAAATATCCTTAGTACGGAACAAAAGCCCCATAAAACTTACATAATTTAGCTCAAGCCTAAGCTTTTCTGCCCTTTGGTGGACGCTGCCCTTTGCCTGCTGGCTTGCCTCTTCCAGAAGGCTTGCCGCCATTTGGCTTACCACCGCTAGGAAACTTGCCATTTCCCGCTGGCTTTTTTGAATCACCAAATGGGCGTTTGTCTTTTCCTTTGGAAGATCCCGAAGGCTTTCGATCATCGGGTCTAGGATGCTTGGTATTGCCTCTTGAGGCTTTGGGCTTTCTCCCATCGCCAGACGTTTTAGCGGGATTGTTTTTGGATGGATTGTTTTTACGTGGCGCATTGCGAGACTTTTTGCTGGCGCTGTACTTTCTGACGAAGAGTCTTCTACAGCTTTTAATAAAACCGCTAGCTCTTTTTGAGTTAAGTCTCGCCATTCGCCAACGGGTAAACCTTTGAGGTTCACGTTCATAATACGTGTACGCTCTAGCTTCATAACTTCGTAGCCAAAATGTTCACACATACGACGAATCTGACGGTTTAAGCCTTGTACCAAGGTGATATTAAAGACGTTGGCCGCCACTTTTTTCACTGGGCATTTCTTGGTCATGGTGCCAAGAATAGGAACGCCGCCAGCTAAACCTTGGATAAAGTCGTCTGTGATCGGTTTATTCACCGTGACTAAATATTCTTTTTCGTGATTGTTACCCGCACGCAGTACCTTATTTACAAGGTCGCCATTGTTGGTCAAAAAGATCAAACCTTGGGAATCTTTATCCAAGCGGCCAATAGGAAAAATCCTCACGCCGTGGCTAACAAAATCAACAATGTTATTTCGCTCAGAGCTTTCTGTGGTACTGACAATCCCAACCGGTTTATTCAAGGCGATAAACACAAAGTCATCTGCATCTTGTGGCTCAATCAATTGACCGTTTACTCTTACCGTATCGCCCGCCATGACTTGGTCGCCAACTTTGGCGCGTTTGCCATTGATAAAAACATTGCCTTGCTCAATAAAGCGATCGGCATCTCGGCGAGAGCAAATACCGCTTTCACTGATGTATTTATTTAAACGGGTGGAGGAAGCGTTAAACATAGAGTGTCGTCTTTTATCTGTTAGAAAATCGTTTAAAAAGCCAAAAACGAGAATGGCCGTATTATATAGGAAACCATGACGACATTTTAGAAGAGAAGAAAACTAATCCACGAATATTTCTGTTCTTTATTGATGAGTTCAATAATAGGACGTGTCTACATTTGAAAAGCCAAGGAACACAGACATTCACTTGGCTGTTCTTTGGCATGGAATGACATTCATGAGCAAAGCCATAAATGCTTATAAGGCTTTACGTTTAGAACGGATAAATATCGATCTAACCTGAGGCCAACGGCTAGTTAACATAGCAATAAAGACCAAAAAGCAGCCAATCGTCTGCCCTATCGTCATTATTTCATTGAACCAAAGCATGGCAAAAATCGCCGCCCAAACCGGCTCTAAATTCAGAATCACCGCACCATGACTCACGGGCGCTAAACTCATGGCATACATTTGTAATAAGTATCTCAAACTGGTGGAAATTAATGCGCTGCATAAAAGCCAACCCATAATATTGATACTAATACCCGACGGTGTACCTTCCACAAATAAAGACACGATTAACAGCAAAACACCCGTTGTTGTCAGCTGAATACTCGTTAACACCAAAGCGTGCATACTAATCAGAAAGCGAGATAACAGGTTAAGCTGAAAAGCGACACAAATCGCCGTTCCTAAAAAATACAGGTGAGAAATTTCCAGCTCTAAGCCATCGCTGAGTGCTAAAAAAGCGAGCCCAAAAACAGCAATAGGTAGCGATAACCAAATACTTAATGTTGGGCGATCACCAAACAGTAACCGACCAATAAAGGGAACGAAGACAACACCAAGGCAGGCTATAAAAGCCCCAACACCCAGATTCGAGCTTTGTTTGAGACCCATAATCCAAAATAGCATGGCCATCGCCATAACCGCGCCAATTAAGATAACAGGAAATACTTCACGCCATTGCACACCGTGGAAATACTTTTTCCCGATAAGCAATAAAGCACCGCCCCCAATTAAAAAGCGCATAGCGATGAAAAATAAAGGCGGCATTCCGGCGAGGGACTCTTTTGAAAACACCCAACCAAGTGCCGCAAAAATAGTCACCAATATAAGAAGCAGTTCTGCTTTAAACGCAAAATTTTGATTCAAAATGTATCCTTACTTATTTTTATAATTGATAAAGAATCTATCTAACAAAGAACTCTGTGTCACCTTTCCTATACATTGTCTCTTTTTAAGCAACGGCCTCTCGGTTCGTCCCCTTCGTGCAACACAAGATCCGAATGCAAAAACTCAGCAGCTTCGGCTGAACCTTCTACTTTCACCGCACTTCGTTCTAGCATCTCAGCTTCAAATTCAGTTAAGACGCTTTTTCTCAAACCGGCTTCTCGCCATTGAGATAAAGACCAGCACCCCTTGGTAATACTTCTTGCTAAGGCTAATGCGTCTAACAAGGCTTGGTTCGCGCCTTGTCCTTTGAATGGACTCATTGGGTGCGCAGCGTCTCCAATCAAGGTGACGTTATTGCCTTTTTCTAACCGTTCCGATGTGAGTAACTCACGATCATAAACAGGATAACCCGATACTTGCGCAGCTTTTGTTGCAGATAAGATTTGAGGAATAGGAGCATGCCATTGGGTTCGTCGACAAGCTTCTTCTTTCAGCGCTTCAGGGCCTTTTGCACTCAATGCTTTGGCATCCTCTTCTGACATAGGAAAACTCAGCTGCCACATAACCGAATCCGCAGAATACGGCATCATGTAGATTCGCTCGTTGCCATTGGCTGTTTGGAAGACAGTCGCTGAATCCAATAAATCACTTTCAACGTCTTCAAGCGCACTCAAAGGACAAATCCCTAAGATGACAATGCAACCTAAATAACGCAAAGGCGTTGTCTCTTCGCCAATCAACTGCTTACGCACCACACTGCGAATGCCGTCTGCTCCGACCACCAAATCCGCCTTGGCTTGCTTCTTTTCACCATGAACAAGAAACGTCAACTCGACGCCGTCTTTGTTATCCGTAAAATCAAGCAGCTGATGATTCCATTGCACGCTAGCATGACCTTCCAACTGCCCAAGTATGGCCAAACGCAAAGACTGTCGAGCAATGTGCATATTGGTTCGTTTTGGCGATGTTTGTCTTGATGATTGTGGGTTTGTAGCGTCATCGGACTGCATCCATTTACGCATACCCCATTCGCCTACGACCTTTCCTTCTGGGGTATGAACCAAGTGTCTTGTGGACACAACACCATCTTTTAATGACGTAATACCCAAACCTTCAACCGCTCTTGTTGCTTGCTGCAAGGTCAGCCCATAACCCTGAGAGCGAGCATCAAAACCACTGTCTCGTTCATAAAGAGTAAAAGGAATACCACGGTGTAAGCAGGCTACAGCCAAAGCCACGCCACCAATGCCACCGCCAATAATGGCAATATGAGGATAGTTGTCACTCTTGGAAGACGGCGGGTTTGGCGCAGGTAACACACCCGTTCCCGCACACTTTGAGCAAGACTCAAGGTGACCTTTAGGACGTACTGGCTCAACGCCTTCACCGCCCGACTTTTCATATTCGGCCAGCTGTTTTAGGTAAAGCAAACGCACTTTTTTACGGAGTCGTCGACTGCGTTTCCCCTGCCCCTGACAATCAGAACACGCTTCCCAGCTCGCTTCTTTATTCACTTTTTACAACTCATTAGGAATCGAATTCCGCGTGTTCATCAATGATGTCTGCTTCATTGGCACTGTGAAAAGTCACGGTAAACCAATCTTCTTGTTCACCTGCACAAGGGAAATGCCAAGTATTTTTTGGCACCACATCCCAGCAATCTGTATAGGGCGTCGTGCTGTCAACTGGACTATGAATCGCACAAGGAGAAAAGCTTTTATCAATTCCACCTGGTTGAGCAGAATGAATCGCTCCCTTGCCTTTATAAGACACCAAACGCTGAATACTATTGCGATGGATTTCCGCCTTTGGCATCTGACAACCCGCCTTCAAAATGAAGACTCGGCACAGCCCCACTCGCCCTTTTTCTTCAGAAGACAAAGACGCTTCAAAATGCGTAATCGGCAAATTGTATGAAACATAAGGCAAGGCATAATCTGGCTCATCAAACTGAGCTAAAGCACGATTGAATCCGTCTTCGATTAACGCTTGAGTCTCTGCATTTTGAAACACAAGAGCATGAAGCTGCTCGATGAGTTGAGCATCGCTATTACTGACTTTTGGCAAACTAAAGACCTCTTTACTGCAAACAGGTTATGTCATATTCGACAAGATAAAACGTTCAATCTCTTCATTTCGTCTTACAAGGACGACACTCGCTCTATATTAAACCCTTCTTCTCTCGAAGGTGGAGAAAAATATGCCGTCATCTTTTCAAACATCTCAACTGTATCGGTTGCCGCTCGTTCAGGTTGTTCCTGACGTCGTTTTTCTATTCGCTCCAAACAAACCTCATTCGCCACATCAATGAAGAAAAGACGATGCGAGCCATCGATTTCAGAGAAAATTTCGTTAAACCAAGCTCGTTGATTCGGCGTATTCGCAGGAAAATCCATCACCACATCCTTTCCTGATAACAGAATGGACTGCACCAACTTTTTCATCTGTGGTTTAAGTAAATTGGAATAGTAAACATAATCCTGCAAAGACAAGATTTTCTGAGGATACAAGGAAGCTAACCATTCATCTTCGGACAATAAAATGGCATTTAACTCTTCTGTTACCAACTTGGAATAGGTTGTCTTCCCTGCTCCCATCTTGCCACTGAAAAATACCAAAGTACCTATTTGCGATTTCATATCCACTCCCTTTAAAACCTGAATGTAGATAATAAATGCGACACAGAAAAACAACCAGTTTTGCTGACGGAAAACCCAACAGTTTAGGTAACTTGTAGCCAAGATGCTTTTTTTGTAGTCTATTTTCGTGCTTAAAGGTCATTCCAAGTTTTCTCGGTGCTTCACAGCCAACAGATCCCCTCTAACCAAAGCCAGAAAGGAAGATATGATGAGACAGATGCGATTTGGACTTATCGGAATACTTATACTTGTTTCAGGAATCGCGACAGCGGGAGCGCCCAACCTGAAAACACCAAACCCCGTAATTTATCTCGCCGATAATCTCGATGAAAAAGACAATCTAGGATGGTGCATCGACACACTGGGACGCGGTTTTAGTGAAAATCTGCAAACCCATTCTTGCAAACCAACAGGTGGAGATGTTCAGTTTTCATTTGAAGAAGACACCAGACTAATACGTTCTGTCGCCTATCCTGATTATTGTATGCAATATAACAGCGGTTCTAATCCAGTTTTTGGCCTTGTCACTTGCGAAGCAAGCAAAAGCACCCAAGCTTTCAGCTACAACAGTGAAACCATGACAATCTCACCTGCAAATGATGCAAAGCAATGTGTTAGTGTCGGACAAGCCAGTAAGTCAGCTGGCCCGTTTATGTCTCGTACTTTAGAGCTAACCACTTGCGCAGAGACAGACCCGTTATACCGTAAATGGGTCGTCGCTCATGATTAAAAAAATAATTCTATTTCTCGCAGAAACATTCTTAAACTCGGAGCAGGCACAGGGCTTTTTAGCCTTCTCTCAACATCTGTCCCAGCTCTTTTAACCAGCACTCTTGCGCGAGCACAAACCAACCCTACTGTGTTGCGCGTTCAGGAAGTGAATGGACGACCAACCTATAACGGTGTTTCGCCAGGGCCGAGTTTCTTTTTAGATCCGGGTGACACTTTAGATGTTGAACTCGTTAACGATTTACCCGCGTTAAACGACGACTGCACGACCAATATGAACAGCTTCCACGGGATTAATACAACCAATTTGCACACACATGGCCTGCATGTTTCACCAACGACAGATTCCTCTGGTCAGTTTGACGCAGACAATGTTTTTGTCAGCGTGGTGCCAAAAGAGCAAGTCGCGCCCTGTTTATCAGGTAAAGAGACATTACGTCAGCATCGAACAAATTACCGCTTTGAAACCGCCGACGATCATCCGTCAGGTACATTCTGGTATCACGCTCATAAACATGGTGCCACTTCGCGGCAGGTTGGCAGAGGCTTGGCCGGCCCGTTGATCATTCGTGACAAACCAGGCACCATGCCGGATTACATTGCGCAAGCGCCTGAGAAAATCCTCATGATCATGAATCGTGGATTGGTACTGGCCGAACCTGAGGGCGGCGGCCAGTCATCGCCCACTATCACCATGCGCCCGGGTGAGGTGCAGCGTTGGCGTATCATTAATGCACAGGCAGCAGGCGAAACCTTTGCCTATTTTTCCTCTAACCTCACCAATCTAGACGCCTATCAAATTGCCTTTGACGGCATTACTTTACCAAAGCGAATACCCGTTGAGTTTTCAGACAATCGCGAGCCATGGTTCAATCCTTCTGCCTTAGCACCGGGCAACCGTATGGATATTATTGTGCGTGCACCAAAAGATTCAAGAGAACGTCTTATTCCAGTTGGCATTACCACTGGCATTAAAGATTTGCTCAACTTCAATAGTGCGACTGAGAACGTAACACTGACAATTAAAATCGCTGGCGATCCAATCGACGCGGCTTGGTCTGATGACGATGCCCTACCCGGTCCTGGCCCAGCATTACCAGGCTTTGACGACAAAGCGCTGCCAAAACGAGTTATCGATTTCACTCCAAACTTTTCAATAGATGGTCAAAAACACAACGACACCATCGCCCATCAAATGAAACTTGGAACAGAAGAAGAATGGACCGTGACCAACTCTACGCCCGGTGTTCATGCCTTTCACATCCATGTGAATCCATTTTTTATCACCCACATCAATGGTGTAGAATTGCCAAAGGATAGTCCCTTGCGGCGCTGGCAAGATACTATTGGCTTACCCTTTCGTGACGGTGGCCGAGATGGTTCCGTCACTTACAAAACTCGGTTTGAAACCTTTAAAGGTAAGTTTGTTATTCATTGCCATGTTTTACGTCATGAAGACTTAGGCATGATGCAAACAGTTGAGGTTATTTAAGAATGATATCTAATAAAAACAAGACCTTTTTACGCAAAAACTGGATGCTGCTTTCAGGGCTTATAGCCGCCGTGATTGTAGCCATTTGGTTTTCTACGCAGGTCATTGTGGAATTTCTGTATTTTAACGACCCAAAAAATGTCGACGTTGATTTGAAACGCTGGATGACGCCACTGTACATTGTTGAGACATACGATCTTCCGCGCCCAAAAGTGTTTGAAATTCTACAAATAGATCTGGAAGCGGATCGTGGTCGTAGATTGGGACGCATCGCTCAGCGCGATGGAGTCACAATGGAAGAATTGACGGAGAAAGTCAGGGAGGGCGCCGCGCAATACCGAGCGCAGCAACAATGACAGAAACCGTTCTTGCTCTCGTACCAGATTACGGACTCATTCTGGTTTTCGTCGTAATAATGTTGGCCAGTTTGGCCGTGCCACTGCCCGCTTCTGTACTGGCACTCACTGCTGGTAGCTTTGCTGCCGTCGGTGATTTGTCTCTGCCTTGGGTGATCGCAACAGGGTTTTCAGCCTTTGTCATTGGTGATCAAATTGCCTTTTTCATAGCCTCTAAATTTGGCACCAAGTTAATTGCCAAAGGCAAACAATCAGAACGACTGGCACCTGTCATTGAGCGTAGTGAAAACATGCTGGAAAAACGCGGGGCAACGGCCGTGTTCCTGAGTCACACCATTCTCAGTCCAACCTGCCCTTATGTCACCTATCTAAGTGGCGCGGGTGGATTACCTTGGAAAAAGTACGCGACCGTTGCTGGCATTGGTGCTCTTCTATGGACGCTAGGCTTCGTAGGCATTGGCTATGCGCTGTCATCGCAATTAGAAGCGGTGGCCTCTTTAATTGCAAACTTCTTTGGTGTCGTACTGGCTTGCGCCGTTGCTGTTGTCCTTTTGGTCATTCTACGAAATCGCTGGCGATCTTATAGAGAAACCGACACAGCGGAAACACCCGACACAACGCAAACTCAATCAGAAAGAAACACACCATAAAAAGGAAACTGTCATAAAAAAGCCTCCCAAAGGAGGCTTATATAAGGTTCAAAAAGCATTTAATGAAGCATTAAAAAGCGGCTTCTATTGTGCCTTTGTAGGTTGTATCGATAAAGTCACGAACAGCTTGTGACTGGAAAATCTCAACAAACTTTTTATAAGTTTCGTTGTCTTTATCTTCTGCACGAGAAGCTATCTGCATTACCGCGAACTCAGCATCTTTGGATTCAAGATAAATACCTTGTTCCGCAGGGTTTAAGCCTGAAGACATTACATAGTTCATCGTAATAACAGATGCATCAACATCATCAAGTGTACGTGGCAATTGCGCTGCTTCTACTTCAACAAATTCAAAGTTCTTTGGGTTTTCAACAATGTCGTATATCGTTGTTTTTGAATCGGCATCCGCTTTTAAAGTAATTAAATCAGCATCAGCCAATAAGATTAATGCTCGGCTACCATTGGTTGGATCATTTGGAATTGAAATACGAGCGTTATCAGGTAACTCTTCAATAGTGTTATATTTAGAAGAATAAACCCCCATTCGCATCAAGATAGAACGACCAATTGACGTCAGCTTTTGCTCACTATTGTTATTAAAGTTATTTAAGAATGGCTGGTGTTGGTAACTGTTTAGATCCAAGCTACCATCAGCCAATGCTGCATTCGGCGTAATGTAGTCAGAGAAGATAACTACTTCCACATTCAAACCCTGTTTTTCAGCTTCCGCTGCTACAGCTTCAACTACTTCTGCATGTGGACCAACCGTCGCACCCACTTTGATTGATTTAGTGTCTTCATCACTACAAGCGGCCAACGCAACAACGAAGGGCAAAACACTTAACAATTTAACAACTTTCTTACTAAACATTACTGCTTCCTTTTAAAATAATAGATACGGCATCTAAAGTGGGTTCCAATTACCAACCTTTAACAACACCGTTTTTGAAAATTTTCATTGCAGCTTGATAAACCGCTTCAGACTGATAGGCCTTAACAAAGTTCTTAACATTTTCAGCAGCCACGTTGTTTTTACGAGCCACAATTAAGTTCACATAAGGAGAGTCTTTATCTTCTACAAAAAGGCCATCTTTCTCAGGAGATAGATCAATGCTACTTGCATAAGTTGTATTGATAATCGCAAGAGCAACATCCCCTAAAGAACGAGGAAGTTGCGCGGCTTCTAATTCAATAATCTTTAGGTTCTTTGGATTATTAACAATATCCAGCACAGTAGCACTTAAACCAACACCCTCTTTTAGCTCAATAAGATTTTGCTTTTCAAGCAAGATCAAAGAACGAGCAAGGTTTGTTGGATCACTTGGTATAGCAATCTGGTCACCATCTTTGATTTCATCAAGTGCTTTTATCTTATTGGAATATCCTGCGATAGGATAAACAAAAGAATTACCCGCGATAGCAAACTCATAACCTCTGTCTTTCATTTGCTGATCAAGATAAGGCTTATGTTGGAATGCATTGATATCAATAGAGCCTTCATCTAAGGCCGCATTCGGTGTGATGTAATCAGAAAAAATAACCAACTCTACCTCTAAATTGTATTTTTCTCTTGCCACTTTAGCGGCTTCTTCTGCCACTTGAGCCTCAGCACCCGCAATCACACCAATCTTAATTTTGCTCATATCCCCAGTGGATTCTTTATCACTACAACCAACAAATAATAGTGTTAACGCAAGACCAACAAGAGTAAAAAGGCCTTTAACAGTGAAACGCATTATCTTTTCTCCTTATATCGAGAACAATTTATGACTAAAAAATAAATTAAACTATTAACGGTGGTCGACACGCTTTACTAAATAATCACCGACCGATTGAATGATTTGGACAAGCACAACAAGCATAACAATGGTCATCATCATAACTGCCGCATCAAAGCGCTGATAACCATAGCGAATTCCCACATCACCTAAACCACCACCGCCAACTGTGCCAGCCATAGCGGAGTAACCAACTAGAGTAACCAACAGAATAGTGATCGCATGGATAATGCCAGGTAATGCTTCTGGAAGAAGAACCTTTAATATAATCTGCCTAGGTTTGGCGCCCATTGCTTGCGCCGCTTCTACTAATCCAGCTGGCACTTCTAACAAAGCTCCTTCAATCAATCGAGCAATAAAAGGAATCGCCGCAATAGAAAGAGGCACGACTGCCGCAGCTGTACCAATAGAGCTGCCCACAACAAAACGAGTAAAAGGGATAATGGCCACCAATAGAATAATAAAAGGAATGGAGCGCCCAATATTCACCATGATACCTAGCGTTTTATTTAAGCTTTTATTCGCTAATAAACCGGACTCTTTACTCAGGTGAAGTAGCACCCCCAACGGAATACCAAATATCAACCCAATAAAGCCTGCAGAAAAAACCATTACTATGGTTTGCCATAAAGCCGTTACTAATAGGTCAATTAATCGATCATTATTTACCCACCAGTCCAACACAATATCAAGCGACATAACCTAATACCTCTACTTCAATTTTATTCTCTTTTAGAAAAGTGATCGCTTGTTCCGTTGCTTCTGGTGTGCCAAAAAACTCTGCCAACATCAAACCAAACTTAATCCCGCCCACATAATCCATATTGGAGCTCAAAATACTGATATCCAGATTAAACTCTCTCGCCACCTGACTGATAATAGGCGCATCAACAGATGCACCTGTAAACTCTAAACGTACAAGTGGATGGCTATTCTCTTCTGGAATTGCAGACAAGCGTTCGGAATAATCAACAGGGATAGAGAGATCTAATGTCGAACGTATAAATTGGCGGGCCAATTCTGTTTTCGGATGGGCAAAAATATCCCCTACCGCCCCCTGCTCAACCAATTTACCAGCACCAATAATAGCGACATCAGAACAAATACTTTTCACCACTGCCATTTCATGGGTAATCAATAAAATGGTCAGATTGAATTCTTTATTGATTTTACGTAGTAATTCCAGAATAGATTGCGTTGTCGCAGGATCTAATGCACTGGTTGCCTCATCACATAATAAAACTTTAGGATCCGATGCTAACGCACGAGCAATAGCCACACGCTGTTTTTGACCGCCACTCAAATTAGCAGGATAGCTGTCTTTTTTATCAGCTAACCCCACCAACTCTAATAAGCTATCAACTTTTTCTTTAATGGCTTGCTTACTAATGCCGGCCAATTCAAGTGGAAAACCTACGTTATCAAATACATTCCGAGATGACAGAAGGTTAAAGTGTTGAAAAATCATACCGATTTTACGGCGAGTGAGTGTTAATTCATTGCTAGAAAGAGTATTCAGCTCAACACCATCAACCCACACACTACCTTCGGTTGGCCGTTCTAATAAGTTAACACAGCGAATGAGTGTACTTTTCCCCGCTCCTGAAGAGCCAATAACACCATAGATAGTGCCTTCAGAAATCGTAAGATTAATGTCATCAAGTGCCTTGATCGCACGGCCACCTTGATAAAAAACCTTATTTACATTTTTTATCTGTATCATCAAAAATCCCGAAACTTATAAGCTTTTATACTTAAACAGCTTGTCTTGAGCATGGAAAATATAGATGTATTTTTCATGCTCCCATAAATAATAGCGCGACCTTAAAGTGTCTCGGCCATTTAGTCAATTAACAGGTAATACCTAATAAGAGAATGCTTATATTGCTTCGCTATATCTTCTTCAAAAGCCTATGAGAGAAAACTAAGTATGACGGTTTTTTAATGCCAATATAGGCAATTAATTTCATGATCAGATGAATGATTTCAAGGTAAGAAAGCAGAGAATTAAACAAGTATGTAAGTTAAGGAAAATAGATTACGCTTCGCTCATCACTCTTACTAGAGCAAAAAAACGAAGCGCAATTTAGGCGTATAATTTATTTATGAGCCAAGGCTGTTTTGGTGCAGTCGCCGTCGATACGGTGTTTTTCTTCTTCCAAGATTTCTTCCGTAAATTGCCCCATGAAGCAGCAGCAGATTCCTTCTCCTATCATGGTTCTTGGCCCCATTGGGTGTCCGATGTGTTTGTACACTCCGTGAGAATGCCCGTGCCCATGGCTGTGAGAATGGCCATGTGAATGATCATGACTATGAGAGTGATCGTGAGAATGTCCGTGGTCGTGGCTATGTGAATGACCGTGGCTGTGGTCATGAGAATGCGAATGACCATGCGCTTTATCTGTTGCTGCAATGCCTTGGGTGTCGTCTTCTGGGTCAACGTATTCTGCATGATGGTGATGAACATCCACTTCACCAGCAGCTAAGCGACGCTTGAAGGAGTTCATCAGGGTTTCTTCACCAGAATCCAATGCACCTTGCATGATTTCTTCCACGCGATGCTGGAAAGCATCAATGACTTTCGGGTGGTCGCTCAGATAAGGCGTATTAATAAATTCGATCTCTGGATTTGCTTGGGCGACTTTGTTCACGTAGCCTTGAATACGCTTGATCAATCGACCAGTGAATAAGAAGTAAGGCGCAACCACGATGCGCTTATAACCTAGCTTCATGAGCTTTTCTAACCCAACACCAACGGATGGATAAGTGACACCAGAGTAAACGGTATCGGCCCAGCCAAAGCCCATGTTTTCATTGACGATACGAGTCAATTTCGCGGCTTCCGCATTCGCAGAGGTGTCTGACGTTCCGCGGCCAACCACAACTAACATGGTGTCGTATAAATTTTGAGGTGGGTTTTCTGGGTCCAATCCTAACGACTCATAAATACGCGCTTGGAAGGCGTCAATCATGTCGTCCTGCAAGCCCAGCTCACGGCCATAAGTCACTTGAAGGCCTGAGTTCTTTCCTTCGTAGGTTGTGAGTACAGACGGAATGTCGTTTTTCGCGTGTGTCGCAGCGAAAAGCATGCCCGGAACGGCGTAGATTTCTTCCACACCTTGGTCAAGCAAACTGTTTAATCCCATGTGAATATTGGGTGCAGAAAATTCAAGAAAACCGTATTCAACAGGCAAATCAGGAAAGCGTTCTTTTAGGCCTTTTGCCACTAGACCAAACTCGCGCTCCGCATCTTTATCACGGCTTCCGTGACCACAAATCATAATGCCTTTTTTGACTGTCTTTGTATTACTCATTCTCTCTCTCTTTGTTGTTTGGCTTCTGCCCAAGCCTACTATTTTCATCGATTAGGGACTAAAGCCCGTCATGATAGTTTATCTTGCTTGCTCCTGCTGCTGATCTAAATCAAGCAACAGAGACTGAATTTTGCCTTCATAATCATCGGCATTTTGCCACATGCCGCGCTGGATTGCTTCCAATAAGCGCTCCCCCATTTCTTCCAATGCATGAGGATTATTATCACGCATAAAAGCTTGGTTTTGTGGGTCGAGCAACAAACGATCGGTCACTTGTTCGTATTGATAATCGGCGACCAAATCCGTTGTGGCGTCATAGGCGAATAGGTAATCCACCGTGGCGGTCATTTCAAATGCGCCTTTGTAGCCGTGAGTTTGCATGGCTTCAATCCATTTAGGATTCAAAACCCGCGAGCGTACGACTCGGTTTAACTCTTCTTTTAAGGTACGAATTTTCGGTGAACTCGGATTAGAATGATCGCTGTGATAAACGCTTGGCGCTTGCCCGCTGAACTCCGTCACCGCGTTAGTCATGCCGCCTTGGAACTGGTAATAATCGTCCGAATCCAGAATATCGTGCTCGCGGTTGTCTTGGTTTTGCACCACAGCATCGAGCTGAGACAAGCGCTCGACAAAAGCAGATTTCGCCTCGACGCCATCTTGCTCGCCGTTATAAGTATTGCCATCGTAAGCGTAACCGCCCCAATTCACATAGGCTTCCGCAAGGTCTGCCTTGGTGTCCCAACAACGTTCGTCAATCAAACCTTGTAAACCTGCGCCATAAGCGCCCGGTTTGCTGCCAAAAACGCGATACGTTGCTTGGCGGTTGGCAAGTTCTTCGTCCATGCCTTGATCAAGCAAGGTTTGCTTTCTGGCTTGTACGTTGGCGCGAATGGTATTGCTTGTGCCCGGCTCCTCATACTCAGCGATAGCCTGAACCGCCGCGTCATAAAGTCGCATCACATTGGCAAACGCATCACGAAAAAAGCCAGACACTCGTAACGTCACATCGACTCGCGGGCGACCCAATTGCATACTCGACATGACTTCAAAATCCGTCACGCGATTTGATCCTGGCGCCCAAATAGGACGAACACCCATGAGCGCAAACGCTTGCGCAATATCGTCTCCGCCGGTTCGCATGGTGGCGGTTCCCCACACAGACAAACCTAGGTCTTTTGGATAATCGCCGTGCTCTTGAAGGTGTCGTTGAACCAAGGCTTCTGCGGACTCTTTGCCAATCGCCCACGCCGCTGGCGATGGAATGGAACGATTGTCTACCGAGAAAAAGTTGCGCCCTGTTGGCAAGGTGTCTAATCGACCTCGAGTTGGCGCACCGCTTGGCCCAGGAGGAATAAAGCCGCCAGACAAACCTGTGATGAGCGCTGATATTTCATCTTTTGCACTTTGCTCTAATGCCGCCATCAAGGTCTTTTTACTGTGAGCTAAAAGCACGGCCGTTTCAGGCAACAAGACTTCGATCTCATTCAAAGGTTCCCCTTGAATAAGGTGTGTCATCACCAAGCTTTGTGCGAGTAATTCCAAACGTTCTTTGGTGTCTGCATGCGTTCGCCATTGAGTATTTGCAACCGATAAAAGTACTTCTGGCTGTTTCCCACGCCAAGGCGTACGAAGGCTTTGCATAGGATCAAAGCCGTCGCTCTCCAAATTCAAGTCTTTGGCTAAGGCATGAAGAATGCCTTGGCTGGTCAAGTCGCTGCCACGAGGCAAACGCAATAACGCCACCAGCGTGTCGGCCAACTTGTCGTCTGCTGGTAATTCACCAAGGCGATGCAAACCATGGCGAATTTGCGCTTCTTTTATCTCACACAAATAAGCGTCTAAACCTTCTAAAACCGAGGTTTCGTCTTCTGCATCTGTGTCAGTAAGTTCTTCTAACAAATGGCTGCTTTGGACTTTTTTAAGAATCTGCTCTTTTAACCAAGTTTCCCGTCGAGCATCCATTCCCATGGCTTGGTAATATTCGTCCACCAAGTTTTCTAATTCCGCCATGTCGCCGTAAGTTTCGGCGCGTGTCATTGGCGGCATCAGGTGATCAATAATGGTCGCTTGTGTACGGCGTTTCGCCTGCGCGCCTTCGCCCGGATCATTGACAATAAAAGGGTAAAAATTCGGCATTGGCCCAAGGGCAATGTCAGGCCAACACATGTCAGACAAGGCCGTGCCTTTTCCCGGTAGCCATTCGAGGTTGCCATGTTTGCCCACATGAACAAAGGCATCCACTTTATAAACATGGCGTAACCAAAAATAAAACGCCAAGTAACTGTGTGGCGGAATCAAATCTGGATCATGATAGTTAGCCACCAAGTCGAGATTGAAACCGCGCGCAGGTTGAATGCCAACAAAGGTTTCGCCTAATCGAATGCCAGCCAACATGATGCGCCGTTGGCCATTTTGCTCTCGGCATTTGTGGTCGTCTTCTGGCGGCCCCCAACGATCCCAAACCGCATTTTGGCTTTCTAGCGGCAACTGATAAAAGTAAGTTAAGTAGTCTTCTAAAGACAAACTTTGCCAACAACCACGCTCATGAAGTGTATTTGGATTGTTCGTCACCGCGCCTAATAATGCTTCAATTAGGGCGTTGCCGTTTTCTGGAATCTCTTCGATTGGGTAGCCAGCTTCTTGCAAAGCCGACAATAAATTTACGGTAGAATGAGGCGTATCAAGACCGACACCATTACCAATTCGCCCATCTTTAGTCGGATAATTCGCCAACACAAAGGCAATGCGTTTTTCTTTGTTCGGTTTGCTCGCTAAGTTCGCATATCGCTTCGCCAGTTGCGCCACAAAGCGCGCTCGCTCTTCGTGTAATTCATAACGCACCAAATCAACTTGAGCGGTTTCATTGTAATGGCTTAAGGCTTTGAAGCTCACCGCGCGAGTCACAATACGGCCGTCCATTTCTGGCAATACAATTTGCATCGCCACATCACGGCTTCGTAAACCTTGTGTTTGTGCTTGCCAATCTTCTTGCGTACTGCCAGATAAAATGAGCTGTAAAACAGGAATAGGAGAATCAAAAGCGGATTGAAAATCGGTTGGTTCAGACGCTAAATCTGGGCTGCCCACTCGATTTGCGGCAAAACCTGTGGTGTTTAAAATCACTTTTGCTTGAGTTTGTTCAGCGAGGCTTTCGACCAAACCCACCGACACAGGATCTTTTAAGGAACTAACCGCAATCGCCAACGGCACCAAACCTTCTTGCTCTATAATGCTCAGCAGCGCATCGAACATGGCGGTATTTCCCGATTGCAAATGGGAGCGATAAAACACCACTAGCGTTACGGGCTTGTTTGTTAAAGATGCTTCGTAATGGCCTTGCCATTTCGCCAAGCTGGAGGCTTTGCCGTTATGGTAAATCAGAGCAGAAGGCAAAGGCGCCGGCTCAAGCCAAGTAAGCGGTTCATGAGAAGACGTTTGGTTAAAAAATTCTTGTGTCAGAAAGCGCAGACATTGTTCGTTATTCGCCTGACCACTCTCCCGTAAATATCGCCATACACGATGGGCGTTTTCCATTGAGCACGTTGACGCCTTCATCAACTCAACATCAGGCGTGTCGTCTCCGGGCACCAAGATCAAGGTACGATTCGGTTTGGCATTCGCCCAAGCCTGTAAACGCTGAAAACCATAAGGCCAATAATGTTCGCCACCCAACAGGGAAACGACCACTACTTTGGCTTTTTCTAATACTTTGTCTTCATAAAGGTCATACGCGGCTGGCTTGGCTAATTGCATCCAATTGGCAAGGCGAACGCTGGGCAAGATTGCGGTAAATTCATCTATTGAATGCAACGCATCCAAGGCGTTTCCAAGCGCACCAAGCACAGAATCCGCCGCAGCCAAGATCACCAGATCCGCAGGGCTTTGTCCTAAATCGACAATGCCTTCATCGTCTACAAATCCGCCCGGTTTGGCTGCCAGTAAATGCATACTTCGACTATTTCCTAAGAAGTAAGAGCATTATGCAGAGCACTTTCGATGCTCTCTTTTGTGATGCCTTTACCAATGAACACCAATTGCGTTTGGCGGATTTCATCGGCTTGCCATAAACGATCGAAATAACGGTCTAAACGTTTGCCAACCGCTTGAAACACCTGTCGCATTGGTTTGCCATGAACGGCGGCAAACCCTTTAATACGAAAGATATTATGCTCTTCCAACAACTGGGAAAGGGTTTCTTGCAATAAGTCAGATTGCACTTCACCAAGGCTCACCACAAAAGAATCAAAATGGTCGTGGGCGTGATCGTGATGTTCGCCGTGCGCGTGATGATGATCATGATGATTGTGCACTTCGTCGATTCGACTTTCTGTCGCGGCATCAATACCTAATAAAGCGTCCAGCGCCACTTCGCCATTTTCGATGTAGGCAGTCTTCACGCTTTTTGGCACTTCATGACGAATGATGCTTTGTACACGAGTACGAGCTTCGTCATCCAATAAATCGTTTTTCGTCACCACCACAAGATCCGCGGCGCTTAGCTGATCATCCAATAACTCTTGCAAGCTTGGGTCATGATCAAGGCTGTCGTCTGCTTCTCGCTGAGCTTGTACTTTATTTTCATCGTGAGCGAAACGACCTGCGGCAACGGCTGCGCCATCAACAACCGTGATCACCGCATCCACTGTGCAATGTTCTTTAATGCCCGGCCAATTAAAGGCTTGCACCAAAGGCTTAGGCAAGGCCAAACCGCTGGTTTCAATTAAGATGTGGTCAATGTCGTCACGACGCGCCACCAGCTGTTCCATCACAGGTAAAAACTCTTCTTCTACCGTGCAACAAATACAACCGTTCGCCAGCTCATAAAAGCCATCGTCACTGCGTTGGCCGCTTTCTTGCTCGTCATCACAATCCAAAGGACAAGAACGAAGCAATTCTGAATCTATGTCCAGTTCACCAAATTCATTCACAATGACCGCAATGCGTTTGCCTGCGGCTTGCTTTAGCACATTCGACAATAAGGTGGTTTTACCGCTTCCTAAAAAGCCAGTGACAATCGTTGTTGGAATTTTATTAAGTTGCATGATTAACCCTGCTCTTTGGAGTTTTTGTTTTTAGGTTTATGTATTTTTCTGAAGATATGCGCTTGCCCTTTATCGTATAAATAAGAGTCGGCGAAATCGTCGGTATCCAGTACTTTCCCGACCAGAATCAAGCTGGTGCGAGTGAATTTTTTCTCACGGACTTTGGCAACGATGTCCGCCAAGGTGCCAACCACATAATCTTGATCTGGCCAGCTGGTTCGATAACACACTGCCACAGGGCAATCTTCGCCATAATGAGGAATCAGTTCTTCAACGATTTTATGAATACGTGTGATGCCTAAATGAATGGCCAGCGTCGCGCCACTTTGTGCCAACGCGGGCAAACACTCTCGTTCTGGAAACGGAGTTTTGCCTTCATAGCGCGTCATAATGACGGTTTGTGATACGCCCGACAATGTCAGTTCTTTTTTCAATAAGGCCGCGGACGCTGCCACGGCGCTGACTCCTGGAATTACTTCATAGTCGATATCGAGTGCTTCCAAGCGACGAATCTGTTCGCCAATAGCACCATATAAAGCCGGATCGCCAGACTGTAAACGCGCAATGTCTTTGCCTTCTTTCGCGGCTTGTTCGATGACAGCGGTGGTTTCCTCTAGATTCATTTCAGCCGTATCGTAAATGGCTTCCGCCGAGCCACGAACACTGTCAATCACTTGCGTTGGAATCAAAGAACCCGCGTATAAAATGACCGCGCAACGTTCGATGGTTTTCACGGCTTTCACTGTCATTAAGTCAGGATCACCCGGCCCTGCGCCAATAAAATAGACTGTCATGTATTATTACTCATTCAGTGTGCGATGGATTTCCTAGAGTTTTTTCGAATAGCCGCGAGGTGTGTAAATCCATTCTTTCTCGCCGTTTACTATGTGTTTGGTATCAGAATTCCCCACGCTTACCATGGTAAACATGTCCACGTCTTTGGCGTCTAATTCTCCCAGCGTCGTGAAAGTAATGTCTTCTTCTGGTCTGGTTAATTGACGGCCAATCATCACAGGCGTGCTTGCAGGACGATATTGCAACAAGACATCACGGGCGTGATTCAATTGCCAGTCGCGCTTTTTAGAAACAGGATTATAAAAAGACACAACAAAATCGCCCATACCACAAGCATGAAGGCGTTTGTCTATGGTTTCCCAAGGGGTTAATAAATCCGATAGAGAGATCGTACAGAAATCGTGGCCCAACATAGCACCGACTCGGCTTGCGCCCGCTTGCATCGCGGAAATACCTGGGATCACTTCAATCTCGACATCGAGCCATTCTGGGTGACTTTCTTTGCCTTGAAGTTGTAAATCTAAGAGTTCAAACACCAAGGTCGCCATAGCATAAATGCCAATATCGCCACTAGAAATAAGCGCCGTATTTTTACCTTGTGCTGCAAGCGTAAGTGCTAAACGCGCTCGACCGATTTCTTCGCCTAACGGCAAATCGTGGAAGGTTTTTCCGTCACTTAATTCACCCAGCAACTCTAAATAGTAACCATAAGCGACCCAGTCACTGCAGGCCGTTAATGCTTTTGTTGCATTCGGCGCAACCAAACCTAGATCACCGGGCCCCATGCCCATTACAAATAACTTGCTCATTCATTCTCTACATATAACAGAGCGCAACCTGCGCGAATGGCGTTATTGTACACGGAATGGAGGCTTAACGAGATGAAAAGGCTGGAATTTAAAGTGAGAGATGTTCAGGTAAAAGCAGATTAAGAATCAACATGCAGCAAAAGGCATTGAATCTCTTTTGCGCTTTTTGTGCTTAACACGGTTTTTTCACTTTGAATGACAAAGGACAAAGACTCTCCTAGGAAAGAAGATCCTGACGCACTCACAGCATGATTCAGTAAGTGTGTTTCATTTTTCCATGTTAATTCTGCTTGATCACCATGAAAGTAGACATTCAGCAGCTTATCATCACAGGAATAAACAGCAGCGTTTGTTTGCACCACATCTTCAATCTCATAAACTTCCTCCTCAATAACCTTCTCGTTATTAACGGAAGAACAAGCTACTACAGCAAGCGCCATAAAGGTAATCAGTGTGCTGCGCAAAAATAAAATAAGCGACGTCATAATGTAGTACTCCTTGCTGGCATTAACCCTTTATTCCATATAATACATTTAAGCATAAATGGCTGCTTTATCTATCTTACATCGACGATACTTTTGAAATGTGTATTGTATCAGTAGGAATGAGTAACTTTTTGTTGCAGCCTTAGCCTATCTCAAACGCTTCCTAAATTTCATCACATTTACTCCTTATCTTGCTTTGACACAAGACAACAAATAAAAGTATATTCAGCCCATCGGAAAAATTCCGATTTCGTTCTCGGGGCGGGGTGAAACTCCCCACCGGCGGTAAAGATAATACGTAAACGTAGCATCTAAGCCCGCGAGCGCCTTTTAGCATTTTTATATAGAAGTGCTTTTAGGGTCAGCAGATCTGGTGAGACTCCAGAGCCGACGGTTATAGTCCGGATGATAGAGAGCGTGTCAGACAAAACCTCTAGCAGAGTCGTATTCTTACGTCACTGTATTAAGGTATGCCATTTACATGGTGTTTTTGCCTGCCCGTTCGCCCTGATTCACCTTATATTTATAGGATTTTAAAATGAATCAGAGCTCAACGAATCACATTGATTTCACACCAGCAACAAAACGTATTGCGATACTTCACGCCGCTTGGCATGAAGAGATCGTATTGAATTGCGTTAACAGTTTCAAAGATGAGTTAATTTCTCGCGGATACGATGCATCACTTATTGATGTCATTCCTGTACCCGGTGCTTATGAAATTCCTCTACAAGCAAAGCTATTAGCAAAAAGCGGTCAATATGCCGCCATTGCTGGCAGCGCATTGG
Organism: Marinomonas sp. 15G6-16; assembly: GCF_055809555.1. NCBI lineage: Bacteria > Pseudomonadati > Pseudomonadota > Gammaproteobacteria > Oceanospirillales > Oceanospirillaceae > Marinomonas > Marinomonas sp. 15G6-16. Next base: position 2,773,473 of record NZ_CM147916.1, on the reverse strand, counting down.
TTGTCGATGGCGGAATATATCGACATGATTTTGTCGCGCAAACAGTTTGTAATGCTCTTATGCAAGTGCAGTTAGAAACTGAAGTACCGGTTTTAACCGCTGTACTGACGCCTCATAATTTCCATGAACATGATGAGCATAAAGATTACTTTAGTCGTCATTTTGTGAAAAAAGGGGCCGAGCTTGCTAATGCATGCGATCAAGCGATTCGCTTAACAGAAAGTGCAAAAGCCTTAGGCTAAAGCCAACTTAGCCCTAAATTAAAGCTCTGTGCATAGCCTATGCTCAGGGCTTTTTTATTTTCTTATTCTCTTCTTATGCGCCCTTCCATTAAATACTCTAAGCGATATTACCGACAGAACATCTGAGTGTCATAGACTCACTTGATTAAAAAAATTATTGTAATACTTATTGTTTTAATCAAAAGTTTAAAACACACTTCTATAAAATAAAGTACGAAAGCAGCTGCATAGAAAGGTTGTCATAAAATACAAGTATACATTTTATTACAATCATGCATGATTGATCTGACCAAATAGACAGAAAGGCAACTTGTCCATGAACGCAACACAAAAAACCTTGAAGAACGACCTCTTTATATATCGACTATTGATGAGCCAGGCTCCAATTTTGCTTATCAGCGGGATGCTAGGAGAAAAGCTTTTCTCTTTTACGCTTGTGGCTGCCGCCATTATCGTGGTTGCAACTCAACTTTTTTATAGCTTATTTAAAGGCACTATCGGCTTCTCCATTGCGGCCGGTGTCATCATTATGTTGGTGTCATCCTTCCTCATTCAAAGCCAATTAGGCTTAATTGAGATGCACTTTCATATCTTTAACTCTATGGTCATGCTGCTCATTTATCAGAAGTGGCAACCTATTCTTGCTGCATTAGTCACAACGGCTCTCTACCACATTGGTTTCATGTTTGTACAAATGGCAGAGGTTCATATTGGAGACATGCCGATTATGGTGTTTTCAGGTCACCACAGTTTAGGCTTAATGATCGTCCACTGTATTTTCGCTATCGCAGAAGCAAGCTTACTTATGTACATGGCACATCTTATGACAAAGCAATCCGCTGCCAACGTCAAAATTGCCAATACAATTGAGCAGATTTCCAAAAAGAATGATCTTTCTTTAAGAATCGATAAACCGACTTCGGATGGAGAGATCGCACTTAACAACTTATTAGAAAAGCTATCTAATCTGTTTTCAGATTACCAACGCATCGCTTTGTCTTTAGTTCAGTCAAGTAAGCACATCAGCCAAATCACAACTGAAGTTAACTCAAGTGTCGATACCAGTAAGCAACGCTCGGACGACACAGTTACTGCTTCTGAGGCGGTTGCCCAATCTATGCAACATATTTCTCAAAAGAGCTCTGATTCCGCTGAAATTGTTAGTTACTTAGAAAAGGACACGCTGAAAGACAGCGAACAAGCACTCACAATTGTAAATGATATGGAATTGCTGGCTAAAGACACGGCTTCTATTGCTGAATCCTTACAGGCATTGAACTCTGATGTTGACTCCATTACTCAACTCCTTGAGTCCATTAGAAGCATCTCAGAGCAAACTAACCTATTGGCTCTGAACGCCGCCATTGAAGCTGCAAGAGCGGGAGAAACCGGACGAGGCTTTGCCGTTGTAGCAGATGAAGTACGAGCACTTGCTCAGCGCTCTAGTGATTCTACGGATGAGATCGAAAAAGTCCTTGAAAACCTTAATAACAGCGTGAGCAAAACCGTTAGCTCCATGACCTCTGGACAAGAAAAAACCCACGTAAATATGGAGCATACGTTAAGTATTTCAGAAGGACTTAATAAAAGAGCTCAGGATGTCAGCCAAATTGCTCAATCCAGCCAAGACATTGCGCACAGTACGTTGGAGCAAGAACAGGTTATTCAATCCATTAATAACAAGGTTCACCAAAACGCCCAAGCAATTCTTCAATTGGTTGATTTAATGGAGCGTCTAACGAAAAGCAGTGAAGAGATTTTCCAAGTCACAGCAGAATACCAAGACAAAGCCACGCTTTTTAAAGTCTAACGGGTTAACTAAAAAAATAGAAAAAACTGTTTAACAGCAAAAACATTTAAAGTGTTATTAAGCCTGCGGCCGTCGTTAAAAAACGATACCGCAGGCTTAATTTTTTTGGTGTTTCACTTCAGAACTCAATATAGCTCTTTTCCGTTTAATCTTATTAATTCAAACGACGCAAACTCAACTCTTTATATTTAGCACTCGTTTTATCACTTTCGACACACAAACTCAGCATATCATCAATAAAAAAGCCAAACGCTCGCTGCTCTATTACCTCAATCCCTTTTTGCTGATCTAGCGACAAATTGCCATATTTAGAAGCAGCGCCAAAGTCACCGAATAATACGTGTCCCTTTTCATTGATTAATATATTGTGAGCATACAAGTCGCCATGACTGACCTTGCATTTATTAAAATGCAGTACTAAATCATCAACTTGTTCAATGATATGAGCAATCTTTTCAATTGAAAAAGAGAGATCGTCAGCAAATGTATCTCGTGTACAAGAGACCAAACTAGGCGGCATGCCTAAATTAAAATAATCTTCGGGAATGAGTTCCATTACTAAAGAAGCTCGCCCCTCGTCTGACACTTTTGCTAATGGTTTTACTAAATTGTGATGATTGCCAACAGCTAGGCAAGCATCCAACTCATCTTCTGGATAACCATCGCTTGTCACTTCTCCTTTAAAAACTTTGACCGCAACCTTATCAGGAAAAGCAAACTCATTACGCTCCCAAGTCGCTATAGAGATTACTCCTGAAGCGCCTTGCCCCAATACTTGATGTAAGTTGAGGTCGCAGAACTGAACTGTTTTAAACTCTTCATGAGCATCTCGCTGACTACAAAAAGGGTTTCCAGAAAAGGCCAACCAAGCCAAGCGTGGAAGACTTAAAAGCTGATCAGGAAAAGCTTTAAGCTGATTCGCTGAAAGTCGAATTAACTCCAATTTCTGGCAGTTAACGAGAGATGTAGGAAGCGAGGTTAGACGATTTCCAGCTAATGCTAATTTTTGCAAACGAGTTAAACGACCACAATCCTCTGGCAATGCTTCGATCTGATTATCCGTCAAAATCAACCAGCGAGTTTGATCTGGCAAGGATGCCGATGACAGATGTGAAATTTGATTGGTTTTAAAGCCTATCATTTCTAGGCTTTCACATTCACCTAACACACTCGGCAATTCTGTAAAACGATTATTTGAGCAAAATATAATACGCAGCTTTTTTAGTCTATAAAGATCATCCGGCAGCTGACTCAGACAATTATTGGATAAATCCAACACTTCTAAGCTATCCGCAAGGTCAAAAATAGCATTAGGAAAAGAGGTTAAATTTTCACTGATTTGAAGCCGAACAATACCTTTCAAATCACCATTATTTAACTGAGCAAGAGTTTGCAAAAGACCATCCTATTAAATCGTTTTATTTTAAATTTTAAGTGATAAGCAGCAGTATAATAAAAAACTGTATCGAGTGAATTGATATACATTCTCACTTCATTATCTTTTTGTTTGCACAAAACAAAGATCCATTTTACACAACCCACAATCTATTACATAAAGATACAAATATGCCTTATAAAATATCCATTTTACAAAAAACCACTTGATACATCCGCTAGTTATTTTTCGTAACATAAATATAATCCTCGCAGATTGGAACTACACTCTAAATACAGCGAATGCCTAATTTTTTGTTCCGGCAGAATTATCGCAGAGAGATTATCTCTTAACTAACACAGAAAACTACGGATAACTAAATGACATCATCAAGACAGCGCACCTTAAAAAATGATTTATTTATATATGGAGCCCTGCTAGCACAAGTGCCAGTGCTGCTATTGAGTGGATTAATTGGCGAACAATTATTTTCTTTCACTCTAATCGCTTCCGTCATTTTAGTGGTTGTAACTCAGGTTGCTTACAGCTTACTGAAAGGCCAACTAGGGTTTTCTATTGTGGCAGGCATTTTAATGATGCTTGTTTCATCGGCAATGATCCAAAGCCAACTTGGCCTAGTTGAAATGCATTTTCACATCTTCGCGACAATGGCATTCTTTCTGATTTACCAAAAATGGCAGCCTATTGTTGCTGCGCTGTTAACAACTGCGGCTTATCACATTGGCTTTATGTATGTACAAATGGCCGGAGTGCAAATAGGTGATATGCCTATTATGGTTTTCTCTGGTCATCATGACATGGCGATTATGATAGTACATTGCGCTTTTGCAATTGTAGAGGCTGCGGTTTTGATTTACATGGCTTATCTAATGTCTAAAGAGTCTTCCGCAAACATCAAAATTGCGTCTGCCGTTGAAGAAATATCAAGCAATAATGACTTATCCGTTCGTATAAAAGGCGCGAAATCTCCTGCTGAAATTTCATTAAATACGTTACTAGATAAACTCTCTAGCTTATTCGCTGACTACCAAGAAATTGCTAAGATTCTAGTTAGCTCTAGCAATAAAATTCATGACATCAGCAAAAATGCCAGCATGAGTGTAGAGTCCAGCAAACATCGTTCGCAAGAAGTGGCCACAGCCTCTGATCAAGTTTCTCAGTCTATGAAAACAGTGGCACAAAGCAGTACTCATTCATCAGACATTGTTCGTATTCTTGAACAAGATACAATCAAAGACAGCCAGCATGCGATGACGATAATGGAAGACATGAAGCTACTGGAAGAAGATACAACAGCTAGCTCAAATTCACTGCAAGCATTAACCAAAGATGTTGAAGCTATTACACAGCTGCTGCAATCGATAAGAAGCATCTCTGAACAAACTAACCTACTTGCTTTAAACGCAGCCATTGAAGCAGCACGCGCAGGTGAAACCGGACGAGGGTTCGCTGTTGTTGCAGATGAAGTCAGAACATTGGCGCAGCGCTCAAGTGAATCGACAGATGAAATCGAAAAAGTACTCACCAACCTAAACACAAGCGTTAATAAGACCGTCAGCTCAATGGAATCTAGCAAAGAAAGAACAGTCATCAGTGTTAAGCACACGCTTGAGATCTCAGAAGGCCTAACAAGAAGAGCAACTAACGTAAGTGAAATAGCACAAATAAGCCAAGAGGTAGCGAAAGAAACCCTTGAACAAGATCATGTAATGACCGCTATAAGTGAAACAATTAACGAAAATGCTCAAGACATTCAGTTACTTGCTGAAAATATGGTTAGCCTTGCTCACAGCAGTGAAGATATCCATAAAGTAACCAAAGAATACGAAGTGAAAGCTTCTACCTTTAAAATTTAATCGAAGATAAAACCAATCGACCATATTGTATTTGATATGGTCGATTCTTCTGTGCATTTATTTTTGTACTTCCGTCTCTAACTTTGCCTTGCAATCAGCCAAAACTAATTCCAATGCTTTAACAGCAACCGCACTGTCTACGTTATTTATTTCAAGCAATTCAATAAGATCCACAGCTAATTGAACATGGGCTGGCGCATCGTCTAAAGACATAATAAAACCACACTTAAAATGAAGTAATTGATGTGTAAAAATAGTCAACAAATGACTTAAAAGTATTGTCTAAGTCTATACTGGGATGAGTCTTATCAAAAGGCCCTTTGCTCCATCACCTATTTTCTTATATGAGGTCACTGTGATTACAAATGATTTTTGGTTAGATAGATGGCAAACGGGAAGGATCGGCTTTCATCAAGAAGGCGTTGACCCTAAGTTGATCGAGTTTTGGCCTACATTACCCAAAGACAGCCGAGTACTTGTGCCATTATGCGGTAAATCAAATGATATGATTTGGCTAGCTGAACAAGGCTATCAAGTAACAGGAGTTGAGCTATCACCTTTGGCCGTTATCCAGTTTTTAGGAGATAACGACCTAACGTACGACACTCATCAAGATGGCGAACTAAAAATCCATACTGTTCAAGGCTTACCACTTCGCATTATCGAAGGGGATTACTTTCAGTTTACCGAGACAGGTTTTGATGCCTGCTACGATAGAGCGGCTATGGTAGCAATGTCTGATTCCAAGCGAGCAGATTATGTCACTCATACACTTGAGCGTTTAGCCGCATCCGCCAATGTACTTTTAATCTCTCTACATCATGATGGTGATAATCAAACTCCGCCTTTTTCCGTTGAAGAAGCGTCCGTCATTTCCTTGTGGGGAAAGAATATTCAGAAGCTGGCTTCTGAGAATTTAGTACAAACCATACCCAGATATAAAGAACGTGGTCACGCATTATTTGAAGAAAGTGTCTGGCGTATCAAACCCTAGATTAGACTGTCTACCAAGATACTTTTCTGGGATAATGCAGCACGATTTTTTACCGATAAACCATGTATTCTCATAATTACAGCGCCTTTTGCTGAAACTTATGCCAATACCAAGAGCGAATGATGATTAAACGACATAAAACAGCCAAACAACTCTTCTCTTATCCCCTTTATTGGGCAGAGTGCTATGGTGTCTCCCCTTTTCTTCCTACAACACGTGAAGAGATGGATGCTCTTGGTTGGGACAGTTGTGACGTCATCATAGTGACAGGCGATGCGTACGTAGATCACCCTAGTTTTGGTATGGCTGTACTAGGTCGTTTATTGGAAGCTCAAGGTTATCGCGTCGGTATTATTGACCAACCGGATTGGCGAAATACTGATGACTTTATGCGCCTCGGCCGCCCGAATTTATATTTTGGTGTGACAGCTGGCAACATGGACTCGCTTATCAATCGCTACACTGCAGATTTAAAAGTTCGTAACGACGATGCTTACACACCTTACGGTGTTGGCGGAAAGCGACCTGATCGAGCAGTGATTGTTTATTCTCAACGCTGTAAAGAAGCCTTTCAAGATGTGCCAGTTATGGTTGGTGGGATTGAAGCCAGCTTACGCCGTATTGCTCAATATGATTACTGGAGTGATGAAGTTCGACGCTCAGTGTTGATTGATTCAACCGCTGACATCCTGCTTTATGGCAACGCTGAGCGTGCCATCATGGAAGTCACCCACGAAATGGCCATGGGCAAAACCCTAAACGAATTAACTAATATTCGTGGCACCACTATTGTCAGAGACACGCCACCTGGTGGTTATACCGAAATCGACTCAACACGAGTCGATTGGCCAGGCAAAATAGATAAAATTTACAGCCCTTATGAGTACATTCCTGAAGGGAAGTGCCAAACTAAAGATGATCATGAAGACTCGGATGTTATGCCGATTCGAGTCATTCCTGCGCCTTTACGACGCGGGGAAAAGCTCGATCCAGATAAAACTTACATCCGTCTTCCGTCTTTTGAAAAAGTCTCAAAAGACCCAGTTTTATACGCCCATACTTCACGTATTTTGCACCTTGAATCAAACCCACATAACGCCCGCGCCTTGATTCAAAAACATGGCAAAAAAGAAATCTGGGTCAATCCACCACCAATTCCGCTGGAAACACCAGAAATGGATGGTGTGTTCGATTTGCCTTATGCTCGAGTGCCTCACCCGAAATACAAAAAAGCACGTATTCCCGCTTATGACATGATCAAGACATCGATCAATATCATGCGTGGTTGTTTTGGTGGCTGTACTTTTTGCTCAATCACAGAACACGAAGGCCGGGTTATTCAATCTCGCTCACACGAGTCTATCTTGAGTGAAATCGAAGACATCAAAGCAAAAGTACCAGGGTTCACAGGTCATATTTCTGACCTTGGTGGACCAACATCTAACATGTACACATTGAATTGTAACGATGACAAGGTTCAAGCCTCATGCCGTAAGCTATCCTGTGTCTACCCAACTATTTGCTCAAATCTAAATACGGATCACAGCCCAACAACTCAGCTGTATCGCAAAACTCGTGCAGTAGAAGGCATTCATACTGTTTCAATCGCATCTGGCTTGCGTTACGACCTTGCAGTTGAAGACCCAGAATACGTTCGTGAGCTTGTAACCCACCACGTTGGCGGCTTGCTGAAAATCGCACCTGAGCACTCAGAGCAAGGCACGTTGTCAAAAATGATGAAGCCAGGAATGGGAACATACGATCGTTTTAAACGTATGTTTGATAAGTATTCTAAAGAAGCTGGCAAAAAGCAGCATTTGATTCCTTACTTCATAGCAGCGCATCCAGGCAGCTCAGATGAAGACATGATGAACCTTGCTCTTTGGTTAAAAACTAACGACTTTAAGCCTGATCAGGTACAAACCTTCTACCCTTCTCCAATGTCTCTTGCGACCGCTATGTATCATTCCGGTAAAAACCCGCTTAAGCCGGTAACTTATAAGAGTGAAGATGTTTATACGCCAAAGGATGCAAAACAGCGCACAGTGCAAAAAGGCTTCTTACGTTATCACGACGCAAACAACTGGAAGGATTTGCGTAATACTCTCATTCAAATGGGACGTGCAGACTTAATCGGTAATGGTGCTAATAAGTTGGTACCATCAGCGGATAAAGACATTCAAACACCTCGTCGTCCTAAAAACGCTAAACCGGGACAAACAACAGGTGCTTCTCATACATCTAATCGCCCAACAATGGCGAAAAATGCGGCTAACGAAAAAGCACGAGCAAAAAGAAATAACAATACGGCGACAGGTAGAGCATCAGGGACACCAACAAATGGCAATACAGCTAAACGCCGTAAGCCAAAAACCAAATCACGTTAAATAAGTACTTAATGAAATTAAAATACTTCATGCTTTAGCAGCATGAAGTATTTTTTTGCTCTGAAGAAAAGAAACGAGGCGTAACGGCAAGTGAATATTTTCTGCGCTTCAAACAAATCAGCACTAGCTCAACAGCTGATATCAAAACCAAACTATACCCAAAGGTCTCAATCCCCTCTTCCACTATATTTTTAACAACTCGTATATAGGAATCCCCCATTACGGATTGCCAAAAAGATGAGCGCCCCATTAGTCTTGAAAAAGCTAATAAAGTAACAAAGCCTGCTAGGAAAATCCCCGCGCTTGCCTGTAACGAATATTCAGTTAATGAAGCATAAGCCTTAGAAAGCTTGCCTCGCAAAAAAACAGCCACACAGGCAAGAATCAATACAACAATCACCTGCCAAGCACCATCAAAGACATATTGATCTAATAAAGCATCTGATTCACGGACAAACATCATGCCCAACAAAGCCGCAAGGAGCACAGAAACAATGTGAAGTTTATCGTCTAAGCGTGACGCATAAAAAAACAAGATACAGCTCAGAAGCGCCATCACGTCTTGCATGTATTCTGTCAATGAATGCTCACTGTATTGAGCAAGAGCCAATGCACGATAGCCCTCTAAAGAAACAAGCTGAGCAATACCAGCAATAGCAAAAAGATAAAAAAGACTACGGAAAATAAACATAAAAAACCTCAACTGATGAAGTCGAGATTCTATTGAAAGGACTCAAAAAATACGACGCTATAAAGTGTAATAACATGATTGTTACTGTCTTTATCCTGAAACAATCCTACATCTTGTCAAAGTGTCAAACATTGCAATACCACTATTCCTTCACCTTATTTAAGATATAAAAGTGATGATATTCAGAATAAAAAAATCCCCAAGAACTTTCTATTGTAGAAAGTGCTCAGGGACTTAGTATCATGAACCTAATTGCAAAAAGAAATATTATTTCTTCGGAGCAAATGGGTTTTCAGAAGACTTAAACTCAAAAATAATAGGCGTACCTGTGATATTCAGTACGGTTCTAAATTTATTTTCGAGATAACGTTTATAACTACCAGGCAATGAATTCGTTTGGTTACCATGAACAACAATACGTGGCGGGTTAGATCCACCTTGGTGTGCGTATCTTAGTTTGATTCGACGACCATTTACCATTGGTGGCTGATGCTCAGAAACCGAGTCTTCCAATATGCGCGTTAAACGGTTGGTCGACCACTTAGAATAGCAAGACTCGTAAGTACTTTGAATTGTGTCATACAAGTCACCAACACCCGTTCCGTGCAAAGCTGAGATGTAATGTACTTTTGCATAAGGCACAAAACCTAAACGGCGCTCAACTTCGCTCTTAATGTGCTCACGCTCATCTTTTTGTAAGCCATCCCACTTATTAATCGCCAGAATCACGCCTCGACCAGCATCCAATACATAGCCGATCATATGCAAATCTTGTTCAACCAAGTCTTCATGGGAATCAATAACCACAATTACAACATTGGCATCTTGAATAGCTTGAAGCGTTTTAACAATCGAGAATTTCTCAACCGCTTCTTTCACATGCTTACGACGACGTACACCCGCCGTATCAATTAAAGTGTACTCTTGATCATGACGTACATAAGGAATGTAAACGCTATCACGAGTTGTTCCAGGCATGTCATACACAACAACACGGTCTTCGCCTAGCATGCGATTCACCAAAGTAGATTTACCTACATTTGGTCGTCCAACCACCCCGATGCGAATGCCACGAGATTCTAGGTTAATCTGATTTTTTGCTTCTGCAACCTTTTCAGCAAATGGCAACATAACCTTATCAATTAGGATATGAACCCCCTTACCATGAGAGGCTGCAATTGGGTGCAATTCACCAAGACCTAATGAATAAAAATCGGCCAAGGCAATATCTTCATTAATACCGTCAGTTTTATTCACAACCAGAGAAACAGGTTTATTAGATCGACGTAGATGATTTGCAATCATTTCATCTGCAGGATTCAAACCGTGTCGACCATCAACTAAGAACAAAACGGCATCGGCTTCTTCAATGGCTAACAATGACTGACGCGCCATTTTTTCATCAATACCTTGCTCATCACCACTGATACCACCAGTATCAATAACAATAAACTCGTGCTCTCCAATCTTCCCGTCACCGTATTTACGGTCTCTCGTAAGTCCTGGGTAATCAGCTACCAAAGCATCACGAGATCGAGTTAATTGATTAAAAAGCGTAGATTTGCCAACATTGGGTCTACCTACCAATGCAATTACTGGAATCATTTTTTTACCTATAAAAATACAAAGCGGCCACCATCCCTTTTGGAATGGTAGCCTCTTAAAAAGTCGCTAAAAAAGATTAAGACAATCTCAATAGCTCAGTGCCGTCACATTAGAGTCCGGCGTAAGAATAAATAACAGTTTACCATCTGCCACCATACGACTACCTGGTGGAACATCATCATCTGCTAACTTATATGCAACAACGTCACCAGTTACTAAATCAAGCAAGTGCACATAACCAGCTCGATCCATTACAGCAACATAGTCACGATAAAATTCTGGAGAAATTAAGTCTCGGTCGAGAAGTGTTGTGTTTTCCCAAATTTCTGAACCATTTTTGGCATTTAAAAGAAAAACATTACTTTTCATATCGACTACGGCAAGCAACTCATCTTTCAAAGCAAGACCTACAGAGCTCGCAATGCTTCTTTGCCATAAAGGACGACCAGTATCAATAGATAAAGCCGCCAAGGTGCCATTATAAGCAATAGCATAGACAACTCCATCTTTTACAACCAAACGTCCATCTAAGTCGCTCAATCGCTCAATTTCATAACGGCCTTCAGGTTTGCCAACTTCATAAGACCAAATCAAGGCGCCACTCTGTAAAGAATAGGCGTTTAGCTTACCATCAGCAAAGCCAGCTATTACTTTACCTTCCTCAATAATGGGAGCACTTGTACCACGCACAGTTAAAGACGGCAAATCTTCTTTAGCGCGCCAGAGTATATCACCTGTCCCAGCGTCTAAAACGCTTAACCAGCCATCCGACGTTTGTACTGCAAGTTTTCCAGCGGCATAGGCTACTTCCGACAACACTTCAGAGCTTAGTTTCTTTTCCCATAATACAGAGCGGCTTTCTAGAGAAACAGCGACCAATTGAGCATCGTAAGTACCAAAATACAAAACATCGCCATTACGTGTAACACCAGCACTTGGTGTGTACTCTGTAGGAATAACGCGTATTTTGTTTCCTTTTGCTTGCCCTAACTCATAAAGGCTTCCTTCATCCGTTGCGAAGTACAATGAACCATCTTCAGCAATAAGATTAAAGCGCTCGCTAGACTCACCGAAGTTACCGTCAACACCAGTTCGCCAAGCTTTTTTGAAACCAACTTTATTTTCCATTTTAGGAAGCTTTTCTAATGCTGGGCGCGCATTAGAGCAACCTTGAATCACTAAAACAGCAGATAGAAGGACAAACAAAAGAGACTTATTCATATTTAGCCTTTCACCAAGTCCTGAAGTTTAATATCAAGCAAAGGATGATTTACACCTGCAGCCAATGCTTCACTTGCTTTTTCATAAGCGATTCGAGCATCATCACGCTTATCTTGAGCCAAGTAAATATCCCCAACAAGTTCTTGCTGTTGAGCAACAAACTCTTCTTCCGATACTTTATCTGCTCTCGCCATAGCACTTGTGTAATCTTCTTTCTGAAGCAGTAGACGAGCTGCGCGGAGATTTGCAATCGCGATAAAAGAAGCATCATCTGTGCTAGCAATTGCATTATCTAATGCAGCAATCGCTTCATCATATTGACCATTTTCAGCAGCCACTCGTGCCAAAAACAAATGACTAAATGTAGCATAGCCAGTGTCGCCGTAATCTTCAGTAAGCTGTTTCGCAATAAAAGTAACTGTTTGCTTATTGTCTTCATCACTTAAATCAGCGGCTGCTTGCACCAAATTCTGATATAGAGCCGATGCTTCGCTTGTGTAATTCGCTTGGTTATTTTTCCAAGCCTGAAAACCAAAATAACCACCTGCAATAACAGCAACAGCGGCAATCAGCATAACGCCGTTTTTCTTCCACCATGCTTTAAAGGCTTCAATTTGTTCTTCTTCAGTCTTTAATTCAGACACATCTACTTCCTCATTCAAGGTGTCGCCGATTCAACAAAGCGACACTCTGTTAAATCAAATTATAATTTGTTGCTGATGTATGAAACCACATCATCAAACGCACAAGTTTCTTGCTCACCAGTTAACATATCTTTAACTTGGCAAACACCTTGGTCTACTTCATCTTGCCCAATAATTAAGGTCAATCGAGCTTCTGATCGATCCGCTTTTTTCATCTGATTCTTAAAGTTTCCACCACCACAATGGCGTAAAACAACATAACCTGAATCCGTTTCGCGTAGTTTCTCAGCCAATACAAAAGAAACTAGTTCAGCAGCTTCTCCCATACTGACAATAAAGGCATCTGTTGAGAATTTTGCTGCAGCCGGAACCAAGTCCAGCGTTTCGAGCAATAGAATCAATCGCTCAATTCCCATCGCAAAACCAACACCTGGTGTCGCCTTACCGCCCAACTGTTCAACAAGACCATCATAACGACCACCAGCACACACAGTCGCTTGCGCACCAAGGTGAGTTGTCACCCATTCAAATACTGTCTTACCGTAATAGTCCAAACCACGAACAAGTCGGTGATTAATAACATAAGGAATATCATTGGCTTTTAGAATCGCTTGTAGGCGTTCAAAATGTGCTTGAGATTCGTCACCAATAAAGTCTTCAAGGTTTGGTGCACCTTGTAAAACGGATTGCGTTGACTCATCTTTAGAGTCCAAAATTCGCAATGGATTGGTGGTCAAACGACGTTGGCTATCTTCATCTAATTGATCTTTGAACTCAGTTAAATATTCAACCAATGCAGCCTTAAAAGCTTCACGTTCAGAAGCCAAGCCAATGGTGTTCAACTGCAATTCAACATGCTCAAGAAGCCCTAATTTCTGCCATAAACGAGCAGACAAGATAATCAGCTCTGCATCGATATCAGCAGAGCTTATACCAAAAGCTTCCACACCGATCTGATGAAATTGGCGGTAACGACCTTTTTGTGGGCGCTCATAACGGAACATTGGCCCCGTATACCATAAACGCTGCACTTGATTAAATAATAATCCAGCTTGATCAGCTGCACGTACACAGCTGGCCGTACCTTCTGGTCGTAAGGTTAAAGACTCGCCATTACGATCTTCGAAGGTATACATCTCTTTTTCTACAATGTCGGTTGTCTCACCCACACCACGTTTGAATAAATCGGTACTTTCAACAATAGGGAAGCGAATTTGTTGATAACCATAAGATTTAACAACGTCGGCTACCGTTTTTTCTAAATATAGCCAGACAGAAGATTGATCAGGAAGAATGTCGTTCATTCCTCTAATCGCTTGAATTTTTCGAGCCACTATGGATCCTTAATTTTTTACAATGATGTTGGCTAGTTCCCGCTCTTTTAGGGCCGCCTTATCACGAATCATTTTTTCTAAATCATCAACCAAGGTTTCATTTTTGGTTTTGCTATTCGGCTTACCATCTTGATAAATGAGATTATTGGGAGAGCCACCAGCCAGACCGATATCAGCCTCTTTTGCTTCGCCAGGGCCATTAACGACACAACCAATAACAGCAACGTCCATCGGGATCACAACATCCTCCAGACGCTCTTCTAATTGATTCATGGTTTTAATCACATCAAAGTTTTGGCGAGAGCAGCTTGGGCAAGCAATAAAGTTAATACCGCGATTACGCAACTTCAAGCTACGTAACATATCCCACCCAACTTTTATTTCTTGAACCGGATCAGCAGCAAGTGAAACCCTTAACGTGTCACCGATACCATCCATTAGCAACAAGCCAAGTCCAATAGAAGATTTCACTGTTCCTGAGCGTAAACCACCCGCTTCCGTGATCCCCAAATGCAATGGGTTATCTATTTGGCTAGCGATTTTACGGTACGCTTCAACCGTCATGAAAATATCAGAGGCTTTTAGACTTAATTTGTATTCATGAAAATCCAATTCATCAAAATACTGAATTTGACGAAAAGCCGATTCAACCAATGCATCAGGAGTCGGTTCGCCGTACTTCTTCTGCAAGTCTTTTTCCAAAGAGCCAGCATTTACGCCAATCCGAATAGGAATATTCTTATCACGAGCGCAATCAACAACAGAGCGCACTCGATCTTTATTACCAATGTTACCTGGGTTAATACGTAAGCAATCCACTCCGTACTCTGCTACTTTCAGAGCAATTTTATAATCGAAATGGATATCTGCAACCAAAGGAATGGAAACCGATTCACGTATTTTCTTAAAAGCTTCCGCGGCATCCATTGATGGAACCGAAACACGAACTATGTCTGCCCCTGCGTCTGCAATGGCACGTATTTGTGCCACAGTTGCATCCACATCACAGGTTTCCGTGTTTGTCATACTTTGAACACTGATTGGCGCACCACCGCCAACCGGCACATTCCCGACCATAATCTGACGGGAATGACGACGTTTTATAGGTGACTCAAAATGCATAAGAATCTCTACTTGAGCTCAAAACGAGCCAAATCTTGACGAATAAAAGAAGAAAATGCGAACTCCTCACCTTTATACTTCAAAGATGAAACGCCTCTTGCATAGCCTAGCACGACACGATACGGAGCATTGCCTGATAATTTCAAAGTTTGACCTGCTGTTTTCACACCAGAGAACAAAATTCTACCACTTGCGTCACGTATTTCTGTCCAGCAATCTTCCGCAAATGCAATATCAATATCATGAGTATAAGTTGGTGTTGATGGTTTCTCTTCTATAGGCTCTGGAGCAGGAACAACTTGAGTCGCCTTAACCACTTCATC
This sequence comes from Marinomonas sp. 15G6-16, assembly GCF_055809555.1. NCBI lineage: Bacteria > Pseudomonadati > Pseudomonadota > Gammaproteobacteria > Oceanospirillales > Oceanospirillaceae > Marinomonas > Marinomonas sp. 15G6-16. The sequence goes on along the minus strand of NZ_CM147916.1, from coordinate 2,757,848 downwards.
TGGGCTAACACCTGCTTCTTTAAGAATAGCAACCGTTTCAGGAGACAAACCGGTAACCACATTACTCTCAGGTTCATTTGTTACGACAGCAGCTTCTTCCACAGGCGTACTAAGTACAGGGTTAGCATCATCAGCCTCTGCCACCTCATCTTCATTTTGTACACTAGACAAAGAAGGATCAGGAGTAAGAACAGGCTCTTCTGCTTGCGCTATTTCAGCAGTTTCATTCACAGGGTTTTCATCTGTAATAACCGATTGTGTAGTCTCTGACGGCCACCAGAAAACGAGGAACATCAAAACCGCGACGATAACAACCGAAATGAAGATAACGATAGGGTCACCCAAATGGGTTTGCTTGTTTACCTTATCGACAGGTTTGATAGTTGACTCTTTACTGTCTCGATTACTATCAAAAATGCCTAGAATTTCCATTTGATTAAGGCCAACAACTCGACAATAGCTTTTTAGGAAGCCGCGAGCAAAAGCAACGGAAAGGAAGTGGTCAAAATTATCAGTTTCAAGTGCTTTTACTTGATCAAGGGAGATTTTTAAACTTGTCGCTATATCTTGTTCAGTAAGCCCTAACTCTGTTCTTTTTGCTTTTAAGGTTTGACCAATAGTAAGGTTGTTTTCTGTTGTGTCTGTTGCAGTTATATCGTTCAAAGTATCCGTTTTCTCATCTGTTGTAATGTTGTCATTTGCACCTATGACATCCATATTATTTGTTGTTTCAATGCTATTGGTATTCTCTGGATTATTTGTCGCTTCTAAATTTTTTTTACTTTCAGGAACATCAGTTGTCATTTTAATACCTTGAGCCATGCAGGCATGTATAAATACTCGTCGATGGGTACTTTGTAGGGTCAGACTCGTGTGCACTTAATTGCCACGACAGACAGTTGTACTCATCAAAATGAACCGATCCGCTGGTAATTCCATCACCAGATTGGATATTGTTAAGGATTGTTCGAGCTTCGATAATATTACCCTGTATTAAAACAAGATTGAGCTCTGTCATCAAACCAATAAGTGGCAAATCCTCAATTTCTTTTGCTTGTTTTAAGTAGGTCTCAGCCAAATTTACGTGATTTTGACGTAATGCACATCGAGAAAGGTTAATTTGCACAGATTGGCGCGCTATGAAAGCATTTTCACTGGCTTTCAAAAACACCTTACATGCTTCTGTCCAGTTTCTCTGCTGCCCCAACAACACACCATAATTATTCAAAATAAAACTATCGTTTGGGTATTTTTCCAAAGCATTTTGATGTGTAGAAAAAGCCACTTCATACTCACCAGAACTTAACCAATACAAACTAACCAACCGCCAATAATCCCGACCTTGATCAAGCTCATCAATCTGATCTAATTGGTTTTTGGCCATTCCAACTTGCCCTAATAGCAAATGCGCTTGAGCAAGTGACAGTCTTTTTTCTACAGATACAGGAGGAGAATCAGATAAAACAGGTTGGTAGGCACAGGAAGCACTAAAGAAACAGCACAATAAAAAAGGCAATCGAAATATACGCATACTGACATCCTTGTCATGTATTCAATAATTTAGCTTTATAAATTAGCTATTTATCTCTCGTAACTCAATGTATTTTTGGCTACGACGTGTTTTGTCATGAAAATCGCCAACCAATTGACCACAAGCGGCATCAATATCATCACCACGTGTCGTCCGAACCGTGACAGTGTAACCAGCATCAGCCAATATTTTCTGGAAGCGACGAACACGATTATTCGACGGCTTTTCATAACCAGAATGCGGGAATGGATTGAACGGTATAAGGTTAATTTTACACTCTAGATCTTTGAGTAATTCGGCCAATTGGTGAGCTTGCTCTTCATTGTCATTCACGCCAGACATCATTGTATATTCAATAGTAATGTGTCGCTTATCTGGCAAGTTAGCCAAATAATGTTGACAAGATTCAAGTAATTCAACGATTGGGTATTTCTTATTGATTGGCACCAATACGTTACGTAACTCATCGGTTGGAGCATGCAGAGAAATAGCCAAAGACACATCTGTGCGTTTCACTAATTCATAGATTTTAGGAACAACACCAGAGGTACTTAACGTCACTCGGCGCTTAGACAATCCATAAGCGTGGTCATGCATCATCAAGATCATTGAATCAACAACTGGCTCGAAGTTCATCAAAGGTTCACCCATCCCCATCATAACGACATTCGTCACTCGGCGAGGGCCATTAGGATCCATAGGACCAAAGGACTTAATAGCAATCCAAACTTGACCAATAATTTCAGCAGGAGTTAGGTTACGGTTAAAACCCTGCTTCCCTGTCGAACAAAAGCTGCAATCTAGTGAACAACCAACCTGAGAAGACACACACAAAGTCGCACGGTCGCCATCTGGAATCAAAACCGTTTCAACACAGTCGTTCTTTCCGCCATCCGTACGAATAATCCATTTACGAGTTCCATCTTTGGAGATATTTTGAGAAACCACTTCAGGGCCACGAATCTCACAAATTGTCTCTAATTTGGCACGCAACGCCTTGCTGACATCCGTCATCTCATCAAAGCTCTCTGCGCCTTTTTGGTGAATCCATTTGAGCACTTGAGTCGCTCTGAATTTCTTTTCACCGATCGACTCAAAGAATTCAATCAATTTATCTGGAGATAAACCCAATAGGTTTACTTTTTTTGTGTCAGTCATAATCAGGATCGCTTGCTATGTTTTAGCATTAAGTTTAAACGAAAAAAGCCTCTGAAAAGAGAATGTCTTTTCAGAAGCCTCTGCAAAAAGGCGGACTAACGTCCGCCTTCTCTATTTCGGATGGGCGATAAACCCTACCGATCAATTACTTACCGAAGAAGTAAGCAATTTCACGAGCTGCAGATTCAAGAGAATCAGAACCGTGAACAGCATTGGCATCGATAGATGCTGCGTAATCTGCACGCAAAGTACCAGCGGCCGCTTCTTTAGGGTTAGTAGCACCCATTAGTTCACGGTGGCGAAGAACAGCGCCTTCACCTTCAAGAACAGAAACAACAACAGGACCAGACGTCATGAAAGCAACTAAATCTTTGTAGAATGGACGCTCTTTGTGCTCAGCGTAAAAACCGCCAGCCAATTCGTCATCCAATTGAATCATTTTTGCTTCAACGATTTTAAAACCAGCACGCTCAAAACGAGTGTAGATTTCACCGATTACGTTTTTTGCAACAGCATCAGGCTTGATGATTGATAGAGTGCGTTCTAACGCCATGATATAACTCCAAATTAGATTTTAAAGGGCGATGACTAGCATAGCGATAACCATAAAAAGCCATGGCCCAGGACATAAAAGTTTAGCGCGTGGATTATACGCACCAATTGATGAAAATTGTATGCTCAAAACAAGATTATTTACGTCTTACAACATAAAAACTTCTTTTATCCTTTTTACCTTAGAGATCTCAACTTGGTGACAGCAGTTTTAATTGTCTCAGCGGCAAAATCTATCTCTTCTTCTGAAGTAAAACGCCCAACAGAAAGACGTAAAGAGCTATGAGCCAATTCATCATTTAAGCCGATCGCACGCAATACATAAGACGGCTCTAAGCTCGCCGATGTACAAGCAGAACCAGAAGAAACCGCCACATCACTTAATGACATCAAAAGCACTTCACCATCTACATCAGCGAAGCCAACATTAATCACACCAGCAACGCGATTTTCTGAATCGCCATTTAAGTGAACACCAGGCAACTCATTTAAAGAAGACCATAAACGCTCACGCAATGCTTTAATACGGACGCAATCTTCTTGCATATCTTCCGCTGCGATGCGATACGCCTCTCCCATGCCAACAATTTGGTGTGTCGCCAATGTACCTGAACGCATACCACGCTCGTGCCCACCACCATGAATCTGTGCTTCTAATTTGATTTTTGGCGAACGTCGAACATACAAAGCACCAATGCCTTTTGGCCCATAAGTTTTGTGTGCAGTAAGAGACATTAAATCGACTTTCATGGCATTAACATCAATCGCAACCTTACCTGTTGTTTGTGCAGCATCAACATGTAAAAAAATACGACGAGAAGATGTCATTTCACCAATGGCAGCAATGTCCGTCAAAACACCCAATTCGTTATTACCGTGCATCAAAGACACAAGAATTGTATCTTCTCGCAGAGCCTCAGCCACTTGAGCCGGAGAAATGACACCATGTTCATCTGGCTGAAGATAAGTCACTTCAAAACCTTCTTTTTCCAATTGCTTGCAAGGATCAAGTACGGCTTTATGCTCAATCATAGAAGTAATGATATGACGGCCTTTTTGACGATAAGCATAAGCAATGCCTTTTAGCGCCAGATTGTTTGCCTCAGTCGCACCTGATGTCCAAACGATTTCACGAGAGTCAGCATTAATAAGATTCGCCACTTGCAACCTAGCTTCTTCTACCGCTTCTTCCGCACGCCAACCAAAAAGATGAGAGCGGGACGCTGGATTACCAAAATTACCATCTTGCGTTAAGCAAGCCATCATTTTTTCAGCGACTCTTGGATCCACCGGTGTTGTGGCAGAATTGTCTAGGTAAACCGGGGTCTTCATTTAAAACGCTCCAAAACTCTATCAAGTAACAAAAACATCTAACAAAATACAAAGCGCGGACTAACTACACCGCCGCCTGTGCAATACTTTTAATTCGGCTAACAATAGAACGCAGCCCGTTGCCTCGGGTTGGACTCAAATGACGTTCAAGATCCAATTCTGCAAAATAACTTGAGATATCAAACTCTATAATCTCTGCTGGTGTTTTATGGTTCAAAGCCGCCAATACAAGACCCAATAAACCACGAACAATAATGGCATCACTGTCCACAGAGAAAACCAAAACTTCGCCTTTAGCTGCATCTTGCTCTGTACCAGGTTGAATCCAAACACTGCTCTGACAACCTTTCACTAAACGCTCAGATGTACGCCAGTCTCCATCAAAGGCAGGCAAAGATTTACCTAGATCAATTATGTACTTGTACTTATCTTCCCAATCATCAAAAAACAATAGGTCATCTACGATATCTTCTGTACTAGGTAAGGACATGACTCCCCTCTTTTGGATTAACACCACAAAAATAGAAAAACGGCACTTAGTTTATTACTAAGGCCGTTTCGTATTATATTCGACTTCACTTATCTACATAAGGCTTGGCCAAGAAGCATTAGAAGAAAAGCCCTGCTTCTAACTGCGCTTCTTCGCTCATCATTTCTCGTGACCAAGGCGGATCAAATACCAACTCAACTTTGACGTCTTGAACATTCGGCACTTTCGCAACTCGGTATTTTACGTCGCCAACTAACACTGGTCCCATACCGCAACCTGGCGCAGTTAACGTCATATCAATCAAAACGGTTTTGCTTGCCTGGTCCAATTCAACTTTATAAACCAAACCAAGAGACACTAAACTAATCGGAATTTCCGGATCAAAAACCGTGTCTATTGCCTGCCAAACTTGCTCTTCATTGATATCACTGGTGCCCAAGTCTGCAAACTCTAAAACCTCTGGCTGCTGACCAATTGCTTCTGCATCAGTGCCATCAATACGCAGCATATTACCTTGCCAGGTTACTGTGTAATTACCGCCAAGGCTTTGGTTAATAGTAATAAACTGACCTTCTGGAATACTAACCGGTTCACCGCTTGGCACTCGACGCGCAGGACAAGCACGCTGTGTTACGACCATTTTCTGCATGAAAGATTAACTCACACTAAAGCTTTCGCCACAGCCGCATTCAGCCACAACGTTAGGATTGTTAAACTTCACAACTTCGTTAACGCCTTCGCGCACCAAGTCAATCTCTGTGCCATTTAGCATACCAACAGATTTTGAATCGACAGCCAGTGTGACGCCATCAAAAGACAAAACCGTATCTTCACCAAAGGGTTCACTCACTATGTCCAAAACATAAGAAAAGCCAGTACAACCACTTTCTTTAGTACTTAAACGAATCAATTTACCCGGCTGCTTAACCAGTTTAGAGGCAAAATATTTCTGCGCAGAAGCGGTTAAAGACACGCTAGAGGCAGGATCAAACGTTGTTGCTGTCATTGAAACCTCCTAAGCCAACATTGTGCGCACTTTTTTCAGCGCAACAAACAAAGCATCGACTTCTTCTAATGTATTGTAAATTGAGAAAGACGCACGCGCAGTGCCAGGCACATTAAAACGCGCCATTAAAGGCTGTGCACAATGATCTCCGGTACGGATGGCAATGCCTTGGCGATCCAATAAAAAGCCAATATCCGCTGGATGGCCTTGATCCATCACAAAACTCAAAACGCCAATTTTATTCTTTGCAGTACCAACAATGGTCAAACCTTCAAATGCTTCTGCTAATTCAGTCGCACGGTCTAGCAGAGCTTTCTCGTGAGCCGCTACGGCCTCTTGATCTAATGCACTAAACCAACGAATCGCTTCACCTGTCGCGATAGCATCGCCCACATTGGGCGTTCCCGCTTCAAAGCGATACGGCAATACGTTCCAAGTTGCTTCTTCCAAGGTTACCGTGGAAATCATCTCGCCACCGGTACGCCATACAGGCCAATTTTCAAGAACGGATTCTCGTCCCCAAAGGACACCAATACCCATCGGCCCATAAAGTTTATGCGCTGAGAAGACATAAAAATCACAACCAATATCTTGTACATCAGCCCAACCATGAGCCGCACCTTGTGCGCCATCAACCAACACCCAAGCACCAAACTGTTTTGCTTTGGCGGTCATTTCTTTAATTGGGTTAATCGTGCCTAATGCATTGGATACATGAGGAAAAGCCACAAATTTGGTTTTATCACTCAACATCGCATCATAGGCGCCTTGGTCGAGTTCACCTTCATCTGTTACAGGAACTGTTTTTAAGGTTGCGCCAGAAGCTTTACACGCTTGTTGCCATGTTACCAAGTTCGCATGATGATCCATGCCTGTTGCAATCACTTCATCACCAGGTGACAACAATGAGCCAAGACCGTTAGCAACAATATTAATGCTTTCTGTTGTACCGCTTGTCCAAATCACTTCTTCGCGTTTTGGCGCATTAATAAAGTCTTTAACAATGTCACGAGCCGCTTCAAATCGACGAGTGGCTTCATCCGCAAGACGATGCGCACCACGGTGAACGTTAGAATTACACGTTGTATAGTACTCAACCAAAGCATCAATAACGCATTGTGGTTTTTGTGTCGTGGCTGCGTTGTCTAAATAAACCAAAGGCTTACCATCAATTTCACGCTTAAGAATAGGAAATTGATCACGGATAGCTGCTACATCAAAACTCATTCAACTCTCGCTTACTTCACTTCCATCTGCGAAAAACGTTCACGGATAATAGGACGAACCCATTCCGCTAACGCTGCATTTGGCATTAAATCAATCAACTCATTAATGAAACCAAAGTTGAGCATCACTTGTGCTTTTGAGCGACTCACACCGCGAGTTTGCAAGTAATACAAAGCTTGCTTATCAATTTGAGCTACCGTTGCTCCATGAGCACAACGCACATCATCGGCGTAAATTTCAAGCTCAGGTTTAGTGTTAATTTCCGCTGTGTTCGACATTAACAAATTGCGGTTATTTAACTCTGCCAATGTTTTTTGAGCATCACGATGAATGTGAATACGACCATTAAAAACAGCACGAGCAGAATCTGCAGCGATACAACGAACGTTTTCTTCCGTTGTACCATTTGGCATAGCATGCTCAACCGTTGCATGAAGATCGAAAAGCTCTTTACCATCCAACAAATACATGGCATTCAACTTGGCATCTGCAAATTCGCCAGCATGAATAATATCTGTATCAAGACGAGACAAATCACTGCCAAAAGCAACGATCGTACTGTGCATGGTTGCATGATCCAGTAGATTAAAGTGACTACCGCCAATCGCAACATTTGAACCCGTTTGCAAAGCAAAGCGATAATGTTCAAGGTGTGCTTTTTTAGCAATGTCATATTCAACAAAAGCTGTGTTTAGCGTTTCACCAGCAGCTTGCACATCTTCAATAACCGTTAAGCGAGCCCCTTCAGCCAAACTAACTTGAACACGAGTATGTGATTCTGCACCTTGGCTTAATAAAGAACTGATTCGGATAGGTTGAGTAATTTCAGCGCCTTCAGCAACCGAAACGACAACCACGTCTTGAGCAAGCGCATCATTGACTAAACCAAACATATGACGCTCAGGCTTAATGCTTGAAAATGCATCTAGTGCTTGAGTCTTTTGAGCATCATCAAGATTTTGACCAAGAGTGATGAACAAGCCTTCTGGTAATGTTTCTGCTAATTGAGAAACATCAAACTTGCCATTCACAAAGACCAGTTCAATTGCCGACAAGCCAGCCACTTCAACAGGAGACAGTTCACTAGAACCCGCTACAGCTTGCGCCGTTGAACGCTCAACAGGACGCAGCGGCGTATAACGCCAAGCTTCCGTTTTACGGGTTGGCCATTTTGTATTCGATAATAATTCAACGGCATTCGCTCGTTTAGGCGCGAGCCAATCATTAATATCTTGCGCTCGAGTAATGGCGCTTTCTAACCATTCACTCATGCATTACCCCTCAAGTTCATCTTCAGCAGGTCCGCTTTGTAACCAAGCATAACCTTGCGCTTCTAATTCATGAGCAAGAGAAGCATCACCGCTCTTCACAATTTTGCCGTCAGACAAAACATGAACAAAATCTGGCTTAATGTAGTCAAGCAAACGCTGGTAATGGGTAACAACAATGAAGCTACGATCAGCAGAGCGCTGGCTATTTACACCTTCTGCGACCACTTGTAGCGCATCAATATCCAAACCAGAATCGGTTTCATCAAGAATACAAAGCTTCGGTTTCAGCAGTAACATTTGCATAAGCTCGTTACGCTTTTTCTCACCACCAGAGAAGCCTTCATTCACGCCACGCTTAAGGAATGAAATTGGCAAGTTAACTTGCTTACAGGCTGCTTTTGCTTCTTTCAAGAAGTCAGCAGATGTAATAGCTTCTTCGCCACGCGCTTCGCGTTGAGCATCTACAGATGCTTTCAAAAATTCTAAGTTACTAACGCCTGGAATTTCTACTGGATACTGAAAAGCAAGAAACAACCCAGCACGAGCGCGCTCTTCTGTTTCCATTTCAAGTAGATCTTCGCCGTTTAATTCAACGCTACCGCCTTCTACGCTGTAACCATCACGTCCAGACAACACATAACCTAACGTACTTTTACCGGCACCGTTTGGCCCCATGATGGCATGCACTTCGCCTGGTTTAATGTCTAGATTTAAACCTTTAATAATCTGCTTTTCTTCTACACTGGCGTGTAAATCTTTTATCGTCAGTAAACTTTTGCTATTCGACATCTTCAACAATTCCTTAACCTACAGAGCCTTCAAGGCTAATTTCTAGTAACTTGCCAGCTTCTACGGCAAATTCCATTGGTAATTCTTTAAATACTTCCTTACAAAAGCCATTAACGATAATAGAGACAGCTTTTTCAGGATCTAGACCTCTTTGACGGCACAAAAACATTTGCTCATCACTCACCTTGGAGGTAGTAGCTTCATGCTCAACAATGGCTGTCGGGTTACGACTCTCCACGTAAGGGAATGTGTGGGCACCACACTGATCGCCAATCAGCAATGAATCACACTGAGTAAAGTTACGTGCGCCTTCCGCTCCTGGATTCATTCGTACAAGGCCACGGTAGCTGCCGTTACTCTTACCAGCTGAAATACCTTTGGCAATAATGGTCGACTTGGTATTTTTTCCAAGGTGAATCATTTTTGTACCAGTATCCGCTTGTTGACGCCCACGCGTTAGGGCAACAGAGTAAAACTCACCGACACTGTTATCGCCTTTCAAAATACAGCTTGGGTATTTCCAAGTGACAGCAGAACCTGTTTCCACTTGTGTCCAAGAAATTTTGGCATTGGTGTGGCAAATACCACGTTTGGTTACAAAGTTATAAATACCACCTTTGCCGTCTTCATCACCTGGGTACCAGTTCTGAACCGTTGAGTATTTAATCTCTGCGTTATCCATTGCAACCAATTCAACAACTGCCGCGTGCAATTGGTTTTCATCACGTTGAGGCGCGGTACAACCTTCAAGGTAACTCACATGACTGCCTTCATCAGCAACAATCAGAGTTCGCTCGAATTGGCCTGTATTTTGTTCATTGATTCGGAAGTAAGTAGACAATTCCATTGGGCAGCGAGTGCCTTTAGGAATGTAAACAAAAGAACCATCAGTGAATACTGCGCAGTTTAATGCCGCGTAGTAGTTGTCTTTTTTAGGAACAACGCTGCCGATGTATTTTTTGACAAGTTCTGGGTATTTTTGAATGGCTTCAGAAATTGGACAGAAAATAACGCCAGCTTCTTCCAGCTTCTCTCTAAAAGTCGTTACAACTGACACCGAATCAAATACAGCATCAACTGCCACACCTGCTAGCATTTGTTGTTCTATAAGAGGAATACCAAGCTTCTCATAAGTACGCAGTAATTCTGGATCAACCTCGTCCAAAGACTTAGGCTTGTCTTTCATACTTTTTGGCGCTGAATAATAGGAGATCGCCTGAAAATCTATTTTTGGGTAATCAACCAAAGCCCAATCCGGCTCTTCCATTTTAAGCCATTCACGAAATGCGCTTAAACGCCATTCAAGCATCCATTCAGGTTCGCCTTTCATTTCGGAAATACGTCGGATGACACTCTCATCCAAACCAGGCTCAAACGTTTCTGATTCTACATCAGACACAAAACCAGCTTCGTATTCCCTTGCCAGCGCCTTATCTATCTGCTCAGTCATATAAAAACTCACTCATTATAGGAACAAACACACCGAACATCAGTGGGCTAAGTTCTACTAAAATTATTCTTCACTTAATCAATAATTGCCGCGCTAATCATGTGGCTATCAGCGCCACCTTGTCGGCTTTCTATGTTCTGTCGGTCGGCAACTTGCCTAACATCATTTCTACGGACCAACTGAGCCAAACTAATTTGGCTCAAAAAATCATGTATCTGGTCACTTAAATCACACCATAAATGATGTGTTAGACACGTGTTGCCACTCTGGCAATCACTGCGCCCTTTGCATCCTGTTGCATCAACTGATTCATTTACCGCATCAACTATTTGAGCAACAAAAATATCTTCATTTGAACGACTAAGGCGATATCCTCCACCCGGACCTCTCACACTTGTCACCAATAGCTTTTTGCGAAGCTTGGAAAACAACTGTTCAAGATAAGAAAGTGAAATCCCCTGCCGGTTAGAAATATCAGATAAAGACACTGGCCCTTGATCCGAATGCAATGCCAAATCCAGCATGGCGGTTACCGCATAACGACCTTTTGTTGTCAGGCGCATAAGCTATCCAATTAAGACGATTCTTTGAGGACGTAAATAGTACACAAAACCTACTGTTTTTATCAAGTATTTACCCGACTAATTTAGTAGGTTATTACATCAGTTAATAATCGTGGCGTATTTTACGTGTTACAGTAGAAAAACTAAACTATAGAATGTGTCATTATGGTGAATAAGGAGACGGCACTTCGGGTTTAAGACAGATCTCTCAAATAAAAGCACTTCTATCTCTTGCCCTTTTCCCATAAACAAGCAAACTAATATATGAAGTAACCAATAAATGTGAATATCTCATGGCTAATAACGAAGACACTCCGAAAAAAAGCTCTAAATTAATCTGGGTTGGATTTATCCTATGTTTCATTCTCAGTGTGGGGGCATCCGCTGGCGTCACCTTCTTTTTAACTCAACCGAAAGAAGCAGAACCCGTCACCTCAGCAAAAGATACAGAACAAGATGCTTTATTACTCAATTTGAAGTCATCCATTGCCCAGCAAAATAGCCAGTTAGCTGAATTGAAAGCTCAGAATGACGTATTAAAGCTATATTTGAGACACAGCAGCTCAACCGCACTGAAGAACATTCTCATTAATCAAGAACAAAACATACAAGCTTATTTAGTCTTGATGAAATCGGCGATGGGAGACTTGTCCAATATTGTTCAAGGTGCTTCGGACTGGGATAACAAATATCAGTACCAGTTAGATATTGCCCAAAAGCGCAGTATTGAAAGAGAAGACTTATTAAAGCTATTAAAAACGGGCGAGCCGAACGACACAGAGTAAAAGCACGACTTCTAAAGCATATTCTCAGGTAAGGCGAGAACACGACTGCCTTATCTGAGAATACTGTCCAGAACTTTCTTCAGGAAAGCAACCTAAATATCAACCGCTAAAAGCGTTCCTTGTTTAATTGCACGCTTCGCATCCAGTTCAGACGCTACATCGGCACCGCCAATCAGATGTACCTTTTGATTGATTTCACTTTCCAATAACCTATTCGGCTCTTGTCCTGCACAAACCACCACGGTATCCACTTCCAGACATTGATCTACACCATCAATAGAAAGATGGAGCCCTTCATCATCAATACGTTGGTATTCACATTTAGAATGAAATACCACACCTTTCGCGAGTAACTCAGCCCTATGTATCCAACCTGTTGTTTTACCTAACTGAGATCCAACTTTGCTTTTTTTACGCTGCAGCAAAAATACTTCTCTTTCCGCTTTTTCAAAGACAGGCTTCATACCTTCAACGCCGCCTCTGGCCGCTAGAGTCATATCAACGCCCCACTGCTCCATAAAGCTTTTAATATCTTGCTGCTTATGTGCCTTTTTATGTATTAGGTATTCCGACACATCAAAACCAATCCCGCCAGCGCCAATGACTGCAACACGTTGACCGACATGAGCACCATTCATGACATCCAAATAGCTCAATACTTTTTTATGCTCAATGCCTTCTATTTCTGGTGTTCTTGGCAAAATTCCTGTGGCTAAAACCACTTCATCATATTGAGCCTCATTGAGAAGTTTTCCATCTACGCGAGTGTTTAGCTGCAGATCCACTCCCGTAATCTCAATTTGTTTTTGAAAATAACGTAAGGTTTCAAAAAACTCGCCTTTTCCGGGAATACGCTTGGCAATATTAAACTGCCCACCAATTTCACTTGACGCATCATACAAGGTTACCGAATGACCTCGCTTGGCGGCAGTTGTAGCAAACGCCAATCCTGCTGGACCTGCCCCAATAACAGCAATGCGCTTTGATTTATCAGCAGGGCTGATGATTATCTCTGTCTCATGACAAGCTCTAGGATTTACAAGACAAGACGTCAGCTTGTTGGCAAAGGCATGATCTAAACAAGCTTGGTTACAGCCAATACATGTATTAATTTCATCTGCACGATTTTGTTCGGCTTTTAAAACAAACTCAGGATCAGCAAGAAAAGGTCTAGCCATGGATACAATATCAGCATCGCCACGAACCAGAATTTGCTCTGCCACATCTGGCGTATTAATTCGGTTTGACGTTACTAATGGAACCGTTAACGATTTGCGCAACGCAGCGGTAACCCAAGTAAATGCCGCTCTGGGCACCTTGGTTGCAATAGTTGGCACTCTCGCTTCATGCCAGCCAATACCTGTACTTATGATATTTACGCCTGCTTTTTCAATTTCTAACCCAAGCTCGACCACTTCATCAAGACTGCTACCGCCTTCGACTAGATCCAACATGGATAATCGATAAATAATAATAAATTGCTCACCTACAGCAGCTCGAATTCGCTTAATGATCTCAATGGGCAATCGAATTCGATTGGCGTATTCTCCTCCCCAATCGTCTTCACGATGATTCGTTTTTGAGGTAATAAATTGATTCAGAAAATAACCTTCAGACCCCATTACCTCAACGCCATCATATCCAGCTTTTTGAGCCAGAATAGCCGTTTTTATAAAATCTGATATTTGCTTTTCAATCCCTTCTTCAGTTAATGCTTCTGGCTCAAAAGGGTTTATCGGCGCTTTAATCGCAGATGGCGCAACCGATTTTGGGTTATATGCATAACGCCCTGTGTGCAAAATCTGCATGCAGATTTTCCCACCTTCTTTGTGAACAGCCTCCGTTATCACACGATGTTTTTCAGCATCTTGTTCGGATGTCATTGCCGCCGCACCAGCATAAACAGCACCTTCAGCATTAGGGGCAATACCGCCTGTCACAATGAGCGCAACACCACCTCGTGCCCGTTCAGCATAGAAAGCTGCCATACGCTCAATTCCACCTTTCATTTCCTCTAAGCCTAAATGCATAGACCCCATTAAGACTCGGTTTTTTAGCTTTGTAAAACCTAGGTCTAATGGCTCAAATAAGTGGGGATAGGTTGAATGACTCATAATGACTGCTCTCTTTATTTATTATTTTTTTGATTTTGACACCGTCAAGATAGTTTTAAATTTTGACAGTGTCAAGATAAGAGGTTTTAATAAAAAGATGACAACATCAAAAAAACAATATCATCATGGCGACTTAACCAAATCACTACTAGAAGCTGCAGCCTTGATTATCAAAGAGCAAGGCGTAGAAAGTCTTAGCATGCGTAAACTGGCCGACCTAGTTGGCGTTTCAAGAACAGCGCCTTATCATCATTTCAAAGATAAAAATACGCTACTTTGTGCCTTAGCCGAACAAGGTTTCTACGAGCAAGAGCAAATCCTAAGTAACCTAATGAAGCAAGAACACTCAGCAAGAGAACGCTTTACTAAGTACGTTTATTTCTATTTGGAATACGCTCAGCTACACAGTGAAACTTATGACTTGATGTATGGCAGAACAATCTGGAAAGCAGGCAAGCCAAATGAAGCGTTAAAATTAGCCTCTAAACGAACATTTAAAACATGGATTGAATGGGTAGAAGTGTTACAAGCCCAAAAAGTGCTAACCGACAGCAATACACCATTAAGGATTGGCCAAACAACATGGGCGAGCCTACATGGGCTCGCTAGGCTCTTTATAGACGGAATATATCTAGAGCAATCAGACTTATCCGATATGATAGAACAAATGGTAAAAAACTTATGTGTCGATGAATCAACCAGCGCCTAAGTTGGATCGCACATTAGATAATAATTGCTCCTTACGTAACCTCTTAATATCTTGATGACTCAAATACAGTAAAGGTAAAACCACAAAGAGCGAACCAATCAATAAACCAAGGTCTGGCTTATCACCAAAAGCGAACCATCCCATCAGAAAAGCAAAAATAAGGCCTGAATATTCCGCACTTGTCACTTTACTGGACGCCACATAGCGATACCCAATCAAACAAGACACACTGTATAAAATGGAACAGATAGACGCCAGAGCGGCGTAAATCAACAAGTCTAATTGCAGAGCCTCACCTTCCATAAAAGCCAATATTGCCGCTAATGGCAAAGCTGAAAATTGAGTAATGCACAAACCACAAAGCATATCTTGATTCTGTGGCAGCTTTTTAATTAACAAACTGTTCGCAGCCAACACAATCGCAAAAAGAATAGCGCTGACCATTCCCAAACTTATTTCAGTCGGCCTTAGAATAATTAAAATCCCAATAAAACCTAATAAAGCAGCACCAACCACTTCAAAAGTTAAGCGCTCTTTAAAGAAAATAGCGCCAAATAACATGATAAAAATCGGCGCAGTGTAAAAGACCGAATTGGCCGTTGCCAACGAAAGCTCAGACAAAGAGACAACAAGCAGGACAGCGGCTAAAACCCACATATTTCCACGTAAAAAATGCAGTCTCAACCCGATTAAAATAGACGACTTAGGACGATATATCTGCCGAATCAATACAATTGGTAATAGCATCAAAAACATAAAAACAGCGCGAAAAAAGGTAAATTGAAAGATAGCGACATCAGGCCCTGCTAACTTAATAAATACATCGCATAAAGTAGCAAAAAAGCTTCCCAAGATTAGAACAAAAATAGCGCTAGCAACGGTGCGTCCAGACATAACACCTCCCCCTTAAATTGCATTAATCGCTGAATTTTAAAGGCTTATATTTATTAGATAAAATGATATATTTAGACTAAATATTAGTTATTTGGATAATAAAATATGCTACCACCCCTCAAATCACTTCCGGTATTTGAAGCCGTCGCTAGACTAAATAGCTTCTCATTGGCAGCCGCTGAGTTGAATGTTAGTCAGAGTGCAGTATCCCACCAGATAAGAATATTGGAGAATCACCTTGGAGAGACTCTTTTTAATCGCCAAGGGCGTAATTTAGAATTAACAACGGAAGGAAAGCGTTATCTCGATGTTATAAGTAACTCTCTTCTACAAATAGCTCAAGCTACGAATCAAATTAAAGGTGAGCAAGAAACCCATATAAGATTGGCTGTGTATAGCTCGTTTGCTGTTTATTGGCTCATTCCACGATTACCCGAACTAAAACGCTTATACCCAAATTTAGAGTTGAGCATTGAAATGAGTCATGGCTCTCCTGACTTATCTGACCGCACAGCTGATCTTTTTATTACTACTGAAAATGAAAAAAGAGGATTTTTCTTTGAATCACTTTATCAGGAAGAACTATTTCCTGTTTGCAGCCAACATTGCCTTGAGGCAATTAAAAACAGGTTAAACGTCACTTCAGATAAAGAACTCACCGATAAACTGAACGAAACACCTAGCCCTTTAGCCCAGTTTTCACTTATCACCTCCTATAGCATCTACGATCGCCATACAGAAGATTGGAAACGCTGGTTTTCAAACCTTAAACAGCCACTACCAAATACCATACAATTCCATCGATTTAGTCATCTAATGCTAGCCTATGAAGCTGCGAAGCACTCTCTTGGCATCGCACTTGTTAATGACTATATGATGAACGAAAAAAACGACGAACAAGCACTGGTTAAACTGCCTTGCAGTGGCTTCGAGACAGGTGATAATTTTTATTTGGCTTATAAAGAAAGCCGTAAGAATGAAGATATAATTCGATATTTAAGAAAATGGCTACTTGAGGAAGCTAAGACATTAGCCTAAGCCACAATATCTAAAGTCGAATAGAGAATCGAAAAAATAAAACTGAGGAATAACCAATATAGAGAGGGATTTTCTGCTGCATCCATGCAGCTCTGAATCATCATGAAAAGGAGACAGGGCCTCCACCCTGGAGGCTTGGGCAATCCATTGCCCCCTGTCTGTAAATAACACTACCAAACAGTGAATATATTGTGCAAGAAAAAAATACACTTTTTCTTGTAAATTAATTTTCTATTAAGGAAGCCACCTTAATACAGACTCTAAACATTTACACTAACGCATCAAACAAGGCATGAGATAAGCAAGGCAATAGAGCGCCTTAGTTACCATTTACACAGACGCATCAGGTCACAAGGCCAGCGTGGTAGTAGAGTGTCTTCGTGGTCATTTACACAGACGCGTTGAGGTACGAAACAGGCGCAAGTAAATGACCACTAAGACGCTCTTGTTTCTAATCTGATCTGTTCCTATCTCATTGTTTCCAAATCAGATCTTCCATTTCCTACAGACGAAAAAAAGCCCCGACAGCTTAGCTATCAGGGCTTTCTTAATTATAAGCTTAACGACTTACTGCTCTCACATGCATATCTGCAATAAAAAACCCCACACAGCGTTGGCTATGTGGGGCTCTTAGTATTATAAGCTTGACGACGACCTACTCTCACATGGGATCTCCCACACTACCATCGGCGATGGCGCTTTTCACTTCTGAGTTCGGGATGGGATCAGGTGGTTCAACGCCTCTATGATCGTCAAGCAATTCGGCTGCGTTTTCACGCGAATACGTTGCTTGGATCTTTAACAATTCATTTTGAAATAACGTGTATCAAGGTTAAACCAGCGACCTCCATGGATGGAGGAAATGCTGAAAATTGTCTGGAACAATTTCAGTACTCTTTATCGTAATATATGTAAAACCACTTTGGTGTTATATGGTCAAGCCTCACGAGCAATTAGTATTGGTTAGCTCAATGCCTCACAGCACTTACACACCCAACCTATCAACGTCCTAGTCTCGAACGGCTCTTTAGGGGACTTATGTCCCAGTGAGATCTTATCTTGAGGGAGGCTTCCCGCTTAGATGCTTTCAGCGGTTATCCCGTCCGAACATAGCTACCCGGCAATGCCACTGGCGTGACAACCGGAACACCAGAGGTTCGTCCACTCCGGTCCTCTCGTACTAGGAGCAGCTCCTCTCAAATCTCAAACGTCCACGGCAGATAGGGACCGAACTGTCTCACGACGTTCTAAACCCAGCTCGCGTACCACTTTAAATGGCGAACAGCCATACCCTTGGGACCGGCTTCAGCCCCAGGATGTGATGAGCCGACATCGAGGTGCCAAACACCGCCGTCGATGTGAACTCTTGGGCGGTATCAGCCTGTTATCCCCGGAGTACCTTTTATCCGTTGAGCGATGGCCCTTCCATACAGAACCACCGGATCACTAAGACCTACTTTCGTACCTGCTCGACGTGTCTGTCTCGCAGTTAAGCGTGCTTTTGCCTTTACACTCTATGCATGATTTCCGACCATGCTGAGCACACCTTCGTGCTCCTCCGTTACTCTTTGGGAGGAGACCGCCCCAGTCAAACTACCCACCACACAGTGTCCTCGATCCAGATAATGGACCTGAGTTAGAACCTCAAACATACCAGGGTGGTATTTCAAGATTGGCTCCAATAGAACTGGCGTCCTATCTTCAAAGCCTCCCACCTATCCTACACAAGTAGGTTCAAAGTTCACTGTGAAGCTATAGTAAAGGTTCACGGGGTCTTTCCGTCTAGCCGCGGATACACAGCATCTTCACTGCGATTTCAATTTCACTGAGTCTCGGGTGGAGACAGTGTGGCCATCGTTACGCCATTCGTGCAGGTCGGAACTTACCCGACAAGGAATTTCGCTACCTTAGGACCGTTATAGTTACGGCCGCCGTTTACTTGGGCTTCGATCAAGAGCTTCGCCGAAGCTAACCCCATCAATTAACCTTCAAGCACCGGGCAGGCGTCACACCCTATACGTCCACTTTCGTGTTTGCAGAGTGCTGTGTTTTTAATAAACAGTCGCAGCCACCTGGTATCTTCGACCGATCAATGCTTACGGAGCAAGTCCTTCACACTAACCGGCGTACCTTCTCCCGAAGTTACGGTACCATTTTGCCTAGTTCCTTCACCCGAGTTCTCTCAAGCGCCTTGGTATTCTCTACCTGACCACCTGTGTCGGTTTGGGGTACGGTTCGATCATATCTGAAGCTTAGAAGTTTTTCCTGGAAGCATGGCATCAACCACTTCGCCCAAAAGAGGGCTCGTCGTCAGTTCTCGGTCTTAAAGGGACCCGGATTTGCCTAAGTCCCAAACCTACCGCCTTAAACACAGACAACCATCGCTGTGCTGGCCTAGCCTTCTCCGTCTCTCCATCGCAATATGTACGAGTACAGGAATATTAACCTGTTTCCCATCGACTACGCATTTCTGCCTCGCCTTAGGGGCCGACTCACCCTGCCCTGATTAACATGGGACAGGAAACCTTGGTCTTCCGGCGGGGGAGTTTTTCACTCCCCTTATCGTTACTCATGTCAACATTCGCACTTCTGATACCTCCAGCCTGCCTTACAGCTTGACCTTCAACGGCTTACAGAACGCTCCTCTACCATGCGTATAAATACGCATCCGTAGCTTCGGTGTACAGTTTAGCCCCGTTATATCTTCCGCGCAGGCCGACTCGACTAGTGAGCTATTACGCTTTCTTTAAAGGATGGCTGCTTCTAAGCCAACCTCCTAGCTGTCTAAGCCTTCCCACATCGTTTCCCACTTAACTGTAACTTTGGGACCTTAGCTGACGGTCTGGGTTGTTTCCCTTTCCACGACGGACGTTAGCACCCGCCGTGTGTCTCCCGTAATTGCACTCATTGGTATTCGGAGTTTGCATGGGGTTGGTAAGTCGGGATGACCCCCTAGCCCAAACAGTGCTCTACCCCCAATGGTGAGATACGAGGCGCTACCTAAATAGCTTTCGAGGAGAACCAGCTATCTCCGAGCTTGATTAGCCTTTCACTCCTATCCACAAGTCATCCCCGGACTTTTCAACGTACGTGGGTTCGGTCCTCCAGTTAGTGTTACCCAACCTTCAACCTGCTCATGGATAGATCGCCCGGTTTCGGGTCTATTCCCAGCAACTAAACGCCCTATTAAGACTCGGTTTCCCTACGGCTCCGCTAATCGCTTAACCTTGCTACTGAAAATAAGTCGTTGACCCATTATACAAAAGGTACGCAGTCACGGAACAAGTCCGCTCCCACTGCTTGTACGTACACGGTTTCAGGATCTATTTCACTCCCCTCACAGGGGTTCTTTTCGCCTTTCCCTCACGGTACTGGTTCACTATCGGTCAGTCAGGAGTATTTAGCCTTGGAGGATGGTCCCCCCATATTCAGACAGGATAACACGTGTCCCGTCCTACTCGTTTTCATTGAAATGGCGTTTTCGTATACGGGGCTATCACCCACTATGGCGACCCTTTCCAGAGTCTTCTACTAACACCAAATCAACTTAAGGGCTAATCCCCTTTCGCTCGCCGCTACTTAGGGAATCTCGGTTGATTTCTTTTCCTCCGGGTACTTAGATGTTTCAGTTCCCCGGGTTCGCCTCGTTAAGCTATGTATTCACTTAACGATACCCGCAAGCGGGTGGGTTTCCCCATTCGGAAATGTTCGGATCAAAGTTTGTTTATCAACTCCCCGAACCTTATCGCAGATTACCACGTCCTTCATCGCCTCTGACTGCCAAGGCATCCACCGTGCACGCTTGGTCACTTGACCATATAACCCAAAATAGTTTCGGATCACATACCTAAGAGCTTTTGTACCTCTTAGGATTTACGATAATAGAAGCCACTAGGTTAAAGTGAACTTCCACCGGTTTAACGCTTGATTCATCGTTATTTCAAAATTTGAATTATTAAAGAGCAAGTTTAGTGCAAAGCACTAAGTCAGAGACTAAAACGTCAGAACATATTCAAAGCACGCTTTGAATCGATTCTGTTTAGTGTCTTGCTTAGAACTCTCGCTAATCTTAAACACAGAAGAAGTTAATAAATGGTGGAGCTATGCGGGATCGAACCGCAGACCTCCTGCGTGCAAAGCAGGCGCTCTCCCAGCTGAGCTATAGCCCCATTATTCACTGTCTAGTATTTGGTGGGTCTGGGCCGATTTGAACGGCCGACCTCACCCTTATCAGGGGTGCGCTCTAACCAACTGAGCTACAGACCCAAACACTTTCTGTGCGTCTTATAAAGTAGATATACATCAGATAATTTGTGTGAACGCTCACCAGAGCTTCTATCGTTTAAGGAGGTGATCCAGCCCCAGGTTCCCCTAGGGCTACCTTGTTACGACTTCACCCCAGTCATTGACCACTCCGTGGTAACCGCCATCCCGAAGGTTAAGCTAGCTACTTCTGGAGCAATCAACTCCCATGGTGTGACGGGCGGTGTGTACAAGGCCCGGGAACGTATTCACCGTAGCATTCTGATCTACGATTACTAGCGATTCCGACTTCATGGAGTCGAGTTGCAGACTCCAATCCGGACTACGACGTACTTTATGGGATTCGCTCACTATCGCTAGCTCGCAGCCCTTTGTATACGCCATTGTAGCACGTGTGTAGCCCTACTCGTAAGGGCCATGATGACTTGACGTCGTCCCCACCTTCCTCCGGTTTGTCACCGGCAGTCTCCTTAAAGTTCTCAGCATAACCTGCTAGCAAGTAAGGATAAGGGTTGCGCTCGTTACGGGACTTAACCCAACATTTCACAACACGAGCTGACGACAGCCATGCAGCACCTGTCTCATAGTTCCCGAAGGCACCAAAGCATCTCTGCTAAGTTCTATGGATGTCAAGAGTAGGTAAGGTTCTTCGCGTTGCTTCGAATTAAACCACATGCTCCACCGCTTGTGCGGGCCCCCGTCAATTCATTTGAGTTTTAACCTTGCGGCCGTACTCCCCAGGCGGTCTACTTATTGCGTTAGCTGCGCCACTAAGTCATTACAACCCAACGGCTAGTAGACATCGTTTACGGCGTGGACTACCAGGGTATCTAATCCTGTTTGCTCCCCACGCTTTCGCACCTCAGTGTCAGTATCAGTCCAGAGTGTCGCCTTCGCCACTGATGTTCCTTCCTATATCTACGCATTTCACCGCTACACAGGAAATTCCACACTCCTCTACCGTACTCTAGCCTGCCAGTATCCGGTGCCATTCCAAGGTTGAGCCCTGGGATTTCACATCAGACTTAACAAACCACCTACGCGCGCTTTACGCCCAGTAATTCCGATTAACGCTTGCACCCTCTGTATTACCGCGGCTGCTGGCACAGAGTTAGCCGGTGCTTCTTCTGGAGCTAACGTCAAAACATTTGGGTATTAACCAAATGCCCTTCCTCACTCCTGAAAGTGCTTTACAACCCTAAGGCCTTCTTCACACACGCGGCATGGCTGGATCAGGCTTGCGCCCATTGTCCAATATTCCCCACTGCTGCCTCCCGTAGGAGTCTGGGCCGTGTCTCAGTCCCAGTGTGACTGGTCATCCTCTCAGACCAGTTAGAGATCGTCGCCTTGGTGAGCCTTTACCCCACCAACTAGCTAATCTCACGCAGGCTCATCTAATAGCGAAAGGTCCTAAGATCCCCTCCTTTCCCCCTAAGGGCGTATGCGGTATTAGCATGCGTTTCCACATGTTGTCCCCCTCTACTAGGCAGATTCCTACGCGTTACTCACCCGTCCGCCGCTCGACGCCTGATAGCAAGCTATCATCGTTTCCGCTCGACTTGCATGTGTTAAGCCTGCCGCCAGCGTTCAATCTGAGCCATGATCAAACTCTTCAGTTAAAAAAGTTTGCTTACTCAAGTATCGAAACACTAACAATTTACTTATAAAGCGAATTGACGTGTTTGACGTCTCGTAAGACTTCAATTTTTTTGATCAACTTACTAACCAAAAGTCAGTAGCCAATCTTCTGAAGTCTCCAGCGAGCGCCCACACAAATTATCTGATTATCTATTTTAAAGAGCGTTGCCGTTACACTTAAGCCACTCAACCTCTTAAACCTAATTAAGATGCTAAGCCCTGTCCGTGTCAGCGAGGGCGTATATTAAGGATCTACAGATTTTGTGCAAGTGTTTTATGAGATTTTCTTGAAATATTTTTTATAACGCGGATTTTGATAGATACGAAGGAATAGCAAAGGAGCAATAAAGACGGTTACCCAAACAGCAAGTTCAATATCACTCTTCACTTGCAACCATAAATGAGCGACAACACAAACTGCAGCAAAATACACTAATTGATGAAGCTTCTTCCATTTCTTACCTAACCTTCTCATCATTTTCTTAGTGCTGGTAATCGCTAACAAAAAAAGAATAACGGTCGCTGCCACTCCGGCATAGATGTAAGGTTTCTGCACAAGATCCGACAAAATCCATGAAACACTTAACCCTGCAAACAAAATTAAATAAACAAGCAAATGAAACAATGAATAGAAGAAGGCCGCCAATCCCACAAAACGACGATACCGAGAAATAACGCGAAACGTCTTTACCTTAGCTATTGGCGTTAAAGACAAAACAACAACAATGAAGACGCTCGCCCAAATACCACTCAAATTCATCAGGGCTTTTCCAGGATCAGGAAAATAGCGCCCCAGAAAAAGTGAAACAACCATCCAACACAACGGCAAAAGAAACAAAAGCACTATATAAGGCTTCTCCTTCCTATCCCAGAACGACGCCATATTAATAGAACCTACCTAGATCCATACCAGAATATAAAGAAGCAACTTCGTCTTCATAACCATTAAACATTTTGGTTTCGATAACATTCGGAAAGAGCACACCGCTAGGCAGACGCCTTTCTTGCTTTTGAGTCCAACGAGGGTGATCAACATTTGGATTCACATTAGCGTAAAAACCATATTCGCTCGGAGCCAACATACTCCAAGTTGTTTCTGGCATAGTTTCAACGAAACGTATCTTCACGATCGACTTAATACTTTTAAAGCCATATTTCCAAGGCAAGACTAGACGTACAGGCGCACCATTTTGATTAGGAAGGACACTGCCATACATTCCAACAGCCAATAGGGCTAACGGATTCATTGCCTCATCTATACGCAAGCCTTCGCGATAAGGCCAATCCAAGCCATTGCCATTTTGACCTGGCATCTGCTTAGGATCGTACAAAGTCTCAAAATAAACATATTTTGCTTTAGACGTCGGCGCAAAACGCTTTAAAACATCCCCCAAAGAAACACCAACCCAAGGAATCACCATTGACCAAGCCTCAACACAACGAAGGCGATAGATTCGCTCTTCCAGCATCGACTCTTTTATAATGTCTTCGAGATTAAAAACGCCTGTTTTTTCAGCTTCGCCTTCTACCGTAATTGTCCAAGGCGAAGTTTGGAATTGTGTCGCTCTTTCTTTTGGATCGTTTTTACCGTAACCAAATTCGTAAAAATTATTGTAAGAGGTAGCAACATCGAACGGAGCTGCCTTTTCATCCGCACCGTAAGGTGTCTCAATGATATTTTTAAATGCGGGAGCCAAAGAAGAGGAAGGCACGAGAGGATTTCCACCTTGCAAGGCAGCTGAAACAGAACCAATCGTTCCAGCACCTAAAACAGCACCACCAGTCACCTTCATAAACTGGCGGCGATTCAAATAAACGGACTCATCTGTAACTTCTGATTCAGAACAATCAGACGCTTTTTTTACACGAATTAGCATAAGCAACCTCCCTCATAGTTGAACTATAGACAAAGGTTATCCCCGCTAGTTCAAAAAGCTTCAACTAACAAGCAATCCATTCTGTTTTTGAACTAAGAGCTAACGCAATCCTTTGAATATGAGCCCTAAAGGTCCCCAAAGACCATACACGCAAAACACTGCCATCAAGACCAATGACGGCTCAAGCGCAATCAATACAAACACTAAAATAGCAATCAAGAACACAACAAAAGGCACTCGCCCTTTTAAGTTGAGATCTTTAAAACTGCGATATTTAACATTACTTACCATCAACAAACCAACAACAGGCACAAGTAAAGCCATCAAAATCGACAAACTATCACCTGAAACACCTTTTTCGCTGGCAGCCCAAATTACGCCAGCTAAAATAGCCGCCGCCGCAGGGCTTGGTAATCCAGTAAAATAACGTTTTTCCTCGACTGCCAACATGGTGTTAAAGCGAGCCAAGCGAAGTGCCGCACCTACTGCATAAACAAATGCCGCAATCCAACCTATCTTACCAAGCGGTTCTAATGACCAAGTAAAAACAATCAATGCTGGCGCAATACCAAATGACACCATATCAGCGAGCGAATCGTATTCTGCGCCAAAAGCACTTTGTGTATGAGTTAACCGCGCTACTCGCCCGTCTAATCCATCGCACACCATAGAGATAAAAATTGCCACAGCAGCATTTGAAAAATTACCGTCCATCGCCGCAATAATTGCATAAAAACCGGAAAACAACGCCGCCGTTGTAAAAAGGTTAGGCAGTAAATATACCCCTTTTCGCGGCTGCTTTTTCTCATCACCAAGATCAATATCTTCAATATCATCCACTGGCGCTTTCTTTATATCGTCTATCGACATACAAACATCCTCACCTTGCTCACTTTATAGGAGCTTTGCAAAAGCGCGTTTAGCCGCTGCAATTGTAAAATCAATATCTTCATCTGTGTGTGCCTGAGAAATAAAGCCAGCTTCAAAAGCAGCAGGAGCAAGATACACCCCTTCTTCCAACATATAGTGGAAGAATGCTTTAAATCGAGCGAGGTCACAGTTCTGAACTTCGGCAAAACTACTCACAACATCTGCTTCAGAGAAGAAGAAGCCAAACATGCCACCCACACTAACAACACAAAATGGAACACCCGCTTCATCCGCCGCTGCTTTCAATCCAGACACAAGACGAGCTGCTTTAGCGCCTAATGTTTTATGAAAGTCAGGCTCACTGATTTTATTCAACACAGCCAAGCCAGCGACCATAGCAACAGGATTGCCCGATAAAGTACCCGCTTGATAAACAGGCCCTAACGGTGAAATACATTCCATGACTTCACGCTTGCCACCAAAAGCACCAACAGGCATTCCAGCGCCAATCACTTTACCAAGCGTTGTTAAATCTGGCACAACACCGAAATGTTCTTGTGCACCACCAAGTGCAACTCGGAACCCAGTCATTACTTCATCAAAAATTAACACCGCACCAGATTCATCACATACTTCCCTAAGTGTTTGAAGGAAACCGTCAACAGGCAAAATACAGTTCATATTGCCCGCAACTGGCTCAACAATAATACAAGCGACTTGATCACCTATTTCAGCAAAACAACGCTTCACTTCATCAATATCGTTATATTGCAATGTAATTGTATGCTTAGCTAAATCAGCCGGAACACCAGGAGAGTTTGGCACACCCAAAGTCAACGCCCCCGATCCCGCCTTCACCAACAATGAATCAGAATGTCCGTGATAGCAGCCCTCGAACTTCACGATTTTGTCTCGTCCGGTATAACCACGGGCAAGACGAATCGCACTCATGGTCGCTTCCGTACCAGAATTCACCATGCGAACCATATCCATAGAAGGAACGAGCTCACACACTTTTTCTGCCATGGTGATTTCGACTTCTGTTGGCGCACCAAAGCTCAAGCCAAAATCAAGTTGCTGCCTTACTGCATCCAACACATCTGAATGAGAGTGACCTAAAATCATCGGCCCCCAAGATCCAACATAGTCGATATAGCGTTTCTTATCTTCATCATAAACATAAGCGCCTTCTCCCTTTTGGAAAAACACAGGCGTTCCGCCCACACCATTAAAAGCTCGTACTGGGGAATTTACGCCGCCAGGAATACGGTGTTGTGCTCGTGCATATAAATCACTTGATCGACTCATAATTTCTTAAGTTCCATAAACTAGTAATGTATTTCGCTTTATAACAAAGCAAGTAAAGACTAAACGCAAACAATCGCTTTCTCGATCATTCACTTTTTAACAAAAATTGGTCAAGGCGCTGTCGAGTGACAAGACACAAAGAGTTATCTGATAAAGAAACCAACACTTCAGACAACCCTGTGGTTTGAAACCAATTCAAAATAATTTCCAATGAAGCAGGCTCGTCTATTTTCTGAATAGGCAAAGGTTCAACGGCTTTAGTTAAATCCATCAACACCTTTTCGCCATCAGTAAGCAACCAAGGCTGAGGCCCGAAGTCCAATGATTGCAAAGCCTCTAACAGCGAATTTCGTCGAACAAAATACCATTTTCCAGACTGCTCGAATGCGGCGTAGTCTACCACACTTAACGCCAAATCTTTTACTCGTTCAAGAGGACGCTGAGCAGAAATCAATAACACATCTTCTGCCACAGGCTTAACCGTATGTTGTCGCAAATAACGTTGAAGTGGATTGATAGAAGAGACCATTCCGATGTAGCTCAATCTCTCCGTGAATACAGACTCCTGATGAAAAAAGACTCTTGTTAGCAAACACGATAAAACAATCACAAACAATGCAGGCACAATCACTTCAGATGAATGCGTCATCTCCACGATGGCTACCAGCGCCGTCAAAGGTGCCTGAAAGCTCGCCGCCATCATCGCTGCCATGCCAAGCAAAGCAAATAAAGCGATATAAATAAATTCACTTTCAAACATCTGAGCGACTTGCGCGCCAGCCAAACCACCAATAATAAAAGTTGGGCCAATCATGCCGCCGGGAACACCTAAACCAACCGTAAACGCCGTCAATAATGTTTTAACGATAACCAACAAAAGCAAGGAATAAACAACCAGTTCACCAGAAAGCACATTTGATAAAGAAGCATAACCACTTCCCAACGTTTGAGGAAAGTAGATCGCAACTAACGCCGTAAGCGCCGCCACTACCGTGAAGCGAATCCAAACAGAAAGCCCACTAAAGCGCCAAAGTACCTTTTGCGTATGCAGAAAAAGTGCAGACAAAAGCACAATAAAAACGACCAATACAAAACAAGCAAGAAACATATCCAACGACAGAACCACGGAAGAAATACTGTCAATACTGAAAATATGCAAAGGGCCAATCAAGAAATGACTAACGAGCGTCGCAATGACCGAAGATAAAAGAACAGGCAACACATAACGCTGTCGATACTCTAAAAAAATCACTTCAAAAGCGAACAAAACACCCGCCAATGGTGTTTGGAAAATTGCCGAAATAGCGC
Source organism: Marinomonas sp. 15G6-16 (assembly GCF_055809555.1). Taxonomy (NCBI): domain Bacteria; kingdom Pseudomonadati; phylum Pseudomonadota; class Gammaproteobacteria; order Oceanospirillales; family Oceanospirillaceae; genus Marinomonas; species Marinomonas sp. 15G6-16. The sequence continues at coordinate 2,729,675 of NZ_CM147916.1, read as the reverse complement.
CAGCTACACCGCATGCTAGCAATGTTTCAACACCGTATTGAGGCAACTTAGCTTTTCCAGCCAAATAGCCACCCAAAGTAGCGCCTAAATGAACAGCTGGACCTTCTTTACCAATGGAAAGTCCACCAATTAAACCCACTGCAGCCGTAAAGAACTGCACAACGCCATTCCAGATAGGCAAATTACCATTGTAATAATTCAACCTTTCCACCACATAAGGCACTCCGACCTTATGTAGCTTTTTGGGTAAGCCAGTAAAAACCAACGCAAGAAGGAAACAAGCGGAAACCGATAAACCGACACGCCACTCAACAGATAAGGTTTCAAAAGCATCAACATCCGCACCAATAAAATAACGTGCGGGCAGATAAATCACAGCATAAAACAACGCCATTAACAGACCGCTGAGCAAGCCACACAAAGCGCCTAAAGCGGCTAATATGGATAAGTCGTCATAAGCTCTCGCCTTACGCGACCACTTTTCCCTCAAATTTAACCCTTTCAGATTCCCACCTCTCTTTAAACGGGAGCGAATTTCGTGCACTATTCAAGCAGTTATATAACAAATTCGCAATTGCCTCTATCAAGGCATCATTTATTAGGAAGAAACAGTGTATAAAATAGGCATCGTAGGTGGAACGGGTTATACCGGAGCCGAATTATTAAGACTTTTAGCCAATCACCCAGAAGTGGAAGTTGCTGCGATTACATCACGTAGCGAAGAAGGCAAACTCATTTCCGATATATATCCTAGCTTACGCGGTCACTATGACCTTCGCTTTTCAAACCCAGACATTGAAGAACTCGCCAAATGCGATCTCGTTTTCTATGCAACACCACATGGCGTCGCCATGGATCAAGTACCAGAGCTGATCGACCGTGGAATCAAGGTTGTGGATTTAGGTGCCGATTTCCGTATTAAAAACACAGTGGAGTGGGCAAAATGGTACGGCATGGATCACCGCACACCAGATTATGTAGCCAAAGCCGTATACGGTTTGCCGGAAATGAACCGTGAAGCCATCAAGGGCGCTCAACTTGTTGCAAACCCTGGTTGTTACCCAACGGCAACACAACTTGGACTTATTCCATTATTAGAAGCTGGCATCATAGATCCATCTGATTTAATCGCCGATGCAAAATCAGGTGTCAGTGGTGCAGGTCGAGGCACAAACGTTGGCTCACTATTGTGTGAAGCCAGTGAAAGTTTCAAAGCTTATGGCGTAGCAGGACACCGTCACCTTCCCGAGATCAAACAAGGCTTACAAGCGGTAAGTAACTCACCAGTTGGCCTGACGTTTGTACCGCATTTAGTGCCTATGATTCGTGGTATACACTCCACAATGTACGCCACATTGACCGACACATCGGTTGATCTACAAGCTTTATTTGAAGAACGCTATAAAGATGAATTCTTTGTCGATGTTATGCCAGCAGGCAGCACACCAGAAACTCGCAGCACAAAAGGCGCAAACTTCTGCCGCATAGCTGTTTATCGCCCACAAAACAGCAACAAGGTCGTTGTCCTGTCTGTGATTGATAATCTGGTAAAAGGCGCATCAGGCCAAGCCATTCAAAACATGAACATCATGTTGGGATTACCAGAAAACCTAGGCTTAACCGCCTTAGGTATGATGCCTTAATATTCTTTTATAGATGACATTAAAACGGGCTTCTTAGTTGCAATTTAAGAGCCCGTTTTTTTTATCTCTTCTTTACCGCCACAGACGTACTTTCATATATCTCGACTACCATCGATCAATCCGTTTCGACAAGCACATGTGGGTGACAATTTTATCAAGATTGGGCCAGCTATCCATTTCACTGCGAATATCATTTAACCGCGACATGGAAGACGCTTGAACCAACAACAAGAGATCCAAATCACCACTGATAGAATGGGACAATTTAACTTCAGGTATGGCTTCGACCAAAGGCTGCACCAAATCACAAGACAAGGGACGAAAGGTTAACGCCAAATACGCGGTCACACCTTCTTCTTTTGAAACCGCTGTATGGGCATGATAGCCAGTAATAGTGCCATTATCTTCCATGCGTTTAATGCGCTCTGTTACCGCTGAACGAGATAAATTCACCTGACGACTAATATCCGATACGGACAACCTGGCATCATTCACCAATAAGCCTAATATCTTTTGATCGTACTGATCAGCCACTTTATTTCCTCTTAACTTCAAACTCCGCCACTTTGACGGCCATTCAGACAAAATGCCGTCAAATGACGGCAACTTGCTTAGGGCTTTTTAATGCACTGCATTTTATCCTTAGCCGTATCAAAAAACAGCTATTAACTCACACCAATTACACCCTATTCACTAAGAAGGTAATCATGTCTGAATACCAAAGAACCCTCGGTCCAATCCAAGGTATCGCCATGACAGTCACCACTTTTATCGGTACTGGCTTGATGATTTTACCGGCCATGTCTGTGGCAGAAGCAGGCTCTTTTGCTTTTTACGCTTGGTTAATTACCGCCGTAATGGTGATTCCGATTGCTTTCATCTTTGCCCTACTCGGCTCAAAGTACCCCTCTGCAGGAGGCGCCTCACACTATATTGGTAAGGCATTTGGACAACATTATGAAAAAGCCGTTGGCTGGTTATTCCTCAGCATTTTGCTGTTCGGTCCTGCAGTCGCCGTAAAGGTCGCAGCGGCCTACCTAGGCATAATCATAGATATTCCAGAGATTAGCCTATTGGTACTAAGCCTGATAACCATTATTGCGTTGACACTATTTTCCGTGGCGGGCATTCAAGCTTCAGCACGTTTCCAAACAGGTGTCGTCATAGTCATGATACTGACCATTATCTGGCTGTGTATTATTGCCGACATTAGCAGTAGCGTGAGCGTGATCGCCACACCTGAAAGCTCTTCAGATTGGCAAACAACATTATATGCAACAGGGGTCATATTCTGGTGTTTTCTCGGCATAGAAGTCATGGCACACATGGGCGCGGAATTTAAGAACCCTACACGAGATTTTCCTATCGCACTATTAGGCGGTATTACATTGGTCATTCTGGCTTATCTTAGCTTGGTCTTATTAATCGCTTACCACCAAACCTATGGTGATGAAGTGACCAATAGCCAGTCTCTCGCCTTACTGGTCAATAAATTAGTCGGGGATACCGGCAGCAAGCTTTTTGCAGTAGGCGCCTACATTATCGCTTTCGCCAATGTTGCCATCTACATTTTAGGTTTCGCTCGTATGGTGCAGTCCCTTGCTAAACAAAACGCGCTGCCTCATAAATTTGCACTGCTATCTTCGCAAGGCACCCCAATTAATGCCGTGCTTCTAGTGTGTTCCATCGTACTCTTATCGATTGTTTTTTCTGAATTGTCTGGTTGGGAAATGGCTTGGTTTATCGAAATGACCAACAGCAATTTTTTATTAATCTATGCCCTTACCTGCATTGCGGCTTTTAGATTGGTGAACAACAGACTTAAAGTGCTCGCGGTGCTAGCGCTAGGAAGTTGCCTTGGCATGGCGTTCTTTATCGGCATAAATATACTCTTTGCTATCACTATTATGATAATGGCGTTGTGTTATGAGCAATGGCGTAAAGCCAATCACATGAGTGAAAAAAATAACGCTCTTTCATAGCTTCAACTCTAAATCATTAGGTGAACCATTAAGCGTCCAATATCTCTCTTGTTAGCAACAATTGGACGCTCTCCTTCTATAGACAGTCACAAAACTGGCACACTAGCGACATAAGAATGTCATTAAAATACCTTAGCGTTAGTCTCCATAGCTCATCAACTTCGGAGATAAAAATGCTAATAAACCACTTTCGTCGTACTCTAGTCGCCACTTGCCTAGCAGGTGTTGCCCTAACCGCCTCGGCCAATTCTTTTCAGCGTGTTGCTAGTTTCCCTGTTACTCAAAATCTAGGCAGCAATCCTATTGCTAGCGAAACATCAGCGGAGATCATCACAGCGTCGGAAGATGGTAATACACTCATTTACTCTGATAGCCCATTGGGTGGCGTCGGCTTTGTTAACATCAAAGACCCTCGTAACCCTCAAGCTGCTGGATTCTTATCCTTAGATGGAGAACCCACTTCAGTAGCTGGTATTGCAAACTGGGTAGTTGCCGGCGTAAACACTTCTGAAAGCTATGTAAAACCTAGCGGTTATTTAGCTGTGGTAGACCTTAGTAGCCAACAGGTTGTGCAGCGTTGCGATCTTGGTGGGCAGCCTGATTCTGTAGCGGTTTCAAAAGATGGCAAGTACATCGCAGTGGCGATTGAGAATGAGCGAGATGAAGACCTAAATGATGGTGAAATACCACAACAGCCTGCTGGTTATCTATCGATCATTGACTTCGACGTCGACACTGGCATTTGCAAAAGTGTTCATAAAATAGACCTTAACGGGCTTGCTGAGATTGCGCCGAATGATCCTGAGCCAGAATTTGTCGCATTTAACGATCTTAATGAAATTGTGCTCACTTTGCAGGAAAACAACCATCTGATCATTATCAACGCTAACAGCAAAAAGGTTGTTAATGACTTCTCTGCAGGCACGGTCAATCTTTCTAACATTGACACCAAACGCGATGGCGCTTTGGTCTTCAATGAGAGCTTAGAAAACGTTCGACGTGAACCCGATGCAGTCAAGTGGCTCGACAATGAGCGCTTTGTAATAGCAAATGAAGGTGATTATAAAGGCGGCGCTCGCGGCTTCACCATTTTCAACAAACAAGGTGATGTCTTGTTCGAAAGTGCGGAAAGCTTCGAGCATGAAGTGATTAAAACGGGTCATTACCCAGAAAAGCGCTCCAATAAAAAAGGTGCTGAACCTGAAGGTTTAGAAGTCGCTAAGTTCGGCAATGATACATATATTTTTGTCATGTCAGAGCGCGGCTCCATTGTCGGGGTTTATCGTGACACAGGCGCAGCGCCAGAGCTTGTTCAAATGATGCCTTCCGGTATCGCACCAGAATCTGCCATTGCGATACCGCAACGAAATATCATTGCTACAGCCAATGAAGCAGACCTAGTGGAAGATGGTGGGCCACGCTCTCACGTGATGCTCTACCAATGGCAGGAACAAAATGCCAACTATCCGAGCATAGTGTCGCAAAACAATGCCTCTGGACAACCTATAGGTTGGGGGGCGCTATCAGGTTTAGCCGCTGACTTGAAAACACCGGGCAAACTTTATGGGGTTAACGATAGCTTCTATTCTGCACAGCCAGCTATTTTCACCATTGATGCGAACCAAACTCCGGCTCGTATCATCCATAAATTAACCGTAACACGCCAAGGAATGCCTGCTGAGAAATTAGATTTAGAAGGCATTGCTGTAGATCCTAAAGGCGGCTTTTGGCTAGCCTCTGAAGGCCACCCTGATAAAGAAGTTCCCCATGGAGTTTACCATGTCACGGAATACGGTGAGATCGACCAAACGATTCCGTTCCCTGATGAGCTGCTGGAACATCAGCTACGTTTTGGGGCAGAAGGCATCACGTTAGCGGACGATGCCCTATGGGTGGCGATTCAACGCCCTTGGAAAGACGATGCTAAAGATCGTACCAAGTTATTACGCTACGACCTAGCCAACCAATCATGGCAAGCAGTTTACTACCCACTAGAGCCGGCTCAAAAAGGCTGGATGGGGCTATCTGAAATTACGGCACGCGATGGCATGCTGTATATTTTAGAAAGAGACAATCAACTAGCACAAGCAGCGAAAGTGAAGCGTTTGTACAAAGTGGATCTAAGCTCGTTGAAGCCTGCCGCTATTGGTTCTCAACTGCCTTTGGCGAAAAAGACACTAGTACACGATTTCTTACCAGAACTAAAAGCGGGTAATGGCATAGTGGTTGATAAGATTGAAGGCTTCACTCTTGATAGCCTAGGACAAGGATATGCCGTAACAGATAACGACGGCGTCGATGACAGTACTGGTGAAACTTACTTCATGAAACTTGGCACGCTTCGATAAATCAGTTTCTCATTCGCACAAACCACAAACGGCCTCAATATTGAGGCCGTTTTTCTTTGTTGAATAAATCATTCAATCAGTGAAACTATTGCCTTCATCATTGCCTTACAGATCTTCAAGATTGCTGTACAATGACACTAAAATTGAACTCATATATATTCTTGGAGAAAACCATGCCTTTATTAGACAGCTTTCGCGTAGACCACACGCGTATGGACGCACCAGCCGTTCGTGTTGCTAAATCCATGTCAACGCCAAAGGGCGACGACATCACAGTATTCGATTTACGTTTTTGTATTCCAAATGAAGAGATTCTTTCTGAAACAGGCATCCACACTTTGGAACACTTGTTTGCTGGATTCATGCGAGATCACCTAAACAGTGACAGCGTAGAAATCATCGACATTTCCCCAATGGGCTGTCGCACGGGTTTTTACATGAGCTTAATCGGTACGCCAAGCGAAGATAAAGTTGCTGCTTCTTGGAAAGCAGCCATGGCTGACGTACTAACCGTAAAAGCAAAAGAAGACATTCCAGAGCTTAATGAATACCAATGCGGAACATACGAAATGCACTCCCTAGAAGAAGCGAAGAAAATCGCACAAATGATTCTAGACCGTGACGTAAAAGTAAACAGCAACGAAGAGCTGTACTTAAGCGAAGAATTCTTAAAAGAACACAGCTAAGAGAGCACAGCTTACAGCTCTAAAGCGAATCCTAAAAAGGTGGTCTATATGACCACCTTTTTTATTTTATTCAGGCTCAAATCACCTCACTGCTAAAGAAAAGCACCAGCAACGCCTCTTCTCAATAATCAATCTGTCCTAACAATTTTCATTGCTGAAGTTTAGAAAATACACTATATTAGAAAAGTCTAATATTTATTCTCTAATCAAAAGGAGAAAACCATGATTGATAACGCAAGCAAACCCAATGTCACCGCCTTCTTCGAAGAAGACTCCAGTACTTTTTCCTACGTGGTACAAGACCCTAAATCCAACCGTTGCGCCATTATCGACAGCGTACTGAACTTTGATTACGCCTCAGGCGGGACATCAAACAGCAGCGCAGACGACATCATCAACTTCGTGACGGAACACAAATTGAAAGTAGAGTGGATTATTGAAACTCATGTTCACGCAGACCATATTTCAGCGGCACCTTACTTAAAGTCAAAACTCGGTGGAAAAATAGGCATTGGCGAACAAATCACAATCGTCCAAGAAACATTTGGTAAGGTGTTTAACGAAGGCACAGAATTTGAGCTAGACGGCTCTCAATTCGATCATCTCTTTCACGATGGCGAGCAATATAAAATAGGCGAATTAGAATGTTCTGCCATCCATACTCCAGGACATACGCCAGCCTGCTTTACTCATATTTTGGGCGATGCTGTCTTTGTTGGCGACACCTTATTTATGCCAGACGGGGGAACAGCAAGAGCCGATTTCCCAGGCGGCGACGCTGGCGTCTTATACGATTCCATTCAAAAAATATTGGCGTTGCCTGAAGGCCATCGCGTGTTTATGTGTCACGACTACTGCCCTAATGGTCGAGAATTGAAATTCGAAACCACCATTAAGTCTCAGAAAAACGACAACATTCACGTAAAAACAGACATTGAAAAAGCCACCTTTGTTGAACTTCGTGAAAACCGTGATAAAACCTTGTCTATGCCTCGTCTCATTTTGCCTTCATTGCAAATCAATATGCGAGCAGGAAACATGCCGGAGAAAGAAGAAAACGGCTTGGTGTATCTCAAAGTTCCAATCAACGCGTTTCAATAAAAAGCCTCTTACCTAAAGTTGAAACGCGTACAGAACGGAGAACCGAGAATGCTTCTAAGTTTGTTTCCAATGGCATCTTGGCTAAAGAGCTATAACCGAATTCAGTTCGGCCAAGATGCAACAGCGGCATTAATCGTCACCATGCTATTGATTCCGCAATCTTTAGCTTATGCACTGGTCGCAGGTGTACCGCCTGAAGTTGGCTTGTATTCCAGCATCTTACCTTTGATTGTTTACGCTATTTTTGGAACCAGCTCGTCATTGTCTGTTGGGCCTGTGGCGGTTGCCTCATTAATGACCGCCTCATCTTTGGCCAACATTGCTGAACAAGGCAGCGCAAGCTATTTAACAGGCGCCATTACTCTCGCCCTTTTATCTGGCCTGCTATTAATTGCAATGGGATTCATGAAGCTAGGCAAGATAACCAACTTCCTATCTCATCCAGTGATTTCGGGCTTTATCTCCGCTTCTGGGATAATCATTGCCGTTAGTCAGCTAAAACACATTTTCGGCATCAAGGCCCACGGAGATAATCTTGCCACTCAAATCATCAGCATGTCGGAGAATGTTTCGGGCCTTCACATGCCAACTTTGATAATGGGATTATCCGTTATTGCCTTTTTATTGTTAGCAAAACGCTACGCTAAAACCTTTTTCTTGCTGCTAACCTTTCCGGAAAAATACGCCGCACCTTTAGCCAAAACAGCGCCTATTATCGGTGTTTTCGCCAGCATTCTCGTTGTGTACTTTTTCGACCTAGGATCTCACGGTGTGGCTATCACGGGTGCTATTCCAGCGGGCTTGCCTCATTTCAGTCTATCGATACCTTCTTTGAGTTTGATTCAAGAACTCATGCTGCCAGCACTGATGATTTCTATCATAGGTTATGTGGAATCCATTTCAGTGGGAAAAACACTCGGCGCAAAACGCGGTGAAAAAGTAAAACCAAATCAAGAATTGATTGGCTTAGGGGCAGCAAACTTGGCGTCTGGCGTTTCTGGAGGCTTCCCTGTAACAGGTGGGTTTTCACGCTCGGTTGTGAACTTTGACGCAGGTGCCGTGACCCAAATGGCTGGCGTCATGACGGCATTCGGAATATTGATTGCGTCCCTCTTCTTAACACCTGTACTTTTCTTTCTGCCAAAAGCCACCTTGGCAGCCACCATTATTGTGGCTGTTTCTGGATTGATTGATTTCTCTATTTTGAAAAAGACATGGTGTTTTTCGCGCAATGATTTTTACGCTGCGTTTTCCACGATCGCCATCACTTTATTGCTTGGTGTAGAAATTGGCGTTGCGTCAGGCGTGATCTTATCGATTATGCTGCATCTGTCTCAGTCCTCTGAGCCGCACATTGCCGAAGTGGGATTAATCGAAGGCACTGAACATTTTAGAAACATACAAAGACATGACGTAAAAACCCTACCGCATTTATTAAGCCTGCGATTGGATGAAAGTATGTTCTTTGCCAACTCAGCCTTTCTCGAAGAAACCATATTAAACATGATTCAGAACAGAGCGGAAATCGAGCACATTATTATTCAATGTAACTCGATCAGTGAGATTGATTTTAGTGCACTTGAAATGCTGGAATCCCTCAACAGGCAGCTTTTGGATAAAGGCATCAAGCTTTCGTTATCTGAAGTAAAAGGCCCAGTTATGGACCAATTAAAAGCGAGTGATTTTATGACGCACTTATCTGGAAAAGTTTACCTTTCCCATTATCAAGCTTTTGAGGCCTTATCTTAAGCGTCAAATGATAGAACTTTCATTTGCTCTTGGATCACACCAGCCGAGGTTTTTGCCAATTCGACAAAAGCCTTGGCCGTTGGCGTTAGACCTTTTTCTTGATAATGAATTTGCGTCAGTATTTCAGTCTCGTCCTTTTCTATGCGAATAAAGCGACACCCTTTCGTATAGAGTTTGGCGACACAATAAGGGGCAATCGCCACGCCCAAACCAGACGCAACCATAGTCAATAACGTCTGCATATGCTTTGGCTGAGCCGATAAATTTGGTGAAAAACCGTTTACCTGACACAAATGGATAATGGTATCGAACAAGCCCACCGCTTCTTCCCGATGAAACAAAATGATATTTTCTTCCTGTAAATCATTGAGCTTAATTTTGTCATTGTCTGCCATCACATGTTCTTCTGGGACGATAACACACAGATGATCTCGGTATAAAAGCGCGCTGTTTAACCCAGCAATCCCATCGGCTGGCAATGGGCGAGACACGCCCACATCAATGTCCTCATTCTTAAAGGCAGTCAGTTGTTCTGCCGCTGTCATTTCATACAGACTAATGTCTACATGAGGAAATGCCGTATGAAAGCGCTTCACCAAATAAGGAATCAAGGTCAAACAAGCCGACGGCAAATACCCAACTCGTAAATGCCCTAACTCACCTTTCGCGGCTTTTTGAGTTCGGCTCTTCGCCTCATCAAATTGCTTTAATAGCGCTTTAGCATCACTCAATAGTTGCAAGCCAGCCGCGGTGATTTGCACCTCACGGGTATTGCGAATAAACAAACTCGTGCCTAACTCTTCTTCAAGGCCTGCAATATGTCGACTAATGGCAGGCTGAACCGTATGCAATTCTCGTGCTGCAGCGGAGAAGCTTCTTAATGTGGCCACTGCCACAAAGCTTTTTAACGATTTAACGTCCATAACTCATACCAAGAATGTATAGATTCTATCAAATTAAATCATTTTTAATATAAAAGCCAGCCACTTAAAATAGCCCCAACTTACCCAAAGACCAGATTATTAGGAGTCATCATGAGTTACCTTTCCAGATTAGGAAGCCTCACTTTACTGTGCATTTCCAGCCTGACCATTATGGTTGGCTCTATCGTTGCACCTGCGTTACCCAGCATTGCTCAAAATCTCGGCATGGAAGATTACGCCAGCTTACTCATCACGCTACCGTCTTTAGGCGTCGTGCTTTTTGCTCCCTTCGCAGGACGACTGATCGACAAATATGGGGCTTATTACTGCACCGCCATCGCGTTATTTCTATATGGCGCATTGGGTCTTTCAGGACAATGGTTGTACGGCCCAGAAAGCGTATTCGTCAATCGTATTTTATTGGGTGCCGTCACCGCCTTAACCATGGCGGGCAGTACGACTTTAATTTCCCAATTCTATTTTGGTCATAAGCGCCTCGCCATGATGGCAAAACAAGGCATGGCAATAGAGCTCGGTGGCGTGGTGTTTTTGTTCATCGGTGGTTTACTCGCCCTTAACAGCTGGAACCAGCCTTTCTTGTTGTATGCTATGGCGTGGATTTTCTTAGGCATGATGCTGTTATTAGTGCCGAATACATACCCTGCTGATCCAGACACAGATACCCACGAATCAGCAAACACCAAACAAGCCTCTTTAAAGCCAATTTTCATTACTTCCTGTATTGCGATGACCTTCTTCTTTTCTGGTTTTGTGGTACTGCCAATTACCATGGAACATTCAGGGTACACAGAAGACAAAATCGGCTTATTCCTAGCCTTTGTATCCTTGATGGCCGTCATCACAGCGCACTTTTTGCCGAAAATATACACACGCTTTAAAGACAAGGGGTCACTGAGTTTTGCTTTTTGTTTTTACGCCCTATCTCACGCGGCCTATTACTTTGGCGAAAACCCTTACATACTTATTCTTGGCGGCATTTTTTCAGGCGTAGGATTTGGCTTATCCATTCCCTTACTGAACCATATTACTGTCGAAAGAAGTCTCCCTAGCCAAAGAGGAAAAAACCTATCCTATTTCGCCATGGCCGTATTTCTAGGGCAATTTCTCACCTCCTTTATGGAATTTATTCCGGGAAGCGCTCAAGCTGTGTTCGCCTTTGTTTCTGTGGCGGCTGGAATCTACTTTCTCTATATCGTGACGCTCTTTAAAGGGAAATCGAACGCTTAGCGTAAAACACATTATTTGGTTAATTTTATTTACCAATTAAGGAGAAAAAAATCAATTGTCCAATCACTCATCGCGTATTAGTCTGAGTTAATCAATACATCTATTTCGTTAAGGAATTTATCGTTATGAAACAGATAACTCACGCCTACATCAATGGTGATTGGACACTGACAAAGGGCCAAGAGCGCTTTTCAGTGATCAACCCAGCGACAGAAGAATGCGCCGCCGAAGTCACAATGGCGACTGCTGAAGACGTTAATCTCGCTGTCGATGCGGCCAAAAAAGCCTTCCCAATCTGGTCAAACACACCGGTTGCGGAACGAGCAAAATACCTCAATGCCATTGCCGACGAAATGCAAGCTCGCTACGACGACCTAGTTCAAGCACACGTTATCAGCATGGGTTGCCCTGTTAGCATCGCGGGTGCTTTCCATGTGGACTGCGCCATTGACGCCATGCGTTATTATGGCGAACTGGCGATTGCCAGCATGGACAAGGTAGAAGAAAGAGACAACATTTTACTGACCAAACAACCGATTGGTGTTTGTGCTCTAATCAACCCTTGGAACTACCCACTTCATCAGCTTGTCGGGAAACTCGCTCCCGCCTTAGCTTCTGGCTGTACCGTGATTGAAAAACCCGCTGAACAAACACCATTGGCGGATTACATCATGGCGGAAATCATTCACAAAGTTGGCTTACCTGCGGGCGTGTTCAACCTGGTTTTCGGACAAGGTTATGAGATTGGCCCAATAATGGCCGAACACCCGAAAGTGAACATGATCTCCTTCACAGGCTCCACCCACGCCGGAATCGAAGTGGCGAAAAACGCCGCGTCCACCGTAAAACGTGTGTGCCAAGAGCTAGGTGGAAAATCCGCTTACATCATCACAGAAGACGCTGACATAGACGCCGCCGTTCGTTACGGTATCGAAGATGTCATGGGCAATACAGGCCAAACCTGCAACGCACTTACTCGTATGCTGGTACCAAAAAGCCGCTATGAAGACATCATCAAGGTAGCCAAAGCCGTTGCTCAAGAACAAGTCGTTGGCGACCCAACCCGTGAAGACGTGACCATGGGGCCATTGGCGTCAGAACAACAGTATAAAAAAGTAAAAGAATACATTGAGATCGGGCTACAAGAAGGCGCAGAACTGCTCATCGGCGATGGGGAAAAACCAGAATCTGTCAACAAAGGGTTTTACGTCAAACCGACTGTTTTCACCAAAGTAACCCGTGACATGCGCATCGCCAAAGAAGAGATTTTCGGCCCTGTTCTATGCATCATGGAATACGACGACATTGAACAAGCCATCGACATCGCCAACGACAGCGAATACGGCCTCTCTTCTGGTGTTTACGCCAAAGACAAAGCCGCAGCGCTTCCAATCGCCGCACGCTTAGAAGCGGGCCAATGCTACATCCAAGGCAGCTACTTCAGCATGTACGCACCCTTCGGCGGAGTGAAACAATCCGGCAACGGCCGCGAATGGGGCGAAGAAGCACTGCACGAATACATAGAAACCAAAGCGATTATTTGTTAAATCCATCACTGGGTTGAACTCGTAAAAATTTAGCTCATTAAAAAGGCCATCTTAGGAAACTAAGATGGCCTTTTTTTTCATTCCAGAGAATCAATCTATATATCATTTTTACTGATTTAGATATTTTAATATTTAGCGCCTCAATCAGAGGCTAATTGAGGCTTTAGTTAGCAGTTAAAGCCTCAATCACTTCATACACCTTTACTTCAGTATCAGGAACAATTCGATATTTGTGATCCTCTGGGTAAAGCACAGCTTTATAAAGATTGTCTCCAGCGTATTCCTTCATCAATTCAAACTCTTGCCAGAAGGAGACAAAAGTTATTTCTATCTCATCTCCGACTTCTCTTTTTAACACTTGATATCCAGTACAGCCTTCTATGCTCTGAGTATCTTTAATCCCCGTTTCTGCTAGGTATCCAACAAAACCATCAGCAGTTTCTTTGGGGCAGCGACACTTCCATTCTCTGTGGTACATATATTTCTCTGGGGGTAACGCCAGTATTTGGCGCCTTTTTTGTGTTGCTTAGTCTTTTTCAAGCGGCGCAAAAAAGGTCACTCAAGATACTTTTGTTAAGTGCTTTACCTCTTTTTCCATGCATTCAAGTCTTTAATAAGCGTGCCTAAATATGTCTGGTCGGTAGAGAACTAAAGTTTCAACTCTTGGTCTAGCGTGTAAAGCATACCACTTACTGTTACTTGCCCACTGTGCTTGACAGTAAATGTAGTAAACCAATTATCCCACTCAGGTTTTAATTTGGCTTACCCTAAAAGAGTTTAATTACAGCTTTGAAGCTGGTTAATAAATTCTTGCATGGACCACTCCCCAAAAGTAAAAAATACTTTGGCAGCGAAACTATTCGACACGACATTAATCGTTACTCCAAAACCAGATTCATCATCATACTTCTCAATATTGAGAGTATTCTAATCTTGGATCTTCGGTATTGGTTTGTAGTTTAATATTCATATAGCACTTAACGCCTCTGTGTCCTAATTGGTCTTTTTTGATATGGTCAAGAAAAACTGGAAACCTTGAAAAAACTGGGTTCTTAAGATGCCTGTCCTGATTTAGTCTTAGCCGAATCAGCCAAACTATCTCCCTAAAGTGGGTGTCTTGGTAACTAAGACTATTAAGTCTCACTACAAATGTTATCTTTAATATATTTCTTTAAAGGATATTCAATACCACAATATTCTACATTTATTCTATTTTCTATATCGTTGATCATCGTTTTATACTTTTCTAAAACTTTTTCCTTTTCTTCAATATTAATTACTTGTATTTCCAATCCTTTATTATTCTGAATGGCTGTTTGAAGCAAATAAATCATTGAAAGATCTGTTTGAGGAAATGAAAAACCAACAATAATTACCTTATTAGATGAAGATAGCTGGTCTAATGCCAGCGTCCACCCCATACGAACTTGTTCATTTGAATAGTAAACGGATTTATCTAGTGTTGGAGGAATGATTTTACCACTTGATTCTGAATATTCATTATTTATTGAACCATGTAGTTTAATCACTTTTGGAATTCTATTTTTTTTAGAATTTTTTATTTTTTTATAGTGATCTTTTGGAGAAGTATATGTCCATGGGTGACCAATTAATTCTTCAAACGCGTTGTTAACTATTTTTTCATCTGAATCATCATAAAAACTTCTCCGAACACGGATTTGCTCATCAATTTTTCTGTTACCGATAACTTTAGTAGGGATTTTAACTTTTATAATATTTTCATTTTTTTCGAGAATTTTATTTTTATCATTTTTGTCCTCAATATATATTTCATACCCACAATATTCAAGAATTTTATCTTGATTGTTATTTCCAGCAATTTCCTCTATTAGGGTATCGTAATTTAAAGTGATTATATTACATTTCTCATAAGAAATTTGCTTGATAAAATCTATATATTCTTCATCAATATCTTCGTTTTTTACATTACTAATAACAATTATCAATAATTCCTCAATTGCTTTATATAAGGCTAAATCAAGATACTTATCTATTTCCGTTTTCCATGGCCAATTAACACTTAAAAATGATAATAGTTTTTCTATATCAGACTTGCATTCATCTGGCAAAGTATTATAATGCTTTAAGATTGAAGAATTTGAATATTTATCCTGAAATATTGTAAAAACTTGAGCTGTTAATTCAGAAAGTATTGGATATTTAACATTTACTTCTTTTGAAAAGCCAGCTCCAATAATATAAGTTTCATTCATATAAACTCCTTTTTTGAATATTTTCGTGTACATAACATTTTTAATAGTGCGCATGCGCGTTTACACATTTTAAAAACGCTCTAAATATCTCTACAGCTAACTGAATATTCAGTGTTTTATAAAGCTATTCACAAAATTAAAACTGGTAAAGTGAGCATGCGCGCTGTGTTTCAAGGAAGAAAAAAGAGGAATTTTACGAGGGTTAACCATCCGCTAGTCACTGTTTTTCTACTCCATTATGGCATTAATGTAGCGCGAGTGAATTAGGATTTCCAGTATGCATTTTGATAAGTGGGGTTAAAACCCTTTTGTAGCAAAGGAGTTCGACTTTGAGATATTGTGGAAAATGAAAACTGCGTTTTCAGTATCAGATTACGGTCGTTCTTCCCTCATCGTGACCTACGTTGTGAGGCGTTTGAAAGATGACATTCCATCGAGGTAGGCGGCTCTTTTATTGAGGAAAGCTTCGAGGAGGAATGTCATTTTCAAATGGCGGCTTGGTAAAAATAGTCAGGGTAAAAGCCCTTTTCAATTGGCTCTTTATTCATTAAACGTTTTGCAGATAGAAAAGGGGTTCGACCCTTAAGGTGTTGATTTAGTCGTGAGTGTCGAACTAAAGTTCGACCTACGTGTGGTTGCTTTAAGTTTGACGTGCTAATTAACCTTCCTTGTAGATGTCTATTTTCTTGCTCAGTTTCTTAAGTTGTCTTTCCGCTTTTCAGCCATACTGGGAGTAACTTTGAGCATGACTGTGTGCTCTCTATTTATTTTTTGGTTGAAGGAATGTCTTAATGCGTCAGAAAGTAGAATTTACCAGTGGTGATAACAGGCTCAGTGGCTTGTTAGAAACACCTGAATCCGATATCAAGTTTTACGCCCTCTTCGCTCATTGCTTTACGTGCGGTAAAGATGTGGCAGCGGCTTCTCGGATCAGTCGTGCGTTAATGGAAAAAGGCATTGCGGTATTGCGCTTTGACTTTACAGGGTTAGGCAACAGTGACGGCGACTTTTCTAATACTAACTTTTCGTCGAATGTTCAAGATTTGGTAGCGGCAGCGGATTTTCTACGTGATGAATACGCCGCACCCAAACTGTTAATTGGTCACAGTCTTGGTGGCGCTGCGGTATTAGGCGTGGCGCAAAAAGTGCCAGAGTCCATGGCGCTGGTCACCATTGGTTCGCCGTCAGACGCAGCTCATGTCGCCCATAATTTTTCCGCTCACCTTGACGATATAGAAGTCCATGGCGAGGCGGAAGTGAGCCTTGCTGGTCGTCATTTTAAGATTCAAAAGCAGTTTTTAGATGACATTAATAGCTATGGCAATCAGCATATCAGTAAGTTGAAAAAAGCCTTGTTGGTCATGCATTCCCCTATCGACAGCATAGTGAACATCACCGAAGCGGAGAAAATATACCAAGCCGCTTTGCATCCAAAGAGCTTTGTCAGTTTAGATAATGCAGACCATTTGCTCAGTGACAAAAAGGATTCGGAATACGCCGCTGATGTGATCGCCGCTTGGGCAAGTCGATACGTTCCAAGCGAAGAAACAACTTATCAAAGCAAGGTGACAAAAGGTCATGTACTGGTGGAAGAAAAAGATCACAAGTTCGCTCAACATGTGAGTACGTCAAGCCATTATTGGATAGCGGATGAGCCAGTCAAGGTGGGTGGTAAAAACTCCGGACCAGATCCTTACGAACATGTTTTAGCTGGCTTGGGTGCTTGCACTGCAATGACACTCAGAATGTACGCAGAGCGAAAAAAATTACCTGTCGAGCACATAAAGGTAGAACTGACTCATACCCGAAACTACAAGGAGGATTGTGATAATTGCGAAGAACAAAACGGCATTGAAGCTATTGTGAGAAACATCAGTTTTAAAGGTGATTTAGACGAACAACAAGCGGCTCG
Organism: Marinomonas sp. 15G6-16; assembly: GCF_055809555.1. Taxonomy (NCBI): domain Bacteria; kingdom Pseudomonadati; phylum Pseudomonadota; class Gammaproteobacteria; order Oceanospirillales; family Oceanospirillaceae; genus Marinomonas; species Marinomonas sp. 15G6-16. The sequence continues at coordinate 2,712,302 of NZ_CM147916.1, read as the reverse complement.
TTTTTTAGAAATCGCCGATAAATGCCCGGTTCATAAAACGCTCCACAGTCAAGTTGCCGTGATCAGCAAACTTGTTGTCTAAACAGAATACGGTTTAAATAAAGACTCGAAACAAAAAAAGCCGCTCATGTGAGCGGCTTTTTAATATCAATTATCGTAACAAAGTGATTATAAAGACAGTGTCTTTTCACCGCGTGCGATACCAGAAACACCAGTACGAACCACTTCAAGCAGATGTGCACCACCTAAAGCTTGTAGGAAGCCATCTAGTTTGTCTGATTCACCAACGATTTGAACCGTGTAGATTGACGGTGTCATATCAACAATGTTGCCACGGAAGATGTCTACCGTACGTTTCACTTCTGCTCGTTGAGCGCCCGTAGCACGTACTTTTACTAACATCATCTCACGTTCGATGTGCTGACCTTCAGTTAAGTCCACCAGCTTAATAACATCAATCAGCTTATTTAGCTGTTTCGTAATTTGCTCGACGACTTGGTCAGAACCGTAGGTTGTCAGTGTTAAACGAGACAAGGTTGCATCGTCTGTTGCCGCTACGTTCAATGACTCGATGTTAAAGTTACGCTGAGAAAACAAACCAACAACGCGCGACAAAGCACCAGGCTCGTTTTCCATTAATACAGAAATAATGTGTCGCATATTAGGTTCGCTCCGTCTTGCTCAAGAACATATCGCGCATCGCACCACGAGGTACTTGCATTGGATATACATGCTCTTCTGGATCTACATAACAGTTGATGAAAACAAGTTGGTCTGTCATGGCAAACGCTTCTTCCATCTTGGCATCAAGTTCGTCTTTGCTTCTGATCTCAACGTATTTGTGACGGTATGCGTCCATCAATACTTTGAAGTCTGGCAGTGAATCCAAATACGAATTCGAGTAACGACCTTCGTAGTTCATGTCTTGCCACTGGCGAACCATGCCCAAGTAACCGTTATTCAAACATAGGATTTTGACTGGCAAACCATACTGCAAACAGGTTGAAAGCTCTTGGATATTCATTTGAATACTGCCTTCACCTGTTACACAAACAACGGTTTCCTCAGGGAAACTCATTTTAACGCCCATGGCAGCAGGTAAACCAAAACCCATTGTTCCTAAACCACCAGAGTTTACCCAGCGATTTGGTTTATCGAATTTGTAGTATTGAGCAGCAAACATTTGGTGCTGACCAACATCAGAGGCAACAAAGGCATCCCCTTTGGTTGCTCTCCAACAAGCTTCGATTGCAGCTTGAGGCTTGATCTTTTCGCTCGTTGTGTCGTAGCGACCGCCGTGGACAGCACGCCATTCATTAATTTGCTTCCACCAGTTAACCAAGGCTTCAGTGTTAGACGTTTGACCTTCGATCAAAGACAACATTTCTTCTAAAACTTGCGTCACAGGGCCAACAATTGGCACATCTGCACGAATCGTTTTAGAAATCGCCGCTGGGTCGATATCGATATGAACGATCTTCGCGCCTGGGCAGAATTTATCTGGGTCGTTTGTTACGCGGTCATCGAAACGTGCGCCAACCGCCAAAATGACATCACTATGATGCATGGTCATGTTTGCTTCGTAACTGCCGTGCATGCCTAACATGCCAACGAATTGCTTATCCGTTCCAGGGAATCCGCCTAAGCCCATCAAGGTATTCGTTACCGGTACGTTCAATGATTTCGCTAGTTTAACCAGCAAATCAGAAGCGCCGCCCATGATAACACCACCGCCAGCGTAGATAATTGGACGCTTTGCCGCTAACAACAAATCAACCGCTTTCTTAATTTGACCGCTGTGGCCTTTGGTTGGAGGTGTATAAGAGCGCAGTGAAACAGACTCTGGGTATTTGTATTCAAACTTTTCACTTGGCATGGTCATATCTTTTGGTACATCGACAACCACAGGACCTGGTCGGCCAGTGCTTGCAATGTGATATGCCTTTTTCAAGATCATTGGAATTTCTGATGCATGCTTGACGGTAAAGCTGTGTTTCACGATAGGACGGGAAACACCTACCATATCGGTTTCTTGGAACGCGTCTTCACCAATCAGATAACTCATTACCTGACCGCAGATTACAACCATAGGGATAGAATCCATATAAGCCGTCGCGATGCCTGTTACCGTATTGGTTGCACCTGGGCCAGAGGTAACTAGAACGGTACCTGCTTTACCCGTAGCTCGCGCATAACCATCTGCCATGTGCGTTGCTGCTTGCTCATGTCTAACCAGAACATGCTTTACATCAGATTGACGATGTAAAGCATCGTAAATATGAAGTGCGGCACCACCTGGGTAGCCATAAATGTATTCTACTCCCTCATCTTTGAGGAAGCGGGCGATCATTTCACCACCGGATAATAACTCCACCTTGTTACCCTCTATAGTATTCATCTGTCTTTTAATTTTTTTAAGTGCGGCTATTGTAACCGCATAAGACAAGCAGATTAAAGTTGATAGAACGAAGTTTGCAAAACTAACTGAGGTAACGACTAAAATAGAAGTACTCAAACGCAAGAAATCGCAGTTTTTACACTGCCCGCGTCTTTTCGCGAGGAGAAGTACAAAATGACAGTATTGCGCCAAATTATACTTGTGCTTATCAGAACGAATCTGACTGAGATAGGCTAGTGGCCCAAAAAGAAAAACATCGACTGGGTGTCGTCGAATTATATGGGCTCTATTCTGGCTTCGCGTCTATTTTTTGTCAACACAAAGCAAGTAAAACGCGCAGAAAAACTTGCTCTAACAGGCACTTCGTGGTGTCATAGCGAGATTATTTTATTAGGAGTTTTACCATGGCTAATGAGCTCAACAAACAACGAGTTATTGATGAATTTTTACGCTGTTTTCGTAAAATGTTGATGGATCCAGAACTTGCTGGTGAATTAGTCCGTATCGCTAAGGAAAACATCAACGAGCCAAATGCTTACCAACGCATCGCTGAAGAAGTCTCTAATCAGACGACTTTGAAGATCCAAGAAGATCATACAGAAGCGGATCGTATGTTTATCAAATTGTTGATGGACGTTGTTAAAGGTGACTCTTTGCTTTACTAATTTTTGCTCTTTCACACTAGGCTCGTTTCCGGCCTAGTGTCAGTTATTTCGGTATTCACTTGCTTCCTTCGTTTTTATCCAGCCCAGAAGAACTACAAACTCTTGCTGATGATATTAAATCATGGGCAATAGAATTTGGCTTTGCGGAAGCTCGCATTGTCGAACCTGACCTCGCCCAGTATAAAGACGAATTCAAGCAATGGCTCGATCAAGAATATCACGCCGGAATGGATTATCTCGCCAATCATGGTGATATGCGCTTCTACCCTGAACAACTTCACCCCGGTACAAGACGTATTATTTCCCTACGCATGCATTACTTGCCTCAGTCCGTAGAAACTGTAAGCCGTTTAAAAACCAAAGACAAAGCCTATATTGCTCGATACGCCTTAGGTCGTGATTACCATAAGCTGATACGCAAGCGCCTCACTCAATTAGCGAAAAAGATTGAACAACAAGTAGGCGATCATGGTTACCGTGCTTTTGTTGACAGCGCTCCCGTTTTGGAAAGACAAATTGCCGAGCAAGCGGGAATGGGTTGGATTGGCAAAAACACATTGTTGTTAACACCAAAAGCAGGCAGCTGGTTTTTATTAGGTGAGATTTTTACCAACCTCCCTCTTCCTGTTGATAAGCCAACAAAAGATCGACATTGCGGAAGTTGCACTGCTTGCTTAACTCAGTGCCCTACCGATGCTTTTGTTGAACCTTGGGTTTTAGATGCTGGCAAATGCATTTCCTATTTAACCATTGAACACAAAGGTCCGATTCCTGAAGACTTACGCAGCAAAATGGGGAATCGTATTTTCGGCTGTGATGATTGCCAACTGGTTTGCCCTTGGACGAAATTCGCCAAATACACAGAAGAAGACGACTTTCAGCCAAGACACGATTTGGACTCAGCGGATCTTGTTACTTTATTTGAGTGGGACGAAGCAACTTTTCTAAAGAATACTGAAGGCTCTCCTATTCGACGCACGGGTTATGAAAACTGGCGACGCAATATCGCCGTTGCTTTAGGCAATGCGCCCACCAGCGAGCTAACGATTACTACATTACAAAACGCTCTTTCCACTTCATCTGAACTGGTAAAAGAGCATGTCATCTGGGCACTTCAGCAACATCAAAACTCGCTTTAATCTTTTGAAATAACGACAAAAAATAACGCCTATATCCTTCTACTGCTTTGCTTAATTAGCCGTTTTTTGCTTTGATAGAGGCTTATATTGTGAGGTATTTTTTTGATAACGGACGCCCTTATCGATCCCTTTGGTCGAAAAATCGATTACTTACGCATTTCGGTCACCGATAAATGTGATTTTCGCTGTACCTACTGCATGGACGAAGACGTGACTTTTCTCTCTAGAGAACAGGTTTTATCTTTGGAAGAAATCGTGCATGTGGCGAAAACCTTTATTCGTATGGGCACCAAACACATTCGTATTACTGGCGGTGAACCTTTAGTTCGTAAGAATGTACTTTGGGCGTTAGAACAAATTGCCAACACCGAAGGTCTCGAAGAGCTAACCATCACAACCAACGGCTCTCAGCTTTATAAAATGGCGCAGAGCCTTTACGACATTGGCATTTCCCGTATCAATATTAGTTTGGATACCTTAAAAGCAGACCGCTTTTTCGCCTTAACCAGAAAAGACAAATTCCAACAGGTTATCAAAGGAATCGAAGCGGCCAGCAAACTCCCTTTTAAACGGTTAAAAATCAACAGCGTCATGATGAAGAATCATAATGATGATGAGCTGTATGATCTCACCAAGTTTGCACTAGACCACAACATGGACATCAGCTTCATTGAAGAAATGCCGCTTGGTGTTATTACTGATCACAATCGTGCCGAAACCTATTTATCCAGTGATGATGTTATCGACGCATTAAGCAAGCATTACAGATTAACGCCAAGCGATATCAAAACAGGCGGCCCTACTCGCTACTATCACGTTGCTGGATCAAGCCACAAAGTCGGCGTAATTTCACCTCACAGTCATAACTTCTGCGATACCTGTAATCGCGTTCGACTCACTGTTGAAGGCCGTTTATTACTTTGCTTAGGCAACGAACATTCAAAAGATTTAAAAAGCGTCATTCGCAGCAGCATGCAAAATGACGCATTAGACAGCTCAAAAGAATTAGAGAACGCCATTATTGAAGCATTGGCGCTCAAACCCCAACAACATCATTTTAATCTAGATGAAGCCCCTCAAATATTGCGTTTTATGAGCGCAACAGGAGGCTAAAGAAGGAATCTCATGGCTAAGACACCCACTCCATTTCGTCCGTTAAACATCAGCGTGTTAACCGTATCTGACACTCGAACCATTGCCGAAGACACATCCGGCAACGCACTTATTGAATTACTCACAGAAGCTGGACACACACTTGCAGAAAGAAAGCTGGTAAAAGACGACGTTTATCAGATGCGCGCGGTTGTTTCCAATTGGATTGCGGATGAAGCCGTTCATGTTGTCTTGATCACTGGCGGCACTGGTTTTTATTCACGAGACAGCACACCGGAAGCCATGATGCCATTGTTTGATAAAACCATCGAAGGTTTCGGAGAGCTATTCAGACACATTTCTTATGGCGAAATCGGCACCTCTACGATTCAATCACGTGCAGTGGCTGGACTAGCAAATCAAACTCTTGTTTTCTGTTTGCCCGGTTCCACAGGCGCCTGTAAAACGGCTTGGAATGGCATTTTAAAAGAGCAACTTGATGCTTCTCACAGACCTTGTAACTTTGTCAGCATGCTAATCGGGCCTTATGAGTCCGCTCAACACGGGGCTTAATATGTCGACTTTACTCGCCTTCGAAGAAGCACTGAAAGCCATCGAAGAAAGCGCAAGTCTGCGTGTTTCAGATGAAGTAATTGCTTTGCCTAATGCAACCGGCAGAATTCTCGCTAAGGATATTGTCGCCAATATCTTTGTGCCGCCTTATGACAACAGCGCAATGGATGGTTATGCACTAGCAGCGAAAGACTGGCAAGCAGGCAAAAGCTTTGTGATCAGTCAGCGAGTTCCTGCAGGACAACACCCAACGCCTCTTGAAGCGGGTACATGTGCACGTATTTTTACTGGCGCGAGCATTCCTGAAGGTGCGGATACGGTTGTCATGCAAGAAGAGGCTCAGGCAGTTAACGGTAAAGTCATTTTTAACCAGCAACCGCCAAGCCAAGATAATATTCGCCCCAAAGGTCAAGACATCAAAGCAGGACAAACGGTTGCTAAAGCAGGTCAGAAATTAACACCAATGCACATTGGCTTACTTTCCAGTTTAGGCATTACACAAGTCAGCGTATATAAACCGCTGCGTGTGGGCATACTCACGACCGGAGACGAGCTTATTCCTGCTGGAGAAAACTTAGCGCCAGGGCAAATTTTCAACTCGAATGGACCAATGTTAAGCGCTTTGGTCACTCAAGCTGGCCATCTGGTTTCTCAATGCCTTCATGCTGCAGACACACCAGAAGACACAGAAGCAACGCTTAAAACGTTAATGGCTTCTTCTGATGTGATTTTATCTTCGGGAGGCGTTTCTGTTGGTGAAGAAGATCATGTAAAAACGGTGCTTGAAAAACTAGGCACAGTGCATCTTTGGAAAATAGCGATTAAACCGGGAAAACCTTTGGTTCATGCTTCGCTTGATGGCATTCCCTTTATTGGTTTACCTGGCAACCCGAGTTCAACACTTGTGACTTTCCATTGGTTTGCAAGGCTGTTGCTTTCTGTCTGTTCTGGGCAAGTGGCTAACCGTCCTCAACCTTATTTGGTTGATGCAGGCTTCAACCGTACCAAAACCATCCAGCGAGATGAATTCATACGTGTCGCTATAGGTGATGATGGTTTAGCTTATGCTCACCCACAACAAAGCTCTGGTGCTTTGCTAGCGGCTTGTGAAAGCCAAGGCTATCTGCATATTAAAGCCAACACGCCGATTGAATACGGATGTTCCTACTCGTTTTATCCCTTCAATGGTTTTTAGTTCATCATGCAAGTCGAATCAAGCGCCTATCAAATGAAACTTACTAGGCGTTTGGTTCACTCGAAACATCTATAAAAGCTTGCCTTAATAATCCTCTAAACCAGATATGGGCGGCGTCATGTTGAAAGCGCTCATGCCAAATCATCGAATAATCAAACTCTCGTGTTGCAAATGGCAATTCATAGAGAGCCATTTCAGAAGTGCCTTCCACCATATCTTCCGCAAATAGTCGCGGCACGGTGAGCAATAAGTCGCTGCTCATTACCATTCTTGCAGCAGGAACAAAGTTAGGTAAATGAACGGCTACATTTCGCTTGTAGCCCATTTTGTCCAATTCTCTGTCCACCGCAAAATACTCTCGACGCCCTAATACAACTTGTACATGATTCGCTTTTAAGTAGTTGTCCAAGGTCAATTCCCCTTGAATAGCAGGATGCCCTTTACGAGCCAAACAGACCATTTTGTCACTTTGCAAACGCATGGCACGAATGCCTGCTGGTGGCTCTTTTGATAGCACAGAAACAGCAAGGTCAATATTTGTTTGATCCAAGTCCATCACCATGTCTTCATTCCAAGACTTCACATCTAGGATCGCGTCTGGCGCTTGTTGACGGAATTGATCAAGAATTTTAGGCAGCACCGTTAAGGTACCAAAATCTGTGGTTGATAAAACGAATCGTCGCTGGCTGGTATGCGGCACAAACTCGCTAGGCTGAATTAGGCTTTCTAAGCCTTTTAGCATTTCTTTTAAAAGCGGCGCTAGGGTTTGTGTTTTGACCGTGGCAGATAAGCCGTGGGATGTTCTGGTGAATAAAGGGTCGTCGAATACTTCTCTTAAACGAGACAAAGAACGACTCACCGCAGGTTGAGACACCTTAAGCCGAGTCGCTGCTTTCGTCACATTGAGCTCTTCAGTTAATACTTGAAAAACATACAACAAATTCAAATCAATATCAGATAGCTTTATCTCCGACACAGTATCACCTCAGCTCATATTGTTATCATTATAACTAGGAATCATAACAAGCTTTTCAAGGTGACACTAACAGAAGTAAAGGTTTAGGCTAATACAGCTCGAATCTCTTCGGATGTCATGCCTAATAAGTACAAAATGCCATTCAGACCAAGGTTGTTCATTGGGCACGGTGCTTGTTTACGAACCAAAGGTTTCGCGTGCAAAGCAACACCTAACGCGGCGTGATTCAACATTAAAAGATCGTTCGCACCATCACCACAAGCAATGGTTTGATCCCAGCTCACTTTTTGCTGTTCAACTATATTCGTTAAGAGCAACTTTTTGCGTTCACCATCAACAATTGGCCCCAGATGCTTACCCGTTAGAGCATTATCTTGAATTTCCAATACGTTTGCGTGTACTTCTGACATGCCATATTCCGCCTGAACGCGATCAGCGAAATAGGTAAAACCACCGGATAAAATAGCAGTATGCCAGCCATAATGATGCAACACCTTCATCAGAGTCGAAATGCCATCCATGTGTTGAATTCTTTTATAAACACCGTCCATCACATCGCTGCTTAAACCCTTTAAAAGTGCAAGGCGCTGAACAAAGCTTTCTACGAAATCAATTTCACCACGCATCGCACTTGCTGTTACTGCGGCTATTTGCTCGCCAATGCCAGCATCCACAGCCAATTCATCCATCACCTCGGCTTTAATCAAGGTGGAATCCATATCAAATACCGCAACGCCCGCTTTGCGTATATCTAAAAGTGTGGATTGAAAAATATGATCTACACCCGTTTCATCAGACAGAGCCAACAGCTCCGCTTGCAAAGTCGCCTTGTCTTCAACAGAGCCTTGTAACGCGATTTGAATCACTGAGACAAGGTCTTGATCGTCAGTTAATACTTTTGGCGTGCCCGCCAATCCACGCTTACCTAACCATGTGTTAAATTGTTCTAGATATTCAGGGTTCAAAGAACCAATAAGTGTAATACTGGCAGACATAAGCGCTCCTAATTCAATAAGACGCCTACTATAACAAATCGTTTTCTTTTCGCTAAGCACCTGTTCTACTTTAAAGAATTCAGAAAATAGCCGTTATGATGTGTATACTTTAAACATTGTTCTATGAGTTACCTAAAGGAAGTGAATGGACACCCAGCCTAAAACCAAAGTAATTGCTGCATTAATTCATAAAAAACTGAGCGCCGCCGTCGTTAATGTTGCCGCTTTTGTTTCTCTTATGATTCTGACAGTGTGTATTTTTTGGTACACCATGACTCATGCTCTAGGTAATTATTTATCTCAGCAAACTGAGGTCTTAGGTAGTAGTTTAGCCACTCAAGCGGCTTTCAACGCAACACAATCCATCCTGACAAATGATCTATTAAGCTTAAATGTGCTGCTGAATCGATTAGTCGTCGACGACAATATTCTTAGCGCTCGCGTTTATAACAAAAAAGATGAACTCCTAGCAGAAGCCAACAGCGGTTCAGCATCCAGTTTATCTGAACAAGATCTCCGACCAAATGAACAACGCAGGGTTTATAGCTCCAGCATCAAATTCAGAGATGAAATTGTTGGACACGTATTAATCACTTTGGACAAAACCCCAGCACAAGCGACACTACAACACCTCAACAACCTATTAATTGGTGTGGCCATTTTCACCAGCGCCATTGCCCTATTACTCATCACCCTATTAACTCGATGGTTGTTTGCTCCCATAAATCATGCAAAAGACGCTCTAGACTCCTATCAGCGAGGAGAAAACGCCTATCCTCTTCCGTCACCGGTGTACAAAGAAGCAAGAGAGTTGTGTGAGACCATTCATCAAGTTCAACAAATGAAGCGTTCTAAAAAGTCACTTGAGAAAGCCTCTAAAGCCAATACAACAGAACAAGACAACAGCACAAAAACTGAGCCTGTAGTGGAAACCGAGAAAAAGGCACAATTTGAAATTAACTTCGACGCTATATTTGAAGAATCAAAACAACGCAGTTGCCTGCTTTATTTCAACATTACCAACCTTGAAGAATGGCACGAAAATATGACGCCATTACAGGTCGCTAACCTATTAACCCCCATCTACCGTGCAATTTTTCAAGCAAGTGAGGCTTATCAAGGTCAGGTTCATCAATACGAAAATGACTCAGCTATCATACTTTTCAGCGCTATAAACAGTGAAGATAACCTCTACACAGACGCGGTAAGCTCAGCACAGCTTTTCTTAGAGCTCATCGAAAAGTTACTGGAAAACGAGTTGTATTCAGACACACCAAAGTTGAACTTCCACCTAGGTCTTCATCAAGGCAACCCACATATCACAACCATGGTAAAAGAAAGTGTTTTTGAGCCTGAGAAGATCGAAGCACTATTGAGGAGCGTTGATCAGCTCAGCCAATCAGAAAGCATGAACAAGCTTGTTATCAGCGATGATATTTTCACCTTATCCTACATTCAAAACAGAGTGTTTACAGGGCTTCCTGAAATCATAGAAGTGGATGAAAGCGAAGTCTTGGCTTATGAAGTGAAAGGCATGTCAGATAAGTACAAAAAACAGATTCAAGCTCACGTTGAAAAAATAACCCATGTTGAGTAAGTCTTAAAATAAAAAAACCACATGATGAAAGACTCTAAAAGAATATTTCATCATGTGGTTTTTCGGTTTTAGCTTAGAAAATTAATTATCTAAGCTAATCACATCATCTAAAGAAAGGCCTTCTTTATCCATTATTGAGCGCAGTTTTCGTAGGGCTTCCACTTGAATTTGACGAACTCGCTCACGAGTTAAACCAATTTCAATGCCTACATTTTCAAGCGTGCTTGCTTCATGGCCGCGTAAACCAAAGCGACGAGTGATCACGTCTCTTTGTTTCTCACTCAACTCATCCAGCCAATGCTCGATACCTTGTAGCACATCACCAGTTTGTCTTTCCGCTTCAGGGTTTTGCTGATGCTCATCAGCCAACACATCCACAAGGCTCTTGTCGTTGTTTTCTCCACCAAATGAAGAATCGATAGAGCTAACACGCTCATTAAGACGTAACATCTTCTGAACGTCCTCTACAGGACAATCCAGCATAGCCGCAATTTCTTCTGGGCTTGGCTCATGATCAAGCTTCTGGGTTAGCTCACGAGCTGCTCTTAAGTAAACATTGAGCTCTTTTACCACATGAATAGGCAATCGAATGGTTCTGGTTTGATTCATGATAGCGCGTTCAATGGTTTGACGAATCCACCAAGTAGCATAAGTTGAGAAGCGAAAGCCTCGCTCAGGATCAAACTTCTCAACACCTCGAATCAGACCTAAGTTGCCTTCTTCAATAAGATCTAACAACGACAAGCCACGATTAAGGTAACGACGAGAAATCTTTACAACAAGGCGTAGATTACTTTCGATCATACGCTTACGGGCTTTCTCATCCCCTTTTAACGCAAGGCGAGCATAGTAAACTTCTTCTTCAGCAGTTAACAAAGGCGAAAAGCCAATCTCGCTCAGATACATCTGAGTTACGTCTAAATTTCGTCCACTGTCTGTCTCTGCATATCGAGAACTAACAGCCGACTCAAATTCTTCATCAATGGCATTTTCATCATAATCATCAACAGGCGCATCAAGATCAAAATCTGTTGAACCGATTACTTTTTGAGTTTCCTTTTCCACATTGGCCAATTTCATGTCCCCTCCTTAATCCGCTTACATCGCTTAATTATTTTCTGGGTAAAACACTTACTGGATCTATTGGCTGCCCATCTCGGCGCACTTCAAAATGAAGCAAAGGTCGATCCTCACCTTTACCACCAATCACTGCCAAAGAGTCTCCAGCTTTAACGTTCTGCTTTTCCTTAACTAAAATTCTTTCGTTATAGGCGTATGCACTTAAATAAATATCATTGTGTTTAACAATGACCAAGTTCCCATATCCTATTAAACCGCTGCCAGCATAAACAACCGTGCCGCTAGCTGCAGCTTTTACCAAAGCACCCTCTTCAGCTTTGATGTCTATACCTTTACTACTAACGCCAGCATTTGAAAACCCTCTGACAACCGCTCCATCCACTGGCCATGACCAATCACCCACAGGTTTGTCATCTTTTGTATCTGTAATTGGCTCTTTGACCACGCTTTTAGGTGTACTTGTCGTTGCCGTTTTCGGCGGTGTTTTCTTCACTTCTGTAGGAGTTGATGTCGTTGTTTTGGCTGTGCTATTTGATGCTTTTGCAACAGCAGTCTTAGCACCTGAAAGTTTAATTTTCTGGTTAGGGTAAATCACATATGGAGCATCGATTCGATTAAATCTTGCCAGTTCTCGATAATCCAAACCGTAGCGGAAAGCTATAGAAAACAGGGTATCCCCACCTTGAACTCGGTGATATCCAGAAGAAGGAACGGAAGCAACTCTTGCATTATTTGAGGAATAAGATGCGTTATTTTTATCTGAATAATGCAGTACTTCATAAGAGCATCCTGTTAATAAAAAGCACAACAAAGCCAGCTGACAAAAAATATTTATCCGCTTTATTTCGCCACACTTTTTAATAGAAGCACTTAAGATATTTTTTACCTCGATTATCATTTTTCGGTTAAATATTTCTATTTGTCCGAGTTTCGTAAAAATATGTAAGAAATGAGAATTACGCTCAAAAACCCTACCAAAATGAACAACACTGGATAGGCAAAACTTGTCAAAAAATGAAAATTTGGAACACCCCAAGGTAATACTAAAGACTCTTCAAGTGGTATTTTTTTGTCAGACAAGAGCATCCATTCCGTCACGACTTTCCATGGCCACACCTTTACCAGTGCTCCAAGCATAACACCAGTAAGAGCCGCCAAAGTCATGAACCGCGCCCTATTCAGCAAATAATTCAGTATTTTAGAGAAGCTTAGCAAGCCAATTAATGCTCCCGCAGAGAAGATACTGATAACAAGTAAGTCAAAACTCTTAATAGCAGACAAAATAAAGCCATACATGCCCATCATTAGCAGTAAAAAGCTCCCTGAAATACCAGGCAAAATCATTGCGCAAATCGCCACCATTCCCGAGAAAAACACCATTGAAAGCGATGTATTAAATTGTGTCGGAACTAATAAGGAAAGGCTCATACCAACGCCTGCGCCCAGCACCATTATTAGAAAGTGTCGCCAATTAAATCCCTGTATTTGATTAATAAGTAACTTTGCAGAAGCCAAAATAAGGCCAAAGAAAAAACTCCATAAATAACTTGGATAAACTTCTAATAAATAGGTGACGAATCCAGCTAATATAAAAATACTGGTTAAAATTCCGCTTCCAAGCAACAAAAGAAAAGTGCCATCAAAATACAACCAAAGCGCTTTAAAATCTGCCTTTAAAAGCATTTTTACACTGTCTTTATTCACTCTACTTAATGCTGAAATTAAACGATCATAAACACCTAAAATAAAAGCAATCGTACCGCCGGATACACCAGGCACAACATCAGCAGCTCCCATCAACAAGCCACTCAGATAGATTTTTAGCCCTTTAGGCATGTTCCGTTCCTTCTAGTAAAGGCACAAAGTGCGCTGACTCTGTACCTAGGCATTTCCAACGATCGCCTTCTTTCCTCCAACAACCAATTTGTGGCGTTGGATGATCAATTGGCATAATCAAAATACCTTGTTGTTTTAAGCAATTAGTTAGCGGGAGCGGTATTTTACTTGCCATTGCAGTAATAATAACGGCATCCATTTCAACTTTATTAGGCCAACCTGCTTGTCCATCGCCAAATAAATATTCGACATTGTTCACGCCCATTGAAGAGAGTCGCTCTTTAGCTTGTTCGTGAAGACGTTTCTGACGCTCAACCGTGTGCACTTTATTGAAGAAATGAGCCAAAATACGAGTCTGATAGCCAGAGCCCGTCCCCACTTCTAAGACGCGACCAAGACGCGCATAGGACAATAACCATTCTGTCATTCTCGCCACTGTCAGTGGTTGACTAATGGTTTGGTTGCGCCCAATTGGTAAAGGGGTTGCAGAATAAGCAAGATGAGAAAAAGCAGGTTCGACAAATTCATGGCGAGGAATGGCTTCCATCAAAGACAACAAGGCTTCATGAGAAATCCCTTCATCCTTGAGTTGCTGAACCATTTTAGAAGCTCTAGGTTCGGTATGTGTAATTAACCCATTAAGATCATGTTGGCTCATAACGCTAATGTGTCTGTCCATTTTTTAAGAGGTGACTGCGCATCATAGCAAGTCATATCCGTATGAATTGGAGTAATCGAAACATAACCATTTTCGACAGCCCAAAAGTCTGTGCCGTCAGAGCTATCATGAGGCTCAGATAACGCACCAATCCAAAAACTAGGTAAACCTCTAGGGTGCTGTGCCGAAATCGGCGCTTGGGCTTGATGACGATAACCAAGACGAGTTACCTGCAAGCCTTTCAGTTCTTCGTAAGGAAGATCCGGAACATTGATGTTCAGCAAAATACCCGCTGGCAATACAAGAGTATGTGAATCCTCTAGTAACTGAAGAATCACCTTCGCTGCCGTATCGAAGTGTTGATTCCCCACCAAAGAAACCGCCAACGCAGGACGCCCCAGATGACGTGCTTCCATTGCTGCCGCAACTGTTCCTGAATAAATAACATCATCGCCTAAATTAGGCCCATGATTAATACCTGACACAACTAGGTCAACATGACCATCAATCATACCAGACAAAGCTAAGTTCACGCAGTCCGTTGGTGTTCCATCAACACGATAGCTGTGCTCTGCCACTTCTACTGGCTGCAAAGGTCGCGTCAGCGTTAATGAATTACTCGCGCCACTACGATTGCGATCTGGTGCTACGGTTAAAACTTCGTATTGCTGCTCTAAATGTTTTACTAAGGTTTGTATGCCAAGAGCATCAATCCCATCATCATTCGCGATCAATATTCTCATGGTGTTTCTCTATCGACTTGTCCGTAAAATCTATCATTTCGCGCAATATACTGGTCGCAAAACAGCCTTTAGGTAACGAAAACTCCACGATCAATTGTGTATTTCCTTCTGTTTCTTTAAGCAATTCCCAAGCCATATTCATTGGCACAAGGCGAGCCAAGCGGCTGTCTCTTGAAAGATCAAACCCTAACAGAGCTTCAGCTAAATCCCAATTATCGGCTAAAGAATCTTTAATGGCTTTCTCACGCTGAGGGCCTGTTCCTGCCTCCCAGCCTTCACTGATTAATGGCAAAACAGGACTAATTTCCCCTCGCATCACACTTAGGTAAATTAGCGCACTTAAATCTTTCGCTCGGAACTGCTCATCTTTACGCTGAAATTGCGCGATATCGCCATCACATAAACGAGACCACATGCCATTTTCAACCTGATCACTTAATGCTTGGTTAAAGCACCAAGAACGTATAGCAGATAACCAAAACGATTCTGTCTTAGAAAGTTTCCGACGGCTTTGTCGCCCTTTTAGTACAAAGCTCTTACCGTTAACTAAATTATTACCATTAATACCAAAACGCTGAGGGCCGTAATAATTAGGAACACCGCCTTCTTTTATAAGATGTAAACGGCTTTCAAGATCGTTCAAGTCGCCAGCGATGCCACGTAAGCGAATAACAAAACGGTTTGACGCATGTGCTCCTGTACGAAGTTTTTTGGAATGCCTAAGCTGTGCAATCACACGAACATTTTCCGGCTCTCTAAAGGCTTCTTGAATACTGGAAAGATCAGGTTCTTCATTCAATACATGCAAGCAGAACCATTGGCGCGTACAAGCATGACGATCTTTCACACCACTGTAAGTCACTTTATTGGGTGCAATGCCAGCAACCTGAGCCAATCGCTTAGCAAGGAAATCGGTATTAACGCCTTCTTTTTCGATAAAAACAAAGCAGAATTCGCCTTTTCCATCTGGCTCAAAACCTAACTGCTCTTCAACATAAAAATCCTGAACGTGTGTCTTCAGGTCACCTGTCGCAATAGGTTTAGACCAAGCGTATCGCCATTCAGTATTCATACTTTACCTTGACTAGAAAGCTCTAAATTACATTGAGCTTGTTGAAAAATGAGCGCGACCGCTTCAACTGCAATGCCTTCTTTGCGACCTGTAAAGCCAAGCTTTTCTGTTGTGGTTGCTTTGACATTAACGGCACCAATATCTATCGCTAAATCTTCTGCAATATTTGCTCGCATTGCATCGATATGAAGGCGCATTTTAGGAGCTTCAGCAATGATAGTAACGTCCACATTGCCAACTAAAAAGCCTAATGCCATCACTTCCTGATAAGCACGTTTTAATAATACACGACTGTCTGCTCCAGCAAACTCAGCATCCGTATCTGGAAAGAGTTTACCTATATCACCCAATGCAGCAGCACCAAGTAAAGCATCGGTTAACGCATGTAAAGCCACATCGCCATCTGAATGGGCCACCAAACCGTGCGAATAAGGAATCGAAACACCACCTAAAACGATATGGTCACCTTCACCAAATTTGTGAACATCAAAACCATGACCAATTCGAAATGGCATCATAATAACAACTCCTGAAAATTAACTGTCTTTTGTAGTGGAAGAATGAAGGTAAGAAAATAGTGCCTCAGCAATTAATAAGTCTTCTGGCAAAGTCACCTTAATGTTACTACTTTCTCCCATTAAGAAATCTGGATGATACCCCATAAACTCCATTGCAGAACATTCGTCTGTCACGGCAAGGCCTTTTCTCTGGGCTTCTAGTAAAGCCTTATGAAGTGTATCTATGGGGAATTTTTGAGGCGTCTGAGCCAACCATATTGAGTTTCTATCTAATGTTTTATCAACAGACAAAGACTCAGACAATTGCAGTTTTATTGTATCTCTTGCTGGCATAGCCAAAAGTGCGCCCTGCTCAGATTTATGAGCGATCACTCTGTCTAATGCAGCATGAGTTAATAAAGGTCGTGCAGCATCGTGTACTAGAACGTCTTGCGTAACGTCAGTAAAGGTCGATAAAAAATCCAAACCTTTTAATACAGTATCACTGCGTTCTTTACCGCCCACAAACGAATGCACATCCGCATGATGAAACCACTTAGATTCCGACCAATAAGCATCATCCTGACCTATGCCAACGGCCACGCCAGAAATAGCAGGATGCGATAAAAAAATGGCAATGGTTCGATCTAAAATACTTTGCCCTGCAAGCGGTAAATATTGTTTAGGACA
Source organism: Marinomonas sp. 15G6-16 (assembly GCF_055809555.1). Taxonomy (NCBI): domain Bacteria; kingdom Pseudomonadati; phylum Pseudomonadota; class Gammaproteobacteria; order Oceanospirillales; family Oceanospirillaceae; genus Marinomonas; species Marinomonas sp. 15G6-16. The sequence continues at coordinate 2,695,096 of NZ_CM147916.1, read as the reverse complement.
GTCGGCTTGCATGCGCTGACCAACACCTGCAGCGGGAATCACTACCCATAAAGATTGCGTCATTTTTTATTCACCATCCGATAAAAAATCTCACCATCTTTAATGTATTGCAGCTCTGTGCGGACATGCTCTTCCACCGCTTCTTCACCAAGGCGAAGGTCTTCGACTTGAGCTCTAAGCGCATCATTTCGATGTTTCAAACGCTGATTTATGCGTTCTTGATAAGCAATTTGTTTTGCCAATTCCTCTTGTCTCTTTATCCCTTGATCACCAAAGTACAAATGATAGGCTTGGTAACCAACAGCACAGACAAAAAAGGCTAGTAACAAACGCGTCATAACATCCTCAATGACTAAAAAAAGATTCCCTTATATTAAGGGAATTGAGTTAAAAAAGTATAAAAAAGGGAGAACAAAGTTCTCCCTTTTTCAGATCAAGGTAATGTTACGCCTGACCTTTGATCTCAGAAAGACCTTTATAAGGAGCTTTGCCACCTAATTGTTCTTCAATACGCAACAATTGGTTGTACTTAGAAACACGGTCTGAACGGCATAGAGAACCCGTTTTAATTTGACCTGCTGCTGTACCAACAGCCAAATCAGCGATAGTCGCGTCTTCAGTTTCACCAGAACGGTGAGAAATAACTGCAGTGTAACCTGCTGCTTTCGCCATTTTGATCGCTTCTAGTGTTTCAGTCAAAGAACCAATTTGGTTAAATTTGATCAAGATAGAGTTTGCGATACCTTCATCAATACCACGCTTAAGGATCTTAGTGTTCGTTACGAACAAATCGTCACCTACTAGCTGAATTTTGTCGCCAAGAATCTTAGTTTGGTAAGCAAAACCTTCCCAGTCAGATTCATTCAAGCCATCTTCGATAGAAACGATTGGGTAAGCTTCACAAAGCTCAGCCAAGTAATCAGAGAAACCTTCTGAAGTGAATACTTTACCTTCACCTTTTAGGTTGTACTGACCATCTTCGTAGAATTCAGAAGCAGCACAGTCCATCGCTAATGTGATGTCTTTACCAAGCTCGTAACCAGCTGCAGATACTGCTTCTTTGATTACAGCCAATGCTTCTGCGTTAGAAGCAAGGTTTGGAGCAAAACCACCTTCATCACCTACAGCAGTATTCAAACCACGAGCACTTAGTACTTTTTTCAATGCGTGGAAGATTTCTGCACCGTAACGCAATGCTTCACGGAAGTTAGGCGCGCCAACTGGCTGAATCATAAACTCTTGAATATCAACGTTGTTGTCTGCGTGCTCACCACCATTGATGATGTTCATCATAGGAACAGGCATGGAATAAACACCTGGTGTGCCGTTGATGTCAGCAATATGAACATATAAAGGTACTTTTTTGGAGATTGCTGCTGCTTTTGCTGCTGCCAAAGAAACAGCCAAAATAGCATTTGCACCAAATGTAGATTTGTTTTCTGTGCCATCTAGATCGATCATGATCTTATCAAGCTCTGCTTGAGCAAGTGCATCTTTACCAATCAAAGCGTCACGAATTGGACCATTTACAGCCGCAACCGCTTTCAATACGCCTTTACCTAGGTAACGACTTTTATCACCGTCACGTAATTCCAAAGCTTCACGAGAACCTGTAGACGCACCAGATGGAGCACACGCAGAACCCACAGAACCATCCGCAAGAATTACGTCTGCTTCTACTGTTGGATTACCACGAGAATCTAGAACTTCTCTGCCTTTAATATCAACGATCTGACTCATAACAAACCTCTTTAAATATATGAAAAATCACAAACTGCTTGTTTGATCTGTTTATTTTTCTTTTCCTGCATACTTCAACGCTGCATGAACGAAGGCGCTAAATAAGCCGTGTCCATATCGTGGTGTTGAAGTAAACTCTGGGTGAAATTGGCAAGCAACAAACCAAGGATGATCAGCAATTTCTACCATCTCAACCAATGAGTTATCTTCTGAACGACCAGAAATCGTTAAACCTGCTTTCTCTAATGCAGAAATATAGAAGTTATTTACTTCATAACGATGACGGTGACGCTCTTTAATCACAGCTTCACCATAAGCTTCAAACGCTTTAGTGCCTTCTGCTAGATTACAGTTCTGTGCGCCAAGACGCATCGTACCACCTAGATCAGATTGCTCTGACCGGATTTCTTTAGAACCTTCTGAGTTTGTCCATTCTGTAATCAGACCAACAACAGGATTCTCTGCTTTTAAATTAAATTCTGTACTGTGAGCGCCAGCCAATTTTGCAACGTTACGAGCAAACTCGATAACCGCAACTTGCATACCCAAACAAATACCTAAGTAAGGCACTTTGTTTTCACGAGCATATTGAGCCGTAAGGATCTTACCTTCTACGCCACGTTCACCAAAACCGCCAGGAACAAGAATCGCATCCATTCCTTTTAGGCATTCAGTGCCATTTTCTTCAATGCTTTCAGAGTCGATGTAATGCAGCTTCACCTTCGTTCTAGCATGAATACCAGCGTGATCCATCGCCTCAATCAGAGACTTATAAGCATCCAACAACTCCATGTATTTACCAACCATGGCGATATTGATTTGCTTTTCTGGATTCAATTTGGCTTGCGTAACCTTATTCCAAATATCCAGATTTGGCATGTTGCAATCTAGATTGAAGTACTCAACGATCAAGCTATCTAAGCCTTGGTCATTTAGCATTTGAGGAATACGGTAAATCGTATCGGCATCTGGAAGGGAAATAACCGCACGCTCTTCAACGCTTGTGAAAAGTGCAATTTTCTTACGCTCTGGCGCTTCAATAGTCACTTCAGAACGACAGATAAGGATATCTGGCTGAATACCGATCGAACGCAATTCTTTAACAGAATGCTGAGTTGGTTTGGTTTTAGTTTCGCCTGCTGTACGAATGTAAGGAACCAAGGTCAAATGCATAAACATCGCACGACGGGAACCTAACTCTACTTTTAGCTGACGAACTGCTTCCAAGAAAGGTTGGGATTCGATATCACCCACTGTGCCACCGATTTCAACTAACGCCACATCTGAGCCTTCAGCACCAGAAATAACACGTCGTTTAATTTCGTCTGTAATATGAGGGATAACCTGAACCGTTCCACCTAAGTATTCACCGCGACGTTCTTTCTTCAAAACGTGCTGGTAAACACGACCACTGGTAAAGTTATTGCGCTTACCCATTTTGGTCGAAATGAAACGTTCGTAGTGACCAAGGTCTAGATCGGTTTCAGCGCCGTCTTCTGTTACGTAAACTTCGCCGTGCTGGAAAGGACTCATGGTACCTGGATCGACGTTAATGTACGGATCCAACTTTAACATGGTAACTTTTAGCCCACGAGATTCAAGAATGGCTGCTAAGGATGCTGACGCCAAACCTTTACCAAGAGATGAAACGACACCACCTGTAACGAAAATATATCGTGTTGCCATGAGTGTTTAACCCGCCTTAAAATAGAAAAAAATAGATTTGATGGCACAGAAAAATGCACCTTCAGGACGGGGGAAAATAATAACATCGCGCGCCCTTTCACTCAATGTAAAACAACACTGTTTTATACAGCAGAAACCATTAGTAATACAAATACTATCAAAGCTCTCCCATCAACTCCAAGCTAAGATTACCTTATAACAACAAAGTATCAGTCTATGACCTTTTTCGCGTACCAAGGGATGATTTAACCATTAGAGGAAAAGCGATTTTTTGATTTCTGTTCGACTTATGAGCAATGCTAATTTAGAGTAGCTTCACTCTACTCAAGGCTCAGCTAAAATCAGGAATAGCTATGGCAACGTCACCACTGGAACACTTCTACTCCAACTCTGCAGACATCAAACAAGCTTTGGAAAAAATACAAAGTGCAGTGAACAAGCCCCATAGAACCCTGATTGGATTAACTGGCGGGCCAGGTTCAGGCAAAAGCACATTAGCGGAATACATAACGTCTTATTTCTCAGAGCATCAACAACAAGTGATTAGCCTATCAATGGACGGCTTTCACCTTTCCAAATCCCAGCTCAGTGAATTACCTAACCCAGAAGAAGCCTTTGCAAGACGAGGCGCACCTTGGACATTTGATAGCCATGCGTTTGCAGAACGCATCAAAAGCATTCATCAAAGCTATCAAACAAAAGACGTTTTATGGCCTAGCTTTGACCACAGCATAGGAGACCCAATTGAAGATGACCTCCTCATAAGTAAAAACGCTAAAGTCATCTTGGTTGAAGGCTTGTATTTGCTTCATTCACAAGATGGCTGGCAAAACGCCAAGCCATTATTTGATGAACACTGGTTCTTGGATATACCGATCGAAATTGCCACAGAGCGATTAGCAAAACGCCATATGGCAGCGTGGGGATTTAGCCATGAACAGGCAATGAACAGAATCCAACAAAGCGATGGACTCAATGCAGAATTGGTTCTATCAACCAAAGACAAGGCAAACTGGCTTATACAAAATTAGCCTTACCTCCAATCATTAAACAAAAGTAAATCCGTGAATACTACAAGGTGCCAATCGGCACTTCTAAACAATTCGTCGATTCCCTTGTTGGCTGACCAACCATTTCGTCATAAGCACTCTGATGTCGAAGCACCATAGCGCCCACTTGTTTATCCTTAAACAACTCCTGCAAATCTTGTTTGTTATGGCTCGTGAGGAACTTACCTTTACCATCCAAAAGAAACACTTCCTCACCATCCAACATCACAGACACCTGATACAAATTTGGCGCCAGTGAATGAATCACCACTTTCTCAAATGAAAGCACACTTTGAAGCTCTTTGACCTGCATCTTGACTCTCTCCTTTCTAAATTTAATCCCGATGCAGACTTTTACGTCAAAAATGCCAAAATGGTTCACGGATGGAAAACTTGCAGTGCATGACTACGATGAACTGCCGATTTACAGGAAATAAGTTATGACAACGGCAAGTATTAAAAAAGAACATACAAATGTTCTTTTAGGAGAAGTTCTACAGCCTTAACACCTCAATCATCCGATGCGTCAGCGGTCGGATGAATTGACTTGTTATGAGTTTTGTTGATTTTATCTATGATTCTTTGTGCTTGCTGAATGCCTTGCTGAGATATTTCAAAGAACTCCCAAGTATCTCTTAAGCATAGAGCCATCAAATTCATAGCTTGCTCAAAATATTCTATGGTTTTATCGTCATTAGAAATTGTTCCAAGATAAGCATTACTATCTTTGGTGTGAAATTCAATTAATGATGACAAGTTACCATGGCTATGCAGCGATAGGGCTTTGTAATAACCATTAAATAAGTCAGACAACCCGGCTTTACTAAAACGCTTATTAACCGGCAAGTACTTTCCAATTGACTTGTAATGCTCACCCCTTTCTGTGTCTACACCTTTGCTAACTTCATGTAGTTGCCAATAAAAAGATTTTGTTAGCTGCTCCCAATGTGTAGGATCTTTAATGCATGAATTTAAATCTGCGTACGATTCCAGTGCTGTCCTTAGAATTAGAGGCGCACTTGAAATTCGATTTTGATTGAGAAGCAACACTGCATCTAGGCAAAGCTCACTGATTCGTGTTGCCAATATAAGAACGTATTTTTCTTGGAGCGTGCTGTACTCGAGCCCATCAAATTCAGACTCTCTTAGATTTAAAAGTATCACCCAATCTTCAACAGTACTCATGTTCTCCCGAACTCATAACATTTTAATAGTGCGCATGCGCGTTTACACATTTAAAAAGCTCTCTGAATATCTCTACAACTAACTGAGTTTTCAGTGTTTTACAAAGCCATCCACAAAATTTAAAACTGGCTAAACGAGCGTGCGAGTTATTCCATCTCTTTATTAGATCTCAGTGCTAGAGATCCTTATACATTGATACTAAAAGACTATTTATTTATCTACCAGTATAAACACGCAAATCCATGGTTATTTTTTAAACAAACGAGCAAAGAATTAGTTAAACCAATAATAAAACAAGTTGTCGCACTGAAGTGCGACCTACTATTGAGGTTGACGAAGCGAGGCATTTGAAAAATGGCATCAATAATACAAGAGATTCGTGTTTGTCGAACTAAAGTTCGACCTACTTGAGGATATGCTTGCTATTTCTTTTTAAGCAATGGAAGGCGTTCCGATGGTTCCCATTCAACTTTGCCTTGCCAGTCAGGATGTGCCCAAAGGTCGCCGATTGCGACGAGTTCGTTGTGTTGATAAATATAAGGTAGGTGTTCTCGCCACCAGCTGGGAATTCCTTGGTCATTTAGCCATTTTTTTAGGGAACGTGTTTTGCCATTTGGAAGAATGAGGTTCACGCCATGAGGGCGAGTTCTGAGTTCACAGTCTGTGGTGCCATGAACGGTGACAAGATCAAACGCTCGAACGAGTTTTTGCCCTTCTTGTAATTTTCCCAATACGACGGTTTGATCCAAAGGCAAAAGATACAAGCGGTTCTGATGGCGCAGTAATCTATGTTTTGCTAGCTGCATTTCAGGCTGTTTATCTTCTGCACTGAAGAAGGTCGCATCTAGGTTTTTCAATTGAGCGTGAGGCACAGAGATATCGGATTGCGCTAGAAACTCTCGTAACCAAAACTGTCTTTCTTCGGCCGGTAAGTCTGCAATGTCATGTAAGGCAAGGCCGCCAAACTCATCACACCATAAAGCTAATTGGCGCTGAGCAAACCGGCTCAAGATGGCATAATCCGTTTCTACACGCTTGGCCGTAGAGACGATATTGGATTCCATATTAGGAAAACGTTGTTGAGCCTTTGGCACCAAGCTGTGTCTGATAAAATTACGGGAGAAGCTCTCATCCACATTGGATTCATCAAGAATCCATTGTAATTCATGATGCTTGGCATAATGTTCTATATAAACTTTTGAAAGCGATAAAAATGGACGAAGTAAACGCGCTTCTTGCTGACCAATAGAGCGTTGCTCAGGAATGCCAGATAACCCTTTTCCACCTGTACCACGCAATAAACGAAACAAGACGGTTTCCACTTGATCGCCCGCATGGTGGGCTAAAAGCAACACATCATTGGCTGACATAACACTTTCAAAGACTTGATAACGAGCATTACGGGCAGCATCTTCTAGCGAAGCTTGAGCTTCCAACTGGACTCGCTGAGCAACAAAGCGTACCCCTAACTGCTGGCAGACCGCTTCACAATGAACCAACCAGTCGTCCGCATTATCGCTCAATCCATGATGAATATGGACAGCCGCCAATTTCTTTCTTTGTGAACTAGAAAGCTGCGCTACAACCGCATGCAATAAGACATGAGAATCAACACCACCACTAAAGCCAACCCAAACCGTTTCTGCTTCAGAAAACACGCAGTCCAACCACGCTTGATTAAGACAAAGCGGAGACGAAGAATGAATCGGGTTAAGTAGCATCTGTTTCATCATAACTCTTAAAAAAAGCAATCATGTGTTCTCAAAAACAAAAAAGCCCCCTGAAATAGGAGGCTTTTCTAACTAATAAGAAATTATAAGCCGTAAGACATCAAACGGTTATAACGACGAGCCATCAGCTCTTCTGTCGTTAATGCTTCCATTCGATCTAGTGCCGCTAAAATATTTTCTTTCAAGCTGTGTGCAATCTGCTCATGAGCAATGTGTGCACCACCTAATGGTTCAGGAACAATAGTGTCCACAAGACCTAATTCTTGAAGGCGCTGTGCCGTGATGCCCATCGCTTTAGCTGCGTCAGACGCTCGATCAGCACTCTTCCAAAGGATAGAAGCACAACCTTCAGGAGAAATAACAGAGTAAGTGCCGTATTGAAGCATCATCAGCTCGTCACAAACACCAATTGCCAATGCACCACCAGAACCACCTTCACCGATAACAGTAGAGATAATTGGTGTTTTCAAGCGAGACATAACCGCTAAGTTGTAAGCAATAGCTTCACTTTGACCACGCTCTTCTGCACCGATACCTGGATACGCCCCAGGTGTGTCGATTAAAGTCACAATCGGCAAACCAAAGCGCTCTGCAGTTTCCATTAAGCGCAATGCCTTACGGTAACCTTCTGGACGAGGCATACCAAAATTACGTAAAACTTTTTCTTTTACTTCACGACCTTTCTGGTGACCAATAACCATCACAGAACGACCATCTAAACGAGCGATACCACCAACAATTGCGCGGTCATCGGCATAATGGCGATCGCCATGCATTTCTTCAAAATCTGTGAATGCGTGCTTGATGTAGTCCAAAGTGTAAGGACGTTTTGGATGACGTGCTAACTGAGAAACTTCCCACGCCCCTAGATTGCTAAACAAGCTTTTTGTTAATGCTATCTTTTTATCTTCAAGACGACTGATTTCATCGCTGATATTAAGTTCGTTGTCGTTACCGACTAAACGCAACTCTTCAATTTTTTGTTCAAGTTCAGCAATAGGTTGTTCAAAAGGGAGATAATTTAAATTCATGTTTAATTACACTGTTGTTTGGTTGCCATCAAATTCAAAACAAAAGGCTTATTGCCACTCGTTCATTGTGTTAATAATTAAATGCGACTAAGTATACACTAACTGAACGTTTTGTTTACCGTATTGTTTCTGAAGTTGGTGAATTAATTCGTCATCTGGACGAACTTTCCACTCATTTCCTAAACGAATATCGCCACAAGCCTGCGGCGTATCAAACCCTATCACTACGTCACAACCATCCCCACGGAATGATGACATGTAGTTTGCGAGTGTTTGTATCTCTGTTGGTGTTACCGTCTCAGACGTCCAAGTAATTCGCAATGCCTCAACATAACGGATTCTGGCTTGAGCAATATCAAGAACATTTCGGGCGATAACCTTTTGTCCACCTCGAAACTCATCAACGGAAATTTCGCCTTCCACCACAACCACTTCATCTTTAACAATAACGTCTTTAAAGGTGTCGTAATTATCAGGGAAAACGGTCACTTCAATTCGAGCAGAGCGATCATCTAATGTAACGAAGGCGATGTTACCACCTTTTTTACTTTTGGTAATACGTAAGTCAACAATCAAGCCCGCCATGATTTGCGTATCACCACGCTTTGGCTGTAAGTCGACAATTTTAGAGCGCACAAAACGACGAATTTCTTTTTCGTATTCGTCAATTGGGTGCCCTGTTACATACAAGCCTAACGTGTCTTTTTCACCGTCTAAGCGTTGTCGCGGAGGCCATTCATGCTGAATACCAATGTCTCGGTAAGCATCTTCAGTGCTTTCTTCAACCGCCACACCGAATAAATCCATCATGCCGGCGTCTTGGTTTTTGGCATCTTGAACAGCACGTTTTAATGCTTCATCAATGCTCGCAAATAAGGTTGCTCGGTTTGGACCAATGGTGTCAAAAGCTCCTGAACGAACAAGCGCTTCCATGACACGTTTATTAATTTTTCGCCCAACTCGTTGGCAGAAATCAAAAATATGTTCAAAAGGCCCCTCTTTACGAGCCTCAACAATAGCTTCGATCGGCCCTTCACCAACGCCTTTGATTGCACCTAAACCATAAACAATCGCGCCTTGCGGATTAACGGTAAACTTGTACACAGATTCGTTAACATTCGGCAGCTCTAATACCAATTTCATTGAACGACATTCTTCAATGAAGATAACGATTTTATCTGTGTTCTGCATATCCGCCGATAATACCGCGGCCATGAAAGGAGCAGGATAATGATTCTTTAACCAAGCTGTTTGATAAGAAACCAAGGCGTAAGCGGCTGAGTGAGATTTGTTAAAACCATAGCCCGCGAACTTCTCCATCAGGTCAAATATGTTACCGGACAGATCTTTGTCTATGTTGTTTTTAAGCGCCCCTTCCATAAAGATTTGACGCTGTTCCGCCATAACTTCAGGCTTTTTCTTACCCATGGCTCGACGTAGTAAATCGGCGCCACCTAGGGAAAACTTCGCCAAGACCTGAGCAATCTGCATTACCTGTTCTTGATACAGGATAATCCCGTAGGTCGGCTCCAAAACTGGAATCAGGTCATCGTGTTGATAATCTGGATGCGGGAAAGCCAACTCTGCTCTACCGTGCTTACGGTTGATAAAGTCGTCCACCATGCCTGAGCCCAAAGGTCCCGGACGATACAAGGCCACCAAGGCGATAATATCCTCAAATCGAGATGGCAAAAGCTTCTTGATCAGTTCTTTCATACCACGGGATTCCAGCTGGAATACCGCGGTTGTCTCTGCTCGCTTCAAAAGGTCGTAGGTGGATTTATCTTCTAGATCAATCAAAGCGATGTCTAGCGGAGGCTTGCCTTCTAATGCGTTGATGGTGTCAATGTTCTTAACAGCCCAATCAACGACTGTCAGCGTTTTCAGACCCAAGAAGTCAAACTTAACCAGCCCAGCTTCTTCTACATCATTTTTATCGTATTGCGTCACCAGCCCTGATCCGTCTTCTTCACAATACAAAGGCGCAAAATCAATGAGCTTGGTTGGAGCAATAACCACACCACCAGCGTGCTTACCAAAGTTACGCACCACACCCTCTAAAGACATGGCCATTTCCATGACTTCTGCTGCATCTTCATCGCCAGAAATAAATTCTGGCAATGCTGGCTCTTCTTCCAATGCTTTTTTCAGCGTCATACCTATTTCAAAAGGAATCAGCTTAGACAATTTATCGCCAAGGCTATAAGGCTTACCTTGTACACGAGCAACGTCTCGCACCACGGCTTTCGCTGCCATGGCACCAAAAGTAATAATCTGTGAAACCGCATCTCGACCATAAGTTCGAGACACATAATCGATCACTCGGTCTCGGTTATCCATGCAGAAGTCGATATCGAAATCCGGCATCGAAACACGTTCAGGGTTCAGGAATCGTTCAAATAGAAGATCGTATTCCAATGGGTCCAAATCCGTGATCTTAAGCGCATAAGCCACCAATGAACCCGCACCCGACCCTCGACCCGGCCCAACAGGAATGCCGTTGTCTTTCGACCATTTAATGAAGTCCATTACGATCAAGAAGTAACCAGGGAATCCCATTTGGTTAATAATGGTTAATTCAAAATCCAAACGATCCCAATACTCTTGGCGGCGTTTTTCTATTCTCTCACCGTATTTTTTGGTCAGAAAATCAAAGCGTTCTTGGAGTCCATCGTAAGAAAGTTTGCTAAAGAACTCTTCCATTGTCATACCCTCAGGAACGGGGTAATCAGGCAAGAAATACTCTCCAAGCAAAACATCGACGCTACAGCGTTTGGCGATCTCTACCGTATTTTCAATGGCTTCTGGAATATCTTCAAACAGTGCAGCCATTTCTTCCGGCGTTTTAAAGTATTGCTCTTCTGAATAGCGACGTTTACGGCGTGGATCATCCAATGTCACACCATCGTGAATACACACTCGTGCTTCATGGGCTTCAAAGTTTTCGCGCTTTAGAAATCTCACGTCATTGGTTGCAACAACAGGGCAATCTAATTCGGCTGCCAAGGGTATTACGTCATGAATATAGTTTTCTTCGCCGGCACGGCTCGTTCGCTGTAACTCAATATAAAAGCGATCTGGAAAGACAGACATCCAATGCACCAAACGTTGCTTGGCTTGCTCTTGACCACCTTTTTTTAACAAGATACCTATGTCACCAAAACCAGCGCCAGATAGCGCGATCACATCCTCACTGCAACCTTCAATCCATTCACGGCGAACAATAGGACGCCCTTCCGATTGACCTAATTGATAGCCTTTAGAAATGACATCTATGATGTTTTTGTAGCCTTTATTTGACATTGCCAACAAGGTAAGACGATAACGACTGTCTGTTTCCTCGTCCTCTTCCACAACGACATCTGCGCCGCAAATGGGCTTAATCCCTTTGTCCATTGCCCCTTTATAAAAGCGGACAAAACCACAAAGGTTATTTTCATCGGTAATTGCAACCGCAGGCATGGACATCGCTTCTGTCGTGCCTAACAAGCCTTTGATTTTGACCAAGCCATCAACCAAGGAAAACTCAGTATGAACTCGTAAATGTACAAACGATGCAGACAAAATATTATCCTTCAAGAATCTTTTTTACTGGGCCAAAACTGCGTCTATGAATCGGTGTAATACCATGCAAACGGATTGCTTCTAAATGCAAAGCCGTTGGGTAACCTTTGTGTTTTTCAAAACCGTATTCTGGGTAGGTCTTCGCTAGTTCGACAATTGACCTATCACGGGTCACTTTAGCTAAGATCGACGCAGCAGAAATAGCGGCTTGTCGAGCGTCCCCTTTGACAACTGCTTCAGCAGTACAAGGTAAATTAGGAGGAAGACGGTTTCCATCCACCAGCACATGTTCAGGAGACACAGGTAACAAAGCAACAGAACGAGACATAGCTAACATACTTGCGTGAAGAATATTTAACTCGTCTATCTCTTCAATACTGGCACTGGCGATAGCATAGGCTAGGGCTTTTTCTTGAATCTCATCAAATAAAGCTTCGCGCTTTTTTTCACTTAACTTTTTGGAATCCGCCAAACCAGCAATAGGGTTATTTGGGTCTAAAATCACAGCGGCAGCAACAACTTCACCCGCGAGCGGCCCTCGTCCAGCTTCATCTGTGCCAGCGACCAAGTCACCAAAGTACATTTGACTCACAAAAGGCTCTATCATCTATTCTTTTCATCCAACATAGCAATAATGGCTTTCGCGCCAGTCTCGCCTGCATTTTTACGGAGCATTTGATGCAAAGCTAAATATTTAGCCTGTATCGCTTCATCTGTTTTAAACGTTTTCCATGTTTCCAACAAGGATGCAGCGAGATTCTCTGGCGAAGCATTTTCTTGAAGCAGCTCTGGAACCAAAGCTTCATTAGCCAATAAATTTGGCAGAGAAACATAAGGCACCTTAATCATTCTAGACAAAATAAAATAGGTCAGCTTATTTACTCTGTAAGACACCACCATTGGTCGCTTCACTAACATAGCTTCCAAAGCTGCGGTTCCTGACGCCAATAAAATGGCATCCGATGCGGCCATTACAGTACGAGATTGACCATCAATTAGAATCGCATCCGTATTTGCTTGTTGAAGAATCTCGGTAATCTGCTGACGGCGCTCTGCATTGGCGGCAGGAATAAGAAATACCGCATCCGGCTGTTTTTCTTTGATTTGTTTGATCGTATCAATAAACAAAGGCGCCAAGCGAGACACTTCACCTTCTCTAGAACCTGGCAAGACGGCAAAAACAGGAGCCTCTCCCACATCAACACCAAGCGTTTTTCTAGCGATATCCGCATCACTAACCAACGGTATCTCATCGGCTAAGGTGTGTCCGACACAAGTTACAGGAATATCATGTTGATGATAAATTGGCAGCTCAAACGGGAACAAAGCCAATATTAAATCAACTGATTTTTTAATACCAAAAATACGCTTCTGACGCCAAGCCCAAACAGATGGACTGACATAATGAACTGTTGGAATACCTTGTAATTTAAGCTTTTTCGCCAGCGGCAAATTAAAATCTGGAGAGTCTATTCCAATGAAGGCTGTCGGAGGATTGTTAATACAACGGTTATATAAATCTTTACGGATACCTAAAAGCTCTCGTAAACGACCAAGAACCTCAACCAACCCCATAACAGATAAACGATCCATAGGCACTATGCTATTTAATCCCTGGGCTTGCATTAAAGGGCCGCCAATGCCTTCAAAAATCGCGTCAGGTTGCAATGCTTTTAGATGGGCAATGAGGTTAGCACCTAATATATCGCCTGACGCTTCACCAGCGACTAAAACATAGCGAGTTGTCGAAGATGTCATTTGTATAACCTCTAATAATAAAAAACCCCGAAACAGTCCGGGGTTTTCTTTGAGAAAATCACCTGTTACCTAACTATTCCACGCTTAGATTGGCGAATAGAGGAAATGAAATTCATCACTTCAGGTATTTGAGAAAACTCACCCTGCTCAAGGCTTTCTAATGCTATTTCTAGTGTTAGACCTTTTAGATAAACCGTTTTGTAAGCCATCTTTAAAGCACGAATAACTTCTTTTGGAACACCTCGACGGCGCATACCTTCAAAATTCATTCCATGTGCTTTTGCAGGATCACCGGAAACCATAACGTAACAAGGAATATCCTTCACTACCATTGAACCCATACCACACATACTGTAGGAGTTCACCTGACAAAACTGATGAACGCCAGTGTAACCACCTAAAATAGTGTTATCGCCTACATGAACATGACCAGCTAAAGCGGCAAAGTTGGCCATAATATTGTTGTTACCAACAATACAATCATGACCAACATGAGTGCTCGCCATAAACAAGTTATTATCACCAATTTGAGTCAGGCTGTTGTCTTGAATCGTACCTCGGTGAAGAGTGGCATTCTCACGAATGACATTTCCATCGCCAATAATTAATTGCGTTGGCTCACCTTTGTACTTTTTATCCTGATTCGCTTCACCAACAGAAGCGAATTGATAAATCTCATTATTACATCCAATTGTAGTATGGCCATTTATAACAACATGCGATTTAACGACTGTGCCAGCACCGATTTTAACGTCTGGACCGATCACGCAGAATGGACCGATCTCTACACTAGAATCAATCTCTGCTTTCGAATCAATTAAACTCGTTGGATGTATTGCCACTATACCCTACCTGTCTGCACACATAATCGTCGATGAACATACAAGCTCACCTTCAACCGTCGCTTTACACTCAAACTTCCAAATACCACGTTTTTCAGTCAAAATTTTTGCTTCAAGCTGAACACGGTCACCTGGCACAACTGGACGCTTAAAACGTGTTTTATCCGATCCTACAAAGTAATACATAGAACCATCTTCTGGCTTTTTATCCATAGTTTTAAAACCAAGGATTCCAGCCGCTTGCGCCATTGCTTCAATGATCAATACGCCTGGCATGACTGGGTCGTCTGGAAAATGTCCATTAAAAAATGGCTCATTTACCGTTACATTTTTATAAGCAACAATGGACTCATTTAAATTTAATTCAACGACACGATCTACCAATAAAAACGGATACCTGTGAGGTAAGTATTGGCGGATTTCTTTCACGTCCATCATTTATTTATCAACCTTTTCTAAAAGCTTATTAACTTGTTGTTTCAATTGTAAAAACTGCTTTGCCATTTCATCAATTCGTCTGACTCTGGCTACTGTTCTACGCCATTTAGCTGTTGGCTCCATCCCCATACCAGATGAATATGATCCTTCATCATCAATAGAATTACTTATCATACTCATACCAGTAATGTGTACGCGATCCACAATCGTTAAATGACCTGCGATACAAACACCACCAGAGATAGTACAAGAGGAACCAATTTTTGTGCTGCCAGCAATCGCTGTGCTTGCCGCAATCGCCGTATTATCACCAATTACGACGTTATGAGCAATTTGAACTTGATTATCTATTTTGACGCCGTGGCCAATTTGAGTATTTTCAATTGCACCACGGTCAATGGTTGTACTTGCGCCCACTTCTACATTGTTACCAATATTCACCGCGCCCAACTGATCAATCTTTTCCCAACCAATTTGAGTAGGAGCAAAACCAAAGCCATCCGCACCAATAATTGATCCACTATGAAAAATGCAAGATTCCCCGATAACGACATCATGATAAAGAGTAACATTGGGGTATAAACGAGTACCTTTGCCTATTTTGGCTCCTCTACTGACAACACAGCCAGCACCAATAATACAGTCATCAGCAATCACTACATCATCATCGATTGATGCATTTGGACCAATGACAACATTTTTACCGATTTTCGCATTGGCTGAGATAACAGCACTATTATGAACACCAGACCAACCTTGGGTAATTGGTGCGAATAAGTGAGAAAGCTGAGCAAACGCTAAATAAGGGTTAGAAACAACTATTGCGTTTTCTACTAACTGGGCAAGCTCTTCACTTTTCACAAGAACAGCACCAGCAGAAGTTGAAGCTAATTGGCTTTGATACTTAGGGTTCGCTAAAAAACTTAACTCTTTATGAGTCGCATTTTCTAATGTTCCCAATTTATCAACAACAAGGTTAGCGTCTCCTTTAACAACACCTTGAACCTTATTAGCCAGCTGCTCTAGCGTATACCCCATAGATTAATTGTCCCTATTTATACGTTCTACTAATTCGTTTGTAATGTCAGCGTCTTGGTCTGCATACAAACTTAACTGTCTATTCAACACTAAATTTAGACCACGCTCTTCTATCAAAGATTTTAGTGCTGCTTCAGCTTTTGGCGTTAAAGATTGAACCAATTGCTGCTCTAATTCTTTTGCCTGACGCTGCATGTTTGCGGCCATAGCGCGCAGTTTATTTTGTTGCTCTGCAAGAGCTTGTCTACGTTTATCAAACTCTTCTTTCGAAAGCGTTAGTTCATCACGTTTTAGCTCTTGAGCAGATGTTTCAAGTGCTGATTGCTCTTGCTTCAAACGCGCGTCCATCTCTGCAACTTTCTGCTTTGGCTCTTCAGCCGCTTTTTGCCCCATATTACTTTGTAATACAGCGGCTCTAAAGTCGACCACAGCCACTTCAGTGGCATATAGGTTAGCGGCAAAAAACACACTAACTAAAATACTTATTACATGTTTCATGTTTATCTTCCTAAATTATAGATTAAAAAGTTGTACCTAAACGGAACTGAAAGAAGTCTGTGTCATCATCACTATCAGCATTTAATGCTCTAGCAATATTGAATGACAACGGCGCAATAGGCGTTATCCATGTCCAACTTAAACCGATGCTGTAGCGGAATTCATCAGCTGAAATACCTGCAGTACAGTTCTCACTCACGGAATAACAAGAATCCGTAAAGACATTACCGCCATCCAAGAAAAGTGCTGTACGAACAGATTTATGGTCTTCAACCATAGGCAGAGGGAAAATAATCTCCGCGGTACCTACCATCAAAATATTCCCACCCATAGCGTCGCTATCATTATCAGAGTCATCATCATAAGTATTCTGAGGACCTAATGAAGAAGAGCTATAGCCACGAACAGAGCCAATACCACCCGCATAATAATTCTCATAAAATGGCAAGTATTCGCTGTCCCCATAACCATTACCATAGCCAAAGCGTCCTTTAACATGGAACAACCATAGGTTGGAATTATCGATATTCCAATATTTCTCAGAAGTCACACCGACTTTATAGTATTGCTGATCACTTCCTGGTGTCGCCACTCGCAAGCTAACACTGGTTGCATAACCGTTTGTTGGCAAAATACCACCGATAAGGTCACTGTCTGAGTACACAGCAGATGCAATAAAGTCATTAAACTCGTTGCCATAAGTATCAACAAAATATTCAGATTCCAGTGACGGATCATCACTTAGATCAATACTGGTATTTTGGACTGCCGCACTAAATGTCACACTTTCAGTATCAGATATCGGGTAACCATAGCTAAGCTCTAACCCAGCCTTATCTAATTGATAGTCTTCAATATCATCAGAATCATAATCACTGGATTGATAATAAAGCTTTGTGCCTCGGCTCACGCCATCGACAGTAAAGTAAGGGTTATTGTAGGTAATCGAATACAAGGAGTAATCGCTTGAACGTGAAGCATTGAATGCTAAACGGTTACCGGTTCCCAAGAAATTTGATTTAGAAATACCAAAACCAAAAATGAAACCATCATCATCCGAGAAACCAATACTGGCATTAATACTTCCCGATGGTTGCTCTTGCACAACCACTTCAATATCAACTAAATCAGTTGTACCTGGAACTGGACGCGTTCTCAAATTAACACTACCAAAGAAACCTAACCGCTCAATACGGCGCTTGGAAGACTGTATTTTTGAGTGAACAGCCAACGCCCCCTCAAACTGCGTCATTTCCCTACGCAATACTTCATCTTGTGTTTCGCTGTTACCGCTAAAGGTAATACGACGCACGTAGACTTTCGGCCCAGGCGTAATTTGATAACTGAGGTTAACGGTATGATCATCACGTTTATCAGGAATAACGTTTACATTCGTAAAGAGGTAACCATTGTTGCCAAGTTCTGTAGAAATATCTTCAATGATCTTGGTCACTTCACTACGGGAAAACGCATCCCCTTTTTTATGGGAAATGTGCTTCCATACATTGTCTTCTGAAATAGGTAGACTACCGCTTAAAGACAGCTCGTTGACGAAATAAGGTTCGCCTTCATCGACGTTAATCACAATGTATACGTCGCGTTTATCCGCGGACAAACTTACCTGACTAGAAACCACCTCAAAATCTAAATAACCTTTATCTAAGTAAAAACTTTTTAAGGTATTTATGTCGCCTTCGATTTTAGCTTTCGCGTATTCATCGGCAGAGCTGAAGGGGTTCCAGTAACCGGTTTCTCTTGCTTCAAAATCTTTCGTCAACTCTTCATCATCAAAGGCTTTGTTGCCAACAATATTGATGTGAACAATCTTAGCGGTCTCACCTTCATCAATATTGATCAAGATTCCGGTACGATTACGAGGCATTTCTTCAACGGATATATCCACTTTGGCACTGTAACGACCAAGGGCATAATATTGACGCTGCAATTCTTGCGCGATTTGATTTAGTGTTTCGGGCTTATAGATTTCACCAATTTCAAGACCTGATAACTTAAGCCCTCGTTCTAGGTCTTCAGTATTAATCAGATCATTTCCCTCTATGGTTAAATTACCAATAGAAGGACGTTCAACGACATCAAAAACTAATATGTCATTTTCTTCATAAACATTAATGTCACTAAAATAGCCTGTATTAAAAAGAGAACTGATCGCCTGATACACTTTATCAGAGTCATAAGACTTCTCTTCGTCAAACCCAATTACATCAAATGCTCTAGCGGATGGCATTTGTACTAAACCATCGATGCGAACATCCTCGACGGCTTTTGCAACACTCTGCACGCTTATTAAAGCCAAAAATACTGCTGAAACGACTTTCACATATACCTCTCTACAAGCGGGCAATATCATTAAAAATGGCAATTGCCATCATAGAAAATAAAAGAGAAGCGCCGACACGATATGCCACATTCTGGATCTTTTCAGAAACAGGTTTACGACGGATCGCTTCAATACCAAAAAACAACAAATGCCCACCATCTAACATTGGAATGGGCAGTAAATTAAGCACCCCTAAACTAACACTGAGGTAAGCCATAAATTTTAAAAAAGATTGCAAACCAGAATCTGCAGACGCACTCGCTACTTTTGCAATCGTTATCGGTCCAGACAAGTTATCAACCGATATCAGTCCTTGTAACATTTTCCCAACAGAGGAAACCGTCAAAGATACCATCTTAGAGGTTTGTGCAACACCATAAAAAACCGAATCCACAATTCCATAATGACGTTCCCTGATAAGACTTTCATCCCATTCAGGTGGTACAACAGCCAACCCTGCATACCCAACAAGCTCACCATTTCGTTCTGTTGACTTAGGCAAGAGCAGCAATTCTTTAGAATTACCTTCTCGTTGTACCGTTACTAGCAGTTCCTTATTTGGATTTGCTTGAACCAAAGCAACAACTTGATCCCAACTTGAAATCGAATCGCCACCTATTCCAACAATCGTATCGCCTGCTTCGAAGCCAGCGGAATAAGCCGCGCCATTTTCAACAACTTGATCAATTACAGGAAGGACTTTTGGTTGCCATGACACAATCCCAAAAGCTCGTATCAGATTATTAGGTTCATCTCCGACTAACCACTGGTTTAGACGAACCTCCTCTTCTTGCTGAGAAAGCAAACCCTCTGCTTGGTAACGAACGATAATGGTTCTTGTTTGCCCAATCAAGCCCGCTAACGCTAAATTTACATCTTCCCAAGAATCCACCGCCTCACCAGCAATGGAAATCAGCTCGTCTTCCGCTTGAATACTCGTCTGAGCTAAAGGTGTATTTGGCTCAACACTGCCTACCTTGGGTGCAACAGATTGAATCCCCAACATAGCGACAATCGCGTAAATAAACGCTGCTAAAATAAAATTAGCAATCGGCCCAGCAGCAACGATAGCAATGCGCTGCCAAACCGTTTTATTATTAAAAGCTTGATTTCTTAAACCTTCAGGAACATTTCCTTCACGCTCATCAAGCATTCGGACAAATCCCCCAAGCGGTATCATAGCAAGTGTATATTCTGTTCCTGTTTTACCGACATGGCGATAAATAGGCTTACCAAATCCGACCGAGAAACGCAGCACCTTCACACCACATCGACGAGCAATAAAATAGTGGCCAAATTCATGAAAGGTAATCAGAACACCTAATGAAATAACAATAGAGAGGATATTTTGGATCATGAAACACTACCGTCAGAAATATACTTTTGAGCTAAAAAACGTGCTTGAGCATCGGCTTCAAAAACATCTTCAATTGCATCAATAGCAACAACATTCGTAGAAGAAAGCACCTTTTCATTAAAACGAGCAATATCAAGAAAAGAAATCTTTCGCTTCAGAAAAGCATCGACTGCGACTTCGTTCGCTGCATTTAAAGCCGCCATTGCAGAGCCACCAGCAAACCAAGCATCTGCTGCTAACTGTAAATTAGGAAAGCGAGTTAAATCAGGAGCTTCAAAGTTTAATCGGGCCACATCAACCAAATTCAAGGGATCAACTTGCGTCTCAATACGGTCAGGCCAAGTCATACCATAAGCAATTGGGATCTTCATATCTGGGTTGCCCATTTGCGCAATAACGGAACCGTCTCGATAAGACACCATAGAATGGATAATACTTTCAGGATGAACCACTACCTCAACATCATTCGGAGTAACGTCAAATAACCAACAGGCTTCGATAAGCTCAAGCCCTTTGTTCATAAGAGTTGCCGAGTCGATAGAGATCTTCTGTCCCATAGACCAATTTGGATGTTTACATGCCTGCTCAGGGGTGACAAAAGACATCTCATCCAAAGACCAAGTTCTAAAAGGTCCACCAGACGCAGTAAGAAGAATTTTAGATATGTCTTTTTTGTGGGCACCTTGGGGAGTTTGAGGCAAGCTTTGGTAGATCGCATTATGCTCACTATCGATAGGCAGAAGCACGACGTTATGACGCGTCACCTCATCCATAAACAACTTACCAGCTGTCACCAAAGACTCTTTATTTGCCAGCAAAGTTCGCTTACCTGCGCGAATCCCTGCCAAAGTCGGCTTGAGACCAGCAAATCCCATGATCGCAGCCATAACTTGATCGACGGCTGAATCGGAAGCAATACTATCCAAAGCATCACTTCCCCATTCAAATGAAGTTGACAAGCCCACACACAAAAGAGCCAATTCATCACGGGCTTTTTCCGTTCCCATAACGACTCTTTGTGGCTTAAAGCGATGACAAATCTCCGCCATTTTGGCCACACTTTCATTTGCTGATGCACTGATCAAGGAAAACTTATCAGGATGCTGAGCAATAATATCTAGTGTACTCTGACCTATTGAGCCAGTTGCACCTAGTAAACAAATACCCTGCATTAAAGCCATCCAGCCAAACTTAATAACAACACATAAATAGGCGCAGCTGCTGTCAAACTATCAACTCGGTCCATGACACCGCCATGTCCGGGGATCAAGCGACTTGAATCTTTCAAAGACTCGTGGCGCTTAAACAAACTTTCTGTCAAATCACCTAAAACTGAAACCGACGAAGTCAACAAAGCAATCAAAGCCAACACAAGCCACTGGGAAGCAATAAAGTCACTATAAAAAGCAAAG
This sequence comes from Marinomonas sp. 15G6-16, assembly GCF_055809555.1. NCBI lineage: Bacteria > Pseudomonadati > Pseudomonadota > Gammaproteobacteria > Oceanospirillales > Oceanospirillaceae > Marinomonas > Marinomonas sp. 15G6-16. Next base: position 2,673,430 of record NZ_CM147916.1, on the reverse strand, counting down.
ACCATCACACCCAACTGAGTTAAAACTAATCCGCCAATAACGCCTTCCCATGATTTGCCAGGACTAACAAACTTAGCCAACTTGCGTTTTCCAAATGCACGACCGGCAAAGTAAGCGCCAGAATCTGCTCCCCAAATTAATCCCATGAGAAGCAAAACCCACATTACAAAATCATCAGCTTGCCTTAGGACAACCAAAGCACACCAAGTAGTCAGTAAAACCAATACACCAAACAAAAGGCGACTATTGGTATGGCGCCATTGAAGTAAATCGGGATAGCGTACAACCCAATACAAGGCAAGCAACCACAAAAGAGGCGCTACATTTAGCAGCAAAGCCTGCGTATCAAATGTAAAAACAACAAAGCACAAGACACCAATTAATACAGCAAAAAGTACGCGACCAATTTGATTTACCACACCAGACAAACGAGCCCATTCCCAGCCCGCAAATAAAACCACACCAACCATGGAGATAATAAAGCTAGATTCTTGCAATATAAAAACAGCACAAACAAACAAAACAGCCATAACAATGGCACTTAAAACCCGTGGGAGTAACATGCTTAACGACCACCATAACGACGTTGACGATTTTGATAAATATGCAATGCTTCATCAAAATGTTGTTGATCAAAATCCGGCCATAACACCGGCAAAAAGACAAACTCAGAATACGCAGTTTGCCATAATAAAAAGTTGCTAATTCGTTCTTCACCAGAGGTTCTTATTAACAAATCTGGCTCAGGTAAATCAGCCAGTTGTATACATTCACCTAATGATGATTCATTCACTTCATCTAAAGACAATTCACCTGACAAAACTTGCTCTGCTATTTTTTTGGCGGCTTGAGCAATATCCCAGCGCCCACCATAATTTGCAGCAATAACAAGCGTCATTTGATCATTATCTTTTGTTGCTTCAACTGTTTCCGCAATTTGCTGTTGCAAACTGTCACTAAAAGCAGAAGTGTCACCCATTATTTTAAGTCGAATTTTATGCTCATTCAGGCGCTTTAGCTCCTTCTTAAGAGAGCGCATAAACAAAGTCATCAAGCCATCGACTTCTATTTTGGGGCGTTTCCAGTTTTCGCTAGAGAAGGCAAACAACGTAAGCACCTTCACTCCAGATCGAGCCGCCATTTCTACAGTACGGCGAACAGCGGCAGCACCCGCAGTATGACCCGCTATGCTTGGGAGATGTTTTTTCTTCGCCCAACGATTATTACCATCCATGATTATGGCAATATGCGCAGGCACGACTACAGATTCAAAATCATCGCCAACCAATTCAGACATATTTATTCCTAGCCTATAAAAAAAGCGAGCCGAAGCCCGCATTTCTTTATTAAATTTCCATCAAATCTTTTTCTTTTGCGGCCAGACGCTCTTCAACTAGAGCTACGTACTTGTCTGTAATTTTTTGCACTTGATCTTGTCCACGACGCTCATCGTCTTCAGAAATCTCTTTTTCTTTCACAAGATCTTTCAGGCTACCGTTAGCATCACGACGAACATTACGAATAGAAATTCGGCCATTTTCAGCTTCATTCTTTGCTTGCTTGAAGTAGTTCTTACGAGTTTCTTCCGTCAAAGCAGGCATAGGAATACGAATAAGGTTGCCGTTGGTTGCAGGGTTCAAACCAAGGTCCGACTTCATAATGGCTTTTTCAATCTCAGGAACCAAGTTATTTTCCCAAGGAGAAACACCCAAAGTACGAGCATCTTCAACAGTAATGTTTGCCACTTGGCTAAGTGGTGTTTCAGAGCCGTAATAATTCACTTTAACAGAATCAAGAATACTTGGGTGCGCACGACCCGTACGAATTTTTTTAAATGCAGACTCAACAGAAGAAACAGCTTTACCCATACGCTCTTCTGCATCTTTAAGAATTTCGTTAATCATAACTTCCTCACTTAATCAGTGTACCTTCACTACCACCAACCATGATATTCACCAAGGCACCTGGCTTGTTCATATTAAATACGCGTATCGGCATACCGTGGTCACGAGTTAAACAGAATGCTGTTAGATCCATGACTCCTAGCTGCTTCTCAATCACTTCGTCATAGCCCAATGTATCATACTTAACAGCATCAGGATCTTTCATTGGATCAGCTGAATAAACGCCATCCACTTTCGTTGCTTTCAATACAACATCTGCATCAATCTCAATGCCGCGCAAACAAGCAGCAGAGTCAGTTGTAAAGAACGGATTACCTGTACCAGCAGAGAAGATAAGCACATCACCTTCTTTCATTAGTCGCATAGCACGACGTCGATCATAAGGTTCAACAATACCTGTCATGGTAATAGCAGACATAACACGAGTAGCAATATTTGCTCGCTCCAATGCATCACGCATTGCCAAGGCATTCATTACTGTTGCTAGCATTCCCATATGGTCACCAGTTACGCGGTCCATTCCAGCTTCGCTCAACGCCTGGCCACGAAATAGGTTACCACCACCAATAACAATACCGACTTCAACACCAATACCACGTAATTGACCGATCTCTAGAGCGATACGATTCAACACTTTCGGGTCGATACCAAAGGACTCGTCACCCATTAAGGCTTCGCCACTCAGTTTAAGCAAAATTCGCTTATATTTTGGACTCTTTTCTTTTGACATACCAACCTCCGGCAATGGTTCATTTCCTTAATAACTTAGACCGACACAATCAACCCAAATCATTCTTACCTTTCATAAAAAAGGGGCAGTCAAGCTGCCCCTTTTCTTTGCAAGACATCACAACTAAAGATTAACCTTTAAGTTGAGCCGCCACTTCTGCAGCGAAATCTACTTCAGCAACTTCAATACCTTCACCTACTTCAAGGCGAATGAAAGAAGAAACTGTTGCGCCAGCGTCTTTTACAAGCTGACCCACTTTAACTTCTGGGTTCTTAACGAAAGGCTGTTCAACTAAGCTGTTTTCAGCCAAGAACTTCTTCATACGACCCACAATCATTTTATCAACGATTTCTGCAGGCTTACCAGCCATGTCTGGCTGAGCACGTACGATTTCTTCTTCTTTCGCCAAAACATCAGCAGGCATGTCTTCGCCACGTACAACACGAGGTGCAACAGCAGCAACATGCATAGACACATCTTTAGCCAGTTCAACAGAACCACCTTCCAACTGAGTCAATACAGCGATTTGACCGTTACCGTGTAGGTAACCACCAACTAAACCACCTTCAATGATAACTGCACGGCGAGGTGTGATGTTTTCACCAATTTTTTGAACTAGAGCTTCACGAGCGTCAAGCATTTCGCCTGAGATCACTTTAGCCATGTCCGTTTCTTTCGTTGCAAAAACAGCGTCAGCTACTTTATTCGCAAAAGAAATAAAACCTTCGTCACGAGAAGCGAAGTCAGTTTCAGAGTTTACTTCTACAAGAACACCGTAAGAAGCATCATCAGCAACACGCATGATGATAGTACCTTCAGCTGCAGTACGGCCCGCTTTTTTAGCTGCCTTCATGCCACTTGACTTACGTAGTTCTTCAATTGCCACTTCGATGTCAGCGTTAGCAGCGACAAGTGCTTTTTTACACTCCATCATGCCTAGGCCAGTACGATCACGTAGCTCTTTTACCAATGCTGCAGATACTGCGGCCATGTTAAATCCTCTTTTACTAATTCAAATTTAAAAAAGGAGGTAAGAAACCTCCCTTTAGAAACCAGAACAAACTAGAAAGTTTGCTTACGCTTCAGTAGCTTCGCTTACTTCAACGAATTCGTCAGCATTTCCAGCAGTCGTAGCACGACCTTCTAGAACTGCGTCAGCGAAAGCGCCAACGTATAACTGAACAGCACGAATCGCATCATCGTTAGCTGGAATGATGTAATCAACACCATCTGGATTACTGTTAGTATCAACGATACCGATAACAGGAATACCTAATTTGTTTGCTTCTTTAATAGCAATACGCTCGTGGTCAACGTCAACTACGAACAATACATCTGGAAGGCCACCCATATCCTTGATACCACCCATAGAAAGCTCAAGTTTTTCAAGCTCACGAGTACGCATCAAAGCTTCTTTTTTAGTTAGCTTTTCGAATGTACCATCGGACATTTGAGTTTCAAGCTCACGAAGACGCTTGATAGATGCACGAATAGTTTTGTAGTTAGTCAACATACCACCCAACCAACGGTGGTTTACGTATGGCATACCAGAGCGAGCAGCTTGCTCTTTAATAGTTTTAGATGCAGCACGCTTAGTACCAACAAACAAAACCTTGTTTTTGTTCTCAGCCATTTTCTTAACAAGCTCAAGAGCTTCGTTAAGTGCAGGAACAGTGTGCTCAAGGTTAATGATATGAATCTTGTTACGAGCACCGAAAATGAAAGGCTTCATTTTTGGGTTCCAGTAACGAGTTTGGTGACCAAAGTGTGAACCAACCTGTAGAAGGTCGCGCATAGAAACTGTAGGCATTTTACTATCCTTTATATTTGGGTTATTTATGCTTACCAGCTAAAAGCGTCAGTCAAACAAGGTTTAAGGCAACCTATGACACCCCAGACACTCTTATTTAATTGCGGCAAGATCGTTGATTTAATAAATTCACTTATCTCAGGAAAGACCCTGAGCAAGCGGGCGTTTTATACCATATCCGAGCCAAAACCAAAAGACTTGGTCGCTTTTTTTTACTCATAATTACGATGAGTTTTTTCAACGAGGGAGGCGATTCTGCCGTACAACTCATGTAGAATATGCGACAACTTATTAGAACCTATTTCAAGATACGTACATTATGAGCAACGAAACACTACTAAAGATCAAAGAACTCACCGCAAACGGTCGTGTAGAAGTTCCTTCTTGGACTCCTCGCCCAGCGTCTACACGCTTTACTGACATTAGCGACATTGAAGGCATGCGCACAGCAGGCAAACTAGCCGCTGACGTATTGGTCATGCTAGAAGAATTTGTTGTACCTGGCGCTACCACAGAGCAAATTGACATCATTGCACACAACTACATTGTGCAAGAGCAAGGCGCTATTCCTGCTCCGCTCAACTATCACGGCTTCCCGAAATCCTGCTGTACGTCCGTAAACGACGTTATTTGTCATGGCATCCCAAATGACAAAGCATTGAAAAAAGGCGACGCGGTAAACATTGACATCACCATCATCAAAGATGGTTACTACGGCGACACAAGCAAAATGTTCTTTGCTGGCGCTGCGCTTCCTCATGCAGAACGACTTGCTAAAGTAACGCAAGAATGCCTTTACCTTGCAATCGATCTTGTGAAACCTGGAACTCGTTTAGGCGACATAGGTGCAGCCATCTCTGCACATGCCCATAAGCACCATTATTCAGTAGTTGAAGAGTATTGCGGACACGGCGTCGGAACCACGTTCCATGGCGAACCTCAAGTTGCCCATTACGGCAAAGCGGGCACTGGCGTCATTCTAGAAGAAGGCATGACATTAACCATTGAGCCAATGATCAATGCCGGTAAAAAACAAGTGAAGCACACAGGTCCTGATAACTGGATTGCAAAAACCAAAGATGGCCGTTTATCCGCTCAATACGAACACACTTTATTGGTAACCGCTGACGGCGTTGAAGTACTCACTCGTCGCCCAGAAGAAACACGCTTTTCATAAGGAAAGCGTGTTTCAACACCCAAGCAAAAAATTGACTGGTTATATTATTTAAATACATTTAATTGATTCTTCGAGGCTCCTGTATGGATTTTCCTGCTTTTCCAGACGCTCCACCACTCCTCACCCAGGAAGAAAAACAAGAACTGGCTCAACCTAATTGCTCCATCGTTCGTTACAAAGCCATTATTGAAGAAAAAACCAGTGTTTATAATGACCTTTTTCACTCTCTTTATCCGATCGAAAAACTAGTCAAAGGCTTGTCATCTTTTTTCGATGAAATATTACAAGCCGCTTGGACAGCAAAGGGATTAAACAACGAAAACCACGTTAGCCTAGTTGCCGTTGGTGGCTACGGTCGAAGCGAACTACACCCAAAGTCAGACATTGACCTTCTCATCCTAATCGAGAATGAAACATCTGCCCCTAAAGATAAACTCGAAAACTTTATTACTTTCTTATGGGACATCAATTTAGACATCGGACACAGTGTTCGAACCATTGATGAATGTACTACCCTCGCAGAGCAAGACATTACTATCATTACCAACTTGATAGAATCTCGTACTTTGGCTGGACCATCTAACCTACTCACTCTGTTACAACAAAATATTGAAACAGACAGAATGTGGGATGGACATTCCTTTTACCAAGCCAAGCTTGCTGAACAAAAACAGCGTCACGCGAAGTATCAAAACACAGCCTACAATTTAGAACCCAACCTAAAAGAATGCCCAGGTGGACTTCGCGATATGCAGGTCATTGACTGGGTGGCCAAACGCCATTTACACACTCACAGACTTAGCGCCCTTATCGAAAAAGAGTTCTTATCTGAAGATGAATACATACAATTAAAAGGTGCTGTTAGTCACCTATGGCGTGTGCGTTGGGCTTTACACATGGTGGCAGGACGCAAAGAAGACCGCCTTCTTTTTGACCATCAGCGCACGCTGGCTCAGCTGTTTGGCTTTGATGACGACGACTTAAAACGCAACGTAGAACGTTTCATGCAAGGCTATTATCAAAGCGTTGCCGCCATTCAACAGTTAAACGACTTATTACTGCAACACTTCGAAGAGTCTTTTCTGGCCAACGATGAAGTCAACACAGTAGAAATACTCAACGACCATTTTCAAATAGCAAACGGACAACTTGAAGCTCGATCAGAGACCTTATTTCAAGACAATCCATCCTGCATGCTGGAAATCTACGTTTTATTTGGTGCCCACGAAAACATCAAAGGCATTCGTTCAAACACCATGCGACAACTTCGGGATAATCTAGAACTTGTTGATGAAAGCTTCCGAAGCAACAAAAAGAATAACAGTTTATTCTTAGACATTATCGCAAGCCGTTACCGCTTAAGCAGTATTTTAAGGTCCATGAAACACCTAGGACTTTTAGGGCGCTACCTTCCAGAATTCGGCGCTATTATCGGCCAGATGCAGCACGACCTATTCCATATTTACACGGTCGATGCTCACACATTACAGCTGGTCGAAAACCTACGTCGTTTATGGTTACCTGAGTACAAACAGAAATTTCCTATTTCGTCGCAAGCCATCCGCCATATCTCCAAAGTTGAATTGCTCTATATCGCAGGCCTGTATCATGACATCGCCAAAGGCCGAGGCGGAGATCACTCAGAGCTAGGTTGTGTCGACGCCCAAGCCTTTTGTGAGCAACATGGTCTATCTAAGCGAGATACGGAACTGGTGGTTTGGTTGGTTCGAAATCACTTATTTATGTCTGTTACTGCACAACGCAAAGACATATCTGACCCTGAAGTTATTTGGGAGTTTGCGAATTACGTTAAAGACCAAGAACATCTAGATTATTTGTTTATTTTAACGGTAGCCGACATCAATGCCACCAACCCAACCATGTGGAACAGTTGGCGTGCCTCACTTATGCGTCAGCTTTATTTGGAAACAAAACGCGCTTTACGCCGCGGACTTGACTCCCCTATTGATGCTGAAATGATCAGTGATGAACACAAACAACGCGCATTAGAAATTATGATTGAGCGCAACCTAGACATCATCGAAGCTGAGAATATCTGGAACACAATAGAAGACGAATACTTTATCCGTTCCAATGGGGATGAAATTGCTTGGAATACAGAAGCTATTTTGAAACACCAACCAAGCGATAAACCCCTCATTGCTATTACACCTCTGGGCGGACGCAACTTCTCTGGCGCAAGCAAAATTTTCATCTACACACTCATTAGCAAACATTTATTTGCTGTGACGGCCGCGACTTTTGAACAACTTGGATTAACCATCCTTGACGCAAAAATCAGCCAAACCAGTAATAACTACACGCTAGATAGCTTTGTTGTTATGGACAGCACCGAAAACGGTACAGACCTACATCTCGATAGAGACAAGATCGGCCTCATTCGCAGCACTTTAATGGAACAACTGGAAACACCGTCTTTGTACGAAAGCGTGGTACAACGACATACACCAAGAATCCTAAAAATATTCAACTCTCCTGCAACGGCACATTTTGTGAGCCAGCCAGAAGAAGTTTGGTCCGCACTGGAAGTCACTGCACCAGACCGTCCAGGCCTACTTGCGTTAATTGGTCAGTTCTTTATGAACAACAACATCATGTTACACAAGGCTAAAATCGCAACATTAGGCGAGCGAGTAGAAGACACCTTTTATATCACAGAAGAAAATGGCGACCTCATCACAGATAACGATCGTATGAACGACATTTGCACACTATTAAAAGAGAAAATAGACCGTTTCTCAAAAGCGATGGATTAAAGACATATGAACCCTCTTATACATTCTTTGCACCCGTACCCATTCCAAAAGCTTGCCGAGCTATTGGAAGGAATTACACAAAATCCAGACAAAAAGTTGATTAAATTAACCATTGGCGAACCACAACATGAAGCCCCTCAAGTTGTCTTAGATACGCTAGCTAAAAGCCTAAATGGCGTCAGCAAATATCCTGGAACAAAAGGTGAATTGTCATTACGCAGTGCAATTAGCGAATGGGCCAAACGTCGTTTCTCTCTTGAGAACCTAGACCCTGAAACAGAAATACTTCCCGTATCCGGTACTCGCGAAGCACTTTTTGCAATCACGCAAACTCTTGTTGGTGAAAAAGACCAACCTTTGGTTATTAGCCCAAACCCTTTCTATCAAATTTACGAAGGGGCCGGCATTCTTTCGGGTGCAAAACTTCACTTTCTTCCTTGCGGCTCAGCAACCAACTACAAAGTAGATTACCAGCAAGTCAGCAATGACATATGGAAGCGTTGTGAAGTACTTTTTGTTTGTTCACCAAACAATCCAAGCGGCACAGTTACAACGCTTGAGGAATACGCCTTCCTAATCGAAAAGGCAAAAACCTTTAACTTTACGATTGTCGCAGATGAATGCTATTCCGAAATTTATTTTGGCGATCAGGCTCCATTAGGCTTGCTCGAAGCATGCACACTGCTTGGCAATACAGATTATAAACACTGCCTGATTTTTCAATCTCTTTCTAAACGCTCTAATCTACCGGGTTTACGCTCTGGCTTTGTGGCAGGCGATGCCAGCTTACTGAAGCCGTTTCTGCTATACCGCACATATCAAGGTTGCGCTATGCCGGTTCACCACCAAGAAGCCTCTGTTGCCGCTTGGAATGATGAAGCTCATGTCGCGAAGAACCGCGAGATCTACACTCGCAAGTTTGATTCTGTACTTGAAATACTGTCTCCTTTTATGGCCGTCAATAAGCCGGAAGCTGGCTTTTACTTATGGCCAAAAGTAGACATAACAGATGAAGAATTTTGCACTGCTTTATACAAAGAAGAAGCGGTATTAGTATTACCTGGAAGCTATTTAGGCCGAGACGTAAACGGCGAAAACCCTGGTAACCAACATATTCGAATGGCACTTGTTGCAGAAGAATCTGAGTGCGTTGAGGCAGCTGAGAGAATCAAAGCTTTCCTTACTCGCAACAACCTTAAATAATTTTTAGTTACAACACTCAGCTGGAGAACTACATGAGTAATTCAATTTTCGCATTCGGTCTAGGCATCGGCGCACAAAACAAAGAAGGCAACTGGTTAGAGGTTTTCTATTCAGCACCAACACTTGGCGCGGAAAAAAGCACACTAGATGCTATTCTAGAAAGCACAAACTATGAAGGTGGCAACAGTACACTTGTTCTAGATGAGAGCGACCTAAATCGCCTGCACATGAACCTTCTTAAAGCTGGCAACATTGAACAAGCTGAACTGGCTTCTCGTTTAAAAGCTTCTACTCAGCCTGTTGTTTTGTGCGTCCTAGCCACTGACGAAGCACCACAAAATCCAGCCGAAGTATATTTGAAGCTGCAATTGATTTCACATCGTCAAGTACAACCTCACAATACAGTTTTAGATGGTATGTTCGGCCTACTAATTAACACGGCATGGACAAGTGAAGGCCCAATTGATGTTCGCGAATTGGCAGACCGTCAATTAAGCGCTCGCATGGAAGGTCGCACTATCGAAGTCTACAGCGTAGATAAATTCCCTAAAATGCTGAACTTTGTTGTACCAACTGGCATTCGTGTTGGTGATGCAGCACGCATCCGTTTAGGTGCTCATTTGGGCGAAGGCACAACGGTTATGCATGAAGGTTTCGTAAACTTCAACGCAGGAACATTAGGCACAAGCATGGTTGAAGGTCGTATTTCTGCTGGCGTTGTTGTTGGAGACGGTTCAGACCTAGGTGGTGGCTGCTCAACAATGGGAACATTATCTGGTGGCGGCAACATTGTTATTGGGGTGGGTGAAAAGTGCCTAATTGGTGCTAACGCAGGTATCGGTATTGGTCTTGGTGATCGCTGTACTGTTGAATCTGGCTTATACATCACAGCCGGCTCCAAAGTCGCAGTATTAGATGAAAACAACCAAGTTGTTTCTACTGTCAAAGCACGCGACCTTTCTGGTCAATCTGATCTTCTTTTCCGTCGCAACTCCGAAACAGGCGCGATCGAGTGCAAAACAAATAAAACAGCCATTGCCTTAAATGAAGCGCTTCACGCGAATAACTAAGCAATACAAACTGTGAATAAAAAGTGCCTGGCTTTTCAAGTCGGGCATTTTTCTAACTTATTCATTCATCAGTTATAACTAAACCTATGTGAGGGAGAGAAATATGATTGATATTTACGGTATTAAAAACTGCGACACCATGAAAAAAGCGTTTCGCTGGTTAGAAGAACATAAGGTTGAATACCGCTTTCATGACTATAAAAAAGAAGCCTTAGAAACCGAAACAGCAAAAGCTTGGATAGATAAGTTAGGTTGGGAAAGTGTTATTAATAAGCGTGGAACCACTTGGCGCAAATTAGATGAAGAAACGAAAAACTCAATGAATAACGAGCTGGCTGTAGAAACAGTAATCAACCAGCCTTCAATGATAAAACGCCCTCTTATTATAGCGAATGGTGAAATCCATTTAGGCTTTAATTCAGACGAGTATTCTCAGAAATTGCTTTAACGTAATACTGGCGTATAAATTCGAGGAGTTGTTTTAGTTGGTACAGTCGGTGTCACTGTCGGTGTATAACCTGCAGAAGATACATCTGAACGAATCACTGGTACAAAAAAGGATTCTTGAACGACAACAGGCTGAGCGGTAAGAGCGCATCCAACATTAAGCAAACCCAAAAAAACAACAACACCTAACTTCATAATTCCACCTTTATATGAATCTCCTGTTATAGTAGCAGGTTCTTCCATAAGGTAGCGAAAACCAACGCAAAGGTAAAGAATGTCTAACTTGTCACCCACACTAAAACTCGCCATAGATCTTATTTCTCGCCCTTCTGTAACGCCAGAAGATGCTGGTTGCCAAGACCTAATGATTAGCCGATTAAAAAACATTGGGTTTGAGGTTGAATACATGCCATTTGGCGATGTGAAAAACTTCTACGCAAAACGTGGCACCTCTGGTCCAAATTTATGTTTTGCCGGACATACAGATGTGGTTCCAACAGGCCCTGAAAGCGAATGGAAAGTACCTCCTTTCTCGCCAGAGATTGTTGATGGCATGTTATTTGGACGTGGCGCAGCCGACATGAAAGGCAGTTTGGCAGCCATGGTGACTGCTGTAGAAGCCTTCATCCATGAGCATCCAGATCACCAAGGTCAAATCTCATTCCTTATTACCAGCGATGAAGAAGGCCCTTTTGTTGATGGCACCACTCGTGTTGTCGATACCTTAATGGAACGCGATGAGAAAATAGATTGGTGTATTGTTGGTGAACCTTCTAGCACAAAGACGTTAGGTGACATTATTAAAAATGGTCGCCGTGGTTCGTTTAGCGGCGATTTAACCGTTTACGGTAAACAAGGTCATGTTGCTTACCCTCACCTAGCTGAAAACCCAATTCACTTAGCTGCTCCAGCATTAGCTGAAATGTCGAGCACACATTGGGATGACGGTAACGAATTCTTCCCGCCAACCAGCTTTCAAGTCTCCAACATACAAGCAGGAACTGGTGCAACAAACGTGGTTCCAGGGACATTAAACGCTCAGTTTAACTTCCGATTTTCTTCTGAGCTCGACTTTGATGCATTAAAAGTACGCGTGCTAGAAATTCTGGATAAACATAATTTACGTTACGATATTGAATGGACCTACAACGGCTTACCATTCTTAACTCGCCCAGGAAATCTAGTTGATGCTATCGTAGAAGCCGTTCAATCCACAGTTGATATTACTCCTGAACTTTCTACGTCTGGTGGCACATCTGATGGCAGATTCATTGCAAAAATGGGTACTCAAGTAGTCGAGCTTGGTCCTATCAATGCAACGATCCACCAAATAAACGAGTGCGTAGACGCTGAAAGTCTGAATAACTTATCACTCATTTATACTCGCATTCTGAAAAACCTGTTTGTGAAAAACACTTAAGCCAATATTCGAATGAAAAACACGCTGCATAAACGGATAATGAAACTCGGAGAAAATCCTAAGCTCGCCTTGATCAAAATGATTCAAGGCGGACTTATGTTTGTATTCGGCGTGCTCATTTTGATGGTTGCAGATCGTGTTTTACAGCCGTCTATTAGCCAAGAAATCATCGCGTTATCAGGGCTAATTATTGCAGGCGTTGGCTTAATATGGACGCTCATAGGCTATTTATCTATGAGTGTGCTTAGGATTTATTACATGATTAAAAAGAAGGATTAACAGGATGCAAACAGATATTGAAATCTATACTTTATCCTGCCCAACAGAAAAAATCATAACCTGGCTTGAAGGCACTTTCACACTTATAAAAACAAGTACACCATCAGCATTATGCACAAAGGTGTCTGTTTCATCGAATGATAACATCATCGACATTACCATTTTGGAGCAAGCAGCGGGTAAGCGTTTTACTTCTATCTGGTTTGATTCAGATAAAACGCCGTGGGAAAATGATATCTGCTGCGCTAGAGACGCATTTCAAGCGCTCGGTTGTGAAATCCGCTGTAATTTTCAAGGATGGGAAGAAGATGGAGATCAAGACCCAGATCAGTGGTGGCGAATCAACTCTCATGGAGAAGGCCCTTTTATCTGGGAATAAGAATACGACGTCATAGAAAGTTCGTAGTCAGAGCATCAGACACTGATTGATATTTTCATGACTTAGCAAGCAAACGTAATATAGAAACATTAATAGAGACTTAACACATGCAAATTACACTCCTTAAAGGCAAGCTTCACATGGCCAGCGTTTCCCAAGCAGAGCTTTGGTACGACGGCTCATGCGCCATTGACAAAGACCTTGTAGAACTCGCTGGCTTTAGAGAGTTTGAAAAAATCGACATCTACAATGTTGATAACGGTGAGCGTTTTCACACTTATGTTATTTTGGCGGAAGCTGGCTCTGGCACTATTTCAATGAATGGCGCAGCAGCAAGAAAGGTCCAAGTAGGCGATCGAGTCATTATTGCAGCATATGGACAAATGGAAGAAGCCGAAGCAGATAATTTTAAACCTAAGTTGGTGTATTTAAACAAAGACAACAGTGTTGAAAGAACCACTAACACTATTCCTGTACAGAAAGACTAAACTCAATCACCAATACGTAGAAACAAAAAGGCCAGCTTCTAGAATGTAGAAGCTGGCCTTTATTTTTTCTTTATACTGTAATCTTATGCTAATACAGCTAAAGCAGCATCGTAATTTGGCTCATCTGCTGTTTCTGCAACCTGTTCAGTATGAATAACAGTACCTGCTTCATCAAGAACAACAACCGCACGAGACAAAAGACCAAGTAGCGGCCCAGTAGAAAAGCTCAACCCGTAATCTTCACCGAATGTTGAACGGAAGCTAGAACCTGTATCAACATTGTCTATACCTTCCGCACCACAAAAACGCGCTGCTGCAAAAGGTAAATCCGCTGAAACACAAAGAACATTAACATCCTTTAGAGCTGCTGCTGATTCATTAAATTTACGAACAGATGTTGCGCATGTAGGAGTATCGATAGAAGGGAAAATATTCAATACTAATTTCGCACCTTTGTAATCTGCTAGTGTTGCAACAGATAAATTAGGCTTTACTAATTCGAATTCTGGTGCTGCCGAACCTACGGCAGGAAGTGAACCTGCTGTTTCGAATGGGTTACCTTGAAGTGTAACAGTAGCCATAAATAGCCTCTTAAATATATTGAGCAATAAAGCGGTAATTCATTAACCGCGGATAATAGAAACGTTTTCTGCTTGCTTGCCTTTTTCACCTTCTGTGACATAAAAGCGAACCAGCTGACCTTCAACAAGAAAGCGGCGACCACGGCCACGAATAGCACGGTAATGAACAAAAACATCATCACCATTTTCCATTGTTAAAAAGCCAAAACCTTTAGAAGAGTTAAACCACTTAACCGTTCCTTGTTCACGATCATCATCTTCGTCTTCTTCAGACTCAGAATCACCACCAGCAATGCGAACTTGACTTACCATAGCACCGACATAAACAGACACTAAAATAAAACCAAAGTAGACTAGAAAGTTGGTTCCCATTTCTTCTTTCAAAACCCCAGCAATAAGCAATGGGACAATCAAAGCAATAACGAGACTAACGACAAATGCGCGCAACGAAAAAAAACCGGAATTAGCAGAAGAACCTTTACCATGCGAAACATTATCATAATGATCATTCATAACAGTATATCTCTTATCAAATTAAATATTATTGTGAAAGGAACCCTTTAGGAGTTCCGTATTAGTACAAAAATGTAAAAATAAACATATTTACTAAACTCTTTCTGAAATTGCATGTGAAGCTAAAGAAGATAGTAGTAAAATCTTTATTCACTTTAATACGAGCAATTTTCACGCCATCTCTCTACTCAAATGGTCTCAATAAGACTAAACAACGAGCACAGAACAGCTGATAAAATACGAATTTAGCAAACTAAGGTTAACACACAGAAGGTATCCATGAACACCTCACAAATCAACCAAAGAATAGACGAATTAGAATTTAAAATTCAATTCCAAGAAGACACAATTGACAGTTTAAATCAGGCGTTAATTACGCAACAAAAAGATATAATTTTAATGAAAGAAAAACTCATTATGATGGGAAAACAATTAGAATCTTATCGCCAACAACAAAGTATCCATGAAGGCGAAAGACCACCTCATTATTAACAGTATATTTTTTACTGACCCTAGAGTGCTTTTAGGCTATATGAATTTTTATAGCCTAAGGCAATAAATCCAAAGACTTCAATACATATACGTCAAAGCGCCCAGACTTCCCTTCAAGCTGATATGTTGGCTCAGTGCTATTTAAAAATGGAGCGCCTTTAGGACGTTTAACCACTACTCTGTATTCTGCTAACTGCATTGCGAAGGGCAAAAGCTCATCCGCATCCGCATCTTGACCAACCAAATCACGAAAGAAAGCCATTTCTTTTTTGGCCGCCGCCGAAGACTTTTCCATGTGCGGATACATAGGGTCAAGGTAAACCACATCAAACGACTGATTTTCAATGCCTCGAATATCCGTATCCAGTAGTGACATTCTGTCTACTATCTCAGCCACTTCATGGTGAAAAGAGCCACGGTATAAGCCATCTTGCAACATAGCTCTGACAAAGCTCACTCGCTCACATAATGAAACAGTGCAGCCCAGACAAGCCAACACAAAAGCATCTCTTCCCAAGCCTGCTGTAGCGTCTAATACAGACAAGTTAGAAGCTTTATTCAAACCTACGGCCTTCGCTATATCTTGCCCTTTTCCGCCACCGAATCGTCTTCTATGATCGACAGCGCCAGATGTAAAATCGACAAACACTGGCTTAGGCGCCCCTTTGCCCGTTTTCGCAATAGAGATACCTGCTTCGGTTTTCAACAATAAATATTCATAGTCAGAAACAAACTTGATCTGTCCTTTAAGAGAGTAAAAAGGCAGCTCTAAGCTTTTAGCCAATAATTTAACGTCTGCTTCTAAAAAAGCATCGGTTGTCGCTACCGCAATGGAATCCAACAAAAGCACTTATCTCCAAGGCAATCAAAAATACAAAATGAATAAGAAACTAATTTATACGATGCAATATAAAATATATTGATAAAAGAAAAGCCTCTAGTGTCTAGAAGCTTTTCTTTTAAATCTGAACATCTAATCTGTTCAAGTATCTGAAATCTACTTTTACGTTATTTCAAAAATACACTAAGGCTAGAAGTATTGAGCCTAATATTAGTCGATATATAAAAAATGGGAAGAAGCCAACCTTGTTAAGCCATTTTAAGAAAAGATAAATACACAAGTAAGCACTGATCGCAGATAAAACCACACCAGAGCTAATACTCACCCATTCAACTTCCGTCTCCAACGACAATAACTCAAGCAGCTTCATACTTCCGGCCGCGAAAATCAAAGGTATCGATAATAGAAAAGAGAACCGTGCCGCGCATTCTCGACTAAAACCAAGAAAGCGAGCCGCTGTCATAGTGATACCAGAGCGAGACGTACCAGGAATCAGAGCCAATGCTTGAGCTAGACCGATATACACTACACTCTTCAGACAAAAGTCATGCTCCGTTTTATTGCTTGAGCCATAACGATCAGAAAGCCATAAGAGGATACCAAATCCAATCGTGGTATAACCAATGACTTCGACTGAGCGTAAGTGCTGACTAATAAAGTCACCGAATATCAATCCCGCCAAACAAGCTGGAATTGTTGCAAGAACAACCCACCAAGCCAAACGACTATCCGATGTAGATTGCCCGCTCTTAATAGACAAACACCATGCAATCGTAATTTGTACTAGGTCTTTTCGAAAGTACGCAACAATCGCAATAAGCGTTCCAACATGCACAGCCACATCAAAGGCAAGACCTTGGTCTTGCCAATTCAGTAGCTGAGCAGGAAGAATCAAATGAGCAGAACTTGAGATAGGTAAAAATTCAGTAAGACCCTGAATTAATGACAAAAAAACAATTTGATACCACAACATAAGGCTATCGTTTCCCGATACGAGGCGCCTGCTTTTCCCAAGTGATTTCATCCCTTAAATAGGTTGGAATAGCGTCATAAGAAGACACTGTTTCACCTTTTTGGAAGGCCATCATCCCAAGTTCAGCAATACAAGCTGCACGAGGTGCAAAGTCTGTCAGTATATACTCTGGAGTTTTAGGCAATCGCTTACTTAAAACCTCTTCATAACACCAACCAGAACCCACACCATTAAATTCCATTTCAAACTCTGACAACAGATCAGGCTTTACCACCTGTTCGTTAATCCGAGTTTCTAATTGATATTGACCATCCGTTTTATTAACGAAATAACCGCCTAAATAAATTTCGCCCATTCGAGCATCAAGCGCAGCAAGCCAATGGTTTTGACCTGTTTTTTGGAAAGCTTCTAGAGATAAAGCAGCAAGAGTAGAGACTGGTACGACAGGTAAATCCGCACCAAAAGCGAGCCCTTGCACCACTCCGGCACTTATTCGAAGTCCAGTAAATGAGCCTGGGCCACGACCAAAAGCAATGGCATCCAGATCAGATAAAGACATTCCAGCTTGGGAAAGAATCTGATCCACCATAGGTAGAATCAAATCATTATGAAGGCGAGGTGCCATGCGAAAGTCTTCTAACACAACACCATCAATATTCAACGCCACAGAACAAGCTGGCGTTGACGTATCTAATGCTAAAATCGCCGTCATTGAATGGTTAAGCCTTTAAAGAGGTTAGCAAGCTTTGTTTGATCTCATTTAAATCACCAACACCGTTTACTTTTACAAACTTAGGCGCTGTTGCACTGTCTGCTTTCAGCCAATCTTGATAGTAACCAATCAATGGTGCTGTTTGGTCATGATAAACACCTAGACGCTTACGAACCGTTTCTTCAGTGTCATCAACACGTTGCACAAGCTCGTCGCCTGTTACATCATCTTTGCCTTCCACTTTAGGTGGGTTATAGATGACATGATAAGTACGGCCAGATGCTTCGTGAACTCGACGGCCACTCATACGTTTTACAATTTCTTCATCGGCAACATCAATTTCAACAACGTAATCGATATTAACGCCAGCTTCTTTCAAAGCGTCGGCTTGAGGAATCGTGCGAGGAAAACCATCAAATAAGGCGCCTTTTACACAGTCATCTTGAGTTAAGCGCTCTTTTACCAAACCGATAATGATGTCATCGGAAACAAGTTGACCAGCATCCATAACTGCTTTGGCTTTCAAGCCCATTTCGCTTCCTGCTTTTACCGCTGCACGCAACATATCTCCTGTAGAGATTTGCGGAATACCAAACTCTTCTGTAATGAATTGAGCTTGAGTACCTTTACCAGCGCCTGGCGCACCTAATAATATTACTCGCATAAAAAGTCTCCAAAGACAGCGTAAACTGATTTGCAAAGATGATTGATACATCACTTTAACGCTAAAAAAGCGTCAAAGTGATGTGTTCAAGCAAATAATTGCATACTAAAAATTGAATGGCCGACAAGCATACCCAAGCAGCCCTTCAATATGCAAATTTACGCGTCGTTTTTTATTGTTTTATTACTCATATTGAGTGTTTATCGAACAAATATAACCTTTAACCCGTGTTTTGCATTCCACTGGCAATACCTGCCATGGTAATCATTAGAGCCTTGTTTACCTCAGCGTTGTTATCATCTTTACGGCTGCGATATAAAAGCTCTGCTTGCAAATAATGCAACGGATCAATGTAAGGGTTTCGTACATCAATAGATTGACGAATGGTTTTGTTGTCTTCGATCAGTCTTTCTTGCTTCTTCAGCATTTTCACAAGTTCACTAACCTGCTTCAGTTTGCCGCGCAATAAACGACCTAAACCTTGCAACTCTTCATTCACCAAACGCTTCTCATAGTACTCTGCTATTTCTGGCTCTGCTTTCGCTAGAACCATATCAAGCATGTCTAAATACGCACCAAAGAAAGGCCACTTCTGATGCATTTCACGCAGTTTCTCTAAGTTGCCAGATTCAACCGCTTGTTGAATAGCACTTTCTGCTCCCAACCAAGCAGGTAGCATCAATCGAATCTGCATCCATGCAAAGATCCAAGGAATCGCACGCAGACTCTCTACACCACCATCGGAACGACGACGAGCAGGACGTGAACCTAAAGGCAACTTAGCCAATTCTTGCTCTGGTGTTGTTGCTCTGAAATATGGGACAAAGTCTTCATGGCCGCGAATGATGGAACGATATTGATTCATCCCCACTTCCGCCATTTCATCCATAATTGCACGCCACTCATCTTTTGGTGGCTCAGCTGGAATCAAAGACGCTTCCATTACTGCGGAGCAATACAGCTCTAAAGAACGCACAGCGATATCAGGAATACCAAACTTAAAGCGAATCATTTCACCTTGCTCAGTCACTCGAATCGCACCGTTCACAGAACCCGGAGGCTGAGACAAAATCGCCACATGTGCTGGACCGCCGCCGCGACCAGCGGTACCACCGCGACCATGGAACAAAGTCAAATGAACATCATGCTTTTTACAAAGTTTAGTCAACGCTTCTTGCGCTCGGTATTGACCCCATGTTGCTGCAATCTGACCCGCATCTTTTGCTGAGTCTGAATAGCCGATCATAACTTCTTGATGACCGTTAATATAAGACTTGTACCAAGGAATCGAGAACAACTGTTCAATAGTCGGCTCTGCATTGTCTAAATCCGCCAAAGTCTCGAATAAAGGTACAATGCGCATAGGGAAAGTGACGCCAGACTCTTTTAGCAAAAGCGCAACCGCCAACACATCAGACGGCGAACTTGCCATAGAAATCACGTAAGAACCGAAAGAGTTTTGCTGACCTTGAGCAATCATCTTGAAAGTATCAAGCACCTCTTTCACGTCGTCGGTCGTAGACCAATCCATCGGCAACAATGGGCGTTTAGAGTTCAATTCTGTTAGCAAGAAAGCCTGACGAGACATTTCATCCCATTCCGCATAATCACCCAAACCATAATGGCGAGTGATCGCAGATAAAGCATCAATATGACGTCCAGCGTCTTGGCGAACATCAAGTCGGACCAAAGTAGCACCGAAAGTCGCGGCACAACGAATCAAATCTAACAATGAGCCGTTAGCAATTACCTTCATGCCACAATCTAAAAGAGATTGATAGCATAGAGTTAAATCATCCACTACTTCCTGAATATCAAGGAAAATATCGTCATCAGCAACAGGTTGTCCATCTAGGCACGCTTTCGCCCAGTTCTTGGTTGCTATCATTTTGTTTTCTAGGTGACGAATCACTTCACGATAAGGCTGAGTACTGTCACCCACTCGTGCACGCAATGCATCGTTACACTGCGTCATGGAAAACTCAGCGCGTAATACCGCTAAGTCTTTAATGTAAAGATCTGCAGCCATCCAACGCGCCAACAAAGCCACTTCTTTGGTCACTTTATGGGTCACATTTGGGTTACCGTCTCTGTCGCCGCCCATCCAAGTTGCAAAACGAATAGGCGCTAAATCGAGAGGTAAATTATTTTTTGAGACGGCACTAAATTGCTCATCAAGCTGTCTGAAGAAACGTGGAACCGCCTGCCATAAAGATTGTTCAATAACAGCAAAGCCCCATTTCGCTTCATCTACCGGCGTTGGTCGCTCTTCACGGATTTCATCTGTGTGCCAAGCTTGGGTAATGATTTCTTTAAGGCGACGAACATGCTTTGTTTCTTCCAAAGGCAAAATATTGTCTTTGTCTAATGCTTCCAGCTCGCTTGAAATATTATCGTATTTACGGATCAAGGAACGACGCACAACTTCGGTAGGGTGTGCCGTTAAAACCAATTCAATGGATTGAGATTTTAACGATTCGAGCATTTGCTCTGGTGTGAAATTTTTATCAGAAAGTCGTTTGAGCAAATCGCCTATTGGGTTCTGATAAACCCCTAAACTTTCATTGGTTCTGCGTCGGTGAACGCGGTGGTATTGCTCAGCAATGTTGGATAAGTTTAAAAATTGGTTAAACGCCCTAGCAACAGGCACAATTTCTTCATCGTCTAATGCTTCTAACGCTTCAATTAGGGCTGCGGAATCACCTGATTGACGTCCATCTTTAGACAGCATTCGAATATTTTCTACTTTTTTCAGGAAGTCTTCACCTAGGTGATTGCTCATGCTCTCGCCAAGACAATCTCCCAGCAACCTAACATTCTCACGTAATGACGCTTGTCGATCACTCACTTCACTCTCCTAAACAGTACTGATAATGCCTGTAATTAAAGTATTTCCTGTACATAGTACGATAAGCAAGTCTATAAACCTTCGCTTTTAGCTTGCTCCCAATAACGGTCTAATTCTTCCAAAGAAAAGTCCGTTAAATTTTTATTCTGTGTGGACACGATGTCTTCTATTCTGCCAAAACGGCGACGGAATTTAACATTCGTTTTGTTTAATGCTACATCGGGTGAAACATTAAGGTGTCGTGCTAAATTACTGACAGCAAACAACACATCACCCATTTCTTCTTCTGTATGTGGTTTATCATTTTCTCGGATGGCTTCTTCTAGCTCATCCAACTCTTCACGAATTTTCTCAAAAACAGGTGCTATATTCGGCCAATCAAAACCAAACCCAGCCACTTTTTTCTGTATTTTAACTGCTTGCATTAGAGCGGGCATGGAAGCTGGAATATCGTCCAATATTGAGTCTGAAACGTTTTTGTTTGGTGATTGCAGCTTTTCTTGAGCTTTAATTTTTTGCCATTGCTGTGCAATTTCTTGCTCAGTTAATGTTGTTTTCTCACCAAAACGCGACATATCGCCATCAGGAAAAATATGAGGATGGCGCCTTACCATCTTTTGAGTAATCGCATCCACAATATCGTCGAAGGTAAATCGCCCCTCTTCTTCGCCTATTTGCCCATAAAAAATCACTTGGAACAATAGGTCGCCCAATTCTTCTTTGAGGTGGTCAAAGTCTTCTCTTTCTATGGCGTCCAACACCTCATACGCTTCTTCTAATGTATAAGGTGCCAGACTTTTGTAGTTCTGCTTTTTATCCCAATCACAACCAAATTCAGGATCTCTAAGACAAGCCATCAAATGCTGAAGTCGTGCAAGTGCGTCGCTCAAAAATCCCTCTCTCTAAACACATTCAATACGTTAGGTAATTGGTTAATACGATGTAACAAGCGGCTTAAAGCACTTAGCTCACTGACTTCGATGGTGAATCGAATTTGGGCTGTATGGCTCTCTTTGGTTGACAATGTATTCATCGAGAGCAAATTAACCTTTTCATTCGCCAACAAGCTTGTAATGTCATTCAACAGGCCTGTTCTATCATAAGCTTCCACCTGAATGTTAACAGGGTACTGATTGTCTAACTCTTCGCCCCAGCTCACGTTCACAATACGTTCTGGCTCATCCAAACCAAGCTGAACGATATTGATACAGTCTTGACGATGTACTGAAACGCCTCGCCCTTGAGTAATGTATCCGATCACATCGTCACCAGGTATTGGCGTACAACATTTTGCCATGTGAGTCAGTAACTTACCGACACCTAGGATGTGTATATCATTATCCGAAGATTTGTGAAGGCTTTTCTTCAATCGAATCGGGCGAACTGGCGCAACATCGCCATCAATGCCATAGAGCTCATCAATTGCTCTAAGCACGCGAGCTAATTGAATATCACCCGCCCCCAAGGAAACAAACACATCGCTAGCACTTGAGAAGCTAAAACGAGAAGCAATTTTTTGGAAATCAATGCGGCTGTCGTCTATGCCAAGTCGTTTCAGTTGCTTGTCTAATAACAACTTACCTGCTTCTAGGTTTTTCTCTCTGTCTTCTTTTCTAAACCAGTTTTGAATATTGGCTCTGGCACGGCTTGTTTGAACATAACCTAAAGTTGGGTGCAACCAATCTCGACTTGGCCCGCCCTCTTTCGTGGTTAAGATTTCAACCTTATCGCCTGTTTTAAGATGAGTAACCAAGGTAATGATCTTGCCATTCACCTTGGCGCCGCGACAACGGTGACCGATCTCAGTATGGACTCGATATGCAAAATCCACTGGCGTCGAATTGACAGGTAAATCCACTACATGACCATCTGGAGTGAATACATAAATGCGATCTTGCTCAATGTCACTGCGAACCTGCTCAGACAAAGACTCTAAATCATTCTGAACTTCATGGAAGTCCAAGATGGTTCGTAGCCACTGCAGCTTCTCTTCGTAACTGCTGCTGTTGGAGCTTAAATCCGTCCCTTTGTATTTCCAATGAGCACAAACGCCAAGTTCGGCGTCTTCATGCATTTTGTGGGTACGAATTTGAATTTCCAACGCTCGACCTTGTGGCCCGACGACAGCAGTGTGTAGCGATTGATAACCATTGGTTTTCGGATTACTAATGTAGTCGTCAAATTCTTGTGGAATAGGACGCCATAGGTTATGAACAACCCCTAAAACCCCATAACATTGCATTGGTTCATCGACCAAAATACGCACAGCCCGCACATCGTACACTTCATCGAAGCCGATATTTTTACGCTTCATTTTGCGCCAAATACTGTAAATATGCTTTGCGCGTCCCATTAGGTCCGCATGAATATTAATGCCTTTTAAACGCTCATCTAACATATTGATCACGTCATCTATGTACTGCTGACGATCTAAGCGTTTTTCATCTAACCAAGAAGCAATGCGTTTGTAATCAGAAGGGTAAAGGTAGCGGAAAGACAGGTCTTCAAGTTCCCATTTAATATGACCGATCCCCAAGCGGTGAGCCAAAGGCGCATAAACACTCTGAACTTCTAATGCAACGGCGACTCGGCGCTCTTCATCTTGATGCTTTGCTTCTTTGATGGCACAGGCACGCTCTGCCAATTTGATGAGCACAACACGCACATCATCAATAATCGACACAAGCATTTTACGTAAAGATTCTAATTGATTTTCACTGCTGCCAAGGACTTCTGCAGCTGTATCTGCAGTTAGGTTTTTAGACACTTCCCCCATGCGTATAACGCCTTCAACAAGAGAAGCCACCTTACGGCCAAACATTTCTGTCACTCGAGTTAAAGGAAGTTGGTCTTCTCGCACAGCACGATACAAAGCGGCAGCGACTAAGGAATCTTGATCAGCACGAAAACCAGAGAGGATTTCAACCATCTCAAGCCCTGCGCGGAAAGTGCTTGCCTGTGGCCCCCAATATGAAGGTCGAGAGGATTGTGACTCAGCTTGACGAGCTAACTCACAAGCCATGCGCAACGGCACTCGTGTACTGTCATCAATTAAATGGGAAAAGTGTCCCATCCAAGCATCAATATCTACATTACCATCATCTAAAACAGGGTGATCTTTTCTTACCGTAACCATGTATCCGCCCTTCGAATTACTTCTTTCTTTGCAGTAACATCATCGTCTCAACGTGCGAGGTCTGAGGAAACATATCCATTAAACTAACACGTAATACACGATATCCCTTCGTAACTAAGTATTCTGCATCTCTCGCTAAAGTGGAAGCGTTGCAAGAAACATACAATATTTGCAGAGGTTTAATTTTTATTATCGTATCCAAAAATTCAAAGGCACCGGCACGAGGCGGATCCAATAAAATTTTTGTCACCTTATCTTTAATAAACTTTTTAGCGATCGGCTGAGTTAAATCCGCTGCAATAAATGACACATTATCCAAGCCATTAAGCGCTGCATTGTTCTGCGCCGCTTGTACCATAGTTTCTTGTACTTCAACGCCAATCACAGATTGAGCTCGTTTCGCTAAAGGCAAAGAGAAATTTCCCACACCACAGAACAGGTCTAAAATTACATCTTCTCGAGTAGGATTAAGCCACTCTATCGCTTGCGCTACCATTTTCTGGTTCATCATCGTATTCACTTGAATAAAGTCTTGAGGATGATAATTAAAGCGCATGCTATCTAAATCATAATAACGCATGTCTTCTAATTCAACGCGCGCTTTGCTCTCTTTTGGTGCTTGCCAATACAAAACAATCTCTTCCGATTTCGCCCAGCTTTGCCATTGAGCAGTCAGCGAGTCAGCAATTACAGACGTGAGTCGAAACAATACCGACACACCTTTTGAGTCTTCTAATAACTCGATGTGGCCGAGCGATCTTACCAATTCGTCATTAGATAAAGCCGCCTTCAATGAAGAAAATACAGCCTGCAAAGACTCTGTGAGAACGACACATTGTTCAATGGAAATGATTTCTTTCGAAGCTTTGCCGCGAAACCCTAACCCACTACTTTTATAATCGATGGCGATTCTTGCACGGCGTCTATAACCCTCGCCTTTATCCGCCAAAATATGCATATCTTCATCAGATACAACATTTCGCAGCTGGCCTTTAAGCCAAGTAGATTTAGCAGAAACCTGTTCTTGCCAAGACAAATGTTGAAAACTGCATCCACCACATTCGGAGAAATGCTGACAAGCAGGGTCTATTCTGTATTGGCTAGGTTCAATTACTTCCGATAATCTAGCCTCGTCAAAGTGGCGACCTGTTTTTGTGATTTGAGCACTCACCGCTTCACCTGGTAAAGCGCCGTCAATAAAAACGACCTTACCATCCAAACGAGCAACGCCTTTGGCTTCATGAGTTAAACCATCAATATGAAAGGTTTGGAGTGGCCCAATTGGCTGGGCTTTTGGTTGGCGGCGTGAATGTGTTCTTCTTCTCAAAGGAGACTCTCTTTCTCAGAGGTTACGATTTATTGCGGGACATTCTATCGCATCTGTCTATAGATCAACATGCTTAAAGTTGCCCTCAATTCATTCCTTAAGGTTGAGGGCAAAGCAAGTTAACTCTTTGATTCGAAAACACCTGTTGATAAATATCGATCGCCACGATCGCATATAATCGCAACAATAACCGCATTATTTACTTTCTCTGATAACGCCAGCGCCATAGCGACAGAGCCACCAGAAGATACGCCACAGAAAATCCCTTCTTCTGTCGCTAAACGGCGCATGGTTATTTCAGCGTCGCTTTGAGCAACGTCCATCACAGTATCAACACGAGTTTCATCAAAAATAGCTGGCAAATAATCCTTATTCCAACGACGAATACCTGGGATGCTGGCGCCATCTTGCGGTTGTAGGCCGACAATTTGAATGTCTTTATTTTGCTCTTTAAGATACTTTGAAACCCCCATGATGGTGCCAGTAGTTCCCATAGAGCTAACAAAGTGCGTCACTGTGCCTTGTGTTTGTTGCCAAATTTCAGGGCCCGTGGTCAGGTAATGAGCGTTAGGATTGTCTTGGTTCGCAAACTGATTCAAGACAATACCAACACCTTGTTCTTGCATTTCTTGGGCAAGATCTCTCGCTCGTTCCATACCTTCTTCTTTGCTAACCAAGTGCAAAATCGCGCCATAAGCCGACATCGCTGATTTGCGCTCCTGACTCATATTGTCAGGCATAATCAAATGCATTTTATAGCCTTTAATCGCAGCCACCATTGCCAGAGCAATCCCTGTGTTTCCGCTTGTAGCCTCAATCAAGCTGTCTCCAGGCTTAATATCGCCACGCAATTCAGCTTGATGAATCATATTCAAAGCGGGTCGATCTTTTACTGAGCCTGCTGGGTTTTGCCCTTCCAACTTTAAAAGAATGGTATTGCTTGGGTTCGGGTTAATGCGCTGCAAACGAACCAAAGGAGTCTGTCCGATTAAGGACTCGATAGTAGGATATTCGATCATAAAAAAACTTCATTGACATTGATGACATAGGGAATGACACTTAACACATGCTACCTATTTAAAAACACTTACGCCAAACAGTACAATAAGAAAGCGTTATAAACTTAGTGTTTAATTCGTATTTAAGATAAAAAACATGAATATCACGGTTTTCTCTATCTTGGTGCGGTTAGTCTTCATACAAAACACCTGTGATTAATTCATCAAACAGATTCTTGATATTATGAAATTATCGGTTCAACTAAGTGTAAGCAACAAACTATTTTGGGCTCTGTTCACGCCTGCATTTGTTGTCTCACTACTTGCCTGCTTCTTCCTGCTTTCATCCCGCTTTAGTGACTTAGATAAAAGTTTATACGAACGCACTGAACACATAACAGAACAGGTTGCCACAACAAGCGAATATGCCATCGTTTTTTCCGATGAAAGAATGATTCATAGAATCCTACAAAGCGCCTTAAGCCATGAAGACATAAGTAGCGTTCAAATATTCGACAGTGAACAGCAAATCATCGCCGAACTAGGCAAGCCGCCCACCTTGCAAGACAATACGCTTGCAGTCGAAGCTGATCGCATAACCGAATACGGCGAACATCTAGAATCCATAAGACAGATTTACTACTCCAATAACACACTGGATAGCGCCTTCCCTTCTCAGGCGGCTCTTTTTGATTCTCAAAATCAGCGCAACTTAATCGGCTGGGTGAGAATTGAAGCAAGTAAATCCGTTGCTCAAATCAAAAAATACCAATACGCGAGCATCGTTATCTTTATCTTGATCGCCTACAACGTTCTCATGGCAGTAGGCGCTTTTCGAATTTCAAGAAAACTATCTCAACCAATCAATAAGCTTTCTAGCGCCTTAAACCGATTAGTCAAAGGGCAGTTTTCCACAGTTAAATTAATGAAGCTTCCCGTTGAATACAGCGACCTTCAAAAAGATTTATTAGATTTAACCGAACGCTTAGAAAACCACACAGAAGAACTGATTACAGGTATAGATCAAGCCACAGAAGACATCCGCCGCAGCATGGACAGCATGGAAGAAAAAAGCGCTCAACTTCATATTGCCAACCGTGAAGCCATCGAATCCAACCGTTTAAAATCACAGTTTCTGGCGAATATCAGCCATGAAGTACGCACCCCTCTCAATGCTATTTTGGGCTACACAAAGACACTACAGAAAGAAATTAGAGAGCCCCAACAAAAGCTGTATGTGGATACCATTCAACAATCAACCAACAGCCTACTCGCAATTATTGGAGACATTTTAGACTTCTCAAAAATTGAAGCCGGAAAACTGAGCTTAGAAAGTAATCATTTCAATCTAAAATTCCTAATTGATGAAGTATATCAAACACTTAGTATCAACCTGCTTTCCAAAGAAAAACACATTGATCTTGTACCTGAGTTCGGTCAAAACGTACCAGAATGGTTTATCGGTGACAGCGTACGAGTCCGCCAGATTCTGACAAACCTCATTGGTAACGCCATCAAATTTACTCACCAAGGTTCCATTCGCACGAAAGTATCCCTCTTGTCTGAACACGAAGACAATATGACACTGTCCTTTCAAGTCATTGATACTGGAATAGGCATACCTGAGCAAAAAATAAACCGCTTATTCAAACCATTTTCTCAGATAGACACGAGCACCACTCGACAATTTGGTGGCACAGGTTTAGGACTGGTCATTACGAAAAAACTTGTAGAGCAGATGAATGGAAGAATCGAAGTCAGCAGCGACCCGAGAATAGGCTCTACATTCCGCTTTACCTTGCGCTTAAAGATATCACCCAAAGCCAAAAACACTTACGAACCACTGAACCGTCATGTCATTTTATTAGAACCTAGTGCGACTTATCGCGGCTATATCAACAAACACCTTCAAGACATTGGTGTGGGCTGCTCTTCTTGCTCAGATTTAGAACAAGTCATTGCTCTCATTAACAAACAGCACAATGAAACTAACGCCATTTTATTAAGTGTCACACCAGACGCCCAAAGCATTGCAGAGGCAAAAGAGTTAATCCTTTATGCGTCTCAACAACACGGCATTCCTTCTATCTTGATGATTCAACCACCAGGCCAAATCTCCCATTACACCGACCTGAAAGATGTTTGCAAAGACATTTTGCTCAAACCTGTCAGCCAAAGCAGGCTATATACTGTACTGCAAAATGTGGATCACACAGTCCTTATAGAAGCACCCGCTCCAGAAGTGCAAATGGAGAAACTGGAAGGCATAAAGGTTCTGGCTGTGGACGACAGCCCAATTAACCTTCAACTACTAAAACATTGGCTCACTCCAAAAGGATTGGAAGTATCACTTGCTTACAGTGGTCATCAAGCTATCGAAATGGCAACACAGGATAAATACGACATTATCTTCATGGACATTCAAATGCCAGAAATGGACGGCATGGAAACCACTCAACAGTTACGCCTTTTAGAAAGCTATAAAGACACGCCGATTATCGCTTTAACTGCTCACGCGTTAGGATCAGAACAACAGCAAATCCTTGCTAGCGGTATGAATGCCTATTTAACCAAACCAGTTGACGAAGAAATCTTACTCAACACCATTGAAACATGGCATACCAATACAGACTCCTTCCAAGATCAAGTCGATGAAAAAATGCAGGACATCTTCTCGTTAGAGAAGGCTCTTAATATTGTGGATGGCAGAGCAGACATCGCAAAAGAAATGTTCGATATGCTGGCCGATTCATTGGACGCTGAGAAAAAACTCATCAAACATCACCTAGAAAACCAAGACACCGACAAGCTGATTGAAGTGATCCACCGAATACATGGCGCATCAAAATATACAGGAACGATTAACTTAGCGCGCCATGCAGGCTTTTTAGAAACACACTTAAAGGAATTAGGACTAGAAGAAGTAGAAGGCGTTGTTGAAGATTTCATGGAAGCGATAGAAGAACTGGTCAGCCATCGCAAACTCATTGCTTGGCCTCAACCTTTAGATTCTAATATCACAAACGCTTGAGCATAGGCTTTCTCATCCGTCAGACTCAAATGCCAAGTAACAGAAAAATCGAAACGGGAAAGAATACTGTCATCAACTGTCAAAACAGGCTGGCCCGAAGGCAAATTACTGACAGAAAAATGCTGAAAACTAACGCCTGAACCTATACCTGTACCTAATGCTTTTACCGCCGCTTCTTTTGCCGCGAAGCGTTTGGCAACAAAGGCATTCGCTTGGTCTGCATGTTGAATGTCTGACCAACGAAGCTTTTCCTCCTCTGTTAAAATACGGTCAATAAAACGCTCTCCCAAACGCTCAACAGATTGAGCAATTCGAGCAATATCCACCAAATCTGTCCCAATACCAATAATCAAACTGACACTCCTTTAAAGATCAAAAGCGCTCATAGAGAACGAAAGATGGGCACGCCTAAATGACGTTCACCTTGAAAAGGCTGTTGAGGTAATAAACGCCTAGATGCGATCGGTTTTCCATTCAACAAGCCATCAAGCCAGTTTCGATGTAACTCTTTTGCAAGACTCAACACTTGTTTGTCTGTCCAATGGCCCGAATGATAATTCAATGCGACCCGTCCCTCGACAAACAACATAGGAGTTTGCTTAGGTATGTCACCATAATAGGGGCGCAGGCCAAACTTATAATGAAATTGGTACATCTGCTCAGCTTCTAGCGCTTCACCTCTTCCAGTAGAAGACATATCAATCGCCATGCCAAGCTCTGAAAACAGTCCGACTTCAAAACGCCGCAACAAAGGCGCAATGGGTGCGCCTGAGTGCAAATTTTCAATCAGCCATCGATAAAGCGTAAACACATCCGGCAACGGCAAATTAAGCGGTAAAAGCTTTACCAATAATTCATGGACATAAAGCGCCGCATACAAAGACAAACCTTCAAGAGGAAACGCCGACTTAACCGCTTCTAAACTTTTGACGGTTTTCAGATCACTGCGGCCAACATAGTCTATTTCGTAACACAAAAAAGGCCCAGGAATCACCCGAGCCTCTTTTTTTGGTAAGCGCCATACTCCGCGTACTAACCCTTGCTCATAAGTGAGCACATCCAACAAGATCTTGCTGTCTTGAAAAGGGCGAGTATGTATCACATACGCAGCAGCGCGCATCGCAATTATTCTTCCTGATAACCTAAGCTGGCTAATGCACGAGTGTCATCAGACCAACCAGCTCGCACCTTGATCCAAAGATTCAGCATGACTTTATGTTGAAACAAGTTCTCCATATCGATGCGTGCTTCTTTGCCAATCAGTTTAATTTTTTCGCCACGCTCACCAATAATAATGCGCTTTTGGCCATTACGTTCGACAAGAATCAAAGCACTGATGTGTATCGCTGACTCTTCGTAAGTAAACTCTTCAATTTGAACTGCTACTTCATAAGGCACTTCTTGTCCGAGTTGACGAGTGATTTTTTCACGTACGATTTCTGCGGCCAAAAAGCGAGAGCTTCGATTGGTAATCTGATCTTCTGGGTAAAACTGAGTACCTTCAGGTATGTAGCTTTCTACCAATCGCTCTAGTCTGTCTAAGTTATCATTACGCAACGCTGAAATCGGTACAATTTGAGCAAAGTTCATGCGGTCAGATAAATTCGCCAAACGAGGCAATAAGTCTTCCTTCTGATCCAATTGATCGACTTTGTTTACTACCAAGATAACAGGACAACGAGCATTTTTTACCTTCTGAAGAACAGACTCATCTTCCTCAGTCCAGCGATCTGCATCAATAACAAACAACACCACATCCACATCTTTTAATGCGGCCGCAGCGGTTTTATTCATAATGCGGTTGATGGTTTTGCTTTCGCCTAAGTGCAATCCGGGTGTGTCTACGTAAATAGCTTGAACATGCCCTTCTGTTTTTACACCTAAAATTTGATCTCGTGTTGTCTGCGGCTTACGCGAAGTAATAGATAACTTTTGACCTAAAATATGGTTTAGTAAAGTAGACTTACCAACATTAGGACGTCCTACAATGGCAATGTACCCACAATGGGTAATCTCAACTTCAACCTCAGACATCTTTCTTTTCCAATTTTTTTAGGGCTTTGGCTGCAGCATTTTGCTCTGCAATTCTTCGGCTATTACCTTTACCTTCGATAACGCCATCGTAGGCTTCAACCTGACAATTAACATAAAATGTTTGGTCATGAGGCTCGCCCGCAATCTTCACCACTTCATACTGAGGCAAACCATATTTACGTGCTTGCAGATACTCTTGAAGGCGGGTTTTTGCATCTTTTGTGACAATCTTTAATGACGTTGCGTCTAGACGGTCTTTATACCAATCCAAAATATGTTGACGACAAACGTCCATTCCCGCATCCAGATAAATAGCACCTATGATGCCTTCTACTGCATCCGCAAGAATCGAATCGCGTCTGAAACCACCGCTTTTTAATTCACCTGCTCCAAGCTTCAAAAAGTCGCCCAATTGAAATTCTCGCGCCAATTCAGCTAGGGTATCCCCTTTTACCAAAGAGGCACGTAAACGGCTAAGCTCTCCTTCTTTCGCTTTTGGGAAACGATGAAAAAGGTCTTCAGCAATAACATAATTAAGAATAGAGTCACCTAAAAACTCGAGGCGTTCGTTATTCTTTCCACCAAAACTACGGTGTGTAAGTGCTAATTCTAGCAATCCAAGATCCGCAAAAAAGTAACCTATGCGGCGACTCAACTTCTGATACAGTGAGCTCAAAATTTCTCCAAAAAATACTTATTCAATCAAACCATTGTTTTTAAAGCTTGGAATGCTGAAAAAGTCATCCCAATGCAGCCACACATAAAAAGCACGACCTTTCATATTTTCTTCTGGTACAAATCCCCAGAATCGACTGTCAGCACTATTGTCTCTGTTATCACCCATAACAAAGTAATGACCTTCAGGCACAACCCATTCACCTTCATGAGGCGTAAAACGATAGCTGTTGTATATCTCGTGTTGCGCATCACCCAAGGTTTCATTAAACACTTCAACCGGCTCTCCGCTTGGGTTCAAAGAAACGGACAGCTTCGCCAATAGCGTCTTACTGATCTTTTCGCCGTTTACTGTTAACTCTTTATTTCGGTAAGCGACTTTATCACCAGGTAAACCAACTAATCGTTTAATATAGTTCAAGCTTGGGTCTTGTGGGTATTTAAACACTACAACATCGCCACGCTCAGGCTCATTGGTAGGAATGATTGTAGAATTCAGTACAGGCAACCTGACACCGTATTCAAATTTATTCACAAGAATGAAGTCACCTATTTTCAATGTCGGCAACATAGAGCCGGATGGAATCTGAAAAGGTTCCACCACGAAAGAACGCAAACCAAAAATAACGGCAATAATAACAAAGTAGGATTTAACTTCTGTTACAAGCTTAGGCGTCTGAGCCAGTGTTTGTTTAACGTCTTTACTAATCGCATTACGAGCTTCCGGTGTCATTTCCGCTAATGCCAATTTACGCTTCGGCAAATAAACGACTCGATCGTAAACCCAAACCGCACCAGTCACCAAAAAAGCGATGGCTAAAATTAGTTCGAAATCAAAACCCATTACATCTCTCCATCACGACACAAAGCAAACTTGTGCCGGTGTCACTGTTAATGTCTAGTTATCAATTTGTAAAGCGGCCAAGAAAGCGGATTGAGGAACTTCTACATTACCCACCTGCTTCATTCGCTTTTTACCTTCTTTCTGCTTCTGTAAAAGCTTCTTCTTACGACTCACGTCACCGCCGTAACACTTGGCAATAACGTTCTTACGCAAGGCTTTTACTGTAGTACGCGAAATAATTTTAGCGCCCACTGCACCTTGTATAGCTACATCAAACATTTGACGAGGAATTAAGTCTTTCATTTTTTCACATAAAGCACGGCCTTTATATTGCACGTTATCTTTATGCATAATGAGAGCAAGCGCATCAACTCGCTCACCATTAATAAGAATATCCAAACGACATAAAGGCGCTGGACTGAAGTGACTAAAGCTGTAATCCAACGACGCAAAACCACGGCTACAAGATTTAAGCTTATCGAAGAAGTCCATAACCACTTCATTCATTGGCAATTCATAGCGCAATTGAACTTGCTGACCTACATACTGCATGTCTTTTTGCAATCCGCGTTTCTCTACACACAAGGTAATCACATTACCAAGGTATTCTTGTGGAACCAAAATATTAGCTTCAACAATTGGCTCACGCATTTCTCTGATACTACCAGGGTCTGGCATTTTTGAAGGGCTATCAACGTTAATAACGTCGCCATTGTTCATCTCAACTTCAAACACTACCGTTGGCGCTGTTGTAATCAGGTCCAAATCGTACTCACGTTCCAGACGCTCTTGTATGATTTCCATGTGCAACATACCTAAGAAGCCACAACGAAAACCAAAACCTAACGCATCTGAACTTTCTGGCTCAAAAAACAAAGAAGCATCATTCAGAGTAAGTTTATCAAGAGCAACACGGAAATCTTCGTAATCATCAGAACTGACAGGGAATAAACCTGCATACACCTGAGGTTTCACTTTTTGGAAACCAGCAAGCTGCTCTACATCAGGCGTAGAAGAATGAGTAATAGTATCACCCACTGGCGCACCATGAATGTCTTTAATACCAGCAACAACATAACCCACTTCGCCAGCTTTCAGGACGCCAGTTTCTTTGCGTTTTGGTGTGAATATGCCAGCCATATCAACAGGGTGAACCTGTTTCGTGGATTTGATAAAGATCTTATCTTTCTTGCGCAAAGTACCTTGCTTAATTCGCACCAAAGACACAACACCAAGGTAGTTATCAAACCATGAGTCGATAATCAAAGCTTGTAAAGGTGCATCTACATCACCTTCTGGCGGTGGAATAGTAGCAACCAAGCGCTCTAATACATCGTCTACACCCATACCTGTTTTGGCAGAACAAGTCACCGCGTCCATAGCGTCGATGCCAATGATTTCTTCGATCTCTTCGCAAACACGTTCTGGCTCGGCCTGAGGCAAATCGATCTTGTTCAATACAGGCATAACTTCAAGACCTTGCTCGATCGCCGTATAACAATTCGCAACCGACTGAGCTTCAACACCCTGAGCCGCATCAACCACCAGCAAAGCACCTTCACAAGCAGCGAGAGAACGAGACACCTCATAAGAGAAATCCACGTGTCCAGGAGTGTCGATGAAGTTTAACTGATAAGTTTGGCCGTCTTTTGCGTGATAATCCAAAGTCACACTTTGTGCTTTGATGGTAATGCCTCGTTCACGCTCTATATCCATAGAGTCAAGAACCTGAGCAGACATCTCACGCTCACTCAAGCCTTCACACGTTTGAATAAAACGGTCAGCTAAAGTGGATTTACCATGGTCAATGTGTGCAATGATCGAAAAATTTCGTATGTGCTTGAGATTATTAGACATTTTTTACTCTAAATGTGTCGTTCTAAGAAGCCTCGCACCCATAAATGTACCGACTTTTAGACAAGACTAAGAAAACAGTGAAAATAATTTTCGGGATTATACAGGGAGTTCGAAGGAGTTGATAGACTAGAAAGTTCTTAAGAAAATGTAAAAAAGCCCCTTCATTCTTGGGGCTTTACAGAAAGTCTAGAAGCAGAGCAAAACTTAAGGAAGAATGATCCCTTTCTCTTTCAACACTCGCTCAACCGTATCTACTGTTGCTTGAGTATGAGCATCGATTTCCAAATTCACTCTGTCACCCAATGCCAGATGGCCAAAGGTTGTCAGTCGTAAGGTTTCTGGTATCAAAGACACCTCAATCCAATCATCACCAATATCACTGATAGTTAGACTAGAGCCATTCAAGCCAACATACCCTTTATTGAATAAATAACGTCGAGCGTCCACTTCTTTTTGACGGTCTGTGGTGAAGCGAATATGAACACTCTCTTCTACTTTTTCGATACGAGAAACACTCACCGTCGTCATAATATGACCAGACATAACATGCCCGCCCACTTCATCACCCATTTTAGCGGCACGTTCAAAATTAACGCTATCGCCAGTCTGCAAAAGACCAATATTGGTCAAGGCCAATGTTGTATCAATAACATCAAAAGTAAGCACATCATGAGCTATTTCAGAAACAGTCAAACACACGCCATTAATAGCAACACTCGCTCCCAGTTGTTGCCCCAACATGACGCCGGCAGGAAATGTGACTTCTAAGCGCTTATTACGCCCAAGACTCTGAATGGTTTGAACTGTTGCTGTGCCTTGTACAATACCCGTAAACATGAAAACCTCATTTATAGATCAAAATATGAGCTAGGTTAGCCAAATAAAATATGAAAAAACAAAGGGAGAAGAAGAATTAACCAATCTTACGCAAAGGGGCAGGATACCTAGCTTAGCGAAAGTTATCACAGTTCCACTAATAGGGTTATCCACAAGTTGCGGGGATAACAATACAAAAATAGAAGCTCATAAAGTAAACACTAAAATCAATCTAGTTTATAAAGGTATTTGTGGCGTTTTGGTTGTCCCATTCTTGTATTCCCTCAAGCAATGCTTGCTCCATAAAACCATCTTGCTTCATTTCCTGTAAAGCGCTGGCAATATGGTACTTCAGCGCCCCTTGATTACAAGATGACTGCTTTGAAATCGTTAAATACAAGCCTTCACTGCTGATATAAGGCTCTACAGAGGTAAGCGAATTCGCCAACTTCATTTGATTCGCATAGGCCATAGCAGGGCTTTTTTCGTAAAGAACATAATCAACACGGTGAGCAGCCAACATCTCTAAAGCTTGCGATAAACTCGCCACAGTTAATATATTCAAATGACGCAAAGCGTATTTATCAAACTCCTGACCAAAGCTGTTATTAATAACAGTGACGCCCCATTTTCCTTCTAAGTCTTCTTTTTTATTGAAGGGAAATCTCTTGTCCTTATGCTGCCAAACAACGCTCGTTGTATGCAGCATTACAGGCGTAAAGTAATCCATATAATTGGCGCGCTCATTGGTATAAAAAGCCCCCGCCATAAGATCAACATTACCATTCTTAACTTCCGTCTGAGCACGAGACCAAGGCCCAACATGCATCAATTTAATAGGAATATGAATGCGGCGGCTAATTTCATCCATGATCAGACGATTCACGCCTAATAGCTCATCAGATGAAGGATCTTTACGCCATAAAAAAGGAGGATATTCTGAGTTACCCGACGCCGTCAGCGAGGTACACTGCTCGTCAGAAGCTATTTGACTCTCGGCTAATGCCAATTCAATTTTGAAAATACTCGCCGATAGAAGCAAAAGTACAAGATGTTTGCGTAACCACATAAAATGTCATTCCCAAAAGCACGACTAATAAAATATAAATACTCTTTTTTAACTGAAAAATAGCGTATTTATAAAAACAATTACGTCATCCCTCCCCTATAGCTGAACTTAGCTACAACTACGCTAACGCTTCCCTTTTGTAGACTTTTTCATATTCTATGTTCTGTCATTAAATATTGACTCTACCCATTAATATAAGAAACAAACTAAAAAGACAAGAATCAATATTATTTCGACAACATCAACCTAACATTAAAAAGGCCACAAGCAAGAACTGCTGCTTTTCGGTTCCGTTCCTAAAATAAAACTCAACGTAGTTTTATCATCACAACGATCTGCCGCAATCTCAAATTTGTCATTCAACACATTAAAACGTGCCGCACCACTTGGCAAATCGTCCGGCAAAGACCTAGGGTTCACATTCTTGGTAAAGTCGATCCACACTTTCTGAGCGCCGCTGCTCCCGGTAATACTTAACGGAACGTTTTCATCATCGCCAAGCCAAATAGTGGAAGCGTAATCGCCTGTGATTCCCACATACCAACTGTCTTTTTGCTGATTGGTGGTTCCTGTTTTGGCCGCAAAGTTCAAGTTAGGGAAAACCGCTTGTGCCGCACGCGCCGTTCCAATTTTTGGTGTTTTTGTCATACCGTCTAACGTGACAGCTAAAACAGCATCCGTGAAAGGCACTTCTGTATCTTGATTAAAACGCTTCATTAACTGATCGTTTTGATCCATTACGGCCAGAACAACTCCTAATTCACTGCTTCTACCTTGAGAAGCAATCGGCTGATACAAACGGGACACCTCGAACGGGGAAAGCTCAAGAGCACCAAGAGCGGTTGCCGGATGCATAGTAAATGGACGTTTCACGCCCAACTGCCTTAACGTGTCACCTACTCGATCAAAACCAATATCTTGCGCGACAGCGACGGTCGCCAAGTTATAAGATTTCGCCATAGCTTCATATAGATGAACCACGCCATGGGTTCTACGATCATAATTCTCTGGCTCCCAGATTTGTCCACCGACCTGAAAACGTAATCGTTTATCTTCCACTTGCGTCCACCAGGTATAGCGCCCCGTTGCCAAGGCGGCTAAATACAAAGGAGGTTTCACTAATGAGCCTATTGGCCTAACAGCGCCTAACGCACGGTTAAAGCCTGTGTAGTAATCACCGCTTGAACCAACAACCGCTCTCACTTGGCCAGACAATCTGTCCGTCACCACCATCGCACCTTGAAGGCCTTTTAACTTAGGATCACGTTTTTCTAAGCTCGCTACTTGACGCTGCATAGCCAAACTCGCCTCACGCTGAGCTCGGATATCAACACCTGTGTAAATTTTCAGATTCTTTGTCGCCAAAGTCGTTTCATCAAAGTCACGGGACAGCTGCATGGCAACAAGGTCTAAATAATCCCCATAAACAGATCGTGACTTTTGTTTCTTAGCCAAACGGATAGGTTGATTGATTAGGCTGTTGTAATCAGCGTTGGTTAAGCGCCCTTGCTCTTTCAAAACAGCAAGCACTGTATTTCGTCTCGCTTTTGCACGATTTGGAGAGCGTTCAGGGTTATAAAGCGATGGGCCTTTTACCATACCGACAAGAAGAGCAAACTCATCGATATTTAATTCATTCACAGGTCGACCGAAAAAATGCTGACTGGCCGCAGCAAAACCATGCAAAGCACTGCTGCCTAACTGAGCCAAATACACTTCATTGATGTAAGCGGTAATAATCGCTTCTTTGGAATAGTGGTATTCAAGCAACAAGCTCATCACCACTTCCGTTAATTTACGCGTATAAGTTCTCTCGGAACTCAAATACATGTTTTTAACCAGCTGCTGAGTAAGCGTAGAACCACCTTGGCGACGAGAGCCGTGTGTTAAGTTCACAACAACCGCGCGGGCAATACCTGTTAAAGAAATCCCCCAATGCTGGTAAAACTCTCGGTCTTCCACGGCGATAAGAATATCGATTAAAGGCACTGGTATTTCATCGTATTTCAATATTTGACGGCTTTCTGTGTTACCGCCATATAAAAAGCCAATTCGTTGAGGCTCTATACGTGCCTCTTCTATTTGATCACCATTCAGCGCTTGAATGACCAAACGACCATTCTCAAAGGAGAAAATACGACGTTGGCTTTCATGAAAGCCTAAATGATCAACATAGGAGCGTAAATGCGCACTGACTTTGGTTTGACTGCGAGCCGCCCAACCGACTTTTTGACTGTTGCGTCCAAAACGATATCCAGTTTCCTCCAGCAAGTTCTCGAGATCTTGCTTTTTCCAAGGCGCACCACTTTTGAGAATAACTGGCGCACTGTAAACCTCAGAAGGGACTTGCCATTTTTGCCCTTCGAAACGACTCACAACTTGATCGTTTAACCACCACACCCAAATGGCAAATGGAATACTCGCAATTAAGGCGACAATCATCCCCCATTTGAAACAGAAACGAATCATCCTCCTTAGTAACGAAGGTTTTGAGGTCTTTTTTTTAGATTTGGAAGGCTTACGAGAAGACTTTCGTGGAGATTTTACAGGAGTTTTTTTGCTCATAGGCTGCAAGTATAAGGAGCTTAAAGCAGGCAAGCAATCTACAAAATAGAACTAACTCAATTCTTGCATATTGACTCATTCTTCTTAGCGCTTTAGAGTCTTCCGTCACGGAAAATTTATACATCTGACATTTTCCTGAACTTTACCAATGAGAATCCGTAATAAAATTAAAAAGGAACGAAGCTTTTTTCCTTTTTAATCAAGGCAATTTTCTTTAACGGATCAATATAACTAATTATAAAAAGTGCGGTCATCACGTGTTTAAGAAGCATTTAATTCCTAACGCGCATAACCTCCCAGAAGGTAAAGCGTTAAATATAAAAGTAGCAGAGAACGACTTCCTTATTACTAAACATCAAGGTCGTATTATTGCCTATGAGAATCTTTGCCCACATCAAAACAGGCGATTAAATTGGTCTTCAGAAGAAGCCTTGGACGAAGATGGCGATTACCTAAAATGTCATCATCATGGCGCACTATTTTCGCCAAAAGATGGCGCTTGTATCACTGGCCCATGTCAAGGTAGCCAACTCAAAAAAGCCACTATAGGTATAGAGCAAGGTGAATGCTATCTCCTCTTTGCTTAGTTCACATATCATGATTCAAAAAGACTAGCTGACTAAAATATGAGAGTAAAAGCGACCTCAAAGAAGCATATTTTTTTAAGAAAAATAAAATTCACTCTTTTGTTTTTTGTCTCTTTAGGCGGGAGCATTCTTCCCTCTCAGGCGCTATCGGATTCTTTGCATTTGGCTGTTGCCTCCAATTTCATATCGCCAATCAAACAGCTCGCAAAGGATTTTGAACAAGAAACAGGACATTCCATCACTTTGTCCTTCGGTTCTTCAGGTAAGCTCTTCGCTCAAATCCAAAACCATGCGCCTTACGATATTTTCCTCTCTGCGGATGAAAGTAAACCACAAGCGCTGATCACCAAACAGCTGGCTATTGCAGACAGCCTAGCGATTTATGCTAAAGGACAATTGGTTCTCTGGTCGCAAACCCCGATTCCGACAAATGGCCTGAAAGAAACATTATTAAATACAAATCGAATCGCAATGGCGAATCCTAGATTCGCCCCTTATGGAAAAGCGGCAGAAGAAAGTCTGCGCAACTTAAGCCTTTGGGATAACATCCAAAACAAATTAGTGCTAGGCGAAAACATAGGGCAAACCTATCAGTTTACCTATTCGAAAAACGCAGATATTGGATTCGTTGCCTTGTCGCAAGTCTTATCAGGCGACAATAAAGAGTATGTACTCGAATTACCAAAGTCGCTCTACAAAGATATAAATCAAGCGGCTGTGATTCTATCAAGAACACAAAAACCTGTATTGGCAGCTTCTTTTATGGCATTTTTAATGCGTGCGGATAACCAAGCTAAAATTGTTGAGTCTGGTTACGCTAACAGAGCAACCGATTAAACCAAGGTTATATCCACCACTCTATGTGCCCTAGCACGCAATACCATTAGGCTAATCAAAAATGCAGCTTAGCTCAGAAGACATTGACGCAATATGGCTAACATTAAAGCTTGCTAGCTTGGTGACCTTCTTGCTCATAATCATAAGCACGCCAATTGCTTGGTGGTTAGCCCGCACTGGTTCTTGGCTAAAAGGCCCAGTTAATGCCATTGTTGCCATGCCTTTGGTGCTTCCTCCCACCGTTTTGGGTTTTTACTTATTGCTATTTTTAGGCCCAGAAGGTCCAGCAGGATCCCTATTAAGTACATTAGGAATTTCACCTTTGCCGTTCAGTTTTTCAGGCCTTGTGATTGCTTCAATGGTCTATTCCTTACCCTTTGTCGTTCAGCCAATTCAAAACGCTTTCCTTGCCATTAACGACAAAACTCTGGAAGCGGCAGCAACATTGCGCTCATCACCTTGGGATTGCTTTTTGTATGTAGTACTCCCTTTGGCAAAACCCGGTTATATCAGTGCGGCTATTTTAGGCTTTGCTCACACTGTTGGGGAGTTTGGCGTGGTCTTGATGATAGGCGGCAATATTCCAAAAGAAACGCGAGTTATTTCTGTACAAATTTACGATCATGTCGAAGCTCTCGCTTATGAGCAAGCCCATAGTTTGGCTCTCATGATGGTCGCTTTTGCCTTTGTTGTGCTTACTTTTTTATACGCCATTCAAAAGCGTCAAAAGAATAAATCGGTTATAGGCAACATCTTATGACCCCAGAACTGATGACAAACGACAAGCAAATCCTAAAAGTCCAAATTAAGCACCAGCAGCACGCCTCGAATTTCGTTTTGGAAATCGACACTTGTCTTCCGAACACAGGCGTCACTGCGATTTTTGGGCCATCTGGTTCTGGCAAAACCACCTTGCTACGTTGCATTGCAGGACTGGAAAGAAGCCAACAGAATCAAATCAGCCTAAACAATGACGTCTGGCAAAATAGCGACACATCCTTGCCTGCACACAAGCGCCCAATCGGTTACGTCTTCCAAGAAGCAAACCTCTTCCCGCACCTAACCGCAAAAGAAAACCTACAGTTTGCTATTCGAAGAGCAGATAAAAGCCATTCAATCATAACCTATGATGAAGTGGTTAATTTACTGGAAATTGCACCCATTTTGTCCCAATACCCAGCCCAACTGTCTGGCGGAGAGCGACAACGTGTCGCCATTGCAAGAGCGTTATTAATTCAGCCCAAACTTCTTCTTATGGACGAGCCTTTAGCCGCTTTAGACAATCGCCTAAAGCAAGAAATTCTTCCTTATCTAGAGCGCCTTTGTCATAAAACAAAGATCCCAATTCTCTATGTCAGTCACTCTTTAGATGAAGTCATTCGTCTGGCCGATTACATGCTTGTATTAGAGAAAGGCAGAGTTCAAGAAGAAGGTAAAATACAGCCATTACTGAGTAAATTAGGTACATCATTCTCCAGCCATCAAGACGCTAGCGTCCTTATATCAGGCCAGATAACTCAGCAATCTGCTGAATGGGGGCTTTCATGGCTTAGCTTTGGCGAGCACACCATAATGATCAAAAAAGGAAGAGAACAAATTGGCGATCAACTACGTGTCAGAATACAATCAAGAGATGTCAGCCTTTCCTTAAGTTCCCAGGATGACTCCAGTATCCTCAATCGTT
Organism: Marinomonas sp. 15G6-16; assembly: GCF_055809555.1. Classification (NCBI taxonomy): domain Bacteria; kingdom Pseudomonadati; phylum Pseudomonadota; class Gammaproteobacteria; order Oceanospirillales; family Oceanospirillaceae; genus Marinomonas; species Marinomonas sp. 15G6-16. The sequence goes on along the minus strand of NZ_CM147916.1, from coordinate 2,630,662 downwards.
TATCGGTCACATTAGATGATATGGTTGAAGATACACTAGAACCAAATATGATGATGATTCGCCTCCTAGCTGGAAACACACCCATTTTAGCCAGAGTGACCACCTTGTCTGCGCACAAATTAAAACTAGAAAAAGGTCAGTCTCTCATCGCACAAATCAAATCTGTGGCTTTACAAAGATAACTGCTTAAATAAATCAGATAATTAGAAACTTAAATCTCTCGAGATAACTCACTCAAAAAAGTGTGCATAAAAACCTCACGCCTTTTACCTTCCTGCTGAGCAGACGCTGTTTGTAGCGTCTCGGTGATGTTAAATAGCTTCTTATAGAAATGATCGATCGAGTAATTTGCATCATCTGGTGTTCTTGTTTCACAAAAAGGATCATCAAGAGAGTACAAAGCCCGATTTAATGAGCCACTCACTTGCATACAACGAGCAACGCCCACAGCGCCTAGCGCATCCAAACGATCTGCATCTTGTACAATCTTTGCCTCAATACTTTCAGGAGCAATTTGTGCACTAAAACTATGAGCGCAAATAGCATGATGTATCCCAGCATAATACTCAGAGGGGTAATCAATAAACGCCAGAAACTCAACTGCCTTGTCACCAGCCAATTGCGAAGCCAAATGACGCTGCGGATGATTCTTCGGTAAGTTAACGCAATCATGTAACCAAGCGGCAGGAACCACCACGGCTAACTCTGCATTCTCTTCTATGGCCAATTGCTTTGCGATTTTTACTACTCGCAGAATATGATTCAAATCGTGCGCCGCATCCGATACATTTAGTGACTCAAGAAATATTCGACATTGAGACTCAAGCTCAATCAATTGCACATCTGTCATGTTTATTCCAAATAAACCATTAAAAATTGAATGGAATGAAACATATCAAATATCACCGAAACAAAATAATAAAAAACAGATAAAAGACCATATTAAAAGTCATGATATGCGGTGCATTACAGCACCAACGAGCAACATCACTTTTCATATCAAAAAGTACGACCCTCATTCCAGCCTTCCATTTCATTTCTACCCAACAAGAAAACCAAACTTCAGAAGCACAACAACTTGAAGAAAAAGTGAAGACTTCTGATATAATCCGATAAAAACAACTAATATATAAGAAATACTAAAAATGCATATCTTGATAAGCATTCTTTAACGCAATGCTTATTGGATACTGCACAGTGAAAGCAGGTTGATAAAAATTTATGATTAATTCTAGACAATACAAGCTCAATCATAAGTTACTCCTACGCATTGTAGAACTAACCATCTCAACCTTGATTATTTCTCTAACGATCAGACCTCTTCTATTTGATATCCATCATTATTTTATCTGGGTATCTGGATTCGACTTAGTCATCGTAAGCTCACTTTACTTCATCATCCGAACCCAAAAATTTGCAAAGTGGGAAATCTCCATAGCCTTAGTCACAGCAATATTTCTATTGTTGCCCATCTTAGCAATATCTGGTGGCGTAAATAGCCAAGTAGCCTACTTCTTACCTCTTATTCCAGTCATGTCAGCGCTATTGGGCGGCCGTTTAGAGTCTCTACTGATAGGCTTTTTACTGGTTATTATTGTCCTGACGTTCACCTACTACAGCGAGCATATTATTGATTTTAGCGACGGAATATACACTCATGAAAAGTCTTATAGCCGTGGTTTTTGGCTAGTTATCACCATTATTTTCAGTATGTTTTTTGGCCGTTTTTTCTCACAAAAACACACTGAATTAACCGATCAGTTGAAAGATGAAAATCTACAGGATCATCTGACAGGGTTGCTCAATAGAAGAGGTTTAGAACTGCATTTTGGCAAGGCACTAGAATCAGTTTCTGAGACATCCCCTTTAAGCTTAATGCTAATTGATGTGGATTACTTCAAACAAATCAATGATGAACACGGACACGATGTGGGAGATGCTTGCTTAGTCGAAGTTGCTTCCACACTCAAAGAAAGCCTCAGAGAGAATGACATTATCGCTCGATTTGGAGGCGAAGAGTTCATTATTGTGCTTCCCAACACACCTAAAATTGAAGCAACAGTAATTGCAGAAAATATCAGACAAACTATTTCTGAAGGCGTTTATAGTTCACTTAAGTTGCCTCTGACTATTACACTAGGCCTCACAGAAACAAGCCAAGAGAATGACCTGATATTGAAAGTAATCAAACGAGCAGACAAGGCGCTTTATAGAGGTAAAGACAAAGGGCGAAATCGCTTGGAATGGTCTAAATAAAACCTCTCTCCCTATAAATAGAACATAAAAAAGAGTACACAAAGGTACTCTTTTTTATTCATTAACTAAACCAGCTTACTTTTACACTTTAAATTTGTCGCTGATTTCTTTAATTGATTTCGCTTGAACTTCTAACAGATCCATTTGTTCTGCTGTTTGATTAGACTCATGTCCAATATTTTCAGCCAGTTCAGCAATGCCCACAACGTTTTTAGCAATATCTGTTGCCACTTCTGATTGCTGATGAGCTGCTGTTGAAACCTGTACATTCATTTGAGTCAGATTCTTAATCGATTCCGTGCTGGAATGAATAATTTCACTGATTTTCGCCATGGCCTCAACAACCATTTCACGGCGCTGAAGAGAGCCATGCATATCTTCTGTTGCTTTTAATGCACTGGCTTGTAACTTCTCTAGAATGTCCTTAATTTCAACCGTACTTTGCTGGCTACGTTGCGCCAAACCTCGAACTTCATCCGCAACAACCGCGAAGCCTCGACCTTGTTCACCCGCTCTTGCGGCTTCAATGGCAGCGTTCAGAGCCAGTAAGTTAGTTTGTTCAGAAATACCTTGAATCACACCTAACGCCGTATTGATTTCGTCAACATTTCCGCCCAGCACATGAATAGATTCTTCAACCGTGTTCAATACAGAGCTCAACTCATCTAATTGACGACTCGACAATTGAACCTGCTGCAAGACTTCTTGAATCTCAAGCTCAGTACTTTCTGCAGAGCGTTTAGTGGATTCAGCATTTCCTGCAATCTCATTAGAGTTTGCCTTCATTTCTTCGATAGCACTTGCAACCAGATTCGTCTCGTTAATTTGTCGATCAGATACTTGCGCTAACTTTTCTCGTTGCTCATTCGATTTAGTTGAAATCGATAACAAGCTGTCACTCGAACTTTTTAGATAACTAATATCCACCGCCATGCTGTCTAAGAAAGTATTAAAGTCTGTCGAGATATTATTCAAAATATCGATGGAGCTTGCTGGTAATTTTTTCGTTAAATCACCTTGACCACCAGCGAGCTTTTTCACGGCGTCACCCAATGTTGCCAACGGACCTAAAACAGTTTGCGTTGATAAAAGTACAATGGCAGTTAACACGCCAAAAACAACAGCCAAGATGCCAAATGCGAACCACTGACTCTCCTGTTGAATTCCACCTACAGAGTCCTGAATGTTAGATACAATTTTTTCAGCACTATCAATGTAGAAACCCGTTCCAATCACAAGATCCCATTTCTGAACATAAACACCATAGCCGTATTTTTTACTTGATTCGGTTTCTCCCGGCTTAGGGAAGTAAAATTGACTGAAACCATCTCCCTTCATTGCGGAATTGATAATGTCTTGTATTAATAGATTCCCTTGAGAGTCTTTTAAGTCATATAAGTTAACATCGACTTTTCCGCCTGCCCCATGCATCAATCGCATACCATCTGTCGCGTAAGCGTATAAATACCCTTCGCCACCATCGTACTTATAGGTGTTTAACAGAGCTAAGCCTGCAGCCATACCTTCTTTTCCAGGCTTATTAATCTCTGGCTGGATAATACTGATAGCTGAATCTAAAACCGTTACCAAACGATTTTTTTCTGTTTCAATCGTCGCTTCTTCAACTAAAACAGAAACACCATTATTCACTCTAGTTAATGTATGTACTTGAGTGATGGCACCGATCAGAGCAATTAACAAAAAAGGCCCAAATGATAGAAGATAAATTCTCAACTTGAGAGATTTGAACATATAAAAATTCCTTGCGATTGCAATAAAACCTAACTCATCTAACTTAAATCGAGACAGCTCTCTATGAAATCTGCCGCGTAACAGAGTAAAGATAGCAGAGGAAAACAACCTCTCCTAGCAATGAAGTAAAAAATACCTTTTTTAAGAAACCGCTAAATTGGGTCTGAAAAAAGCCAAACCAACTTAAATAAGAATCATTATTTAAAAGACGAGCAAACGAAAAGCGACATACCAGCCATAGGCCATGAAAATGTCATTTATATGCAATCAACCCTATCGAAAACTGCCAACAAGTATTAAAATCTGCGCAAATCCCCTACCCCTTCGTTAAGGATCTTTAATGACTTTGTCGACCAGTCAGTCAAGCAATGTCGTAGTTGTTAGTAACTCTTCAGATAACCCATTCGCTATTGATGTTGCTTATGCAATGGGCCAATACGATGACATTGCTGATTTAATCAGTATGAAGCAATTCATGAACTCCGAGTTCTGTCCTCGATTTATTTCAGATGAAGCCGACTTTGAAAACATAGGCCGTAAGCTAAAAGATAAATCCGTCATTATTGTTAGTACAGGCAGCCACATTAAAAGCCGTCAAGAACTGGCAATGGCGAATTTGATTATTGCTCGTGCCGCTAAAGAGAATGGCGCTGCTCGCGTTATTCTAGTAGAGCCAGATTTGTTCTACAGCGCACAAGATCGCGGCCCTCACAAAAGCTTAGGCGAAACCAGTTTCGAACGAGATATTAACGATATTAAGAAGTTCGACGGACAACCTTTTACGGCCAAGCTTTACGCGCAAATGCTGAAACTGTCAGGTGTGGACACTGTGATGACTATTCACAATCACTCTGACTCAGTACAGAAGATTTTTACAGAAGTATTTGAAGGGGACTTCCACAACCTCATTCCCTATGAGATTTACGCTCATTACTTGCTGAATTCAGACATTTTACATTACGGCGAAGATGGCGAAGGCTTAGTTCTTTGTGCACCAGACAAAGGCGCTCGAGATTTCGTAAAAGAAATGTTTAACCGCCTTGGTTTGAGCAAAGCAAAATTCATCATGCTTGATAAAGAACGTACCGCTGAACGTAAAGTAGAAATAACACTTCACAAAGAAAGCGAACACACGTTTGATGGTTTAGATGGTGCTAGTATTATCTTGTTCGACGACATGGTTCGTACTGGCTCTACCGTCGTTAAATCTTGCCAATTTTTGAAGCAAATTAACCCGCAACGCATGGTATTTGCTGTATCTCACTTTTACGCAAGTGATGAAGGTCGAGAAAGAATGGCACATCCAGCCTTGGGTGAAATCTTAACCCTGAATACACTACCAACTATTTTGAACCGAGATGAGCAAGGTAGACTACGTAAGAAAATGGTCGTTCTGAAAGTAGAGAAATGGCTAGCTCAAGAACTGTGCAATATTCTTGATCTACCAAATACTCAGGAGCCGAATCCATATAAAATTGACATGTCTTCTAAGAACCCTCGCTTTAAACGCAAAATTTGGTTCAGTGAAGAGCTACACGAGCTTCAACCAAAATAAAAAAATGCCCAGTCACTCAAGCAAGTGACTGGGCATTTTACATTTATTGTTAAGACTTAAAAGCCTTCTATCACGCACGAAACGACAACAAAAGTATGTCTTTCATTTTTCGCTCTAATTCCACACCAGCCGCTTCAAAATCCTCACGCTCAACCTTGTATAAAAATGGCTGAACATTTCTTAGCTTTTTAATGGCTTGTGGATCTTCTGCTAGCAGCACGGCAACATAAGAAAAAGCATCATAGTAAGGGAACGCCTGTTCACGTAGAGCATTCAAGTAAGAATCGACTGTACCTTCACCAAAGACTTGCTTAATCGCTGTAATGGCGCCAAATACAGCAACGCCTTCACAAAGCGCGGGCACTTTCTGCTCTCCAGAACCTAGAGGATAAAGACCTCTGACCATTTCTTGAATCACATCTGCCAATAGCATGACGTCATTTGTGAAACTTCTTGCAGGGATTTGAACCTTATAACGATAAGGTTCATTAGCGTATTCAAATACCACTGTCGGCTTGGCAATATTATCCAGTACATCAAAGCCATCAAACTTTGCTTCCGCCACTGCCTCACCAAAAAGAAACTCAACAGCAGGCAACCAAGCCGTGCGAAGCTTTTCTAATTTTTCGATCTGTATAGATTGAGAATCTGCCACAACCTTTTCCTTCTCTCTACTTTTATTAGGCAGAACCTTACCATAACCACGCCTCCCAAGCAGATAAAATTCAGTTGTTTATCAAACACAAACTCTCTTTCTGCGACTAGGAGGCATCATTTAATTTACCCTCAACTTAGGTATGTTAGAATCATCGACCATACCAGCCGCAAGAGCGGTGGTTTAAGGAAAGCCTTTTTTACAATCAAGCTTTCATTACTCATTATTATCTAGGAGATTAAACCATGCGTCTTAATACGCTTAAAATCGGATTAGCGGCATTGTTTGCAGCTTTACCTACTCTTGCATTGGCTCACGCTGGTCACGAACACTCTTCCAGCTTCATGACTGGTTTTATGCATCCTATCGGTGGTCTTGACCATTTGTTGGCTATGTTGGCAGTTGGTATTTGGGCAGCAAGTCTTGGTGGTCGAGCTTTGTTTACCGTGCCTTTGGCGTTCGTTGGCGCTATGTTAGTTGGTGGTGGTATGGCTGTTGCTGGAATACAGGTTCCATTTATTGAACAAGGTATTTTGTTATCTGTTATCTTGATGGGCGCTTTATTGGTTGGCAGCACTCGCTTCCCAACGGCAGTTTGTGCTTTAGTAGCTGGTTCATTTGCTTTGTTCCATGGTGCAGCACACGGTTTGGAAATGCCGTTGAATGCAAATGGCGCTTTGTACGCATTCGGCTTTGCTTCTGCGACCGCTCTATTGCACCTTATCGGCCTTGGCTTTGGTAGTCTCATTGCCCGTTTACAAGTAAACATTGCAACACGCATTACTGGTGGTGTTATTGCACTAACAGGCTTATTTCTAGCAATCGCATAATTTCTATGTAGCGCCATAAAATACAGTTTCCTATACGAAAGTTTTATGGCGCTTCATATTTGTAACAATCAAGTTACTAAACTTCGCAATCATCTCACTCCACTTACAAAAGTTTCCATTAAGCCTTTACCCTCTTAACATTCATGACATCTATTTACAAAATATGAAATATCAATACAGGGTTTATAGGTATCATTTAAGTATAAATTTTAAACAACCTTAAAGCAGGGATTTGGATTGAAAGAATTAAAAGCAACAAAGTTGTTTGCTACTTTTATTGCATGCACAGCTTTCATAAGCATTGTGGCATTAGGTGGGTATTGGACTCATTCAATGAATAAAGCAGCAATCAACCAACAGACTTCCACATTGAGTAGCTTGTCTCGTTCACAAGCTGCTTTTTTAGAACGTCGTTTATCTACTGCTTTTACTGCGACTCAAATTCTGGCTTATGAAGTAGAACACCATGATGGCGAATATTATTGGTTTGATGAGTATTCAGATACTCTTTTAAATTCAATTGATGGCATTGAGAGCTTACAGCTAGCTCAAGACGCCATTATCAATAAAATATTTCCTTTAGAAGGAAATGAAGCGGCTATTGGTCTTAATATCCTATCCAATACGCAACATAAAGAAGAAGCTCTATCTGCTATTAAGAACCGTAAACTCATTAGTGTTGGGCCTGTAAACCTTGTACAAGGTGGAATCGCTGTTATAGGTCGCGCACCAGTCTATCTTTATAGAGGCACTCAAAGGGAAATTTTTTGGGGATTCGCTTCCGCTGTTATTAATCTCAATAAGTTAATTGAAGCAACTCAACTCAAAGAACTCATTAATGAAGGTTACAGATACGATCTTTCGAGAATTAACATCATTTCTGGCCAAGAAGTTATGTTGTCTAAATCCGAACAACCTCTTACAGAAGTGCAAGCCTCTGCTGACCTTATTATTCCTGCCGGACAATGGAAGCTTACCATCAGCAAACCAATGGAAGAGCAGCTATTCAATAGAAATGTAACTGGCTACTCTATTAGCCTTTTAATGGCCATCACCATTGCCATTGGATTGTATCTAATATTGATACAGCCTCAGCGCCTCAGAATCTTAGTTAAAGAAAAAACAAAAGAATTAGAAGAGCTTGCTTACAAAGACCCTTTAACTGGCTTACCAAACCGTCGCTACTTACAAAATTATTTACCTGATGCTTTATATAAGACTCAAAAGCGCCAAAAGACCTCTGCTTTTATCTATTTTGATTTAGATAACTTTAAACGCATAAACGATACCCTTGGACATGATGTCGGAGATCAAATCCTGGTTATCGTAGCAAACCGTCTCAACACTCTAAAAGGCAACTCTAACCTAGTTATACGACTAGGTGGTGATGAATTCGGAATCATTCTAAACGATATTCAAAGCTATGAAGAAGCAGCTGAGTATGCAAACAAAATATTAGACAATATAAAGGAACCCATTGTTATCAATAACAATAAGTTCACGCTGACAACATCACTTGGCGTTGCCATGATCCCAGAGCACGGGCATGACCTTGTCACCATAATGCAAAACTCTGACATGGCTTTATATCAAGCCAAACTAGAAGGCAAAAACCAATATGCTTTTTACAATGAAAGCATAAAAATGAATGCCTATACACAAATGCAAAGTGAGTATGATCTGGACCAAGCTATACGAGAAAACGAATTCGAGCTGTATTACCAACCTCAGTTCGATCTAAAAACAAATAAAATATGTGCAGCTGAAGCACTGATTCGCTGGAATCACCCAGAAAAAGGGTTAGTTTTTCCAGACCACTTTATTCCTCTTGCCGAAAGCTCTGGCAAAATCGTTGAGTTAGGCTACTGGATTTTAGAAAATGCCATCGCTTACCAAGCCAAACGCAAGCGTGATGGACAACCAGAAATTTTATTGCATATTAATTTATCTTCGAAGCAGATTTCTGACCCTAACCTTGTTCAATTTGTCCAAGAGTTACTTTTAAAGTATCAGGTATCAGCATCGTCTGTTGGCTTTGAAATCACAGAAACATTGATACTTGAGGATTTAAAACTGGCTAAGCGTGTACTTCAGACCTTCAAAAATATGGGGATGTGTATTGCTATTGATGATTTTGGCACAGGCTATTCATCGCTTGCACAACTTAAACATCTGCCTGTTAGTCTGCTTAAAATTGATCGTAGCTTTGTTATGGATTTGGAGCATGACATTAACGATAGAAAAATCATTGAAGCCATTATTGCCATGGCACACAAACTACATATAAAAGTGTTAGCAGAGGGAATAGAGACAAAATCACAATGGGAGATGCTTGAGTCTTTCCATTGCAACTTAGGTCAAGGCTATTATGTCAGCAAAGCCGTATCTGGATCTGATTTTTACAGGATCCCTCTGACCATTAAACACCAAACATCTAACGAATACGCTTAATTGCAGTTTATTAAGGTAACAGACATGAAAAAGCCCCAAGTACAAATGCACTTGGGGCTTTTTTGATTTTCTAACGCCTATATTAAGACGCTAAACAAATTGCACGCCCATGATTATGAGACTCGACAAGCTCTTTATGTAAACTGCAAATCGCTTTTTCATAGTCTTCTTCATCAACGACAAATTGCATGTCTACTTGACGCATAGATTGGTGCATAGCCAAGACATTAACCTCTTGCTCTGCAATCGCTTTTACAGCTTTTGCCAACATACCAGTCGTCTTCATATCACTACCAATCGCTGACACAATCGCCACTTTACGTTGGGTGATCTCAGCACCTTCAAAGCGCTCTTGTAAAACTTGCATAACCCGCTTTAGGATTTTTAAGTTAATCGCTAAATAGTGCGTAATGGTGTTAGCGTTAATGTCTTTAGCAATAATATGGACATTAAATTGGCTCAGTACTTTAAGAATCGCCATATCAAATTTATCGATATCGCCCGCCATTTCTTGGTCAAATATTTCAACCGCGAACACTCCACGACAACCAGCAATGATCTCAACACAAGGCGCATCACTGACATAATCGCCTGTGATTAAAGTACCAGTGTGGTCTGGTTCGAAGGTATTTTTAACACGAAGAGAAATATTACTCTGACGCAAACCTTTAGCGGCTTTAGGGTGAATTGCTTCCATCCCAAGGTTAGCCAGCTGATCCGCTACGTCATAGTTAGTACGACCGATTGGCACAGCTTTCGCTTCGCCGACCAAACGTGGGTCTGCACTGCTCAAATGAAACTCTTTGTGGATCACTGCTTCACGCGCTTCTGTCAAAACAGCAATACGGCTAAAAGTCATTTCACTGTAGCCACGGTCGAATGTTGACATTAGACCAGTCTCACTATGAGCATAACCTGTAGCAATAGGTAATTCTTTATGTAGATCAACATCTTTAAATGCATCAACAATGCGCTCATCAAGCGACATTTGACTTGGGCTGTTCCAGCCAGTCAGATCAACAAAAACAGCATTCACGCCGTCTCGCTTTAACAAATGCGCAGTGTTCCAAGCACTGTGTGCTTCACCAATACTGGCTAGCATTTCTCGTACTGTTGCAAGGTGCTCACTGATTGAGAAATGGCCATGCTGACAAAGACGATACAAGTCTTCAAGGCACTCTTGAGCATCTTTTAAACGCTCAAGTAAAAAAGCATCCGCTTGATCGCGTAACTTGCCCGCATCAAACAGGCTATGGTTGATCTCAAGCATGGCGGCGCGCACTTCTTCTAATGCTGGCAACCAATGGTTCTGCTGACGGTCATAAGCAAACAAAGCATACACACCAGCGTCGCCTGTTTTCTTATGTTCCAACAGTTTATCTGTCATGCCAGCATAAGCAGACACCACAAAAATTCGCTGATACATGCTATGTGCTTGAGTCGGTTTAAAAATGATATTATCTCTAACCGAACGGTAGTCGCTCATAGACGTACCGCCGATCTTTTCAACTGTGTGCTGTCCCATTACTTACCCAATTCTTAAAAGGCCTAGAAGCGAAAAAGTACGTTATTCGCTCAGAATAAAAAATGATCGCTATAGTGTCATAATAGTGCAAAAAACTTAAGCACTTTTGTATGAATTGCACTCAAATAGTCCAAATTATTATTCTAGAATTTCATACGCCCCTTCGGCATTATGAACTTCCTTTCCAGTAATTGGTGGATTAAACACACAAGCCAATTTCAACTCTTTAAACGCTCTTAATGTATGAGCATCATGCTTATCTAAAACATACACAACACCCGGTTTGATCGAATGTTTCTGTCCAGTTTCACGGCTTTCCACTTCACCTTCACCTTCAATGCAATACACAGATTCAAGGTGGTTTTGATAATGCATGTCGAAGTCTTTACCTTCATAAATCGTCGTAATATGAAAAGAAAACCCCATCTTGTCTTCTTTTAATAAAAGTCGAGTACTTTCCCAGTTTCCGTCGGGAGAAACCACTCGGCGTTCTGTTTTTTCGCATTGAGCTAGGTCTCGTGCAAACATGTCTCACTCCTAATTTTGTTCTAAAAAACACGCCTGCTGGTTAACAAACGTGTTCTTATCGTTAATCTTTAAACGGCAATATCGTAATTTTCATCAAAGTAGCTTTTGGCTTCTGGCATATCGTCTTCTTTCGCACATACATCACGAATAGCGCGCTCTAAAATATCAATGCCCTGCTCTAAATCTTCGTCTTTAATAATCAAAGGACATAGGAATTTCACTACCTGATCATCCGCTCCAGACGTCTCAATCATCAAACCATTCTGGAAACATTTCTTTGTGATTTTATCGGCTAATTCGCCGCTAACGCAGTTAATACCACGCATCATGCCTCTACCTTGAACAGTGAAGTTCCCTTCACCAAACTCATTTACGATAGCTTGCGTACGCTGATGGATGTAATCACCCTTACGCTTAATGTCTTTCTCGAAGGCATCGTCTTTCCAATAGGTTTCAATCGCCGCTTTTGCTGTCACGAAAGCAAGGTTATTACCTCGGAAAGTACCGTTATGCTCACCAGGTTTCCATTCATCAAGCTCAGGTCGCATCAATACCACGGCGAATGGCAAACCATAACCACTTAATGATTTAGACATGGTGACAATATCAGGCTGAATGCCTGCACCTTCAAAACTAAAGAAAGTGCCTGTGCGACCACAACCAGCTTGGATGTCATCCACAATCAGCAACACACCATGCTTTTTACACACCGCTTCAAGGTTCTGTAACCACTCAAAACCAGCCACATTAATGCCACCCTCACCTTGTACTGTTTCAACAATCACGGCAGCCGGCAAATCAACACCACTACTAGAATCAGTAAGCACTTTGTCCAAATACTCTGTAGTTTCTATGCCTTCACCTAAATAGCCATCAAATGGCACAGTCGATACACCTGCACCTAATGTCATACCTGCCGCGCCACGGTGATGCGAGTTCCCCGTAACAGACAAAGCGCCTAAGCTACAACCGTGAAAGCCATTGGTAAAACTGATGATATTTTCTCGACCTGTGACGTTACGCGCCAGCTTCAATGCCGCTTCAACCGCATTGGTTCCAGTTGGCCCAGTAAACTGCATCATGTACTCAAAGCCACGAGGCTCTAAAATGTGCTTTTTAAAGGTTTCCAAAAACTCACCTTTGGCTTTTGTGTGCATATCCAAACCGTGGGTAATACCATCTTCCAAGATGTACTCTATAAGCTTTTCCTTAAAGATTGGGTTGTTATGCCCGTAATTCAGAGTCCCTGCACCAGCCAAAAAGTCCAGATACTTATTGCCCTCTTGATCGTATAAATGCGCGCCTTGCGCTCTATGGAAAACTCGCGGAAAAGAACGTGCGTAAGATTGAACTTCAGATTCAATTTCATCAAAAATTTTCATATTAAGTACCCTGTTAAGTTAAAAGTGTTAGAAGAGAAAAATAAAACGTCTTAGTCATGTCGCTTTTTAGCGTGGGATAGGGCCGATTTTGGCAAGGTGCTCAGTATCATGTTGTCCTTTGAAATGTTGTTCTTTATCGAACATCACCGACTTTTCTAATACGGCGCCTAACTCATTAGTCAAACTTCTGAACAAAGCCCAAGATCCTTGGTTATCTGCTGTAATGCTCGTTTCTATATGCGTTACATCACGACAAAAAGGTCTTTCAAGCAAAGCTGATAACATCTTCTTAGCTAACCCTTGTCCTCGCATCTGATCGCTCACAGCAACCTGCCAAACAAATAAAGTATTTTGAGCATTCGGCAATATGTATCCAGAAATAAAGCCAACTAGCTCACCATCTTCTAAACGAGCCATGATAGAAGTTTCACTAAAATGGCTGGCTTGTAGTAAGTTGCAATAAACAGAATTTGTGTCCAATGGTGGGCAAGAAGCAATCAGTTTATGGACAGCCATTCCATCCATTGCGCTCGGTTTATCAAAAAGTATTTTTTTGCCATTCATAGCCACATCCATTAGAAAACAAATTATTTAGAAAACGATATATCTATCTACTACTAGAAAAAGTTATTTATAAACAAAGAGAAAATTAAAAACTTCGCTTTAAACAACAGAAACTATAGTTTGATGTCTAAACATTATACCTAAAAATATTATTTCGTCTAGAAGATAGTTAGAGATCTAACCATATACACATCAAGAGCAGGTAAAAAACACACAATAAATACGATTAATAAGCCTTTGAGGGGAAAGAAAGATAAGCAAAATTGCCTTTTTTTGTTGCATATAGACGCAGAAGTTTGGAAAATCCTGCCGGATTTCAAAGTTTGGCTTATTAAGCGTTCATTTGCTCCTGATGCAACAAGAGTGTAAAAGCAGTCGCAAAACAAACTTTGACTACAATATATTTTTTATTTTTTTAATCATTTAGAGATAATTATGACAAATAAAACATCTATCCAAGGCTCCTGGGCGAGTCGTTGGATATTCATTTTGGCAGCAACGGGTTCTGCCGTTGGTTTAGGTAATATTTGGAAGTTCCCATACATTACAGGTGAAAATGGCGGCGGCGCGTTCGTTTTGGTTTACCTTGTTTGTATCGTATTAGTTGGTATTCCTATTATGATGGCCGAAGTGTTTATTGGTCGTCGTGCTCGAAAAAATCCAATCAATGCCCTCGTTGATGTAGCCGAAGAATCTGAAGGCTCTAAAAAATGGGGACTTATCGGTCTGATGGGCATGCTATCAGGCGTGTTTATTTTCTCTTTCTACTCTGTTGTCGCAGGCTGGGTTCTACATTACATAAAAGTCATGCTGACAGGTGAAATGGCTAATGTTACTTCAGAACAAGCCAGCGCCGCTTTCGGTGCATTGCTTTCTGATCCTGCCACTCTACTAATCTGGCACACTATTTTTAGTGTTATGTCGATCGCTGTTGTTGCTGCAGGTATCAACAAAGGTATCGAGACAGCAACTCGCATCATGATGCCAGCTTTGTTCGTTCTATTATTAATTCTTCTTGGCTATGCAATGACGACAGATGGCTTTGCTGCTGGCGTTGATTTCATGTTCCATTTTGACGTAAGCCAACTATCTTGGAATGCCGTTCTTGTTGCTTTAGGCCACTCTTTCTTTACCTTATCTTTGGGTATGGGAACCATCATGGCATACGGCTCTTACATGACGAAGAAAGCCTCTATTGGTAAGACAGTATTGGCTATCGGTGCATTGGACACGATTGTGGCTTTGGTTGCAGGTTTGGCTATTTTCCCAATCATTTTTGCCAACAATATGGACCCAGCTGCAGGGCCAGGGTTGATGTTTATGTCCTTACCAGTGGCGTTCGGACAAATGCCTTTCGGTCAATTATTCGGTGTATTGTTCTTTGTCTTAGTCGGCATTGCCGCTTGGACTTCAGCTATTTCTCTATTAGAGCCAACTGTTGCTTTCTTAGTTGAAAAGTTTGAAATGAAACGTACTTCCGCGTCTATTCTTCTTGGTTCTGGTGTGTGGGCGTTGGGCTTAGCTTGCCTAGGATCATTCAATGTCATCTCCGATGTTACTTTCTTCGGTAAGAACACATTTGATTTATTAGACTATATTACTGCCAACATCATGTTGCCATTAGGCGGCATCTTGATCGCATTGTTTGCCGGTTGGGTAGTAAAAGACAAGTTTGCTCAGGACGAGCTAGAACTATCGGACACAGTATTTAAACTTTGGAAAGTTTCGATGAAATTTACAGCGCCAGTTGCTGTCGCTATTGTTTTATATTTCCTTCTGTTCCCTATGTCTTAATTTGAGTTCTTCATCACCCACTAAAGTTCTCTTTAGTGGGTGTTTTGAAGATTCCAAATCACTCAATAAACCTACATAGATCTTAAAGCGTAGCTCTCTCCTGCAGATTGAAATGTCTTAGTAATAGCCGCTTCAGCGTCTGAGTAAAATGACTGAGCATTTGACCCTTTTTCTTCTTTTAGCTTTTGAAATTTGTTCCAAAATACTTCGTGGAAGTAAAACGCCACAGTGTTGATTGCTGGCTCAACAATGGCAACCAAGCCACCAACAATAAAGCTTCCTGTAATCAAGTAAGCCACAGTGAAGGCAATTGAAAAGTGCATAACAGCGAATGTAATAGTTTTAGTCATTTGAATCTCCTCGTTTGATTTAATAAAGATATTAGATGAGAAAATTAAATAACCAAAATATATTATTAATATTTGTCTGATAGTTTTTTTATTAAATACGTTTTATAAAACTGCTTACCCCTTCCAACGCTTCGGAATACACTTCCACACTACCTTGCATGGTTATATTTAATTCATGGGCTGCCAACCAGAAACCTGCGCCCACTGCTGTAACAGGCTTTTCCCATTGCTGCATTTGTGAGATGAGGTCTAACGACTTCGGAGCCTGTTCATTTTCGCAAAATACCAATATAGATTGCGCATCAACACCTTCAACTAGGCGAGACCAGTCATCTGCTTGCTGAGCGTTTGGCACAACTCGACAAGATATTCCCTTGTCTAACAACATAGCAGCCGCCATATAACACCAAAGCACTCGCTGAGACATCAAACCTGTAATCAATACCTTAGGCGCGTGCTTTACTTGAGATCGAAAATTATTTGTTCGCGCAATAAGACACGACAGAATAACGGACTCGCAAAACGCTAATGCCGCTCCTTTACCCAACTTTTCAAAACTGGGCAACAACCAGTCTCGCACAGCAATATCAGCGGGATATTGCGAAAACACTTGCTGATAAAGCTGCTCTATTTTTTCCTCTTGAAAGCCTTGTGATGCTTTTAACAAAGACGCCTGCCAATCTAACCACTCATTTGATGGCGAAACACCTTCAACGGCCGTTCCTTGATCTAACAAAGCACGCACCTTGCTCACTGCAACACCTTGCTGAATCCAACGCAGTATTCCTTCCACACGCTGCACATCACCTTGATCATAAAGGCGATGACCTTTCTTTGTACGCTTTGGTTTCAACAAGCCATAACGACGCTCCCAAGCTCGTAAGGTGACGGAGTTCACACCGGTCTTCAAAGACAACTCTCTAATAGGAAAGTAAGAAGAACTGTCTAAAACAAGAGATTCATCCAACACATCTGACGCGTCGGCATTCGCCACTTCTTCATTCTGGTTTGATTGGCTCATTTTCATTTCCAATAAATATCAACACTAAAAACAGAGATACACACAATAAAACCTATTGTGACCTAAACTTATTCAACAGGCAAAATCTATACAAATATTTTTTTGTACAATAAACTTGCTTTTATTGTACAAGTTTCTATATTGTATAAGAAAGACAACAAAGAAAGCGGAGCAATATCATTATGAGCACACAGACAAGAGACAAGAATGAAGCGATCATCTTTGATATTGCCATTGTTGGTGCTGGTCTAGCCGGAAGCTTATCCGCTCATCTGTTATCAGAATCTGGCTACAAGGTATGTGTTATAGAAAAAGGCCGCGGAAGCGGTGGCCGAGCAAGCAGCAAAAAAATCGCGGACGACATCAGCTGTGATCTGGGCACCCCTTTTATCTACGCACACCGACCAGAATCAAAAGAAATATTGGAAAAGCTAGCAAAAGAAAATATTGCAGCGCCGTGGAAACAATTCAGCAAGCCTGAGGCTCAAGCTTTTGTTGGCGTACCAAAAATGAGTGCAATTACTCGCCATTGGCTAAATCAATCGACAATCATTACTGAAACACGAGTTCATCACATAGATCAGGTTCACAGTGACAACAGCCAACCCACTTGGTTGTTAAGAGACGATAAATATCAAAAAGTGGTCCATGCTAAAAAGATCATCATCACAGCACCAGCGCCACAAGCAGCGATGATATTGGCCACCCATGCTGATTTAGCCGTTCTATTATTAAGAGCAAATCAGGCAAGCAAAGCATATCAGTCACAATGGGCCATGTGGTTAGAAGCAAGCAGCAGCAACTTGAATGCTTTGATCGAATTCGATCAAGGTCCTATTGCTCGAATGATAAAAGATAACCATAAGCCTATGCGTAAAGGCGATGATGTAGATCGCTGGGTTATTCAAGCCGATACAAAGTGGACAAGTGAACACCTTGATGCTGATAAAAAACAAATCACTCAAGCACTTCTTCAAGCTTTTTCGGAGCATACAGAACAAAGAGCGATAAAACACGGCGAGCCACATAGATGGTTATTAGGCCGATTTGAACAAAACAAAGGTAATCAACCTTTTGCCTGGTCCCCCGAACACAATGTTGGATTGGCTGGCGATTGGTTATTTCAAGGTGATGCTGAGGGTGCCCTTTTAAGCGCCTTTTTCCTCACAAATGCAATAAAAGACAGCCGTTGAACTATCCGTTTATTTTTAGTTAACAACTCATCTTTTGGAGAATAAAAATGCCATTATTTCATACACCAGATCAGCTAGAACAAAAAATACCAGTTGGAATCAGCGCTTGTTTGTTAGGAGACAATGTCCGTTTTAATGGTGGACACAGTAACTCCGACTATTGCAATAAAGTACTGACCGACTACTTCGAATATCAAAAATTTTGCCCAGAAGTAGCGGCCGGATTTGGCACGCCTCGCCCAACATTGCGTTTAGAAGGTGATCCAAAAGACCCTAGAATGGTCTTCACAAAACAAACAGACAAAAACGTCTCAGATGTTTTTATGGCCAGCTCAAACGCATATCTTGAAAAGCTTTCTCATCTTGATGGCTACATTGTGATGAAAAACTCACCAAGCTGTGGCTTAGAGCGAATTAAGGTGTACCAAGAAAATGGACATCCTCACATGCAAAGAAGTGCTGGCCTTTTCACTAAAGAGTTACAAAAGCGCTACCCTCTTTTGCCAATCGAAGAAGATGGCCGTCTGAATGACCCAAAGTTAAGAGAGAACTTTTTGCTACGAGTATTTACCCACCATGACTTCCGTCACAGTGTCGGTGAATCAACTCAAATGAAAGACCTAATTGCATTCCATAGCCGATACAAATACATGGTGATGGCGCATTCTCAACCAGTATATCGCCAACTTGGTCGTCTACTTTCTGGGAACGATCCAAGACCAGTGAGTGAATTAAGAGGTGCGTACTTTGAAATATTAATGACCACATTGTCTAAACCAGCACAGCGTAAAAATCACTGTAACGTATTAATGCATTTGATTGGTTATCTGAAACATGCTGTCGATGTTTCAGTACGAAAAGACATTATTAATGTGGTCGAGCAGTATCGTCGTGGGGAAGTGAATCTGGCGACACCAATGACGCTACTTCAACATTATTTAAAACATTACGGCAGCGAATACATCAATCAACAAAGCTACTTTGCTCCGTACCCAACGCCATTAGGTATTCGCAACACTATTTAGTAAAACATCGAATAGCAGGACTCAGACATCGAATGAAAATTGAACACCTAGTTTGGCTAAGGAATGATCTCCGTAGCATAGATAATCCAGCGCTTTACCATGCTTCTAAGCAAGGTAAAGTGGCTGTTGTTATTACAATTACACCACAACAATGGAAAGAGCATAACGAATCTGATGCAAAAACAGGCTTGAGAGCAGGTTTGATTCAAACCCTGAATGAGACTTTGACAACGCTTGGCATTCCGTTATATGTCATTCATGCCGAAAAATTTGCACAGCTTCCAGATAAAATAACGCAATTCTGTTTGGAACATGACATCAAGCACCTTTGGTTCAACCATGATTTACCTGTGCATGAGCAACAGAGAGACCAAGCCGTTTTTGAAGCATTAAAAAAGCACAATATTGAGACACATGTTCAATCTGTAGATTTGATTGTTCCTCAAGCTGTATTGAGCCAACAAGGCACACCCTTTAAAGTCTTCACGCCTTTTTTTAAACGTTGGGTTACGCTGCTAGCTCAACAAGACATCACACCATTTCCAGCCCCTGAGCCTCAATCCGAACCGATAGAACCTATCTTACTCGACTTAAATTGGAGCAAACCGTTCAGGGAAGATTTATGGCCAGCAGACCAAGACATTGCCAAACAACGTCTTTGGCAGTTTTGTCATCATAAAGAGCGCCATTATCAAGATGGCAGAGATTATCCGATACAGCCTGCTACCAGTACCATCTCTCCTTATCTCGCATTAGGCGCCTTAGGACCAAGGCAATGTTTAGAAGCTATTTTTTATACTTGTGACCAAGAAGAAAGAGATTGGCAAGACAGCATTTGGTTAAAAGAACTGGCATGGCGAGACTTTTATCGTCAGCTAATGGGACACTTCCCTTTGCTGTCCATGAATCAACCTTTTAAACCAGACACCAACCTATTACGTTGGAGCAACAATCAAGATGAGTTTCACGCATGGTGCGAAGGCAGAACAGGATTCCCTATCGTAGATGCCGCCATGAGACAGCTCAATCAGACAGGTTGGATGCATAATCGCCTTAGAATGATCACAGCAAGCTTTTTTACCAAGTTGCTTTTTGCTGATTGGCGAAAAGGCGAAGCGTATTTTATGAGCAAGCTGATTGACGGTGAATTTTCAGCGAATAATGGCGGCTGGCAATGGAGTGCATCAACTGGATGTGATGCTGTACCTTATTTCCGAGTTTTTAACCCAACAAGGCAATCTGAAACTTACGATAAAACAGGTGACTTCATTAAACGCTTTGTACCAGAACTCGCCGAACTAGACTCAAAATCAATACACAATCCGAGCTCAGAACAAAGAGCCAAATGTCATTACCCAGAACCTATTGTGGATTATAAATCTGCTAGATTGGCTGCTATTGCAGCCTTTGACGAGTTAAAAAACCTTTCATAACCCCCTTTTGGTCTAGGGGAAAAACACGCGATAACAAAGTTTTTCTTCTAGACCTTTCTAATACCGAAAACCCCATCTATACTTTGAACTCTAATAGATTTAAACTTAGCGCGATAAACGCTTTCGAAAAGCAATTTCTACAACACTTTCTGGACCCTCTTATCGTTATGTCTGATTCACAACACCTACATGATGTACTTGTTAACTTACGACGCATTATCCGAGCAACGGATTTGCAATCAAAGCGCGTTGTTAAAGCCTGCGGCCTAACCATTCCACAAATTATGGTGCTGCGCTCTATTGAAGAGCTTGGTGACGTAACTGTAAGACGTATTTCAGACAGCGTTTCATTAAGTCAGGCAACCGTTACAACTATCTTAAATCGCTTGGAAGACAGGAAATTCGTAGAACGTGTCAGAGCACAAAAAGACAAACGCATTGTTAATGCTCGATTAACAAGTTTAGGACAAGACATACTGAAAACAGCACCGCCGTTGCTGCATGAAAAATTCATCGACGAATTTGGATCATTAGACGACTGGGAACAAACCCAAGTCCTATCTTCATTACAACGAGTTGCGGTTATGATGGATGCAGAGTCTCTGGATGCAGCACCTTTGCTCGTTATTAATTCCCCTAATGCATAATCATTACAAAACCTTAAGAAAGACATCACAATAGCCTCATTCATTAGTATGGGAGTCTAAAAAAGAAGATACTTTTTTTAGATTTTCATACTAAAAACGTCACTTTTTTGCCTTATTTTGCAATAAATCCCCCTAAAACCCATTCTTATCTAACTACTTTTTTTATTGATCTATAATGAAAATCCTTGTGAATACTGGGTTTCAAAGAAGCCTTATTCGTTTTTTCGTGATTTGTCAGACGATTAGATTTGATGTATAAATATTAGATCTATAAAGTAATTACAATTAAATCAATCTCTTTACGATACCCAAAGGAACCAAATCATGCATATAAAGACTCTTTCTGCACTGACGGTAATGCTTTCAGCATCTTCGGCTTTTGCAGCAAACAATGAATGTGGCGATCTAACAATTGCTGACATGACTTGGAACTCAGCAACGCTAATCGCAAACATCGACAGCTTTATCCTTAGTGAAGGCTATGACTGTGACGTTGAACTAGTTCCTGGTGATACAAACGCAACAGGTGCTTCAATCATCGAACGAGGCGAGCCTGATATTGCTCCAGAATTATGGTCAAATTCTATGGCCGAAGCATTAAACAAAGGTGCTGCAGACAAACGTATCCGTTTCGCTGGTAAATCATTATCAGATGGTGGTGAAGAAGGTTTTTGGATTCCAAAATACTTAGTGGACGAAAATCCTAAACTTGTTTCTATGGAAGAAATCCTAAAACACCCTGAATTGTTTAAACATCCAGAAGATGATTCATTGGGCGCATTGTACAGCTGCCCAGCAGGCTGGAACTGCCAAATCTCTACTGGCCACTTATACGAAGCATTCAACATGGAAGAGCGTGGCTTTGACCTAATTGATCCAGGTTCATCTGCTGGCCTTTCAGGCTCTATCGCTAAAGCATATGAGCGTAAAGAAGGTTGGTTAGGTTACTACTGGGCGCCTACTGCTGTTTTAGGTAAATATGAAATGGTAAAAGTAGACTTTGGTTCTGGCGTTAACTTGGAACACTTCCAAACTTGTTTAACACAAGAATACTGTGAAGATCCAAAACCAAGCATGTACCCACCTTCCCCTGTTGATACGATCACAACAGAAGCATTAGCAAGCGAAAAGCCAGCTGTATATGAATACTTAACAAAACGTTCATTCACAAACGCAAAAATGAACACTTTGTTGGCTTGGATGGAAGACAACCAAGCTGAAGGTTACATTGCTGCTGAATACTTCTTAGAAAATAATGAAGACATTTGGTCTACTTGGGTTACTAAAGACGCTGCAGAGAAAATAAAAGCCGCTCTTAACTAAAAGTAACTTATATGACAAAGCACTAGAGTCATGAAATAAATGTCGATAGTGCTTTTTTACTTTTCCTAATACACAACAAGGTTCCAATAAAAATGGCCGACAGCTCTTGGTTTACTAGCTTCCCAGAATTAGATAGGAAAGACCTCACCACCGTAAAAAAGACACTAGACGGTGCCTATCGTGAGTTTTCTCGTAATTACGGTGAACTTATTGAAAGCTTTTTTGATCCATTACTCTCATTTTTAGTCTGGTTCGAAAAATTATTATTAGCTTCCCCTTGGTGGTTAACCATAGGTGTGATTTTGGCTGTTGTATACAGCGCAACTCGCTCATGGAAGCTTTGCACTGGCGTACTGGCGTCTTTACTTGCCATTGGTATATTTGGCATGTGGGATGACACCATGCGTACTTTAAGTGTCATTACCGTTTGTACGATACTCTCAATCGTCATTGGTGTGCCTACCGGCATTTTGATGTCACGTTCAAATAGAATGCAGTCCATCATAACGCCCATATTAGACATTATGCAGACCATGCCCGCATTCGTCTACTTAATACCCGTTGTTATGCTATTGGGCATTGGTAAGATCCCAGGTGTTATAGCCGTTATTATTTATGCTGTTCCACCAGTTATTCGCTTAACCAACTTAGGTATTCGTTTAGTCGACAAAGAAATCATGGAAGCAGCAACATCATTCGGGGCCACAAATACCCAGAAATTATTTGGTGTTCAATTACCCCTAGCTATGCCAACCATTATGGCCGGTATCAACCAAACTATCATGATGGCTCTCGCTATGGTGGTTGTAGCCTCTATGATCGGTGTAAAAGGCTTAGGGCAACCTGTTTTAAAATCCATTACCAACCAATACTTTACTTTGGGTTTACTAAACGGATTGGCCATTGTAGCGCTTGCTATTATTTTTGATCGAGTCTCTCAGGCTTATGCTAAACGCTCACAAAAACATCTAGGAAATCGTCATGACTAGCACAAACACAGATAACCAAACGACGAGTCCTCTCATCGAAATAAACGGTTTATACAAAATCTTTGGCCCCAAAGAGCAAAGTATTTTACCTATGCTAGAAACAGGTAAAAACAAAAAAGACATACTAGCAGAAACTGGCCACACAGTAGGTTTACGAGACATTAACCTTGACGTACACCAAGGCGAAATCTTCGTAATCATGGGGCTTTCAGGCTCTGGTAAATCTACGCTTATTCGTCACTTCAACCGCCTTATTGACCCGACTTCCGGTCAAATAAAAGTTGAAGGCGAAGACATTATGAAATTGTCTAAAGAAGAGTTAATCGAATTTAGACGACACAAAATGTCCATGGTTTTCCAAAATTTCGGGCTTTTACCACATAGAACGGTTCTGGAAAATGTTGCTTACGGTTTACAAATTCAAAAAGTTCCGAAAAAAGAACGCTCTGAAAAAGCCGTAAAATGGCTAGCAACTGTCGGCTTGGCGGGTTACGAAGAACAATATCCTGGCCAGCTATCAGGCGGTCAACAACAGCGTGTTGGCTTGGCTCGTGCTCTTTGTACTGATGCCGAAATCCTGCTAATGGACGAAGCTTTCTCGGCGCTTGACCC
The DNA here is from genome assembly GCF_055809555.1 of Marinomonas sp. 15G6-16. NCBI lineage: Bacteria > Pseudomonadati > Pseudomonadota > Gammaproteobacteria > Oceanospirillales > Oceanospirillaceae > Marinomonas > Marinomonas sp. 15G6-16. The sequence continues at coordinate 2,606,777 of NZ_CM147916.1, read as the reverse complement.
TTTGATTCGTAGTGAAATGCAAGGTCAATTACTTGAGCTACAAGAAAAGCTGAAGAAAACCATTATTTTCATTACTCACGATTTGGATGAAGCATTACGAATTGGTGACCGAATAGCCATTCTAAACGATGGTGTATTGTCACAAATTGGTACACCAGTGGATATTCTTCTAAACCCTGCAGATGACTACGTTGAAGCTTTTGTTAAAGATGTAAACCGTGCTCGTGCGGTACCAGTCAAAACAATCATGCAGCAGTCGGTGCCGATTATAAAATCAGATAACTTAGCAGAAGCGATCACTAAACTGCCTAAGCAAGGTTACGCGTTTTATCAAACAGAATCTGGGTTCCATGGCATTCTGACTCGCAAGAAATTGGAAGCAGCCATTAAACTACGTCCAGAAGGCCGAATCACGCCTGAAGATATCACCAAGATACCTGTTCTAATGCCTGATATGCTCTTGCAAGAAGCACTGTCTGACTCATTGACATCCGACTACTCTCTACCCGTTCTGGATGAGAATGGTAAATGTGTGGGTGATCTAAGTTCTGAAAGTTTAGCTGAAACACTTGAATACAGCGCTGAGTAATTAACTTAGGCTTTTTTGTTTTCACTCAAAAAAACCGCATTCACTTTTCAACATGAATGCGGTTTTTTTATATCTGCACGACACTTTGGTCAATAAGCTTTATCGACCAAGATAAAAGTCATCGCTTAATTTAAATCTAGAACGTCTTGCATGTCATACATGCCAGCTGCTTTACCTTCAAGCCAGCTTGCTGCGCGCACAGCGCCTTTTGCAAATGTCATACGGCTGCTCGCTTTGTGAGTGATTTCAATGCGCTCACCCTCTGTCGCGAACCACACTGTGTGCTCACCTACAACATCACCAGCACGAATGGTTTCAAAGCCAATCTCTTTTTGTGTGCGAGCTCCTGTTTGGCCTTCACGGCCATACACAGCGCATTCTTTTAAATCTCGACCTAATGCATCTGCAACCACTTCGCCCATACGCAAAGCCGTACCAGAAGGTGAATCAACCTTGTGACGGTGATGCGCTTCAACAATCTCTACATCGTAATCATCGCCTAAGATCTCTGCAGCCGTTGCAAGCAGCTTAAGAGTCAAATTCACACCAACACTCATGTTTGGCGCAAAAACCACAGGAGAATGAGCTGCAGCCTGATTCAAGGATGCTTTTTCTTCATCGTTTAAACCCGTTGTACCAACCACGATGGCTTTTTGATGCTTCACACAAAACGCAGCATTTTCTAGTGTCAGCGCAGGCGTCGTAAAATCAATAAGCACGTCAAAGTCACCAACGCAATCAGCTAAGCTAGCAACAGCCGCAACTCCTAATTTGCCGACACCTGCGATTTCACCTGCATCTGCTCCAACTAAACTGCTACCAGGTCTCAAAATAGCGGCACCTAAAGAAGCACCTTCAGCATCGTTAATGGCTGTAATCAAATACTTACCCATGCGCCCAGACGCACCAATCACTGCTATTCGCATTATCTTGTCTTCCTCAAAAAATTTCGCAAACCATAACAAAAAATGACCTAAATCTCAGCCCTTAAAATTATTAAGATGACTTAGAAGGCATAAAAAAAGGAGCCAAAGCTCCCTTTTACGAAGAATCAATGATTAAAAGATTTCATTAGGCCTTAATTCTTCAATGGTTTCCAAATCAAACTCAATCACACCTTCTTCCGGCAAGTCATCTAAGCTTTGACGTACAGCTGGTCGAGATTGATCATTCTGTTTAATCACAATTTCTACTCGACGGTTAGTCCCTCGATTCCTCACCGTATCATTTGGAACAAGAGGACGAGTATCTGCAAAGCCTGTTACAGCAAAGCGCCCTTGATCTAGCTGACCTGTAGCAAAAAGCTCTTCCGCAACTGAGATAGCACGAGCGGAAGACAGCTGCCAATTCGAACGAAATCGAACACTATCAATCGGTATATTATCTGTGTGCCCTTCGACTGAAATCGTTCCTTGAATCCCAACCAATACATCACGTATTAAGTCGATAACCGGAATGAAATCATAGTTTAATTCCGCCGATCCTGAGTCAAAAGAGCCCTGATCTTTAATTCGAATCGTAATGGTTTCTTCTTGAGTTTCTATCTCGACCGTACCTTTCGAGATTTCTTCTCGTAGCACAGAAGCAATTTGCTGAGCATCTTCTTCTGTTTCTTGAATTTTTTGCTCTCGTTCTATATCTGCTTGAGATTTATTGACATAAGTGACCTCTGAAGGCTGCCCAGAATCTTCCTGCTGATTCAGCTCTGCCGTATCCGGCTTACAAAGTACTTCCAAAGTATGCTCTGGAACAGAGTCTACTTTTTGTCTAACCTCATTAATTGGCGTTGGTTCAGGTCGACCTGGACTAAATTCCAAAGCGATAACAGACGTCCCCATAGGAATCGCATCGGCTTCCACTTCTCTTTGCACACCAAAAGCGTATTTTAATGAACCCGCCAACTGTTTGAACTTGATGACATCCATTTCTGCGAATGACAATAGAAGTACAAAGAAGCACAGCAATAACGACATGAGATCAGCAAAGGTTCCCATGTAAGCAGGTAAACCCTCTATACATTCAGGGCAATCTGATTCTTCTTCATCACTCATTATAGAATCCACTTACAACTAACATGATTTATAACTAACACTATTCGCGTGCAGTTCGCTTCCCTTCCGCCAAATAAGACTTCAATGCATCATCAAGCACACGAGGGTTTTGACCCGATTGAATGGCCAGCAAAGCATCTAATATTAATTTTTGACAGGTTAATTCTTCTTCGGCACGAGCATTGAGTTTGGCTTGAATCGGTAGACACACCATGTTTGCCACCATCGCACCATACAGTGTCGTTAAAAGTGCAATCGCCATGGCAGGTCCAATAGAGCTTGGATCCGATAAGTTGGCTAACATTTGTACCAAACCAACCAAGGTTCCTATCATCCCCATCGCTGGAGCCACATCACCAAAAGCTTTAAAGATTTTGGCGCCGCTACTATGACGGTTGTAGGCTTGGCTCATTTCTTTACTAAGCTGATTTTTAACAACAGAACTATCATGACCATCTACTAACATTTGTATACCAGTAGATAAAAAAGGATGGCTAACTTCTTTTCCCTCTAGAGACAGTAACCCGCCCTTACGAGCTTCATCTGCTAATCCGTAAATTTCATCAATCAATGTGTCCATTGGAACACTTTTGAACATGAAGGCTTTACCTGCAACTTTACCAGCACCAAGAAACTGCCCCAGTGGATATTGCATTAAAGTAACCAAACTTGATCCAACCAATACGATAAGTATTGAGGTGGTATCAATAAACATCCCTGCAGACCCACCCAAAAAAATGGCAGCCCCAACAACTACAAAAGACCCTATAAGTCCTAATAACGTTGCGATATCCACACACGTCTCCCAACAAAAAGCTATAATGCGATCAATATATTAATATGATTCTATACGAAAGAAACACTAACCATGACATCTTCTTGCGTAATTTTTGTAATTTTCATTAACTCTCTCTTAAAAAGTGAGTATCTTTCCATTAGAAAATGTCATTTTATCAAGAGTAACTTCCATGTCTCGAAAAACTAATGTCCGCCATTTTGAAGAAAACCTAAAAGAATTGGACAACATCGTCACTCAACTTGAGTCTAATCAACTTTCTCTTGAAGAGTCTCTAAAAGCCTTTGAAAAAGGTGTTAAACTGAGCCAAGACTGTCAGTCTGTCCTCACCCAAGCAGAACAAAAAGTTCAAATTTTGCTTGAAAAACAAGATGGTGAGCATTTAGAAACATTTGATCCGGAAACCAATTCGTGACTTTAGACGATTTTTCACAATACGCTCGCCATCGAGTAGACAGCTATCTTGTTCAACATCTAAACGAATACAAACCCGCGACGCATTTGCAAGATGCCATGGCGTACAGCCTATTTAATGGCGGCAAACGTGTTCGTCCTATGCTGACGTATGCCGCCGCTTCATTATTTGGCGATGTAAACGACCTGACAGACGCCAGCGCCGCGGCGATTGAATCCATTCACGCTTATTCTTTAATCCATGATGATTTGCCAGCCATGGACGATGACGACTTGCGCAGAGGCAAACCAACCTCTCATATAAAATATGACGAAGCGACCGCCATCCTTGCAGGTGATGCTCTGCAAACCTTTGCTTTTGAGTTATTGAGCCAAGCCAAGCATAAGAACGCTGCTCTACAACTACAGCTCATTCAAGAATTAACGCACTCTTCTGGACGTCATGGCATGGTGACAGGCCAAATGATCGACCTTGCAAGTGTTGGGAAAAATATTGATGTTCAGGCTTTAGAAGAAATGCATCAACATAAAACAGGCGCTCTCATTCGTGCAAGCGTCCGTATGGGAGCCATCAGCACAGGAGCGACAACGCCAGCAGACTTTGCCGCATTAGACACGTACGCCAATGCAATTGGCCTCGCTTTTCAGGTTCAAGATGACATCATAGACATCACCAGCGACACCTCCACATTGGGCAAAACACAGTTTTCTGACGAAGATGCCAACAAACCCACTTACCCTAAATTACTCGGTTTACAGGGCGCTCAAGAACTGGCGAAGAGCTTACATGATCAAGCCGTCACCTCGATTTCACCTTTTGGTGACGCGGCACAGCCGTTAATTGAATTGGCAAACTATATTATTGGGCGCAACCACTGATATACTTACCCGCTTTTTAACAACCGCGTTTTTAAATTAACAGAGTGTGACCTAACCTGTGCCAATGTTTGAAGAAATACCAACAACACGACCTGACACGCCTTTACTGGACCAAGCCAATATTCCGGCTGATCTGCGTGCTTTGAGTAAAGAGCAACTGCCACAGCTTGTGCGTGAACTAAGAGAATTCATGCTATACAGCGTCGGACAAACTGGTGGTCACTTTGGTGCAGGCCTTGGTGTGGTTGAACTTACTGTCGCACTACATTATCTGTATAACACACCAGAAGACCGCATTGTTTGGGATGTAGGCCATCAAGCTTACCCACATAAAATCCTCACAGGTCGTCGTGAAGCACTTCTTAATATCCGCCAAGAAAATGGTATCTCTGGCTTCCCAAAACGAGATGAAAGTGAATACGATACCTTTGGTGTAGGCCACTCAAGTACATCTATTGGAGCCGCGTTAGGCATGTCGCTCGCTGCTCGACAACTTAAAACTGGTCGTAAAGCAGTTGCCGTGATTGGTGATGGTGCTATGTCTGCCGGCATGGCATTCGAAGCACTTAATCACGCTGGCGATGCAAAAGCTGACATGCTCGTTATCTTAAACGATAACGAAATGTCCATATCCAAACCTGTTGGTGCGCTTTCTAGCTATTTTGCTCGTATCTGGGCCAGCAAAACTTATGACCATATTCGCAAAAGCGGTCAGAAAGTTTTTTCCGGTTTGCCTTCTGCTTTGGAGCTGGCTCGAAAAGCTGAAGAACATATGAAAGGCATGGTGTCGCCGGGCATGATGTTTGAAGAATTGGGCTTCAACTACATTGGCCCAATCGACGGTCACGACTTGGATCATTTGTTAACTACCATCGCCAATCTAAAAGATCGATCCGGCCCACAATTTCTTCACGTTATCACAAAGAAAGGCAAAGGCTTTGAACCCGCTGAAGGCGACCCTATTGGCTATCACGCCATCAATAAAATCGAACCTGACCCAAAACCAAGCCAAGAAAAAAGCAGCTTACCTAAATATTGCAATGTGTTTGGACAATGGGTTTGCGATGCCGCTGAGCATGACAACAAATTGGTTGCCATTACGCCAGCGATGAAAGAAGGCTCCGATTTAATTGCTTTCGCTGACCGCTTTCCAGACCGATACTTTGATGTTGCCATTGCGGAACAACACGCAGTGACCTTGGCTGCTGGTATGGCGTGCGATGGATTAAAACCCGTCGTGGCAATTTACTCTACCTTCTTACAACGGGCTTATGACCAGTTGATTCATGATGTGGCTTTACAAAACCTTGATGTGTTGTTTGCCATTGATCGTGCTGGCTTAGTAGGAGAAGACGGACCGACCCATGCTGGCGTCTATGATTTGAGCTATTTACGCTGCATTCCTAACATGATTGTTATGGCGCCATCAGACGAAGATGAATGTCGAAAAATGCTGCAAACAGGCTATCAATATGAAGGACCTGCAGCGGTGCGTTATCCGCGTGGAACGGGGCAGGGAATCAAGCTCGAAGACAATCTAGAAACCATCCATATTGGCCAATCGCGCACATTACATACAGGTCAATCTGGTATTGTTATCTGTAGCTTTGGTCGCCCTACTTATGACGCCCTAGAAGCAGCAAAAAATCTAGACGCTACATTAATAGACATGCGTTTTGTGAAGCCGATTGATGAGCAAGCCCTGTTAGCTCAACGAGACGCAAAACTTATCGTAACGATTGAAGAAAACGCCATTATGGGCGGTGCGGGCTCTGCTGTCAGCGAGTTTTTACAAGCAAACAATATTAATGTACCGGTTCTTCATCTAGGTTTACCTGACCAATACGAAGAACATGCTAGCCATAGCGCCATGCTAAAACGCGTTGGCTTGGATGCCTCTGGCATAGAAGCATCTATTCGACAAAAGCTCACCAAATAAAGCCTTTTCAAGAGACCAAACTAGACACACAAGTTTCTATTTTGGTCTCTTTCTTAAATTACCTTAATGTTTTTTCTGCTTCCTCTATCACCATTTTTACGCGATTCGGAATACGCTTCTGACTGTGGGTGCATAAGTACAAGGTTTCACTTACTGGCTCAGCCAATCGATGAACTTTAATATTATTCGGTTTATTAAAAGCGCCAACAGCATGACGAGGTAATACTGTAAAACCGAGTCCCATCGCCACAGGTTCAAGAATCAAACTAATTTGGTTGGAAAAACCTGTTCTTTTAAACGCCTTCCCTTCTTCAAATTCCGGATAATTGGCGCCAATCAACAGCCTGACATGGTAATCCCCGTCAGGGTGGTCAATAAAGCCAAGCTGCTGTAACTCGTTCCAGCTTGCATCATGAGTGGTATGCGGCGTTACCAGAAGCAATTCCTCTTGCCCTATTGGTTTTATATGCACATCTTTAAGACTCGATAAACGCGTCATGAAACCCAGATCAACCTTATGTTCTGCCACCAACTTCTCTATTTCTTGGTTGGGCGCAAAGCGATAATGAATAATCAATTTAGGATGACGCTGCTGCAACAAAAGCAACTGCTGATAGAGCTTTAATCCAACACTGCCTGGCGAAGCGACTCTAACGACACCTTCAAATTTAGGGTCTTCTCCTAAACCTTTTTCAAGCTCAGATAACCCTTTAAGCAGCTCTCTTCCTTCTTGGTAAAGCCGATCTCCTGCATCCGTCAGCATAAATTGCTTACCTTGGCGCAATAACAAAGATGTCCCTATTTGCTCTTCTAATTTTCGCACCTGCTGACTCACACCAGATTGCGTCATATTTAATTTTTCTGCCGTCCGAGTGAAATGACCAACTTCAACCAAGGTACAAAAAGTGCGTAGCCAAAAGGGATTAATCATTACAAAAAATACTCATATCTATTTTAAATGATAATTTAACTTAATCACCTCTCCTTTGTAAACTAGCCACATCTTTAAAAGAGGAGTGAATTATGAGCAATGTTTATCCACGCAATTTTTCCCATATTGGGATTTCAGTACCAGACCTAGAAGCCGCTGTTAAATTCTATACAGAAGTTATGGGGTGGTATCTCATCATGAAGCCAACAGAAATAACGGAAGACAAAAGTGCCATTGGTGAAATGTGTACAGACGTATTCGGTGCTGGTTGGGAAAAATTCCGTATTGCCCACCTGTCAACAGGTGACAGAATTGGTGTTGAGATTTTTGAATTTAAAGGCCAAGAAAACCCAGAAAACAATTTTGAATATTGGAAAACAGGTATCTTCCACTTTTGCGTACAAGACCCAAATGTTGAAGAGTTAGCTGACAAGATTGTTGCTGCTGGCGGTAAAAAACGCATGCCTGAGCCTCGCTACTACTACCCTGGCGAAAAACCTTATCGCATGATCTACATGGAAGACCCATTCGGTAATATTCTGGAAATTTATAGCCACAGCTATGAATTGATATACAGTGACGGTGCTTACTAAAAGCCAATAAATATAAAGCTCTATCATGTCTGATAGAGCTTTATATTTTGCATTCGATAGCGAGATTTAAACTATTTATTAAATAAGCTGATAAAGGTTCGAATTCTCTCAGCATTCACACCGCGGTCACTACGGCCAATTCGCGATACGCTGCGAATATCTACACGGCTTTGCCCTTCTACAGACGATACAACCACTACAACATCATCGACAAACTGATAAACCGACGTTTTAGCACTGGCTTCAAAACGCAATGCATTTTGATCTTCAGCAACCATTTCCCACCCCATTTCCTTTGCTACTCTTAGGGCTTCTTGGAAAGCCGCTTGAGCTGATTTCTCAGAAAAGATCGGAGCAATATCAGGATAGGCTTGTTGTTGGAAAGCAGCGACTTCTGGGCCACCATAAACCAAAGTATTTCTTGCGCCTTCACGAGACTCATCAAGTACTTGAAAAAGCGGAGGATTAGTCGTGTCTGTCGTAATGTCATGAATCGGCGGAACACGCACTGGTGGGTTTATTTTTCCGTAGATTGTCGGTGCTAATAATGCAATACCAACAACAGCAGTGAAAAGCGACTTGCCTAGGCCACAACGGCTTTTCACAACCAAATAATAAATAATACCAAGAATGCCCAGCCCCAAAACAGCATAAGCAATAGGATTCATATAGTTACGCACCAACCCAAAACCAACAATTGGCTGCCACAAACCCAATTTAGCACCGAACATCATCACACCGATAACTAGAACAGCGATGATAGCGAGAGCCACTAAAACCGAGCCTATAATAGAAGAGCTAGAAGTTTTCATTCATATTCCTTTCCGTCATATACAATCTATAAAGAGTCAGAGCATACTGAATCCATTAAATTGAAAGCATTATAATTTACCTTCTTTTACTGACTCTCTAAGCACACCTAAAATTCAGGCAAGTACACCAAAGCACTTTTCGTATAAAACCCAGCTAGATAAAATAAAGGTTGTCATTGCCACAAGGCCGTTTTTCCAAGTGTCGAATTGAATACGAGCGTAGGCGATTCCTGCCGAGGTAATACATAACGCCAACACACCAAGTATCCCCAAATAATTAGGAAACCATAAAGTAGCAGCGCCAAATAGCTCTAACATTCCTACAGTCAATAATGCCCCTTGATTCAGGCCACAGGTTTTAAAGAAAGATAAATGCGCATGAAACCGACTTTGAGGTAAACCAACTATCTTTACGCAACTAGAAAACAAGAAAAATATCGTCAGTTCTAACGACACCATAAAAATAATGAATGAAACCATCTTCAACCTCTAAAACCGTCTAAAAATTTTGCATCAAAATATCAAAGCCATTGAGTATACAAGATACTTAACGCTTTGCTACCGCTTGACTTCTATTCAGCAACCAAAATAGCTAAACCTTAAATTAAACAAAGAGATAACTTTCTTATTGGCTCTCTTTCCCCTATAAATAATCACTCTGATATAATTTATTAAAAATGAGCCCTGAAAAATTTATCTTCTAATTTGAGTACAACAATCGATGCAAAAGCACACTCATCCATCATTACTCACATTGCCAGTCATCAGCTTTCTCTCTTTGTTTCTCGCTGGCTGCCAATCCCTTTTATCCTTCGATTCAGTTGACTCCGTAGAACAGCTTTCCACTCAAATCAAAAGTGCAAACAGCATAGAAGATGTAAAAGCCATCGCAGAACAAGCGAAAGTCACACACAATCTTATCCGCTCAGATATCAAAGCCATTAAAGCCTTATATGAAAACCTTGACCAAGAAGTGAATCAGAGATGGGGCTCAAACAACAGTGCTCTGCCAGACAAAAAAACCTATGTAAAATACGTGAACGACTACCAAGCAAGAACCGTAGTGGACTTTGACCAAGGCTCAGTGCGAGTTGAAAGCATTGCTTCAAGTAATCCGCTAGCGTCATTAAAAGAAGCCATAACCACGACACTATTAACAACAGCAGATCCAACCAAAACAGACATTTTTTCCAGCTCTGCACCCAATACTGAAGGTGTTCCATTCTTATACCCTCAAGTCATTGATCACGATGGAAAAGTCGTTCAATACGCATGGCGAGCGGGACGTTATGCAGACTATTTAATTAACAATAAACTGCTAAAGAGCCAAGAAAATGGCAAAACCGTCTACGCTGTTGAATTTAATCTTGTGGAACAGCATCAACACCTTCGCCAAGAAAAATACAGCGAATATGTCATCGCCGCTGCAAACCGCTACAACCTAGATCCAGCGCTTATTTATGGCATTATTGAAACAGAAAGCTCTTTTAACCCTTATGCTGTCAGTCCTGCAAATGCTTACGGATTAATGCAAGTCGTGCCAGCCACAGCAGGTAAAGACGTTTACAACCTAGTAAAACAGCGCTCTGACGAACCAACCAAAGAAACCTTATTTCAACCAGAAAACAACATCGATATTGGCAGTGCTTATTTGTACATTTTGCAAACTCGATACCTTGTAAAAGTGACAAACAAACTCAGCCAGGAATACTCAATGATCTCCGCTTATAACGGCGGAACAGGAAATGTATTGAAGACTTTTGACAGCGACAGAACGGTTGCAATGGAAAAGCTTAATCAAAACTCAGCAAGCAGTGTTTATCAAAAATTAAGATACGATCACCCACGCTCCGAGTCTCAGTATTACTTAGAAAAAGTCACCAAGGCCAAGAAAAACTACCAGTAGAAAACGCATTTTATTTTAAATAAGGCAGGCTGAATCCGATCGACTATTGTTATAGAATATTAGTAATACAAATAAAAAAATAAAAGCCATGGAGTTACTATGTCATTATCCGTTATTCAACGAATTCTGTGCGGTTTCAGCGTCTTATTACTCTTACTCTTTTTAATTGCCGCTTCAGGCTTTTGGGGAGTCAGCAAAATAGAAAGTAGACTGGATATCGTGACAGGAAAGGTTTCTGATATTACTTCTACAAGCCACGCCCTCAAAGACGATTTGAGTTTAGCGAATTCCGCTGTCCTGCAATATCTACTGAGCAAATCCCCAGACTCATTAGAAGGCTTATCTCAACGCTTTCAAACGCAAAAAAGTGAATACACTGAGGTTTCTGCAAGACTAGAAAGTCAGCTGGAAAACCTTGATGTCATGCGCAGCGCTCTAAGCAACATCAATAATGAAGCCAACCATTTTTTCACATACACAGATATGGCATTTTCTAATTATAAAAAAATGCTGGATACTCAACTCCTAGTAAAAGAAGAAAAAGGCTACCTTAAAAGCTCTCTTCTCTTTACCTTGGAAGATTTAAGCTTCATGCAAGAAGAGGAAGATTTTGAAATTCGCTCTTCCGCTTCCTTCTTACAAAACAGCATACAAAATATAGAAACCTCTGTTGTTAACTACTTTGAGTCACAAGACCTACAAGATATGCAATCTCTGCGTGACAGCATGTCTTCCACTTTTGAAGCATTAAAAGATAAACAAGCCATCCTCAATAGCGACAATATCGATAGCCTAATTGAAGAGCTGGAATTTGCCATCTTGTCTGACGAAGGCGTAATAGCAAAACATTATGAAAGTGTGAGCCTAGAACAAGAGTCCGAGGTTCTAGCGAAAAACCTATCCGCCAGCATGGACAAAATAAACACAGAAGTAGAGCAACTGCTTTCTGAAACAGAGCACATGGGAGAAAGCGCAAAGGCAGAAGCCAGCACAGCGGCGTCTTTGTCCATCCTCATTATCGGCATTGTATTGATCATCTCTATTGCCATAGCAGTTCTTGTCACTTTATGGGTAAGTCGTAGTATCAAAAATCCATTGAAAGAGGTCATGACCGTATTAGGAAAAATTTCCGACGGTGATTTCACTCAAAGAAGCCAAGTAAACACACAAGATGAATTTGGCGAACTTTCTCGCTGGGTAAACGAACTTGTCTCAAAGCTGCAATCTGTTATGAAAGATATTGATCAATCTTCCAATAAAGTGGCAGATTCCGCAGCGAATAATGTTCGTCTCGCGAGCGATTCTAAACGTCTCATGAGCGCACAAAACCAGCGTACAACAGAAGTCGCCTCTTCCATGAATGAGATGACATCCACCGTGGAACAGGTAGCCAAAAGCTCTGAAACCATTCTTCACCAAATTCAATCCGTTGACCAAGGCGCAACAAAAAGCCGCGCTCAAATGGATGCGAATATACAAAAGAATGAGCAATTACTCGCAAGAATCGAAGAATCAACTGTCGTTGTGAATCAGCTGGATGAATACTCAAAAGATATCGGCAACATTTTGGATGTGATTGAACAAATCGCAGAACAAACAAACCTACTAGCGCTCAACGCTGCCATTGAAGCCGCACGTGCAGGCGAGCAAGGCCGAGGGTTTGCCGTTGTCGCCGACGAAGTTCGTACGCTTGCTACTCGGACTCAAAGCTCAACAGAAGAAATCCAACGAGTCATCACCCAACTTCAAGAAGGTGTCACCAAGACAGTCAGCAGCATGAACGAAAGTCACACCAGCGCCAATGCCAGTGTGGAAGAAGCACGCCTTGTAGGCACAGCCTTAACTGAGCTACAGCGCAACATGACAGAAATCCGAGACCTAAGTACTCAAATTGCCACAGCAGCAGAAGAACAATCCGCCGTAGCACAGGAAATCAGGCAGAACATTCAAGACATCTCTGAAATGTCTGAACAAGCCGCAACAGGATCGGATCAAAGTGAAAAAGACAGTGAAGGCTTATCAAAACTCGCCACTCACCAAAAAGACCTTCTAAGCCAATTCAAAATCGTCTAACGAGTAGAAGCGACTTAGAAAAACAGTAAAAACTAAAGAAGCCCATCAAGGGGCTTCTTTTTTGTATTAACAAACCCTCTCGCAATCGCGACAGTCGCTTTGGCATTTTTGATTTTGTTTAATACTAGCTCAGGTTCTGAACCTGACTCATTTTGTGCTGCAAGCAAAGCAGCGGATTCAGCGACGCCGTAGACGCCCACTGTTTTGAAGATGTAGTCAGATTTTGTGCTGAGTAATGACTCCATTGGGGCAAGCTCTTGGGCGCTGTAGGTATTGAAGTCCCAATGATACTTTTGGGTCAAGGCAATCAAGTTAGTTTCGTCGGCTTTTATATCAATACTGTTTAGAGAATGAATGTCGCTTGGCGTTAGACCTTTTTGCTCAAGAGCCGCCAACATCAGACTTTCAATAAATTCCAATGGACAATCTCGTTCGCAGCCCATGCCCAGCGTATAAATCGGGTTCAGATAAGGTTTCGCGGTAGTCATCACTAATTGCGCGCCAAGTCGATCTGCTACTTGAGCGCCCCACTCATTGGCGCCACCTTCGTGGCCCGATAATAGCGGAATCACGAACTTACCTTCTTCATCTAAAACCAACACTGGTGGATCCTGATACTTGTCTTGAAGCACTGGCGCAAGGGTTCGCATCACAATGCCCGTGGCGCAAATAAACACCAGCCAATCCCCTTGCTGAAAAGCATTCTGAACGAACTCAGCAAAAGGCTTAGGCTTGTATTCCACACTCGCCTCAAGCTTATTTCCATCAGAGCTGTTTCCATTCGACCAACGACCTTGAAGCTTTTTAGCCAATTTCTCACCAGCTGGCGTTAACGCAATAATGCGAATCAACGTGTGCCTCGCTCGCTTTTAGTCACAACAAACAGAGAAAAATAAGGGCCGGCTTTATCCTCCAAAGTCGATACGTCTTGCACGATACGCTCATTGTCTCGACCAATATATTCAAGATACTTAGCGTCCTGCATACGATTAGTTTTACGCAATGCCGTTAAGATTCTCGGGCGCGCTCGCCCTGCTTTCATGATGACCACACTGTCATGTTGCTCCAGTGCTGTATCAATTTGCAGAGCTGAATGGCGACCACTCACAACTGCAAAAGATTCTTTCAATACCGTCAAAGGATGATTCAGAGCCGAAGACGCCGCATTAATCGATGACACACCAGGTACAACTTGGCACTGAAAATCGCCTTCAAGACGCTCTAATAAATAGGCAAAAGAGCCAAAAAACAATGGGTCGCCTTCGCACAAGAATACAACGTCCTTTCCTTCTTTAAGCTCTTTGGCAATGGCTTTTGCGCCATTGTCATAAGCCTCATTCGCAAGCGAACGGTCGGTCGACATAGGCATCACAATGGCAATCTCATTTTGCGTATGCGTCACACCGGCAAAGGCTTCGCTAGCAATGCTTTTTGCTTGGGAGCCACCTTGATCATTGGCAAGATAGCTCACCACACTGGCACCTTGAATCAAACGCAGAGCTTTCAATGTAATCAATTCTGGATCACCGGGGCCAACGCCTACACCAATAAATCGGCCGTGGGTGGCTTGCTTTTCTGTCACGCTCATTATGCGGTGTCCTTATTCGTCTCTATCAAATCTTTCTCAGAATGCTTTTTAAAATGGAACAGTGTCACGGGTAAACTCGGACGATAAAGTCGTTGTCCTGCTAAACGCTCACCTTTGGCTACCGACACTTGCAAACTTTGTTCGTCAGCATCATTGGCGGCTTCTCTAATCTGTGCGAACTGTATCACTTGGAATTTTGTATCTTCAGTAACGGCGCTCACCATCAAGCTACCGCCAACAGGTAATCGTGCCCAAACTTGTGCCATCAAATCACTGAGTTCACCATCGCTACCGCCAATAAATACCTTGTTAGGCGTATCAACTTGAGACGGTAAATCCACCAGCACATCGGGTGCTCGCCCCGCAACAATCGACAAATTCTGCACAACACCGAAACGTTCTTGGTTCTCCGTTAAACAAGCTAAACGTTCAGGATGGTGTTCAATGGCGACAATTCGACTGCGCGGATGCCAATAAGCCAGTTCCACACTCACACCACCGCAACCTGCGCCGATGTCCCAAACCGTGTCACCATCGTCTATGTTCATATAAGACAAAATCGCCAGACGAACTTCTCGCTTAGTGATCATGCCTTTTCCGTCACCTTTGTCCGTCACAAAGTCAGCATCAGGAATGCCCGGTGCTGTCGGATAAAAACTAACTTGCTGACTGGTTTTCACAAGGATGACATTAAGTGGATCAAAAACGGATTCGTTATCTATCAGTTCAGCCGTGGTAAAGCTGCGCACCTGCTCTTGCTCGTAACCTAGTGCTTCGCAGACGATAATCTCGCTTCCACTCAGTCCAGCCTTTATACACTCTTGGGCAATATGCTGCGGCTGACTGTGTTGGTCCGTAAGCAAAACTAAAGTCTGATTCGCTTTTAAACAGCGACGTAAACTCACTAAAGGGCGACCATGAAGGCTGACGACTTGAACATCTTGCAAAGACAAACCAAGGCGATGACAAGCCACTTGAATACTAGAAACATTAGGGTAAAAGTTCAGCTGCGTTTTAGAAAAAGTCCGCATTAGCCAAGCGCCAATGCCGTAATATAAAGGATCGCCAGAGGCGAGCACGACAACTTGCTTTGCGCCTTGTTGCTGCCAAATTTCAAAATCCTTTTCCAACTGCTTGAGCTTAGGTAAATCGCACACTTTTCCCACATGGGAATAAGTCGAAATGGTGTCATGCTGGCGAGGCGAACCCAACACGATATCCTGCTCAGACAAACTCGCTAAAGCCGATTGAGCCGATTCATCAAGGCTCGCTTTTGCATTAACGCCTAACCCAATAACATGAATCTTTAGCGACTCTTTTTGCTCTGTCATCGTCTTCACAATCAGTAATACTCGCCCAAATTACAACGCAATAATGCATTACAGCTGGCGGAAGTCACGGCACTGCCACCCATTCGTCCCAATAAAGTAATGCATTCTATACCAAGCTTTTCATGCACTTGCCAAAGTGCATCTTTTGATTCCGCAGCGCCCACAAAGCCCACCGGCATGCCGATAATCAAAGCAGGTTTTGGCACTCCCTGCTCTATCATTTCCAACAAACGAAACAAGGCAGTTGGCGCATTACCAATCAAGACAACACTGCCCGCTAGATTGTCTTGCCATAAACTGAGCGCTGCCATAGATCGAGTTTCACCGTTACTTTTGGCTAACTCGGCCGTACGTGGATCGTTTAAAAAGCACAAAGGTTCGCGCTCTATCATACGTTTGGTCACACCCTGTTTTACCATTTCTACATCACATAGAATGGCGCAGTTTTTTGCCAAAGCCTCTCGCCCTGCTTGTGTTGCGTTCGCACTGAATCGAACTTGTGTCGCCACATCTGGCAAGCCAAGACTATGAACCACGCGCATAGTGACCTGCTGCTGATCTTGATTTAAATTCGATAAATCGGTTAACTCACGAATTTGTCGAAAACTGTCATGCTCTATAGCTTGTGGGTTATTTTCGTATTGATATTTATCTGAAGGATTCACTGTTGGCTGTCTTTTTGTTGATTCTTAGAATGAATATTGCCCCACGCCGCTAAACAGGCTTGCAAGCAATCTTGTGTGTCACTGAATTCTCTGTCTGCTTCTGGCAATACTGGTCGACGATGAAGTAGCACAGGAATAGACATTTCACGCGCCGCTTCGAGTTTGGAGTAGGTTGCCGAACCACCGCTGTTTTTGCTGACAATAACGTCTATCCCTTGCTCTCGTAATAATTGCTGTTCATCTTCTAAAACAAAAGGTCCAATGGCTTTTATCCATTCTATTCCTTCTGGCATAGCAAATTTCGGAGCAACCGCAGTTCGCCAGACGACTCGCTCAACACTTGGCAATTGGATAATTTTCGCTAATAAATCTTCGTTCATCTGACCTGCACTTAATAACGGCACACGAAAACCATCCAGTTGCGTGAGTAAATCAGCATCGGATTGATATTCGCTCCATAAATCACCTTGTTGCGCTTGCCAAGCGGGACGATGAAAACGCCAGCAAGGAATGCCGACTTCCTTTGCCGCATTCACGGCTTTTGTACTCATGGTTTGCGCATAAGGATGAGTGACGTCGAGAATTGCGCCAATGCCATTCTCACGCAAATAGGTAGCCAAGCCACCAAATTGAGTAAAGCCGCCCACCACCAATTCGCAATCCACTTTTGGCACTCGAACCAGACCAGCCAAGCTGTAAACGACTTTCATCTTATTCTGGAGAGTACCAGCTTGATGAAGTGCATCAGCTAAACGTCGAGCGTCAGCTGTGCCGCCAAGCAATAGAATTTTCATGTTTGAGATCCTGCTAACTCAGCTGCTTTACCTACGAAAAACCCTTTACGATCAATTGCCCAGACTTCTAGCTCAATATGATCAGGTATGTATTTTCTGGCGAATTCTAGTGCTTGCTGACAAACCGCATCGGCCAATTCAAGGTTTGCATCTTGAGCAAAAGACAAGGCTTCCACACTGGTGTTTGCCTGAATCATTTTATCTTGTAGTTCATGGCTCGCACCCAATGTTTCAGCGAGCTGCGCAAGTCTGTTCAAATCAATACTGGAAGCTCGGCTATTCAAATCCATGTGTTGTTGTGCCAGCTTGCTGATTTTCCCAAAGCCCCCACAAATACTGAGTTTCATCAGCTGCTTGGAATCGTCTTGCTCTACTTTCTTGATGTGCTTTAACACAGCACCAACAAAATCACCCATTTCAATCAAAGCCATATCATCAAGCTGATAATAGCTTTTGATTGCCTCTTCACTGCTGTTACCAGTTGTTGCTGCAATATGAGTAATGCCATTAGCACGCGCCACATCAATACCTTGATGAATCGATGCAATGTAGGCTGCACAAGAGAAAGGACGAACAATGCCCGTGGTACCCAAAATAGACAAACCACCCAAAATACCTAGGCGTGGATTCATGGTTTTTTGTGCAATTTGTTCCCCATTAATCACGCCAACAGACACATCAAAACCGCCTTGATATTGATAAGTCTGAGCAAAACCTTCTAAATGTTCTGTCATCATTTTTCGTGGAACGGGATTGATCGCAGGCTCGCCAACATCTAACAATAAGCCAGTGCGAGTCACAATTCCCACACCTTCTGCAGCATGAAATCGTATTCCCTGTTCTGGTGATAAACGAAGTTCAACAAATAAGGTTGCGCCATGGGTTGCATCTGGGTCATCGCCTGCATCTTTGATGGTCGCGGTTTTCATGCCGCCATCAATGAGTTGATAATCAATGATGGGCAAGTCCACAACCTTACCTTTCGGCAGTGTCACGCTGACTGACGCGTCTTGCTGTTGAGCGAAAAGTGCTTGAGCTGCCGCTACGCAACAAGCGGTTGCGCAGGTTCCGGTGGTTAAACCACTGCGTAATGGTGCGGGCGATTCAGCACTTTCAGGCCACATGGCTATAAATTCTCACCGAGAAAAAGTTTGGCTGTTGCTTCCAAATTAGACGGAAAAAACAAATGTAAGTAACTCGCCGTTAAGCCTTTCTGTTGATAAATCGCTTCCCCCGGCGCAGGGTGACGCTGACGACGACCGTGACCAACAGGCTCAGGTGTATTAGCGCTACGTGATCGGTGATGAGCATGGCCGCGAATCTCACCTTGTGGAATAACGGCTGTTTGCATGCCTTGGCAACCACGCTTGCCTCGCATCGCACCTTGGCCTTCTAAAATACCTAACATGGGATAACAGGCATCGTTTAAATCTGTTAAGTCTTCCAAGCTGTAAAGCATGCCGCCACATTCTGCCAAAATACTTTTCCCTGTTTGGTAAAAGTCTTGAATAGATTGGCGCATGGAGACATTTTCTGACAAGGCTTTTGCATGTAATTCTGGATAACCGCCCGGTAACCAAAGAGCATCCGCTTCAGGTAGAGATGGATCTTTTAATGGGGAGAAAAAGACGACTTTTGCGCCCATACTTGTCAAAGCAATCAGGTTTGCATCGTAAATAAAACTAAATGCCGCGTCTTTTGCGACTGCGATGGTTTTGCCCACCAAACTTTGTTGTACTTCCGTCGTCACATCAGCTGAAGTGAGTTCTTTTACAGGAGCAAAGGAAACCGCTTTCGGCAAGGTCAATAAGCCGGTATCACGGGTTTCTTTTAACCATTCAACAGCGGCTTCAAAGCGTTCTTCCAATTCATCTTTCACTTCAGCAGCCTGAACTAAGCCCAAGTGACGTTCTGGCAATATAATGGCTTCATCACGTTTTAAAGTAGCTAGTAAAGGCAAGTTTTCTGGCAGCGCGTCTCGAATCAATTCTGCATGGCGCTCACTACCACAACGGTTGGCAATCAGCCCCGCAACCTGCACATCATCACGGAAGTTCGCCAACCCCGTCGCCAACGCTGCAGCAGTTTGTGCCATGCCTTTTACATCCATGACAATCGCCATCGGAATACCAAAACGGGCGGCTAAATCAGCACTAGAAGGATCGCCGTCGAACATGCCCATTGCGCCTTCGACTAAAATCAAGTCCGCTTCTTTCGCTGCTTGATAGAGTTTGTCTTGGCAGTAGTCTTCGCCTGCCATCCAAATATCCAACTGCTCTACCGGCTGTTTAGACGCCTGAGCAAGAATTTGTGGATCAAGATAATCTGGACCTGTTTTAAATACTCGAACCACCTTACCTTGCTGAGTGAAATAACGCGCCAAAGCAGCCGTAATAGTGGTTTTTCCTTGGTTTGAAGCCGGTGCTGTCAAAAATAAAGCAGGACAGCTAACCGCGTCATTATCAACCAAGTTGCCGTTATCAGCAGTCATAATACAGTCTCTAAAAGCGAATTTAATGAAATATAATGTGCGCCCAAATGCTGAGCAATATCTTGGCCGCGGCCACGTTTAATGGCGGCATTTTCTATGTCGATCAATACTGTTTGCCCTAAAAGCTCAAGGTCTGACACATCCGCTTGTGTTCGTCCGTCAGTCAAAATATAGGTTTGGCTGTACAAGTCGGCGTTTCCTTTGTGTTGCTTTACCAAATAATCTCTAGCCTCTTCGATCGCCACTCGAAAAGGTGTTCCGCCACCAGCACCAAGGTTATCCAGTAACTCAGATATTTCTTTTGGCGCTCGTATTCTTGGCAAAATCGAAGAAACACCATCTTGCCCAAAACCAAGAATCGCAATCTGCTCACGGGCTAAATAGGCGCGATTGGCAATGTCTAAAATTACGCCTTTGGATTTGGCGAACACACCTTGATTTAAGGTAGAAGCCGATGTGTCCAACAACACCAAATGCAATCTTGCTTGGCCTGTTTTAGCGGCCTTGTGAGTTAATGTTTTGGGTGGCCATTCTTGTGGTTGGTTGATAATACTACGAAACCAATCCACTCCTTTGCCTGATTCTGAAGCATCAAGACGATAACCGCCTTGTTGCTTGCCTTTATACTTTCCCGGCGTCACCTCACTCACAGACTTTGCCGTTGAGGGAACTTGAGCATCCGCTTGTAAATTAACTCGAATCGGTGTCGAAGACTTCAGCGTTTGAGGCGTCATGCTTCCCCAATCGCCTTCGCTACTTTCTAATTTACCTGATTCGTTATTGTCCGTTTCTTGGTTGTTTTTCTGTTGATTATTTTCAGGTCGAGACATCTCTGGTCGACGAGAAGGTGGTGAAGGCGGTTGTATCTTAGCCTGTCGACGATGAGCCAAAACCAATTCTTCAACCGCTTTAATATCATCTATTGTCACCTGTTTAGCACCACGCCACGCAGCATGCGCCATAGCGGCTCGAATCCAAACAATATCACCACGCACACCATCAATATTTGCTGACTGACAACGTGTCGCCACTTCCATTCGTAATGCATCTGGACAGCTTATATCACCCAAAGCTTTACGCGCCAGACGAATGCTGTTCTTCAAGTTGCGCTGTTTGTATTTAAAGGCTTCACAGAAAGACTCTGGATCTTGGTCAAATTCGTCTCGAAGTCGAACAATTTGTACTCGCTCTTCAAGACTATATTGATTACTCAGCTCTACCATTAAACCAAAGCGATCTTGCAGTTGTGGACGCAACTCCCCTTCATCAGGGTTCATGGTGCCGATCAGTAAAAAACGCGCTTCATGTTCGTGACTAACACCATCTCGCTCCACGCGATTTACACCACTCGCCGCAACGTCTAACAGCTGATCGACAAGGTGATCCGCGAGCAAATTCACTTCATCCACATACAATACGCCGCCATTGGCTCTGCTTAATAAACCCGGTTTAAAAGCAACTTGTTTGTCTTGCAATACTTGCTCTAAATCCAAAGCACCAAGTAGGCGATCTTCACTGGTGCCAAGCGGCAATGTGGCGAAAGGGGCAAGCTCTTCATCATTCAATAACGCAGGCATCACACCAGATAAACCGCGAGCTGAAGTTGATTTTGCCGAGCCGCGAGGACCACTAATCAGAACCCCACCAATTTGAGGATTCACTGCACATAAAATCAAAGCTAACTTAAGCGGCTCTTGTCCTGCGACAGCAGTAAAGGGAAAGTTACTATTGGCAAGAGGGTTCATGGCGTTACCTGTTGTTGTGCTTGATGAAAGTCTACTGGCAAATGAGCATTTTGGCTTATTCAGGTGAGCCAGCAGCCACTTAAAAGCCGATATAAAAAAACGCCTTATTATAGGCGTTTTTACTGTGTTTTACTTCGATAGACCTTATCTTCGTGCCATTTTTATGTCAAACGCAAAGACCTCAGGTTGTATTGAATAAAACCAATATAAAAACCGTTACGCCATACTTTGATACTCTATGATGAGATCTTCAACCAAACCTAAATCAAATTGCGCTATGGCGTACTGAAGCTTCTTATGATGAAAAGCTGGCAACTTCTGCTGAATCAATAAAAAAGCCTCTTCCGCTTGTTCTATATCGCCATTTTGCGCTGCTAATAACAGCGGCTGCCACTCTTCAACTGCTAGGTTTAATAACTCTATACTGTCTTCTTCAATTGCGACGTCTAAGCTTTCATCAATCTGCCCTTTGATGGATTTATCAAATAGAGAGACAAATTCAACATTGGCATGCGTTACTAAGGCTTTATAAATTTCCTCTGCTCGATATGGCTTTGCGATTACTTGCCAGAAGCCATCATCGATTAATGCTTGCTGCTCGTGAATCAGGGTTGATGCTGTGACGGCAACAACAGGAATAGAACGAGAAGGGTCAGCCTCTTGAATGAATTTCAGAAAATCGATTCCTGTCTTAATCGGCATACGGATGTCTGTCATGACAAAGTCTGGCCGATTAGCTTGAAAGGCCTTAATCGCTTGCTCGCCGTCGTTGGCTTCAATTATCTGACAGCCCGCTTTTTCTAAAATAGAGACTAAAATGTCTCTCGACCAACTATCATCCTCTGCAACCAAGACTGTAATGGGGTTATTGAGTCGCATATTTAGCAATATATCAATGTCATTCTCTTCTGAGAGCGCCTCTTGAGGGACTTCGACCAAAGGCAATGCAATGCGTATTTTCGTACCCACTTCAGGTGTTGAATCGACAGACAAAGTGCCTTTCATGAGTTTGACCAATGTTAAAGACAAAGCCATGCCAAGGCCTGTACCACCAGACGCATCACCAGCTTTACCTTGCACAAAAGGGGTAAATAAATGATCTACTAAATCGTCTTCAATCCCTGGGCCAGTATCTTCTATCTCAATAAGAATCTGCTGATCTTCCCCCCAAGCAACAACCTTTACATGACCCTGTTGAGTAAACTTAATGGCATTGCCAATTAAGTTCGTCAAAACCTGCTGAAATTTCACTGGATCAACCCAAACTAAAGGACCATCTTCCAAGTGACATTCAACAAAGAGCGACAAACCTTTCTCTTGAGCTTGTCCACTAAACAGCTTTCCAATTTGTTTGACTTCTTTGCAGATATTCACCTTTTGCTCATGCAAAATAAGTCGCCCTGATTCTATGCGTGCAATGTCTAAAATATCATTAATAAGACCCAACAAACGCTCACCGGCGCTGGCAATAGCGGTAAAACGAGAACGTGAAACGCCGCTTAAAGTGTCGTCTTCTTCGATCAGTTGGGCATAGCCAATAATGGCATTTAATGGGGTGCGAATTTCATGGCTCATATTCGCTAAGAAATGGCTTTTTGCCTGATTGGCTTGCTCTGCAGCTTCTTTGGCTTGCTCTAGCTGCTGAGAGACATTTTTCTGTTCTGTAATATCATTCATGATATCGCCAACAGAAGTCGCACGACCGTTTTCATCATGAAGTACAAAGTAGGTTTCATAGGTTGCGAACACGCGCCCATCCAGGCTTCGAGCTTCCAACTCACCTTCCCACACACCATGTTCTTTTACATACGGAATGACAGTATTTTGAAGGAATTTCTGCGTTGTTTCTGGATAGAACTCTAAGAAATGAAATTGCTTCAGCGACTTATCATCCACATCATCATTCACGCCTAATAAGTCACACATCTTCTTATTGAAGTAGGTGATATTACCGTCGTAAAAAGAGGCCATTGCAAAGCCTTGAGCTGAGTTATCAGCAAAGCTTTTAAACGACTTAAGTTGTTTTAGCAGATGATGGTGTTCTGTAATGTCTCTGGCGATACCAAGAACCCCACGAAAATGGATACTCGGCTCAATCACTGGCACTCGGTGAATATCAAACAATCTAGACTCGTCACCTTGAGAGTGCCCCCAATTCTGCTCGTGAAAGGTAATACCTGTTTTTAGAACTTGGTTATCTTGCTCCTGGTAATAATCACCTTTGCCATCCAAATTCAGTTCTTGGTCAGACTTTCCTTTCACTTCTTGAGAGGTCAGCGAATTAAACTCTAAAAAGGCTTGGTTGCAATCGAGGTATTTGCCGTGCTCGTCCTTCGACCAAATTATATCTGGGATATTATTAATCAAAGAGGTTAGCAATAATTCCCTACGTCGTGCCTCTTCTTTCGCTTCAAGCAAAGCTTTTTCTGCTGCGACTAAATGGCTAACTTCCTCGATGACACCAGCAACGCTTTGCGCTTTATTTAGGCGGTCAACACGCGTCACACTGCCGCGTATTTCAATCCAATATTTTTTCTTATCTTGGTTCTCTATGCTAAGCCTGACTGGCTTAACTACACCTTTTTTCTGCTGTAAAAGTTCATCTTGCCAGCGTTCAAAAATATCCTTCTCTTCTACAGATAACAGCTCCAACCATTCACTAAGACGAGTAGGAACTTGTTTTTCCCGAAAACCTAACCGGAGGAAAAAATCAGAAGAAATATAGAGACGATTATTGCCTGGAAACCACTCCCAAACACCAGAATTTGTTGCCAAAATTGCTCTTGAGTATCGGCGTTGCAATTGCTTAAAACGCACCAAAAAAACTAATTGTAGAATGATAAGAGAGGTCGCTATAACGGCAAAAATAATTGCCAATAAACCAAGAAGAGTAGATAGCTGATCGCCCATGTTCAAAACTCCGTTTGATAGCCCAATAATTAAAGCTTTTCTGGTTTATGGAAGTGGTAACCTTGTCCCCACTCAACACCAAGCTCTTTCAATTGGTTAACGATATTTTGATTCTCGACAAATTCCGCCACCACAGGTTTCTTCAACATTTTCGCTAACTTAACGATGGAATCCACCATTTCATAATGAATTTCATTAACATGCATATCTTTAATAAACATGCCGTCTATTTTGATTAAATCGAATGGCAAATCCATTAGGTAAGCAAAAGATGAGAAGCCTGTTCCGAAATCGTCTAATGCGATACTGCACCCACTTTCATGAAGAAGAGACATAAAGTTACGCGTGTCTGTGAAATTATTCAGCGCTTCCGTTTCCGTAATTTCAAAGCAGAACTTACGCCCATCTAATTGGAATAGCGATAATTGTTCTACGATGAATTGGGCAAAATCGGATTGACGCACCGATAAAGCGGAAACATTTAAGGCAACTTGATCAACACTTTCCCATAAACTCTCTCGTTCAGAAAAAAGCTTCATCGTATTATGAATCACCCAACGGTCAATTTTCGAGATAATACCGAAGCGTTCAGCCGCTCTAATAAAATCATTTGGGTAAATCAATTTGCGGTATTTTCATCTTTAAGGCGAACCAGAATTTCAACTTTTTTATTCGTGTCAGCACCATTTAAAGACAACACTTCCTGAAAATGCACCTCAAATAAATCCTTCTCAAGGCCATCAATAATTCGAAGTCCCCAATTAAGGTTGCCTCGATGCTCCTCATAAGCAAGGTCGCTTGCATTTTTAACAACCCGAGAAAGCACGCCTGATTTTTTGCTGGAATAACAGACTTCATCTGCGAGCATGATAACCTGCTCGAATGACACCATTTCTTCGGTAATAGGAACAGCTACTTGCGTCAAACTGATTCGGAACTGTCGCTCGTCCCAAACAAAAACAAAGTCTTTTATGCTTTCCTCAAGTAGACGGAAAAAAGAGGATACGATTTCACTTCCCGCACTAATCGCAATGGCAAACTTGTCACCACTAAGACGAGCACAAAAATCTCTTTGCGGGCTGATGTGTTCGCTCATCAAAATGGCAAACTGATGCAATAATTCATCGCCTGCGATACAACCACAGGAATCGTTGATTAGTCGAAATTCGTTAATATCGATTAACACAAAATAAGGTGTATGAACTATGGATTGGGATTGGATTTCAGAAATAATATGAGAGACATGCTCATCCAATGCATCACGATTATAAAGCTGAGTCACAAAATCGTGTTGAGCAAGATATTTGAGACGATCTTGCATATAACGTCTTTCGTTTATTTCTTTGCGTAAATTACGGTTTGCTAAATTGAGGTTGGCTGTGCGTTCTCGAACTTTTTCTTCCAATGACGTGGTCAGTTCTTTTAGCTCATTTACTAATTGAAACTTCTCCAATTGATGCATCACACGAGCGCGCACTTCTTCAACTCGAATAGGCTTACTGATGTAATCATTTCCACCAGCCTCAAAGCCACGGTTGATATCATCAGCTAATGCAGTGACAAAAATGATTGGAACGTCTTTATGGATTGGATGGTTTCGGATGCGGCGGCATGTTTCAAAACCGTCAATGCCGCCCATCATAACATCGAGTAAAATCAGGCAGGGTTGTGTTCTTTCCAAAAGAGCAAGGGCTCTTTCTCCCGAATTAGCAAAAGAAATCTGGCAATCTAACGCCGTAATGACATCTTTTAAAACACGTAAATTCTCAGGAACATCATCAACTATCAATACTGTTGGAGACTGCTTCATTCTTTGCTACGCCCTTCCATTTGATTTACAAATTTCTCGATTGGGCAAGCTTATTCAGGTAGTTATAATCAAGCACCATTATCAAGCAATAAACATACAACGCTCACTAATATTAACGCCATTCTGTACACAATATCCACTTAAGTTAAGTATTTAATATTATGCAGATAATGCCGTTAATATCTGGCTATGATTAAACTCAAACGCAACAAATCAGTGCATATTTAAAACGAAGAAAAACACATTGCACGCATTCTATGCATCGGCTTTTTGAACTTCGGCCCATTTTGGTGGTTTGTGATAACGACCAACGACAGAGCTTAAAAGCACAAATGCAATTAAAGAAAGTCCTAAGTGTGTTAAATCAAGGAAGGTAATGGCGGCGATCAAAACAAATATATCAGCAATAAGAGTTGTTTTACTCGCATGAATATTGAATTTTCGTTCCAAGTAAACCGACAATATATTTAATCCGCCCAAAGACGTGTTATGACGAAATAAAATAATCAGCCCGAAACCAACCAATAAACCGCCTAGCGTCGCCGACAACAATGGATGAATGGACAAGACTGCGTAATATTTCATTAACTCAGAGAGAATCGACAACAAGCTAACGCTAGCAAAGGTTCGAAGCGTAAAGTCTCGACCCAAGGTGTACCAAGCTAGAATGTAAAACGGAAGATTTAACAGGAAGAAAAGCTGTCCGAAAGACAAATCAGTAAGCCTAAGCAAAATCATACCAGCGCCTGCGGTACCACTGATCAAGAGTCCTGCTGAGTTTAGAATATGTAGTCCTAGAGCAACTAGGATACAACCCTCTAGGATAGAGAGCCAACGGTGTGTAATTTTCATAACATGTCCTTAACATGGACTGCATTAGCTTTTGGCTAATAACAGAAGTTGTAATATTTACTTCTTGTGGAAGTCGACTTACGTCTGAACATATCAACAAGACGGATAGCGTCTTACCTGAGATTTCACTGCGTATTAAAGCATTTTCCATACCATTATGGGAAAAACTAAATATTATTTTTTACGCTGCACTTTTTACCTCAATCGAATTGAATTTATAGCAAGATTAGACTACTCATCAAAACAGAAACGGGGCTACAATAAAGGGATGAGAATTACACTTAGACAATTACAAATTTTTGAAGCCGTTGTTCATACAGGCTCAGTCACCGCAGCCGCGGAGATGGTTTCTATTAGTCAACCAGCCGCCAGTCAAGCACTGAGAGAACTAGAAGCGCTATTAGGTCGCCCGCTTTTTCGCCGTCATGGTAAACGCCTACAAATCACACCTCAAGCTAGGCATCTTTTGCCACAGGCTCGTGCGGTGCTTAGTCAGATTGAGCAAATCGAGAGCATGGGCAATGAAGATGAGCTAAGCGGATCACTTCACCTTGCCGCCAGTGTCAGTATGGGAAACTACTTGCTTCCCAAACAAATGTCCTCGTTTAAACGCCAACACCCAAACATTCGCTTCACGTTAGACATCGGCAACACGCAAAGTGTTATTCAACAACTATTAACAGGAAAAGCTGAAGTAGGCTTTATCGAAGGTTATTGTCAGCATGCCGAGTTAATGACTCAAGTTTGGCTAAAGGATGAACTTGTTGTCTTTGGTTCTGCTCAAGAAGATCGCCCTGAAGAACTTTCTTGGGAAGACTTAGAGCAAGCCAGTTGGGTAATGCGAGAAGCAGGTTCAGGCACACGAAATATCTTAGAACAGTCAACCGCGTCTCATATTCCTCAACTCAACGTTGTGTTATCACTCGCTCATATGGAAGCGGTTAAACAAGCGGTTATTCACCAAATGGGATTAGGCTGTTTGTCTCGAATGGCAATATCTCAAGAGCTTAACTCTGGTTTAATTCGACTTTATAAAACACCTCTGGCCTTAAATCGAAATTTGTTAATTGTTACGCCCAAAAATACAGCGTTGACACAAAATGCTCAGCGTTTTATCGACCTATGCTGTACATCCGCGGATACATCCACAATTTAATGGATAAAAGTTAGAAACCGCCTTAAAAAGCGGTTCTTCTATTCATTTCGCAATGAGTGTTTTAGGGTTATACTTTTTGGCAGGGTAAATACCTTCAATTCATAAGGCGCGTGAATACCATTAAACAATGAATATTAATAAGATCGACCTTAACCTGCTCATCTATCTTGATGTATTACTAAGAGAGTGCAACGTCACGCGCTCTGCCAATAAACTAAATATCACTCAGCCAGCCATGAGTAACGGCTTAAAGAGGCTTCGAGATTTATTAAATGATCCATTGCTGGTTAGGACCAGTGAAGGTATGAAACCCACAGAAAAAGCACTTCGCTTACAACCCATTGTTCGCAAAGTGTTACTCGACCTTGAAGAAGCACTACAGCCAGAAGCCGACTTCGATGAAAAAGTCAGTACCCGCGTTTTTAGAATCATGGCCAGTGATTACGCCACCTCAACGGTTATACCTTTACTGCTCAACCGTCTTAGAGAATATGCGCCAGGCATAACGTTGGACATCATGACACCAAGCGACGTGACGTTTCATGATGTTGAAGCTGGGAAAATAGACATGGCGATTAATCGCTTTGAAGAGCTCCCTCAATCCTTCCATCAAAAAAGCGTCTGGCTCGACACCTTTGTCTGCATGATGAGTTCAAACAATCCGGTGCGTAATAACTTTGATATTGAAGCTTACCTACAGGCACAGCATATTTGGGTTAGTAAAACGGGATTTGGTATTGGCGTTGGCATGGATCCAAATGATGTGCAAAAACTCGGTTGGGTAGATGAAGCATTACAAGCATTAGGCCACAAACGGAGTATTCGAGTCTTTACTCGAAGCTATCATACGGCCATGCATTTGGCGCTTGAGCAAGACCTGATCGCCACACTTCCTAAAAAAGTTGCCATGATCAATAAGAAAAACCCTGACTTTGTGATTCTAGATCCACCCTTCAATATTCCTAAAATTGAACTAAAGATGATCTGGAGCCCATTACTGCACCATGACGCGAGCCATATTTGGTTTAGAAGACAAGTAATGGATGTCGCAAACGAATTTATAACGCAAACTAAGATCTAACAAAAAAGGCACATATTGCGATGTAAGCAATATGTGCCTTTCGTTTTATAGAACCGATATTACTCTTCAGATTCGCCCACAGCTTCTTTTACTAAAGTCTGTAGCTCACCGTTATTAGCCATTTCAACAATAATATCGCAACCACCAACCAACTCGCCTTTTACCCAAAGCTGAGGGAAAGTCGGCCAGTTTGCGTATTTTGGCAGTTCTGCACGAATATCTGGATTATCCAAAATATTCACAAAAGCAAAGCGTTCACCACAAGACATAAGAGCCTGTACTGCTTGTGAAGAAAAACCACACTGTGGCGCACGAGGATTGCCTTTCATATAAAGCAGAACGTCGTTGTTATTGATTTGCTCTTTAATTGTTTCGATTGTATTACTCATGTTAAAAACCTCGTTTTTCAATTACGCTCACTTTAATTCAATAGCTCAATGCGGCGATATAAGGTGCCAACACCTAGTTACAAAATTAACGACAATAAAACCCATTAAACTTGCATCAGTTTATTGGGTCGAAGGGTGTATTTACAACCCCAAAAAGAAGCTTTCCTTCCCGCTTTATCAAGTTAATTACCCTTTACTCAAGTAGCCGAGTGTATTAAATTGGCTGATTCCCTTTTAAAAAAGACAATTAAGGAGTCCAAGCGTGTCGCCAAGACATTTTCTTACTCTGAAGGATTTATCTTCCGACGAGTTAAAGCAGTTATTATCACGAGCTTCTGAGCTTAAGAAAATTCACCATGAAGGTACCCTATTCCAGCCGCTTAAAAATCGCGTATTGGCAATGATCTTTGAAAAATCATCGACACGAACCCGCGTATCTTTTGAAGCAGGTATGGCACAATTTGGTGGTCATGCACTTTTTCTTTCTTCTCGTGATACACAACTTGGTCGTGGCGAACCCGTAGAAGACAGTGCACGAGTTATTTCTAGCATGGTCGATGCTGTAATGATCCGAACCTTTGATCATGAAACAGTAGAAACTTTTGCTAAATACTCCTCTGTTCCTGTGATTAACGCATTAACCGATGATTACCATCCTTGTCAGTTATTAGCCGACATGCAAACTTATCAAGAGCATCGTGGTTCAATTGAAGGCAAAAAAGTAGTCTGGGTTGGTGACGGAAATAACATGTGTAATTCCTACATCAATGCCGCTGAATTACTTGATTTCCAACTTGTTGTTGCTTGCCCGATTGGCTACGAGCCAAATGCAGAGCTTGTTGCGGAACACAAAGACAGAGTAACGGTTCTTCATGATGCTTCAGAGGCTGCTACTAATGCCGATCTAATCGTGACAGATGTTTTTGCGTCCATGGGACAAGAAGATGAACAAGAGCAACGCCTAAAAGACTTTGATGGTTTCCAAGTCAATGCCGAGCTGATGGCAAAAGCCAATTCAGATGCTCTATTTATGCATTGCTTACCAGCACACCGAGGTGAAGAAGTGACAGCGGATGTTATCGATCATCCAGAATCTGTAGTTTGGGATGAGGCAGAGAACCGTCTACATGCACAAAAAGCATTACTTGAATTCCTATTGTGTCACTAATAGCATTCTAGGCTCGATTGAAATCAGTATTCAACGGGCCTTTTTTATACTCTAGGTGTTGAATAACACTCATCAACTGTGAATTATCATGAGCATTATTGAAGTTAGACATTTAAAAACATTGGCCGCTCTCAGGGAAACAGGCAGTTTGGTTGAAGCTGCGGAACGAGTACATTTGACTCAGTCAGCCTTATCTCATCAGTTAAAAGATCTTGAAGAAAAATTAGGGTGCCCACTGTTCATTCGTAAAACCAAGCCGGTTCGCTTTACGAGTGCTGGTTTAAGATTATTACAGCTGGCCGATGATGTTCTCCTGTCTTTTCGTTCTGCTCAACGAGATATACAACGTTTCGCAGAAGGCGAAAGTGGACGATTACATATCGCCATAGAATGCCACAGTTGCTATGAATGGCTTATGCCCACTATTGATCATTTTCGTGAACATTGGCCAGATGTTGAGTTGGATTTATCGACGGCCTTTGGCTTTATGCCACTTCCCGCTTTGGCCCGAGGCGATTTAGATTTAGTGGTTACATCAGACCCACAAGATATTCCAAACATCGAATACATACCCTTGTTTCAATATGAATCTCAGGTAGCACTCTCGCGTCATCATCCATTAGCTAAGAAGGACTATCTCAGTCCTGAAGACTTTGAAAAAGAAACGCTCATTACCTACCCTGTTGAGATTGAACGACTTGATATCTTCAAGCACTTCCTGCAACCAGCCGATGTGTCGCCTGCTAAAATCCGCCACAGCGAATTAACCCTAATGATGATGCAATTGGTTGCCAGTGGACGAGGTGTTTGTTGTATACCTAACTGGGCATTGACGGAATACACTAATCGACAATATGTCATTAGCAAATCATTAGGTGAAGAAGGTGTTTGGTGCAAACTCTATTTGGCGATCAGAAAAGACCAAAGAGACAATGCCTACATGGAAGATTTGATTTCCACAGCATCCAAAACTTGCTTCAAAAACCTGAAAGGGATTTTAGCGCCTGATCTGTAACGCTTTCTGCAACGAGTAAATCAGCATCAAAATACATTATGACACCGTTTTTTGATGCTGATTACGAGACCAGATAAAACTAAACTTAGCACCGCCAGATTCACTCTCATCGATCAATACCGCGCCACCATGCCAAAAGGCAATACGCTGAACAATCGCCAAACCTAATCCATAACCGCCCGACGCTCTTGTACGACTGTTATCCAATCGCTGAAAAGGAATAAAGACTTTATCGCGATCTTCAAAAGGAATACCTGGACCGTCGTCTTCGATATCTAGCTGCCACCTTTCTGAATCTTGGGAAAAAGAAACCGTGATAGTACTCGCTGCATATTTCGATGCATTCAAAATAAGATTTTGTAATGCTCGACTAATATGATGCTCATCAGCTTCAACAATGTCTGCTGAATCGATACTCGTGTTTACCGTAAGATGCTGAAGCAAAAGGTGATTATGCTGCAATATTTCGTCAATGAGCTGGCTGATAGAAAGCTCTTTAAAGTTAAGTTCCAAAGAACCGCCCTCTAACTTTCCATAGGTTAAAACCTCATCAACAAGAGTATTCAACTCTTCAACATCGCCTTCCAAGGCCTCAATTGTTGGTCCTACATCATCGTCAACTTCATCTTTCACCATCTCCAAACCAAACCGAAGGCGCGCAATGGGCGTTCTTAATTCATGAGAAATGGCGTTGATCATCTCGCGCTGAACTTTCAGTAAACGCTCAATATGAGACGACATAGAGTCAAAAGAGTAAGCTAGCTCTTTTAAAGTACTGTTATTATCTGGCACACCTTGAGGCAAACCACTTCTGCCACGGGCAATTTGTCGAGTAATACTTTCAAAGGTTTTGCGCTTTACATCTAATGCCATCAGCTCACGCCAAATGAGCAACAACATAATGGCAACACCAACACTGATAATCACCACGACAACCAAAGTAAGCGGAAAAACATCTGTTTTTGTCAGCGTTATATAGCTTGGTTTTTCAGCGTTTTCATCCTTCCACAAAAAACCGTACTCTTGAGCCGTTCCCTGTACCAGAGCAACCCCAGAAAGCAACGCAGAACCTTGGGAATCATATTGGTTTATAGACAAGCTAGACATACTTTCAATCAAAGCGACTTTATCGGAGTATTCAAGCTGCGGTGTTAGTAGCAGTCGCTCTAATAATGTTTTGAATTGAAACATTGGATTCAACGTCGAAGCATTGCGGTTAAAACAGGAGTAGCAGATTGTTGAAAAGACACGCTGTAGCTTGCCTCATCAGAAGCAAGCCACTTTTTCGTCTCGATCAAAGACGGAATATTCGGGAAAGGTAACGAAGCAGCACTGCTCAGGTTCCAATCAAATTGAGATTCAGGAACCTGCTTAGCAACGCCAGACAAGAGAAGAGCTGAGCTAATTTCAGCATCAACATAAAATAACTGCTCAGTTTTTGAGTCAGCAAATTCATTGTGAGCAAACTCAATCGCGACAAAGCAACAAACAACAATAGCAAAACCGCTTAAAATCAGATGTCGGTAAAGTCGCCAAATCTCTTCTCTCATTCGCTTTTATACTTCTTTAACAAACAAATACCCTTTGCTTCGAATAGTTTTTATTCGACGAGGGTGAATCGGATCATCACCGATTTTTGAACGAATTCGAGAGATTCGAACATCGACAGAACGGTCTTGACCGTCATATTCAATGCCACGCAACTCACCGAAGATCTCTTCTCGGCTCAGAATTCGCCCAGCGTTGCTAGAAAGCAACCAGAGCAAATCAAACTCAGCACTTGTTAATTCAACTTCTTCCTCAAGCAACCAAGCTTCTCGGCGAGAATTATCAATAGTCAAAGGACCAAAGACCAAGTTCTGTTCTTCTTTAGCTGCTACAGCAGATGTATCCACATCTTGTGTACTACGTCGCAACAAAGACTGAACTCGTGCTAATAGCACTCTAGGCTTAGCTGGTTTAGAAACATAATCGTCTGCACCAATTTCCAAACCTAAGATCTGATCAACATCGTCACTACGAGCCGTCAACATTAAGATCGGCCCTTTATATTCGTTACGCACACTACGACAAACAGTAAAGCCGTCAGCACCAGGCAACATTAAATCAAGAATCACAAGCGAAGGTTGCTCTGCAACAATACGCGAAATCGCTTTACGTCCATCAGGTTCAATATCTACTTTGAAACCATTTTTCTGCAAGTATTCTTGAGTAAGAAGCGCTAAGCGCTCATCATCTTCAACAATCAAAATTGTTTGGTCGTCTAAGCTCATGAACAATCCTCGTCCAGTTATTTTCGTTTTAAATTTAACATCGAAAAACCATGCTTTAACTATTAATTCACTGTTATGTAATTAATCAGCTAAAAGGCTATAAATTTTTTCCATTCTGTCACGGTTAACACCTCGGTCAGAATAACCAACACGTGATGCTGAGCGGAAATGAATCACTTTTTCAGTTTCAGGTAAGTAAAATTCAACATCATCGATATAACCAATGAGCTTACTTTTCACTTCAAAATGAACATACCCCAAAGAGCTACTGACAATATGAGCATCACCTTGGTTCAACATATGAGACTCAATCAATAATTGAACTTCTTTACGCTCTCCGCTATAAGTAATGGCTTCGGCATAATGAGTACTGTCGTCAACAGGAGCTTGTGTTGAAACGCAGTTCGGAGACGAAGGACAAGCTTTTAATAAGCCATCTGTCACACCTAATCCTTTAGGCATTTTGTTAGCAAACCCAACATAAATACACAGCCCTATCACTAGGACGACAACAGTAATAATTATCCACCGGATCATGCTTTACTTCCTCTCACTCACTGTTCCTACAATACCTTTAACGAAAAGATCTTTTGCCAGGCTTCTTAGGTTTAAATTCTGGCTTATCTGTACTTTGCCAATCAAACCCTTTTGGTCGACGAGCACCACCTGCAGTAGCTTTATTTTTGTGACGCTTGAGCTCAATTTTTTGCTGTTGTGTTTTAGGCTTAGATTCAGCTACTTTAAGATCAACCATATTACACAATGAACTTACTTCGGAATCTTCCATTTCAACCCAACGGCCTACTTTTGCTTTAGAAGGTAAGAAAATAGGACCAAAGCGTACGCGTTTCAAACGGTTTACTTTTACGCCTTGCGATTCCCAAAGACGACGAACTTCGCGGTTACGGCCTTCCATCACACAAACATAGAACCAACGGTTAATACCTTCGCCACCACCATCAACAATATCAGTAAAGCGCGCAGGACCATCTTCTAAAGTGACACCTTTCTTCAAGGTAGCAATATGCTCTTCTGTCACTTCTCCCATCACACGCACAAGATATTCGCGGTCAATTTCTGTTGATGGGTGCATCAATCTATTTGCTAATTCACCGTCTGTGGTGAACAAGAGCAAACCAGAGGTGTTGATGTCTAGACGGCCAACAGCAATCCAACGCTCGCCTCTTAATTTAGGCAACTTATCAAAGACAGTAGGTCGGCCTTCTGGATCTTTACGAGTACAAACCTCACCTTCTGGTTTGTTGTAAATAATCACTCGGCGGTTTTCACCTGCTTCTGTAGCAACAATCGCATAACCGTCTATCGTAATGGAATCTGTTAAGCTCACTCGATCACCGAGTGTCGCCACTTCACCATTGACTAAAACACGACCTTCTCGTATGCGATTCTCCATCTCACGACGGGAACCTTGGCCTGCTCTTGCTAATACTTTTTGTAACTTTTCGTCCATTACGAACCTCATTGGGGGAATGCTTCTCAGCAACCCGATTTTAAATAATATAAATGACTGGTTTGTTTCATTATAAGCCACAGAGTATCGGGCTTAACAGCTGAATATCAAACATTTTTATTGAAACGGAGATGGATCTCCTGCACCGACACGAATCACTTCAATATTATCAGCGTCCATCTGCACAACAGTGGTTGGCAATAAGCCACAGAAACCACCATCAATAACTAAATCTAACGCATGTTCTAAAGTATCGCGAATATCATAAGGATCCGTCATTGGCTCTGTTTCACCTGGCAATATAAGGGAAGAGCTCATGATAGGTTCGCCCAACTCCTCTAGCAAAGCCGCGACAATTTTATTGTCCGGAATTCGAATCCCGATGGTTTTTCTTTTAGGGTGCAATAATCGTCTTGGCACTTCCGATGTTGCCCCAAAAATAAAAGTATAAGGCCCTGGTGTGTTGTGTTTTAGCAAGCGATACAAGCGGTTATCAAAACGAGCATAAGTGGATATTTCAGATAAGTCGCGACACACCAGAGTGAAATTATGTTTATCGTCTAAGCGTCGAATCGCTCGAATTCGATCCAGTGCTGATTTGTCTCCTAAATGACACCCAAGCGAATACCCACAATCAGTCGGATACGCAATGACACCGCCATTGCGTATTACTTCAGCCGCCTGCTTAACTAAGCGAGCCTGAGGGTTTTCTGTGTGTATCTGAAAAAATTGACTCAAGACAATCTCCGTTGGTGCTACTTATAAAAATCAAAATTCGAATAGATTTAATGCCAATTCTGCCATATTAAATCTACTTCACTGCCATGAATTGGCGTGTATTTTCCGACCTGCATCCAAGGCCCAAAAGGTCCGTGGTAATCGCTTCCGACGGAAGCCTTTAAACCAAACTCCACCGATAAACGTTCCAATAAACGAACGCTATCGGGACGCTCATTCCCAGACGCGACTTCCATGCCAGTCCCGCCCCATTTTTTAAAGTCTGCTAGCAATCGTTTAAGTTTAGTCACTGTTAATGGGTAACGCTTAGGATGAGCTAAAACCAACTCTATATTCTGTCCGGACAAGGTCGTGAGAACGTCTTCTAACTCAGGCCAAACATCGCGTAATTGCCCTAGCTTTTTATTTCCTAGGTAGCGGTCAAATGCTTTGTTTGAATCTTTCACAAAGCCTTTCTCAACCAATAAGCTCGCAAAATGAGGGCGACCAAGTTGGCTTTCTCCCGCTAAAGTAACAGCTTCATCAAACAAATCGGGTAAGCCTTGTTTCACCAGCAAATCCGCAATACGTCGAGCTCTATCCAAGCGGATTAGCTGATTTTTCTCAACAACCGACAGTACCGCAGGATCCTCTCGATCAAAGTTCAAAGCCACCATATGCAAAGGAATACCTTTCCACTGGGTGGATAACTCAACACCATTCACGAAACTAATCCCAAGGTCTTTCGCTTTTTGACTCGCCTCAGGAATACCATCTAATGTGTCATGATCAGTGAGTGCGAATAATGAAACTTCTTGCTCTGCTGCAAGGCTTACCAAGTCAGCAGGTGAAAGGCGCCCGTCTGAGCAACTAGAATGTGAATGCAAATCGACTTTTCGATAACGCGCATCTTCAGGCATAAGTAGACTGTTTTTTAAAGGAAATGGTGTTTATCATTAGATCAGCATACATAAAATAGTTTTTATATGAAAATACTATTCGATATAGCCGTTACTTTTATTCTGTTACACATTATTTATTTCCATCCCACATACAAAGAAAAGGAATAAACATGCTTTACTCTATCATTGGTGAAGACGTTCCAAACAGCTTATCCGCTCGTCAGTCTGCACGCCCAGCACATTTGGCCCGTTTAGAAGAACTGAAAAATGCCGGCCGTTTAATCGTAGCTGGACCAAACCCAGCCATTGATTCTAACGATCCAGGTGAAGCAGGCTTTACTGGCAGTGTTGTCATTGCTGAATTTCCAAGCCTTGAAGAAGCAAAAGCATGGGCAGATGCCGACCCATACGTTGCCGCTGGGGTTTATCAAACGGTTACTGTAAAACCCTTCAAGCAAGTTTTCTAAGGCATTGCTTGCTCTGTAGTAAATGAGCTTTTTATGACTAAGAAGCTCATTTCATTCTTATATTTTATCCAACATGAAAACTAGGCTTTCACATCTGAATGCCCGAGATCTCTTTCAGGATCAATGACATCACGCATTCTTTGCTTTAACACTTTCGCTTCAGGAAAACCTTCTTCCGCTTTGCGGCACCAAATTTCTTGGCCATTGACTCGTACTTTAAAAATTCCCCCTTGAGTCGGCAGCAAGGTCACACTCTTAATATCATCATCAAATGTCGTTAATAGCTCTTGGGCTAACCAAGCAGCGCGCAACATCCAGCGACATAAAGTACAATACTCAATTTCTACGGCAGCAGTTCGCATTTGCTTTCTCTCCGGCACATTCACAAGTTATTAATTTCCCAATAATATTGGGTATACATTTAAATAAAGGAAGACTCTATGCGCAAATCTATCATTACTAGCCTTGCCCTACTCGCTTTTTGTTCATCGATACAAGCAACCGAAGTAGATATCTTAACCAACCAAGGAACGATTCGAGTTGACCTAAAAGATGAAGCAGCGCCAAAAACCGTCGAAAACTTCCTACGCTATGTAGATGAAGGCTTCTATGAAAACACCATCTTCCACCGTGTTATTCGCGGTTTTATGATTCAAGGTGGTGGTTTTACTGAAGAGCTAGAACGTAAGAAAACACACAAAGCCGTGGCTTATGAAGGCGATAATGGGTTGGCAAATATTCGTGGAACACTTGCTATGGCCCGTACTCAAAGCCCAGACAGCGCAACATCCCAATTTTTTATTAACCATGTAGACAATGTCTTCTTGAATCATGGTGCTCGCAACGGCGGTGCAGGCTATACCGTATTTGGCGAAGTTCTTTCTGGAATGGAAGTGGTTGATGCCATTGCCGCTTCCGCAACCACCACAGTTGGGCCTTACCAAAATGTTCCTAGAACACCTGTTGTAATCGAGAGTATTACTCGTGTTAACTAGTTACCGTCTCACAGAACCAAAATTAAACTGGGGGGAAGACGGCGCACCCCATTCCACTCAGTTTGATGACGTGTATTTTGATAAAGAATCTGGTTTAGAAGAAACTCGCTACGTTTTTTTAAAACAAAACAAACTGGCTGAACGCTGGAAAAATCTGGAGCAAAATGCCTTTGTCATTGCAGAAACAGGCTTTGGCACAGGTCTTAACTTCTTATGTGCATGGCAAGCGTTTTTAGATATTGCTCCAGCGGATAAACAGCTGCATTTTATTTCTGTCGAAAAGTACCCTCTTTCAAAAGAAGCGCTGAAAACAGCGTTAAAAATGTGGCCTTCTATCGATGATTTTAGTCAGCAATTGGTCGAAGCTTATCCTGAGGTTTGTCATGGTTTTCATCGAATTGAGCTTGAGCAAGGCCGAATTCAACTCACCCTGTGGTTTGGCGAAGCTGAAGAAGGTTTCGCGGCTCTAAACGCCGATGTAGACGCTTGGTTTCTTGATGGTTTTGCACCTAGTAAAAACCCAGAAATGTGGACAGACAAACTTTTCCAACACATTCATAGATTGAGTCACCAAGGCACAACCTGTTCAACCTTTACAGCCGCAGGCATTGTCCGCAGAGGCTTAAAAGAAGTTGGATTCGATGTTAAGAAAGTAAAAGGCTTTGGCCAAAAAAGAGAAATGGTTGTCGCTGAATTAACACAGGACAGTCGCCCTATTACAGAACGCATGTCTCAAGGGGAAGCTTGGTTTAATGTTCGATCTGAAGCCGCGCCTGAGGTGACTAAAGTATTGGTGGTTGGTTCTGGTTTAGCTGGAGCCAATACAGCTTATGCATTGGCTCAGCAAGGTGTTCAAGTGGTTGTTTGGGAAAAAGGAAGTCATATCGCTTGCGCAGCATCAGGCAATCCGCAAGGCATGCTTTACCCAAAACTCACCGCACAAGACTCATTCCTAAATCGCTTTTATTTATCTGGCTATCTACACGCAACTCGACTCTATGCCAAGCTTGATAAAAATAAAGCGTTTTGGGATCAATGTGGGCTTATTCAAATCCCCAAAAATGATAAAGAGAATGAGCGTTTCCAGACGCTTTT
This sequence comes from Marinomonas sp. 15G6-16, assembly GCF_055809555.1. Lineage (NCBI taxonomy): Bacteria > Pseudomonadati > Pseudomonadota > Gammaproteobacteria > Oceanospirillales > Oceanospirillaceae > Marinomonas > Marinomonas sp. 15G6-16. Next base: position 2,566,879 of record NZ_CM147916.1, on the reverse strand, counting down.
AGAAGCAAAGCTCTACCCAGAGATTGTTCTACAAGCCTCAAATGAAAAACCAGGCAGTATTCTACTGCCTTTGTCCGGCTGGGTTGCACCGGGTGAATTGTGTCGTACTCTTTTGTCTCACGATAATATCAAAGTACAGCTCAACACACCTTTAGAGCAACTAGAGCAAGTCACAAAAGACTCAAACTGTTGGAAAGCCACATCTGGCTCTCAATCAGCACTTTTCTCTCATGTGGTGCTTTGTACCGCTAACGATACAAATACCTTAAACGTCTCAGCGAACATGCCCATTAAACCAGTTCGTGGACAAGTTTCTTGCCTTACTTTAGAAAAAGCACAGCAGTCTTGTTCAGAGAAAAACATCCCTCTCGACAAGATTACAATTGAAAAGGTGCTATGTGAATTCGGCTATGTGTCACCACCAATGAATGGCTTGATACATTTTGGCTCTACATACGACTTAAAAGACGATGACTCTCAGGTGCGAGCAGAAGGTCATAAAAGAAATCTGACCATTTTGGAAACGCTTCTTGATGCGCCCAATGACACTTTCAAAACAGAGGATTGCGAAGGTCGAGCTTCATTTCGTTGTACTGTCTCAGATTACACGCCCATTGTTGGCCCTGTCATGTCTGAAGATAGATACCAAGAAGCTTATGCGCATTTGCAAAAGAACGCGAAATGGAAATCGGATGAAGTGGCTGAGCCATTGAATCAGCTGTATTTGAATATCGGTCATGGCTCAAGAGGTTTAGTCTCAACGCCATTAAGTGGACAATATATTGCCAGCTTAATTACCCACACACCTTCGCCTATCGAACAGGAAGTAGGTTATAAACTGCACCCGAGCCGATTCATCATTCGCGAATTGAAGCGTCGCCAAGGGTAACCAATCAACCTGCATTGAGCCATTTCAATGCAGGTTTTGATTTTACTTTCTAGGACTCAAACAACTCACAAGCACTTGGAATAAGCTCTGCTAATTTATTGGCTGTTTGTTGACGATAGATGTATTTATCTAACTCAGGCAGCAAGGAACGCAACTTTTTACTGAGCTGCAACAAATTTGGGTTCATTGGCTCGTATGGATAAACATGGTCTTGCAAACTCAATTTGTGCAATTCATCTAGCTCATCTTGCAAAGTACTTTTCATCGCAAACAAACGATCTTTCTGGCTAATATCATTGGTCTCCCAATAAGCATCAGAAAAGGACGCATTCAGTTCATAAAAAATATGCAGTGCATCAGCAACATTCTTTTTAGACATATTATCTCCATCTTTTTGAGCAATCTTCGCATTGCCCCTTGTAATGTTTCACCCTAACCTTATAACCTACATTCTAAACATGAACGAATATAGGTGAATACCCCTTGAGTACAACAATGCCTCATGCCGTGACCCAAAACAATTTATGGCAATCTCTACAGGCCGAAGCAGAAAAACTTGCACAAGACGAGCCAATTTTAGCCAGCTACTTCAACACCACAATTTTACGTCATGACTCATTGTGTTCAGCGTTAAGCTTTTTGCTCGCCAGTAAATTAGACAGCATATCAATACCCGCCATGGTTTTGCGAGAAGTATTCCAAGAAGCCATGGCAGACACTAACTCTGGCATTGTCAGCTCCATCGAGCAAGATATTTTAGCAATTAAAGAAAGGGACGCCGCTTGCGACACGCTTACAACGCCTTTGTTATTTTTTAAAGGTTTCCACGCATTGCAAACATATCGCGTTGCAAACTGGTTATGGAAAAATAACAGAAAGAGTTTAGCTCTGTATTTACAAGGGCAAATGTCTATGGTGTTTAGTGTCGACATTCACCCAGCTGCGACAATTGGCTGCGGCGTCATGCTCGACCACGCAACAGGTCTTGTTGTTGGTGAAACTTGCATTATTGAAGACAATGTCTCAATTTTGCAATCCGTTACCCTTGGCGGTACAGGGAAAGAACACGGCGACCGCCATCCTAAGATTCGTTCTGGTGTGCTTATTGGCGCAGGTGCGAAAATTCTGGGCAATATCGAAGTGGGTGTTGGTGCCAAAATCGGTGCCGGAAGTGTTGTGCTAGAAGCAGTTGAGCACCATACAACAGTCGCGGGTGTGCCAGCGAAAGTCGTCGGGCGTAATACGGAAGAAGAGCCAGCTCTGGAAATGGATCACAACATCAACCATTGCCTGCGTGATAGCTCAAAATAATCACAGACTATTCACTGCGCTAAAAAATAATTACGACCTCACATGAGGTCGTAATTATTTAAAGCATCCTTTGGAACCATTTTGATGGTTTCACTCTCCGTATCAAACAGCAAGAACGCATCACCGCTTTCTAAAGCCCGTAATGCTTGTTTACGCTTCTGTTCAACCGATAAATCATACTCACCGTAGTCTGTACCATCACGGGACACAATATCGTCTAAGATGGTCTCTAGTGTAGAAGCTTCCAATGAGCCATGAGGAATCAAAGTATCCATTACAGTGCTCCATGCTCATGTAACAAAGCAATCACACCCGCCTCGTCTATAATAGGCACATTAAGAGATTGGGCCTTAGTGAGTTTTGAGCCTGCTTTTTCACCTGCAACCAAACAATCTGTTTTTGCCGAAACAGAACCACTCACTTTAGCACCAAGAGCCAGCAGTTTGTCTTTGACTTGATCTCGACTAAATTGACTTAGAGACCCTGTCACTACATACACTTTTCCTGCTAATGGAAGCTCTTCAAGTGATGCTTGCTGTTTTTTCTCCCAGGTTACACCGGCTTCTAACAAGCCATGAATCGTTTCTCTATTTGCTTCTTGATCGAAAAACATTTTGACGTGTTGCGCGACAATCGGGCCTACATCATCTACTTCCACCAGCGCTTCTTGCTCAGCCGCCATCAAATCTTCCAACTCATTGAAGTAGCTGGTTAATGCTCGCGCAGTTGCTTCACCCACTTCACGAATACCTAAAGCGTATATAAAGCGATTAAACTGAGTTGCTTTCGCACTTTCAATCGAGCTGAGTAGCTTTTCTACCGACTTCTGCCCCATACGCTCCATCTTCAAAAGAGCTTCTTTCTTCTCATGCAAGGTAAAGATATCAACAGGCGTTTTGACCATTTCCTGATCTACTAACTGTTCAATTAATTTATCTCCTAAACCATCAATATCCATCGCCTTACGCGATACAAAATGCTTCAAGGACTCTTTTAATTGAGCACCACAAACCAAGCCGCCAGTACAGCGAATAACAGCTTCCCCTTCCACTTGCTCAACATCCGAATGACAGATAGGACAAGTGCTTGGAAAATCCACTTCAAAAGCGTTCTCAGGGCGTTTTTCAACAACAACTTGCACCACTTTTGGGATCACATCACCCGCACGGTGAATGATGACATAATCGTTTACTTGAACACCTAAACGAGCAATTTCATCTTTATTGTGCAATGTCGCATTAGACACCGTTACACCACCCACAAAAACAGGCTCAAGCCTTGCTACAGGCGTAATAGCCCCTGTTCGCCCCACCTGAAAGTCAATTCCCAAGACTTTCGTCATTTCTTCTTGAGCGGGGAATTTTCTCGCAATCGCCCATCGAGGTGCACGAGCAATAAAGCCTAGCTGATTTTGCAGTGCAATTTTATCGACTTTATAAACAATACCATCAATGTCATAAGTCAGGTCTGCGCGCTTTTCATTGAGCATTTCATAGTACTCAATACAACCTTCAGATCCTTCAACCCGCTGCATAAGATCATTGATACGGAAGCCCCATTCGCTTAACTGCAACAGACCATCATAATGGCTTTCAGGCTGCTCCCAACCTTCCACATAGCCAATGGAATAAGCACACATCACCAAAGGACGCGACGCGGTAATTTTAGGGTCTAATTGGCGCAGGCTACCTGCTGCTGCGTTGCGAGGGTTTACGAATACTTTGTCACCTTTCTCTGCCGCCAACTGATTCAGCTTTTCAAAGCCGTCTTTCGGCATGTAAATTTCACCACGCACTTCAACAACAGCAGGAGGTGTGTCTGTGCGTAATTTTAAAGGCACGGAATAAAGGGTTTTAATATTGGATGTTATGTCTTCACCTGACAAACCATCGCCACGAGTCACACCACGAACCAAACGCCCTTCTTCATAACGCAAGCTAATGGCCAAACCATCTAATTTTGGCTCGCAGCAATACACAAGTTTTTCAGCATTAAGCAGTTTGCGAATACGCTGATCAAAGTCCGCTAAGGATTCATTATCAAACGCATTATCCAAAGACAGCATAGGAACAGTATGAGCAACATTGGCAAAGCCATTATCAGGCTTTTCACCAACGCGTTGGGTTGGAGAATCTGGTTGAATCCAATCTGGCTGACTTGATTCGATTTCTTGAAGTTGGCGATAAAGACGATCATATTCCGCATCAGGAACGATTGGCTCATCTTTTACATGATAGGCATAACTGTAATCGTTAAGTTGCTGAATCAAGTTCAGCATTTGCTGTTGCGTCATGTTTATTTCTTGGCTCATATATTAGGTAAACTCAAAATCTTGTGTCTAAAACAATCAAGGCCCCTTAGGGCCCTGATTTCTTCTTAGATCTCGTTTTCTACTGTTTGTTACGCATTAGTCGGCGACGTTCAAAATCACGTATTCGCTGGCGACAATGAGCAATCGTTTGCTCACTCATCGGCGTTCGACGCTCGTCGTATAATTCACCACCGAGATTTCTGACTAGGGTTTGAGCTGTTTCAAGCATAAAATCAAATGCTTTCATGCTGTTTTTAGGCCCTGGTAAGCCCATAAAAAAGCTCACGCCAGGAGACTCACCTTCGCCCATGGTTTCTAAATCAAAAGTGCCCGGCTCAATGGCATTTGCCATGCTAAATTGAACTCGACCACGATCGAAACCATCTTCATGACGGTGGAAAATGTCCATATCGCCATAACGCATGCCGCAGTTCAAAATAAGCTGAAGCAATTCCATACCTGCAAAATTTTGGTCTTCCGGCGCAAAGATATTTATAACAATGACTTCTTCAATTTCTGTCGGTGCGGCTTCTTCGTCGAAATCATCTTCTTCCAAGTCATCAATAATGCCTTGAGGTGTTACCTGACCAATATCGACTTCAGAATAGCTACGCTCATAATCTTCTTCATCCTGATAACCAGCGCTGCTTTGAACCTCAGCTGGTGTATCAAGGTCAAGCTCATCTTGCTCATAGAAGCCGTCGTCTAAATAGTCTTGCTCGGCCATGGCTGTGCCATCAAACTCTTTTTCTGGCACCAAGGAAGCAAGCTCATCAAGATGCAACTCGTCATCTCTATCTAACTCAGGGCCAGAGTCCACTTTATGAGGCACATCTGTCAGAGGTGCATGGGCTGTTTTTCGAGCATTTTCAAAGGCATTTACAATAGGATTTTGAGATGCCTCTGCACGCTCATCATATTCACCTTTTTTATAAGACGTAGGAGCTTGGGTAAATGACGTCACTTCATCCAAGTCTTCCAGTTCATCATAACTATCATCTGATTGAGCAAACTCTTGCCCTTTTTTATAACGACGAAATCCATCTATGAGGATAACGACAATAATGACGACCCCAATCAAGATTAGCCACTCACGCAAGCTAAATTCCATTACACATTCCGAATTACATCTATTTAAGTTGACAGTATTATCAAACGAAGCGCCTTAGGATTCAATTATAAGGACACCTTGATTACGATAATCTCTTTACTATTTATAACAGAACCTTCTTTTATACCGATAATTTGTCCTTTTGTCAGATCATTGTCATTAACACTCGACAATTTCACTACCAAATCGACTTGCTCCATTTCCGCCAAGGTCGCTGTTGGCATCAAAGCATCAAGGTTTGTTAACAAAATCGGTTGCCCTAGCTCATCAGGAAATACTCTCTGTATCGCCACTGGCATTTTTTGCCCTTCTGCTAAAGCATAAACCAACAACACATCATTAGCATGCCATTGCAGGTTACTTGGGTCCCATTCTATTTTGACCGCAATTTGGTCAGTAATAATAGGAGCGACTTGATCATAGCCAATATTGCCTTCTTCACGAGCTTTGTTAATAGCAGACATCAAGGCAATACGTTCTGCTGAACGAGGATTATAACGAATGGCTTCTTGCCACGCTAAAACAGCGCCAAGATAATTCTTCTGATCAAATTCCGACACACCTTTTAAACCCAAAGCGGTGGCTTCTGTCGGTACATCATTTAGTATTTGATCCACTACTCGACGCATTTTATTTGAGCTTTGATTGCCGCTCGCATAAAAAATAGTTTGCGCATATTCGACTAATAAACTTATGCGGTTTTCAGCACTTTCTGGCAATTTATCTAATGCTTTTTCAAAAGCGATAACAGCCTCGTTGTACTTTCCCGCACTGACAAAGTCCGTGGCTTCGTAATACCAATCTTCTGCTCGGTCGTAGCGACGGCTTCGATACTGAAGAAAATCACTTATTTTTTCTGGTGTCAGTTGTTGGTTTTGCAAATCTTGTGTAAAAGCAACTTCTTTTGAATAACCCATCCACTGATAAAGGCTCACACTGCCTAATACGGCAATGGAAATGATCAGCAACATGACCCAATGAGCCAACCGAGAATCGCTGCCAAAAGAAAAAGATCGTATAGTGGAATCTTGATTTGACTCGTGCTCAATATCTTTTAAAAGCTGCGCCGACTCCAATTCTGTTAATCGACCGGCGTCCACTTCTTCTGCAATTTCCGCTCTTCGTACCTTGGCAAAATTTTGCTGAGCCTTGTTCGCCCTCTTAGCAGAACCTAACGTGATTGAGTAATAAAGAAACAAAATGCTCAACACCATCATGGCGCACATAATTAAATAAGCCACAATCATAAAGAAGCCTCACGTTCTCTTCGGTTTGCCCTTAAGACTAGAACAAAGGCGACAAGTCCCAACCCAAGTAAAATAAAAGGCCCGTACCAGAGCAAAAAAGTCGCAGAAGATTGTTGTGGTCGATAAAGCACAAACTCACCATAGCGAGCGACCATGTATTCGATGATTTCTTGGTCTGTTTTTCGATTTTCGATCATTTGATGAACTTGCTCTCGTAAATCAACAGCAATACCGGAAGCAGAGTCCGCTAAATTCTGATTCTGACATTTCGGGCAACGTAACTCTTCAATCAAACTTTGATAGCGCGTTTTATTCAAAGCAGAACTAAATTGCATAATTTCATCTGCCATACTGCTGACAGAAAAAGCCAATACAAGCCATGTAAAAAGTACTTTCAGTGAAGTCATTGTAAATAGCCTCGAATCTCTGGCCAGTTTTCAGCTGTAATGGGACCTTGATGCCGATATACAATGTCACCAGAACGGTTCACAACAAAGGTTTCTGGTGCGCCGGTCACGCCTAAATCAACACCAAAGTGTCCCAATTCGTCCATCAATATCATTGTGTATGGATTACCTTTTTCACTGAGCCATTGTTCAGCCAACGCTTTCTCATCTTTATAATCCACGCCCACCAAGGTTACACCTTGTTCGGCAAGTTCTACCAAGAATGGATGCTCGACATGACATGCAGGACACCAAGTGCCCCAGAAATTAATCAAATAAGCCTGCTTGGGTAAATCCTCTTGGGTCAGAAGTTGATCCGTTTCCAATGAAACCAACTTAAAATCTGGCACCTTTTTCCCAATCAAAGCCGAAGGCATATATTGAGTGTCTTTACCCAACTGAAGGTAGAAGAAGACGCCCAATATCAAAAACACGAAAAACGGAATAAAGAGTAAAATTTTACGCATTGGCCGCACCTACTCGTCTTTTATAACGCTTATCCAGTGCCGCTAATAAACCACCAGCCATCATCATCAAACCGCCTAACCATATCCAGCGAACAAAGGATTTCACATAAATCCGAACACCCCAAGCAGCACCGTCCAGTTTTTCGCCTAATGAAATATATAAATCCCTCGTAAAACCAGCGTCCAACGCGGCTTCTGTCATAACCTGCTGCCTCGTTGTGAACAAACGCTTTTCAGGGTGCAGTTCAGCAACAAGTTCGCCATTTTTGTAAGCCGTAAAATGTCCTTTATCAGCAACATAATTTGGCCCTCTTACTTGCTCTAAAGCATCAAATCGGAATTCATAACCAGCAAAATTAGCTGAATCTCCCGGAGAGAGTCTTAATAAAGACTCGCTGCTATTGAGACTCACTAAAACAATTCCAACTAGCGAGACAACAATGCCAAGATGAGCCAACAACATGCCGTAGTAGTTTCTTGGTAGTTGGCGAGCACGAGGAATAATACCTTTGGTTCCAGCCGAAACCTTGCTAAACCAGTCACTAAAAGACAAACAAACAACCCAGAAGACAACCGCCAGACTCAACCAAGCAATGAAGTTCAGCTCATAAACAAAGATCACAATGGCAGACAGCAAAATCGATAAAGCCGCCGACACTAAACAAGGCCAGAGGAATACATTGGCTTTGGTGTGATGCCATTTTGAAAGAGGACCAACCGCCATAAAGACAATTAACAGTAACGCGATAGGAGTAAATACCGTATTGAAATAAGGCGCACCAACGGATATTTTGCCTAAACCCAAAGCATCAAAAATCAATGGATATAAAGTGCCAAGCAACACTGTCAGCGTTAGCACTGTGAGTAGAATATTATTCAGCAACAACCAAGCCTCTCGACCTGTCACGCCAAATGACACGGTCGATCTCACTTGAGCGGCTCGAATCGCGTATAACAACAAACTACCGCCAACAAATAAGAACAATAAGGCCAAAATGAAGACGCCACGAGTTGGATCAGCAGCGAAGGCATGAACAGACGTTAAAACGCCAGAGCGAACCAAAAACGTACCTAGCAGAGACAAACAAAAAGTAAAGATGGCCAGTAAAACCGTCCAGCTTTTAAAAACGCCTCGCTTTTCTGTTACGGCTAACGAATGCAATAAGGCCGTTCCAGCTAGCCAAGGCATGAAAGACGCATTTTCAACTGGGTCCCAGAACCACCAGCCGCCCCAACCAAGCTCATAGTAAGCCCACCAACTTCCCAAAGTAATGCCAAGCGTTAAAAACGCCCACGAAGCTGCCGTCCAAGGTCTTGCCCAGCGAGCCCAAGAGGAACTTAAATTTCCAGTAATAAGTGCAGCAACCGCAAAAGCAAAGGCGACAGAAAAACCAACATAGCCCATATACAAAAGTGGCGGATGAACAATCAAGCCAAAGTCTTGTAGTAATGGGTTTAAATCACCACCATCTGCCGGAGTATTGGGTAACAAACGAATAAAAGGAGAAGAAGTAAAAAGAAGAAAGGCCAGAAAACCTGTGCTTATTATTCCTAAAACAGCCAAAACAATAGGGCCAATGTCTTTTGGAAGCGTTTTAATTTTTAAAGCAACGGCAGAACACCAACCAACTAAAATCAACGCCCAAAGTAGCAAAGAACCTTCATGGCCACCCCAAACAGCACTCAGCTTGTACCAAATTGGCAGTTGAGAATTCGAGTTTTGACTGACATACAAAACAGAAAAATCATCGATGGCAAAAGACCAAGTCAATATAACAAAGCCAATTAACACCCAGAATGACATGATGAAAGTAAGCGGTCTGGCCATTTCCAACAGCAAGCGGTTATTAGCCCAGTAGCCAAACAAGGGAACAAACGCCAGAGAACAGGCAAAAAACAATGACAGTATTAACGAGAACTGACCAATTTCGGGAAGCATATAAAGCCTAGATTAATGAGTAAATTATTTTTTCGTCATCGTCTTTGATGATTCGCCTTGGGCATTTTCTAATGCCTCTGTGACTTCTGGCGGCATATATTTTTCATCGTGTTTTGCCAGTACTTGAGTCGCAACCAGTACACCATCAGAATTCAGCTTTCCTTGCGCCACAATGCCCTGACCTTCCCTAAATAAATCGGGCAAAATACCGCTAAATTCGATTTTCACTTTATGTTGAAAATCAGTCACATCAAAAGAAACCGCTAAAGTCTCTGGATGACGAACAACACTGCCTTCAACCACCATTCCACCTGCACGGATATTCGCATTGTATGGCGCTTCACCTGCCGCTATCTGAGAAGGCGAATAAAACAGGTTTATATTTTGTTGAAGCGCATACATAACCAAACCAACCGCCGCACCTAGCAGCATAAGAATGATTAGGATGACCAATAAGCGTTTTTTCCTAATAGGATGCATCAGATAGTTTCATCTCTTTGAAAGCGTTTACGCAGTGCCTTTTTTACATGTCGACGTTTAGATAAAGTCGACCAAGTTATAAAAATCAAAGACACGACACTAAATCCATATACGGACCAAACATACACACCGTGTCGGCCCATTTCAAAAAAGTCGTTTAGGCTGTCAAAGGCCATATTTCATCACCTCTTCTTTCACCCAATGCGACCTGTGTTCCCGAGCCAAAATTTCCGTCTGCATACGCCATAATGCCAACCCAGCAACCAAACAATACAAACCAATTGTGGAGAACAATAAAGGCAACCACATTTCCACTGGCATCGCTGGTTTTTCCGTCAATGTGAATGTCGCGCCTTGATGTAGCGTATTCCACCACTCAACAGAGTATTTGATAATGGGTAAATTGAGTAACCCAACCACACTCAATACTGCAACCGCCTTATTGGCTAATAGCAGGTCAGTCAATGAATTCTGTAATGCGATAATTCCCATATACAATAAAAAAAGCACTAGTACAGAGGTCAATCTTGCATCCCAAACCCACCAAGTACCCCAAGTCGGCTTTCCCCAAATCGCACCAGACACCAGAGCCATTAACGCCATAACCGCACCAATAGGAGCAACGGCTTTAATAAAGATAGGGGCGATTTTCATTTGCCAAACAAGGAAAACCAACCCAGAAACGCCCAAAGCGAGATAGCATGACTGAGCCAACATAGCGACAGGAACGTGAATATAAATAATCCGAAAGCTGTTACCTTGCTGATAATCTTCAGGAGCAAAAGCCAGCCCCCAAATCAAACCAACCACCAAGCTAACGCAGCCAACAATAAATAAGGGTAACGCCCAAGGTTTGGAACAATGAAAAAACCACTTCGGCGATCCCAGTTTATGAAACCAAGCCCAATTCATTAGTTTGTACTCGCTTTTATAGCAATTGCAGTCATGAAAGGCGCAATGACCAAAGACAATAAGAAAATAGCCAACAAGATCGCCAACAAGCCTAAATAAGGCAAGCCTAGTTGAGCTGCTCGCACAGCCGATGTAGCAAAAATGATAACAGGCAAATAAAAGGGCAAAATCAAAAGCATCACTAAAATAGCACCTTGTTTTAAGGAAACCGTTAAAGCGGCACCAATTGCACCGATTAAAAACAAACTCGGCGAGCCAATCACCAGAGTGGCTATAAGCACCCAAAAACTACCATCTGGCAAATACAACATTTCGGCTAACAGAGGCATCATGAATAACAAGGGTAAAAGTACAACAAGCCACTGCGCCGTTGTTTTAAGCAACATCAATAAAGGCAAAGACAAACCACTCATAATCAATTGCTCTAATGAGCCATCTGCATAATCTTCTTTAAACATACTTTCTGTTGCCATGAGAACCGCAAGCAGCGTCGCACACCAAACAATTCCATCGGCCGACGGCGCTAAAAATTCAGCCGAAGGATTAACTCCCAAAGGAAACAAAACGACAACCATCAGAAAAAACAAAAGCGCATTAAAAACGTTTTGCTTACGTCGCCATAAGACTAAAATTTCGGCTTTAATAAAAGATAAATACGTCATATAGGCAGGCAAATATCTCTAGATTGAAGAGACAATAAATCTTGGTGTGTTGTTAACATCACTGCGCCACCTGATGCTGTATGTTGTGCTATACGCTTTTCTAAAATGCTCACACCTTCGGCATCCAAAGAAGCAAAAGGTTCATCCAACAGCCATAGTTTTTGTTTGCTGAGCCATAATCGAGACAAGGCCACGCGCTTTGTTTGACCTGCGGACAAGGTACTGACAGAAGAATCTGAAAAAGCCAACAACTCCAATGTATTTAATGCTGAATGCAGTTCATCAGATGAAGATGTAGGACAATACCAACGAAGATTTTCTTCAACAGTGAGGGCTTTTTTCACACCTGCCGAATGACCTAAATATAAGGTATTCTCCTGTAGGATTTGGCGCTTTTCTGTTACTTCTTGACCTTTATAAAATATATCGCCCTCTAATGGCGATAAAATGCCTGCAATCACCTTCAACAGAGAACTTTTCCCTGTTCCGTTCTCTCCTAAAATGCGAAGAACATCACCAAACTGAACATCGAACGAAAGGCTTTTACAAAGATCCCTCTCTCCGCGCTCAATCCAAAGGTCTGATATTGTTAAAAAAGAAGAAGATTGCAAAAGATTTATCCATTCAGGTCGATATATTAATCAACATCATTAGTGAATATTAAAGCTCTCGTATTATATGAGATTCTTTCTTAAATAACGAACTCGTAGGCAAGCACATGATCTCTGACATCCGTTCAACGCTCAATGCAAACTCTGACAAGCAGAATATGAACGGCACAGTTTCAAACTATACAGGGACGCTTGCTAAACTCGCGAATGAACTCAAGTTCATTGAGAATATGAGCTTAATTAAATTTCAAGGCAGTGAAACCCTCAACCACCAAGGCAAGCCTGTTCAACTTTTACACGCCATCAGCTCACAGCAGCCTTTTACTTTAATTAATACAGGGGCGCCAATTGACCTTAGTGACATCAAAAGTGCTCAACTTAATAAGACTAATCCGCTTCAAGCCACTTTAACCACAACAAAAGAAAGCTTGCCGACACAAACCAACCAACCTCAAACTACTCAAACGAGCCGTACAGAAAATTTGGTGCTCGCTTCTCGAGTGTTAAACCTGACCGTTATATCGACACCTGTTGCTGTCACTTCAACTGCGAATCAGGTCACCAGTAATTCACAAAATAACACTCAGCCGAAGACCCCTAGTTCGAATGCCTCTAATCCGGTCGCGCCATCAACAGCAAACACACAAACGAATAATCAAACCAACACCCAACCAACACAAATGACATCGGCTAATACATCAGCACCTAACCCTTCTCAAATAGCACAAGGCAATACAACACCCGCAAACTCGACATCTGGAAACATAACACCAAGCAACACTCCCTTACTTGCTACGGTAACAGACGGCAAAACAGAATTTTCTATTCTAAGCCAAACCGAGTTAAAGCGAGGGGATGTTGTTCGAGTCCTTGTTGATACAAACAATCAAATGCAAGCATTACCACCAAAAGCAGAAGCCGCTTCACTTTCTTCCCATCAAGAAGCGCTAAAACAGAGCCTACCGAAGCAACTGTCTCTAGAAGGCATGACTCAGCTAGTCAGACAGTTGAGCAACATGAGCGAAGCAACAAATCTTCCAACTCAAACACAACAAGCTCTGAAACAGCTCGTACAGAGTTTGCCAACGCTCACAGGCCTTACTTCTTCGCCAGAAGCCATGAAACAAGCGATCCAAACCAGCGGTACTTTTAGCGAGTCTTTACTCTTACAAGACAGCAAAACGCAACTTCCAGAAGACTTAAAGCTCAACTTGACTCGACTTAAAGATGTTCAAGAAAGTACTGGCGCTTTACGACTTGGTACAGTTCCAACAGAACAAATCGCAAATGCTATTGAGCGAATTACCACCACTCAATTACGCAATTTTTCGGAGAATAACCAAACCATCTCTCCAACCTATCCTCTTCATATCGAGCTGCCGATTAGAAACGGCCTTACTCAGAATCTGGTGCAAATAGAAATTCATAAGGACTCAAGCAATCAAGGAGAACGAAAACAAGAAAGACGTTGGCTAGTAAAGCTCAAGTTTGATTTTGAAGAGACAGGAAAGTTTGAAGCCAGCACCAGCATACAAGCCAACAAAGTGAGTATTATTTTCATTGCAGAAGAAGCCGACACACTGCATAAACTCAAACAAAACATGCCTAAACTGAAGGAACAATTGCGAGACAAAGACATAGAAGTCGAAAGGTTGGATACGTTTCAAGCAAAGCTAGCTAACCCAGAAAAAAGCCTACAAACACATAATAAACCTTTAATCGATGTGAGAACCTGATGAAGAAGGCCATCGCGCTAAAATACGACTACAACACAGCCCCTATTGTCAGCGCAAAAGGAAGTGGATTATTAGCAGAAAAAATCATGGAGGTAGCAAAGGAAAACGATGTCATGCTACACCAAAGCCCTGAGCTCGTTGAAATGCTAAGTACCTTGGAGTTAGGAGAGGAAATTCCAGAGTCACTTTATTTGGCGGTTGCTGAAATTATCGCTTTCGCCCACAAAGTGAAGGATTATTAATGGTAGTCTGAGCTATGTTTATGACGAGATTCTTTCTTCAACAAGCTAATCAATTCTGCTTCGGCGCGGATCAACCCACACTTAGATACTAGATCATCAATCGTAGCGCCCATTTCCAAAAGCTCCATAGCTCGATTATAAGAAACACTGCCCTCTTTCGACAAAATTTCTGACTGTTTCTCAACCGCGAGATTTAATTTCTTCTCAATAGCTACCAGTCGTCGCCCCATACCAATTGACCCAGAGGCAAGTACTTGCACCTGTTTCTTTTGGTTCTGATCCGACTCAACCTGCTGACGCTTCATTGCCTTCAGGTGTCTAGACATACGAAACGCCCAGACACTAACCGCAATTAGCAACACAAATTGAAGTGTCAGTAAAAGGTTAAATAACCATTGAGATTCCATTAAATACAACTACCCTATTACTTACATTGAGCTCACTTCAGACCATTCATCTTCTGATAGAAGCTTATCCAAATCCACAAGAATCAACAAAATATCATTTTTATGGCAAACGCCTTGAATAAACTTAGAAGACTCTTCATTTCCTACATTCGGAGACACTTCTATCTCAGATTGACGTAAATAAACCACTTCAGATACAGCATCAACCAACATACCAATTACATGACCTTCCACTTCCAAGATCATGATTCGAGTTGAGTCTGTAATTTCACCAGAAGCTAAACCAAAGCGCTGGCGAGTATCCATGACAGTTACCACAGTACCGCGCAAATGAATAATCCCCAAAACAAAGCTTGGAGCACCTGGCACAGGAGCAATTTCAGAGTAACGCAAAACTTCCTTAACTTGCATAACATTTACACCATAGATTTCATTCTCTAGGCAAAATGTCACCCATTGCAACATAGGATCTTCTGATTGAGTTTCACTTTTTAACGCTAAACTAGTCGACATTATTCATCTCCCACGATCAAAAGCTGATCATCACAATTATTTGAGCGAGCCTTTAAATCCATTTTTTGGATCTTCTAACAATTCTATAAAACCCTGTACATCAAGTATGGCACACATATGATCAATTACGGTACCGGCTAACCAAGGTCTTTTACTTCTATCACTTCGCCATTTTACTTGGGATGGTTCTAAGGTTATTGCTTCAGCTACGCGCTCACAAGCAACCCCCCAGTTGGATCTATCCAGTTGTATCACAAAATGAAACTGCTCTTTTAAATCACCTTCATAATGATTCGGCATTACCCATCTTGCCGTGTCCACAGTACGAAGGTTGAAGTCACCAACATTCGCGACACCCATAAACCAATCCGGCTGCCCAAAGATAGAGGTTAATTTCTCTTTTTCACTTTGAAAAATCCCACCCAGCTCAATGAGTGGAACGGCCATTTTTAAGCCTCCAACATAAAAGAGTAAGCATTCAAAACGACCAACTGCCCAAGGTAAAGGGTCTGTTTTCGATATTTTTTTAACTGGCTCTGGCTCTGGCTCTGGCTCTGGCTCTGGCTCTGGCTCTGGCTCTGGCTCTGGCTCTGGCTCTGGCTCTGGCTCTGGCTCTGGCTCAATAGTCTCTTGCGTTTCTAATTCTACTGGCAACTCATCTGTTGACTCTGATATCGCTTTTTCAAATTCTTCAAATGAAGCATCTAAAGAGGACAACTCCTCTTCACTTAAACCAGACTCCTCTGTAGCAGGTTCATCATTCGTTACATCATCTACATCTTGATCTAACAAAGCCTCATCAACTTCAATGGGCGGCTGTTCTGTTGTCGCTTCATGCAATAAATCATCAAGATACTTTTGAACCGCAGCTTGAGGACCTATTAACGTTTGTTCCTTACTCTTTGTTTCTTTCATAAATGATTACTGTCCTGCTGGCTTCAGTAAAGAATCCACCAAACTCGCATACGCCTTTATGCCACGAGCATTCGGATCTAAAGCCGATGGCGCTATGCCGGCAGTACTTGCATCCCTTAACTTGGTGTCAACAGGTATGACTGAATGCCAGACTAATTCTTCATATGTGTCTTTTAAACTTCTCAAGCTTTTATTTGAAGCTTGGGTTCGTCGATCAAATAACGTAGGCACGATTAAAAAAGGAACAGGACGCTTTCTAGCACGATTGATCATGGTGAGCGTTCTTACCATTCGCTCCAACCCTTTAATCGCCAGAAACTCAGTTTGCACAGGAATAACAAGTTGCTGACAAGCGGCTAGTGCATTAATCATCAAAACACCCAATACTGGCGGACTATCAATTAAGACATAGTCATAATCGTCCCATAAAATGGCCAGAGTTTTTGAGATCACAAGCCCCATTCCACCTTGAGCTTGAGCGTGGCGCTCTAGCGTTGCTAAGGCTGTGGAAGCAGGCAACAAAGATAAATTAGGATGTCCAGTTTCAAGTATCAAAGAAGCCGGAAGGTCTTCAGGTATTTTTCCTGCAGTCTGAAAAAGGTTATACGCACTGTGCTCAATGGAGTCTGGGTCAAAACGAAAATAGCTCGTCAGAGATCCATGCGGATCTAAATCCACCATTAATACACGGTTGCCAGCATCTGCTAATAGACCTGCCAAGGAAACAACTGTTGTCGTTTTTCCCACACCACCTTTTTGATTCGCCACCGCCCAAATGTGCACTCTGACTCCCCTGATATCCTATGCTGTTATTTTGCTTACGAATTCTTTGCAATCATATACAGTAACTGGCTACTTAAACAAGTAATCATGAACATTATCAGCGTCCTGCTTACTAATTTGTATCACCACGCGACGATTTTGTTGACGAGCCTCTTCGCTATTATTGTCGATTTTTGGGTGCTCACTGGAAAAGCCAACCGGTGCAATCATTTCAGGTTTAACACCCCGATAAATTAACTCATCCACCACAGAAGCAGAGCGCAAGCTAGACAAATGCCAATTCGAAACTAAATTCCTTGAGCTGACAGGCGTATCATCTGTGTTACCTTCGACCAAAATAACGGTGGGGTATTCTTTCAATATATTTGCAACCAAAATCAACAAGGCCACAGCTTCATTCGTTAAATCGTATTCTCCCTGTCCAAAGACTAAACCAGAGTTAAGCTCCAAACTCACCCAATCCGCAGACTCAGACACCGAAATTTGGCCGTCAGCATGCAATCCTGAAAACTGGTTTTCAACAACTTGAGATAATAGGGAATAAACAGCAGAGGAATGACTTTCCTCTATCGTCGGAATCGCCGAAGGTATCGGCTTGGTTTCAACCACTTCAATATCTTTTGGTTCACCGACAATAGGTTCACCAATATTAATAGGCTTAACGGATTTTTGAACCGCTTCGAAAACGCCATGCAACGTTTCCTTCAGTCGCGGCTCATCTCCTGTATTTTTTGATGAAAGAGCATATAAGGCCACAAAGAAAGCAAACAATAGGGTAATAAAGTCTGCATAAGATAATATCCAGCGGTCTCTGTTATCACCCTGTGATGATGTCACCTTAGCAACTGCTCTACGGCCACTTAACTTCCGTTTTGGAGCATTACTCATAAGTGCTCAGCTCTAACTCTAATCGATAAGGATGTTTGCCTGTTGCAATACCACAGATACCATCAATTAATAACTGATGATAAAGAAGCTCTCGATCAGCATAGCCAGACAATTTCTTCGCGATTGGGAAAATCACTAGATTAGCAAAGCCTTGACCGTACAATGTAGAGACAAAGGCTACAGCAATACCGTGCCCTAAGGCTTCAGGGCTATCCAGATTTGCCATCGCTTGGATTAAACCGAGAACAGAGCCCATAATCCCTAAAGTAGGCGCATAACCACCAATAGACTCAATGAAGGTGATGCTTTTCATGCGCTTATTATAAATGCGCGTAGCGTCATCATTAAGGCGGCCTTCCAATAATTCAGGATCAGCACCATCAATGACCATCTGCAAAGCACGATTAGAAAAGTTGCTGCCAAGTACTTCTATATCTGACTCTAAAGCCAACAAGGAAAGTCGTCTCGCCTTATGAGCTAAACTATTGATTGCAGCACGGGAAGAATTAAAATCAAAAACGGGGGGGAATAGGCTCCATTTTAAAAGAGCGCAGGCTCGAATGGCTTCCTGAATACTACTTTGAATAAGTGTAGCGCCAATACTACCAACAATAACAATGATTGCAGAAGGAAGGTTTAATAGAAGAACTATTTCCCCTCCTCCTAACCAGTTAGCAAGAAAGACCGAACTAAAAGCGATTAATAAGCCAGCTAAAGTAACGAGATCCACTAACTTACCTCTCGTGCAATACGCTCACCAATATGTTGTAGATCTATAATATCGTCCGCCAAGCCAGCCTTTTCGACAGCCATTGGCATGCCATAAATAACACAAGACTCTTCACTTTGAACCCAAACTCTAGAGCCTGTGTTCTTCAGCATACGAGCCCCCTCTCGACCATCTGCTCCCATTCCTGTCATAACAACAGATAACACTTTTCCTGGGTAACACTTTGAAGCTGAGCCAAAGGTAACGTCGACAGATGGTTTATAATTAAGCCTTTCATCCCCATCCAAGATGCGTACACATCCACCATTTCTAGGGTCTACCATCATTTGCTTTCCACCAGGAGCTAATAATGCAACACCGGCTTGTAGACGATCTCCGTCTTGAGCTTCTTTAACGGTAATTTGACAAATATTATTTAATCGGTCAGCAAAAGCGCTCGTAAAAGCAGCTGGCATATGCTGGACCAATACTAGAGGAGCTGAAAAGTCTTTAGGCAACTTGCTCAAAACGGTTTGCAAAGCCATAGGCCCGCCAGTAGAGGTTCCAATAGCAACCAAACTAACCCGTTTTCTAGCTCGCGGAATGATAACACCACGGTCAGTTACAATTGGTTTAGGAGCTTCTCGTGGAGCTAGAGCTTCAACAGATACACGACCGCCCGTTAAACGAGTTCTTGCTACAGCGAGAACCCTATCAACCAACGCTCGTTTGACTACGGCAGAATCTCGAGAAATATCCTCGAAATTCTTTGGCATAAAATCAACTGCACCCGCCTCCAGAGCATCTAAAGTAACTTTAGCTCCTTCATGGGTCAGCGAAGAAAACATCAGCACTGGCGTTGGTTTAAGCTTCATGATGTTAACTACAGCGGCAATGCCATCAAGAACAGGCATTTCATAATCCATAGTTACTACATCAGGCGACAGAGATTGAACCTTGTCTATCGCCTCTTTACCATTATTCGCTGTACCAACAACAACCAGTCTTGGATCTGCTTCAAATATCTCAACTAGACGACGTCGAAAAAAACCTGAGTCATCAACAACTAGTACCTTTACAGGCATATAACATCCCCTAAGCGAAAATCGTATTACCTTGATGCATAAGTTTTCAGCATACTAGGAACGTCCAAAATCAATGCAATACGACCATCACCAGTAATTGTAGCACCAGCCATTCCTGCGGTACCTTGCAACATTTTACCCAATGGTTTTATAACGACTTCCTCTTGGCCTACCAATTGGTCAACCACAAAACCAACCTCATTGATGCCCACTTGGACAACGACGACATGAGCTTCCGACGGTAAGTCATTCTTACTGCTACCTTTAACTAACCAGCTCTTAAGATGGAAAATAGGTAGTGTTTTACCACGAATGACAACAACTTGCTGACCATCAACAATATTGGTTTTCTTCAAGTTTAAGTGGAATATCTCATTCACACTAACAAGAGGGAAAGCAAAAGCTTGATCTTCCAGAGTAACCATTAACGTCGGCATAATCGCAAGCGTCAATGGCACCTTGATAATGAAGCGAGAACCTTGTCCAAGAACAGATTTAATATCTAAGGTACCGTTTAGTTGAGATATTTTGGTTTTCACCACGTCCATCCCAACACCACGACCAGATACATCTGTGATTTCTACTTTAGTAGAAAACCCTGGCGCAAATATTAAGTTAAATGCTTCATCATCTGATAAACGCTCGGCGGCATCAGCATCCATTATGCCCTTTTCAACCGCTTTTCCTCTGAGGAAGTTAGGGTCCATACCAGCTCCGTCATCTTCAATAGACAACAGGATATGATCACCTTCTTGCTCAGCAGATAAAATAACCGTTCCAACTCGAGGTTTGCCATTGGCTTCACGAACATCTGGCCCTTCAACACCATGGTCTACAGAGTTTCGCACTAAGTGAACAAGTGGATCCGCTAACGCCTCTACTAGGTTTTTATCTAAATCTGTGTCTTCACCACGCAAGACAAGGTTTACTTCTTTCTTCATGTTTCGAGCAAGATCTCGAACCACTCGTGGGAAACGACCAAACACCTTTTTGATTGGCTGCATTCGCGTCTTCATTACCGCGTTTTGCAAGTCACCAGTTACAACATCCAAGTTTGATACTGCTTTACCCATCGACTCATCTTCACTTTGAAGACCCAATCGAACGAGACGGTTACGAACCAATACAAGCTCGCCAACCATGTTCATAATGTCATCTAAGCGTTTAGTATCAACACGAACCGTTGCTTCCTGTGTAACAGGTGCATTAACAGTTTTTTCCTTAGGCGCTTCAGCATCAGCTCCTACAGGCTTGGCCTTAGCAGCTGGTTTAGGTGCTGCTGGCTTCTCTGGCGCAGTTTTTGCCTTAGCTTTCGGCTTCTCTGGCTCTTTAGGCTTTTCTGTTTTTTTCTCAGTTTCTTTCTTCTGATTTTGTAAACTATCTAGAAGTGACTCAAATTCATCTTCTGTTATTAGATCACCTGAACCAGCAGGTACATCAGAGGAAGGTTCTGAGCTTTCGTCTTTCTTGGCGTCTTTAGATGGAGAACCCGTTTCGCCGTGAAGTTTATCCAATAAAGCTTCGAATTCGTCTTCTGTAATTTCATCTGATTCTGCTGAATTTGACTTTTCTTCAGCCACTGGCTCATCAGAAACACCTGGAGCACCGCTACCGTGCAACTGATTCAGAAGTGCATCAAATTCATCTTCTGTGATTTCATCGCTATCGTCAGCTGCATCAGCTTTAGGTTCATCATCAGGTGACGTATCTGCACCACCCAAAGCATCGAGTAGAGATTCAAATTCATCATCAGAAATATCAACATCTTCACCTGAAGTGACAGAGTCTTGGCCTTCATCAGCTGAAAAGTCATCGGATTCAACAGGTTCACTCGGCTCTTCAACAGCGTCATTTTCATCCACGCCAGCCAACTCTTCTTCCGTAGGAGGGGTAGCGTACGCACTTAATGCCGAGATTAATTCTGGGGATGCTCGCTCCGGTTCACCACCAGCACGAACGGTATCGAACATTTCATTTACAGCATCAAGTGCCTGTAAAACAATATCCATTAAATCAGAGTCTATTTTACGCTGACCGTTTCTTAAGATATCAAAAACGTTTTCAGCGTAATGGCAGCAGTCAACTAATGCTGTTAACTGCAGAAATCCTGCACCACCCTTTACCGTATGGAAGCCACGGAAGATTGCATTAAGCAATGCTTTATCATCAGGGTTCTGTTCCAAATCTACTAATTGTTCAGAAAGCTGCTCTAAGATTTCTCCAGCTTCTACCAAAAAATCCTGTAAAATTTCTTCATCGACTTCAAAACTCATCCTCAGCCCCTTCTAGAAACCAAGACTTGATAGCAAGTCGTCTACTTCGTCTTGACTATTCAATACTTCTGGGTTGTTTTGTTTATTAATAGCTGGGCCATGACCACGAGTATCATCGTGACCAGACTCTTTCTCTTGGTGTTCAATTCCGGAGATACTATCAACGCGTCCAGCAACAGCGACGAGATGCACAAGTTTTTCTTCTACATCTCGAATTAAATCATTCACTCTAGCAATTACTTGACCGGTTAGATCTTGATAACCTTGCTCTAGAAGAATCGTGTTGAGGTTTGAATGCAAGGTTGTTGCGCTTTCATCAGCGTATGCTAAAAACACATCAATTCGCTTGTACAAATCGCGGAACTCTTGTGGTGTCAAATCTCTTTGAATTAGACGCCCCCAATCTTTACGCAACTCTTTAGCGCGGACTTGTAATTCACTGGCGACAGGAACACTACCATCCACCATATCCATGGTTTTGTTAGCGGCAGCGCTGGTTGTTTCAATCACATAGTTCAGTCGATCTGAAGCGTCTGTAATTTTCGTTGTAGCTTCGCCTTCCCCTGACACCAAATCCATTGAATCAACTTGAAAATCACGAATGGCATCATGAAGACTTCGCGTCAAAAAACCCACTTCGTTATAAAAGCTATTATGTCGAGCTTCACTTAACTCTTGGATTATTTTGATTGCACCACCAAAGTCTCCGACTTCGATATGTTTTTGAAGCTCTATAGCACCATCTTTAACTAGGCTTTCAAATTCCACTAGTCCAGACCCCAATTCATTTGACATCCAAAATTCCTATTTCGCAGCGTCTATTCGTTCAAATATTTTCTCAATTTTTTCTTTCAAAGCGACGGCAGTAAAAGGCTTCACAACATAACCATTTACGCCAGCTTGAGCAGCCGCAATAATTTGGTCACGTTTGGCTTCAGCCGTTACCATCAAAACAGGAATCGTTTTCAGTTTTTCATCTGCTCTCACAGCTCGGAGCAATTCAATCCCTGTCATACCTGGCATATTCCAGTCCGTCACTAGGAAATCAATAGACCCAGCTTGAAGTATCGGCAGTGCTGTTGTTCCATCATCTGCTTCAACTGTATTGGTAAATCCTAAATCCCGTAATAAGTTTTTAATGATTCGTCTCATTGTCGAGAAGTCATCAACAATCAGGATTTTCATGTTTTTATCCAATGCAACCTCCACACCCCAAAGGTAATATTCCACAACTCATAATTTAATCTCGCCAATTACTTAGTCGAGCTCGCAACCTCATAGCCGCTTGGCTATGTATTTGACTAACTCTTGATTCACTGACGCCTAGTACAGCGCCAATTTCTTTTAAATTCAGTTCTTCATTGTAGTATAAAGATAATACTAATTTTTCTCTTTCTGGAAGATTTTCGATCTCTCTTGCTAATTCATCTTGAAAACCATCTTCTTCAACAAGTGAATAAGGAGAGTTTTCAAATTCGGATTCTGAGCTTTCCAGATTATTCGTGTCAGAATCCAGCATTTCTTCATAACTAAACAATTGGGTCGACATGGAGGACTGAATCATCTCATGATATTCGTCAATCCCTATTCCCATATGTGCAGCGACTTCTGTATCACCAGCTTCGCGCCCAAGAGTTGCTTCTAATTCTTTAATAGCGTTGGTAACAGCTCTACCATTTCTACGAACAGAACGAGGGGCCCAATCAGACTTCCGCACTTCGTCCATCATAGAACCACGAATGCGAATACCTGCGTAGGTTTCAAAGCTGGCCCCTTTTGTTGACTCAAAGCGTTTGTAGGCTTCTATCAACCCCATCATACCCGCTTGAGTCAAATCATCGACATCAACACTATCAGGCAAACGAGCCAACAAATGGTAAGCTATTTTCTTTACTAAATACCCATACTGCTCAACAATCGCATCAATTGAGAGCGTCGCTTTCTTTGAGTATGTGTTATATCCATTCTTGGTCTGCATAAAATATTCTAGGCAACCTTTACTATTTAAGTTAGTTGCGTCAACTAACTGTACTACATTGTTTGACGCAGCGCTTTCAGTAATAACATATTTTTACTAACTACCATACCTTTCTACCCGCCATATTTTAATGAGCCATATAGCTGACTATAATGTTCAGCCGTATAAACCGCTCGACTAATTAAATTATGCGCACGAGCCGGCTCAATATCATCAGGAATACGTTGACCGTCGGCAATATAAACAACAGGCAAACTTTCTTCGATTACTACACTAATCGCTTCTCCAAGAGAAGCTGACTCATCCAATTTACTTAAAACACAGCCATCTAGTTGAACTTGAGAATAAATTTCAACGACGGTTTTTAATACTTGTCTTTGACTAGTGCAAGGCAAGACTAAAAGTTTCTTCAAGTTCTGGCGTGCACGTTTCATCATTAGAAGCTGACGTTCAAGGTTAGAGTCTCTCGGATTCATACCCGCCGTATCAACAAGCACTAACGGATAATCCGCATATTTCGCCAAAACGTCATTTAAGTCTGAATATTCACTTACAACTTCAACAGGAACATTTAAAATACGACCAAATGTTTTTAATTGCTCATGGGCAGCGATTCGATAAGTATCCGTTGTTATTAAAACCACACCATCAGAACCATGTTTTAAAACATGCTGGGCTGCAATTTTACCGATAGAGGTGGTTTTACCCACACCTGTTGGCCCCATAAAGGCAATACAACCTCGAAGTTCACTAGAGTTGGAACGTACAGGAATATAGTCTGCTAAATTCGCAAGCAAGCGGTTCCAATCATCTTCTCGGCCTTTTAAATCAATATCATCTATTAACCTAGAAACAACAAAGTCTGATAACCCCAACCCTTGTAGCTGCTGTCGCGCTTTCGTCTCAGCAGAGCCAACCTTAGCATCCGCTCGATCTTCCTCTTGTTGACGACGATCTAACATAGCTCGAACATTTTTTAGTTCCAGCTCCATTTCACGCATCTGTCGTTCACCATCAACATTGCGAATAGATAGCGCTTCTTCAACTTTAGGGTCTGTCTTATCTTCTGATAGTGGCGGCATTTCAAAACGGTAAGAAGGCTTAGCCCGACTTTCATCGTCAGACACAGTTTCTTCTTTGAGAGGCTGTTTTTTGGCTTGTTCTATGCGTTCTAGGTATTCAGAGCTTGGCGTGCGACGTTCAGGCGAGTGATTAGATACAGGGCGTTTGGAGGACATACTAGAAGGCAGGGAACCGTCGTAATCCAAAGCGGCAACAATCTCTATCTCTCCGGTAGGAAGACGTTGATTCGATAAAATAACAGCATCAGGACCTACAGCATCGCGTACCTTTCGTATCGCTTGCCGCATGTCAGGAGCTCTAAACCGCCTAATTTGCATGAATAACTTAATCCTTCCAGTATATTTTTCTTACAAATCCATAGCTTACCCGAAAGATTCAAATAAATATAGATACTATTAATCTGACAAATCATCAAACTTATTGCCCAATTACACCAACCACAGTAATACGTTTGTGATCTGGTACTTCTTGATATGAAAGCACAGACATATTCACCATACCGTAACGCATAAATCGCGCCAACATTGGTCTAATTGGAGCAGATACAATAAGAATCGGCGTATTTCCCATTGCCTCTTGCTGCTCAGCTGACTGTTTCAAGGAGTTTTGTAATTGCTCAGCCATTTGCGGCTCTAAAATAAGTGCCTCTTCATTTTTTATACCAGACTGCTGACTTTGCTGCACCGTTTGCATCAACATTTTTTCCAACTGAGGTTCTAATGTTAAGACTGGAATTTCCTCAATACCGTCAGCCAATGTCTGAATAATTAAACGGGACAGAGAAGTTCGAACAGCGGCCGTCAATATCATAGGATCTTGAGTCTTAGGCTGTACTCCCATAATAGATTCCGCGATGGTCCGCATATCTCGAAGAGGCACACCTTCAATCAACAAGTTCTGCAACACTTTCAAAAGAACGCTCAACGGAATGGTATTTGGAACCAATTCTTCCGCCAATTTTGGGTTGTACTGTTTCAACAAGCTCAACAACTGCTGAACTTCATCATGACCAATTAGCTCATAGGCATGTTTATACATAATTTGGTTAATATGCGTTGCTACCACTGTGCTCACATCAACCACTGTGTAGCCGTAAGTTTGCGCTTGGTCTCTCTTTTTCGGATCAATCCATACAGCGTCCAAACCAAATGATGGATCTTTACCTGGCACGCCATCAATTGTGCCGAACACCTGCCCCGGATCAATCGCCAAATCTTTATCCGGATGCACTTCCGCCTCAGCTAAACTCACTCCCATCAAGGTAACTCGATAAGCGTTAGGCATTAAATCTAAGTTATCTCGGATGTGCACACTGGGAACCAAAAAGCCCAAGTCCTGAGACAGTTTACGGCGCACACCTTTAATCCTTGCTAAAAGCTCTCCGCCCTGACTTTTATCAACCAGAGGGATCAACCGATAACCTACTTCCAACCCCAGCATATCTACCGGAGCCACATCATCCCAACTTAAATCTTTCACTTCTGCAGGCGCATTATTTGAAGCAGACTTATTGGTACTCCCTGTTTTTTGCTTCTGTTTAGACTTCTGCTTCTTGCGATACTCCATAAAGTAAGCAAGACCGCCTAAACAAGCAGCCAAAGCAAGAAAAGATAAGTGCGGCATTCCGGGTACAACACCCATAATAGTCATCACACCTGCAGCAACATACAAAGCCTTTGACGAGCCAAACATTTGTCGCATTATCTGCGACCCCATGTCCCCACTCTCATTAACTCGAGTTACCATTATCGCTGCCGCAGTAGACAACATAAGAGAAGGCAATTGAGCAACCAAACCATCACCTATGGTTAAAAGCGAGTAACGCTCAATCGCTTCAGCAAAAGAAAGATCATGCTGCGCCATACCAATGGACAAGCCACCAATAATATTAATGCCAAGAATTAATAAACCGGCAATGGCATCACCTTTTACAAATTTGGAGGCACCATCCATAGAACCATAAAACTCGGCTTCAGAAGCGATCTCAATCCGACGCTCTTTAGCCTGCTCAGCATCAATCATGCCCGCATTTAAATCCGCATCAATCGCCATTTGCTTACCTGGCATTGCATCCAAAGTAAAACGCGCACTTACTTCCGAAATACGTCCCGCACCTTTCGTTACAACTGCAAAGTTAATAATCATCAAGATGGCAAAAACAACGAAACCAACAACATAGTTACCACCAATAACCACTTCACCGAAGGCTTGGATTACCTTCCCTGCCGCGTCACCGCCCTCGTGACCATTCAGCAAAACCACACGCGTTGATGCCACGTTAAGTGCCAAGCGCATTAAAGTTGAAACCAGCAAAACCGTAGGAAAAACAGCAAAATCGAGAGGGCGCATCGAGTATATTGCGACCAAAAGCACAACGATGGCTAAGGCAATATTAAAGGTAAAAAGAACATCCAACAAAAAAGCTGGGATAGGCAAAATCATCATCGCTAAAAGCGACAACAACAAAATAGGAATACCTAGATTTCCACTAAAAATACCCTGCACTTGCCCCGCAAGTCGATCACGGTCAAAATTCACACTAGATCCCTAATAGAAAAACAAAAAAGCATGATCAATTGCCATCCCACTTAAATTCGTCCGGCACATCCAAATTTGGCATGCTCTCAGGTCTTGGCGCACCCATACGAGAGTTACGCAATTGATATACATAAGCCAGTAATTGAGCCACTACTTTAAAAAGCCCTTGGGGGATTTCATCACCAATTTCTGTATGGTGATAAACAGCTCGAGCCAATTCTGGAGATTGTATCACAGGGATATCATAGTGATTGCCAACCTCACGAATTTTCAATGCAATAAAGTCACCACCTTTCGCAAGAAGCTTAGGCGCAGCGCCACCTGCTTGATCGTATTTCAGTGCAACAGAAAAGTGAGTCGGGTTGGTAATGATTACATCGGCTTGAGGGACATCTGCCATCATTCGATTCATTGCTGCTTGTCGCTGCATTTGACGTATTCGCCCACGAACCAAAGGATCACCTTCTTGCTGTTTGAATTCATCTTTAACTTCTTGCTTGGTCATTTTGAGCTTTTCTTTGTGCGACCAAATTTGAAAAGGTACATCAATAGCAGCTATTAAAACCAAAGCGAGAGATACAAAGATAAACGACCAAATAACAACATCGATGCCATGAGAAATAGCGAGTTGAATAGACTGAAAGGTCAAACCTAAAGTTTCAGCCAAGAAATAGTTCAGCACAATTACTGAGATAAGCCCTACCAAAGATACTTTAGCAATCGACTTTAATAGCTCAACCAAAGACTGAGCAGAGAACATTCGCTTCAAACCAGAAATAGGGCTCAACTTACTTAATTTTGGCGTCAGAGGTTCCCAAGAAAAATTAAGACCACCCAAAGCAATACTTCCAACAATACCAGCTATCGCCAACACACTCATCAGTAGCAACATCGAATCCATCATAGCGACAACAGACTGATAAAGATGGAAGATCATTCGACTCAAATCAAATAAGTCTTCTCGCTCCATGAGAAAATTGAAGTCGAACAAGGCAGCCAAATCACGAGCCAACAAGGTACCAGTACCATAAATTGTCACCGCAGCCACGATCAATAACAAAGCAGAACTTAAGTCTTTTGACCTAGGCAAATTACCTTTATCACGGGCATCCTGAAGCTTTTTACTACTGGCACTTTCCGTTTTTTCACTGCCGTCTTCGTTTTCAGCCATTTAACTGAATCCCCCATGTGCTTTTCATCCAATCCATCACTTCTCTGAAAAACAGCAAATAAATATCTAAGAAGTCTTCCAACATAATCCAGAAAAAGAAGAGAGAAAACAACATAATAATAGGAAAACCAAGAGCAAAAATATTCAGCTGAGGCGAAGCTTTAGCAACGACACCAAATGATAAGTTGATCACTAATACAGCAATTGCTAATGGTAGAACTATCAGCAAGGCTTTTTCAAACATCCAACCGCCGAGCAATACCAATTGCCAATACTTTTGACTCTCAAAACCTCCGCCAATTGGCCAGTAATTAAAGCTTTCAGCCAAATACTCTATCATGACCAAATGACCATCAGTCCCTAGAAAAGCCAGCGCAACCATAGACAAATAATACTGACCTAACGTTGCTACCGAAATACCATTGGCTGGATCATTAGACATAGCAAAGCCAAGACCAGCCTTCATTGCCGCCAATTGCCCAGCCAATGAAAACAATTGAAACAAGATGGTAATGACGAAACCCAAGACAAAGCCAATCACCAGTTGCTCGGCAATCAGAACAATGTAAGCAGGTGATATAGGGTCATAATCGGGCACATCGATGACTGGCGTCACAATAACAGCGACTAAAAAGGAAAAAGCTACACGAACTCTGGCGTTAACCAAACGGCTACCAAACAAAGGTAGCGCCATAAAGAAAGCACCAATACGAAAAAAAGGCAGAAGAAAGCTAATCGTTAAATTCAGAAGTTCATCAGGATTAAGTTCTAACATTAGCCTATTATCATAGGTATATTAATAAACAAGTTGGTCGTAAAGTCCGTCAACTCTGTCAAAATCCACGGCCCTAGGTGCATGATAACGAGAATAGTGACAATCAACCTCGGCAGGAAAGAAAGGGTTTGCTCATTAATCTGTGTCGCAGCTTGAAACACACTCACAATCAAACCGACCAATAAGCTTGGCACCATTACAGCACCAACGATTAAGACGATTAAATAAAAGCCCTGCCCGTATAAGTCTAACACCACCTGAGGATTCATAATTTAAATCCCGAAGCTTGCCGCTAAAGTACCCATAATCATCGCCCAACCATCCACCATAACAAACAGCATGATCTTAAATGGCAAGGAAATAATAACAGGAGACAACATCATCATACCCATTGCCATCAAAACACTAGCCACAACCATATCCACAATAAGAAATGGGATAAAAACCATAAAACCAATTTGAAATGCCGTTTTCAATTCACTGGTCACAAATGCAGGCATCAAAATCGTAAAAGGCAAGGTTTCCATGGACTGAATTGTCCCTTCACGCCCAGCCAATTTCACGAAAAGCGCAATATCGTCTTCTCGTGTTTGAGCCAACATAAAATCCCTAATAGGAGCAGAAGCCGCTTCGACAGCTTGTCCTGATGTCATTTCTTCGTTTAGATAAGGCTGCAAAGCTACTTCATTCACCTTATCCAAAGTAGGCGTCATAATAAATAAGGTAAGAAAAAGCGCCATACCGACCATTATCTGGTTAGAAGGAGTTTGCTGAAGACCGATTGCTTGCCGAAGAATAGCTAGCACTACAATAATTCGGGTAAATGAGGTCATCATCATTAGAGCCGCCGGCAAAAGCGTCAAAGCCGTCATGATGAACAAGATTTGCAGCGAAACCGTATAATCCTGGCTGCCATCTGCGTTAGTCACCACTTTCACAGCAGGCAAACCAACTTCAGCCAAAGATACTCCTGGAACCAGCAAGATCAGCAGCACTAGAAAACGAATCACTTTACACCCTCATTAGCATCGCTTTTTTCTCTGCTCACTTCTTCCATAACAGAAGCAAATGAACCCTCTTTTAGAGGAAAGCTCTTTAAATGAGAAATATTGTGTGCAGTGACACCGATCAGAATTCGCTCACCTTCAACCTCAACAAGCATTAGCTTCTCTTTTGTGCCAAGAGACTGAACATTCACTATCTTGATATCAGATTGACCAAACTTCATTTGAGCCAATTGAAAGCGCTTCATCACCCACAAACAGGCAGGAATAAACGCGATAATAAAAACAAGAGAAACAACCATTTTCCATACAGACGAAGTCACAGAAATGTCCTGCACTTCTGAGGCCTGTAAACAAGGAACGGCCATACTAAATATGGCCGCGATAAGATATCTATTAACAAAGAAGGAATTCAATAGCGCTACTTCAATCGTCTAATGCGCTCACTAGGGCTTACAACGTCAGTTAAGCGAATACCATATTTATCATTCACTACAACGACTTCCCCGTGCGCAATTAATGTTCCATTTACCAGTACATCCAACGGTTCGCCAGCAAAGCGATCCAACTCAACAACGGAGCCTTGTGTCAACTGCATTAAATTACGAATGGCTATCTCCGTATTACCCAATTCCATAGAAAGAACTACGGGAATATCCATAATAAGATCGAGATCAGAGCCCACATCACCATTAGAAACTTGTGGGTTCGAAAGTGTTTCCAGTTTGACTGGCTCGGCTTCTTGCTCATTCATTGCCGACGCCCACTCATCTTCAAGACCGTCACTTTCCTCTGTTTCGCCAGCTTCCGACATTGCCGCGGCCCACTCGTCCGCTAAGCCTTCATCCATTCCTGCTTGATCTGGAGATTCTTCTGCCATGTTATTTCGTTACCTTAGTCGGTTTAAAACTTTCGACCATTTGAACTGAGTAATGGTCATTACTAACACCCAACTTCCCTTTGAAGGTAGGCACATTATTCGCTCGAACTGTGACAAACTCGGGCATATCAATTGGAATAATATCACCCGCTTTGAATTTCAGCACTTCACCTAACGCAATTTTCCGTTTTGCAATATTAACAGATAGCTTAACATCAATATCTTTCACGTCTTGTTCAAGTGATTTACCCCAGCGGTCATCTTTTTCATCCACATCACTCTGGACACCGGCATCTAACAGCTCTCGTACAGGTTCAATCATTGAATACGGAAGAGTAATGTGCAACTCACCACCACCGCCGTCCAATTCAATATGAAATGTTGAGACAACAACCACTTCACTAGGACTAACAATATTTGCCATCGCTGGGTTTACTTCTGAGCTAATGTACTCTAAATCTAATTTAAGTACTGGCGCCCAAGCTTCCGTTAAATCAACAAACACTTGCTCCAACATAAGCTGAACAATACGGATTTCCGTTGGCGTAAATTCTCGCCCTTCGATTTTGGCATGACGGCCATCGCCACCAAAAAAGTTGTCCACCAGCTTAAATACCAGCTTCGCATCTAATATAAATAACGCGGTGCTTCTTAAAGGCCTAAATTTAACTAAGTTCAAACTGGTTGGTACGTACAATGTGTGAACATATTCACCGAACTTCATAACCTGAAGACCACCAGACGATACGTCAGCAGTACGACGAAGCATATTAAACAAACTAATCCGCGTATAACGTGCAAAACGTTCGTTTATCATCTCCAATGTGGGCATACGCCCACGAACAATACGCTCTTGACTTGTAATGTCATAAGACGCCACACCATTAGCGTCTTTATTATCGTCTTCTGCAGGTTTCTCATCAGCCCCATGCAAAAGAGCATCTATCTCATCCTGTGATAATAAATCTTGAGCGGACATAATTCTTACTGCATCACAAAGTTAGTGAATAAAACATTATCAATGCCACCTAGACCAGTTTCCTGCTCAAGGATTCCATTGATCACATCAACCGAAGCTTGTTTCAACGCTATTTTTCCTTGCTCTGTTTGTAGTTCAGTAAACGACTGACTAGAGAAAAGTAAAACCAAACTGTTTCGTATCAAAGGCATATGAAGTGTCACAGCGTCTATTTGTTCAGCTCTTTTTGACTTTACCGTCATACTTAACTGCACATAACGCTGTCTGCCATCAACCATAAAATCAATTGTAAAAGCCGGGTCTAGTGATAAATATATAGAAGGCGCTTTAGCTAACATTTCTTCTTCAGACATTTCAGGTTCGCCACTTCCGCTAAACAACAAAAAATATGCAGCTGCGCCTCCACCCAACAAAGCAACAAGAGCAATGATAATAATCAGCTTTTTCTTGCCTCCTGACTTTTCACTTTCGCCACCAATATCTAAACCGTCGTCATCAGCCATCTTTACAAACCTTGGATGTATTAAGTTCTGTTCAATAAACGCACAGAATGCATTTCGTTTATTTAAAGTACTCTATTCTACAAAGAATCGAACACAGCACCATCAATTTATTTGCACTTTAAGCGTAATAGTCCACACCGGTTGCAGTGACATAAGACATATTACTTGAAACAAGTTCGTCATCTATTTCATCCTGAGCCGCAAGCTCAGCCTGATTAGAAGCTCTGCCTCGCTCAGAATCTCTTCGCATGCCGGACGTATCTTGCTGAGAAACATCAACATCAGCGCGACTCAAATCCATACCTTGCTGAGCTAACATATCTCGCAAACGGCTCATCTGGCCTTCTAACAAATCTCGCGCTTGAGGTGTGGCTGCAATAAAACTCACCTGCGTATTGGAGTCATTATCAACTGATATTTTAACCGTCAAACTGCCTAACTCTGGCGGATCTAATCTAATGTGAGCTGTATGACCTCCATCACGAGCAACCCAAGCCACTTTCTGGCTCATTTCACTTGCCCAATTTGGGTGTTGAGGCGGAACATTCATTGTTAAATTTGCTTGAGATGCAGTCGCAGCAGCAGCCCCAGACGATACTGCACGCATAGAATTCGTCGCGTTGTTTAAATTGCCAACACCTTCTTCAATTACTTTACCATCAATTTGCCCAGACATTCGACTTAACATAGCCTCTTGCTCTTTTTTACGCAGCTCAATTGGCTCATCAATTGAGATCAAGTCATCAGGCAGTAGAGTATCAGTGGAATCCGTTAAGGCAGCATCTGTGAAGTCAAAACCTTCTGTCCCAAGTTCTGGAGTTCCATTTAATGGAATACTTGTTTGAGCAACGCCTCCACGCCCCGAACTAGCACCCAATATTGCAGGAGCGACCAGACTTTCTTGGCTTCCTTCACCAGTTGCAGAGCTTGTACGTGCATTCATTTGAGATAACACCCAGGACAGCTGACTATCATCTTCAAGAGGCAATTCAACTTCCAGTCCTTCTGAGTCAACCCAAACTAACTCATTCTCTTTATTTACAGGCTTAACACCTTGAGACAAAGGCGTTAACGCTAGATTTTGCGGATCAAGAACCTCAATTGGTTTTTCACTATTCGATAAAGAAACAGAAGCCAGTACAGGATCACCTTTCTGCAAGTCTGCCCTAAAATCACTTTCTTCTATATTCTGAAAGTCCTGTAGATCCAAATCTGCTCCTGAAAGTTCAGATAGCGCCTGAGCTTCAGAGTCACCCACTTGAACACCCTGCTCAACCTCTAAAGAGTCCGATAACGACAAGGAAGCAAGTTCAGAATTTTCTTTAGAAT
This sequence comes from Marinomonas sp. 15G6-16, assembly GCF_055809555.1. Lineage (NCBI taxonomy): Bacteria > Pseudomonadati > Pseudomonadota > Gammaproteobacteria > Oceanospirillales > Oceanospirillaceae > Marinomonas > Marinomonas sp. 15G6-16. The sequence continues at coordinate 2,532,702 of NZ_CM147916.1, read as the reverse complement.
CATTCAATTTGGCAGGAGAAACATCGCCTTCCGGCTGCAAAACTTTGCCGTCTTCTTTTGCTACAACAGCATCAGAAGAACCTTCTTTCGAAGCATTCTCAGATTGCTCAACAGGTTTTGTTGATACATGACTTTCATCAGATAAAGCACGCTCTTTGAGCGTCTTTTTATCTGCAGAGTCTTTATTTTCGGGGCCAAACGCTGCTTTTGCTTTTTTGAAATCATCTTCAAAAGCCGCTCCATTTTCTGAAGCTGGTAGAGGTGATTTTGAGGTTTTCGGCAATACACCTGACGATAAAGATAACACCGTATTTGAATCTGTTCGCATAATTTCCTCCAACGATAAAAGAGACTATGCAATAGCAAGGCCAACCTGACGTTACGGCCCTACACTCCAGTGATAATGGGCAGATACAGCGCGACCACCTTTTGAAAATTCAAGTTTCTGACAAAGCTGATCTAACAAGGCAAGCCCACGGTTATAAAGTAACTCTGTATTCGAAATGTCGTAATTCACTCTTGAAAAGTCGAACCCTTCACCACTATCTTCGACATACAAGATAAGAACACGATCATTCTTATCTGATGTAACCTTCACTGATATTTTAACAAACCCTTCTTTCAACGCAGCCAAACTGCGTTCTCGTTCTTCATAATAAAGAGAGAAACCATCACTAGAATGCTTTTTCGTTGAACTTAGCTTTAAAACACCATGCTCAAGTGCATTAGAGTACAACTCAGAAAGGATCATAAAAATTTGGCTGGAATAGCGGCTCAACCCAGGAACCGTCGTAATAATTTGCAACACATAAGGTAAAGGGTCGGTATTACGAAGAGAGTCCGCATTCAAAACATACTCAAATGAAAAGTCGGCTGGCGCCTCATCGTGACTTCGAGGGGCATCATGAACGGGTGAATCGATACCGATATTTGAATCTAAGCGGACGCCAAGACACGAGATATCATCATGCGGGTTATCCAATACACCTTCTTTATGCAGTTGACTTCCAAGCCAATCCATTGAATCAGAAGCTGGTACTTCTCCATCATAAAGAGGTTGAAGTACAGAATTACAAAACATGTTGCCAGCCGAATCGAACGCTTCATAAACACCATCAGAAAAAGCCAACAAACGATCACCAGGAACAAAGGAGGCAAGATCAATTTGACACTCAAATACATCAGGTGAAAGAACACCCAGAGGTAGGTTTTTAGACGTTAGCCGTTTCGGAGCTTGGGCATTCTCAGAGAAAAATAGCAAGTCAGGCAAACCACCATTCCAAACTTCAATGCTTTTGTTGTTGACTTTAATATCAATGAAAGCAGCACTACAAAACACATTCGATGGCAACACACTTTTTAAGCGCGCATTGATTTCAGGAATAATCTGGCGCATCAAAAAGCCTTTCTTTGTCCAATCGAAAAAGATATCGGCAAGAGGCAAAGCCCCAATTGCTGCAGACAAACCATGACCAGTAAAATCACCTAACAGCAAATGCATGCCACCATTTGGTTTATAAGCGGCCAAAATAACATCACCATTAAATGTGTTTGTACCGTAATGAATAGTAGACAGCGCGGCGTCTTTTAAACAATTAGAATTTGTTATGTTCTCATATACGACTTTGGCGACTTCTTGCTCGTGAAGCAGTTTCTCATTGTAATGTGCTAACTCATCACGCTGCTCTTCAAGCGTTTTTTGCATAACCAACAAGCGAACAATGGCGTTCAGCTTTGCTGTAATGAGAGCTGGACTGTAAGGTTTGGAAATGAAATCGGTACCACCGATTTTCAAACAATTTGATAGTGCAACTGGATCAGCCACACCAGACAAGAAAACAATGGGGACAAACTTATCACCCGCTATTTCTTGGATTTCTAAAGCAACTTCCCAGCCATTCTTATGGGGCATTTTAATATCTAAACACACCAGCTGAATTGTCTCTGGGTCGAATTTATCAACAGCATCTTGCCCATCGACAGCCACAATAACATTGTGCCCAAATTGGCTTAAAATAGCCTTTAATAAAACTCTATCCGTTGGATTATCATCCGCCACCAAGATGGTTAAAAGTTGCTCCATAAAAGCTACTCAACAATTTCAAAAAGGCGGTGAAAGTTTGCAATTTTCAAAATATCTACAACAGCTCCCTTTGCATTCATCAAACGCACACACCCTTGATCACCACCAGCATGATCTCTGAGTAAGAGCAGCATACCAAGCGCAGAACTGTCCAAGTAATCTACCTTAGCCAAATCCACATCGTAGGAATTAACATTTTCCGTTACCGTGAATGCCTCTTTGAACATTTTATGGCAAGTGTAATCGAAACGACCTTTTACGTGGATTTGTAAACGTCCCGCGTGTTCATCAAAAAAACTTTCAACCACAACTTATACCTCGAGTCACAATTAAACCTATAGATCATCATAATCATTAGATAGTCTATTAGACTCATCCTCTAATGCATTAGCAGGCATTTTCGTGATTAACTCATGAAGTTTTTCAATAATTTCGTTAACAGACTCTCTCGCTCTATCCAGTCTCGCTAAACCAACACTTCGGTCAGCCCCTAGCAAAGACAGCGTAGAGTCGAGCGTTGTTTTCATACCTTCAATTTGGCTTTGAACCTTACTGATATCGTGCTCTAAATCAACAGCAAATCGACGGCGAATTTTTTCGCTTTCACCTTCTGTAGCAGAAAGACTATATAAAACGCCAGATCTGACCTCATTCAAACAACGATCAACATCAGTTAACAAGAAAGCATCCGAGGACAAATCTTTTTCAACTAAGGCTAAACGCTGAAGCACCAATTCATAACCAAGTATCAACGAATCTCGAATTTGCTCGGATAACCAAGCCATTTCATTGAGTTCGGCTTCAACCTTCTCAGAAGGTTCAGCCGTCACGACAACGTCATTATTACTCATTACATTGTGGTTGTTTTTTTCGTCAATTAGGGATGCTATTTGTTGTAGTTTGGTAATTTTTTCAAATGGCTTTGTGTGCAAACACACATTTTCGACATTATCAAAAAGCCTAGTAACATTTTGGCGTACGATTTCTAAAGATCGAGCAAATGCCACATAAGGAGATTCCGCTCTTAAAACTCGAACTGGGATATCCCATACGTCTTGCTCCATTAATTTCAAGCTATGGTGCAACACTTGGAGCTCTGCCAATTCGGATTTTAGCTGAATCGATATAACACAAGATTGGTTGCTTTCTTCTGATTCAGAACCCATTTCAAATTCTAAACGCTGAACTTTTAAGCTGTACATCCCATCAGACAGCTCTAATGTTAAATCCTCATCCTGCATAAGGATAGAATCAAGCACTCGCTCACCTGTTGGTTCATCTAGACCTGAATCTATCCCCAGCACTGATTCAAATAGAGCTGTATTCTTAAACCATAACCGCTCAGCACCAGCGCTTAACCATGCGATATCACCTTCTTTGTTAGTAATAAAAAAAGCATCATTTATCTTTGATAAAGCAACATCAACAATGGACAAATATTCTTCTTTATCATTAAGGTCATAGCCTCTAGAAACCAACTCGTTATCAATCACATGACTCAAATCTGTCAATTCATCAACCAGATTGCGAGGGGGATAAATCGCAGCGTGGCCGTGCTTACGGTGGTCTAAAACATAATGCACACCAGCAAAACCTGAACGCAACTGACGGACAAAGTCAGTAGCCGAGAGGATGGCAATAAGGGAAATTAAGACAAAAGCAGCAACTGCCCACCAGATTAACTGCTCCATAAATACTTGTTGCTGATAATCTGCCTCTAAGCGAACCTTCAACAACGCATCATCCAACTCTTTTAAAACAGCCAAAGCCGCATAAATAGAGGCTTTATTTTCTTGTGTTAATAAAAAGTCTGTTTGATTCTCTGAACTCAATCCATCCAATAAAGCATTCGACTCAGACACATCAACTACAGAGTGCAAGCCAAAGTCTAAAATCCCTTGCTCGATCAATTCATATTCACTTACTAGAATCTGCTGCAGCTGCTCCAAAGAAGCCGAATCAACCTCCACTACAGAATCCTTTTCCTCCAATAACAGCAGTTCATACCAATACTCTTTAGCGCTATGAGCAACATCTAAAAACGCGTGAATTTCTTTCTGCTGGTTATTTTGCTCATTCAGCTTCATATCAATATAGAAATACAACCCAGACAAAGCCACCAGCGAAACAAATATCAAACTCACAACGCTTTTTTGTAAGCGCCCAACAAGCTCTTTTCTTGGATATTTAGAAGACAATGTATGTGGTGCACTCATAATTAACAGTCACTTTTCAAAGGTAATGAAGATGGCCATAATCCACCAATAAAGGATAAAAAGTTTGTCTTATCAATAATGACAACATCATCCTGTGTTGAAGCAATAAAATTCTTTTGGCCGCCTGAAAACATTTTATTTAAATCATTCACATCTGGTAACGCCTCACTCCATTGACAAGACTCTAGAGGTAAAACAGCCGTCTCATCCATCCAATCAAGAATAGCAGAAAATGCATATCTCTCTGTTCTATCAAGCGAAAAATCGCCAACCAAATTGGCTGTCACGACTTTTTCTAGGCATCGCCAACCTTGAGCAACAAAAGAAGTCGAAGACTCACTCTCAAAGTCTAAATAGGAAAAAGGCGCTCGGTAAGAACTTAAAGCCGATACCAGGCCCGCCTCAATCACATAATACTTAGTAAAAACATATCCTACATAATAACCATCTTTGGGTTCAGGCTTAAACAGACTATTGGTAACCAATGAAGAAGAATAAGAAAACCGCCTTATATCTATCAACCAAGGCTCTATGTACGGCAAGCCATCTCGATCTAACCAAACATTTTTAGCCCAAGATTTTTGATCGTTAAACAAAGAGCAAACACCTTCAACTTCCCGAACCTTATAGTAAGGCAAAGCAAAATATTGTCCTGCCTGATCAACAACCAACACATCAATCTCTTGATGTGATGATGAAGCAAAAAACACTTCGATAGAATCATAACCGAATAAGTTAAATTGGAATTGAGATTTCACACCTTCGTCAAACTCAAAATACGCAGTGTCCCCCACTCTTTTTAACTTATCTATAGCTACTGAAAAAAGGCCTGTGGTTTCTACTTGATCAAAGACAAATCGCCCTTTAACTGTTTCGATTTCATACAAAAAGGAAGGTAAATAATCACGCCCCAAACAAGACAAACTAAATGCCCCATCACAACGATCAACAGCGGTATAAAAAACACCACCGTGCCGTATAGGCAAAACAACATCACCTTTTCCCACATCTTCGCATAGTCGAGCCCCCATACTACTAACAATCGGAACCATACGGCTGGCTTGTTTTATGTTCATTATTTTCGATGTGAACAACGAGCCAAATGCTCGATAGAACAACTGCGTCAATTGCTTTTCATAGACATTCAAAAAACGTCGACGCTCATCGCTTGGCATCGTAGGATGCTGGAAAATCGGTAGAAAACTCTCTTCACAAAGGTCTCGTAAAGTATTCTCATCATAGCTTTTTGACACAAGCTCCCATTGAAAATCAGGGAATCGAGACTTAAGCCAAGAAAGAGACTGAGCACTGGTTAAAGCAAAACGCCCCTTCAATAATCCCCCATTCGAAGAACTCACACCAAAAGATACTTGTCCGACCGACGCAAGAGACGCTAAATACTCGCCGACTAAAGATTTAGACATTTCTGAACTTAGAGCAGCACTATAATCAGAATAGGTAGGCTCTGTTTTCCCTTCACTATTCAAAGAACATAAAAAAGCCCAAACTGGGCGATCAAGAGATAAAAGAGGAGAAAGCTGCAGAACTCTGTCTGGACCAAATTGATGCCCAATAAACACCTGAAATAGAGCATCAGCAGCCGATAAGAAGGCAACATGATAGTCAGAAGAATAAGGAGAACCAGACAACAAAAGATCGTCTACAGCGGCGATCAAAGAGGTGAATCGAGATTGAAAAACATCGTCAAAAGCATCTAGCTGAGCTTCTGTTTGAAAAGAAATTAGTAAAGTTTGAAAGTGTTCTAAACCAACCTGAGGTACACAAGCATATTCATGAAGTGCAGCTTCCACATCAGTAATAAACGAGTACCTATCCATAAAGCCGTTACCCAGACATGGCGTGTTTCGTATTAAAAATAACTAAGAGCGATCTAAGAAACGGCGCATCGCAAACTCATCACTTTGACGCTGTTCTTGCTTCGCCTCGACCATTAACTCAGCTTTGTGGTTTTTCTCTTTCAACCAGTCCATGCTTTTTGTCTTGGTTCTTGCTTGCAACCAACCACGCATGCTCATATCAGCTTGTTGCTCAGCACGACCAATAGCCGCTTCTTGCTGTAAAATAGCCTGTTGAACACGGTCAACAAAGTGCTGATAATTAGTCGTTAAATAAGCTCCCAAGCCGAGTAAGTTTCGCTCTGACTCATATTGACCTGCGTATTCTTTTAGTTCGTTTAGCTTTCTAACGTCTTGCTCAACTTTTGCCTTATCACGAGCCAATTGTTGAGCCGCAGCATCTTCTTTGCGTTTTGCAAGATCCACCAAAATTTGCATACGATGCGACTTTTTCATGCTCATAATCCATCAAATGATTGACTAAATAGTAGACCGCTTTAAGCGCTGTCGTCTACTGCTCTTTCGTCATAGCGGTAACTAACGCCTCTAAACTCTGATCTATAGTAAAACTCTCAGTCAAAGTTTGCTGGAGGAAACTACGTATTTCAGGCATCTGGATGATGGCCTGATCTAAATCGGGGTCACTTCCTTTCGCATACGCGCCAACCGAGATTAAATCTTGATTTTGCTGGAATTTAGAATAGAGCTGCTTAACTCTCATTGCGCCGTACAAGTGATCTTCACTGACTATTTGAGGCATAGCACGGGAAATAGATGCCTCTATATCAATCGCTGGATAATGACCTTCTTCCGCTAAACGACGAGAAAGAACAATGTGGCCATCAAGAATGGCTCGAGAAGCATCGGCAATAGGATCTTGTTGATCGTCACCTTCTGTTAAGACAGTATAAAAGGCAGTTACAGAACCACTTCCATCACGCCCATTACCCGCTCGCTCAACAAGTTGAGGCAATTTTGAAAACACGGAAGGTGGATAACCTTTCGTGGCTGGAGGTTCTCCCACAGACAGAGCTATTTCACGCTGCGCCTGTGCATAACGAGTCAGAGAATCCATAAGCAAAAGAACATTTTTACCTTGATCTCGGTAGTATTCAGCAATACGCGTCGCCAACATTGCGGCACGCAAACGCATCAATGCAGAGTCATCGGCTGGTGAAGCAACAACAACAGAGCGCGCCAAACCTTCTTCGCCTAAAATCTGATCAATAAACTCTTTTACTTCTCGACCACGCTCGCCAATTAGGCCCACAACCGTAACATCCGCTTCGGTAAAGCGTGTCATCATGCCCAGAAGCATACTTTTACCAACACCACTACCGGCAAAAAGCCCCAAACGCTGACCTTTACCAACTGTCAGCAAACTGTTAATGGCCTTAATACCAACATCCAAAGGTTCATGAATAGGTTTGCGTTGAAGCGGGTTAATAACATCGCCATGCAAGCTGACTGCATCGGAGGTTTTTATTGGCCCTTTTCCGTCCAGAGGTTTACCTAAGCCATTCACAACGCGCCCTAACAGCTCATCCCCAACTGGCATTTTGCTATCTTCCAGTAACGGACGGACTCGGGCTCCTGGAGAAATACCTTCAATCGCTTCGGTTGGCATGAGATAGGTTAAATCACCTGTAAAACCAACAACTTCCGACTCAACCCAACGATTCCTACCAACTTGAACGGAGCAGCGATCGCCAAGCGCAACAACGCAACCAACAGCCTCCATAGTAAGCCCGACCATACGAGTCACTTTGCCTTCTCGTTGAGGCAACATAGGATCTATTGAAACGCTATTTAGTTTGCTTAAACGCTCAGCTAAAGTAGACACAATTAATTATTTTCAGATAGGGAAAGTTGGCGAAGTTCATCAAACACAGATTCTAAACGCTGCTCCACTCGGCCATCAATATGAAAAGATTTAGAGTCAACAACGAAGCCACCACTGATTAAGGTGTCATCTGTGTCTATTTGACAAGTCAGTCGCTCTTTAACACCTAAAGAGTCGAGAACAGAAACATCATCTGGATGCAAAAGAATACGGATGCGCCCTTCGTACTCTCCAATTTCATCAAATACACGCGATAACTGTTCTTTTAGTGTCTGATGACCATCTTGGTTTAACTTTGAAAGACATACGTTTTCTATCATTCTTACCATAGATTGATATAACAAGGCTTCAACCGCGCTGCGGCTATCTTCTAATGGTCGAGTGATTTCTTTAATAAGTTCTGCCAAAAGAGTCTCAGCAGAAGCGAATTGAGCTTGCGCATCAAGCTTAGCCTTCTCTCTTCCTTCCTCAATACCAACAGCCAAACCTTCTTCATGACCTTTTTCAAAGCCATTCACTTCGCCCTTTGAGAAACCATCGTCATAGCCTTTTTGATGGCCTTCCTCTTCACCTTGAATAAAACCTTCTTCATAGGCAGCTGAGCGGATTTCTTCTAATTGGGAGGCCGTTAAAGGTTCATACACGAGGGAGTCTTGATCAACTTCTTCTGTCATAACGACAGCGTCTTTTTGTACTAGAATCGCAGGCCCAGAATTCACTGGAGCATTTTGATCTAGGTGAGGCAGTTCCCATCGCTCATAAGCAGTTAGTTTACGCTCAGGTTTATCGTTATCTTGATCCGACATAAGCTAACTAGACCATCTTCTCGCCACCGCCACCGAGAGCAATCTCTCCGTTATCTGCAAGGCGTCTGGCCACAGCCAATATTTCTTTTTGAGCGACTTCAACTTCACTGACACGAACAGGACCCTTGGATTCCAAGTCATCTTTCAACATATCAGCAGCACGGGAAGACATATTTTTGAAGATTTTCTCTTGCATATCTGGGTCTGCCCCTTTCAATGCCAAAATCAATGTTTCCGACTCCACTTCACGAAGAATAACCTGAATACCACGATCATCAACTTCTAATAAGTTATCAAATACAAACATCAAATCTTGAATGGTATTGGCTAAGTCTTCATCTACATCTCGGATAGACTCCATCAATTCAGACTCAACCGTACTATCGATAAAGTTCATAATATTGGCTGCTGTGCGGATACCGCCAATGGTTGTAGATTGAGTCGATTGATTACCGGAAAATTGACGTTCAAGAATATCGTTCAACTCTTTCAATGCTGCCGGCTGAACTGTTTCTAACGCAGCGACACGCAAGACAATATCTAAACGCACCCGCTCATCAAAGTTTGCAAGAATGTCTGCGGCTTGGTCTGGGTCTAAATAGGAAATAACAATGGCTTGGATCTGAGGGTGTTCGTAACGAATTACATCTGCAACAGCGCGAGATTCCATCCATTTCAGTGTGTCCAGACCTGTCGTGTTCCCACCCAACAGAATCCGATCAATCAAGCTGCCGGCTTTTTCTTCACCAAGGGCTTCTCTTAACATATTTCGAATGTAGCCATCAGCACCTAACCCTAAACCGGTCTGATCGCCTACCAAGACTAGAAAATCATCTAATACTTTTTCTACCTGATGACGCTGTACATTGGCCAATTGCGCCATAGTCTGACCAATTTTTTGAACTTCTTTTGGCCCCATATGTTTCAAAATTTGCGCAGCGTCAGATTCACCTAACGACATCAGAAGCACTGCCGCTTTTTCAACTGAACTTAATTCGCCTTGGCCTGTACTACTCATTTATTATTCCATAACCCATTGTTTAACAACTTGTGCTACACGCTCTGGTTCTTCTGCTATCAAACCACGAATTGCGTTTAGCTGTCGTTCAATTTTCTCAGGAGAGCCCGGTACTAATATGTCTTCCGCACTCACCAAGGATACTTGATCATCAGAAATTTCATCGGTTTCATCAGAAAAAATAGCCGCTTCCGTATCGTCTGCCACAGCAATTTTGTTCTGTTCGTTCAGCGCTTTCAGAATTGGTCGAACAACAACCAATAAAAGTATTAAAACGAATATCCCAACCAATGTCGGTTGCAATAGATTCAAGAACCAAGTTTGTTGATAGAAAGGCACTTCAGCAACTGGCTCAACTGGATCAGGTACAGCGAAAGGCGAGTTAATGACACTAACACTGTCGCCACGAGATGGATCATAGCCAACGGCATCTCGGACCAATAAAGTTAAACGTCCCAGCTCATCATCACTCCAAGGAGTACGAATTAAAGCGGATGTTTCTGAGTCTAGACTCACCAAATCATCGACGACAACTGCAACCGATAATCGTCTAACCGTTCCTTGTTGACGCTTGGTGTAACTGATACTTCTGTCTAACTCAAAGTTACGTGTTGTTTCTTCACGAGATTGTCCATTGGCGGGATTACTGCCACCAATAGGTGCGCCATTTTCATCTACAGCTTCTGGAATAGACACAGCACCAGGCGGCTGATTCGTTAAAGCACCAGGAATACCGCTGGTATTCGCTCCATTACGATTTTCTCTTAATGTTTGCTCACTGCGCAAAGCCAACAAATCAGGGTTATATTGCTCATCTGTCTTCTCGATGGCAGTAAAGTCCACATCAGCAGACACTTCAGCCTTGAAACGCCCTTGACCGATAACAGGGCCAAGTATGTTATTAACACGTTGCAAAAGAACATCTTCCACTCTACGAGTGTATTCAAACTGCTTACCGGCAACAGACAATTCCGAATCAACGTCTTTCTCTGTTAGTAAAGTACCGCGCTGATCCACAACCGTGACATCTTTATCACTCAATTGCGAAATACTAGAAGCAACAAGATTAACAATGGCCTCAACTTGGCTTCGATCTAAACGTCTTCCAGGGTAAAGTTCTAAAAATACGGAAGCAGAAGGCTTACGAGTATCTCGAACAAACACAGATTCTTTAGGAATAGCCAAATGCACACGAGCGCTTTTGATACTTTGAAGGCTGGTAATTGTACGGCTTAGTTCCCCTTCTAAACCTCGTCGATACCGAGTGGTTTCAACGAACTGGGAAGTCCCTAAACCTTGCTCTTGATCCATAATTTCCATGCCAACAATGTTGTCGGAAACAATACCTGAACCAGCTAATTTAAGACGAGCTTGATGATAGAAGTCAGATTCAACGAGTAAAGCTCCCGTGTTTTCATCTAACTTGAAAGGAATATTATTTGTACTAAGAAGTTCAACGATTTGATCTGCATTGTAATCAGTAATACTACTTAAGACTGGCTTGTATTCTGGACCATTACTCCAAAGAACTGCAGATAAACCAATTGCTATAGAGGCCGCTAATCCGACCATTAATGCAAGCTGACGAATCACTGTCAGCTTATTAAAGCCTGTAACCAACTCTAAATAGAGTTTTTGTTCTGATTGTTCTGCAGGGACATTATCCATTAAAAAGCGCCAAGCGGTTTATAAATGCCTATATCGGCATATTCATGATTTTTTCGTACGCATCGACAAGTTTATTACGCACCTGTGTCATAGCTTCAAATGACACACTTGATTTTTGCAGGCCAATCATGACTTGAGGCAAATCAACCCCTTCGTCACCACGTTCATACGATTGAGCTAACTGAGTTGCATCTTTTTGCAATGTGTTCACATTGTTCACTGCGTTTTTTAGCATCTCAGCAAAATCAGCACGTTCTACTGCCTGAGTCCCTTCAACCTCACCTACATTTGCAATATTAGAGGCAGGAGAGTTCGGCGCACGAACTTGCGATTGCATTTCCCGCATTTGGGACAACACTTGATTAATGTCTGGTCGACCAGTAACCATGCTACTCACCTAAAAAACTACATTCACACAATTTAACACAGATTCGTTCAACTTTTATTATTAGTTAAGCTTAGCATAAAGTTAATTGAAACAAGATACAAAAATCAATCCACATCTATGCCACTTTCGCGCATTTTTGCAATTTTATAGCGCAAGGTGCGAGGACTAATACCCAACTTATCTGCAACCACCTTACGCTTACCGTTTGCATCAATTAAAGCTTGAGCAATAATACGGAATTCGTGCTGTTGTACACCCTTACCCAGAATAGAAGCAACGCTGTCTTTTTCCTCCTCAACTTCTGGACTAGAAGGCGACAAACTCATCATATCAAAAGCGATGTGTTCCTCACTAATTTGAGCATTTGGGCTCAATATAAGTGCACGCTGGATGACATTATCAAGCTCTCGCACATTACCAGGCCAAGGGTGTGACTCTAATTTGCTCTGTGCCGATGGTTTAAAAACCGCTGACGCAATACGCATCTTAGCTGCATGTTTAGCCAACAAATGCTGCGCAATGGGTAGTATATCACCCTTACGCTCACGAATTGGCGACCAACGAAGAGGAAAAACATTCAAACGATAATATAGATCTTCCCTAAAACCGCCTTCACGCACGTAATCTGCCAAGTCTCGGTTTGTGGTAGCAATAATACGAACATCAAGAGGAATCGCTTTTTTCCCGCCTAAACGCTCCACTTCCTGCTCTTGCAAAACCCGTAACAACTTAGCCTGTAAACCAACATCCATTTCAGTAATTTCATCTAGCAGCAAAGTACCGCCATTGGCTTGCTCAAATTTACCCGCTTGCGAAGAAACCGCTCCGGTATAAGCGCCTTTTTCATAACCAAATAAGATTGCTTCCAGCATATTTTCAGGTATCGCAGCACAGTTAATCGCCACAAAAGGTGCATTAGATCGATTCGACTCTTGATGAATAAAATGCGCCAACACCTCTTTACCAGTACCACTTTCACCACAAACCAATACAGTTGAATCTGTAACAGCAACGCGCTTTGCAAGTTCAAGCAACGCCACACTTGAAGGGTCTTTTGCGATTGGTTGACTATTAGAAGAAGAGGACGATTTAATCGTATATTTAGCAATCGCACTCAGCAATTCTTCTTCTTTAAATGGCTTCAATAAATAATCGACCGCACCATCTCGCATCGCTTCTACTGCATGTGCAATATCGCCATAGGCGGTCATAAGCATAATAGGCAACTCAGGATAAGTATCGACCACATGATGAAGCAGCCCATAACCATCCATACCTGGTAAATTCACATCTGATACAACCATATCAAACGGATTATGTTTCAGAGCAAGCACAGCTTCTTCGGCGCTATAAACCATTTTACATTGGTAACTGGCCAGCATAAGCGTATCTTCTAGCGCCTCAGCCAACCCTTTATCATCTTCTACTATTAATAAACGAACATCAGACATGCTATACCCTTACAAGAGGAAGTGTCAGACTGGCTGTTGTGCCAGCCCCCTCTATACTGTCTATTTCAAATTTTCCATGATGAGCCCTTGCTATGGCTTTCACCACCATAAGGCCTAATCCAGTTCCATGCTGCTTTGTTGTGACAAAGCCTTCTTGTACGTATTCCAAATGTTCTTTCGACATCCCCACACCGCGATCTTTAAACATCAGCGTTATGTTGCCGTTTTGACTACACCACCCCAACTTAACCGTCGAGCCTTCTGACTGAGCATCAATGGCATTATTTAGCAAATTCAACAAAGCACCCAACAAGGTCTCTTTATTACATTGAATATAATCTGTATCGGGGAATTCTTCACCACTGACCTCGAACAGCATATTTTTCTGCTCTGTGATTTCTTGGCAATGATCCGTTAACTCTGAAATAAAGAGATTAGCACTTACCGTTTCATCTAATTTAATCTCACTACGAGAAAAAATCAGCATATCACGAATTTGCTTTTCTATATTGGATAACCGATCCACCAATTTATTAGCGAAGGTTTGACGCATCACAGGAGCAAGTTCTGGCTTTTGCAAATGCCCCGCGTACAAAGTGGCTGAAGAGAGAGGTGTTCTAATTTGGTGAGCAAGTGCCGCAACCATTTTCCCCATATTAGACAAACGCTCATGATGATTAAGTTTCTTCTGCAACAAATAAGCTTCTGTTAAATCAACCAGAATCACCAACTGACCCGGCACATTCCCCAGTGAAGCCGTCTCTACTTTCACTCGTCGCCCTGTCACCATACTAACATCATGTCCGTCATCTTCTTGAGGCCGAAAACTTAAAGGAACAATCGACGCCCAAGATTTTCCAACCAAAGACAGTTCGAATAAGCGCTCTGCAACGGGATTCGCCATTACAACCACGCCTTCTTCATTCAGCAGCAAAACCCCAACAGGCATGGACTCAAACAATTGCTGGAACTGCAAAACTAAAACCCGGTTTTTATCTTGCTCTTCTCGCTTTGCTTGCTCTGCACTCTCTAACTGAGAAGACAGTCGAGTGACTTCTTGCTGAAGGTCTAAATAAGATTTCGCCAAAATATCCGAAGATTCAGTAAATGCTTTGAAAGCGGCTTTTAATTCCGCTATTTCCTCATCTTTAGTCACTAAAACTCCGACTTATCAATATTATATCGACGCATTTTTTCGATTAGCGTAGTTCTCTGTATTTGCAGGTTTTGAGCCGCCTTGGAAACCACACCTTGAGTAGAAGCCAAAGCCTGACGAATCAGCAAGGCTTCCAAATGACGTACATGTAAGTTCAAGTTTACGCCAGAGGCTTGAGGAAAAGTATGCAGTTGCTTAATGCTTTTAAGGATGGAAGAAAGCGTCTGAGAACGCCAAGGCAAAGGCGCAAGCCAGACGTTGTAATCACCAAACACTTCCATAGAATGGCTTAGAGAGATAATTGGCAGCATTTCATCCAACTCAAAAGACTGAACCGCCTCACCTAAAACAACAAAATCCGGCAACTGAAAGGCAGTCAAAGATGTGCTGTGTTCAACACCTATAAAGGTTAAGATGCTTGAAACACTCGCGTATTCATTTTCATCTAAACCACACAACCAAGCATTCACAACATCACCCCAGCGTTAAGCAAAATCAATCATTCCCATCTACGTTATAACTATAATGCGTTTACATCTCTAACTTTCAAGTTTTATTGAGAATTATTATAACGCCAAAAATAATTTATCGAACTGATTTTGCGAGACTTTCTCGTCCTGACACCAAGATAAAGTCCCTAATAACGGAGCCGAAAGCATCGCCTTGAGGGTTTCTAAATTCTCATCATAATATGGCATTTTTTCGGGCCCTGTATTTGCAACCCAACCAGCGAGCGGCAATCCATCCCTTGCAATAGATTCTGCCGTCAAAATGGCATGATTCAAACAACCTAACTTCATATTAACAACAAGAATCACAGGAAAACCAAGCAGCTTTGCCACGTCAGACAATAACTCTCTGTCATTTAATGGAACGCGCCATCCACCAGCACCTTCCACCAAAGCAAATTCATGGGGTGTTAACAAAGCACCTTTAATAAAGCCCTCTAAACGAGAAGCCGTTATCAATCTATTTTCCTGCATCGCTGCAATATGAGGCGCGATTGGTTGTGCAAAAACGACTGGATTCACCTGCTCATACGGTAACGCCACACTGCTCGCTTGCTGAATCAACAAGCCATCTTCATTACGCAAAGCACCGTCTATTTCTTGGGCTCCTGCTGCAATAGGCTTAAGCCCCAGAGATCTCACACCTGCTCGCTTAGCGGCCGCCAACAATCCCGCAGTTACAAAGGTTTTGCCTGCATCTGTATCTGTGCCGGTTACAAAAAAACGTTTTCTCACAAATTACTCCTGACAATTTATAGGTTTACGGGCAACAACAAACGCCACCTGATAACTTAACGGAATACCGGCTTCCTCTCTTTGCGCTTCGTATTGATGTAAAAACGCTTTCCATTTGGCCGGAGAAAGTGACGCATGAGCATTTGACGAAATCAGGCTCGCACCCACTTTTTTCAAAGAGTGAATCGCACTCTCTGCCGTCTCGAATGACATAGAGATACAAGACTCTTCGGAAGATATTCGTTCAAAACCACCAGACTCAAGACAACCAAGTAAGGACGTTTCAGACATATATTCATGAACACGCTTTCGCTCATCCAAGCTCTGCCATGCTCGATCAATCTCAGGCATAGAACCTTCTAATAAGGTCGAAAAAACCACAAAACCACCTGGTCGAGTCACACGATAAAGTTCATTAAATAAACCTCTTGGCTTCAAACACCACTGAATAGCCAAACTTGAGAAAACACAATCGAAAGTGTTTGGAGAGAAAGGCAAAGCCTCGGCATCCGCACAAACATAATGGATATTCGGCACATGGGAAGATCGCGCATTAGCCACTCCCAACATTTGCTGAGACAAATCTAAAGCAACACACGAAGTAGGCGTTAGTCGGTTGGTTAATTGCTCTAAGGCTTGCCCAGTTCCTGCCCCCAGATCCAAAACGCTATCTGCGGACTCAACAGGCAGTTGCGACAGCAATTTTTTTAAGACAATTTTTTGAAAGTCGGCATAAGTATCGTAAAACAAAGAAGCACGATCAAAACGCTTAGCTAATTGCCGTTTGTAGCTAAGCGGAGAAACATCATAATTGGTTAGCATCTATAAAGTTTTCTATATGACGCACACAGGTTTCTTCGTCTTCAAGAAAGGGCTGATGTGCACAGTTAGGTAACACAACAGATTGCTGCAGAGGATTTGCATCAATTTGCTGCTCTAGGTTCTGCACAGAAACCAAAGCATCCTTACCGCCGAATATATGCAAGTTAGGCAAATCTAAAATCGACAGTTCACGACGAACATCCAGAGATTTTAGTAACCTAAGGCCTCCGATTAACGCGGCACGACTAAGCGTTTTTATCGGTAAAAAAGAGTGTAATCGCTTAATAAGAGCACGTTCACCTTCCGCTTCCTTTGTTTGTAAAACGACAAAACGTTTAAGACCTTGTTCTGGTGAGCTTTCAACCAAGGATGAAAAAGCATCGAAGTCATCTATGGACATAGCATTTGGGTAGTTATCTCGGACCACAAAACTAGGCGCCGCCGACAAAGTAATCAACCCACGTACACAACTAGAGCGGCGAGCCGCCACATAAGTAGAAACCATGCCACCAAGAGACCAACCAATCCACCAGGATCTTTTCGGCGCCACTTCAATCAGCTGCTCTGTTAATGCATCGATATCATAATTGGGGCCAATGCGAGAGCGGCTTATCCATTGCTCATCCAGTGAAATACCAGGTAAATTGGCTAATACAACATAAAAACGCTGACTTAAACGCTGCGCAAAAGCATGCATAACTTCTTTCGGCATAGCCCATCCAGACACAATAAAAATAGCCTGGTGAGTTGGGTCTCCAAATGCTTCTGTTTCAATACGTGCGCGCATGCAATCCCTCTATTCTTCTGATGTTAAAATCTGTTCGAGTGAATCACATAATAACACTAAATCTTCATCTGAGTGATCTGCACTTAAGGTAATTCTTAAGCGTGCGCTGCCAACAGGTACAGTCGGTGGACGAATAGCGGTACACCATATTCCAAGTTGACGTAAACGCTCGCTGATTTCTAACGTCAATCCATTATCACCAATGATAATCGGCTGAATCGCAGTGTCAGATGGCATTAATCGAATCGAAAGAGCCTGCATTCTTCGTCGGAAATATTGAATATGACAAGCCAACTTCTCTCGTCTCTCTTGCCCTTCATCGGATTGGATAATTTGCAGAGAAGCTAAAGTGGCACACGCCATCGCGGGAGACATGGAAGTAGTGTAAATATAAGGTCTCGCAAACTGCGTTAAATAATCAGCATAATCATGAGACGTCGCAACAAAAGCGCCGGAAGTACCAAACGCCTTACCAAAAGTACCCACTAAAATGGGCAAACTCGTTGAGTTTAATCCAGTCAAAGACAAACTGCCTTTACCGTTTTCACCCATGCATCCCAAGCCATGTGCATCATCAACCATAAACATCCAGCCGTGATCTGACGCTAACCGAGATAAATCCGCTAACGGAGCAAGATCTCCGTCCATACTAAAAACACCATCTGTAACAAGAAGCCCAGCTTCAGGTGATTTAGACAACAGTTTTTCAGCACTTGCCACGTCACCATGTAAATAGCGACGCAAAGGCGCCTGCGCAAGCAAAGCGCCATCTATCAAAGAGGCATGATTTAATTTATCTTGAATAATAGGCCGTTGCTTTCCCGCCAGCGCAGACAAAACACCAAGATTCGCCATATAGCCGGTGCTAAACAACATAACTCGGTCGTAGCCAAGCCAGTCTGCCAACACTTCTTCAAGTTGCTGATGAGGCTTCAAATGACCACAAACTAAATGCGAAGCACCACCACCAACACCGTATTGCAAAGCACCTTCATGCATAGCAGCAACAAGCGCAGGGTGATTAGCTAAACCAAGGTAATCATTAGAGCAAAAGGCCTTATATTCCTGACCATTAATTCTTGCGTTAGGCCTTTGTGGACTATCAAGAACAACAGGACGACGCATTAAGTCTTGCTGATGTCTTTCTTGAAGCGACGCCAACATCCACTCAGGCGTATTATTAGACACTGGCTTCATAAAACAACTTAGACTCTTCCTGCTTCACCACCTGTGCAGCAATAGATTCCGCAACCGCTTCATCCGAATGCTCTTCTCGTTTTTCAGGGTTTATGCCTAATTTTGCAAACAACGCCATATCTTTGTCTGCTTCAGGATTACCTGTCGTCAACAATTTTTCACCATAAAATATGGAGTTCGCACCCGCCATGAAACACAAAGCCTGCGTTTGCTCATTCATACCTTGACGACCGGCAGACAAGCGAACATGGGATTTAGGCATTATGATTCGCGCTACCGCAATGGTGCGAATGAATTCAAATGTATCAAGATCATCTACATTTTCTAATGGCGTACCTTCAACTTTCACCAACATGTTAATTGGCACACTTTCTGGATGAGGCGTCATATGAGAAAGCTGGCGTAACAAACCGACACGGTCTTTTTGCTCTTCGCCCATTCCCATAATGCCGCCACAACATAATTTAATACCAGAATCTCGAACTCGAGAAAGCGTATCCAAACGATCTTGATACGTTCGAGTCGTGATAATACTGTCGTAATATTCGGCGGACGTGTCTAAATTATGATTGTAATAATCTAGGCCAACATCAGACAATCGCTTAGCTTGATCATCATTTAATGTCCCCAATGTCACACAAGACTCTAAGCCCAATGATTTAACACCTTTGATCATTTCGAGCACATAAGGAAAATCTTTTTCAGAAGGATGCTTCCACGCCGCTCCCATACAAAAACGACTCGCGCCCTTTTCTTTTGCCAAAGCAGCTTCTTCAAGCACCTTTTGAACTTCCATCAATTTTTCTTTTTCAAGCTCGGTATTGTAATGACCACTTTGCGGGCAATATTTACAGTCTTCAGGGCAAGCCCCGGTTTTAATAGACAAAAGAGTACTCACTTGCACTTCATTTGGCGTAAAATTTTCTCTATGTACAGTTTGAGCACGGAACAGTAAATCCATAAATGGTAAATCGAAAAGCGCTTTCACTTCCGCATGAGTCCAATCAAAGCGAGGCTCACAAGTGTTTTCGACAGACGTATTTATAGGCATATTTATAGACATACTGACCTCAATGGAATAAATGGATGGAGCAATACTAATGGACTGGATAAAACTGTCAACACAAAAAATAAATGAAGTTTACTATGGTTTATTAATAAACCAGTGCTATATTTGTCATCGAAAAAGCGACCGCACACTTTGCCAACACTGCCACAAAGGCTTTCCGAAAAACAAACAACATTGCCTTCACTGCAAATGTCCCACCCAAACTCCAAACATTCTCTGTGGTAACTGCCAAGCATCCACACCTGAATATCAGCTTTGTATCGCACCTTATCGATTCGAAGGAATTGTCAAAACACTGATCCATAGCATCAAATTCAACCAAGGAAATCATTATATTCGCCCACTAACGCAACTATTGAGCGAACACCTAATACAGACTTACTCCTCAGATTCTTGGCCCGACCAACTAATCTACGTTCCGAGCCACCCGAATAGAATCAAAGAACGTGGTTTCTGCCAGACCAAAACAATGACCAATCATTTACTAAAAAACCTTCGACAACATCTTGGTGACCAATACCCACAACAAGCTCGTCAAAACCCGCTTAGAAAACGAGAACACACCCAAGCTCAGCATTTATTGCGCAGAAAAGACCGACTTAAAAACAAGACAAAGCTCTACGAAGTAACAGCCCCTATCGCTAAACATGTCGCCTTATTTGATGACGTAATGACCACAGGAAGCACCATAGAAAGCTGCACAAAACTTCTATTAAACGCCGGTGCGGAACGAGTTGATGTTTGGGTTATTGCTCGCACACCAGACAAGGAAAAATAATTCTGCCAAGCAGATAACCTAGCCTTAGGCTTTTTCATTGTTTAGTATGCAGCAAAAATAATGACAGGCGATTCAATGAAAAACACACGCTCAACACAAGATTATGTCAATTTGGACAAGCAACTTCTTTGGCACCCATACACCTCAATGAGCCAACCAACGCCACATTATCTCGTTGAAAAAGCCGACGGCTGCCAAATTACATTAAGTGATGGCCGCACTCTCGTTGATGGTATGTCATCTTGGTGGAGTGTCATTCATGGCTACAATCACCCAACAATAAATGCTGCAATAGAAAAACAAATCACTGAGTTTTCTCATGTTATGTTTGGCGGCTTTACTCATAAACCCGCAATAGAACTTGCTGAAAAACTTATCGACATAACGCACAGCGACCTACAGCGTGTATTTTTTTCTGATTCAGGCTCTGTATCTGTCGAAGTCGCTTTAAAAATGGCCATTCAATATTGGAATACTCAAGGAAAAGCAGAGAAGCAATTTTTCATTACTCCGAAAAGTGGCTATCACGGCGATACATTTGCAGCCATGTCCGTTTGTGACCCAGAAAACGGCATGCACAACTTGTTTAGCAACGCACTTACACAACAGTTTTTTATAAGCCCGCCTCCAACGGGGTTTGAAGAACCCGTAAAAACAGACTATCTAGACGAAATACGCAGAAGCTTTCAGAAAAATCATCAGCAAATAGCTGGCTTTATCATTGAGCCTGTCGTGCAAAATGCAGGTGGAATGCGTTTCTATAACCCAGCTTATCTAAACCGAATCCGTGAACTGTGTGATGAATTTGATATCTTGCTAATTTTTGATGAAATTGCGACAGGTTTTGGTCGAACGGGAAAGCTATTCGCGACAGATCACACTGATATTTGCCCTGATATAATGTGTGTTGGCAAAGCATTAACTGGCGGCTACATAACGCTAGCCGCCACACTCACAAACGATCGCGTTGCGCTAGGAATAAGCCACGAAGATGGTGTTTTCATGCACGGACCAACCTTTATGGGAAACCCTCTCGCCTGCTCTGCGGCCAACGCCAGCTTAACTTTATTAAGCCAATACGAGATTCCAAAGAAAATATCTCAGTTAGAAAATTGGATGAAAGAAACTCTCGCTCAATGTGAAGCATTAGAGCAAGTCCAAGACGTTCGATGTCTTGGTGGTATAGGGGTTGTCGAACTGAAAAACGCGGTGAACTTACATCAAATTCAGCCTAAATTTGTTGAGCTTGGTGTTTGGGTCAGACCTTTTGGCAAACTCATTTATCTCATGCCGCCTTATGTCATTTCTAAAGACCAAATACAAAAATTAGGAAACGCTATCTACAAAGTTGTAAGTGAACTTTAACTTTTTATTGAGTGACTCAAGCAATAGCAACACAGAAAAAAGCCCCAACAAGAATGCTTGTTGGGGCTTTAAAAAACTTCAAACCGTTTTAAAAGAGTAAAACCTTACTGTTTCATTCTTTCAGCAAGATTCTTTTGTTCGTAAGCTTCTTCTTCAATGTGTGTGATATTCAACACAATATTTTCTGCACTGCGAATACTATCCAGGCTCAAGGCATCTACATCTTCCATTTTATCATTCAAGTCACGGGCTACTGCCGCCTGCTCTTCTGATGAGACATTAATCTGTGCCGTCATTTCCACAACTTTCTTAATAGCTGCCTCAATGTCTCCCATCTTTTGTGCAACTTGATTAACACTGTCCACGCCTTGCTGCGCAACCAAAGTACCTTTATCGATTGTCTCGGTCACATCAGAAGTATTCTTTTTCAATTCTTCCGTCATAGTGTGGATATTTTGCGTCGCATTTTGTGTCCGAATAGCCAATGCTCGGACTTCATCTGCCACGACTGCAAAACCTCTTCCTGCTTCACCCGCTCGAGCAGACTCAATCGCCGCATTCAAGGCCAATAAATTAGTCTGATCTGCGATATCACTAATCGAGTGAACCACTTCATTGATGCTATCACTGCGCTCAGCCAAAACAGCAACAACTTTTTTAGCATCCGAAATATCTTTATACACAGCTCGCATCGTCTCGCCCGTTTGCTGCGCTAATAAACGACTGTCTCGCGTCAAAGAGCCAACAGACTCAGTTGCTTCAACCGCCACGTTAACGTGTGTTGCGACTTGAGTCACGCTGGACAATAACTGAGAGCTAGACGCCACCACACTTTGAAAAGTGCCGCGCTGCTTATTAAAGTTATTTAAGTTAGCGGTAACACTCGCTTTGGATTCTGACGCTCTTTTTGAAGCTGACCTGCACCTTCCTTCAAACGATATCTAAAGGTATTCCCTGCGGCTTCTTGGTGAATTTGGGCAAACTTAACAGCGGCTTTAGAGCCAATCATTTTGCAGTATAAATATTGGCCAATTGGGTTCTTTGACTCTTTAGACAAGCCATCAACAACCATATTTAAGCTTTGATTTTGATACAAAGACAAAACTCCGCCCAACGCAGCCAAAGCACAAGATAGTATTTGGATAATCAATAAGTTGGAAGTTAATCCAGCCACAGCCAAGAGCACAAACGCAGCTAATACAGGCCATGCGGCATTCGCCAAATGAGAGCGAACTTTCGCAGCAAAAGGCAACAAGCCTTTTCCTGCATTTAGTCGATCATAAATGCTTTGGGCATGTTGAATTTCTTCTCTTGTCGCCTTTCGTCTAACTGACTCGTAACCAATGACTTTATTACCATCTAACAAAGGGCTCACATGTGCGCTTACCCAATAATGGTCGCCATTTTCGCAACGATTTTTGACAATCCCCATCCAGCTATTGCCCTGCTTCAAATTCGCCCACATATCGGCAAAAACAGCAGAAGGCACATCAGGATGACGAATAACGTTATGAGGTGCTCCAATTAAGGCCTCAGATGAATAACCTGCCACATCACAAAAAGCATCATTAACAAAAGTAATTCGACCTTTCACATCCGTACTGGAAACCAAAACATCGCTTTCTGGAAAATCATTTTCTTTGTTGGTAACTGGCATCTTTCGCATACGATAATCCCTGAGTGGCAGAGTTATTTTTCTATAAAAAATATGTACTAAAAACGTGGGCAACCATATTAATTCTGAAAAGGTACAAAAGTAAACATAACCCTATTCATCATCAAAATCTTGGTAAGCTCCAGGCGCTAAATCTTCAAAGCGGGTATATTTACCAACAAACGCCAACCGACAAGTACCAATCGGCCCGTTACGTTGCTTACCAATGATGATTTCAGCAATCCCTTTATGAGGCGTATCTTCATGATAAACCTCATCACGATAAACAAAAGAAATCACATCCGCATCCTGCTCTATCGCACCAGACTCACGCAAGTCTGAGTTAACCGGACGCTTATTGGGTCTATTCTCCAAACTACGGTTAAGCTGAGACAGAGCAACCACAGGGCATTCCATTTCTTTCGCGATGGCCTTTAGAGATCGAGATATTTCCGAGATTTCATTTGTTCGGCCTTCGGTGAAACCAGGGATCTGCATCAACTGAAGGTAATCGACCATGATCAGCGCAGGACTTCCATGCTCTCTGGCAATACGACGTACTCGGGAGCGCATCTCAGTCGGACTAATACCACCTGTATCATCGATAAAGAGCTTGCGATCTTTCAGCATTTTTACCGCAGACATGAGCTTATCCCAGTCTTCTTGTATCAATTGACCAGACCTCATTCGAGTCTGATCGATACGTCCCAATGATGACAACATACGCATCATCAATTGTTCTGATGGCATCTCCAAACTGAAAACGATCACAGGTTGATCTGTGATCATGGTGGCATTTTCCACCAAATTCATAGCAAAGGTCGTTTTACCCATAGAAGGACGACCCGCCACGATAATCAAATCAGACTTCTGCATTCCTGCCGTCATGCCATCTAGATCCGTAAATCCTGTACTCAAGCCGGTAATAGCGCCTTCTTGATGATAAAGCTCATCGATTTTATCTACGGTGGCACTTAAGATATCCGCGGCAATTCGAGGGCCGCCTTTTTTCTCTCCACCTTCCGCGATTTGGAAAATCTTCCGCTCAGCCTCATCCAATACTTCAGCAGCAGTCATTCCTTCAGGGTGAAAAGCTCGAGAGGAAATATCGTTGGTTGTCGAGATCAAACGGCGAAGAATCGATCGTTCACGAACAATGTCGGCGTATGATGCAATGTTTGAAGCGCTTGGTGTCGCTTCCGCAACTTCGATTAAGTAACCCATGCCGCCGATGGATTCTAAATCACCGCGCTTATCTAATCGCTCACCAATCGTAACCACATCGATGGGTTCAGATTCATCGGCTAAGCGAGCAATCACAGCAAAAATAAGTTGATGTTCTGGTCGATAAAAATCATCGGCAATCACTAGCTCAGAGACCTTCTCCCAAGCTTGTGGATCCAGCATTAATCCACCAACAACAGAACGCTCAGCCTCAATAGAATAAGGCGGCAATTTAATAGAAGAGACTTCAGAATCATTTAGCTGCACAGAAAACATCCATAAAAATGCGGAGAAAAATTAGGAAGGTTAGCTTATCACGCCCATAAAAAAAGGGCATCTTGCAATCAGCAAGACACCCTCTTTGATCGAATAATTTAGAGAACTAAATTACTCAGCAGTTACGTTCAAAGTAACAGTCACTACTACTTCTGGGTGAAGTTGTAGATCTACTTCAAAAGCACCTGTGTGACGAATCGCGCCTTCTGGAAGACGAACTTCTGCTTTTTCTACTGCTACTTCAGCAGAGATAGCATCAGCAATATCACGTGTACCGATAGAACCGAAAAGCTTACCTTCATCACCAGCGTTTGCAGCGATAGTGAAAGTTTTGCCTTCAAGTGTTGTAGCGCGAGTTTCTGCAGCAGCTTTACGCTCAGCAGCTTGAGCTTCAAGCTCTACACGACGCTCTTCAAAGCTAGCCAAGTTAGCTTTTGTAGCCATTACAGCTTTTTTGTTCGGAATCAAAAAGTTACGAGCATAACCTGGTTTAACAACTGCAACGTCGCCAATACCGCCTAGCTTGTTTACTTTGTCGAGTAGAATAACTTCCATCTCGATCACCTCTAATTAATCATTAGCCATTACTTGAGTCGGACGATTTACCTTGAATTCTAGAACGAATATTTACAAAGCTGTCGATCACACACAAGGTGACCAAAATATTTGCGAAATACACATTTAGAACAAAAAAACCAACAAGGTAAAATGCAATTAGTCCAACAACCCCAATTTCTTTTTTTGCTAGAATACCGTGTACTAAAGCGAGACCGGGCAACACCAATGCAGGTATAGCGGCCTGAGAGAATACCGTAAAGGAGCCGCCTAAGCCTTCTCCGATAAGTATCATTCCACCCAGTACCAAACTAAACGACACAGGCAATCTTAATTGATGAAATTCTGTACGCAACCCACCAGGGTTATAGAGTCCTGCTTGCCATTTCCTTGCTAAAAACAAAGAAAGTACAGCAATGACCACTTGGAAAATGGATATAGCCACCACCGCCTGATCAAAGATCAAACCTCTATCTGGAACTTCAACGCCCTCTTCCGAAGACAAGACATTCTGAACAAGACTAACCGCCAAATTCAAAACATTTTCCATTAATAAAGGTTGAACTAGAGTGCTAATAACGGCTAGAAAACTGCCTACTAATAACACCCAACTCCATGACATTGTCGACCTAAGTAAATAGCTCAACAACATCACATCCGCTAACACCAATAACGCCGTTGCATCTCCTTGGAGCACCCACAACACAAGTGCTGGTAAACAACCCCAAGCTAATACAGGTATTCCTTCTTTTACACCTTTACGAAGCACCACCAACCCTAAGATTGCAGCAGCTAGCCAAAACATCATAGGGATCAAAGTAAACAACATGACACCAATAATGGCGTTCAAGCGTTTCTTCATTACCCATTTAGCTAAACCACTCATATGAAGCGCTTCTTCAGCCTATTAATTAAAGTGGCTGTCAGTGTAAGGAAGTAAAGCAATGTAGCGAGCGCGTTTGATAGCAGTCGCTAGCTGACGCTGGTAACGAGCCTTAGTGCCAGTGATACGGCTAGGTACGATTTTACCAGTTTCAGTAACATAACCTTTCAGTGTGTCTAGATCTTTGTAATCGATCTCTTTAACGCCTTCTGCAGTAAAACGGCAGAACTTACGACGACGGAAAAAACGAGCCATGAGTGTCTCCTAATAAAAAATATTGATTAATCTTCAGATTCTTCAGTTGCTTCAGCTGTCGCTTCGTTGTTGCGCTCTTCACGTTGAGGAGCAGAACGACGATCTTCACGGCCTTCAGAAGCTTTAATAGGAGATACGTCAGTTACCGCACCTTTACGACGAATCACCAAGTTACGGATGATTGCATCGTTGTAGCGGAAAGTGTCGTTCAATTCAGACAAAACACTGTCAGAACACTCAACGTTCATAAGAACATAGTGTGCTTTGTGAATTTTGTTGATTGGGTAAGCTAGTTGACGACGACCCCAATCTTCTAGACGGTGTACTTGACCACCATCTTCAGTGATTAGGTTAGTGTAACGCTCAACCATTGCTGGTACTTGTTCGCTTTGATCTGGGTGAACCAGAAAGACGATTTCATAATGACGCATTTAAGCTCTCCTTATGGGTTCTTAGTCTCCACGCTTCCCCTGTTAAAAAGCTGTGAGACAAGGAGTATTGATTTACAGGGACGCGTATTATATAGCAATAGAGGACAATAAGTAAACGAAATCAATTCAGATAGAGTCGACTCTACTTGTTATTTGTTAAACCAGTTAAGTGAGTAGTTAACAAAACACCAAATACAAAATTAAATAGGGAAAGAAAGACTTACAGGGACAGTAAAAGCACTATAGAATTCCAGCCCTCTTATTGCTAAATATTAGCCTTTAGTATGGTTTTATCTTAGTTAAGGATTAGACAAACACAGATGAAAACTCTCTCTAATAATACTCAAGCTATCTTGTTCGGGCTCGGCGCTGTTTTACTTTGGTCCACCGTTGCAACTGCATTTTCAATATCGCTTAAATATTTAACGCCCACACAGCTGCTCCTTGTTGCGAATGCTGTATCACTTGTGTTCCTAATTGTACTGATTGCATGTAAAGGCGACCTGAAAGAACTTCTCACATCAGCCAAGCAGTCTTGGAAATCTTCATTCTTTTTCGGGGCTATCAATCCCTTTATTTATTATCTGGTTTTGCTTCAAGCCTATAACATGCTTCCCGCTCAAGAAGCACAAGCCATCAATTACACTTGGGCGATTATGCTCAGCTTCATGGCTGTCCCAATCTTAAAGCAGCGCCTTAAACCCACAGATTATGTCGCAGCGGCAATGTGTTATTTTGGTGTTCTCTACATTTCAACTCGGGGACAAATCACCTCCTTAGAGTTTTCCAATGGCATTGGTGTTGCTTTTGCTCTTTTAAGCACAGTGATCTGGGCCATGTATTGGCTGCTAAATACGAAGGACAAGCGACCTAGCCTAATAGGCCTAACACTGAATTTCGCTTTTGCCTTACCATTGATTACTCTATACGCTGCCATGACAGGCGAACTTACCCATTGGAATAAAGAAGGATTGTGGAGCGCTGTTTACATTGGATTATTTGAGATGGGACTTAGCTTCGTACTATGGAATCAGGCACTCAAACTTACATCTAATGCAAGCCAAGTAGCCAATCTAATATTCTTATCGCCTTTGCTTTCAATCATTTGGCTATCTCAATTCGCTGGTGAACCCATTTTACAATCTACTCTAGTTGGGTTAGCGTGCATCCTCGTCGGCCTTTTCATACAAAATTGGGCTAAAAAAACAAAGTAAAAGGACACTCAATGCCAGCTTTTATCTATTTGCTGCTCCCTATTATGTTTTGGTCTGGCAATTACATTTTAGGAAGGTTAACCGTTTCTAATGGCATAGACCCTTACACAATATCTTTTCTTAGATGGAGCCTAGCCTGTTTAATTCTGCTCCCTTTCGCCTATAAAAAACTCTGGCAAGAGCGCAAAACCATCGCTGCCAATTGGCCGCTGCTTACCCTTTTCGGTTGGCTCGGCATTTGTAACTACAACCTATTTTTATACATTGGACTGACCTCAACGACTGTTACCAATGCCGTGCTATTGAACTCCATTATGCCTGTGATGATTCTAATTACAGCCAGATTTTTACTAGGAAACAAAACCTCTTGGCTACAAAATCTGGGCATATTCATTTCCACTGTTGGCGCCATCACCATAGTAAGTCGTGGAAGTCTGGACACTCTTTTACACCTAACCATTTCACAGGGTGATTTATGGATTATTGCCGCCGCTGTCAGTTGGGCAATTTATTCCGTTCTGATCGTCAAAAGGCCAAAAGAAATGTCTCTGATCGGCTTTTTTACCAGTACTGCTATTATTGGGATGCTATTTCAAATGCCGCTTTTCTTTTTATTCGGCGAAACACAATTAACAGATTTAACAAGTGGGAACTTAGGTATCATCTTATATATGGCGCTTTTCGCTTCAATTGGTGCTTTCCTATGCTGGAATACTGGCATTCAAAAACTGGGCGCAGCAACAGCAGGACAATTCATCCATTTACTGCCTGTTTTCAGCATAGGCCTTTCCGTCATTTTTCTGGGAGAAAGCTTATTTCGTTTTCATTATGTGGGGATTGTGCTCATTTTCTCAGGTATTTTTGTGGCGACGATACTCCACAACAAACGACAACAAGCCGCTTAAAATTTGTTTTTATAAAGACTGACCAGACTTACCAAAATAGTCTACAAACGATGGATGTGCCGGTGTTTGACTCAAAACAGATACCGGCTCATGAGCGACGACTTTACCTTGCTCAATCAAGAGCACATTTCCGCCCACTAAACTGGCTTCCTGAGGCAAATGTGAAACCAATAAAGTCGTCAAGGAAAGCTCTTCTGTCACCTCTTTCACTAGATAAAGCATTTCTTCACGCAAAGAAGGATCTAGCGCACTAAAAGGCTCATCCAATAAAAGTATCGGCTTATTCCTTACCAAAACACGAGCAATTGCAACACGTTGAGCTTGCCCACCAGATAAAGCTTGTGGAAAACGATCCGCTTTATCAACAAGTTGCGTTTTCTCTAAAGCCCAACTGACCTTATCTTTTTGCTCGGTATTTAGAGACAGAGAAGGCGACATTCCAATCGCTACATTTTGCCAAACCGTTAACTGAGGAAAAAGATTGTCACTCTGAAACAAAGTAGAAATCGGCCTTTCATAGGGAGCCAAGGCAAGTAATGGCTCACTATTAAAATCCAATACTCCATGACCATCCAGAAAGCCGCCAAGCAAATGTAAAAGTGTACTCTTCCCTTCCCCGCTTGCACCCAACAGAGTGGTCACACCCGATGAAATATTCACACGATAATCCGCATGAAAGTTATCCCAATTGTATTGAAGGTTAATTTTTAACATTCTTTTGCCCTCCAATAAGCCGAGATGACAGATAAAACAAAACCAAACAGAGCGTGATCAATACCACTGCGACACAAGCCCCTTCTTCTAACCGATAAGAACCAATTAATTGAAAAAGGTACAAAGGCAAGGACACCAAACCTTGACTGCCAAACAAAGCAATCACACCCATATCACCAAGGGACAACAACAAAGCGTACCCAAATGCTTGCGCGACAGACTGACGAATGAGAGTCCACTCCAAACACCAGCGAGACCAACCGCGGACTCCCAAACTCAAATATACATTTCGAAAGCGTCGCTCTTGCTGATACAAAACAGGCATTAAAGCTCTGAGTACAAACGGCAAAGCCATCACGGCATTAACCCACACAACAATCCAATAGCTCGACTGAAGCCCCCAACCGAAATCACGCAACAGCAAAAAAAGCCCCGTTGCGATCACCAAGCCAGGTACCATCAAAATCATATTACCGAGGTGCTCAATCTTATTGGGCAAAAACGACAAGTATCTGCGCCCAACACAAAATCGAGCCAAAACACCAAAGCAAATCCCTAGCGATAAACTGACCGCCGCAGCGGGCAAAGCGATTTGCAATGACACCATGACGGACTTCCATAAAGAAGAAGACAACAAAGTATCGAAAAAAGTAGCCGAAAATACAGGGTCAAAAATCGCGATAAAGGGCGGAAAAACCAAAAGAAACACACACAGCATAGCTGCAAGGTCTGAGGCTTTCGCCCAGAAAGAGTCTTTCAAAATATATCGATCAGTAGACAGTAAGCTCGCATCTTGACGATTAACAGGCGCAATTCGATACACAACAAGAGCAAACAAGGTGCATATCACCACCTGCATCAGAGCTAAGAAACTGGCCTTACCAAGATCAAAATCAAATCTCAAAGCCTGATAGATAGCCACTTCCAACGTGCTTGATTTTGGCCCACCCCCTAAACTCAGCACCACGGCAAAGCTGGAAAAGCACAACATAAAAATCAACACAAAAGCACCAGGCAAAGCTTTTTTCACATAATGCCATTCAATTAAACGAAATGCAGAAAGGCGAGAAAAACCTAATTGGGACGCCTGGCGCCACTGACCCGAAGGAATCAAATCGTAGCCTTGCAATAAAAAACGTACCGCCAAAGGCATATTAAAAAAGACATGAGCTAATAAAATTCCTGTCAAACCGTACAAAGGAATTTGTAAACCAAATAACTGACTCAACCAACCCGTACGGCCATAAACCACAACCAAGCCTAAAATCGCGACAATTGTCGGAACAACCATAGAAACAGAGAAAAGCTGCAAGAGAAACGATCGCCCGAAAAATCGCCGATGAACAAGACAAGACGCAACAGGAATGGCAATTAAAATACTAATCCCACTGCTCAATAAGGCTTGCCACAACGAAAAACGAATCACACGCCAAAGATAAGGCTGAGATAAATAGCCAAGCCAGTTAGACAACTCACTATAACGCAAAAGAGCCGCCAAACTGGCAGCTCCCATTATCAAAAAGAGACCAACACCTAAAATGGCAGGCGTCAGCCCTTGATATAAACGCAAAGAAAACACGTTAAGAAATCTTATCGAGTCGTCGCATTTAACCACTCATCAACCCAAGCTTTACGGTTTTTGGCGACTTCTTTAGCCGGCAACACTAAGTTCTTAGTTGGCAGCAAAGCACTATCAAATGCAGCAGGTAAAGGCTCTGAAGACTCAACCACAGGCAACATCCAGTTTCCTGTAGGAATCACTGATTGAAATTCCGGCTGCAAAATAAATTGCATGAAACGCTCCGCCAAAGCAGGATTTGGAGCATTTTTCATCATGGCAGCCAATTCAACTTGAGGATAAAGACCTTCACTAGCAGGTGCCGCTTTATACTTATTCTCGCCTTCCGCAATAATATGATACGCAGGGGAAGTGGTATAACTCAGCACAACATCAGCCTCGCCTTTTAAGAACAAACCATAAGCATCAGACCAGCTTTTGGTCACTGTCACAGTGTGACTCGCCAAACTTTCCCAAGCATCAGAAACATCATCACCATAAACAGACTTCATCCATAATAGAAGCCCTAAGCCTGGCGTACTGGTTCTTGGGTCTTGGTAGATTACTCGAAGATCTTGATTCTCAACCACTTCCTTCAAGCTCGTCGGAGGATTGCTCAGCGTTTCCGAGTTATAAATGAAAGCAAAATGGCCTTGGTCAAATGGGACAAAAGTGGTGTCATTCCAACCACCAGCGACAGTCACGTCAGATGTATCCACTGAATGCGTCGCCAACAACCCAGTCTGTTTTGCCGCTTCCATTAGATTCAGATCCAGTCCTAGCAATACATCTGCCTGAGATGATGTCCCTTCCAATTGAACACGAGACAAGATTCCAACAGAAGAATCTAAAGCGACAAAGTTCAATTCACAGCCACATTCTTTCTCGAAGTTTTCTTTGATTTTTGGCCCTGGCCCCCAATCTGAAGAAAAAGAGTCATAGGTATAAACATTCAATGTATCCGCCGCAGATGAGACAGAAGAGAAAAGTGCAGCCGATGAGAGAAAAAGGGCCGCTGAAGATATTTTCAACAAGAATTTATTCAATGTGTCGCTCCTAAAAAGTGAGCGGCGTACAGGAAAAACGGCAAGATGCTAAGAGTGCAAAGCTTGCTACCTCGATTCCTACGCCAGCATGATCTGGATCAGGTTCAGTGGGTTAGCAGTCAATTCCGCTTCTCAGCTTAGGTTCTAACAAACCAAAGCACCCCATGAGATAAAGAGCCGTTATTGTAAAGAGTCAATCAACGGAAGTCTATTTCAGAAAGCACTCGAGTAACGGCGCCCTGATTTTTTTCTGCGAACCGTTGAGCCGCCCGCCCGACTCGATAACACAGAGAAGGATTGCTAGCAAAAGAGATCAACCCCTCTTCCAACGCTGTTTCATCTAAGCAGCGGATCGCCCCTTTTATCTGTATCAACTGCTCTGTAATGTCTAAAAAGTTAAAGGTATGAGGCCCAACTAAAATAACCTTCCCTAATAACGCAGGCTCAATCGGATTATGCCCACCACGCTTGATCAAACTTCCACCAACAAAGGCAAGATCAGAGGCCTGATAATAATGCATCATTTCCCCCATCGAATCGCCAATGACCACATCGAACTTTGACCACTGGTCTGGTGAATCTTGGCTGCGCAACCCAACCTTTTCAAAGTGCTGTTTTGCTAACGCATAAACCGTCTCAAAACGCTCAGGATGACGCGGCACAAGCAAAAGCAACGCATCCGACTCTTTTTGCAGAAGGGCCTTATGAGCATTCAAAGCAATTTCATCCTCCCCTTGATGTGTACTCGCAGCAATCCAGACAAAACGTGAACCTAATTGTTCACGCCAATTATCCTGCAAAACATCAGGTGAAACAGCGAGATCAAATTTAATACTGCCCGTTGTTAACACCTTTTTCGCACCCAAGGCTTCAAATCGTTCCGCGTCACTTCTTGCATGCGCTAAAAAACTATCAGGCAGTTTAAATAGAGGCCGAGAAACATGAGAGAATTTTTGGTAGCGCAAAAAAGAGCGTTCGCTCAATCGAGCATTTACAACGTCCACACGAAGGCCTTGTTGTTTTGCTTGAAACAGCAAATTTGGCCAAAGCTCAGTTTCAACAATAAGAAGATGTTTACAGGTAAGCTGCTTCAACGCTCTTTTGACACTAAAGCGCCAATCCATGGGTAAATATCTGTGCTCAGCAAATGGAAAACTTTTCTCCACCAGCTCCGCGCCTGTTGGCGTCATGGTAGTGATTAAAAATCGATATGTCGGATGTTTCTCACGCAACTGAACAATTAATGGCCTTACCGCAAGCACTTCGCCCACTGAAGCACAATGAATCCATAAATCAGCGCTTACAGAAGGCCAAAATCCCAGTGCTTCTTTAGGCCGGTAATGACTGTATTTTTTCTGAAAGCGCCGTATTTTCAATAAAATGGCCGGCGTCAATAACAACAAAGCAGAACGATACAACCACATAATCAGTCTGTTTCTTCCGAGAACTGTTGATTATGAAGCTGCGCATAAGCTCCATTCAATGCAAGAAGTTCACTATGGGAACCTTGCTCAATAATTTCACCGTGATCAACTACCGCAATAATGTCTGCGTTTTCAATAGTCGACAATCGATGGGCAATCGCAATGGTTGTACGATTCTCCATCAAACCATCTAATGCAGACTGAATCGCTCTCTCAGACTCTGTATCTAATGCAGAAGTTGCTTCATCTAAAATAAGAATTGGGGCATTTTTCAAAATAGCTCGAG
Organism: Marinomonas sp. 15G6-16; assembly: GCF_055809555.1. Classification (NCBI taxonomy): domain Bacteria; kingdom Pseudomonadati; phylum Pseudomonadota; class Gammaproteobacteria; order Oceanospirillales; family Oceanospirillaceae; genus Marinomonas; species Marinomonas sp. 15G6-16. The sequence goes on along the minus strand of NZ_CM147916.1, from coordinate 2,498,530 downwards.
CAATAGCAATACGCTGACGCTGACCTCCTGATAGAAGCACACCATTCTCGCCAACCATAGTATCTAAGCCATGATCTAATTCTTGAATAAAGTCCCATGCATTAGCTGCTTTCGCTGCATTGATCACTTCTTCATCATTTGTATCTCGCAGATAGCCGTAAGCGATGTTTTCACGAATCGTACCATTGAATAACACCACTTGCTGATTCACTAGAGCGATATTAGAGCGCAAGTCTTTCAAGCGATAATCAGAGATAGAGTGCCCGTCAATACAAAGCTCTCCATCATCGATGTTATAAAAACGGGGAATCAGGTTCGCCATCGTCGACTTACCACTTCCTGAACGCCCAACTAATGCCAATGTTTTCCCTGCAGGTAAAGACAAATTAATATTCTTTAAAGCCTGTTTATCGGCACCAGGATACTGAAACGACATAGACCGCCATTCAATATCACCTTTTAATCGCTCTACAGAAACAGATCCAGTATCCACTTCTTCTTTCAGATCCAAAAATTCAAAAATACTATAGGATGCTGCAATGCCTTTTTGTAAAACACTATTAATGTCCGTTAACTGACGAACAGGTTTACCCAACATGCCTGCCGCCGTAAGAAAAGCAATGAAATCCCCCGGAGTCATACCAGAACTAATAGAAGGACTCAGTGCAAACCAAATCAAAATAGACATAGCAAGAGCCAAAATAAACTGCACAATAGGCACATTTAAAGACTTGGTTTTTGCCATTTTCAACTGTGAACGTCTGTTTTCATTAGCCGCTTTATAAAATCGCTCAGTCTCATATTGGCTACCGCCAAATATTTTCACCACTTCATGCCCTTTAATCGCTTCAGAAGCCACATCTGTAACACCACCCATGGCATTTTGAATGCGCGTACTCAACCTACGAAAACGCTTAGAGGCATAAGACACAACCAAACCAATTAAAGGTACAACTAACAAGAATAATAAAGATAAACGCCAATTCATGTAGATCATGTAGCCTAGCAAGCCAACAACCGTCAACCCCTCACGCAATAGCACACGAATCGCTTGAGTGATTGAGCCAATCACCTGCTCTGTATTATAGGTGAGTTTAGTAAGCAAACGTCCAGTAGGAATAGAGTGATAATAACTAGAAGGCAGCAAGACAAGTTTATTGAACATTTCTGTACGTAAGTCGAAAACAACTTTATTGGCTACCTTTGACATAAAATAGCTGCCAAGAAACGTTCCAACACCTCTAACAATAAAAATCCCTAAAATCGAAAGAGGTATTAGTAAACGACTTTCGACTATTTGCCCTTCAGAGACAACATCGACAATATGTTTCAGTAAAGCTGCCAAGGCTGGCTCCATTGCAGCATAAAGCATATAACCAATAACGCTTAATGATAGCGCTCCCCAAGAAGAGCTCACATACCTAAGTAAACGAAAATAGGTTTTTGCTGCTGACACAGGCGCCTGCTCCAACGATAAGCTGGATATTTTTTTATCTTGCATTTATAAATTCGCTTTTTCGATAATAGAAGTTGTCGAATAACCATCGACAAAAGATAATATTTTCACTTCGCCACCAGTTTTTAATACATGCTCAGCGCCCACAATGGTTTCAATGCTGTAGTCTCCGCCTTTCACAAGCACATCTGGAGATAACAGCTCAATCAACTCCTTGGGAGTATCTTCATCAAACCAAGTCACCCAATCGATAGCGCCGACACCTTCTAAAACTGCCATTCTATGCACAAGGTCATTAATTGGTCTTTTTTCGCCTTTTAATCGTTTTACTGATGCATCGGTATTCACAGCAACAATGAGACGATCTCCGAGCCCTTTGGCTTGCTTCATATAAGCAACATGCCCAGGATGCAAAATATCAAAACACCCATTAGTAAACACCACTCTTTCACCGTTTACTTGCGCAAGTTTTATTTGGTCTAATAATTCACTTGGAGGAAGGACTCCAAAGTTAGTAGAGTGAGATCGTTTGTACATAATCCCCGCTAATTGATCTGCCGTAATAAATGCAGTACCTAATTTTCCTACAACATAACCAGCGGCTTGGTTCGCGTATTCAATAGCATCAGTAAAACGCTTACTGGTAACATACACGGCTGTTAATACTGCAATCACCGTATCGCCTGCACCTGTCACGTCATACACTTCTTTAGCAGAAGTCGCCAAAGAAAACGGCACTCTATTCTTTTCAAACAATACCAAACCATCTTCACCACGCGTCACTAATAAGGCTCTCCAACCAAACTGATTTCTTAGCGCTTCACCTTTTTGTTGAATATCTGCATCAGAAGAGCATTCACCGACTATGGTTTCAAATTCAACGAAGTTCGGTTTTACTAGAGTTGCACCACGATAAATCGAAAAGTCATCACCTTTAGGATCAACAAAGCTAGGGACATTTACTGCATTAGACAACTGAATAAGAGATTGAACGTCCGCTAAACAACCCTTGTTATAATCAGAGTAAATAACCGCATCTGCACTTGGTACACAATCTTTTACCATGGCAGCGACCGCATCATTTTGAGATAAACAATCTTCGCGCTCTTCAAAGTCCAAACGAATCAATTGTTGATGACGACTCATCACTCGTAATTTCGTAATAGTTGGAAGTCGTTCAGAGCGAACAAAGCGACAAGTCACACCAGAAGACTCTAAACAGCGCTCTAATGCTGACGCATTTTCATCATTGCCCACAACACCAATTAAAGTGACAGAAACACCTAATTTAGCCAAACCTAACGCAACATTTGCAGCGCCGCCTGGGCGATCTTCAATATTAGAAACTTTCACCACTTGCACTGGTGCTTCAGGAGAAATACGAGAAGTGCCGCCATGCCAGTAGCGATCTAACATTACATCCCCAACAACGAGGATGTGCTTATCCTTAAAATTCAGGTATGAAGAGTTCATAGTCACATATTATTCGATTTTTGAAAGCCGTCATCTTATCATACTCCCCTACTTAGTTGGACATACCAAATATCACATGAAATAAGGCTATTTACATCATGTTGAACGACACCCTCTCTGGCTGCCAATCTTTTGTTTTTGAGCAACTTTTAGAAAACTGGGCGAAATATGGCATAAATCCAGAACATGGCTTTAGCTATGAGAGTATGAATCACGACTGGAGCATCAATTCTGTTGGCCGACTTCGCTTATTAACACAGTGTCGTCAGCTCTATACCTTTAGCCATGCTTATCAACTTGAAGAAAAATCAGAGTGGTACGAAAAGCTTCTGCCTCTATTCGACTTTATTACAAACCACTATTTCCAAGAAGATCGTTGGATTTTTTCACTAAACGATGATTTAAGCATTCAAGAAAAGCAATCTGACGCCTACGCTTTGGCTTTCGTTTTACTTTCATTCAGTTATTACTATCAGGTAACTGAAGACAAAAAAGCCTTACACTACATGGAGAAGACGCACCATTTCTTAATTACCAATATGCAAGCGTCAACAGGCGGCTTTTACGAATCATATCCCATTAATATAAATCAAACCCGTCGTCAAAACCCTCATATGCACTTACTAGAAGGCTATATTGCAGCCTTCAACACCACACAAAATGAAGACTATAAAAACGTTATTAAGTCACTACTGCCACTCGCATTGGAGCGTTTTTATGACAAAAAAACAAAAACCTTACGTGAGTTTTTTAATTCCGATTGGACATTAGACACTAAAACAGGCAATCAAGTAGAACCTGGCCATCATTTTGAGTGGGTATGGTTACTTTATGAAGCAAATAAAATAGTACCAAATACAGATTACACAGATTTAGCACAACATTTATGGTCAACAGCGACGCGTCATGGATTAGCTGCTAACGGCGGCATTTACAATCAAATAGATGGCAATACTTACCTTCCTATTGATGAAGAAAAACGCATTTGGCCCATTACCGAATACCTCAAAGCTGTCACAGCCATCCCAATAGGAAAAGAAGAGAAGAATCATAGAATAAAGAACGCCCTTAGCTTTTTGCAAAGCTATTACTTTCTAGAAAACGGTGGCTGGAATGAATACCTCAACGAGGACAACACACCAAAAGACTACCCACTACCTGGCACCAGCAGCTATCATATTTTTCTCGGACTAGCCGAAGTGATAAAATGGTCAAATACAGTTAATAAATAAAGACTATGCTTTGTACAAGACCCTTTAAGTTAGAATCAAAGCTTCAATATTTATAAAATACAAACTCAACATTAGGCAAATCAATGAAAACAAGCATTGTCTTTACTACTTACAACTCTCCTGCTTGGTTGGAAAAAGTTCTTTGGGGTTTTTTCCAACAAACAGCAACCAACTTCGAAATTGTCATAGCGGATGACGGCTCTCGTGATGAGACTAGAGAGTTGATCGAGAAAATGCGAAAAGAAACCTCCATTACAATCAAGCATGTTTGGCAAGAAGATGATGGATTCCAGAAATGTCGCATAATGAACAAAGCTATCCTAGCAACTGAAGGTGAATATCTCATTTTCACCGATGGGGATTGCATACCAAGGAAAGACTTTGTTGAGCAGCATTTAGCTCTTTCAGAACCTAACACTTATTTGTCAGGTGGCTATTTCAAGCTACCAATGAACATTAGCCAAGCCATCACTAAGGAAGACATTGCCACCCAAAGAGCGTTTGATGTGGATTGGCTCGTTAGTATGGGGCTAAAAAAGACCCATAAAACAATGAAGTTGACCGCAAAAGGTACCTGGGCGTCTTTTTTAAATAAAATCAGTCCAGCTCGTCCCACTTGGAATGGTCACAGCGCATCCTGCTATAAAAAGCACATTTTGGCTGTTAATGGTTTCGAAGAAACTATGCAATATGGCGGGCAAGACTGTGAGTTTGGCGACAGATTGGTAAACTACGGCTTAAAGGCAAAACGTATTCGCTATTCAGCTGTTTGCATTCACTTAGATCATAAACGTGGCTACATCACTCCTGAAATGTTAGCCAATAGTCGCGCAATCCGAGAAGACACAAAAAAGAACAAGGTTATAAAAGCACGAGTGGGGATCGATAACCACCAATAAGCTAATCGATAAAAAAGCCCTCTCAGAGGGCTTCTATCAACTCACTCATGGCTTTATATTTTCTCTAATACTTCTCGAAGTTTAGTACTGGACGTATGAGTGGTATATGAAAAATAGTGAATGGACACATTAAGCTTTTGGAAGTCTTTCTCAATCTTGTTCCATTTATCCGTTCCCTTCCAATCATCTCCAACAAACATCTTGTCGAACTTAAGGTTATTCCAAGCTTCTTCTTTGTCATAATTAACCTGAGGAACCACTTCATCGACAAACTTAATCGCCTCTACGATTTCCATCCGCTCTTGAAATGGAATAACAGGCTTCTTATTTTTTGCCGACATACATAGCTCATCACTTGTAACACCGACAATTAAATAATCACACTCTAACTTGGCACGCTTTAAAACATTCAAATGCCCAATATGAAATAAATCAAAAACACCCGTTGTATATCCAATAGTTTTCATACAGCACCTAAAATTCACATGTTTTGTGTTAAATATTCAACAATTCTTTTACTTGCTAGACCATCCGTTTTCCCTGCAAGCTGCTCTGCCAACTCAAGACGAATCGCCTCAAGCTCTTTCGGATTTTTTAATTGAGAATCCACAAGAGTTTTCAAAGTTTTATATTTCTCAGCATGTACAGCGACTTTTGCATAAACCCCATAATCTTGGTCCATTCTTCTTTTAAATTTATAAGAAAAAATCCCACGATAATTCCATCTAAGCTTTAAAAAGTCACACCAAATGACGGGCTTATTCAATAAAGCAAATTCAAATAAAGAAGAGGATGCATCACTAATAAGTACATCAGACACCTGAAAAAAAGGCAAAAGTGAGTAGTCCTCTGCCTGAGCTAAGTATACATTGTCATATTTTGACCACTTATTTAACAAAGCTCTTTGCTTACGGTACGTTTTTTTGCTCAAAGAAAAATAATGGGGCTTTATAATTATATTATAATCTTGAAATTCACTAGGCCATTTAGATGGAAAGCGTTCAATACTGCTCGGATAAAAAGTAGGAGCGTACAATATCGTAGGCAAATCATCCCTTAAACCATAGTCCTTTGATAAGGAAAGGTCCGATACCTCTCCATTAAAGATAGGGTCCAATTTACAAAAACCAACATCCACAAAAATGCCTTCGGGGTATTTATCTGCAAGCCTTCTTCTTCGATACTCACCTTCAACAAACCTAACAGTCATAGTGCGATTAGACTTTGAATAATAACTCGCCTTCGGCCCTATCCCATGCCCCAATTGCGCACTCTTTGAGACTTTATGCAAATCATCTAAATAGGAAAATGTATTTCCAAAGAACACCCAGTCTGCTTTCTCTTGCTGATAAAAGCTAGAAGCCTCTAAATCATCTGCCACCCATTTAAAAGACAGCCCGTTATCCTTCGCTATTTTGATAATAATATCGTTATGAATACTGTCATAAAAAACAAATTTTGTAGCCACTCCAAGTTTTAGCAACTCATTGTGGACTGGTAAATATTGAGGTAGGTAATATAGGCTTTTAGTATCAAAAATAACTTTCATGTAGAAACTCTCTCAAGCAATAATTTAAAACTCAATCTCGAAACCATTGCAATATCAAGAATCCACACCAAATAAGTCTCGAGTGTAAACTTTATCTTTTACGTCTAACATATCATCCGTCATTCGATTAGCAACGATGACATCTGACATTGCCTTAAAATCTTCTAAGCTTTTAATCACTTTTGAATTAAAGAAGTTCTCTTCTGATAAAGCCGGCTCATACACAACTACCTCAACGCCTTTCGCTTTGATTCGCTTCATCACACCTTGGATAGCAGAAGCCCTAAAGTTATCAGAACCGACTTTCATCACTAAACGGTAAATACCAACGACTTTTGGCTTATTTTTAAGAATCGATTCTGCAACAAAATCTTTTCGAGTCACATTAGCGTCTACAATCGCACGCACTAAGTTATTAGGCACTTTGTCATAGTTAGCAAGCAGCTGCTTAGTATCTTTAGGTAAGCAATAACCACCATAACCAAATGAAGGATTGTTGTAGTGTTTACCAATCCGAGGGTCTAAGCCAACCCCTTCAATAATCTGGCGACTATTAAGTTCATGAGATTCCGCATAGCTATCCAATTCATTAAAGAAAGCCACACGCATTGCTAAATAAGTATTAGCAAACAATTTAATCGCTTCTGCTTCAGTAGAATCAGTTAACAATACATCTATGTCTGTTTTTTCTGCTCCTTGCACAAGAAGATCAGCAAACACTTGAGCTCTCTCCGATTGCTCGCCAACAATAACGCGAGAAGGATACAGATTATCGTACAGAGCCTTACCTTCTCGTAAGAACTCAGGAGAAAACAGCAAATTATCAGTCGAGTATTTTTGACGAGCAGATTTGGTAAAACCGACAGGAACCGTTGATTTCACTACCATTATGGCATTTGGATTGATTTCCATAACGTCTTTGATAACAGATTCAACATGACTGGTATTAAAATAGTTCGTCTCTGGGTCGTAGTCTGTTGGTGTGGCGATAATGACGTAGTCCGCATCAAGAAAAGCAGCTTTTTTATCGAGTGTTGCAACAAAATTTAATTCTTCTTCAGCTAGGTAACGCTCAATATCTTTGTCTTCAATTGGCGATACTTTATTGTTCAGCATATCTACTTTTGCTGGAACAATATCCAAAGCAACAACCTGATTATACTTCGCTAACAAAAGTGCATTTGAAATACCAACGTACCCAGTTCCTGCAACAGCAATCTTCATTAACCTTTGTCCTTATCCATCAAAAACGTCATAACGATTAGCCAGCTATTTTACAGCCTGTTACATAATTAAAAACGTCTAATTTATCTTTTTTACTAATTCAAAGGAAAAATCATGAAAATGACGTTGCTCGGAGCATTCGTTTAGCCCATTGACTCCAAGACCCAACGTATACAAGATGCGCCTCTATTCCCGCATAGTTCAACGCCAGCACATTATGACAAGCGGTAACACCAGAACCGCAATAGTAAACATAATCACTGCTCTTGGACGACAACCAGTCCTGCCACTCGACATGTAATTGCTCTGCAGGTTTGAAGCAACCATCAGCATCCAAATTGTCACTAAAAGGACGATTAATCGCACCGGGAATGTGTCCGGCAACAGGGTCTATCGTTTCATTCTCGCCATTAAAACGATCAGGAGTTCTCGCATCGACTAACTGAAACTGATCTGTTTCGAAGTTTTCGACAACCGCTTGCTCATTAACTGCCCAAGGAAAATCCACTTCAAACTGATAATCGACTGATTTGGCCACCCCATTCTCTAAAGATACAGGCAATCCAGCTTTCAGCCAGGCAGGAAAACCACCATTTAATACATGAACATGGATACCCTGTTGAATCAGCATCCACCAAGCTCGAGCAGCAATCGCGCCGCCCATGTCATCATAAACCACCACTTGGCTTTCAGAATGAATCCCCCAATCTTGTAACTGCTTGGAAAACACAACTGACTCAGGCAAAGGATGACGCCCTGTCATTTCTGTCTCAGGAGATGCAAGCTGATGATGAACATCAACAAAAATAGCTTTGGGAATATGTCCTTTTTGATATTCAGACAACCCCTTTGAATGGTCCGTTAAATAAAATCGGCAATCCAGCACAATCACATTTTCCTGCTCAAGCAGTACATTCAGTTCATTTGCATCTATCAAGCTTTTTAATAACACAATCATTCCTTAACAAGGCTAAAAATTGACGAGCAAGCTTTTGTTATCTATTACAAGCCTACTTTGGTTCTTCTGTTTTTGTTAATATTCACACTAATTATTTCAACTTCCGAGTTTTTTTATGTTACGTATTGATATCATTCTTACAGAGCAAGGTTTAGCGAAGTCTCGCTCTCAGGCTCAAGCTTTTATCAGCACAAACCGAGTCTCATACAAACATAATGGAACCTGGTTGAAAGCAAACAAACCTAGCTTAAAGCTCTCTCCCGACGTAGAACTCAACATCACCCAAGATGAATCTGATAAATACGTTTCTCGCGGAGCATTAAAGCTAGAAGGTGCGCTATCGCATACTCAACTAAACATTAAAGGTTTCAATGTAATAGATATCGGCCAGTCTACTGGTGGCTTTAGTGATTGCGCGATACAGCACGGTGCAGCTCATGTGGTCGGAATCGAAGTTGGCCATGATCAATTAGATTCACGCTTACGCGACAACCCAAACATAACTTGCTTAGAAGGTGTTAACGCTCGCAACCTTTGTGTTGACGACTTAAACGAGCACTTCCCTGAAAACGGTTTCGACTTGGCAGTAATGGATGTTTCTTTTATCTCTCAAACAAAAATCCTCCCACAATTGCCTGCATTGTTGAGTGAGAACGGCCACTTAATCACATTGGTCAAACCACAATTTGAAGTGGGCAAGGAGTTCATTGGCAAAGGAGGAATCGTGAAAGACCAAAAGCGTGTAAGCCAGTTAAGCCATGACATTCAAGCTTTTGTAGAAGAACTGGGATTTGAGGTTCAATGTTATATTGAAAGCCCAATCAAAGGTGGAGATGGCAATCAAGAATTCTTACTCTGGGCTACTCGGGCTCAATCGTAAAAAAGCGAACTTATAATATTTCGTCGTAATTTAGATGTTGGCTTGGAGTGATTTCCCCAGCTTCTTTTTCTTCCAATTCAGTGATGTAGTTTCTCGCCATATAAAAGCCTAAACAGCCAAATATGACAGAACCAATCGCTTGCCCAAACAATATTCCCTCAGCGCCCATAAACAAAGCAAATATCGTAATCAAAGGCCAAGTTCCTAGGGTCGCACGGCCAAAGTTCAGCAAGGTGCTCTTAAAAGGCTTTCCTAAATTATTAAACACGGCGATAGCGATAAACAGCAAACTTTGAAAGAAAAAGCTAAAAGAAACAAAGGTCGCAAAAAAGCGGATCAAATCGGCACTTTCTTGCGTTGCATTGAACACAGACACCAGCCAATCTTGTATTTGATATAAGAATAAACACAAGAGCACACAATAACCAAACGCATAAATAACCGCACTACTAATGGCATCATGCATACGACCAAAACGACCAGCTCCGTAGTTTTGCCCTAAAATCGGCCCAACAGCGCCAGACAAAGCAAACACGCCAGCAAAAACAACAGGAATAACACGACCAATAATCGCTACAGCCGCAACAGCATCATCCCCAAATGACGACGTATGCTCCATAACAATTGCATTGGCCAAGGGAGAAGACATATTCGTCAACATAGCAGGAACAGCGATAACTGAAATGGATTTCACATCTTTAAAGAAATCCATCAAATCAAATTCAGCCAACATTTTGTGGACATAAACCACGCCATAATATGACACAGCTACCATTGAAAAACGGGCAACCAAAGAAGCAATCGCAGCGCCCTGCACGCCTAGACCGAATGCAAAAATAAAGATAGGATCAAGTACGGCGTTGATTAACCCGCCAACTAAAGTGGCATACATAGCACGACGGGCATCGCCCAAAGCACGCATAATGCCAGAACCAATCATGCCTATCATCACGGCTGGCATTCCAAGAATCAATATCTGCAAATACCCAGTTGCCAAATCTAAAGTAAGCCCCGTCGCACCAACGAATAGGAGAATATGGGGGATTTTAGGCCATAAAAACCACACCACAGAAGAAGAGAAAATAATACCAAATGCCAGTACATTCACGGATCGCCGTTTGGCTAACTCTACATCCCCTTTACCTATCGCCTTTGAAACCAGAGCCGTCGCAGAAATAGAAACAGCGATACTCAAGGAAATCGTAAAAAACATAATAGCACTGGAGAAACCAACTGCAGCAACCGCTTCTTTCTCGCCCAGCATAGAAAGAAACAGCATATCAACCAGATCGACAAGAAACATGCACATCAACCCAAATGCACCTGTCATCGACATAACAGCAACATGTTTAAAAGTTGAACCTTGTGTGAGTTTTGCCGGACTTGGCATTTTGTCTCCTGAAAATACGACCTAAAACACAGTGTAGAGGCCAGCGCTGAAAATAAAAAAAACCGGACAAGCAAGCTCTTGTCCGGTTCTTTATTTTCTCATGTCTCGCCTTTTGAGAGAATCCTTACTTTACCGATAACGCTAATGAATAGAGGAATTTTCACGATTAAATACGATTTTCTCTACATCGGTAAAACGCTCTGCGAAATGCACCGTCATTCCCTCTTTTACTGAATCCGGTAACTCATCAAAATCACGACGATTAGGCTCTGGTAAAATCACTTCGTTAATTTTACTTCGCTTAGCCGCAATAATCTTTTCCCGAATACCGCCCACGGCGAGCACTTGCCCAGTTAATGTTAACTCTCCCGTCATGGCCAATCCTCGACGAACAGGCTCTCCTTTCGCTAACGACAGTAAAGCCGTCGCCATAGAAATACCCGCACTTGGACCATCTTTCGGTGTTGCGCCTTCTGGTACATGCAGATGCACCAATGACTTATCAAAGAATTCAGGGGATTTTTGGTAACTCTTCGTATGGGAGAAAACATAAGAATAAGCAATTTCTGCCGACTCTTTCATGACATCCCCCAGTTTACCGGTCAATTTCAAACCTCTCGTGAGCTCATGCACTTTGTTAGCTTCAATTGGCAATGTCGCTCCCCCCATAGAAGTCCAAGCCAAACCAGTGACCACGCCGACTCCTTGCAAAGTTTTCTCAGCACGGAAATATGGCATACCAAGCAAGGCTTCTACATCTTTCACTCCCACATTAATGTGCTCTTTTTCGCCTGTCATTAATTCAACAACCGATTTTCTTAGCACCTTTTGTAGAAGTTTATCCAACCCTCGAACACCCGCTTCACGAGCATAATGTTCGATGATATGACGCAATGCGGCATCGGTAATATTGAGTTGTTTCTTCAACAGCTTGTTTTTCTTAAGTAATTTAGGCCATAAATGCTGTTTGGCAATGGCGAGCTTCTCGTCTGCAATGTAACCAGACAAACGAATAACATCCATACGATCCAACAAAGGTGATGGAATGGTATCAAGCTGATTGGCCGTACAAATGAACAAGGCTTTCGACAAATCAATGCGCATATCCAAATAATGATCAAGGAACTCACTGTTTTGCTCTGGATCTAGTGCCTCAAGCAAAGAGGATGCTGGATCGCCTTGGAAAGAAGAACCAATTTTGTCGATCTCATCTAACATGATCACAGGGTTTTCCACCTCAACATCTTTTAGCGCCTGCACAAACTTACCTGGCAAAGCGCCGATATATGTCCGTCGATGACCTTTGATTTCAGCTTCGTCACGCATTCCACCCAAACTAAACCGGTAGAACTTACGATTTAATGATTCCGCAATGGATTTACCAATCGACGTTTTACCCACACCAGGAGGACCAACCAACAACAATATGGAGCCGCCCATTTCACCGCGATGCGCACCCAGCGCCAAAAACTCGACAATGCGATCTTTTATATCGCCTAGGCCAGCGTGGTGTGACTCAAGAACATCACGAGCAAGTTTGATATCTAAATTATCTTCAGAATGAACACCCCAAGGCAATGATGTTGCCCAGTCTAAGTAATTCCTTGTCACACCGTATTCTGGTGATCCGGTTTCAAGAATACTCAGCTTATGAAGCTCATCTTGTATTTTATCGTTCACTGCTTTTGTCAGTGTTTTACCTTCCAATCTGGCTTCAAATGTTTCCACATCAGAAGTACGATCATCTTTTGAAATCCCGAGTTCTTTTTGGATAACTTTAAGCTGTTCTTTGAGAAAGAACTCTCGTTGATGCTTGCTAATTTTATCGTTTACTTCTGCACTGATTTCATTATGCAGACGCGCAATTTCCAACTCTTTCTTCAAAAGAGTTAAAGACAAACGCATACGCGCTTGAATCGGTTTTGTGGCCAATACTTCGTATAAATCCTCCGCTTCAGCAGAGGTAATGGAAGCCGCAAAATCCGCTAGCAATCCGGACTCATTGAAAGAGAAACGTCCTAAATACAGTTTCAGATCTTCACTAAACAAAGGATTTAGGCGTATCAACTCCTTAATCGCATCCAGAATTGCAATGGAATAAGCCTTAGATTCGTCGTCATTGGTTTTTGAGTCATTAATGTAGCGAACTCGAGCAAGGTAAGGAGCTGTCTCACTTAACCACTCAATCACCTCGAAACGCTTCACACCTTGAGCCAAAAACGTCAGTTTTTCATTCTGCTTTTCCGCTTTATGGACACGAGCCACACACCCTATCGTGCGAAATTCATCAACAGTCGGTGCGGCTCCATTCTCTTTTTTATCTGAATAAACTAATCCAACGGCTGCCTGTGGGTGTTCTGCAATTCGCTCTAGAGTGTCTTCCCATTTAGCAGCATCCACCATAACAGGCTGAATTTGAGCCGGGAAAAAAGGCCGACTCGTGATTGGCAAAACAAATAAAGTTTCTGGTAGCACATCATCTGGTAACGCCAAACCTTTGGGGTCGCTCACCACAACACTTTCGTCTTCTTGGCTTAAATTATCGTCTTCTTGTATATCTAAATATTGTTCGTCATCAATCATAAGAAACGTCTCAATAATTCCCTTTCTTTCTCAAAAGAATGAAAAATTAACATGGTGATTTATCTTTAATTCCCTCTTATGTAATGACGATCTGACTAAAAACAACACTTAATCTAACCTTTCAACATCCTTCCTCACTTATAAAAATCAACCAAGAGGACAAGATTAGTTATTTGGCCTCTATTCACTTAATGCTATTATAAAAAGTATAAGCACAGCACAAACCCACCTTACCTCCACAGTTCAAAATAAAGGACAGGCCGATGACCCGCGATGAACTACTTAGTACCTACAATGATATTTTTGTAATCGAGCACCCTTTTGTAAAACACAAACTCACCAGCCTACGCGACAAAAATACCAGCACGAGAGAATTCCGTATGTTAGTGGAAGAACTTGGGACTCTAATTGGCTACGAAGCAACGCGCGACTTAGAAACTCAGGATATTGAAATCGAAACCCCTCTCGAAAAAGCAATGTGCCCTGCGCTAAAAGGAAAGAAACTTTGTATCGTGACCATTATGCGAGCTGGCAACGGCTTAGCAGAAGGCGTTCTTAAACTGTCTCCTTCTGCGCGCGTTGGCCATGTTGGCTTGTATCGAGACCCAGACACCAAGCAACCGGTAGAATATTATTTGAAAATGCCGCATTCCGTGAATGAGCGCACCATCATTGTGGTCGACCCTATGCTTGCAACAGGTAATTCAGCAATTATGGCCATCGATAAAATGAAAGAAATGGGGGCAACAGACATACGCTTCATCTGCCTTTTTGCGGCTCCAGAAGGCATAGAAGCATTCAAAAAAGCTCATCCAGATGTTGCAATGTACATAGGTGCAATCGACCGTGGATTGGATGATCATGCCTACATTCGCCCAGGTGTTGGCGATGCTGGCGATCGCATCTACGGAACTCGATAATCACCAAACCACTAAAGTACTAAAAAAGAGCCTCTTTTCGGGTTAAGAAAAGAGGCTCTTCTGCAATATACAAACAAGATCAAACAATCAGCTTTTCAGGGCTAGAAAAGCACCAGCACTTCCCATGATTCCACCTGACGTACGATTCAGTCTCTTCATTGAACGCTCAGATTTCATTAAACGTCTGGCTTGTGAAGCCCCGACAGAAATTGAACTGATTCCCAGCATCAGAGCGGTGAAAGCCAGTACCGCCGCAATCACAATGTCAAAACCACTTAATACCGTTAAATCCATAAAAGTCGGTAAAAAGGCGATATAAAATAGAATCACTTTAGGGTTCGATGCAGAAATCATAAAGCCTTGTATAAAGCTGGCTACTTCGCTTTTTGATTCAAGCTGAGTAAAATCTTCAGAAGACGTGACTACTGGCGCCACCCACATTTTCCAACCGAGATAAATAAGATACGCAGCACCAATATAGCGAATCGCCAAGAAAACACCTTCCCAAGTAGACGCAATCGCAGCCAGACCAAAACAAGCCATCACCAAATAAACAATGTCACTCATCACCATGCCAAGGCAAAGAGAAACACTGGCGCGCGCACCTTTTGTCATGCTTTTAGCGATCACAGCAAACACACCTGGACCTGGCGTCACCGCAAAAATCAAAATTGCAAAGAAAAAAGTAATACCGCTTTCTAGTGTCATTCCTCTAACTCCACGCCACAACTGGCTAATACCATACGAGTAATAAACTGTTTTGCTTCTTCATAGTCGGAATCTTCTAGAGTGTCTTTTTGCAAAACAATTTTCACCTGCGCGTCAAAATCAGCATACGTCTGAGTCATCGCCCAAATACTGATAAAAAGGTGCTCAGTAGAGACAGGTTTCATCAGACCTTGATCAATCCAAGTTTGTAGCGTCGCTTTTTCACGAGCCAATTCAGTGACAAACAAACGTTTTAAATAATCGAGCACAAACGGCTCTTCTCCAATCAACGCCATCGCAAACACTTTAGAAGCATTTTTGTTCATTCGAGATTGATCAACTTTCTCACTAATATAACGAGTAAGATTAATTCTAGGCCCATCTTCAACATTAAATTCGCTTACCGAATCCAGCCAAAGTCGCAAAATACGCTCAAGGACTGCTTCTAATAAGTCTTTCTTAGAGCGGTAATAATAATGAATATTCGCCTTTGGCAGCCCAGCTTCATTCGCAATCATTTGTGTTGTCGTTTTCGCTAAACCTTGGCGCGCAAAAACACGCTCTGATGTTTCTAAAATAAGCGCTTGGTTCTGCTCTCTAATATGGGATTTTAGCTGATCTTTTGCTCTTGTTGTTTTAGTCAAGGATATGCCTCACTGCTCACAGATACACTAAAAAAGCCTTCATACTGAAGTCATTCGATATAAATCATAAGCAAGTAGGATAACATTTTTTAGAATAAGCACGAAGAAATTAGCAGCATAAAAAAAGGGAGCCGAAGCCCCCCATTTCCCCTCGTAGCAGAGACCTGCGTGACTATAGGCATTCGTCACTAGGCTAACTGCTACACCACGTTGGCGCTGTGATTGATCGCAATGAAAGCATTGCAGAATCAATGTTTTGAATCGATGGAAAAACCATCGTCAGTAGAAAGAAAAATCTACCGAAAACACACTGTGCTTTGATCCTTCATTTTCAGAGAAAAACACAATGGCTTATGTAAGTCATACATTGATTATATGCAGCTGATTTCACAGTGCAATAGGTAGAAGATAAAAAATTGACCGATCGATCAATTTTTTTTAGTTTATTGTGCTTTTTTAGGAGGTAAAGACTTAGAAACAAGGTTTCGACCTTTCTTTTTAGAACGATACAAGGCCTCATCTGCCCTTTTTAGTACAGAATCTGGAAGCTCTCCTAGATCAGCAAAAGCAACGCCAATACTTACCGTAACGTTAACATCTATCTCTCGCTTCTTTTTTGGCTCCAGTACTTGGACTAACGTTTCTTGTATGTTTTCACGAACCAATTCTAAAACTTCTACGATTTCATCAATTCGATCATGACGAAAAACTACGGTAAATTCCTCCCCACCATAACGAAAAGCTCGTCCTGGGCTAGAAAAACGCTTCAATTGAGTCGCAACACTCTTTAACACTTTATCTCCCATATCATGACCATAAGTGTCGTTAAACTTCTTGAAGTGATCAACATCCACCATAGCTAATGCATATTGCTTTGGCAGACCAACCAACTTTTCATTTAACGCACGCCTGCCTGGCAATTTGGTCATATCATCAAGGTAAGCCATACGGTGACTTTCCATCAGCAAAAACCAAATCCACAGTAAAAACTGAGCAGAAAGGAGTGCATCAAATTGAATATCTGATATCGCGAAATGACTGATGATCAGCAGACTTACAATACTCATCAAACCGCAGGCCCTAAAAGCATCACCGCTTAACCACCAAGCAACACTGATCGCAGATAGGCTCACCGCCAACACACACCAAAGTAGAACAACGGACCAAGTGGTTGCCGTCTGAAAGAAAGCTTTATCTAGGAAAGCAAACGATACCCAATTACGTTCAATGGCATAACACCAGCTCACCAACATCAAAATGAATAAGCCGCGATTGATGGCAAATCGATTAAAAAAGCCTCGTTCTTGAACAAATCCAAGCAAAGCAATACAAAAACATGAAACCACTAAATAAGCCGTTAGAGACGCGTCTTGGTCAAAGTCGCCATATAACTTCGGAATCAAGAGCAAAAGAACCAAGAGGAGGACACGACCTTTGTTGAAATGCCACGAGAGTAGAATCCCCACACCGGCTAAAATCACAGGTAACAAAGGCAACAAACCAAGCCATAAAGATGACAAGTGGTTTACATATAAACTAGCATACACACTAACAATGAGGATTAAAAACGGTGCCAACAGTGACTTCAAACGCTCAGACATAAAACTTTAGACCTATCGACCCTTTAACTCACAATGACAAATATAGTGCCTTGATTACAATTTATTTGCATTACTTCATTTTAACTATTCTATATCAGGCTTACAGAAAGAAATACGACAAGATTAGGCCGCTACCCTAAAAGTGAATTCTTCAATGAAAACAATAAGATCGAAATACTTCATTAAAGGTACAAAAGAAACTTTGTCGAAGGGCAATTAAGGAAACACATTTAAAGAAAATAAAAGCCGTAGAATAAGTCTATTAAAACCTGTTTGTTTTAAGGATAATGGTAATACTTTTTTTACATTTTCCTTACTGATTCTTTAAGACTTTATGCTTGAAGCGTCTATATTTAGAATTGACTTGAGACTTGTGGTTTTTTATGAAAAACAAACGCTTAGACACATCGTTTTCTATCATCATTCTTATGTTAGTGATTCTTGGCATTGCCGTTAATTACACTAGCCAAGACAACTTAAGCCTAGTACAAGACGATGTAGATGAATCTCAAGAAGAAGATGATGGCGATGCAAGCCCGTATGAAAAAATCTACTTTAAGTCTCATCCTGTTCAGACACAAGCTCCCGACTTTTTGAGCATTGCAAACATTAAGGCTCGAAAAGAAGCCTTTTTTAATTACCTTGCTCCGTTTGCACACGAAAAAAACCGCCTCAACCTAGCTGACCGAAAGCGTATTACAGCTTTAATAAACACTAGTAAGAAAATGTCCACTGAAGATAAAGAATGGATTAGCGCATTGCGCAAGTTCCACAAACTAAAGCAGCGTGAAGAGTACTCAAAAACGGATTTGAAAGACTTGTTACATCGTGTAGACATTATTCCAGTGTCACTTGTATTAGCACAGGCAGCTAATGAGTCTGCTTGGGGCACATCTCGCTTTGCCACTGAAGGCAATAACTTTTTTGGCCAATGGTGTTTCCGAAAAGGCTGTGGGTTAGTTCCAGCCTCCAGAAATGATGGTGCAGATCATGAAGTTCGTAAATTCCACGATGCAAGAGAGTCTGTTTTTGCCTACATAGATAACCTAAACAGTAACGCAGCTTACAAAGAGCTCAGAGCCGCTCGTGCAACGTTACGCCAAAAAGGTAAAGCCATAACAGGCTTAATTCTGGTTCATGGCCTAGAGCACTATTCTGAGAGAGGCCACGCTTATGTTGAAGAAATTGAAGGACTTATCAGTTACAACAAACTGTGGCGCTTTAACAAATCACAACCCAATCCAAAAGCGCAATAAATCCATATAAGTATTAGGAAATCTCTTCTATGGGGTGGCTAAGAGTGCCCCCCTTCATTACAATACCGTAATATTTTACCCACTCACCAAACGAGGAAATTCAATTGGCCCGTTTACCTGTTATTGTTGGCTTTGGCGGAATAAATTCGGCTGGTCGTACTTCTTCACATCAAGCATATCGCCGAATTGTTTTTGACCTTTTACCAAGCTCTATCCAGCAGGACGTTTTACTAGATCTTGCCACTCTGACCAATATGGCAGAATACAAAAATGGCATGTGGCACACAGAGAGCGGAGAATCATTAGATTCTGCATCCCTTATCGACAGCATTGGTGACTCTTTACTCGCTCGCACATTAATTCGTCGTATTCACCCTGACCTTTTCGATGTAGATAATGTTGTGCTACATAAATCGACGACGTTGAACGCCAGTACTCCTGATAAAAAATTAAGCTTTACAACAAAAACTCGCTCACTACCAAAAGAGCGCCCAACAAATTGGCAAGTCACTGAAATCTCAGACACACTGAGCGAAGTTGTTGTCGATGGAAGCTTAGAAACCTTTATAAAAGACACAAGACCTTTATCTGTTAAAGCTGCTGGACAATTGCCAACAGGGTTTGACCCTTCCAAGCTTTACCAGAGCCGCAACCATCCTCGCGGCTTACAAATGACGGTATATGGCGCATCTGATGCAATAAAAAGCAGCGGAATCGACTGGGAAGTTATTCGTAGCAAAGTGGCTCCTGATCAAATGGCTGTTTATGCTGCAAACTCCATTGGCCAAATGGACGACCTTGGCTTTGGTGGTATGCTTAAGTCTGCCCTAATGGGTAAGCGCACGACATCAAAACACCTTCCTTTAGGCTATGCTCAAATGCCTGCTGACTTCGTTAATGCCTACATACTAGGCAGCGTCGGAAGTGTTGGTACTTCTATCGGTGCATGTGCAACCTACTTTTTCAACTTAGAAAAAGCCATCGATGGCATCAAATCAGGAAAATTCCGTGTTGCTATGGTTGGTGGCAGTGATGCTCCAATTACAGCTGAAATCATTGAAGGCTTTAGAACTATGGGAGCTTTGGCAGAAGACACAGCTCTTCTTGCCTTAGACCAAATCAGTAATCAAGCAGAGCCAGACCATACTCGCAGCTGTCGTCCTTTTGCACAAAACTGCGGCTTTACTATTGGCGAGTCAAGCCAGTGGACATTGCTTATGGATGATGAACTTGCCATCGAGCTTGGAGCGGAAATTTACGGCGCGATTCCTGCTGTATTCTCTTATGCTGATGGGCACAAAAAATCCATCTCTGCACCTGGCATTGGCAACTACCTAACCATGAGCAAAGCCATGGCGTATTTGCAAAACATCATTGGTAATGATGGCTTAACTCAGCGTACTTTCATTCAAGCTCATGGTACTAGCACACCGCAAAACAGAGTGACGGAATCTCACGTACTGAGCAAAGCAGCCACCAGCTTTGGAGCGACCGATATTCCCGTTGTTGCCATGAAAGCTTTCTTAGGACATTCCCAAGGAACCGCTGGCGGAGATCAACTTCATTTATCTCTCGGTGTTTGGAAAGACGGTATTTTACCTGGAATCACAACATCTCATGCAATAGCAGATGACGTTTATCAAGACGGTTTGAAATTTCAACTGAAGCATGAAGCGTACGGCAAAGATTACTTTGACGCTGCTCTTCTTAACTCAAAAGGTTTCGGCGGAAATAATGCAACAGCGGTTTTGCTGTCACCAAATCAGACGATGAAAATGCTAGAGAAACGCTATAACGCTGGGCAGATAGACGAGTACAAAGCAAAGAATGCCAAGGTACTTGACGCAGCAGAGCAATACAATCAAGCAGCGATTAAAGGTGAAGCTTTGCCTATTTATAAATTCGGCTTCAATGTACTTGGTGGTGAAGATCTAGACATTTCTAGCAATGAAATCCAGCTACCTGGATACGATGTTGCAGTAAATCTAAGCGATATCGAAAATGAATTTAGCGATTTGAAATAAGCGTTCATTTATCAGCCAACATCTAAAATAAGGTGTTGGCTGATCTCTTCTTTGAATAAATACCTTTCTACGGCAACTCTTCTTCTACAACGAATTTCTAATCTTTAAATATCGATCTGGAAGTTCGGGACAAAGGTAGTATTAAAGCGGCCAACAGAGTGTTCACCAAACCATAAGATAAAAGATACATTTCTTCAGATGGGCCAAGTTCTAAGTGCAAACTCACGAAGAACAAGTTTGGAAGTACAATAAAAATCCATATCCCCACCACCAAACAGAATCGCCCAAAGATAGATGGAATCTGAACTTTTCCTAACAACCAAGCAATGAACAACAAATACATAAAAGCAGAAAAAGCGAACATCAAGACAACTTTAGCTTCCGGCTGTTGCTGGCTAACATCCTCCAGCAATGATCGCCCTAAAAATAATGAAGGGGTTGATGCATACCAAAGCACGCCAGCAATGATCTGAAAAACAAATACCAAGATTATTGCTTTAAAATTCATTCTATACACATCATCCACCTTTTCGATTTATGAGCACCTCAAGCCCACCGATTACTGCGCTTGATATAATTCTTTAACCAAATTTCGTAGTTTTGAGCGCCATGGTCTTTGTTTAATACCAAAGTGATTAAACACTCTTCGACAAGATAACGACTGCCTACGCATTACATGATCTTGCACATCAGGAAACGCATCGCCAATGGCCTCAACCTCTACTTGGGCTTTAGGATCAAACTGACCTGACGTCGCCACAATGGCTTCAACCAGACCAATCCAACTTATCTCTTCTGCACAACAATAATGATAAATACCCGTATTCATCGAACCGTAATGCCCTTGATTCACCATAGAAAAAATAACTCGAGCCAAATCCGAAATAGGTGTTGGACTACCAATCAGATCATCTTTATAAGCAAGGTTCACACCATCTTGTATTAAACCAAGCGTTCTGCAAACAAAATCATCCCCTTGCCCACTGAATAACCACCCTGTTCTGAGCACAATATTTTTAGGGTTGCTCAATACAATCGATTCTGCTTTTACTAACGCTTGAGCATAAGGCTCTGTACTATCTGGCTCATCGGTTTCTGCATACGGAGCATCTTTGTGGCCAGAAAATACTCTTGAGCTACTGATCATAAGCAGCGGCGCTTCGACTTTATCACTCAAATAATTCAAAACTGATTGAAAAGCAGAGTGATCATCTTGCAAGGCATAACGCAAACTTAGAGCGTCAATGACCACATCAAATTGCATTGCAGCCAGCTCTGACTCTGCATTTTCTCCCAACAAGATAGTCTCTTCAGGACACAACCATTCAAACTCGCTTTTTTCTTTCGATAATTGCAGTAAAGAAGAGCCTACTTCGGTATTGCTCCCTAAAAGAAGGATGCGGATTGGCGCGTTAATATTTTGTACTGTATTCAATGTAAATCCTCATACCACATAGGGAAAATTCTCAGTAGATTAGCACAGGTCTGTGCGGTTATCTGCTCTACACTTTCATCTCGTATCATCGCTGCATGTTGTGCCACATCGAGAACAGAAAGCGGTGTATTCACTTGCCCTTGAGAACCATGTAAAGGCATATCTGGCGAATCCGTTTCAAGCACAAATGCACTGTTTTCTAAGGCGTTTAATACTCTGTGCGCTTTTTTGGCTCTAGGATAAGTAATGGTACCGCCAATCCCAAGCACAAACCCCATATCTAAAAACCGCTTTGCTTGCTCAAAGCTACCATTAAAAGCATGCACAATGCCGCCACGCTTAAATCCAGCTTCACGTAAACATTTAAAGATAAGATCGTAGCTTTTTCGAGCGTGCAGAATTACGGGTAAATCAAGTGCTTTAGCCACTGACAGCTGCCGAGAAAAGAAAGCCATTTGAATCGCCATATCAACTGACCCCGGCCACAAATCCAAACCAATTTCGCCAACCGCCACCACTCGCTCAGTCTCACATTGATCAGCGAGTCGCTCTATTTGCTCAAGCGATGCGTCTTTTAAAAAATAAGGATGCAAACCATAAGCGGCACGCCATTGAGGGTAACGCTTTACTAGAGATTCAAGGTTTGACCAGCTTGAATATTGAGTTGCAGGCACAAGAAAACCTGACACACCACTATTACAGCAATCTATCATCAATTGATCACGCTGATCATCAAATACACTGAAATCTAAATGGCAGTGACTATCAATTATCATGCTTAAAAGATTACATGATTTACTATATAAAGCACTAGCTATGACGTAGACAAAAATAAAAAAGCCGCACTATAAAAGTACGGCTTTGCAAAAGAAGGACACAAAAATACTTTAAAGCGATGGCCCTGCTTTTTTAATCGACTCAGAGACAGTATCAAACTTCTTGAAGTTCTCTACAAATTGAGCAATCAAGTTTTGAGCCTGTTCTTCATATGCAGCTTGATCAGACCAAGTTTTTCGAGGATTAAGTAATAGACTATCCACACCTGGAACCTGTAATGGCACATCTAAATTTACATCCTCTAAATGCTCCGTCGTCGCGCCAATCAGTGCACCTGATTGAATAGCCGCAATAACAGCACGAGTCGTTGGGATACTAAAACGCTTACCACCTTTGCCATGAGCACCGCCAGTCCAACCTGTATTGACTAAATACACCTGACTACCAAACTCTTCGATACGTTTGATCAGCAGATCGGCATAAACATCCGCTGCACGAGGAAAGAAAGGCGCACCAAAGCAAGTAGAAAAAGTAGACTTTATCCCCGTTCCTGCTCCAACTTCCGTAGAACCAACCAAGGCAGTATAGCCACTCAAAAAATGATATGCCGCCGCTTCCTTAGAAAGAACTGAGACAGGAGGCAAAACACCCGTTAAGTCACACGTTAAAAAGATAATCGCATTAGGCTCGCCCGCATGGTTATCCAATGCTCGTTTCTCAATATGCTCACGAGGGTAACCAGCACGACCATTTTGGCTTAAAGATGTATCAGCATAATCCGCCACTCGCGTCTTCGCATCTAACACAACGTTCTCAACAATAGTGCCAAATTTAATCGCATCCCAAATAATAGGTTCATTCTTCTGCGATAAATCGATTGTTTTTGCGTAGCAACCGCCTTCAATATTAAAGACTGTTCCTTTTCCCCAACCATGCTCATCATCACCGATTAAAAAACGCTCTGGGTCAGCAGACAAGGTCGTTTTTCCTGTACCAGACAGACCAAAAAACAAAGTAACATCGTCATCAGACCCTACGTTAGCTGCACAATGCATAGGCAAAACATCGTGCTCTGGCAATAAGTAGTTTTGCACAGAAAACATCGCTTTCTTCATTTCACCGGCATAACGCATACCAGCAATTAACACTTTACGCTCAGCAAAGTTTAAGATGACACAGCCATCTGAATTTGTACCATCTCTTTCCGGCTCACAGACAAAGTTTGGAGCATTTAAAATCTGCCACTCACTTTTTGATGAAGGATTATAAATGTCTGGACGTATAAACAAATTACGTCCAAAAAGGTGATGCCACGCCGTTTCAGTACGCATGAGAACTGGCAAATAATATTGGTCACCCGAGCCGACATGAAGGCTCGACTCAAAAGATTCACGTCCATCCAAATAACTTGCCACTCGATCCCATAACGGAGCAAATTTTGCTTCTGGAAAAGGTCGGTTAACCCCTCCCCATTGGATATTATTTTTACTAGATGCTTCCTCTACAATATAACGATCCATCGGAGAACGCCCTGTACGAGCGCCAGTCTCAACGACAAGTGCTCCATTATCCGCAAGAACACCTTCATTATTCAGCAGCGCTTTTTCAACCAGCTGAGGTGTCGTTAAGTTTCTATGTGTTCGAGTCACACTTGTTGGGGCATTCATTTTGCTAAATCCTCTGAGCAATAAAAGTTAATCTGATTATTTGAATTATTATCGGTGCTTTTTTAGACACCGCCAGATACTAACAAAGCATTCTAAGAAAGCATATCCTTATAACATTATGTTATTTTATTACCATTCTGAAAGAATAACTAAAAATATAAGCTTTTGATTTGTATGACAAAATAAGAAAAAATGGGCTTTTTAGCTATATTTGAGGAAGACCAATACTTTTTAGTATTTTCGCGCTTAATGATCTTGTAATTTTCTTTCTTTTTCTCTTTCTACCTAATCAAAAAGCGCCTTTTTAACCAACAATTTAATAGAAATAAAAAGTAAATTTATTGTCTTAGCTCAATAAACAGACACTAATTGTGTGGGATTTCTATTAAATGACATCAAAAAAACATAATTTTTTAAACTTTTCATGCATTCAATATGTCCTGAACTGTCTCGCTTCGTGATAAGATTAGTTCTTAAATTCCCTCCCAATTGTTCAAAAGGTTGATCGATATTTATGTTAAAAACGAATCAGAACTGCAATATTGGATTTGTCGGCCTGGGTGTCATGGGTAAAAACTTAGCCTTAAACTTAGCCGATCATGGTTACCGAGTTGCTGGTTTTGATCTTGATACACATAAAGTAAAAGACGTCCTTGATACCGAGGCAAAAGAACGCCCTGACACAGTAACAGACGCTAGAATCATCGGTTGTTCCAGCATGGAAGAAATGCTTTCGAACCTAGTTAAGCCTCGCGTTATCGTGGTTCTGGTTCCTGCAGGAAGCCCTGTTGATGCCGTATGTAACAACCTTATTAAAGCTGGCCTAGAAGCCGACGATATTGTTGTAGATTGCGGCAACAGCCAATGGACAGACACGATTCGTCGTGAATCTGAATACAAAGAAAAATTCAAATTCTTTGGCACCGCAGTATCTGGTGGCGAAGTGGGCGCTCGCTTTGGCCCATCATTAATGCCTGGTGGCGATGCAGATTCGTGGAAATACCTACAACCAATGTGGGAAGCCGTTGCAGCTAAAGTAGATAAAGATGGCAAACCTATTGTTAGCAACACACCTGGAAAACCTGTTACAGAAGGCGAACCATGTACAGCATACTTGGGGCCAAATGGCGCAGGTCACTATGTAAAAATGGTTCACAACGGCATCGAATATGCTGACATGCAACTTATCTGTGAAGCCTATCACCTACTTCGCTCCTTATTAGGCTATGAGCCGGAAGAGATTGGCAAACTGTTTGAAAAATGGAACCAAGGCGTTTTAAACAGCTACCTTGTCGAAATCACAGCAGATATTCTTCAGCAATATGATGAAGCAACTGGCGCACCATTAGTCGATATGATTCTCGATAGCGCAGGCCAAAAAGGCACAGGTCGCTGGACCTCTATCAGCGCAACTCAAATGGGCGTTCCAGCAGGTATCATCAGCGAATCTGTTTACGCTCGCGCACTCAGCACATTAACCGCAGAACGTGAACACGCAGCTGGAAAGTTAGTTGCTGATGTAGAAAGCGGTGAGATTGAAGCAAAAGACGTTG
Organism: Marinomonas sp. 15G6-16; assembly: GCF_055809555.1. Classification (NCBI taxonomy): domain Bacteria; kingdom Pseudomonadati; phylum Pseudomonadota; class Gammaproteobacteria; order Oceanospirillales; family Oceanospirillaceae; genus Marinomonas; species Marinomonas sp. 15G6-16. The sequence goes on along the minus strand of NZ_CM147916.1, from coordinate 2,472,301 downwards.
AGAATGCAATTGAACAAGCGCTCTACTGCGCGAAAATTTGTGCTTACGCACAAGGCTTCCAACTCATGCGTGCCGCTCAGAAAGAATACAACTGGAAACTGAACTTTACCGACATTGCTAAAATCTGGCGTGGTGGTTGTATCATTCGAGCTTCTTTCTTACAGAAGATCGCTGATGCCTTTATTGATAATCCAGAACTTGAAAACCTACTTCTGAGCGATTACTTCGCAGATGCTATGGCAAGTAAACAAGCAGGTCTTCGTAAAACAGTTGTTCTAGCTGCTCAATCAGGCATTCCTGCTCCGTCGATCTTCTCTGCTCTTGCCTACTTTGATGGCTACCGCTCTGAGGTATTACCAGCCAATCTATTGCAAGCACAACGCGACTACTTCGGTGCTCACACGTACGAGCGAGTCGATACTGAGCCAGGCCAGAAGTTCCATACTTATTGGCAAGAAGAAGGCCGACCAGAACGCAAAGCGTAATCTGTAAAAGTCCCAAATAGCTATAAAAAAAACCGCAAACTGAATAAATCCGTTTGCGGTTTTTTATGCACTCAATTTTCTAATCTTTCGACTTAAACTGTCGCCCTCGCCTTCCAATCTTGCCTTTCACTCTTAAAATTTAGGCGATTACTTCTTCATCTGTTTTTCCATTGAGGTTAGCATGCCTCTTAACATACCAAGCTCTTGCTGATCTAATCGAGAACGCTGAAATAGTCGGCGAAAGCGCGTCATCACCTGCATTGGCATTTTAGGATCTAAGAATTCTGTTTGAATCAATACTTTTTCAAGGTGCTCAAGTAGATAATCTGTTTGTTCCACAGTCGCAGCTGGCACATCCCATTTGCTTTCCACCGCTGGAGTGTCTTTCATTAACAATGATTTCATACGCAGTTCATAAGCAATGACTTGCACCGCAGCCCCTAAATTCAGTGAACTGAACGTTTCAACAGACGGAATATGAACATGATAATGACAACGCTGTAACTCTTCATTTGTTAAGCCTCGATCTTCTCGACCAAAAACAAATGCTGTTTCTAAAGCTTCATTAAACACCAAATCAGCCGCTTGTCTTGGATCAACTAAAGGCCAAGGAATATTACGCTCACGAGCACTGGTTCCGATGACTAACTGGCAATCCGCTAAAGCTTCTTCCAATGTTTCCACGACTACGGCATTTTCCAATATGTCCGTTGCACCAGAAGCTCGGCTCACCGCTTCATCGCTTGGGTACTGCTTAGGCGCAACAAGATAAAGATCTGCTAACCCCATGTTTTTCATAGCTCGGGCAGCCGCCCCAATATTGCCGGGATGAGAAGTATTAACAAGGACAATTCTGACTTTATTTTGCATTCTATGAGTACCAATAATAGCGATTTAATAAATTCGCGTATCTTATCAGATATTTATTGCAAAGCCTTAAACTGATCAGTTTTTCATCAAAACTTAACTAGTAAAAGCAGCTGTATTAAGCTAGAATTCGCGCTCTTATTTAGGCTATCCGCTCATTTTTTATCCAATAGAATAAAAATCAGCTGGTCGCCCGCTCTTTAACACTTTAATTCGGCAACTTATCGTCCTACTGACGGTATGTGCTTTTAATGACGGAATAATCGACGGTAAATTATGCAACCTAGAATCAATGTCGCACTTAAGGCAGCTCGCTCTGCTGCAGAATATATAGTTCACTCTCAAGAGAAATTGCTTTTTGATAAAGAACAAGGTCAATCTGCTGAACACGTTTATGAAACTGTTTGCTCTGGTGCTGAACGCAGCATTGTTTACCACCTAGAAAAAGCCTACCCAGAAGACACAATTACTACTCGCCTTCAAGGTACAGTACAAAAAGGTGAAGAAGGCGAATGGGTTATTGATGCGATTCAAGGTCAACATTTGTTTTCACGAGGCCTAACTGGTCACGTCATTACTATGAGCTATTTAGTTGCCGGTAAAGTGGAGCACGCTCTTGTACTAAACCCACATACAAAAGACGAATTTTACGCAAGTAAAGGCCGTGGTGCTTACCTAAACAACTCTCGTATTCGCAGCAGTACAGCTCGTGAATTGAATAATGCGACATTGGCAGCTCAATTCCCTGCGACAGATCGCACATCAACTTATTTATCTGGTCAATTTGCTGTGCTTACTGAAGTTGCCGAAAAAGGCGCACGCGTTGTAATGCAAGATGCTCCAGCTTTAATGTTGGCGAATGCTGCAGCAGGTCGTCTTGATGGCGCTTGGGGTATTAATCTTCGCGAATGGGAAATGCAAGCACCTTTGTTTATCGCAAAAGAGTCTGGCTGTCTGTTCGCAGGCTTTGATGGTTCGCCAAGCTTAGAAAAAGGCAATGTACTATGTGCAGCGCCGCGCCTATTTAAAGCATTATTGCCTACGCTAAATAAACACCTTAGCGCGTAATATCCAAAACATATAAAAAGGGCCTCTTTCCTGTTACGAAAGAGGCCCTTTTTTATTGCCTGCAATAAGCTTTACTCTGCTAAAAATTCATTAACATCAGTGTTTATGATGATGGTGCTCGTGATGATGCTCATGCACATCGTGGGAATCGCTCACCTCTTCACCTGGGTAAAATAAACCAATATCCTGACGAATTTCATCTAGTGTCGCCATAAGCTCTAGGCTGTCTTGCCAACTGTGATTAGGACTTTGAAGTAAGCCCTCCTCAAGGCATCTGTTTACTTCATCAACTTCGAATTGATAGCCATTACCTGGGAAATCAAATTCCACAGCGCGCTCTTGATCTTCCCCTATCACAATGCGGCATGACTTAGCTTTAAACCATTCTGAAGCGATTTCAATATAGCCCTTCGAGCCAGACAACACAGCACGATTAGGATTATAAGAGATCAAAGACGCCTCCAATGAAGCCAGCTGACCGCTTTCCCAACCTAATAGAATCTGCTCAAAGACATCCACTTCTGTGTCTCCGATCACCGCTTGGTTTTGTATAAAATCCGGTTTACCGAAGAAAAGTTGCGCTAAGAAGACAGGGTAAATCCCAATATCTAATAAAGCACCGCCGCCCATTTCAAGCTTCATCAAGCGATGCTCAGGATCGGTCGGAGCAAGGAAGTTAAAGTTGGCTTGAATACTACTCAAAGTGCCAATATCCCCTTCTTCAACCCATTCAAGAACTTGTTCAATAACAGGATTAAAGCGTGTCCACATCGCTTCCATGACAAAGACATTGTTTGCCAAAGCGAGGTCGTAAAGTTCTTTGGATTGACTTTCATTAAGCGTAAATGGCTTCTCACAAAGCACCGCTTTGCCCGCTAAAATACAGGCTTTGGTCAAATCATAATGATAAATATGAGGAACAGCGATGTAGATAACATCCACTTCATGACTGTTAATCAGCGAAAAATAATCCACAAAAGCTAATTCAATATCAAACTCCGTTGAAAATTTATCCGCAGACGCCTTATCACGAGAAGCAACTGCACGGAGTTCGCCCGACTTCACGTAACGAAAGTCACTTGCGAATGAATGGGCCACCTGACCGGTACCAATAATACCCCAGCGTATCTTCTTCATAGGATTTTCCCCACAGACATAATCAACAGACAGACACTAGCAAAAAGGTTCAGTGCCTAAAAACGCCCACAGTTTGACGTCAATTAGAATGATAGTCCACTGGCATTTTTTTATCTTTCTTACTGAAAAGAAAATTGATCTATGCCAGCTAGCTTTTGGAGATTACAAGATAGAGAATTTAATGTAAGCGCTTCTTGAAGTCACTTTTTTGAAAAGTTTTAAAAGGCATAACTAATAACGCCTTCAAAGAGTCCGGCTGGTAGGTTTTTGTTCCTGGAAAACCTATGTTCAAATTTTCATCGCCGTTAAGCGCCAGCTTTCTTTTGCTGCGAAACGCCGCATCCCAAATACTCAGAAAAAAGCCGTAATTGCTGTTGGTTTCTTCAGACACTCTAGAGTGATGGATACGATGCAAATCTGGCGTAATGATGACAAGTTGAACCAATGACTCAAGCCATTTAGGAAGCCTAGCGTTTGTATGGTTAAACATAGCGGATGCGTTTAACAACATATCAAAAATCAATACCGCCTCAACCGGAATGCCTAATACAAGAACCGCCGAGGCTTTGATCACGAGAGACAAAAGGATTTCGATTGGATGGAAACGTATTGCCGAGCTGACATCTAACTCAGGGTCAGAGTGATGAACTCGATGGAGCCGCCATAATAAGGGAATCTCATGAAACAGCCTATGCTGCCAATAGATAAGGCAATCCAGCGCTAAGACACTGAGTAAAACTACACCCCAAAAAGGCAAGTCAAACGTATTAAATAGGCCGAAATTCTGACCAAACACTGCCACCAAAGATAAAAGCAAAGGTTGCGCAATACGAACACACAGAGCACCAAACATAAACAGCACAATATTATGTTGCCAACGCTGACGCCATTGTAAAAGAGCGCTTCTTGGACGCTGCCACTGCCAAATCAGCAATGCACCAAACACCAAAAGAAACACACTTATACGTAAGTTAAAATCAATCATATTGCGCTCTGCCTAAACGGGTGTAAGCCCACTTGCTGTTAATGACGACAGCAATGGACTCCTATTTTCCCGACAAGTTCCACCCTAGAGTGTTGCTGAAACTTGCTACATCAGTTTGCTTGATGTGTTTTCAACGCACTTTCTATGCGCTGTATCGCCTCTTCAAGTACTGACTTAGGACAGCCAAAATTCAAGCGAAGAAAGTTAGCATCGCCAAAATCTTTACCATCGGACATGCCAACACCCGCATCAACAAAGAATTGATAAGGGTTGTCCAAACCTAAAGCAGATACATCCAACCACGCAAGATACGTTGCTTCTAAATGCAGCATTTTTATCGGTGTAGCAGATAGCCTCTCAGCCAACAGATCTCGATTCTCTGCCAAATACTGCAATAACGCTTGATGCCATTCCTGCCCTTCTTCGTAAGCCGCTAGAGCAGCCGTTAAGCCCAACATATTTGGAGAAGCAATCAATCCTGCTCTTTCTTTATTGAAGGCTTGGCGCAGCTGGCTATTTTCGATCACAGCAAAGGCATAACCAAGACCCGCAATGTTAAAAGTCTTGCTCGGCGCCATTAGAGTAATGGTTCGGTTGGCAGCGTCATCGTTCAAACTTGCAAAGGGAATATGCTGTAAATCGTCTAAAATTAAGTCGCAGTGAATTTCATCACTCACAACAATTAAGTCGTATTTTTCTGCCAACTTATGAATCGCCAACAACTCTGCTTTTGTATAAACCGTGCCGCCTGGATTGTGAGGGTTACACAGTAAAAGCATCTTGCTGTTTGATTTCGCACAGGCCGTTTCGAGCTCAGCCATATTGGGAACCCAACGACCCTTCTCAACAAGCATACCGACACTGGTTAACTCTCGATCGGCCAACAAAGGCGCTTTTGTTAAGTGGTAATAAACAGGTCCTGGTACAACAATGCCGTCACCTTCTTTAGAAAATACTCGAACGCTTAAATGCAGTGCACAAACAAGACCTGGCAAGTGCACTAAATGCGCTCCAGATACGTTCCAACCATAGCGCTTAACAAGGTGTGACTGGATGGCTTCAACTAACGCCTTAGGTGTATGTGTATAACCATAAACACCTTCTTCAACTCGCTGATTCAATGCTTTTTTAATACAATTTGGAGAGTCAAAATCCATATCCGCCACCCACATTGGGATGACATTCTCTGGGTATTTAGACCATTTATCACTACACATCTTAGAACGATCTATTAATGCATCAAACACAGAAGTACTCATTCACCAAAGCTCCGATTGTTTATTTAACTAGATAAGTAACACGATCCTGACCACCACACAAAATATTGGAGGCGATTTATACATAAAAAATCTCATTTATTTATCTCAAACCGACATAATAGCTTAAGAAAAAGACAAAAAAATCTTTAAATTAAATAAATATCTTTATAAATCATTAAGTTAAATTAATTAGAGCGCTAATATTTAGAATTATCAAGGGTTGACCTGATTTACACATTCAGCCTAGTATAGTTTTAATTAAACGGCCGTTTAATAAAAAAGGATAAGAAATGCCTAAAGTTGGAATGCCTGAAATACGTAAACCTCAACTCATCGAGGCAGCAATTAAAGCCATAGATAAATATGGTTTTTCTGGCGCAACCGTCAGCTTAATAGGGAAAAAAGCAGGTGTGTCGCCAGCCATTATCAACCACTACTTCGGTGGCAAAGACGGCCTTTACGAAGAAACAATGAAAAGTTTAATTCGCGAATTCTTCCAGATTTTGTCTGAAGAAATTGCAAAAACGAAAAACAAATCGGTGAAAGCAAAAGTAATGGCAATAGTCAGAGCCAGCTTTAGCCAATCTCAAACTCAGCCCCAAGTGGTGAAAACTTGGATGGGATTTTGGGCTTCGGCAATGCACACACCGTCTTTGTACCGATTACAGAACGTTTACTCTAAGCGCTTAAAAACCGCATTAGTGTGTGTATTAAAAGAAGAGTTTGAAGTGAAACAAGCACGAGAAATCGCCTTAATGATAGCGGCATTGATCGATGGTATGTGGCTTCGAGGATCTTTAGCGGGCGGCATAAACAAAGAAGTATCTGCCCAGCTCATTGAAAATTATCTGGATCTGGCATTTCAGAGCTAAATAGATCCGATTAATTAAAGCAGCAAATTCGTTCAAATTTCGTAATTTCACGAATTGCGGTGTCTGGTATTGGCGCTGTATTTACTTATAAACCTGGTTTTATCAAAAAAGAGGATAAGATATGTTCAATAAGACGAAAAAAACAGCACTAACCATCAGCATCGCAGCAGCTTCTGGCTTAGCTGCAGCAAACTGCTCAACGGTTAGATTTTCAGATGTCGGCTGGACTGACATCACAGCAACAACCGCTGTCACAAGTGCAGTTATAGAAGGCTTAGGCTACGAAACAAAAACACAATTATTATCCGTACCTGTTACCTACACATCTCTTGCCAATGGAGATATTGATGTTTTCCTAGGTAACTGGATGCCAACCATGCAAGCAGATATCGAACCTTACCTTGCCGCTGGCACAGTAGAAGATCTAGGGCCAAATTTAGTCGGGGCGAAATACACCCTAGCAGTAAGCAAAAACGCCTATGACGCAGGCGTGACAGATTTTTCTGATATCGCCAAACACCGCAAAGAATTTTCCGGACGCATCTACGGTATCGAGCCAGGCAATGACGGCAATCGTATTATCCAAGACATGATTGACTCAGATGCTTTTGGCTTAAGTTCATTCCGAATTGTTGAATCAAGCGAAGCAGGTATGCTTTCTCAAGTAAGCCGTAACACTCGCCGTGATAATTGGATTGTTTTCCTTGGTTGGGCACCACACCCTATGAACGCAAACTTTGAAATGGAATATTTAGCTGGCGGCGATGACTACTTCGGCCCTGATTTTGGTGGTGCAAATGTACATACCAACATCCGTAAAGGTTACGTTCAAGAATGCCCTAACGTAGGCAAACTACTAACAAACCTAACATTCTCCCTTCCAATGGAAAATGAAATCATGGGTGCAATCCTTGATGACGGTAAAAATCCAGATCTTGCCGCAAAAGATTGGTTAAAAGCCAATCCGGAAGTACTCGACGCATGGCTAAGTGGCGTAACAACTCAATCTGGTGGAAACGGCTTAAGCGCAGTTAAATCACACCTAGGCCTTTAATTCCAGAACGCGCCTTAAGTGAAACACAAGCACTTAAGGCGCACTATTTGTTACATCGGAGAATATATATGAATTGGCTGACGGATAATAAAATCCCTCTTGGCACCTGGATGGAAAACTTTGTCGATTGGCTAGTCTCTGCGGCTTCCGGCTTTTTTGATCTAATCTCTATTATTTTAGAAACCATGATTTTCTCCATGGTTGATACCATTGAATCTATTCATCCACTCATTGTCATTGGCATTGTTTTAGTCGGCGTTTGGTTTCTCCATCGCAGTATTGGCTTATTAGTCTTTATAACCGCCGCTCTACTTTTTATTATTAATATGGGGTATTGGATTGAAACCATCCAAACCTTAGTACTGGTAGTTTCTGCGACGTCTATTAGCGTGCTGATTGGTGTGCCTATTGGCATAGCAGCAGCACATCGCCCTTGGTTGTATACCATATTGCGCCCAATTCTAGATTTGATGCAGACCATACCAACCTTTGTTTACCTTATTCCAACGCTGATTCTATTTGGTTTAGGTTATGTCCCTGGCTTGATATCAACCATCATCTTCGCTATTGCTGCCCCAATCCGCTTAACCTATTTAGGTGTGAGCAAAGTACCAAATGAATTATTAGAAGCAGGCTTAGCATTTGGTTGTACCAAATCTAAATTACTCTACAAAGTGGAACTGCCTGCCGCAATGCAAAATATTATGGCAGGGGTAACACAATGCATTATGTTGTCTTTATCTATGGTAGTGATCGCGGCACTGGTTGGTGCTGATGGACTAGGAAAGCCGGTCGTGCGTGCCCTAAACACAGTCAACATTTCACAAGGTTTTGAAGCCGGTATCGCCATTGTATTAGTGGCTATTATGCTCGATCGTATTTGTAAGTCTCCATCCACTAAGAGTGAAGGATAATTTATGGCCGTTGTAAAAATTGAAAACGTCGATATTGTCTTTGGCGACAATAAAGCCCAAACGCTTTCGCTCATGGATAAGGGGCATACTCGAAACGAAATCATTGAAAAAACAGGGGATGTTGTTGGCGTGCAAAATGCCAACATAGAAGTAAATGAAGGTGAAATTTGTGTATTGATGGGATTATCTGGATCTGGCAAGTCCACCCTACTGCGAGCCATCAATGGCTTAAACAAGATTGCTCGTGGCCGCTGCCTTGTTAAAGACGGTGAGAATATGGTTGATATGGCCGAATGCAACGAAGCAACCTTACGTCACATGCGTACACACCGTGTTTCTATGGTTTTTCAAAGCTTTGCATTAATGCCTTGGTTGACCGTTTTAGAGAATGTTGCCTTCGGCTTAGAAATGCAAGGCATGCCAAAAACTGAACGCCTCATCAAAGCACGCGAACAACTTAAAATGGTTAGCTTAGACCAATGGGCGGACAAAAAACCAGACGAACTGTCAGGTGGTATGCGCCAACGTGTTGGTTTGGCTCGGGCCTTCGCCATGGACACTGACCTGCTCTTAATGGATGAGCCTTTTTCAGCACTTGACCCATTGATTCGTACACAGCTACAAGATGAACTGATTGAGCTGCAAAAACGCCTCAACAAGACCATTATTTTTGTTAGCCATGATTTAGACGAAGCGCTGAAGATCGGCACTAAAATTGCGATCATGGAATCCGCAAAAATCATTCAAGAAGACACACCAGAAGAAATTGTCTTGAATCCAGCAACGGAATACGTTGAAAACTTTGTCGCCCACACTAATCCATTAAATGTCTTATGTGGTCATTCCTTGATGACACCACTCTCTGAACTTGCCATGCAAAACGATAAGGTAATTTTAGAAAACGGCATGTGGCTTAATGTAAGTGATGACAAACTCATTTCCATTCAAGATCAAGAAGGTCAAGTACCAACCATTTCTTGGACAAAAGGCATGCTGCTCGACAACATTCCAGACAATGCCATTTTCATTGTTCCGAGTAATATATCAATGCGTGATGCGGTCGACATTCGATATCACTCCAAACATTTCATGGTGTTAGAAGAAAACGAAAAGTGTGTAGGCGTTTTGACTGACCACAACTTCTACCATGCATTACTGGGTAAGCATTTTGAGCGAAATGTCGAAGCGGCCTAATTTGCTTTATATCTATAACGCTTGATTATTCGGAATAAAAAAGCAGGTTTTATGAGAAAACATCATCAAACCTGCTTTTTATAACGACAAATAAATTAATTGATATTCCTCGTGCCAAACTCATTGATTAGTGATTGCATTCGAAAATTCTATCGGTATAGTCTGCCGAAATATTGACCAGTTCAAACTCGCTTTTTAATACGCAGCTAGCTCAAAGGATATTGCATGTTAAAACAAACCTTATTTCCCATCTGGGGCTTGCTCTTTGGCATCGCCATTTTAACCATGGCAAGTGCGCTACAAAGCTCTTTGATTGGTATTCGTGCCTCCATCGAATCCTTCAATACGACAGCGACTGGTTTGATCATGTCGGCCTACTATCTTGGCTTTATTATCGGTTCTTTATTGGTTCCGAACTGGGTCAAAAACGTAGGCCATATTCGAGTGTTTGCCGCCGTCGCGTCCTTGGCTTCTATTACCATTTTGATGCAGTCAGCCATTATTAATCCTTGGTTCTGGATGCTAATGCGTATGGGCACAGGTTTGTGTTATGCGGGCTTATTTATTGTTACCGAAAGTTGGTTAAACGATATCGCCACAAATAAAACCCGTGGCCGTTTGTTTTCGATTTATATTATTGAAATATGGGCTAGCCAAACTCTAGGTCAATTCTTGTTGAACCTTTCTCCACCTGATGGCTATGACCTTTTCATCTTAACGTCTGTCTTGATTTCTCTCGCCTTGGTGCCGTTATTGCTCGTTCGTACACCATCGCCAACGATCAACGTCCCAGAAAAAATCAACATCATTTCTCTAATGAAAACCGCGCCTTTGGGTTTCACTGGCGTAACGATTGCAGGTGTCACATCCGGCGCTTTGCTGGGCTTGGGCGCTTTGTATGCGAAAAGCATTGGGATGAATATCGCTGAAATTTCACTCTTCATCGGTGCCAGCTATGTGGGCGGCATGTTATTGCAGTGGCCAATAGGAAAGTTATCGGATCGACAAGATCGTCGTGTCACCATTCTTTGGGTCAGCATTGTCGGAGCGCTATCGGCGTTAATCATCCCGCTTGGCTACAATCTGGATAGCCAAATCATCATGATGGCAGGCATGTTTGCGGTCGGCGCGTTTGTGTTTCCTATGTACTCTTTGGCATCTTCTCACATGAATGACCAGTTGCGTCCAGAGCAAATCCTCTCTGCCAGCAGCGGTATGATTCTGCTAAATGGCGTGGGCGGAATGATTGGTCCTCTTGCTGCTGCGGCCTTGATGGATCTCATCCAAATAAATGCCTTATTCTGGTTTGTTGCCGCTCTAAACATGCTTGTGGCTTTGGTTGCGATATATAGAATCCATTACCAGCCAGCGATGATTATCGAAGATCAGGGGGATCAAATTCCTGTGGCTTTAACCGTTTCTTCTGTTGCAACAGCAGAAATGCTTGTGGAAGCAGATTCCTCTATTGCTCCAGTAGAAGAAAGCCACGAAGTAGAAATCAAACTTTAATTCACTTTTCCCTAATGCAGCCGCACAGTTTTTATCAGATTAAGATAAAGGCTGTGTGGCAATTTTGAAGGCAATAAACCAGATCAAAATAGCATTAACACGGTTAAACCAACGCCAAAATTTCGCACTTTCTAGCCACTTTGCACACAATCGACCAATAAAAGCCAAAGACAAAAACCAAATCAACGAAGCCAATGCACCACCTAAGACGAACTCCCATTTATCGTCTTGCCATTGGTTTGCTAAGCTGCCAATTAGAATCATGGTATCCAAATAGAAATGCGGATTCAGCCAAGTCACCGCAAAGCCCATCATAAACAAAGGCCAAAGCGCGAGCCGCTTAGTATATTGCTCTAGAATCAACTGCTCATCTTGAAAAGACGATCGCCATTTACCCCACGCAAACCACACTAAAAAAGCAACTCCGCCCCAACGTGAAGCTGTTAATAACCAATCGTGACTTTGTAAAATCAAACCTAGACCGAATGCCCCTAACGTCATAGATAAGACATCACTCAAAATAAACAACAAGGCAATCGGGAACGCATAATGCCGTTTTAACGCCTGCTCCAGTAAAAAGCTATTTTGTGCCCCTACCGCTATGATTAAGCCACCACCTGTAATTGCACCACTGATCAACGCCAACATATTTACTGCTCTCCTTTAATTTCGCTTGATATTACGGAAAGCAGAACCTAAATTAAAATTAATTAAACTAAAACTACATTAGAAAAAATTATGTTGGATTATAAAGCACTTGCCAGCTTACAAGCGGTTCTACGATTTCAAAGCTTTGATAAAGCAGCAAACTATTTAAACCTCACTCAATCGGCTGTATCACAAAACGTCAAACGCCTTGAACAAGATTGCGGCCGCCCTTTGTTAATTCGCGCTCGCCCTGTGGTTGCTACACCGCTAGGTGAACAAATGCTCGCTCACTTCAATAAAGTTTCTATGCTTGAAGAAGGTTTACAGGAAGCCATACAAGGCAAGACATCTAATTATCCAATCAATATTGCCGTTAACAACGACACTCTCGCCACTTGGTTTATTCCTGTCATCAGGGACTTTTCGGCAACCAATAACACCAAATTACACATTAAAGCGGCAGACCAAGCCAACACTCGATCCCTATTACAAACAGGAGAAGTGGTTGCCTGCCTTAGTCAAACAGGCACCCCAGTCGCAGGTGGTGATTCCACTTTTCTTGGCAATATGCATTACGAGCTGGTCGCCACACCAAGCTTCATTGAAACCTACTTAAAAGGCGACTTGAGTCCAGAGTCAGTCTTGCAGTCTCCTTCTCTTATTTACGATGAACACGATGAACTTTGGGGACGATATCTCGATGAGTGCTTACAATTAAAGGCTGATATACGAAACAGTCATGCTTATCCTTCCTCCCATGGCTTTGTCGAGCTAGTAATGGGTGGCACAGTCTGTGCTTTAGTTCCTAGTGTACAAGTGCAAGAAAAACTAAAAAATAAACAGCTGATTTCCCTGTTTCCAGACAAACAATTAGCCTTGCCACTTTATTGGCATTGGTACAAACTTAACTCCCCTGTATTGGATCGGTTAACTAAAGTGATAAAAAATGTCACAAAAGATGCTTTATACTAAGGATTAATCGGAACAGGCTGGCTACCACTTTATTTTTTTACAGCCATTTTACTAATACCATTTTAAGGAAAAATTATGATTCGCAAATGTCTATTCCCTGTTGCTGGCTACGGTACTCGATTTTTACCAGCAACTAAATCTATGCCAAAAGAGATGCTTCCTGTCGTAAATAAACCTTTGGTTCAGTATGGTGTAGAAGAAGCGGAAGCTGCAGGACTCAACAACGTCACTTTCGTAACAGGCCGTGGTAAACGCGCAATTGCAGACCACTTCGACATCAGCTACGAGCTAGAACATCAAATCTCTGGCACCAATAAAGAGCAATATCTGGACGGTATCCGTCACCTAATCGACAACGTGAATTTCTCTTTCACACGCCAAAACAACATGCTTGGTTTGGGTCACGCTATTCTGACTGGCGAACCTCTAATCGGTGATGAAGCCTTTGGTGTTGTGCTTGCTGATGACCTTTGCTTTGGTGAAGAAGATGGCGTTATGGCGCAAATGGTTAAACTCTACAACCAATTCCGATGCACCATTGTGGCCATCGAAGAAGTTCCGGAAGACGAAGTGCACAAATATGGTGTGATTAAAGGCGAGTCCATGATGGATGGTTTATACCGCGTCACGGATATGGTAGAAAAGCCAAGTAAAGAAGAAGCACCATCAAACCTAGCCATCATTGGCCGCTACATTTTAACGCCAGACATCTTTGACAAAATTCGTAACACGCCAGCTGGCCGTAACGGAGAAGTTCAAATTACCGATGCCATTTTACAACAAGCTAAAGAAGGCTGTGTATTAGCCTACAAATTCAAAGGCAAACGTTTTGACTGCGGTAGTGTAGATGGTTTTGTTGAAGCGACTAACTTTTGCTACGAGAACATTTATAAGCAAAGCTAATTAGAAAGAAACATCATAAAGCCACGTAAACCAAAAGTTACGTGGCTTTTTTGTATTCAAATTTTTACTTCTTAAGATAAAAAATACTGACTCAGCCAAACACTAACAGGCACAGTGAATACAGAAAGCAACGTCTGCATAGTGATATAAGCAGACATTCTATCTGCATCGCCTCCTAATTGACGCGCTAGAGCGTAAGCCGATGTTGCCGTTGGCACCACACCAAATAACACAGCCACCAACGCTGGCAAACCTCTCACATCCAACCACCAGCACATAATGCCAATCACAAGAGGAAATATCGCAAAACGCGCTATCGAAGACATCAAAAATGTCATACCAACAGACCGAACCGTTTCTAATCGAACGCTGGCTCCCACGGCTAGCAAGACCAGTGGCAGAGCCGATTGAGACAACATTCCCACCACGTCTGAAATTAAGATAATCGGCGTTAAGCCCAATAAGTTCAGGCCACTTCCTAACACAATAGAAACAATCAAAGGGTTACGAATCAAAGCCCCACTCAACAAGCGCGGCAAGGTTAATACAACACCATTTTTAGCCGGTGGTCGGTGCATCAGCACCATAGACACAACGAGAAACACATTAATTGAAGGGATCAATACAGAGGCACCTAACGCTGCAAACACCAAACCTTCATTACCGTATAAGCTGCCTGCTAGAGCCAAGACGATGAAAGTATTAAAACGTACACCAGCTTGCAGCATAGAAGAGGCTGTGGGCGCCTGCACTTTTAAGAACCATGCACTGATAAAGACAAAAGCGGCAGCAATACACAAAGCGAATAAAAGAATGAAAGCGTACTTCGTCAACATAGGGTTGGTGAAATCAATCTGCGATGTTTTATGGAACAACAAAGCAGGAAAAAGTACCCAATAAGACAGCTTATCAACACCCGGCCAAAAGCCTTCCATGGGAAAACGGAAGCGCTGACAAATCGCGCCAGCAATTAACAACAAAAAAACTGGTAGCACAGCCAAAGAAAGAGAAAGCACCACTCACCTCACAAACAAAGCAAAACAATGAGAAAGCCAGAAAGTAAAACGCACGCTTTTTTTTATAGTTCCCTAAAAGCAAAAAACTCTGACCAAGGTTATTTTGATCAGAGTTTTTATATTTTGTGCGCCTTACGTGATTGGCTAGAACGACCTTGGAATTAACCCCAAAGAATCCCTAAACCAACAAGCAAGTAAACAATGCTGACAACAAAATAGAAGGCATGAAAACCTTTTTCAAAACCAGGAACAGACACCTTCTGAGTGTAATCTGTACCAATTTGCCAGCCTGCTAAAATCGAGTTGATCATAGCCAACACTAACGTCACAGAAGAGTACACTTTAAACCATAGAGCACTATGAATTGCACTCCACGTTTCATAAGTTAATTCTGTTTGTGAAAGAACTAAACCTAAATAAACAAACAACCAAACAATGATCGCAATGTTGCTTACTCGTTGAAAAATCCACTCTTTTGTACCGCTGCGGTTCTCCCGCTTTAAACCTAAGCCCATATCAACACACCAAATAGAAAACTAATGACAAGTCCCAAACCGATCGCCACTTTTGAAATCAGCTTCCCACTTTCTAATTCTTCAAAGTAACCCAGCTCCTGAGTGATGTGCTTCAAACCAGCCATCGTGTAGTAACCCGCTGCGGTCATGAAACCCCAAATAATGAACTGAACTAGAAAATTCTCTGTTACCAGTTTCTCGATATTATCAAACCCTTCTGGAGAGCCTAATGAAACACATAAAACAGACAAGAAAAAAGCCATCGCTACCCATAAGATTACCGCGCTGATTCTATGCAAAATAGAAGCAACCCCAGTAATGGGCAACTTAATAGTGTGCAAATCCAGATTAACTGGACGTTTATTTTTCATTTGAGGTTTCCTTTTTTATCCCATGTGATGGTAAATATGAAAAGTGAATAAGAAGTACCTATTGTCGAGCACCATTATAAAACTCATTTTCTAGAATGCTAATAATTTACCTATTATTAGATCAATTTTTTGAGTTTGTCGGCCATTTCTCGAACCCAGCAGCTGTTTTAGACCTGCTTCCAGTAAGAAGTAAGATCTAAATGCGCTGAATTTAATCGCTCGTCTTTTACAAGAGTACGTTTCAACTTAGCAATAGTATGAGCTTCCGTAGCCGCCCAAACCCAAGTTTCAGAGCTAAAAAACTCATCCGAGATTAATTCAACCGCCTCTATCAACTTACTTCCGATGGTTTCATCTGGCTTAGAATAAAGCCAATGAACATTCGCTCCGGCATGAGACGGCAAGATGATTTCGCTTTCCGCCGACTCCACTTCAATCCAAGCATCCACAATCGCTTCTTCAGGCAATATTTCTAACCAACGCGCCAAAGCGGGAAGACTGGTTTCATCGGCTAAGAAAACATAACGCTTAGCATTTAATGGCGGAGTTTTAATAAATCTAGGACCAAATATGCCAAGCTTCTGTCCAGCTTTTGCTTGTATCGCCCAAGGCCCACCGACACCAACATGATGCAAAGCAAAATCGATCTCCACGATTAAAGCGTCTGCATCAAAAGAACGAATCGTATAATCACGAAACGGCGAGAAACGCCCTTCGTTTACCCCTTCCCAATCAGCGCCCCAACCGTCAGCTGGAACCGTTGGCATCCTCAATTCGCCAGTTTCCATATCGGGGAAAAACAATTTCACATGGGCTTCAGGAGACAAAAGGTGAAACTTAAAACCTTCTAAATCTTCTCCATGAAACGTCACCCTACGCAGAGTTTTCGATATATCTTTCACCTCAACAACCGTTATTACTCGCTGCTTCAGCTGAACTTCTTCCCGTTCATTTTGTAAAATCGATGTCATACATCCTCAAGCCATCTAAAGGTCATCAAAAAACGCCATTAATATAAACGATAACCCTTCTCAAAAATACCAATTTTTGTCTGTTCTGTTTCAGTAGGAAAACCACTTAAATAATATATACGATTGAAATCCCTACTCGATTTTTTAGTCTATTTCTATTTAAGCGAAAAAAAACGATAATCCAAACTCAATTAACTTCTCCAGTACCAGTTTTTTCACGGTATTTTCAAGGACAGTCATGAATAACAATATAGATGCCGCCAGCAAGGATACCGCTCATTCTTGGCAAAACCCGAAAACACTCCTCACACTTATTGCAATAGCATTGCCAATCGCCTTCGCTAGCTGGCAAGCCTTGCTCAACAACTTCGCCATTGAAAAGGCCGCTTTTACTGGCGCAGAAATTGGCTTATTACAAAGTGTTCGTGAAATCCCAGGTTTTCTCGCCTTTACCGCCGTATTCGTTTTGCTGTTCATACGCGAACAAAAGTTCATGATGCTGTCGTTAGTCATGCTCACCGTTGGCGTTGCCATCACAGGCTTTTTTCCTTCTTTAGCCGGCTTGCTGTGCACCACACTGCTAATGTCGATTGGTTTCCATTACCTAGAAACCTTGAAACAATCCTTATCTCTGCAATGGCTAACAAAAGAAGAAGCGCCCGAAGTGCTCGGCAAACTCATCTCCGTTGGCGCCTTGTCAGCCCTGATCACTTACGGTGTGCTGTGGGTATTATTGGAACAATTTCAGCTCGATTTTCGTTGGGTGTATCTCATCGCTGGCAGCGCCTCCCTTTGCATCGTGATCTTCATGTGGATTGCCTTTCCGACCTTTGAAAGCAAAACCATACAAAACAAAAAACTCATCCTCAGAAAGCGCTACTGGCTGTATTACGCCCTCGTCTTCATGAGCGGTGCGAGACGCCAAATCTTCGTCGTTTTCGCAGGTTTCCTCATGGTCGAAAAATTCGGCTACTCCGCCGCCGACATCACCTTATTATTCTTAATCAACTACGCTTTCAACTGGCTCTTCGCCAAACGCATTGGCCGCCTCATTGGCGTGATTGGCGAACGCAAAGCCCTCACCTTTGAATACATAGGTTTGATACTGGTATTTATCAGTTACGGTTTAGTAGAAAATGAAATTCTCGCGGCAGGACTATACGTAGTCGACCACCTATTCTTCGCCCTCGCCTTGGCAATCAAAACCTACTTCCAGAAAATTGCCGACCCAGCCGACATGGCCTCAACCGCGGGTGTTTCCTTCACCATCAGCCACATTGCCGCCGTCGTCATTCCCGTGTCATTTGGCCTACTCTGGCTCATCTCCCCAGCCAGCGTCTTCTTTGCAGGCGCCGCCATGGCCGCCGTATCACTCATCCTCGCCATGTACATTCCCAACCATCCAACGGAAGGCAATGAAGTCCGCAAAGGATAAAATCAAATAACTAAACACCTTTGAAGCTAAGATCATCAAATTTAATCGGTCTAGCTTCGAAGTGTCTTACTTTCTTTACAACTCAAGGTTCATTTCCTTGCCACTTAGATTGTATTTTGCTGTATTTACGGCAAAATACGCTTTCACTTTCCTCTCAACAATCTGATAAGGACGCATGACACATCATGTTTAAGCATCTTAATGCCGTTTCTGGTGACCCACTTTTAGCTCTCATTATTGCTCATCAAAAAGACCCTAATCCAAACAAGATTGATTTGGGTGTCGGTGTTTATAAAGACGATAGCGGTCATACGCCTATTTTAAATACGGTGAAAAAAGCCGAGGCGATTTTGCTAGAACAAGAAGCGTCTAAAAGCTATTTAGGCATTTATGGTGCGGCGGAGTTTGAGCCAATCATTCAAGATTTATTGTTTGGTGAAGGTCATGCTTTGTTGTCTTCTGGTCGTATTCGTTCAACACAAACACCGGGCGGCACTGGCGCTTTAAAAGTGGCTGCGGATTTCATTAGTGCGAATTTGAAAGGTGCTCGCCTTTGGGTAAGTGACCCAACTTGGGGAAACCATAAGTCGATTTTTGATTCCGCTGGTGTGGAAATTCTGGATTACCCTTATTACGACCCTGCGACAAACGGCCTACGTTTTGACGATATGATGGCGAAGTTGGAAGCAGAAGTGAAAGAAGGCGATGTACTACTTGTTCACGCTTGTTGCCACAACCCAACAGGGATCGATTTGCAGCTTGAGCACTGGAAAGTGTTGACTGAATTCGTCAAAGCGAAAGGTCTTTTACCGTTAGTCGATGCCGCTTATCAAGGCTTTGGCGATGGTTTAGAAGAAGACATGGCTGGGCTACGCCACATGGCTGAAAATGTAGACAACATGTTGATCGCTAACTCTTTCTCCAAGAACTTTGGTATTTACCGTGAGCGTTGTGGTGGTTTGAGCATCATGGCTGAAAGCGCTGACGAAGCAAACGCGGCCTTCTCTATTGTTGGTCAGGCGATTCGTGCGAACTACTCTATGCCACCTTCTCATGGCGCAGCGGTGGTTTATACCATTATGTCGAACCCTGAGTTAAAAGCAGAATGGGAGCAAGAAGTGGCTCAAATGCGTGATCGCATTAATGGCTTGCGTGCAAAATTGGTAGCCAAATTGGCCGCTTCTGGTGTAAGCAAAGACTTTTCTTTCATTCAAGACCAGCGCGGTATGTTCTCTTACTCAGGTTTAACGCTAGAACAAGTTCGCACTTTGCGTAGCGAATACGCGATTTATATTGCCGATACTGGCCGTATGAGCATTGCTGGCGTCAGCGATGACAACATCGATTACCTTTGCGAGAGCATTGCTAAAGTGGTTGGCTAGTTCCATTAGATCATTAGCAACACCAGCAAAAAAGGCCGAGGTGATCAAAATCATCTCGGCCTTTTTTATCTCATTGTAAGAGAGTATTTAGTGAAGCACTCGGGTATCGGACAAGCGTGGCACAGTTTGCATTTCTGGATGAAAATGCTGCACCAAACGAAGAACAGAAGGCTCTAGATTTTCTCGCCAAAAGTCGATTTCTTCTTCCACCATGCTTTTCTGTCTTTCCCAACCGGCTTCTGTACCAAATAAACGAGCAGGAGCAAGCACTTCGTCAAAGAATTCTCGGTCACCGTCTAGACCAACGCCGATCAATTTTGCTCCGCGAATAAAGCCAACACACCATTCATCGACTATGATTTTCTGCTGACCATCCACTTCTTGTTCTAAATAAACTGGGTAAAAGTCGCCAAACAATAAGCTGTTCATGGTTTCCATATACATGATCAAAACAAGGCTTAAGAACTCATCTTCTTGCTCTGTACTTTCCCAAATAGGTTGATCTTCGTCCGCGCCCCAGATGGCGTTTAGCCAAAGGTCTGGCTCTAGTTCTTTTAATGAGCAACCTAGCGCAGTTAAAAATCCGTCTAACTCAGATACACAAAGCAGCGATCGGTCACCACCAAACATCATTAAGTAGTGATCAATTTTCTCATAAAGCACTTCTTCACTTATGACATCATCGCTTTTTGTCTCGGACATTTTTCTTTCCACTTCTGTTACGCTGAACACAGTTAAGCTACATCGTTTATGTATGGCTCGACTCTATTTATTCTAGTCTACTATCGCTAAGTTGCCGTAGGTTTCTAGCCAATTTTTACGGTCACCGGCGCGCTTTTTAGACAGTAATTTGTCAAGCAGCTCATTGGTATCAGGTTTGTCTTCCATTGTTAGCTGTATCAAACGGCGAGTATCTGGCGCCATAGTGGTTTCACGTAGTTGAGAAGGGTTCATCTCACCCAAACCTTTGAATCGCTGAACGTTTGGTGTACCACGTTTATTTTCAGCGGCAATTTTGTGCAGGGTGATATCTTTTTCTTCATCATCCAATGCGTAATACACTTCTTTACCAAGGTCGATTCGGTACAAAGGCGGCATGGCAACAAACACATGACCATTGTTCACCAAAGCTGGGAAATGACGAACAAACAAAGCACAAATTAGCGTAGCGATGTGAAGTCCATCTGAGTCGGCATCGGCCAAAATACAAATTTTTCCATAACGAAGACCACTTAAATCTTCATCACCTGGGTCAACACCCAAGGCGACGGAAATATCATGAATTTCTTGCGATGCTAACACTTGCCCAGAATCCACTTCCCAAGAGTTAAGAATTTTGCCTCGTAGCGGCAAGATAGCTTGGAAGTCTTTTTCACGGGCTTGTTTTGCTGAACCACCAGCCGAATCCCCTTCCACTAGAAATAATTCACTTCGTGAAGAGTCTTGTCCGGAGCAATCCGCTAATTTACCTGGTAATGCTGGGCCTTGCGTGACTTTTTTACGAACCACTTTTTTGCTGGCTCTCAGACGCTTTTGCGCGCTGTTGATAACAAGATCAGCAATTTTCTTACCATCTTCAACGTGCTTGTTTAACCAAAGGCTAAAGGCATCTTTCACTGTCGCTGAAATAAAAGCCACGATTTGACGAGAAGACAAACGCTCTTTGGTTTGCCCTGAGAATTGCGGTTCTTGGATTTTCGCTGACAGTACATAGCTACAACGATCCCAAACATCTTCTGCGGTTAGTTTAATGCCGCGCGGCAAAAGATTATGGAAGTCACAGAACTCTCTAATCGCTTCAAGCAAACCTGTTCGCAAACCATTTACGTGTGTTCCACCTTGCGCGGTTGGAATCAAGTTCACATAACTTTCTGTAACAAGCTCACCACCTTCCGGTAGCCATTGTACTGCCCAGTCTACGCCCTGTGTCTTTTCGGTTAAACCACCAATAAACGGCGCTTCTGGTAAAAGTACAAAGCCTTCATTTGCCAAGGCGAGGTAATCTTTCAAACCATCTTGGTAAAACCATTCATCACGAACTTCTTCGCTGCCGCTCTGGTCAATAAAAACCACATGCAAGCCAGAGCACAGCACTGCTTTCGCTTTCAATAAATGCTTTAAACGAGAAAGGGAGAATTTCGGGCTGTCGAAATACTTAGGGTCGGCAGTGAATTTTACTTTTGTACCTGTGTTCTTTTTACCAACTGTACCGATTTCTTTCAGCTCTGAGGTTTTAAAGCCATTTTCAAAACCAATATGATATTGAACGCCGTCACGCTTCACCCAAACTTCTAGAGACGTCGATAAGGCGTTAACCACGGAAACACCCACACCGTGCAAACCACCAGAGAACTGGTAGTTATCGCCTGAAAATTTACCACCAGCATGTAGCTTGGTCAGAATCAGTTCGACGCCAGATACACCTTCTTCTGGGTGAATATCAACTGGCATACCACGACCATTATCTTCTACGCTAAGCGAGCCGTCTTTATAAAGTATGACTTCTATACGATCAGCATGTTTTGCTAAAGCCTCATCTACTGAGTTATCTATGACCTCTTGCCCAAGGTGGTTAGGGCGTGTGGTGTCCGTATACATTCCTGGACGTTTTTGAACAGGTTCTAAACCGCTTAGAACCTCTATCGATCCGGCATTATATTCTTTTGCAGACATGCGTGTTTTTTCTTCCAAATTGATAATGCGATACAAGATTTATTGTGTATGGCATCAAAACGTAAATTAGATCACTAGAGTCTATCACTGGTTTACACCGTGTGAAATAGTCCAATAAAAGCAGTAGCTTACTCTGTAATTATTTCAGCGAAGCGAAATATCTCTTTTGTGAAACGGTCAAACTCTGTGAAGCTATGATCGCCTTTTTGCTCATGGGTTAATCGTGCGGTTTTAGGGAAGGCATCAAGTGCCGCTTGGTAGTCCAACACTTCATCTCCTTCTTGCACCATTAGCCAATATAATTCCGGCGTAGGGTTCGTCACCACAAGCTGCTTCAGCTCCGTCATGTGAGCTTGAGTCAGTTCATACTCTTCTTGAGTATAAGGGTTATATTGAGGCCCTAAATGTTCTTGCAGTAGCTCAGGAGCTTGCACTGCTGGGTTCACCAATATGGTTTTTAGTTGGTACTTTTCCGCAAGATAAGCCGCATAAAAGCCACCCAACGAACTGCCTATTAGCGTCATTCCTGTTACTTTGTTCTCTTCAATAATTGCTTCAAGCTGCCTAATTGCTTGTGCGGGCTGCCAAGATAATCGCGGAGAAATAACAGCGCATGGTTGACCTAAAGCCTTTGCGGCATTACTTAATAGTGTTGCTTTATGGGACATTTCTGAGCTGTTAAAGCCATGAATGTAAAGTAAGCTGCTCACAGTGATTCTCTTTGTATTAGGCAAATTGGAAAGACAGCGTGTTGTTTAATCTGTGTCCGTGCTTTAGGCATAGCTCCAATAAATCCGCCAACTGCTGGTTTAAGCGAAACTTCTCATCTCGATGCAACATAGCGTCGTTAGGATACGGATAAGCACCTTGATACTGTCGGTGTCCGTCGGTAATTTCAGCAAGACTAACATCATGATAAAGCCGGATAGTCATAGAAAGTGTGGTTTTGAAAAGCAACTCTTTCTCAATTTCTGGGCCAAACTCTAAGGTAATTTCAGATGTAAAACGGCTTTCTTGGCCTAAAGTTAGCCTTAAACGGCTTTCTTGATCACCCACACTGTGAATCGCAAAATGCCACGCATCCAGAGTTTCTTGGCCACGCATCAGTTTGCCCAAGCGACGGTAATTCAATTCGCCGAGCATCTGCAAGCTGACCAAGTCTGGTACGTAGTTGTTCGCCTTCTTCTTTGTCATGTGAGCCTTTGTTACATCTGTCATTCTGCTGAGGTTTTTCCTTCTGTAAAAGCCTTTCCTGCTACTTTTGAATCATTCCGTAAGGCATTTAATTGATGATTCATCCGCATATCTTTATCTTGCCAGTATAGATTAAACCAAGCAAAAAAGTGTTCTCTATCCTTATCGGACGCTCGATAATCTGGCGCCAAAAGCGTATTTGGAAGCGCCACTTCTCGAACCATCACTTTCACTCGACCAATGCGACCACAGAGCAAGTCCCAACCCGTGATTTTGGGTTGCTCGTACAATACGGTGATGTCAGTAATTTGTTTAATAGTTTGGGGCATAGTTTGCAATATAAAGCCTACGCCACCCGCTTTGGGTTTTAATAAGCAAGTATAAGGAGACTCTTGCTGCTGATGCTTAATATCAGAAAAACGCGTGCCTTCAACAAAGCTCATGATTGAATTTGGACGTTTCAACAAACGGCGACAAGAACGCTTTGTTGTGGCTAAATCTTTACCAGCCAAACTAGGATTCTTTTCTATTTGCGTTTTTGTATAACGCTTCATGAACGGGAATCCCATTATATAAGTGGCTGTTCCCACCAATGGCAGCCATATAAGTGCTTGTTTCATAAACACTCGAGGTAAAGGACGACGACCACGCAGTTGAGCGAAAATAACAAAAACATCAACCCAAGACCTATGATTGGCGATAATCAAATGCCAATGCTGAAAATCGGTCTGCATGTTGTCATCAAGCTCCCACTCCACCCCAAGTACATGATGAAACCACCATTCATTTGATGCGACCCAGCCGTTATAAAGCCAATCAAAGCTTTGCTCTGCAAATACTTCGTACTTTGATTGTTTTAACAAAAGTAGAGGTGAAACAAGATGAACCAATAATGTCCAAAAAAAGGCGTTCATGCTCATAAAGATGAAAGATGTCACACCAACAATGGGCTGTAAGAAAGACCTTTTTTTAGAGGCGAATACGGCTTCTTGATTCATAACGCTAAACACACCAACGCTTAACTAACTTCGTTTTATTTAGAGCAAACCACTGCAACCCCATGATAGTACTGGCGTTTTCTACATCTTGCTCTAGTAAAGCAATCGCCTCATCAGACGTCATTAAGTGCAATTTAATGTCTTCATTTTCATTGTCTAAACCATGAATTTTTGTCAAATCCGCTGAACTAGAATCAAACTCACCAGCATACATGCGTAGATATTCGACTAAACCACCCGGTGACGGCACAAATTTAAACATGTATTCAAGACGCTTTACGACAACACCCGCTTCTTCTAAAGATTCTCGACGAGCGACTTCTTCATCTGTCTCGCCTTCTTCGACCATGCCAGCAACCAGTTCAAGCAGCCATGGTGATTCACTTCTTAGCATGGTTGGACGGAACTGCTCGATCAGCAATACTTTATCCGCTACAGGGTCAAACAGAAGCACACAAACCGCATCGTTTCGCACCATCATCTCGCGAGTCATTGGATTACTCCATTGACCATTAAACTTCTTGTGTTTCAATGTCAGTTTACGCATTTCAAAAAAGCCTTTGTAAAGGCATTCGTCTTTTAAAACATCGACATCTTTTTTGCTGTATGTTGGTTTAAACGTCATATTATCTTGCCTTATACAAACCACTATTTTTTTAGTGGTTCAATATGATTCATTTATCATGGTTGATTTCATGAGGTTTTGACCTTCAGCTCTAACTTGATCTAAAGTCTATTCATCTCATTATAAAAGCCATAAATCGCGGAGTGTCATTCATGGAAAAAGTACGTTGCTCTTGGTGTTTAGGATCGCCCGAATACATTCATTATCATGATACCGAATGGGGTGTGCCTGTTTACGACGACCAAAAGCTATTTGAATGCATTGTACTAGAAAGCGCTCAAGCAGGTCTAAGCTGGATTACCATTTTACGAAAACGTGAAGGTTATCGAGCGGCATTTTATAATTTTGATCCAATCAAAGTAGCCAACATGACGAAAGAGGATGTGGACAGATTAGTAGTAGATGAAAGCATTGTTCGACATCGTGCTAAAATAGAAGCCACCATTAATAACGCCAACGCTTTTTTAAAGATTGTAGAGGAGTTCGGTTCTTTCAGTGATTACTATTGGGCATTCAGCGACAGAAAAGTCATAAGCAACATAATAAATACACACGAAGATGTACCAGCGGTAACTGAAATATCAACGAAGTTTGCAAAAGACCTGAAGAAAAGAGGCTTTAAATTTCTTGGCGCAACGACCTGTTATGCGTTTATGCAAGCGACTGGTATGGTAAATGACCACTTACAGGATTGTATCGCCAGAGAAAAACCTTATGTAGCTTAGTCGGAACCTCTGCTTTGTACCTTTTCAAGATGTGTATGAATCGTTTTTGCTACTCGGTTCGCACCTTGATCATCCACTAAACTCTGCGCTGTTTTACGAGCTTTTTCTTGCCATCTTTCATCTAGCCATAAGCTGTGCAGTTGTTTAACAAGAAGTGTTACTCGCTCTTTCTGGATATCCGGAGTGACACCATCAAAACGGACTGTGCGACACCAATCTAATGGAAGATGCTGCTCCAATGATCGTGTTTGATTGTCCGCCACTTGTGCAAAGACAGTAGGAACCCCCAAACAAGCTAACTCAAACAAGGTTCCACCAGCGGCAGAAATGGCCATTTTGGCGCGGCTCATCAAAGGCGTTACGTCTGTCACGCCCCTTTCAATTTCTATACTTTCCTTTTGACAGAAGGTCATGACAGATTCGGCATTCACTGCGTTCTTCCCAAGCATCACCAAGATATTTTCTTTGGGGAAACCCGAAGACAAAAGAGACTGCAAAATAGGTAAAGTGAGGGCAAGAGGGTCAGTTCCTCCTAAAGTAATCAGCAGCTTATTAGGACAATGTTTTTCCATTGCCTGTGTTTTTAAAGCTTGGGAGAAATAGGGTCTTAATAAAGCATATTGACTGCCAGTGAGAGGATACTGAACAGAGGAAGCGTACATTTCATTCAATGGATTTAGCACCCAAGTAGCCGAAAAATCGCCTCTATCATTCATATCATCCAGCACCAGTAAATTCTTTTGATGCTGGTATAAACGGTTAATGTCTGAAGCTTGATAACCGTAATGATCTAAGATCACCAAGTCAGCCTGTTTCGCTAATGGCAGGAAATCTGCTTCTGAATCAATGATTCGGTCGCTCGCGTCTGAAAGCTCAGCATAATGACGATGAACGACAAACTCACAACGCCAACCCAAAGCTTGAAATGCGTGAATCAATGCTTGGCAACGAACTCTGTGCCCCATGCCAATTTCGACAGAGGCATCCGCTCGGATAAAGGCTTTCACTTCCTATTAGCCATTATAATATGTGATGAGGTGATCGTTACCTTCATCAACGTATTCAGAGGCTTGTTGAAGCATGCTTGGCATTTCCTCTAAAAACTCACTCCACTGTTCGAACAGGTGACGAGCACGCATCACGGTTTCCTTTTCATTCTGATATTTAAATATAAATTGAATGATCAAGAAGGAGGAATAAGTAAAGGAGCCAATCAACAGGTCATAAATATGACGATGAATACTGCCTTTTAAAAAGTAAATATGACGATGATGCGACCAAAGTAAATCACACACTTGCTCTCGCGTTGTGATGTTTTCATCCCACCCTTGTTGCAAGGTGCGACTGATTTTACGGAAGTCATCCACTGAAATAAGCGCTTCGGCAGATTGGTTTAACAACATTTCTGGCGGCTCAGTGAAAAAGGTACGCTCCAAAATATCAATCACTTCTTGATGGTTGATTTTTGGGTCCATGATCAAAACATCTTCAAGGTGCAGCGGCGTTACGCCTTCTATTTTAGCACCATCAGACAGGTTGAAGCTGGCAAAATTTCGACGTTTATTGAGCTGCCGCGTTAATGATTCAAGCTGCACTCGTGAAGTATCCATCATTCCTGTGGCAAAAATAGTACCGCCGAAATTGCCTTCGCGCTCGACCAGTTTTGCCTCTTGGAAAGTTTGGAAGCCAGATTCTTTACCATCTTTGTAATAACCACTGTGCACAGAATGATGGCTCGTCTTGTCTTTAAAGCCATTATCAACGCCAAGATAATAAACGTTATTAAAACCAAAGAAATGAACATAGGATAAAGCTAAGTTCGCCACGACAGGGTTACAATAATTCAACTGCACGTATTCTGTTGTGTCACCATGGGAGCGAGCTTGGCTTAGCATTAAAGAGGTAATCGCTTCACCCGGCTTCATCGCCATGCCAGAACGTTTGAAGCAATCGAAAAGACCTGGATGCATCACATTGACAGACAAGCCCCAAATTTTATCTAGATAATCTTGGTCCAAAAATAGGAACTTATCGACCGTCTGCTTCAATCGTTCAATATCCACATGAATATCTGGTGTTACACCTAGCTTCTTCAGTGTATTGATCGTCGAACCACAGCAAATCAGCAATACTTGGTCTCGAACTTCTTTAACTAACTCAATACCTTGGTCCAATGATGGGCCATTTCCTAAAATGAACACTGGAATATCTTTTACCCATTTAGGTAAAGCATCTTGCCCAGGAAAATGAGCAATTTTCGTTTTAGGCAGTGACGTTAATCCTTGTGCAATACCGATCAAAGCATCATCAAAAAAGCCCCACCCCATTACTTGGCGTGCGTAATGCTTTTTAAAGTAATCAATAGCAGCATTATTTTCTAAGCTGGAATAAGACACATACAGGTAGGTTTCTGGCGCCATGAAGTAGCCATTTTCTTCTAGCTGATGAAGGTATTTGTCAGTAAAGTCTTCAGCGTTTGTTCCTAAAAAGAAATGTATTGTACGGCCATCATTATTGAAGGTTTCTAAGACATTCTCCCATTCAATGGCAAACAATGAATAATAGAAAAGGTCCAGATCACGCTCATATATGTACAAATGTTTGATAGAGCGTTGCGCAAGAATCGCTTCTAGCTGGTAGCCAAATTCAAGACCAAATAGGATTGTCGAGCCAACAAATTCAGGCCAGCCTTCTGATTCTTCAAGGCCCTGTAACTGGATTTTAACCTGGTCGAGCATTTTATTGCTGTAATGAACATGACGGCTCGGATGATTCTCAGTCCGCTCTAAATTCAATACCGTTTTATTTGGTGCTTTAAAAGCTTGAGCAACTTTCTCAGCAGCTTCTTTTCTAGGGTTCTCGGTAAAAAGTGGAGTTCGAGTATCGTCACGAAAGAGGTTTAAATCGCCACTCTCTTCCATATAAATATGACGTTTTTGAGGTTGGTAACCTTGAAAAGATTCTGAGATATGCGGCATGATCCGAGAAAATACCGTCATATTACGGATGTATCGGTCGGTCAATTCTTGATCATGCTCTTTGAGGCGTTCTACACCTTTTTCAAATAAGGAAACAAATGCTTCCGCATACTCAAGAGAAGGTGTTGATTCCTCATTACGCATTTTTTACGCCTTTATATTTCCGGACCCCTTTGCGGGTTTTATTCGTTATATAGAGTTGTCGCTGCATTTCTTTATGCACATCACGAATAAGTTGTGTAGCAGATTGATGAATAGTGATGAATTGCTTTATTTTGTTGTTACTTTCTTGGTCGTTCGGAAACGGTTTGATAGTGCGAATGAAGCTGTCATTTTCTTCGCATAACAGCTGTATTCTTTCAATGTCTTTGTCTATCACACATTGCTCTAACTCAGCACTTAACTCCGTTAAGTGAGACACATCAAGCATTAAACCGCCTCAACTCGAGCTTCGTTTCTTTCGTCATACGCAGCTTGTTTATCCGCAGGGGAAATCTGATCCCAAGCCCCTTTGATTTGTAAGAGTAGTCCCATAACCTGATCAATGATTGAGATATCTTTAGTGGCACTCGCTTCCGTGATGCGCACAGTCATATATTCATACAAGGATTCAAGATTATCCACTAATTCTGGGTTCACATCTCTATCTAACGCATCTCTCAGTGCATTAATAATTTCAACAGCGCGGGTTAACGAGGCTGATTTGCCTTCCCAATCAGAGCGCTCAATACAACCTTTACCTAAAGCAAGCTTTTCAAGTGCACCTTGCATTAGCAGTTGAATGATACGATGAGGATCAGCGGAAGCTAAGTCAGACTTTAATGAGTCTTTTCTATAAGCTTGGATCCCTTTACTCTTGTACATAAATAACCCCATTACGTCTGTATTTCAATTTTTTATAAATTACATCTGAGCTAAAACAGTATTTAAATAGTTCCCTTGAGCATTCATATTCGCCAAACGAGAATCTAAACCTGTGAACTTGTCTCGAAGAGATTCTTCATATCGAACCATACGGTCTTCGTAATCTTCTAATCTCGTCTCTGTGTTATCAATCGACCCTCGAACAGATTCTTTTAATGAGTTCGTCATTCCTGTCGTGCCAGTATAATTATCTAAAAGATTTTCTAGAGACTGGGCTAATCCATTTTCACCTGTCATTAGAGATACAATATCGCTGTACCCTCTTTTGACTGCATCATCAAATTTGGCGCTATCAAAACTCAACACGCCTTTATTATCCATTTTGACACCAAGGTCAAAAATCGATGTAAAAACACCACTGTCACTTCGTCCTGTCATTAACTGAGTTGACAAAGACGACTGCAAATTACGGAGCATACTGTTGCCATCTAAGGCTGCATTTTTTCCTGTACTTTGCTTAAACAAGTTAACCATTTCATTGTATGACTGAATAAACTCTTCAATGGTTTCTTGAACTGTTTTTTGGTCAAAGCTGACGTCTACTTTTGTCGTTTCATCAGTGACGGCCAATGCTTCGATAGACAAACCAGCAACAGCATTATCAAAGGTATTTGTCTCGCTTCTAATCTGAATGCCATCGACTGTAATAACAGCGTCACGGGCTTGTTCTCCCAGTGGCGTATACAATCCCGCAAACATACCTTCTGTAGAAACACTGCTTAGACCACTGAATGAACCGCTTGTTATTGCGACTTCATCATCGTCTTCTTCAGGCTCAGAAGTATCTTCTTCCTCGTCTACAGTTTGTTTAACGGCGACTTCTTCTATTTCTTTAACATCATCTTCAGGAATTGGGCCATCATTTGCGAAATCTACATCATCGCCGGCTAAATCCAACTCATCAGGTTCTTCTATTTCTTCTGGTTCTTCTTCAACAGGAGTTTCGTCTACGACAGGTTCTTCTACCTCGTCTTCTTCAGGAATCGCTTCTTGTTCAATAGGTGAAGAGTTGAAGATGCGTAGCGTATTTCCGGCACCTTGAATTGTCGATGTTGCGGTAAAGAAGAGGTTTCCGTTGCCATCGTCCACTAAATTAGCAGATACACCAAAGTTATCTTCCGATGTATTAATTAAGTTACGAAGTTCAGAAAGGGTTGTTCCGGCAGCAACATTAATTGAAAACTCATTGTCGCCTGCTTTTAGGGTAAGAGTATCGTCTTTCTTTGTGATGACATCGTCAGCGGAAGTGAACACGCCAGGAGCCGACATAACACGACTGCCTTTAGCCACTTGATTGATGTCAATTGAATAAGATCCATTTGAGGCAGTATTGTCTGTGGTAATAGACATGACTTCTTCGCCTTCTTTTTGAGCTATTTTTGCATCACGCCCAGTAAAAAGGTCTTCGTCATTTAAGGTTTGAACTGTACTTTTAAATGTATCAATAGCAGAACCAACCTGCCCCAATGCAGATAGTTCCGCTTCATATCCATTGATTTGGGTTTGATAAAGTCGAACTTTTGCGTCTTTTTGAGCGCTCACCATTTCTTTTACGAGGGATTCCAGATCTAAACCAGACCCGGCACCCAATGAGCCTATAGACATAACTTTATCTCCTAACGTATCTACATTATTTGCTACCTAATCATGCCTCACTATTTACCAAGGTTCCCCTGATATCGCTAAGCTGACTCATAATAGCATCAATTCTTTCAGACATTTTGAGAAACTCTTCCGTCGGAATCTGGCGGACGACATCTCCTGTCGACTGATCTAAAACTTTAACTATATTTTGCTCTCGTTCTTCCGTCATTTCAAAGGTTAACTGCACATTCAATTGAGACATTTGTTCATTCATCATCTCAATATCACGTGGTTCAACTTTAGCAGGAGAACTAGAAGAGCGGGCATCTTTGCCTTCTTGATCGGTTTTTGCTGTATCGGCCATATCCTGAACGACTTTAGCTTTTGCCTGACGGATCGTTGCGAAATCTTCTGCCGCCCTTTGCTCAGGGTTAACAGAATAGCCTATGCTTTGTTTAGAAAAATCACTGGTATTAATAGACATCCAAGATCTCCTCCAAATAAACAAAAGCTGAGACTACTTAATAAGTAAGTCCCAGCTTTACTTCCGTGACCATCTTACCTAGCTTAGCCTAAAAGAGACAAAGCTGTTTGTGGACGTTGGTTTGCTTGAGACAATACAGAAGAACTTGCTTGCTGAAGGATTTGCGTACTTGTTAGTTTCGCAGTTTCTTCCGCAAAGTCAGCATCACGTACACGAGATCGTGCAGCAGATACGTTTTCTGCAATGTTACTTAAGTTACTGATAGAAGAACTAAAACGGTTTTGAATCGCACCCAAATCTGCACGTTTAGAGTCAACCGCACCGATCATAGTGTCAATAATGTCGATCATACTTTGAGCGTTAGCAACAGAAGATACAGATGCACTTGTTACACTGATTTGTGCAGTCGTTGCGTTGCTTGATAGACCAGACATAGTGAAACCACCATTACCAGCGTAATCAATTGAGTTAGCTGCACCACCAACTGTCATACTGAAGCTGATTGTTTGGTTTGAATCAGCACCTACTTGGAAAATACCTTCGTACTCACCAGACAAGATTTTATCACCACCGAATGTTGTGATATCAGCAATACGGTTGATTTCCGTAGACAGCTGTTTGATTTCTTGTTGGATAGCAACACGGTCATCATCAGAGTTAGATCCGTTAGCAGACTGAATCGCCAAAGTACGCATACGTTGCAACATACTTGTTGTTTCGTCCAAAGCACCTTCAGCCGTTTGCGCTACAGAAATACCATCATTCGCGTTACGTACTGACTGGTTAAGACCATTAACCTGAGAAGTCAATCGATCCGAGATTTGAAGGCCTGCGGCATCATCTGCAGCGCTGTTGATACGCTGACCAGAAGACAAACGCTGGTAAGAGACATCCAATTCATTACTAGAGTTCATCAACGCACGCTGCGCGTTTAAAGATGAAGTATTTGTATTTACGTAAAGAGCCATCATAGCCTCCTAAATTTTCATTAAGTCCTGCAAAGAAGCAGATCGTATTAAGGTTTTCGACAAGAGTTTGAAAACCTTTAGTCAATTTCGGAAAATATTTTCCTAAAGCCGGAAAAAACCTTCCCAATATTCGGCAATAATCTGCCTAACTAATTGTTTTAAATGAATTTAAAGCAATTAAATCTTTTTCTCTTTTTTTCATAAAAAATGTATTTTTCTCATCGAAATCGACATTTCTTACACAAAAAAGAGCATTTATCCGGGTTATTTCGTCTAACCAGTACTTTAAACAAACAAAAAACTGACTAAACAAAACCGCCACCGAAACAATCTGTCACCTTTCCTTTCTTTCAAATTCAAAAAAAGGCAAGAAGACACCTAATTAAGACAAAAAGCATCCGCTTTTTGCCACAAAGATAATCCTTTCTTCGACACCTCAATTTCATGGTGGCTAAAGCCTTCCAGAACTCAAAAGCGCACCTAGAATTAACAACAGCTAGCTGTCGAAATTTTGTATTTTTCCCCGCGAGCATCAGCAATACTCAAGAGCTAAAACTCTCATTGAGTAAACATTTGCCCTCGCGTAAATGTGTTTCTTTTTGAGTAGCCATTTTCAATACACGGATTTATCCGTCTAAACCTACTTTCCAAAGCACACAAAGAAGCTTTTTAGCTATAAGCCCCAAAAACGACTTGTAGCTTTACCTGCCTTTTAGCCAACACTGCTCCGCTAACAACTTTTCCAGCAAACCATCCGAGCCTTTTTTGGATCGATAAAAGTAGGCGGCAAATGCTCTGTCACAAACACAAGTCACAACAAAGCCTTCATTCAAACCACAAAAATCGCCCAACTAAACCGTCCAAACCTGCTCACATATTTCAGGTACAGAGCAGCCATAAGCATTGACGATTTACAGCCACACAAAACCTCGCAAAAAAAAGCATCAATGTTCGCTCTGCACAAATGTTCACTCAGCAAAAGCAGGCTTTTCACAAGCACAGCTAATATCAAGACAATTCAGTGACTCGCTCATCTGGACAGGCTCTTTTAAATACAGCCATTCACTCACACATAAACCAGCCTTCAGCTTTAAGCCAAACATGCACTTATTTCTCGATCATGTTCTTTAACAAACATAATCCTGCGAACACTCTGCGCTCCAGCTTTCCAGCCACACAAAAAATACGCGCCAAATAATCTAGCCATAGATCACGCACGGCTCTCATCGAGCCCCTTTAACGGATCAACCAGTAAATCGAGCTTAAAATCATTGGCACTATTCCAGGCACAAGTGGCCAACAAGCATTCAAGCTTCATAAGCATCGAGCGCTCCATCCAAAACATCTAAGTCCGCCGCTTCCAGAAATCGAGCCAAGCAAGAAAGTACCTATCACTACTTTCAAAGCGTACGAATCCATTCACCTGAACACGTCTTTTTAGACACACCCAAGCCGTCATACCTAAATGCTCTTAAGCCTGAGGCAAACATATGTCTGTCCTCTGTGTTTTTCTTTCGTCATCAATATTTTTCTAATAACCTGTACTCCAATCTTTTTCTGCTTAATAAAAAGCCATCAAAAAGCCGTTATAAAAATGCACAACAAAGCACTCAATTAAGCCTTTGGCTTAACCCGTAAGAAATGTGAATCGAACCCACTAACAATGTTTTCAAACACAGAGCCGCAGGCAAACGCATACATTTCACGGTCATCTACAAGCCTCACAAAAAAGACCTAGTTCTATCGCGTACAAGTATTTGCTCTACAAAAGACTGCGCTTTGCAAACATCACTTACATCAAGGCAAGCGGATTCGTTCATCTGAATGTGCTTTTTAAAACACACCCAAACCATTAGATGTAAACAGCTCTTTAGCTCACGACTAAACATGCGCTTACGCTTCTATGGTTTTTCTTAACCATCTTTGTCTTATGAATAATCTGTACTCCAATTTTTTTTCGCATTAGCCAACAGCACAACACTCTGTTGTGAGTCAGCGTTGCTAACAAATTTTTATAGGCTCAAATAGCTAAGAACGCGCAACATCTCCCAAAATGAAACATGCCACTCGCTCAAATACCGCCCTCTTAAAACCGCCTTTACTGATCAACTCACCACCTCTTACTTGAAACAAACAAGTGATGAGCTGAAAAATATCACTTCAATAAAAACCTCTAAGATTCTTCTTACCGTTGTTTTGCATAAGAAGCCCATATCAAAGTCAGCCAAGGACAAAAAGCGGTTACCTTTCTTGATCAACTTCACGCCATAGCTCTCTTTGATATAAGCCTCACCCTTCTCTTCATCCCCTTCAAAACCTCTTAAAACATTCCCCAAACAGTGAAAAAGCCAATATTTAGGTAAAAAAATGCCGGGTGAAAAAATCCACCCGGCTTAAGAGGCACCTCTAGGAGAGAGAAGTAGCCTGATTCCCGAGACAATACTCGAATATTTTGAATAAGCAGCAGTCTAGTGCTGCTTTACATCATCCAGTTTTATTTAATTATTTATCAATTAATTCCCTAAAAGAGATAATGCTGTCTGTGGACGCTGATTTGCCTGAGACAGAACGGTACTACTCGCCTGTTGCAAAATTTGCGTACTTGTTAGATTTGCAGTCTCCGCTGCAAAGTCAGCATCTCGCACTCGTGCACGAGCGGCAGAAACGTTCTCAGAGATGTTACTCAAGTTGGTAATGGTCGAACTGAAACGGTTTTGTATCGCACCCAGCTCAGCTCGCTTATAGTCCACCGCTGCAATCATAGAGTCGATAATCGAAATCATACTCTGCGCGTTTACTATCGTTGATACAGAAGCTGTCGTTTCACTAACTTGAGACGATGCCTGATTTGATAACCCGGACATGGTGAAACCATTATTCGCTTGGTAATC
This sequence comes from Marinomonas sp. 15G6-16, assembly GCF_055809555.1. NCBI lineage: Bacteria > Pseudomonadati > Pseudomonadota > Gammaproteobacteria > Oceanospirillales > Oceanospirillaceae > Marinomonas > Marinomonas sp. 15G6-16. The sequence goes on along the minus strand of NZ_CM147916.1, from coordinate 2,436,700 downwards.
AATCGAGTTATTCGGCCCACCAAACTCCATTGTGAAACTGATTGTTTGGTTTGCATCCGCACCTACTTGGAATATCCCTTGGTAAGTACCGTCAAGTAAGTTAGCGCCACCGAATGTTGTTGTATCAGCGATTCGGTTAATCTCTTTCGATAGCTGTGCCATCTCTTGCTGTAGTGCCACACGGTCTTTGTCTGAGTTAGACCCGTTTGCCGCCTGAATAGACAAGGTACGCATACGTTGTAGCATGTTAGTTGTTTCGTCCAAGGCTCCCTCTGCAGTTTGCGCTAGAGAGATACCATCGTTTGCATTTCGTACAGATTGGTTCAAACCATTAATCTGTGAGGTCAAACGATCGGAAATTTGAAGACCCGCAGCATCATCTGCTGCACTGTTAATTCGACGACCAGAAGACAGACGTTGAAAGGATGTATCAAGGTCTCGACTGGAGTTATCCAACATACGCTGAGCGTTCAGCGAGGACACATTAGTATTTACGTATAAAGCCATTTTTTCTCTCCTAAAAATATTTTATTATCGAGACAACCTTTTGATTTAATTATATATTTGGTTTTTGTCTCTTATTAAAGTTATCGACACCTTAGCGTTGACCTTTAATATTTTTTTGATTTTTTTCATGTTTTAAAACTTTCTAAAACATAAAAAAGCGTCACTCAAAGTTATCGTGCAAGGGGTCAATAACTTTAAAAATAAAGGCAAAAAAAAGCGTAAATAGACGAAAAAAATCAAAATGTGAAAAAAGCTAAGAAAAAACACATAGAACACTAAAGTTTTCAGAAAAACGGCCTCAATAATCAGCACAAAAAGCAGGCAAACTGATCAAAAATGAGACCCTATAGAATAGAAATTACAGAAAAGAAAAACGCAAAAAACAGGTTTTACACAAAAAATAAGAAATGAACGGTGAACGGTGAACGGTGAACGGTGAACGGTGAACGGTGAACGGTGAACGGTGAACGGTGAACGGTGAACGGTGAACGGTGAACGGTGAACGGTGAACGGTGAACGGTGAACGGTGAACGGTGAACGGTGAACGGTGAACGGTGAACGGTGAACGGTGAATTATGAGATATGATCGATAAATTGCAACTTCAGAGACTGAGGGTCAACTTCTTTCTCTATCACCACCTCCGTTCTCAAGTTAGCAGACTTATTCAATTCAATATCTGAAGGCTCAATAAAGGACTTATTCGTCAGACTATAAACTTGACGTACTAAAGAAGGCTGAAAAGCTTTATTTAATGTCAGAACAAAACCAACTCGTCCATTTGATAAGGCAACACAAGAACCCACTGGCACATTGCCTATATGCTTCAGAAACACACTTAACAACTCTTTATCAAATGCCAAGCCTGATTCATCGCGCATTTTCCTCCAAGCCTTAATCGGCCCCATAGACGGTTTATGAGGTTGCTCAGAAGTCATGGCATCATAAGCATCAACAATGGCGGCAATCTTTCCATAGACGGAGATTTCTTTATCCTGCTTACCTTCAGGGTAGCCAGAACCATCCACTTTCTCATGGTGGTCATACAACATTTGGTAAACCGCTTTTGGAATACCTTCACACTTTTGCAAGATTTGCTCACCAAACTGTATGTGTTTGCGAAACAAATCAAACTCCCCAGAGGTCATCTTTGTCGTTTTAGACATCATTGCGCTAGGCAAACGGAAACGTCCTAAATCAAACAATAAGGCACCAAGGCAAATCACTTCCATATAAGCATTGGAAAGCTTTAAAGCCTTTGCAAAGTGAATTCCAAGAACCGCCATCCCCATAGCATGCTGCTCTAAATAAGTAGAAGCATCTTTGATATGGCGAATGGCCATTAAGGAAAAGTTATTGCGAGTATGTGACTCAATAAGACGACGACAGAACTTCATCAGCTCAAGTATCTCTAATTGCTCACCTCGTTTGAAAAGTTCTACTTGCGCTGATAATAAAATGTGTCCGTCTTTGAACAGCTTAAACGCGGTTACCGTTTCATCATCAAAGGAGGTAGGAATGTATTTACTTTCAACATGTTTTTGTCGAGCAGCCGATACTTTTGCCTCGCTTTGGGCAACTTCAGGCGTCGGTTTAGGCGTTTCTGCTGCTGGCGCTTCAGCAGGACTTTTTCCTTCGCCTTCATCATTCATACGAGTTTTATAGCTGAGAATATAGTCTCTGGTATGCTCATTTAACTCTTGTCGAAAGTAACGGAATAGACTCTGCTTTCTGGTGTGCTTCGCGCGCAATTCTTTGGTATTAAAGTCCGGCTGAAGTTTTTTTAAGCTTTTAACAGAGCGACCTGTTGCAATAGACATGCACAAGAAAAGGAACCGTTCCTGAGCATCATATAAACGCTCGCGGCGGCTATTTAATAATTTATGATCATTAGCATAGTAAGGGTCATAAGGAAGAAAAGGAGCATCTAGAGTAGAGCTTAAGACATCAAATGCCACCTGTCTCATGGCAATGCTGACCACTCGTTCTTTTCGGCCATGCAGTCCAATCAAGGTTTTCACGCGCTTACTGTTTAATACTTTTGGCTTGATCTCCATAATGTCGAGTATTTCATTAATATCAAAATACCCAACATTAATATCAGCTCCAAAGCATGACTCTACATTAAACGCCGGCATTGCTTACCCTATATCCAAAACTTACATTTGATTAAACAGCGACAAATTACTGATACGCGAAAATACTTTTTGAGAGGCAGTCAACGCTGACTCTTTCATAGATAACTCTGTTGCGGCTTCAGAAATATCTAAGCCACCAATTCTATCTTGAGCAGTTGCGTTTGATAACTGATTAGCTGAACTAAAATCTTCTCTATCTTGAAGAATATTTAATCTTGCACCGACATTAGATCGGCCCTCACCCACCATACGCTGAGCATTATTAATACTGGTTGTAGCATCAAAAAATGCTTGTTCACGCTCTTCTGGTGTAGAGAACTCATTCTTTAGAACATCAAGGGTATCATTAATTTCGTTTAAAACGTTATCACGTCTTGGCTGATCTAAAGAAATATCAACCGCAGCCCCTGGCTGCCCTCGAAGAAGGAATAACATACCACCAAATGTAATCGGCTTACCGGCAGTATAAGAACCAGACGAAACAGTTTCACCATCGCTGTTCACGATACTGTAAGTACCTGGAGTACCATCAAATGTTCTACGTCTTTGCTGATCTTCTCGATCATTAGAGCCTATATAAAGGTAATCGTTTAAATCAACGCTTTCACCTTCTTCAAGTACAGGCGAAGTGGTCAGAAAATATCGATTAGAATCAGGATTTTCTGGATCGTAATGATCTTCCATGAATTGATCAAAATCACCTTGGTTTTGCACTTTTGCAGATAAAGAAACATCCCCAGTAATCAAATCAGAAGAAAAGGACCGGTTAGTCCAGATATCTTGAAACAGCTTTTTGCCTGAATCTGTTACTGGGATTTTCATACTTTCTGAAATTTGAGCAAATTTTTGCCCTTCATTTCCAGTCCACTCGTAACGTCCATTGCTGTTTAATACGAAAGGAGGCCCTAACGAATCAGTACCCGCAAAGATATAACTTCCGTCTGCACTTCTTGCGTTCATCAGTTCTGCCATAGATTCCGTTATCATCGAAATCTCTTGTGAGATGGCATCAAGGTCTTCTTGAGTATTAATGTCATTCTGTGCCTGAATGAAAAGCGTACGCACTTCATCAAGCGAGTCATTCAAGCTATCTAACGCCACTTCTTGATACTCAAGATTACTGGTCGCCATCTTCATCGCATCATCGAACAACTTAAGCTTATGCGTATCAGCTTGATACATTAGCACTTGGCTAGCACCAACAGGATTATCGCTCGGCTTCACAATATCAGTTTGCGCAGCTATTTTTTCCTGAACATTTAATATTTTTTCATTTGCCTGACCAATAGCTCGACTCGATTGACCATAAATTAAATTATTTGTCACTCGCATAAACTTACCTCATTATCCCGAGCAGTGTTTCAAACGTGGTACGAGCTGCCGTCACGACTTGCGCAGAAGCAGAGTAAGACTGCTGATATTTAAGCAGGTTGACTGCTTCTTCATCTAAGCTCACTGCGGACAACCTATCTCGACGAGCCATGCTGTCATTCATGATAATTTCACTCGACTCGGCATGCCCTGCAAGTTCCGCTGTTTTACTGCCCACATACGAAACAAAGCCTGCGAAGGCTTTTGCTAAGCTCGCTTCACCTTCAACAAGCAATTTATTTTGCAAGTTTACCAATGCCACACCATTGAAGTTATCGGCAGGACCTACGTTATCTGTACCAATAGAAAACTCATCACCAACTTGAGGGCGAGAAGACACAGACACATCAAAGCCTGCCTCACTCGCCAATCCGGCTTGCTCTAACAAATTACTGTAATGCGTTACATTTTTCACTTCAGCCAATTCAGTACCCGACGCATCATGCACGACGTATGAAGTCGGCGATGTGAAATAAATTTTATGCGGTGCATTTGGATAAAGCGTCGCATCAAATGCAAAAGCTGAAGTGTTTGGATCTGTGTTTGTGATGGATTCGAGCGAAATCTTTGCGTCAGACAAGTTACTTGAATCTGTATCCACACCAATTGGTGCACTTAACGCTAAAGCATCACCATTCTTCGCATAAAGTGCCAAGTTCTTTGCGGCATCTTCTGTTGGAATAAAGCGGAATTCATCGTTGTCATCAATTTTATCGAAATCTTTAACTCGGATATCTAAACCCAGCTCATCAATTTTATAATAACCATGACTGTCCGGTGTAAGCACTGATGGATCGAATATCACAGACGGTCCATTTGCCCTGCCATTTGCATCGTATTTCGTAATAGCGAATCGATCATCATCCGTTCTGGTTAATTCATAGGTATCTTTCGTAATTTTGGCAGATTCACCCGCAGAGACGCGAACAGATATATCCGACAATTTGTTTAAATTGTCCTGAGTTGAATAGATTTCAATATCGCCTAACGCAAAGAGATCTCGACCAAAGTTACCATTCGCATCAAGCCCTTTGGCATTCTGTACATTCATTGCATCAGCAATCGAAATAGCATGCTGTCCTAAAGTACGATCAGCATATTCACTGAACTCAGATCTAAAGTCGACCAAACCACCAATGCTACCACCAAGCTCATTGGTCTTCAGCGCCACATTGTAATCACCAAAATCCACAACTAAACGTATCTTTTGAGGATCTAAAGGATCAGGTAGTACTTTAAGTTCTGTCGGATCCTGATTCATGACCACAGGCTGACCATTCTTCAACTGAACCGTCATTAAACCTTTGTCGCTAAACTGAACTTTGATATCCAAATATTGAGATAACTCTTTTGCTAACAATTCTTGCTGATCTCGCAATTCATTAGCAGGGGAAATAGAAAGCCCCTCTTCTCTTAAAATCTTGCCATTAAGGTCGGATATTTTCGTCGTAATAGTATTGAGCTTTGTTAAGGACACAGACAACTGCTCATCAACCAGCTGCTCTTGACGAGAAACAATACTCGACAAGGTTTGATATTGCTCAACAAGATTATTTAAGCTGGAGTAGGCAAGCTCTCTCAAAGAAGAAGATGTCGGATCGTTATTGGCAGTCTGCAAGGCATTAAAAGCTTTATTCAAATAGCCAGTAAGCGCAATACTGTCTTCAGCTAGCAGGTTATCTGCCACCGTCATCATTGAATGATAAGTATCATAATAAGCATAATCGGATTGATCAGATCGCATCTGAGCGCTGACAAAATTATCAACAAGACGGGAAGTATCATGAATAACAACGCCACCAACAGGAGAGCTGGTCGTATCGGTTCGCTGACGGCTATAGCCTTCAGTATCCACATTGGCTGTGTTCTGCCCTGTCGTATTAATACGAGCATTACTAGACTGAAGTCCAGTCAAACCAATTGAATATAAACCTGAGCTCATTTGCTCACCTCTAGTACGTTGTTCAAGAAATAACTCACATCTTAATTTGTCGCTTTAAGACAGTTACTGCAAAAACCTTACCAAAAGTAATTTTATGAGTTTTTTATTTCTACAACCCTTGAAACCACTCGCTTTCAAGGATGCTATTTATTTTTTCAGAGTACTTAGGATCCGTTGCGTAACCCCCTCTCTGTAGGGAAGCGGCAAACATTGACGCGTCGTCTCCAGACTGAAGGGCATCTTTATACCGTTCACTGGAACTTAGGAAATTAGCGTAATCATCGAAGCTTTGACTAAAGGAATCGTAGGCTCGAAACGCGGCTTTTTCACGCTTAGCAACACCGTCTCGAAACTCTAAAGTATTAACAACCGCCCGGTCTCCTGACCAACGACTATCCGCCTTAATACCGAATAAGTTAAAGCTGGCTGCACCATCTTCTTTAGCAATGGGATACTTCCCCCAACCTGTTTCAAGAGCCGCCTGAGCCAGTATTGCTTTAGGATTAACACCAAGTTTCTCTGCTGCTTGTTGGGCATGAGGCCATAAGCTCTCAACAAATTCATCTGGAGAATTAAATACCACAGATAAGGCAGAAGGCGGCGTAACAGAATCACCACCAGAAACTGTTGAACTGGCGTGATTGCTCGCTTCTTTTTGAACTGCTTGAACAAACTCTGTAGATGCTCGCTGGGCAAGCGCTTGAATTCTCAATAAATCTTGTTTTGCCACTTGGTTAAGGAAATCTGTGTCTCCTCGCTCTTTTGCAGCAAGTGAACTGGCTTGACCTTGTTGAGTCTGATATTGACGAATTAACGCCTCAGACAAACCAATTCCTCCACTGGAGGAAAGGCTCTGTGACATTTGGGAGTCCATCATGTCCTGGTATTGCTTGGTCTGCGTACTAGAAAAAAGGCCACTTCCAATCGCCTCATTCGTACTACGCATATTCTTCAGCAGCATGTTAATAAAGATAGACTCAAACTGCTGAGCTACTTCTTTTAACGCAGCATCAGGGTCTTTTTGAGCTTTTGTTTTTAACGCCGTAAGGTTCGAAAAGTCAGCAAAAAAATCTTGATTCGATGGAACAGAGTTCATAAAACGACCTATATAACGACTAAGTCTGCATTAATGGCGCCAGCCTGTTTTAAGCCTTCAAGGATCGCCATCACGTCACCAGGCGCAGCACCTACTTGGTTAACCGCTCTTACAATATCATTCAATGACGCACCTGGGTCAAAAACAAACATATGACCACTGTTATTGCCTATCTCAATTCCTTCACGAGGCGACACAATCGTTTCCCCACCTGTCACAGTTCCATCCTGACCAACAGTCGGAGGCACTTCTTGAATCGTCACAGTCAGGCTGCCATGCGTAATTGCCGCAGGCGACACTTTTACATGCTGACCAATAATGATCGTACCTGTGCGTGAATTAATCACGATTCGAGCACGCTCTTCTGCCACATCAACCTCAAGGTTTTCCAGAATGGATAGGAAAGTCACACGCTGACTTGGATCTCTTGGTGCTGTTACGCGAATGGATGTCGCATCAAGCGTGGTTGCCACGCCATCACCCAATAAATTGTTAATTTTATCTGAAACCTGTTTAGCGGTTGTGAAATCGGGACGATTTAGATTGAACGTCAAGGTATCGCCAGAGTTAAAGCTACTCGGAACCACTCGCTCAACGCTTGCGCCATTAGGGATACGACCAACCGTCGGGATATTCACAGATGTTCGTGAGCCATCCGCACCATTCGCTCCTAATCCACCAACAACTAGATTACCTTGAGCGATCGCATAAACAGCCCCGTCCGCCCCTTTCAAAGTTGACAGAAGCAAGGTACCGCCACGTAATGCGCTGGCATTACCGATAGAAGACGCTGTGACATCGATTTTTTGGCCCGGCTTTGAGAAAGCAGGCAAAGTCGCTGTTAAGGAGACGGCCGCCACATTTTTAGAGGTTGCACTTACACCCTCTGGCAAGGTAACGCCGAATCGAGACAACATACTGGCAAAACTTTGGTTAGTAAAAGGCGTGCTATCGCCTGTGCCATTTAAACCAATCACCAAACCATAACCAAATAATTGGTTTTCACGCACACCTTGAACACTGGTGATGTCTTTCAGTCGTTCCGCTTGCGCTGAAAAGGACAAAAGATATAAGACAATTAGCGTTACGTATTTCATTACATCACCTATTGAAAGAAAGTGTCTTCCGTTTATTTATATCATCAAATTCAAATTAGTAAGGCATATTACTGGAATTCAGCAAACGACTTACCCAACCTTGCTCACTGCCTGCCGCCACATCGCCAGTACCAGAGTAGGTAATACGAGCATCCGCAACACGCTCAGACTCAACTGTGTTATCAGGTGCAATATCTTGCTTACGAACAATGCCAGAGAAGCGAATATATTCATCACCTTGATTTAAGCGCAACCACTTCTCACCACGCACAGCTAACAAACCATTAGGGTACTCTCTAAATACTGTTACCGAGATAGTGCCACTTAAGCTGTTATTCTGGTTAGCTGAGGCATTTCCAGTAAAGTCCGTGCCTTGCTGTGGCAAGGTTGTATCCACTCTCAACTCTTCACCTAACACAGTTGGATTTTCAATCGTTGCAGAAGATGATTTTGACACAGTCGCAGCATTCGCTTTGGTTGAAGTCGTCGTTTCATTCAGGTTGATCGTTAGGATGTCACCAACTTTACTGGCCTTTTGATCACCAAAAAACACATCCCCCATCCCCACCTGATATATTCCGCCTGTTGGCGCTTGTGAAGGACTCATTCCATTTGGGTAAACAGGCGTATAATAAGGGTCATCGGATTGAATATTTTGAGTGATAGAAGGTCCGTTTAAAGGATCATCTCCATCAGGAACATATCCTTTTCGAGCATCCTCCTCTGGTTCAGCCTCTTCCGCTTCCTCCTCATCCGTTACTGCGTCAATCACCGCATCTGCAACAGCATCTGCCGCACCAGCTGCTGCCGCATTCGCCACCGCTTGTTGATCTATGTCCCATGTCAAACATCCCGACAAGGTCAAGCTGCATAAAATCAAAAGGAGAAATTTAATCTTCATCATATTCCACACGCTATTATAACTGCTGTATCGCAAAGCTCATCATACCATCCGCTGCAGAAATCACTTTCGAATTCATTTCATAAGCGCGCTGGGTGGTAATCATATTAACCAACTCTTCAATAGAGTTTACATTGGAGGCTTCCAACATACCTTGAGCGAGAGTACCCAAAGAGTCTGTTCCAGGAACACCTACTAATGGCGGCCCACTCGCATTTGTCTCAGTGAAAATATTCTGACCAGATGCACTTAACCCTGTAGGGTTAATAAAACCTGCAATGTTAATTGCACCGACTTCTTGTGCATCTGCTTCACCAGACATTCGAACAGAAACGATGCCATCTTCGGCAATCATGATTTCAATGGCATTAGGGTCTATTTGAATACCTGGCTCTACCACCAATCCACCAGAAGTTGCTATTTGCCCTTCACTGTTCAACTGAAGACTGCCATCTCGGGTATAGCCGATTGTTCCATCTGGCATCAAAACCTGTAAAAAACCTTTTCCTTGGATAGCAACATCCAGCTGTCTATCTGTCATGTTGTAATCGCCGTTAGAAAAGTCTTTCTGCGTCGCTCCAACCTTAACACCTGTACCCAATTGCAAACCTGAAGGTAATTCAGCATTCTGAGCACTCAAGCCACCAGGCGCTCGCACTGTTTTATACATAAGATCTTCAAATACAGCGCGGTCTTTTTTGAAAGCCGTTGTCGAAACGTTAGCCAAGTTGTTGGCCACCACGTTCAACTGCTTATCCATTCCACTTAAACCAGTCTTACTTACCCACAATGCTGAATTCATAATAGCCTCTGTTATTCTATCTCTGATAACAATTATTTATTGGTACTGCCTATCAATGAAACTTAAGAAGTACGTTGTAATATTCGAGCTGATGAATTGGCATTCTCTCGAATGGCGTCCATCATTTTGACATTCATTTCAAATCGTCTCGAAAGGTTCATAATGTGCGTCATTTCTTCCACCGCATTCACATTACTACCTTCAACAAAACCAGATACCAACTTTACATTCGGATCCAACTCAAACGCTTGACCATCACGAGAATGAATCAGACCATCTTCTTCTTTTCGTAAATTCTGAATATCTGGGTTCACTAATTTAATTTGATTCAATACCGCCACTTCATTGCCTGCGCCACCTTGAGGAACAATAGAAATCGACCCATCTGATGTGATATTGATACTATCCAAAGGTGGTAAAAATATAGGCCCATCGACACCGGCAACTGGCAAACCTCGTCCTGTCACAAGTTGCCCTGCGGCATTAATTTGCAAGTCCCCGGCACGAGTGTAAGCCTCTTGACCACGCTCATCATAAACCGCAATAAAGCCTTCTCCGGCAACAGCCACATCCATATCTCGGCCAGTTTGAATCATGTCGCCTTGGGTATAACGTGTCGCTGGGTTTTCTGTCATAGCGTACACACGGCTTGGGTGATAATCCCCGTAAACCTGCATAGAGCGGGCTTGTTCAAAGTCAGAACGAAAGCCTGTTGTACTGACATTTGCCAGATTGTTAGCGTGTATCGTTTGAGCATTCATGGTTTGCACACCACCACTCATTGCTAAATATAAGGCCTTATCCACTGCCGCTCTCCTAGAAGAATTTGTTTCATTTAATTAATACATATCAAGAATCGTACCAACTTAAAAAATAAACAAAAAAAAGCCGAAACAACATAGTTGCTTCGGCCTAAATCTTCTCTCTCCAGAAAATTAACGAAGGTTTATTATCGTCTGTGTGACAGTATTTTCTGTTTCTAATGTTTTACTGTTTGCTTGATAATTACGCTGTGCCTCAATCAATGCAACCAATTCAGACGTTAAGTCAACGTTAGACTCTTCTAACGCTCCACCTTGAATTTTTCCTAATGTGCCGCTATTTGGACGACCGATATCAGCAGGACCAGAACTCTTACTGGCCAACCAAGACGTATGGCCATTAGGCATAAGACCGTCAGTACTATCAAAGGTTGCCAGGGCAAGCTGGCCAAGAGTTGCCGTTTGTTGATTTGTGTAGTTCGCCACTAAGAAGCCGTCGCCATCAAAAGAAATACCTTGCAGCTCACCAGCAGAAAAACCATCTTGATCAAACGTATCTGTATTTTCCAATGCATACTGCGTAGAACCATTTAGATCCAACGGTGTGATACGACCTCGGTTTGTTGGATCCAACCCAAGCACTTCTAATGCAATAGGTTCAGCAACTTCAAATGGAGGCAAACCTCGATAAGCACCAAGCAAGTTACCTGCCGCATCAAAAGACACAGAAGTATTGCTTTCCAAAAAGCGAGTCTCTGCACCTGTAATAGGATCTTCAAAAGTCTCTTCGCCATCCATAGTCACACGCAGTTCATAAGTATTATCTTCACCTTGCTTGATAAAGTAATAACCTATGGTGTGAGACTCACCCAAAGCATCATAGACAGTTCGTGTATTACTGTAGTTGTAAGTTTCAGGCTTAAGCGGATCAAATACTTCACGACCTACAGAACTTGAATCTCGAACTTCTTCAGGCGCTAATGTAGAAGCAATCGCGACGCCACCCAATGTACCTGCTACCGCCAAAGGTGTTTTGGTTCCCGCTTCAATATCGGCAGAGGTTGGCTCTGCGCCTCCGATATATAAAAGCTCAAATGGTGATTCATTATTTCCATCACCATTGTAATCCGTGCCACCTTGAGCCGAATTAAAAGTCGCAAAGGTTTCACCCATAAACGCAGCGCCAGTATCATCTAACATTGCACCATTCACTGTGGCGTGAACCTTGTAAGTGTTTGGCAACTCACTCTTAGAATAGTAATAAGTCACTATGTTTGTTCTGCCATTGGCATCAACAACACCTTGAGTCTGAGTGAAGTTATAAGTATCAGGATCAAGCGGATCAAACTCAGCTTTTATGTATGGAGGGACATCTTCATTTTTAGAGTTCAAGTTAACCTTTAAAGACATTTCTGTCGTTGGCTCTGGAGGAATACGGTCATTTGGTATTGTCATATCTTCCAAGTTACCACCAATGATCCCGTCAACGGCGTTGTAACCCTGCACATGACTGCCATCGTTCGTTACCAAGAAACCATTTTCATCTAATTTAAAGTTACCTGCTCGGGTATAAGATTGAGCAACACCAGCATCTAATACAAAAAAGCCAGCACCATCCACAGCAATATCGAGGTTATTATCAGTATAAGACAAGTTACCCGATGAAAACTCTTGAGAGACATTACTCACGCTCACACCAGAACCAATACTGTTACCACTACCAGCACCCAAAACACTTGTATTGTAAAGGTCATCAAACTCTATACGAGATTTCTTGAAACCCGTTGTGTCGGCATTGGCAATGTTATTACCTGTTACACTTAAATAATCGGCAGAAGCTTTAATGCCAGATAGTGCAGTATTGAATCCCATAATACTCTCCCAATTACCCTAAAATTTCTAATTCGTTTGTGAGTTTGATTTTGCCGTGGTTTTCCACATTCAAAACGGTTCCATCTTCGCCATTAATCGTAACGCCTTGGATACGTGTCGGTAGACGTGTTGTCATGGCTGAGATTTCGCCTTTATCATTTGTTGATGATGCTGCGAAGCGATATTCACCAGGCGGCAAAATATTTCCTTCATCATCTAACTTGTCCCATTTGTAGTCACCTGAGTTCAGCGTAGACGTACGAACAAGAACATTATTTTCATCGTATATTTTCAGTGTGGCCGTTTTAGAGTCTTCTGGAATCGTTGTCTTCAGCTGAACATCATCAGAGCCTTCAGAGATTTTTGCCGTACTTCCTTCCATCAAAATAGATCGCCCCACTAAAGTGGAAGCACTAAGTGCTTGGTTAGAAGTCAAAGACGTTGCCATAGTTTCAAGCTGATCTGATATGCCAGTTAAACGCTCCAAAGAACTAAACTGTGACATCTGAGCCACCATATCATTCGCATCTTGAGGCGAAGTTGGATCCTGCCCTTTAAGCTGCTCAATATAGAGCTTCAAAAACACATTTTGATCCGCTAAGGCGCCTGTTTCTTCTGTCGAGGCCGCGGGCTTTTCAATACCAGCTTTCGCTTTAGCCGAATCTGTCCCATATTGGGAGATCAGATTACCTAGGCCTTTAGTGTCAGATATATTTGCCATCTGTTAGCTCCTACGACTGTCCAAGTGTGAGCATTTTCTGCATCATACTTTTTGCCGAGTTCATAATTTCCACATTCGTTTGAAAAGATCGAGAAGCTGACATCATATCTGCCATCTCTTCTATTGGATTCACGTTCGGATAGAACACATACCCTTCTTCATTTGCCATTGGATGATCTGGTTCATATCTAGGCTGCAACGGCGCATCAGATTCAACGATGCCATCTACTTTTACACCCACACCAGCACCGCTGTCATCCATGCTGGCATTGCTCCAACCAAATTCACGCATACTGTCATTCATCATCTGCGAAAATACAGGTTTACGAGCGCGGTAGGTCTGATCTGCTGAACTAGCAACACTGTCTACGTTTGCCATGTTGCTGGCCACTGTGTTCAAACGTACTGTTTGAGCACTCATTGCCGATCCAGAAATTGTAAAAATATTACTTAAAGACATCGTTATTAGTTCCCAGTAAGCGCTTTTTTCATGCCACTAATTTTTCTATCCAAAAACATAAAGCTTGTATCGAACTGCAAGGAGTTTTGTGCATATTCTGCTTGCTCTCTTTGCATATCGACATTATTTCCATCCAAAGAAGGTTGATTAGCGTTTCGATACAAAAGCGCATCCGAACCTGACGAAAAACCTTCTCCTGAAATATGCTTAGAATTTGTACCCGCTAATTTCAGTTTGCTGCTAGCATCGTTAAGCATAGAATCAAAGCTGATGTCTCGCGATTTGAAGTTAGGCGTATCAGCATTGGCGATATTATTAGCAAGCACTGCCGCTCTAGCGCTTCTAAACTCTAGCGTCTTATCGTGTCCTGCAAATGCACTCGCAAAAGATATAGCCATTAAACCCTCAAACTAAAAACATCATAAACTAAACAAGATAAAGCAATTATGATGCCAAAATAAAATAACTATATAATTCAATGGGTTATGATTTTTATCTAGAGGAACGGCAAAAAGCGGCAAACAATAAACAAGGAAAACAAAGACAAAAAAGTCCGCCCTAGAAAAACTAAGGCGGGCTTTTTAATAAGGCTTTTACAAAGGCTATAAGGCTTTAGCTTTGTAAACAATACCAGGATGACACTGGACAATCTCAAAGTAGGCTGAAAGGCCGCTTAACGCTTCAGATCCGCCCAAGAACAAATATCCTCCAGGCTTTAAAGCGGCATGCATTCTTTTAAGAATATCCATCTTCAAATCACCAGTGAAATAAATCAGAACATTACGACAAAAAATAACGTCGAACTTACCCAAACCAGCGAATGAATCAATTAGATTCAAATAACGAAACTCCACTCTAGAACTCAAGTGAGGCTTTATCTTCCAAGTTTGTTCATTGATCTTGTCAAAATAACGTCTCTGAAAGTCTGCACCCAAGCCACGAGCGATCGCTAAGCTGTCATACTCACCCTGTTTTGCGTGCTGAAGTATATTGGTACAGATATCTGTCGCAATAATCTTCTCACCAGCTTTCATAACACCTGGACGAGAAGCCTTGAAGTCTTCAATTACCATACTGATAGAGTAAGGCTCTTGACCAGTAGAAGAGGCAGCAGACCAAATTCGCAAAGGAGCAGAAGACATTTCAGGCAATATCTTCTCTTTTAAAATAGTAAAAGGATGAGTATCACGAAACCAAAGTGTTTCATTGGTTGTCATTGCATTGATGACTTCTTCTTTAAGTTTGGCATTACCAAACCTTTCAAGCGCATCAACCAATTGCTCAATTTTAGTGAAGTTTTCTCGCTCTAAAATTCGCCCTAAACGGCTAGCCACCAAATATTGCTTATTATCGCTAAGGGATATGCCACATACCTTTTGAAGATATTCCCTAAACCTAATATATCCGTTAGGTGTGATTGCATTTGTACTACTGAGCATTAAAACTCCATATGTGGCAGACGCCCATTAAATAAAGCCAATCGAAAAGGAGCCTACCGACTATTCCGTTTGAACCTGTACTGTTTCTATTGCTAATCGAGCTAACTCATCCGGCTGGAATTTTGCCAAAAAGCCATCTGCCCCAACTTTCTTCACCATCGCTTCGTTGAAAACACCACTTAATGATGTATGAAGCAGGATGAATAAATCTTGTAAGCGGCTATCGTTTCGAATCGCTGTCGTTAAGGTATAACCATCCATTTCAGGCATTTCAATATCTGAAATCACCATAGAAAATACCTCGGTAATATCTTTGCCTTCAGCTACAAGGCCTTCAAGATGATCAAGCGCTTCACGACCATCATGCAAGACAGTCGTCTCAAAACCTACTTGCTCCATACAACGCTTAATCTGCTTACGAGCAACAGATGAGTCATCAACAATAAGAATATGGTGTTTTTTGGCGTTTTCTTGAACGTTATCATCCACAATACCAGCAGATATATCCTGACGAGTCGGTGCTACTTCAGAAAGAATTTGCTCAACATCGAGGATTTCAACCATCTCTTTTTCTACCTGACACACAGCTGTCAGGTAATTGTCATTAGACAAACCTTTTGGTGGTGGCTGAATATCACTCCAGTTCATGTTCACAATTCTTTCAACGCCACGTACCAAGAACCCCTGTATACGACGGTTGTATTCAGTGATGATAACAAAACATTGATCAATATTTTCAATCGGGCTTGCACCTGTCGCTAATCCCAAATCTAAAATAGGAATTGTGCCGCCACGAATATGAGCAACACCTCGAACAACAGGTGAGCTATGAGGCATAGAGGTAAGTTTAGGGCATTGAAGAATTTCCTTCACCTTAAAAACATTGATACCGTAAAGGTGCTTACCGTTTAAGCGGAATAACAACAGCTCTAGTCGGTTTTCACCTACCAACTGCGTACGTTGATTAACAGTATCCAAAACTCCAGCCATAAACGCCTCCAAAATGTGCAAACATCATACTGAGGTATCACCTCATAATTGTTAAGTTACATCATCCAATGATAAAGTGATTTATCAGATTTTACTAACTATCTTATTTCTAACGCAATAATAAACAAAGAGAGCTAATCATGCGAATCATAAGGCTAACAATAGCCTTCTTTTGTTTCCAAGCAAGTTTAATATTTGCTGAATCTATAGAAAACCAAATTAATCACTACATAAACCAAGTAGAGATACCTCGATTACTAGAAATATACCCAGAAGCCGACGTTACGATTTCTTTAAATAACCTAGCAGCATTAAACTATTTACCTGACTGTGAAGCTGGCACCATTACAGTTACAAATCAAAGACCTGAGGCCAACAAGCGCACGACTTATGAAGTTAGCTGCGATTCGCCTGTATGGAAGTCTTATGTACCAGTCACTCAATCCATTACGATCCCAGCAATCAAAACAATTTCCCCCATCAATCGAGGACAAGAAATAAACAGAGCTAACACGGGTGTTGGCGATGTTGATATATCAACGTTAAGAGGCCAAGTTTTTACAGCAAAGAATCCACCTTACGGCCTGATTGCTTCACGCAACTTACGTATCAACACCTATATAACAGACAACTTGATCAACCAACCGACCTTAGTAAAAAAAGGCGACCTAGTGCTTATTACAGCAAGCAATGGAAACATTATAGTCAGGATGAACGGAGTTGCTTTAGAAAACGGTATAAAAGGACAACAAATACGCGTAAAAAACACCAGTTCTGAACGAATTGTATACGCCAAAGTTGTAACTAGCAGTGAGGTTCTTGTAAACTATTGAACATAGACTCGTTGGCATACAATTAATTCTCTTTTATTGTTGATTGCCACTAAAGTTTTTAGAGGCATAGCCGACAATATAGACAGGCAAATTATAAAAGGGCGGAAAAACCCAATGGCAATACATTTAACAGGTCTATCAAACCAAGGCACCATCACTAAAAGCGAACGTTCGCAGAAGGATGATGTGACTGGTAGCGCGACTGAAAGACAGAGCGCAGTAAAAAGTGGCGGAACGTTAGCTGATGACACAGTCAAATTAAGTGGTACAGCACAAACACTACAAAGCCAGCAGTCTAAGATCGGTAACTTACCAGATATCGACATGGATAAAGTAGAACAAATCAAAAAAGCCATTTCTGCAGGCGAATACAAGATAAATAGCCAGCAGCTAGCGAATAATATGGCTTCTATGGATTCTCTTTTCTAAACTGTTAATCACTTAGGTTTTAAACGGTTTAACTTATGATTCCAATTGCATCCATATTCATCAGAAGCAAAGAGACTCTCGAAAAGCTCTCTGTGCTTCTTGATGAAGAGCGCATTGCTTATAGCGCCTCAGACAGCCAAGTAATCATAGACCTATCCGAACAAAAGCAAGCCTTGCTTGATGAAATGAACCAACTTAATGAGAAAAGAGTAAACATGCTCATTAAGTTCGACATACTAGATAGAAAAAAACCAACCGAAGAAGAGTTTAAGAACTGGCTAGACCAACAAGACAGCTCTATGGATGACGTTCGTCTACTCATGAGGGAATGTGAAAGCCTACTTAGAACCTGCAAGACAAAAAACAACACCAATTCCCGCATTCTAAATACACTGCAAAAACGCAATAAACATTTATTTGAGCTTCTACAAGGCCATAGCGGAAAAAACAAAGTGTACACGGCTCGTGGTTCAACTCGCCCAATTAGCAGTAAGCAAACACTGGGCAGAGCTTAAATCAACTTAGTTAAATCTAACGATGCCTTTTTTTCACTACTCCTTTTACAACACAAAATCCTCTTTATAAACAATTGATTAGCAATCGCTAGGTTTAACCTAAAAACGAAAAGTGGTATAGTCACTCGCGAAGTGTCTCTGTAGTTAAATGGATATAATAGACCCCTCCTAAGGGTTAGTTGCAGGTTCGATTCCTGCCAGGGACACCATCCTCTTCCAAACAAAATACCTCGCTCTGCGTTATCAAAAAACTTTTCAGATATTTCATTTACTCACCTTTTAAACTCATCAAAGCAAAAAAACTGACACATCTAAGGTTTATAGTTATCAGTCTATCGGGTTCATTTAATCCACCTAATGAAAAAGCATTGACCAAACAAACAATATATGCGAAATTTCATATATATTATTTTTCATATATAAACCAAATTCAAATTACTGATTATTTGAACGGTTACACCCAACGGAAGTACCTAACATGAATCTGCCTAACATCGACAAAGACTCTTTCCACCTTCCTGATGTGGATAAAATGAAAACCTCTTCTCTTCCACACAAACCTCGCATATTACTTTTATACGGCTCATTAAGAGAACGATCTTTCAGCCGTTTAGTCGTTGAAGAATGCGCAGAGTTACTTAACGCTTACGGTGCCGAAACACGTATTTTTGACCCTCAAGGTTTACCTCAGCCAGATACAGAAGATGAATCTCACCCTAAAGTTAAAGAACTGAGAGAATTAATGATTTGGTCAGAAGGCCAAGTTTGGTGCTCACCAGAGCGCCACGGTTCAATGACCAGTATCTTCAAAAGCCAAATTGATTGGGTTCCACTGAGTATTGGCGGCGTTCGCCCAACTCAAGGAAAAACATTGGCAGTTATGCAGGTATGTGGCGGCTCTCAGTCATTCAACACAGTCAATCAAATGAGAATTTTAGGGCGATGGATGCGCATGGTGACCATTCCTAACCAATCCTCTGTCGCAAAAGCCTTTTTGGAGTTTGAAGAAGATGGTCGCATGAAGCCCTCTCCTTATTACAATCGTATCGTCGATGTAATGGAAGAACTTATGAAATTCACTTTATTAATGCGAGACAAAAAAGACTACTTTGTCGATCGTTACTCAGAGCGAGTGGAAAGCGCAGAACAACTTAGCGAACGCGTTAATCAAAAATCATTATAAGGAGTTTTTCATGGGGCTTTTTGAGCGTTATTTATCCGTGTGGGTCGGCCTAGCGATTTTAGCTGGAATTGGGCTTGGCCATTTAGTGCCTGACGTATTCGGCGTAATTGCGACATTCGAATACGCGCATGTGAACATTGCCATCGCCATATTAATTTGGTTGATGATTTACCCAATGATGGTACAAATCGATTTCTCGTCCATCAAAGATGTAGGTAAGAAACCAAAGGGATTAGTATTAACTCTTATCATTAATTGGTTAATCAAACCCTTTTCCATGGCCTTTTTAGGTTGGTTGTTTTTCAAAATCCTCTTCGTTGATTGGGTTGATCCAAGCACTGCAACAGAATACATCGCAGGTATGATTCTACTTGGCGTTGCCCCTTGTACTGCCATGGTATTTGTTTGGAGCCAAATGACCAAAGGCGATGCAAACTACACTCTCGTACAGGTCTCCATCAACGATATCATTATGATATTTGCCTTTGCGCCTATTGCAGGCTTTTTACTGGGTGTAACCGATGTAACCGTGCCTTGGGACACACTATTATTGTCCGTTGTGCTGTATGTTCTTATTCCTCTCGTTGCTGGCGCTTTGACTCGCAAAAAGCTCGATAAAAACAATGATCACTCTAAGCTCGATAATTTCCTTGGAAAAATGAAGCCTTGGTCAATCATTGGTTTGCTTGCAACAGTAACACTTTTATTTGGTTTCCAGTCCAACACGATTCTCTCTAAACCTGAAGCGATTGTGCTGATTGCCATCCCTTTACTGATTCAGACTTACGGGATTTTTGCCATCTCCTACTGGCTCGCCAAATCCATGAAATTGCCACACAACATCGCAGCGCCAGCTTGCATGATCGGCACTTCAAACTTCTTTGAATTGGCTGTCGCGGTTGCTATTTCTCTGTTTGGCCTTCATTCAGGAGCAGCGCTTGCTACTGTGGTGGGCGTTCTTGTGGAAGTCCCAGTCATGCTGTCTTTGGTTTGGTTTGCCAACCGAACTCAGCACTGGTTTAAGTAAAGTATTTATTATCAAGGAGTTATAACATGATCGTGATCTACCATAACCCTGACTGCGGCACATCTCGAAACGTTTTAAATGTCATTCAAGCTGCAGGCTACACGCCAACTATCATTGATTATCAACAGGAAGGTTGGACGAAAGCACAACTGCAAGGCTTTTTTGCCGCAGCAAACCTAACACCGAGAGAAGCATTGCGTACGACAAAATCACCCGCTGAGGAATTGGGACTTTTATCCCCTGAGGTTTCTGATGAAGCGCTATTAGATGCCATGATAAAGCACCCAATACTTGTCAATCGCCCTTTAGTTTGCACTCCCAAAGGGGTTCGTTTATGCCGACCAAGCGAGGCTGTTTTAGATCTGCTGGATAACTGGCCTGCTGCACCTTTCCATAAGGAAGATGGTGAAATGATCATTGACGAGCAAGGAAAGCGCGTAAAATAACGCACAATAAATTTTAAGTATAAAAAAAGCGCCTGAGGCGCTTTTTTTATACTTAAATCGCGAGAAGACTATGAACTTACTCAGCTTCAACCAATTCAAAGCTATGAACGATTTTCACGCCACCTTTTTCCAACATCAAAGATGCAGAACAGTATTCTTCTGCCGATAGTCTCACCGCACGAGCAACCACACTTTCTTTCAACTTACGACCAGTGACCACGAAGTGAACTCGAATCTCTGTAAAAACAGCAGGTACCGCATCCGCACGGTCTGCATCAATTTGAGCGACACAAGACACAACGTCTTGGCGAGATTTTTTCAAAATCCCAACCACATCATAAGAAGTACAACCGCCTAATCCAGCAAGCAGCAATTCCATAGGTCTTGGCCCTGCAACCTGATTACCATCAATTTCCACTTTAAAACCAGAACCTGTCTCGGCCGTAAAATGCACATCTTCTTGCCAGCTTACATTCGTTTTCATCATTTAACCTACATTATTCATTGTGTCCGAAGTTATCTTTAATCAGTCGTAATGTCGTTGATTAAGACTGAAACAACTCAGCTAATTTTTCACCCGGATTGTCAGCGCGCATAAAGGCTTCGCCAACCAAAAAGGCATTAATATTCTTTTCACGCATTAGCGCCACATCATCTTGAGTGTGAATGCCACTCTCCGTCACAATAAGACGGTTAGACGGAACGCTGTCCATCAACTCAAATGTATGATCTAAACTCAACTCAAACGTGTGTAAATCTCGGTTGTTAATACCAAACAACTCGGTTTCTGTGTATTCCAACGCCAACTCAAGTTCTGGACGATTATGCACTTCAACCAAGACATCCATACCAAGATCACGCGCCATATTATCTAGCTGACGTAGTTTGTCACCGCTCAAGCACGCCGCTATCAACAAAATACAATCGGCACCAATGGCTCTGGCTTCTAATACTTGATATTCATCGACAATAAAGTCCTTACGAATAACAGGTAACCCACATGCGCTACGAGCTTCAACTAAAAAGTCCTCATGACCTAAAAAGAAGTCACGGTCTGTTAAAACAGACAAACATGCCGCTCCGCCTTTTTCATAGGATTGAGCAATATCTTCAGGCACAAAGTTTTCACGCAGAACACCTTTACTTGGAGAGGCTTTTTTAATCTCTGCAATCACTCCCGCTTTGCCAATCGCAATTTGATGTCTCAAAGCATTAGCAAAACCACGAGGCGCGTTGTGAACATTCGCAACAGACGCGGCCACTTCTAAATTGCTATAAGGTGTATGAGCTTTACGTTCGTTAATTTCTTCGTATTTACGAGCAACAATTTTCTTTAAAATGGTTGGTGTTTCTATTTGCATTAGGCTGCCGCTCCTATTTATTTTTATTACTGTGAGTCAGGATTCATAAAACAGCGTGTAAAACTCGCCAACTCAGACATTTTAACCCTAGCGGTACCACCACCAATGACATCTTCAGCAATGTTCACGCCTTCTGCCAAAGTATCGGCAATACCTGAAACATAAATCGCTGCGCCCGCATTTAACGCCACGATATCTCGTGCAGGGTTAACTTTACCTTTACCTTCTAGCGCTGTTTTAATCAGCGCCAAACTCTCGCTTGCGTCTAGGGCTTGAATCGTTTCAATTGATTGCAATGGAATCCCAAAGTCTTCTGGTGAAACCATATACTCAGAAACAACGCCATCTTTTAGTTCTGCCACAAAAGTAGGTGCGGCAATACTCATTTCATCCAAGCCATCTTGTGAATGAACCACCAAAACATGCTCACTGCCAAGTGCTTTTAACACTTCAGCAATTGGGCGAACCCACTTACGATCAAACACGCCCATGACTTGGCGCTTCGCATCTGCAGGGTTGGTTAGCGGCCCAAGCAAATTGAAAATCGTACGTGTCGCCATTTCTTTACGAGGGCCAATAGCATGTTTCATTGCTGAATGATGGTTAGGTGCAAACATAAAGCCTAAGCCGATTTCTGCCACACATCGAGAAACTTGTTCAGCATCCAAACCAAGGTAAATACCAGCCTGTTCCAGCACATCTGCACTACCCGACTTAGAGGAAACAGAGCGATTGCCATGTTTCGCCACTTTGCCACCTGCTGCCGCAACAACAAAAGCCGACGCCGTCGAAACATTAAATAAGTTTCCGCCGTCGCCACCTGTTCCACAGGTGTCTACAATATGGTCAAAATCCAAATCAACCTTGCTTGATAAATCACGCATAACTTGGGCAGCGGCGCTAATTTCTTCGACTGTCTCACCCTTCATTCTTAAACCAATTAGAAAACCACCAATTTGTGCTGGTGTGGTTTTTCCAGTCATGATGTCGCTCATCACCGTGCGCATTTCGTCGCCACTCAAATCTTGGCGCTCAACAACGGCAGCAATCGCTTTTTGAATATCCACCAGCCTCTCCTATCGTGTTAAAAAGTTTGCTAATAAGGCATGCCCTGCCTCAGTAAGAATCGACTCAGGATGAAATTGCACCCCTTCAATCGCCAACTCTTTATGTCGAATTCCCATAATCTCTTCTTGTTCACCCGCTTCATTTTGACACCAAGCCGTTACTTCAAAGCAGTCGGGCAAGGAATCAGCAGACACAATCAAGGAATGATAACGTGTCGCCACATGCGGGTTAGGTAAACCTGAAAATACCGAGGTATTTTTGTGATGTATCTGTGAGGTTTTACCGTGCATAACATTTTTAGCACGAATCACTTCTCCACCAAAGACCTGCGCAATACTTTGATGACCTAAGCAAATACCCAATATTGGAATTTTTCCAGCAAACGCCGCAATAGCAGCCATTGAGATTCCCGCTTCATTAGGCGTACAAGGCCCAGGAGAAATCACCAAATGAGTAGGTGCGAGCTGCTCAATATCGTCTATCGATAGTTCATCATTACGATACACCTGCACATCCGCGCCTAATTCGCGAAAATACTGCACAAGGTTATAAGTAAAAGAGTCGTAATTATCGATCATTAACAGCATGTCGGGTTAACTCATGAAACTGCTTTTCTGAGGCTCTATTTGCCTACTCAAAACATTGGATAAAGAAGAATCGCAAAAAATAGCCCGTGATTTTAAAGGATTTACACGCTGAAAACTATTGTTCTGCACCTTTCATTACTTTCTTGATTAACGTGGTTTCTCAATACTCTGGAAACATTTCAATAATTCCGTGCAAAAACAAAGCCTTGTTTGATAAACAAACTGTTGTATAAGACACTAGCCCGCATGCTATCTTTACAGTCAATTTTTCAGTGTTTTTAAGGATCTCCTGTGCATAGCCAAGTCGCTGACCTCATCGAAACTCTTATCAATGACGAACACTCAACAGAGTCCGTCAACAAAGCTATTTCAGAGCTTACTCCTGATGATGTAGCACTGGCATTAGAATCTATCCCGCTTGCCCAAAGACAGCAGGCTTGGGCGAATATCAAGCAAGCAAACCGCCTTGATATCTTAGTGGAAATGCGCGGCGAATCCCGTCAATTGCTTTTAAGAGAGCTAGACGACACCGAAATAGAAACCCTGTTTACTGACGTAGACGCGGAAGACCTTTTAGAGATAGCCGATTCTTTGCCGGATCGCTTAGTTGATATCGCTCTAAACCAGATGGACAACAAACAACGTGAATACTACCAACAAGGTATTGTTTACGATGATGACGTTGTCGGTCGTTGGATTGATCACGATTTGCTGATTGCTTCACAGTCTATTCGAACGTCAGAAGCGCTTAGATTATTGAAAAAAGAAACGCCAAGTTATACAGACATGGTGTATTTGGTAAACCGCACTGGTCGCTGGGTTGGCTGCGTAAAGTTCGACAAACTTTTCAAAGCCCAAGGTCATGAACCTATTTCCAGCCTGATCGATGAAGAATGCTCTTTTATTCGATCTGATACAGAATTAACCAAGGCGGCAGAACAATTAGAGCGCTCTGCGTTTTCCGCACTGCCTGTGGTGGACGAGAACCTAGTCTTATTAGGTCGCTTCCATGCAGGCCTTGCCATGGAAACTTGGCGTTTAGAACATGAAGCACAACAAATGGCGACAGCAGGTTTAAATGAAGAGTCGGATCTATTCGCGCCAGTAAAACGCAGCGCGGCAACCCGTGGCATCTGGCTAGGCATTAACTTGCTGACGGCTTTTTTAGCATCGGCTTTTATTGGAATCTTCGAAGCGACCTTGCAAGAAGTCGTCGCCTTGGCAGTATTAATGCCTGTCGTTGCGTCCATGGGAGGCATCGCAGGCAGTCAGACATTAACCTTGATTGTTCGCGGCTTGGCGCTCGGGCAAATCACCCGAAGTAACTTGAAATCCTTACTGAGCAAGGAGCTTCAGGTTGGTGGTTTAAATGGCATTTTATGGTCCATTGTCATTGGCTGCATCACCCTTTGGTGGTTTGAAAGCCCAATGCTTGGCGCGGTAATCGGCTTGGCCATCATTGTGAATATTTTGATGGCCGCCCTGTCTGGCGTATTGATTCCTGTATTGCTCGATAAATTGAAAATCGACCCAGCCTTATCCGGCTCCGTTATTTTAACCACGGTAACAGACATTGCTGGCTTCGTTGCTTTCTTAGGCTTGGGCACCTTGCTATTACTTTAAGAAGAGATCTTAGAGAAATAAAAAACCATATATGAACCGCACAATAGAAATAGAGAACTCATAATGAATTGGGAAACGGCACAAACATACTTAGGTCTAGGCGATACAGACATGCATTGGGTTGTCCGTGTATTTTTGGTTGTCTCAGTCACCTTAGTTGTCAATTTTATTGTCCATCGTATTTTAATGCGCCTCGATAAACAGCTAGAACGCACTAAAACACCTTGGGACAACGTACTCATTACCGCAGCACAAAAGCCTGCTGGCGCCTTTATTTGGCTGGTCGGCCTAAGCGTTGCGGCAGAAATTTCAGGAACAGAAATCGACCCAGATTTATCGTCCTTAATTTCAGCTGTTCGAGAAGTCGGCGTCATCGCTCTATTAACTTGGTTTATTTTGCGCTGTATTGCTGAAAGCGAAAAAGCCATTGTTAATTCAGACAAGGTAAAAACCAATGTCGATTACACAACCGCAAGCGCTATTAGTAAGTTATTGCGCGCTTCTGTCATCATTACGTCTGCTTTGGTGATATTACAAACGCTTGGCTACAGCATTTCAGGTGTATTGGCCTTTGGGGGTATTGGCGGTATTGCTGTTGGCTTTGCTGCAAAGGACTTATTAGCAAACTTCTTTGGCGGATTAATGGTTTACTTGGATCGACCTTTTGCCATTGGCGATTGGGTTCGTTCACCAGACCAAAATATTGAGGGCACTGTAGAACATATTGGTTGGCGCCAGACTCGTATTCGTACCTTTGATAAACGACCGCTGTACGTTCCAAACGCAACATTTTCTCTTATATCTGTCGAAAACCCATCTCGCATGACACATCGTCGTATCAATGAAACCATTGGTGTACGTTATGACGACTTTAGTCTTTTGCCTACTATTTTGGGTGAAATTAAGAGCATGGTTGCCAATCACGAAGACCTCGATACAGAGCAAGTCTACATGGTGAACTTCAACCAATTTGGCCCTTCTTCTCTGGACTTCTTTATCTACGCCTACACCAAAACAGTAGATTGGCGAACCTTTCATAATGTGAAAGAAGATGTTCTCTTCAAAGCAATGAGCATCATTGAATCTCACGGCGCCGAAGTGGCCTTCCCTACACATACAGTTCATATGGCCGACAATGGCAATATGCTGCCACCAGCTGAAGTCGAAACGACTTCAAAGAAAAACATTTAAGCCATAAAAAAACGCCAAGTGGATATGCCACTTGGCGCTTTTAAATCAATTCTTACGAATCTATTTGATTAGAATCACATTAGTAATTCGGCTAAATCATCCATCACCGCATCAGCCCCTAAACCAGCAAGATCAACACCTTGATGATAACCATAAGTCACCAAAGCACACTTGAATCCAGCATTTTTCGCTGCGTTAAAATCGGTAATCGAGTCTCCTATCATCAAGCACTTTTCAGGCAAGGCTTCGATGGACTCACTGCAATGCAACAAAGGCAAAGCGGAAGGCTTCTTCTCTTCTAATGTATCGCCACCCAGTAACCAACCAAATTGCTCAGTCAGTTCAAAATGATCCAACATAGGCTTAACAAAAACGCTTGGCTTATTCGTGATCAATGCCACAGGCACACCATTATGTTTTAGTGCTTTTAATAAGGCCGCCACGTTAGGGTATAAGGTCGTTCTGTCCGTTAAATGAGCGTGATAATGCATCAGAAAAATTCGATAAGCTTCTTCATGCTTTTCAGCATCAAGGTTTGCCCATTCCAAGGCTTGTTCGATCAATTTAGCAGAACCAAAGCCCACCCAAGTACGCACCAAGTCTTCACCTGCCAAAGGCGCACCAAGCTCGGCTAAAAACGCATCTACTGCACCCGCAATATCAGGAACACTGTCAACCAAGGTGCCATCTAAATCGAGACACACTAACTCAGGCCAACCTTCAAACCATTTTGAAAAAAGTTTCGGTGTTTTCATTAGCGCACACTCGCCAATTCAGCTCGCATGGAATCAATCACAGCTTTGTAATCGCCTTTACCGAATATGGCAGAGCCCGCAACAAAAGTATCCGCACCGGCTTTGGCAATTTCTGCGATGTTCTTTTCACTGACGCCGCCGTCAACTTCAAGTCGAATATCGTAGCCGCTCGCATCAATCAAAGCTCTCGCTTCACGCAACTTATCTAATGTTCCAGGGATAAATGACTGCCCGCCGAAACCAGGGTTAACCGACATTAACAGCACCATATCCACTTTATCCATGACATGCTTAAGATAATGCAAAGGTGTTGCAGGGTTGAAAACTAGTCCTGCTTTACAGCCTCCGTCACGAATCATCTGCAAAGATCGGTCTATATGTTCACTGGCTTCTGGGTGAAAAGTAATAAAAGAAGCGCCCGCCTCAATAAAGTCGCCAATCATGCGATCAACAGGCTTCACCATAAGATGAACATCAATATCGGCCGTCACACCATGTTTACGCAGCGCCTTACAGACCATAGGACCAATCGTTAAATTGGGAACATAATGATTATCCATCACATCAAAGTGTATGATGTCTGCTCCCGCTTCTAAAACCTGATCGACCTCTTCGCCTAATCGAGCAAAATCGGCAGCAAGGATCGAAGGTGCGATGAAAAAATCATTCATATCTGACTCCAGCGGTGACACAATAAAAGATAGTTTGAAAGTATGTCATTATTTTAACAAGGCACACAAAAGAAGTATTGAAAACAATGAAGAAAAATACAGCGCTGTTTAATATTTTATTATCGTTTCTACTTCTGAGTGCTTGCAGTCTATCGCTTGCTGAAACTTCCGCTCCAGCCAATGAAACAGCAGATGATAACAAAGAAGACAGAAGCTATATTATCCCAACGCCTCAAGCATCACGCATAAGCGCGCTGGAAACCTCATTAAGAATTCGCCACCTCACTCATCAGATCGATACATTGGAAGCGAACGGAGAACCGTTTCTAACGCTTTATCAACCTTCGTTAACCAGCTCAACTCAAGGCTGCGTCATCATTCTACACAGTGACAATGAACACCCAGACTGGCCAGATGCGGTTGCTCCTCTGCGTAATGCCTTACCAGAACACAGCTGGTGTACCATCTCCATCGAAGTCCCAGACATTATCAAACGGGCGGAAGCGATAAACACACAAATTAATGCTCAAGAAGACAACGCCCAAGTAGTGGAATTGCCAAATCAAGATGTGGTATCTACAAGAATTCTTGCCACGATCACCAAAGCACAAAGTAATGAAATAGAAGAATTCACCCTTTTGGGCTACAAAACCGGCGCGGCGTACGCGTTGAATTTCTTAGCAAATAACCCAGACACGGCCAGCGCATTAATGCTCATCGATATTGAAACACCTGCGACAACAAGCCATTACAATCTTGCCCAGCAGATTCGTGGAATACCTCAGCCAATCCTTGATTATTATGTAAACAACCACGCAGGAAGTAATCAATTCGCCATTTGGCGCAAGCAAGCGGCCAACCAAAGGGAAGAAGCAGTCGGTGATTTTATTCAATTGGATGCTGTACCAGACAGAGTGACAGGAAAGAAAAGCAAACAACTCTTAGTACAGCGAGTTCGTGGTTTTTTGAAACAAAACACCAGTCAAATAGACCAAAGAAAGACATTACCAAGCGTAAAAAAAGGGCTTTTCTATGAAAGCCCTTAATTCTAAATAACAAAGTATTTTATAAAAAACTTACTCAAGCTCGTTTACTTACGAGCTTTTTTAATCAACTCATAAGCAGATTGAATTTCCTGCGTTTTTTCCTTCGCCAGCTCAATCATTTCCTTAGGTAAACCTTGTGAGCTTAATTTATCCGGATGATTCTTGCTCATTAGCCTGCGATAAGCCTTTTTAATATCAGCATCTGTCATATCTTCTGTTACACCCAATACTTCATAAGCTGACTTCAATAAGTCTTTTGAGCTCGCACCATCTGAAGAAGACTGATAACCCTGTCTAAAATGTGCTTGTTGTTTAACTTGAATATGTAGCGCTTCGAATTCCGCCACAGACACACCAAGGTAAGCGCACACTTGAGAGACAAAAGATTTTTCTTCAACACTAAAATGACCGTCTGCATAAGAAGAGACCAGCAAGACTTCCAACAAAGTTCGAGTAAGATCGCCAGGGCCAACCACTTCTTTAAAATTATTCAAAACAGCATTTAAGTCAAAATTGGCCGATTTACCTTCATTAAAAAGCTGTTTGGCTTGCTCTTGTGCTGCAGGAGATAATCTAAGACGCTGCATAACCGCTTGCGCTAATTGGATTTCCGCTTCTGATACCTGTCCATCGGATTTGGCTAGACGCCCCATCAAAAGAAATAAAGTGCGGAAGAAAGTTTCCTGTTGTAAACGCACATTTGCGCGCCCACCAAAACCGTTAAACGCTCCACCTGCCTGACTTCTATCAATAGCACTACCGATAAAAAAACCAATAAGAGCGAGAAAAAAACCGCCCAAAATAAAGCCTAAAACGGCACAAACAATTTTCCACATAAAGATATTTCTCCAGAATCGGTAGCCCCTATGGGCCTGCTTAGATTATCATTTGTCTCACAACATGGACCCGCTTATGGGCAGCATCCGATTTCGGACAATAATTATTGGTAACAAGTATACCTCGCATGGTTAAGCATTTACGAACCTACGCCTTATTTTTGCAAAGTCTTTTCATATTGCCACTTGCTCAGGCGCAAGATAATCAATGGGACTGGGCGCCTAGAGAATCTTTGACAGCTGAACAGCAAGCTCAACTCAGTCAATACTGCAAAGGGGCTTATGTTAACACTTGGCAATCGACAAGCTCTCCAAACACCCATCTTATGGCCGACCTAATCGTTCGGGACAGGAGTGGCGTAATACACCTTGAAGGTGCGGCTGAAATTACACAGCCAGAATCCACTTTATCTGCCGATCAGATTGAAGGGGTTCCAGATGAGTATTACCAAGCCAGTGGCAATGTTGTGCTGCGTAGCAAAAACCAGCTAATTAGAAGTTCTAACAGCTACATTTCCAATAATGGCCAAACAGCAACCGAATTTACTGACGCACGTTTTCTCGATCATGATACTGGTGCTCGACTCGAAGCAGACTCTTTACTGTACGATAAAAACGGTGTGGTCTTTATAGAAGAAGGCTTCTTCACCACATGCGAACCCACTGATGAAAGCTGGAAGCTTTACGGCAGCTCAATCGAACTGGACCCAAACAGTGGCTTTGGTACGGCAAAACATGTTCACATTCGTATTGCTGATATCCCTGTTTTCTATTTCCCTTGGTTACGCTTCCCTATCGATGACCGCCGCCAAACAGGTTTTTTATTCCCTAGCTTTGGTTATTCCGGCTCAGATGGCTTGAGCTTATCAACGCCTTTCTACTGGAACATAGATTCAAATCTTGATGCGACTATTACTCCTAACTACATTCAACAGGAAGGGGAAGGCATTGATTTAGAGATTAGACATCTAAGCTCGTATGGCACAACCACGTATGAGCAATCGACTTTTGAGAGCGATGATGAAGGCGAGCAAACCCTGATCAAATTCACAACCAAGCAAAAGTTCAATTCATACATCACCACGGGCGTCACATTAGAAGACAACCCAACGGAAGACTTATACCCAGAAGCGAACACCACATCGATTGGTGAAAAAGACAACTACGAGCGTAGCGCCTACATCAGTTTCAACAATGGTAATTTCTTAAATAAGATCACTTACCTAACCTATCAAACGCCTGATGACTCAGAAGACAAACCCTTTGAATGGCGCCCAAGAATAAGCAGTTCTTATGCCGCCAGTTCGTCTTATTTTAACTACGCGTTGACCACACAATACACCGACTTTTATGACCCAGATGAAGATGACTTCGATGGCGAGCGTCTTGTATTAAATCAAAACATCAGCCTTGATTTTAGCAATGCTTGGGGCAGCATTTCTCCGGGTATTTTAGCTCAGTATCGAGACTACAATGTGCATGACTACACAACAGGAACGGACAGTTCTTCCTCTATTGGTCACCTGACTAGCTATCTTGATTCTTCGATAACTTTCGAGCGCAAGCTTGCTATAGGTGATTCTGTAGGTCGTCAAACGCTAACACCTCGACTTAATTACCTAAACTCACCTTACCAAGATCAAGATGAGATTGAAGACTTTGATGGCAGTGACCCAACGCTGACTTACTCACAAGCTTTCAGTCACGAGCGATTTAGCGGTGATGACCGTATCGGCGATACGGAACAAATCACTTTTGGTTTAGAAAGCCGTATATATGATGAAAATAATAATGAAAAGTGGGTACTCAAAGCAGGCCAGATCTTTTATTTAAAAGACCGTTATGTTGATATTGACGGCGACACAGATGAAGATACAGCCATTGATGACGCAGAACAGAGTGATTTACTCACATCTGTCAGCTACAGTGGTGACCGTTATAGCTTAACGAACAATTTAAACTACGATTTAGATGAAAACGACGTCAGCTTAGTGCAGTTTATTGCCGCTTTAGAACCTATCGATGATATAAAGATCAACTTAAGTTATTTATACTCCCTCGATAACAGCGATTCAGATGACGATACACATCAAGCAGCTATTGGCACCATTCTCCCTGTCAACCAAAATTGGTCAATGTATACACAATACACATATGACTTCTTAGATGAAGATTTCTCAAGACAAATCTTTGGATTAGGTTATGAGAACTGTTGTGTAAAAGTTTCATTGAGTTATCAGGATTGGATTGATGACGATGATGAATCTGATCGAGGCGTTTTCTTACAATTTACTTTACGCGGTCTAAGCTCCGCTGGCAGCGCAAACAGCGACGCAAGCAGCATTGCAGATACCTACTGGAACCAAGGAAAAGTTGGATATTAACCATGAAGTTGTTTTCTTTTTTATTTTTTACAGCCCTAGCAGTGACACCGCTTCAAACACTTAATGCGGCCCAAACCAAAGTTGACGGCATTGCTGCGATTATTGATTCAGCGCCTATTTTAGAAAGCGATATTTCAAACCGTTTTCAAATTGTAAAAGATCGTGTGCCAGGCGGTGTGATGACAGACAATATTCATCGTCAAATCCTCAACCAAATGATTGATGAAGTCTTGCAAGTTAATTACGCTCGCAAAATTGGTATGCGCGCTTCAAGCTCAGATGTTGACCAAGCAATTCTGGGCGTTGCACAAAATATGAATCTAGACCTTCAAGGTTTAAAAAATGTACTTGCCAGCAAAGGCATTAACTTTGCTCGCTACCGAGATCAAATTGAGCAAGAAATCTTAATCAACAACGTTAAACGCGAAATCATTAGAAAGCGTATTTCGATTACAGACCAAGAAATTGATGATTACTTGAGCTCCAACACAAGTATCACCAAAGAAAAAGATCAGGTTCACCTTCGCCACATTATTATTCGAGCGACAGATCCAGATAAAGCCAAGGCAGAAATTCAAGCCATTGCAGAAAATACACGCACTGAAGCCGACTTCATTCAACAAGCCGTTGAAAAATCCGACGGTCAGTTCGCTATTGAAGGCGGTGATTTAGGCTGGCGCCCACTAAATCAATTGCCACCTCTTTTTGTTCGTGCATTAGATTCAGAGGCAGGTCCGCTAATTGGCCCTATAGAAAGTAACGCTGGTTTCCATCTATTGTGGCTAATTGAAAAACGCTCACCATCCGTGACCTTGCAAGAGCAAACAAAAACTCGACATATTCTTGTACGTCCAAATGAAATTCGAGACATGTCTCAGACACAAGTTTTTGCGGATGAGCTGTATAACAAATTAAAAGCTGGCGCAGATTTTAACGAACTTGCGAAAGAATACAGCGAAGACCAAGGTTCGACATTGCAAGGCGGTGATCTAGGTTGGGTAACACCGGGAACCATGGTTCCAGAATTCGAGACCATGATGAACCAAACCAATGTTGGCGATATTAGCAAACCGTTTAGAACTCAATTTGGTTGGCACATTCTGCAAGTTGAAGGTCGAAGAGAAGCCGACATTAGCGATAAAGTAAAACGCCAAAACGCACAACAAGCGCTTACCGCTCAAAAGCAAGACGTTGTATTAAGCAGCTGGTTGGATGAGTTACGCGCTGATGCCTTCATCGATAGAAAATCGAATTGAGAGACAAAAAAATGGTAAGTGATACAACACATTCTCTTCCCATTATCGCCATTACCTCTGGGGAACCAGCAGGTATTGGCCCTGACATTATTATTAGTGCATTAAGCGAGCAAACCTTCCCTGCTCGCTTAATTGTTCTTGCC
Organism: Marinomonas sp. 15G6-16; assembly: GCF_055809555.1. Classification (NCBI taxonomy): domain Bacteria; kingdom Pseudomonadati; phylum Pseudomonadota; class Gammaproteobacteria; order Oceanospirillales; family Oceanospirillaceae; genus Marinomonas; species Marinomonas sp. 15G6-16. The sequence continues at coordinate 2,403,251 of NZ_CM147916.1, read as the reverse complement.
GATCCCGAATTATTAAGCAATCGAGCCAAAGCGCTTGGCTTAACGCCTAAAATCATTTCGCTTAAAAACGCCAATGAGGCAGCCCCTCACAAGCAAGGTGACATTTCTGTGCTGCCAATACAGCAGGCAAAACAAAGCACAGCAGGCGTTCTTGATATAGCAAATTCTCCCTATGTATTAGAAACACTCAAAGCCGCAGGAGAAGGCTGTATTCGTGGCGAATTTGATGCCATTGTCACACCGCCCGTTCATAAAGGCATTCTATGTGAAACTGGCGTGCATTTTTCTGGCCATACAGAGTTTTTTCAAGCTCAGTGTCAGTCACCCCATGTGGTGATGATGCTTGCCACAGAAGCAATGAAAGTGGCGCTGGTAACTACTCACTTGCCGCTTAAAGATATTTCAGCCGCTATCACTGAGCAAAGTATCAGCTTGGTTGTGAGAGCTTTAAATAAAGACTTGCAAGAGAAGTTTGCTATCAAGCAGCCTAAAATTCTGGTCTGTGGTTTAAACCCTCATGCAGGTGAAGACGGACACTTAGGAATGGAAGAGATTGATATAATCATTCCAACCTTAAACAAGCTACGCCAAGAAGGCTTAGATTTAATTGGCCCCTTACCTGCAGATACCTTATTCACGCCCAAATACTTAGACAATGCAGACTGCGCTTTGGCCATGTATCACGATCAAGGTTTACCTGTGTTAAAATACTCAGGCTTTGGTAACGCTGTAAACATTACATTAGGCTTACCCATCATAAGAACATCCGTCGACCACGGCACAGCAATTGACTTAGCTGGCACAGGCAAAGCAAATAACGGCAGCCTAAAAGTGGCCATTCAACATGCTATTAACATGGCAAATAACGCAAAAAAGTTTTCTAAATGAGCAAACAGCAACCCCATAAAGCGAGAAAAAGATTCGGCCAAAACTTCCTTCATGACCACGGTGTGATCCGTCGTATTGTGGCTTGCATTGGCCCAAAGAAAGGACAACGAATCGTTGAGATTGGCCCAGGTAAAGGTGCCTTAACCGAAGGTATCATCAGTGTTACAGAGCGAATGGATGTTGTTGAGCTTGACCGTGATTTGATCCCAATCCTAAAAGTAAATCTGTTTAAGTTTCCTGAACTAACTGTTCATGAAGCCGATGCGATGAAATTCGACTTCACATCCTTGAAGACAGATGAGCAATCCATTCGTGTTGTTGGTAACTTGCCGTACAACATATCAACACCTCTTATCTTCCATTTGTTGAGTCAAGCAGAAGTGATTGAAGACATGCATTTCATGCTTCAAAAAGAAGTGGTTGACCGCTTAGCAGCGCGCCCAGGTGACAGCCTTTATGGTCGTCTGAGCGTCATGGCGCAGTATTATTGCGCAGTAGAGTCGCTTTTCATTGTTGGGCCAGAGTCATTCGACCCTGCACCAAAAGTAGATTCAGCCATTGTTAGAATGACGCCTCACAAGACATTGCCCTACTCTGTTAGCGATATTAAAAAGCTAGAAGACATGGTTCGCATTGGCTTTCAGCAACGTCGCAAAACCCTACGCAACAACTACAAAGGCGTGCTAGACAATGACGACTTTGCATCACTCAACATTGACCCAAGCCTACGTCCAGAAAGATTGGACATAGAAGACTTTGTACGAATCACCAATCACGTACTGCAAAAGGAAGGGTAAATGGAAAAGTACGATGTCGTGGTGTCAGTACGCACCGAGTATCTTGCAAGCCAGTCAACACCATCCGAGTCTCGATATATTTTTGCTTATCATATATCGATGACAAATTGCGGGACGGAACCAGCCAAACTGACTACTCGCCACTGGATAATCACCAATGGCAATGAACAAGTGCAAGAAATCAAAGGCAGCGGCGTGATTGGAGAATATCCATATCTTCAATCGGGTGAATCATTTCACTACACTAGTGGCACTGTGATGGACACAGTAGTTGGCAGCATGCAAGGCAGTTATCAGTTTGTCGCTGACGACGGTACGGAGTTCGATGCCGTCATTCTTCCATTCACTCTTTCCGTTCCAAATCAGGTTCATTAGGCGATTATGGCAACTTATGCGATAGGAGATATTCAAGGCTGTTTGCCACAACTCGTACAGCTGTTAGAGCAAATAAATTACCAAGCAGAAGAAGACCGTCTTTGGTTCGCTGGTGATTTAGTTAACCGAGGGCCAGCGTCGCTTGAAACGCTGCGCTTTATCAAGTCTCTCGGTGACAGTGCAAAAGTGGTATTAGGCAACCATGATTTACATCTGCTCGCAGTGGCTCATGGTCACGGAGAGCTAAAACGCAAAGACACCTTAGCCGAAATTTTAATGGCCAGCGACCGTGATGAATTAATGAATTGGCTCCGTAATCAGCCTCTTTGCCATTACGACCCTCAACTAAATACCATTATGACTCACGCAGGCATACCACCTTGCTGGGACTTGGATAAAACACTGTCGTTAGCGTCAGAGGTCGAAGAAAAGCTTAAATCCGACACAGTTGATGATTTTTTTGCAGCCATGTATGGTAATACTCCTAGAAAGTGGAGTGATGATTTAACAGGGATGGATCGATTACGAGCCATAACTAACTACTTAACTCGTATGCGTTTTTGTGACGAAAACAGCAAGCTCGATCTAAAGTCAAAAGAGGGTATTAACACCGCAGTAAAAGGTTACGCGCCTTGGTTTAACTACCCAACCCAACTCCCTGAAAACTGCCATATTGTTTTTGGGCATTGGGCTGCCATTGAAGGAATCACTCATCAAGATAACATTCATGCGTTAGACACTGGCTGTGTTTGGGGCGGAAGTTTAACCGCCTTACGCCTAGAAGACAGACAACGCTTTAGCACATCGTGCTCTATTAACCGGAATATTTCATGACCTATACTTGTATCGATATCGCAGACGCTCTTCCTATCATTGAAAACAACGCTATCATCGTCGACATTCGTGACTTAGCAAGCTTTCAAACAAGTCACGTAACCGATGCCATTAGCCTAACAAACGACAACGTTCAAAACTTCATTGATAACACAGACAAGTCAAAACCTGTCATTGTCTGCTGCTACCATGGCAACAGCAGTAAAGGCGCCGCAGAGTACCTTGCTGCAGAAGGCTTCCAAGAAGTGTATTCCTTAAACGGTGGCTTTAGCCAGTGGAGTGCAACTTTTCCAGAGCAATGTGAAATGGGCCAATCGTAAACAATGCCCTCTTATCAAGTCTATCTCGTTGGCGGTGCCGTAAGAGATCAATTACTCAACATCCCAGTTATTGACCGAGACTGGGTTGTTACCGGTGCCACACCAGAGCAGCTTGAACAACAAGGTTATCAACAAGTTGGCAAACAATTTCCTGTTTTCTTAAACCCCACTAATAAAGAAGAATACGCTCTCGCTCGAAGGGAAAAAAAGCAAGGCGCTGGCTACACAGGATTTATATGTGACTTTTCCCCAGACATTAGCTTAGAAGAAGATTTAGAGCGACGAGATCTCACCATCAATGCCATTGCGCAGGATAAAGACGGCTCTCTGATTGACCCATTCAATGGCCAGCAGGATTTAGAAAATCGCATTTTCCGTCATGTATCTGAAGCTTTTGTAGAAGACCCTTTGCGTGTATTACGTGTCGCTCGATTTGCCGCACGCTTTCATCATCTAGGCTTCAAGATTGCACCCGAGACCATGGCGCTGATGCAGACAATCAGCGCTTCTGGCGAGCTTGCTACGTTAAGTGCTGAACGCATCTGGAAAGAGCTAGAAAAAGCATTAAACACGCAATATGCTGATGTTTTTTTTAGCGTTTTAGAAGAGGCAAACGCGCTAGACAAGCTTTTTCCTGAGCTAATTTGGAAAAGTAATTCAGAGCAAAAAAACACACTTAATCAGGTAAAATGGACGCCAACTCAACGCTGGGCGATTCTCTCAAAAAACACCCCCATTGAATCACTAACAGAGTTACATCAGCGTATTCGATGCCCAAATCAATTTAAGACTTTAGCCGAGCAGGTTCGATCTTTTCTTGAGGCACAACAGATTTCAATGGATGCTGAAAATTGGGAAAACTGGCTAATGTCAGTGAATGCCATAAAAAAACCTCAACCATTTATGATATTGATTGAGGTTTTAAGTCATTTAACAGAGTCTAAAATAGAAGACTGGAATACACTTAGAGAAACCATCGCCGCGATCAATGCATCTTCTCTTATGAAACAAGGCTACAGTGGTGCAGAGCTAGGAAAAGCATTAAAGCAATCCAGAATAGAAGCGCTCAAAAGTAAACCTTCACCTCTTACGCTCAAAATACACAACGAGTAAAACCCTAAAGCGATTTACTCTTGGCTTGCTATATTTGCCTGTCTGTAAATTTTCACGCCAACCGCTGATGCTGCCGGAACCGCTCCCGGTTTTCGTAAAGTCAGTAACACACTATTCAACTTAAACTGGGCGATTAACTCTTCCACCAAACGCTCAGCTAAGGTTTCTATTAACTCAAACTGACGATTAGCACAAAATGCCAAAATGAAATTCGAAATGGCTTCATAGTCCAAGGTTTTTGAAAGATCGTCTGTTGCCGCAGGAACACGGTTGTCGTGCTCCATTTCCAAATCAAATACCAAAGTTTGTTGGATTTCCTTTTCCCAATCATAAACTCCGATAACCGCCTGAGCCTGTAAACCTTCGATAAATACTAAATCTTTCATTTTATGACGCCTTTAACGGTGGTAATTCGGATAAAGGCCAGCGAGCACGAATCGACAAATTCAACTCCGAAGACTGTCCATTCAATAATCGTTGAGCGCCAGCATAAGCAATCATAGCGCCATTATCAGTACAAAATTCAGGTCGTGCATAGAATACATTTCCCTTCATTTTTTTCAGCTGACTTTCAAGCTGCTCACGCAAACGTTGGTTGGCACTCACACCGCCAGCAATAATCAGCTGTTTTAATCCTTCTATTTCTAGCGCGCGGCGACACTTAATCACCAAAGTTTCTACTACGGCTGTTTCAAACGCTAAAGCGGCATCCGCTTTAAACTGCTCATCGCAGCGTTCTTCATCTAACGCAGTATGAACAGCCGTCAAAAAGGCCGTTTTCAAACCACTGAAACTAAAATCCAAACCTGGGCGATCCGTCATTGGGCGAGGAAACTTCAACCCAGAATCAGGATTCCCTTGCTTTGCCAGCGCCGCAATTTGCGGACCACCAGGATAAGGCAAACCGATCATTTTAGCGGCTTTATCAAAAGCTTCACCTGCAGCGTCATCTAATGATTGACCTAACAATTTATATTCGCCAATGCCATCAACACGAACCAATTGCGTGTGTCCACCAGAAACAAGTAAGGCGATAAAAGGCATTGCTGGTTGAGTTTCTTCAAGCATTGGAGCCAATAAATGGCCTTCCATGTGATGAACGCCTAAAGCGGGAATTCCCAGAGAATACGCCAATGAGCGACCAATCGTGGCACCCGCCATCAAAGCACCCACTAATCCTGGACCACTGGTATAAGCAACAGCATCAAGCTCAGATTTTTTCAAACCAGCTTCATCCAGTACTTCATCAATCAATGGTAGAGTTTTACGCACATGATCTCGAGATGCCAATTCAGGCACCACACCGCCATATTCAGCATGCTGAGCAATTTGAGAGTATATTTTATGAGCCAATAAACCCTTTTCGGTATCGTAAATCGCGATTCCAGTCTCATCACAAGAGGTTTCTAATCCCAACACTTTCATTGAAGCAATCTCATCAGTCATTTGATGCGCATTGTACCTTATCTGTTGCCTTGGTTGCAGAGCCGAACGTCACTTTAAAGTGAGTAATCGTGAATGAAGTTAGACAATGCAAGCGAGAAGCTTTATAATGCGCGCGTTTTCAATGTTTAAATTAAAAGGCAGGTGATTTTTCTAGTTTGGCACATAGCTTCTGAAGTAAGCAATATGGCGACCCAAACACCACTCTTGAAAAAATATATACAGTTACAGACGCGACCACAGTCTGTCCAGAGTAAGAAAAATCGATCTATTTTAGATCTCACTCTGTTCAACAAAAGCGCGCTTTGAAAACCCACTAAACACGGGTATGATTCACGCCGTTTTTGTGAATACTTAAACTTTAAAAAAACATATTGAAAGGTAAAAACATGCCAGCAGTAAAAGTAAAAGATAACGAACCATTTGACATCGCTCTACGTCGCTTCAAACGCTCTTGTGAAAAAGCAGGCGTTTTGGCTGAAGTTCGTCGTCGTGAATGCTACGAAAAACCAACTACTCTTCGCAAACGTGCAGCAGCTGCTGCTGTTAAGCGTCACGCTAAGAAAGTTTCTCGTGAGCAGAAAAAATTCCAACGTTTGTACTAGGCCAATCTGCCGTTTGGCAATTTGCTAAAAAACAAATGTTTGCCTAGACGCATCTTGTATTTAGGCTTATAAAAACGGCTAGTTAATTAACTAGCCGTTTTTTTTGTTTATATACTCGCCTACTAGAAAATAAAGAGGACCCCATGTCAGAATTAAAAAAGCACATTTCAGATACGCTAAAAACAGCAATGCGCGCGAAAGAAAAGCAACGCGTTACCGTTATTCGCACAATTTTAGCTGAATGCAAAAAAATTGAAGTAGATGAACGTATTGAATTAGACGATGCTCGAGTATTGGCTGTTCTAGATAAAATGAACAAGCAACGTAAAGACTCTAACCAACAGTTTCTTGATGGCGGTCGTGACGACCTTGCTCAAGTTGAGCAAGAAGAAATGGCAATCATCAGCGAATTTTTACCAACACCATTGACTGATGAAGAAGTTGGTGAGATTGTCAAAGCCGCAATAGCAGAAACAGGCGCTAGCTCAATGCAGCAAATGGGCGCGGTAATGGCTATTGTAAAACCTCAAGTACAAGGTCGTGCCGATATGGCGCAAATCAGCAAACAAGTAAAAGCACAACTAGGCTAATTCGATGGCGGGACGCATTCCTGATCAGTTTATTGACGAGCTTTTAGCTCGAACAGACCTAACCGACGTGGTTGCGTCTCGTATTAGCTTAAAAAAAACAGGCCAAAACTACAGCGCCCTCTGCCCCTTTCATAACGAAAAAAGCCCTTCTTTTAGCCTTAATCCAAATAAGCAGTTTTACTACTGCTTTGGTTGTGGTGCTGGCGGCAACGCTATTTCCTTCGTTATGGAACACGATCATTTAGACTTCGTGGACGCGATTGAGGTTCTAGCTAAAGACGCCGGTATGGAAGTACCAAGAGAACAAGGCACACCAGATCGTTACGAACAAAACGCAGAACTCCTGAAACGCTTATCTGAAAGTTCGCAATTTTATCAAGAGCAATTGATAAAACACCCAGATAAGAAAAAAGCCACTGATTACCTTTCAAAAGATCGAGGCTTATCAGGTCAAATAGCCAAGGTGTTTGGTTTAGGCTATGCGCCGCCAGGTTGGGACAATCTTCTAAAACGCATAGGAACGAGAGCCGAAAGCCAAGAGCAATTACTCTTGGGCGGAATGCTGATCGAAAAGAAAGATCAACCAGGCCATTATTATGACCGCTTCCGTGATCGTATTATTTTCCCTATTCGAGACTCTCGTGGCCGAGTCATTGCATTCGGTGGACGAGCTTTTGGGGATGAAAAACCCAAATACCTAAACTCACCTGAAACACCTGTTTTTCAAAAAAGCCAAGAGCTTTATGGATTATTCGAAGCCAAACAAAACACACCTATCTTAGACCAAATCATTGTCGTCGAAGGCTACATGGACGTTATTGTGCTGGCTCAACATGGCATCACAAACGCTGTTGCCACGCTTGGAACCTCGGTCAACAGCCAACATATTCGCAAACTCTTTAAGTTAGTCAGTAAAGTCGTTCTTTGTTTTGATGGCGATAAAGCAGGCCGCTCAGCGGCTATTCGCGGACTAGAAGCCGCCCTTCCCGTCATGCAAGATGAAAAACAAATTCGCTTTTTGTTTTTGCCGGAAGGCGAAGACCCTGATTCATTAGTAAGACAGGAAGGCAAAGACGCCTTTAATAGCAGATTAGAAGATGCCTCTTCTCTTTCTCATGTTTTGTTTGAACATGCTAGAAACCAAGTCACCCTCGGCGACGAAGAAGGCGAAGCTCAGTTTACGCGCAATGCCATGAGCATGATTCAACAAATACCGAAAGAATTGACCTTCCGCTCGGTGCTGATTAGACAGTTAAGCGAACAATCTGGCATTGACAGCGACACACTTGGCAATACGTCTATTCCCAAACAAAGGCACGAACCAAGCAATCAAAACACAAGCCAATACACAGAATCACATGAGCAAATTCCACACATTGGCTATGACGAAGACCATTATGCCCCTGCATACGATGAATATGAAAATCATTCAAACCATGACTATGGCAATACACCCAATCAATATGAAAGTCATAAGAAATCCCCCTTCAAAAAGGGCGGCAAATTTAAAGAGAAAGAGGTTCACTTCCCTCCTGCACCTTCTAGCTTAAGCCGCATAAGACAAGCCTCTATTTGTTTGCTACTTCATCCACACATAGCAAAAGAGGTCGAAATCCCTGACCCTCTGATAAACAAGGCAAATGAAGAACTGCAAATCCTCTGTAAGATTTGGCGTTACTTTCACAAAAAACCTGACAATAACGTCGGTCACTTAATAGGTGAAATAACGGATAATATTTTTATTGCTGAGGTTTATGCGTTACTAAATCATCCAGACGCAGCAATAAAAACGAAGATCCCAAATCCAGAAAAAGAAGTGATTGACACAATTTTGTTTTATGAAAATAAACTTGGCGAAGAGTACTTGAAAAACAAGGGCCCCGCATCCATAGATACAAAGGAAAGCAAGCAAGATATACTCAAACGCATTGAACAGATAAGACAAAAAAAGTCATAATCCCTGCCTAAATTACAGTCAAAAAAAGCAGGATTTTCTGGAAAAAAGTAATCGTTTTTAGTATAATCCGCGGCTTGCTAAACATCTAAATGAATTTCTAACGATAGGTTGTCGAATGCCAGACACTCAACAGTCACGCCTCAAAGAGTTGATCGCCAAGGGTAAAGAACAAGGTTACCTAACTTTTGCTGAAGTTAATGACCACCTCCCTGATGACCTTTCTGACCCGGAGCAAGTTGAAGAAATTATTGCCATGATCAATGACATGGGCATCACAGTTTCTGAAATTGCACCGGATAAAGATAGCCTTCTAATGGAAGAAGGCGATGCCACGGACGAAGCAGCCGCAGAAGAAGCCGCTGCAGCCTTAGCCGCTGTAGAAGGCGACATCACCAGAACAACCGATCCAGTTCGCATGTACATGCGCGAAATGGGAACAGTTGAACTATTAACTCGTGCTGGTGAAATTGCCATTGCAAAACGTATCGAAGAAGGTACGCGTGAAGTGATGGCCGCTATTTCCTACTTCCCAGGCGCAGTTGACGTTTTACTTGATACGTACGCAAAAGTTCAAGAAGAAGAAGGTCGTCTAAGCGACATCTTTAGTGGATTTATCGATGGTGACGGAGAAGAACCTGTCTTTGAAGAGTTAATGACAGAAGAAGTCCCTGTTGAAGAAGACGCTGTCGATACTGACGAAGATGACGATTCAGATGACGAGGAAGAAGAGACTGATAACGGTCCTGATCCTGAAGAAACGGCTTTACGTTTCAATGAAATCTCGCGGATCTACGATGAACTAAAAGTTTTACTAGAAACCAAAGATCGCCAAGATCCTGAAGTAAAAAGTAAGCAAGAAGAACTAAGCATTAGCTTTGCTCCAATCAAATTAGTTCCAAAAATATTTGACGACTTAATTGATCGCGTTCGTTCTCGTATGACTAAAATACGTGACCAAGAACGTTTAATCATGCAAGTTTGTGTGCGCAAGTCAGGCATGCCTAGAACTGAGTTTTTGAAGCGTTTCCCAAGCAACGAAACGAATCCTGATTGGCTAAAAGAGCAAATCTCTTCTGGTGCAGACTATGCTGCCGCTCTAGAAGAAAACGAAGCGGAATTTATGCGTAGCCAGCGTAAACTTCGCGCAGTAACCAAAGAAACAGGCTTAACCATTGCTGAACTGAAAGAGATTAACCGTCGTATTTCGATCGGTGAAACTCGCGCACGTCGTGCGAAGAAAGAAATGGTAGAAGCGAACTTACGTTTGGTTATCTCGATTGCTAAAAAATATACAAACCGTGGCCTACAGTTCTTGGATCTTATTCAAGAAGGTAACATTGGCTTGATGAAAGCGGTCGATAAGTTTGAATATCGTCGCGGCTATAAATTCTCGACTTATGCTACTTGGTGGATTCGTCAGGCGATTACTCGCTCTATCGCCGATCAAGCTCGTACTATCCGTATTCCGGTACATATGATTGAGACAATCAATAAGCTAAATCGTATTTCTCGTCAAATGCTACAAGAAATGGGTCGCGAGGCAACACCTGAAGAGCTAGCTGCTCGAATGGATATGCCAGAAGATAAAATCCGTAAGGTATTGAAAATCGCGAAAGAGCCGATTTCTATGGAAACGCCGATTGGTGATGATGAAGATTCACATCTTGGCGACTTCATCGAAGACGACGGCGCGGAGTCTCCTATCGACATCGCCACTATTGAAGGTTTGCGTGAGTCAACAACTATGGTTCTTTCTGGCCTAACAGCCCGTGAAGCCAAAGTATTGCGCATGCGTTTTGGTATCGATATGAATACTGACCACACTCTTGAAGAAGTGGGTAAGCAGTTTGATGTAACACGTGAGCGTATTCGTCAAATTGAGGCAAAAGCGTTACGTAAATTACGTCACCCAAGCCGCTCAGAACACCTACGAAGCTTCCTTGATGAGTAAGATCTAAGCACTTCAAAAAAACCGCTGCTATAACCAGCGGTTTTTTTATGCCTAAAAAACTAATTAAAACAAGTATAAGCAACAAAACTGTCATACACTCTAATTAGAGTATGGATAAAGACAGTGAGGCTAAGCTTGCTAAAAAACCATAATTTCAAAAAACACATTTCTCACCCGCACCCTTTTATATGGGGAGCAAAGCTCACACTAAAGAATCTATCTTTTACTCTTTATTCTCTCTCACGATCACCCTCAACCAGTACTATTTGTTTCATTCGCTTATTTATTTTCAAACATCTTGCACTCACTTCAGGAGTAATGCTCTATGGAAAAAATATACGTTCTTGATACCAATGTATTGTTACATGACCCTTTAGCAATTTATGCATTTGCGGAACACAAGGTCGTCATTCCTATGACAGTTTTAGAAGAGTTAGACGTCATCAAAGATAGGAGAGACAAAGACGTTAGCCGTGAAGCTCGTGTTGCCATTAATACCATAGACAAAATAGTGGGCGATGCCTCCCCAAAAGCACTTCAAGCAGGTGTTCCTATTCGAGTATTAGACAGCCAAGACACAAACCAAGGAAAAGGCAGCGAGGGAACCTTAGCTATTTTCCCTGACCAACAAATCACACTCACTGACAACATCCCCTTCTTGAATGGCAACCATGACCACGCCAACGATAATCGCATCATAAATGTGGGATTAAGCCTGCAAGCGACGCATCCTAGATCTTCCGTGTGCTTAGTCACAAAAGACATCAATATGCGAATCAAAGCCAAAGGGTCTGGATTAGAGCGCGTAGAAGATTATCGAAAAGATCGTGTATTAGATGACTTAGACTTAATGAGTAAAGGCTACATTCATTTTGATGACAGTTTTTGGTCAACGATCAACAGTGTGAAAACAGAGGCTCATGGACGCCATACAGTGCATGTGATTAGCAAAACCTCTCTACCTAATATTTACCTAAACATGTTTGTTATAGACGATGAAGATTTCATCGGTTTTGTGGTGAATATAGACCAAGAGTTTGTCTACCTTCTCGACATTAATAGACAACACCTTATGAACCAAAACTTCTGGGGAATTCATCCACGCAACCTAGAGCAAGCAATGGCGTTTTATCTTCTCCGTCATGACAATTCAGACTTAATGGTAATGACAGGACCTGCTGGCTCAGGGAAAACCTTGCTAGCACTTGCCTATGGACTGCAAGTAACGATGGAAGAAAAACGCTTCAACAAAATCATTGTGGCCCGCTCTACACCTCCAATGGCAGAAGATATTGGCTTTCTACCTGGCACAGAAGAAGAGAAAATGGCGCCGTGGTTAGCAGCTTTTGATGACAACTTAGAAATACTTCATGGTGCAGACGAGCATTCTTTTAGCAGCATCGATTACGTCAAACAAAAAGCAAACATCCAATTCAAATCCCTAAACTTCATGCGTGGCCGCTCTTTTAACAACGCCTTAATCATTGTCGATGAAGCTCAAGGCCTGACTCAATTCCAATTAAAATCCATTGTTACTCGAATCGGCAGCAATTCAAAAATCATTGTTTTAGGTAACTTGGCACAAATAGACAACAAATACATTACGCCACTTACTTCAGGCCTCACTTATCTCGTGGAGAAATCTAAATCCTTTAAATACGCGAGCATCATGCATGTAAATGGCATAGAACGTAGCCGATTAGCAGAGTTTGCAGAAGAAAACCTCTAGTGCTTTTCGGGCAATAAAAAAGGGAAAGGCGATCGCCTTTCCCTTTTTTTGAGCAGCACTAAAATCTTATTGAGAAACAGATTTTGCCAATGCTGTAATTTCATCCCATTTACCAGCACGCACTAGGTCTGTTGGAACAATCCAAGAACCGCCAACACAAAGCACATTTGGTAGAGCTAGGTATTCACGGAAGTTGTTCTCGCCAATGCCGCCTGTTGGGCAGAATTTAATTTGTGACAACGGACCACCAAATGCTTTCAGCGCTTTAACGCCGCCATTCACTTCAGCTGGGAAAAATTTGAAGTGGTCATAACCATGCTCCATACCCAACAAAATGTCAGAAATCGTTGCAACAGCAGGCAAGTAAGGTACATCGTACTCTTTACCTACTTTCAAAAGATCTGCAGTCATTCCTGGGCTAATGATGAACTGAGAGCCAGCTTCAATCGCTTCTATATATTGAGCACGAGAACAAACCGTACCAGCGCCAACAATCGCTTCAGGCACTTCTTTACGAAGTGCTGTGATTGCTTCTAATGCTACAGGAGTACGTAGTGTCACTTCTAAAACAGGAACACCACCAGCAACAAGCGCTTTACCCAAAGCAACAGCTTGTTCAACATCGTCAACAACAATTACAGGAACTACAGAAGTTGCAGTCATTACCTGTGCTGCAGTATAAGAAGTACTCATTATATTTTCCTTTTTTATAATTAATAATCGTGCCAGTTACGACCATCTTTAATTGGTAACGCCATTGATGCCGCAGGTCCCCAAGAACCAGATGCGTATTCTTTCGGGCGTTCACTTGTTTGGCTCCAAGCAGACATTATACCATCTACCCATTTCCAAGCCGCTTCTACCTCATCATACCGCATAAACAAGGTTGCATCATTACGCATAACATCTAATAACAGACGTTCATACGCTTCTGGACTACGTTTATCATTAAATGCTTCCGTTAAACTCAAATTCAAGTCTACTGGTTGCAAATTCATACCTTCGCTTGCGCCAGGTACTTTATTCATTACTGTTAAGGAAATTTTCTCTTCTGGCTGAAGACGGATAACCAACTGGTTACGCTGTAGCTGACGATTACTTTCATCACTAAAAATACTGTGAGGAACCGCTTTATATTGAATAACAATTTCAGAATAACGCTGACCTAAACGTTTCCCCGTTCTTAGATAAAACGGAACACCAGCCCAACGCCAGTTATCAATATCAGCTCGTAAAGCTACAAAAGTTTCGGTTCTTGAATCTGGGTTACTCCCCTCTTCATCAAAATAACCTTTTACATCTTTCGCTTTAATCATGCCTTTTGCATATTGGCCACGAACTGTTTTCGTGTACGCATTTGCGCCTGTGATTGGTCGCAATGCTTTTAGCACTTTGATTTTTTCATCACGTACAGAGTCAGCATCCATTCGACCTGGAGGCTCCATAGCTACAAGACACAACAACTGAATCAAGTGGTTTTGCACCATGTCTCGCATAGCACCGGCTTTATCGTAATAACCCCAACGACCTTCAACACCGACCGTTTCAGAGACTGTAATTTGCACATTATCAATGTGTGCACTGTCCCACAAAGGTTCAAACAAAGTATTACCAAAGCGAATAGCCAATAGGTTTTGTACTGTTTCTTTGCCTAAGTAATGGTCAATACGAAAAGCCTGCTGCTCGTTGAAGTTCTTCATAACTTCGTCGTTAATTGCACGAGAGGAAACCAAGTCGCGACCGAGAGGCTTCTCCAATACAACTCGCATACGCTCTTCATTTAAGCCATGAGTCGCCAAGGAAGAACAAATAGAACCAAACAGATCTGGAGAAGTCGCCAAATAAAATACGACATCGCGATCATCACCGCCGACTTGGTGATCATTAAGACGAGAGAAGTCAGATTCTTGCTGCGCATCAACAGAAACATAGCTTAAACGCTCTTTGAAGCGAGGCCATGTTTTTTCGTCTCCAACACTCGATGGAACAAATTCATCCAATGCAGCACGAACTTTCTCTTGGTATTCAGCTGTGCTTACTTCTCGTCTCGACGCACCAATAATACGGGTCGTTGGAGCAAGCAAACCATCCATATCCAAATGGAACAAAGCAGGAAGCAACTTGCGCATCGCAAGATCGCCACCACCACCAAAAATTACAACGTCACAGGCTTTTAAACTTGCCTTCATTTTTCATTCTCCAACTAGACTAGGCTTTCGAGACGAGATAGGAAGCGTAACAAGCACATCCCATCAGCCCTGGATATTCAGACATAACAACAAAAGTAGGAACAGGCGAAACAAACTCTTTCATACGCCCCTTATCTTGCATGGCTCTACGGAAGCCACTTTTTAGAATTTCATTTACATATCGAGGAACAATACCACCCGCGATATAAACACCACCTCGAGCTTCTACAGACAGAACAAAGTTCCCAATCACTCGCCCTAAAAACACAAAAAACTGCTCAAGAGCGGCAACGGCAATAGGGTCATCTCCCTGAGCCAAGGCTTCGCCAATTTCTGGAGCGGTTAAACGTTTCGCCACTCCATCACGCATAGCAAGCGCTTCATAAATATTTTCAAGCCCCATTCCAGATAGCACTCGCTCAGCTGAAACACGCTCATGGCGAGATCGAAGAAAGGTAAGAATATAGTCTTCAATCTCATTACAAGAAGACAAATCTATATGTCCGCCTTCTCCTGGTAAAATAATACTTGGTCCGTTTTCTTGTGGCACCACACATGACACACCCAACCCGGTTCCAGGGCCAACAACCCAACAAGGCTCTTTTGCATCAACTGGTTTCGCTTCGCCAATTTCAACCACATCATCAGATGAGAGAACTTTTAAACAATGTCCAACTGCATCGAAATCATTTAACAAGGCTACCGCTTTATCTTTGCCAAAATAAGACTCAACCTCTGATCGAGTAAAATACCAAGGATTGTTAGAGAAGCGAATTACTGGCTTATTTACAGGGCCGGCAATGGCTAAAACAACGGCGTCGATGTCTGCTAGTTCAACACTACAATGATTAATATACTCAGACGCTGCATCAAAAAAGTTATCGTAATCCTTACAAGGTAGCACTCTAACTTCTAGTGGTTCATATTCGTGAATGGGAACAATAGCAAAACGCGCATTGGTTCCACCTAAATCAGCAATTAACGCATGGGACATAAACGAACCCTAATTATTTTTTTGAAATTTTACAACAAAATTAACCTGAAAAATACCATACATACGAAAGCAGGCGCCTAAAAATGTAATAAAATTACAAAATCAGCGCAGTTTATTCAGAAATTTAAACACTTTCGTTGGCACTAATCGCTTACGATTGTTTTTATAGTCGTAAAGGCGTTCATCAGCCACTTTCAGCAAATGTTTATAGTTATTTGGTGCATCAGATAGAACACTTGCACCGCCATAACTGATCGTAATAGGAACCAGATTAGATTTATACCTTAAAGGATTAGCTTGAAGATATTCTTGAATAGATTCAGCCACCAACATCGCCTGTTCATAGCTTTTTCCCGGCATAACAAACACAAACTCATCACCAGCAAATCGGAAAGCCAAACCCTGTTTATGAACATACTTCAATAATCGCTTAGCAATGTATTCTAAAACTTCATCACCACAGTTGTGTCCTAATGTGTCATTAATGGATTTAAAAGCATCACAATCAATAAACACAACGGTCAAATCACGCTTCTGTTGCTTAGTACGAGTAAATTCGCGATCTAGCATCAATTCCAATTGACGACGATTTAACAACCCAGTGAGAGGATCACGAGTTGCTAGATATTCAAGTTTCTCTCGCGCTGTTACGTTACTCAGACAAATAGAAATCTTAATGGCTAGCTGATCTAATAAAAATGTATCTTTTGTCGTGGCATCGTAACGGGAACTGTCTGAGTCGGCTTGGCAAAATAACCCCACCAACTCACCATCTATGGTCAAAGGAGAAATAGCCACAGAAGAAATAATGTCACGATACACACTAGGGATGATGTCTCGACATTGGCTTAAATTCGTATTAACAAGAACAGTTTTATTACTCGACTTGATGATATCTATCATAGAGCGTCGTCTTGTGAACAATACCCGATCACGTAAATCTGGCATTTTTTCCAAGCTCTCTATGAGATGAGACAAAGGGGCTTCATTGATTAGATTTACCCACACATAAGGCACATTAAATTGCTTTTGCACTTCACGGGTGAGGGTTGAAACAAACTGATCACAACGGCCGATAGAAAGAATACAGCGCTCTATCTCGAAGAATTTACGCGCAATCCCTTCGTTATGCCTTACATTCTCTATCAGTTCGTTGATGTCATGCATCTATATGCCCTACCGCAAAAAATAAAGCGGCTTACTTTTCCATATTAATAAAGTCAAAATGTTCGAAATCTAATTGATATATAATGCATTATAGTACGATGCTTGAACAATTTGAGCCATACCTGATAGCTATTTGATAGAAAGCTCCATAAAAAAATAACAATTTAATGTTTCTACCATTAAATAAGCAAAAAACCACCTCTTAATTAATCCACTCATCCCATCAAGAAAAAACACTTCATGCCGATAGCTTTATTGCAACTAAACCAATTAGGCTAACAAATGAATATAAGAGAAATTGTTGAAACACAGGTCACCCAGAATAGTAAAGCGGGCAGTCCGGTGTCAGGCAATGCTCATTTTGCACTAATGATGAGCTTATTTAGTCAGCCAGGCCCTTCATTATTGAATACCGCTGATACCTTAAATGCCCATCAGCCTCACGCTTTGACTCGACCGATTCAATTTTCTCATCGAATTGGCTCAAACCCAGTTGCCAATCTCGCCTTACTCAAAGCTTTAAGCCAAGAACCATTGGCCTCAGGTGAAGCTTTCCAATACGACCTAGTAGAAAGCTTAGAGCAACAAATCCACACCCAAATTTAATTATAAAAAACTAAGATGAGAGTGAAACAGAACAGAGACCAAGCACTCGACTCCATTGTTTTGCATGCTTCTGGGACGCTTCCTGATAATCAAGCCAAACACTTTCGCTTGCTCCTTGTAACGAAAACTGGCGCATAAAACCCTGCGTTTCATTATTGACCTTCCCTAATTCAGCCAATCGATTCAGTAGAGGCAAAACCTCATAAGCGCTGCTGTTTATTCTTCCCATGTATGGCTGTAGCACCTCCACATAATGGCGCTCAAATTGTTGCGACAAATATGCAATAGGTGCTCCGCAAACCTTCTGATCCAAAGCACTTACCTCATGAGACACTTGATTCAAATAACTCGTGATTCGGGATAAAGAATACAAAAGCCGCCCTGCGTATTCACTATTCAGCAAAGCCTTTAGATCATTTTCAAACCTGTCACCATCAACCACTGGAAGGCTCTCCAGATTCTCACCTATGGCAATAAGGTGATTCAAAGCATTCAATAGTTCTTGCTGATGTTCCGTTGAGTAATTTAAAGGTAAAAAGCCATTGGAGAGGCTGAAAAAAGCATCACTCTCTTCACCTTGAAAAATGGCATTCCCAAAAGCAATAGGTAATTCAAGCCGCTTTTCCTGTGCTACCTGTTGGAGAGATTCAGCAAGCTCCATATCCGTTACATCACAAGATTCAATAGCACGTATAATATCCAACTCGTACAAGAAGCGCTGACTATCCGGCATTACTTTCCCTAAAATACTGTTCTTTTTCCCCGCCACAGCACCAACATCACATTGCTGAAGAGATAGGAAATCTAACAGGCCAATATCAAAAGTAGATAAGTCCTGCTGACGTAATCTTTTAGGTGGTAAACGACTTGGCATTACAATTGCTGGAATTTCTGTGGAAAAAAACTGAGAACGGTTTAAATCCTGTACATAATCAGACAAAGTAGTCTCTGCTTTAAAACGCGTGTCACATCCGCTCACTCCAATGAGTATAATGCCACCTAACAGAATCATAGAAAGAAAAGGTTTTACTAACATGAACAAACTACTCATTCAAAAGCGTGAAGAAATTTCCGAAACTCGCGTTGCCAAAATGGTTTTTCCAGGTACAACAAATCACTACGACACATTATTTGGCGGCATTGCATTACAATGGATGGACGAAGTAGCTTATATAGCAGCAACACGCTTTTCTAGAAAATCTATGGTGACAATTTCAACAGAGCAAGTTGACTTCAAACAGCCCATTCCGTCTGGGATCCTAGTCGAACTGATCGCCCGAGTTGTGCATGTAGGACGAACATCCCTAAAGGTAGAAGTGTCTATTTTCCTTGAGCAACTAGACAGCGACAAGCGTACAAAAGCAGTAACAGGCCACTTTAACTTTGTCGCCGTTGATGAGAACAAAAAGCCAACCCCTATTTTTGATGAAGAAGGCTCGCTTTAAATAAACATCTGGGGGTGAACAAACCAAAGCTTGTACATCCCCATCCATTAAATAACCAATAGATTAATTAGAATAGCGCTTCGCAATTTCTTCCGCTAACTCATCAAAACTCTTTTCAGCTTCTAATTTCTGAAATAAAGCCGCTTCACTTCTCATAGAAGTACGCAAAATACTTTCAGCTACACCTTCTGCCTGAGAAGGATCCAAACCAACTAAAACAACTAAACCACCAGATGGTGTTGGCATTTGGCGAACCACTTTAGAACCGATCAACTGTTGCTCAGTCACTTGCTTGGTCACAACACTGTTCACTCGATCCACAGTTTCTGCATCGCCAGCACCCGTTGTTTCCACGTACTGCTTAACCATATTTTGCAAATCAACACTCAACACTTGAGCCAATTCAACTCTTGCCGCTGTCGCTGCCATCTGCTTCATATAATTAGGGCCTGCAGCTGACTTCTCGCTGTAACCAACGGCAGACAAGGTCACACCTTCAACAGGCGCGCCACAAACCCAATCAGGCGCAGCTTGGTTCGAACCATCCGCAAAAACACAATCAGGGATTACTGCCACAGGTGTATTCACAACATCTTTACTGCAGGCAACCAACACAATACTTGATACTAATAAACTGGCAAGTTTCAATTTCATTTTATTTCCCTTCAATAACAATAATTCAGTGATGCAACATCAAAGATATTTTTACAAGATAACTCTATCTTAGTTATTTATTTCCTGAAGCACAAAAAAAGGGTGCTATAAATAGCACCCTTTTACATCAACTTACGCTATTAATTACTCAGTGTAAGATGCTTTTTCTTCTTCTGTAACGTCTTTCATAGAAAGCTTGATACGACCACGAGCATCAACATCTAGAACTTTAACGATGACTTCTTGGCCTTCAGAAAGGAAGTCTGTCACAGCACGGATACGCTCTTCAGCGATCTGAGAAATGTGAACCAAACCATCTTTACCAGGCAAGATATTAACGAAAGCTCCAAACTCAGCAAGACGAACCACTTTACCTTTGTAAAGCTTATCTACTTCTGCTTCAGCTGTGATTTCATGGATTTTCAACAAGGCAGCATCTGAAGACGCTTTATCAGCTGCATAAATGCGTACTGTACCGTCGTCGTCAAGATCGATAGAAGCGCCTGTTTGTTCTGTGATAGAACGAATCGTTGCGCCGCCTTTACCGATAACGTCACGGATTTTCTCAGGATCAATTTTGATCGTCGCCATAGAAGGCGCATTTGGAGAAACTTCAGGACGTGCGTAACCGATAACTTCCGCCATTTCACGCAAGATGTGCTTACGCGCATCCATTGCTTGGCTTAGAGCGATATCCATGATTTCTTCATTGATACCTTCGATTTTAATGTCCATTTGAAGCGCCGTGATACCTTCTTCAGTACCAGCCACTTTAAAGTCCATATCGCCTAGATGATCTTCGTCACCCAAGATATCAGTCAATACAGCAAAGCCGTCGTCTTCTTTAATAAGACCCATTGCAATACCTGCAACTGGCGCTTTAAGAGGAACGCCTGCATCCATCATAGACAAAGACGCGCCACAAACAGAAGCCATAGAGCTTGAACCGTTAGACTCAGTGATTTCAGACACAACACGAATTGTGTATGGGAATTCATCTTCAGAAGGCAATACCGCTTGAACACCACGACGAGCTAGACGACCGTGACCAATTTCACGACGGCCAACACCACCCATACGACCACACTCACCTACAGAATAAGGAGGGAAGTTGTAATGCAACATGAAGCTGTCTTTGCTTTCGCCAGCTAAGCCGTCAGACATTTGAGCATCACGGCTTGTACCTAGAGTACAAGTAGCGATTGCTTGAGTCTCACCACGCGTAAACAAAGCAGAACCGTGAGTTTTGCTAAGCAAGCCTACTTCTACATTGATTGGGCGAACTGTTTTGTTGTCACGACCATCAATACGTGGCTGACCATCGATAACACGACGACGAACGGTGCGCTTTTCAAGTTTAGAGAAAGCACCAGTTACATCTGCTTCAGAGAACTCACCTTCTTCAGTCACTAACGCAGCAACCGCTGCATCACGCACTTCGCCTAATTTAGCGTAACGCGCCATTTTTTCACTGATGCCGTAAGCTTCTTCAATTTGTGCTGCATAGCCAGACTCTAATGCTTCAGCCAAAGTTGCATTTGCAGGCTCAGCTTCCCATTCCCAGCGAGGCTTACCAGCTTCTGTAGCGAATTCAGCAATAGCAGAGATAGCTGTTTGCATTTCTTTATGTGCAAAAAGAACAGCACCTAACATTTCGTCTTCTGTCAATTCTTGTGCTTCGGATTCAACCATAAGAACCGCATCTTTCGTACCAGCAACAACCATGTCTAACAAAGAGCTGTCTAATGCAGAGTAAGAAGGGTTTAAGATATAACCAGACTCATCGTTAAAACCAACACGTGCTGCACCAATTGGACCATTGAATGGAATGCCAGAAATGGTTAGAGCAGCAGACGTTGCCAACATAGCCGCGATATCTGCATCTAGATCAGTATTTGTCGACATTACTGTACAAACAACCTGAACTTCGTTCATGAAACCTTTTGGAAACAATGGGCGAATTGGGCGGTCGATAAGACGAGAAGTTAGCGTTTCTTTTTCAGAAGGACGACCTTCACGCTTCAAGAAACCACCTGGAATTTTACCTACAGCGTAAGCACGCTCTTGGTAATGTACAGACAATGGGAAAAAGTCTTGACCTGGTTTTGCTGATTTAGCACCAACAACAGTTGCTAGTACTTGTGCATCACCAATAGTACATAGAACAGCACCCGTTGCTTGACGAGCAATGCGGCCTGTTTCTAGGGTAACTGTGTCGTTACCAAACTGGAAAGTTTTAGTTGTAATACTCACACGTATTCCTTTTCATTAAAAAAATTGCTTTCTCCCAAAGACCATCTTTTTAAGCCAGTACTCAGATGAACTCTTTTGATCTCTGCTATGCATGCAAAGAAAAGCACATATGAAGTACAGGCTGTCCCTTGGGAGACCAATAAAAAAAGGGCCATAATAATTTATGGCCCTTCTTCAGTCTTAGCGACGCAGACCTAGTTTTTTGATCAAACTAGTGTAACGTGCTGCATCTTTACGCTTAAGGTAATCCAACAACTTACGACGTTGGTTTACCATGCGAATTAGACCGCGGCGAGAATGGTGGTCATGGATATGAGCTTTAAAGTGACCTTGTAGACCTTCGATGTTCTTAGTCAACAATGCTACTTGAACTTCAGGAGAACCAGTGTCACCTTCCGCTACTTGAAACTCTTTAACCAACGCTGCTTTTGATTCTGCAGACAATGCCATAATCTATATCTCCAAATTAATATGCTATTAAGAATAAAGGATAGCCGAGCATATTTTCAGTTATCCTAAGTGAGCTAGTCTAACATTAAATATTAGTTAACTCACTGGTATTTACGAGTCGATGAGGCCTAATAATTGTATCCTTTAAAATGCCTAATCCTAAAAAACGCTGTGTATTTTTGTCGTACAGTCTCACCAAGCTCCCATCATCAAACGATGTGAGATTCTCGACACTTCGACCAAACAGCATTTCTTTTGTTTCTTCAGGCTGCAATTCTACCCTATTCAAATGCTCAACGGCAGTATCCATCGTCATTAAATAGGCATCTAATTCCGCTTCACCTTGTTCAGCAATGTGCTCAAACTCTTCTAGAGTGAGCATACCTTCAGGAGAATAACCAGCAGTAGAAACACGATGCAAAGAATGCAAATGCGCTCCACAACCAAGCGCTTCGCCAATATCCTCACCAATGGTGCGAATATAAGTTCCTTTAGTACATTGAATGTCTAACGTCAGTGTATCTTCTGTTCGAGAAACAAGCGTCAAATTAGTAATAGTGACACGACGGCGCTTTCTTTCTATAACAATGCCCTGTCGAGCATATTCATACAAAGGCTTACCTTCATGCTTTAAAGCAGAATACATAGGAGGTATCTGCTCTATTTCACCTCGAAAACGATTTAATATGGATTCAAGCTCATCCTCTGTTAATACAGGAACAGCTTCATCGGTTAAAACGTCACCTTCACGGTCACCCGTTGTGGTTCTTTTTCCCAATTGAATACAGGTGATATAACGCTTATCTGCATCCAACAGGAATTGTGAAAACTTAGTAGCTTCCCCCAAACACAAAGGCAACATACCAGTTGCCAAGGGATCAAGCGCTCCAGTGTGGCCTGCTTTAGCAGCTCGATAAAGACGTCGAACACGCTGTAGTGCTTGGTTTGAGCTTAAACCTATTGGCTTGTTCAGTAAGACAATACCGTCCACTGAACGCCATTTTGTTTTAGACATACGAAATTATTACTCGCTTTCGTTACCGTTACCGCTTTTCGTCTCATCAACACGAATCGCTTCATCAATAAGAGACGACATTCGCGAGCCATTAAGAACACTTTGATCATAATGAAAACGCAAATGCGGCATCACACGAAGTTTCACTTCTTGTGACAAACGACGACGTAAAAAACCTTTCGCACTGTCTAATGCGGCTTGGTTTTCTGCCAACACTTCTGGCTGATCGTCTTTACCGAGTACGGTGTAATAAATATCCGCATACCCTAAATCTTTTGCAACACGTACTTCGTTGACAGTAACCAACCCCAAACGAGGATCTTTTACTTCAAACTGGATTAAAGACGCCAGCTCCTTTTGGAGCTGGTCACCAATCCGACTAGTACGACTAAATTCGCCTGCCATGATTTTGCCCTATTAAAGCGTACGCGCAACTTCGACGGTTTCAAAAACCTCGATCTTATCGCCTACTTTGACATCGTTGTAGTTTTTCACACCGATACCACATTCCATGCCTCGACCGACTTCGTTAACCGCATCTTTAAAGCGACGAAGTGATTCTAGCTCACCTTCGTAAATAACAACGTCATCACGTAGTACACGGATTTGCTTGTTACGGTATACCGTACCTTCAATCACCATACAGCCAGCAATTAAGCCAAACTTAGGAGAATTAAATACGTCACGAACTTCCGCTGTACCTTGAATATCTTCACGTAAATCAGGAGACAACATACCTGAAAGCGCTTGTTTAACATCGTCGATGATGTTGTAGATAACGCTGTAGTAACGAAGATCAATGCTTTCACGCTCGATAAATTGCTTAGCTGATGTATCGGCACGAACGTTGAAACCAAAGATAACCGCTTCAGAAGCCAAGGCTAACGTTGCATCAGTTTCCGTAATGCCACCCACACCGCTAGAAACAATGTTCACTCGCACTTCATCTGTATTCAAATCAGTTAATGACTTGATCAATGCTTCAAGAGAACCACGAACATCGGCTTTAAGAACAACGTTCAAAGTACGAACTTCGTCTTTACCCATTTCAGAGAACAAGTTCTCCAATTTAGCAGAATGTTGGCGTGCAAAGCGTACTTCGCGGTACTTACCTTGACGGAAGTTAGCGACTTCACGTGCTTTACGCTCGTCCGCAACAACGATGAATTCTTCACCTGCATCCGGCGTACCATCAAGACCAAGAATCTCAACAGGAATAGAAGGTCCTGCAGAAGTAATTGACTTACCGTTCTCGTCCAACAAGGCACGTACACGGCCCATTTGCAAACCAGCCAAGACGATGTCGCCTTTTTTCAAGGTACCGTTCTGGATAAGCAAAGTTGCGACAGAACCGCGTCCGCGATCAAGACGTGCTTCAACAACCACACCTTTCGCTGGCGCACTAGGAACCGCTGTTAGCTCAAGTACTTCAGACTGTAGAAGTACCGCTTCTAGCAGTTCTTCAATACCTTCACCAGACTTAGCAGATACACCAACAAACTGAACGTCACCGCCCCATTCTTCAGGTACAACTTCTTGAGCAACCAATTCATTCTTAACGCGATCAAGGTCAGCGCCTTCTTTATCGATCTTAGTGATTGCCACAACCATAGGTACTTCAGCAGCACGAGCATGCTGAATCGCTTCAATTGTCTGAGGCATAACACCATCATCCGCAGCACAAACTAGGATAACGATATCGGTTGCTTTCGCACCACGAGCACGCATAGAAGTAAACGCCGCGTGTCCAGGTGTATCTAGGAAGCTGACCATGCCATGTGGTGTCTCAACATGGTATGCACCGATATGCTGGGTAATACCGCCAGACTCACCCGCAGCAACGCGTGTTGTACGAATGTAATCAAGTAAGGATGTTTTACCGTGGTCAACGTGACCCATTACAGTAACAACAGGTGCGCGTTTAATCGCTTCACCTTCGTAATCGATCGCTTCCATCATGTCATTTTCAACAGCGTTTTCATCGATATAAGTCACTGTGTGACCCATTTCTTCGACAACAAGTGTTGCTGTATCACGGTCAATCGTCTGGTTAATGGTTGCCATTGCACCCATTTTAAACATGACCTTAATAACTTCCGCGCCTTTCACTGTCATTTTCTCTGCAAGCTCAGCAACTGTGATGCTTTCAGGCAGAGCAACTTCATGGACAATTTTAGCAGTCGGCTTTTGGAAACCATGCTCTTGTTTAACAGGCTTCTTATTCTTACGACCTAATTTACCGCGACGAGCAAACTCTTCGTCACCGTTTACATTAACGCGTGAAGAACGTTTGTTCTCTGGACTACGACCACGAGGCTTATCTTTCTCTTTGTCGTTATCATGTCTTGTAGCACCTTTTTTACCTTTTGGCGCAACAGTAGACTTTTTATTGTCCGCTGCAGGTTGAGACGCTTTCTTAGGCGCTTTCTCTCGCTTAACCGTTTCCACGGGCTCTGCTCCTTTGTCGGAAGCATTTTGCTCCGCATCATTTACCGCGCTGGCTTCAGCAGCCTGACGCGCTTTTTCTGCAGCTTCAGCCTCAGCTTTTGCTTTTGCGGCTTTTTCTGCTTCTAACTTTTTCTCAGCTTCTAAACGTAAACGAGCTTCTTCTGCCGCTTGCTCTTCTGCAAGACGCTTAGCCAGCTCTTCTTGCTTTTGAGCTTCGTCATCTAAATCATCGCGCTTCACGTAAGTACGCTTTTTCTTTACAGCAACATTGACTGCTTTACCGCCGTCACCACGAGATAAAGTACTTGTTGTCTTACGCTGTAGAGTAATTCGTTGGCTGCTATCGCCTTCTTCACCGTGTTGACGCTTTAAAAAATTCAACAAGGTTTGTTTTTCAACTTCAGAGACTTCTTGATTTGCACTCGTTTGAGGCAGACCAGCGTCTTTCATCTGAGTTAGTAGCTTATCGACTGGTGTATTCACCAACTCGGATAGTATCTTTACGGTTTGAACTGTCATTAAGTTCCCCCTTATGTACTCAGATTTTATTCAGATTCAGCAAACCAAGGTGCGCGGGCAGTCAAAATAAGACTCGCAGCACGCTCTTCAGTCATACCTTCAACTTCAAGCAACTCATCAACTGATTGCTCAGCTAAATCTTCCATAGTAATCACGCCGATAGACGCAAGTACTAAAGCAAGATGATTGTCCATTCCTTCCATTGCCAACAAATCAGCAGCAGGTTTAGCACCATCTAATTGCTCTTCAGCTTGAAGCGCTTGATTCAACAAAGCTTCTTTTGCTCGTGAACGCAGCTCGTTTACTAAATCTTCATCAAATCCGTCGATGTCTAACATTTCTTCCATTGGGACATAAGCCACTTCTTCTAAAGAAGTGAATCCCTCATCAACCATTTGGATCGCCAAATCGTCGTCTATATCTAGACCAGTAACAAAAACATCAATCAGCTTCTGTGACTCTTCTTGCTGCTTCGCTTCTGCATCTTCACTGGTCATTACATTCAGTGCCCAACCAGTTAAGGTAGAAGCCAAACGTACATTCTGACCGTTACGACCAATCGCTTGCGCTAAATTATCGCTTTTAACCGCCACATCCATAGAATGAGCATCTTCATCAATAACGATGGAATCCACTTCAGCAGGCGCCATAGCGTTGATAACAAGCTGTGCTGGGTTATCGTCCCAAAGTACGATATCAACACGCTCGCCGTTCATTTCATTCGATACAGCTTGAACTCGAGCACCACGCATACCAACACATGCACCAATCGGATCAATACGACGGTCATTGGTTTTTACTGCAATTTTTGCACGTAAACCTGGATCCCTTGAAGCGCTACGAATTTCAATCACTTCTTCAGCGATTTCTGGCACTTCCAGACGGAACAACTCAACCATAAATTCTGGTGCGTTACGAGATAGAACCAACTGAGCACCGCGACTGTCGTCACGAATTTCTAACAACAATGCACGAATACGATCGTTCATTCTGAAACTTTCACGCGCGATCAATTGATCTTTCGGTAAAGACGCTTCTGCGTTTTCACCAAGGTCGATGATCAAGCTATCACGAGTCACTTTTTTCACTTGACCGTGTACAAGCTTGCCAACTTTCTCGGCATACAACGCAACCATTTTAGCGCGTTCAGCTTCACGAACTTTCTGTACGATGACTTGTTTTGCAGTTTGCGCTGCGATACGACCAAAGGTTTCAGACTCAACTTCTTCTTCGTAAACGCCGCCAATATCAACGCCAAGGTTTTGTTCTTCAGAATCATCGATTGTTAATTCATACGCAGGTGCGGAATAGTCTTCATCTGCAACAATGTTCCATTGGCGATATGTTTTATAATCACCTGTACGCTGATCGATAGAGACACGAATTAATGCCTCTTCTTCAAAACGGCGTTTGGCAGCACTAGCTAAAGCAATTTCAACGGCTTCGAAAATAACTTGTTTCGGAACATCTTTCTCGTTGGAAACGGCTTCCACTACCAAAAGAATTTCTTTGCTCATCCTTTTAGCCTCTCTTCAAGGTTAATTTTTAAAATTGTGGAACAACATTCGCTTTATCGATTAAATCGATAGGCAGTAAATATTCTTCTTGATCTACACGAATGACGACGTCTTCGTTTTCGATCCCCATAAGTTGGCCTTTAAACTTACGACGCCCATCAAATGGCACTCGCAAACGCAAAGAAACAACAGAACCAATATAGGCTTGGTACTGAACCAAACTAAATAAAGGTCGATCTAAACCTGGTGATGAAACTTCTAGGTTGTATTCCCCAGTAATTGGGTCTTCAACATCTAGAATTGAACTAACTTGACGGCTAACACGGGCACAATCTTCTACATCGATACCCTTCTCCGCATCCGTCTCAATAAAAATGCGAAGCACAGAATCTTTACCTAAAGATAAATATTCCATCCCCCAGAACTCAAACCCTAGCCCTTCAACGACAGGTCGAATAAGTTCTTCTAAAATCGTATATTTTGCTGACAATCGTTTTCTCCGAAAACCAATTTTGTAAAACGCAGAAACAAAAAACGGGCTCAAGGCCCATTTCCATTTATAAAACAGCAATAAGAGTACAGATAACAAAAAACCCCATATAGGGGTTCTTAGTACTCTATTCAGTAACACTGAAAGAGCATCCTTCAAAGAAGGTCGTCAATCCTGACACTTAATACCAAGAACAAAATGGCGTGGACACCTAATAAAGGAAACCATGAAGACAAATCGCGTTTATCTTCAACCAACCAAATTACTCTGCATCAATATCGCGACATCATACACAAGATACAACATCAATTCAAGATTGGTGCGGATGGGGGGACTCGAACCCCCACGAGCATAGCTCACCACCCCCTCAAGGTGGCGCGTCTACCAATTCCGCCACATCCGCAAAACACTTATAAACAATAAAACATCCAATTTAGATATTTTATTGCAACCTATAAACTGAAATTACTCAGTTACAGGTAGATCTGAAGTCGCTTGTGTCTCACCCAATTCAGGCAAACTAATTGAATCTTCCACTTGAGGAGCAGAAGGAACAAAATCAAGCGCACCAGAAACACTTTTCGCTTGTTCGCTTGCAAAAAAAGCCAAACCAAAACTCGTCAAAAAGAAAACCAACGCAAATACAGCTGTCATTTTCCCGAAGAAACTACCGCCTCCTTGACTACCAAATACTGTTTGAGATGCACCGCCACCAAAAGAGGCGCCAGCATCTGCACCTTTACCTTGCTGCAGTAAAACCAACGCAATAATCGCTACTGCCGCCAGTACATGCAAAACTAAAATAAGTGCTTCCATTAATTAACCTGCCGCTTTTACTATTGCTATAAATTCTTTTGCATCAAGTGATGCACCACCAACAAGAGCACCATCGACATCAGGCATTTCAAATAAAGCCTTACTGGTTGATGCTTTAACACTTCCGCCATACAGAATTTGTACCTTTTGAGACACAACTTCTGAAGACTTTGCCAAGAAGGCTCTAATTGACTGATGCACTTCTTGGGCTTGCTCAGCACTTGCTGATAATCCTGTGCCTATCGCCCAAATTGGCTCATAAGCAATAACTATTTTTGCGAAAGCTTCGATTCCGACTTTTGAAATGACAGCTTGAATCTGACGTTCGCACACAGAAAATGTTTGATTTGCTTCGCGCTCTTCCAAGGTTTCGCCAATACACAAAATTGGCGTCAACTCAGCATTCAAAGCAGTCGCCACTTTAGCTGCAACAACATCATCTGTTTCATTATAAAGTGTGCGGCGTTCCGAATGACCAAGCAAAACATACTTAACATCGAAATCACCTAACATAGAAGCCGAGACTTCCCCTGTATAAGCACCTTTTACTTCATCACTAACGTTCTGAGCAGCCAAACTAAAATTGCTCGTTTTAACAAGATCGTTAACAAGTGATAGATAAGGAAAAGAAGGGGCAATCACCACTTCAGAATTAGAACCCTTCATCTCAAGCAAACCATCAACCAGAGCATTAATAGACTCTTTTGAGCCATTCATTTTCCAGTTTCCAGCTACTATTTTCTGACGAATCATATTCTAACCCCTAAATTCGAGGCGCCCATTCTATGGAAAGCCCCGTTTGGTTTCAAGTATTTATTTAAGCGACTAAAGATATTCACTTTATGCAGATGTTTTGGATTCAACAACCAGCTTCACTTCTTCCACTAGATAATCCACTAGCTCGTTAACTGTCTCATCATCACGACCCTCAACCATCACTCGAATCAAAGGTTCCGTGCCTGACGCTCGAAGTAAAACTCGCCCTAAACCATTCAAACGTTCATTAGCAATCGCAATCGCTTTTTGTAGCGCAGGCTCTTCATTAGGCACAAAACGTTTCGCGACACGAATATTTTTTAATTTCTGAGGAAATTTTACCAAGCCAGTCAAAAGTTCGTCTAATGACTTACCTTCTTCAACCATAGCTCTCAACACTTGAAGAGCAGCAATAATGCCATCACCCGTAGTGGTAATTGAACGACACACGATATGACCCGATGGTTCGCCACCAAGCACCCAACCATGTTGCATTAGTTTTTCATTAACGTATCGATCACCAACCGCAGCACGGCTAAAACCAATACCCGTTTCAGAAAATGCCAGTTCAAGACCGAAGTTACTCATTAAGGTCCCAACAACACCACCGCTAAAACGACCCGTTTGCATCAAATGATTGGCAATAATATAAAGAATATCGTCACCATCACGAACCACACCATGACGATCAACCAAGATCAATCGATCTCCATCGCCATCAAGAGCAATACCGATATCAGCACCTTCAGCCAATACATTCTTACGCAACAACTCTGGCTTAGTTGCACCGCTAAACTCGTTGATATTCAACCCATCAGGGTTCACACCAATAGAAATAACATCTGCACCTAATTCAGAGAAAACGCGAGGTGCGACATGATAAGTAGCGCCATCAGCACAATCGACAATTATCTTTAATCCACTCAACTGCAGACCAATTGGAAAGGTACCTTTGCAATACTCAATATAACGCCCAGCCGCATCCTCAATTCGTCTAGCACGACCAATCAAGCTAGATTCCACCACTTCCATAGGCTGCTCTAGAAAATACTCTATACGCTCTTCAATCTCATCGGAGATTTTCCCACCTTCCGCAGAGAAAAACTTAATACCATTATCTGAATAAGGGTTATGAGAAGCGCTGATAACAATGCCGGCACTGGCACGAAAAGTACGAGTCAAATAAGCAATAGCAGGCGTTGGCATAGGACCAACCAAACGAACATCCGCACCAGCAGCAACAATGCCAGACTCAAGTGCAGATTCAAACATGTAACCTGAGATACGAGTGTCTTTGCCTATCAATATTTTTTTGTCATTTTCCTTAAAAACTTGACCAGCCGCCCACCCAAGCTTAAGCATAAACTCAGGCGTAATGGGCGTTGTGCCAACCTTTCCACGAATTCCATCTGTACCAAAATATTTACGCATCAAACTTCTCTCTCAATACGAGACATCAGCGCCAGCATTTCTACATGCGGCCTAACATCATGAACTCTAAAAATACGGGCACCCTTCATATAAGCGGAAGCATTTGCCCCCATAGTGCCATACAAACGCTCTTCAACAGGCAAACCTAACACGTCACCGATCATGGTTTTCCGAGACAGACCAACCAGCACTTCAAAACCTAGTTTTCTAAAATGCTCGGTATGTTTAACTAGCAATAAATTATGAGCTAATGTTTTACCGAACCCAATACCGACATCCAATATTAGACGATCTCGCTCAATACCCGCTTTCTCACAAGCATCCACTCTAGCCAACAAATACTCTGTAACGTCTGAAACAACAGAATGATAATCTGGCTGATCCTGCATTGTTTGAGGCGAACCTTTCATGTGCATCAAGCAAACGGGCAAATTGGTACTTGCAGCCACTTCCAAGGCACCTTCACGCTCAAGCGCCCTAACATCATTAATCAGCCCAGCATTAAGCAAAGCCGCACCTTTCATTACGTCTGCAGTACTTGTATCAACAGACACAACAATATCAAAACGTTTTTTGATTGCTTCAATGACAGGCAAAACACGGTCAAGTTCTTGTTGAACCGAAACAGGAGCAGCACCAGGACGGGTCGATTCACCACCAACATCAATAATGCTAGCACCGTCTTGAATCATTCGTTCTGTTTGACGCAAGGCGGAATCTAAGGAATTAAACGCTCCGCCGTCAGAAAAAGAGTCCGGCGTAACATTTAATATCCCCATAACATGAGGAAGGGACAAGTCTAACGACTTGTCCCCAAAAGATATCAACGACATGAAATAACCATATCAGACAATAAATACAAATTATTCACCCAAAGGTTTAGATGCTTGATTTGGATTTGCATCTAAATCATCCGATGAAACATCTACAGAAGACGATTCCGTCTCACTTGTAGGTTCAGCAGACGCATCACCCTTTGGCGGTGTAGAACCTGGATCCGTCCAACCTTCTGGCGCAGATGGCTTTTTGCCATCCATAATTTCTTTAATTTGCTTCGCATCAATTGTTTCATACTGCATTAAGGCTTCAGCCATAACATCTAGTTTAGAGCGGTTTTCATGCAATATTTCAGTCGCTTTAGCATAACAACGAGTAATGATATCTTGAACTTCAGCATCTATTACTTTGCCAGTCTCTGGTGAGAAATAGTTCGCTTTACTTCCAGTAGGACCTGAAATGTAGCTACCACTGTTTTCATCTTCTTCGTATGCGTATGGACCAAGCTTTTCAGACAAGCCCCACTTAGTAACCATGTTACGAGCAATGCTAGTTGCACGCTCAATATCATTAGACGCACCAGTAGAAACACCGTCAAATCCATGAATCATTTCTTCGGCAATACGTCCACCATATAAGCTACACACTTGGCTTTCCAGACCGATCTTACTGACACTGTATTTATCTTCTTCAGGCAAATACATGGTAACACCTAGAGCACGACCACGAGGAATAATAGATACTTTATACACAGGATCATGTTCAGGAACCAAGTAACCAATAATAGTATGACCCGCTTCATGATATGCCGTGTTTAATTTTTCTTTATCGCTCATCACCATGGTTTTACGCTCAGCGCCCATGAGGATTTTATCTTTAGCTAATTCAAGTTGCTCCATATTCACCAAACGGCGATTAGAGCGAGCAGCAAACAATGCAGCTTCATTTACTAGGTTAGCAAGATCAGCACCAGAGAAACCTGGTGTACCACGAGCAATGTTTTTTGGTTCAACATCGTCATCGCAAGGTACTTTACGCAAATGCACTTTAAGAATTTGTTCACGACCACGAATATCTGGCAAACCTACCTGTACCTGACGATCAAAACGGCCAGGACGCAATAACGCTGGATCTAATACGTCAGGGCGGTTAGTTGCCGCGATAACAATAATACCTTCGTTACCTTCAAAGCCATCCATTTCAACCAACAACTGGTTCAATGTTTGCTCACGCTCATCATTACCGCCGCCCATACCGGAACCACGGTTACGACCTACTGCATCGATCTCATCAATGAAGATAATGCAAGGTGCATGTTTCTTAGCTTGTTCAAACATATCACGTACACGAGACGCACCCACACCAACAAACATTTCAACGAAATCAGAACCAGAGATCGTAAAGAAAGGCACTTTCGCTTCACCAGCAATCGCTTTTGCAAGCAAAGTCTTACCTGTACCTGGAGGACCACACATCAAAATACCGCGTGGAATTTTACCACCTAAGCGCTGAAACTTACTTGGCTCTCTCAAAAAGTCGACCAACTCTTCAGTGTCTTCTTTCGCTTCATCACAACCAGCAACGTCAGCAAAGGTTGTTTTAATCTGATCTTCTGGTAATAAACGTGCTTTAGACTTACCAAAAGACATTGGCCCGCCCTTACCACCGCCACCGCCTTGCATTTGGCGCATAAAGAACATAAAGATGGCAAGAATAAGCAGAATAGGAAAACTCGCTACAAGCAACTGAGTCCAAATGCTTGTTTGCTCAGGCAAACGCCCTTCAACAACAACATTATTGTTCAGCAAATCATCCATTATTTTAGGGTCTGCAGCAGCAGGACGAACAGTATCAAACGAATCACCGCTCGTTCTGTTACCGCTGATGATATAGCCATCAACAGTTACTTTTGCGATACGGCCGTCTTGAACCTCTTTCACGAATTCAGAGTAAGTAATTCGATTTGTTTCAGCCGGAGTATTAAAATTGTTAAAAACTGTTAGCAGTACAGCTGCAATAACTAACCACAACAGTATATTTTTCATCATGTCGTTCAAGAGCACACCTCTAAACGGTTATTTTTAATGTATCTGACAATAGTATCAGAACATGTTCGATTAACCTTTATATTGTCTTCCTAATAAATAAACTTCGCGACTTCTCGCTCGCGATGCATCTGGTTTCCGTGTTACCACAGACGAAAATTGAGCCCGCATGGCTTTGAGGTATTCTTCAAACCCCTCACCCTGAAACACTTTAACCAAAAAGTTTCCACCTGGACGTAGCACTTGAGCCGCCATATCCAAAGCAAGCTCTACAAGATACATAGCCTGCGGCTGATCTGAAGAACTGTTACCACTCATATTGGGGGCCATATCTGAAATTACAAGATCTGCTTTTTCATCACCCATTTCAGCCAAGATGGCTTCGTAAACTTCTTGCTCGGTAAAATCCCCCTGAACAAACGTCACACCAGGCAGTGGCGCCATTTCCAAAATATCAGACGCAATAATCGTACCCTTGTCTCCCACAAGCTTAGCTGCAATTTGAGACCAACCTCCTGGAGCTGCTCCTAAATCTACCACACGCATTGCGGGTCGAAACAGCTTATCCTTATCGTTAATTTCTATCAGCTTATAGCTTGCTCTAGAACGATAACCATCTTGCTGGGATTTTTTGACATAAGGATCATCAAAATGTTCCTTCATCCAACTATTACTACTTTTTGATCTTGCCACGTTTTCATCATACCTAAATCAGTCTATATTCCGCTATAATATCGCTTAACCTCTAAAGCCTCCAATAAAGAGGGTCAACTAATATGAGAAAATTTTACTATGAGCATTACAAACGCCCAAAAAAAGCAATATCGTCTAATCGGACACGCCCTTAACCCAGTCGTCATGATAGCGGGCAACGGCTTAACTGAAACAGTATTAACAGAAGTAGACCGCGCTCTTGAAGATCATGAGCTTATCAAAGTACGCATTAGCATTGCGGATCGTGACGTACGCACTGCATTAATCGCTGAAATCAGCAAAATAATGAAATGTGAAACCGTTCAAACGATTGGCAAAGTCGCACTTTTTTATCGCGCAGCCCTAGAGCCAAATCCAAAGCTATCTAACTTACTACGTTAATTACGGCATAAGAGATGGTCTTTTTGCTCAAAAAAAACGACTATCTCTAAACTCCTCTAGATTTCGGCCGATACCTTTGACAGCTATCACAGGAGCCGGACCATGTTATTTATAGAGGCAATTAATAAAGCCAACCCTCAATCGAGTGGAAAAAAGCTGATCAGTAGGGAAAGAAAACGCCCTACCATCAGCCATAAAGACTCTGTTGATTTGAGTTCAGCAGGCAATCAAGTTAAAGAAATACATCTTGATAGTCATGAAAAAACTCAACTAACCGCCTCTGCAAGTGTGTTTGCTAATCTTATCGAACATGTTTTGAGCCATACAATGGGCACAAAGCTACACCTACACTCACCAGAAGAACTTTCTTTAGATTCAAAAGACTGGAAACTTTTTTTACAGGTACCACCGGTAAGAGCAGAAAATACGCAAAGAACCGCTGGCTACATCGAACCAGAAATACATAAGCAGCCACCAGCCAAACAGTTAATTTTCCATATTCCAGTAAAGCCTGCTTATGGCGTACCAATTGAGATGACATTATTAATGTCTCCTCACCATGGCTCACCAGAAACACACAGCTTATTCCATACAATGCCAAAAGAGAGTTGGTTACCAGTACTAAACACGCCTTATTCACCTGATTTCTTATCGCAGCAACTGACTCATTATCATATTTTGCTCGATCAAGATGGCGAGCCTGACCAACTATCACCTCTGTATTCACATATAAACCAGAGCAAAATCTCTGCAAACCAAGACCCGTCCAACACCTCGGGTTTAAGAATTTGGCGTGCAAAAAATAACATCTTAACGCCTGTTGCATTAGGAGACAAAGAGATCGGCCTACTCTTTGTTGCCCATTACAAACCACTAGATAGCAGTACCATGAGCAGCGATGAAAGATACCTCCAAGCCAGTAACATCTACACAAAGGCCTAACTTATTAGCAATTGAGGTAGCCAAAAAATGAAAAAGCCCTTTGCATAAGCAAAGGGCTTTTTCACATTAAACAAGAGAAAGTCAGATAGAAATACTAAATACTGAAACTCGCACCACAACCGCAAGTTGATGTGGCATTTGGGTTTTGCACTGTAAATCGAGAGCCTTCTAAATTTTCTTTATAGTCCACTTCCGAACCAACTAGGTATTGAAAACTCAGAGGATCAACCACCAAGCTAACGCCATCGCGTTTCACTTCCGTATCGTCTTCTTGATACTCTTCATCGAAAGTAAAACCATATTGAAAGCCAGAACACCCGCCACCAGTCACATATACACGCAACTTAAGACGGTCGTTTTCTTCTTCCTCAACCAAAGATTTCAACTTCGCAGCCGCCGCCTCTGTAAACTCAATAGGATCTACTGATTCAACACTACTCATTTTGACACCATAATAACTATTTTGAATGACCGAATTATCTTCTTAACCAAGTATTTTAGTCAAGTATTAATCAATGTTCACGAGTAGAGCGGAATCGAACATCAGGCCATTTTTCTTCAGCCATCATTAAGTTCACTCGTGTTGGCGCCAAGTAAGTTAAATGACCGCCACCATCAATCGCTAAATTATCACGACACTTATTCTTAAACTCTTCGAACTTCTTCGGATCATCACATTCAACCCAGCGAGCCGTATTAACATTCACGGCTTCGTAAATACATTCCACCTTATATTCATCTTTTAGGCGGTAAGCAACTACTTCATATTGCAATTGACCAACCGCCCCAACAATAAGTTCATTGTTACGTTGTGGCATAAACAATTGAGTAGAACCTTCTTCAGAAAGCTGCTGTAAACCTTTTTGAAGCGCTTTCATCTTCATCGGATCTTTCAGTCGTACACGACGGAAAAGTTCAGGAGCAAAGTGAGGAATACCCGTAAATTTCAGATCTTCACCTTCCGTAAAGGTGTCACCAATCTGAATTGTACCGTGGTTATGCAAACCTATAATATCGCCCGAAAATGCCTCTTCAACGCCGTCTCGATCACCAGCGGTAAAAGACACCGCATCAGTCACCTTAATGTCTTTGCCCAAGCGACAATGGCGCATTTTCATTCCGCGACTGTAAGTACCAGAACACACACGCATAAAGGCAATACGATCTCGGTGCTTTGGATCCATATTGGCTTGAATTTTGAAGATAAAACCTGAGAATTTTTCCTCTAATGCAGAAACCTCACGTGAATTGGTTTCACGAGCAACTGGTGATGGCGCCCACTCAACAAATCCATCCAACATTTCACGAACACCAAAGTTAGACAAGGCCGTACCAAAGAACACAGGCGTCAATTCTCCTGCTAGATAAGCATCGAGTTCAAACTCGTGGCTCGCACCACGAACAAGCTCGATTTCTTCCATGTAAGCTTCCCAATCATCACCAAGCAGTTCTTTCGCTTCATCAGACTCCAAGCCTTCAATACGAATATCATCCATCAAGGTGTGACCGCGACCGCGTACAAAAACATGAATCGTATCTGTGTAAAGGTTATAAACCCCTTTAAAGAAATCACTCATACCAATCGGCCAAGTAATCGGCGCGGCAGCAATTTTCAATACATCTTCCACTTCATCTAACAGTTCAATCGGATCACGAATATCTCGGTCCATTTTGTTGATGAAGGTAAGAATTGGCGTATCACGAAGACGACAAACATCCATTAACTTAATGGTTCGATCCTCGACACCTTTTGCGCCGTCAATCACCATCAACACTGAGTCAACCGCGGTTAAAGTACGATACGTATCTTCCGAGAAATCTTCGTGTCCAGGAGTATCAAGTAGGTTCACCATGCGGTCTTTATAAGGAAACTGCATCACAGAAGAGGTAATCGAGATACCACGCTGCTTCTCCATCGCCATCCAGTCAGATGTCGCATGTTTGTCGCCTTTGCGCCCTTTCACCGAACCTGCAGTTTGAATCAACTGACCAAGCAACAAAAGCTTCTCAGTAATGGTGGTTTTACCCGCATCAGGGTGGGAAATAATCGCAAAGGTGCGGCGCTGCTCGACTTGATCGATAAACTCTTGGGACATGATAAATGGTCTTCTACTGTGCATAAGACGCACCCTAAAAAAGGGTACGTAAAAGTGAGGTTAAAATAATTGGCGCTATTTTCGCTGATTTTCCACTTATACACAATCAATGCAGGCCAGAAAGCATACACAGACACACTTTAAGCAAACCATGTAGATACAAACAAACACTAAAAAGTAAACAAAAGATCAAAAATCATCTACCAATATAAAAAAATCCCTTTATGATGGAATTATAAACACCGCGACGGACCAAGGTTTTTTTATATGCTGAATACCACCAGCCTAAGCTGGAAAACAATATTTCTATCGACATGTTTTTTAGCGACGACAACTTCTTCTTTTTTGATTTTTATTAATCTGCTACTACCAATAGACAGCCACTTACTTCTGAATATCTTCCTCACACTTTTCACCTCCATTATTGGCATTAGCTATTTAATCGCAATCATAAAAAAGCAGTCTAACAAGCACTCAGAAATTACTGCGCAAGTCGCAACAATAACCCGATTAAAAGAAGAGTCTGATAAAAACAACGCTAACTTAGAGCATGCTTTAGAAATTTCTGAAGAAGGTTTGTGGAAGTGGAACCCTCAAACAGACGAGGTACTTCACAATAAACAATGGACTCTTATTTGTGGCACAGGAAAAGAGCAACAAACATTCGAAGACTTTGATAACTGCGTCTTCCCAGAAGACAAAGAAAAAGTTTACAAGGAAATTGAAAAACTCCTCCAACACAATATCCCCTTTAACCTCGAATACAGATTAAAACATCCCGATGGAAAAATAATTTGGGTTTGGGATAGAGCAAGTATCACCGAATATGACGAAGAAAATAATCCAGTTTGGATTGTAGGCCTCAGCCTAGATATTACAGCGAAGAAACAAAACCAAGAAATGGTTTCTAAACTTGCTTACTATGATCAATTAACTGGGCTTGCGAACCGCATTTATTTTGAAAACGCTTTAGCAAATACAGCAACACCAATCCAACAAAACAATCATTATAGTGCCCTTCTCTTTTTAGATTTAGATCGATTCAAGCTATTAAATGACAGCTATGGCCATCACATGGGCGATAAGCTTTTAGAGGAGATAGCACATAGACTAACCGTCAACAAACAGCCGAACACCACTGTATCACGGTTTGGTGGCGATGAATTTGCCGTTCTTTTCCCCGCCCTCAATACAGACCAAGCGACGACATCCAATCTAGCGAAAGACTACGCGAATCAGCTAATACAAAACCTTTCCGCACCTATGGAATTAAAAAGCGATGTGCAAGACATTCAAATAAAATACGCCATCACAACCAGTATCGGTGGAATTGTCTTTAAGTCTAATGAGCTACCGACTGAAAAGTTATTGCAGCTAGCCGATATCGCCTTGTATCGAGCAAAAGCTCATGGTGGCAACTCCGCAGTCATTTTCGACAATAATATGACAGATGATCTCCAATACACTGTCGAGTTACAAAAAAGCCTACACCAATCCGTTCTTAATCAAGATTTCTGTATCTATCTACAACCCAAGTATTCGGTTCACCATAAAATCATCGGAGCAGAAGCTCTGGTTCGTTGGGAGCACCCAGAATTAGGCATACTCGCACCCGCTGCTTTTATGGAAATGGCAGAAGAAAGCAATATGATTTTGCCTATTGGAAAGCTCGTATTAGAGCAGGCCTGCCAGCAATTAAAAGAGTGGCAGTCTTCGCCAGAAACAGAACATCTAGAGATATCTGTAAATTTAAGTGCAAAACAAATTTGGCAAGACTCCTTCGTAGAAGACTTTATACAGGTTATAGAGTCTCATGCCATCAACCAAACAAAATTGATTTTAGAAGTGACAGAGTCCGTCCTCATCCGCGATATCAACGATGCAACTGAGAAACTAAATCAACTTAAAGAATATGGTCTATCCATTTCATTAGATGACTTCGGCACTGGCTTTTCTTCCTTAAGCTACCTTAGATCTCTCCCTATCGATGAAATCAAAATTGACAGATCTTTCATACAAGACATGAACACAGATCCGCAAGCTTACATCATGCTGAAATCCATTATAGGACTCGCCAGCAACTTCAATCTCAAAGTCGTATCAGAAGGGGTGGAAGAGAAAGAACAACTAGAACAGTTAAAAGCACTTGGTATATTAATATTCCAAGGGTTTTACTTCAGTAAACCCATTAACAAGAAACAACTGGCTGTGCTACTTCAGCAAAACATCAACGAAGTATAATCAAGCCATTCCACGACACTTACATAAAAAAAGGAGCCAGACCGACAAGGTCTAGGCTCCTT
The DNA here is from genome assembly GCF_055809555.1 of Marinomonas sp. 15G6-16. Taxonomy (NCBI): domain Bacteria; kingdom Pseudomonadati; phylum Pseudomonadota; class Gammaproteobacteria; order Oceanospirillales; family Oceanospirillaceae; genus Marinomonas; species Marinomonas sp. 15G6-16. Next base: position 2,362,641 of record NZ_CM147916.1, on the reverse strand, counting down.
TTTAACATCTAACTAAACAGGTTTAGTCGTGTTTAGTTTCTATTACCTCTGCTCCCTCAACCTCTTTACGCTTAGGAAATAAACGGCGAACCGCGACAAAGAACAAAGGCACAAAGAAGATTGCTAATAAAGTAGCGGTCAAAGTACCACCCACAATACCAGAACCAATTGAGATTCGGCTATTTGCACCTGCGCCAGAAGACAGAGCCAAAGGCAATGTACCTACAATGAACGCCATCGAAGTCATAATGATTGGACGCAAACGCAAGCGTGCTGCTTCCACTGCCGCATCCCACGCACTCGCTCCTTTACTGTAAGCCGCTTCAGCAAACTCAACAATAAGAATGGCGTTCTTCGAGGACAAACCGATCGTCGTCAATAAGGCTACCTGAAAGTAAATATCGTTCTCCAATCCTCGAAGATGCGCTGCAGCCGCAGCACCGATCACACCCAGCGGAATAACCAAAATCACAGAGAACGGAACCGTCCAACTTTCATATAAAGCAGCAAGACACAGGAAGACAACCAGAATGGAAATCGTGTACAAAATCTGTGTTTGACCACTAGATAATCGCTCTTGGTAAGACAAACCACTCCAAGCACCAGACGATCCTGCAGGCATAGCATCTGACAAACGCTGGATTTCATCCATTGCAACACCCGAGCTCACACCATCCGCGCCAGCACCTTCAATCTGATAGGAAGCTGAACCATTGAATCGGCTTAAACTTTTTGGTCCGTAAGTCCATTCACTTGTCGCAAAAGCAGACATAGGTGTCATGGTATTGTCAGCACCTCGGATATACCAATGCTGCAAGTCTTCAGGAGAAGAGCGATATTTCGCATCACCTTGAATATAAACCGTCTTAACGCGACCACGATCAATAAAGTCATTCACATAACTACTCGCCCAAGCACTGCTCAAAGTAGACGTTATGTCAGACATAGATAAGCCCAAAGCAGACGCTTTTTCTTGGTCAATGTCTATGTGAAGCTGTGGTGCTTCAGTGATACTACCCAAACGTACACCAGACAATAAAGGACTCGTGCGGGCATCAACCAACAACTGATCACGCATTTCTTTTAAGGTTTCACGATCGGTATTACCAGAAGCTAACAACTGGAATGTGAAGCCATTAGTTTGACCTAATCCGCGAATAGAAGGTGGAATCAAAGAGAAAATCTGAGCATCTCGGATACTAGCAAAAGCACCATAAGAGCGGCCAACAATGGCGCCAGCACTTTGTTGAGGCTCGGTTCGAAGATCCCAATCTTTTAAGGCCACAAACGCCAAACCAGCATTTTGTCCAGTACCCATAAAGTTAAAACCAGACACTGTAAACAAGTTACTTACGTTATCTTTTTCTGCCACTAAGAAATGATCTTCTACTTTTCTCATAACTTCGTTCGTACGAGCAAGAGACGCACCTTCAGGCAGAGACACCATCACAATCACTCGACCTTGGTCTTCCGTAGGCAGGAAGCCTGTTGGCAAGTTCGTCATCAAATAACTTAATGCCCCAACAATAATCCCGTACCCAAGAAACCAACGGATTGGTTGTCTAATCAAGCGAGAAACACGATTCGAGTAAGAATCCGTTGCACGGTCGAAGTTTCGGTTAAACCAACCAGACAAACCTTTCTTAGACGCTTCGTGATTCGGCTTTAATAAAGTCGCACACAAAGCTGGCGTTAATGTCAGCGCAACAATGACTGAAAGTGTCATTGCCGCAACAATAGTCACAGAGAATTGGCGATAAATCACACCGGCAGAACCACTAAAGAAAGCCATAGGTAAAAATACCGCAGACAAAACGACCGCAATACCAATCAAGGCACTGGTAATTTCCTTCATGGATTTTTTCGTTGCTTCTTTGGGAGACAGATTTTCTTCCGCCATTACCCGCTCGACGTTTTCCACCACAACGATGGCATCGTCCACCAGCAGGCCAATGGACAATACAATACCAAACATGGTTAAGGTATTAATCGAGAAACCGAATACATCTAAAACACCAAAAACACCTAACAAAACCACAGGAACAGCGATTGCAGGAATCAAGGTCGCGCGCCAGTTTTGAAGGAAAATAAACATAACAATGACCACCAAAGCGATGGCTTCAAATAATGTTTTTACCACCTCTTCAATGGAGATTTTAATGAACGAAGTGTTATCTACTGGATAAGCTAATTTATAACCATCTGGAAAATCAGCTTGCATCTGTGAAAGAACAGCTTTAACGCCTTCCGAAGTAGACAAAGCATTCGCCCCTGAAGACAGCATCACAGCAAGGCCAGAAGCAGGATGGCCATTTAAGCGACCAATGTTGTCATAAGACTCACTGCCAATCTCAACCTTTGCTACATCACTCAAGCGCACTGTCGCACCACTGTCGTCATATGCCAATATGATGTTTTCAAACTCTTCCACTGTTTGCAGCTTGGATTGCGCTGTCACAGTAGCGTTCAACTCTTGGCCATTGATAACAGGATAAGAACCAATACTACCTGCAGCTACTTGAGTATTCTGAGAACTGATAGCTGAAGAGATATCCGATGGCATCAAGTTGTATGAAGCAAGCTTCAGAGGGTCCATCCAGACTCTCATGGAATATTCAGAACCAAAGACACGTATGCTACCAACACCGTCTACACGGGCGACAGCGTCTTCAATGCTTGATGTTAAAAAGTCAGAAATATCGTAAGCAGAATCCGTGTCGGTTTCGTCGTAAATAGCCGCCACCAAAAGAAAGTCGGAATTCGACTTAGTCACAGTTACACCGCTGTTCTGCACGGACTCTGGCAAGCTAGATGTCACTTGCTGGATTTTATTCTGCACCTGTACTTGAGCAATATCCGCATCCGTACCTTGTTCAAAGGTCACAGTAATGCTTGAGCTACCCGCCGATGTACTGGAAGAAGAAAAGTACAACAAGCCATCTAAGCCGGTTAGCTGTTGTTCTAAAATTTGCGTCACACTGTTTTCAACCGTCTCTGCCGAAGCACCAGTATAGTTAGCAGAAATACTCACCGAAGGCGGCGCAACATCAGGATACTGAGAAATCGGCAAGGTCGTTATCGAACCTAAACCGGCCAGCATGATGGCGATGGAAATAACCCACGCAAAAACGGGTCGATTAATAAAAAACTGAGCTAGCATTGCAACACTCCTTAGTTTGCAGACGCTGTAGCGTCAGTTTTATCTGAGAACGAGCCAGTTGCCGAATCAAATATTACTTCAACAGGATTCACTTCACTGCCTGTTCTCACCTTCGTACTGCCTTGAACAATGACTTTATCGTTAGCACTCACACCAGAAGTCACAAGCCATTGATTATCAATTGCTCGGTTAATTTCCAGCATGTGCTTTTCTACGACATTACTTGAGTTCACAACGTAGGCATAAGGTTTTCCTTTAACGTCTCTAGACACACCTTTTTGTGGGATCAATAAACCATTGCTGTCTGTCGCTTCATGGATTTCACCACGTACAAACATACCAGGTAACAATAGATTGTCTGGATTTGGAAACTCAGCTCGCAACGTAACACTACCTGTAGACTCATCAACGCTCACTTCACGAGCTTTCAGCTCGCCGTCGTACATGTAAGTCGTGCCATCTTCTAAAGTAAGCGACACTTTATCGCTACCGATTTCAAACTGGCTTTCAGTGTGCAACAAAGAACGCTGCTTCAACTGATCCAAACTACTTTGTGATAAATCCACATAAATAGGGTCAAGTGAACGAACGGTTGTCAGAGCCGTTGTCTGGCTCGCAGTTACCAAAGCCCCCACCGTCACTTCAGAAATCCCGATGCGACCATCAATTGGAGAGGTAATCTTAGTGTGCTCTAAGTTGATCTTAGCGCTCTCAAGTGCTGCTTCTGCTTTCTTTTGGCTCGCAACTGCTTCAAGGTAAGCAACATGAGCATCATCACTGTCAGACTGAGAAACGTTATTTTGCTTACGCAACTGCGCATAACGTTCGTCTGTTTGCTTTGCAGAAACCAAAGTCGCGTTCGCAGACTCTAAGTCCGCTTGCGCTTGCTTATAAGAAGACACATAAGTGGAATCATCAATTAAATAAAGGACATCGCCAGCACTCACTTGCTGACCTTCATCAAACAATCTCTGCTTAACCAAACCGCCTACTTGAGGGCGAATTTCAGCGGTTAAACTTGCTGTTGTTCTGCCTGGTAGTTCAGCTTTCAACTCAACACGTTGTGGTTCAATCACTACAACCCCAACTTCAACCTTTGGAGCTGCCTGAGCCGCAGGAGCTGTCTTTACTTCTTCTTGACACCCCGCTAAAAGCGCTAACAGTAGAAAACCCGAAGCGTATTTTGATTTTGTGAGCATTGATTTGAGTTCCTTTTAAATTAAAAAATCGTTGGCATAACTATAATGTATAGTCATACCCATAATGTAGGATGAAACGTGTAAATGAATGTAAATCGACCACTTGACTGCATTTAATATGATTTAAGTTTTTTGCATGATTAATGCCACTGAATAACAAAACGCCAAACTTCCCTTTTTATTCCATTATTCAACCACAAATAATCTCGCAATATAAACAGACTTTAATTAACTCAGGAGAAATACACTCTTTTTAATATAAGGCATTAATGTTTCTTAAATATCCCTTTTATTTGTGACCAACGGCTTACCAACATGGCAACAAATATTAAAAAGCACCCGAATACCTGACCGAATGTCATTACTTCATCAAACCAAAGCACAGCAAAAATCGCAGCCCAAACAGGTTCCAAATTCATAATGACGGCGCCGTGACTTACGGGTGTCAAACTCAAACCATAAGTCTGTAATAAATAACGCAAACTTGTTGCAATTAATGTACTGGCGAAAAACCATCCAACAACTTCTAGCTCAACACTCTGAGGTAGGCTCTCTGTCAAAAATGATACGCAAAGCAACAGAACGCCCGCTGCACTTAATTGAATACTGGTCAGCACCAAAACATGCATACGAACGAGAAAGCGTGACAGTAAATTTAATTGAAAAGCGATACCAATTGCCGTTCCAAGGAAATACAAATGCGCCACTTCAAAACTCAAACCATTGCTTAGCGCTAAAAACGCCAACCCAACAACAGCCACTGGTAAAGCAACCCAAATACTCAAAGGGGGACGAACACCAAATACTAAACGACCGATAATCGGCACAAACACTACGCCAAGACAGGTAATAAAAGCCCCAACGCCAAGGTTCGTTCCTTTATCCAAACCTGTTATCCAGCTCATCATTGCAACGCCCATCACAGCACCGATCATAATCGCTTGCTTGACGTCTCCCCACTGAATAACACGAAAGTATTTCTGCCCAACAAGAAACAGAACAAAACCCGCTATCAGAAAACGAGCACCCATAAAAAACAAAGGTGGCAATCCTGCTAACGCCTCTTTGGAAAAAATCCATCCAAAAGCAGCCAAAACCGTCACTAAAACCAATATCCATTCAGCTTTAAAACCAGAATCTTGTCTCACTCTAATTCCTTAGTAATCAATAACGCTCTGAGGTAAAAGCCGGTGAGTTTAACAATAAGAAGAGAAATAAAAACAGGAAAGAAAAAGAAAGCGAATAAAAAGCCCACTCAGCTTCTCACATTCAAGATATGAAGGTTTCAATACTCTGATTTAAATTGCCTTTGCCCAACAGAATAGCCAAAGCAATGGCTGGCAAAATCACAACAGGAGCAGAAATTTGATAGAAGGCAAAAGGAAATTTAGAAGCCGTAAAGTTTGAGGTTTCCAGATTATTTTAAAAGAAAAATTAGATCAAATAGTAATAAACATGTTTTTTTATAACTGATTAACATCATAACCATAAACGGGATCTAACTTTGACTGAATGAGGTCTGGTGCAAATTGAGAAGCGGCTTTTAACGCCTTAAGTTTCATTTTCCCAACAAGTCCACCGTGCATGTGATACAAGCCCGCATTGGCTTTGGACATTTTTTGAATCTTAGTCGCTCGTGGTTTACGGATTTTCTCATACTCGATCAATGCATCAGAAAGCCTGTGGTCTGCAACACATTTCGCCAGAACGTAAGCATCTTCAATTGCCATAGCAGCCCCTTGCGCCATAAAAGGCAACATGGGGTGGCAAGCATCTCCGAGTAATACAACGCGCCCTTGATGCCAAGTAGGCAGCTCATCTCGACCATTTAATGCCCATAAAAAGCTATTGCTTGCTGCAGACAAGATCTCTGTCACTTCAGGATGCCAATCAGAAAAACTTTGCCTAAGCTCTGCGACATTTCCCTCTTCGCGCCATGATTCAGAAGTCCAATCATCACGCTCTTCTACCGCGACAAAATTCACATATTCACCACCACGCAAATAATAGCTAACGAAGTGGCGATTAGGACCAACCCAAACACACGCATCAGGCTGGACTTTCACCTTTAATTTACTGACCGGAACAATCCCGCGCCACGCGACTTGCCCCATGAAAGTCGCTTTTTCATGACCTAACATTTGTTCTCGTACGGTGGAGTGAATCCCGTCTGCGCCTACCAATAAATCCGCAGCCAACGTACGACCATCATCTAAAGTAGCCTGAACGCTCTTTTCTGCTGTCTCAGCGTAATGAGTCATATTGGCACTCAAGATGAACTCAACACCTGCTGCCTTACAACCATTTACCAACACACGATGTAAGTCTGCTCTATGCAAATGCCAATAAGGCGCACCATAACGATGAATGGCCTGATCTGCTAAAGAAACTTTTAGATAGTAATCACCCGTTTTATAGTCACGCATTGAAGCATGCTGTGGCGTAAAGGCATATTGACTCAATTCGGTTTCCAACCCCAAGTGTCGCAATACTTTTAACGCATTTGGGCTTATCTGTAATCCAGCTCCCACCTCGCCAAAGCACTCAGCCTGTTCCAAAACCGTGACCTGAACATTCTGCTTCGCAAACGCTAATGCAGCGCTTAAGCCACCGATTCCAGCACCGACGATTATAATGCGACTAACTTGGCTCACTTATCTTTCCTCTCTTAGTACGCGATAACAGCATCAACTGAACAAACGCACCATGATAATGAATTTACTTCGCTGTAAAACAGACCTAGATCATGAAACGAAAAACCATTTTTCGCCATTATACAGACAAACAGTATGGCGCGATCCTTGCTTTGAATATTGTTAATAATGCATCGTCATTATGTTAATTGAATAAAAGCGATACTTTGACCATCCTTGGTCTAACCTTGTACAGCAAAGACGTCTCCCAAAGATGGGGCGGGCGCACAAAAAAAGTACACCGACATGTGCAAAATTAAAGCACACGCCTCCAGGATAATGTAGAGAACGAGGTATACATGGAAACACTAACAAGCCAATACCAATCATCAGATTTTTTTGATGAATTAATTGATAAAGATGGAACACCAAGATCACCAGCAAAACAACTTTTAGGCTATTTAGACAGCTTATCTGAAGAAGAACTAGAAAAGAGGCGAACAACAGCCGAAGCCACCATACAAGAAATGGGCATTAGCTTCACGGTATACACAGAAGAAGGCAACATTGATAGAGCATGGCCCTTTGATATTGTCCCCCGAACCATAAAAGCATCAGACTGGAAAATAGCAGAAGCGGGACTAAAACAACGTCTCAAAGCACTCAACCTCTTCATCGACGATCTCTACCACGACCAAAACGTCATCAAAGACGGCATCATCCCAGAACACATCATCAAAGACTCCAAAAACTTCAGACCAGAATGTGTCGGCGTATCACCTGCTTACGGTGTTTGGGCGCATATTTGTGGCACTGATTTAGTTCGCGATGAAAATGGTGATTTCTTTGTTTTAGAAGACAACCTACGCGTCCCATCTGGTGTATCTTACATGCTAGAAAACCGTGCCATCACTAAACGTGTATTACCGGAATTATTCGAGAACGAATCCATACTACCGGTCGACTCATACACCTCTCAATTATTTGATACCTTGGTGTCTTTGTCCCCTAGAGACATTGAGAATCCAGAAATCGTGGTTTTAACACCCGGCATATATAACTCAGCCTATTTCGAACACGCCTTTCTTGCTCAGCAAATGGGGGCAGAATTGGTGGAAGGTAGCGACTTATTTGTCGACAGCGATGACTGTGTTTACATGAAAACCATTGATGGCCCAGAACGTGTCGATGTAATTTACCGTCGTATCGACGACCTCTTCATTGACCCTGAAGCCTTCGATCCAGAATCTGTTTTGGGTGTCGCTGGGCTCATGCGCGCATGGCGTAAAGGCAATGTGGCTCTTGCCAATGCACCCGGTGCGGGCGTAGCCGATGACAAGGTTGTCTATGCTTATGTTCCAGAGATTATTCGTTACTATCTAAACGAAGAACCAATTCTGAAAAACGTTGAAACCTTCCTGTGCGATGATCCAGAACAACGTGCTTATGTGTTGGAAAATCTGGATAAATTAGTAGTAAAACCTGCGAATGAATCTGGTGGTTACGGCATGCTAGTTGGCCCACACTCAACGAAAAAAGAGCAAGCATTATTTGCAGATTTGATCACCAAGCATCCAAGAAATTACATAGCTCAGCCAACGCTCAAACTATCAACGTCTCCCACGCTAATCTCCAAAGGAACATTAGAACCTCGCCATTTGGATTTGCGTCCGTTCATTTTGCAAGCCAAAGACTCTTATGTCACAACGGGTGGCTTGACTCGCGTCGCAATGAAAAAAGGTTCCTTGGTCGTTAATTCGTCACAAGGTGGTGGTAGTAAAGACACTTGGATCGTTGACACTAAGGGGGAATAATTATGTTATCTAGAGTTGCAGAGCGTTTATATTGGAGCGCAAGATACTTAGAGCGCGTTGAAAACACCGCCCGTTTAGTCAGCGTTTATGATGACTTACTGTTCGACCTACCAAACGACATCAATATGTCTTGGTACAACCTGATTGAAATTCTCAGTGGCGAAGACACCTTTGAACAGCGCTACAAGGTAAAAGACGAGCGCAATGTCGTGAAATTTTTGCTCGCTGATGACACCAATCCAAGTTCTATTTTATCTTCTCTCAAAATGGTGCGCGAGAACATCCGAACCACTCGCGACGTGGTGCCTAAAGAAACCTGGGAGTTAATTAACGAACTAGACTTATACGCTCAGAAAAATATTAAACAAGGCATTAACCGTTCAGAGCGCCACCTTTTCTTGAACACCATCATTGAAGGTTGTCAAAAAATCATTGGCCTTTTTGCTGGCGCGATGAGCCGAGATTCTGGCTGGCATTTCTTGATCATGGGGCGCTATTTGGAACGCGCAGATATGGGAACTCGTATTCTAGATGCTGCCGTTTCCTTAATGCTGCAATCAGACCAAGAAGCCAGAATTCAACTTGGCCAAGTAACTTGGTCGAAAGTCCTCAAATCTCAAAGTGCTTACTTTGATTACCGTCGCACAGTCAGAACCTCAATCAACGGCGCAAAAGCCACAACCTTTTTGATGAACGACCCATGCTTTCCACGAAGCTTGGATTATTGCTTCGGCCAAATCAGTGAAGCGGCAAAAAAACTGCCTCGTTCCGCACTAATAGTTGCTCAAGCAAATAAAATTTTTGAATTTAAATACCCACTTTCAAGTTCGGAAGATCTAAACGAAGACTTTCACAACCACCTTAACGAATTACAAATTGCCATTATTGAAATTAACCATAAAATCACAGAAAACTGGTTTCAATTTAGGCAGGGAGACGCTGCATGACCATTAGAGTCGCAATACAGCACAAAACCACTTACGAGTTTGACCGCTTTATTAATGTCGCCCCTCATGTTTTAAGACTACGACCTGCGGCACATTCTCGTACCAAAATTCACGATTATTCTTTAAAAGTTTTACCGGAAAAGCACTTTATCAATGTGCAACAAGACCCTTTTGGAAACTTTCAAACACGCTTAGTGTTTCCTGAAAAGACCAATAAGCTTGAATTCATCGTAGAAGTAATCGCCGACATGACGGTGATCAACCCATTTGACTTCTTTGTGGAAAGCTACGCAGAAGAATTCCCTTTTGCGTACGATAAAGCCCTTAAGAAAGAATTAGAGCCTTATTTAAAAGTCACAGAGTCTTGCCCATTATTGGACAAATGGCTATCAACCGTTGACCGCAAAAACACACCCGTAAATGACTTTTTAGTTGCCATCAATAGTCGATTAGCGAGCGACATAGGTTACGGAATTCGTTTAGAGCCAGGTGTCCAAACTTGTGAAGAAACACTGACACTGAAAAAAGGATCTTGCCGCGACACGTCTTGGTTATTGGTTCAAATTCTTCGTAGCCTTGGTTTCGCTGCTCGTTTTGCATCGGGTTATTTGGTGCAACTGACAGCCGATGTGAAAGCCCTCGACGGCCCTTCTGGACCAGAAGAGGATTTCACTGACTTACACGCTTGGTGTGAAGTTTTCTTACCTGGCGCAGGCTGGGTTGGGTTAGACCCAACTTCTGGCTTGTTCGCAGGTGAAGGTCACATTCCTTTAGCTTGTACTCCTGAACCAGCCTCCGCGGCGCCAATCACAGGCTTCATCGATGAATGTGAATGTGAATTCAGCTACAGCAACACAGTTACTCGCATACACGAAGACCCTCGCGTTACAAAACCTTATGCAGAAGGTGAATGGGAAACCATCAAAGCACTTGGGTTCGCTGTTGATGAAGAGCTTGAAAAAGGCGATGTTCGTCTGACTATGGGTGGCGAGCCGACTTTCGTCTCCATTGACGACATGGATTCCGAACAATGGAATACAGGTGCGTTGGGCGCAGATAAGCTCAAACTTGCGAAAGACTTGCTTCTGAAAATGAAACAAGAATTTGGCGCAAATGGCCTGCTTCATTATGGACAAGGTAAATGGTATCCAGGTGAGGAAATTCCTCGCTGGGCGCTAGGATGTTTCTGGCGAACGGACGGTGTTGCTCTTTGGAATGATCCAAAATATCTGGCTCGTGTTGATACTAATTATAAACACACCATCAAAGACGCAGAAGCCTTTGGTACAGCCTTGTGTGAGCAGCTTAACCTAGACAAAAAGTACCTTCAGAGCACTTACGAAGATACCTTGTACTATTTATGGTTAGAGCAGTCTTTGCCTGCGGATGCAGACCCAACCAAAGCGGATCTAAAAGACGACTTAGAACGCCGCCGCTTGGCGAAATTGTTGAACCGTGGATTAAGCCAAACCACAGGTTATTTGTTGCCGTTGGAGTTTAATACCATCACAAACAGTTGGGATAGCTCACTTTGGCCAATGCGAAGTGATGTGATTACTCTCATCCCTGGCGACAGCCCAATGGGTTATCGCTTACCACTTAATTCTTTGCCCGCTGTAGCGGAAGAAGACAGAATTCCAGATAGAGACCCTTTTGATCCGCGACAGCCGTTGGCGAATAAAAAAGAATCACCTTCACTCAGCAATTCAGCCAAACCAAATGCAGCGAAAGTGACTCCGAAAACATCTACTAAGCAAGAAAAAGTGCTTAAAAATGTTATTCGAACCTCTTTGTGTATCGAACCTCGCGATGGTCGTTTGCATATCTTTATGCCACCTATGACACACTTAGAACACTTTGTGTCTTTGCTAGAATACATGGAGCAAGTGGCGAAGGAATTAGAACTTCCGATCGTGATTGAAGGTTATGAACCACCGAAAGATCCACGTTTGCAAAAGTTCCTAATCACTCCAGATCCAGGTGTTATTGAAGTGAACATTCATCCTGCATCAAGCTGGAAGGAATTGGTTCACAATACGGAAACCCTCTACCATCAAGCCTACTTGTCTCGCCTCGGCGCAGAAAAATTCATGCTAGATGGTCGTCACACAGGCACCGGTGGCGGTAATCACGTCACATTAGGTGGTCGTACTCCTGCGGACAGCCCACTATTACGTCGCCCAGAATTATTGCAAAGCTTAGTGACATTCTGGCAGCATCACCCTGGTTTGTCGTACCTATTCTCTGGCATGTTCATTGGCCCTACTAGCCAAGCACCTCGCCCAGATGAAGGCCGAGACGAAGCTCTGTATGAAATGGAAATCGCCTTCCAAAACATGCCAGAAGGCTTAGTGGATGAACCTTGGTTAGCCGATCGACTGATGCGCAATTTATTAGTCGATATTACAGGTAACACGCACCGTTCAGAGTTTTGTATCGATAAACTTTATGCGGCAGGCAGTGCAAGCGGCCGACAAGGCTTATTGGAGTTTCGTGGTTTTGAAATGCCGCCACATCCTCATATGTCTTTGGTGCAAATGCTGTTACTACGTTGCTTGGTTGCTCGCTTCTGGAAGAAACCATACAAAAAGCCACTTGTTCGCTGGGGAACCAGCCTGCATGACAAATTCATGATGCCGCACTTTGTTTGGCAAGACGTGAAAGAAGTGGTCGAAGATTTACAACATCATGGCTTCCCATTCAAATTGGAATGGCTTGCGCCTTTTGAAGAGTTCCGTTTCCCTCATTATGGCCGTAAGAAAATCGACGACATGGAGATCGAATTACGCTGGGCAATCGAGCCTTGGCACGTTCTTGGTGAAGAAGTCACCGGATCAGGTACAGCCCGTTATGTGGACTCTTCTGTCGAGCGATTACAAGTCAAACTGTCTGGCTTAACAGACAGCCGATATGTCTTAAGTTGTAACGGCCGCAGAGTACCCATTCGCTCAACTGGTCGTAAAGGTGAGTATGTTGGTGCAGTTCGCTATAAAGCATGGGCGCCGCCTTCTGCTTTACACCCAACTCTTGGTATGGACACTCCTTTGGTATTTGACCTTATTGATACATGGAATGGCTTATCAGTAGGCGGTTGCACTTATCATGTGTCTCACCCTGGTGGCCGGACTTACGACAATGTTCCAGTGAACAGCAATGAAGCCGAAGCACGACGTGTGAATCGTTTCTGGGATCATGGCTTCACTCAAGGCGCTTTGTCACCACCGCCAGCATTTAGTGCTTTGCGCGCTTTTTATCCTAATGAAGAGGCGCCTCGACCAATGTCGCCACCTGCGGAAGAACCAATGAATGAATATCCGCATACATTAGACCTAAGGAAGCAGTATAATGTTCTCTAATATTTAATTTTTAGGCTCAAGAACATTATGCAACTTCAAACAGGTAACTTTATAACGTCGGTGATAGATGAAAAGCCGACGTTATCTTCCGCCTATGACTCTCCACTTAATGCTTATGATGAAGCCTTCATGAGCGACCGCCAGCCTCGTAAACATTGGGAGCCAATGTTACGAGGTATGAGCAATCTTACCAATGAAGAAATGCTCGACAGACAAAGACGCGCCCAACGAATTCTTCGCGAAGACGGTGCAACATATAACTTAAACAGTGACCCTCTTACTCCCAGCGTTTGGTCATTGGATCTTATCCCGAATATTATTCCAACCGATGAATGGCTAGCGATTGAACAAGGTCTAGCGCAAAGATCGACCCTTTTTGATCTCATTTTAAAAGACCTTTATGGTCCACAAGAACTATTAAGAAACGGTATTATTCCTTCTGAAATTATTTTCAGTCACCCTGGATTTTTACGTCAATGCCACGGTGTTACCGTACCTGGCGCTCACCAATTGCTCTTACATGCAGTGGATTTAGTTCGTGATTCGTCTGGACAATTTCAAGTGATTGGTGACCGAACACAAGCTCCAAGCGGCGCAGGCTATGCCTTAGAAAATCGCACTGTTGTCTCTCGTGTGATTCCGAACAGCTTCCGTGACAGCCAAGTTCGACGCTTAGCCAGCTTCTTCCAGTCCTTCAAAAACATGCTTTCCACTCTGGCCTGTGAATGGACAGACACACCACGTATCGTCATGCTGACGCCCGGCGCTTTTAGCAGCACCTATTTCGAACAAGCTTATTTATCTAACTATTTGGGTTTTCCTTTAGTTCAAGGCAGTGACTTAACCGTGCGAAACGGCGCAGTTTGGATGAAATCGCTCAATGGCTTAGCACGAGTCGATGTGATTTTACGTCGCGTGGAAGACTCCTATTGTGACCAAGCCGAACTGAAAGTAGATTCATTTTTAGGCGTGCCAGGTTTATTAGAAGTGGTTCGTGCAGGTAATGTTGTGCTTGCAAATCCATTAGGCAGTGGCATTTTAGAAGCGCCAGCTCTGGTCAAATTTTTACCTGCTATTAGTGAATTCTTAATGGGCGAACAACTAACGCTGCCATCGGTTGCCTCTTGGTGGTGTGGCGACAAAGCTGATTTGGCTTATGTTATTGAAAACATTAGCAATCTAATTATTAAACCAGCAAGTCGACAACATAATAGCTGCAGTATTTACGGCCACACACTGACCGCTGAACAAAAACAAAGCGCTATTGAGAAAATTAAAAAACAGCCTCACCTTTATGTCGCACAAAGCTATATTCCAGGGTCAATGACGCCAGTCTGGTTAGACGGAAAAATGCAAGCTCGACCAAGTTTGCTTCGTGCTTTTACTGTGGCGAACTCAAAAGATTACACCGTTATGCCTGGTGGTTTATCACGCGCAGGCGAATCGGACAAAGAAGCGATTGTTTCCAATATCACTCACTCAAAAAGCAAAGACACTTGGATTCTAGCTGCGGAGCCAGAGCAGCCAACGAAAAACAACAGCGAACAAATTCTTCTACAAGACGAAGCTTTACAAGCGAACTTGCCAAGCCGAGTTGTGGAAAATCTATTTTGGATGGGCCGCTACGCTGAGCGTGCCGAAATTGGCATGCGCTTACTTCGCACCATATTCAAACAAATGAACGGCGTAGACCCTTTACCAGAAGAAAGTAAGCGCACATTGCTTGAAATGGCATCAATCCAAACTGGCTGTTTACCAGGTTTTGTAGAAGCCGATGAAGCTTTATTAGCCAACCCAGAAGAAGAGCTGGTTTCGCTTATTACTGACGCCAGCAGAGCCGGTTCCATCAAGGCAAACTTGCAAGCAATGCTCAGTTGTAGTGAACAAGCAAAAGAGATGCTCTCTGCCGATACTCGTATTATTATCAACGAGTTACGTGACCATATTCATGAATTGGATCGGGCTTACACTAATGGTTTGCCTTCCGCGCCAGAAGAGTCTCTTGATAGCTTAGTCACATCGTTACTGGCTCTATCGGGCCTTAACCACGAAAGTATGTTGCGCGGGCTAGACTGGACATTCCAAGAAATTGGTCGTCGTACTGAGCGAGCTTTGCAAACGGCCACCTTGCTTCGTTCAGCACTCACCAAGCCTTTACCTGATGTACCTCAGCAACAAATTCTGGAGTCTGTTTTATTAAGCGTTGAGGCCTTAATTTCTTTCCGCCGTCGCTATCGCAACCGAGCGCGCGTCGCTTATGGCTTAGATTTATTAATGATCGACGGCACCAACCCTCGTTCTCTGCTTTATCAAGTGGAGCAATTACGCCGTTACATCAAAGAGTTACCAAGAAATAAGACAACAACAGCCGGACTCAGCCCAGAAAATAAAATCATCATAAAATGTCTGAATGACATTCAATTGGCTGACTTGGAAGAACTGGCAACAATCGACGAGGCAACGCAAAGCCGTCATGCTCTTGAAGAATTGATGACTGAATTACTCGAACAGTTAGAGCAATTCACTGTTTTAATCAGCGATAAATACTTTGACCACACAGCGGGACCTCAACCTCTGATGAAAGCCATTGGGGAAAATAATTTATGAGATATCGTGTCCGACACATAACGGAATATACCTACGGCGCACCTGTCAGCCTATGCTATAACATGGCGCATCTACTGCCGAGAGACACTCGTAATCAGCGCTGTATTAATCAAAAGATTCAGATTAATCCACCACCGATTTATAAAAGCGAAGGAGAAGATTACTTCGGCAACCAGACCTTTTATTTTTCAATCCAAGAGGCGCATAAGAAACTCGTCATCGATGTTTCAACTGATTTTGAAATCGTTCCGACAGACACTTATAAGAAACAAACGCTCCACGCGATGACTTGTGGTGAATTGCGTAATCTTTTAAATGCGCCAGACACACCAGAATTACGCATGGCAAAAGAGTATCTATTAGACTCTCCTCAAATACGCAGCTCAAATGAATTGAAAGCGTACGCTGAAAGCACTTTTAGTGATGATAAACCTGTTCTAGAAGCCGCGCTTAATTTTACTCACAAGATCTTTACTGAATTCAAATTTGACCCAAACACCACCACGGTTGCGACTCCATTAGAACAAGTTCTGAAACAGCGTAGCGGGGTTTGTCAGGATTTCGCTCATTTGGCGATAGGCTGTTTACGCTCTGTCGGTCTTCCAGCAAGATACATGAGTGGCTATTTAGAAACCTTGCCACCACCGGGACAAGAAAAACTGGTTGGCGTCGATGCTTCCCACGCTTGGTTTGCTATCTTTATTCCTAATATTGGCTGGGTCGAATTTGATCCAACCAACGATCTAATGCCAAGTGATCAACACATTGTAACGGCGTGGGGACGAGATTATTCGGATGTCACTCCACTTCAAGGTGTCATTTTTGAAGGTGGTGGATCTCAGCAGCTGGCGGTTTCTGTCGATGTAAAAAGACTTTAGCTTAATAGCATGTACAGCAGATATAGGTTAAGCTTCGCGCAATTATGGGAGAGCTGGTTATCAGTTCTCCCCCGCCTTTGATAAAACACGAGAACATCTATGAGTTTCAACAAACTTGGGCTTTCTGCCTCTATTTTAAAAGCCATTGAAGACCAAGGCTACACCAAGCCATCGGCAATCCAAGAACAGGCAATACCCGCCATTCTTGAAGGCAAAGATGTCATGGCTGCAGCTCAAACAGGTACAGGCAAAACAGCAGGATTCACACTGCCATTACTGGAACGTTTGAGTCATGGAGAAAACGCTCAAAATAACCAAGTACGTGCATTAGTACTGACGCCAACCCGTGAGTTGGCAGCTCAAGTTGCAGAAAGTGTAAAAAATTACGGCCAACACCTGTCTCTCAAATCTACCGTAGTTTTTGGCGGCGTTAAAATTAACCCTCAAATGATGGCTCTTCGCCGTGGCGCAGATATATTAATCGCAACGCCTGGCCGAATGATGGATTTATACAACCAAAAAGCTGTTCGCTTCGATAAGCTAGAAGTGCTTGTATTAGATGAAGCCGACCGCATGCTGGATATGGGTTTTATCCACGATATTAAAAAGATCTTGGCGATTTTGCCTAAGAAACGTCAGAACCTATTATTCTCTGCAACTTTCTCTCCTGAAATTCGCCAACTGGCAAAAGGCCTAGTGAATAATCCGGTAGAAATCTCTGTCACGCCACGTAATGCCACTGCCGTTTCTGTAGAGCAATGGTTACATCCTGTTGATAAAAAGCGTAAAACCGAACTACTGATTAAACTCATCAAAGACGGTAAATGGGATCAAGCATTGGTTTTCTCTCGCACGAAACACGGTGCGAATAAAATCACCAAATTACTGGAAGAAGCAGGCATTCGCGCCAGCGCCATCCATGGCAACAAAAGCCAAGGAGCACGTACTCGCGCATTGGCGGACTTTAAAGATGGGCGCATTCGAATTCTTGTCGCGACAGACATTGCTGCCCGTGGCCTAGACATTGAACAGTTACCTCACGTAGTCAACTTCGACCTTCCTGATGTGGCAGAAGATTATGTCCACCGTATTGGTCGTACAGGCCGTGCTGGCGCAACAGGTAAAGCGATTTCATTGGTTGCAGCTGACGAACTAGATCAATTGCGTGCGATTGAGCGTTTAACTCAGAAACTAATTGAGCGTCGTTATGACGATGACTTCATGCCAACGCACATGCTGCCAGACACAACATTGGATACACGTCCTATAAAGCCTAAGAAGCCGAAAAAACCAAAAGCACCTCGTGATCAAAATGGCGGAGCAAGAAATACAAACAGCCCAAAAAAAGGCAATGCGCCCAAATCCGGTAATCGTCGTCCAACAGCACCAAAAGCCGACGTGACACCTGGTCAAGGCTTGCGCAGCAAGCCTCTTGCGCCTGCTCGAAAAAATCGCCGACCGGCTCAAGATCAAAACTAAGTTATAAGTCGTTAGATACATAAAAGCCCTTAGTGAAAAATCACTAAGGGCTTTTTTATAAAGGCCATAAGCCTTCAATGTCATCGCATCTAAAGCACTGTTTTACTGCTAATTGTTTATATTCAATAGTGACATAAGGCTTTTAAATTTATTGGTTAGATTTAAAGACGATGTAAGGTTTTTTAGCTTTTCCGTTTCAGGATTAATTAATTGATCTTTAGCGATTAACCAAGGAACAGGCTTACTCAATAAATAACCTTGCATATGCTGACAACCTAACTCCCGTAAATAAACAAACTGCTCTGCTGTTTCAACACCTTCAGCAACGGTGTCAAGCTGATAAGACTCTGCAATCGAAAGAATAGCTTGGATAATTCTTCCAGAAGACACACTTTCTGTTTCCAACAAATCAACAAAGGATTTATCAATTTTCAATCCATTTACTGGGTAATTCACCAGTTGATTAAAAGAAATATAGCCCGTACCAAAGTCGTCTAAAACAAGCTTCACACCGAGGGCACGTATACTTTCTAATACATTAATCCCCTCTTGTCCGATTTCAACAAAGCTTGTCTCGGTCAACTCCAACTCAATCCATTCAGGAGGTATATCATATTTTTCTAAAAGGTCTCTTAAGGAACTGATAAATAGAGGGTTATTCAACTCATCGCAAGACATATTGATACAAAATGTCAGAGCTTTATCCGATAAGAACTCGTAATCATCTCTGATGCCTCTGAAGGTATTCTCCAACACCCATAAATCCAACTCTCTGATTAAGTTATACTCTTCCGCAATAGGAATAAATATGTGTGGCCCAATACCTTTCATCTCATTGAAATTTGTTCGTAGCAGAACCTCGAAAGCCACAATTTTTAATGATTCAGCCTCATAAATAGGCATGTAATTAAGAAAGAATTTGTCTTGTTTTAAAGCTTCCTTAATATACTCTGACACACGTTTTTTATAATAAACATTTTCAGAGAAGGCTTCGTCAAACTCTTGGAAAGAAAGTAAGCTGTTATTTTTAACGTGGTACATTGCCGCACCGGCATGCGCCAGCAGAGAGTCAAAGTTGTTATAGTCATTTGACGACTTTGCAATGCCTAAGCTGATAGAAAGCGGGATACTATAAGAGTCAATATTGACTGGCTTTTCAAAATTAAGAGTGATGGCATAAGCCAATGCCAGCATATCTTCTCTTTTCAAGTCATCAAAAATGATCACAAATTCATCGCCAGAGAAACGAGAAAAATAACTGCGGTTTTGGTGCTTTTCGAGCTTTACTTCAATCATTCGACTAAAACAGATTAGCAATTTATCACCAACATCATGACCGTAAGTATCGTTAATGCTTTTGAAATCATTGATGTCTATATAGAACATATAGACTGCATGATCTGCCGATATGGTACTCAGTCTCTCTTGTATACCTCGTCTGTTATAAAGGCCTGTTAGCATGTCGCGTTTTGAGATCTCATTTAACTTACTATGCTGTCTAATTAAAAATATGATTCCAACCAATAACCAAGTTGAAAAAATCAGCTTAAGCAAATTATTCTCAGAAATTATTTCCCCTCTTAAAACAACTTTATCGAGGGTGATTTTATAGTCACCACTAACTGGCATATTGTGGCTTAAAAGTTCTAAGTAAAAGATGTTTGAAAAGTCAGTTTGACTGTCTTTAAAATCAATATCGTATTGATCTATCCACCAATTCTCTACTCTAAACGCATCCAACGGAACAGTCAGAACACCAGAATACTTTTCAGCAGAAAAGATAATAGTGTTAAATTTCATGGAAATAGGATCTTTCAAAGAAGAGTAATTAGAATGGAAATTCCTAAAAGAGACTTTGATTTTAGGGTCGGCAAAAGGTCCACTATACAATAGCTCTAAATCCAGCTCATCATAGTGCCCAATATCAATCCCTCTTCCCAATCCATCTCTTAAATCAACAGACAAACCACACAAATTAAACCCTTCTGTTGACTCAAGGTGACATTTTAAGACGGTACGATCACCTTTTTTTGTAAGGTCTCCTGTAACGCCACTTGTAGATACGGATCTGAATAAGTCTGAACTGCGGTTTTCTAGAAGAGATAAAGACATGTCTAAAAAGCCAAAACGATGCAAAGCAAGCGCAGAAAACGTCAAAAGAACTAGTAAAACAAGAACTTTAAAATTAGCTTTAAAAAACATAAATGTTCCTAGTGAGAGGTAAAATCCCTTTATCAATAAAATATTATAGTACAGGACAAGAAGAGATAGGAAAGAGATTCACTGTAAGGTTTTTTATACAAAACCATACCTAAATACTGAAAATCACTTAAGGCAGGAGTAATCAAAAAAACAAGCTGGTAAACAGTTTAAAGATTGCCACAGGGCAGTGTCAGCACACTAAAATATTCAACACTTAGATTGATCTTATAGTGAGAAATAAAAAAGCCCCGACAAGTCAGTTTTCACTAACTTATCGAGGCTTATTTTATATGGTGGGCCTGCCCCGACTTGAACGGGGGACCTGCCGATTATGAGTCGGATGCTCTAACCAACTGAGCTACAGGCCCGAAAAACGATCCGCATTATAGCGATATGACTAACACTTGCCAAGAAGTGAATAGCATTTAAACTCAATAAAAATTATTAAGTTTACCAATGAGTAACGCCAAATGGCACGCCCGAGAGGATTCGAACCTCCGGCCTTCGCCTCCGGAGGGCGACGCTCTATCCAGCTGAGCTACGGGCGCATGTCTGTGGCTAAGATGGTTTTGTTCTGTCGATGAACAACTAAGCCAGCAAGAAATGGAGTGCGTATTCTAAAGGAAATTGTTTAGGATTCCAGTACTAATAGCAATTCGGAATGATAAAGTGACTTTTGTATGCTTTCCAATCCATCGCTAAACAGTCCACGTATAAGTACATTGACTGTTATAATGACTCAAACGTTTTCCTTAAGGCTTCCTTGTGAATATATTTTTTTGTATCTGCCGTATCGTTTTCTCAGCTTGCCTAGCCATAACTTCTCTAGTGAGTTTGACCGCTCAAGCTGAGCGCCCAGCAGATCAAATATACAATACTTATTGCATTACTTGTCATGCTAGCGGTGTGGCAAATGCGCCGAAGTTTGGCAGCCAAGCCGATTGGTTGCCTCATATTGAAAAAGGCATGGATACATTATTGATGAATGCGACAAAAGGTATTAACGCAATGCCACCAAAAGGGTTATGTTTTGATTGCAGTGATGCTGAAATGCAAAACACCATTCAATACATGATAGATAATAGCCAAAGTTAACAAAGGCCAAAACGAACTTTGGTTAGTCGTTTAACATGGCTTTTAGAGCAGATAATGATGCTTGGCCGCGCTCTTTCTTCACGGTTTCTGATTCATCACCACGACCTTCCCACACCAAATCTTCTTCTGGTAATTCATCTAGGAATCGACTTGGTAAACAGTCTATTTCCTCACCGTATTGTCGACGTTTCGCAGCCAGCGTGATGCACAAGGTTTTCTTCGCACGAGTAATACCAACATAAGCAAGACGACGCTCTTCTTCAATGTCGTCGTTTTCTATGCTGTTACGATGCGGCAAAAGCTCTTCTTCACAACCAATTAAAAAAACATGCGGGTATTCCAATCCTTTTGAAGCATGAAGCGTCAGTAGCTGAACCTTGTCTTCGTCTTCCTCTTCTTCTTGACGCTCCAGCATATCGATCAAGAGCAACTTACTAATGGCTTGATCTAAACCTGCTGTTTCGTCTTCTTCCCAAGCAGATTCCATCATGCGCTGAATAGAATCCAAGAGGAAACGCACGTTTTCAATACGACGATCAGCCGCTTTGGTCGATGATGTTTGTTCTTGAATCCAGCCGTAATAATCCATGTCATGGATCATTTGCTCAATAACGGGAACAGGCGAAGCACCTTCTAAGCGTCGTCGCAATGTAGACATCCATCTTTCAAAATCTTGTAAGCTTTTTAATGATCGTCCAGTCACGCTTTCTTCGATCTCTTTATAGCTACAGGCTTCAAATAAACTCACGCCGCGTTCTGTGGCAAGGTTACCGACTTTTTCCAAGGTCGCTGGGCCGATTTCACGGCGTGGCAAGTTCACTACTCGCAAGAAAGCATTGTCGTCTGCTGGGTTTACAAGAAGGCGCAAATAGCCCATTAAATCTTTGATTTCAGCGCGAGAGAAAAATGACGTGCCGCCATTCATTTTATAAGGAATACGATAGGCTTGAAGCTTAATTTCCAACAAGCGCGCCTGATGATTTCCTCGATATAACACAGCAAAATCACGATAAGGAATATCATGGCGCAAGTGGCGTGTTTGTATTTCAGCCGCCACGCGCTCCGCTTCAGAATCCTCATTGCGAGTCACCATGACGCGAATAGGATCACCTACACCAAGGTCACTCCACAGGGCTTTATCGTAGATGTGCGGATTATTGGCGATCAAGGTATTCGCGGCTTTCAAGATGGTTTTTGTTGAGCGGTAGTTTTGCTCAAGCTTCACAAGTTTTAAGTTCGGGTAATCTGTGGATAAGCGTTCTAAGTTTTCAGGGCGAGCACCACGCCAAGCGTAAATGGATTGGTCATCGTCTCCTACCAAGGTAAAACAACGGCGATAACCTGCCAACAAACGAATCAATTCATATTGGCTGGCATTGGTATCCTGACACTCGTCCACCAGTAAATAGCGTACTTTCTTCTGCCAACGTTCTCGTAATTCGTCGTCAGACATTAACAAGCTCACAGGCAACAGAATCAAATCGTCGAAGTCCACCGCGTTGTACGCTCGCAAATAACGCTGATATTGCGCATAGACTTGAGCCGCCAATAAAAACTCTTCTGTGTCGGCATTGGTCATGGCTTCTTGTGGCGTGGTAAGGTCATTTTTCCAGTTGGAAATTGTATTTTGACAATAAGCCGCAGAGTCTGTTTGACCATTGAATTCTTTGTCGAGAATCTCTTTAACTAAGCTAAAAGAGTCTTGCGAGTCGAATAAAGTGAAGCCTTCTTTTAAACCTGCTCGGCGGTATTCTTTGCGTAAAATACGCAGCCCCAAATTATGGAAGGTGGAAATGCTCAAGCCTCTACTTTCGGGCTTAGACAAAATACTCACCACCCGTTCTTTCATTTCTCGCGCCGCTTTATTGGTGAAAGTGACGGCAATAATACTATTAGCTTTGAAACCACAGGTTTGAATGAGATAAGCAATTTTAGTGGTGATTACGCTGGTTTTTCCCGAACCTGCGCCCGCCAACACTAGTAACGGTCCATCAATTTGTTTCACCGCGTCTAGTTGACGTTCGTTCAAACTTCGAAGACGTTGAGATATGGATGGAAGCGACTCACTCATGACAAGACTCTGGCTAAAAAAAGGGAATTGAAAAACAACCTCAAGTGTACCTGAGATCAACTTCAGCCGCACGACAGAAAAAGTACTCAGCCACAAAAAAAGGGATACAAAATCGCATCCCTTTTTGAGAACAAGACAATCTATTTTTAATTAGACGAATCTTTATCCGCTGCGTTTTCTACTGCTCTTCGGCTCCAATAACTTGCCAACAACGACCCAGAAATGTTGTGCCATACGCTGAAAAGTGTGCCAGGCAAAGCAGACAAAGGCGTGAAGAATTTCACAGCTAGCGCCGCTGCCAAGCCAGAGTTTTGCAAACCGACTTCAAATGCGATGGTTCGGCAAACTCGAGAATCAAACCCGAGTAAATACGTCACCCAATAACCAAGAATCAAACCAATCGTATTGTGAAGAATAACGGCGGCAGCGACCACAAGACCCACTTCCACCAACTTAGAAGAGCTCAATGCCACAACAATAGCAATGATCAACACAATGGCGAACATGGAAATATAAGGTAAAGCCACTTCTGCTTTGCGAATAACTTTCGAGAAAAGCGTGTTAATCACTACACCCGCTGCCACAGGCAACAAAACAATTTTAAAGAGGCTGATCAACATAGAAGAAACCGGTACATCAACACTGGTTCCAATCATTAAAGAAACAAGGAAAGGCGTTAACACCACACCCAATAGAGTGGAAATAGCCGTCATAGAAATAGATAGCGCCGTGTCACCTTTCGCTAAATAGCACATAACATTCGACGAGGTTCCGCCTGCCACACTACCAACCAACAACATACCGACAGTTAATTCGGTATCAAAGCCAAAAACCATAGCCACAGCGAACGCCGCAATTGGCATCACCAAAAACTGCAATAAAACGCCGACAGCAACGGCTTTTCTGCTTTTCAATACTTGCTTAAAGTCTTTTGGACTTAATGTTAATCCCATCGCTAGCATAATAATCATAAGCAGAGGGACAATTTGAGTTTTCAGCCCAACGAATAAATCGGGTTGAAAAAAAGCTAGGGCGGAAAGCAGTATCGCCCAAAGAGGAAAAAGCTGGATAACCATAAGATGAAACTCCATTTATGCAAACTGATTCACACCAAATAAGGCGCTAAGTAAGCATTTCATTATTATTCGAAGAAACCAGAAAACCCATTCAACGGTCTTTATTTACAGCTTTCTCACAACTCACATTGAAGAAAAACAACCGCTGCAATATCGATTTAAAAAATGGGCGAAGAATTGTAACGAAATGAAACTATTTGAAACAGTTTTTATTTATCCTTTAAGAAGTGTTAAAAAGACAAAAGCAGCGAGACTCCCCATTCGCTTGATTCATGGTCAAAAGAAAAGCTGGGATATTCATCATTATCACTGTCCGATAAATGCCAATATTTGTAAAAAGGCTCGATCATTATTCCACTACCATCTTCTCCAAAAAGTCGATGAAAGCTCATATAAAATCGATAGCCATGACCACTTTGAGAAACTTTCACAGCCTCATAAGCGTCTGCAGAACCGAGACGCGATCGATTTTGCCCCCAGAAAACACTGTCATATTCCAAGCGCCAGCCGGTCACCCAAGTTGCATCAGCAATCTCTTTTACTTCAATAATTTCAATGCCAATAGGGTTATAAACATAAATCTGCTCACTTTTATATCCAACGACCGATGTTGTAGAAATATCCGAGCGAGAATCAGCAATAGAATAACGCAGGCCAATTCCCACGTACGGAGTTAAGCGATATTGATTATTGAGATAAAATGAAAAACCGAACATGCTTCTTGCATCATAAAGGTCGCTTCTAATATCACTAATTTTACCTGCACCTTCATAATCTACCGTACCGCCAACATAGGTAAGATCTAATAAAATGGCAGAGAAAGGTTCATAAGAAGCATACCGAGCAACAAGTCCGGTCATATTTCCATTATTAGAAGCGCCATTATCTTCAGAATAATCCAAGTTTGATATGTAAGCGCCTAGCCTTAAATCATAACCACGAGTGGCCGCAAAGACATTGCTTAATGAAGATAGCAAAACAATTACGATGCTAAGTTTAATAACACGCAAGCCAGACCAAAATCGTCTATTCATTCCCTAACCAAACGCCTCTTTATCTTATCTATTTTGTGTAAATATATCAGACATCTAAACTTGATAGCGTCAAAAACACACTCAATAGAAAATTAAATGTCAAAGAGTTAAAGCGACTCAAGTTCAAAGCAACTAAGAAGACACGGCGTTCGCGAGCGTTTTCTCCATTTTTCGATAACTCAAAGACTCCATAAGGTGAGCTCTTGTTACTGGCGAATCGTTTAAATCGGCCAAGGTTAAGGCCACTTTTAACACCCGATGATAAGCTCTTGCGGAAAGCTTCAAGGTTTCTAAGGCTTGCTGCATAAAGTGTTTGTCTTCTTCACTCAATGCACAGATCTGTTCCAACTGACGACCACTGAGCAAAGCATTTTGAACACCTTGCCGTGCTCTTTGTCTGGCAACAGCTTTCTCAACACGTTCACGGACACTGGCGCTACATTCGCCTTCTTCTTGAGCATTCACTAAAATATTCGAAGGCAAAGGCGGCACTTCTACATGCAAATCAATACGATCCAAAAAAGGTGCGGACAATTTTTTCAGATACTTTTGGCTCGCACTCGACTGATAATAGTCTTGGCCGCCCGTATAAGCTTCATTGCTCGCATTCATTGCGGCGACTAATTGAAACCGAGCTGGAAAAGTGACCTGACCACGGGCTCGAGAGATATGCACTTCACCATTTTCAAGTGGTTCTCTTAAAACCTCTAATACCTTACGATCAAATTCTGGTAATTCGTCTAGAAATAAAACGCCATTGTGAGATAAAGACGCTTCTCCCGGTTTAGGTATCGAACCGCCACCGACCAAAGCCGCTGCCGAACAAGAATGGTGCGGCGATCGAAATGGTCGCTCTGACCAATACCAATCTAGCCCCATTTTTCGCCCTGCGACTGACTGAACCGATGCCACAGATAACGCCTCTTGCTCTGTCATTGCAGGCATAATGCTTGGTAAGCGAGACGCCAGCATGGTTTTCCCTGTGCCAGCTGGGCCAATAAACAACAGGTTATGACCGCCTGCCGCTGCGACTTCTAAAGCCCGTCGCGCTTGGTATTGCCCTTTTACATCGCGCATATCTTTATGATTCAAAGGCAAAGACGCCACAGGTTTGGATTCACAATGGGGCAATGGATTCATTTTTAATAAATGTGCGGTCACTTGTGTGAGGTGTTTTGCATAAACCGCGTTTCCTTCTACCAAGGCTGCTTCGTCTTGATTATCTTCTGGCAGAATCAGTTGACGGTTGGCCTCATGACACGCAATCGCAGAAGGCAACAAGCCCGGAACGCCTCGAATATCACCAGACAAGGCCAATTCACCAATAAACTCAGTATCACCTAAACTCACTTCGCCTAATTGACCAGAGGCCGCCAACACACTAATCGCAATAGCCAAATCATAACGCCCACCTTCTTTGGGCAAATCTGCAGGCGCGAGATTAATGGTGACTCTTCGGGTAGGAAATTCGAAATGACTGTTGATAATGGCGCTGCGAACACGATCCTTTGCTTCTCGAACTGCTGCTTCAGGCAAGCCCACAATATTGAGGGAAGGTAAACCGTTTGAAATATGCGTTTCAACTGTTACCAAAGGGGAAGCCACACCAACTCGTGCGCGGCTGTAAATCGTCGCTAAACTCATGATCACTCCTTGATCTTAGTTAGTTTTAATAGGCACAAGCAATCCGGCTTGTCTTTTTTAACGTATTTATAGAGGTGAGAGCTTAACTCTCTCTTCTATCATTAATGTAATGAGATCACTCTATGTCAAAAACTCAGATTAATCCTAATAAATTACTGCTCTCAAAACGGACTTCTGTCTCGCCTACCCATAAAGAGAAGCACTTTATTGTGACTGAGTTAATGCGTGATGAAGAAGGTACTGTTATCGAATGTACTCTTGAAGCTGTCATCAACAAAAACTCATACACATTACCTTGGCAATCACTGACTTCCACTGTGGATTGGAAGCAAGGCTGGAAATAAACAATGACATCAGCATCGTTTAATTCCTGTTTTTAACTTTTCGTTCCAGCCTCTAGTTCAGTCAGGCGCGCTTCTAAAGCTGCAAGCTTTGTTCGATATTTCGCTAACATAGCCTCTTGCACTTCAAACTCTTCGCGCGTCACCAGATCCATTTTAGTCAGTGTATTACGAGCAACTTCATGCAACTGCGACTGGATTTCTTCTTTCGGCAATTTTCCTAACGTCTCTGCGGCTTGCTCTAAGCCTGTACCAAGTTGCTTAATAAATTGATCTATCATGTCATATTACTCTTCGTATTTTTGAACGCCTCACAAAAGGCATCAAGTCAGTGTTTTAAAGCATAGTATAGAGGTCGTTAAAAGGTACAAACAAGCAATCTATGTTTTCTAAACCACTTTTTCACGCTCTAAGTTAAATGCTCATCAATCTAGCACAAGAATGAATCGCCTCTTTTTTGTGCAAATTTCAACCAGTCGTCGACCCTTTACTGTTAACACAACACAGGGATTGCTTATCTTCTGGTATCTAAAGGATTTTTTCTTAATCAGAACAAAGGAGATAAAGCCAAGAGAGTTTATTTGATACAAGGACACCCGCACCAAGTTAATGCACCAAAAATAAAACATTTGAAAATAAACGCACCATTTATAAACACACCCTCGCCTTTTTAATTTCCAAAAGCAGACAAAATCCTTACAAACCCTTTGGCACTAAGGCACTTCAGTATATGGCACGCATATTGAATAAAGAGCTTACCTGCGTTACGACAATAATACTGACTTAATTAAAGGAGACAGTGGGTATGAAGCTTATAACAGCCATCATCAAGCCATTTAAACTGGATGATGTTCGAGAAGCTCTTTCTGAAATCGGTGTTCAAGGTATCACGGTTACAGAAGTAAAAGGTTTCGGACGTCAAAAGGGCCACACAGAACTATACCGTGGCGCTGAATACGTAGTTGATTTTCTACCTAAAGTAAAAATCGAACTTGCTATTGCTGACGACATGACAGACCAAGTTGTAGAAGCAATTAGTGGCGCTGCAAACACAGGCAAAATTGGCGACGGTAAAATCTTTATCGTTAACCTTGAGCAAGCGGTTCGTATTCGTACCGGCGAGACTGGTGTAGAAGCAGTTTAATTATAGCTTCGAATCTTACAAGCCTTTAGGGGGGCGAAACATGCAAGATCAAATTTTTCACTTACAATATGCCATGGACACTTTTTACTTTTTGGTGTGTGGCGCACTAGTTATGTGGATGGCAGCCGGATTTGCCATGTTAGAAGCGGGTTTAGTACGCGCTAAAAACACCACTGAAATCTTAACCAAGAACGTGGCTTTGTTTGCCATTTCTTGCATCATGTACCTAGTTTGCGGTTACTCGATCATGTACGGTGGCGAGTGGTTCCTAACTGGTATTCAAGACGTTGATGTAGACTCAACTCTAGCTGACTTCGCTGCTCGTGATGGCGGTTTTGAAGGCGGTTCTATATACTCAGGCGCTTCTGACTTCTTCTTCCAAGTAGTATTCGTTGCAACAGCAATGTCTATTGTATCTGGTGCAGTTGCTGAGCGCATGAAGCTATGGGCTTTCCTAGCATTCGCTGTTGTTATGACTGGTTTCATCTACCCAATGGAAGGTAACTGGACTTGGGGCGGCGGTTCTGTATTCGGTATGTTTAGCCTTGGCGACCTTGGTTTCTCTGACTTTGCAGGTTCTGGTATCGTTCACATGGCAGGTGCTGCAGCAGCATTGGCTGGTGTAATCATCCTGGGTGCTCGTAAAGGTAAATACGGTCCTAACGGTGAAGTACGTGCAATCCCTGGCGCAAACCTACCTCTTGCAACTTTGGGTACGCTTATCCTTTGGTTGGGTTGGTTCGGTTTCAACGGTGGTTCTGTATTGAAACTTGGCGATATCGCAAGCGCTAACTCTGTTGCTATGGTGTTCCTAAACACTAACGCTGCAGCAGCTGGTGGTGCAATTGGCGCACTAATTCTTGCTCGCATCCTATTCGGTAAAGCAGATTTGACTATGCTTCTAAACGGCGCGCTAGCTGGTTTGGTTGCTATCACTGCAGAGCCTTCAACTCCTTCTGCTCTAGGCGCAACTTTGATTGGTCTAGTTGGTGGTCTGATTGTTGTAGTTTCTATCCTTACTCTAGACAAGCTGAAGCTTGACGATCCAGTGGGCGCGATCTCTGTTCACGGTGTTGTTGGTCTTTGGGGTCTATTAGCTGTTCCTCTAACAAACGACGGTGCTACTTTCGGCGGTCAAATCGCTGGTGCAGTAACTATCTTCGTTTGGGTATTCGTAGCGAGCCTAGTAACTTGGTTGATCATCAAAGCAATCATGGGTGTTCGTGTTAGCGAAGAAGAAGAATACGAAGGTGTTGACCTTTCTGAGTGTGGTATGGAAGCATACCCAGAATTCAAAAAGTAATTCTTCCAGAAAGCATTTAGTTCTTTCTTAATAAAACCCTCGCCTCGGCGGGGGTTTTCTTTTTCTAACGACAATCTTTTTGGTGCTTTAAAACAAATATAACGCCCTCATGACATAAAGAAGCGTTATTATCTTGTTATACAAATACAGTCTGATGCATCTACAAAACACGCATCAGCCAATACAATCGAGGCCATCATGCTAGAAGACTTACATTTAAAAATTCGTAATCTAACCAACAACGATTATGAGCAAGTAAAACTACTCATGGATAAGGTTTACCATGATATTGGTGGGTCTTGGCCAAAACACACAATTCATCAATTAATAAAAGACTTTCCTGAAGGGCAAATTTGCCTGGAAGATCACGGTAAAATTGTCGGTATCGCTTTATCTGTACAAGCCAATTATCAACGCTTTAGTAACCCTCATACTTATGATGATTTGGTCGATCAAAAAGAAAACATTTTAAACGACCCTCAAGGCGACGCCATGTATGGTTTAGATGTTCTTATTGCGCCGGAATATCGAGGTTATCGTTTAGGTAGACGTTTATACGAAGCTCGCAAGGAGCTTTGTCGCCAGCATAACTTCCGTGCCATCCTAGCGGGTGGACGCATACCGAATTATCACGAACATGCGCACAATTTATCGCCAGCAGAATACTTAGAATCCGTTCGCGAGAAGAAAATCTACGACCCTATTTTGTCTTTCCAATTGTCGAATGATTTTCAGGTCACACGATTACTCAAACGCTATTTACCGGAAGACGAAAAGTCCCAAGGTTATGCAACGCTACTGGAATGGAAAAACATTTTCTTCGAACCAGAAACCACTGTAATCCAATCACGTAAGACACAAGTACGCATTGGTGCGGTTCAGTGGCAAATGCGTGAAGTAGAAAGCGCAGATGAGCTTTTAAAGCAGGTGGAATACTTCATTGATGCAGTTTCAAACTACAAAAGTGACTTTGCCGTTTTCCCTGAATTTTTTAATGCTCCGTTAATCGGCTTAAGCCCAGACCAAAGCAACCAAACGGAAGCGATTCGCTTTCTAGCCAGCTTCACTGAGCGTTTCAAAAACGAGATATCACAATTAGCAGTAAGTTATAACATCAACGTCATCACAGGCTCTATGCCAATCATCGAAGACGAAGTGGTTTATAACATCAGCTATTTATGCCGCCGTGATGGCACAGTAGAAGAGCAGAAAAAAGTCCATATCACACCACACGAACGCCGCGACTGGGTGATTCAAGGTGGCGATAAGCTGAAAGTCTTTGATACGGACGCTGGACGTGTCGGCATTCTAATTTGCTATGACGTAGAATTCCCTGAACTTGGGCGACTGCTTGCAGAGCAAGACATGGACATTCTTTTCGTACCTTTTTGGACCGACACAAAAAATGGCTATCTACGAGTGCGAAACTGCGCTCAAGCACGCGCTATTGAAAACGAATGTTATGTGGTTATCTGTGGTAGTTGTGGCAACTTGCCTCAGGTGGAAAACTTGGACATTCAGTACTCTCAAAGCTCTGTATTTTCACCTTCTGATTTCTCATATCCACACGATGCGGTCATGGCAGAAACTACGCCTAACACCGAGATGATCATGTTCTCTGACTTAGACTTGGATAAGTTGAAATTTACTCGCAGTGAAGGCTCAGTCAACAACCTGAAAGATCGACGTCTTGACTTGTATTCGGTTAACTGGAAAAAATAATCAACAACACAAACCGATAAGAAGAAGCGCTTTGCTTCTTCTTTTGAATAAAGAGTATTTTCATGGCTAAAGCAAAAACAGCCTTTGTATGCAATGAATGCGGTGCTGACTACGCAAAATGGCAAGGTCAGTGCCAAGCCTGCAAAGCCTGGAATTCCCTATCTGAAATTCGCCTAACGTCGACGAAAACTTCGGCGCGAGTGTCGGCAGCTCAAGACCCTCGCTATCAAGGTTATGCTGGAGCAACAACAGGTATTCAAAGCCTATCGGATGTGGACTTATCTGACGTACCACGTTTTAGCTCAGGTGCCAGTGAGTTTGATCGGGTGCTCGGTGGCGGTCTCGTTCCTGGTGGCGTTGTTTTGATTGGCGGCAGCCCCGGAGCAGGTAAAAGTACATTATTACTGCAAACCATGTGCTGGTTAGCTCAACAACAGAGCGCCTTGTATGTCACAGGTGAGGAATCGCTACAACAGGTTGCTATGCGCGCTCACCGCCTTGGTTTGCCAACACAAAATTTAAAAATGCTTTCAGAAACCAATGTAGAAAGCATTTTAAACACAGCTCAACAGTTGAAGCCAAAAGTCATGGTAATCGACTCCATTCAGGTTATGCATTTGGATGGTATTGAATCAGCGCCTGGTAGCGTTTCACAAGTTCGAGAAAGCGCCGCTGTATTAACCCGCTTCGCCAAGCAAACTCAAACAGCAGTCTTGCTTGTTGGCCATGTGACAAAAGATGGGACGTTAGCTGGACCAAAAGTCCTTGAGCACATGGTGGATTGCTCAGTTCTCTTAGAAGGCTCTGAAGACTCTCGCTTTCGAACACTTCGTGGTATGAAAAACCGTTTTGGTGCGATCAATGAATTGGGCGTTTTTGCCATGCTGGAAAGCGGACTAAAAGAAGTCAAAAACCCAAGCTCTATTTTCTTAAATCGAAGCAATCAACCCGCGGCTGGCAGCCTAGTCATGGTGGTTTGGGAAGGTACTCGCCCTCTGCTTGTAGAGTTACAAGCCTTGGTGGATGACTCTGCCTTTGGTAATCCTCGACGAGTTACCGTAGGTTTTGACCACAACAGACTCGCCATGTTGCTCGCTGTACTTCACAAACATGGCGGCCTGCATACAGCAGATCAAGACGTATATTTGAACGTTGTTGGCGGCGTAAAAGTACTGGAAACCAGTGCTGACCTCGCCGCTATTTCGGCGGTAGTTTCCAGTTTCAGGGACAGAGTCTTACCGCACGATTTAGTCGTACTCGGGGAAGTAGGTTTGTCTGGGGAAATTCGCCCCGTACCATCAGGACAAGAACGTATCAGCGAAGCCGCTAAACATGGCTTTACACGAGCGGTCGTGCCTAAAAGTAACTGCCCTAAGAAACCAATCGAAGGAATGAAAGTTATTGGTGTCGAGCGTTTATCAGAAGCGTTAGACGCTATTTTTGAGAATTAACTAGAAAGGGAAAAAGTGGGCTAACGCTCTCTTCTTCCATACCGTAAGGCAGCGCCTTATCAAGATTCGCTTCTAAGCGTTCTTGGCGCGCCTTCAATAAACGAGCACGGCGTTGTTTGCATAAGTCTAAGATATGGTGTCGATCTTCATTCGATAAGGAAAACCAATGAAAGCGCTCGTCTCGGCTACGCAAGCATCCTTTGCAAAAACCTTTAGCACTGTTCTCGCAAACACCTTTGCAGGGGCTTTCTATCACAAACATTTCGATTTGTTCCATCTGCCCCTCCATTTACCTTTACTGCGTCACTAGTTGATAATCGTACATTTCTTCAGGAGACAAAAAGTACACTCTGTCTTCGGGCGCAGCCTCAAGCGAGAACCAATAAAACCGCTCCGGCACACCCATTTCTAGGTAAAAATTCACATAAGCTGCATGGACTGGATCCATTGGATCTAAATTAGCGGCTTTAACTTTTGTCCCATCAGACCAAGCGTGAACGCCAACACCCGCGCCAGCACCAATCAGCCTTTCAACACCTCCTAAGAATAGATCAACACCACCAGAAAGCACAAAACCCGTTGGTGCAATCTGTGTGTTCAAACCTAAACGTCGAATCAAACGCGCCCCTTCCATTGTTGCTTGCTGATCAAAAGAACCGCGAATATCCACCAAGACTAAATCCGTCACATTAGGGTTTTCTTTGATAAGATCACTTAATCGATCAACAAGGTCGCTGTCTAAAACACCCGATAGATAAGCAACATCGTCCGTCACTTCAACACTTAATTCCCCACCCGGTTCAATACCTTCTCGATGAGAAGATGCAGCACAACCAACCAATGACACTGTGAGTAACATGATGAACAACTTAGCTACAAACAAACGGAGATTCATGACCTAGACGTTGCTCCAAAAAGTGAAAAAATATAACAACATTGCGTCAGATTAGATCAAAACACGTACAAATAAAACCTATTCCCTACCAATTACAAACTCATGAATAAAAACGCTTGGCTATCAAAGTACCAAGCAGCAAATAAAAAAAGGCTGCTTATCAAAAGATAAACAGCCTGAAAGACACTTCTA
This sequence comes from Marinomonas sp. 15G6-16, assembly GCF_055809555.1. NCBI lineage: Bacteria > Pseudomonadati > Pseudomonadota > Gammaproteobacteria > Oceanospirillales > Oceanospirillaceae > Marinomonas > Marinomonas sp. 15G6-16. Next base: position 2,328,398 of record NZ_CM147916.1, on the reverse strand, counting down.
ATATGATTGCCTAAATTAAGGCATAGAAATGCACGGGATCTATGATGGGAAAGAGAAGCTCTTACCTTCTCGCACGCCAGCCGAAGGCCAACGCTGAGTAATAGTTTTGCGTTTAGTGTAAAAACGTACCGCATCTGGACCATAAGCATGCAGATCACCAAACAGTGAACGCTTCCAACCACCAAAACTGTGGTACGCAACAGGAACAGGCAGTGGCACATTAATACCAACCATGCCGACTTCAATGTGATCAGAGAAATAACGCGCCGCTTCACCGTCTCGCGTAAAGATACAGGTTCCGTTGCCATATTCATGGTCATTGATCAGCGCCATGGCCTCCTCCATCGTATCAACACGAACCACTTGCAAAACAGGACCAAAAATTTCCTGCTGATAGCTGTCCATTTCCTTGGTTACGCCGTCAATTAACGTCGCACCAACAAAGAAGCCATTTTCATAACCAGCGACATTTGGATTACGACCATCCACAACGATAGTCGCACCTTGAGCTTCTGCGCTATCAATGAAACCAACAACTTTGTCCTTATGCTCTTTCGTAATAACTGGGCCAAAATCGTTGGTTTTATCTGAGCATTCACCCACTTTCAGTGGCTTCATAGCTTCGGACATTTTATTGATCAAAATATCCCCTGCTTCTTTGCCAACCGCCACCGCGACAGAAAGCGCCATGCAACGCTCGCCAGAAGAGCCAAACGCCGCACCTAGCAACTGACTAACGACGTTATCCATGTCTGCATCAGGCATGACAATCGCGTGGTTCTTCGCACCGCCTAATGCCTGACAACGTTTGCCATTCGCACTGGCCTTGCTGTAGATGTATTCTGCAATAGGCGTAGAACCAACAAAACTCACCGCTTTCACGCGAGTGTCTTCTAATAAAGTATCGACTGCTTCTTTGTCGCCGTTTACCACATTAAAAACACCCGGTGGCAATCCAGCTTCGTGTAAAAGCTCAGCGATAAACAACGCGGTACTTGGGTCGCGTTCCGATGGCTTTAGAACAAAAGTGTTACCGCAGACAATCGCCATTGGAAACATCCATAAAGGCACCATAGCAGGGAAGTTAAATGGCGTAATACCCGCCACCACACCTAACGGTTGAAACTCACTCCAAGAATCTATATTTGGGCCGACGTTTTTACTGAATTCCCCTTTTAATAATTCTGGTGCGCCGCAAGCATATTCAACGTTTTCAATACCACGCTGCAATTCGCCTGCTGCGTCATGGCAGATTTTTCCATGTTCAGCGCCAATCAACTCGCAAATTTTATCTGCGTGTTTTTCTAATAAGGCTTTGTAATTAAACATCACACGAGCGCGCTTCAATGGTGGAGTATTTCGCCATTCAGGATAAGCCGCCTGAGCAACCGCAATGGCTTCCTCTACTGTTTCTTTCGAAGCAATAGCGACTTTTTTAGATACCAAACCTGTCGCTGGATTAAACACATCTTGAGTGCGTGCCGCCTCTTGTGACGACTTACCGCCAATCAAATGTCCGATAATTTCCATGAAAAACTCCAAAGTTTTTAAACTAAAACATTTCTCTTAATGCTTTTCTTTAAAGAGAAAAGCCGTCTGTATTGACTCCACTATGCCAGAGTAATAGATTATAAAAAGTCTATTTTATTAACTCTTAGTTAATCTTTTAGTTAACTAAATATCATCCAAATGATGTAACTCAAACCGCAAAAGGCAACGCCATGAAAAAGTTTAATAGCCAAGTCAGTGACGCCGACCTCAGGATTTTAAGAATCTTTAAAACCGTCGTTGAGTCTGGTGGTTTCTCCGCCGCCGAAGTAGAACTCAACATTAGCCGAGCTGCCATTAGCATTGCCATTTCTGATTTGGAAACACGATTAGGGTTCCGCCTTTGCCAGCGAGGAAGATCAGGATTTTCTCTGACGAACGAAGGCAGCCAAGTTTATGAACATACTTTGCAGCTTTTATCGTCCATTGAAGATTTTCGCACTCACATCAATGCGTTACATCAGCATTTGAAAGGCGAATTAAACATAGGTATCACAGACAACTTAGTGACTTTGCCCCACACACGAATTACCAAAGCCTTGGCTGGACTTAAAGACAAAGGCCCTCAGGTCACTGTGAACATTCGGATGATTCCACCAAACGACGTGGAAAGAGGTGTTTTGGATGGCACATTGCACATCGGCATAGTGCCTGATTTGAAAATCCTCAGTGGACTAGACTACAGTCATCTTTATCAAGAAGAATCCAAACTTTATTGCAGTGACACTCACCCACTTTTCACTGTGGATGACAAACAATTATCGAAAGCAAAACTTAAAGATTTTGATGCGGTGTTGCCAGCTTATGCACAAACGCCAGAAATCAAAACACAACATCAACCACTCACCGCCAGCGCAACCGCTACAGACCGAGAAGGCATCGCCTTTCTTATTCTAACGGGGCGTTATATTGGCTTTTTGCCAGACCACGTTGCAGAACGCTGGATTCGTGATGGCCGCATGCGCGCCATTTTGCCAACACAATGTCATTATGTAACGCAATTTTCCTCGATCACCCGAAAAGGTGCACGCTCGAATCTGGTGTTAGAAACCTTCCTAGAGGAACTTGCAAAGACTCAATAGCTTGGCAATTCATCAATTTTTGATAAAACCACATCAATAAATCCCACGCTCATCCATAGAGATATTCCTTCAGAGGAATATCTTTAATATATATTTAAAAATTCATATCCGTATTCAAGAGATATAAAATACTTTCATCTTACTATTTTCAAATAATTTACGGAGCAATGCATGAATCGCGTAACGCGCATAAATATGATGGCTGGCGCTGCAATAACCCTAGCGTTATTACTGGCTGGCTGTTCATCTGATGAAGCTGATGTGGCAACAGAAGAAAAAGAAATCATTCGTCCAGTCAAACTCCTCACTATAAAATCCACCGATGCTGTCAATATTCGTCGCTTCCCTGCTGAGTTACAGGCAAGTGAAGAAGTAGACTTGGCTTTCCGCGTTGGCGGTCAAATTATCAAGTTAGATGCAACGTCTGGACAGCGAGTTAAAAAAGGCGATTTGTTGGCGACGCTTGACCCAACTGACTTCCAATTACAAATTGAATTAGCACAAGCCAATCAAAGTCTAGCGGAATCCCAGTTCAAACGAATTCAAACCATGTTGGAACAGAATGCGACAACGCGTTCTCAGTACGACTCTGCGAAAGCCACACTAGACCAAGCGAATAACGCGCTTCAAACAGCAAAAAATCAACTTAAATACACCAAGGTTTACGCGCCATTTGATGGTGTTATCGCGTCTGTTGATACTGAAAACTTCCAATATGTCAGCGCGACACAAAAGCTGATGCATATTCAGAACATAGACAAGTTAGAAGTTAGCTTCCAAGTACCAGAAGGTTTGGTTGTGAGCATTCGCTCTACTCAATCAGATTACACGCCAAGAGTCGTTGTTGATGTAGCACCAGAAGACCTTCTATTTGGTTCTTACAAAGAACATAAAACAACGCCTGATCCAAACACCAAGGCGTACGATGTAACCTTAAACCTAATTCGCAAAGACAAAGGTGTACACACGCTTTTACCAGGCATGACTGCCAACGTCGATATGGATTTGAACCAGCTATTAGGCGAAATGAAGCATTACACTGTGCCTGTTGAAGCTGTGTTGCGTCACGAAAACACCACAACAGGAAAATCAGAAAGCGCAGTTTGGGTTTTCAATGAAAACACGAATAAAGTCGAATCTCGCCCAGTGAAGCTCGGTGTTTTGCAAGGTGATTCAATCGAGGTCGTCGAAGGTCTTAAAGAGAACGATCGCGTTGTAACCGCCGGCGTTCACACTCTCACTGAGTCAATGCAAGTTCGTCCTTGGACACGTGAGAGAGGTCTATAATGGATATTGCAGCGTATTTCATGAAGCGCAAGGTTACCAGTTGGATGGTCACCTTGATTCTTCTAATTGGTGGTGCCTTAGCATTCACCAGTTTAGGACAATTAGAAGACCCTGAGTTTACCATCAAGGATGCCTTGATCATCACAACCTACCCAGGCGCTTCACCAGAACAGGTGGAAGAAGAAGTCACCTACCCGATTGAGCGCGAGCTTCAAAACCTACCTTATGTGGATAAAATCACCTCCACGTCAAAAGCAGGTTACTCAAAAGTTCAATTAACGATTAAAGACACATACCGTGCCAAAGAGCTGAAACAAATTTGGGATGAAGTCCGCAAGAAAATCAGTGATATTTCTGGTGGCTTCCCAAGTGGTGTTAGCACGCCAACTGTGTACGACGACTTCGGTGATGTATACGGCGTTATGCTGGCCATTCATGGTGACGGCTACCCATACAAAGACTTGGAAAATTACGTTGATTTCATCAAGCGTGAGCTTGTTTTGGTGGATGGCATTGCGAAAGTAAGCGTTGCCGGTGAACAAAGCGAACAGGTTACGATTGAGATTTCACGTTCTAAATTAGCCAATATGGGCATTGCGCCTAGCCAATTACAAACTCTATTGGCGAACCAAAACAGTGTATCCAATGCTGGCAGTGTCAAAGTGGGCAGCGAGTACGTTCGCATTAGCCCAACTGGCGAATTTAAAGACATTTCTGAATTAGAAAACCTCATCATAGGTAAACCGATCGATGGCAACCTCATTCGCTTAAGTGACGTTGCAACGATCAAACGTGAATACTCTGATCCTCAAACACATTTGGTGAACTTCAACGGTGAGAAATCCCTGTTGTTGGGTATCTCATTCTCTTCTGGTGTGAACGTAGTAAAAATCGGCGAACAACTAGAAAACCGCATTGAAGAACTTAAATACCAACAGCCAGTTGGCATGGAAATGGATGCTATTTATTTCCAATCAAAAGAAGTGGATCGCTCTGTTTCTAACTTCCTACTGAACCTAGTTGAAGCTGTCGGCATCGTTATTCTTGTGCTTTTGGTTTTCATGGGGATTCGCTCTGGTATCTTGATCGGTCTTATCTTGTTGCTGACCATTCTTGGCACCTTTATCGTCATGGATTACTTCAGTATCAACCTGCAAAGAATCTCGTTAGGTGGTTTGATTATTGCCCTCGGGATGTTGGTCGATAACGCCATTGTGGTAACCGAAGGCATACTCATCGGTTTGCAACGTGGTATGACAAAGCTCCAAGCGGCAAGCTCTGTAGTTAAACAAACAAAGTGGCCTTTATTAGGTGCAACCATCATCGCCATTACCGCTTTCGCGCCGATTGGTTTGTCTCCTGATTCGGTCGGTGAATTTGTTGGTTCACTCTTTTATGTATTGCTCATTTCACTGTTCTTAAGCTGGATTACAGCCATAACGCTAACGCCTTTCTTCTGCGATCTATTCTTCAAAGAATCCATTGCAAAAGCGGACAACGAAGGCGAGCAAGAACAAGAGAAAGTCGATCCATACAAGGGCTTCATGTTCACAGGCTATAAGTGGTTGTTAGACAAGGCCATGCATTACCGTTGGCTCACTGTCATCGTATTGATTGGATGTTTGTTTACATCTGCTTGGGCTTTCCAATTTGTGAAGCAAGCTTTCTTCCCGCCTTCTACCACGCCAATGTTTTACATGGACGTGCAGATGCCAGAAGGCACGCACATTGACGATACTTACGCGAAAGTGTCGAGCATTGAGAAGGAATTGCTGGAAGATGATCGCATTGAATACGTGACATCCACAACGGGGCAAGGCGCATTGCGCTTCATGCTGACCTACAACGCAGAGCAGACAAACTCTAGTTATGCTCAGTTTATTGTCCGCACAAAAAACAAAGAAGTGATTCCACAGTTGTTCGAGGAGCTTCATTTCAAAATGAAGGAAGACTACCCTGAACTAGAAGTGAAATTACAGCGCCTTCAATTAGGGCCTTCAAGTGGCGCGAAAATTGAAGCTCGTATCAGCGGACCAGATCCTAAACTGTTGCGTCAGTTTAGTGCTCAAATCCAAGAGATTTACCGAGCAGACGGCGGCCTAGAAAGCATTAAAGACAATTGGCGTCAGCCAGTGAAAGTGCTTCGCCCTATTTTCAATGATGCTCAAGCACGCCGTTTGGGAATCAGTAAAACCGACCTAGACAATGTGTTGTTGACCAACTTCACAGGCTCTCGTATCGGCTTATATCGTGAAGGCACAGATTTATTGCCTATCATGCAAACGGTTCCTGAGAACGAAAGATTGTCGATTGACCAAATTCGTGACTTGCAAATTTACAGTCCGTCTTCTGGCTCATACGTAACGCTTTCAACTTTGGTGTCTGGATTTGAAACCACATGGGAAAACCCAATCATCGAACGTCTTGATCGCAAACGTACCATTACCGTAATGGCAGACCCTAATATTCTAGGTGACGAAACGGCTATGGCTGTATTCAGCCGTATTCGTGGCGATGTTGAAGCCATCGAGCTTCCACCAGGTTATAAGCTAGAATGGGGTGGTGAATACGAAAGCAGCACAGACGCTCAAGCGAATATTTTCAGTGCCTTGCCAATGGGTTACTTGTTTATGTTCATCATTACCGTGTTGCTGTTCAACTCGGTTCGTGTGCCACTTACCATTTGGTTCTGTGTGCCTTTGGCCTTGATCGGTGTTTCTACTGGCTTGCTTGTGATGAACTCGGCGTTTAGCTTCATGGCATTGCTAGGCTTCTTGAGCCTATCGGGCATGACGGTGAAAAACGGTATCGTTTTGGCCGATCAAATTAACTATGAACTTGAACAAGGCACAGAAAAATACGAGGCGATTTTCAACTCAGCAGTGAGTCGTGTACGCCCTGTTTGTATGGCGGCGGTGACAACTATTTTGGGTATGATCCCATTATTGTTCGACGCTTTCTTTGAAGGCATGGCCGTTGTTATTTCATTCGGACTAGGGTTCGCAACCATTTTGACCTTGATTGCTGTCCCTGTGTTTTATGCACTCATGTTCCGAGTGAAGTATCGCCCACATAATGAATTTGATTAATCGATCTGAAAACGTCGACAAATCAGTCATGACTGAAGGGATTAAAAGAGCTTTGACCCATTTGCGTCAAAGCTCTTTACTTACCTACAACACACAGAGCATTCCACTCTATAGGGAACCTTATGCAACTAGACGACATCTTAAAATTAGACATTAAGTTACTCGTCGCCTTTGCTACCATCATGGAAGAAGGCAGCGTATCGAGAGCCGCAGAGAAACTTGGCGTCACTCAACCTGCGCTCAGCAAAAGCTTACAAAGATTAAGAGAATTATTTAAAGACTCTCTTTTTACTCGTCAAGCCTATGGTTTAACACCGACAGCGCGAGCCTCTGAATTACACGACTTAATACAGCCTATTTTAAGCTCTCTCTCTGAGTTGATGAGTCCAAACACCTTGGATTTAAAAAGCCTTGATCGTCGCTTTAAGCTACGCGTTGAAGAAGGCGATTTAGAGAACTTTATCGAACCACTATTAACCTCCATACAGAATGAAGCGCCTGGCGTAAGGCTCGCTATCACCTCATGGGGCGATTCCCAGTTTGAAGAGTTTATCTCTGGTCACGTTGACCTTGGCATTATTAGACACAACGACACACCAGGAAACATTCGCAGTAAATTGGTCGGCCACATGGAAGGTTGTATCGTTTTAGGCGAAGCTCACCCACTGTTCCACCAAGACGAAGCATCATTACAAGACTTGCTCGATCATAAAGTGGTAAAACCTCATTGGCGACATAACCGCAAAAGTTCATTTACAAGAACGGAGCAGAAGCTAAGAGAAAAGGGCTACAAACTTCAACCTACCTTAGAAACCGACAGTTTGATGGCCACTATGCAGGCCGTAAAACAAGGTATGGCTTTGGTGACATCTCGATCTATTGGTGATTTATTTTTGCAGGTAATGTGTCCGCAAGGCGCGATTACGAAAGTAAAGGTTTTGCCTGTACCGAAAGAAGTGATCGAATTGGATGAGAATAAAGGTCGTCTTCCTATTCATATTTTATGGCATGAGCGCTTCAATAATGATTTAGCGCATCGTTGGCTGAGAGAGCAAATCATCCACTTTATGCGTGAATCCCCGTGGATGCATCCGCCAATTTAACACTGGTTTAATCACCCTGACTGTCACCAGTCAGGGCTTTCATTTATAAACGACTCTGTCTTAACTAAACAGCACCGCGTTCAGCTCTCACCCATTCAAAGCGAGGAATACTCTCTTGGTTGATAACAACGGATTCTTTAAACATGCTTAATGGTCTTGCCCACCAGCCAAAATCACCGTACAAGGCTTGATAAATCACCAAACTCTCTTCTGTTTCGCTGTGTTTTACCACACGCTCAACCCAATATTCCGCACCTTTATAATGCTGATAAACGCCTTGCTTCATTTTCTAACTCTCTATACTTTTTAAAAATCGACTAAAATAAGCCATTATTCAGAAAAAACTGTCGCTAATTAGAAAGTTTTGCTCTTACGCCCTTTTTGTAACTCAGCAATAATGAACACATAACTAGCCAATTAACCGATTTCAGGATTTTCCTATGTATCTAGTACGTCCAGTTGACTTTGCTGACCTTCCCGCACTAGAACGCCTTGCTCAACAAGCTGGCATCGGCATTACCAACTTCCCTGCAAACAGAGACAGACTGAACGATAAAATTGCGTCTTCTCGTCGATCCTTCCAAATGGACGTTGTTCAGCCGGGGGATGAATCCTACTTGTTTGTTCTGGTTGATACCAGCACAGATGAAATCGTTGGCTGCTGTGGCATAGAAGCAATGGTCGGTATTGATACTCCTTTTTACAGCTATCGCATTGATGAAGTGGTTCATGCATCGCCACAATTGCAAATTCACAACCGAATCCCTGCTCTATTTTTATGTCACGACTACAGCGGCACCAGCCGCCTGATTGCTTTAGTAGTCGACAAAGCACACCAAAACCAAACGGCTATGTCCTTGTTATCAAAAGCAAGATTGCTCTTTATTGCTCGTCATCCTGAGCGTTTTACAAAGCGCATTTTTGTTGAGTTGCGTGGCGAAAGTGACAAACATGGCTATTCAGCGTTTTGGGACGCTCTTGGAAAGCACTTTTTTCCATGGACTTCCAAAAAGCGGACTATCTTTCAGGGGTGAGTAATAAACATTTTATTGCCGACTTAATGCCGCGTTACCCAATTTATGTGCCGACACTGCCTGAAAACGCTCAAGATGCGATTGGCGTCATCCACGAAGACTCCAGCCAAAGCGCAGACATATTATTAGACGAAGGGTTTGAGTTCCGCGGTTATGTAGACATTTTTGACGCAGGGCCAACTATTGAAGCACGAACAGAAAGCCTAAAAACCGTTGCCAATCAAAAAACAGGTAAGGCGTTAACTTTAACGGATACATCTAAAGGCCCAATGCACATCATCGCAGCAGGTCATTTAGAAAGCTTTAGAGCCACTGCCGCTCGCGCAGAATACCAAGCAGCAGGCTTAAGTTTAGAAGAAGCAACCCAAGAACACTTGGCCGTTTCACCGGGTCATCGCATCCAATGGGCGAAGCTTTAAACACAATTTTTATGAGCTTTTGTGGTGCCACTTCAATGAAAGAGATCACAAAAAATTATCACAGCAGATTTACTGGATTTTAGAGGAATACAATCATGATGGTCATACGCCCAATTAATCAAAATGACCTGAAGTCGCTTTACCGACTTGCAGAACAAACCGGCATAGGTTTTACCTCTTTGGTCGCAGATGAAGCCATTCTACAAAAGAAAATCGATGGCGCCGTACGCTCTTTTTCCAAAGAAGAAGTGACATCGCCATCAGAAGAAGACTATCTAATGGTGCTAGAAGACTCTTCCACTGGCCAAGTTGTCGGTACTTGCGGCATATTGGCGACCGTCGGCTTAGAAGAACCTTTCTACAGTTACCACTTAGGCACAATCACCCACGCCTCTCGCGAGCTTGGCGTGCATAACGCGGTTCCAACTCTGATCCTAAACAATGACTTCACTGGTTGCAGTGAAATTTGCACCTTGTTTTTGGAAGAAGGCTATCGCCACTCTAAAAACGGACAACTATTGTCTAAAGCCCGTTTCATGTTTATGGCGCAATTTCCTGAGCGCTTCACGGAAAAAGTATTCGCAGAAATGCGTGGCGTGAGCGATGAAAACGGCGTATCGCCTTTATGGGAAAGTTTAGGACGCCACTTCTTCTCTATCGACTTTGTCAAAGCAGACGAATTAACAACACAAGGCAACAAGCAGTTCATCGCTGAATTAATGCCGAACAACCCTGTATACGTCAATCTATTGCCGAAAGAAGCTCGTGATGTGTTGGGCGAAGTTCACACCAATACCGCGCCAGCACGTCGCCTTTTAGAACAAGAAGGCTTCCGCTATGAAAACTACGTGGACATTTTTGACGGCGGCCCAAGCCTAGAAGCCAGAGTGGAAGACATTCGCGCCGTACGAAACAGTCGTTTATGTTCCGTTGAAATAGGTGAACACACTGAATCCGAAGAAGGCAGCCATTATCTGGTTTCCAATACCAAGGTAACAGACTTTCGATGCATATTGGTTAAGCGCAATACATCGCCTGTAGAAGAGATAAAGTTAACTCAAGAAGAAGCTGACGCACTTCAAATCAAGGCGGAAGAAGCTGTTCGTGTGGTGGAGCTATCTCCAAACACAAGTCGCTAACATTCAACTACTACGGAAAAAAGCCTTTGTCGAACCTCAAAGAACAAGGCTTCCATAAAGGGGTTATCATGAAACAGTTACATTATATTAATGGTCAATGGCTCGCAGGCGAAGGTAATGCTTTTCGCTCTATTGATCCAGCAGATGCAAGCCAAGTATGGCAAGCAAACAGCGCCACAGCTCAACAAGTTGATTTAGCGATTTGTGCTGCACGAGATGCGTTTCCAACATGGGCAAACCGCCCACTTGAGGAACGTCTTGCCATCATTGATGCCTTTGCCGCATTGGTAAAAGAAAACAGCGAAGCCATTGCCACAGTGATTAGCCGAGAAACCGGCAAGCCAATCTGGGAAACACGTACCGAAGCTGCGGCTATGGTGGGTAAAGTCGCCATTTCCAAGCAGGCTTATCATGAGCGTACAGGCGAGAAAACCACGCCTATGCCAGGTGCAACCGCTCGATTACGTCATCGTCCTCATGGCGTTGTTGCCGTATTTGGCCCTTATAACTTCCCAGGTCATTTGCCGAATGGTCACATAGTGCCTGCATTGATTGCGGGTAACACAGTGGTATTCAAACCAAGTGAACAGGCACCTGCCACTTCTGACCTTATCATCCAATTATGGGAGCAAGCTGGCTTACCAGCAGGTGTGCTTAACTTGGTTCAAGGTGAGCGAGAAACTGGCGTTGCGTTGGCGAATCATCAAGGCATCGATGGTTTGTTCTTCACAGGTAGCCCACAAGTTGGTCATATTCTGCATAAAGATTTTGCCGGACACCCAGGTAAGGTTTTGGCTCTAGAAATGGGCGGAAATAACCCACTATTGGTTTCTGAAAAAGTAGCCGACCAAAAAGCCGCGGTGCATGAAATCATCCAATCGGCCTTCATTTCAGCAGGTCAGCGTTGTACTTGTGCTCGTCGCTTACTTCTACCAAAAGGAGCACTTGGAGACGCTGTTTTAGAATCACTCATTACAGCAACGAAAGCATTGCGCATTGACCGTTTCGATGCAGAAGAACAGCCTTTTATGGGGCCTGTCGTATCGGCACAAGCAGCTGACGGATTAATGCAAGCGTACCAAAAACTGGTTGCGTTGGGAGCTGAGCCATTGCTCGAAATGACTCGCGGCGACAGTAACACTGGCTTTGTGACACCCGGCATTGTGGATGCTACAAACATGCTGAGTGAGTTACCAGATCAGGAATATTTCGGTCCTCTACTCACTGTGATCCGTTACGACTCTTTAGATCAAGCCATGACGATTGCCAACAATACACAATTTGGCTTGTCTGCAGGTTTGCTATCAGACGATCAAGCGGAATATGAGTGGTTCTTACAACACAGCCGTGCTGGCATTATCAACTGGAACCGCCAAACAACAGGCGCAGCAAGTAGCGCACCATTTGGTGGAACAGGCGCCAGCGGCAACCACAGAGCAAGTGCTTATTACGCTGCCGATTATTGTGCGTACCCTGTCTCGAGCATCGAAGCCGACAGTTTGAGCATGCCTGAAAAACTTGGGCACGGCTTAACACTTTAACTTTAGTCGCCACTAAAAATGAACAGAGAATCGATTATGAATAAAGCAACAGAAGCCAATTTTGACGGCTTGGTGGGCCCAACCCACAACTACAGCGGCCTTTCTTTTGGTAATGTCGCTTCATTGAATAACTCGGCTCGCGCTTCCAACCCGAAAGCTGCAGCGAAGCAAGGCCTAACTAAAATGAAAGCTTTGGCGGATATGGGTTTTGTGCAAGGTGTTCTAGCACCGCATGAGCGCCCACACATGCCAACGCTGCGCAAACTTGGCTTCACAGGCAGCGATGCCGATGTTTTACAGAAAGTCGCAAAACAATCCCCTAAGCTGTTAGCGGCGGTCAGCTCTGCGTCATGCATGTGGACAGCCAACGCGGCCACTGTTTCGCCAAGTGGTGACACAAAAGACGGTCGAGTGCATTTCACACCAGCGAACTTAGCGAGTAAGTTCCATCGCTCAATTGAACATGAAACCACTGGTGCTATTTTACAAGCGACTTTCAATGACGAAGCGCACTTTGCTCACCACCCTGCTTTACCGAGTATTGAGAGCTTTGGTGATGAAGGTGCGGCAAACCACACGCGTTTTTGTGACCAATACGGCGAACAAGGCATAGAGTTTTTTGTTTACGGTATGGAAGCCTTTAATCAAAAGGCACCTCGCCCGACAAAATTCCCAGCGAGACACACACTAGAAGCATCTCAAGCTGTGGCTCGAACGCATGGTTTATTTGAAAGCCAAGTGGTTTATGCACAGCAAAGTCCAGCGGTGATCGATGCCGGAGTTTTCCACAACGACGTGATTGCGGTCGGTAATCGCAACGCACATTTTTATCACCAAGAAGCCTTTCTTGATACGGCAAAAATGAAGCAAGACTTGCTTGCTGCTTGGGGTGAAAGAGCTTCTGAGTTTCATTTAATCGAAGTTCCAAGCAGCGCAGTTTCCGTGGAAGATTGTATAGGTTCTTACCTGTTCAACAGCCAGCTGCTAAGCCGTGGCGATAATGACATGGTGTTGGTTGTGCCTGGCGAGTGTGAGAACAATCCTGCTGTTTGGGCTTATCTAAACGATTTAGTTGCAAGTAAATCGCCAATCAATGAAGTGAAGGTGTTTGATCTTAAACAAAGCATGAGCAACGGCGGTGGGCCTGCATGTCTACGTTTGCGAGTGGCTTTAACTGAAGCAGAACGTAACGCAATCAACCCTGCCACATTGATGAACGATGCTTTGTTTGATCGCCTAAATCTTTGGGTGGATAAACATTACCGTGATGAATTGAGAGAAGCAGATCTTGCCGATCCAATGCTGCTTATTGAAAGCCGAAACGCTTTAGATGAGTTAACTCAAATTCTAAAACTTGGCAGTGTCTACGAATTTCAGCAATAAGCTTTTCACGATTTAACTGAACAAAGCCTTAAAAAGTCCGAAGCTTTTTAAGGCTTTTCTGTTTTTGCACCTCAGCTTAAACGATACGTGACGACAATTGACGAGCGGCTTGTATCAGCCTTTTTGAATAATCTCGCGCATTCTGATCCGACAGAAATTCATCACTGATTCCTGTACTAATGGCGGCGATAGGCTCATTTCTGAGATTCAAAATAGGCGCAGCAATACTGCTCACATGATGCTCTATTTCGCCCTGACTAACTGCATAACCTAATCGCTTTGCTCGGCCTAAGTCTTCCTTAATTTTAGGCAACTCCTCTACGATCTTAGGGTTCACTCGCTTTTGCCCATTTAAGTAATTCTGCTGCTGAGTTTCGCTGTACATAGACAAAATCGCTTTACCAGATGCCGACGAATACAAAGGCAGAGTTTGGCCAATATGCAAATTAAACGCGCTGTTCAAAGAGGACTCTAACTTAGAGACAACAACTACGGTATCACCCACAGGAATACTCAAAAAAATAGGCTTATGAATCTCATTTTTTAGTATTTCTGCGATGGGGTAAAAGAAAGGAATCAAGCTCTGCTTACTGTAAATAGTGGAAGCCACTTGAAAGATTTTCGAGCCGATCGAATACGACTTTTTACGGCTCATATTTAACGCTACCATTTGATGGTCTAACAAGGCATTAAGAATACGATGACAACTGGCGGAAGGCAGCCCTGTTTGCTCGCAGATCTCCGATAAGGTTAATGGAAAGCCAGCGCTTGCCAAAAGATCAATAATTAAGACAGCACCATCTACCGCTGGAGCTTTGGATTTTTCATTCTGAGCCATATTCACTCCGCTATTATTCCATATACGAAAAAATACTTATTAAAATCGGCTTTTTTCTCGCCTTCAGACAGGCTGTTAAAAAATATTCTATAAAGTAGCCAAAACTTCATTTTTTACTCATTAGAGCCAACCCTTTTAAAATAAGGCATTACAGAGTTTTCGACCTTTAAAATAGAAAAGACTAAGAGCCAAAATCTCACTAAACAATAAGAAATTAGCCTTTAAAAACAAAAATATACATCACTATTTTCATATTTGAAATAATAATTCTCTATATAGAATTATTTTTGACTCACATAAGATGCCACCTTACTATCCACCTATTACTTACCATCCACCCATTCATAGTGAAGGTATTCTAAAATGCGAACCGATCAAAACTTTGTAAATAACGCTTTTTACAATGATTCTGACAGCAACAGCGTCACCATTCCTGTATACAGCCCAGTTACTGGCCAAGCCATTGCACAAGTCTCTGCTGCATCTACAACTGATGCATTGGCAGCCGTTGATATCGCTGCAGCCGCTCAAAAAGGCTGGCGTCAACTTACCAGTGTTGAACGTGCTGGTTACATGCATAAATTGGCCGACGCCTTAGTAGCTCGTAAAGACGCCATCGGACAAGCACTGGCAAACGAATCTGGAAAAAGCTTAGAAGACGCAACAAACGAAGCTATCTACGCGGCCGATATTACTCGCTACCATGCAGAATGGGCGCGTCGTATTGAAGGTGAAATCATCCCGAGTGACACACCGAATGAAAACCTATTGCTACAACGTGAGCCTATTGGCGTTGTCGCATGCCTTATTCCTTTTAACTACCCTGTGTATACGCTATTGCGCAAAATCGCTCCGGCTTTGATTACAGGCAATGCTGTAGTGGTTCGCCCAAGTAACAACACACCTTGTTCTGCTTTTGAAATTGCCAAAGCAATTCAAGATTCAGGTATTCCGGCTGGTGTTGTGAATATCCTAACCATGGATCACGCCACAGCGGAAAGTGTTTGTACTCACCCTAAAGTTGGCATGATTACCTTAACGGGTAGCGTTGGCGCGGGTCGAAAAGTCTTGGAATACTCTCAAGTAAACATCGCAAAATCGTCTCTAGAACTGGGCGGTAAATCACCTGCGATTATTGAAGCCGATGCAGATCTAGAAAAAGCAGCAAAAGATATTGTTGCATCTAAAACAACAAACTGTGGACAGCTTTGTACTGCGATTGAACGAGTGTATGTTCATGAGTCCATCTACGACGAATTCATTGATTTACTTCGCGTTCAAATGACAGAAAGACAATTTGGTGATCGTGCGATCAACCCAACTTTCATGGGACCACTTATCAATGAAAATGCACGTTTGAATATCCATCAAATGGTTGAGCGTGCCATTGATGATGGCGCGAAGCTAGAACTTGGTGGATATATCCCAGAAGGCGAAGGCCACTTCTACCCACCTACATTGTTGACTCATTGCCGCCAAGATATGGAAATCGTTCAAGAAGAAATCTTTGGACCTGTTTTACCTGTATTGAAATACAGCAACATTGATGAAGCATTGGAACTAGCAAACGACCACCAATTTGGTTTGGCGTCTGTGGTTTACACAGAAAACTACCGTACTGCTATGAAAGTCGCCAACAACATCGAAGCAGGTGAGGTTTACATCAACCGCACACCTTCTGATCCTTATCAAGGTTACCACGCTGGTTGGAAACGCTCTGGTCTAGGTGGAGATGATGGCAAACACGGCATGTTGGAGTTTACTCAAACTCGACTTGTTGTATTGAACTACTAATTTTTCGAATTTATTTACTGTTATAAAAAATTTAGCGGCGCGGCTTTTGTGATTTCATTTTGATGTAATCACAAAAGATCGTGCTGCTAATCGGTCTGTGCCTGACATTTGCCAAGATAGAGCAAAGCAGACACACCTAAAGACCAAAAAATGCTCTTAATAAAAACAACAATTGATAGAGATAAAAAAAATGTTAGACACTCAAGCTAAGGTTTTGAACCGCGAAGAAAAAAATGATCAATTAAAACGATACTTTCAGTTTCTTTTACTTCTTTTAGCAGCTGGCGCAATTTACCCATTGCTCTATCTGCGACAGAACTTTGAAACTTCTATTTTGGAGGCCTTTCAAATAACGTCAGGAGATTTAGGAAACTATTATTCCATGCTAGGTGTGATGTATTTTGTTTGTTACCTCCCAAGTGGCTGGTTAGCAGACAGGTTAACGCCTCGTATGTTAGTTACTATCTCGATGGTGGGAACAGGCGCTTTAGGGCTTTGGTTCGCTTCTATCCCATCGAAAGAGTATTTAGTTTACATATTCATGTCATGGGGCATATTCGCAGGTCTGACATTTTGGGCATCGATGATTAAAGGTGTCAAAATTCTAGCTAAGCCAAATGAACAAGGACGATTTTTTGGCATGTTAGACGGTGGTAGAGGTCTTGTAGAGGCTGTTTTGGCTACCATCGCTATTTCTATCTTTGCTTATACAATTGAAGTGGATGCTAGCAGTAATACATTAGCGCTTAAGAAAGTGATTTATATGTATTCATACTTCTGTATTGCTGTTGGTGTATTAATCTTTTTATTCCTAAAGGCAAGCGACGCGAAGCAAGATGATGAGCAAAAAGTTACAACAAAAGGCAACTTGATCCGTGACTTTAAAACGCTGTTATCAATACCAGAAGTATGGCTAGTGGCGGTTGTGATTTTATGTGGTTATCAATTGTTTTGGGCCACTTATTCCTTCTCTGCTTTTATGCAAGAAGGCTATGAAGTCACCGCTGTTACAGCAGGCTTTATTACGGTTGCAAAACTCTGGATGCGCCCAATCGGTGGCATTGGAGCAGGCTTTTTAGGAGACAAATTTGGTAAAGAAAATATATTAGCACTAGCCATGAGCGTATCTGCTCTGGGACTGATAATGATGATTTTCTTTCCACAACTAAATACCGTTTATGGGTTATTAGCCATTGTGCTTCTCATAGGCGTCATGACCTACGCTGTTCGAGGTCTATACTGGTCAATACTTGATAACTGTCATATCCCATTGCATGTAACAGGATTAGCAATTGGTATTATTTCACTTATCGCCTATACACCAGACATTTTCTTGCCTCAAATTTACAGCTTCATCGCTGCTCATTATGAAGGCATAACCGTTTATAACCTTTACTTTGGTTATATCTCAATTACTGGTTTTATTGGCGTATTCACCGTTCTTAAACTCAGAAACATGACGAAAAGGAAAAAGATACTAGCATGAAAGTTACTTCCTGCGAAACACACATTGTAGCAACACCACCTCCTCACGTTGGCGGAATGTATTGGATCTTTGTCCGCTTACACACCGACTGTGGCATAGAAGGTATCGGTGAAGTTTACGCTGCAACCTTTCATCCTGAAGTGGTGAGTAAAGCCATAGACGATGTATTCGATCGCTATCTAAAAGGGCATGATCCTCATCATGTGGAGCGTTTTTTCCGTGAAGCTTACTCAAGTGGCTTCACTCAACGCCCAGACCTAACCATGATGGGCATTGTCAGCGGATTAGAAATGGCTTGCTGGGATATCATAGGTAAAGCGGCAGACAAGCCTGTTTATGAATTAATTGGCGGAAAAATCCACGATAAGCTGCGTTGCTACACTTATCTTTACCCGCTAGACAGAGATGGCAGCTACAACTACGACAATGTTGAGTTGGCTGTTGAAGCGGCGATTATCGCCAAAGAGCAAGGCTTCACAGCTGTCAAATTCGACCCAGCTGGCCCTTACTCTGTTTACTCTGGTTACATGCTGTCATTGGAAGCAATGGAAAAGTCCGCGACTTTCTGCAAACGCGTTCGTGAAGCGGTAGGAAATAGCTGTGATCTACTCTTTGGCACACACGGTCAAATGGCGCCAGCTTCTGCGATTCGCTTGGCGAAATACCTTGAGCCATTCGATCCTATGTGGTTCGAAGAGCCAGTGCCACCGGGACAAAATGAAGCCATGGGACGCGTTGCCGCTAAAACAACCATCCCAGTTGCTACCGGCGAGCGCTTAACCACAAAATATGAATTCCATGATGTGCTGAAAAATGGCGCAGCGTCTATTTTGCAAATGAACTTAGGACGTGTCGGCGGTATCTTAGAAGGCAAGAAAATTGCCGGTATTGCTGAAGCGTACTACGCGCAAATCGCTCCCCATTTATACAATGGCCCAGTGGGTGCTGCCGCAAGTATTCAACTTGCAACGGCAACACCAAACTTCCTAATCCAAGAAAGTATCGGGACTTGGGATGGCTTCCATGCTGAAGTTCTGAAAGAGAAAATCGAATGGCGTGATGGTTACATCATTCCATCTAAAAAGCCTGGATTGGGCGTTGAATTAAACATGGATGTCGTCAAAGCATGTTCTCCATATAAAGGTAAGACACTTCATCTATCGATGGATCCAAGACCTTATGATGTAAAAGAACAATCTTCAGACGACTGGAAAAAAGTACCAGCACCGAAGTAAGGAAGATAAAAGTGGAATACGATTTTATTGTTGTCGGTGCTGGGTCTGCAGGGTGCATTATCGCCAATAGACTCAGCGAATCAGGGAAATTTTCTGTGCTGCTGATTGAAGCTGGCGGCAAAGACGTTTCCCCTTGGATTAAGCTTCCTGTCGGGTTTGCAAAGACTTACTACAACCCGACTTATAACTACATGTATTACAGCGAAGAAGAAGCGGAACTGAACAATCGCAAACTTTATGCTCCACGAGGTAAAGTTCAGGGCGGTTCAGGTTCGATTAACGCGATGATTTATGTACGTGGTCAAGCCGCTGACTTTAATGATTGGGCAGCGGCTGGCAATGAAGGTTGGTCTTATCAAGATGTGTTGCCTTACTTCAAAAAGTTGGAGCAACACCCTGCTGGCGATACAGAGTACCACTCTAGCAAAGGCATGATGGGCATTTTTCCGATGAAGGACGACGCCCACCCGATTTGCCAGAACTACTTAAAAGCGGCAGAAGAATTAGGCTATCCGTTGAATGATGACTTTAATGGTGAGCATTTTGAAGGTGCAGGCGTCTATGAAGCCAATATTAAAAATGGCCAACGAGATTCCAGTAACACAGCTTACTTAAAGCCTGCATTACAACGCCCCAACTTGACCATGAAGCACGTTCACATGGTCGAAAAAGTCTTACTCGATGAGAACAATAAGGCTGTCGGTGTATTAGCCAAACACAAGTCGCGCAATCAAGGCGCGACAGAAAGCTACCATGCCAAACGGGAAATAATTCTCTGTGCGGGCGCGGTGGATTCACCTAAGCTGTTACAGCTTTCAGGCATTGGTGATCAGGCGTTATTGCAGAAAAACAACATTGCTGTGAAGCAACACCTTCCTGCGGTCGGCCAAAACCTCCAAGACCACTTGTGTGTCAGCTATTACTATCGCGCCAATGTGAAGACGCTTAATGATGTGTTCTCTTCTTATTGGTCTCAAGCAAAAGCGCTTGGACAATATTTATTGAATCGCACTGGCCCTCTTTCTTTGAGTGTGAATCAGGCGGGTGGCTTTCTGAAAGGTTCTGAAGACAGCCCTTTGGCGAACATTCAGCTCTATTTCAATCCGATCTCTTATCGTATTCCGAACGATCCAAATGCCAGCATGAACCCAGATCCCTACTCTGGTTTTTTAGTGGCATTTAACTCTTGTCGACCAACCAGTCGAGGCAGCATTGAAGTCGCATCGGATAACCCTGAAGATGCCGCTCTCATAAAGCCAAATTACTTATCGACCGAGGAAGATTTCGAGGAAGTGTTGCAAGGCAGTCGTTTAATTCGAAAATTGATGGACACTGAAGCGCTGCAAGAAATCACCGAAGAAGAAGTGATTCCGGGTAAAACAGCCGTGCATGATGATGAATCCATGATGAAATATTATCGTGAGAATGCAGGGTCGATTTATCACTTATGTGGCTCATGCGCCATGGGGCCAAACCCAGACAGTGCGGTCGTGAATAATCGTTTAAAAGTACACGGGGTGGACGGGCTTAGAGTCATCGACGCATCGATTTTCCCAAACATCACCTCAGGCAATATTAATGCTCCCACTATGATGGTGGCGGAAAAAGGGGCTGAGATGGTGAGAGAAGATCACGGCGAATAATTCGACTGCTAAGCCTATATTTCATTGCTCTACAAACAAAAACGCCTTCTTTTAAGAAGGCGTTTTTTTAGAAATGTTCACCGTTTTCGTAGTAATCCTTACCCTTAATATCATGGAACAAAACGGTAATATCTTGACCGCTGTCCACTAAAGGTCGAAATAGTTCCTCAATCAAAGAAGCCACTTTTTGCTTTATTTCATCACCACGATCAAACCATAAAATATCGAAAAATGGATAAGCAGGTGAAGCACCGCCCATGACAAGATAGGTCGTCGGTTGGTATTCAAGCGTAAAGTGAGAATTAGGCGTATCAGTTATTTCGGCCATGCTTTCAATGAGAATATCAGCAACTGATTCTAACTCATCAAAAGACAGTCCACGAACACGTAAATGAGGCATAGTAATCCTTAATCAATAGCGTTACATCGAGGTCATTCCTATTTCACCAATGACCAAAAAGCTTATTGTTTAAGGATGCACCATTTTTTAATATTCATCTACATAATCGAATGAACGGCTATCAATTACTTGACCGTCCAACACCACATCGACACTCCATGTGCCATCAAATCCTGGCATAAGACGTTTGCTTGACCATACACGCCAGCGATCACCACCAATCTCAAACGCCACATCCGCTTGATCTTCACCGTCTAACTTCCAGCGATGAACAACTTGATGCCCAGACATTTCTCGTAAATCCGTAAAGAAGTACACACGTTGAATTTCACCGTACTCCACTTTTACAACATTACCGATATCATCAATGGGTTCACGATCGATAACCGCTGTCGAGAATTGAGCACGAGCAACGAAGCCTTCAGCCAAGACAGGCGCAGCAATCGCAAACGATAACATGCCAGTAAGGAGAACTCGGGTTAGCACTTTGACCATAATTTAATCCTTAGTGTCTTGAAATAGGAGCAATAAAAAATAAACGACTCAAAAAAGCATTTTGAATCGTTTATTTTACAAAAGTATTTGTGACAAGTTAGCTGAAAAGAACGTAAATAAAATGAGAGATTTGTGTTAATTTGCAAATTCTTCCACTTTATTTGATATAAGCCATTAAAAGCCTATCAAGAAAAGAGACTACTTACCTTGGCGATCAGCAAGTGGCGTAGAAAAAGTGTATTCCATATCCCAAGGGAAACGAATCCAAGTATCTTGGCTTACTTCCGTGATAAAAGTATCCACTAAAGGCTTACCTGCAGGTTTTGCATAAATCGTTGCAAAGTGTGCTTTTGGCAGCATTTCACGAACTTTTTCCGCTGTGCGTCCAGTATCAACAAGATCATCGATCAAGATAAAACCTTCGCCATCTCCTTCAACGCCTTTCAGTACATTCAGGTCACCTTGTTTCATGGCACCTTCGCCTGCTTCACCTTCTTTGTAGCTCACGACACAAATCGTATCGATCAGACGAATGTCCATTTCACGGCATAAAATAGCGGCAGGAACCAAGCCACCACGGGTAATTGCAATGATGCCTTTCCATGGACCTTGTTCAAGCAAACGCCAAGACAAAGCACGTGCATTTCTGTGTAACTCTTCCCACGATACAGGGAAATCTTTTGAATAAGGGGTCATCGAAGTTCCTACGCTTTCGCACTATCAGTTTTTATGAGGCCATTTTTAAAGAAATCATTTCTAAAAATCCGATTTTAACGGCATAGGTAGGCCTGCCGCAACAAAAGTTACCCGATTGGTCAATTTAGCCAAAGATTGATTCATACTGCCTGCTTCATCGGCAAATCGCCTTGCCAAAGCGTTCATTGGCATAATGCCCAACCCGACTTCACTGGACACCAAAACCAAGTCACCTTGGAATGCTTCTACTGCTTTCAATAAAGCCTGCTTCTCTCGCGCCAATCGATCTTCGTCTTCCAAACAAAGAAGATTCGTCAGCCACAAGGTAAAGCATTCCACAATGACGGCTTGATCAGGAAAGTTCAGCGAGTTTAATACATCCGCAAGCGCCAGCGGTTCTTCAATTAAACGCCATTCTGCAGGGCGATTTTCTTTATGCAATTGCACCCGCTTTTCCATGGCGTCATCCCATACTTGGGAAGTCGCCACATAACAAACTGGCTTACCAGATGCGGCCACTTGCTCTTGAGCAAAAGCACTTTTGCCGCTGCGAACACCACCAAGCACTAAATGCTTCATGCCAATTCTCCTCTCGTCATTCCAGCATTTGGGCCTTGATTCTGCCCACCCGCGCCTCTTAACAATTGAATAAGCGCTTTATCGAGCACAGGAATTTCCTCCATAGCCGGCAAGGCAACACGAATCCAACCTTCGCCAAGTCGAGTATGAATGCCGACTTGATGCAGCATGTCGAATACCTGCTCCGCGTATTCATGGCTGTCTAACGTCCAAGTGATGAAGAGAGGATTCAGCACGCTGTCTTGAGAATCAAAGATCGTATTGAACTTAGGCATCACTCGCTCAATAAAAGCCGTCTGGCGGCGTTTCAAGGAATCGATGGCTTGCGCTTGCCATTCCACATCCGCAAAAGCCAAGCTAACTAAATGCAAACTCGGTGTCGCAACAGGCCAAGGGCCCATTAAGTTTTTCAGTATTGTTTGCCACTTATCCGCACAAAAAACAAAGCCGACACGAGCGCCAGCCAAACCAAAAAACTTGCCAACAGAACGCAACACAAACAAGGATTCAGGCCAGGACTCAAACGCATTCTGCGCCAATAAACTGCGCTCTGGACAAGGATCAATAAAAGCCTCATCGACGACCAAACTGGCGCCCTGCTGTTCTGCATGTTGAATCACCGCAGACAAGGTGTCGGCCTCTGCCCATTCGCCTGTTGGATTATTTGGTTGAATAATCACAGCCACAGCAAATGCTTCATCAAGCAAGGCGGCAATCGAATCATAATAAGCCAATTCAAAGCCCCATTTCTGCCAAGCAAAAGCATGCTCTTGGTAACCGATTCTCGGCACAAAAACGATGTTACTTTTCAGAGAGCGACTCTCTTTCACCAAAAGTGGTAAAGATTCAATAATATGCTGCGAACCCGCACCTAACGCCGTCGGTCGGCGACCATAATAGTTTTCTGCGACGTCCAACAAAGCGGTTTGATCTGGTAAAGACATCCAATGTTCCGGCTCTATGGTCGGAATGGGCCAAGGTTCACGGTTACAAGCAGAAGATAAATCCAGCCAATTTAAGGCTTGATTGCCGACTTTACGCTGCCAATAAGCCAAATCACCACCGTGCTTTGGTGGCGCGGAATTGAGTTTCGAAACCGCTTGTCCAGAGGACTCTTTTTCAGTAGGAGTTAGACCAGAAGACATATTATCAATCCCCATAAATACACGCTTTTATCCACCAGCAAAATCGCCTCGTTTAAATGCCTTGGCTCGGGCTTCATATTGTCATCGCCCTCTTCATCACCAAGAACGGGCCTGGTTTCTGTTTTACCAAAATACTGAGCTTCGCCACCAAGCAAAATCCCCAAAGCACCCGCGCCTGCCGCCATAACAGGGCCAGCGTTTGGGCTTTTCCAACGCGCAGACTCACGGCGTGAGCTACGAATCGCTTTATGCCAGTAGCCACAAGCTGCGTAACTGTAAATCACTAATCGAGCTGGCACATAATTCAATACATCATCAAAACGCGCCGCAAACCAACCAAAGTGCAAAAGCTCTGCTGTTTTATAGCCCCACATGGCGTCTAACGTATTCGCCAGTCGGTACAACAAAACACCCGGAGCGCCCAGAATAAGAAACCAAAATATCGGTGCAAAAATCGCATCGCTGCCATTTTCCAAAACGGATTCAATACCCGCCTTCGCCACATCCGATTCATCCAAGCTTTTGGTGTCTCGGCTAACGATATAGCTAACAGCAAGGCGTGCTTCATCCAGTTTTTTTGTGGTAATTGGGGTTGTGGACAAAGGCTGATAAATAGCTAAAGCGTGTTCCCGCAGACTTTGCCAACCAATGGCAAAATACAAAACAATCACAGACAGAACATGATCTAGCCAATTAGGTAACACCCAAAACAAAACCAACAAAAGAATTAGCCAAGGCACCACAGCCAACAGCCAAGCCTGAACGCCCGACAAGCGTTGTGTCTGAGTGTTTTCATCTAAAGGCGATTGAGTATATTGGCGACAAAGATCCACCCAACGACCGAACCAAATAAGTGGATGCCAGCTTTTTGGTTCGCCTAACAGGCGATCCAATACCAAAGCCGCTACAAGAATTAAGCTGGTGGTGGAAAACACCTCAAAGAAACCAGTAAAAATACTGTCTGAATTAGAAAGGATCATAAATATAGGTCGTTTTTTCACTTAACAAGACAAGAAGGTAAGGTAGAATTCTATCACCTTATTGATTTAAAGCGTGATGAACTGAATGCCAGCTTTTAGCTTAATGGTCCAAGGGACAACCTCGGACGCCGGAAAAAGTACCCTAGTAACCGCTTTGTGCCGTTTACTTGTTCGACGCGGTATCAAGGTCGCGCCTTTTAAACCGCAAAATATGGCACTCAACAGCGCCGTCACAAACGACGGTAACGAAATTGGTCGCGCTCAAGCCGTACAAGCCTACGCCGCCGGTTTAGAAGCCCACGTAGATATGAATCCCATTCTACTAAAACCAAACACAGACACAGGCGCGCAGGTCATCATTCAGGGCAAAGCCATTGGCAACATGAACGCCGTTGGTTATCACGAATACAAAACCGTCGCCAAAGAAGCCGCGCTAGAATCCTATTATCGACTTGCTGATCAATACGACGCCGTGCTGATCGAAGGTGCCGGCAGCCCAGCCGAAATCAATTTACGCGCCCGCGATATCGCCAATATGGGGTTTGCCGAAAGCGTTGATTGTCCTGTTATCATCATTGCCGACATAGACAAAGGCGGCGTATTTGCTCACCTTGTCGGCACATTGGAATTGCTCAGTCAGAGTGAGCAAGATCGCGTCATTGGCTTTGTGATTAATCGTTTTCGTGGCGACATTAGCTTGTTGCAATCCGGCTTAGATTGGCTCGAAGAACGAACAGGAAAACCAGTTTTAGGAGTTTTGCCTTACTTAACTGGCTTCCACCTAGAATCGGAAGACGCTGTCACCAAAAGCCCACTCAAAACAGAAACCAACACCAAGCTCAACATAGTGATTCCTATCATGCCGCGCACCAGCAATCATACAGATTGGGACGCGTTGCGCCTTCACCCAGATGTTCAAGTAACCTTGGTTGGCGCGAATGAAGTCATTCCACCAGCCGACTTGGTTATCTTGCCCGGCAGCAAAAGTGTACAGAGCGATTTGGCTTTCTTACGTAACGAAGGCTGGGAAAGTTATTTGAACAAACACTTAAGATACGGCGGAAAAATTATCGGTATTTGCGGTGGCTTTCAAATGCTAGGAGAAAAACTACTGGACCCATTAGGCTTAGAAAATCACCAAGCCAACACGGAATCGTCAGGCTTTGGCTTTATTCCAATGGAAACAGTTTTAGAAAAAGACAAACAACTCAAACAGCGCAAAGGCACTCTTAGCCTAAACAACCGCACAAGCCAACTAACTGGCTACGAAATTCACTCAGGCGTATCGCGCTTTGCCAAAGAAGTCCGTCATTTCTCGACTCTTGAAGACGGCGAACAAGAAGGTTTTATCTCAGCAGACAACAAGATCATTGGCACTTATCTTCACGGAGTTTTTGATCACCCAGAAGCCCTCAGTGCATTGTTAGAGTGGTCAGGCGTACAAGAAGCCAATCATTTTGATTACGACCAATTCCGCGACAGCGAAATCAATCGACTCGCCGACAGCGCCGAGCAACACATGGACATCGACGAATTAATCGAATCCTGCAAGGCGTTTCAGCTTTCATAAAGCATCATCGAGACAAGTAAGGAAACAGCTCGATGGCTTGCTCAATGATGTCGACTTTTTGGCTTTTCGCTAGGTAAATAGCAAAGATCTCTCGGGAATAAACCGGCGCATCTTCAATGATAAACAGCTGGTTTTTCTGCACATATTCAAACGTCATTTGTCGTGGCAAGTGAGCACTTCCGCCCGCATCTAATATATAATTGAGCGCGATTCTAGGCTGGCTCATACGATGTTTTGCTGGTGGCGAATCTTGAAACGCGCGCATGTGCTGAATATTGACAGACTCCCCATAATCCACCATGACATAATTTTCTAACTTGCCCACGCCATTATAATCAGGGTCGGTCGTCACCAAATGCAAAGGAACGGTAGCGACCTTTTCTGTCACAAAATCTTCCGTGAAAGGCGGTTCAAACACAAAGGCAATATCGATGACTCGACTCAACACCTTTTTATTCAACTCTGGCGTGGAATAAGTACTGGTGAATAAACTCACGTCTTCTAAATTACGATGAATTTTCTGCAGCCAATCTTGTAGCACGATATCCCAAATCGACATCATGGAACCAATGGTCAATTGGTATGTGTCATTCTCTGCAATCCCCACATCGTGCTTGGTTTTTTGCCACATAAAAATCAGCTCGTTCGCGTGCTTTATAAAGCGATTTCCCTCTGGCGTCAGCTTCAAATGCTTATGACTTCGATCGAACAACAAGACCCCAAGGTCGTCTTCTAACAGCTTGATTCGAGCGCTCACCGCAGATTGCGTGATGAAAAGATTTTCCGCCGCCATTCTGAAATTTAAGGTTCGGCTGACTTCTAAAAAGGTCTGTAATAACTCAATTTTCACGCTTACTCACCAATCAATTTTTTTGATCAAAGACATCATAATATATCGTTTTGTTGTTTGAACTTTCAACTATACACTGCGCCGATCAAATCAAACAGCCTTGCTAATAAGGGCGAGCCACAGAGGAAAACACTATGAAAATTGCTATTTTATCAAGAGGCCCAAACCTTTATTCAACAAGACGTTTGAAAGAAGCAGGCGAAGCCAAAGGCCATCAGGTCGACATCATCGACACATTGCATTGCTACATGGACATCACCAGCAGCCGCCCAACCGTGCGCTATCACGGTGAAGAGCTACCAACATACGACGCCATCATTCCACGCATTGGCTCGTCTATTACATTTTACGGTACCGCCGTGGCTCGCCAGTTTGAAATGATGGGCACCTTTAACGTGAATGACTCTGTTGCAATCAGCCGTTCTCGCGACAAATTACGCTCTTTGCAGTTGTTATCTCGTAAAGGCATTGGCTTGCCAAGAACAGGTTTTGCCAGCAAACCAGACAACATCAAAGACTTGATCAAAAACGTTGGTGGCGCGCCAGTTGTAATTAAATTGCTTGAAGGAACGCAAGGCATTGGCGTGGTATTGGCTGACACAACCAAAGCCGCGGAAGCCATTATCGAAGCTTTTATGGGATTAAAAGCCAACATTCTTGTGCAAGAATTCATTAAAGAAGCTGGCGGCGCAGACATTCGCTGTCTAGTAGTCGGCGGAAAAATTGTTGCCGCGATGAAACGCCAAGGCGCAGAAGGCGAGTTTCGTTCTAACTTACACCGTGGCGGCAGCGCTGAGATCGTTAAATTGACTCAAGAAGAGCAAGAAACCGCCATCAATGCAGCAAAAGTCATGGGCTTAAACTTCTGTGGCGTTGATTTACTTCGCTCTCAAAATGGCCCAATGGTGATGGAAGTAAACTCTTCACCTGGCCTTGAAGGCATTGAAACCGCAACAGGCAAAGATGTGGCAGGCATGGTTTTCGACTTTATCGAAGAAAACGTCAACCTACCACGAGACCAATAAGCCACATTGGCCATTAAAGAAATACAGGAGAAAGTTATGGCGATATTATCAATAGGCGAATTTGACATCGCGCCAGGGGAAACGAAAAAAATCGAATTACCCGTTGCTAAACTTTATACCGGTGCCGATGTATCTTTGCCGGTTTATATCACTCGTGCGAAAAAAGAAGGGCCGACTATTTTTATCAGCGCGGCGGTGCATGGCGATGAGCTAAACGGTGTTGAAATCATTCGTCGGCTGATCAACCAAAAGAACTTCAAACTCACCAAAGGCACCTTAATTGCTGTGCCTATGGTGAACGTTTACGGCGTGGTAAACCAAAGCCGCTACATGCCAGACAGAAGAGACTTAAACCGTTGCTTCCCTGGTTCGGCAAAAGGTTCTTTGGCTGGTCGCGTGGCTTATACCTTTTTGAATCAAATCGTTAAGCACTGCGACTACGGAATCGACTTGCACACAGGCGCGATTCATCGCTCTAACTTGCCACAGATTCGTGCTGATTTATCGGACGCGGAAACCAAAGAGCTGGCGCAAGCCTTTGGTGTGCCTGTGATATTGAACTCCAATATTATTGACGGTTCATTGCGTGAAGCCGCCGAAAGACACAAAACCAAAGTTTTGTTGTATGAAGCGGGTGAAGCGCTGCGTTTTGATGAGTTTTCCATTTTGGCAGGCATAAAAGGCATCACAAACGTATTGCAATATTTAGGCATGATGCGCAAATCATCTTCTCGTAAAAAAGCCATCACGCCGTTTGTTGCCAACGGCAGCCAATGGTTACGAGCGAACGCAAGCGGTGTGGTGAACAACCATTTTCAGCTAGGCGACCAGATTAAAAAAGGCGACACCTTAGCCAATATTGGTAACCCATACGGTGACATTATTGACTCAGTCATCGCAAGCCGAGCAGGCATATTAATCGGCCAACAGAACATCCCCCTCGTGCAAGAAGGCGAAGCCATGTTCCACGTCGCCTACTTCTCGGAAGATGACGAAGACATCGCCGAAGAGATAGAAAACGCACAAGACACCTTGTTGCCAGTCACAGACGTCTAAATCAAAAAAAGCCCGTATCAAACGACACGGGCTTTTTTACAATTGTCTACGAGGGAAGCTTATCGCCCACCAAGTCGCTCATAACTTAATTAATCTTACTATTTTTTGCTGCATCTTCCTGATGAAGCCCATTGCCACACCTGTAGCAACTTACTACAATGATAGAGAATAAATGAGGAAAGAATCATGGCAACAGCAAGCATTAGACTAGACCAAGAGTTAGTTGAGAAAGCGACCATTATGGCTAAAGCACTCAACCGAACACCACCAAAGCAAATCGAACATTGGGCGAAAATTGGTGAAATGATGGAAGACAACCCAGACCTTCCTTATGAGTTTGTCAAACAAGCCATTATCGCCAAAGCAGAAAAAGAAGCAGGAAAATTAGAGGTCTACGAATTTGGCGAATAACATCCAAGTATTACAGACCTCAAGCTTTAAAAAAGCCGTCAAGAAACTTCACAAAAACCAGAAGACAGATCTTGATAAGGCGATCCGAGGCTTAATGGAAGAGCCAAAACTGGGAGAACAAAAGAAAGGCGACCTTGCTTTCATGCGAGTCTATAAATTCAAAATGGCCAAACAACTGACCTTACTGGGCTACAGCTATGAAGATGGGGCTTTGGTGCTTGAATTGCTCACACTTGGCTCTCACGAGAATTTTTACAGAGATGTAAAAAAGCTTTTTTGAAGTGTGATGTCTTGCTCATCCGCACATGCTGTGGAGCGCTTTTGTAATAATTGGGGCCGCCGAAACGAAGCGTAGGCGGTCCCAACACAAAGCGCGACAACAGTAACTTGTTAAGTTGGCAACTTAATTAGCTACTTAAATAAGTTTTCTAATTGTTTCAGTTCCTCTTGAATTACAAACATAAACGCTCCAGGACTTGCTTCCCACATAACATTGTCACCATCTACTAGGATTTCTACTGATACATCATGCGAACGTCCTTTGTACCTAATAGCTACTAAACCTTTATAGCTGTTACCCCCACGATGGAAAACTTGAACACCATCAACCTGCATATTGTATTCTTGGAAACTTGGATCATTGTTCAAGGTTTCTTGCATAGATGTTTTGACAGTCTCGCGAATATCTTCTTTTGATAGTCCGCAGCTAGAAAGCAACGTGGCAACCAATAAGGTTAGAATAGCTCGTGACATATACTTCATTTCTTTCTCCATTGAGTGTATGAAACCTAACGCTTGAACGCTTGCGTCAACTGCAGGAAAAAATGGCGGTTTTTGTGCAGATCCACCGCACAAAAAGTGACAGTTTTGACTGTCAGATTACACGCACTTGTTAGGCACTTCCGTTTAAAACTCTTTGAAATGTTATTATACTGGCTAATCTTTTTTCTAATACCTTTGACTCATCACTAGTTGGCGGATGAAAGAAGCTGCCATTATTTCCCGTTAATATAGAACAAACATAAAGCATATTAAGTACTGTAATTAATCTATAAAAATTAACAGGCGAACTGAAATCCGTAATAAATCCATGTACGACTCCATTCCTATTTAGATTTGTGCTTCCTTGGTAAGAGGCTGTATGTTGATATAGACCATTTTTTAAAAAATACTTTAGACTTTCTACCATTTGTATTTGTTCATTAAATCCATCATGAAGAGATATACTTTTAAAATCACTTGGCACCCAATCAAAGCCAGAAAATACTAAATTTGTAATTATTCTTTGTTGTATTTTTTCAAGTATCTTAACAAAATCTTTTACGTTTACATGCTCTTCACAAGGGATTCCAATTTTTATACCTATATCCCGAATAATTCCTTCAATACATGGCATCAGAGAGGTAATAGCTACACGATTCAAGCCTAGATAGAATGCTTCAATTGACTCATCAATTTGACTTGAATACTTTGTAAAGTCACTATTCTTACGGTAGATATCGACACTTAAAGCTGAAATCCCTTCTAAGCCATACATTCTAGGAGCGAATTCTTCAGCAATCTTTTCTAAATCACTTCCAGTTTCTATAGCTTTCGCAAATTCACCTAAGAATTGATTTTGCATGAAAGGAGGTGTTACAAAGTCTACTTTTAGGCATTGTTCACGAATGTAATCTAAATGAGAGCTAGCCTTCAGTTCAGCTACAGTTTGCTTTGGGAAAAATGCTCGACACGCGTCAGTTTGGACCGCATAACCCTCAATATCTTTAAAAGAAGATACTGTATGTTCATTAATAGCTAAAATACTGCCGCTTTTATCTAAAAAATCCTGCAACTCATGACAAGGTTTTCCTAATAGATTGGCTCTTGAGCATTTTCTGTATAATGTTTGGAAATCGACCATAACTCTCTATTAACACTCCTGCCTAACAGTTTATTCTGTCTCTTAATGGCTTTTACAGAGCATTTTTTCAGATTATTGAAATTAACACTTCCCTTTGTAAGTCTTTCATATTCTCGCTCTAAGTCGAGTCTGTCAATTTTAATATCTCTAAAAAGCCGCGCGCGGTTTTTCCTTTGTTTCAGTCGCGTCGCTAGTCCTTTATCCATGAGAGAGCTAATACTCCCTTTGTTGGTCTAAAGACCAACCTACGTTTTTTTAAACAGGCATAAAAAAAGCCCGTATCAAAAGACACGGGCTTTCTTACAATTGTCTACGAGGGAGGCTTATCGCCCACGATCCAAGTAGCTCACAACTGGATTATAGTTAATCTTGTTCTTGGTTTCTAGCGTATTTTTTATACACCTAAAAAATATAGATCAAAACATCTTCGCTCAGTCTATCGGTATTATTGCTCAGACAGCATAAACGGATGTAAAGTTAACCAACAACAAAGCATAGATAAGGATTTCTGATGCCTCATACCCCCATTCTAAAAGCGCTTTCTCGTCCACGGATGACAACCTACCTTAGTGCAACCAACCAAAATCAGACAAAAGCCTTAGAGCTCTATATATGGAATAGCCAAATATCAGCGGCTCTACTTATACCTATGCATATCTGTGAGATTATAATTAGAAACGCAGTCGCTGAAATTTTTGAATCACAATTTGGTCACCAATGGCCATGGCAACAAAGTTTAGAGCGAACATTACCACGAAGGTTTCGAGAAGAATTAATAAAGGCTCGAAGCAAACGAGGTATAAACAAGCGTACAAGTAAGGTGATACCAGAGCTTACATTTAATTTTTGGCAACAAATGTTTGTCAGCCGTTATGATCAGCAATTCTGGCTACCTAACTTACACCTATCATTTCCAAATGCCCCAGTCACGATTCCCCTAGAGCAATTACGAAGTAGTATTTTCAATGACTTAGAAAAAATTAGAAAACTTCGAAACCGAATCGCACATCATGAGCCAATAATTAATCAAAATATTCATTTAATTATGGATAAAGTAGAACGCTTAACAAAGTACCGGTGCGCTGTAACGTCAGACTGGGCTAGCCAACACTATCAAGTGAAAAAGCTTTTACTTATCAAACCTTAAAAATCTATATTTTTTGGTCTAAAGACCAACCTACGTGAGATGGCAGATTACGCTTCGCTCATCATGCCCTACAAAATATAAGACAAGGTGTCATAAATAAAAAAAGCGAGCCGGAGCTCGCTTTTTTTATTCTAAGGCGATAATTAGCCTAGCGCATTAGAGTGATGTTCTAAATGCTCGTCGATGAAGCTGGCGATGAAGAAGTAGCTGTGGTCGTAGCCCGCTTGGCGGCGTAGCGTGATCGGGTGTCCAACTTTTTCACAGGCGGCTTCTAAGGCTTCAGGCTTTAGTTGTTCCACTAGGAAGTTATCGGCTTCGCCTTGGTCGATGAGCAGAGGTAAACGCTCTTCTGCTGTTTCCACTAAGTAAGTCGCGTCCCATTCGTTCCAAGTGGTTTTGTCTTCACCCAAGTATCCTGTGAAGGCTTTTTCGCCCCAAGGACAATTGGTTGGGTTGACGATGGGCGCGAAGGCCGAAACCGACTGGTATTTGCTTGGGTTCTTTAAGGCACAAATCAAGGCGCCATGTCCGCCCATGGAATGGCCTGTGATCGAACGTTTGTCTGTCACAGGGAAGTTTTCCTCGATCAAGCTTGGCAGTTCGCTCACCACGTAATCGTACATGCGATAGGTATTCGAATATGGCGCAACCGTGGCGTTCACATAGAAGCCCGCACCAGAGCCGAAGTCGTAACTTTCGTGTTCATTCGGATAGTCCGTGCCACGCGGGCTGGTATCTGGGCAAACGATCGCCAAACCTAGCTCCGCCGCTTTACGAAACGCGCCAGCTTTTTGGATGAAGTTTTCATCTGTACAGGTCAAACCTGACAACCAATACAACACAGGCACGCTTTGTGTTTCCGCTTGCGGTGGCAAGTAGATCGCAAAGGTCATGTCGCCTTTTACCGATGCGCTTTCATGGCGATAGCGCTTCACCCAACCGCCATGGCTTTTTGTGCTAGACAGTAATTCCATCTTCCTACTCCCTATTGATCAAATAAGATCACGGTACGAATACTCTTACCTTCGTGCATCAAATCGAACGCTTTGTTGATGTCTTCCAAGCCCATTGTGTGAGTCACAAATGGATCGATTTCGATTTTGCCATTCATGTAATCTTCCACGTAACCCGGTAATTGGCTGCGGCCTTTTACGCCACCAAATGCGGAGCCTTTCCATACGCGACCAGTGACCAATTGAAACGGACGAGTGGAGATTTCTTGGCCTGCGCCCGCCACACCAATGATGATGGATTCGCCCCAACCTTTGTGGCAACACTCAAGCGCTGAACGCATAAGGTCGACGTTGCCGATACATTCAAAAGAGTAATCCACGCCGCCGTCTGTCATGTCGACAACCACTTGCTGAATTGGCGCGTCGAATTTTTTCGGGTTGATGCAGTCTGTCGCGCCGAATTGTTTCGCCATTTCGAATTTCGCTTCGTTGATGTCGATGGCGATAATACGACCTGCGCCTGCCATGCGTGCGCCTTGAATAACCGACAAACCAATGCCGCCCAAACCAAACACGGCAACGGTTGCGCCTTCTTCTACTTTCGCTGTGTTCAATACTGCGCCAATGCCCGTGGTGATACCACAACCGAGCAAGCAGACTTTTTCCAATGGCGCGTCTACGTGGATTTTCGCCAAAGACACTTCGGCTACCACACTGTATTCCGCGAATGTAGAGGTTCCCATATAGTGGTAAATTGGCTCGCCGTTGATGCTGAAACGGCTTGTTCCGTCTGGCATAACGCCTTTACCTTGGGTTTCACGAACCGCTTGGCACAAGTTGGTTTTGCCTGATTTACAGAATTTACACTCGCCACATTCTGCGGTGTAAAGCGGAATAACGTGATCGCCCACTTTTAAAGACGTGACGCCTTCGCCGATGGCTTCAACAATGCCCGCGCCTTCGTGACCAAGAATAGCTGGGAAAATGCCTTCTGGATCTTCACCCGATAAGGTAAAGGCGTCTGTGTGACAAACACCCGTTGCCACCATACGAACCAAGACTTCACCTGCTTGCGGATCTTGTACATCAACTTCTTCGATTTTAAGTGGTTGGCCTGGGCCCCAAGCGACAGCGGCTTTACATTTCATAGTGTTCTCCAAAGTGTGTGTTTTTAATGACCAATAACACAGAGCTTAGTCCTAAAAAATTAGCGCGATAATAGCTATTTCAGAAAATGATTGTTGCCATATAACAACAATCATTTAAAAACATCTCAATTTGGTTATAATATAACAATTATCCACCTTCAGAAAAAAAGAGACATTTATGAAAAATTGGGAAGCTATGGAAGCCTTTGTTGAAGTTGTGCGCCAAGGGAGTTTTTCCGCTGCGGCCAGTCAATTAAATGTTTCCGCCTCACACATCAGTCGTTTGGTTTCCCAATTAGAAACAGACCTTGGCACCACTTTATTATTCCGCACCACAAGGCGAATTCGTTTAAGTGAATCAGGCGAGCTCTATTATCAGCATTGCCGAGATTTACCCAGCGCACTGAGCAGCGCAGAAGAAGTGATTTCGTCTCTCAACCAAGCGCCTATTGGCAGTTTTAAAATGACCTGTGCTACCACATTTGGTGAACGTTATATCGCACCGTTAATGAACGATTTTTTATCAACGCACCCACAAATAGAGTTGGATTTTCACCTGACAAATCGCCCTGTGGATTTAATCGAAGAAGGCTATGATTTGGCGATTCGCATGGGTTCCATGAAGGATTCTAGCCATTTGTCTCGCCGGTTATGCAATCGTGTCGAGTATCTTTGTGCCTCACGAGAATATGTAGATCAACACGGCATGCCACACACACTGGCAGAACTGAACAAACACCAATGCTTAACTGGTTCAACAAACCATTGGCAGTTTCAACAAAATGGTCAGAGAAAAGAGCTTAAGATCACCAGCCAGTACCGCAGTAACTCAGGCTTGGCTTTATTAGATGCCGTAAAAAAAGGCTTAGGAATCGCACAGTTACCAGATTATTACGTTAATGACGACCTCGCTTCAGGAAAGTTAATCGCCCTTTTACCTCAATATCAATACCCTTACAGCGGAGTTTGGTTGGTTTACCCGAAAGTGCGACAAGCATCGCCTAAATTAACCGCTGTTTGCGATTATTTAATTGCTCGCTTTGCTGAAAACAGCACCTTTCGATAAGAGATTTTCGGCTTATTCACTGGATGATATAAGCAAACAAAGTAGAAGGCGGTTTTTTTCACATTTTATGTTTAAATACGACCACTGTTAATGATTAAGTGAGCGTCATGTTTTCCCAAGAAGATCTCATCCAAGTTGCCCGTCAAACCATGCCTTTTGGTAAGTATCAAGGTCGTGTATTGGTGGATTTACCTGAAGAATATTTACTCTGGTTTGCGAATAAAGGCTGGCCAAGTGGTAATTTGGGACAATGGCTGCAACTGGCGTTGGAAATCAAGATCAATGGATTAGAAAAACTGGTTGAGCCATTGCGCCAACCTTCAGAAGAGGAAAAAGGCGACGCTAAGGCAAAGGTGCGCATTCGGTTTGACGACTGAGTTTCCTCACTAGCGGCGATAAAAAAGCACACCATTTTCTTCTTTCTCTACAACAAACCCCAAGCGGTCAGCCACTTTCATGGACGCCATGTTGTCCTTTTTGACCTGAGCCGTCAGTGGTTGCTGGAAGCTTTCGATAAGTTGCGACAGCATCTTATGGGCAACACCTTGTCCTCTGGCTTCTGGAGCAACCGTCCAAGACAGCTCCCATCCATCGTCTTCTTTATCCGCTCGACAGGTTCCAACCAGCTTGCCATCTAATTCTGCTATCCATAAACGTCGCACTTCTGGCTTCTTTAAAGAGGACTCAAGCCAAGCAAGATGATCTTCTAAACGAACCTCGTCTGTATTGTGTGACGCCGCCCGTGTTTGTGGATCATTACGCCACGCCAACAATGTCTTTGCGTCTTTTAACGCCGCGGCTCGTAAACTCAATCTGTTTGTCATATGTGCCTACAAAATAGTGTCTTCTTTTAAGCAGTATACCTGCTGACTTTCCTTTGCCGATATCTTAGCAGAGTAGAGAGATGATTTTTGAAGAGTGCAGATGTGATTTCTAAAGAGTTCAAAAATGGCTTTTAAAAAGGTATAAATTATTTAATACGCTATTTATTACGAAGAGGAAACAAGCTCATGGAAATCCGAGTGGATGATTTATCTGGCCCTGAAGTACGACAATTACTAATCGAGCACCTTGATGATATGTACGCCACTTCACCAGCGGAAAGTGTTCATGCCCTTGACCTAAGCGAGCTTCAACAACCAAACATTACCTTTTGGACCATCTGGGAAGGTGACATATTATTAGGAAGTGGCGCACTAAAGGACTTAGGCAACCAAGAAGGTGAAATTAAGTCCATGCGCACCACCGAAGCTGCTCGTAACAAAGGCGTCGCCTCTCACCTTTTGCAATTCATTTTGGAAAGCGCCAAGCAAAACAAACTCACTAAAATCAGTTTAGAAACAGGCACTCAAGACTTCTTTACACCTGCACGAAACCTCTACAGCAAACACGGCTTTGAAGAATGCGGCCCCTTTGCAGATTATCAACTAGATCAATACAGCGTATTTATGAGCAAGTGTTTATAAACACGCTGCACTCAAAAGCAAAAAAGCCAGCTCAAGGCTGGCTCATTTCAGAATTTGGAAAAGAGGATAACCAAATTATGAAATCCTTTTCAGTAATTACAAACCACCGTTTGTTAATTTAGCTGGATCAAGCAAAGCCATTAACTCATCTCGACTTAAATCCGTTTGCTCTTCGGCCACATCCACTACTGGGCGTTTTTCTCGGTAAGCTGTTTTCGCAATTTCAGCCGCTTTACCATAACCAATGATTGGGTTTAATGCAGTGACGAGAATCGGGTTACGATGTAACGCTTCATTTAGCTTATCTTCATTTACCGTCAATGTGGTAATGGCATTGTCTGCTAGCAAATGACCACTGTTTGCCAGTAGTTTAATGCTATGCAGCAAGTTCTTCGCAATCATTGGCAACATGACGTTCAATTCAAAATTACCAGACTGACCACCAATAGTGATCGCTGCGTCATTACCAATAACTTGCGCCGCAACCATGGCTGTGGCTTCCGGAATCACTGGATTCACTTTGCCTGGCATGATGGACGACCCTGGCTGTAAAGCTTCTAAGGTAATTTCTCCCAATCCCGCCAATGGGCCTGAGTTCATCCAGCGTAAGTCATTCGCAATTTTCATATAAGTGACCGCGACGGCTTTTAGCTGACCAGACAAAGCAACCGCCGTATCTTGCGAACCAATCAGAGCAAAAAAGTTTTGACCTGGAGTAAAAGTCACCTTGGTTAAATCAGACAGTTCTTTTGCGAATAGAGAGGCAAACTCAGGGTGTGCGTTAATCCCTGTTCCTACTGCCGTACCACCTTGCGCGAGTTGTGATGTTTTGCTTTCTAGGTGTTTCAGGTTATCTATATTGTCTTGTAATTGTGCAGCCCAAGCGTGGAAAGTTTGATCCAAACGCACTGGCATAGCGTCCATTAAATGAGTACGGCCTGTCTTGGTAAAGCCAGCCAGAGAGTCGCCTTTTTGAATAATGGCTTGTTTTAAATATTCCAACGCAGGAAGTAAATGCCCTGTTAATTCCAATGTAGCACTCACATGAATAGCACTTGGAATAACATCGTTACTGCTTTGTCCAAAGTTCACATGGTCATTCGGATTAATATCCAAACCATGGTATTTGGTTGCTAGCGTCGCAATGACTTCATTGGCGTTCATGTTTGAACTGGTACCGGAGCCAGTTTGGAACACATCCACAGGGAAATGCTGCATTAAGTTTTTGGCGTTCAGCAAATCATCGCAGGCATTTTGAATAGCCGCTGATTGTTCTGGTGTAATGCACTCTAAGCTCTGGTTAGCTCGTGCCGCGGCTGCTTTGATTAAGATAAGAGAGCGAATAAAAGCTTCTGGAAGTGGCTCATCACTGATGGGGAAGTTGTTGATTGCCCTTTGAGTTTGCGCGCCATACAAAGCGTCTTCAGGTACGTTTAATTCACCCATGCTGTCTTTTTCAATACGCATTTTCATTCTAATGATGTGTCCTTATTGTTAGTAAGAAGAAATAAAGTAATGGCTCAAAGTACGCAAACTGTGCTCCATTTTGAAATAGCTTCTGGCATCTTGATACGTCACGATTAAGCGTTTTAGCTGTGATAAAGGTAAGTACACTTTATCAAGGCAAGTTTGACGCCAGTGAGGAGGAAGGCTGGTATCGCAAACAGTATCGAGCAATACGTTAAAGACCCGTTGATGCAGTGATGTGGCATCAGGAATACTCAGACGCTCGGCGTATTCTGTTGTCAGCGTTAGGTAATGATCGAGAATCTCTGGCGAGTCTGCACACTGACCCGCCTGAATGGTTTGTTCAAGTACTGAGAATGGCACTAAGTAGCGAGTCATTGCTTTCTCCTTTCAAACATATAAATGATAACTATTATCAATATGTACCTAGAAGAAAGTTCTGTCAAGCTAGTTGATAACGATTCTTATTAATTTTCATTTTTTTGACTCGCCACCGTTTTTTCCTACAAAAAAGCCTCTGCTACGATAAACGCAACAGAGGCTTTCTTTCACTCAATAATTACTAGTGGTGATGACCGCCTACACCGTGTGCATGGCCGTGGGCAATCTCATCATTGGTTGCGTCACGAGTCTCAACAATCTCAATATTGAATGTAAGATCTTTTCCTGACAATGGGTGATTCAAGTCAACTGTTGCATGCTTCAGACCGGCTTTAATGATGGTTACCTGACGCATGCCTTTGTCTGTTTGTACCACAGCAACCATGCCAGGTTTCCAGCGTTTCGCGCCTTGCAAGTGTTTGATTGGCATTTGCTGTGTGCGATCTTCATGACGCTCGCCGTAAGCTTCAGCACAAGGCACTGTTACTTCAAATTCATCACCTACTTCTTTGCCTTCCATTGCTTTTTCTAGTCCCGGAACAATGTTGCTGTGACCGTGAAGGTACGCTGCAGGATCATTACCCGCAGACGTTTCAATCAAGTCTTCTCCATGACGTAATGTGTAGTGAAATTGAACAACTTGA
This sequence comes from Marinomonas sp. 15G6-16, assembly GCF_055809555.1. Classification (NCBI taxonomy): domain Bacteria; kingdom Pseudomonadati; phylum Pseudomonadota; class Gammaproteobacteria; order Oceanospirillales; family Oceanospirillaceae; genus Marinomonas; species Marinomonas sp. 15G6-16. The sequence goes on along the minus strand of NZ_CM147916.1, from coordinate 2,288,395 downwards.
TTATCTGCAATCGGCATAGGGGTTTCCTCTATTCTTCATTCTGGGAGAGAAGCATTACTGCTCATTTTAGCGCGGCATTATAAAGGCAACCTAAGAACTTAACTAGAAAATAGAGAGCTCTAGGGATTCTTCTTTAATAATAATGTCTTTCACCAACGCTCCGGCTACTTTTTCAAATGGCGAATGATTCAGAACATACACAGGATACTTAGCAAAATGCTGAGCCAGCGCTTGCTCTAAATCGCCATGCAAAGAACCCAACGTTGAACGTAACATTTGCTCACTAAAAGTAGAGCCTTGTACGTCTATTTTCGTGATTCTTGGGCCAACTAAATAAAGCTTATCGCCTTCAATGCGAACGCCAGATTCAAACGATGGACGAACCACAGTAGTCAATGAAAACTCTTGACCAAATGCCGTTAATGTCCCTTTTAAATCACTTACTAAATCCACAATAACCAAGCCACCATCACGGGCGGTGAAATCTATGTCAGCTTCTGTTACTAACAAATCCAAGTTCAAAACATTACCATCGATGTTGAAGGTAATTTTGTTCTGTTGTGACTCTTCGAGCTGTTTTTTAACCTCTTGATTGACTTCATCTTCACTTACTAAAAAGCTATTGCAGCCGATTAACAGTAAAGTGCTTGCTAATAAAGTCAGTGTTAAAGCTCGCTGAAAGATCTTCATTTACTTGCCTCACTCGATTCACTCTGTCGGTTCCAATTGGCATTACGCTCTTCATACCAAAACCGCATAAAATCTTCTGTCACCTTTTGCTCAATACCTACGGCTTCTTCTGTTGGGCAGAACAAAGACACAGTGAATATGTTGTAACCCTCTGGCGTCGTCGTGATTCGAACCCGAGGTTCAGGGCCTGAAATTTTAATGTCCAAACGCTTTTCAATTAAGCTATTGTAGCGAATCGCTACTTCGTGGAAATGCTCACTGTATTCGCGAATTTTCTCCAAGATCTGCTCTTTAATTACAAATAAATTCACATCATCCGTATTACGTGAAATAGAGAAATTATGAGTAACATAACGGCGCATATAGTTCAGGTTTTGCACGGTATGAACCAGCAAAACACTGTTCGGCACTACGGTAGTACGCCCCGTATAAGAATAACTTCCGCCTTTTAAATCAACTTCAAACAGAGTCGTAGAAAGCCAATCGCTGTCGGTGACTTCGCCTTCATAATTCGCAATACGAATCCAATCACCTACTTGATAAGGCCTTGTACTGGCACGGTAAAAAGCACCCACAATACAAGCGATAAACTCTTTCGTGGCGATAACCAGCGCCACCATAAATGCCGCAATGGAAATGGCGATATTTTGGAGTTCAGATGACCAAATTAAGATAAAACCAACCACTAAGAAGAGATTGAAAATATTATCTACCGTGTTAATTCTCTGGCGCTTTTTATCGTGTTCTATATTCTGATTTAAACGAATCAGACGTTTTATATAGCGCCTTACAATGTAAAAAAGCAGTGCCCAAGCCACTGTTAACGTCACTTCAATATGTTCAGTTACGACAGAAAAATCTAATTGGGATAAGTCGAATTGCATAAAAACCATTTCCTTTATCAAGAGCGCCACTTTAGCAATCATTGGCAAAATCAACAAACAAAAGCATTGGACAATAGAGAAAATAATACTGTATATTTATACAGTATTATTTTTGGAGGTGGATTATGCCTGTAATTACTCAATATGTTGTAGAACGTGATGGAATTGAAAGAATGACTTTTATTTCGAAAGCAGAAGCTGATGCCTACGATAAGCTGCTAGATACAGCTGATGCGCTTTATAACGTCTTAGAAGGTAGCAACCTTATTAGTGACACGACTCAAATCGAAGCTTTGTCTATGTACCTTGCAAAGAATAAAGACGCCTTTTTAGAGGCTTTAGGCTCAAAGAAGAAAAGCGCACCTAAAACGAAAAAAGTCAAAAACACAGACACCAGCGTCCAGCTCGACTTAGCGGATGCCGCCCCAAAAAAACCATTGGAGGATTTAATCATAGAGCCTGATGAGGAAACCTTCTATGAGGAAGAGGAAAACACTGTCATATTCGATCAAGACGATGTTAACGATTTCGTAGAAAGTGATGTTGCATAAAAAATAACCCTCATCTTTTTCCAAAAAATCTTTGCTAATACCAAGAAGTATTATGCTTTTATTATTGATTTTTCCAAAAAATTTACTTATTTTCTCGTCTTGGAGTATATGTAAAACTAAATCATGAAGGATAAGGAATAATATGAGATTTACTAAAATTGCATTAGCAGCATCATTGATTGCTGGAGCAACATTTGCAAATGCAAACAGTGAAGAGTCAGGGAATAAAATTAGAACAACTAAATTTGGAATACAAGGAGGGTTTGCTAACGGAGGGGATGTTATAAGCACTGTTACTTTTACGAGTGGCTCAACAGATACAATAAAAGCTGGTAGTGGGTTATTATTTGGAGCATATGCAATAATACCAATATCTGGCAGCGAAGACACCTATTTCAAATTAGCTATAAATTCAATGAGTGACACTATATACGCATCTAATGGTGAAGTTAGTTTTTCTCGCCTTCCTATTGATATTCTCTTTTTGAGGCAATCAGATAAATTACAACTTGCTGCAGGTGTCACCTACCATCTAAACCCTGAATATGAATATTCTGTAGTTGGAAGCAGTTACCTAAATGTTGAAGCTGATAATGCTCTAGGATTCCTTCTAGAAGCCAATTACAACATTTATAAATCTTTGAATATTGGACTTCGTTATACCAACATTGAGTATCGCTTCGATGGGGCTTCTAATAAATATGACGGTTCAAACTTGGCAATTACAACAGGTTATACTTTTTAAGTAATAGATTGTAAAACAATCCTCCAATAAATAAAGCCTATTTCATCGTCAAAATAGGCTCTTTCATTTCCTACTGAAAAATATCATTCCATATTAAAAGCCTACAATATCAACATATTTTTAGAATCCACGATGTAGTTAACTTAAAACCTTCTATGAGGAAGAGGAAAACACTGTCATATTCGATCAAGACGATGTTAACGATTTCGTAGAAAGTGATGCTACTTAGAAATTAAGCTTACAAATTCAAGGTGAAATGTGTACAAAACCCCATTAAAAGGTTCATATTTTGATCTAATTGGTAAATAATTAGCAAACAAAATGAACAGCTGTATTTTAATAGGGATAAAAAATGTACCTCGCCGTCATATTGATTCTTTTAGTGGGCTTCAGTCTATGCTCTATGTATTACATTTATACGTACAGAGGCAGCGTTCGATATGCCAACTGGACTGAATATTTACGAAAAGGTTGGCCGATTTTTGCACCACTTAACTGCTTGCTGTATTTATTTTCATCTAAAGCTGTCCGTCGCCCAATTATTGATACCTTGCAATACAAAGAACTTGATGAGCTACGAGCTAATTGGGAAGTAATACGAGATGAAGCATTGGCTCTCCAACAGGAAGGAGAGCTAGAAAACATCAATACTCTTGGCTCAGATGCCTATTATGACGTTGGCTTTAGAACCTTCCATAAATACGGATGGCGTAAGTTTTATCTAAAATGGTATGGCTACTCCCACACTTCCGCTCAGAAGAGCTGCCCTAAAACCGTTGAAATTCTCAGTAAGATCAAAAACATTAATGGTGCCATGTTTGCTTACATGCCAGCCAACTCAGAACTTACTCGTCATCTTGATCCTGTTGCTTGCTCGCTACGTTATCATTTAGGGTTAGAAACCCCGAATAGCAATGACTGCTTTATTAATATCGATGGAGAGCAGTACTCATGGAGAGACGGAAAGGATCTTTTGTTTGATGAAACCTATCTGCATTTCGTCAAAAACAATACAGAAGAAAGTCGCCTTATTTTAATGTGTGACTTTAACCGCCCCGTCAATCCATTAGGAAAACTGATTAACATCAGCTACAAATTGCTAATGCGAGCTTCTGTTGTGCCTAACACTCATGAAGACAAAGGCGGTTTAGCCAACCAAATATTTAAGTCTGTCGCACCACTTCTACAAAAAGGCAAAGAGCTTAAAAAAACCAACAGAAAAGCTTACAAGCGCCTCAAGTACCTTATTAACACACTGATCTTGCTCGTTTTAGTGGGTGTTTTTGCTGGCGTCATTCAACTTTTCTCATGGCTATTCTTCTAAAATAGTATTTTTGTCAGCTATAACGCTTTCCATTTAGCACACTTAAATGGAAAGCGTTGTTCTCACTCACAACACCTTTTTCATCACTTCTGGTTTCGTTTTATTTCTTGTTTCAGTTATTCATCGATAGCAGAGAAGCGCCACATATGGCGTATACTAAGCCTATAAATTGCTTGTCTCTTTTCTCGCTAGGATCATGAATGAAGCCAGTTGCCGCACCTAAAAATAACGTCGATAAAAATATGTTGGGTGTTTTTCGTTATAGCCGACGAGCCATTGAATTGGTTTGGAAAACATCACCCGCCTTAACCATAGGTTTAGCTATTGCCACTTTAATCGCAGGGATTGTGCCTGCTGCAATGGCATACGTTGGCCAACTCATTGTTGATGCTGTTTTAGCCGCTATAAATACCTACGAACAAAAAGGTGTTTTCCATTATCAAACCGCCTTCAAGTATGTGATATTGGAAGGTATTTTGGTTCTCATCATTGCCGCTGCTCAACGAGCACTGACTGCTCAGCAAGCGATACTTCAAGGTTTATTAGGCCATAAGGTCAATATGTTGATCTTGGAGAAAGCCCAAACCCTGACACTTTCTCATTTTGAAGATTCTGAATTTTACGACAAGCTCGTACGCGCTCGCCGAGAAGCCTCTAGCCGCCCTCTTGCCTTAGTGAATAAAACCTTTGCGCTACTGCAAAATGCCATTTCATTATCCAGCTTTGCGATTTTGCTATGGCACTTTTCTCCTTGGGCTTTGATATTGCTTGTGTGTGGCGCACTTCCCTCTTTTATCGCAGAAGCAAAATTTTCCAGTGCTGCATTCTTAATGTTTCGCTGGCGTTCACCAGAAGTAAGGCAGCAGAACTATTTAGAAACATTATTGGCCAGAGAAGACCACATTAAAGAGGTTCGCTTATATCAATTAAGTGGGCGTTTTTTGCAACGTTATGCGGATATTTTTCAAAAGCTTTTCCAAGAAAGTAAGCGGCTCATTCTACGACGCGAAACTTGGGGTTTTGTTCTAGGTGTGATTGGTTCTTTGGTGTTTTATGGCGCTTACGCATGGATTGTCAGCGACACCATTTTGGGCGTGATTACATTAGGTCAAATGACCATGTACTTATTGTTATTCAAACAAGGGCAAAGTGCCGTTTCAGCCTCACTTACCGCAATAAGTGGCATGTATGAAGACAACCTTTATTTGTCCAATTTATACGAATATCTAGAACAAGAAACACCGTTTTCAACAACTGGCTTAACCACTGGACCAAAACCAAACGACGGCATTCGTTTCGAACAAGTTTCTTTTCAATATCCTGGCAGTCAAACCGCGGCTTTATCCAACATTAATTTGCATATAAAACCAGGGCAAAGTCTCGCCATTGTCGGCGAAAACGGCTCAGGTAAAACAACACTTATTAAACTACTGACTCGCCTTTATCACCCAACTCAAGGTCGTATACTGTTGGATGGTTTAGATTTAATTGAATGGGACGAAGTAGCGCTTTTAAAGCGTATTGGCGTAATTTTTCAGGACTTTGTGCGATACCAATTAATTGTCGGTGAAAACATTGGTGCAGGCGATGACGCTCGATTCCAAGATGAATCTGGTTGGAAAAAAGCCGCTGAACTCGGCAAGGCAACCGATTTTATTGATCAACTAGAAAATGGCTACAAAACACAACTTGGGCGCTGGTTTAAAGATGGGCAAGAACTATCTGGCGGTCAATGGCAAAAAATCGCCTTAGCTCGCGCTTTTATGAGAGAAGAAGCCGATATTTTAGTATTAGATGAGCCAACAGCGGCCATGGATGCCCAAGCTGAAGCCAGTATTTTTGAACACTTCCAAGAACACACAAAAGACAAAATGGCGATTCTCATTTCCCATCGATTTTCCACCGTTCGCCTTGCTCATGAAATTATTGTCATGGAACATGGTGAAATAAAAGAACGTGGAACCCATGACTCTTTGTTGGCTCAGCAAGGTCAATACGCACATTTATTTAAGCTGCAAGCTCAAGGCTATCGTTAGAATCAAAAAAAGACAGATCAATGGTGGTTGATCTGTCTTTTAAAAGTAATGCACTCATCAAACTGAATAGCTATGTTCGTTCAATCTCTATTCTTCGTCATCAACATCATTAGATTCTGATACAGGACGCTTAGTACGTTGCGCTGGCGCTGCGATGATTTCTAAGTAAAACGCTTGCCATTCTTGGCTTTCTGCAAAACTGATTTTTTCGTTAATCTGAGCAACATGAATGATTTCTGCTGAATCTTCTGTTGCGCCAAACTTACAATCAAACCCCCAAAAATCTGCGTAATCAGGCAAGCTTTTATTGCGCTCTCGTTTTAGATATTTTTTAACTTCCGCTTTTGTCGCTTCAATTAAACGAGGATAGGCAATTTTTGGGTGAGATAACTTAAATGTCTTTTTCATTGGGGTCCTAAATATTGGGAGTCAGGAAACAGGCGAACCCGTTCCTATGCAGCGAGCATGATAACGGATCAGCCTCTCCACAGCTATGAATAAGTAAAATCCTCACCTGCTCAACCCATTTATTTCGACTGAGATCGAAGCAATTTATGAATAAAGGCCAATTTTTGACGCACCGCTGGCACCAAGATAAAAGGATACAAATCTGGTTGTCCCATCCCTCTGTTTAAGCTGTTCACAGCAAAAGTTAAAGGAATGTACTGAGCCAAAATTTCTTCAAAATCATCATGGCTAAAAGGATCGATATTCACCATAACAGCCAGATTTTGTCGATTAGATCCAATAGGCTGAAAACTCAACCCCAAATCACTGGCGGTTTCTAATGTGTCGACGATATGCAGATAATGCGCCCACGTTTCCGCCCAATCTTCCCAAGGGTGTGATGAAGCATACACACTCACAAAAGATTGCTGCCACTCTGCATTTGGTGTTTTGTAATGAGCTTCTAACGCTTCAGCATAGTCTGTCGTATCATCACCAAATAAAGCGCGAAACTCAGCTAAAGTCTGTTCATCATCAAACACCAATGAATCCCAATAATAGTGTCCAATCTCATGTCGAAAATGACCGATCACTGTTCGATAAGACTCATTCATATCCTCGCGCATTTGCTCTCGGTCTACTGAATTACCTTCTGCCGCATTGATAGTCACTTGGCCTGAAGCGTGCCCAGTCATTGGGCTCACATCTTCTGGCACCACATTATTTTCAGAAATAAAATCGAATGATAAACCTTCTTCTGGCGCTTTTTTCTTACTGACTAAAGGCAAGCCAAGGCGCAACAAAGAATAAACTAATCTGTGCTTGGCAAACTCCAACTGCTGCCACGCTTGGCGTTCTTCTATTTTGCCTAAGTTAGGAATATGGCGGTTCAAATCACACGCCACACAAAATGAACTTCCACCCTCTTCCACCAGCCAATTACATACTTGATGCTGATGGTTTTCACAGTAATACCAACGCTTAACCGGAACCGATGTGTCCGCCATGGCATACCAAGCGTTATCGACAGACTTTAACGCACTAAGCACCAACTGATCAGGCAAAAAGCCCAGTGCAGACGAACATTGCTCACAATGCGTATTTTCAAATAACACGGTTTGACCACATTGCTGACAACTGAAAATTTTCATAGGATTCCTGCCATTAAAAAAGAGCTCTAAAAAAGCCCAAGTGCGGGATAAAAACAGATTTGAGACTTACAATTGCACCTTACTAGGATCATAGTTTAAAGTAGATAAAACACCTACCTATTACTCATTTCTGTGGGACTTTCTCATTTCATTCAAATACTGAGACAAAACATTGCCGAAGAAACCGAACAAAAATTTCACCACCATTTCTGATGTCGCCAAATACGCTAATGTCGGAAAGACCAGTGTTTCTCGCTATCTAAATGGCGAACAAAACAAGTTATCAGAAAAGCTTCGAGAGAAAATTGAAGACGCTATCGCCCATTTAGATTTCCGTCCAAATCACTCCGCTCGAATGTTACGAGCCGGTCACTCGAAGCTCATTGGACTTATGTTTGCCGATGTCACCAACCCTTATTCTATCGATGTATTGAAGGGGATAGAGCATGTTTGTCGCCAAGAAGGTTACATGCTGATGGTGTGTAACACGGACAATGAAAAAGACTTACAAGACAGTTACTTGAATCTGTTAGAAGCACATAGAGTAGACGGCATAATCGTCAACATCGCAGCCATGGCACCGAAGCAACTCGACAACTTAGCCAAACTAACCTGCCCTCTTGTCTTGGTTGACCGCATTAACACCTCACTTGGATTTGATTCGGTCGGCTTGGATAATGAAGCCGCTGCCAAACAAGCCTGCGAACATCTGTTATCCAAATCCTATGAAGACATTTTGGTCATCACTGAGTCTCTTACCATTGAACCTCGACGTGCACGCGTTGACGCTATTCAAGCTTTCGTTGCAGAACAGGAAGACATGACTTGCGACATTGTGGAAACAGACAAAATGAGTGAGCCTTGTATGAGTTCAACGATTAACGACTTTCTACAAGAGAATCCAAATCGTAAAAAAGCCATTTTTACCACTAATGGTGTTGCCACCATGAGTGCAGCAAAAGCTTTAAAAAAGCTGAATATCAAAGCAGGCCAAGATATTGGATTAATTGGAATAGATGATCCTGAATGGGTGCAATTGTTTGAAGGCGGTATAACTGTCATGCGTCAGCCTACGCAAGACATTGGACAAACTGCCTGTAACCGTCTTTTAACGCGTATTCAAGGCAATAGCGAACCAACGCAGCACATCAAGTTGGCTGCAGAATTGGTTATTAGACAATCAACATAGGACGGATTTAGCTGTTTTTGGAATCGGTTCCATGTTATCTTCTTGATCAAAATATAACAGGTCTACAATAAATGACCTCGATGACGGCAATAATAAGATAGGAATAATAAACATGGCGCAAAATAACCAAGCACAATCTTTTGTAACACTCGGTGAAGCAATGGGACTATTCGTTGCAAAAACACCTGGAAGACTAGCAGACGTTGAAGAGTTCTCTCGCTACTTAGCAGGCGCAGAAGTGAACGTCGCAATTGGTATGGCGCGCCTTGGCTTCCAATCTAACTACGTCAGCAAAGTGGGCAACGACTGCATTGGTGAATTTATCCGCAATGCGATCGGCAAAGAAAACATCAATACAGACTCTATCTCTGAAACTGCGGATTACCCAACAGGTTTCATGATGAAAACCAGTCAAACAGACGGCAGCGATCCAGCAGTAGAATATTTCCGTCGTAACTCAGCAGCATCAACGCTGAACGCCAATGATATTGATGCGAGCTTATTTAAAGCTGACACTCACCTACATTTAACAGGTGTTGCCGCTGCGGTTTCTAGCTCTATGCGAGAAGCGATTTTTAAAGCGCTAGAATACGCAAGAGCACAAGGCTGCAGCATTACCTTTGATACGAACTTGCGCCCAACATTGTGGCCAAACCAAGAAACCATGATCAAAACGGTTAATGAATTGGCTTTTGCCAGCGACATCGTTTTACCAGGTGTTGAAGAAGGTAAAATCCTTGTAGGCAGTGAAGACCCAGAAACAATCGCAGACTTCTACCTAAGCAATGGCGCGAAAACCGTTATCGTTAAACTAGGAGCAGAAGGCGCATTTTACAAAACAGCGGCAGGCGAATCTGGCACAGTAGCAGGTTTCAAAGTGGAAAAAGTTATCGATACAGTAGGCGCTGGCGACAGTTTTGCTACTGGCGTTATCTCTGCATTGTTGGATGGCAAAAGCGTTGCAGAAGCAGCACGTCGCGGTAACTTATTTGGCTCATTAGCAGTACAAGTACGTGGCGACAGCGAAAGCCTTCCGACTCGCGCTAAGTTAATCGAGCTAGAGCAAGCTTAAGTAAGATGAAACGCAACGTCCTTTTATACAAAGGGATTCCTGAGCAAGCGCTGCAGAAACTGCAAGCGCACTTTAATGTTACTTATTTCGACGGAATAAATGATAACAATAAAAGTGCGTTTCTTTCTGCGCTTGCTGAAACGGAAGGATTGATTGGTGCCAGTGTAAAAATGGACGCTGAGGTTTTGACGTACGCTCCGAATTTGAAAGCAGCTTCCACTATTTCTGTCGGTACCGATCAATACGACCTTCCTTATCTTGCACAGCGCAATATTCCCCTAATGCACACGCCCAATGTGCTAAATGAAACCACAGCCGATACTCTATTTACTCTCATTATGTGCACAGCAAGACGTGCCGTAGAAATGGCGAATATGGTTCGTGAAGGCCGTTGGACAAGCAGCATTGGTGAAGCACATTTTGGCACCGACATTCATGGTAAAACCTTAGGCATTATTGGTATGGGACGCATTGGATACGCCATTGCCAAACGTGCTCACCTTGGGTTTGACATGAAAATTCAATACAGCAACCGTAGCCGTAAAGAAGAAGCTGAAAAAGATTTTAACGCTTCTTATATGGATATGGCGTCTTTGCTCAAGACATCTGATTTCGTTTGCGTCATGACGCCATTAACGCCGCAAACGGAACGACTGATTGGCAAGAATGAATTTGCCATGATGAAAAAGAGCTCCATTTTCATTAATGGCTCTAGAGGCAAGGTCATTGATGAATCTGCTCTGATTGACGCCTTAACGAAAGGCACAATCAAGGCTGCTGGTTTGGATGTTTTTGAAGTAGAGCCACTGCCAGCAGACTCACCACTGTGCAAATTAGATAACGCTGTCATGTTCCCACATATCGGCTCAGCGACGGCAGAAACTCGATTCAATATGGTGATGTGTGCCGTAGATAATCTTATCAATGCTTTAAATGGCGACATCTCAAAAAATTGTGCGAATAAAGACTTATTAAAATAATTTTAAATGGAGGCCCACAATGTCTAAAGATAAATCGTTTGATGCTATTAAAGCCATCAAACTAGAGAACGACAAATCTGCAGGTAATCTTGTTGATGTCATGCCTATCAAGGTTCAAGAAGCGGATATCGACCTGTCTTTCCTAGATAACTTGAGCGTTGAACATCCACGCTTATTGGTACAAAGCAAAGACCTTGCTGCATTTCGTGAGAATCTGAAAAAAGACCCAAGCTACTGCAAGTTTGACGCTTTTATGGCGAACTCCACCAATAAGTTTTTAGACACAGCACCTTACGCTGAGCCACAACCTTACCCAGAAGAAACCGTTGGCAAAGCCTCTTTGTGGCGCCCTTACTGGCGTCAAATGTACGTGAGCTGTCAAGAAGCCTTCAATGCCACACGTAATCTATCTATTGCAGGTATCGTATTAGAAGACGAAGCCATCATTGCCAAGGCAAAAGCATGGACATTGCAACTAGCGTCATACGATCCAGAAGGCGTGACGTCCCGTGGTTACAACGATGAAGCTGCTTTCCGTGTTATCGCGGCAATGGCTTGGGGTTACGATTGGTTGCACGCCTACTTCACAGAAGAAGAACGCGAGACTATTAAACAAGCTTTAGTGGTTCGCTTAGAAGAAATCATGCACCACTTACAAGTAACCGTAGATTTGTTAGCAAACCCGCTAAACAGCCACGGTGTACGTAGTATCAGCTCAGCAGTTATTCCAACCTGTATCGCCCTATACAATGAGTATCCAAAAGCTCGTGAGTACATCGAATACGGTATTGAGTACTATGCGAAACATTACCCGCCATGGGGTGGTCAAGACGGCGCATGGGCAGAAGGTCCAGATTACTGGAACACACAAATGGCGTTCCTTGGTGAGTCTTTTGACCTACTAAAAAGCTACACGTCGATTAACATGTTCAACAAAGAGTTCTACAAGAACACTGGCGACTTCCCTCTTTACTGTATGCCGGTTCACTCTAAGCGCGCGAGCTTCTGTGACCAGTCCAGTATTGGTGACTTCCCAGGTCTAAAACTGGCTTATAACATCAAGCACTTTGCCGGTGTGAATAACAAGCCAGAATACATTTGGTACTACAACCAGCTTAAAGCCCGTGATACAGAAGCGCATACTAAGTTCTACAACTTCGGTTGGTGGGACTTTGGTTATGATGATTTGCGTTTTGATTATCTATGGAACGACATGCCAGAAGTGGCGCCGTCTAACGAACCACTGCTTAAAGTGTTCCCGATTACTGGTTGGGCGGCCTTCCATAGCAACATGACAAACCGTGAAGAACATATCCACATGGTTTACAAATGTAGTCCATTTGGTTCTATCAGCCATTCACACGGTGACCAAAACGCTTACACCTTGCATGCTTTTGGTGACACATTAGCGGCAATCACAGGTTATTACGGTGGTTTTGGTGTAGACATGCACATCAAATGGCGTCGTCGTACTTTCTCTAAAAACCTACCATTATTTGATGGCAAAGGTCAGTACGCAGAAAACACCACATCTAAGTTCGAAGGCGAACACCAAGATCGTTACTGTATTGAAGCTGGCGGTAAAATCAGCGATTACGATACAGAATCTGAAGTCTTGTTTGTGGAAGGTGATGCATCCACGTCTTACCAATTCCACAACCCAGACTTAGAAAGCTACAAGCGTAAAATCTGGTTCGCAAAAGGCAAAGTCTTTGTCATGCGTGACACAGCGACAATGAAAGTTGAGCAGGACCTAACTTGGAACCTGCATACAACGTTCGGCACAGAAACTGGCGGTGACAGATTCAAAATTATCGGTGAAAAAGCCGTACTCGACGTTTCCTTCATCAACGATTGCAAAGATGACATATTGTCAATTGAGAACGTAGAAGGCTTCGGTGAAGTTGACCCAGCAGAATACGCTGATTTAGAAGTTCACCGTCATGTAGAAGCGAAGTTCAAAGCAAAGAAAGAGCACAACATTCTTACTTTGCTTGTGCCGAGTAAAGCTGGGCAAGCTAAAACAGAAGTGTCGCATAAATTAATCGGCAACACTTTAGAACTCACTATCGATGGTGAACACGTTATTATTCAACTTTAATTATTGAGCTTTATATCACTCAACAATCAAAACTCAAAAGCCACTTCAAATGAAGTGGCTTTTTTATTAAAAATGACCCGTCCTAAATAAGGTTGTCACTTTTCAATACTTCAATTGGAGAGTGCAATGACTACAACACCTAAGCGTACACAGCGTGACTATTCCTTCGCCTTTAAATTAGCCGTTGTTGATCAAGTAGAAAAAGGCGAGTTGACCTATAAACAAGCTCAAAGTAAATATGGCATTCAGGGCCGGTCAACTGTTTTGATTTGGCTTCGAAAGCATGGTCGACTAAATTGGGAGCAAGGTGCTTCACCTTTGCATCCAAAAGGAGATCTTATGAATGAGACAAATGAGCTTACCCCAGAGCAACGAATTAAAGCGCTTGAAACTGAGCTGGTTGAGGCTAAGAGAAAGGCTGAGTTCTTTGAGCACATGATCATGGTTTTAAAGCGTGATTACGGAGTAAGCGTGTCAAAAAAGCCGCTTGCCAAACGATCCAAGAAAAGAAAGTAGATGGTTTTAGCGTTATTGAATGTTGTCGCTATCTTGGTATCACAAGACAAGCTTATTACAAACGCTGCTTGCTAACTAAACAAGAAGACGACTTAAACAATGATGTGGTAAATCAAGTACAGCTCATTCGTTTAAAGCATCCTCGAATGGGTACAAGAAAGCTTCAACATAAGCTCGGCTTGGAGCACCAGTGTTATATTGGTCGAGACCGCTTATTTAGAGTGCTTAGGGAGGCGCGTTTATTGGTTAAAGTAAGGCGCTCATACCATAAAACCACACAGAGTCATCACCGTTTTTATTGCCATCCAAACCTGATTAAAGATGGTGAGCGTCAGATAAAGGCAAGTGGACCTGAACAGCTATGGGTGGCTGACATTACTTATGTTCCTACCCAAAATGGCGATGCGTATCTCAGTTTGATTACAGATGCTTGGTCGCGAAAAATAGTGGGATATCACGTAGACGATACCTTACGAACGGATGCAGTCATTAAAGCCTACAAAAATGCTTTAAAAGAACGAACGAGAAAGGCTCAATTGCTCGTGCATCACTCAGATCGAGGGCTTCAATATTGCTCTAAACAATATCAACAGCTCCATGAAAAGCATGGAGTTCAGTGCTCGATGACAGATGGTTACGATTGCTATCAGAATGCTCTAGCTGAGAGAGTCAATGGCATCATTAAGAATGAGTACTTAATCGTTAAGCCGAGGGATCTGCATGAAGCTAGGCTGATAGTATCGGAGTCGGTAGAAAGTTATAATAAGAGTCGGCCACATATGGCCTTAAAATACAAAACGCCCGATGAGGTTCATCGAGCGTTTTAGAACCAGAATAAGTGTCAACCTATATCAGGACTAGTCAAAAACAACACCCACTGTCAGTAATATATTCGCAAATCGACGCTGCTCACCGGTTGCAATAACCAACAATGTATCATCACTTTTTACAGCTGAATAGAAGTCAGCACGTTCTAAATAATCAATAACTACTGTTTCTGGCAACATGGATTTGTATTCATCAATAATGGTGTTCTCAAAATCCGCAGGGTGAGACATCATAGTCGCGCTTTCTACGTTAATCATCTCGCAGACTCCCGCCATAACATCCGTACTCGCCAGCATTCCCGGCATAAAATTCAGATAGATGATATTGGCTTGAGGCGATGAATTTGTCACAAAGGAGTAATTTCCATCTGCAATCAATATCTTAGTTTTGTGACCACAGTTTGCTAAACAGCGAAGTAATTCTGGGTGGATGATTTTACTTTTTATCATAATTATTCTCTTTAAAACTTAACTAAAACGGCATCAATGATTACATGAATCATGATGGGCTTGTGAACGCTTTTAGTCAGTATACGGTATGACTAAAGCATGCAGAAGCTAACTTTAAACCTGTCTTTTTGATTAATAGAAAGCAATCTTGTTATTGAATTTTCAACAACATGAAAACGATGATGAGAAATAAACTAAAAGACACACCTTGCCAGAACATCACGGGATTACGCTGTATAAGTGGTGGTCGAGTTCGGTTCAAAAAAGCCTTGTTAGGATGATGGAGATCATAAACAAACTCCGACAAGGTTTCGTAGCGTTTCAGCGGATTAATTTGTAAGGCTTTTTGCAAGGCGTCATCGATCCAAATTGGCAGTTCGGATTCATCATTAATCAAGCTTGTGTATTGGATCCTACGTTGTGCGTTGACGCTTTTCGCCTGAGCAATATTCACCCCATAAGGGAATTTTCCACCAGACAACATTTCATAAGCGATAACACCCAAAGCATAAATATCTGAGCGCGCTGTCCCCGCCTGCCCAAGAAAGTATTCCGGTGCCGAATAACGCATAGTACCTTTCAGCAACTCTTCGTCTTTTGTGTTGGTGACGCCTGCAATATAGGTCGAACCAAAGTCGATGATCTTCACTGTATTCGTACTGTCTATCATGATGTTGGCAGGTCGAATGTCTTGGTGAATCATTTCTTGTCGATGAAACGCCTGTAAGCCTTTGGCGATTTGAGAAATGATATTACGGATTTGTTCTAAGCTCGGCTTGGGGTTATCAATCATCCATTGAGCAAGGGATTTGCCTTCTAGATATTCCATGACCACGTACAAGTAATTACGCTTCCGAGTGGATTCTATGGCTTTGACCACATGTGGATTGGTGACGCGCTTGGCAATCCAATCTTCCATCATGAAGCTTTCTAAATAGTCTTTATCTGATCCTAGTTCCACCGAAGGCACTTTAAGGACGACAGTTTGCTCTGTGTCTTTATCTCGCGCCAAGAAAACATGACTGCGGCTGCTTACATAAATTGGGCGGATGATTTCATAACCATCAAACTCCATTCTTGCAGCCAACTGAGGCGGCAAAGGCAAGCCAGTCACTTGTTGCTGAACTTCGTCTAATTGATACGTAGGAAGATGCTCAACGCGAACCAGTTGCACACTCAAGTTATCATCACTGCCCGCGTCCAACGCCAACGAAATAATGCGCTCAGCCGCGTCATCTAATGTATTCGTTGCAGCAATGCATTCCAAGACCTGAGCCACATTTGCAAATTCATAAACGCCATCTGTTGCCAATAAAAATAAATCGCCTTCAGCAATAGGATCAACGCGGTAATCAATTTCTAACGCCTGATCAATACCTAAAGCACGAGTTAGATAGCTCACATCTTCCGAGACAACTCGTCGATGATCTTGCGTTAATTGCTCTAATGCTGATCCTGTTACTCGGTATATTCGGCTATCGCCAGAATGAAAAATATGAGCGCTATTAGACTTAAGCACTAAGGCACTGAAAGTACAGATATAACCTTTGTCTTTCTCGAAACGATAAGGGCTATTTTGAGTTTGAGCGTGCAACCAAGCATTAATTGATTTCACCACTTTTTGGCCAGAGGTTTTCACAGACCAAGCATCAGAGGTGCAATAATAATCTTCCAAAAAACTCGTAATTGCCGTTTGACTGGCGACTTGGCTCACCTTGCTAGAACTTATACCATCGGCAATCGCAACCACAACGCCTTTCGCACTCAACAAAGGCTCAGCAGGAACCGAACTTCCCAGAAAGTCTTGGTTTACCTCTTTCCTGCCTTTGTCTGTGGCACTGCCAATACTGACGCTCAATGGCTTACTCATAAGCTTCCTTCATTCCATTTTCTTCAAGTAACAACAATAATTGCCAACAAAGTAAAAAAAGCCCTGCTATCCAATGGAAATAACAGGGCTCTCAGGTTACTCAATATCTAACTGAACTTGAAACACATTAAGACAGTGTACGAGCTTTGGACGTTTTCACATGAGTAAGATACAAAGGCAAACCAACCAGCAATAATCCACCCGCTAAATTACCCAATACTGTAGGAATTTCGTTCCAGATCAAGTAATCAACAAAAGTAAATTCGCCACCCATGATCATAGAGAATGGGAACAAGAACATGTTTACGATAGAGTGCTCAAAGCCCATGTAGAAGAACAACATAACCGGCATCCACATCGCGGCCATTTTCGCGCCAGCCGAAGTCGAAATCATCGCACCAACCACGCCCATAGACACCATCCAGTTACACAACATGCCACGGATGAAGATAGTAAACCAACCACCAGCACCATGAGACTGATAGCCCAAAGTACGAGATTCACCGATTGTACTTACTTTCGCAGCAATCGCGCCGCCATCTGTCGCATAACCGTAAGTGAAGATAAATGACATAAAGAATGCTGTCATTAATGCGCCTGCAAAGTTACCGATAAAGACTAATCCCCAGTTGCGAAGCACTTGCCCTGGCGTCACGCCTGGTCGTTTATCAAATAACGCCAATGGAACGAGAGTAAACACACCTGTTAGCAAGTCAAACTTCATGAGATAAAGCATGATAAAACCAACAGGGAACAAAATAGCCCCTAATAACGGATTGCCTGTCAGTGTAATAACCGTAATAGCAAAACAAGCCGCCAAACCTAAAATTGCCCCCGCCATAAAAGCACGAATAAAAGTGTCTTTTGTCGACATATACACTTTCTGTTCGCCTGAATCGACCATTTTGGTCACAAATTCACTTGGTTCTATATAAGCCATAAAGTCCTCTCTGTATTATCAATGTTAATAAATTGCGTTTCAGTTTTGTTTGTTCAACGTTTCTTGTTAGCTTGTTACTACCAAGATTTATAAGGTAGAAACTTGCCATTTAAGGTCAGGATTACACGATCCCCTTTTGGGTTTTCTTCTTTTTCTACCGACATAGAAAAATCAATCGCGCTCATAATCCCGTCACCAAATTTTTCTTGAATCACTTCTTTTAAAGTCGGTCCATAAACACCAACCACTTCATAAAGTCGATAAATCAGAGGATCTTGAGGAATGGTTTCATTCCATGTTTTTGTTGGGTATTCCATCAAGGCTGCTTTTGCGGCTTCAGGAAGCCCTAAAAACGCCACGAGCTTGTCTGCAACTTCTTCGGTACAACTATTCATACCAAGGCAGGCAGAAGTCACCCAAACGTCCGTCATACCAACCGCTTCTGCGATGGCTTCCCAAGTAAGGTTTTTGTCTTTCTTGGCAGCAAAAATAGCTTCTGTAACATCAATTTTCTTCATCTGCTTTCCTCCACAAAAGTAAAGTCGAACCCAAAGCCATCTTTCCTTGAAGCACTCATTGCATACACAAGAGCCACTCAACGCATCACGTCCTTACGAGCAAGGGGTTATCTAGCAACACAAATGTCATGACCACTAACGACAAGAATCATCAAGAGGAAGCTGAAGAGAGTTTTTTAATAGGAAAAATCATACGGACAGACAAACGCCTACCTCATTAGATTCCCGTAAAAAAGGAGACTAATCAGATACCACTGAGCGATTCAGTAGTGGGCGACGTTGCCATAAATGGTGTCAACCGACGTTGGCCAACAGAAGCACTAAATGGAGTAAAACCATATTAGTGCATCTAGGATTGAGCAAAAGAAATGCCAAAAATTAAAAGAGAGAGGAATAACGCTAAGAAGTAACACTTACCAGATTGATTAATAAAGAAATTTATTTGGCGTTTTAAGCGAAAGATAAAACAACAGGAAAAGATAAAGAATTGTGAACAAGGTATTTATCGCACTATAAAAAGGCGTAAATGGGAATTATGTGCAGATGAGAGAGCAAATAACTCAGACTCAGTTGTCTCACTCAAAGGGAGCAAGAGGAAAGACAACTGAGCCTGTGTTTTCTTATAACTTAAATTTACTAATCATATCGCCAAGTTTTTCATTAATGGTTGAGATGTGGCGCACCTCTTCATGTTGACCATTGCCAATGGTCGAAAGCTTTTCAACCATGCCATGAAGCTCCGTAATATTCTCACTAATTGTTTGAATAACTTTGCTTTGCTCAGAAGAAGAGCTCGATATCTCTGCGTTCATATTATTTATTTCGATAATATGCTCACTCAATGTTTGTAAAATCTGCGACACAGACTCAGCCACTTCAACCGTTGTTTCACAGGTATTTTTTGTTTCTGCAATAGCGCTAACAACACTGCCAGCCTCTTTCTGTAAACCGCCCAGCGCTTGACCGATTTCTGTTGTGCTGTCTTGTGTTCGGTTTGCCAGAGCACGAACTTCATCTGCCACCACGGCGAAACCTCGACCTTGCTCGCCCGCTCTAGCCGCTTCAATTGACGCGTTCAAAGCCAGTAAGTTTGTCTGCTCGGCAATACCACCAATCACTTCAACAATAGATTGAATATTATTGGTTTCATTATCCATTTTCTTAACATTATCAGCCGCTTGCAAAATTTCTTCTGCAAGAGTGCTAATTTTCGCCTGCGCTTGTGTTAAACGCTCATTAGCACTACTGCTGTTTTCTTTCGCTTCATTCGCTGACGACGCAGCGGACATTGAGTTATCTGCTACTTCTGCTGCTGAGCTGGAAAGCTCTTCAACAGCGGCCACAATTTGCTCTGTTTCTGTTGCGTGCTGAGATAAAACTACGGAGTTTTCTTCACTCTTCTCGTAGATTTTCACAACGCGACCTGAAAGCTGTTCAGAAGCATTTCTTACTTCTTTCATCATGGTTTGGAGCTGCTCAATAAAGCGGTTTATACCCAGAGCAATTTGACCGATATCGTCGTTTGTATGCACTTCTAGACGCTGAGTTAAGTCGCCATTACCTTGAGAAAGTCCTGTGATTAGCTCAAGGAGAGATAAAATAGGTTTATAAATAAGACGAAGAATAAAGAGTAAAACTAGAACAGAGATAATTGCAATTAAACACAGAGCCCCAAGCAATTGAGCGGTAGATTCTGCGACAGGTGCAAACACTTTATCTCTATCAACAGCGACAAAAAAGTTCCATTGTCCATCATTAATTAATGACATTTCTTTAACTAGAAAGAATAAATTTGTTCCGCCTACAACACGCTCTGCAACTAGATTATCTGACGCAAACAATTCACCAACAAAGTCATACATAGATGAATTTTTGATATCTTCTTTTGGTACGACTTCTTCAATGGTAGAGGCGATAATCAACCCACCTTTGTCTGTTATAAAACTTTTAATGCCTGATTCTTCCGAAATTTGCTCTAATCTAGCCTGTAAATTACTAAAACGAACATCTGCAGATAAAACACCGTCTCCTATGGTATGAGACACTGACAAGATAGGATCACCTGAATTGGTGAAAAAAGGTTTACTGTGGGACAAACCAGGTGAGGCTTTCGCTTCTTTATACCAAGGACGAATTCTTGGATCGTATTTCTCCGGAATACCGACACCGCCAGGAAAGGTTTTACTCGATGGTTTAGAAACATACGAAGTGCCATCATCAAAACCTAATGTCAGTTTAGAGATACCGCCAGCTTTTGCCGATGTCATCAATACAGATGGGTAATCACTAGGCCCATAACCTTTTTCAATAATATGCTCAGATACTGCTGTCACTGCCTCTTCCGCTCGTTGAAAAATCAATGAAATACTATGAGCTTCTTCCTCGACAAAAAAGCGCAAATCATTCGTAACATTTTGAGTTACTTGTTCTTTCATCATTCGATAAGATAAAAAAGCTGCAGTCGAAAGAGAAACTAATAAGACAATAACAACTGTCAGAATCAAACTTGCTTTAAAACCTAAATTAAATCGTCGCATAACAACTCACTCCATTCTCATAATTAATAGTCGTCAATGAAACCAGACAACAATTAATAATTTTTTATTTTCCAACACACACTTTACTTGAAGTAACTAAATAAAATAATTACTTCCGTCAAGAAAATTGCTATTAAGCAGTTCCATCCAGTTATAACAATCAACTTTTTTGAAATATAACGTAACAAAAACAAAAAATAACAGGAACGATTTTCATTACTGTTAGTCTATAAAGCTGTACAACACAGTTAATTCAATTTTTTCTATAGATAGGTACTGAATAAATGAAGCGTTCAATAAAAAAATCACTTTCGTTTTCAAACAAAGGCACTTCTCTTTTCACTTTGACGGCGACGTCCGCTCTACTGGCATTAAGCAGCTTACCAGCTCATGCAAGCGGTGAAGTCAACGTCTACTCAGCTCGAAGTGAAGCCCTTATCGCTCCACTTTTAGAGACATTCTCAAAAGAAAACAATGTAAAAGTAAACTTAATCACTGGCAGTGCTGATGCATTATTGAGCCGCTTACAGTCTGAAGGCTCAGCTAGCCCCGCTGACGTTTTCATCACAGTTGATGCTGGTCGTTTGTATCGTGCAAAAGAAGCTGGCGTACTTCAGCCTTTTGAAACAAAACAATTGGATAAGGTTGTTCCTGAGCACCTTCATGACCGTGACGGTTACTGGTATGGACTATCTCAACGTGCTCGAGTAATTTTTTATAACCCAGAAAAAGTTTCTGCAGACAGCTTATCCACTTATGAAGATTTAGCGGATCCAAAATGGAAAGGACAAATCTGTATTCGTTCTTCAAGCAACATTTACAACCAATCTCTTGTTGCTTCTATGATTGATGCAAAAGGTGAAGCAGCTACTTTAGAATGGATTAAAGGTCTTGTGGCGAACTTTACACGTCCACCAGCTGGCGGAGATACGGACCAAATTAAAGCCGCTGCCGCTGGCGTATGTAACATCGCCGTTGCCAACACTTATTACTTTGGACGTTTAGGTTCAAGCGATAAAGCAGAAGATCGCGCTGTGTTTGAAAAGCTAAATATGTTCTGGCCAAACCAAGCGTCTGGCGAGCGTGGTGCTCACGTCAATGTCAGTGGTATTGGTATCACAACCGCTTCCAAAAATACTGATAATGCAAAACAGCTAATCGAGTTCCTAACAAGTACTGAGAGCCAAGAATGGTACGCCCACGTTAACAATGAATATCCTGTTGTAGAAGGTGTAGCACCACCAGCAAGCCTAGCCAAATTTGGTGAGTTCAAATCTGATAACGTGTCATTAAGTGTATTGGGTGAAAATAACCGCCAAGCAGTTAAACTGATGGACCAAGGTGGTTGGAAGTAAGCTGACCTCCAATAAGCCAATTTACTTTCATTAAGTAAAAGCAAACAAAGAGGAGGCGATTTTAAGCCTCCTCTTTTATTAAATCCCAAAAAGCTTCGACCATAGGATTTTTTAGATTCTTCTTTTAATGTGAACAAGCCAATATCATAAGGTTCTAGTTTTGGCAGTACGTCCAACACTTTAATACGATCTACTAATGGACTATTGTCTAAAACAATTTTCGGGACGACGCCAATTCCAAAACCCAAACTCACCATACTCACAATGGCTTCGTTACCTGTAACCTGTGCGTAGATTTTTGGTGTAATACCTTGATCGTGAAACCATTCATCAACGTGAACACGAGACACACCGCTTTCCGACAAGATCATAGGAATATTTGCCCACTCTTCTAAAGATACTGGCGCCGTGGTGGGTACATTCGGCAATTGCTGTTCCAATGGCGCAATGAATAATAACGGCGAAATAGCAATCGGCTTAAAAGCCAAATTACGCGGTAAAATAGCAGGACGCGCCGCAATAGTAATATCTTCCTTACCATCCAAAATATGCGCAATTGCGTGTTCCGGATCGCCAGTTCTAAGCTTAATTTCAATACTCGGATGCGCCACACGAAAACGACGAAGCAATTCATATAAAAAGCTATAACTGGCAGTGACAGAACCATACAGGCTTATCTCACCTTTTAGTTGATCCGAGTTGCCAGTTAATTCATGGCGAATCAAATTCCACTGACTACTTGTCTCTCGAGCGTATTCAACAAACTTCTGCCCTTCTTGTGTCAAGGTCACCGTTCGATTATCTCGGTTAAACAATACAACACCAAGCTCTTCTTCTAACTGTCGAATATTACGAGACAATGCAGAAACACTGATATGACACTCCTCGCTTGCACGCCCAAAATGCAAGCTCTCAGCTAAGGATAAGAAGTGTTTCAACGCTCGAATATTCATAAAAGTCGCTCATACAGTTACTGTTGCAATATATGGGACATTATATTGCAAATATATCAATTTACGAAATAAAGTATTTTCTATAAAGTAGCCTCACTACCGTATGAATGGGTTTATTTTTTAGCCCACAATATGTGTAACCTTTTTTAAATATCGATGTGCTGTACTTATCAACTAAAGTAAGTCAGCTAAGAAGCATCGACTAAAATCATCAATTACAGGTGTGTAAAAATGTCTAATAACTACTTCAATACTTTGCCACTACGTGAGCAATTGGCTCAATTAGCAAAATGTCGTTTCATGGATAGCTCCGAATTTTCTGAAGGCGTTGAAGCGCTTAAAGGCAAAAAAATTGTTGTTATCGGTTGTGGCGCTCAAGGTCTTAACCAAGGCTTGAACCTACGCGATTCTGGCTTAGACGTTTCTTACACTTTGCGTGCAGCAGCGATCGCTGAAAAACGCCAATCTTGGAAAAATGCCACTGAAAACGGTTTCGTTGTTGGTACTTACGAAGAACTTATTCCAACGGCTGACGTTGTATTGAATCTAACACCTGATAAGCAACACACGCCAGTTGTTAACGAAATCATGCCGCTTATGAAAAAAGGCGCTTGCCTATCTTACTCTCACGGTTTCAACATCGTAGAAGAAGGCATGAAAATCCGTGAAGACTTAACAGTAATCATGGTTGCACCTAAGTGCCCAGGTTCTGAAGTACGTGCTGAATACGTTCGTGGTTTCGGTGTTCCAACGCTGATCGCTGTTCACGAAGACAACGACCCTAAAGGCGAAGGTCTTGCTCTAGCGAAAGCATACGCTGTAGGTACTGGCGGTCACAAAGCAGGCGTTCTAATGTCTTCTTTCATCGCGGAAGTAAAATCTGACCTTATGGGTGAGCAAACTATCCTATGTGGTATGTTGCAAACTGGCTCTATCCTTTGCTTCGACAAAATGGTTGAAGAAGGCATTGATGCAGGTTACGCGTCTAAGCTTATCCAATACGGTTGGGAAACCATCACTGAAGCATTGAAATACGGCGGCGTGACAAACATGCTAGATCGCCTTTCTAACCCAGCTAAGATCAAAGCATTTGACCTTTCTGAAGAGCTAAAAGTGATCATGCGTCCACTTTACAACAAGCACCAAGACGACATCATCAACGGCACTTTCTCTCGCGTAATGATGGAAGACTGGGCAAACGACGATGCCAACCTTCTAAAATGGCGTGCAGAAACCGCTGAAACGAACTTCGAAAAAACTCCTGCTGGCGATGTTGAAATCTCTGAGCAAGAATTCTTTGATAACGGTATCTTGATGGTGGCTATGGTTAAAGCGGGTGTTGAGCTTGCTTTCGAAACTATGACAGCTGCAGGCATCATCGCAGAGTCTGCTTACTACGAGTCTCTACACGAAACACCACTTATCGCCAACACAATCGCTCGTAAGAAATTGTACGAAATGAACGCGACAATCTCTGACACAGCTGAATACGGTTGCTACCTATACAACCACGCTTGCCTACCGTTACTAGGTGACTTCATGAAAGGCATCAAAACTGACGTCATCGGTAAAGGCCTTTCTGTAGAAGACAACGGCGTAGACAACGCTCGTCTAATCGAAGTAAACACAGCGCTTCGCTCTCACCCAGTAGAAGCTATTGGTGCGGTTCTTCGTGGTCACATGGCTGACATGAAAAAAATCGTTTAATCCTTTCTAAAAGAATTAAGCATTAAAAAAGCCAAGGCATTTTGCCTTGGCTTTTTTGTCTTCGCTTGGCAGAATGCATATAAGATCATTTTTTAAACACGCCATGTCATCGCTGATTGGGAGAAAAGAAATGAAGTGTCTTACGGCTTCTTTATTAAGTTGTGTTTTTACGTTCGGCTTTACGTTCGCTCAGGCTGAAACCTCTCAGGCAGAAACGCCACTCATAGATACACACATCCATTACAGTCACGATGCTTGGACAATCACACCTCCGAAAAAAGCCATCGGCATTTTACGAGATGCGGGATTACAAAAAGCCTTTGTGTCGAGTTCCAGTGACGAAGGCACTCAAATGCTCTACGCAGAAGCGCCAGATCTCATCGTACCTGTGTTACGCCCTTACCGTTGGCGCGGTGAAACGGGCACTTGGTTTCGTGATGAATCTGTTATTCTCATGCTTGAAGAGTTATTAGCGAAAAACACCTATGCGGGCATTGGTGAGTTTCATATTTACGGTGACAACGCGAATTTACCCGTCATGCGCCGAGTCGTTGAGCTGGCTTCTGAATACCAGCTTTTCCTCCATTTACACGGTGATTCGGATGCCGTTGAACATGTTTTCGCTCAAGACCCAAACGCTAAAATATTATGGGCGCATTCGGGCTTTGATGATCCGTACACCATTGCCGATATGCTAAAACGCTACCCAAATTTAACCACTGATTTAGCCTTTCGCAATGAACACGCCTCCAATGGGAAAGTCGAAAGCGAATGGCGCGAACTTTTCTTAGCCTTTCCTGATCGAATCATGGTCGGCACCGATACTTTCTCTCCTGAACGCTGGTATTACATTATTGATCACGCCGATTGGAGCCGAGAATGGTTAGCCGATTTACCAAAGGAAGTGGCTGAGAAAATTGCCTATAAAAATGCCTTGGCGTTGGCTGAATGGGCATTACCTGAATGAACATAAAAAGTAGGAAGCGCATTCTTGGCATTGGCGCTTTCTTGCTGTTTATTAGCAGTCAATACAGCCTCGCCTGCTCACTACCAGAAAACGGCGACATAACACTGGCAGACAAAGACGTGAGCATCGCCATTCGCTGGTCAAAAGATCTCACCGTCGGCCAACCTTTTGAGTTACAGGTGTTATCGTGCAAAGGAGAACAGCCCTTCACTGGCGACATTTCCGCTTCCGCCATCATGCCTGCTCACAATCATGATATGAATTATCGCCCTAGTTTTGTGATGGAAAAACCTGGGCAATATAAAGGCGCTGGTTTTCTCTTTCACATGTTTGGCGTATGGCGATTGCGCCTTTCCTTCGTGTCCGATGGTCAAAAATACCATTTTGAACACGACGTAACCCTATAACCTAACTCTATGATAATACTTCGTTTTTTTCTTTTTACTTGGATGTTAGCTGGCATAACAAACGCCTGTGCTGAAGTAGAATTCAACGAACAAGACATGGCCTTCATTCGCTCTCTAGGCCCTTGGCCTGTAGAAACGAATCCAGACACCAGCAATCGTTTTTCCCAACAAGAGCAAGCCATTGAGCTTGGTCGACAACTCTTCTTTGATCGCCGTTTATCAGCGGACTCGTTTATCTCTTGTGCGGATTGCCACCAGCCAAACCAAGCGTTTCAAGATGGTATCGCCCTTAATAAAGGCTTGAATGTATTGCACCGCAACACCAGCAGCTTGATCAATATTGGTCACAGACCTTGGTACGGCTGGGGAGGAGAGCACGACAGTTTATGGTCACAAAGCATTCGTCCTATGCTGGCTGCAACAGAAATGCACACAGACATCAGCACGTTAAAAGCCACATTAGAACAAGACGCTTATTTCCAATGCGCCTTCCGACAAACGACCCAACAAACTCTGCAGGATCTTTCGGAAGAAGCCTTTCTGATTACTCTGGGCAAACTGCTCGCCAGCTATCAAGAAACCATTCGCAGTGAAAAAAGCCCATTTGACCGTTATCGAGATCAGTTGCTCAAACAAGACGCAAGCACTCCCGCTTTATCGACAAGCGCCCAAAAAGGCTTAAAGCTCTTTGTCGGTGAAGGCCGTTGTGTGTTTTGTCATTCAGGGCCAAATTTCACCAATGGAGAATTTGGCGACATTGGCGTCCCGTTTTTTACGAATAATGGCCAAGGTGTTGATAAAGGTCGCTATCAAGGCATTCAATCTCTACGCAAAGACCCTTACAATCTATTGGGTAAATACAATGATGACTCAAGTAAAAGTAATGCCTTACGAACACAGCATTTGCAAACCCTGCATCGTAACTGGGGAGAATTCAAAGTGCCTTCATTGCGCAATGTCGCACAAACAGCGCCCTATATGCACAACGGCAGCATTGAGACACTGGCAGACGTCATCGACTTTTACTCAGAACTAAACGAAGAAAGGCTCCACGCCGATGGCGAAAAAATACTTCGCCCATTACACTGGAGCCAAGAAGAAAAAACCAATATGGCCGATTTCTTAACCTCTTTATCTGGAAAGGTGACATCCGCCATAGAAAACAAAACCCTATTTCGGCAATGTTTTCTCGACTAACACTTTATCTAAACCAACAAGAGCCACAACCAACAAGAGCCATTCATGTCTATATCACCCATCAGCCTTCAAAACGCCACTGTTCAATTCGATGAAAAATTCACCTTAAACAACATCAATTGGACGCTAGAAGCTTCCCAACATTGGATGATCACAGGCTCAAACGGCTCTGGTAAATCCGCTTTGGCTGCGGTATTGGCTGGCATGGGCGACATCACTACTGGCCAAGTTTCGGGCTTGCCAGAAAACGTTGGTTTGGTGTCTTTTGAGGCACAAGCGGAACTCATTGCTGAAGAGCTGAAAAAAGATGATGCGGACATCATGGACGTGATCGCCATCGGCACGCCAGTACGAGAAATGATTTTTGGTTACTGCTCAGACCAGAATTTAGCAGAGCAATTGGTGGAGAAGTTCGGCTTAAGCGCTCTGCTTGATCGAGCTTTTCGCAAGCTTTCAACAGGGGAAACTCGCAAGGTGATGTTGATTCGCGCTCTAGCCAATCAACCCGATTTACTGATTTTAGACGAACCTTTCGACGGTTTAGACGCTAACACCTTAGAGATGCTACAAGAACACCTTGCTTCCATCGTAAATCAGGTTCCTATTGTGATGGTGTTAAATCGCCTCGATGAAATGCCAAGCTTCATCACTCACATTGCTTACATGGACAAACAAGGCAAAGACCAAGGCGGGTTATCTCTTATTGTTGATCGACAAGACACCACTGCCTTTAATGAACTGCATCAACTATTGCATTTGAAAACCACCGAACTAGAAGTGCCAGAAGCCGACTCAAGCAACCAATTGCCAAAGCTCGATCCAGCTCAACCTTTGGTTCGCTTAAAAGACGTCACCATCAAATACGAAGACACCATCATTGTCGACAAACTCAACTGGACAATAGAACAAGGCCAACACTGGCAACTCAGCGGGCCAAATGGCAGCGGTAAAACAGGCGTTCTATCGCTGATCACTGGCGATCACCCGCAATGCTACGTGAATGACATATTTGTGTTTGGTTTTCAGCGTGGCAACGGAGAGAGCATTTGGCAGATCAAACAGTTTATCGGCTATGTTTCTACGGCTCTGCAATGGGAATATCGCGTCAGCACCAGCTGCCGAAACGTGATTATTTCTGGCTTTTACGACAGCATCGGCATGTATTCCAAAGCCACCGACAACCAAAAGAAAATTGCCAACGAATGGCTTGCACTACTCGGCATGAAAGACCGCGCCGACTCGCCTTTCAACAAACTCTCCTACGGCGACCAACGCCTGCTCCTCATCGCCCGCGCCATGGTCAAACACCCACCACTCTTGATACTCGACGAACCTTGCCTCGGCCTAGACGACCTCAATAGACAACTCGTCCTCGCCCTCATCGAGAAAATCTGCCAAGGTTCAGAAACAACCGTTTTGTACGTAAACCACCATGCGGAAGACCAAATTAGTGGGATTGAGAATTATTTGGAGCTGGTGAAAAAGCAGTAATATAGACAATCTATACTAGACGGATTTCCAACTTCTTCCCTAACGCAGAAGCGAATTTCTCTAATGTAGATAATTTCACATCTTCGGAGTGGTTTTCTATTCTTGAAATGGCGCTTTTTTGAGTGTGTAGCTTTAAGGCCAAATCGTCTTGAGTTAAGCCCGCACTCTTTCTTGCCTCCTTGAGCAAGACACCAAATTTAAAGGTTTGATAACCTTCTTCATAGTCATGGGAAAATTCGCTATCTCTTGATTTTCGCTCTGCTACGTATTTTTTTAAATCACTCATATTCTCTTCCTCGCCAAATAGTCTTTACGACGATTCTCTGCGATCTTGATTTCTTTTAAGGGAGTTTTTTGGGTCTTTTTTTGAAAAGCGTGGTTAAGAACCACCAAATTATCGCCATCAAAGAACCCCAATAAACGAAATATATTCCCGCCTACTTGGACCCTCACCTCCCAAATATCATCTGTATTCACCAACTTTTTAAGATAAGTGGACGGCACATAACTCAGCTCTTCAACCAATTGAAGCACCCAAGTAACCTTTTGAGCCTGTTTCCCTGATAGAGAATCTAAAAACTCAGCTATCGGAGATTTCCCATCATCCATGATGTAAAAATGTATATTCCTCATACTTCCATGTTAACCCATAGGTGAACTTTTTCAATATTAATATTCACTTTAATGTGAACTTTTTATTTGTAATACACTCGTCCAAATTAAAAGTTTTTACAAAACATCAACACCGAAGCGAGGTGTTGATGTGTTTTTTATAACCCTAAACCGCAACTAAAACCGCGTCGGTGTTAACGCTTCCATTAACGGGTTAGAGCGCCCTTCAACTAATTCAGCAAGCAGTTCTGAGGTGGTTGGGCCGAGTGTGAAACCTTGGTGTCCGTGTCCAAAGTGAAACCACATATTTTTGTGTTTTGGCGCTTGCCCAACAACTGGGAGCATGTCTGGCATACAAGGTCGTGTACCAAACCATTGCGGTTCTTTTACTCGTTCTTCAATGGGGAATAGTTCTGCCAATGCTCGTGATGCATGATCTAGCTGGCTCGTTTCAATAGGCGCATTGTGTTTCACCAAAGACGCGCCTGTAGTGAGTCTAATTCCGTCTTTCATCGAAGACGCAACAAAGCCATTGCTGGCATCTAAAAACGGTCGATTCAATGACTCAGACGAAATAAAGTGAGCATGGTAGCCACGTTTGTAAATCATAGGGATGTCATAGCCAAAGGCTTTTAAAAATTCGGGAGACCAAGGACCTAGAGCAATAACCACTTGTTCCGCTTGCATCGCGCCGTCTTCGGTTTCTATCGACCAGCCATTGTTAAGTTCTTTAAGGCTACTCGCTTTACCTTGGCTAAATCGCCCTCCTCGCTCAACAAATAGACGACAATACGCTTTGGTCAAATCCCCAGGAGAAGAACACGACCAGCTATCAGTGAAATGCACAACACCAGTCGGTGTCTGTAACAAAGCAGGCTCTTGTTCGCTATATTCCTGTCCGCTAAATACATTGGATGAAACACCGTATTCTTGATGTAAATGGCTGGCTTCTTTGACTCCTGATTCAAAGCCTTTTTCATCTCGATACAATACCGAAAAGCCCTTTTTAGTCATCAAGTTTGTACTGTTTGAGGCTTCGATCAAGGCTTGATGATCCATTATCGCGCGAGCGATAAGCTGGGAATAGGTTTGAGAAATAAGCTTGTGTTTGCGCTTTTGGGAATGATTAAAATAAGACCATAACACTGGCAACATTGACGTTAAACCAGACAAACGCCAATGCACATCATTATTTAATCCCAATGCAAATTGGCTTAATGTTTTGAAGTCTCTCGGTATTGCATGAGGTTCAACCGCTTCTGCTTGAATCACACCCGCATTACCGTAGCTTGTTTCGCATCCGGCTTGCTGTTGATCCACCAGCACCACGTCATGCCCGCGCGCCTGCAAAGCCAACGCACTGGATACGCCGACCATACCTGCACCAAGAACCAGAAATTCAGCCACACTCTTTCTCCTGTCATGCTTTCCATGTAAAAACAAAAAAGCCACTTAAAAAAGTGGCTTCATAACGTTAAAACCTTTTCTACATTAATAAAAGAACAAAACCAACCAAAGCCGCAATTACGCCATAAGCCATCATTGGCACAATGGTTTTTTTGATAATATAACCTTCTTTATTCACAATTCCCAAGATGGTAGAAACCGCAATAATATTGTTGATACAAACCATGTTCCCCATAGCGGCACCAGCGGATTGCAAAGCAAGCACGGTTGTCACAGGCAAGCCAACTTGCTCAGCAATACTGAATTGAATCCCACCAAAGGTTAGATTAGAAACGGTCGCAGAACCAGAAAAGAAGCTTCCAAGCGCACCAAGAAAAGCCGCGAAGTAAGACCAACTATCACCAGTCACATTGGCAAACGCATTGGCAATAAGAAATATCGGAGAATGATCGCCACCTAACATCATGAAGTTGACCATGATTAAAGCGCCAGCCAAAGACACTAACGGCATTTTGATTCGTCGGCCTGTGTCCACAAAAGCTTCTTTGACTTTCTCTCTCGTCATTTTTAATAGTGGGATTGAGATCAACACCACTAACAAAAAGGGAATCAAAGCTGGAACATACAAAGTTTTATAAGACCAATTAACAGATGTATTCAAAATGCCTTCGAGAGACAAAATAAGAGATTGGCTCACACTAAAATACGCACTACCAACATCAAATCCGAACCAAGTATTGCCGTCTGTTAATAACCCTTTAATGCCAAGCTGACCAATGCGCGTAACGATCAAAA
Organism: Marinomonas sp. 15G6-16; assembly: GCF_055809555.1. Lineage (NCBI taxonomy): Bacteria > Pseudomonadati > Pseudomonadota > Gammaproteobacteria > Oceanospirillales > Oceanospirillaceae > Marinomonas > Marinomonas sp. 15G6-16. Next base: position 2,256,676 of record NZ_CM147916.1, on the reverse strand, counting down.
TCACAATTAACAAACCTAATGGCAACAAGGCAATCACCAGCTTATTGAAAGGGACTTTTTCACCTTTGGCAGCGTCTTGTTCAGCCGCTTTAAGGCCGACATCACGCTTCGCTAGCATAATGCTCAACATTAGACCGATCGCCCCACCGATCAAAGCAGGAAACTCATAATTGAATGTCGCCAAGAAATAATATGGCAAGGTACAAGACAAAATACTCAACAGAATATAGAGAATATTGCTTTTGATTAATGCCCAGCTCACAACAAATTTAAGCGCAATAATAGGCACAACAAACGCTGCTACTAAATTAATTAAAGCCGTCTGAGAAGAAACATCAAGTAATTGTTCTGAACTCAGGTTCAACGCTTCAAGACCGAACCAAATAGGTGTACCAACCGCGCCGAATGTCACAGGAACAGAGTTCATCACCAGAGCCAACATCGCCACTTGCAAAGGTTTAAACCCCAGCCCAACCAGCATGGGCGCAGCAATCGCAGCAGGCGTACCGAAGCCAGAAGCACCTTCTAACATGAAGGCAAACGCCCAACCAATAATCATCAGCTGAGCCACAGCATTGGTGCTAATGGATTCCAACCAACGAGCAATCACGCTTTCCGCTCCAGAAAATGCCAATACTCGGTTCAGAAGAATCGCCCCAGCCACAATAGAAATAGGCGTTAATACAGATAAAATACCAGACAGCGTATTAGCCATTAATAAACGGCCATCGGCTTGAAAATAAAACAGCTGAATCAAACCAACTAATAAAGCCGTCACGGGCAAAGCAATATGAGAAGGTACCGCCTGCTTTTTGGTCATTAACCAAATTAATAGAAGAATGGGGAAAGCGGAAATAAAGGTGCCTGCAAATGCCATTAATCTGTCCTTATTGTATTTGTATGATTTATTAAAATTATAAACCGAATAAACACAAATATGGCGACCTTAGTCAGAAATAACAATTTCTTATGACCGAGAGCAATAAAAAGGGGAGAACTTGTCTCCAAGCTCTCCCCTTTTATTAAGGAAGGTGCGAATAATAAAGGTTTATCCACACGCTGAAGCCAGTGGACTTGTTCGTACCTTCCTTAACATTACTGACTGGATTAAGAAATTATGGCAATTCCAATCCATCAAAATCAGAGGCATCGTGACGTTCTTTTAAGAAAACATCACCCCAAGAACGGTTTACTATACGGCCGCGTTTAACAGCAGGACGGGCTTCTATCGCTTTCGCCCAACGAACAACGTTAGTGTAACTTGCTACGTCTAGAAACTCAGCCGCTTCGTATAAGTTGCCTAATACAAGGTTGCCGTACCAAGGCCAAATGGCAATGTCTGCAATAGAATATTCTTCACCAGCAAAGTAAGTATTTTCCGCCAAATGTTTATCCAAAACGTCTAATTCTCGTTTGACTTCCATCGCGAAGCGGTCAATCGGGTATTGCATTTTGAAAGGCGCGTAATGGTAAAAATGACCAAAGCCGCCACCTAAATAAGGTGCAGAACCCATTTGCCAAAACAACCAGTTGCGGCATTCTGTTTTTGCTTTGAAGTCTTTTGGGATAAAAGCATCAAACTTTTCAGCCAAATATTGCAAGATAGAACCCGACTCAAACACGCGAGTTGGCGGTGTTGTGCTGTTGTCCATTAGTGCTGGAATTTTTGAGTTCGGATTAATCTCCACAAAACCAGACGAGAACTGATCGCCTTCGCCAATATTGATCAAATACGCATCGTACTCGGCTTCTGTTTTGCCCAGCGCCAATAACTCTTCTAGAAGAATCGTTACCTTTTGACCATTTGGTGTCGCCAAAGAATGAAGTTGCAATGAATGCTTACCGACAGGCAATACTTTTTCATGGGTTGCACCAGCAATAGGACGATTGGTGCTGGCAAATTTGCCACCGTTTTCGGATTCCCACTTCCATACTTTTGGCGGTACATAATTTTGATCTGCGTTAGAGTCTTTGCTCATTCGATTCTCCATTATTTATATTCTTTGTAAGAAACCCAAGACAGCGTACGTCTAAAGTGTATAGATTCATTTTATGGGACTGTTTACGTTATTCACAACAGATCAAATATGAATCAATTGGTCATAAACCCATTTCCCAGACTAGAAGGACAACAGATGACAATGCATTTTCGACTCAAACCAGCCTTAGCGCTAACTGCCTTCTTAGGAGCCAGTGCGTTCGTTAATCTCGCACACGCCGCCCCTCAAACAATGATAGTCGCTGGCGGCTGTTTTTGGTGTGTTGAATCCGACTTTGAAGCCGTAGAAGGCGTGAGCGATGCTGTTTCAGGCTACATTGGTGGCCATACGAAAAACCCGACGTATCAACAAGTTGCAGGGAAAGGTACAGGTCATTATGAAGCGGTCGAAATCACCTTTGATGATGAGGTTGTTTCCTTAGAAACCTTAGCGAATTATTTCTGGAAAACCATAGATCCAACCGATCCACATGGACAATTCTGCGACAAAGGCTCCCCATACAAGACAGCCATGTTTTACCAAAATGAAGAACAGAAAGCTGTCTTTGAAGCTTCATTAGCCAATGTCGAAGAAACAAAACCCTTCGAAGCGGACATAGTGACAAAGATACTTCCTGCCACTGAGTTCTATGTTGCTGAGGAATACCACCAAAGCTACTACAAGAAAAACCCAACCCGTTACGGCTTTTATCGATTAAGTTGCCGACGAGACAGCACAATCGAAAACCTATGGGGAGAAGTCGCTAGCAAAGATTACCACTAGTTTATCGTTTTTCAGGTTTGCCCCTTTATTAAAGGTATCCGTTTTCCTCCTTTTTTCGGATACCTTTTCTTTTTTAAGCACTTCTTTTACGGCTCTATTCTTTGGCCTTTCTTTACTTCAATTCTTTAAAAGCAACTCTCATTCAAGTATCAATAAAGTGCGTCTTATCTAGGTTAAGCGCATAGAAAGTGAAGCTAACTTGTAAAAAAGTCCGAAAACCTAGCCACTCCGAAAGCGCTGCTCCACAGTAGAAACTCGTTTTAAGACATTCTCAAAACAGTAACTAAAAGGAGTAATAACATGAAGTTTTTCATTCCCGTCATCGCAGGTAGCATTGCTTTAGCGTCTTACAGCGCAGCAGTACAAGCAGACAGTTCAACAGAGAATAACAGTGGTTTTTATGTCGGCGGTAATTATGGTTATCTCAAAGTAGAAAGTGACGACGAATTTGATGATAGCAACGACGTATCACAAGGCATATTGGGTTATCGATTAAACTCATTCCTTGCATTAGAAGGCAGTTATATTAACTTCGGCCGTTACGGCAACGACTTAGCAAACGCAGAAACCGAAGGTTACACCGCAGCCGTAAAAGGTACGATTCCACTCAGTCAAACTCTAGAAGTCTTCGCAAAAGCGGGTCAGCTGTGGCAGGAAACAGATTATAACGTGGCCGGATTTTCCGGTAATTCAGACGACACCAGTCTCTTTGCGGGCGCTGGCGTAAACTTTAAAGTCACGGAAAACTTGCTCGTCAACGCCCAATACACTTGGTACGACGTAGATTTAAACGCAGACAATGTGTCTTCTGATTCTGAATTTGAGACAGATTTCAACCAAGCTAGTGTCGGTGCAGAATATCGTTTCTAAATGAAAAAACCACTTTATAGAAACTTCCTACGACGAAAGAAAGGCGCCAATTGAACGGCGCTTTTCTTCGTTTCATTTGCACAAATGTATCAAGATTTCCCTTTGACCGAAGGCTGTGTAGGCTCTAAGATTTGGTTTCATTTCTTCAGGGAAACCCACGATGAATCCTATTCTTCAGGCTCAACAAAACCACAAATCCATTCGCCAATACCAAGACAAAGCGATAGAGGCTTCGTTACTTATCGAACTCATTAAATCCGCTCAAGGCGCTGCGTCTTCTAGTTTTATTCAAGCTTATTCTTTGGTACAAGTGACCAACCCTGAGAACAGAGCAAAGATCGCAGCATTGGCTGGCGGGCAGAAATGGGTTGAATCTGCTGCTGAGTTTCTGGTGATTTGCGCGGATTTAACGCGCGTTGAGCAATGCAGTTTAGAGCAAGGCTTGGGGAAACTGGAAGGCAACACAGAGCACTTTATTGCGGCAACAACAGACGCCACCTTCATGGCGCAAAACTTGATGTTGGGCGCAGAATCAGTTGGCCTTGGCGCGGTATTTATTGGCGGCATTCGTAACGACCCTGCACAAGTCGCTGAGCTTTTGAATTTACCAGATCAAGTGTATCCAATATTTGGTTTATGCCTTGGTTACCCTGACGCGAATCCAGATTTGAAACCACGTTTGCCAGTGGATGTAATTTTACACAAAGACCGTTATGACGCGTCTCGCTGTGTTGAAGACGTGAAAGCTTATGATGCGCAAATGCAGGCTTATTATCAGAGCCGTGGCGATAATCAGAAAAGCAGCAACTGGTCAGAACAAACCGCGAACGCAGTACAGAAAAAGAAACGCGAACATATGCTAAACTTCCTTCAAAGTCGCGGTTTCTTAAATCGATGAAAATTTATATCCCTTTTTATTAACCTCCTAAATGAGAAAACTACATGATCACTCACGTACCTAATGTCACTTTTAAAACCCGTGTTCGTAACGAAGCGTTAGGCGGCCCAAACCCGTTTGAATGGAAAGACGTAACAACGGCTGATTTATTTGCAAACAAGAAAGTCGTTGTATTTTCTTTGCCAGGCGCATTCACACCAACTTGCTCTACTTCTCACCTACCACGCTTCGAAGCACTTTATGAAGAGTTCAAAGCACAAGGTGTTGATGAGATCATTTGCGTCTCTGTAAACGACGCCTTTGTTATGTTCCAGTGGGGCAAAAGCCAAAACGCTGAAAACGTATTCTTGCTACCTGACGGCAACGGTGACTTCACTCGCCAAATGGGCATGTTAGTGAAAAAAGACAACCTAGGTTTTGGCATGCGCAGCTGGCGCTACTCCATGTTTGTTGAGAACGGTGAAATCACCAAATTGTTCTCTGAAGCAGGCTACCAAGATAACGCACCAAGCGACCCATTCGAAGTGTCTGATGCCGACACAATGCTGGATTACCTAAAGTCTCGTTAAGAGCAAATCCTGAGCTAGAAAGCACTCATTGAAAAAGCAAGCCACTGATCCGGCTTGCTTTTTTATGTACACTCAATCATCCAAGACACCTTTGTCTAACAGACCTTTTTTCACCAAGGCCATGAGCAAGGCTCTCGCTTTCTCTCTAAACAAGTCTCGTAAAAGTCGAACAATTGGTGTGATAGATTGGCGGCTGGGGCACACAAGCCAAAGCTCTCCTTGAGGAATATCGTATTCAGACAGCAGTGGCACTATGCGTCCATCAAGCAGATCATGTGCAACATCTAGACAAGACTTTATTGCGACGCCCTTTCCTGCCACACACCAACGCCGAACTAAATCGCCATCATTCGCCGCATAGCTTGCTTTGGGTTTGACCTTGTACGATTGCTCACCTTCTGAGAGCAACCAAGTGTCGTTCAATATACCTTGGAGTTGATAAAATAAGCCTTTGTGATTGGCCAATTCTTTTGGGTGTGAAGGCGCACCATGTTGCTGGATGTATTCTGGACTAGCGCCAATTATTCTTGGCACATTACAGATTTTGAAGCCATATAAATTCGAGTCGGAAGGCGGCCCATAACGCAGCGCCATGTCTAATGCATCACGATAAAAATCAATATTACTGTCACTGATGTGTGCTCTTAACGTGACGTCTGGATGCTGTTCCATGAATTCGTTAACCCAAGGAATCGCCAGATTTCGGCCTAAATCGGATGACACCGCAATACGAATTTCGCCACTGATAATATCCAAATCATTTCGCATGGTTTGCTTGGCTTGATCCAACATAGACAAAGCGGCTTCACATTGTGGTAAATACCGCTCGCCAGCACTGGAAAGGCGAAGGTGGCGCGTTGTTCTGACAAACAACTCAACGCCCAATGCAGACTCAACGCGCTTTACTGCCGCACTGGCTGTCGCCATTTGCATATCAAGATGCCTTGCGGCCGCCGTAATACTACGAAACTCTGCCACTTTTAACACGACTTGAAGATCTTCGAGCTGCATCCTTTAAACCTCATAGAAATAACAAACCCATTATCAATTATTTTTTGAGAATAATTCAATGTAAGCTGTGTTTTTTATTAGATAAAGAGTCGTTAAGATGGCGTCATTCTCTTATGTAAGAGCCCACTTTGACCTTTTTTAGATGGAATCAATATGACACACCCAATGATTACTGAATTAGAAAAACGCTATACCGTTAAACATTACGACGCTTCTAAACGCATTTCGAATGACGATCTAGACGTCATTTATGAAGCGTTACGCTTATCCCCTTCTTCGATTAACTCTCAGCCTTGGAAGTTTGTCGTTATAGAAAGTGATGAAGCAAAACAACGCTTCCACGATACCTTTGCCAACAAGTTTCAGTTCAACCAGAAACACGCAAAAACCGCATCACACATCATACTGTTCGCTCATAAAACCCATTATAGCCGTGACGATTACGCTAAAGTGATCGACACCGATATTCAGATTGGCCGCACGCCAGCAGAAAACCGAGAAGCGTCTTTTGGTGCTTTTGCTTTTGTCGATATGAACACAGACGAGACAGGCAATAACGCGACTTGGACCAAAGCTCAAACTTATATCGCATTGGGCAATACAATGAATGCTCTAGCGCGCTTAGGCATTGGTTCAACGCCAATGGAAGGTGTCGATGCAGAATTGATCGGCGAATTATTCTCTGAAGAATTAGAAGGTTATCAGTGTGATGTGGCGCTCGCCATGGGATACCCAGATGAAGAGCAAGACTACAATCTGCCTTTAGCGAAGTCTCGTCTTTCAAAAGATACCGTCATCTCAGTGCTGTAAATACCCGTGCTGTAAAATATCAGTACAATAAAACCGTGCGTTCTTGTCATCATCACAAGGGCGCACTGCTTTTATATTGGCATCATCCAAAGCGCGGCAAGCCAAGCAAGCCCCATGGTTAATGAAAAAATAACGCCCCAACGTGGTGTTTTAACTGCTTTTGCCTTCATACCATGTTTTTTCCTTCCTAAAATCATGGCATCGATAAGTCTCTCTTTTAAACAAAGTTCATGATAAAAAACCGCCAAGATATGAATGGCGACCATTCCCAGCAACCAATCTGGTAACAAGTGGTGAATAAAGGAAAGACGCTGAATCATATCTTCCGATACGAGCGAACTAAAAGGCCCAAACCAGAAGATATCATCACTGTTAAACAAGCCTGTTGCCCACTGAACCGTTAATGCTAAAAGCAAGGCAACGACCATCAAGCCACCTAAAGGATTGTGTCCAATGTACTTTTTAGGTCGAGAGAATAGAAAATCCTTGGCATAGGACAAGATTTCTTTTGGGCCTTTTACAAACTGACCAAATAACGCGTAATGGGAACCAAAAAAACCATAAAGAACCCGCGCAATAATGACAGCAGATAAGCCGTAACCCATATAAAAATGATATTGCATATAATCTGCGTCAGACTTGCCCGTTATAATCAATCCGGTAAACAGCAAAACCATCAGCCAATGCATCATACGAATTGGCCAATCCCATACTAATGTCGATTTCATCTTAGTTTTACCTCGATATAACGTCATTCTGTTTAAACAGTCTATTGCCAAAACCTGATATTAAACACTATGCTGTGAGAAGACATTTCTACTCTATTGTCTTTAATCATTTATTAAAAACAGCAGTAAGAGAATGTTTTAAGTACATTATTGATGAAGGAAAAAATAGCTATGCTCGTTATATTATTCCTGTTCACACTTGCCATTCTCTTATTATGTTTTTATTCATCTTTCTTTAAAGGGCGCTTTTTTTGCCGACAAAGTGCCATTCTTGATGTACCTATTGAAGTCATATCTGAAGACCTAAGCGATTTAACCAACTGGAAAAACTGGCTGCCTTGGCTTCTGTACGACAAAGACCTGGATGTTTTCTATGAATATCATAGCTCTGGAGTCCGAACCGTTTTACCTTCCTGCTTAGTATGGCGTGGGCACTTAACAAAAGAAAGCCACCTATCATTGCAACCTGCTCGCTCTGGCACTCACTATTTTCATTCTATATTAGAAGCACCGGCGTTTTTTCCAAATGACGTACATTTTAATATTGATCTAAGCAAACAAAAGGAACACACCTTAATCACCATTCAAATAACGGGAGATCTGCCTTTCTTTAAACGTTGGATGGGAAAAGATTACAAAGTAAGAGCAAGCAAAGATGCCGAGCTGGCGCTACTGGAACTCTTAGCCTATTTGGCAAAATACAACCCAACGTCTGCAAGAGAACACTCTCTTCCGTCTTTCGAATGGCTTGGTCAAAACAAGCTACACAACCTAGACGCTGTCACTCGCCCTTTTGTCGTGAGTGACCAACCTATGTCACAAAAGATGCACCAAGGCTTTCATGATTTAATTACCGAATTAGGGCCAGAAAACCCACCAGCAGGGCCCTGTTTTGCTTTGTACAAAAAAGCCGATATTGTTCACCATTATTTCTCTGGCCGTCTCGGCGTCCCTGTACAAAATGTGGTTCCCTGTGTGTTATGCCCAGAGCGAATTGTCTTACGGGGGAAGTATCTACAACTACGTTATATTGGCTCATATCAGAACCTATCTTTAGCTTGGCACGTACTTCACAACTATCGAAGACTCAATAAGCTAAAGCACAATAAGCGCTCTTATGGTGTGGAGATATTTGAAGTCGGAACAACCCAAACTGACAACGCAAAAGACTATGTAACGCTCGTCTCTTTGCCGATTAAATAATTGGCTTCCAATGCTTTTTATGGGAAAGTCTCAGGTTCAAATTGAATAAGGGAAATAATAAAAGTGATACGTTCTCCAAGAATCATGCAAGCTGTTGGTAGCCTAGTTAGAATTATATTAACTCTCTCTTTCTTCTTCTTATTTAAGATGTTTCTAGGCAACCAAAATAACGTGATACTCGTCTTTGCGGCGTTATTATGCTCATTTCTAGTTTATCGCGGGTCTATGTTTATCGTGCAAAAGTGGATTGTTAAAGACCCTTCATAAGTGCGTTAGCTATTTCACCTTTCCAAAGCGAATACTCAAAGAGACGAGCCCACTCTTAACGAATGACAGGCAATTTCTGATTATGACAACACTTTATCAAGCACACTTGACTGAACTCACAAATCGTTATGAAGATGCTCTCTCTCATTTCAATCTAGATGCCATTGTTTTGGCGTCTGGAGAGAAAAGCTACTACTTTCAAGATGATCATACACACCCTTTCCACGCCTATTCTGGTGCCCAACAATGGTTACCTTTTAGACTCGGCGCTGAAACTTACTTAATTATAAAAGAAGGTCAAAAACCCACTCTCGTTTGGCCTGTGAGGGATGATTTCTGGCACGCACCAAATCCCGTTCCTGCGGGTGATTGGCAACAGCACTGGAACATAGTAGAAGCCAGAAAGGCTGATAAATGGTTTGCAGAGCTTCCAGAAAAAACCGCTTGGCTTGGACCTCAACCTATGAGTTTTTCAACTCCTTGTGACGGCCTAAAAGCCTACGTAGATTTCAGCAAAGCCGTAAAAACTCCCTTTGAAATAAGTGCAATACAAAAAGCAAATTATCGAGCGGCAAAAGGCCATATTGCAGCCAAACACGCTTTTCTAGATGGTATGAGTGAGTTAGAGATTCATCTGGCTTTTCTACAGGCAAGTCAGCAACACGCTCTTCAAGAGCCATATGCTGGAATAGTTGGTTTGGATGAGCATGCCGCCGTTTTACACTATGAGCATAAATCCATAGAAAGACAGACCAATTCTCGCACGCTATTAATCGATGCTGGTGCCAGTGAACACGGCTACGCCAGCGACATTACTCGTACCTTTGTTCGTCATAACGATGAATTCAGCGCCTTAGTCGACGGTCTAGATGAGATGGAACAATCTCTTTGTGCAAAGGTGCTACCTGGCGTTGAATATAGAGCCTTACATCAAGACACCTTAATCGGTATTTCAACCTTATTACATGAACACAAAATCTGCTCTCTCAGTATTGAGGAGCAACTTGAGAAACGAATCCCTCAAGTCTTTTTCCCTCATGGTTTAGGTCACCTACTTGGTTTACAGGTTCATGATGTGGGCGGACACCAAGCAGACAAAGCTGGAAACCTAAGCCTCCCCGCTGAACACGCGCCCTTCTTACGATGCACTCGTACACTAGAAGAAAATATGGTGGTGACTATTGAACCGGGCTTATATTTTATTCCCATGCTACTAGAAAAAATGCAAGCCGAGATACGCAACCATGGTTGCGACTTATCAAAAATACAGCAGTTCATGCCATATGGAGGCATTCGAATTGAAGACAACGTGGTTGCAAAAGAAACAGCCTCAGAAAACCTTACAAGAGAAGCGTTTTCTAAACAGGAAACTACAAAATCCTAACTGCACCAAAACAAAACAAAGGATCTTCTAAGAGAGGCGAAAACGACCAATATAAGTGCGATTTCACGAAAAATACACATGAAACCAACGTTTATTAACAAAAAGCGACATTTATTTTCTTAATAAAACACTATTTTTGAGTTTTATTGCAGAATAAACATAATGCTTTTTTATAGTTCCTCAGAAGATCGCACCAAAATCATTCACAGACTAATAGTCTGGCAGACATATTGCTTTTCGCACTACTCCTAAATGAATGCTGCAACGAGGTAGCATTTGAGCAACGGAGCAGTAGAAATATGAATTTGAAAAGCAGTCAGATGTCGCTATCAGCACAAGAACTTAGTTGGCTACCTTGGTTTGGAAGTAATGGTCGTTTTTCTCTTTTTTGGTCATGTCACCTAAATAAAGAGATGTATCAAAATGTCGAAAAGACATTTGAGAGCATTTCTAGCACTCGCGTAAAACTCCTAAAAACATGGGTAAACAGCCAGTGGTCACAGTTAGAAGTACTATTGGATCTGGTCAGTGATTCCTTCCCTAATATCTCGGCAAAGACGCTTCAAGAAAGATTAGATATCGTACCTGATGTATCTGAATATTTTGTTATTGATGCGCAAGGAAAGGTAATCCAATCAACAACCAATGCTCGCTTAAACACAGTAGAAGCAAATCAAAAAGCCGTCACAGAAGGTTTAAAAGCCGAATTTCTACACGGCCCCTACATTGACCCAAACACCTTAGACATCGGACCTTCTAGCTCTAAATTCCACGACGCTGTTACTTTGATGTTTTATCTACCTATTAAGCAAAATGGCGTCAATGTGGGCGCTGTTTGTGCTCGCGTTCCTAACGATGTTTTAGGTGACTTAATCCAACGTGAAGCAGGTCATATCTATAAAGAGTCTGGCGATAACTATTTATTCATGGTGAAGTCAGGATTCGACAAAAGCATTTTACCAGGCACGGCATTATCTCGATCTCGCTTTGAAGATGATGCTTTTAGCCATGGAGAAAACTTAAAAAGCGGAGTAACTACCGATTGGGGTACGGTAAAAGTCAATAACCACACGGAATTTGAAATCCGCTTCACCGATCCAGCCACCAAAGAACTTCATCCTGGTGTCCGTGAAACCATCAAAAACGGTCAAAACCTTTTTGTCACTTACCCTGGATATTCTGACTATCGCCACATTCCCGTTATCGGCAAAGGCACAACATTCGAATTAAAAGGTAGCCCAGACACTTGGGGCATGATGTGTGAAGGTGATCTAGAAGAAGTGTATCGACGCCGATCCATTAACATCAAATTAATGAAGGGCTATTTATTAGCGTCTAGCACACCGCTGATTGTGAGCGCTGCTCTGCAGTCTTACAGTGACCTTTCCGTTGCGGTTACTAGCCTTGCTGCGTTTGCTAGCCTAGCGGTCACAGGTATTCTGTTTAACAAATTTGGAACCAAGAAAATCAGCAACAATATGAGCAAGATGACCGAAGTCATCCAAACGATAGCTGAAGGGGAAGGAAACTTACAACAACGTCTGGACGATAAACTGACGCACGATGAAACAGGCGACATGGGTCGCTGGATGAACAGTTTCATTGATAACTTAGACAACACCATGGGACAGGTCATCTCCGCCAGCTCAAACGTGAAGCGCTCTAACGACTTTATGGTTCGCACCAACGAAGAAGCAAAGCAAGCATCTCAGTACCTAGAAACGTCTGTAGAAAGTATTCTTGAGGCTTTCAAACAACAAATATCAGATGTGCAAAATGCCTCTCAAACCGCAGAGTCACTAAAGCAAACCATGGATCAAGTGGTGGCTGAAACGCAATCTCGCCTTGCCTCTGCAAAAAGTGGTACTCAAGAAATACGCGATGTCGTTCGCACCACAGCCGATTCAGTCAAATCGTTAGATCAAAAAACCAACGAAGTGGCTGGCATTATTTCAACCATCTCGGACATCACTAACCAAACAAACTTACTCGCTTTGAACGCAGCTATTGAAGCCGCACGCGCTGGCGAACATGGCCGTGGTTTCTCCGTCGTTGCGGATGAAGTACGCAGTTTGGCATCCAAAACAGCTCTCGCCGCAGAGGAAATTCAAGCAATGCTAGAAAGCATCCAGGAAGAAACTCGTAAAGCGGTCACCTTCATGGAAAAAGGCGCTGAGAATGTCGATAAAAACCTTCAAGCGAATGAGCAAACCAATACTGGCGACAAAGCCTTGTATGAATTAGTCGATGCCATCTTTAAAGCCATTTCGTCACTGAATCATACGAATAAAGCCAACGCGGATACGGTACAAGAAATGGGCGCAGCAACAGAGCAAATGACGCGCTCTATTAACGCCTTGCAGAATCGTTCATCCCGAGTGGGTTTATCTGCATTGAAGCTGAACTCTCTGATTGGTCAGTTCCAAGTAACCAGCAAATAGCATTCCCCACAAGATCAAAAAAGCCGAAGAAGGTGAATCCATTCTTCGGCTTTTTCCATTATAAAACTAAGCTTAGCCTTTCAGCTTCTGCACTAAACCTTGAATAGCCAATGCATACCCTTGCACTCCCATTCCAACGATAATCCCTGTTGCCACAGAAGAAATATAAGAATGATGTCGGAAAGCTTCTCGCGTATGGACATTTGAAATATGCACTTCAATAACCGGAACCGCTGCGCCTTTAATCGCATCATGTAAAGCCACGGAAGTGTGTGTATAAGCCGCTGGGTTAAACACAACCCCAAGTAAGTCTCCGCTTTTCACTAAGCGACCGGCTTGATGAATTAAGTCAATTAGCTCACCTTCATGGTTAGACTGATGAAAATCAATCTCGTAGCCTAGCGAAGCCGCAGTCTCTCGGCACAAATTCTCGACATCAGACAATGTTTCATAGCCATAAGTTTCTGGCTCACGAGTACCAAGTAAATTCAAATTCGGGCCATTTAAGACCATAATTTTAGGCATAATCATTTATTCCCAGAAAACGTTGCTAATACAGTTAATCCTAGCATCAAACACAAGACATAAAAAAGCGCTCTCTAAGAGCGCTTTCTGAAACTCAATATACACCTCAATGTTATAATTGAGACAATACGTATTCGGCAGAGCTAACCTTGTATTCACCTGGCTCGTCCAGCCAAAGCTGCTGAACAATGCCATTCGAAACAAGCATGGCGTAACGGCGACTACGAATCCCCATTTTAGCGGCGGAAATGTCCAATTCTAACCCTAATGAGCAGGTAAGTTCAGCCAAACCATCCGATGCCATAATAAGGTTCTCGGCGTTATTCGCTTTACCCCACGCATCCATGACAAAAACATCGTTCACGGAAAGACAAATAATGTCATCTATGCCTTTTTCTTTTAGAGCGTCAAAATGCACAACAAAACCAGGCAAGTGACTCGTGCTGCATGTCGGGGTAAACGCACCTGGAACAGCAAACATTAATACGGTTTTACCTGTGAAAAACTCGGTTACATCGATTGTTTCTGGGCCTTCTTCTCCCATTACCTGAAAAGAACCATGTGGCAACATATCACCAATCAGAATCGACATACACTGTATCTCCGGATAATTAAATTGCGCTTATATTAACGTAACACCCTAAAAAAACCATCAAACAATTTTAAATTGACTGAGCAAGTGTTTCTGATGCGAAGCAAGTTCTGACAAGCCTTCACTGCTTTTCTCACTTTTATCTGAGCCAAGTGCTGCCTCTTCTGACATTTCGGATATTTCTATCACATTTTGTCTAATCTCTTGAGCAACGGTTGATTGCTGTTCTGCCGCTGTAGCGATTTGAATACTCAGGTCACGAATTTCGGCCATTTCATTTTGCAACTGAGCAAGTGACGCTCCAACTAAACGTGCTTCTTCGGCGCTACCATTCGCACTCTTACGGCTTTCATCCATGCTGCCTACCGTCTTAGTCACACCTTGTTGCAACTGAACAATCACACTTTGAATTTCTTCCGTTGAACTGTGAGTTCGGTTTGCCAAAGTGCGCACTTCATCCGCAACCACAGAGAAACCTCGACCTTGATCTCCTGCTCGTGCAGCTTCTATTGCGGCATTCAACGCCAGTAAATTCGTCTGCTCGGCAATTTCTTGAATCACATCCAAGATACGACCGATGTTTTTCGAATGTTCATCAAGTTGGTTAACAACAAGTGTAGACTCTTCAATTTTCAGAAGTAACTTCTCGATTGTCTCGATATTTGAATCCATTTGTTCACGGTTTTGTGCGGCTCTTTTGTCTACACCTTGTATTTGATGCAGAATAATCTCTGAGCTTTTCGCCACTTGGTTCACCGTCGCTGCCATTTCCGTTATAGACGATGCCACTTCCGTCGTACGATCATTTTGAGAACTCATTAGACGCTTAGCATTATTGGCTAAATGTACATTATTACCCGCAGACTCCGAGACTTTATTCGACGCCTGATCAATGTCAGTCATCACGCTCTGCAATTTAGCCACCAGACCATTTACCCAAGTAGACAACTCGCCAAATTCGTCTTTCGTGGCAACCTTACTGCGTTGGGTAAAATCACCATCAGCAATTTTTCCGAGAACACTCATCACTTCTTTTAATGGTAGGCGAATACTACGGCTAACCCACAAAGCAACCAGAACCGCAATGATAATAGACCCCACTAAAACAGCGCCCATAATTAACTGAGAAATGCTGGCAGCATCGTTTGCTTCTTGCGTTGCATTGTCACTCATGAGTGTTGTTTCAGATAAAAGCGTCTGCACATTTTCATTAATTAAATTCATGCTGCTAGACAGCTCTTGAGCCAATACTTCTGATTCTTGGGCTAAACGAGTGTTGTTGTAGTACTTAGTAATAACGCTGTCATCAGACAAGACGCCTTGCTCAACCTCATCCAAAAGACCATCGATGTTGCTGTCTTTAAGGTAAACTTGCTTGTCTCGCATACCTTGAATCGTAGAAGCCATAGAATCACGAAGCGTCTCCATGTCACTCAAGCTGGTTAAATCAAAGTAATCTGATACTGAGGCTTGCAAGCTTTGTAGTCGGCTTTGCATATAAGACGCTGAAAATTGGACTTCAAAATCTTCGCCATCTTCTTCTAATATGGCTAAATCTTCAGACATGAAAATCATCGTATCTTTCAATTCCTGTTTTTGCTCAGCAATCACAGTTTGCACAAACAACATTTCTTTATGATTTGAAAACGCTGTATCGGTATAACCAAAGAAAACTTCCGCTTCCGTATTTATGCCCTTTAAAGCTTCTTCCATTGCATGAAAGCCTTGAAGCTTTTCAACAAATGAAGAAGAAACATCAATAAAGCCTTGCTTATAACCATCAAAATTATTCGACAGGCCTTCTAATGATTCTGAGGAGTTGCTCAATAAATATTGTAAAACAGCGCCATTGGCCAAACTCAACTCTTCTTTTAAATGGTGAGCTGTAGAATTAATGTCTGCAACTTTACCAGTAACCACTCCTAGTCTGTCTTCGATTTTATTAATCCCTATAAAACCGGACGCTGCAATTGTCAGCAAAAGCAGCAGCAGAACGCCAAAACCAAATAAAATTCTCTGAATAACAGACAACGACATAATCGACCTCTAAATTTTCGATTGTATAAACTTTTTACGCACCAAAGTGCAGAGCAGAAAGGTCAATGCAAAAACCTGACCATATAATCAAGAAACTATAACATCATTCTATTTTTATTAGATGACAGAGATAAAATATTTTTTTGCCAAACCAAATGCACCTAACACTAAGATCGATTTCTTTCGATTCGCCAATCTGATAGATTGGCTCTTTGTTTTTAATCTTTGACTCACACTTTATGGATTCACCTCTTTACGAAAAAATAGCCAATCAAATTGAGCTCCAAGTTCATGAAGGTATTTTTTTACCGGGAGCAAAGATTCCATCGGTAAGAAAATCGAGCAAACGCATGGAAGTTAGCGTGGCTACGGTACTTCAAGCGTATAGTCTCTTAGAAGACCGAGGAATCATTAAGGCTCGTCCACAAAAAGGCTACTTTGTTCTAGAAACTCAGCGCCAGACACCAGAAAACACTCAAATAGAACCCGCCAGTAATGACGGTTCTATGCAAACTCGACTACAGCATTTGCTTCAAACATCTCAAGACGAGCAGATCATTCAATTTGGCGCCCCCGTTCCCAATAGCCAATTTCTGCCAATACGACAATTGCAACGTTCTGTCGGTCGATTAATGCGTTTAGAACCCGAGATTTGTACTGCTTATGAATTCACGCCTGGCTCGCTCAACTTGCGTCGCCAAATTGCGATTAGGATGCTAGATAGTAGTTGCCAACTTCAGCCGGACGACATCACCATCACATTAGGCTGCCAGAACGCCTTAATGCTCTCCTTGCAGGCCATTACCAAAGCTGGTGACACTGTAGCCATAGAAAGCCCTGTTTATCATGGTTTATTACAAGCGATTGAAATACTCAACCTTAAAGCAATTGAAATACCTTGTTCTACCGAGTCGGGAATCGATCTAGATTTATTAGAAAAAGCCGCCAAAGAATGGGAAATCAAAGCCTGCATCGTCACCCCAAACAATCAAAATCCAACAGGTGCCACACTCAATCACCTCGCAAGACAACGTATTATCAAACTAGCTGAGCAGTGCCATTTCACCCTCATTGAAGATGATGTTTATGGCGAACTCTGTTACTTCGATAAAAGAGAGCGCGCTTTAAAAGCCGACGATCAAAACAACAATGTCATTTATTGCAGCTCTTTTTCTAAAAGCATCGCTCCAGGGTTTCGTATTGGTTGGATCGTAGGCGGGAAATTCCAAGCGAAAATAGAACATCAGGCGTATGTTCAATCTTTAGCGATTCCAACTCTCACTCAAACTGCCATCGCCAATTTTCTTGAAAATGGCGCTTATGATCGTCATTTACGAAAAACACAATCTGCGTATCAAGATAACCTCACTCGCTGTCAGAATTTAATTGCTGAACATTTCCCCAAAGGTACAGAAACATCAACGCCAAAAGGCGGTTTCTTACTTTGGGTGACGCTCCCTAACACAATTAATACGATGACATTACATTCCCAAGCATTAAAAAGTGGCATTGGTTTATTACCTGGACTAGCCTTTAGTTTAACGGCTCAATTCCACCATCATTTCCGATTAAACTACGCTCAGAATTGGGACAACACCACGGATAGCGCACTAAAAATGCTCGGGGAACTTTGCCATCAACAACTTGAGAAGAATGAATAAATTCTACCCAATAAAGCACGACTCATCTTATATAAGTAGAGGTTATGAAAAGACGTTCTGACATCTTAAAATTCGTCTGTACAGACAGAACAAAAAGCGTACAATTCGCATTCTTTTTTAAACACTTGGCTTTATCGGCCGATAACTCAATTAACTGTCTAAAATAATAGTAGCTGGCTTGTTGCGATGGAATTTGTTGCACATCCGAGAGACCTTCCATTAGAGATTACTCTAATAGAGGATCAGCCATTTCCTCAGATTAATGAAGAAAGAGCTGGGTTTGTCGGTATTACATCCTTCACCTCTCGTCCATTCGATAATGGACGTTCGGTAAGAATCACATTAGAAGAGATAGACCCTAATTTCTGCGTATCTGGTCGTGTTGTCCAGTGCGAAAAAGAAATGGACGGTTATCGAATCTCGATTGAATTTCCGACCAAAGAAGAATGTTACTGTGTTCGTATGATCGAACAACTCTCCCAGATTGAGCATTATCGACGCCAAGCAAAAATTGAAGGCCGCAGACTCAATTACAATGAAGCCGCCGCGGAATGGATACAAAAATTCGCCGCAAGCTTTCCAGCTTTCACAATCTAAACGCTAACGTCTAAACCGCAAACAGACACAGCCAGCTTCACACACAATCACCCACGAAATTAAGACAAGATGACAAACACACTCTCCCAGCACGACCTCGATATTATTGCCGCACAACTAGGACGAGCGCCAAATGGCATTAACGCCATTGCTCACTACTCTCCTAACGGCACGCCACAAGTTTTAGAAATGGAAACTTGGGTTTTTGATCAGCCGTTCCCAACGCTTTACTGGCTATCAAGCAAAGCCATAGACAAAGCATTGGCAAAAATAGAAAGCCAAGGTGTGGTGAAAGAATTAGAGCAACGCATCAAAGAAGACGAAACATTAAGAGAAGCTTACCATGCTTCTCATCGCGATTATGTTGCTCGCCGTTGGGAAGTTATGAGCGACGAACATAAAGCCATCATAGAAGAAAAAGGCTTTAAGCCATTATTCGAAAAGCTAGGTATTGGCGGTATTGCCAATTGGGATCAAATCCGCTGCTTACACATGCAATACGCTCATCACCTTGCTGGTGATAACGTTATCGGACGCATTTTGGATGAAGAATACGGAATAAGAGCGGTCGCAGACGCGGAATAACCCTACGTCCACATTACTGCAAAAAATAAGGGAGAAACGATGAAAATCATTTCTCCCTTATTTTTTTATAACTTAACGGTTTAGATCAAGTTCTGACTATTAAGATGCGGCTAATAAAGCTCTTAAATCATCCGCTGTTTTTGCTTTTGGAAGCACGGCTCGGATTTTATTAAATGCACCTTGGGCAACTGCTGCTCGTTGGGCATAAGTGGTTAACGCTCCGCCCGTCCAACCAGCTAACTTCACCATTTCGTTCTTAAAGTTATTACCATTAACGCCATGTCCGCCTAGCGCCATTAACGCGTCTTCAATTTCTAAATAACTTGGGCGCTCACCGCCAAACTTCATAAAATCGTCTTGTTGTACTTCGGCAAACTGTTTCGACATTTTCAAACCTTTTTAAAATCCATTCGTAAACAAAATTTAGCGGCAATAACTCAGTGATACAAGCCCTCACATGTAGTAAAACGTAAACTAGATGAAATCAGCTTTTTGTGCGTACTCTATCTACCGCTTTTTGCCAACCTTGGTATAACTTATCGCCAGTTCCTTTCTCCATAGAAGGTTCAAAACTTTGATCCGCTTGCCAAAGAGTAGACACATCATCCAAAGACTTAAACAAGCCTGTATGCAAGCCCGCCAAAAATGCGGCACCTAACGCGGTGGTTTCTGTTACCCGAGGTCGTTCAACTGTTATCTCAAGCAAGTCACTCAAAAACTGCACCATCACATCGTTGATCACCATACCACCGTCCACTCTTAGTGAGCTGAAAGTGGCACCATCTTGCGCCATAGCACCAACCAAATCTCTTGTTTGATAACAAACAGAACGCAACCCAGCACTCACAATGTCTTCAACGCTTGTGTCTCTGGTTAAACCAATCATGGCACCACGAGCATCAGGGTCCCAATAAGGCGCACCTAATCCAGTAAACGCAGGCACAAGATAAACTGAATCATCGTTCAATGCTTTTTTAGCCAAGCTTTGGGTTTCTTTTGCATCTGAAAATAATTTCAATCCATCGCGCAACCATTGAATCGCTGCTCCAGCAACAAAAATACTGCCTTCTAACGCGTAAGTGACTTTGCCATACAAACGATAACCTACTGTCGTCAGTAACTTATGCTCCGAGCGAATCGGTTTATCGCCTGTGTTCAAGATAAGAAAACAACCTGTACCATAAGTACTTTTCACCATTCCTGGGGTAAAACAAGCTTGACCAACTAAAGCCGCTTGTTGATCACCAGCAATGCCATTCACTGGGATTTCCGCCCCCAACCAAGAAGAATCAATAACGCCAAAATCGGCACTGCAATCCATTACTTCAGGAAACAGCACATCGCCAATGTCTAAAGCTTCAATCAGCTCACGATCCCATTCTTGAGTATGAATATTAAATGCCATTGTACGAGCCGCATTGGTGGCATCAGTTTTATAAGACGCTCCATTGGTTAATCGCCACAACAGAAAGCTATCAACCGTTCCAAAGGCCAAACGCCCAGCCTTGGCTGTTTCACGAGCGCCCTCAACATTATCTAAAACCCAACGAATTTTTGTCGCCGAAAAATAAGGGTCAATTAACAAGCCAGTTTTTTCTTGAACTTTCTCACCAAGACCTTGCTCACTCAAAGCCTGACAAAACTCACTTGTGCGACGATCTTGCCAAACAATGGCGTTATAAACAGGCTTGCCTGTTTCTGTGTCCCACAGAATGGTTGTTTCACGTTGGTTGGTAATGCCTATGGTTGCTATCGCCTGCGCATCTATCCCTGTATCCTTGAGAACAGACTGACAAACCGATAAAGTCGATGCCCAAATCTCTTCAGGGTCGTGCTCGACCCAACCATCGTTTGGGAAAATTTGAGGGAATTCTTGTTGAGATTGGCCTACTCGCGAGCCTTTCTCATCAAATAAAATAGCGCGGGAACTGGTGGTACCTTGGTCGATAGCAAGAATATAATGAGGCATAGTGAATTCTCTTTGAAGTCACAACCATTCAAAAAGTGAATGATTTATTGTTTTTGTTTTGTTTTTTGAACATAAATATTCAAATACGAATATACACATTAAAAACCAATGCGTACCTATTAAGCAAGCAGTAACCTTTGCAAGGAGAAGAAAACAACATGAGTCAACTTTCCCGCCAAGACAAGATTGTCAGCATTGTAAAAGATCAAGGCTATGTGACAATCGACGAACTGGCTAGCCAATTTGCTGTCACGCCACAAACCATACGACGTGATATTAATGAATTGGCAAAAGCGGATAAGATACGCCGACATCATGGCGGCGCCAGTTATGACTCCAGCACAACTAATGTTGCTTATGCCACAAGACAAATCTTACAGCTGCCGGCAAAAGAACAAATAGCAAAACGCATTGCAGCAGAAATCCCCAATAACGCTTCTTTATTCATCAATATCGGGACAACAACTGAAACCGTTGCTCGCGCATTATTGAACCATCAAGGTTTACAAGTTATCACCAACAACCTGAATGTTGCTGCTATCTTGAGCGGAAAAGAAGACTTCACCGTTATTATTGCTGGCGGCACTGTACGCTCCAGAGACGGCGGTGTCATGGGGGAAGCAACCATTGATTTCATCAATCAATTCCGCGTTGATTTCGGCATTATCGGCATCAGTGGCATTGATCCCAACGACGGTTCATTGTTGGATTATGACTACCAAGAGGTTCGAGTCGCACAAAGCATCATCTCCAACTCTCGAACCGTTTTCCTTGCCGCAGACAGTGGAAAATTTGGCCGAAATGCTATGGTTCGTCTAGGTAACATTACTCAGGTTGATCGTATTTTCACGGATGAACAACCACCAAAAGCCATTATCAATTTAATGAAAGAGCATGATGTTCGATTAGAACTTTGCACGCCTAAATAGGCTCAAACATCACGAGCCTGACACCTTTATTCGTCTAATAAATCATCAAAAGTTCACAATAGCAGGTTGTCTTCCTGTCTTATGAGGTTTAATATCGAAAACAAATGTTCGATTTCGAACATATCATTTTCGTAATCACGAGGCTTAGCATGAACCAATCCCATTTTGATGTATTTATCGTTGGCGGTGGAATCAACGGCACAGGCATTGCGGCAGACGCTGCTGGACGAGGCCTAAATGTTGGCCTTTGTGAAATGGGAGATTTGGCCCATGCAACTTCATCCTCGAGCAGTAAACTCATTCATGGTGGTTTACGCTATTTAGAGCATTATGAGTTTCGTTTAGTAAAAGAAGCCTTGAACGAACGAGAAGTGCTCTTAAAAATCGCGCCTCATCTCGTCACACCAATGCGCTTCCAAATGCCACATCGACCACATTTACGTCCTGCTTGGCTTATCCGAATCGGTTTATTCCTCTATGACAACTTAGGTAAACGCGAAACGCTGCTAGGTTCAAAAGGCGTGAAATATGGCAATGACAGTCCACTTAAAACAGACATCACAAAAGGTTTTGAGTATTCGGATTGCTGGGTAGATGACGCTCGTTTGGTCGTTACCAATGCTTTGAGCGCTCAAGAAAACGGTGCTCAGATTTTTGCTCGTACCCGCTGCACCAGCGCAAAGCGAGTTAACGAAGAATGGCTCATTGATCTAGAAGATCAAATCACGAAAGAAGTTCATAGCGTAACAGCGAAAGCACTCGTCAATGCCGCCGGCCCTTGGGTGTCATCTTTTATAGAAACCAAGTTAGAACAAAAAGCACCTTACGGAATCCGCATGATCAAAGGTAGCCACATAGTGGTTCCTAAACTCTACGAGCATCCCAATGCTTTCATCATGCAAAACACGGACAAGCGTATCGTTTTTGCCATTCCATATCGTGAAAACTACACCTTGTTAGGCACAACCGATGTCGAGTACAAAGGCGATCCAAATGAGGTCGCTATCAATGATGACGAAACTAACTACATTTTGAAGGTAGCCAACGATCACTTCAAAAAGAACCTGACACCAAAAGATGTTGTGTGGAGCTATTCTGGTGTGCGTCCGTTATTGGAAGATGAATCTTCAGATCCATCCGCGGTGACACGAGATTACACCTTGCATCTTGATGATCAAGAAAGCCAAGCGCCATTATTAAGTATTTTTGGTGGCAAAATTACGACCTACAGAAAACTTGCTCTATCCGCTATGAGCAAACTGGAGCCTTATTTTGCCGACCTTGGTGACGCTTGGACTCATAGCAAACCATTGCCTGGTGGCGATTTGAATATGCCTTTAGATGCCTTTGCCATCAAGCTACAGCAAGATTATCCATTTATTGGCGCCGCTCTAGCCCGTCGTTTTGCTCACAGTTACGGCACCTTAACTCACCTGTTATTAAATAAAGCGAACGCAGAAAGCGATTTAGGAAAAGATTTCGGTCATTCTTTATACCAAATCGAAGTAGATTATTTGATCAAACATGAATGGGCTCATTCTGCAGAAGATATTCTGTGGCGACGCAGTAAGCTAGGTTTGGAATTTACTGATGAGCAAGCCGCCGAGCTTGAAAGCTATCTACAAAGCAAAATCTAAAAAGCCTCAAATATCACCTTTATAAATGTTCACCATCCAATCTACCTAAGTCATTGCTTAGGTAGATTTTTTTTGCTCTACTGAATCCTCTCCCCCAATCTTGCAAACAAGGAATAGATTTTCATGGCCTTTATGGATTTAGTGTTTTTCGATATATCGATTTGGGTCTATCTTCTACTCTTTGTTGTCGCTTTTTTTGCCGGCGCAATCGATGCCATTGCAGGCGGTGGTGGACTCATTACTGTTCCTGTTTTATTGGCTGCTGGCTTGTCTCCAGCTGAGGCTTTAGCCACCAACAAATTACAAGGTTGCGCGGGAACAGTTTCTGCGTCGTACCATTTTATTAAGAAAGGTCAGGTTAAGCTCTCTGATATGTGGTTCGCTATTGCTATGACGGCAATAGGAGCGATTTCTGGCACTTTGCTAGTCTCTTATTTAGACAGTAGTTTGTTGTTAAAAGCCGTTCCTATCATTCTCATTGCTGTGGCCATTTTCTTTTTCTTTTTACCTAAAGTTCAGCCTTATATTGCCAGCCGTTTTTCCCTAACCAACCTACAGTTTTCATTGATTATTGGTACAGGAATTGGTTTTTATGATGGGCTAATAGGACCAGGAACTGGAGCATTCTTTTCTACTGCGTATCTTTGTTTTATGGGGTTAACCGTTGTTTCCGCAACGGCTCATACTAAGGTACTAAATGCCACCAGCAACTTGGCTTCCTTGGCTATGTTTGCCTTCAGTGGGCACATTGTTTGGGCATTGGGCATTACCATGGGATTTGGTCAATGGTTTGGTGCTCAGGTTGGATCACGCCTCGTTATAACCAAAGGAGCAACTCTGATTCGACCTATGGTTATCATTATGTGTCTGGCTATATCTGTGAAACTCTTACTCGACAACTAACGCCTGTTAGAAAGCAGCGAATATCAAAAACATAAAAAAGGCGACCTTCTAAGGTCGCCTTTTTACAAAGAGACTTCTGTGATGAACTTAAGCCGCTTGATCTGTTTGTAACGTCACGTCTTTCTTTTCACTGGAAGCATTGAGCTTAGTTAACTTCTCCATTAAGCGAACCACCTGACAGCTGTAGCCGTACTCGTTGTCGTACCAGACATACAGAATCGCTTGATTATCACGCACTTTGGTTGATAGGGAATCCAATATACCCGCTTGTTGAGAGCCAATAAAATCAGAACTCACAGCATCGGCACCATCGCTGTAGCCAATTTGACCTGTCAGCTCAGCACTGTTGGAAGCACGTTTTAACAGCTGATTTATTTCTTCTGCTGACGCAGCGGATTTTAAATTCAAACTCAATACCGCAATGGAAACGTTAATTACTGGTACTCGAATCGCACTACCGCTTAACTTTCCTTCCAATGTTGGAATAGCTTTTGAAACCGCTTTCGCTGCGCCCGTCTCCGTCATCACCATATTCATACTGGCAGCACGACCACGACGATCACCCTTATGAATGTTATCAATCAAGTTTTGATCATTGGTGTACGCATGAACGGTTTCTACATGACCAGACTCAATGCCGTATTCGTTCTCTAACACAGATAGTATTGGAGTAATGGCGTTGGTCGTACAAGATGCAGCGGAAATGATACGGTCATCTTCGGTAACATCGCTGTCATTCACTCCAAATACTATGTTCTTCATTTCTTTGCCGGGTGCCGTTAAGACAACACGACTAATACCAGGTCGATTCAAATGCACGCTCAACCCATCACGATCACGCCAGCGACCTGTATTATCCACTAACAGAGCGTCATCAATACCATGAGCTTGATAATCTACTTCTGCAGGGTCAGATGCGTAAATAATCTTTACTGGCGAGCCATTAATGACCAAGGTTTGGTTAATCTCGTCTACTTTCACTAAGCCTTCGTAGACGCCATGTACAGAATCATATTTGAGCAAGCTAGCACGCTTGGACAAATCATTGTCGCAAGCTTTACGAACCACAATAGCCGCCAAATTCATCCCCGGTGTAGTGTGTCCCAAAGTACACATTCGACGAGCTAATAAACGACCAATTCGACCAAAGCCATATAAAACAACAGGCGTTTCCGCACCGCTTTTGGGCTTAGCAGCCAATACGGATGCAATATCCGCTTCAGCCAACAAAGACTCTAATTCGACAACGGTATGAGAGACATCGCTTGCTAATACTTGCTCTAACACTTGATACACTTGAGTGAGATCTAATTCAGGAGACTGATCAAAAGCCGCCATCAAACCTGTCACAGAATCGGCCATTAATGGATTACCAGCCAATTCAATTTTCACTGATTTTTCACGCCCAAGTTTACCCAAAAGAGGAATCATTGATTCCGCCTGAGCAAGTGTTTGTAACCAAGTATTTGTCATGTTCTGCCCCTCGAAAACACACTGTCAAACCAAAATATGATCGCAGCTTAACGGCAGATTAAGACAAAAACAAATTGTAAAAAGGCAACAAAAAACCTTTTAAATCGGTAATTTAGAGCGTTTTTTTAGAGAAATAACGAAATAAACAGAAAGGGTTAGAAACTTTACCACATAATCTCAAAGCAGAACCTAATTCGCCTATAAACAACAAGGTTATGTGGTAATTTGGCAACAAAAACTGGTAGAAACTTTCATGAATTATTTTATAAATGGCGCTTTCGTTCAGCTAAAATCCCCAATAAACAAAAGCAAGCGAACACAAGAACAGGACGATATATCAAATCTACTTGTGTAATCCCCCAGTAAACCAATGGCTGACTCCAAAGCGTCAGTAAGCCGTATCCAAAAGTACACATCAGAATAAAAGCCGACACTCGCGCAATGAAAATCCAAGAAGAAACCAGCTTCTTCAGAAAACCATTTATTTTGTCGCCATAAATGACCAAACAAGTCGCCACTAGTGCCAAAGAAATATCATGCAAATGAGATTGAACAAGGTGAGCTAAACGAAGATTTAAATCGAGAATAAGCATGGTTAATGAATCAAACAACTTTCTAATTAAGAGTTAATATTTACAACTGCCAGCAATGCTATTGGTTCTTTCGAGACAAAGCTTCTACGTCAATTTTTCCCGATCTAGATTGCACTCTAGGTCGTTCATCCACATAAGCAAGCGACACATCAAAAGTGGTATTGCGCAACTCAATCGTCGTGCCCTCTCGGAAAAGCCATCTTGCCTTGCCAATACCATTAGACAAATAACCCGCTGCTGGCGTTCCGTATTTCTGCTCTAACAATTTACCAAGAGATTGGCGCTTTTCATTGCTCTCAACTACGCCAGATAATAAAGCTTGTTGAATATATCCAGATGAGTTTGTGAATACGGTAGCATTGGTTACGCCTAAGATCCCTTCTGTTCCCAAGCTGTAGCTGGTTTGACCTTCTTTATAGGACGGATAACTTGTTATACCCATGCTTCGCAGCTTGCTATTTAACCTGCTTAGACTTAAATCGTTGAATCGTAAACCAAACAATTCAGCATAACTTGAAGTCCCTACAGCGCTCTGAGTTGCAGCATAAACAGATAAGCTTCCTAACCCACTCCAAAAAAGCAGGCAGATAAACACAATTGACGCTTTTCTTTCTCGCATTAATAGTTTCCCTCTAAAACATCATCCAGTTTAAACAGGCAAAAAACACCAAATCTGATATATAATACAACACTATAAGCGCCTTCTACTCAAGGCGCTGCAAAACTTTATTTTCTAAGCTCGATTTATTTTTGAGCTTTATTTATTTGAGGTAATAAATGGCACTTGTTATTGGTATCACTGGCGTCTCAGGAAGTGGGAAAAGTCGACTTTGTTCTTTATTAGCAGAAGGACAAGGCGACAAAATCACCGTTCTATGCCAAGACAGTTTCTACAATGGTTGCGGCAGTATTGACCCTGACGTCTATAATTTTGACGATTTGAGTTCATTGGATCTTGAAAGCCTTACTCTGGCCATTCATAACTGCAAAAACCGCCAGCAACCAAATGAAATTCCTGTGTATGATCACTCACAACACAAGCGTACTGGTTACCGCAATCTAGACCCAACACACGTGGTGCTGGTTGAAGGTCATATGATGTTCCAAGATCCAGGTATTCGTGATGCGGTCGATTATCTTTTATTTGTTGATACCGATATGGACATCGCCATTGTACGACGCCTAAAGCGTGATATTGCAGAGCGCGGCCGTGATGTAAACGAAGTAACAAGCCGCTACATGCGCCACGTTCGTCAAGCAGCCCTGAAAACTATTGATATTCGCAATAAAGCGGACTTTATTATTCCGAATAACAAAAGCTTTACCAATGCTGCGAACTTGCTGCGTAACCACATTGATTACCTACTAAAAGAAAAAGGCGCTAAATAAGCGCCTTTTTACTTTATTTCCAATCTGATCTAGAAACCACTTACTTCTTAATATCGTCGAAGAAGCGTTTCACGCCATCAAACCAGCTTTTTTGCTTAGGTGAATGATCCGTTCCTTCACCCATGCTTTCAGCCAATTCAGTAAACAATTCTTTCTGACGTGACGTTAAGTTCACAGGCGTTTCAATCACAACCTTACAGATCAAGTCACCTACTGGGCCACCGCGAACAGGTTTAACACCTTTATTACGCAAGCGGAACAACTTGCCTGTCTGACATTCAGCTGTGACTTTCAAACGCACACGACCATCTAATGTCGGCACATCAATTTCACCGCCTAATGCTGCAGTCGTGAAGCTAATTGGCACTTCACAATATAAATTCGCGCCATCGCGCTCAAAAATACTGTGAGGTTTAACAGAAACTTGAACAAACAAGTCACCTGCTGGACCACCTTGAGATCCGGCTTCACCTTCACCAGACAAGCGAATACGGTCACCTGTATCAACACCCGCTGGAATTTTAACATTAAGCGTTTTGTATTCTTGTACTCGACCTTGCCCATGACAATCTGAACATGGATCAGAAATAACCTGACCTTGACCATGACATTCTGGACAAGTTTGCTGAACAGAAAAGAAACCTTGTGACATACGAACTTGACCAGCGCCACCACAGGTTCCACAGGTTTTCGGTGTAGAGCCTTTCTTGGCACCAGAACCATCACATTTCTTACAGTTCGTTAGTGTTGGAATACGGATTTTTTCTTCGCATCCCCAAACCGCTTGTTCAAGATCAAGTTCTAGCGTGTAACGTAAATCTGACCCTCGACGAGTACGACTCTGGCCACCGCCACCTCCGCCACCGAAGATGTCACCGAATACGTCACCAAAAATATCGCTAAAGCCACCCGCACCCGCGCCGCCATAACCGCCGCCTTGGCCGTTTACACCTTCATGACCAAAACGATCATAAGCTGCACGCTTGTCATCGGATGACAGAATTTCATAAGCTTCTGCAAGCTCTTTAAACTTTTCCAGCGCTTCTGGATTATCTGGGTTCTTATCAGGGTGATACTTATTCGCTAAGGAACGATAAGCTTTTTTGATGTCTTTCTTATCAGCGCCTTTGGCGACACCAAGAACCTCGTAATAGTCTCTTTTGCTCATTGCAGGAGTTTCCCGAATTGAAAAGTCTGAATCATAAAATTTAAACAATAAAAGTCTGAACTTAAAAATTCAGACTACAAAAATCGTTATCTGAGCAAATTGTAAATAGCAAAACACGGTCCTAGAACCGTGCCTGCTATAAACAACCTCTTTAAAAAGAGGCAACGATATAAGTAACTTAACGCTTACTTTTTATCGTCTTTTACTTCTTCGAATTCTGCGTCAACAGCGTCATCCTGAGCAGTAGCTTGTTCGCCTGCTGGTTGTTCTGCGCCAGCTGCTTCCGCTTCAGCGTACATCTTCTGAGCCAAAGAACCAGATGCTTGAGTCAACGCATTGGTTTTCTCTTCGATCTTCTCTTTGTCGTTAGATGTTAGCGCTTCTTCAAGTTCAGAAATCGCTGTTTCGATCGCTGCTTTCTCTTCTTCAGTCGCTTTATCGCCCGCATCAGTCAATGTTTTGCGAGTCGCGTGGATCATGCCGTCAGCTGTGTTGCGAACTTGTACAAGTTCTTCGAACTTGCGGTCTTCCTCCGCATTCGCTTCAGCGTCTTGAACCATTTTTTCGACTTCTTCATCGCTCAAACCAGAAGAAGACTTGATCACGATAGACTGTTCTTTACCTGTCGCTTTGTCTTTCGCAGACACGCTCAAGATACCGTTAGCATCAATGTCGAAGCTTACTTCGATTTGTGGCACACCACGTGGAGCAGGTGGAATATCAGCCAAGTCGAAACGACCTAGAGATTTGTTCTGAGCCGCTTGCTTACGCTCACCTTGCAATGCGTGGATAGTTACCGCATTTTGGTTGTCTTCTGCAGTCGAGAATGTCTGAGATTTCTTAGTAGGAATCGTCGTGTTTTTCTCGATCAAGGCAGTCATAACACCGCCCATGGTTTCGATACCTAGAGACAGAGGCGTTACGTCTAGAAGAAGAACGTCTTTTACGTCACCAGCCAATACCGCACCTTGGATAGAAGCACCGATCGCAACCGCTTCATCAGGGTTTACGTCTTTACGTGGCTCTTTACCGAAGAATTCAGTTACTTTCGCTTGAACCAATGGCATACGTGTTTGACCACCAACCAAGATAACTTCGTCAATATCAGAAGCAGACAATTCAGCGTCTTTCAATGCTTGACGGCAAGGCTCAAGAGACTTGATTACAAGCTCTTCTACCAAAGATTCCAACTTAGAACGAGTCAATTTAACGTTCAAGTGCTTAGGACCAGTCGCATCTGCAGTGATGTAAGGCAAGTTAACTTCTGTTTGAGAAGAAGAAGACAATTCAACCTTCGCTTTCTCACCCGCTTCTTTAAGACGCTGTAGAGCCAATGGATCGTTGTGTAGATCGATGCCAGTATCTTTCTTGAATTCAGCTGCCAAGAACTCGATAACACGCATGTCGAAGTCTTCACCACCTAGGAAAGTATCACCGTTTGTAGACAATACTTCGAATTGCTTCTCACCATCTACGTCTGCGATTTCGATGATAGAGATATCGAATGTACCACCACCAAGGTCATAAACCGCGATAGTTGAATCGCCAGAACTCTTATCAAGGCCGTATGCAAGAGCCGCTGCTGTTGGCTCGTTGATAATACGTTTTACTTCTAGACCCGCAATTTTACCGGCATCTTTTGTTGCTTGACGCTGAGAGTCGTTAAAGTAAGCAGGAACCGTGATAACTGCTTCTGTTACTTTCTCACCTAGGTAGTCTTCCGCTGTTTTCTTCATTTTCTTAAGAACTTCAGCCGAGATTTGTGGTGGCGCTTTCTTGTCGCCTTTAATTTCTACCCACGCATCGCCGTTGTCTGCAGCCATAATTTTGTAAGGCACCATAGAGATGTCTTTCTGAACAACGTCGTCTTTAAATTTACGACCAATCAAACGCTTAACCGCAAACAAAGTGTTTGTTGGGTTAGTTACTGCTTGGCGCTTAGCTGATTGACCAACAAGTACTTCACCATCGTCAGCAAAAGCAACGATGGAAGGCGTGGTGCGATCACCTTCAGCATTTTCAATAACGCGAGCTTTCTCGCCATCTAATACAGCAACACAAGAGTTCGTTGTACCTAAGTCAATACCAATGATTTTACCCATCGTTTGTATCTCCAATAATTTCGTTTATTTCAATGATAATTCTGTATTTGGGTACGCTTCTGAGTATTTCAAGCGCCTAGTGTCAAAAAAATGACAGTAAATTATGCTGCGCTAGAAACCACTACCATTGCTGGACGTAATAGACGTCCATGAAGCGTATAACCTTTCTGTACCACATCCATTACTGTATTAGGTTCTAGTTCTGGATTTGGCACCATAGTCATCGCCTGATGCAATTCAGGGTTGAACGGTTCGCCATGTGGATCAATCGCTTTCACTTCAAAGCGCGCTAGGGTTTCAAGCAAATCTTTAAGCGTTAGCTCTACACCTTCACGAACAAGATCTTCTTCATCGGTTGCTGCCGTAGACGCAAGAGCTCGCTCTAGGTTATCTGCAACACCAACAATTGCCTTGGCAAATTTCTCAATACCAAACTTGTGCGCTTTTTCAACGTCTTGCTCTGCACGACGACGAACATTTTGTGCGTCAGCGTGAGCGCGAAGTGCTGCTTCTTTGTACTGAGCAACCTCTTCTAATGCTTTAGCAAGCTCATCATTCTCAGTAACTTCTTCTAGTAGCTCTGCTTCAGGCTCTAAAAGTTCTTCTACTGCTTCATTTTGTGTTTCGCTTTTCAAGTCTGGCTCCGTTTCTAGGTTAGGATTTTTCTGCTGATCACTCATCTTTTACTCCAAATAACAGAAACAATTCATTCTCTGTGGTGGTTATATGGGGACAGCTTTTTGCCTTTCAACAGTAAAACCGCATTAATTTTATGGGATTTTTTAACTTCATTTATAAAGCATAAAAAAGAACAACCACCGATAAAAAAACTGAATAAAAACAAGCATAAAAAAGGGCTGCAACAGCAGCCCTTAATATTAAACAGAACAAAAAACTCAGGTTCAAAAATAATAAATTGTCACGACACTATTCTATTACGACCATTTTTCTTCGCTTGATACAACTTATTATCTGCTTCGGTGATCATTTTGTCTGGCGTTTCTCCAGATCGGCAGCTGATTCCTCCGCTAACAGTAATCACTCGATCAATACCTTCAATAGTTAAGCTCTCGACTTTTTCTCGAATACGCTCCGCTACTTCCAAGGCTTCATCATTAGAGATATCCGGCAAAATAACGAGTATTTCTTCTCCGCCAAAACGCCCAACAAAATCCTGTTTACGGGTTTGTGATTGGATACATTTTGCTATTTCACATAGGGCATCATCCCCAACCAAGTGACCATACTCATCATTGATTCTTTTGAAGTGATCAATATCAAAAAGGATCAATGCCAACGATTGTTGATCGGATACTGGGACGTTTAATAAGGCTTGCAGCTTAGCGTCAACAAAACGTCGGTTAAATAAGCCCGTTAAGTCATCTTGATGCAGCAATGTATTAATCTTTTCCGTCTTTTCATTAAAGACCTTAGCAAGGTCGTCAAACTCTTGATAAGTCACGTCGTCATGATTAATTAGATTCATCCGTGCGGAGCTTTTTTGCATATGATCCGAGAAAAACTCGATACCTCGCCGAATCCGCTTGGTCGTAAAATGCGCCACCAAAACACCAAGTAACCCCAAACCAAACATTAACAACAGAATATTCAAAATACTCGACTGCAATCTGTTATTCAGCTCTTGTTGGTTTTTCTCTATTGCAGCCTGTAAAGCTGTCATATCGACATTCGATCCGACAACCCAATCCCACTCAGGAATCGCAGCCACATAAGTTAAGGAATTGTAATAACCTTGTGGATCAGACATGGTGTTTTTTGGCCATAAATGCGAGAAGAAACCATAAAACGGTACTTTTTCCGTCAAGGCTAATTGCTGCTGGATGATTTTCACTCCATTCGCATCCGTCAGATCATAGTTTTCTTTACCAATTAGTTCTGGATAAACACCGTTCGCAATCTGCACGCCTTTTCGGTCATGAATAAAAGCATACTCTTTATTGTGTTCACCAAACCTAAGTTGATCCACATAATCCAGCATTTCTTCCTGAACCGATTGTCTTACAACGTCGACGTATTCGCCTGTTCCGAAATACCAATCATATGGCGCAAACTTTTTCACATAGACAATTTTCTTAAAACGATTCTCAGCGTCACCTGGCTTTTTCCAATAACCTTCTGTAAAACCGTGGCCATAACGCTTCACTACTTCTATTTCGTCTCGCAGCGGGTAATTTCCTAGATCATCTTGCAGATCATATAAATTGGTGCCTTCTGATTTAGGGTAAACAGGGTAAAGAATTACATCCCCCTGCAAAGTATCGATAAAGTAATAACCTCGTCCTTGATTGTATCTAAGGCCTCGCACTGTTTCGCGTATCAGCTGTTTAATCTCATCGTCCGACTTAATACCCTTATTACTGGTATAAATATCCATCATCAGGCTATTCAGTTCATAAACCCGATTTTTTAAGTCATCCTTAAGATCCTGTTCAATTTTATTGTTTCGATACTGAGCGAGGTTAACCAGTGTATCTACACGGTTTTTCAGTTGAGATCTGACTTGACTGATATGGGATCGCTCAAGGCGATTGGAGTCTAGTTCATATTTTTCATAAATACTTTCTACCCATAAAGCAGAAATAATAAGTAGGGCAATAGCACCCAAGGAAAGCGCATTAATGAACACCAACAAAGTCAGTCTTTTCTTCTTCACCTGCATACCCATCCTTAGCCTTATTCTCCAAATATGTTAACTAGATACACAATACTACCCTGTTTCTCTAAGCACCAGCCAATACTATTAAACTCTTTACACAGAACAAAAGAAAAGAAATAACTGACTCTAGCACTTGTCAAAAAACAGCCAACTACTGTATAAATAACCATATGTATTTTTTCTCTTTTGGAGCCCTCTATGCTGACTAGCATTGCTATTTCCAATTTCGCGATTGTTGAAGCCCTAGAGCTTGAGTTTAAACAAGGCATGACAGTGATTTCAGGTGAAACCGGTGCTGGTAAATCCATTATGGTGGATGCTTTATCGCTTTGTTTAGGCGATCGTACGGATGCTGCTGTCGTCAGGCACGGAGAGAAAAAAGCCGATATCAGTGCGAGCTTCGATATACAGCATTATCCGCATGTACATGAATGGCTCGAAGAAAGAGACCTAGAGCACGACCAGCATTGCATCTTACGTCGTGTCATCAGTAAAGAAGGTCGTTCAAAAGCCTATATTAATGGCCGTCCATGCACTTTAAGCGACTTAAAAGAAGTTGGTAGCCATCTAGTTGATATTCATGGTCAACATGAGCATCAGTCGCTACTTAAGAAAAACGCTCAAAGACAACAACT
The DNA here is from genome assembly GCF_055809555.1 of Marinomonas sp. 15G6-16. NCBI lineage: Bacteria > Pseudomonadati > Pseudomonadota > Gammaproteobacteria > Oceanospirillales > Oceanospirillaceae > Marinomonas > Marinomonas sp. 15G6-16. The sequence continues at coordinate 2,222,261 of NZ_CM147916.1, read as the reverse complement.
GGATGCTTATGGGCAACTCACTGATTTAACAAAAAAAGTTAGCGCTCAGCACACCATTTGGCGACAACTAAAAGAAGAGTTGTCAGCAAAACAGAGCAGATCTTCTGAACAAGACGCAAAAGTTCAACTTCTGTCCTATCAAGCACAAGAGCTGCAACGCCTTGACTTAAAAGAAGGTGAAATTGAATCTCTTGAAAACGAGCAGAGCTTCTTATCTAACATTGCCGACTCTCAGTTAAAAGCCTATCAAGCCAGCAATATTTTAATTGATAGCGACGAAGGTAATATTTGCTCTCTACTGAATCAAGCTCTTAGCAGCGCAAGCCAAATTCGCCCTGCAACAAAAGAGCTAGAAAGCGCACTGGAAATGATGAACGACGCTCTTATTCAAGCGCAAGAAGCCGCGGACAGTTTGCATCATTACCAAGATACCCTAGAGCAAGATCCTGAGCGATTAGCTGAAATAGAGCAACGTTTGTCCGACATTTACGATACCGCACGTAAACACAGAGTCTTACCAGAAGCCTTGATTTCACTGAGAGAAAGCGTTGAAGAAGAGTTAGAAGGACTGCAAGGCAGCGAAGAAAGCTTAGAAGCGTTGAAAGAAAAAGAAGAACAAGCCTATGAAACACTCACAGCATTGGCGACAACTTTGACAGAAAAACGCATCACAGCCAAAGACGATTTAGCTAAAAAAGTAGAAGAGCAAATTCATGGTCTAGGCATGCCTCATGCTCGATTCTTTATTCAATGCCAGCCATTGAATCAAGTCACCGCCAATGGTTTCGAAGACATTGAATACATGATTGCTTCCAACCCAGGGCAACCCGCTCAACCTTTACGGAAAGTTGCGTCAGGTGGTGAATTGTCTCGCATCAGTTTGGGCATTCAAGTGGTCACAGCACACACGTCTATTATTCCAACCCTCGTCTTTGATGAAGTCGATGTGGGTATCAGTGGTGGGATTGCTGAAGTCGTCGGGCGCATGTTGCGATCTGTTGGTAAACGTGGCCAAGTATTCTGCGTTACTCACTTGGCTCAAGTGGCTGCGCAAGGTAATCAACACTTAAGAGTAAGCAAAAACGTGTCTAATGAAACCACTTCGTCACAAGTGGATTTATTGAAAGATCAGGATCGCACACAAGAGATTGCTCGTTTACTTGGCGGCTTAGAACTGACAGAACAAACGCTTGCTCACGCCAGAGAAATGCTAGGTAACGTACAGCTTCAATAACTCAGAAAAAGTTACAACACAGCAAAACAAAAAAGGAGGTTAAGCATTCAACTTAACCTCCTTTTTTATAGAACAAAGCTTTAAAGAGTAAATCTTTTAAAAGCCAGTGCTTACTTTTGTTTTGGACGTACGTACAAAATCAAACTGTGGTCTTCAATCTCGAAGCCATGCTCTTCCGCGATTTCGTGCTGACGTTTTTCAATAATAGGGTCAACAAACTCAATTACTCGACCACTGTCTAAACAAATCATGTGGTCGTGGTGATCGCCTTTCGCCAATTCAAACACCGCCGTGCCAGCTTCAAAGTGATGACGCTGAACCAAGCCCGCTGTTTCAAATTGAGTTAACACGCGATAAACCGTTGCTAAACCTACGTCTTCGCCTTGATCAAGCAGAGTACGATATACATCGTCCGCGCTCATATGGCGCTCGCCTGCACTCTCAAGGATCTGTAAAATTTTCACTCGTGGCAAAGTTACCTTGAGTCCCGCTTTCTTTAGCTCTTGATTTTCGCTAGTCATGAGTCATTCTCTATTCGTTCTTGTTGATAATTACTTTATCATTAGCACACCAGAGTAAGGATAATACAAATGAAAAAATCAGTTTTAATTTTATGTGCCGCACTTTCACTCAGTGCATGCAGTTTATTTACACCTTACAAAGTTCCAGTTACTCAAGGGAACCTTGTGACACAGGAGCAACTATCACAGCTAGAAGTTGGTATGTCTGAATCTCAAGTCACTTACCTACTAGGTAATCCTATGATAAGAGACACATTTAAACCAGACGAATGGCATTATATGTTTACCGTTCTTCATCCAGCAACAGACACCAAAACCAGTGAAGTGAACAACCTAGTGCTTACCTTCAGTGACGGTGTTTTAACACAAATCAAAAACAACTAAGCTTAGCTGTTTTTTGCTGCTCGGTTGGCTCTAGCTTGTTTAGGGTCAACCTTCAGTTCTCGGTACAGCTCTACACGCTCACCTTCTTTTAATACTTGATCGTCAGCATTTCTTACTGCTTTACCGAAAATACCTACCTTGATCGTTTCCACATCAATGTTAGGGAAAAATGTCGTTATATTTGAACGACGTACTGCATCACGAACAGTACAGCCCTCTTCAACCTCTAAGGCTACAATCTTTTGCTTATCAGGCTCAGCATAAGCTACTTCAACTCTCATACTCTATTCACCGTACACTACTTTTGCGCGTTTACTAAAAGAGTCCACCATGGCGTTAGCAACTTGGCTAAACACCCCACCAAAGGCGAACTTCAACATACCACTCAGCTCAAACTCAATACTCAGCATAATTTTACAACTTGTCGGTGACAGTTCTGTAAAAGTCCAAACGCCATGCAAGCTTTTGAATGGCCCAGACACCAAAGCCATCTCGATGCGATTGTACTGCTCTAATGTATTTCTTGTTGTAAAGGATTGTTTCACTGGTCCTTTACCAACATCTAAAGACGCCACTATCTCTGTTGCTGTTTGTGAAATTAACTTAGAGCCTAAACAACCAGGTAAAAACTCTGGGTAAGCATCAACATCATTAACCAAAGCAAACATCTGCTCGCAACTATAATTAACATGAGCAAACCGCTCTACATGACTCAAACTAAACTCCTATCCAACCTGCAACCGTAATCATCACCATTGCAGGAATACTTATATACTTCAGGACTTTATACCACCATTGAAAATGGCTAAGACGCTTTGTGATCATCTCATTTTGCAACATGGAATGCGGAATAAACCAAGCCACCAATATAGACAAAAGAATCGCCCCAATAGGTAATAGAATCAACGAGGTTACTGAGTCCAACACTTCAAAGAAGTTCAGCCCTAAAACAATATCGCTGTCCCAATGATTAAAAGACAACAGCACGGCAACACCGACAAACCAAACCAACACGCCCATCAAAAACGCGGCTTTTAAACGGGCAATGTAGAACTTTTCGTGCAGCCAAGCGACAAACAATTCCAACATCGAAATCGCTGAAGTTAATGCCGCTATCACCAATAATAAGAAGAAAATACTGGCAAAGAACTGGCCGCCAATTAAATTGCCGAAGATGATAGGCAAAGAAACAAAGGTCAAACTTGGGCCTGCTTCCACATCAATTTGAAAAGCGAACACTAGAGGAAAAATAACCAAACCTGCTAACAAAGCCACCAGCAAATCTACACCAACGACAATCGTACAAGCACGGGCAATCGACATACGCTTACTAATATAGGCACCGTAAGCAAACATAGCGCCCATACCAACACTTAAGCTAAATAACGCAAGACTAACAGCAGCAAGAACCACATCGAAGGTCACATCTTGCCAAGACCACTGGAACATAAAGCGTAGCGTGGAATCCATATCGCCTATTGAGACAGAATAAACAGCCAACGCACCCAAAGTAATAACGAGCGCAGGCAATAAAAACCGAACAACAGCAGACAAGCCACGAGTAACTGACTGCCCTACTGTCACCACAACCAACACAACAAACACAGAATGCCACAACAGCATTTCAGTCGGTTCAGCCAGCAAGCCAGTAAACATATCGGTTGCAGAAGAGCTTGTAATCCCCATGAAATCACCAGATATGGCTCTCTCTAAATAAGCAAGAGACCAACCCGCAATCACACTGTAAAACGACAGAATCAAAAAGCCCGTTATGCCGGCGATCCAAGGCACAATCACCCAAGCAGAATGGACAATACGGCGCTCACTTAAATCATTTACCGTATCAATAGGGTTAGAACGAACGGTTCGACCCAAAGCAACTTCTGCGATCAAAACAGGCAAGCCAACTAAGAGTAAACACAGGCAATACACCAACAAAAAAGCGCCACCGCCATTTTGTCCTAGTACATAAGGAAACTTCCAAATGTTCCCTAACCCGACCGCAGACCCGCTCGCCGCAAAAATAAATATCCACGGACTGGACCAGATACCTTGTAAACATCGACTTTCCGGCATAAATTACGCTCTAAATAACAATAAGGACACTAAAGGATAGGTGGCAAATACAAACCTAGCGACACATTCGCAACACCTAACCAATCAAAATAACTAATAGGTATGAATTTTCTTACATTCGAGCGCATACCTCAAGAAAAGCATAGGTTTTTACCTCTATCGACCGTATAATTTCCCACTATGAGTAAAGCAAAGAAAAAATCCAACAGCACAGGCACCATCGCCCTCAACAAACGCGCCAAGCACGACTATTTTGTCGATCAGAAATTCGAAGCCGGCTTAGCGTTATCAGGTTGGGAGGTGAAAAGCCTACGTGAAGGCAAAGCCCAACTGGTTGACTCCTTCGTTATCATTCACCAAAACGAAGCTTGGTTAGTCGGTGCGCGCATTACACCACTATTAAGTGCTTCCACTCACGTGGTTTGTGAGCCAGTGCGTCAGCGCAAGCTTTTGCTAAACCGCAAAGAGATTGATCGCATCATCCAAGTGACGGAACAAAAAGGCAAAACCTGTGCCGCCATGGCTCTTTACTGGAAAGGCAACAAGATCAAATGTGAAGTGGCTCTGGTAACAGGTAAGAAAGATCACGACAAACGCGATACAGCCAAAGAGCGCGACTGGGCTCGAGATAAAGAACGATTAATGAAACACAGCGTTTAAGACGGTGAACGTCTAGCGAAACCACTTGGTTTCCGTTAGAATGGCCGCAACTTCGGGGATGACTTGGTTTCGACGCCGGTTACAAAACCTGAGGTGCATGTCGAGAGTGATGCGTGATCTCGTAAATCCCCCGCATCAATTATATAGTCGCAAACGACGAAAACTACGCTTTAGCAGCCTAAACCCCTGCTAGTGTGCTGCCCTCAGGTTGCTTGTAGCCAGAGATTCCGCAGTATCATAAATTACAAGATGCTAACTGATGCCCCGCCTAGGGATAAGGTTCTAAGACTAAGTAGGCTCGCCATTAACACCCTGTCCTTCGGGCGGTTCGTGGTCAAACAATAGAAGTGACTAAACATGTAGATCCGATGGCAGAGGACTGGCGGACGGGGGTTCGAATCCCCCCATCTCCACCAATTCAAAAAAACCACCTTAGGGTGGTTTTTTTATGCCTACATATTTGTCACACGACAGCCATAATAGCTTGAGCCAATCTTGGGATTTGCGAAGTATTAAGCCCTGCAATATTGACTCTGCCATTTGGCACACCATAAATAGCAAATTCCTCTTTTAGTCTCATCATTTGCTCTGGGCTGAGTGGCAATAGTGAGAACATGCCTTTTTGCTTTGCGATGCTGCGAAAAGCTTCTGGCGCGCCGAGTGCCATCAAAGCATCGGTTAATGCTTGGCGAATTTCAATAACACGATTACGGTATGTGGCTAACTCGCTCAACCAGTCTTTAGGGTCATCCAGTAACATGGCTGCAATGGCTGAGCCATGATCTGGCGGCATGGAGTAGTTCGCTCTGGTGATTAATTCTAACAAAGCACGAATGTCGTTATGGCGAGTTTGATCTTTGGTAACAACCAGTGCCGCGCCTGTACGCTCACAATACAAGCCCATATTTTTGGAACAACTACTGGCGATCAAGACAAAATCCATTTGATCAAGCAGCAATCGTAGGCCAGCTGCGTCTTGATCAGGCTCATCACCAAAGCCCTGATACGCCATGTCGATTAGCGGTATCAGCTTCTTGCTCTGGCACAAGTCGATAAACTTTTGCCACTGATCCAGAGTTGGGTCTATTCCTGTTGGGTTATGACAACAACCATGAAGCAAGAGAATATCGCCCTCTTTCGCACCTTCTAAATCCATCAAGCATTTTTCTATGTCTAACTGACCACCTTTGTCTTCCCAGCGAAACGGCTCTACAGTTAAACCTGCGCCTTCCATTAATGGTCGATGATTTAGGTAGCCTGGTTCGGTATTCCAGACTGTGGCTTGCGGGGACAATTTGGCAATGAAATCCGCTAATACTCGCAATGCGCCAGAACCACCCACAGTTTGTATGGTGCAATGGTCATCTAAACGATTGTTTCCTAATAAGAATTTTGCTATTTTTCGGTTAAATGTCATATTGCCTGAAAGCATGCGATAGGCTTTTGATGCACCTTCTTCAGCCAGCTGTTTTTCGGCTTCCTGAACCTTCTTCATCGTTGGAGTGTGCCCTGTTTCATCACGATAAACTCCCACTAAAAGGTCTATTTTTTCAGCTCTAGAGTCTTCATTGAATTCACTTAGAATCTGCCAAAGAGGGTCGCCTTTCATGTGCGGTAATTGAGCCAACATTGCTTTTACTCCCTAGAAATTAAATACGATTAGATAAAATGACGCCAGCGATGGTCAGCAAAATTCCACCGACAATCGCCACAGTTAGTGACTCGCCAAAGATAGGCACAGCTAATAATGCCGTCACACTTGGAGAAATGGATCCGATGACAGATGACTTTGCCGAACCCAAACGCTGAACAGCGTATGAAAAACCTAATGTCGCCAACACACCAATACCCAAACCTTGAACCAAGATAAAAGGCAGAGCGTCTTGCCAAGAAAAGCTGCCCAATGATGTCGGAAAAACACCAAGTAAAAGCAACGTCAGCACAATAAAAAATGAGCTATAAGACAAAATGATCGCAACGCTAATAGCACTAAGGCCTGCGCGTATTAAGCCCATTGTGTAAAACGCCCACACAATGGCCGCGCTCAGCAAATAAAGCACACCCTGATGAATGTTGACAGACATGACATCTGATCGCCCAACGACCATCACTACAACGCCCATTAAGATCAGAGATAAAGCAAGCGCTCGCTTAATAGGGAGGCTTTTTCGGTAAACTACAAAGCTCAAAGCGGCAACGAAAAGCGGCGGAGTTCCAGCCAATATTGTTCCAACATAAGCCGTTGGTGCTGTTTCTGCTCCCAGTGCCGCGAAGAGCAGAAAAGGAATTCCACCCAGTAGGATAAATAACAAGTCGGACACTCGAGCTCGTTTTATCTCAGCATAATGAGCCGATATGAAAGGAGCGAATAAAATCACAGGAACCGCAAAGCGTATCAAAGCGACATCAATAAATTGCAGTGGCGACATGCTTATGCCGCGCACAGTTAGAGCCAATCCAGACCAGATCAGCAGCACCATTAACATCACCAAATAGCCTTTTGCTAAAGGTGATAAAAATCTCGGCTTCTCACTCGGCGCAGTAACTCGCAACATACAGTTTGTCCTAGAAGGTAATTTCCAAAATTTGATTTCGTGAAATTATCCGTCAACTTGTACGCTTTTATCCGGCAATAATGATATAGAATTAGAGAAAGCTTAGTGCTTACCATCAATAGATGGTATTTTTTTAGTGTAAATCGCCAAGAGAGAAAAGCATGAACAGAATTGATCGCCACATCTTAGAAATCCTCCAAAGCCAAGGACGCCTTTCTACAGCGGAGTTATCAGACCTTGTTGGCTTGTCACCTTCACCATGTGCACGACGTTTAAAACGCCTTGAAGACGAAGGTTATATTGAAGGCTATCAAGCGAACTTGAACAAAACCAAAGCAGGCATTCCGATGACATTTTTTGTTGAGGTGAGCTTAAGCAATCATCAAGAAGAATCGATTAATCAGTTTGAGACCGCCCTAGACAATATGGAAGAAGTGATTAATGGTCATATTGTCTCAGGGTCGTATGATTACTTATTAGAAGTCGTTAGCGCAGATTTAAAAGGCTATGAAGCTTTTACAAACAAACTCCATAAAATAACCAGTGTTAAAGACATCCACACACACTTGTCGGTTAGGCAAGCCATCAAACGAAAAGCATTGCCTATTTATCTGTAACCGACGCGCTTAGGTTTCGTCTTGATGATGCTTTTCCAAGTAGGTTTCCGCTTCCTCTCTTCCCATATATTTGCCAAGGGTTTTGAGCGGCACTTGTCGTAAGTCCACAACGATTAAACCATCAAGCGTATCATGGAAAGCGTGATCCACATTGAAGCTGACAAGCTTGCCGTTCATCTTCAAATATTGTCGCAACAAAACAGGTAAGCCTTTGCCATTTTCCATGCGAGCCAATATTTTTGATAACAGCTCTACGCTGGCCAAAGCCGACAGCAAGTTAGGTTGCCAGAATTCTGTAGTACGTTTTCGCAATGGCGTAGAAGCAGTAACCAATTGCGCTTTTTCCTGATCATAATGATGTAAAGACAAAGCTTGCGCCATCAGTTGTCGCGCATTTTCACTGTAGTCATTACTGATGCTGACAGGGCCAAATAAATGTGTGTATTTGGGATGACGAGACACCAAGGCCGCAATGCCTTTCCATAACAACAATAAGGAATTCAAGTTCCTCTGATACGCTTCCGCGACCACAGAACGGCCAACTTCAATGCTTTGATCCAAGGTATTGAGAAAAGCTTCATCGTAATGAAACAAGCTACGGGAATACAAACCATTTAAGCCGCGCTCTTTCATCAATTGATCGACAAAACCCAAACGATAAGAGCCGACAATTTGCTTGTCTTCTTTGTGCCAAACAAACAATTGTTGGTAATACTCATCGTATTGGTCGAGATCACACGCAAGGCCACTTCCCTCACCAACGCCGCGGAAACTTTCTTCTCGAATGCGACCTATCTCTTGCATCAGGTTAGGAATGTTTTTTGTAGGCGTGCAATAAACAGCAAAATCCCCTTGCTCAAGCAACAAGGCGTCTTCTGGTAGCTGAGCCAATTCATCTAATAAAAGATTGGTTTCAATAGGCGCAATAATAGGTGAGTCATGACTTTGTGGCACATCCAGCTCAGCTTCTTTACGATCTGGACTCATCAGGTAAGTATTCAACCTGAGGTAATTCACTAAATCCTTCTCATCTTCAAAGCTTTTTAGCTCAGAGAAAGGAATCGCATTTCCGACAGATAAATTAATGGTTTTCGATTGTTTATTAAGTAACTCTTTACCAAGTAAAGCCGTACGCAACAAAGGATGAATACGCCCAGCCTGATAAAACAGAGAGCTGTTTTTGCCATCAATAAAAATAGGCACGGTTGTCGCTTGGCTACGACTAACAAACTTAGCGACGGAGTTTCGCCATTCTACATCTGCTAGCACTTTGCTGCCTTTTGGATAAGTAGACACTTCACCAGCCGGAAATATCACTAACAAACCACCATCGGCTAAATGCTTATTGGCTTCACGAATCGCTAAGCTGTTGGTTTTCTTTGCTTTATCACCACCAAAGACATTTACACCGATAAATAGATCACTGATTTCAGGCAAGCGCTTTAGCATTTCATTCGCCAGTACCTTCACGTCTTGGCGAACTTCTGCGAGCATGTCTGCCACAATCACACCTTCAATCGCGCCCAATGGGTGATTTGCCACCACCACAACAGGACCTTCTTTCGGAATAGTATCCAAGGAGCCTGAGGCAATGCTGTATTCCACATTCAAAGCTTTCAATGTGTAATTCATGAATTCAAAGGTGGAATGTGTTTCAGGACGTTGTTGATAAAAGCCATCTAGCTTGCTCAATCCCGTCACCCATTCCAAGAAGCTCTCACCTAAGCCAAAAGGCGTTATTCTTGGTAAACGAAATGGGCTATTCATCATACTCTTTTCTCTTATTTATACGGTTTATTATTATTTAAAAAATGTCGTGTACAAGCGGCTCAAAACGCCAGATTCGCTTTTCAGATCTCGCAGCGATAGAAAAGCAGCCGATAACCAAACTAAGCAAGCCATGCCGAACAACAAACCATTGTCATAACCGACTATGTCACCCGCTTCATTGAACTCAGGCATCACGATGCCCAATGGCGTAAATAGATGGAAGATGATCGCGCCGGACATAATACCGACCGCCATCAAAGCACCAAGACCGTGCCAGCGAGAGAACAATAATATGGTCGCAATCAGTTCAGCCGAGCCAATCACATAGGCGCCATATTGTGCGAATAATTCCAAACTAGACCAATCGCCTAGCGTGCCGAAAATGTACTCAGTTTCGTATGAGCCAGTAAATTTGAAGAACAAAGACTGTACAAAAACAAAGCCAATAAAAACGGCTGGAAGATGCTTGCTTGGCTGAAATGACATAAATGTTTCCTTTTTATTTTATTAAGTTAGGCCAGTTTTTATCGGCTTGTTGAATGTGTAAAGCACGATCAGCGTCCCACTTTTCTTTCACAGACTGGTTGTAGTTCAAATACAATTTGCCGTCTACAATCGCCCATTTTTCAGGGTCAGAAGGTGCGAAATCACCTTTAGCCGAAATCGCCCAAGCGCAATAGCCACCATACTGAGGCGCGTATTTTTCAGGCTCAGCGAGGAACAAATCCAAGTTCTCTTGTGAAGAGAAATACCAGTTTGCGCCCTGATATTTTGTTTTATACTGGCTGCTTCCTTTCACTGGACGATTCTCCGTAAAGTAAGCAACAGTATCGTAACCGCTCACGGCTTTATTGCTTAAAAAACCAGTTGAAATTGCATCGGCTGCAAAACTAAGTTGGCTTACAACCAATAACAAAACTGAAAGTACAATTTTCATATTTACACTCCTTTATAGGGCGACTTCTAACGCCTTTTTGTGAGGGAAACTGACGGTATTTTTAGCAAGAGATTCCTGAGTCAAATGACCACAAAGCGCTCCAGCCACATAAGACATACTTTGCGTTTTTGCAGATACAGCAACACGCGTAAAACTGACTGTTTCAGCATCGTCACGATGCATACAAACAGACAAGTGAGAATGTTCTGGGTGATGATGTTGATGGAAGGCTAACAGACTTTCTTGAGTCGGCTCGCTGCCCACAACTTGGTCATAAATGGCGTAACGATAAGCCATCACTTCCTCCAACTTTACGCCAGAAGAAAACAACGGCGCTTCAATCGGCTCGATGACTTTCTCGACGCCATCCCATTTAATGGCCATTACTGGCTGGCCTTGCTGACAAATACTGAGATCAAACGCCAACAAGATAAAAGGAGCGAATTGCGGCAAAGATAAACGTTCAAATGCCATGCAAACATCTTTGATGCTCTTTTCTTTCGACAAAGTTTTGAGCAGCAAACCACGGCTAAACAACACGTGCTCAGGCATTTGACCTTGATAGTTGTTCAATAAGCAAAGACTCAAACCCACTTCGTTTGTGCTAATCCAACTCCCTTGCCCAACAGGATCAATCGGCATCAGAATTTTCATATCGTCCATATTTTGAACTCGTGGAGGCAAAGCGGCGGCGCGCGCCTTCTGCTCATCACGATTAAAGAAAATCTCATAGCCTTTGCTATTCACAAGCCAAGTAACAGAACACATGATCATTGGCCTCTCATATAGGACAAAGTAGCCGGCGCCAAACCAAAGTCATCATTCACTTTAATGTCCAACAAGCTGATGGTGACTTTCGTCATAGCAAAATGATGATTCGCATGCAGTGCCACAAACGTTAGCTCGCGCTCTAAAGTGGACTGCATTTGCTGAGACTGTTTATGAGTTAAAGAAACTTCTGTAGATAATGTAACCGTCGCTTTAAGCTGCTTTTGTGAAACGCTTTCTAACCAATGAATTAAGTGCTCAATTTCGGATAAACCACGCTGACGTGAAGTTTCCACCGAGTGACCGCGACGTCTGTAATCATAATCAATCATTTCTGGGGCATTCTGACTCTGTCCATGCAAATGATAGGCGTTATAAACCGCATGAAATAAATCCAAGAGATGACGAAAGTGCTCTCCAATCGTACTGGTAACATGCGGTGGCGCAGACCATAAATATTGCTCGTCCGTTAGTGAACTCAAACATTCATGACCTTGCTCTAAGGCTTCTATGCAACCTTGTAGCACTGGCAGTTCTCGGCCAACTGGCACGCCTTGATGATTCTTTGGTGTAGCAAACATACAATTCTCTTTCATTCGTTAATTCATTAACCCAATGGACTTATTCCTACTTAGTCGGTGCTTGGGTAATGTTCGGTTAAGCTTTTCTCTTCGCGCCAAGCGGCTAATAAAGTTTTAAAAGACGGCGGTTTGTGCCCTCGTTTCTTTTGCTTCGCGCCAATCGCGTATAATAGTCGGTACTGAGTTAAGAGCATGCTGAATATATTTTTCAGTGGCGTATTTCTGTCCCAAATATGGGCAGCTTCACTGCTTGCGCCATTGAGTTCTAAAATGGTGAATTTCTCACCTTTCATAAAGTCGTGAAGATTATCGAATTTAATATCCAAACGGCCGTAGTGATAACCTTCTACATCATGAAGAATCGTATCCAGCTTGCGAGTTAACTCGTCTGTAATGTATTGATTGCCATCTCGGAAGATAGAACCTCGGCTGTGACTGCCAGCAAAAGCAAGTTGGAACTCTTCGCCGTCTTCTGGAATCCAATCCAACTTATCTGTGTGACGAGGTAAATATAGATGACTAAGTTGACCTGCGCGCGGGCAACGCTCGATCAGCTGTTTCAATGTATGCTGGCCGTCGCCTACAACAGTAGGCGTGTATTTCAATGTGATCGAAATGATCTTGCCTTGCGCTTCTCCAGGTTGGCGCACGTAAAACACACCCGCTTCAGCTTGATAAGGCGCTTTTTCTTGCAACAGATATCGCGCGTTATCAGGAAAGTCTGCAATATATTGTTCAAGCTGGCTTTCATTACGCAGCAGCTTAACGCCAACACCACGACAACCTAAATCTGGCTTGGCAACAACAGGAAAAGACAGATCAGCGGCTTGCATTGCAGCCAAAGCATGGGAGGCTTGGCTCGAAACGTCTTCTTGATTTTTAGTTTGCGTTACAAACGGAGAAATCCAAGGCGATGCAACCGAGCCCGCCAAATTCATAATATCTTGCTTGGATTCACCAACCATGCCGCTCAATTTAATGCTTGGATTGGCAACCAAAGGCAATCGAAAATCACGGTAATACACACCTTGTAATATGCTTTGCAATACCACTGGCGTGTAGAAAAACCAACTAGGGAAAAACTCATAGCGGGACACGCTGTGCTCTTGATCTATTTCAAGAACGGGCATGCCAGCATTGATTTTATCTGATGGTATGAGGCGAATATCTGACATCGAATTCATGATAGACCTTTAGTAAATGATTTATTAATTAGACGATTAACAATGAAAAAGACGGCAATCGCGATAGGAACCAAGACCCATTGGTATTGAGTCGTTTGCAACCAAGCTTGGCTACCGAGGAAATAAATGACGTAGAAGATAGCCGCCGTCCAGATTGCCGTTGCTGAAACCACTGCACAGAAAAACACGAACAAAGGAATCGAGAAAAAGCCACTTAGAGTAAAGCCAACACTTCTTAAACCTGGAATGAATCGAATGATAAAAAGGTTTAAAAAAGCATTGTGGTGGAAGCGAGCACGCAGCTTTTTAAAAGAAGGATTCGTCAAAGCCTTGTAACGTAAAAAACGCACTTTACGCCCATAACGGCCAAGGCAATAAAGTAGAAAGTCCCCTGTTGCAATGCCAACGAAAACAGCCAAAAGCGCCGTCGTAGGCATAATGCTTCCTTGTGCCGCCAAAGTACCAGCCGTCACAATCGCTAAATCTTCCAAAAAGTAAGACAGCAAAATAATGCCGAAAAACAATAGGATATTTGAAGACTGCCCTTCAGCAAGAAAGGCCTGTAACTCAGCGATCAAGGTTCACTCCTTTATTCGAATAACGGTATTGCATGCTCTTTCCATACTGGAAAGGAGTCATAAGCAAGGCTTTTAAGTATTAAGTATATGAAGTTAGTCGTTACAAGGATCAAAAATATTACAAAAGAATTTTATTTTTTAATTTGAAGAAGATAATTCCCGAACATAAGCTTCAAAGAAACGAAAATTAGGGCAAATTACGTTTCTTTCCTCAATACGATAAGCGTAAGTTTTTGTTGAAAAGGAAAGGCAGGTCTCTTTTTTCGAAGGGCAACTCATTAAAGGCGCAAACGAAGGAACTTTTTCTGTTACCCTCTTTCTAAAATAGTAATATTTTTCCAAGCATTTATGATATTTTTCTTATGTCTTTGGTTTTAGACTATTGATTCGATTAGTAAAAGGCTATGCTTGTTTATTCTTAAATCCACATTGTTTTCAATTTAGTTGGTAGAAAGCAGCACATATGAGACCGCCTGTTAGGACGATAACCATGCGCGCACCATCCTTTAATTTTGACTTATTCTTAATAGTAGAGGAGCTTTTTTCTTGAACTCTCTTATCTGGCTACCTTTTCTTCCATTATTAGGAACCTTAATCCCACTTATTTCAAACCGCCTTAGCCGCACTGAATGTGCCTTTCTGACCGCGGTGTTACCAGCATTAACGCTAGTACTGGTATTGATGAACGCTGGTGACATTGTCCAAGGAGAACGCTTCCAAGCGGCTATTCCATGGATTCCTTCTATTGGCTTGGAGTTGGCATTTAGGCTCGATGGATTAGCCTTGCTCTTCTCGATTCTTATTTTGGGCATTGGCTTATTAGTTATCTTATACGCCCGGTATTATTTGTCTGATAAAGACCCAATGGGGAAGTTTTACGCTTACCTCATGCTGTTTATGTTTGCCATGTTAGGCGTGGTGCTGTCTGACAACCTGATTCAACTCTGGTTTTTCTGGGAACTAACCAGTATCAGCTCCTTCTTGTTAATCAGTTTTTGGGGACATAAAACAGAAGCACGAAAAGGCGCTCGAATGGCGCTTACTGTAACCGGAGCCGGTGGTCTTGCGTTGCTTGCGGGCTTATTGATTCTAGGAGATACGGTTGGCAGTTTCAGCCTTCAAACCGTTCTAGACAGTGGCGACCTGATTAAAGCCAGTGCGAGTTATCCAGTCATTGTTGTCTTGGTTTTGCTCGGTGCTTTTACAAAATCCGCTCAGTTCCCTTTCCATTTCTGGCTACCAAACGCGATGGCCGCACCAACGCCAGTAAGTGCCTACTTACACTCTGCCACTATGGTAAAAGCAGGTATCTTCTTGATGGCCCGTTTTTACCCAGCGCTCGCCGATACAGATCTGTGGTTCTTGATTGTCAGCCTGACTGGTCTTGCAACCTTCTTGATGGGCGCTTATATCGCGCTGTTCCAACACGATTTAAAAGGCTTGTTGGCAAATTCCACTATCAGTCATTTAGGCCTCATTACCTTATTGTTAGGAATGGGAACCGATTTAGCGGCGGTAGCGGCTATTTTCCATATTATTAACCACGCTATATTTAAAGCGTCTCTGTTCATGGCCGCCGGTATTATCGACCATGAATCTGGCTCTCGTGATATGCGCCAGCTCAATGGTTTATGGAAATACATGCCTTATACGGCAACCTTAGCCATGGTGGCGTCCGCTTCGATGGCGGGTGTGCCTTTAATGAACGGTTTCTTATCAAAAGAAATGTTCTTTACTGAAACTCTGCATCAAGCGTCTCTTGGCTCTTTATCTTGGTTAATTCCTGTATTAGCAACCTTAGGTGGTGTTTTTGCGGTCGCCTATTCTATGCGTTTTATTCACGACGTGTTCTTCAATGGTGAGCCAATCAATTTACCAAAAACGCCTCATGAACCACCTCGCTACATGCGTGTTCCAGTTGAGATTCTAGTGGCTTTGTGTTTGTTGGTTGGGATTTTCCCTAGCTACATGGTTGGCGATTTGTTGTACTCGGCAGCCAGTGCGACACTCAATACGACTCCGCCAAGTTACAGCTTAGCCATTTGGCATGGTTTTAACTTGCCATTGCTGATGAGTATTATTGCCTTAATTGGTGGTTTGATTATGTATCATAATCGACCGCACCTGTTTAAGTTCCAAGCTCAATTTCCGAAAAGTGATCCTAAATTAGTTTTTGAAGGTGTTGTACAGTCGCTTGCGTCTGCTGCAAATCGCTTTATCAGCTTCACCGAAAACGGCTCTCTACAGCGTTATACCTTCTTCACTTTGTTGTTGGCCGTCATTATGACTGCCGCATCTTTAATGAAGTTAAACGCGACAGCAGGCCAACGTCCGGAAATTCCGGTTGATGCTGTGTCTATAACAGCGGCTGTGTTGCTTTCAATTTCTGCTTTAGCCACTGTGCTATGGCACAGACGACGAGTTGTTGCTCTGATTACGCTGTCTGTCGTGGGTTTGATTGTCTCTTTGGCATTCGCTCAATTCTCTGCTCCAGATTTGGCATTGACTCAGCTTTCTGTAGAAGTCGTGACCGTTATCTTGTTGATTCTAGCCTTGTTCTTTTTGCCACAAAAAACACCTAAAGAATCCTCTCCACGTCGTGTTGTTCGCGACTTGAGTCTGGCCTCTTTAATCGGTGGAGTGGTTGGAACCATTTGCTATGCGTTAATGACCCGTCCGCTCGACACCATATCCACCTTCTTCACTGAAAACAGTAAAACAGGCGGTGGCGGCACCAACGTGGTTAACGTCATTTTGGTGGACTTCCGTGGCTTCGATACATTAGGCGAAATTACTGTGTTGGGTATCGCCGCGCTCGGCATTTATAAATTGATCGCGAGAATGCGCTTATTTATGCCGTCCAGTAATGACAGAGGTTTGGCTTGGTCGGAAGACAAGAACCCTATTTTGCTTGCTGTTATCTCGCAGAGTCTGTTGCCTCTTGCCCTGCTTGTGTCGGCTTATATTTTCTTACGCGGGCACAACATGCCTGGCGGTGGTTTTATCGCGGGGTTAATCACTTCCGTTGCCATTATCCAACAATACGTTGGTCATGGTGTGGAATGGATTAAAACTCGCGTTAAGCTGGATTATCAAATCATGATCGGCTCAGGAATCGGCATTGCCACCCTTAGTGGTTTGGGAAGTTGGGCATTTGGTCACACCTTCCTGTCTTCTTGGTTCGATTACTTCTACTTACCTGTCATTGGCAAATTCGAGCTTGCTAGTGCAATGGTGTTTGATCTTGGGGTTTTCCTTACTGTGGTGGGTGCCACTATGTTGATTCTTGCGAATCTTGGGCAATTAACCACCAGCGAACGTCCTATACAAAAGGAGAATGATTAATGGAAGGCATATATGCTTTTTGCGTCGGTTTATTAACCGCCTGCGGTATTTTCTTAACTTTACGTGGACGCAGTTTTTCTGTGGTAATGGGCTTAACCTTATTGTCCTATGCCGTAAATTTATTCTTGTTCGCAAGTGGGCGCCTCAAACTCAATGCCGCGGCGGTTTTGGGACAGTCGGAACAATACAGTGATCCACTTCCTCAAGCGTTGGTTCTAACAGCCATTGTTATTGGTTTCGCGATGACAGCGTTTGCCGTCATATTAGCCATGCGTGCCCGCGCGGACTTAGGAAATGACCATGTAGATGGCGTGCTGCCTGCACAACCAGGTGATCCAACCTATAAATCAGGAGGCCACCACTAAATGCAGCATTTGAGCATTTTTCCGATTCTGATTCCTTTGTTGTTCGGCGCAATTATGTTGCTGCCGCCAATTTCTCGTGACATCAGTTCACAACGTATCAGTTCTATTGTCGGTACATTATTTTTACTTGCCTCTTCTGCAGTCCTACTTTTCAAAGTAGACAACGAAGGGGTCCAACTTTATGCCTTAGGTGGATGGCAAGCCCCATTCGGTATTGCACTCGTTGCTGACAGGATTTCCAGCTTATTGGTTTTGCTGACCTCCTTTTTAGCCTTTGCCGTTATGTTGTATTCGATCTCTGGCAAAGACAAAGGCGGCGCTTATTTCCACCCATTGTTTATGTTCCAAATCATGGGGATTAACGGTGCCTTCTTAACAGGAGATATATTCAACTTATTTGTCTTCTTCGAAGTGCTACTTATTGCGTCTTACGCTCTGCTGATTCACGCAGGTGGTAAGCAAAAGACACAGGCAGCAATGCACTACGTCATTCTTAATCTTGTTGGTTCCAGTTTATTTCTATTTGGATTAGGGATTTTATACGGCACACTTGGCACACTAAACATGGCAGACATGGCCATCAAAGTGGGTCAGCTAGAAGGTGAAACGGCCACACTTGCCAAAACAGGTGCTCTGTTACTATTGGTCGTTTTTGGCTTGAAAGCCGCTATGCTGCCTATGCATTTCTGGTTACCAAAAACCTACGCCAGCGCCAGCGCGCCAGTTGCCGCACTTTTCGCCATCATGACCAAGGTCGGCATTTACAGTATTTTTAGAGTATATACCGTCATTTTCGGAGAACATGCTGGAGAGTTAGCAAATATCGCCACACCTTGGTTATGGCCACTGGCCTTACTGACAATTCTTATTGGTAGCATAGGTGTGTTTGCTAGTCCGAACATCCGTATTATGAGCGCAAACCTAGTGATTGTTTCCAGCGGCAGTTTGCTCGCATGTGCGGCCATCAATTCTGAAGCAGCAACATCAGCAGCCTTGTATTACATGGTCCATAGTACATTGGCTTCTGCTGGCTTATTTTTGCTCGCTGATGTCATGGCAAGACAACGCGGTAAAGCAGAAGATCGCTTTGTTCACTCGCGCCCATTTGTCCAGCCAAAACTACTTGGTGTTGCATTTGCGATTTCAGCGTTAGCATTAATTGGTATGCCTCCGCTGTCTGGTTTCGTTGGCAAGATTATGATTCTTCAAGCCACTCAATCAACAGCACAAACTATGTGGGTTTGGCCGTTAATTTTGGTTGGAAGCCTAGCTGCACTGGTGACTTTTTCAAGAGCAGGAACAACCTTGTTTTGGCGTCATAACGGCTCAGCCTCCTCGGATGCAGAACCAGCTAAACCGACTGAAATAGCAGGTATTGGCTTATTGCTTCTAGCATCACCAATACTCGTTTTGTTTGGCGGAGAGATCAGTGAGTTTACACAACAAGCAGCCTATTACCTGCATGACATTCAGTCTTCTGCTTATGACTTATTACCAGGAGTAACCCGCTAATGTTATTTCCTATGCCTTTCCATAGCCTTTTGCTTTTTACTGTTTGGCTATTACTCAATAACTCAGTCAGCGCAGGACATATCGTCTTAGCAACCTTTTTTGCTATTACGATTCCTTGGCTTGTCAGAGGAATGCGAGATGAGCATCCGAAGATACTCAAGCCTTGGCTAGCTGTTCGTTATGTTCTCATGGTGATGTGGGATATAGTCGTCGCTAACTTGGAAGTTGCCTTGCTAATTGTTGGTCCTTTAAAACGACTCAAACCTGGGTTTGTAGCAGTTCCAATAGAAATGAACTCCGATCTCGGTATCACTATTTTGGCCAGTACCGTATCGCTTACACCTGGAACAGTCAGTGCCGAAGTATCAAAGGATAGAGCATGGCTTTATATTCATGCTCTTCATTTGGATAACGAAGCCGAACTGATTGAATCCATTAAGCAGCGTTATGAAAAGCCTATTAAGGAGATTTTCGGATGCTAAATTTGACCATCGCTATTGTCGCTTCTTTCATTTGTATCGCTTTGATTTTGAATTTATGGCGATTACTGAAAGGCCCAACGCTATCAGAAAGAATTTTAGCCTTGGATACCATGTACATTAATGCGATTGCACTTATATTGTTGTATGGCATTTACATGAGAAGTGCTTTGTATTTTGAGGCGGCATTATTAATTGCCATGTTAGGCTTTGTGAGCACCGCTGCACTTTGTAAGTACTTACTCCGCGGCGACATCATAGAATAGGATATTTTTTATGCCCTTTTATCTCGAAATTATTATCTGTGTTGCGTTATTGATTGGCGGTGCCTTTTTGCTTGTCGGTTCTTATGGACTCGCTCGCCTCCCAGATATTTACATGAGACTTCACAGTCCAACCAAAGCCTCAACGCTTGGAATCACGGGTGTTTTGATTGCTTCTATGGTATTCCAAAGCCATTTGAAGGGTGCTTTCTCTGTTCAAGAGTTGCTGATTACGCTTTTTCTTCTCATCACAGCGCCGGTTGCAGCAAATATGATTGCAAAAACCGCTTTGCATTATCGTACAAAGCCAATCGAAAAAACAAAAAATCAAGACCTCATGGAAACCATACGAGAGCGCGAAGAGCCAAAACCGTAAAGCTACTTCAAAGTAGCTTTACAACTTCATCACTTTTCATTGGTTTATGGTAAAAATACCCTTGGAATATCTCGCACCCCAGAGACTTTAATGTCTCTGCTTGTGATGCCGTTTCAACACCTTCAGCAATAACAATTAAATCCAGTCCGTTTGCTAGACTAATAATAGTTTCACAGATTTTTACGTCTTCCGTATGCTTGTCGCACTCTTCTATAAAGGATTGATCAATCTTTAAGGTGTTTAAAGGTAAACGTCTTAAGTAATTAAGAGACGAATAACCTGTACCGAAATCATCTATGGATATTTTAATATCCAATGCTTTTAACTCTGTCATCACTTCAATACAGCGCTGAATGTCTGTTAGCAACACGCCCTCAGTAATCTCTATCTCCAACATGCTTCCTGGAAGGTTATAGTGATCGAGTTTTTGTGAAATATAATCCACCACACTTTCAGACACTAAATGACGTCCCGATAAATTGACAGCAATAGGCACAATCTCAACACCCGCATCGCGCCATGCTTTTTGTTGCTTTAAGGCCGTATCAATAACCCACTCATCGACCTTGATAATTAAATTCGATTCTTCCGCGATAGGAATAAACTCTCCAGGAGACACAAAGCCTTTTGAAGGATGATTCCAACGAATTAATACTTCCAAGCCTAAAATGTTCTCTTTTTCCATTTGTACCTTAGGTTGGAATACCAAAGTGAACTGATCAGAAGCGAGAGCATCTTGTATCTCTTTATCAAAGCCAAACTTTTGAGTCACTAAACTCGCCATTTCTGGTGTAAAGAGTTGGGCATTATCACGGCCTTTTTCCTTCGCGCAATACATGGCGATATCTGCTTGCTGAATAAGCTTATCCGCTTCTATTGTCTGCTCGTAAGAACAGGCAATGCCGATACTCACAGGAACTGAACAATCCTGCCCACTTAACACAAAGGTTTCTCGCATAACGCCTAAAATCTGATTTGCTCGGTTCATCAAGTGATTCGTACTGACATTCTCAGTCATCATAAAGATGAACTCATCACCGCCCCAGCGCGCGACTACGTCACTTTCATCAGCAACTTCAAACAAACGTCGAGCCACTTCACAGAGCAGCTCATCACCCGCTTTATGCCCTAATGTATCGTTGATTAATTTAAACTTATCTAAGTCCAAAAATAGTACGCCAATCGACTCTTTCTTCTTTTCTGATACAGCCAAAGCACGAACAAGAGAATCCATAAAATAGGTTCGATTGTACAAACTCGTTAGCGGGTCACTGTACGCTAAAAACTTTAGGCGCTCTTGTAGCTTCATGTGACGTGTCATGTCTTTTATATGAAGTGTGTACTCACTGTCACCATTAGTTTGTGTTTTAGTGATCGTAATTTCAGCAGGGAAATCATCATTTGGAGATCGCTGCAAACGAAACGGATTACGTCGATTCAATATCAAACCAGTTGAAGTGGAGAAACCAGAATCGAGACTCTGGAAAATTTGTTTTCTATCTTCTTCAAGCACAAATAAACCAACAAAACTCTTTCCTTCCACCTGGCTCTTTAAGCAGCCAAAAGTACGCTCAGCGGAGGGATTAAATTCCATAACGGAGCCAAAGCGGTTAATCGTAATGATGCAATCCATTGAAGAATTAAGAATGGCAGACTTACGCATTTCACTTTCTTGGAAGCGCATTAATGCATCATCTCGCTGTGTGATTTCACTGCTCACGCGTTCAATAACCTGATTATATTTACGCGCAATCTGACCTACTTCAGTGAAAGGTTCCTCTGGTACGGGAGTCGAAAAATCTGCATTGTTTTGCTGATATTGCATAGTGGTAAGCAAATCAAACAATTCAGTTGTGGCTTTATGTTCAGTGACATTAAGACCTTGCTCTTCTTGCTCTTTAGTCACTCTTAACGGCATAAAACGATTTATCAGCCATATAAATGCGTAACCGACGATAAAGCAATACAGACCAATCACCACCACGCCAAAAGCCTGAACCCATAACTGATCCCAAAAAGTTAAGCCATTGGCAATTTTGTCTTCTTGCCCAAATAAAGCCACACACAAGGTTCCCCAAATACCCGCAAATAAATGCGTCGGTACAACATCAAGGGCATCATCCAAGTTCCATGCTTTCATTAGCAGATTACCAAAATACGCGACTAAACCAGACACGCCGCCAATAATCACAGAAGCACTAGGCGAAACAATATGACAAGCCGCGGTAATGCCTACTAAACCGGCAATCACACCTCCAAGAACCGAACTAACATCAACATAACCATCGCGGAAATAATTGATGGAAACTGCAATGAATCCTCCCCAAGCGGCAGAGATAAAAGTATTTAAAATAATCGTCGGCACATCATTCGTTAAGGCTAAAGTGCTTCCGCCGTTAAAACCAAACCAGCCAAACCAAATTAATAAAACGCCAAGAGTCGATAAAGGAAGGTTGTTACCAGGGGGCAATCGGATTTTCTGTTCAGAGAAACCAATGCGAGGCCCAATGATCATAATGGACACTAATGCCATCCAGCCACCAACAGAATGCACTACGGTGGAGCCCGCGAAGTCAATAAAGCCCTTAGCCTCTAACCATCCTTGCCCTCCTGTCGAAGAATAGACACCAGACCATGACCAATGTCCAACCACTGGATAAATCACCGTACTGAGCACTACTGTAATGGCTAAATAACCCATAAAAGTCATTCGTTCTGCCACTGCGCCCGAGGTTAATGTCGCAGCTGTGCCGCAGAACATCATTTGAAAGACAAAAAAGCTGATCTGCCAAGGAGTGTGTTGCTCGCTAAAAAAGAAATCGCTGAAACCAAAGAAACCACCAATCGAATCACCAAACATGATTCCAAAGCCGAATAACCAAAACAAAATCGTCGATACGATGAAGTCTGATATGTTTTTAGCCGCAACATTAATACTGTTTTTACTTCTTATTCGACCACTTTCCAAACATAGAAAGCCTGCTTGCATAGTGAACACAAGCACAGAAGTAGTAAGTAACCAGTAAAGCTCAGACATATATTCCCTCATCAAAACCAAAATAACGCGTAAACCTTAAAGCGCCAAAATAGCATTTTAAAACAAAGATATAGAAGTAAAAGGCGCAGTGTTTCAGGCATTCAATTGTTAGGCCAACTCTTGTAACAATCACGTAACAAAAAAGGCGACCTCAGATGAGATCGCCTTTTTAAAGCAAGATTAATCAATATTTAACGAGTTCTATTAAGCGTTAAGAGTAAGAACACTCGTTTTACTGATTCGATGACGGTAAATTTCGCGAAGATACTTAATCGCATTCTTCACGTTATTTACGTCTAAGCGAATATCATTAATAGACACGAAGCTTTGTGGGCTCTCGATAAGCTCACGGTACTTCTTCTCATACATAGGCTTAATCGCATACCAGTTCGTATCAAGGATCTTAGCTGGGTTTTCATAAGCCGTGAAATATTTATCCACTAAGGCATCATCAAACTCATCGTCTTGAATCATACTGATAATGGCTTGATCTATTTCATTTGTATAACGGAACTCATCGCGCGCAAAACAACGTTTCATATAAGCGACCATCAAGGTTAAAAAGTCATCACTTAAACATGGGCTTTTTGCAATCAAAGTGGTCAGGGATAGGTTTGCCGATGCACCAATAACAAGCGCATAACGCTTCAATGTGGTGTTTGGGCATAAACGGTTCAAATGCATTTTCAAGCGATTCAACGCCGTGAATGACAACTTGTAATCTCGTGGTAGAGAGATAATAGACACAATAGATGAACAGTTTTTAAAGAAGTGCAGATGGTTTAACGTGCTCGCATCAAAACCGCTCTTTCTGTATACCTTAATCGCATCGCGATATTTCTCTGATTCAACAGGCAACACACTAACCCCTTCAATTGCAGAGGTTTCAGCATTGAAATGCGGCAATTCGATCGAACGACAGAATAAATCATCAATATCAACATTGTCTTGACGAACACCATCATTCACAACACTTTCGGCGTAAGCGACCGCAACAGGGCCCGCCAAACTCATAAACAAGTCATTGGCATCCAAACGAATGGTTTCAGAAATATCAATACCAGCTCGACGGAAGTAATCTTCATCGTAATCGGTTGTTACCGCTTGAGCGGTCAAGATATTAAAGATCTGCTGAGAAATATACTGGTTCGCGTATTTCTCCATTGTATTGACATCGATACTTTCAACATCACCGCCATTTTCTTCTTCCGCATAACGCATAATATCGTTAGATATCAACATCATGGAGTTCCAAGGTCGGATACGTTCCATTACATCTTCAGGTAATTCATCGTTGTCTCGCTCTTCGTTGTAAGAGAAGTTCCACTCTTCAGATATGTACTTGGTCAACAAACGACCAGCATTGATATGAAGCGCTTCTGAAATCTCGACATTCTTTCCAGAGATGTTCGGTAAAATACAAATACCAGAGGTAAAAATAGGCTCAAACACAAAGCTGTGTCGTTTATCAGCCAAACGGCTTTGACTTTGATCTGAGCGGTAATCAAAGGTTTTACTCAAGTAAGAGAACTGTTGAGCCAAGCCAAATTCAGACGCCATACCAGAACCAGTACCACCACCCGCACTAAAGATGTAAAAATAAAGTCGAGATTGGTTTGCTTTGATGCCGCAAGAATCAACAAGGTAGGAATGCAACTGCTTCCACTCTTCATTGATAAAGGTCGTTGCGTCTTTATTCAGGATAATCTTAGCTAGATATTGACCTAAGATTGGAGCATTACCAGCACCACCAGCATGAACTTCGGACAAGTCCATGATTTGTAACTTTTTATATTCTTCTAAGAACTGCGCTCGGCCCTCATCATTAGAGAAACGAATGCGGCCTTCAATGTCTTTATCTAAATCACCCAATAAGACGATTGGCTCAATAAGGAAAACAGGCTTAAACCCATCCTTATCTTCCATTGGTAAATGCTTTCTGATCCATCGCATCGGGCGGAACTCTTGCTCGCCATCCAAGATGTCTTGGCTCTCAATCTCACGCATGTAATTTGCTCTTGCTTCATATACCAAAGAAGCAACATCTAACGCGATATTAGATCCACAACGCCCTAAGCCAATCAGGCAAACTGACGGAAAAACCTGCTCATTTACACCATCTTCATCCACTAATTGCGGGTGAATCTTATTACGAACAACATCAAGATTTTCTAAAATCTGTTCCAGATTCGTTTCAGTAAAATAAAGATGTTCTATTGGGAGTTTTTCTTGGCTCATGCGGTATCCTTTTTGAAGCAAATTACTTACAACAGATAATTTGGGCTGTTTACTCAACAACCCCAAGCAGACATGCAATCTGTAAGATATACGATTGTTTAGTCATATTCTTATAAACAATATGCAAACAATATCATCCTTATATAGCAATGACACTAATATGCTTAATGAGAATTTAAAATAAGTTCAAGTTTTTCAAAAATGATGAAAGATACAGAGAACCAGAAAACTACAACTTCTTCTCCAACCATCTAAAAAGGGTTGAAATGTTCAAAAAATAGACTACATTTATATGACTATATCAGGTAATTCAGACAACTATTATAACGGTGGCTGTTTTGTCGATCTCTTCAATATCAAACAACTCATTATATTTGCCTTCTCTCTCAATGCAGGCAGACAAAGACACGCACTCGAACCCTCGAGAGGCATCTGGCTTTGTGCAAATTTCAGATCAAGCTAAGCATCTACTTGCCAACCAAAACCAAGCAGACCTACTAGAAAAAACAGAAGAAGAGAAAGAAGGGAAAGAGACGGTACAAATTACATCAAGCATTGGTCGTCTCTCTCGAATATCCGGACTGCAGCGCGAAGAAGTCGCGGACCTATATCGTTCTATTGATAACTTAAGCTAAAGACTAGCTAAAGATTAGCTAAACGTCAGTGTATACCCAGCAACAGCTAAGGCTTCAGCTTCCCGTTGCAGATTCGCTAATGTTAGCGGTCGCCCATCTAGCCATTCAGGCAAAAACTCAGCATGCAAACTCTTACCATCAGCCTTTAAAGTGAAAATTGGCATATCGCCCTCTTTCCTATCATCATGCAGCAATATCGACAATCTCAGAAGAATGGATAAACCGTCTAAATCCTGTTGATCACTTTTCGTAAATCGATAATCCAACGATTGGGTAAATTTACGTCGATGGCGCAAAATCAAATTGGCCAGAGCCTGCTGTTCCTGCTGAGAAAAGCCCGGCATATCTGACTCTTTAATAATGTAAGCTCCATGTTTGTGGTATCGACTGTGAGAAATCCCAACCCCCACTTCATGAAGCAAACCAGCCCAACGGAGCAAGTCTTCACTAGAAATGCTGTTTAGGTTCCAATCGTCTTTCACTTGCGCAAGCGCAGATAAAGCCGTGTGCGTAACCAATTTCGCTTGCTCAGTATCAATATGATACTGATTCAACATATAGTTTACTGTACGCTCACGAATGTCCGTTTCAGCATATCGTCCCATGATGTCGTATAAGACACCTTCACGAAGTGCGCCGCTTGAGAAGTCCATTTGTTTAATAGAGAAACATTCAAAAACGGCCGTTAAAATCGCAATGCCTGCTGCAAACGTATTTTTTCGTTCAGGTTTAAGCCCTACTAGATCAATATTATCTGCATGACCTGCAGCGAATAGCGCCTTTTGAATTTGTTTTAGTGTTTTTGGGGTAATTCCTTTTTTGCCCCAGTTATTTTCTTTAATGATATTAAACGCTGCTTTGGCCGTACCAGATGAGCCAATCGCCACATCCCATGACTCATCAAGATAATCATCTTGGATACTTAATAATTCTAATCGTGCAGCGGTCACTGCTTTTTGGAAGTTCGCTTTATTAATAACACCATCATCAAAGAAGCGCTTTTTAAAACTCACACACCCCATATGAAGGCTTTCGGTGAGAATAGGCTCAAGCTGCTGCCCAATAATAAACTCAGTACTGCCTCCACCTATATCAACCACTAATCTTTTTGCATCACCATGATCCATGGTTCTGGAAACGCCGACATAAATCAATCGGGCTTCTTCCCTACCTGCAATGATCTCAACTGGATGACTCATGATATCCATGGCCTTGCCAATAAAGTCATATCGGTTCTTTGCGACTCGTAATGCGTTGGTTCCTACAACTCGAACCGACCCTGCTGGCATATCTGCAATCACTTGAGCGAATTGCGCTAGACAATCTAAACCTCTTTGTTGTGACTCATCATCCAAATGACTGTCCACCAAACCCGCTGCAAGTTGAACCTTTTCACCGAACTCACCAGTGATGCGCAGTTGCCCGTGCGTAACTTGAGCTGTAACCATGTGGAAACTGTTTGACCCAAGGTCAATGGCTGCGATTTTTTCAAATGGAAAATCATGAGATTGTTGCAGAAAGAGAGATTGCATTGACGTCGCCTTATGTCTCAGAAATCGTAGTAAACACAAAGTATATCAGTTGAAGAGACACTTCATGATTAACAAAGCATCAAAAACAAGCCGTGTTAGATGAATTTTTTATAAATCTAAACCTAGTTTTGTGAAAATCAAGCACTAAGGAACTATTAATAGATAAAAACCCTGAACTTGATCAAAAAATTAACAAAAAAGTGGATTTTTCCTAAATTTGACTATAGACCTCACCTTTAAGTCGAACTATAGTACTGACTGTTGGAATAGGAATGTAGAAGTATATCTTTCTTATTTTAACTCCAATCAAATTGTTTCGCGCTGTATTGGCTTACCCGAATCGGGTCTTTCAAACAGGAGCAAAAACTAAATATTATTGCTCCATGTTTTTTCGTGCCGAGTAGCTGATACATTGTTAAATACTTCCAGACATAGATTATGGTTACTTATTAAGTAGCACTGATTCCGTCATTTTTCCTCAGATGAGCTAATACAAAAAAACCCATTTATGAACCTTACCGACTTAAAACAGAAATCAGTACACGAACTTTTAGAAATCGCATCAGAAATGGGCCTAGATAATATGGCTCGCTCTCGTAAACAAGATGTTATTTTCTCAATCCTAAAGCGTCATGCCAAAGGCGGAGAAGACATTTACGGTGACGGTATTCTAGAAATTCTACAAGACGGCTTCGGCTTTTTACGTTCACCTGACTGCTCTTACCTAGCAGGACCAGATGATATTTATGTCTCGCCAAGCCAAATCCGACGTTTCAACCTTCGTACTGGCGATACAATCGCTGGGAAGATTCGTCCACCTAAAGATGGCGAACGCTACTTCGCATTATTGAAAGTCAATGAAATTAACTTTGATAAGCCTGAAAGCGTTCGTAACAAGATTCTTTTTGAAAACTTAACACCTCTGTTTCCAGATGAGCGTTTATTAATGGAAGCAGGTAACGGCTCTACTGAAGACGTTACATCTCGTATCATCGACCTTGTTGCCCCAATGGGTAAAGGTCAGCGTGCCTTGGTTGTTTCTCCGCCTAAAGCGGGTAAAACCTTCATGCTACAAAACATCGCAAATGCAATCACCCGCAACAGCCCTGATTGCCACCTGATCGTTCTACTTATTGATGAGCGCCCAGAGGAAGTAACAGAAATGTCTCGCACTGTGCGCGGTGAAGTATTGGCGTCTACCTTTGATGAGCCACCAGCACGTCACGTACAAGTTGCTGAAATGGTAATTGAAAAAGCCAAACGCCTTGTCGAACATAAACGTGATGTTGTGATTCTGCTTGACTCCATTACCCGTCTTGCTCGTGCTTACAACACAGTCATTCCTTCCTCCGGTAAAGTATTGACCGGTGGTGTGGATGCGAATGCGCTGGAGCGTCCAAAACGTTTCTTTGGTGCGGCTCGTAACATCGAAGAAGGCGGTAGTTTGACTATTATCGCAACAGCGCTTGTTGATACTGGTTCAAAAATGGACGAAGTGATCTTTGAGGAATTCAAAGGTACAGGTAACTCAGAACTTCACCTTGATCGTAAAATTGCGGAAAAACGTACTTTCCCTGCAATTAACATTCGTCGATCTGGCACACGCCGTGAAGACTTATTAACGTCTGAAGACGAGTTACAACGCATGTGGATTCTTCGTAAGCTATTGAATCCTATGGAAGATGTTGCCGCAACAGAATTCCTAATCGATCGACTAAAAGTAACTCAAACAAACGATGAGTTCTTTGAGTCTATGAAAGGCAAAAACAAATAAGCTTGCCTATGCGCAAGACAAACAAGCCACTTGATTAAAGTGGCTTTTTTTTACCTACATTAACAGATTATTATCACCAGTCAGCGCCTCAATCTTTGTAGACATGACTTGTATCGGAGCTTTATATGGAAGACCTTACCGCAAAGGTAAACACTGTTGAGTTAATTAACAAAGATGTATATCAAATTACTTTGCAGGTAAATGACCTCTCTTTTATTGCAGGTCAATACTTAATGATTGCCTTACCAACAGGGGAACAAGTTCCTTACTCGATTGGTAGCGCTCCTCACGAGTTACCTAACCTTACCCTATATATTCTTGTTTCGGACCCAGAGTCATTAGCTCATAAAGTGGTAGAACATATTAAATCAAACGAGACAATCACAATTAAGGCTCCAGGTGGCGACTGCCATTTAGACAATGGCGTTTTACATTCTGCACCAGAGCACATTTTATTAATTGCTGGCGGCACAGGATTCGCGCAAATAAAAAGCCTTTATAGCTCATTGGTTGAGCAACAATTTTCTGGGAAAGTTTCCTTCTATTGGGGATTAAGAAGTGCGGAAGATGTCTTTGCACAAGCTTGGTTAACAGAAGCGAAAGAAAGCGCACCTTTCTCAGTGGATATTATCGTCAATGAAAGCAATGACACATGGCAAGAAAGAACCGGCTGGCTGTATGAAGCGGTTTTGGAAGATCACCCTGACCTTAGCAATTCTGCGGCCTTCATCTGTGGTTCAGTCGGAATGGTTTACGGCACATTAGACCAACTTGAGCTGAAAGGATTAACACAAGAACGTTGTTTCTCTGATGTTTTCGCTTACGCACCACGTCCAGCTAAGCCAAGTCTGTAGTTCTTAATTTAACGTCAAAAAAAGAGAGGCCTGTTAAAGGTCTCTCTTTTTTATTGCTACCTTGTTGAAATTTTTTAGCCTGCTTGTTCGCAGACTGTATTCCATAATGCAAGAATTTGCTCTTGATCCGCTTCCACAACACCTTCTGCAACAAGCGTTTCTTTTAACACGTCAGTGAAGGCTGCATCAAATGCACTTTTCCCTTCGCCTTCTGTACTACTATGAAGCCCTAACAGACCTAGAAGATAAGCACAGTAAAACAGCTGATCTCCTTCTTCTGCTTGATGCTCCATTTCACGTAATGTATCACATAGCTGATCAGCACGATCTGCAAACGTTATTGTCATATTTAATCTCTTTCTCTTAACTACTTAGTAGAAGCGCTATAAAAAAGCTGGGACAGACCCAGCTTTTCAGTACCTTATTTTTATTAATGTAAAATTAAGGTTTTAGGTTCAATGTTGTTAGTGTTCGTTCACGGATAGACAGTAATAAATCCGTATTCTCAACCAACGACTCACCGTATGAAGGCACCATTTCCTTCATTTTCTCTTGCCATTCTGGTGTCGCAATACGATCTTTAAAGCAGCGTTCCATAATACCAATCATTGTATTGACTGTTGTCGATGCACCCGGAGACGCGCCCAACAATGCCGCTAAAGAACCATCTTCTGTTGTAATCGCCTCAGTACCAAATTCTAACTTACCGCCACCTTCAGCATTTTTCTTAATAATTTGAACTCGCTGACCAGCGTAAGCAAGTTTCCAATCTTTATCCTGAGCATCAGGGAAAAACTGACGTAAAGAATTACAACGATCTTTATGGGACTGTCTCACTTCACTGATCAAATAACGAGTCAGATCCATATTGTTCTTACCAACACTCAACATGGGTTTAATGTTGTCGAACTGGATACTTTTCGGTAAATCAAAGAAGGATCCTGTTTTTAAGAATTTCGTCGTAAAGCCTGCAAATGGGCCGAACAAGATCGCTCTTTTCCCATCGATAATACGAGTGTCCAAATGCGGAACAGACATAGGTGGCGCACCGATCGGTGCTGCGCCATACACTTTCGCAAAATGCTGATCGACCAATTCTGGGTTTTCACAAACCAGCCACTGACCGCTCACAGGGAAACCACCAAATCCTTTCCCTTCTTTCACTTCTGCTTTTTGCAATAACGGCAATGCGCCGCCGCCAGCACCTAAGAAGACAAATTTTGCGTCTATAACAGAGCGAGTACCGTTCTGCTCAATCGTCACATCCCAGCGGCCATCCGCTTTTTTCTTCAAAGCTTTTACTTCTGTGTTCAAGCTTAAGTCAAAGTTTTCGACACTTTCTAAGTGCTTCACCATGTTACGAGCGATGGCACCAAAGTTCACATCAGAACCATGTTCTATACGAGTTGCAGCAAGCGGCTCATCACCGCTACGATTATTCATAATGAGAGGCATCCATTCACTCATCGTTTCACGGTCTTCCGTGTACTGCATTTCTTTAAAAGCAGGATGAGCGCTCATTGCTTCATAGCGAGCCTTCAACATTTTGACGTTATTTTCGCCCCATACGAAACTCTGATGAGGAACACGATGTATAAATTCTTGAGAAGATGGCATTAGACCTTGTTCAACAAGGTATGACCAGAATTGAAGACTTACTTCAAAAGCAGCATTAATATTCACTGCCTTGTCGATATTAATTGAGCCGTCTTTATTTGGAGAGGTATAGTTCAGCTCGCAATAAGCAGCATGCCCTGTACCAGCATTATTCCAGCCATCAGTACTTTCTTTCGCTACACCGTCCAAACGCTCAACCATCATCATGGTCATATTAGGATCTAGTTGCTTTAGGAGCATTCCTAGGGTCGAGCTCATAGCACCGCCCCCGACTAGTAAAACATCTACAGAATTTGAGGTCATAGGATTTCGCCGTGTCTTAGCCAATAGTGAATTTCAGAGTGATTAGAAAGAAGGCTTTTGGCCAGCAATCAATACACAATTAAGGTAATTGCATTACTTTCTTGTCTTTTCTCAGAACGCGGTTTTATTGCATTTAAACACTGTCTATTCAAAGACAGATAACCCATAAAAGGTCTTATACAGATATACAACTGATTATACGGATTTTATGTATAATGTCTTGGATGCTAAAAGCAAAAATGTAGATATATTCGAAGCTTGAAAAGCCAGTTAGGCGACATTCGATGATCTTGTTAACACAATATTGAATTTTAACAACATTAACAAAAACCATGCTTCGATTTTGCTAATGTATTAAAATTATAATATTGAATATAAATATACTAAATCTCCACTTTCAGTGATAGAAATCAAACACAGGGGATAGGCAATGAAAGCACAAGATATTATGACTCACAATGTCATCAGTGTGGATATGGATGATCGTCTTCCTGATATAAAGAAAATCATGGAAACACATGAGTTTCATCACTTGCCAGTCACCGACAATGGAAAGCTTGTCGGCATTATCTCAGACCGAGATCTTTTGCGGCTCATAAGCCCCTTTATCAACAAGGTATCAGAACAACCAAGAGACACAGACACCCTGAATCGAGCGGCTCATCAAGTCATGACTCGCCAACCGATTGCTGTGAAAGCAGAAACATCAATAGAAGAAATTCTAACTTGGTTTAAGCAACTAGACATATCTTGCCTACCTGTCATCGATGAAGATGAACAGGTTATTGGCATGATATCTTGGCGTGACTTGATTAAGCACGCCACATTTAAAAGTTAATGGGTTTTCGCCTGATCGCCAAGCGAGTCTTCTAAATCGGCAGCCGTGAATTCATACTTCTCGGCACAGAACTGGCAGTCCGCTTTGATACTGCCTTGCTCGATCAATATTTCACGTACTTCTTCTTGCCCAAGAGACATCACAGCATCCAGAGTGCGCTGACGAGAACAAGAACAACCAAACTGCATTGATTTAGTATCGTACAAACGCACTTCTTCTTCATGATACAAGCGGTGTAATAACACTTCCGTTTCAAGCCCTAATAGCTCTTCCTCGTTTACTGTTGAAGCCAAATGAGTAAATCGCTCCCACGCGTCTTCATCACCTTCTTTTGCTTGCTCACTCGGTAAGCGTTGCAAAAATAAACCACCGCACTGAGCACCATTTGCCGCCAGCCAAACTCGACTAGGCAATTGTTCAGATTGAGCAAAATACTCTTCCAGACACTCAGATAAAGTGTCCCCTACAATCTCCACAATACCTTGATAACGCTGTCCATTTTTCGGCTTAATCGTGATAGCCAAATAACCGCCAGCCAATACTTCTTTTAAGGAAATCACCTCTGGGACTTCTTGGCTGTCATCCCACTGCGCGATGCCACGGAGATTCTGATGTTCGTCACATTCCGTCATCAGAGTGGAAAGAAAACCATGACCTTTCGCTTGAATAGATAAAACACCATCAATCTTGATGATATCTCTTAACAAGGCAATCGCAGCGACAAATTCACCCAGCAACTTTTCCAAAGGCAATGGATATTCTTTACGCTTAATAATGTCTTGGTAGGCACTGTTTAAAAAGACACGCTCACCACGAACATTCGTGCCATCAAACGAAAAACGTTGGATTTCATTTATTGATACATTACTCACAAAATACACCTTACTCAGCCCAAACGTCCTGAGTTAAAAATTCCTATTAATATTTCCGCTATTTTACCCCTGTGATACCGAATCATCCACTTTAAAGCGTGGATAAACTGGGAATATGCAGACTTACTATTTCGTTTACACGAACGGCACTCTAAAATGTTCTCCATGATATTTAAGCGTCAATTTTTACTTCTCATAGTCGAGATAAGAGATTTCTAGTTTTTATGATCCAGTTTATTGAAGTTAGCTTACAGCGTGGCACTCAGTTTTTACTTGAAGACGCAGATCTCACGATATTCGAAGGCCAAAAAGTCGGCCTGATTGGCGCAAATGGCGCAGGGAAATCCTCATTGTTTGCCATGATAAAAGGCGAATTACATGCTGACACAGGCGAGATTATTCTCCCAGGTAATCGCCGCATTGCTTTCATGGCGCAAGAAGTAGAAGAAACACAGCGCAGTGCCTTGGATTATTGCTTAGACGGTGATGATAGATTACGACTCATTGAACGCAATATTGCAAAAGCTCAAGAAAATGGTGACGACCACGCTCACGCAACTTGGTTAGGCGAATATGAAACAGCACACGGTTACACAGCTCAGTCCAGAGCCGAGACGCTGCTTCAAGGTTTGGGTTTTAAAATGTCAGACATGCAGAAGCCCGTTTCGGACTTTTCTGGTGGTTGGCGAATTCGTCTAAATCTGGCTAAAGCATTAATGTGTCCTTCCGACGTTCTTTTACTTGATGAGCCAACCAACCACTTGGATTTGGATGCTGTGATGTGGTTAGAAAACTGGTTAAGACAATATCCAGGCACTCTTCTACTTATTTCCCACGACCGAGACTTCTTAGACGGAATTTGTAGTCACATTGTTCATGTTTATCAAAAACGCCTGACGCTTTATAAAGGCAACTACTCAGACTATGAACGCCAACGTGCAGAACACCTTGCTCAGCAACAAGCTAACCATGAGAAACAATTAGAGAAGCGCGCACACTTACAGCAATATGTTGCTCGTTTCCGCTACAAAGCAGATAAAGCAAAACAGGCTCAAAGCCGCTTGCGCATGTTGGAAAAAATGGAAATCATCGGGCCTGCACACATAGACTCGCAATTTCAATTCTCCATCCCTGTTGCAGAGAAAACCTCACAACAGCTCATCGATTTATCGCAAGCTGACTTAGGCTACATGTCTGAGACAAATGAAGCATTAGTGCAACTAGGACAAACTAACTTCACTTTACGAGACGGGCAACGCATTGGCTTACTCGGCCCTAACGGAGCCGGTAAATCTACATTGATAAAGTCCATTGTTGGCGAAATCAAAATATTATCCGGCGATCGTGTAACTGGAGAAAACCTGAAGATAGGTTATTTCTCTCAACACCAGCTCAGCGCGCTAGATTTAGAAGCCTCGCCTTTGCTTCATATTCAACGCTTGTCACCAAAAGTCTTAGAAAGTGATATTCGTCGTTATCTAGGCGGCTTTGGATTTATTGGAGATGACGCACTGCGCCCTGTAAAAGGCTTTTCTGGCGGTGAAAAAGCACGCTTAGCGTTATCGCTGATTTCATGGACCAAGCCCAACTTATTGGTACTCGACGAACCGACCAACCATTTAGACTTGGATATGCGTCAGGCCTTGACCGAAGCCTTGCAGGAATTCCCTGGCGCTATTTTATTGGTTTCCCATGACCGTCACCTTTTAAACAGTACCGTCGATGAATTCTATCTGGTCGCTGATAACCAGATTCAAGCATTTGATGGCGACCTACCAGCCTATCACTCGTGGCTACAGGCTCGACAAGCCAGCGAGACTCAAGCGGAAAAAAGTGAACAAAACGTTGGCAAAGTCGAAAAAACAGACCGTAAAGAAGAGCGTCGTAAAGCAGCCGAGATGCGAGAAAAGCTACGCCCTTTGCGCAAGCAAATTGAGAAGTTTGAAAAAGCCGTTCAAACAGCACAAGAACATCTCGATAAAATATCAGATGCCATGTCAGATTCCTCACTTTATGAAGCAGAGCAAAGGGATAAATTACAAACTTTACTAAGCGACGAAGCCAAATGGAAAAAAGCGTTAGCAGAAAGTGAAGAAGCTTGGTTTGAAGCCCAAGAAGAATTAGAAGAAGCGGAATCAGAACTGGGTATGTAATAAGTGTCGAGAAAGACCAAGTAATTAAGAAAACGCGTAAACATTGCTTTAACACCAAGCATTTGAACCCGCACTGACTTAATATTGTCATAATACTAAAGTAGATTTACAAACAGCGAAAAGGAGAGATATTGGATGACATTTCCATATACTCGTATGCGCCGCATGCGTAAGAATGATTTTTCTCGTCGACTCATGCGCGAGCACCACTTAACTGCAGATGATTTAATTTACCCGATGTTTGTTATTGAAGGAACAAACGTACGTGAAGCCGTGCCATCCATGCCAAATATTGACCGTGTCTCTATCGATTTACTTCTAGAAGAAGCAAAAGAATTGGTCGAGCTAGGCATCCCAACCGTTGCTTTGTTCCCTGTTATTAATAATGATAAAAAATCCTTGCTCGCTGAAGAATCTTATAACCCAGACGGACTGGTTCAACGTGCTGTTAAAGCTTTAAAAGCCGCTTTCCCTGAGCTGGGTGTACTAACAGATGTGGCGCTAGACCCTTATACAACACACGGTCAAGACGGCATCATCGACGATACAGGTTATGTCTTGAATGACGTCACAGTCGACACACTTGTTAAACAAGCATTGTCTCATGCACAAGCTGGAGCAGATGTAGTGGCGCCATCCGATATGATGGATGGTCGAATTGGTGAAATCCGCGACGAATTAGAAGCGGAAGGCTTTATCAACACATTAATTATGGCGTACGCAGCAAAATATGCTTCGGCTTATTACGGCCCATTCCGTGACGCAATCGGTTCAAGCGGTAACTTAGGTAAAGGCAATAAATTCACCTATCAAATCGACCCAGCGAATTCTAATGAAGCCATTCGTGAAGTTATGCTAGATTTAGAAGAAGGTGCCGACATGGTCATGGTAAAACCTGGCATGCCTTACCTAGATATTGTCCGCAGAGTAAAAACAGAATTAGAAGTACCAACCTTTGCTTACCAAGTCAGTGGCGAATACGCCATGCACATGGCAGCGTTTGAAAAAGGTTGGCTTGATAAAGATACGGTAATGATGGAATCGCTCTTAGCATTTAAACGTGCTGGAGCAGATGGCATCCTAACCTATTTTGCAAAGGACGCAGCACGCCTATTAAAAAAACAATGATTCCATAACCTTTCAGTCGCCTTGTTAGCCTTACTAAATAACAAGGCAGAAAGTTTGGGAGTGGCATGTTTTCAGGTTGTGTAAGTCAATGTCGTTAGTGAATGGTTACTGATCTTTGCCGATATTCAATGCAAAGACACCAAATATATAAAAGACGGTATTTAGGAGTTAATAAAACCCATGTCTGAACAACCTGAAGTTAAAAACATAGAACCTAACATTGCTCTAGTACCGGACTTAGCAATCGATGCTGTAATAGAAACCGTAGCAGAAGAACTTGTGCTAGAACCTATTCCTGAACAACCACAAGATTCAAGCAAAGTCGCGATTGAACAACGACTACCAGAAGAAATTGACTTAGCAGATCCTGAACTCTACTTCAACAGAGAGCTAAGCCACCTTCAGTTTAATGCTCGCGTACTTGAACAGGCGATGGATGAAAACCATCCAATACTAAACCGTCTCATGTTCTTGTGTATTTTCAGCTCTAATATGGACGAGTTCTTTGAGATTCGAGTAGCTGGTTTAAAAAGCCAGGTCGAATACAGCCGTGAAGAAAACGGCCCTGATGGCATGCACCCGAAACAGGTTCTAAAGCTAATTAGTGAACGAGCACATAAATTAGTTCGTCGACAATATAAAATCCTAAATGACATCATCTTTCCAAAGCTAGCGGAAGAAAACATTCGCTTTGTACGCCGTACTTTATGGACAGAAAAAGAAGCTGCATGGGTTAAAAACTACTTTAATGACAATGTTTTACCTGTCATTAGCCCAATCGGCTTAGACCCAACACACCCATTCCCACGCCTTGCAAACAAAACCTTCAACTTCGTCGTAGAGCTTGAAGGTCGTGATGCTTTCGGCCGAGAAAATGGGCTAGCAATTGTACCTGCACCAAGTTCTTTGCCACGTTTGGTCAAATTGCCAGATGATGTTTGCGAAAGTGGTGATAACTTAGTTTTCTTGTCTTCTATCATTCACGCTCATGCAGATCAGCTTTTCCCTGGAATGACAGTAAAAGGCTGTTTCCAATTCCGCCTAACACGTAACGCGGATTTAGAAGTCGACTCTGACGATATTGGTGTCGACTTAGCTGGTGCTTTACGTACAGAACTACAAAGCCGCCATTACGGTAGCTCTGTAAGACTTGAAATAGCAGAAAATTGCCCTCTGCACATTGTTGACTCTCTACTCAAACAATTTGATTTGGAGCAGGCTGATTTATACCGCATTGATGGCCCAGTAAACCTAAGTCGTTTAATGGCTGTCATTGATCTGGTTGATCGCGGCGATCTCATGTATTCCCCTTTCTCGCCAGGTTTACCTAGAAAACTGTCGAACTCTGCCACAATTTTTGAAGCGATTAGACAACGCGATTACTTATTGATGCACCCGTTTGAAAGCTTCGCTCCCGTTATCGACCTATTAA
Source organism: Marinomonas sp. 15G6-16 (assembly GCF_055809555.1). NCBI lineage: Bacteria > Pseudomonadati > Pseudomonadota > Gammaproteobacteria > Oceanospirillales > Oceanospirillaceae > Marinomonas > Marinomonas sp. 15G6-16. The sequence goes on along the minus strand of NZ_CM147916.1, from coordinate 2,183,643 downwards.
GTGAGGCCGCAAAAGATCCTAACGTCGTTGCCATTCGCCAAACCCTTTATCGTACTGGTGCCCGCTCACCTATTGCCAATGCATTGGTGGAAGCGGCTCGTAACGGCAAAGAAGTAACCGTTGTTATCGAGCTTCGGGCGCGTTTTGACGAAGCAGAAAACTTGGCGTTAGCAAGCCGACTACAAGACGCAGGCGCAATTGTTGTATACGGCGTAGTACGCCATAAAACTCACGCAAAAATGATCATCATCGTCCGTCGAGAAGGCTCCGAGCTTAACCGTTACGTACACTTAGGCACAGGTAACTACCATGCCGGTAACGCTCGCCTTTATACAGACTACAGCTTCTTAACATGTGATAAAGAAATTGGAGATGACGTTCATCGCGTCTTCCAACAACTAACAGGAATGAGTAAAGAGCTGAAAATCAAAAAGCTCCTACACGCTCCATTTACATTGCGAGATCGTCTATTAGAAATGGTTAACAGAGAAGCTGAAAATGCTCTTAATGGCGATCCTGCTCGCATCATCATTAAAGTTAACTCATTGACCGAAAAACGATTAGTACAAGCTTTATATAAAGCCTCTCAAGCGGGTGTGAAAATCGATCTGATTGTACGCGGTATATGTACTCTGCGCCCAGGTGTCAAAGGCGTATCATCTAATATCCGTGTGCGCAGTGTCATTGGTCGCTTCCTTGAACACACTCGCGTTTACTACTTCTACAACAACCGTGATCCGCAGGTTTATTTATCCAGCGCAGACGGCATGGAGAGAAACTTAAACAACCGTGTGGAAGTGGCTTTCCCGATCCAAGACTTTAAATTGGCTCGACGAGTTAAAAGAGAGCTTGAAGCCTACTTATCGGATAACACACAAAGCTGGTTATTACAAAGTGATGGCTCATATCAGCTGTCTAAACCACGAAAAGACCAATACAGAAGCGCTCAACGCTTCCTATTGAGTGAACTGGCTAACAGCATCCGTTAATTAGTGGATAAACACCTAAGTTATTCACAACCAATAACTTAAATAGAGCCTCATCTCTCACATAATCCCCAATAGAACTAGCTATTGGGGATTTTTTATTTTCAGCAAAACAAAAGCTCTTAACCTGCGTAAATGAAATGTTTAGGGAAGAGTTTACTCAGACCTATTAAATACTACTAAAAGAGAAATTAGATTAGTATTTTAGGCATTAAGGGCAAATAAGAGAAGATTGTAAGTTTCATTGAAGACTGGTGAGGCATAAAGTGTTAGCTGTCATTTACGCAGACGCGTTGAGGTACGAAACAGGCGCAAGTAAATAACCACTAAGACGCTCTTGCTTCCAAATCAGACCTTCCATTTCCTACAGACGAAAAAAAGCCCCGACAGCTTAGCTATCAGGGCTTTCTTAATTATAAGCTTGACGACGACCTACTCTCACATGGGATCTCCCACACTACCATCGGCGATGGCGCTTTTCACTTCTGAGTTCGGGATGGGATCAGGTGGTTCAACGCCTCTATGATCGTCAAGCAATTCGGCTGCGTTTTCACGCGAATACGTTGCTTGGATCTTTAACAATTCATTTTGAAATAACGTGTATCAAGGTTAAACCAGCGACCTCCATGGATGGAGGAAATGCTGAAAATTGTCAGGAACAATTTCAGTACTTTATCGTAATGTGTCTCTGTAATCTTTGATGAGCTTTCTCATCCAAAAACCACTTTGGTGTTATATGGTCAAGCCTCACGAGCAATTAGTATTGGTTAGCTCAATGCCTCACAGCACTTACACACCCAACCTATCAACGTCCTAGTCTCGAACGGCTCTTTAGGGGACTTATGTCCCAGTGAGATCTTATCTTGAGGGAGGCTTCCCGCTTAGATGCTTTCAGCGGTTATCCCGTCCGAACATAGCTACCCGGCAATGCCACTGGCGTGACAACCGGAACACCAGAGGTTCGTCCACTCCGGTCCTCTCGTACTAGGAGCAGCTCCTCTCAAATCTCAAACGTCCACGGCAGATAGGGACCGAACTGTCTCACGACGTTCTAAACCCAGCTCGCGTACCACTTTAAATGGCGAACAGCCATACCCTTGGGACCGGCTTCAGCCCCAGGATGTGATGAGCCGACATCGAGGTGCCAAACACCGCCGTCGATGTGAACTCTTGGGCGGTATCAGCCTGTTATCCCCGGAGTACCTTTTATCCGTTGAGCGATGGCCCTTCCATACAGAACCACCGGATCACTAAGACCTACTTTCGTACCTGCTCGACGTGTCTGTCTCGCAGTTAAGCGTGCTTTTGCCTTTACACTCTATGCATGATTTCCGACCATGCTGAGCACACCTTCGTGCTCCTCCGTTACTCTTTGGGAGGAGACCGCCCCAGTCAAACTACCCACCACACAGTGTCCTCGATCCAGATAATGGACCTGAGTTAGAACCTCAAACATACCAGGGTGGTATTTCAAGATTGGCTCCAATAGAACTGGCGTCCTATCTTCAAAGCCTCCCACCTATCCTACACAAGTAGGTTCAAAGTTCACTGTGAAGCTATAGTAAAGGTTCACGGGGTCTTTCCGTCTAGCCGCGGATACACAGCATCTTCACTGCGATTTCAATTTCACTGAGTCTCGGGTGGAGACAGTGTGGCCATCGTTACGCCATTCGTGCAGGTCGGAACTTACCCGACAAGGAATTTCGCTACCTTAGGACCGTTATAGTTACGGCCGCCGTTTACTTGGGCTTCGATCAAGAGCTTCGCCGAAGCTAACCCCATCAATTAACCTTCAAGCACCGGGCAGGCGTCACACCCTATACGTCCACTTTCGTGTTTGCAGAGTGCTGTGTTTTTAATAAACAGTCGCAGCCACCTGGTATCTTCGACCGATCAATGCTTACGGAGCAAGTCCTTCACACTAACCGGCGTACCTTCTCCCGAAGTTACGGTACCATTTTGCCTAGTTCCTTCACCCGAGTTCTCTCAAGCGCCTTGGTATTCTCTACCTGACCACCTGTGTCGGTTTGGGGTACGGTTCGATCATATCTGAAGCTTAGAAGTTTTTCCTGGAAGCATGGCATCAACCACTTCGCCCAAAAGAGGGCTCGTCGTCAGTTCTCGGTCTTAAAGGGACCCGGATTTGCCTAAGTCCCAAACCTACCGCCTTAAACACAGACAACCATCGCTGTGCTGGCCTAGCCTTCTCCGTCTCTCCATCGCAATATGTACGAGTACAGGAATATTAACCTGTTTCCCATCGACTACGCATTTCTGCCTCGCCTTAGGGGCCGACTCACCCTGCCCTGATTAACATGGGACAGGAAACCTTGGTCTTCCGGCGGGGGAGTTTTTCACTCCCCTTATCGTTACTCATGTCAACATTCGCACTTCTGATACCTCCAGCCTGCCTTACAGCTTGACCTTCAACGGCTTACAGAACGCTCCTCTACCATGCGTATAAATACGCATCCGTAGCTTCGGTGTACAGTTTAGCCCCGTTATATCTTCCGCGCAGGCCGACTCGACTAGTGAGCTATTACGCTTTCTTTAAAGGATGGCTGCTTCTAAGCCAACCTCCTAGCTGTCTAAGCCTTCCCACATCGTTTCCCACTTAACTGTAACTTTGGGACCTTAGCTGACGGTCTGGGTTGTTTCCCTTTCCACGACGGACGTTAGCACCCGCCGTGTGTCTCCCGTAATTGCACTCATTGGTATTCGGAGTTTGCATGGGGTTGGTAAGTCGGGATGACCCCCTAGCCCAAACAGTGCTCTACCCCCAATGGTGAGATACGAGGCGCTACCTAAATAGCTTTCGAGGAGAACCAGCTATCTCCGAGCTTGATTAGCCTTTCACTCCTATCCACAAGTCATCCCCGGACTTTTCAACGTACGTGGGTTCGGTCCTCCAGTTAGTGTTACCCAACCTTCAACCTGCTCATGGATAGATCGCCCGGTTTCGGGTCTATTCCCAGCAACTAAACGCCCTATTAAGACTCGGTTTCCCTACGGCTCCGCTAATCGCTTAACCTTGCTACTGAAAATAAGTCGTTGACCCATTATACAAAAGGTACGCAGTCACGGAACAAGTCCGCTCCCACTGCTTGTACGTACACGGTTTCAGGATCTATTTCACTCCCCTCACAGGGGTTCTTTTCGCCTTTCCCTCACGGTACTGGTTCACTATCGGTCAGTCAGGAGTATTTAGCCTTGGAGGATGGTCCCCCCATATTCAGACAGGATAACACGTGTCCCGTCCTACTCGTTTTCATTAAAATGGCGTTTTCGTATACGGGGCTATCACCCACTATGGCGACCCTTTCCAGAGTCTTCTACTAACACCAAATCAACTTAAGGGCTAATCCCCTTTCGCTCGCCGCTACTTAGGGAATCTCGGTTGATTTCTTTTCCTCCGGGTACTTAGATGTTTCAGTTCCCCGGGTTCGCCTCGTTAAGCTATGTATTCACTTAACGATACCCGCAAGCGGGTGGGTTTCCCCATTCGGAAATGTTCGGATCAAAGTTTGTTTATCAACTCCCCGAACCTTATCGCAGATTACCACGTCCTTCATCGCCTCTGACTGCCAAGGCATCCACCGTGCACGCTTGGTCACTTGACCATATAACCCAAAATAGTTTCGGATCACATACCTAAGAGCTTTTGTTCCTCTTAGGATTTACGATAATAGAAGTCACTAGGTTAAAGTGAGCTTCCACCGGTTTAACGCTTGATTCATCGTTATTTCAAAATTTGAATTGTTAAAGAGCAAGTTTAGTGCAAAGCACTAAGTCAGACATTGAGTTATCAACATCTTGCTTAGAACTCTGTTCTAACGTCTTAAGATAGGTATCAGATAATTTGTGTGAACGCTCACCAGAGCTTCTATCGTTTAAGGAGGTGATCCAGCCCCAGGTTCCCCTAGGGCTACCTTGTTACGACTTCACCCCAGTCATTGACCACTCCGTGGTAACCGCCATCCCGAAGGTTAAGCTAGCTACTTCTGGAGCAATCAACTCCCATGGTGTGACGGGCGGTGTGTACAAGGCCCGGGAACGTATTCACCGTAGCATTCTGATCTACGATTACTAGCGATTCCGACTTCATGGAGTCGAGTTGCAGACTCCAATCCGGACTACGACGTACTTTATGGGATTCGCTCACTATCGCTAGCTCGCAGCCCTTTGTATACGCCATTGTAGCACGTGTGTAGCCCTACTCGTAAGGGCCATGATGACTTGACGTCGTCCCCACCTTCCTCCGGTTTGTCACCGGCAGTCTCCTTAAAGTTCTCAGCATAACCTGCTAGCAAGTAAGGATAAGGGTTGCGCTCGTTACGGGACTTAACCCAACATTTCACAACACGAGCTGACGACAGCCATGCAGCACCTGTCTCATAGTTCCCGAAGGCACCAAAGCATCTCTGCTAAGCTCTATGGATGTCAAGAGTAGGTAAGGTTCTTCGCGTTGCTTCGAATTAAACCACATGCTCCACCGCTTGTGCGGGCCCCCGTCAATTCATTTGAGTTTTAACCTTGCGGCCGTACTCCCCAGGCGGTCTACTTATTGCGTTAGCTGCGCCACTAAGTCATTACAACCCAACGGCTAGTAGACATCGTTTACGGCGTGGACTACCAGGGTATCTAATCCTGTTTGCTCCCCACGCTTTCGCACCTCAGTGTCAGTATCAGTCCAGAGTGTCGCCTTCGCCACTGATGTTCCTTCCTATATCTACGCATTTCACCGCTACACAGGAAATTCCACACTCCTCTACCGTACTCTAGCCTGCCAGTATCCGGTGCCATTCCAAGGTTGAGCCCTGGGATTTCACATCAGACTTAACAAACCACCTACGCGCGCTTTACGCCCAGTAATTCCGATTAACGCTTGCACCCTCTGTATTACCGCGGCTGCTGGCACAGAGTTAGCCGGTGCTTCTTCTGGAGCTAACGTCAAAATGATTTGGTATTAACAAATCACCCTTCCTCACTCCTGAAAGTGCTTTACAACCCTAAGGCCTTCTTCACACACGCGGCATGGCTGGATCAGGCTTGCGCCCATTGTCCAATATTCCCCACTGCTGCCTCCCGTAGGAGTCTGGGCCGTGTCTCAGTCCCAGTGTGACTGGTCATCCTCTCAGACCAGTTAGAGATCGTCGCCTTGGTGAGCCTTTACCCCACCAACTAGCTAATCTCACGCAGGCTCATCTAATAGCGGAAGGTCCTAAGATCCCCTCCTTTCCCCCTAAGGGCGTATGCGGTATTAGCATGCGTTTCCACATGTTGTCCCCCTCTACTAGGCAGATTCCTACGCGTTACTCACCCGTCCGCCGCTCGACGCCTGATAGCAAGCTATCATCGTTTCCGCTCGACTTGCATGTGTTAAGCCTGCCGCCAGCGTTCAATCTGAGCCATGATCAAACTCTTCAGTTAAAAAGTTTGCTTACTCAAGTATCGAAACACTAACAATTTACTTATAAAGCGAATTGACGTGTTTGACGTCTCGTAAGACTTCAATTTTTTTGATCAACTTACTAACTAAAAGTCAGTAGCCAATCTTCTGAAGTCTCCAGCGAGCGCCCACACAAATTATCTGATTATCTATTTTAAAGAGCGTTGCCGTTACACTTAAGCCGCCAAACCTCTTAAACTTAATTAAGATGCTAAGCCCTGTCCGTGTCAGCGAGGGCGTATATTAAGGATCTACAGATTTTGTGCAACCCTTTTCTGAAAAAAAGACGATTAATTTAACAACCAACCCTTTCTGTTCACATAACAAACAAAAACACCCTTTTTAGAGTGCTTTTTGATCAAACAAAAACAAAAAAGCCCTGTTACAGTTAAGTAACAGGGCTTTTAGCCTTAACAGCTTATGCTAAAGAACTAACCAAGCCATTTTCTCGCATTTTGGAATAGACGCAACCAAGGTGCTTGTTCTTCCCAATCACTCGGGTGCCAACTATGCTGAACAGTTCGATACACACGCTCTGGATGAGGCATCATAATAGTCACTCGACCATCTAACGATGTTAATCCTGTCACACCTTCTGCAGAACCATTTGGGTTCAGTGGATAACGCTCTGTAGCTTGACCATAGTTATCTACATAACGCAGAGCAACCTGAGCAGAAGACACCAATTCAGCCAGATCCGTTTCATTACGGTATTCTGTTTGCCCTTCACCATGAGCCACGGCAATTGGCATACGAGACCCTTCCATGCCAGCAAGCAGGATCGAATTCGATTTTTGCACTTCCACCTGAACCAAACGCCCTTCAAACTGCGCGGATTCATTACGAACAAATTTAGGCCAATGGTCAGCACCTGGAATCAATTCACGAAGATTGGACAACATCTGACAACCATTACACACACCTAATGAGAATGTGTCTTCGCGCTTAAAGAAAGTTTCAAATTGATCACGAGCAATCGGATTAAACAAAATAGATTTCGCCCAACCTTCACCCGCCCCCAATACGTCACCGTAAGAGAAACCACCACAAGCAACTAAACCGTTGAATTCACTAAGTGAAATACGACCAGACAGAATATCGCTCATGTGAACATCGACAGGAGTAAAACCAGCTTTATGGAAAGCGGCCGCCATTTCCACTTGACCATTAACACCCTGCTCACGTAATACAGCAATCTTCGGTCTCTCACCTTTTGCAATATAAGGCGCTGCCACATCTTCATTAAGATCAAATGTCAAAGAAGCAGACAGACCAGGATCATTAACATCCAACAAGTTATCAAATTCTTGCTGAGCCGATTCTGGGTTATCACGCAAAGCCTGAACACGATAACTTGTTTCAGACCAAACTCGTTGCCAGTTAACACGACTCTCTTTAAGAACAAGATTGCCAGCGTAGCTTATAGAGATATCATCATCACCAGAAAGCGTTGCGATTGGAGAAACAGCAACACCTACTTTGGCATAAGCCGCAACAATATCCGCCACATCCGATTCATTCACCTGAATCACAGCACCTAATTCTTCATTGAATAATGCTGGCGCAACTTGATCAGCAGCAGTAACAATCGCATCCAGTTCAACATCTAAACCTAAGTGGCTGGCAAATGACATTTCAACTAAAGTCGCAAACACACCACCATCTGAACGATCATGATAAGCAAGCAACTTACCTTCTGCATTAAGCGCCTGAGTGGTATCGAAGAACCCAGCCAAAGCAGACGCATCATCTACATCTGGAGCCTGCTGACCCAATTTGTTATAAACCTGAGCGATAACAGATCCACCAAGGCGGTTTTTGCCAGCACCCAAATCAATCAACAATAGGCGAGTATCCGCTTTGTTCTGTAATTCTGGTGTTAAAGTTTTACGCGCATCCGCTACAGGAGCAAATGCCGTAATCACTAAAGACAATGGAGAAGTAACGGCTTTTTCTTCGCCCTCTTCTTTCCATACCGTCTTCATAGACATGGAGTCTTTACCTACAGGAATGGCAATATCCAATGCTGGACATAATTCCATACCAACCGCTTTTACAGTTTGGTACAGCTTTTCGTCTTCCCCTTCATGTCCCGCCGCAGCCATCCAGTTTGCAGAAAGCTTAATGCGATTACGCTTAGTGATTTGTGCAGCCGCCAAGTTCGTCAACGCTTCACCAACGGCCATGCGGCCAGACGCAGGCGCATCCAATAAAGCAACAGGTGTACGTTCACCCATGGTCATTGCTTCACCAGTATAACTGTCTAACGAGGAAGTCGTCACAGCCACATCCGCAACAGGAACCTGCCAAGGACCAACCATCTGATCACGAGCGACCATGCCAGTAATCGTTCTATCACCGATAGTGATTAGGAAGTTTTTGCTAGCAACAGTAGGCAAACTTAAAACGCGCTTCGCCGCATCCACTAAATCAACGCTCATTGCGGTAAAGCCATCACCTTTAATGATGGATTTGGTTGCTTCACGATGCATTTTTGGTGGTTTACCAAATAGCACAGACATTGGCAGATCCACTGGCTTATTATCAAAGTGCGGATCCGCTACTTCTAAATGAAGCTCTTCTTTTGCTTCACCAACAATTGCAAATGGGCAACGCTCACGCTCACAGATTGCTGTAAATTCTTCAATGCGATCTGGAGAAACCGCCATCACATAACGTTCTTGAGATTCATTACACCAAATTTCTAACGGTGACATACCCGGCTCGTCATTTAGAACCTTACGTAAATCAAAGTTACCGCCACGCTCTCCATCTTTTACCAATTCTGGTAAAGCATTAGACAAACCACCCGCACCCACATCATGAATAAAGTTAATTGGGTTCTTATCACCTAATTGCCAACAGCGATCGATTACTTCTTGGCAACGACGTTCCATTTCTGGATTACCACGTTGCACCGAAGCAAAGTCCAAATCTTCATTACCATCGGCTGACGCCATGGAAGACGCCGCTCCACCGCCAAGACCGATCAACATAGCAGGACCACCAAGTACGATGAGCTTGTCATCTACTTTAATGTCGTTTTTCTCAACGTGATCACGGCGAATGTTACCTAAGCCACCAGCCAACATGATTGGTTTATGATAACCGCGCACTTCCTCTTTAGAAGCACCTTGAATTTTTTGTTCATAAGTACGGAAATACCCTAGCAAATTCGGACGGCCAAATTCATTGTTAAATGCCGCACCACCAATTGGCCCTTCAATCATGATGTCCAAAGGCGTCACAATACGAGAAGGCTTACCATATTGGCTTTCCCAAGGCTGTTCAAAACCAGGGATTTTCAAGTCTGATACGGTATAGCCACTTAAACCTGCTTTTGGTTTAGAGCCTACTCCAGTCGCACCTTCATCACGGATTTCACCACCAGAGCCAGTTGCTGCACCTGAAAAAGGAGAAATCGCTGTTGGGTGGTTGTGAGTTTCCACCTTCATCAAGATGTCTATGTTCTCTTGACTAAAATCGTATTCGCCCGTTCCCGGAGCTGGGAAAAAACGCCCAGCAAAATGACCTTCCATAACCGCCGCGTTGTCTTTATACGCAGACAAAGTGCCATCAGGGTTATGTTCATGGGTATTCTTGATCATCTTAAACAAAGAGCGCTCTTGCTCTTCGCCGTCAATTGTCCAAGAGGCATTAAATATTTTATGACGACAATGTTCTGAGTTCGCCTGCGCAAACATCATCAACTCAACATCGATAGGATTGCGACCTAATTCAACAAAAGACTCAACCAAGTAATCAATTTCATCTTCAGCCAATGCAAGTCCTAGCGTTTGGTTTGCCTCAACCAAAGCTTCGCGACCGCCATTTAATACATCAACACTTGTCATCGGAGCGGGTTCTGCATGAGAGAACATACTGATAGCGTCGCTCAATGCCGGAAGCACGCTCTCAGTCATACGGTCATGCAACATGGCAGACAGCAAATCCAACTCTTCCGCCGTCAAAGGCTGTGAGCTGTGAATAAAGTACTCCACACCACGCTCAACGCGAGATACGTTGTCTAAACCACAGTTATGAAGAATATCGGTTGCTTTCGATGACCAAGGTGAAATGGTTCCTAAACGTGGAACAACAAGAACACTTTGATCAGATGAACTGACTTGGGAGGTTTTAGGGCCGTATGCCAAAGCGCGTTGTAAAACAGCGTCCTGTTCAACGGTAAGGGTTTGATTATCAACCAACTCCACAAAATGGAGAAATTGAGCGTCGACATCCGTCACAGTAGTAACAGATGCTTGCATATTGGCTAATAACTTGGCCTTGCGAAACGCTGATAGCGCAGCGGAACCATGCAGAGTTAGCATGTTGAGTCTTGCCTCACTTGGTAGTTTTGGGGAAATGATGCGGTATTTTAAATCAATGAGGCAAATAGAGGCCAGTAGAGTATGAAATTTCTACATAAAATTAGCGAAAAAAACGCTCAAAGTGATCTTTTCGCTAATTCTTTCAACTTCTTTTTTTGTTCGCGACGATATTGGAAGAATTGAGTCAACTGAGAAGAGGCAATTTCACCCAATACCCCCTTATCAACCTTGACCTGATGGTTAAGAAATGGAGCTTCAAAAAACTGCCCTTGGCTTTCAACAACACCACTTTTAGGCTCAGTTGCCGCATAGACCACTCGACCAATACGAGCATGAACAATGGCACCGGCACACATGGAACAAGGCTCTAAAGTCACATACAAAGTAGCGCCGGGCAGACGATAATTATTCATCTTTTTACAAGCGGCTCGAATGGCTTGAATTTCAGCGTGCGCTGTTGGGTCGCACAATGAAATAGGGGAATTGTAGCCCTCACCAATCACCTCATCGTTTAAAACGACAATAGCACCAACTGGGATTTCATTTTCTCCTGCTGCCTTGGCCGCCAACTCAAGCGCTCTTTCCATCCATTCTTGATCTTTCATTATTGATCCACCTCAAAGCGCCAACATTGCCTTAAATACATAATTGCCTTTCATGCACAAACCGCTCTACACTCAGTTCAACAAGATAATAAACACAAGGAGACTGAATTCATGCAAACAGTGGCAGACTTAATGTCGAAAAACTTAATTACTTTAAAAGAAAATGACTCCTTAGCGAAAGCCAAAGAGTTGATGCACGAAAAAAACATCAGAAACATTCCTGTTCTCAACGATCAGGAGGAATGTGTTGGCATGTTGACGCAACGAGAATATCTACGTCATGCCTTTCATTTGGTCAGTCAGTTTGGCACCCAACAAATGTCCAAAAAAGAACAACAAACACCTATCGCCAATGCTATGAACAAAGACATATTAACTGTCAGCCCAGACATGAAGTTAAGTGCCGCAGCAGAATTCTTCATCGAAAACAAATATGGGTGCTTGCCAGTCATTCAAGATGACAAACTTGTCGGCATACTCACACCTGTTGATTTCGTGAAACTGGCCAACAAGATGCTCAAGGAATCCGCCTAACTAAGCACTCGCCAAATGTTCATTGGAGCTAGGAGCGACAAGTTGCGCTTCTGCCTCTATATGAACATCAAGAGCTTGAATCCCAAAGTCCGTATCGGACAAGATAAAACTCACCGTTTGGCCTTTTCGAAGTGTTTTATGTCCATCACGAACGATAGATTTGTAATGCACAAAGACATCACTCTCTTCTTCTCTTTTGATGAAACCAACACCTTTAGCGTCATTAAACCACTTAACTTTTCCAGTTAATCGTTCCATTACCTTCGCCTCTTTTTTATTTTTATTAAAGTAAGCGCAAGGCGAGTTGTCGATATGACAACCCGCCTTTGTCTATTTTACAAAGATTCTATACTTATTTTTTGCTCTTCAAGCTTGCTAACCGTTAACTGTAAGTCGTCACATTTAGCACGCTCTTTCTCAACAACGGCTGCTGGCGCTTTCGCCACAAAGCTTTCATTCGATAGTTTGCCTTGTATGCGCTGCAATTCTTTTGATGCCTTATCGATTTCTTTCTGTAATCGAGCCAACTCGGCGTCTTTATCAATCAAACCAGCCATTGGCACCAACACTTCCATGTCACCAACCAGTGCTGTCGCAGACATAGGCGCTTCATCACCCGCTTCCAACCAAGTCACTGTGTCTAGCTTCGCCAATGTTTGTAAGAAAGTTAGGTTCGCTTCAAGACGTAACTTATCTTGCTCTGAGCCATTACGGAACAGCACAGTCAAAGGCTTAGAAGGAGAAATATTCATTTCACCTCGAATATTACGAACACCTTCGATAACGCCTTTTAACCAATCAACATCCGCTTCCGCTTGAGCGTCTTTTTTGCTCTCTTCAGCTTCTGGATATTGCGCCATCATCACAGTGTCACCACTTACGCCAGCCAATGGAGCAACGCGCTGCCAAATTTCTTCAGTTAAGAATGGCATCATAGGATGCGCTAAGCGTAAGAAAGCTTCTAGAACACGCACTAGTGTGCGACGCGTTCCAGTCAATTGAGCCGCTGTTGCATTTTCATCCCAAAGAACCGGCTTAGACAACTCCAAATACCAATCACAGTATTCGTGCCACATAAACTCATACAACGCTTGGGCCGCTAAATCGTAACGATGTGTTTCAAAAGCATGATTCACCGCTTCTTCTGCATGCTGTAAACGAGAAATAATCCACTTATCAGCAAGAGACAACTCAACATCCGCACCACTTTGTCCGCAATCTTGATCTTCTGTGTTCATCAACACATAACGGGTCGCATTCCAAATTTTGTTACAGAAGTTGCGGTAGCCTTCTAAGCGATTAAGATCGAATTTAATATCACGACCACCAGAAGCCAAAGAACACAGCGTGAAACGCAAAGCATCTGTTCCGTAAGCTTGAATACCTTCTGGGTAAGTTTCGCGAGTATTCTTTTCAACTTTTTCAGCCAAACGCGGTTGCATCATTCCATAGGTACGCTTCGCCACAAGTGAGTCGATATCAATACCGTTAATCAAATCCAAAGGATCAATAACATTGCCTTTCGATTTCGACATTTTATCGCCACGTTCATCACGGATAAGACCTGTAATATAGACTGTTTTGAATGGCACTTTATTGGTGAATTTAAGCGTCATCATAATCATTCTGGCCACCCAGAAGAAAATAATATCGAACCCTGTCACCAAGACATCCGATTCACTGAATTCAGCAAAATCTTGTGTTTCTTCTGGCCAGCCTTGTGTTGCAAAAGTCCAAAGTGCAGACGAAAACCAAGTATCTAATACATCTTCATCTTGTGTTAGCTCAAGATCTGCTGCCAAGTTATATTTAACTCGGACTTCTGCCTCGTCTTTACCCACATAAAACTTACCATCAGCGTCGTACCAAGCTGGGATCTGATGCCCCCACCAAAGCTGACGAGAAATACACCAGTCTTGTAAGTCACGCATCCAAGCAAAGTAGGTGTTCTCCCATTGTTTAGGAACAAACTGGATATCGCCATTTTCAACTGCTTCGATCGCTGGCTTAGCTAAAGTTTCAACGGCAACGTACCATTGATTGGTTAAATAAGGCTCAATGACAGTATTACCACGTTCACCACGAGGCACTTTCAACTTATGATCCGCCACTTTTTCAAGCAAACCTAAAGCATCAAAGTCCGCAACAACCGCTTTACGAGCCTCAAAACGATCCATACCACGATATTTTTCTGGAGCGACATTATTAATCGCCGCATCGTCCGTCAAAATATTAATTAATGGCATGTCATGACGCTTACCCACCTCATAGTCATTGAAATCATGAGCCGGCGTGATCTTCACACAACCTGTACCAAATTCTTTATCGACGTATTCGTCTGCTACGATTGGAATTCGACGACCAACCAATGGCAACTCAATTTCTTTACCAACCAATGCTGTAAAGCGCTCATCATCCGGTGCAACAGCAACCGCCGCATCACCAAACATGGTTTCAGGGCGCGTGGTGGCAACCACAATGTAATCTTTACCATCTTCCGTTTTCGCGCCATCTGCTAATGGGTAACGGAAATACCACATGAAGCCATTTTCTTCTTCTGAGATAACTTCTAGATCCGAAATGGCCGTATGCAAAACAGGGTCCCAGTTCACCAAACGCTGACCACGATAAATAATGCCCTCATCAAACAAGCGAACAAACACTTCTTGAACCGCCGCAGACATACCAGGATCCATAGTGAAACGTTCTTTATCCCAGGCAACAGAATCCCCTAAGACTCGCATTTGATCAGAGATCGTACCGCCGGACTCACCTTTCCATTCCCACACTTTTTCTAGAAATTTCTCACGGCCGAGGTCATGGCGAGTGACATTCTGTGCAGCCAATTGGCGTTCTACCACCATTTGCGTTGCGATACCTGCATGATCACTGCCTGGTTGCCATAATGTTCGGCTGCCCTTCATACGCTCACGACGAATCATGGCATCCATCAAGGTATGCTGGAAAGCGTGCCCCATATGCAGACTGCCAGTCACGTTAGGCGGTGGAATCATGATAGAGAAAGGCGTGCCGTTGCCTTGAGGTGAAAAGTATCCACCTTCTTCCCAACGTTTATAAATAGGTTGTTCAATGCTCTGAGGTTGGTAGGTTTTTTCCATTATGGTGTCTTATAGCTCTTTATGTAGCGGTCAATTTGATTTTGCGGAATTATAGCTTGTTGGAACAAGATAAAAAATAACATGCGCACTATTAAACGTATCAACCGTGCGCAAAACACAGAAGATTAATCTTTTTTGTAAGTACTACTAGAGGAACACAAGGTTTCCATCACTTCAGAAACCAATTCAGGTAAGCGTTTTTCAAGAACGCCCGCAATGGTTTTAGCAATCAATTCTTGTGAAAAGCCTGTAACAGGAACCTCTTCTACTTCTTCACTATTCAAGCCATCGAGCGTCTGTGCCAAATGGTCTTCTTGGCTAGCACACGCAGCCACTTGCTCTGCAACAACATCCATCAAAATTGGAATGTCATCTTGATTTCTCAAGGCTGAAATCAATGTATCTTCATCTGGTTCAAAAACTTCGTTCTTTTGAGTGGCGACATCTGACATAAGGTAAACCAATATTTAAAAACAAAATTCGACAGCTGAGCACATCAAGCGGCTCATCCCATTATTTATCTTTTCAACTTTCGCATTGCAGCACTTAAAAGTCCACCCTCACTCACTTTGCCCGATCAACAAGCAAACCAAATAGAAAAATAAAACCTTGATAGCACTCGCTTTTACATACAAAAAAGCAGCGGTAAAAAATTACCACTGCTTTTCATTCATCCGCCATTGGCTTTTAGCTTATGCTTTCGCCAACAGGTAACGAGTCAATAAAGCAACAGGGCGACCACTCGCACCTTTACTTGCACCGCCGGTCCACGCCGTACCCGCAATATCCAAATGCGCCCAAGGATAAGAACCTGTAAAACGAGACAAGAAACAAGCTGCGGTGACAGAACCCGCTTCAGGACCACCGATATTGGCGATGTCTGCAAAATTACTGTCCAATTGTTGTTGGTATTCTTCATCCAACGGCATTTGCCAGATTTTGTCTGCTGCTACTTGGCTTGCTTCTTTCAACTCTGTAGCCAAATCATCGTTATTGGCATACATACCTGAATTCACGCTACCAAGAGCAACAACACAGGCACCGGTTAAGGTTGCAATATCTACAACAGATTTCGGCTTGAAACGCTCAATGTAAGACAAGGCATCACACAACACCAAACGACCTTCCGCATCGGTATTAAGGATTTCAACTGTTTGACCAGACATAGTTTTCACAATATCGCCTGGTTTGGTCGCGCGACTGCTTGGCATATTTTCAGCAGCAGCGATAACAGCCGTAAAGTTTAGTTTTGGCTTCAATTCACAAATGGCTTTCATGGTACCGAAAACGCTTGCCGCACCACACATGTCATATTTCATTTCATCCATTTTCGCGCCTGGCTTCAATGAAATACCACCTGTGTCAAAGGTAATGCCTTTACCCAATAATACGTGAGGCGCTTCATCTTGCTCGCCACCACGATAATGCATCACGATTAAGTAACTTGGTTGATCACTGCCACGACCTACAGACAATAGACAATGCATACCTAACTCATCCATTTTGGTTTCATCAAGCAAATCAACATCAATGCTGTATTCTTCAGATAATTGCTGAGCTTTCGACGCAAGGTAGCTTGGTGTACATACATTTCCTGGCAAGTTGCCAAGCTGACGAGCAAATGCTGAACCACTTGCCGTTGCTGTACCTATGGCTAAAGCCGCTTCGTCATCGCCTTCAATGAGCAAAGACTCAACTTTGGTCGCTTTTTCTGAATCATCTTTTTTAAAGCCTAAGAAGTTATAAAAACCTTCATTCAGCCATTGCGCCACTAATGCAACTACATCCGCTTGTGAACGATTCTTCAAATTCAATGAGCCATTAGCAACCGCAACCTTCGCGTAAGGTAAACCTTTGATTTGCGCTGCGACAGCCGCCACTATTTTACGCGCCTGCATATCGCTCAATTGAGCATCTTTACCAATACCAACCAACAAAACAGCCTGAGCAAAGTCTTGAGAGACACTAGGCATTAATAGTGTTTGCGCCACACCACCTTTAAAAACACCTGTTGCTCGCAGCTGGGAAATTTGCCCTGCAGAATTTTCATCTACCCAAGAAGTCGATTCAGAAAAATCACCTTCACTAGGGACAAACACCACAAGCAAATCCGCTTGAGCAGTAGATAAGCGATCAAATAACGCCATATTCATGGAAAATTCCTCAAAAAAATAACTTTCAAAAAAAACTGGATAATGTCCTTCTTACCACGAGATAATGGGGGCTTTAGATATGTAATCAACTCTACGTTCAAAAAGCAGCATTCATCCAGAGGTGACTTTGAGACTATTCAGATACTTAGCGAAAGAAGTACTTGTGTCAACCGCTGGCGTCACCCTTATTTTATTACTTGTGACGCTAGGCAGCCGCTTTTCTTTCTACCTAAGCCGCATAACCGAAGGCAAAATGACCTTCGAGTTCTTATTTATCATCCTTGGCTACCATATTCCAAGCTTCGTACAAATGGTACTACCACTAGCTTTCTTTCTATCTCTATTACTCGCTTTTGGTCGTTTGTATATAGAAAATGAAATGTCAGTCCTCTTTTCCAGTGGCATCAGCAAAATGAAACTGGCAGGTTACACTCTGGGCATAGCCATGATTGTAGCCACAATAAGTGGCAGTATTAATTTCTGGATTGCACCGTACAGCGAATACAAAGCAGAGGAAGCCTCACAAGAGCAAAGCCAACTCTCTTCTTTCGACTTATTAATACCTGGCCGTTTTGAAGGCAGTGGACAAAAGACCATCTACGCAGAAAGCTTTACCCCTGATGAAGGCTGGATAAACCAAGTTTTCCTTTCAGACATTGTTCGCAAACAAGGCGGCAATACACTGGTACAAACTCTTGCCGCTTATGTTGAACAAATTTCCGTTCCCGCTGAAAACAACCAAAGCTATCTTGTATTTAAAGATGGCACTCGATACGAAGGCAAACCAGGCACGGCAAATTACCGAGTGACCCAATTTGATACTTACGCTGTTCGAATGGAAAATAGTTCTACAGGAATTATTGGTAAACCCCACACAAAAAGCCTTACTGAGCTCATAAAAAGCCCAAAAACCTTAGATCAAGCAGAACTCCAGTGGCGAATTTCTCTTGTTATCATGATTCCAGTATTAGCCATCATTGGGCTTTCCCTGAGCCAGGTAAATCCTCGCCAAGGGCGCTTCTTCAAAATGCTTCCAGCCATTCTTCTTATGATCTTTTACATCGCCATGCTTATTTGGGGTCGAACCGGGATAGAGAAAGGACACATTCCTACCCACTTAGGTTTATGGTGGATTCATGGTGTCTTTACCATTATAGCGGCGGCACTTTTCATGCAATACAACCAAGTATTTGCACGTCGCAGAAAAGCACCAACAAGCCAACTAAAGCAAAGCTAACGAGCAAAAGCACTTATGAATAAAATAGACAAGTACATCGCCAACAGTGTTTTATGGTCTTTTTTAATAGTGTCTTTAGTGCTGCTTGGTTTAGATTTCACCATCACATTTATCGAGCAAATCAAAAAAGTAAATGAAAGCTATACCATTCAATCTTTACTCCAAGTAATGACCCTGCGCTTGCCCGGAAAATTCTCAGAATACATTCCTATCGCCTCTTTAATTGGCACTCTTATTGGCCTAGGTTCGCTTGCTTCCACATCAGAATTAACCGTCATGAGAGCGGCAGGAATGCCTATCTGGCGAATCGGCCTCTCCGCGTGCCAACCAATTCTTTTCATCTCATTGCTAGGGATAGGTATTTCTGAATTTGTGGCACCCGCTGCGGAACAAAAGGCCAACTTAATCACAAAAGTTGAAGACCAAAAAAGTGGTGAGTTTTCACTAAGCGGTGGTGTTTGGCTCAAAGCAGACAATAACTTTGTTTATATAGATGCCGCAGACAGTGAAGGAAAGCTCTATGGCGTACAAATTTTCTCACCCAATGAGCAGCAACTCAGCCACATCATTACTGCCGAAAGTGCTCAACATATAGAAGACTCCACATGGCAACTCAATAGCGTTATGGAAACGACCTTCTATTCAGATCATATTGA
The DNA here is from genome assembly GCF_055809555.1 of Marinomonas sp. 15G6-16. Taxonomy (NCBI): domain Bacteria; kingdom Pseudomonadati; phylum Pseudomonadota; class Gammaproteobacteria; order Oceanospirillales; family Oceanospirillaceae; genus Marinomonas; species Marinomonas sp. 15G6-16. The sequence continues at coordinate 2,164,573 of NZ_CM147916.1, read as the reverse complement.
TTCAAAAAACCTTTCTCAAAACACTTGGACAATAAACATACAACCAGAACATTTATTTTTGGCCTCTCAAGACCCAGAGGCCTTGTCCTTAAGCCAACTAATAAGCTACCAAAAATACCTTAGCCTACAAAAGCTCGACTCATCCCAATACGAGTTACAGTTTTGGATGACAGCGTTACGACCTTTAGCCTCTCTTGCTTTGGTTCTTGTGGCCTTATCCAGCGTCTTTGGACCATTAAGATCATCCACTATGGGCGGGCGAGTATTCTCTGGCGTATTAATAGGAATTGCATTTCAGAACGGATTAAATTTATTTGGTCGAATGAGTGTTGCTGTCGACTTTCCACCTGTTTTTGGTGTGAGCATCCCCATTCTGGTCTGTCTTTTGGCTGGCGTTATTTTAATCAGACGAAGAGGTTGAGTTTCGCCAAAGACACTCAACCTCCCACGTAAACCAGCTAACTTTTTATGAAGCGAGCGATTCTACTCAAAGCTTCTTCTAGCCGCTGCTCATCGCAAGCATAAGCAAAACGAACGTATTTATGAGCATCTTTAACCCCAAAATCGGCTCCCGGGGTTAAAGCCACTTTTTCACTTTCCAATAAAGCCAGACACCACTCCATTGCATTATCGGTAATGGAGGAAACATCTACATAGACATAAAATGCACCATGCGCCGGCGCAACAACGGGCAAGCCAATATTCTTAAGTCCTGCCAGTAAAACCAATCTACGTGCATTCAATATTTTTCGACGCTCTTCGCACTCACTAAGCACAGCAGGAGAAAAAGCCTCAATGGCAGCATATTGAGAAACACTTGGAGCAGAAATAAATAGATTCTGCGCCAACTTAGTCGCCCCACCTATCGCCCATTCAGGCACAACCAACCAACCTAAACGCCACCCAGTCATCGCAAAATATTTTGAAAAACTATTAATAACAAAAATATTGTCATTGATAGACAATGCAGAGAAATCTTCACCTTCATAAACAAGGCCTTGGTAGATTTCATCAACCAGCAAATGACCGCCCTGCTTCTGCACAGCTTTCCAAGCATTCGCTATGTATTCTTTACTCAGTACCGCTCCTGTTGGATTAGACGGCGACGCTAACCACAATCCTGCCGTCTTATCACTCCAGTTTGATGGCAAGCTAGCCAAATCCATCTCAAACCCACGCTCAACGTCAGTCTCAATGAGCTTAGCAGTCGCCCCTACCTGAACAAGAAAATGTCGATTACAGGGATAACAAGGGTCTGGCATCAAAACCTCATCACCAGCATCCACCATTAAAGACGCCATTAATAACAAGGCTCCAGAAGCGCCCGGCGTCACAATAATTCTTTCTGGCGCCACATCAACTTGATAGCGATTGGCGTAGTCCTGACTAATTGCCAGCTTTAACTCTGGCAAGCCTGTCGCCGAGGTATAACCTGTTTTGCCCGCTTCGATCGCCTGAATACCTGCTCGACTAACGTCTTCTACCGCGACAAAATCTGGCTCACCAATTTCAAGATGAATAACATCTTCCCCTTGCGCCATAAGCGCCTTCGCTCGCTCCAAAATAGCCATTACCTGAAACGGTGCAATGTCATCAACTCGTGCCGCCAATTTATGCTTTTTCATTAAGCACTCTCTACCTTTTTTAAACTTTTCATAGACGTTTGCGTAAAAAATAGTGGTTTACGGTGAAATTATCTGGTAAGTTTCCGGCCGAAAATTAAACCACCTAATCTTATTAGTTTACAGGTTACCACAAGGGACACCTGCGAAGTGAGGCAATGCTATGCCAGAAATGAACCCTGATTCATTAATGAAAGACTTCACCCCTTATGTTGCTAAGGACGGCGAAGAATACATGAACGAGAACCAGTTGGCGCACTTTAAAAGCATTCTATTCAACTGGAAGCAAAATCTGATGGAAGAGGTTGATCGCACGGTTCACCACCTCAAAGAAGAGGCAGTAAACTACGCTGATCCTAACGACAGAGCCAGTCAAGAAGAGGAGTTCAGCCTAGAACTTCGTGCTCGTGATCGTGAACGTAAACTGGTGAAGAAAATCACTCAGACAATGGAACGCATTGACGCCGATGACTACGGTTTCTGCGATGAGTGTGGCATCGAAATCGGCATTCGCCGTTTAGAAGCTCGCCCAACAGCAACTATGTGCATCGACTGCAAAACATTGGCTGAGATTAAAGAGAGACAAATCGGCGGCTAAATTAGTGCCTAACGATCTCCGCTCACTGTCGATCAAGTATCGAGGCCGTTTTGCACCTTCGCCAACCGGCCCACTCCATTTTGGCTCCCTAGTCAGCGCATTAGCGAGCTATTTGGATGCAAAAAAACACCAAGGTGACTGGCTTATCCGCATCGAAGATGTCGATGGCACTCGCTGCAAAGAAAGCTTTGCGAGCCAGATCCTCAACACCCTCTACAGCTACAACCTTTTTTCTGACAAAGACATCAGAACGCAGAGCAACCACACTCAAATATATGAGCAACAACTCTCCAATTTAAAAAGCAAACAACTCGTTTTTCCATGCAACTGCACACGGCAATCTCTTGCTCAAAGCAATGGACTCCACCCGAGCATTTGCAAAAGCACGACAAACCAACCTCACTCCTGGCGCTTAAAGACCAGCGATGTAATCTATGAATACGAGGACCCCATTCAGGGAAACTTAAGTTTTGTCGATGATTTGAAAAACAACGCACCTATCCTTAAAAGAAAAGATGGCTATTTCTCTTACCAACTTGCTGTTGTCGTAGATGATCACCTACAAGAAATCACACACCTCGTAAGAGGCGCTGACTTGATCGAAACTACAGCACAGCAACTCTACTTGTACGATCTGTTTGAATGGACGCCACCAAACATTTGCCACATCCCACTTATAACTAATAAAACAGGCGAAAAGATCAGCAAGCAAAACCACGCAAAACCGATTAAAGATGGCGACCTTCCAACACTCCTACGCGCACTCCATTATTTAGAAATCAATCTAAGCTCGCCGCAGTCAATCGAAGAAGCCTTACAGCTAGCAATAGACGCTTGGGAGCCAAACCAACTGCGCAACATCAAATATCTACCTCTCGAAGAACAAGATCAGCACTTCATCTCTTAATTCTCACTTGAAGGTTTAGCTTCAGAAAACCTTTACTCGCCCTCATCTAATGCGAGACACACCAACTCGACCACTTTTTAATTACGTGTGTATAATAGTTACACCAGTTACAAGAGGTGACACTTCATGCACAGCATAATGATTATTTGCCCAGATCACTCGCCACTCAAAGAATCTGAAAAATGGCTATCAAGATATGGCTTTCAAGTAAACTCAGGCATATCACTTGAGCAAGTAGATAAATATTATGAAATCAGCGAATTCGATCTTTTATTGGTTGATCAAGAAATCATCGACCACTTAAATAGCAACGAAGCAGAACTTCCAAAAACACCTCGCCATATCATCTTAGACGCTAGGCCCAGCCTAAGCACAGGCACATACAACATGTCACAAGGGGCAGCTTATTACCTTCCCTTACCAACAGACCCAGAAACACTACTCAAGCATGTGGTTGATGCACTAGAGCAAAAAGAAACCATAGAACAAACCACCCCTGTTCTTTTCTCTAACACAAGCTCTCATGCAGAAGACTCACTCCCCCTAGGAACACCAGACAGCGGTATCATTGGACAATGCCCTCCAATGCTAGACCTCTTCAAAGATATTAAAAAAATCGCTGTAACCGATGCCACAACGCTCATCCGTGGAGAGTCTGGAACAGGTAAAGAATTGGTAGCCAAAGCCATTCATAATGCCAGTCTCAGAAAGCACAATCAGATTGTCAGCATCAACTGCGCAGCAATCCCAGAAAACCTAATAGAATCAGAGCTGTTTGGACATGAAAAAGGGGCATTTACAGGCGCCACAGCCGCCCATGACGGTTTAATAAAAACCGCAGACAAAGGCACACTTTTTCTTGATGAAATAGGCGAATTACCCCTAGAAGCACAAGCAAGATTATTGAGAGTTTTACAAGAAGGCGAAGTTCGACGAGTCGGTGCAACAGAGTACAAAAAAGTCAGCATTCGACTGATCGCAGCGACGCACAGAGACCTATTCGACATGGTCAAAAAAGGCCTGTTTCGAGAAGATTTATATTACCGCTTATACGTTATGGAATTACTCCTTCCTCCTCTGAGAGAACGCGGAGACGACATATCCATGATCGCGAAAGCCTTACTGGAAAAAGCCTGTCAGAAACACAACAAACCCACCTACCACTACAACCAAGCATTCGACAAAGCGATTCGATCGCACCACTGGCCTGGAAATGTGCGAGAACTTGAAAATGCCATAGAAAGAGCCGTTATTTTAAGCCCACCAGAAAGAGTGGAAGCAGCCAACTTAAAACTAGCCGCTCAGCAAAATAGATCAAACAATATAGACAACACTTTAGAATCAAATACCACCTCTCAGAAGGGCACAACACTGGACGATTATCTAAAGCATTTCGTCCTTACGCACCAACACAAGATGACAGAAACCCAACTTGCACATTCTTTGGGCATATCAAGAAAAAGCTTATGGGAAAGACGCCAAAAACTGACAATACCCAGAAAAGTAACAGAATAAAGGTAACACTTGATACCAAAATACCCAAAAATAAAAACCAATATCGTAAAAAAAGTGTACAGTATTTTCATAAAATACAATAAAATCAGCACCTTATTATTTTTGGCACAACAAATGCCTTATACATGGCACAACGATAAGAAGATTGACAAAGAATAAAAATAAGTTAGTCGTCGTATGTAAGTTCTTAAAAATAAAAATAAAATATAAGAACACCATGACCTCTTCAAACAAAAATAAAAAATTGAGGTCGTGGATGGAAAATCGCTTTGGATAATTGATTTTTTTAGATATTCAAGCCTTAGGGCAATGAAAACAATGCAAAAATAAAAATAATACAGAAGTAGAACTGCAAAAGCAGCACTAACTTTGTTTTCGGAACTAGTATCTTCATGTATCCAAAGCGATTATTTTATTTACTACTTTAGTAAATCGCCTCTCGCTTCAACAACACCTCAATCTACACATCGAATTACATTAAATCAGCCCTTTATCCGTGTAACTTCACAACATCACGTGTAGAATATACATTTTCGTTAACTTTAAAATTTGTTGTCTAATGCTTACAGGATTAAAATCTCTGGTACACAAAGCTACCTCACTGTTATCTTCATCCAAGACACAGTCATACCCTATTGTTATTCCTCGCGACCAGCACAGCTTATCTCGCCAAGACTTAAGCCCAAATGCGGTCAAAGTGCTATATCGCTTAAATAAAGCAGGTTATGACGCATACCTTGTTGGTGGCTGCATTCGAGACCATATCATTGGCGCGAAAACAAAAGATTTCGACGTAGTAACAAACGCCACGCCAGAAGAAGTTCACGCAACCTTTTCAAACTCTAGGCTGATCGGCCGTCGCTTTAAACTCGTCCACGTAACCTTCGGCCGAGAGATTATCGAAGTATCTACTTTTAGAGCCAACACAGCTCAAGACGACAAAGAAAGCACGCCACAAACTTCCTTGAAAGGTAAAGACTCTGCCCGCTCAACTCACGGCATTGTGTTACGCGATAATGTTTATGGCAGCATTGAAGAAGACGCCGAACGACGCGACTTCACTTTCAACGCCCTTTATTACAATGTTCAAGATTTCAGCATCCACGATTTCTGCGGTGGACTAAAAGACATCGAAGACAAAAAAATCCGCATCATTGGCGATCCTAGACAGCGCTATCAAGAAGATCCTGTGCGCATGCTACGAGCCATTCGTTTTGCCGGTAAGCTAGGATTCGAAATAGAAGCATCAACAGCAGCGCCAATTAAAGAAATGGCGCATTTGTTGGACCATATTCCACCAGCTCGCCTTTTTGAAGAAGTCTTAAAGCTACTAGGCAGCGGCAACGGCATAGAAACTTTTGCCCTATTGCGCCAATACGGATTGTTCCGTTATTTGTTTCCAGATACTGACGCCTTACTGCAAAGCGGCTGGAAGCGAGATGATATCGACCCAGAAGCCTTCATCTTGCAAGGTTTAAAAAATACCGACAATCGCATTCAAAACGATAAAACCACTGCGCCGTATTTCTTATACGCAATTCTACTTTGGCCGAGCGTTACCTTACGCCACGAAGAATTTGAAGCGCAAGGTATGCCGACAACGCCGGCACTACACCAAGCCGCTAACATGGTGCTCGATAATCAGGTTGCTTCAACAGCAATTCCACGTCGTTTCTCCACACCAATGAGAGAAATTTGGGATATGCAGTTCCGCCTACCAAAACGCTACGGCAAACGTGCTTTCGTATTACTGGATCACCCTCGTTTCCGTGCCGGATTTGATTTCTTACTTATCCGAGAAATGAGTGGCACTCAACTGAATGGCTTAGGTGATTGGTGGGAAGCATTCCAACACGCAACTGAAAGCAAGCAGCGTGAATTAATCAAAAGCATTGACGCTCGTAGCAACGACAAAGAAGGCCCTAAAAAACGCCGCCCTCGTCGTCGCAGAAAAAGCAACGGACCCGCTAACAAAAACACCAATACAACAAGTGAAGCTGCTAGCGAATAAGAGGACGACGCTGTGATACAAGCTTATATTGGCCTCGGCAGCAATCTTAAAAACCCCGTTGCGCAAATTAAACAAGCCATTGAGACGCTACAAAATCATAATAGCGTACGTGCTTTTCGTGTCTCACCTATCTATAGCAGCAAGCCCGTTGGCCCACAGGATCAACCGGATTACATCAACGCTGTCGCAACCTTTAGCACAGAGCTTAGCCCTATTGCTTTACTCGATTTATTGCAAAGTATCGAACAAGCACAACGCCGCGTAAGAGAACGTCATTGGGGACCACGCACCCTGGATTTAGATCTGCTATTGTATGGTGCAGAGGAAATACAAATTCCCCGCCTTACTGTGCCGCACCCTCACATGCTAGATCGAGGCTTCGTTATAAAACCACTTAACGACCTTGCTCCAGAGATGCGCTTAGGCAATGGCAATACCGTTACAGAGCAATTACAACAACTTGATACCAGCGACTTGGTTCTTATTAAAGAAGACTAGCTATGTACTCAGACAATGCAAAAAGCAAACACACTAAACCTGTGACTTTATCAACCCTAAAAAAAATGAAGGAAGATAAAGAAAAAATCACCTGTGTGACTTCTTATGATTCCTCTTTCACCAGCGTACTTAATGTCGCTGGCGTAGACACAATTTTAGTCGGCGATTCATTAGGCATGGTAATCCAAGGTCGAGACAGTACTCTACCTGTCACCATCGAAGATATGTGCTACCACACAGCTGCGGTAAAACGAGGCAATACCAATGCCTTTATATTGAGCGACATGTCGTTCATGAGCTACAGCAAACCAGAACAAGCTCTAGACAACGCAGCTAAGCTGATGCAAGCCGGCGCGAACATGGTGAAATTAGAAGGCGGCAGTTGGTTAGCAGATACCGTTCGCTTACTCAGCCAACGCGGCATTCCAGTTTGCGCACATTTAGGCTTAACGCCTCAGTCTGTGCATAAATTTGGTGGCTATAAAGTACAAGGCAAAAGCCAAGAAGCCGCTGATTTGATTTTGGAAGAATCTTTAGCACTTGTTGAAGCAGGTGCCGATATTTTGCTTTACGAATGCATCCCAACCGAACTGGGTAAAACCCTCACCGAAGCCGTTCCAATTCCGACCATTGGCATTGGCGCTGGCCCGCATACAGACGGCCAAGTATTGGTACTGCAAGATATGATTGGCCTCAACTTAGGTCACATTCCAAAATTTGTAAAAAACTTTTTAACCGACGGCCGCAACATCACAGAAGCTTTTGAAGCCTACATTAAAGAAGTCAAAGACATGACTTTCCCTGGCCCTGAACACGGATTCAAATAATGCAAACATTCCATACCGTTGCCGAGCTAAGAGCCGCATTAAAAAAAGAACGCTTACAAGATAAAAGCATTGTCTTTGTACCAACAATGGGGAACTTGCACGACGGCCACATGTCTTTGATTCGTCGAGCAACAGAAGAAGGCGACGTCATTGTCTCGTCTATTTTCGTCAACCCAATGCAGTTTTCTGCCAACGAAGACTTGGAGCGTTACCCAAAAACATTGGCGGAAGATCAAAAGCTACTGGAAGCAAACGGCTGCCATTACTTATTCGCACCCGATGCGCTAGAAATGTACCCAGATGGCAAACGCAGCCAAACTCAAATTGAAGTCGTTGGCTTGTCTGATATTCTATGTGGCGCATCGCGTCCAGGACATTTTGTTGGTGTTTCCACGGTTGTGACAAAATTGTTTAACATTGTTCAGCCAGACTGTGCCATATTTGGCAACAAAGACTTTCAACAACTAAAAGTTATTGAAGACATGGTGCGCGATTTAAGTTCCAACGTTCGCGTCATCGGAGTAGACACAGCGCGCAACGAAGATGGCTTAGCCATGAGTTCACGCAATGGCTATTTAACAGAAGAAGAAAGACGCATTGCACCTGCAATGTACCAAACCTTGTTGTGGGCAAAAGATCAGCTCATGACAAACAGTGCGAGTCACGAGGACATTCGCGAACAAGCTCAACAGAAGCTTGAAGCGGCTGGTTTCCGTCGTGATTATTTTGAAATACGCGCACAAGATAATTTACAAACACCGTCAGAAGAAGAGAAGAGCCTAGTCATTTTGGCTGCGGCATACCTAGGCAGCGCACGTTTAATTGATAACCTGCGCCTTGAACTAGCCTAACATTCACTTTACGACCAAGGGAGAATGCAATGCACTCACCGACAGAATTAACAGCTTGGAAAAAGCTGTCAGACCATCAACAAGAAATGCACTCTGTTGATATGTCATCCTTGTTTGCAGCGGACTCAACACGCGCTCAAAAATACACAGCTCAAGCGGCTGGTTGGACTCTGGATTACGCCAAAAACCGCGTAAACGATACAACATTGTCTTTGCTAACAGACCTAGCTAAAGAGGCTGGACTAGAAGAAGCCATCAAAGGCATGTTCAGCGGCGCTCACATCAACAACACAGAAGACCGCTCAGTATTACACATCGCACTACGCGCCAGCCAAGCACAAGACTCGCTCATGGTAGATGGCGTCAATGTATTAGAAGAAGTTCGCTCGACTCTAAAGCAAATGGGAGACTTTGTTGCCCAGCTTCACAGTGGCGAATGGAAAGGCTACACAGGCAAAAACATCACTGACGTGGTTTCCATCGGCATCGGCGGCTCTTACCTTGGCCCTAAAGTAGTGGCAGAAGCCTTAACACCGTACGCCCAAGAACAAGTGAAAGTGCATTTTGTGGCCAACATTGATGGCTCTGACATCACTGGCAAGCTCAAGCAAATGAACCCAGAAACCACACTGTTCGTTGTGGCATCGAAAACCTTTGGCACACTCGAAACGCTTTCAAACGCCAACGCAGCGCGTGACTGGTTCTTAGCAAATGGCGGCACTCAAGAGACAGTAAGTAAACACTTCGCTGCGGTGAGCTCGAACGTGAAGAAAGCCGTTGATTTCGGCATGGCGGAAGAAAACATCTTCCCAATGTGGGATTGGGTTGGTGGTCGTTACTCGCTTTGGTCAGCCATTGGCTTACCAATTGCCATTGCGGTTGGCATGGACAACTTCTACGCACTGCTCGATGGTGCACACCAAATGGATGAGCATTTCCGTACAGCACCATTTGAAGAAAACCTACCTGTCATCATGGGCGCACTTGGCGTGTGGTATATCAATTTCCACAACGCGCAAACTCACGCCTTAATTCCTTACGATCATTACCTACGCGCCATGCCTGCTCACATTCAGCAGCTCGACATGGAAAGTAACGGTAAAGCGAATTTATTAAATGGCGATGGCGTAGCAACCGACACAGGCCCAATCATCTGGGGCGGCGCTGGCACAAACGGCCAACACGCTTACCACCAGCTTTTACATCAAGGCACACGCCTTGTGCCTGTGGATTTCATTGCACCGTTGGCAAGCCATAATCCAATTGGTGATCATCACGCACAATTGTTTGCAAACTGCCTAAGCCAATCACAAGCACTTATGGTTGGTAAAACACTTGAACAAGCAAAACAAGAACTGCGTGATGCTGGCGCATCGGATGACCAAGTAGAAGCCATTGCGCCTCACAAAGTCATTAAAGGCAACCGCCCAAGCAACACCCTACTGACAGACAAAATGACACCAGAAACCGTTGGTGCCTTGATCGCCCTTTACGAGCACCGTACCTTTGTACAAGGCACAATCTGGGGAATCAACTCATTTGACCAATGGGGCGTAGAACTGGGTAAAGTACTGGGAACAGACATCTTCAACCGCCTTGTTAGCGACAGCGACAACAGCGCACTGGATGCCTCAACTCAAGCTTTGATTGAAGCTTTCAAGAAAGCTCAGTCTTAAACAACTCACTTTCTAGCACTGAACTAAAAACACCAGCCTCGGCTGGTGTTTTTTTGTCTCTACAAACATCGTAGGGCACGATGAGCGCAGCGTAATGTGCCGTTGAAAACGAAGCTTTCATGTAAATCGCGACTTTAACCCGACACACCTCTGTCTATAACATCAAACCAAGCGGCGTTTCTCTTCGAAACTCGCGCCTACCTCATCGAAACGCCACTTAGCTTTTTTAATAATCTATAATAAAAGAGATCTCCTCCTTTAATTCATGAAAGCTCAGTTATAATATTTAAAAAAAGATCATATTTATTAAGAAATAAACATCTAGGAATTAAAAATGGGCAGCCTTAAAGAACATATGTTTGATATGCAGGAGCAAGACAAGTTTGATTGGATACAGGATCAACTTGATAACTATGATGCTGACGAAAATACTCCAGGTTGGTCAGAATTAGAGGCTGAATATTTGTCAAGATTGGCTGATAAAGACGCAGAAGCAGAATATCAATGGTTCCTAAGAAACTCACATTCCAAGCTTTATAGAAATCTAACTAATGACTTATCTGATTTGAAAAAAATTATTACGAATGGTTTTCTTCAAGAGACAGAAGATGTCCTTCTAAAAATGTCTTATGTTCATGCGATTACTATTATGGAATCATATATCAGTGATTATATAAAAGCTCTAGTAACTAACCATGAATTTATCTTGAATAACTTACTTAACTCCATACATATAACTGATAAGAGAATAAATATTGGAGCTGTGAAGCTAAGCTTGAAGGAAATACATAACTCAAAAAATGGTGTCATAGGAATTGTGTTAGACGAACTTTCAAATATCAGCTTCCATAATATCCAGAATATAAAAATCATTTCAAAAGCAATGTTCAACACTGACTTTAAAAATACAGAGAGTAATATTGTACAAATAGTCCGCCATCGTCATGATTTTGTTCATAGAAATGGTAAAGATAAAGATGAGAACGATATTTTATTAGAGGTTAGTACTGTTCTAGATACGATTAATACCATAGATAAATTCGCCTATGAATTTGAACAATTTATTTTAAACGAGCTCAATCGATCATAAATTTCTCACGAATAGAAAATCAACCTCACCCAAGAACCAAACCCACCCCAAACCTCGCACTCCTGCCACCGCTTTCTAAGCGGCACAAACACGCTTTCTCAATTCAGTCGCCAAAACCTAAAATAGCCTTGGAGCGGTTAAAGATTGCTTTAAGCTAATTATTCAATATTGGAGTAGATACAACTCATGACTGTTCAGTGTTATTCTTTCACTTAATCGAGGAGGACATAAAATGGCTCAAGAAAACAGAAACATCGTTGAAGATGCGCTATCACTCTCAATGAACGAACGCGTAGAGCTTGTCGAAAAGCTACTTGAAAGCTTAGATACACCAAATGCTGAGCTAAACGCTATTTGGGCGCAAGAGTCTGATGCTCGCATTGAAGCATATGAAAAAAAGCAGCTAACCTCTAAGCCCTTGTCTGAAGTGCTAAGTAAATATAAATGAATGTAGAATTTTTAGACATCGCCGAAAGGGAACTCGATGATGCCTTCAAATACTATGACGGTATTTATAAAGGTCTTGGATTGAGGTTCATTGCTGAACTAGAGTCGTCAATAGAGCGAATTAAATTACACCCAACGGCATGGCAAAAAACTAGCGCAGTCACGCATAAATGCCTACTCAACCGATTTCCATATTCAATTATTTATCAAATTAGAGGCGATTTGTTACTGGTCGTTGCTATTGCCTCTAGTCATCAAAGGCCTAACTACTGGGTCAATCGAACTCGTGACTAGAACAACCTATTCACCAAAGTTGAGGTGACTTGAAAACCTTTTTCACTAAACGAATATTCTCCTTCCGTTCATTATTCGGCTCATGCTACATAACCAAACCTTCGTCACTCTATGGAAGACACACAAGTGCGTGTATACTACGCGCGCCTTTATTGGCCCTGTCGTAGCACCAGGTAAAAAACACGAACCTAATTTTTTAGGGGATGAGTGCTGCATTGTTATTAATCACTAGGACAATGCATTATGTTTCGTATTCGTAAATCCTTTCAATTTTCTGCCTCGCATCAATTGCAGGGCTTACCCGATTCTCACCCTTGCAGTCGTCTGCATGGTCATAACTATGAAGTCATCATAGAACTTGCTTCCGATACATTGAACAGTACCGGATTTGTTAGAGACTATCGTGAACTGGCTGATTTTAAAGTTTATATCGACGAAGAACTCGATCATCGTCATCTGAATGATGTGCTTGGCGCTGAGAACACCACCGCTGAGCGTTTGGCTAAACATCTGTACCATTGGAGCAAAAATCGCTGGCCAGAAGTCAGTGCGGTGAGCGTGTCTGAAACCCCAAAAACATGGGCGGAGTATCGACCATGATTGCCATTTCAGAAATATTCGGCCCAACCATACAAGGCGAAGGGTCGCTCATAGGCACGCCAACTGTGTTCGTGCGAACCGGGGGTTGCGATTATCGTTGCAGTTGGTGCGACACACTTCATGCGGTGGATAAAAAATACAAGAACGATTGGATAGACATGTCTGCTGAAGAGATTTTCAATCAAGTCGAAGTATTAAGCGGTGGCAAACCTATTTTGATTACTTTGTCTGGCGGAAATCCAGCCATTCAAGATTTGTCAGAATTAATTCGCCTTGGCAAGGCCAAAGGTTATACCTTTGCCATGGAAACTCAGGGCAGTGTCAGTGCCGCTTGGTTTGCTGAGCTCGATTACCTTACGCTCAGCCCAAAGCCGCCTTCCAGTAAAATGAAGTTCGATAAAATGCGTTTTGATATCGCTTTGGAGCAAGCAGGAAGTGCGGACAAAACCTTAAAGATCGTCATTGCGGACGAGAAGGATTTAATCTGGGCGGAAGAAATCAAAACCTTATACCCAAGCCTTCCCCTGTATCTTCAGCCTTGTAACCTTGAATTAGAAGAGGCACCAAGCATTGAGACGTTGACATCGAAAACGCTGAATTTAGTGGATGAAGTGATTCAGCGCGGCTGGTTCGATGCCACCGTTTTACCACAACTTCATGTGTATTTATGGGGCAATGAGAAAGGCGTTTAAGCCTATCAGTCATGCAGAAGGTAAGTTTGTAATTTACCTTCTACTCTCTTATAACGAAAGCTCGACAATTTCTGACGTTCTCCATCTGCCGACTGCCAATAAGCCGTCGCTCTATGACTGCGAATTTCATGCATGACAGCATCGTAGTCAAGCGTCAATGGCAGCGCCTTCTCGTCCGAATCAAGAGAAAATGTCAGATGAGAAACAACCAACATATAATTTCCAAGATCATGATGATAGGCGTTTTTTAGTTCCGCATTTATTAGACGATAAGGAAGCGTCTTTGCGTTCTTTTCAACCTCAAGGTGCTGCTGAAAATAGACGAATAAATACGCTTTATCCTGCTCTGACAAAAGCGCTTCGACTGGTTTTTCTTCTAGCCTATGAAAATACTCTTCAGCTATGGCTAAATCCTCCAGCGGAAACGTCACTGTCAGATTTAACGACGCACCTTGCTGCGAAAAAGTCAAAACACTGCCCGGTAAAGAATGTGCGTAAGCGGAACTCATATTGACAGCAAAAGCCATCAATGTGAGTCCAACCACTCGCCAGAAAAAAGTTAAGATCATTCTGTTTGACCGCCGTAATCATCCGTAATATCACGCCATACGGAGTGAGGGTGATTGCCTTTGTCTGGCGTAGATTTATTGGATTGCAACGAGAATTCAAGCCATAACGAAGGGCCGTGAATACGCACATAATCGTCTTCACTGTTCACATCGGTTGTGCCAGAAAAACCTAACACTGTGCGATCCAACTCGGCAGTATACTTATCCATGTAATGTTGAGCTTCCGCTTCTGAGATATCTCCCACGTAGGTTTTTACCGCCGCCAGTAACAGGGCTTTTTGCTCACCTGTTAGCTTAGTCACGCTTAATCCTTCTTGCTCTTCAGGAATGCCATCGTCTGCTTGTGGGCCTGCCAAAATATCTCGATACGTCCCTTCTAGGCGCGCTTCGTCTAGTTGCTCATCACTAAGAGAATGAAGCAAAGCAGCAAAGGCATCTCTTTCTTGCAACATAGGAATGTTGGTTCGACCGTTCATTTCAAACGAGGGGAAAGGTTCAACGCCTCTAAAAGAAGGTGTTGCTCCCGCTAATTTACCGTCAACATAGGTGTTAGAGAAAGCAAAATGGTGACCACCGTAATACAGCTCCCAAGTTCCCTGATCGGAAGGCTCACCTAAGAAAGCAATTTTGCCATTATAAGAAGAGTAACCCGCTTTATAATCTGTGCTAACGGTTCCTATATAATCGTCCGCATTAAGGGTTTGTACAATTTCATCAAAGCCTTCGTTGTCTTCTTCGCCTGTGGCTTCCATGAGAATCGCCTTCACCACACCGCGTTGTTCAACACTCAGCTCACCCAAAAATACGCCAGGTCTCGCAGGAAACGCACCAGCGGGTAAATTACTCCAGTTTTTCGCTTCGGCCACCGAGTAATCCAGCTGTAAATTCGCCAATATGTCATCTGACACGTCGGCTTTGAGGATATCAATCAAACACACTAAACGAGTAAAGCTATGATCGTCACCACAGGCCTCAACGGCATCAGGAATCGCAATGCTGCCCATAGAAGAACTTGTATCGCCTAAACGAGCTTGAATGGCTTCATCTTCGGCAGAAGGCGGTCTTGGTGGTCCCGGAGGCCCATTATGGCCATGATCACTTGCACCATTGGCACAACCTTGAAGAATGACTCCGCTTAAAAGCAGAATGGGAAACACCTTTCCAATGGCTGAATAAGCATTGCTTTTCATGATATACCCTCTTAGGGAAGTAAATAGAAATTAGCGTCACAGTAACAAATCACCAGAACTTCGACTATCGCACAATATGCAATAATTTAAGCAATCGTCTCCACAAACCAAGCCTTAAACTCTTCTAAATTGGCTGAATGGCTTGGATAATCTTCGATCAGCTCATCTACACATTTGGCAATAGCATCAGGAAGATAAGCAACACCGATCAGGCGTTTCGCCAATTCTTCTATTGGATCTGGAAATAAACTATCCGTATAAGTTTGCGCCGCGCTAATAATAGCCTTTTGCAAATTAAGGTGAAGTTCTACCCCGCCCCATTGAAAACGCTCATCCAATTGATGAGTAAACTCTGGTGATTTTCCAAAATTCCAATCCCAGCTTTTTTGCTGCTCAAACTTTTCAACAAAACCTGGTAAATCAGGTAACGCATCAGGCGAGATATGCTCAATCTCAGGCGTCTCACCGAAATACTCACAGAAAGCTTGGATGATGGTGTCACAAACCATATTGTGATCAATATCCGCTCGCAAATTGTCCAAATTGGTCACCCTTGAACGAACCGAAGTAATGCCTTTTGATTGGAGTTTTTTCGGATCTGGATTCAAATAATTGGCAAGACGACTCAGGTCTGCATGTAACAATAAAGTCCCATGATGAAAGCCTCGATCTTTGGCTTCTTTGTAAGCGGAGCCAGAAAATTTTCGCATCTCTTCGCCTTCGCCTATCACAAGATCATTACGACCGTTGGCGTAGCCTTCAATACCCAGCTTTTTGAGACCATCTAAAACAATGCGAGTAGACACTTCTTTATCGTATTCAGGCTTGCCAGCCATAAAGGTAAAATTGGTGTTACCTAGATCATGGAACACTGCGCCGCCACCACTTTGACGACGAGCAAGGCTGATATAATCGTCTTCCATCTTCTTTAGGTTGCACTCTTTCCATGGGTTCTGTGCTCGACCAATCACAACTGTGTCAGCATTTCGCCACAAAAAAAGCACTCGTTGATCCGCTGGCATAGACCGAAAAATACAGTCTTCCACAGCCAAATTAAAATGAGGGTCATTAGAATCAGACAACAAAATACGACTTGCCATTGAGTATCCTTACAAGTAATGAAATAGACGCCAAATATAGCATAACAGCGAAAACTAAGTTTCAGATTCCTAAACGCATGGTTTTTATCCTCTTTTGATCTATATCATTTATTACAACTCGCCCCTCTATTAAGTTAAAATCTACTAATCGATATTTCCTATAATCCTTCTCAAACACTCAACAGGAATTCCAATGTCTGATGTAACGCAAACGCTGATAAGAAATCTAAAAAACATCGTTGGTCAACAGTACACCTTAACTAGCCCAGACAAGATGCAGCCTTATTGCAAAGGGTTCCGATTTGGTTCTGGCGAAGCCATTGCCGTTGTGCGTCCGTCAACACTGTTAGAAGTTTGGGAAGCGTTAAAAGCTTGTAACGCCGCAGATGTTATCGTCATCATGCAAGCAGCCAATACTGGCTTAACAGGTGGCTCAACGCCTGACGGTAAAGACTACGATCGCCCGATCGTAATCATCAACACCATGCGCATCGACCAGATTCAACTAATCGATGAAGGAAAACAAATCGTCGCACTGGCTGGTAGTACCTTATTTGGTCTAGAAGAAACCTTAGCGCCTTATGGACGTGAACCTCACTCAGTGATCGGCTCTTCTTGTATCGGAGCTTCTATCGTCGGTGGTATTTGTAATAACTCTGGCGGCGCACTGGTTCAACGTGGCCCAGCGTACACAGAGCTTTCTATTTTTGCTCAAGTAGAAGCAGATGGCAGTTTATCCTTGGTGAACAACTTGGGAATTCACCTTGGCGATTCTCCTGAGGAAATTCTTACCAACCTACAACACCAAAGATACCAAGCAAAAGACATCGAATTTACTGAAAAGCGTGCTTCCGACAACGAATACCATGAACGTATTCGTGACGTAGACGCAGACACTCCTTCTCGTTTCAACAATGACGGTCGTCGCTTACACGAATCCGCAGGTTGTGCGGGTAAATTAGCCGTCTTCGCGGTTCGTATGGACACTTTCGCCATTCCAGAAAAACAACAGGTTTTCTATGTTGGTACAAATGACACAGAAGATTTTTACCACATTCGTCGTCACATGTTAGGCAACTTCGAAAATCTGCCAGTATCAGGCGAATACCTTCATCGCCAGTGTTATGACGACTCTAAAATATACGGTAAAGACACTTTCATCGTCATTGATAAATTAGGCTCAAAATACATTCCAAAGCTGTTCGGACTAAAACGTACTGTGGATCGTATTGCTGGTAAATTCTCGTTTTTACCAAGCAAACTGTCTGATCGAATCATGCAAGGGCTAAGCTATTTGTGGCCAAATCATTTGCCTAAGCGCATGGAAGAATACCGTGACAAGTATGAACATCACTGGATCATTGAAACCAGCAATGGCGGTGTCGATGAAGCTCGTGAATATTTAACTGAGTTTTTCAAAGACAAAGACGGTAGCTTCTTTGAATGTACGCCAGAAGAAGGTGAAAAAGCCATCTTACACCGCTTTGTAGCAGCCGGTGCGATCGGTCGTTATCACGGACTGAACAGCTCAGACTTAGGCAGCATGATGACCATAGACGTGGCTTTCCCTCGTAACGAGAAAGAATGGTTTGAAACATTACCGCCTGAAATCGAAAACCAAATCGCGCGTAAATACTATTACGGCCATTTGTTCTGCCATGTTATGCACCAAAACTACATCGTTAAAAAAGGTGTGGATAGCAAAGCCTTGAAAGACCAAATCCTAGCAAGCTTTGACAAAAGAGGCGCAGAATACCCAGCAGAACACAACGTGGGCCATGAGTATGCAGCAAAAGACACGCTCAAAACCTTCTACAAGAAAATCGACCCAACAAACAGCTTTAACCCTGGCATAGGTAAAACCTCCAAGTTGAAGCACTGGGCCGAAGCTGCTAGTGAAGACAGCTGTGGTTGCTGCGGAAGCCAACAAGACTAAGTCATTTCTCGCTTAGCCAGACAATAAAAAGAGCGCCACAATGAGCGCTCTTTTTTTGTTTCGTACCTTTTCAATAGGCATAAAAAAGCCGCTTAGTGATTTCACTAAGCGGCTTTTAAGTTTACTTTTATATCAATTAGATATATTCAACTTTTTCGATTTCGTAAGTGGCTTCACCGCTTGGGATTTTAACAGCAACTTCGTCGCCTTCTTCTTTCCCAATAATGGCTTTCGCGATTGGCGATGCATAAGAGATTTTCTTCTCTTTTACATCAGCTTCATCATCACCCACAATCTTATAAGTAACCGTATCTTCCGTATCCACATTGTAAAGTGTCACGGTTGTACCAAAGATCACTTTGCTTGATGCAGGCATAGATGCAACATCAATCACCTGTGAGTCTGCAAGTTTGCCTTCGATCTCTTTAATGCGACCTTCAGCAAAACCCTGCTCTTCACGAGCGGCATGATATTCTGCGTTTTCTTTTAAATCGCCATGTTCACGAGCCGTTGCAATGTCTGCAATTACGCGAGGACGAACTACAGTTTTAAGGTGGTTCAACTCGTCTCTAAGACGAGCTTCACCTTCTACTGTCATTGGTACCTTTTTCATTATTTCCCCAAGTGCAAATCTTGTAGTCTTCTGACTTTAGTTTCGCCAGTTAGGCCTATTGCCAAACTAGTCGCTTCAGCGCCAGCCAATGTTGTAGTGTAACAAACCTTGCGCTGTAATGCTGTACGGCGAATCACAGAAGAATCCGTAATAGCTTGAGTTCCTGATGTGGTGTTAATGATGTAATCAATTTCACCGTTTTTCATCATATCAACAATGTGTGGACGACCTTCGTTCACTTTATTAACTTTACGAACCTCAACACCATTTTCGGTCAAGTATTTCGCTGTTCCTTCCGTACCAACTAGGTCAAAACCTAAATCAGCCAAACGGCGAGCAACAGCAACCGCACCTTCTTTGTCCATATCGCGAACACTGATGAAAGCACAACCCGATGTTGGCAACACAGTACCACCACCAAGAACCGCTTTACCAAAGGCTTCAGCAAAAGTATCGCCAACGCCCATGACTTCACCAGTTGACTTCATTTCAGGCCCAAGAATCGGATCGACACCTTGGAACTTGTTGAATGGGAAAACCGCTTCTTTCACGCTGTAGTAAGAAGGGATAATCTCATCTGTGAAACCAAGCTCTGCCAAAGTTTTGCCAGACATAACCAAAGCGGCTAACTGAGCCAAAGAACGACCGATGCACTTAGATACGAATGGAACAGTACGCGATGCACGAGGGTTAACCTCGATCACATAAATTTCACCATCTTGTACCGCAAGCTGAGTATTCATCAAACCGATAACACCAAGCTCTAGCGCCATATTCTTAATCATGTTGCGAATCTTGTCTTGAACTTCGCTAGACAAAGAGTATGGAGGCAAAGAACAAGCTGAGTCACCAGAGTGAACACCCGCTTGTTCGATGTGCTGCATGATACCGCCGATAACCACTTGATGGCCGTCAGAGATACAATCGATATCGATCTCAATCGCAGCATTCAAGAAGTGATCAAGCAAGACAGGGCTGTCGTTAGACACTTTTACGGCACTTGTCATATAACGCATCAATTCTTTTTCGTTATAAACGATTTCCATCGCACGGCCACCTAATACATAAGATGGACGAACAACTAGCGGATAACCGATGTCTGCTGCTTTTGCCGCCGCTTGCTCAACACTACGTACTGTCGCGTTATGAGGCTGTTTGTAACCTAAGCGTTGAATCATGCTTTGGAAACGCTCACGGTCTTCGGCGCGGTCAATCGACTCAGGCGTTGTACCTATGATAGGCACACCTTCGTTTTGCAAAGCACGAGCAATTTTCAGTGGTGTTTGACCACCAAACTGAACGATCACGCCTTTTGGTTTTTCTTTGCGTACGATTTCCAAAACGTCTTCTAGCGTTACTGGTTCGAAGTACAAACGGTCGGATGTATCGTAATCCGTAGAAACCGTTTCTGGGTTACAGTTCACCATGATGGTTTCGTAACCGTCTTCACGCAAACCCAATGCCGCGTGTACACAGCAGTAATCAAACTCGATACCTTGACCGATACGGTTTGGACCACCACCTAGAATAATGACTTTCTCGCGATCTGTTGGTGCCGCTTCACACTCATCTTCATAAGTGGAATACATGTAAGCTGTATTTGTTGCAAATTCCGCCGCACAAGTATCAACACGCTTGTAAACAGGGTGAACATCCATCAAGTAACGACGCTCACGCATGGATTTTTCAGTCACGTTCAACAAGTTTGCAAGACGAGAATCTGAAAAGCCTTTACGTTTCAAACGACGGATAACGTCGTAAGTCATGTCGATCAAGCCTTTATCAGCAAGCGCAATCTCTTCTTTGATCAAATCTTCGATTTGTACCAAGAACCAGTGATCAACACCGGTTGCCGCATAAACTTCGTCTATGGTCATGCCTGAGCGGAATGCATCACCAATGTACCAAATACGATCCGCACCTGGAGATTGCAATTCATACGCTAGCTTCTCTTTGCTGTTTTCTTCGGCAAAGTTTAACTGTGGGTTGAAGCCGTCAGAACCGACTTCCAAGCCACGCAAGGCTTTTTGCAAAGACTCTTGGAAAGTACGACCAATCGCCATGACTTCACCAACCGACTTCATCTGAGTCGTTAGGCGGTCATTTGCCGTTGGGAATTTCTCGAAAGTGAAGCGAGGAATCTTAGTCACAACATAATCGATTGCTGGCTCGAAACTCGCTGGCGTTTGACCACCAGTGATGTCGTTTTGCAATTCGTCTAGTGTGTAACCGATCGCCAATTTCGCTGCGATTTTCGCAATTGGGAAACCTGTCGCTTTCGATGCCAAAGCAGAAGAACGAGACACACGAGGGTTCATCTCGATAACCACAAGACGGCCTGTTTTCGGGTCCATACCAAACTGTACGTTTGAACCACCTGTCTCAACACCGATTTCACGCAATACCGCCAAAGAAGCGTTACGCATGATTTGATATTCTTTGTCTGTTAGCGTTTGTGCTGGCGCCACTGTGATCGAGTCACCTGTGTGAACACCCATGGCATCGAAGTTTTCGATGGCACAAACAATGATGCAGTTGTCTTTTTTGTCACGGACAACTTCCATCTCGTACTCTTTCCAACCGATTAGAGATTCATCAATTAGCAATTCGTTGGTTGGCGATAAATCCAAACCGCGAGTACAAATTTCTTCAAACTCTTCCATGTTGTAAGCGATACCGCCGCCGGTGCCGCCCATAGTGAAAGAAGGACGAATAATACATGGGAAGCCAACTTCGCGTTGTACACCTAACGCTTCTTCCATGTTGTGCGCAATACCAGCGCGAGGACATTCAAGGCCAATCGCTTTCATTGCTTGGTCGAAACGATTACGGTCTTCCGCTTTGTCGATGGCATCTGCCGTCGCACCAATCATTTCAACATTGTATTTAGCTAGCACACCATGACGCTCTAGATCCAAAGCACAGTTCAGCGCTGTTTGACCACCCATAGTAGGTAGTACCGCATCTGGACGTTCTTTTTCGATGATCTTCTCGACTGTTTTCCACTCGATTGGTTCGATGTAAGTCGCATCGGCCATCGCAGGATCTGTCATGATTGTTGCTGGGTTAGAGTTGACAAGAATGACTCGTAGGCCTTCTTCTCGTAACGCTTTACACGCTTGCGCTCCAGAGTAATCAAACTCACAGGCCTGGCCGATGATGATCGGTCCAGCACCTATAATTAAAACGCTTTTTATATCAGTACGTTTTGGCATAGTCTTTCGTTCCGCTCCCTTTAGGCTTTTGAGGCTGTGATGTTTTCAATGAACTGGTCGAACAAAGGCGCAACATCATGCGGCCCTGGGCTTGCTTCTGGGTGACCTTGGAAGCTGAATGCGCTTTTATCTGTACGAGCAATACCTTGCAGAGACGAATCAAACAAAGATTTGTGAGTCATCACAAGGTTCGCTGGCAAAGAATCTTCATCTACAGCAAAACCATGGTTTTGGCTGGTGATCATTACTGTGCCTTTCTCGATTGCTTGAACCGGGTGGTTGGCACCGTGATGACCGAATTTCATCTTCTTAGTTTTCGCACCGGATGCCAAAGCCAACAGCTGATGACCAAGACAAATACCAAATACTGGGATTTCAGTTTCCAGAATTTCTTTGATGGCTTGAATCGCGTAATCACAAGGCTCTGGATCACCAGGGCCATTAGATAGGAAAACGCCATCTGGATTCATTGCTAACACTTCACTGGCTGGCGTTTGCGCTGGCACAACCGTCAAACGGCAACCTCGCTCAACCAACATACGAAGGATGTTGCGCTTCACACCGAAGTCGTAAGCAACCACATGGAACTCAGAAGAATCTGGCGTGGTGTGACCTTTCACAAGATCCCAAGTAGATTCTTTCCACTCGTACGCTTTCTCGACAGTCACTTCTTTCGCTAAGTCCATACCTTTCAGACCTGGGAAAGCTTGTGCTGCAGCGATCGCTTCTGCTGTTTTGTCTAAAGCGTCATCACCTGCGATGATGCAACCCGCTTGAGCACCTTTTTCACGCAAAATTCGAGTTAGCTTTCGTGTATCGATGTCGGCAATACCCACAACACCTTTACGTTTTAGGTAAGCATCAAGAGATTCTTCAGAACGCCAGCTGCTAGAGATCAAAGGAAGATCACGAATAATCAAACCTTCGCACCATACATTGCTGGATTCTTCATCTTCAGAGTTAACGCCGGTATTCCCGATGTGGGGATAGGTCAAGGTGACCATTTGTCGAGCATAGGAAGGATCGGTAAGAATTTCTTGATAACCAGTCATTGAGGTATTGAATACTACCTCAGCAGTTGATGAGCCATCAGCTCCGATCGACACGCCTTTAAATACTGTGCCGTCTTCCAGAGCTAGAATCGCTGTTGTTGCCAAAGGAACCTCCCGTTTAGAGCCTATTCAGGTTGCAAAAAAGCGAGACGAACCTAGATTCATCTCGCTTTTAAATAATTGCGTTTTTGACGCCGGTTTATCTTAGTCTTTCCGATAAATCTCGCGATCAAAAAATCTGAGCAATTTTACTACCATACGCCGCGAGCGTCCACCTTGAATCCCAAGTAAATCGCCAAAAACGCCCGTTTTTACAGCTTTTTAATTGACTCTTTAGTCAGGAATTAGTAATCCCTAGCAGAGTAAATCATCCGCCACTTTTTGTGCGGTTTCATATCCTTTCAAATTACCCAAAACAGTCAATGCAAAGACCATTGCAACAGCGGGCCCTTTTCCGGTCAGAATGTTCTCATCCATCACAACAGGAAGGTCGGAAATGTATTCCGCGCCCGTTAAGCCGTCTTCAAAACCTGGGTAACAAGTTGCTTGTTTATCCACCACATAACCGTGGGTGCCAAACACAACCGACGGCGATGCACATACCGCTGCCAACAAAGCATCTTCTATATCATGTTTTTCCAACATGTTTGTTAACAATTCACTGTCGCGCAAATGCTCAGCACCTGGCATACCGCCAGGTAAAACAATGGCGTCATACATTTCATCGGCAACTTCAGCCAACAAAACGTCCGCTTCTAGCTTACAGCCATGCGCCATCGTCACTTGTTTAGCGTCATGCACACTCGCCACAGCCACTTCCACACCACCACGACGCAATACATCAATAATAGTAATGGTTTCAATATCTTCATTGCCATTGGCAACAGGCACCAACACTTTGCTCATACTCATGCTAAAACTCAGCCTTTTCTATTATTCAATTCGTTTCATATTTTTAAAGTAAACAAGCAAGCCGATTCACGACCTTGCTCTGTTTGGTAATAATTCTTTCGCTGCCCAACCAGCTCAAAACCCAGCGATTCATATAGGCGAATGGCGCCTACATTTGACTCTCGAACCTCCAGCAGACATTCCGTCACACCTTCCTGTTTGGCGAAGCCCAACCATTCATTCATCAGTTTTTTGGCCAAACCTTGTCGGCGTGCCGTCTTGCTTACAACCACCAATTCTAATTCTGACTGATCTCCCCATTGAGATGCGGTCAACCATCCAAGCGTTTGATTTTCAGCGGTTTCCGATTCTTTATCTGCCGTCTCCACCAGCCAGTTTTTTCGTGTTTTCAAGGCATCTAGAACCAAAGACTCGCCCCAAGGATGCGGATTTGATGAAGCATCAAGGCGAGCAATGTCAGGAAGGTCGGAATCAGCGCAGGCAGGACGAACACAAGACACTATCATTTAACACTTGTCTCTAAAAAAGCTAACTTGCATCGCTTGCCATGCGTCTTTGCGCAATTCTGGAATTCGGTAAAGCTCAGGCAGACTGACAATGCGAGCAGTAGGATGTTGTTTCAAAATACTGCTTTCAGGTAAGTCATCAATGAGTTGGGTGATTTGATTGCCAGCCAACACCAACATGGGCGCATCGGGAAAACTGCTCGCCAATCGGCCAACATAACTTTCTACCGCACCAAACAACCAGTCTGAACGCCCTAAGAAATGTGGGTTTTTTAAAGCACCTGGCCACGAAAACGCACTGCTTTGCCATTCTTCAATAGACTCTTTTAATAAGGCTTGTCCCATTTTTAGAGCAAGACGCTCAATATCTTCTGCTTGAGAAAAAACGTGTGGCACATCACTCAGAATCAGTAACTTATTCGATAAAGCATAAGCGCGAATGTCTAAATGCATCATTTGATGCTTTGTTTCTGGCTGAGATTCAACCGCAATATCTACCGCCAACTCTTCAATTGGCTGCAAATCCTCTACAATAATCTCAGGCCCAGCATTTAATTGTTCGCGCAGATAATTAACCGACTTTTCTTTCTCTTCAGGCAAGACTTTAACAATAGGTTCAGGGATAGCAGCCCCGAAACCTCCGATGTCTGCCGATTGCTCTGCTGACGAAAACACACTATCGGAAGGCAACTCAACCGCAGAATCGACGCCTGTCACCGCCCAAGGCTGCGCTGGCGAAAAGACGGTCCCGACAACCCCTTCCGGTGCTGACAACCAAGACGCCACGCCCATTTGCGCTAAGCAATGAGTTTGAAAAGCTTCCTTTGGGGTGAGTTCACGGAACATATACTTTTAATATCTCTGTTTAAGATTGCTGAAAATAGATCGAATAAGGCTGGTTAAAAGCCGTCAAATATTGATTGCAATAATCGCACAAATATACGCTGATAGAACACAAGATGCCACTTGCTCACCGCAAGATTCAATGGTCTGGCATTCATCTCCTGTGTATAATCGCGTCATTGATAAATCTCCGAAAAACAGCTCATCTTCGAATAAGGTACACACTATGATCTCTATGCTATCCCGCTTAGCTTTTATTGCGGCCGTGTCTATTAGCAGCTTTAGCTTTGCCGACAATTTGCCAGACCTAAAAGGTCGCACTATTTTAGCGGTCACTGAAAACGCCTACACACCTTTGAACTTTGTTGATCCAGCGACTGGCAAAGGCATTGGTTGGGAATACGATGCCATGAATGAAATCGGCAAGCGTCTTAATGCCAAAATCGAATGGCACTTAAGCAGCTGGGACACCATGATCCAAGCAGTAAAACAAGGCCAATACGACGTTGGTATGGATGGCATCACGATCAACGAAGAGCGCGCACAGCAAATTGATTTTTCTGATGCTTACATGACATCACAACAATTCATGCTGGTTCGTGCTGATGAAGACCGCTTCACGGATGCAGAATCTTTTGCTGCAAACGATGACTTTCATTTTGGCGCACAAGCTGGCACAACCAACTTTTACGTTGCGGTTTACGATGTATTAGATGGTAACGAAGACAACCCTCGCATCACCTTGCTAGAAACCTTTGGCGCATCTGTTCAAGCCCTGAAATCTGGTGACGTAGACAGCGTACTTATGGATGCGGCTTCTGCTCGTGGTTACATTGGGGCAAATCCAGGCGCATTCAAAATCATCGGTGGTCCTCTAGGCTCAGAAGATTTTGGTTTTATCTTTACGCCTGGCTCTGACCTTGTCGCTCCAGTTAACGCAGCGATTAAGAGCATGAAAGACGATGGCACATTAGACGCACTGAACAAAAAGTGGTTCTTCGACTACAACCAATAGTCAGCTTACAGACATTGACTCTTCTTTAAAGAGTCTGCTCGTAACCGATCTTCTCAGAATAACCAGAAGATCGGTTTTTTCTTTATTCAACCACCTGTAAATGGTTTTGCCATTACCTAATGATGCCCTTGAAACGAACTCTAGAACGCACGCCTTGGTGGTTAGTCACTGCCATTATCATCGGTTTAGTCTTGCTGTGGAACATGGCAACCGACCAAAGCTACCAACGCATCGCAGGCGCTTTAAGCCAAGGGTTGCTCACAACCATAGGTGTCACCTTCACGGCTTTCATTATTGCCAGTTCGATTGGCTTAGTTGTGGCATTAGCCGGCTTTTCTCGTCATCGAATTATTCGAGAATGCGCCCGCTTCTACGTAGAAATATTTCGAGGCGTACCAGTACTCGTTCTCTTGTTCTACATCGCTTTTGTTGGCGCGCCGGAAATGGTCAACCTCTACAACTGGGCGCTGCAAATCCCAATTGAAGCAGGTTGGATTGAAAAAGCCCGCACTCGTGACTTCACTCTACTTTGGCGAGCCATCATTGCTCTTGCGATTAGTTACAGCGCCTTTATTGCAGAAGTTTTCCGAGCAGGGATTCAAGAAGTCAGTAAAGGACAGATAGAAGCAGCGAAAGCATTAGGACTTTCCAATTGGCATCGATTTCGACTGATCACCTTGCCGCAGGCCATGCGCAAAATATTACCGCCGCTCGGCAACGACCTCGTGGCCATGATCAAAGACTCGGCTCTCGTCTCCGTGTTAGGCGTTCAAGACATCACACAACTAGGGAAAGTCTTTAGCTCCTCAACCTTTCAATTCTTCGAAACCTACAACGTCGTCGCCTTTATGTACTTGGTACTGACGTTGAGCTTATCTTTATTGATCAGAGCATTTGAAAGCCACTTGAGACGTAACGACCATCATTGAGTAAAAGTCTGTAGCGACTCAGTTGCTTGATCTGTATGCAAAAGCTATCGTAAAGCTTAGCGAGAGCCTACTTACTTCAATCAAGACTAGCGAGCGGATCAGCCATTGACCTCAAGAAAGCGTATTCATTCCACTGCGATTTACTGCTTTGATAGCGTTCGACGACTCGGCTCCATCCGAGAAGCCTCTCGCTCGCTTCATATGGCGACGTCTGCTGTCAGTCGGCAAATACAAAAGCTAGAAGAAGAGCTTGATATTCCCTTATTCGAGAGGTCACCAAGTGGCTTAAAGCTCACATCAGCGGGCGAAAGCTTTGCGAGACACGCACAACTGGTATTAAAAGACGCCGAGCGCCTTTATTCAGAAATCGACGCTATAAAAGGCATCCAGAAAGGTCACATTGAAATAGCTACTGTGGAAGGCCCTTCCATTGAACTCATCCCTCGTTTAATCAAAAATTTCAGAGAGCAATTTCCCAATATATCCGTTGGTGTTCATGTTATTGGTTCCTCAAAAATGCCAGAGCTTCTAATCAATGGAGATGTGGACATTGGTCTCGCCTTTGATATTTCACACCTACGAGACCTCAACCAATTATGGGTAAAAAACTATGCTCTTGGCGCTGTGGTAGCAAAGGATCACCCTCTTGCAAACAAACCAGAAATTAGCCTTGAAGAATGCAGTGACTATCCATTGATTTTAAGCAAAAAAGGCCTTTCAACTCACAGACATTTAAGCAGCTTTATTAACCTAATCGGTCCATCTCATCAGGTGATTGAAACCAACTCTGTAGAGTTGTCTCGAAAGCTCGCTATGAGTGGAATGGGTATCGCGTTTCAAACCATCATAGGAATAGAAGAAGACTTAGAAAATCAAAGGCTATTCCACATTCCCGTTACTCGCCCAAACAAAATGAGCTCTGATCTTGGTGTGTATGTTCGAGCAAACCGAACCTTGCCAGTGGCAGCAGATCATTTTGTCAGAGAGCTTATTCACGAGCTCGACCAGACGTCTTAATCTAGGTGATGCGTTTTCAGCAACACCCTCATCGAAAATAAGCGTTATCACCACTCACTGAACGACTGATAGCATGACACTTCCATCGTCAAACATTCAGATAATTGGTGAGATATGAATACTCAAAACACAAAAATCGAAACATTACCTATCATTGATTTATCTGGTTACCAAGAAGCAACGCAGACACAAAAACAAGAATTGGCACTGAAAATAGGTCAAGCTTGCAGGGAGTTCGGCTTCTTTTACATTACTGGCCACGGCATTGATGAAACGCTGCAAAGCCAACTATTTAATGAAAGTACAAAACTGTTCAATCTTCCTTTAGAAAGTAAGCTCAAAGTAAATAAACAACTATCTAAAGCAAACAGAGGATACGAACCTCTTAAAAACCAAACATTGGAAGCTGGCACACCGCCAGATCTAAAAGAGGGCTTTTATATCGGCTTTGACCATGAAAACGATCACCCTCTAGTAAAAGCAAAGAAATTCAACTTTGGCAAAAACCAGTGGCCAGAAGACTTACCTCAACTAAAGCCTATCGCAACAAACTACTTACATGCGATGACCTCTCTATGCGAAGCACTCATGTCACTTATGGCATTGTCGCTCAACTTGCCAAACAACTACTTCGATGATTTTTGCAAAGACCCACTTGTTACGCTGAGGCTACTTCATTACCCACCGCAACCGGTAAATGCACAAGAGAATGAAAAAGGCTGTGGCGCTCATACCGATTTCGGCGGGTTAACACTGCTTTTACAAGATGATAATGGCGGGCTGCAAGTCTGGTCGCATAAAACGGAAAATTGGATTGATGCGCCTCCAATCAAAGGCAGCTTCGTCGTCAATATTGGCGATATGATCGCCCGTTGGACAAATGACCAATATTGCTCAACCTTACACAGGGTCATCAATAAAAGCGGCAACGAACGCTACTCAATTCCGTTCTTCTTTAGTGGCTATTTAGATCATGAAGTAAAGTGCATTCCTACCTGCTTGGCCGAAAACGAGCAGCCGAAATATGCGCCAACCACGGTTGAACAACACATGATTGAAATGTACCAAAGAACCTACGGGGATAACTGATCATGACTAACCTCGTTTTTATTCATGGTGCGTGGGCAAGCGGCTGGGCTTGGGAACCTTTGCTTCCATACATCCATTCTCCTGATACTCACTGCCACGCCATTAATCTGCCTGACAGTGAAAGTTACGAAGCCTCTCTTCAGTCTCAAGCAGGTGTTGAAGAATACAAGTCGCACGTATTAAACGCCCTTGCCAAGATAAAAGGCCCAGTCTGGCTCATCGCGCACTCCGGCGGAGGCCTCATTGCCACAGCCATCGCAGAGGAAATACCAAATAAAATAGCGGGGATCATTTATGTTGCAGGCATGATGTTACCTAGCGGCATGAGCTTCTCTGAGCTTTGCCAAACGGTTGCCCAGAAAGGAATCAATACGCAAGGCATCTCGCCTTACCTTCAAAACACCCAATACGGCACCAAGGTAACAGAAGAAGGCATTAGAGAAGTTTTCCTGCATGACGCTTCTGAAGAAGCTATTCAACTGGCGAAAGAAAACATGGTCGTTCAGCCAAACGCATCTCGAATTATTAGCGTTCACTGGACAGAAGAAAGAGTCGGCCGTATTCCAAAGTATTATATAGTGGCAGAGCGTGACCGCTCATTGGTATTGGCCGTCCAACAGGAAATGATAAAGCTCGTGACGCCAACAGCGGCAGCCACGCTTGATTGTGGTCATTTCCCTCAAATAGTCATTCCTGAGCAACTTGCTGATGTGATTATGGAATTCATCTCAAACCAATAAGTCGCCTTTTGAGATGCCTAGCTGAACGGCTTAAACGAAAAAAGCCAACTCATGTTGGCTTTTACAGTCTTGAAAAACGGACGCTCTATAACCGGAGCATCTTAGAAACTAGTGTTTTACCGTGGCTTTTAGCTTGTCTAATAAAGCAATGGACGCTTTTCCATCAACCACTTCATGATGCTGTCGTTGAAAACGCACAATGGCATCACGTGTCTTTTTACCCATAATACCGTCTGCTCGACCTGCATTATAACCAAGACGATTTAACTGCTTCTGAGTTTCCAACACCACATTCACTTTCACAGGGGCTTTTTCAGCAAGGCGACAATGCTGTTCACCTGCTTTGCTTTTGTGATGACAATCCATTGGATCTGGTGCATTGCCTTTCGCCAAAGCAGAACTACTCAACACAACACCAAACAACATCATTATGATTGGATACTTCATTTCTTTGCTTCCTACGTCATGATTAATGTGAATTATTTTATCTTAAATAACACCAAGAAAAGCACAAGATCTAGCAAGTTCGTGTGAATGTCGTCTGGATGGAATAATCTTTTTTCGGGCCAACAACACTGAAGCTTAGCTCGAATTGATCCGCCGCAAGAAATTCAAATGTCGCGTCATAATGATCTTTGATGCACAAATGATGCGACGTCAGGATACTGGCTTGAGTAAAGACGAAACTTAAAAACAAATCGCCTTTTGTTGCGCCATCAGAAAAGAAAATATCAAAGCCTTTATTGGTCATTCGATATTGATACGTACGAAACGCATTGGGCTTTTGATCTTGGCTTTTATGCTGAGCATTTGGCAGAACCATCGCTTCTTGGAAATCCAAGTATTGCTCATGCTCATCATTCACCTGAAACGTCGCCTGCCCAGTGATTTCCCCAAAGCCAGAAATCACTCGCTGTACTTTCCAACTGCCTAAAAAGTAAGACAACACCTCTTTTGCTTCGATTTCGTACATTATAATTCTGAACCTGTAGACGTTTTGCTTAAAATAAACCGCGAATGTTACCACCAGTTTTTAATAAATCATTAAAAGCCAATATTTATCGAAAAAAACATTGTGCAAGATGATTTTGAATATCCCTCTATTTAGCGAAGGCTGATCTCTTTTTCGCTCATTTCTACAACACAAGCATGCAAACTCTTCGACCTAATATGCTTATTAGGGGCAATTCAACATCCCGTTTTGAAGCTTTCTTACTCATTTGCAAGAAACAGCCTGATACGTGCTTATTTTGCGAAAAAGCTGCATATTTCGGCAATTATGCACTTAAAATCGCCTATTCGGCAAAGACAAGGGAAGCGCCTTTTCAGCTATTTCAATCCCAAAAAATTCCTCTAATATGAACTTCATCAGACGGGGACTTGCTTACCAAGCCCCAAGTAAAAATTAAATATATAGAAGGAAAACATCATGAAAAAATTAGCAGCAATCGCAGCAACTCTAGTTACAGCAACTGTTCTATCTACTTCTGCTTTCGCGTCTAACGACGACAGCCCTCGTGAAGAACTTCGTAGCGCTAAAGCTGGCGTTGAAGCATTGGCAGTAACGTTAGAAAACTTAGGTCAAACAGTTGATACAAGCGTTGATCTGAACGGTGCACACACATTCGGTCAGAAAGAAGCCGCTTACAACGCTAAGCACGCTGAACTTCAAGCTCAATTTGATGAATTAAACGCTCAATAAGAAAAGAACCTTATTAGCCATTAAACCCAATTTGAAAAGGACACTATCATGAAAAAATTAACAGCAATCGCAGCAACTCTTATCACAGCATCTGTTTTATCAACTTCAGCTTTCGCATCTAGCGATGA
The DNA here is from genome assembly GCF_055809555.1 of Marinomonas sp. 15G6-16. Classification (NCBI taxonomy): domain Bacteria; kingdom Pseudomonadati; phylum Pseudomonadota; class Gammaproteobacteria; order Oceanospirillales; family Oceanospirillaceae; genus Marinomonas; species Marinomonas sp. 15G6-16. Next base: position 2,132,389 of record NZ_CM147916.1, on the reverse strand, counting down.
CAGCCCTCGTGAAGAGCTACGTAGCGCTAAAGCTGGCGTTGAAGCATTGGCAGTAACGTTAGAAAACTTAGGTCAAACAGTTGATACAAGCGTTGATTTGAATGGCGCTTACACTTTTAGCCAAAAAGAAGCTGTTTACAACGCTAAGCATGCTGAACTTCAAGCTCAATTTGATGAGTTAAACGCTCAATAAGAATCTTATTAGCCATTAAACCCAATTTGAAAAGGACTCGATCATGAAAAAATTAACAGCAATCGCAGCAACAATTATCACAGCATCTGTTCTATCTACTTCAGCTTTCGCATCTAGCGATGACAGCCCTCGTGAAGAGCTACGTAGCGCTAAAGCAGGTGTTGCAGCGTTAGCGGTAACACTAGAAAACCTAGGCCAGACTGTTGACACAAGCGTTGATTTAAATGGTGCGCACACATTCGGTCAGAAAGAAGCCGCTTACAACGCTAAGCATGCTGAACTTCAAGCACAATTTGATTCACTGCAACTAACTTCAGCGGAATAATCTCCTTTTCCGTTTCATTTTAGATGCCTCCCCTTGAAAGAAGCCTCAATGTTGATTCCCCTTCGTTGAGGCTTCTTACTTTTTTACGCTTTCATTCCTTTACTCTTCATCACTAACGCATCTCACAAACCAAAAAGTCAGCCCCTAAAGCGTAAGTTCTCTCTAGATAGCTGATCAACGGAAGTTTTGCCCATTAACTTCATATCTCGCTCAAGCTCTGCTCGCATGAGCCCTAACGCTCGCTCAACCCCAGGTTGGCCAGCTGCCGCAAGTGGATACAAATACATTCTGCCAATACCCACCGCTTTTGCACCAAGCGACAAAGCTTTCAATACATGAGTGCCACGCTGCACACCACTGTCAAAGATCACATCGATTTCATCCCCGACTTCATCAACAATTTCGGCCAGTTGATCAAACGAACTACGAGAGCCATCCAATTGTCGACCACCGTGATTAGAAATAATGACGCCTGTACAGCCAATTTCGACCGCTTTACGAGCGTCTTCTCGGCTCATAATACCTTTCAAACAAAACTGACCATCCCAGAATTTCACCATTTCGGCGACATCATCCCAGTTCATTGAAGGGTCAAGCATATTGGTAAAGTAGTCACCGATAGACGTCGCGCCATTGCCCATATCAACGTGCTCATCCAGTTGTGGCAAACTAAAAGGTTCGTGTGTGACGTAGTTAATGCCCCACATGGGTTTCAGAACAAATTGCAGCATGCCTTTCAAGTTCAGTTTAAAAGGAATAGAAAAGCCAGTTCTCAAATCCCTTTCACGGTTGCCTCCGGTAATGGAGTCCACCGTTAGCATCATGACTTGTACGCCTGCGTCTTTTGCTCGCTGCATCATGGCGCGATTTAATTCGCGATCTTTATGAAAATAAAATTGGTAAACCTGAGGGGTGTTGGTTTGTTTTGCAATTTCCTCCATGCTGACCGTACCAAGAGAAGACACACCAAACATGGTGCCGTATTTCTCTGCTGCATCAGCAACAGCACGCTCACCATCATGGTGAAATAAACGCTGTAACGCCGTTGGAGAACAGTAAACTGGCATATCAAGCTTCTGCCCCATCACAGTCACAGAAAGATCCACATCCTGAACACCAGTTAAAACACTCGGCACCAAATCACAAGTTTCAAAAGCGGCCGTATTGCGACGATAAGTCGACTCATCATCAGAACCACCATCAATGTAATTAAAGATCGGACCTGGCAAACGCTTTTTGGCCAAGACCCGAAAATCATGAAAGTTATGACAATCTTTTAGTCGCATCACTATGTCCCTTATTTTTTTAGTTGTTCACTTAAAGAAGTCACTATAGTCCGAGTTTCATTTATGATAAATATGACACAAAATAATAAACTCTTTCTTAAAACGGCATAATGACATTGAACGCAGCAGACTTAACACTTTTTGTTTACGTGGCCGATACAGGCTCTTTCAATAAAGCCGCTCAATTAGCAGAGCTATCCACACCGGCTTTGAGCAAAAGAATCAGTCGCCTTGAGCAAGCACTTGGTGTGCAGTTGATTCACCGAACAACAAGACGGCTCAACCTGACAGAAGCAGGCGAAAGCCTTTATGTGCACGCTAAAAACATAGAAGGCCAAGTCAGCGACGCCGTGGCTGCGGTATCAGCTTTCAGTCACGGGCTAAGCGGGCATATAAAAATCTCTGTACCCACTATTTCTGGAGAGTTACTACTGGCCGAAGCCATCGCTGAGTTTTGCCAAATGTACCCAAATATCACAGTGGATATGCGTCTGGAAAATGACTTTGTGAATCTGGTCGAGGAAGGGCTCGACCTTGCGGTTCGCACCGGAAAATTAGAAGACTCCAGCTTAATCGCCAAGCCACTGATTCAATCCAATTGGGTGGTTTGTTGCTCACCAAGTTACATTGAAAAACATGGTGAAGTCACTCATTTAGAAGAACTAAAAGAACACAATTGCCTCGCTTACACCTATCAGGCCCAAGGTTCATTCGATTGGCGCTTTATTAAAAATGAGACAGGTAAAGACTCGATAGAAGAAAGCGTGCGAATCAGCGGAAGTTTAGCCACCAACAACGCTCAAGCCTTACGCAAAGCCGCTTTGGCAGGCTTTGGTATTGTTTATGTGCCACGTTGTTGCGTCTATGAAGACCTACAGAAAGGCGCTTTACAAGCCATTTTGACCGACTACCAACCAAGACAACTTGGCGTCTACGCAATTTACCCACAGACTAGATACTTACCAGAAAAACTTAGACTGCTGATAGAACACATAAAAAAAGCCTATCAAAACAAGAAGGAATACTTTTAAAGCAAGCATCAAAACAAAGGCATTTGATCGCCTTCTTTAGGCGGTACTTTAAACTGTCGGCGATCAAGAAAACTGAGGCGGTTGTCATCCAGCCCATACTTTCTTCTTGCCACATGAAAACGCTGATTAATCAAATCCGCAAATAGACCTTCACCAGTCATGCGTTTACCAAAACGACTGTCGTAAAGCTTACCGCCACGCATGTCCATAATGCGCTGTAAAACATGATCCGCACGTTCTGGGTAATGCTGTCGTAGCCAGTCAGCAAATAAAGGAGCAACCTCATGGGGAAGGCGAAGCATAATGTAATTGATGGATTGAGCACCGACTTTGGCACTAGCTGCCACAATCTCCTCTAGCTCATGATCATTAATAAAAGGAATCACAGGAGCCGCCAAAACACTAACGGGAATCCCCGCATCACGCAGTGTTTGAATCACCTTCAAACGGGTTGTACCCGAAGCCGTTCTTGGCTCCAAAATACGCTTTAAGTCGTTATCCAAGGTAGTCACACTAATCGCCACATGAACCAACTTCTTCTCAGCCATTTGCGCCAAAATATCAATATCACGAAGAATCAAAGTGCTCTTAGTAATAAGGGAAATCGGTTGATGATGAGCCAAGGCAATCTGCAATAATTCGCGAGTGATTTTCAGTTCCTTCTCAATCGGCTGGTACGCGTCTGTGTTGATCCCCAATGCAATGGGCTCACAGCGATAATTCGGGTGAGCCAGCTCTTCTTCAAACAAATACGCCGCATTGGTTTTCGCCACCAGCCTTGTTTCAAAATCCAACCCAGGAGACAACTCCAAATAAGCGTGTGTAGGCCGCGCAAAACAATAAATACAGCCGTGTTCACACCCTTTATAAGGGTTTATCGATTGCCTAAACGGCACATCAGGGGAGTTATTTCGGCTAATGATGCTCTTGGCTCTTTCGTGGCGAACTTCGGTTTTCGGCGACGATGTTTCCAATAAAGCCACGTTTTCGTCATTTTCATCCACTTCCACCAAGGTAATGGCAAAACGCCCAGCTAGATTATTGGCCGTGCCTCGCCCTTTAATTGGCAAATGAAAAGGATTCGTCTTACTTGGAATAGACATAAAAAACAACCCAGAATTACTGTATATATATACAGCATATTGATTGTTTAAAATTCACAATGCAAGGCTTATTCGCCTTAATTTCCTGTTAGCATAAAAGGCATTCAATGATGATGGTTAGAACTTACTGGAGCGCTTTTATGTCAGAATACTCTGCTATCGTGGAGTGGAAACGCCATTCCCAGAACTTCCTAGACCGACAATACAGCCGCGCCCATGAATGGCAATTCGAAGGCGGTGTGGTGGTACCAGCCTCCTCTTCTCCTCATATCGTTCCCGTCCCCATGTCTGTTGCTGATAATGTGGACCCAGAAGAAGCCTTTGTGGCCTCTATCTCAAGCTGCCATATGTTGTTCTTTCTCGACTTCGCTTCCCGCAAAAAACTCATCGTAGAACAGTACACAGACAAAGCTGTTGGCACCTTAGCCATTGGGCCAAATGGCAAACAGATGATGACAGAAGTGGTATTAAAACCAGAGGTAATCTTTGTTGGAGAAAGGCCCAGCGCAGAAGTATTAAAAGCCTTACATCATCAATCTCACGAGGCCTGCTTTATTGCGAACTCAGTGCTGACCAATGTGAGAGTGGATGAGGCTTTTTTAATGTAATACAACTCGAAGAATAACTTCCCCCTCCCCTTCGCGCTCTAACGGAAAGAAAGCAAAAGGAAAGGAGTAAGGTTATTTAATCAATTTTAAGCGTTAAAAGCCGGAATCACTTCTCGTCCATATTTCGCGATGATTTCTTCTTCGTCTCCGCTGTCTAGGTAGATGTTGAATTGCGTTGTGCCAGCCGCTTCAAGGTCTTTGATTTTGGCAATATGCTCTTCAGGCGTACCCAGAACACAGAAGCTTTTCACGATATCTTCTGTGATGAAATCTAGGAATGGGTTATCACTTTGGCCGTGTTTCGAGTAGTCGTAGCCTTTACGGTTTTCGATGTAGTCCGTTAAGCTTTTTGGCACTAATCCAGAATCGGCACCGTATTTTTCAACGATATCTGCTACGTGGTTACCGACCATCGCTGGGAACCATTTCGTGTGTTCAATACAGTAATCCATGTCGCCAAAGTACGCTGGTGCCGCCGCTTGGACTTTGAAGTTGGACATATCGCGGCCCGCTTCTTCACCCGCTTTGATCGACTGATCCGTAAACCATTTAACAAGGTCTGGATCACCAATTTGCAGAATCACACCATCACCCACTTGACCCGCCGTTGCCAAGGCTTTCGGGCCGTACGCGCCGATCCAAACAGGCAATTCGTAACCTGTCGCCCAAGGCAATTTCACTGGCTCAGGGCATTCGCCATATTCCACTTCTTCACCACGAACCATGGCTTTCACCTTGGTAGTAAATTCAGACAAACGCGCTAAAGTCGCTGGCTTTTTCCCCATCACTCGCATAGACGAATCACCACGACCAAGACCAATATCGAAACGGCCATTACTTTGATGCGCCAAACTTGCGTATAAGCTGGCAGACAAAGACCAATCACGAATGTTCGGGTTCGTCACACAAGGCCCAAAACGCATGGTTTTCGTATGTTCCATACACATTGCCATGGCCACAAATGACTCGCGCCAAAGAATGTGCGAATCGTAAAACCAGCAATAAGTGAAACCCGCTTCTTCCGCCTGACGAACCAAATTTCGTGCGCGGTCTGGGCTAACAAAACCTTTAAACGTGATACCAAATTCCATAATCTGTTCCTCTTGTAATAATGTTTTTAATTAGTTTTTTTAAATTTCAATAACCTTTAACAAAGTATTGGTGAGCTCAGAAGTCGAACTTAATGCTCTGGTGGGCAAATACGCACACCCGCGTGACTAAACGGCACCTCTTTCGAAATATTCAAACGAATCAAGATAGGCGTCAGCGCTTCAATACAGCGGGCGCTTTCTGCCAAGCCTGCGTTGTAAGCTGTGGTTCCCATAAGTTCGATAAGCGCCATAACTTTCTTCTTCGCGGCAAGGTCATTACCACACACCAAAATGTCGCAGTTAATGGCGCGAGAAAGGTCGTTCAAGGTGACGGCAGAGACGTTATGCAAGGCGCCAACCACTGGAATGCTTTCGCCAAGCAAAGCTTGTGCGGCTTCCGTGACAGAGCCTTCTTTTGGCATTTCAACGGCTTTTGGATTGCCCGGCGCCAATGGCACAACAATGTCCACCAACACTTTATCTGTGAGCAAAGGCGCTAGAGCGGTCAGTGTTGCGTCGTGGCCGCTGTAAGGCACAGACAAGATCACTAATTCATCCGCCGCTTTGGTGGCGTCTTCCATGCTCATGCCTGTGATATCAGCAATGGTGCCTTTTTCGGACACTTCTTTGTCAGACAAGAGCGCGGTCATTTCTGTCGCGGCGTCTTGTGCTTTTGTTGCATCACGAGAGCCCAAAACGACACTGACACCCGCCAGCGCCAGACGCAATGCGAGGCCTTTACCTTGCGGGCCTGTACCGCCGATGATTGCTACTTTACTCATACATTCCTCTTTCTTTTTATCGAATATTAATGTGTTAAATCGGTTTACGTTTCTGACTATTAACGATTGCTGCGCTAAGTGCTTGTTTATCTAAATAAATCTTCGTTATGGGCGCGCATCAAATCTTTGCTTGAGCTGTCGGTTCTCGGCCAATCCAAACCACGGAAAACAATCACAGGCGACTTGGCGCTTTTCTCCATGAGCAAGCCAGATGCGGCAGCGAGTTCGTCTGCAAAAGCCGGTGCAGTAACACTAAGCGGACGACCAAACGCATCTTCTTCCCCCAACATGTGCATCACGCCCGGCACGTTCGCCAAGCCAATCGCCACGTTGGTTTGGCCTAATCGCCAAGGCCGACCAAAGGTATCGCTGATGATGACACCCAATTCACAGCCAAAATGTTTTTCTAAAGCAAGGCAGATTTCTCGGGCGCTTTTGTCTGGATCTTCTGGCAATAAAATCAATTGTCCTGGATGATCCGCGTTTGACTCATCGACCGCGGCATTGGCGCAGATGTAGCCGTGTTTGTGTTCAGCAATAAGAACGCCTTCGTCTTGATCTGGACGTTTCATGGCACGCACTACACGGCTTGATTGAGAAAGAATCACTTCGACTTTTCGCGGGTCTTTATTCACTGTTTTCGCCAATTCAATGGCTTCTTCGCTTGGCGTGACGTCTTCTAAATACGCGCACGCGCCTTCGCTTTTAGACACCACTTTGTGAGCAATGACCAAAATATCGCCAGCCACCAAGGTTTGTTTTTGTGAGATAAAAGTATCAATAATTTTCTGCGCTAAATCGTCGCCTTGTTGAAAATCTGGCAATCCCATTAGGCGAAACATACTCATAGAATCAGGCATATTGATGTTCCTTAACGGGTGATATGAAGCACGATTTCCATGCATTGAAACGTTCAGGTGCTTGTATGACCGCTTGTTTCAAATCATCGCTTTGGTCAATGTCTAACGCCAAATCTGTGAAGTTTAATGAATGACAACTCAAGCCGTTTTCAAATGCATTGCCTTTGTGAAGTCTCGCGGACTGATGTCCATATTCAAATTCAATGGCGTCTGGCGGTGATGTCAGCAAGGCGTTTGTGCCGCCATCTTTTGCTACTGCAATCACCACTTCCGCGTCATCCGCGACCGTGATTAATGCTTGGATTTCATCTGGATTCAGTACGGCGATGTCACCGGGAATAATCAATTGGCTGTCATAGCCAGACTGTTTCACCCAATCACTGGCAAAGGTTAACGCGCCGTTTAAGCCGTTTTCGCCATCATCAAATAAGGTATTGGCGTCATAAGATTGGGCAAGGTCCAACACGTCTAATGATTCACTGACCACTAGCACATCCAACCTAGGAAAATGCGTTTGGAAAAACGCTAAGGTGTTTTGAAAAAGGCTCAAAGATAAGCTTTCACGAGCTTCGTCCGTCATGCTGTGAGCAAGACGTTGCTTAGAACGTTGCGGGGATTTCATGGGAATCACCACGCACAATTTATCCATTAAAAAATGTGACATTAGCTTGCCCTCCTTGCGCCTTGTTTCAAGTGACGTTGACTCAAAGCAAATTGAACGACACTGGATAACAAGTCTGATTTTTCTTCTGTGGTCTTCATTAAGGTTGGCGTGACCAAAACATCTAGACCTTTTTGCTCTAACCCCGTCGCCTCTTCTTGATCCACCGTGTCGATGACTAAGGCATCCAAAAACGACGCATAACACTCATAAATACCGTTTGAATCGATGCTTTTGCCTGCACTTTCGAGCATTTTGTCCGCAGGACCTTTAATGGTTTTGCCACCAATCAGTGGCGACACAGCGATGACATAAGCCCCACTGCTTTCAATAGCTTGTTGGATTTCTGGCACCGCGAGAATCGCACCGATGCTGACGATCGGATTGCTTGGCGCGATCACAATAATGTCGCTGTGTGTTATCTGCGCCAACGCTGCTGGTGTCGCTACAGCATCCGAAGCGCCTTTGTATTCAATGTCTAACACCTCTGGTTGGCAGTGCTCACGGACAAAAAATTCTTGAAAGGATAGCCAACCTGCTGGCGTTTTAACTCGGGTTTGCACCACGTCATTAGTTGGCAACAAAATAGGCACACTGACACCGTGACGTTTTGCCAAAGCCGTCGTCACGTCACTGGCACTCACGCCTTTGGCTTTTTGACTGGTGCGATAAATATGCGTGGCTAAGTCCAAATCCCCTAGCGTCATCCAAGTATTTTGTCCCAAAGCATTCAGCTCTTTTAACACTTGGTGGGTTTCGTTTTTTCGCCCCCAGCCTTGTACTCGGTCGATTTGATCGCCAAGGGAATAGATCAAGGTATCTATGTCTGGCGACACCCACAAACCATGAAACTCGTCATCGTCGGCAATGTTGCCAATGATGCTGGTCGCGCTGGCATATTGGCTCGCCGCCAAACCTTCCGCCGCTTTTGCACCACCGACACCGCCCGCCAACAAGGTGATCGTTAAGTCTGCCATTAGGCCACTCCCACAATGTCGATTCGGTTAGATTGAAAAGCCGTCTTGCCATAATCTTTTACTGTGTCGTATTTGGTGTTGCGCTGAATGGCATTGAAACCGGCGGCATGAATGTTCGCCACCATATCTTCTGGGAAAACTTCTTGTCCGTGGGTTGCGCCAGCGGCTCTTGAAATACTTTCGTTCATCAAGGTGCCACCCAAATCATTTGCACCAGAGCGCAACATTTGTGTTGCCACATCTGGCCCCATTTTTACCCAAGACGCTTGAATATTGTCGATGTAACCTTGCAACATAAGTCGCGCAATGGCGTGCATTTTGAAATGTTCGTCTCGAGTTGGGCCAGGACGCACCTTGTCAGGGTTGTCGTTAAACAAACGGGTTTCGTAATGAATAAATCCTAGAGGAACAAACTCCGTAAAACCGCCCGTTTCTTTTTGAATATCACGCAATAGTTTAAGGTGATTTGCCCAATGAATCGGCTGATCCACATGACCATACATAATGGTCGACGTGGTTGGCACGCCAACGGAATGAGCGGCTTTGATGATGCGCACCCACTCTTCTGTGGTGAGTTTGTTCTTGGTTAACTGCTTACGAACTTCTGTGTCCAAAATCTCTGCGGCTGTGCCCGGCATGGAACCTAAACCCAAGGCTTTCAGCTCAGATAAAAATACTTCTGGTTCCAGCTTGGCCTTCTTGCAGCCGTACCAAATTTCAAACGGCGAGAAAGCATGAATGTGAATCTCTGGCACGCGTTTTTTCACCGCGACAATTAGCTCTCGGTAATAATTTGCATCGATGTCTGGGTGCAAACCGCCTTGAATACAGACTTCCGTTGCGCCACGTTTCCACGCTTCTTCCGCTCTGTCTGCCACTTGCTCTACGCTCAAAAACTCCGCTTCTTTATCACCTTTTTCTTTAGCAAAATTACAGAACCGACACCCCATGTAACACACATTGGTGAAGTTGATATTGCGTGTAATCACAAAGGTACCTGTGTCGCCAACGCGTTTTTCACGTACCTTGTCTGCGGTATCTAACACGGCTTGAGCGTCTTCACCTTGCGTCGCAAAAAGGACACACGCTTCTTCCACACTCAGTTCTTCACCCAGTAAAGATTTTTCTAAAATGCTACGAACCGCTGGCGTAACTTGATCGGTGAATAGCGCCGGATGGATTGATTTTTCTGTGGTTAAGGTCGATAAATTCATGCGATTGCTCCTCTTACATGAGCTGCATAGCCAACCAATGATGCCGCTCTTTGTATTAAATTAGGGGTTAAGTATTTATCGTTTTGATCTTGGAAACGGGAATAAATCGTCAGACGTTCGCCCAATGAATAGCCCAAACCTTCACAAGCAGTCGCCACACTACTGATCTGCGGCCACGCACGTTCTGGGTTGATAAAATCTTTGGTAAGCGGGGAAATACCACCCCAGTCGTTGATGCCAGCATTGATATAGCTGCCGTATTCGATCTCTAAATTAGGCGGCGCCTGTATGCTGATTTCCTCAGGGAGAATCAATCGAGCAACCGCAATCGTGCGTTTCATATCGTCTAAATTAGGTTCTTGGCAGCCTGCCATGGCTGTGCCTTCTTTGGCACGGAAGTTTTGGATGATGACTTCTTGAATATGACCGTAAGCAAGATGGCGATCTCGAATCGCCACAAGGCTGCGAACTCTGTCTTCCCAGCTTTCGCCAATCCCGATCAAAATGCCTGTGGTGAAAGCAATGTCCAGTTTACCTGCCTGCTCTATCGTATCGAGGCGGCGCTTTGGTGTTTTGTCTGGGCAAGCGTAATGAGCTTGGCCTTGTTTTAATAAATCTGTGGAAACATTTTCCAGCATCATGCCCATGCTTGCGGCAACAGGTTTTAATCGTTTCAACTCATCGAATGACAAAGCGCCCGCATTCACATGAGGAAGCAAACTGGTATTGGTTAAAACATTTTCACATTGGTCATGAAGATAATCTAACGTGTTGTCATAACCTAAATTTGCCAATAAATCGCGGGCTTTCTGGTGACGCTCTTCTGGTCGTTCGCCCAAGCTAAACAGAGCTTCCTTACAGTCTAAAGCCTGACCTTCTCGTGCTGTTTTTAACACCTGCTCCGGCGTCATGTAGTTGGAGTGAATCGAATCTGGCGACTGGACAAAAGTGCAATAGCCACAAGAATCACGACACATATTGGTCAGTGGAATAAAGACTTTCTTAGAATAAGTAAGCCGCTTACCCCAGTAGTTATTACGAATCTGGGACGCTTGTTGGCAGAGTGCATACAAGTCTGGCCCAGTAGCAAATTCATACGATATGGCTTCAGAAACAGAGATCATATTCACTCCAATATTTAATGAAAAATTAACTTTTTTACCATTTGGTATAAAAATTAATAGCAATCATTTGGCACGGAGTAAATCGTTTTTATTAGTGCAAAACGCGCACTAAAATTGATCTAGGGAAATAAAGTTCAGATAAGTAAAAAGTTAACCAAAAGGTTAAGATTATGAAAACTAGCACTTTTTTTAACTAAAAATTTGTCGAAAAAGGCGTTATTGAAATAAGAAAAATTAAAGGAAATAGCCTTAAATTTATTTTAAATATTTTTTCTAGCACCAAGAGCGCGCATAACAAATTCTGTCACCGCTTCTTCCGCTCGTTTGAAATCGTTTTGATCCAAATTATTTTTGCCTAGCAGTATTTCAATTTGAATTGAAAAATCCGCGTAGGTTTGTGTCGCAGCCCAAATAGTAAAAAACAAATGTTCTGGGTCTGTTTGGTCAATTAATCCCTTACTTATCCAAGACTTAACCAACAAAACGTCACGATCAAATTGAGGCTTTAAATGGCTAATAAGGTACTCTTTTAGCATCGGAGCGCCGCTGATAATTTCATGGGCAAAGACTTTAGAACCATTAGGGTAAATACGAGAAAGTGCCATTTTTTCTTGAACATAACGACGGATGATGACTTCTGGCGTTTCTCCCTCCGTTTCCAGAAAAGAGAGCTTTTCAATCCAAATATCGAGCATCTCTTTCAGCACGCGTTTGTAGAGTAACTCCTTGTTTGGAAAGTAATAAATTAGGTTTTGCTTGGAAATATTCGCGGTTTTGGCAATCGCTTCCATGGAAGAACCGCTGTAACCTTTTTCGGCAAAGACCACTTCAGCAGAACGTAGGATGCGCGCTTCTAATTCTTCACGATTTATCGACTGCTTTGTTCTTCTTACTTTTTTCAACCAATTTATTGTCCACTTAAAACCTCATTTGAAAAACAAAAAACAGAATCATAACGTACTGTTTTTTATATATTTTCCTAAATTTCTCTATTTAAAATCTAACACACTTATATGAATCAAACGAGTCTTTCTATTCGCTTTTGATTAAAACTTGGCCTGCTTATTGCTGACCAGAAAGACAAGTTATCTTAAATTTTTTTAGCTGTATTTTTTACCTTTTGGTAAATGATTTTGCATCGGTATTAGGAGAAAGCCATGAAAGACCTTCGTATAAATGAACAACGCCTTTGGGACTCATTAATGGAAATGGGAGAAATTGGCGGTACGGAGAAAGGCGGCTGTAACCGACTGGCAGGTACAGATCTTGATAAACAATCCCGTGACCTTTTTGTTTCTTGGTGTGAAGCCTGCGGTTGTGAAGTGGAAGTCGACAAGATAGGCAACATCTTTGCCCGTCGCCCTGGAAAGAATAATGATTTACCTGCTGTTGGTACAGGTAGCCATTTAGACACTCAGCCAACAGGCGGTAAATTTGATGGTGTTTTCGGTGTGCTTTCTGGCGTTGAAGTTCTTAGAACACTTCATGAAAACAACATTGAAACACCAACGCCAATGGAGTTTTCTGTTTGGACAAACGAAGAAGGTTCACGCTTCCAACCGGCCATGCAAGGTTCTGGCACTTACGTTGGTCGCTTTGACCTAGAAACTGAATTAAACAAAACCGATGTGAATGGCATTCGCCTTGGCGACGAGCTAGAACGCATTGGTTACTTAGGCGAAATGGAATTGGGTAGCCGTAACATGGGCGCCTTTTTCGAAGCGCATATTGAGCAAGGCCCAATCCTAGAAGATGAAAAGAAATCCATCGGCATCGTACGCCTTGGACAAGGCATTCGCTGGTACAACGTGGAAGTCATCGGTCGCCCTTCTCACTCAGGCACAACGCCAATGCATTTGCGTAAAGACGCCATGTTAGCCGCGTCTGCCATTGTCACTGAAATGAACGCCATCGCCCTTCGCCATGAAAACGGCTTAGGCACGGTTGGCTTTATGCAGGTGTGGCCAAACTCTCGTAACACGATTCCGGGCAATGTGAAATTCAGCGCCGATCTGCGCAACCCTCGCCCAGATGTTTTATTAACCATGCATGAAGAGCTGACCGCCTTTTGTGAAAAAATCGCAAAAGAGCACGATTTGGAAGTCAAACTCGACCCTTTCTGGTATTTCGCACCTGTGGAATTCAACGCCTCGGACGATGTAAAAGCGGCAACCGAAAAACTTGGTTACAGCCACATGGACATTTACGCGGGCGCAGGTCACGACGCTTGTTACATGGCAGATTTAGTCCCAACCGGAATGATTTTCACACCTTGTTTAAACGGCATTAGCCATAACGAAGCAGAATACAGCTCACCAGAAGAATGTGCCGCTGGCGCCAATGTGCTTTTACACACCATGTTAGAAGCCAGTGAACGCATCGCGAAAGAACAAGGTTAAACAACATTAATAAATCACACTGAGAAAAAATAATCAGTGAATCAAAAATAGAAAAAGGGGAACAACAATGACCAGTAAGTCTATTCAACAAGGCGAGTTTTATGAGTTAGAGGTCGATTCCGACCTCAAACAAAGCTCGGCATATAACGACGATTTAGCACCAACGAAAATCAAAGATCGTACTTGGAATAAATGGAATATCGCCGCGTTATGGGTTGGTATGTCAATTTGTGTACCGACTTATACATTAGGTGGTGTATTAACCGCTTACTTTGGTCTTTCCGTGATGGAAGCCCTTTTTACCATTTTGATTGCTAATGTGATCTTGTTGGTTCCACTGACATTGAACGCGTACCCAGGCACTAAATTTGGTATTCCTTTCCCTGTGCTATTGCGCTCGTCGTTCGGCATTGTGGGTTCCAACATACCTTGTCTGATTCGTGGCTTTGTGGCCTGTGGTTGGTTCGGCATTCAAACCATGTTTGGTGGCTTGGCAATTCATTTATTCTTGTCTGCAATTTCTTCTGGCTGGGCAAGTTTAGGCGGCGTTGGTGAAGTGATTGGCTTCTTCGTATTCTGGGCGCTGCAAATGGTAGTGGTTATTCGCGGTTCTGAATCCATCAAATGGTTAGAGACTTTGTCTGCTCCACTATTGTTGATCGTCAGTGTTGGCTTGATGCTTTGGGCTGGCGGTAAAGTGTCTGTATCTGAAGTGCTTGCTATTCCGGCAAACCGTCCTGAAGAAGCCGGCTTTATGGGCTATTTCTTTGGTGGTCTAACAGCAATGGTTGGCTTCTGGGCAACCTTGTCTTTGAACATTCCTGATTTCAGCCGCTACGCGAAAACTCAAAAAGACCAAGTGATTGGCCAGATCATCGGCTTGCCTGTCACTATGTTCTTCTTCGCCGCTTTGGGTGTGATGTTGACAGCTGCTTCAACAACCTTAGTTGGCGAAACCATTTCTGACCCAATTTCCCTAATCGGTAAAATTGATAGCCCATTCTGGGTGGCGATTGCGATGGTTCTGATCATTATCGCAACGATTTCAACAAACACTGCGGCGAATATCGTTTCTCCAACAAACGACTTCCAAAACATCGCACCGAAATACATTAACCACACTCGTGGCGTTCTACTGACTGGTTTGGTTGGTATTCTGCTTATGGGTTGGGAGCTGCTTAAGAAGATGGGCTGGTTGGAATCTGATGTGAGCGTGGAGAGCATGTACTCAAACTGGCTGTTGGGTTACTCAAGCTTGTTGGGGCCAATTGCAGGCATCATGATTGTGGATTACTTCTTCATCAAGCGTCAGCATTTGGATTTGGTCGCACTTTACACACCAAATAGCTTATACCCATCTTTCAACGTGGCTGGTTTAGCGGCTTTCGCCATTCCAGTTGCTATTACCATTCTTGCTTTAAACGTATCAGCATTGAGCTGGTTCTACAGCTACGGCTGGTTTACAGGCGCTTTCACTGGTGCCGTTGCTTATTTCCTACTTGCCAACATGCAAGCAGGTTCAGCAAAACAAGCTAGTGCAATGTCTTCTTAATGGTTTGTTCATCAGCGGCACCTCTGTGTCGCTGATTTTTATTATTAATAACCCCATTCATTTTTATTTAAAGAGGCGGCCATGAGTCTACTAATCAAAGGTGGCACTATCGTCACTCACGAAGAAACCTTCAAAGCGGATATTCTTTGTAAAGACAACAAAATCGTCGAAATTGGTAGCATTAGCAATATACCAAAAGACGCAGAAATCATTGATGCCACTGGCAAACTTATTATGCCAGGCGGTATCGATCCACACACTCACATGCAACTTCCTTTTATGGGGACCGTAGCGAAAGACGATTTCGCTTCTGGCACTGTCGCGGCGCTGGCTGGCGGCACCACAACCATTATCGATTTCGTGATTCCAAACCCTCAGCAATCGTTATTGGAAGCCTATAAACAATGGCGCGAATGGGCGGAAAAAGCCCATTCCAACTACACATTCCACGTGGCGATTACTTGGTGGGAAGACAGTGTTGCAGAAGAAATGGAAATCTTGGTGAAAGACCATGGTGTGAACAGCTTTAAACATTTCATGGCATACAAAAATGCCATTATGGCCACAGACGATATTCTCGTCTCAAGCTTTACTAAGTGCTTAGAATTAGGCGCAGTACCAACGGTTCATGCAGAAAATGGCGAGTTGGTGTATCACTTGCAAAACAAATTGATGGCGGAAGGCATGACTGGCCCAGAGGCACATCCTCTCTCTCGTCCGCCATCTGTAGAAGGCGAAGCGGCTAATCGTGCAATCAGTATTGCCAATACATTGGGCGCGCCAATCTATCTAGTACATGTCTCCACAGAAGAAGCCGTCGATGCTATTCGTTATGCGAAAAACAATGGTCAAACTGTCTTCGGTGAAGTCTTGGCAGGGCATTTAACCGTTGACGACAGCGTTTATCAAAACCCGGATTGGGCAACGGCGGCTGCGCATGTGATGAGCCCTCCGTTCAGACCCAAAAAACACCAAGATGCATTATGGCATGGTGTACAAAGCGGCACCTTGCAAACCACAGGAACCGATCACTGTGCTTTCTGTGCTGAACAAAAAGCCATGGGCAAAGACAATTTCGCCATGATTCCAAACGGCACCGCGGGCGTAGAAGAACGCATGATGGTGCTATGGGAAAAAGGCGTGAACGAAGGCAAAATCACACCGAACGAATTTGTGGCGCTCACTTCCACCAATACGGCGAAGATTTTCAATATGTACCCAAATAAAGGCTGTATTCGTGTTGGCGCAGACGCGGATTTGGTCATCTGGAACCCAGAAGCTACCAAAACCATTTCTGCCAAAACTCATCATTCCAATATTGAACACAGTATCTTTGAAGGGATGGAAATTCATGGTGTGCCTGAAACAACCATCTGTAATGGCAAATTAGCGTGGCATAACAACACCTTGCTCGCTCAATCTGGTGATGGCAAATACATCGACAGACCAACTTATGCGCCTTTTTACGAATCCTTGAGAAAACGTAAAGAGTTGAATAAGCCCATTCCAGTGGAGCGTTAGGCCAAAAGATAAAGGGATCTGGTTAAAGTAAACAGATCCCTTTAAAACTAAAAAACAAAGTACGCCAAGGCTTGTAGAACCACAAACGACATAAGACCGGCTAAGATGTCATCTAGCATGATTCCAAAGCCACCATGCACATGCTTATCTACCCAAGAAATCGGCCAAGGTTTTAATATGTCGAATAGGCGAAATAACACAAAGCCAAGTACGATATAAAACCATCCTGCTGGCGCGAGCCACATGGTTATCCAGTAACCAACGAACTCATCCCAAACAATCCCAGAATGATCATGAACACCAAGGTCTTTAGAGGTTTTTCCGCAAAGATAAATACCGACCAATGATGTCACAACAAGAATGGCGAGATATTCGACACTGGCTAAGTCCTGTAAAAAAAGAAGTAAAGCGGCACGGCGGCCAAGGTTCCAAACGTTCCCGGTGCTTTCGGTGCGGCACCAGAGCCAAGGCCAAAAGCCAAAAAGTGTATCGGGTTACGCCACACCGATGCTGGAGCAGAGTTTGCCATGGGAATATCCTTTCTAATGTATTTCGATAGATTTAGTCAGAGTACAACACGACTTTGGTTAGAAATGTTGCCATCCGCTGATCTCGCCATTGTACCCTTGAATGCGAAAACCTTCTTCTACGATTTCGCCCACTTTGCAGCAAGGCAAGCTTAGTGTTTGAGTAATAAGAGCGATTTCAGCGGCTTGAGATTTTGGTGCGGTAAAACATAATTCGTAATCGTCACCACCCGTTAATGCCAATGTCATAGCGGCTTCTGGCTGCCATTTCATTAGTTCGGCGGAGATAGGTAAAGAATGCGCGTCTAGGTTGGCACCAACGCCCGATGCTTTCAATATATGTTGAATATCCTGAGCAAGGCCATCTGAAATATCCATCATGGCGTGGGCAACGCGTTTCAGCGCCATTCCGGCAATTAATCTAGGTTGAGGACGCCAATAGCGTTCGTAGAAATAATCAAATCGCTCACTCGATACTTGCAACTCACCAGTGACAATCGGCACAGCTGCAGCTGCATTTCCGAGTAAACCTGTCACGTAAATGTCGTCGCCGATTTTTGCGCCAGACCGTAAAACAGCCCTATCTGGTTCCACATAACCATGCACTTGAAGTGTAATGGTCAGCGGGCCTTTTGTTGTGTCACCACCGACCAAAGCCAAACCAATTGGCTCAGCCAATTCAGCCATGCCTTGCGCTAATCCAGCGAGCCATTGCGGGTCTGATTCTGGAATGGTTAATCCCAAGGTGAAAAAGGCGGGCTTGGCGCCCATCGCAGCAAGGTCGCTCACGCACGTAGCTACTGCGCGATAACCAATGTCTACAGGGTCTGCATCAAATGGGAAATGACGGCCTTCTACTAAGGTGTCCATGGAAAACACCAAGCTCTGCCCTTGTGGTATTTCCACCTGAGCACAGTCGTCGCCAATACCTTGCAAAATATCGTCGCGCTGCTGGACATTTGCCATGACGGAAGCTTGAAAGATGCTTTGTATTAACTCAAATTCTTTCAATTCAATGCCTCTTTGTTTCCATTCTCAAGATCATAGTACTAAAGTCAGAAGTTCCTTTTAGGAATCAACTCGCTTCATTCGCTGCTTTGGTGTGGCGATCACTTCAAGGTAAAACGATTTCCAATGCTGGCTCTGTGCTGAGCTAATATTGGTGTTGATATCACCTTCATGAATCACTCTGGCTTTGTCTTTTGTTTGGCCAAATTTGCAATTGAATCCCCAAAAGTCCGCACCTTCTGGCAAAGCTTTTGTACGCTCTTGTTTGATGTACTTCTTCACTTCATTCTTTGCTTCTTCAATGAGGCGCTGGTATGGCTTTTTTGGGTGAGACAAAACAAAGTTCTTTTTCATTATGATCCTAAAAGTATGAGACAAGCTTACATAGCTGCCTTGATACCTCGCATGATAACGGGTTCCCTGTAAAGCAGCCATCCATATCAAAGATAATCCGAATTTTATTCACTAAAAATCACCTCATAAAAATGCGGATTTTCAACACAGACTTCTAGCTTAAAGAGATGATCTAAAACCACCAGCTGCTCTAGGTCATCCACCTTCATCTTGATGCATTCTTCTCGCATTTCATTACGCTGAGTATCCATAGCGATGCCTTCCAGAGCCTCACCTGTTTTCATGGTTAAACGGATGGGATAACGGTGCATACAAACAATTTCAATCAGATCATATTCGTGACAACGGATCATTGTTGAATTCCTTCGGTCTATCCTATTCCAGGGAAGGTGCGAACAAGTCCACTGGCTTCAGCGTGTGGATAAACCTTTATTATTCGAGGCAAGCTTCGCAGTCCAATATTGAACATATTGGCAAGAAGCTTAACAAAGAATAAAAAGGGTTTAGCCCACGCCCTTCGGGTCTTTCAGAGAAACGGTCTCTCTGATAAGACTGAAGTTCAGAAGACTTAATCTCACCTTCCCTAGCCATTGTACTCTTTTTTATCTAATGCGCTGCTGAGTGAAGCCTGATGAAGGCATGCCGATTCAAACGACACACTTCAATATCAACCAATAACGCTAAAAATATCATTAAGAATAGAGCGAAGTGTTTCGTTTTGTGCAGACTTACAAATTGGTATGGATGTGGTTTTCATCGCTTTCTTGTAAAAAGAAGCGAGTTTCTACAAAAAATTAACGCTTAAATAGAACTTTCTTTAAAAAAATTTTGCTGGTGCATTTATACACAAAAACTACGTCCATAATGGGTCACAGCTTCCCATGCACAAGATTAAGCGCTCTTAACTTTTCTCCCCTTTGCCAATAAAAACAGTAGATTATCGCCATATAAAAAACGCACCAAATAGGTGCGGAATTTTCATCGATATACTTTGAATCTTAAGCAAAAACCCTAAACAATCATTACCTTATCCACTGGTTCTAACAATTTTGATTTCTGGTTCTATTTGCTGCCAAAGATATACAGGCAAACTAATAATCGAGTGATAGATACAAATATCCAAACTGAACAAAGCACCAGAAACAGTCATAGAGCGGCTTCCAGAATCGTACTTTATAAGCACTGTTCAAAAAAAGAATCAAACGACTAAAAAACTCGAACTGTAATAACCTATGAGGTAATAAGAAATGCATAAAAGCAGACTAGTAAAAGCGCTTTCACTGACAGCAGGTCTAGTGTTATCAGCAAACACTTTTGCAGCAACTTGGAAAATGGCAGTTGGTGACGGCGGTGGCAGTGCTCAAGAAGCATTGGGCTTAAAATTCTCAGAATTATTGTCTGAAAAAACAGACGGCAAATACAGTGCAGATCTTTTTGTAAACGGTCAACTTGGTTCTGAGCAAGCAACAGTGAACGATGTTTCTCTTGGCACATTGGACATGTCGATTCTTGGTAGCAACAACTTGGCGCCATTTAGCCCATCCATGGGAATCTTCTCTCTACCTTACATTTTTGAAAACATCGACCAAGCTGAAACCGTAATCAACAGCGGTATTACTGACGAGCTTGTAGAAGACGCGATCAACAACGCTGGTGTACGTGTAGTAGCATGGAGCTACTCTGGTTTCCGTATGCTTACTAACTCGAAGCGTCCAGTGAAAACGATCGATGACCTTCAAGGTTTGTTTGTTCGCGTTCCTAAAAGTGACTTGATCATCAAAACTTACCAATCTCTAGGCATCAACCCAACGCCAGTTGCTTGGTCTGAAACCTTTACAGCCCTTCAACAAAAAGTGGTTGATGGACAAGAAACACCTTATGCAGCGATCTACTCAATGAAATTCGCTGAGATCCAGAAATACCTAACAGAGACTCACTACATGTTCCAACTTGAGCCTCTCATCATTTCTGAGTCTGTTTTCCAAGATCAATCTGCAAGTGTTCAAGCGGCTATCTTAGAAGCTGGTAAAGAAGCGACAGCTTACAGCCTATCTTGGATCAAAGAACAAGAAGCAGGCATTAAGAAAGAGCTTGTGTCTAAATACGACATGCAAATCGACCAGTTGGAAGACGAAGGCGAATGGGTAAAACGTGCGCAAGCAGGTGTTTGGCCTGAATTCTTCGACCAAGTTGGTGGTGTTGAAAAGATCAATGCGCTTCTTAACCTTTTAGGTCGCGAAGAAATCTAAAAAACGAAAAAGGCCAAGTGGTAACACTTGGCCTTTTTTCATTAGCGGTGCTTCAAATATAAAGCATTGATTTAAAAACACACTCTGTCCTTGTTCATCTATCACACTGATTCAATCCAGATTGTTAGGTTATTGATTAGCACAACCCTCTCTTAATCTTATTCATGCAGGCGCTTTTCTTAAGAGGATTTCAATCATGCTCCAGATTAATAAAATTCTATACAGTACTGACCTTTCAAAAGGCGCTGAAGAAGCCTTTAAATACGCGGCTTTTCTTGCCAAAAGCACAGACGCCGAAATCCACATTTTACATGTCGTCGAAAAGCTTTCTAGCGAAGCAAAAATGACATTAGAAACCTATGTGATGGACGACTCTCAACGCAAAGACATGCTTAAGGCTCGTAAAGAGCAAGCAAAAGAAAAACTACAACAAAGACAAGATGAGTTCTGGGAAAGCGTCCCAGAAGAAGACCGTATTGTACGCAACAAAATCAAATCCCTTGAAGTCATTGAATCCTTCCCGATGGAAGCCATTTTGAAAAAATCACGAGAAATATCTGCAGACTTAATTGTTATGGGAACCCATGAAAAAGGCTTCGTGGAAACCTTTTTAGGAAGTGTGGCAAAAAATGTTTTGTCGCGCTCTCGTATTCCCGTACTCGTCGTTCCCTTGATTAAAAAAGAAATCTGACAGCCAAAATAACAAGGCAACATACCGCTTTAATAAGGACACCAAATGATTATTAGTTTTCTTATCCTCGTCAGCAGTGACAACAGAAGGATGGCAAATATATGTTATTAATAATCCGTAAAATCGCCCTACCAAAACAACTGGGCATTGGAACCTTCATTTTTGTTTCCAGTGTTTTCATTGTGTTAATGATGTTCATCAATCAGCTTTTCAGTGCCAAAATCAACGACATAGTGACATCTCATCAACTGAAAGAAACGGAACTGGTTGCCAATCAATTATCAGAGGTTTACTACACTCTAGAATCGACTCTGCAAGACAGCAGCGACTTCTTAAACAACCAATTAAAAGACTTACAAATTTTTGAAGACAAGCCAGTTCAAGTCCAAGGCGTTGACTTACCGTCGCTGCAGCTTCGCTACCAAAAGCTGAACGGCCACAGCACCTTCATGAAAAACTTTGCCAAAACCTCAAAACTGGGCAGTAGCCTTGTTTATAAAAAAGGTGATCAACTTTATCGTATTGCTCGATCACAGGCAGACATTCCCGAAATACTAGACAGAAACGCACCTGCGTTTGCTGCGATACAAAAGAATGAAAAGTTCGTTGGCAAAGTATCTTTGAATGGTGCTGACTACATAGCGCTTTATTCTCCCCTATCTAACTTGTCTGGTTTTTACAGCGAAATGCTGGTTCCATACGCCCAAGTATTAACGCCACTGAAAGCGTCTGTGAGCAAAATGCTGTTTGGTAAAGACGGTTATATTTTTGTTTCTGACTCTGGAGCCCATAAAGGAGAGCTGCTCATTCACCCTTCAAATGAAGGTGAAAATCTTTTGGCTCTGCATCAAAACAATCCTGATATTCTCAATGCATTCAACCAAATGTATGAAAACACTGAAGGGGTTGTCACATATACATTACCGAACCAAAGCACCAACTCAGCACGCGTTTCCAAAGCGATTTTCCAAACCGTACCGGGTTGGAATTGGGTGGTTACTTTGGAGTCCTACCAAGATGAATATCAAGCTGACATTGACAGCATCGTCTGGCTGATCGCAGGCATTGCCGCGATTGCGTCTTTGGTTCTCACCAGTATTTTATGGTTTTTGATACGTCGAGCCCTAAAACCTCTGCAAGATATTTCCCGTGGTTTAGGACAATTAGGTCAAGGTAACCTTGCTTTCCATTTCCCTGCGCCAAGGGACAAAGACAGCCAAAACGAAATTGATATTTTGCAAAACGACACCATTCGCATGCGAGACAATTTAGTCTCACTGGTGACCAAGGTTCAGCGTTCTAGCCAAGCCTTATTAGCATCAACTCAGTCGATAACTGACGCCAATGTGGATTTACGTAACAGCGCGACCAATAGCCAACACGCCAGCATTCAAGTGGGCTCTGCGGTCACTCAAATATCAACCGCCATACAGGACGTATCTCACAGCGCTCACCTTGTGTCGAAGGAAGCCCTAACGGTTCGAGAATCAACTGAAGAAGGCCACAAAGCAGTTAAATCGGTCGAAAACACAGTGAGCCAATTGTCGTCTGCTTTTGGAAAGGCATCCGACACCATTGGCGATGTTGCAGACAGCTCTAAAAATATCGGCTCTGTCGTTAATGTCATCAATGAAATTGCCGAGCAAACCAACTTACTCGCTTTAAACGCCGCTATTGAAGCCGCCCGTGCAGGCGAACAAGGTCGAGGTTTTGCGGTGGTTGCCGATGAAGTGAGAGTACTTGCACAACGTACTCAACAATCGACGGAGGAAATCAAAAAAGTCGTCGAAACACTTCAGAAAAACAGCCATTCTGCGGTGAAAGAGATGGAGCAAGGACGAGGACAAGTATCGGAAAGTGTCGAATTAGCCATTGCTGCAGGCCAACTGTTAGATCGAATCAATCAGTCCATTAAAGCGGTTGAAGCGGGTGTTCATAACGTTGCCACCACAACCGAAGAGCAAAGCGTGGCATCTAGCGAAATCCGCCAAAATGCTGAGTCTCTTCAAGCGGCATCAACGGAAACCTTAGAACAAGCCGATCAGACACAAGGCCACAGCAATAATATTCGCGCTATTGCGGAAGACCTGCAAACTGACTTATCCGCGTTTACTTTGAAATAACTTTGCTTTGAAGTAACTTTTGCTTTGAAGTAATTGAGACCAATCCATCCTTATGATCACGCCACAAGCTGTGATCATAAGGATGATAACTAATGGCTACTCTGTTGCTCCTCCTGCAAGGCTTCCTCTTCCGCTTGATGCTCTGCATTGTCTATCGCCCATTCGCTGGCGGCTTCAACGGCCACTGTTGAGGTTGTCGGTAAAACACCAAGATAACTGTCTGTATCTTCTACTGCGACTTCCTCTTCTTGTTGAGCCATGCTGTACACAGCGAAGCTCGCGATCCCTAAAAACGTCACGCCAATCACTAACCAAAAAGCACTAGGGCCAAACACCTGCATGAACCAGCCACTCAATAATGGTCCTGAAATCGCACCGACACCAAAAGCAAAAACCAGTCCGCCGGATGCGGCTGGCATCTCACTAGGGGAAAGTGAGTCATTCGTGTAAGCGAGAAACAAAGCATAAAGTGGCGTTGAAACACCACCAGCAAAAAAGGCCGACGCCATAAGGGGCCAAAAGGCTTCTTGACTCATCCAACCAAAACCACAAGAGGCTCCGCCAATACAGGACAACCAGAAAATCAACTTGCTACGACTCACACGGTCAGACAACCAACCAATTGGATATTGCATCACCAAAGCGCCAGCAAACAACATGGCAACAAATAAAGCGATACTGTTCGCAGAAAGCCCTATTTGGCTACCAAAAACCGCTCCCATACCAGATTGTGTTGCATAAACACTGCCCAATAAAAAGATTCCAACCGCGCCCAACGGAGAGACTTTCAATAAAGCTAAAAGCGGCATGGGCTTAGCGACTTGTACCGCAGGAACGGCCGCCGCAGATAAAAGAATCGGAGCAAAAGAAACAGAAACCAGAATAGAAGCACAAATAAACAAAACAGAAGTGCTGGCATCACCCAAAGTTAATAACCCTTGCGCTCCGATAATGCCAAGCGTTTGAGCAATCATATAAGCCGATAAAACCTTGCCTCGTGTATCGTTCGTCGCTGAGTCGTTTAACCAGCTTTCTGCGGCGACATAAATGCCCGACATACAAAAGCCTATTAACAAACGTATCGGCGTCCAAGCCCAAGGGTCCGTTAACAAAGGGAAAGAGATCAAGCCTGCGGACATAAAGCTGCCCAACGCAGCAAATACGCGCACATGACCGACACGACGAATCAAGACAGGTGTAAAACGTGCACCCGATAAAAAACCGACATAATAACCTGATGTGATGATCGCCAGCTCAGCGGAAGAAAAGCCCTCAATTCCGCCACGTAAGCCGATCAAGGTGAAATGCATGCCATTGCCAAGCATGAGAAGAACAATCCCAAGCAATAAAGCCCAAACTGTCGAAAGTACCTGAATCATGAACCACCCTCATGCTTTACTTTATCGCTAGATGTTCACTTGCCCTAAGAGAAACCGAGCAATATAAACGCGCTAAGTTAGGTGGTTTCACTTGCTACTACGCTATTCCTATTTCTCCTTATAAGATCAACCAAGACCGTCATAATATTGACCACAAACGTCATCAATTTATCTAAAACTACACACTCATTTTTCAAACAATCAGGCACAAAAAAGCCCCGTCATTATTTCTAATAACAGGGCTTGTTTTTGCTTTCCAGTAATCGTTACATCAAACTCGATGGATTACTTATTCGCTTCTCGACGTGCTGCAATTTCTTCACGACGAACGCGTTGTGCTAATTTGTCTAAAATACCATTAACGTATTTATGACTTTCTGTCGCGCCAAAGCCTTTCGCCAATTCAACACTTTCGTTGATAGCAACGCGGTATGGAACGTCTAAACGTTCTGATAATTCAAATGCGCCAATACGCATCACTGCCAATTCAATTGGATCAAGTTCACTCAATGGACGATCAAGCAATTCCTCAAACAATCCGTCTAGCTTTTTCGCGCTGGCAGTCACACCTTGCAGAAGCTCACGGAAGTAAGATTTATCACAAGACGCCATGTCTTGATCCATCACGAATTGGGTTTCAATCTCACTCACGGAAGATTGGTTCATCTGCCATTGGTAAACCGCTTGTAATGCCAAACGACGAGAAGCACTGCGCATTTGCGAGCGCGAAGGCTTTTTCGCCTTCTTTTTCGGTGCTGGAGTTTGGTCGTTTGTTGTTTCCACTTCGCTCATTTTTTGCCTCAGTTATCCAGACTATACGGCCTTGTGGGCTAACGCTTTTCGTCTGTTTTGTAGTGCTTATGTTCGTCTGCTAGACAGTGCCTCAAGCCAATATGGCTCAAAGCACAAATATAGGTTTCATCTTGGCCGGCGATTATAGCAATTTTTATTCTACGTTTCTCTGCAAACTTCTCTAAAAATCACAAAGAAAACATCATTTTCTTGCTCTCAAGATCAAGAAGCGAGAAAAAGGCTTACAAAGCAATGTGGTTCGCCACCAGCCGCAAGAAAATTACTTTCTTTAACGACCTTTAAAACTCGTCATCTTCCAAATACGTTGGTTGATAGACCAAACGTAAATCTTGACCAACCTGACGCACGGATTTGAGTTCTAACTCCACCGCCTCATCCATCATTTCTAAAGGCAGTTGGAACAAAGGGCGCGCACTCGAACCCAATAATTTAGGCGCCATGTACACAACGATTTCATCCACTAATCCTGCTTGTAAAAAGCCACCAGCTAGCTCAGAACCTGTTTCAAGTAAAACTTCATTAATGCCTGCATCAGCAAGTTGTTCCATCGCATCCAACAAATCCAAACGGCCGTCTTCACCAGGAGGGGAAAAGCGCACAGTCACGCCTTTCTTCTTCAACACCTCTAAATGTTCTTCTTCGATTTCTTCTTCGATAGAAAAGACACACGCTTGAGACGTTGGATAAAGAATCTTAGCCTCAGGAACAATCGACAACGCCGTGTCCATCACAACCCGTAAAGGCTGGCGTACGGTTTTCGGGTCCGCTTCTTGATCATCACTATCGATACGAACAGTCATGCTCGGATTATCCGTCAACACAGAGCCAATCCCTGTGACGATAGCATCACTCTGGGCACGCAAACGCTGTACATCAAGACGCGCATCGCTTCCAGTAATCCATTGGCTTTCACCAGATTCCATCGCTGTGCGACCGTCCAGACTCATCGCCAGCTTCACTCGCACATAAGGCAAACCTTCACGCATGCGTTTGATAAAGCCAAGATTAAGCGCTTCACATTCCGCTTCTAAAACAGGGCCAATGACTTCGATACCGGCTTTTTTTAATTTTTCTAAACCACGACCTGATACTTCAGGGTTTGGGTCTTGCATGCCAAAAACCACACGACTCACACCCGCTTTAATCAAAGCATCGGCGCAAGGTGGCGTTTTGCCTTGATGACTGCATGGCTCTAAAGTGACGTAAGCGGTTGCGCCTTTTATTTGGTCTGACGCGTTATTCTTCGCATCCGCCAACGCATTAACTTCCGCATGACCTTCGCCAGTTTTGAGGTGAAAGCCTTGACCAATCAACTGATCGCCATTCACCAAAATACACCCAACACGAGGATTTGGATGAGTGGTATAAAGGCCTTTTTTCGCCAGTTGAATCGCCTTCGCCATCCAGTATTCGTGGTTATAAACTGTCATTCTTTCTCTTCTTTAGATTCGTATGCTTCCGCGCTGTTGCTCTCTAAGCGATCAATCGCTTCACGGAATTCACTGATGTCTTTAAAGCTTCGATAAACCGAGGCGAAGCGAACATAAGCCACTTGGTCGAGTTGCTGCAATTCATCCATTACCGCTTCGCCCGTCCAACGAGAAGGCAATTCTCGTTCACCTGTGGCCTGCATTTTTTCTTTAATTCGAGTAATGGCTGTTTCCACAGCTTCACTGCTCACTGGGCGCTTTTCTATCGCCTTGATGATGCCATTACGTAACTTATCTTCATCAAAGGTTTCACGGCTGCCATCGCTTTTGATCAGCTTTGGCATTTGTAATTCAGCCACTTCAAACGTGGTAAAACGTTCGTGACACTGAATACAAGTGCGGCGACGGCGTACTTGTGCGGCTTCCGAAACCAAACGGGAGTCGACAACTTTAGTATCTAGAGTTCCACAAAAAGGGCATCGCATGGCGCTTCCAATATCACTAATTTGGTGTAAGAATGCCTTGATAAAGGCCATCATTTTCTGGCTCAAATCATATCAATCCCGCCAACATATAGCTACAAACGTACTTTTCAAAAAAATGTACTTTTTCGATTCTTCTTGGCAGGGAATTAAAGAGGAATTATGCCGTTTGCAGAATTAGCTGGCTTGGTTGCCGCATTGTGTTGGACTGTTTCTAGTCTCATGGCGCCCAGATTAATCGAGTGTTTTGGGAGCATGCGTTTCAACACGGTAAGAATTTCTATTGCTAGCCTAATATTGTTACTTATCTGTTTCGTTGGTCAGCGCTTTAGCGATCAACTATGGCAACATTCAGAGATGATTCTCCTCTCTGGCGTCGTGGGGATTTTTCTTGGCGACACCATGTTATTCAGCGCTGTACATCGCCTCGGCCCCAGACGAGCAGGTGTGTTGTTTGCAACCAATGCACCTATGTCGATTTTGCTTAGCTGGCTATTTTTAGATGAGTATTTATCGCTAAATCAATTATTCGCCTGCGGGCTGGTTCTAACTGGTGTTGTCATCGCTATATTGTTTGGTAAACGAAACAATAACCATGCTTGGGAGCAAACCAAAGGCAAATTAAGTGCCGGTATTCTCATGGCGTTAGGTGGCGCACTTGGCCAAGCCAGTGGCGCGTTACTCAGCAAACCAGCTTTATTAGATGGAGCAGACCCTATTGCGGTGTCTGCATTGCGCGTCAGCACTGGCGCCATCGCTCTCATTCTTGCTTATGGGTTATTTTATCGACATAAACAACCAGCTGACGCCTTGCCTATTTGGCAATTAAAAGCAGCTGATTTTATCGGTGCCACTGCAATGGCCACCATTGGCATGGTAATCGGCATGAGCATTTTGGTGTGGGGAATCGGTAACGCGAATGTTGGTATTGTCACTACTTTGTCGGCGGTAGTGCCTGTTCTTATTTTACCTGCACTGTGGATTACCACAGGTCAACGCCCTGCATTTGGTGCTTGGCTAGGGGCAATTTTAGTAGTCACAGGTGCGGCTCAGATTATTCTTCATTAGCCACAGCTGTGTTATTCTTACCCTACTTTCAAATCATTCAATAAGTGACTCATTTTATGGCTCAGTTTGTATACAGCATGAACCGCGTTGGGAAAGTCGTTCCTCCTAAACGCGAGATTCTTAAAGACATTTCTCTTTCTTTTTTCCCTGGCGCTAAGATCGGTGTTTTGGGTCTTAACGGCTCAGGTAAATCTACGCTTTTACGCATTATGGCGGGCGTTGATAAAGAATATAACGGCGAAGCTCGCCCAATGCCGGGCATCAAAATCGGCTACTTGGAGCAAGAACCTTACCTTGATCCAACTAAAAATGTTCGTGGCATTGTTGAAGAAGCCTTTGCTGATGTAATTGACGCCATGGCGCGTCTTGACCAAGTTTACGCAGAATACGCAGAACCAGATGCAGACTTCGATGCCTTGGCAAAAGAACAAGGTCAGCTTGAAGCCTTGATCGAAGCGAAAGAAGGTCACAACCTAGAGCGTGCGCTTGAAGTGGCGGCCGATGCGCTTCGTCTTCCACCTTGGGACGCGAATGTTGAACACCTTTCTGGTGGTGAACGTCGTCGTGTGGCTTTATGTCGTTTGCTATTAGACAAGCCAGACATGATTCTTCTCGACGAACCGACTAACCATTTGGACGCGGAATCCGTTGCTTGGCTAGAGCGCTTCTTGAAAGATTATCCAGGTACCGTTGTGGCGATTACCCACGACCGTTACTTCCTTGATAACGCAGCTGGCTGGATTCTGGAACTTGACCGCGGACACGGTATTCCATACGAAGGCAACTACTCTTCTTGGTTGGAGCAAAAAGACGCTCGTCTAGAGCAAGAAGCGAAACAACAAGCCTCTCACCAAAAAGCCATTAAATCGGAGCTTGAGTGGGTTCGCCAAAACGCCAAAGGCCGTCAATCTAAATCGAAAGCACGTTTGGCTCGATTCGAAGAGATGAACTCACAAGAGTTCCAAGATCGTAACGAAACCAACGAATTGTACATTCCACCAGGGCCACGTCTTGGTTCGAAAGTCATCGAGATCGAAGGCGTGAGCAAAAGCTTCGAGCATAAGATGCTACTAGAAGACTTCAACATGGTTGTTCCTCAAGGCGCAATTGTGGGTGTTGTTGGTGGTAACGGTGCTGGTAAATCAACTCTGTTCAAAATGATCGCTGGCATTGAAAAGCCAGACACAGGCACAGTGACGTTAGGCGAAACCGTGCAACTGGCTTACGTTGACCAAATGCGTGAATTGGATGGTGATAAGACGGTTTGGGAAGAAATTTCTGACGGTCAAGACATGATCACAGTTCACAACTACAAAGTACCTTCTCGTGCTTACATCGGCCGTTTTAACTTCAAAGGTGCGGATCAGCAAAAATTCGTTAAGCATTTGTCTGGTGGTGAGCGTAACCGTTTGCATCTTGCGAAGCTGCTTAAAGAAGGTGGCAACGTATTGCTACTGGATGAGCCGACCAACGATCTTGACGTAGAAACTTTACGTTCACTGGAAGACGCGTTACTGGCCTTCCCTGGCGCCGCGATTGTTATTTCTCACGACCGTTGGTTCCTAGACCGTATCGCAACTCACATCTTAGCGTACGAAGGTGATTCAAAGGCTGTGTTCTTCGAAGGTAACTACGCTGAATACGAAGCTGACTACAAGCAACGTACCGGCAACGAAGCAACACCAACACGTATCAAATACAAACGTATTGATGCGTAATTCTATTTAATGGGATAGGTTGGTAAAGCAATGAGAAGCCGCTTTCAGAAATGAGAGCGGTTTTTTTATTAAGCTCTTCAAAAAAGTTAGTGATTTATTTTATAAAGTGATCAAGTGGGTACACGGGAAAACCTTTCACTCTAGTTCGGTGAAGCGGTTGATTACCTGCTAAGATTCCTGAGACTTGTAAATATGACACACGTAACTGCTCTAATTGATCTTTTGTGTTTTTAGACTTCGTTAGAAACTCCACAAAGATAGCTTTAAAGTCTTCAGGCCAATCCATATTCACTGGTACACATAGAGCACCATCAAGCTGGACAAAAGCTAGATTTTCTTTCGGTGAAAATTGATCCCCTTGAAAGTTCAGGTCAAAGACAAGTTTTTCTTCATCCTTATCAGTGTGACGCCAGCAAATGTAAAGTCCTCTTAATTGGCAATCATCTATGAACAACCCTTCAGGCCCTGTAAATGCATCAATAATTGGTTTAATACAATTATCGATGTCATTCTTTGCATCCGTTTCATATCTATTTTTTGCAGATACATACCAAACTATATCGAGCACTATCTCACCTGTAAGAATGTATTTCAGGTCCTGAAATTGCTCTTTTATAGAATTTAAATATTTATCTCTAATAGCTTTACTTGATTGAACGGAAGCAGGAGACCCATAAACAATATACTGCTCTTTACCATGAGGTGATGGCACTTCCCCTCTATTAGATAACTCTAAAACTTCTGTAAGGTCATTTTTCATAAAAAACCATTGATGCTAACACTTTAGTAAATAGGCGTTAGAAAAAATTAAGCGATCGTTTCGATTCCTTTTCGCTCGACTAGAGACAGCATCTTCAGCGCCGCACCTCTGGGTTTGCTTTCACCCTGTTCCCATTTTTTGACTAGCTTGTCACTGACATTGAGGTATTGAGCAAATACAGGTTGAGAAAGGTTGTTAGCCAATCGTAATTGGCGAACTTGTTCAGGTGAAAATTCATGAATAGAGGTTAGGCACAGCGCATCAAACTTTCGCATGGTGGTTTTATCTATCGCACCAGCTCGGTTCAACCCTTTAGCCGTTTTATGAACGGATTTTAAAATATCACTCATAACTATCTCCTTCCTCATCTACTTTAATAAGTTCACCAGTCACTATTAGATGATTAAGCGTTTCCAGATCAAAATCTATGAAAGTACGGGCCAACTCTCTCAACACAAGTTTTTCTTGGTGTGAAATATTTGATCGCTTGTTCTTGGCGAAGGCGTATAAGAAAAAGTACTTCTCACCAATAACGGCACCTATCAATGTACGAAAGCCACCGCTCTTACCTTTGTTGCCTATTGCGACTCTTTTTTTGTAAAGATGGCCTCCCAAATCAGCATCAACTAACCCTTGTTGAATTTCCCTGCAAGCTTTAGCAAGATCTGCATCGGTCAGGCTCTCTTTTTTAGTCTGAGAACAAAACTCTTTTGTTTTATAAATCAAAGTATACCCTCCTTGGGTAGTATTTCAACAATACTCACAACGTCCTGCGTTTTACTTTTTTATCTATATCCCCATTACACCACTTTCGCGAGGCTTTCTGCTAAGTAAGGTACGTCTTTTTCTCCTAGCCCTGCGATGTTCATTCGGCCTCCGTCAACGAGGTAAATACCGAACTCTTCTTTCAAACGTGCGATTTGTTCTGCATTGGTTCCAAGAACAGAGAACATACCTTTATGTTGTTCAATAAAATCAAAGGCTTGGTTGCCTGTTTGTTGTCTAATAGCACCAGCTAACGAAGACCGAACACCTTGAATACGCTGTCTCATGGCGGTCACTTCCGCTAACCATGCATTTTTTAGTGCTTCGTCTTCCAAGATGATACGAACAATAGCAGCGCCGTGATCTGGCGGCATGGTGTAAGTACTACGCGCGCATTCCATAATGCGACTTTTAATACTCTCACTTTTGGCTAATGTATCCGCGACAACAACAGCAAGCCCTGTACGCTCACGGTACAAGCCAAAGTTTTTCGAGCAAGAACTGGCAACAAGATAAGCCGGAACGCGCTCTGCCAGATAACGGAAGCCCACAGCGTCTTCTTCCATTCCATCGCCAAAGCCTTGATATGCCATGTCGATAAAAGGCAAGAAGCCTTGTTGATTCGCCAAATCCGTAATGGCTTGCCATGCGGCATAGCTTAAATCTGCGCCTGTTGGGTTATGGCAGCAACCATGTAACAACACCACGTCGTTTTTACCGAGTGTCGCTAAGGTGTCTAGCATGGCTGGCTCGTTTACCAGTTTGGTTTCAGGATCAAAGTAAGGGAAATAGGCAACTTCCAATCCTGCTGTTTTCATAATTGGCGCATGGTTTGCGTAACTTAAATCACTCATCCAAACTTTAGCTGATGAGTTTGCCATGGCGATGACATCGGCCAACATACGAAGCGCGCCACTTGCTCCAGGCGTTTGTACAGCAACAGCACGAGAGCGGCTAGAGTTGTCTCCCATGAGTAAGGTCATCATGGCTCGGTTGAAGCGTTCGCAGCCAGCTAAACCAACGTAAGCTTTCGTTTCCTGCATATCGAGTAAGCGCTGTTCAGCGATTTTGACTGTCTCTAAAACAGGCGTTACGCCCTGCTCGTTTCGATATACGCCCACGCCCAAATCCAATTTATTTGCACGAGTATCTAACTGACATGCGATGGACAGAGACAAAATTGGGTCTTTTACTGCGGGAGTAAGACGCTCAAACATGATGTATTTTCCTTAAAATTCAATAACAAAATGACTTAATGTGATTTACGGGGCAACTTCACGATACCACTTGCCAGTACCACGCCAATGCAAACAAAACATAACCCTAAAGCCGCCGCCAATCCGATGGATTCTTGCAATAATGGGATCGCCATTATTGAGGCTAACACGGGCGTTAATGCGCCCATTGCAGAGGTTCGTTCTGCCCCTAATAAATTGATGGAGTAACCATAACTAAACCCAGCGAAAAGGCCAACCAGAATCGCTTGCACGACAAACTGCCAAATCAACTCGTCCGTGCTTACTAAGCTCATTCCCGATGTCACGCTTCCAGTTACGAACATCACACATAAAGCCACCAGCGAAACAACACTCAATAAACCTGTTGCAGCCAAAGGAGGCAAACCGGCAACACGCAAGCTTATGGTGTAAACCGCCCAAAAAAAGCTAGCACCTAAAAAGAGTAAATCGCCTTTCCAAACATCCCCTTTGAGCGACCACATAGATATGATTAACAAGGCCAATACACCAAACATAATCGCCAATAAACCAATGAAACGAGGGCGACTTAATGGTTCTTTAAAAACAAAAAACGCAATCGCCGTCACAAAGAGAGGAAAGGTTCCAGGTAGCAGCAAGCCCGCATGAGATACTGGCGCATAATGCATACCTTGTGAGCTTAAAAAGAAAAAGGGAATCCCTGCTCCCAAGACAATGCCTAACAAGGTCCAAGCAGGAACCGCCAATAACTGCCGACGGGATTGATATAAGAAAGGCAGCAACACCAAAGCTGGTAAACCGTATCGCATTAAGGCGAGATCAAAACTGGTTAAAGCAGACTGCACGCCCATTTTGACGCTCACCAACCAGCTAGCCCAAATACATACCGTAATGAAGGCCGCTAACAAGCCAAGCTGGAATGTTTTACCTGTGGCGATATTTCGATAATGCGCTTCCGGTGTGTTTTTTGAATGAGTGATATCCATCATGATTGCCCTAATAAAATACATATTAACAATGAGTCAGTATCTTCATTATATGGACTGAACGATGAGCATGTCCTTGCCATTACCACTTCTAAAAACATCCCTTTTGGCATAATCTATCAATAAATAAATCAAAAACTTACAGGTATGCTAATTTTGAAAATAGACTCTACCGATAACCAAATCCTGACTCATCTACAAAATGATGGCCGTTTGAGTAATGTTGAGCTTGCGGAACACATTCATTTATCTGCGTCTCCTTGTTTGCGACGTGTGAAGCAATTGGAAAATGCAGGCGTTATTAAGCATTACAGGGCAGCATTGGAGCGAAAGAAAGTCGGTTTATCTATGACTGTTTTTATCGAAGTGGGCTTAAATAATCACACCAGCGAAGCCAGTGAAGATTTTGAAAAAAGCGTAATGAATTTACCTAATGTCATCAGCGCTTATTTGGTATCTGGCCATGCAGATTATCGACTGGAAGTAGTAGCAAAAGATCTCACGGATTACGAAGGTATTCTTAAAACTATTCAGAATTTGCCTCATGTAAAAGACATTCACAGCAACTTTGCCATTCGAGCAATAAAGTCCGACGCGCCTTTACCTATCTAATTTCCGCTGCTAAAAAGTGCCTTGAGTAAATCATAGACAAAAAAAAGCGCTTACCCTATTGGTAAGCGCTTTGGTGTATTACGAAGAGTCAATCAACCTAAACTTTGAAACTGCCCACTTGCTGGTCCAGTACTTTGTACAATTTACTGATGCCTTCAGACTGTTGCAAAATGGCATCCGATACTGATTGCACAGAATCTGTTTGGTCTTTCAAAGAAACCATATTCACATTAATTTCATTAGCAACCTGTGACTGTTCTTGAGTCGCTTGCGCTGTTTGCGCCGCCATATTTTGAACTTTAGAGAAAGACTCTTTTAGCTTGTCGAAAACCTGAGTCACTTCTTCGAAGTTTGCTACTGTAGAGTCTGCATTATCTCGGCTGTTTTGAATCGCATTAGAAGAGCTACTGACGTTTACTTTCAGTTGTTCAATCATGCTTTCGATCTCATTGGTGCTGTCCTGAGTTCGTGTCGCTAATGTACGAACTTCGTCTGCTACGACAGCAAAGCCACGGCCATACTCGCCTGCTCGTGCCGCTTCAATGGCAGCATTCAAAGCCAATAAGTTTGTTTGCTCCGCAATGTTTCGAATCACTTCCAGTACAGAAGCAATACTTTCTGAGCTTTTTTGTAGCTCGCCAGAACGCCCTTGCGCTTGACCAATATCTGTTACCAATTCCTTGATAGCTTGCTGAGATTTCGTTACCGCCAACATACCGTTTCGGATCAAGTCACTGGAGTTCTGCGCTTCTTCTGCAGTATCTTTTGCCACCTCAGCCATTTCTTTGTTAGACATATCCATCTCATGACCCGCGCTCACAATAGACGCAGAAGCATTTGAAAGTGCAGAGGTAATCCCAGTCGTTTTATTGGACGCTTCATGCAACTGTGCTGTCATGGAACCGAGCTTATTCGACTGCTGATGAATATTGCCGATAATGCCGCGTAAACGATCTAAGAAACCGTTGAATTCTTTGGCCAAATCACCAAGTTCATCTTTCGTATCAAACTTAATGCGTTGAGTTAAATCGCCATCACCTTCTGAGATTTCACGGATACGGCTACCAAGATAATTCACCTGATCAGACAAAGTCTTCGGCGTTTTATAACTGAACCAAACGGCGATCAATAATCCGATAGCAACAATAATAAAAGCAAAGTTTTTGAAGCTATCAACTTGCGCTTCTATTTCTACTTTCTCAGCTTGCGCATGAGTCGTTGCGGCCTCGCCGGCTCTATCCAAAATATCTCGAAGCGCACTGAAGTCGGCATTTGTTTTTTCTGCTAAGGCATTGGAAGGTGTTTTAACTACAGCATTTGAAGAGGCTAACCAAGTATCAAATGCTTTATCAAAACCTTTTGTTGAAGCAGAAACGCTAGGCACTTCTGTAAGATAATCACGGAAAAGGCCAACTCTATCTTTCACCTGCTGAGCATTCTCTAAGCGATCTTTTTCTTCATCTTCCGCCTTGCCTAGCTTCTGTGCAAGATGAATCTCAGCCACCTTAGCTTGATAAAGATCACGGTCAGCATTCAGGATGGCTACCACTGCTTTTTCGTATTTATCAACCTGATTGTCCAACTCATGTCTTAATTGTCCGCTTATGTAAAGCATTGAAGACAAGGCAACAGCAAAGGTAATACTCATAATAAGGACAGGTAAGGAACTTTTTACCCGAATAGAAGTGAAACGCATGACTCAAATCTCCAACAAAAGCCACCACATGCAGCATTACTAGCAATAATAAAGTCAGCAGCAATTGAAGATCAATTGGGGTTAACAATTACCTACATTTATTTTGAGGTAAGTCACTTAGAAACTAAGTGATACAAATTAAACACTTGCATCTAAAGCTACTCTCTTAATTTTTACTATTCTGCTTAATAAGACACATTTTATACTTGTATGTATCTCCTCGCTAAAGAGGAGAACATCTTAAAAGTGGAGAGACATCATGAGTTTTACAATTTACCTTTCAGGTGAAATACACAGTGAGTGGCGCGAAGAAATTAAACAAGGGATTAAAGAGCTTGCTCTAGATATAGAAATACTTTCACCAGTAACTAACCATGAAGCAAGTGATGCAGCGGCAGATCACTTGGGAGAAGAGCCTTCAAGTTTTTGGAGAGATCACAAATCCTCAAAAGTAAACGCAATCCGTACCCAGACTGCTATTAAAAAAGCCGATTTGGTTGTAATTCGATTTGGCGAGAAATATAAGCAATGGAATGCCGCATTCGATGCTGGCTATTGCGCTGCACTAGGTACACCTTATATCACCATGCACAATGAAAGCCTAATCCACCCACTTAAAGAGGTAGATGCCGCGGCGCTGGCTTGGACTCAGACACCAAGAGAAGTGGTTGAGATTCTTAAATATACGCTACAAGCGTAACGAATAGATTATTCCATTCGGATATTCAAAAGCCAACTCACTCAGGTAAGTTGGCTTTTTCGTTTTTATCTTGCAATTCAGATGACGCTTTACGATGTCGTTCAATAAAATCCATCAACAAAGTTAATGTTTGACTGATTTCACCATTCAAAGCACGATGAAAGCGCTCAACCTCAACAAGCTTCTCATCGTTCGCTGCGCATTCCATTCTCTTTAACGTCGATGCTAATGCTTTAGCACCCATTGTTTCTGCAGCGCCTGCAAGCTTGTGCGCTTGTTCTGACACCTCAAACAAATCCGCAATTATCATGGCGTCATGAATCTTCGATTCCGTTGCAACTGCATTGTGCTTTAGCTCATTGGCGATTTTTTCAACTTTTGTAATACCCAACACTTTAAGATGTAAAGCGATCAAAGATTCATCTAAAACCGTATTATCTTCGTCAGTATGATTTTTTTGCCTGCTAGCTTTATCAGCAGGCAGAGCTGTCGGTTGTAAAACCTGCTGTATCGCATCGCGTAACTCACCTTGGATCAAAGGCTTAGGGACAACTGAGCTCATCCCCGCACGCTTATATTGCTCTACCTCTTTTGGCTGAACACTCGCGGTCAGGGCAATAATTGGTGTGTCTGTATTAACGGAATGACTTTCTCGAATATGCTGGCAAACTTCAACGCCACTCATTTCTGGAAGATGCACGTCCATCAAAATAAGGTCAAACTTTTGATCTTGCGTAATCTCCAGCGCTTCCTTTCCATCAACCACACAGAACACCTCGAACCCTTCAAGGGATAAAAAAGCTTCGGCGACTTGGCGATTAATACTCACATCTTCTACCAACAAAACATGAAGCGGTCGACTCTTTTTAGAAACACCGGCCGCATGATCTTTTAATGGTGTATTGGGTTCGATGGCTCCCATTGCTCGAATAGCAGTCGATGAGGTGTTAGTCATCGATATTCCTGCCCGATCTGCTGATATGCCTTCTTGTGTATCCAGTGTAAGCTCAAACCAAAAACGACTACCTTTGCCCTCTTCGCTTTTTACGCCCATTTTCCCACCCAGTGAATCGACCATTTTTTTACAAATAGCCAATCCCAATCCCGTTCCACCAAAACGTCGGGTAATACTTTCATCCGCTTGAGTAAAGCGTTCAAAAATACGAGTCTGCAAAACGTCAGGGATGCCGATACCGGTGTCTTCAACTTGAAAGCAAACACGCTGTTTTCCTTCGTGCAACCACACAGGAGAGACTGAAATTTCAACACTTCCTTCTTGGGTAAACTTCAGCGCATTCGCTAACAAGTTGGATAATATTTGCCTTAATGCCCCCACACTTCCATAACACATATTATGCATCGCAGGATCAATGTTGACGCTTAAGGATAAGTTCTTTTCCGTTGCCAAAGGCGTGAAGAGTAAAGCAACAGATTTGGAAAGTTCATCTATTCGAAAGGCCATACTTTCAGGAATATGCACGCCTTCAACCAGCTTCGCGTAATCGAGAACGTTATTAAGTGTTTCTAGTAAAATCGTGCTCGATTGATATATGCCCTCGATGTATTCACGATTTTTTCCATCAAGCTCTGAATTTAATAGAAGCTGAGCCATACCAATCACACCATTCAATGGCGTCCGTATTTCATGACTCATAGTTGCCAAGAACTGAGACTTTGCTTTATCTGCCGTTTCAGCTACTTCTTTTGCAGATTGAAGACTTTCAGTTCGGCGCTTTACAATTTCCTGCAACTGATCTCGGCTGTATAAAAGCTTCTCTTGATCTTGTTCGCGTCGAATGATATCTTGAAGGATGGCACTGCGCATTTCGTTAATGGCATCAACTACTTGATCTAATTCATCGGGTCGAGCACCGCGTGGTTTGTGTTTTAACTCAAGTGGACCATTTTCTTCTCCTCGACCGATTTGGCGCGTATAAAGCGCCATCGCTTCAAGATAACGTGTCACTTTTAATTGCACTATGATCATCAGAGCAATGCTGATCAGAAAGATAAACAAGGTATTGGAAAATACAGTAATCAAACCGGTTCCCCATAAACGTCCATACACCGCATCATAGTCAATATTGACGAACAAAGTACCGAGCAGTTGATCGCCTTTCAACGGTGTGTGATGAATCAACTCAAACCTCGATGAATCATCGACAAAGCCCGAATTTTGAGGCACGGAACCCAAGATAATATTCTCGCTCCAAATATTCGACTCCAACCTCAAAAAGCGAATATCAGGAAAATTCAAAACGCCTTCCAACTGAACACGAACTTGCTCGCGGTCCAAATCCCACAAGCTTTTGGCCAAGCTGTCCACATAACCACTACGAATCAACTCAAATCGACTTTCAATTTGAGCTACTTCTTTTCGATAGTCGTAATAAAGCTGAATTGTCGTAGAAATAAGAGTGAAAGAGAGGCTGAAAATCAAAATCCACAGCAGGATTCGACTGCCTAATGGATGATTATTTTTGTAGTTGAAAAAGAACTTGGGGTTATTCCAATGCAGCATGGTTTATTGGATCTCAATATTGGCTAAGAGGATTATAGGTTTTTGGCAGAATAGATTTGAATATAACGATCGGTTAAACGTTTCACGTCACCGCTTTTATGCATTTTCTGTAGCTCAGCATCGATTAAGTCAAGATACTGATTGAGGTCAGATTTCCGCGATACAGCGAGATAATACTGATTGGTTATCGCCAGATTCGGCAAGGCTACAACACGATCGCTCAAACCAAATTGTTGGATAAGCAAATTCCCTGCATGCAAACCATAGGGAATAAAATCAATGTGGCCACGTCCAAGCTTGCCGAAGTTCTGAGACGCTTTCGACACTCTTTCTATCACTAAATTATCAGCTAAAAAGTTGTCAAAAGAGTTGCCGACACTGTCACCCAACATCAAGCCTGTGGTTTTCCCTAATAAATCACTCCAGCTCTCAAAAGGAAAAGCGTGGTCTCGATTAACGAAAATGGCCATAGGATCGTCGATAACCGCTTCATGACTAAAATCAAAAAGGTTTTCTCGCTCTTGAGTTCGATACGCAACAGCCAAATCCACTCGCCCCAACTCTAATTCACGTAAGCAACGCTTCCAATTACCGACGGCTTTAGCATCGACTTTATAATCCAAATGCTGAAATATCTGCTTCACAATCGCGGGAGCAAGGCCAACAATTTTGCCTTCCTCAGCCCATGAAACTGGCGGGTAATCTGGATGTCCGCACAATACAATCTCTTTAGTTTCTGTAGGGCGTAATTCTGCATCTCCTGTCTTTGCAAAAACAGTTTTGTCAGAATCTGAAACGTTCTCCTCAAGAGTGATTTGGGTACTCTCTGCCAACGCAAATGGTAAAGTACTCAGCACACAAAAAATCGTATTAAGAAAGCGACGAGGAATGTTCATCCGTCGTCTCTCGTGGCTTTAGAGTTAAACAAATAACCCGTACCATGCACAGTGATTAGAATATTAGGATCAGTAGAATCATCTCGAAGTTTCTTGCGAAGGCGACCAATCAACACATCAATGGTTCTGTCACTTGGTAGCCACTCACGGTTTCGGATTTTGTCCATCAAATCATCACGAGTCATGGCCATGTCCGCATGGCTAATCAAAGTCGCCAGTAATTGGCATTCTCCGTCCGTGAGTTGAACTTTCTCACCATCAACATGAAGCAAACGACGCAAGTTCACATTCAAACTCCAGTCACCAAAGTGCTTCACGGTTTCTTCTTTCTGGGAGGATTGAGCCAATGTACGCAACTGTCGAACTCGACGAATGAGGTTTTTGGCTCTGGCAAGAATTTCTCTAGGGTTGAATGGCTTAGTAACATAATCATCAGCACCACACTCTAAACCAACAATTCGATCTATGTCGTCTTGTCTCATGGTTACAAGAATTATGCCGATGTCTGAACTCACTCTCAACTCACGAGTGAGCGTTAATCCGTCTTTTCCAGGCATGCGAATATCGAGTAAAACCAGATCTATGGTTTCTTTTTGCAGAATATCTTCTGCTTGTTCTGCTGTTTGAGCTTCTCGAACCAGATAACCTTCACTTTCAAAATACCCGACAAGAATCTGCCGAGAAGTCGGCTCATCATCTACGACAAGTATTATCGCATTACTCGACATTCTAACCCTCTACTTTATTTTAGAATCTATCCACCCTAAAAGGTTGGATATTAACCTCTGGTTCATTTTGGCTAATAAGATCCGCAATAATTTTCCCACTCACACCGGACAATGTCATACCAATATGACCGTGACCAAATGAATAAAAGACGTCTTTGTCTTTTGCTGATGGCCCAATCACTGGCATGGAATCCGGTATCGATGGTCGAAAGCCAGTCCATTCGGCATCGTGCTCTCCTAATTGCGGAAGCAACGTCTTAACCGTATCTGATATCAATTTAATTCTTTTAGGATTAGGTGGGTTCTTTAACCCTCCAAGTTCCACTGTGCCGGCTGCACGCAATGCTGTATCCATTGGTGTCATGTAAAAGCCAACATCGGCCCAACCAACAGGTCGGTTGAGTAAATCTTGTGCGCCGTTATACATAACATGATAACCCTGCTCTGTGTCTAGCGGCACCTTATCACCAACTTGCGAAGCAAATTGACGTGACCAAGCCCCCGCAGCTACAACAACCTTGTTTCCTTTCACATCACCACTTTGTGTCGCGATATTTATTTCAGTCGGACTAATACGTTGAATACTTAACGCTTTGCTCTTCACTATCTTGCCACCACGAGCAACAACAGCCGCACCCATGTTCTTCAATAATTGAAGTGGGCTTCTAACATGGTAACCGTTCGTGAACATAATACCTTTATGGTAGATCGGGTTAAGGTTGGGTTCTAAGTCTGCGATGTCTCCGTGACTCAATTCCTCAACTGGAATACCATTGTTACGCCTTAATTCAATATCCGTACGTGCATTTCGAAAGCTTTCTTCGCTACTGTACAAATACATGGTGCCATTTATATCTAATAATTCCTGCGCGTTCGACTCCTTAAACAAAGGCTCAAACGCGGTATTTACATGGGACAATAAAATACCAAGCTCACGCGCAATGTTCTCGACTTTATTTGGCGTACTCGCCATAAGGAAGCGTATTAACCAAGGAGCTAATTGTGGTAAATAAGGCCAACGTACAGACAAAGGGCTTTGTGGATTTAATAACAAGTTCGGAATTTGCTTCAAAATCGCAGGCGTCGCCACTGGAATATTGGCGTAAGTCGCAATCGTACAAGCATTCCCGTAATACGCCCCTTCTACAAATGGATCAGGATCCACAATGGTTACTTTGTGTCCTTGAATTTGCAGCCAAAGTGCCGTTGCAACTCCCACAAAACCAGCCCCAATAATAACAACGTCATGAGACTCACCTTGCATGTTTGGTGTGTTATTGTTCATTAATCTAACTCCAACAGTCTAATAAATTTTTCTGCACACTTTCAGATCACTCCAGTCCTAAAATTAAGCGTGGTAACGCCATCGAAAGATCCGGTAAGAAAGTGGTTAAAAGAACAACAGGTAGATACGCAAACAACACAAACACTAAGGTAGGCTTCAAGATTCCACCAAGCTTAACGCCCCCGACCATCGCAGCAAAATACAATATTGGCGCTGTCGGAGGAGTGATAAGCCCCATCCCCAAATTCACAGCAACAATTGCGCCAAAATGGATAGGATCCACTCCCAGTTTTAACATGATCGGCAACAACATCGGAGACACCAACAAAATACCACTTACGTCGTCCATGAACATGCCAATCACGACCAAAAATAGGTTGATCATCAACAGAAGTAAGATCTTATTTTCCGTCACAGCAAGAAATGATCCCATCATATCTTGCGGCACATTTTCCATCGTAAACAAGCGCGCCAACATAGAAGCAAAGAAGATAAGCACCATCAGCACACCACTGGTTTGCGCTGACTTCCAAACGATGTCGTAGAAAGATTTCCAGTTCAGGTCACGGTAGATCAGGAAACCGACAGGAATGGCGTAAACCACCGCAATCGCGGCCGCTTCCGTTGGTGTTGTAACACCGCCGTAGATACAGCCCAAAATAATCAAAGGCATCGCCAAACCAAACGCTGCACGCTTTGCTTTCACACTGGCGATTTTTGCTGCATCGACAAAGCCCACAGGCTCAGGTGCTTTGATTGGCATATTGCGCGTAAGTACTCTATTCCAAAACATAAACAACATGATCAGTAAGAAGCCCGGCAAAATAGGCGCTAAGAAAAGCGCTGTAATTGACGTATTCGTTACCCAACCAAAAATAATCATACTTGCACTTGGTGGAATCAGCAGCGCCAATACTGAGGAACATGCAACCAAGCTAACAGCATAGTTTCGATCGTAACCTCTCTCAACAAGGCGAGGAATCATAATGCCACCAATGGCTGCAACGGCAGAACTCGCCATACCAGAAATTGCGCCGAAAACCGCCGTCGCGATAATAACCACAACTCCCATACCGCCACGGAATCGCCCAGCAACACTTTCGGCAAAATCCACCAAGCGACCGGCAATTCCACCGTGACTCATTAGGCCACCGGCCAAGATATATAAAGGAATAGCAAGTAAGACGATGGAAGACAGCTTAGAATAACCTGCCGACACCAAAAACATAGGTGTGCCAAATTCACCCAACACAATTAACAACAAAGCGGCAGCCGCAAAACAAATAGGAACAGGGACGCCAATAACGAGCAGAGTCACCAACAGCAAACCATCTAAAATCACGTCATAACTCATAAGGTTTCTCTCTTACTGCTGACTTTTTTATACTGAAAAATTTGAAACAAACGTTCGAGGAAATCGATAAAAAAATACATGGTCATGAGCAACAGACCAAGGAAGATCGCACTGTGAACCCACCCCATATGAAGGCCAAGATCCACAGACACAGTCCCTCGTCTGAATGTCCATGAGAGGTAGTACCAACTCCAGCTAATCATCCAAGCACTGACAGAGACACTGATTAAACTTGCCAACATGCTAATCAGCATTTGCCCCAGCCCTTCTGGTAGAAAAACATCTACGAGGCTCGCGGAAATATGCTCTTTCTGATGAGCGCCATAAGCAGCACCAATAAAGTAAGACCAAACAGCAAGGTAAATCGCCACTTCCTCAATGCCATACAAAGGAACATCAAAGAAGTAACGCATGATGACTTGTATAAACACCAACAGAGTGACGCCCATACTGGTCACAAATAGAGTCCAGCGTTGCAGTTGAAGCTTAAAACGCCACAACGCGCACCCTACAGAAAGAATTGATTTAAAGAGAGACGACAACATAAACGGCTTCCAAGAAGAAACAAACTGACAGATACCAATAAGAAAAAAGAAAAGCGACCTGATTTACAGTCGCTTAGAACGCTGCATGACTAGAGTCTGTCTAGCCATACAGGTATTCGCTTCTTGTTACTAATCTAAAGAAAGCTCTTTCTTCAGTTTAGCCATTGCTTCAGGCCCAATCTCATCTGCGATTTCTGGCCATACTTCTTTACGTGTAATATCAGCGAACTCGGCTAACTCATCTTTCGTGAATGTCACTACTTCAACACCGGCATCACGCAAGTCTTGCAAGCTTTGCTCTTCTGCTGCTTGCACAGCATCAAA
Organism: Marinomonas sp. 15G6-16; assembly: GCF_055809555.1. Taxonomy (NCBI): domain Bacteria; kingdom Pseudomonadati; phylum Pseudomonadota; class Gammaproteobacteria; order Oceanospirillales; family Oceanospirillaceae; genus Marinomonas; species Marinomonas sp. 15G6-16. Next base: position 2,087,431 of record NZ_CM147916.1, on the reverse strand, counting down.
ACGCTCTAAGCTCACTTCTTGAGCCACTTCTAAAATGGCATCTTGGTCTTTCTCGTCAATACCTTCAAAACGTTGCATGTTCATTACCAACCAAAGTGGCTCGTAGTGATCGTTGTATTGCACCCACATTTTCGTGATGTCTTTAAAGCCTTCAACGTGCTGAGTCGCTGTACCACCAATCATGCCGTCAACAACACCTGTTGATTGAGCAACATACAATTCAGACCAAGGCACTGGAGAAGTGTTAAAACCAAAACGTTCCATCAAAGCGCGGTGAGTTGTGCCACCTGGCCAAATACGGATTTTGGTGTTTTGACGTGCGTTTGGGTCACGAGGGTGAGGCAATTTTTTAACAAAACCAGCTCCGCCCATTCCAGCACCGTAAACACTCAATAATTTCAGATCTTGTTTTGCGATCGCATCGCCAACGATGTCGTAAACATAACCGCCTTTCGAGTAGGCTGTACGAGCACTGTCATAATCCTCAACCGCATACGGGAACCAAGCAAGCGCTAATGTTTTATCGAATTTAGTAGAAAGAGACTGAAGACCTATATCAACAGCACCTTGCATCAATTGTTCGTGAACTTCTGTCCAGTCACCCAATTGGCTTGCAGGGTAGACATTAATTTTTACGCGTCCTTCCGTTGCGTCTTCTACACGTTCAGCAAAATCCAGTGCAAACAAATGTCCATCAGAATTAGGTTGAACCTGCGTTGACAAACGCAAAGTCGTTGCAGCAGAAACCGTCATAGCTCCACCCAACATAGAAAGTGAAAGTCCTAGTACCGCTCCTTTCAATAGCAGCCTACGCTTAAAATTAATTAGTTTCATGTGATTCTCCGGTTTTCATCAATGTGTTGTGTATCTAAAAATCTACAGTAGATAAAAACGGTAAAATTGTATTTTTAATATTTAAAATTACTATTTTTGAATTAATATAAAAAACACAAAAAACCAAAAGAAAGGAATAAATAATAAATTGAGAAAACATATCTATTAACGCCAAAAAAAACTAAAAGCGACACTAAAAATATATTTAAAATATAAAAAAGGCAGATATTTTCACCTGCCTTTTTAAATATGACTGAGTAAATTTAAGAGCAACTACATTGTGCTATGAGCGTGTTGATGTTGATGTTGATGTTGATGTTGATGTTGATGTTGATGTTGATGGAAGCCTGTCAAGCTCACTCCTTCTCGTCGAACAATCTTTGGCGACACTGAAAAAGACGACTTAAAGACTTTGTTGAAATGCGCACTGTCGTAGTAGCCACACTCAAGAGCAATGTCTGTGATTTTCTGCTGAGTGTTCACTAGCAACCAATAAGCACGCTCTAAACGCAACTTACGCCAAACAAAAGACGGCGTCATACCCATATTAGACATAAATAAACCATCCAGCTGTGACGGGCTGGTATCTAACTGCTCAGCCAACTCTTTCATTGACATGGGAACACTTAAATTATTTTCCATAAATTCAATCACTTGATTGATGTCTATATTGTATTTAGCTTCGCACTCAGCACTGCTTATGCCAGCATTCTTCCGTGTCTCCATCCGTTGTCTAGTCTGCTCTGGCAAATCATCAAAGTACTGGCGCATCAAAGTTGAAGCAAGATTTAATACGTCATCACCAGGACATGTCACTAACTGGCTGTCGACCACGAAAGGTTCGTAAGAAACGGTTTCGATTTCAGGATAAATCGAACGAAACTTCAGTTCACACAAAGCATCCACAGCACATTTTCTGCCATCCAATAAGTTATGGCTGGCCAAAACGTGACGACCAGACGCAATGCCAACCAAAGGGATTTTAGCTTGATGTGCTTCAGTAATGAATTGAGCCGCTTTCTCGCCCAAATCTCCAGTGGAAGGCGTTGTTCCGCCAATGATCACAATACAGTCGTAATCGTCTGGGCGTTCAAAATCATTTCTAGGAAGTAAATCGATATGACAAGAGGAACGAATAGGTTTATTTTTTTCGCCTAAAACACTCCAACTAAAATCGTTCGTCTTTTTTCCTATTCCATCATTATTTATTTGATTCAATACATTTATAAAATCTGAAAAATATTTAAAAATAAAGTTTTCACATAATATAAATGCGACGGACACTTTTAAATCTTTCTGATGATTTTTTTTACACCCTGATGGGAATAATTCATCACAATTCATAAAACGACCCTTTTATCTGAAATATTTTAAATACGAAAGTAGAAATCTGAAATAAATATAAATATTTATGAGGAAAGTAAAAAATAACAAACCATTCGAATATTTTTAATAAACTAGCAAGTTAATGTGAACTCAATATAAAAAATACGTAAAAAATTGTGATCTAGATGTAAACAGACTTTCACATGTAGAAAAAGAGGATATGTGGTCAGAAAAGAAAGATGGTGAAGCTTGAACTTTGAGAAGTGCTTAGCGAAATTCATGAAAAATTGACCGGCAAGCAGTCAATTTAAAGAAGTATATAATGAAATGTGCACCAAAGATAGGCAGCACCTATTTTTCTATTTAAAACAGAGAGCTCAACTACAATATTGACGATGATGAAGTTTCTCGAGCTTTTTCTCAATAGAATCATAGCAAGGTGACATAAAAATGAATGCCTGCTCATTAGCCCTTCAAAAAAGACTCGACATGACAGTAAAGGGAAAAACACATAAACGGCGTATCGCACAAGAAGGTTGCATGCCACGCACAATATTGGCCACAGAGAGGAAACCGTACAATAGATAAGATTATAGATTAGATTTAGAGAGAAGAAGAACTCTGATTCCGCGTCAGCCCTCTCTATAGAGAGTCACTTAGATGAACCTATTATGTCAAGATTGTGTCAACTCAGAGTCTAGCCTAGCCTTAGTTTCATGCATTTTCTGCTCGCAGGCTTTCATCAAATGAACCACATCTGTCTCGTGCAAGCCGGTTGTGTCAATTGGATCGAGCATTTCTACGATGACTTTTCCATTATTCAAACGATTCAAATGCACTTGCTCATGCGTATTACTACAGACGATAGGTACAATCGGTACACCAGCTTGAACAGCGGCATGAAAGGCGCCTCTCTTAAAAGGCAACCAACCTCTTCCTCGACTTCGCGTTCCTTCAGGAAACATCCAAATCGACAAGGTATCTTTTTTCATTTTTGTCACCACTTGGTCTATCGTGGCGATGGCTTTTTTGCGGTTGTCTCGATTAATCAGTATGTTGCCGCTCACCCAATATAAAGCGCCGAAAAAAGGAATCCAAAGTAAGCTACTTTTCCCCACTGTCACCACGCCTTTTGGTAGCACCTTCGCTAAAGTGAATAGATCAAAATTATTCTGATGATTAGCAACATACACAGCTTGTGGACTATGACTTGCAGAAGGCGCCACACGCCCTTCCACCGACAAACCGAATAACGGCGCCACCTTAGCGAACACACGTCCGATATGGTACACGCGGTTATTCGAGCCTAATGTGAACAAACAAAAAACGATGCCACAAAGGGTAACCACAACAATGAGCAAGAACAGCAACAAGATTCGTAAAACAAACAACATAGTAAAGTGGACCTAAAAACTGCGGAGTATAAACTCAGTTAAGCTTTATGGAAGCTCTCACGCCATTCGAAAAACTCGTCAGCAACCAAAGGCTTAGAGAAAAAATAGCCCTGTATTTTATCACATTCATGCTGTTTCAAAAGCTCAACACCAGCAAGGTTTTCTGCGCCTTCGGCCGTAACAGTGAATCCCAGTGCGTGAGACAAATTAATCGACGCTTTGGCAATAAACTCATCACATTTGTTGCTTTCTATATATTGGATAAATGCTCGGTCTATTTTGACTTCATTAACCGGTAATTCACGTAGATAAGCCAAAGAAGACTGCCCTGTACCGAAGTCATCAATGGCTAAATGAATCCCCATATCTTGCAAAGCTTGCAAGACACTAATCACTTTCTCACGATCTTTCATTACCGCACTTTCTGTCACTTCGAGCGCTAACGCACGTTTCGGTAAATTGTTATCAATGAGCGCCTGTTCAATCATCTGAGGCAAAGACTCATTCACCAAATCATGGGCAGACAAGTTTACCGCTACACGGATTTCATGGCCTTGCTCCCACCATTGGCTAAGTTGGTACAAGACTCGGTTAATCATCCAGCGAGTTAACTCTTGAATGCTGCCTGCATGTTCTAACAAGGCAATAAACTCATCCGGTGGAAGAAAGCCTAATTCTGGGTGAATCCAACGAATCAAAGCCTCGGCTTCCTGACAATCATTTTTCTCTACACCCACTTTGGGTTGGTACACCACAAATAATTGATTACTTGCCAGAGCAACAGGAAGATCTCGAATAATAGTTAACTGACGTTGATGGTTTTCATCTTGCCCTTGCTCATAGAAAACACACACTCCGCTTTCTTCGCGAGCTTTGTCTGAAACAATATCCAAACGTCTCATCGCGCTATTTACATTGTCTGTAGCGTGTTCAAAATGAAGAATGGCAAGACTGACATCAAGGCGCATACAAGACCTTGCACCAAAGCACACTTCTGTTTCGAACTCTCTAACAAAAAGCCCATTCAGCTCAAGGCAATCTTGCTCAGAAACATTTTGTTGCAGTATCAATAAGAACTTATCGCCGCCCAATCTGGCCAACATTTCTATGTCTTTATCCCACTCTTTCAAGCGCTCTGCGACTTTGGACAAAAGCAGGTTGCCCACATCAATACCAAGCATGTTATTGATGCTCTTGAAGTGACGAATATTCACTAACAGCAAGCTGCCTTGTTTTTTGGGCAAAATATCCGCCAAGTGACGTTCAACAGCATTTTGGTTATACAAGCCGGTTAGCGCGTCATGAGAGGCGCGGAAAGACAATTCTTCTTCTCGATTCTTGATTGAGCTTTGCATAGTTTCCATCGTATTCGACAGAACACTAAACTCTCCGCTTAAACTTGGTGCTTGAACCTTCTCTTTGCCCAAACCAATCTGTTGAGCGTATTCGACTAATCGATTGATTGGTAAGGTCATATTTCGAGCAAAAGCCGCCCCTAACAACAAAGCCAACGCCAACGCAGCTGAGAAGATCAAAAGTAATTGATTACGCGTGCTGTTATAGCTTGCTAACCAAGGGCCATAAGGCAAATGGATAATTCCCCATTGGTTCGGTAGCCCTAAATCGATTCCCAAAGACAGGTATTCATCGTTATTAGAGAAAACAGGTGTTTCGATCGCCGCTTCAAGACCGGCAATGTTTTTGATGTCTGTTAAGAAGTTGGCTTTTTTATCGTCTGAAAGCGTCGAGCCACCAGAGAAAGTGTGCGTATTGACTGTCTCATAGACAAAACTGATGTCTAAGCCTGCAACATTTTTGATTTGCTCTGCTAAAGCTTGATCCAAAAGAAATGCCATACCAACCCAAGCCACCACATTTGGCGCTCTAACTGGTACCAGCACAAACTGATAACCACGATCGCCAAAAGCAATCATAGTACTGATAGAAGAACCGCCCGTTCTACGAGCCGCTAACACCAGCTCAGAAATTTTATCATTCTGCTCAAGAGTCTGAGTGGCCGTAATGATGTCGCCGCTGGGAGAAACCAACAAAGAAATATCGGCATTAATTCGTGCGCCGTGATTCTGTAAAACAGATTGGATTGTGCCTGTTTCTCTGGTGGCAACGGCTTGCTTAAAAGCAAAGTCTGACGCCAAAATCTCGACACCTTGGGTTAACTGCTCAGCACGAGACTCTAAAAAGAGATCGAAGATATTTTTCGATACATCAATGGCATGCACACCTTGAGCGTAATTGTCTTTTTTTAATGATGACAAAACAGCCAGTGCAGTTCCTAGTTGAACCAACGCCAATAACACCAAAAGAAACACGATCAATCGCGCTTGAAAGCTTTTTAGCACCTTAAAACCTCTTTAATGGTTAACCCTAAAAGACCTTAACAAATAGACAGTTGGGCTTAAACAAAAACAATACGTGACTTTTAAGAATAGTCGATCTTATAACATTTTATGCAACATTCACGTTAAAGTGCTTGCCTAATTGAAAATATTAACATAAGTTAAATTTTTAAACTTTTGTTAATACCATTATGAAAGATCAAACTTATCGTGTGTATGAAGCCATCAAACTCGATCCATTAGCCTCTCAACAGGCTCTGGCAGACCGACTTGATATGAGCCGAGAATCGGTTGCAGGACACATTATGCAACTGACTCGACAGGGATATATATTAGGCAAAGGCTATTTATTGTCTGAGCAGAACACCTACATAGTGATTGGTGGTGCGAACGTGGACATTGGCGGACACAGCACATCTTTGCTCATACAAGGTGACTCAAACCCTGGCAATATTTCACAAAGCCCCGGTGGCGTTGGCCGTAATATCGCCGAAAACCTTGCCCGACTTGGGGAAAATGTTCACTTAATTTCACCCATTGGTTTGGATCAACGAGGTGATTGGCTAATAGAGAAAACACGTCTAAGTGGTGTGAATACGCACAATGTTCTTCGTCACGACACCTTACCAACAGGCACATACCTTTCCATCAGTAATGAAAACGGTGAGTTACAAGCCGCCATTGCTGATATGCGCATTATCGATACATTAGACGAAGCAAAACTGGACTCGAAACAAGCTCTATTGAAAAGCGCTTATCGAATTATTGTCGACGCCAACTTGCCTGAAAACCTCATTAATTGGTTATCCAAACAGCCTTTATCAGCCGAGTTTGTCGCCGATGCCGTTTCTACAGCAAAAGCACCTAGGCTAGGCTCTATTCTCTCGCGACTCGCTTTATTAAAAGTGAACCAAGACGAAGCCAGAGCCATTCTTGATGTAGATGAAACAAGCCCTGAAAAGCTCGCACAAGCATTGTTAGAAAAAGGCGTTCGAGAAGTTCTCCTAAGCTTAGGCAGCCAAGGCGTTCTTTACGCCAGTGCCAAACAACAGATCAAACAGGCTTGCCACCCAAGTCAACCAAGCAGCGACACAGGAGCTGGTGATGCTTTGCTCGCTGGATATTTAAGTGCATGCCAGCAAAATAAAGGCGTAGAAGAAGCACTTTCTTTCGCATTGGCTTGCGCTGCGCTCACATTAGAAAGCCCCCACGCGAACAACCCAAACCTTACCGTTCAAAATGTAACCCAATGGATAGAAAACCTATGAATCAGTACCTAGATATCAACCCAGATGTTGCGGCAGCCATTGCTGCTGGAAAACCAGTTGTCGCTTTAGAAAGCACTATTATTTCCCATGGTATGCCTTGGCCACAAAATGCGGAAACAGCAAAAAAAGTAGAGCAAATTATTCGTGATAACGGAGCGGTTCCAGCAACCATCGCGATTATTGATGGTCGTCTTAAAGCAGGCTTGAGTAATGACGAAATTGACACTTTAGCGAAAGCGGGCTTGTCTGTTACTAAATGCTCTCGTCGTGATTTGCCTTTTGTTGTGGCACAAAAACAACATGGTGCAACCACAGTTGCGGCAACCATGATTATTGCCGCAATGGCTGGTATTAAAGTGTTTGCAACAGGCGGAATTGGTGGCGTTCACCGTGGCGCACAGCAAACCTTTGATATTTCTGCTGATTTACAAGAGCTGGCAAAAACGGATGTCGCTGTTGTTTGTGCTGGTGCAAAATCTATTCTAGACCTTGCCTTAACTCGTGAATATTTAGAAACGCAAGGTGTGCCTGTATTGGGTTACAAGACTGATACTCTGCCTGCTTTTTATACTCGTGAGAGTGATCAAACCGTGGATTACAACTTGTCTTCTGCCAACGAAATTGCAGACTTTATTAAGGCGAAATGGGAAATGGAATTACACGGTGGCGCTATTATCGCTAACCCAATTCCTGAAGAGTTTGCTATGGACAAAGCAGCGATTGATTCAGCGATCAATCAGGCTTTAGCTGAAATGGAAGAGCAAGGTGTGGCGGGTAAAGAATCGACTCCTTTCTTGCTAGCACGCGTTGCTGAGCTAACAGGTGGGGACAGCTTAGCCAGTAATATTCAGTTGGTATTTAATAATGCTCGACTAGCAGCCGCAATTGCAGCCGCACTTTAGTCTTTCATAAAGCATTCAACTCGGAAGCTTTTCAACCTGAAAAGCTTCTTAGCTTTGCCAATAGTTGTCTTTCCAATAGTCGATTTGATCATTCTCTAGAAAACTCCACGCGACAAATCGACTGATTTTCTGACCTTGAGCCATTTCGATGGTTTTCACCTGCCGAGCGCCAGCTTGCTTTAATGTGCGATAAATCGCCTCAAGATTTCCCTGACGTGCAACTAAGGAAGTAAACCAAAAGCAGCGATCACCGTATTGAACACTTTCTTTTACCATACGAGTGATAAAACCCGCTTCTCCGCCATCGCACCACAATTCCGGTGCAGTACCACCAAAATTCAAAGTTGGCTTTTTCTCGTTCGTTTTGCCTTTCACACCGCGCCATTTGCGCTGAGATTCATCAAGCATAGCAGATTCACTGGTATGAAAAGGCGGATTGCACAAGGTCAAATCAAAACGTTCTTTCTCTTTCCAAATGCCGCCAAACAAATGCTTTGGTTGTGATTGCAAACGAGTCGAAATCACACCTTTTAGGCAAGCGTTTGATTTAATAATGGTGTCACACGTCGCTACAGCAACAGGATTCACGTCCGAGCCAACAAACTGCCAGCCATATTCTTGATGGCCGATAATCGGATAAACGCAGTTTGCACCGACACCAATATCCAATACCTTCACGCCTTTTCCGCGAGGAATCACGCCATCGTTACTGGTTGCTAGTAAATCGGCCAAATAATGAATGTAATCAGCGCGACCAGGAATAGGAGGACAAAGATAGCCAGGAGGAATGTCCCAAAAAGAAACACCATAAAAGTGGTTAAGCAAGGCTCGATTAAGTGTTTTCACCGCTTCTGGATTGGCAAAATCAACCGATTCATTTCCGTATTGATTGAGCTGAATAAAGCGAGACAGTTCTGGGCAAGAATCCGCTAAAAGCGCAAAGTCATAACGCGCACGATGCGGATTACGAGGGTGAAGCTCTAATTTGTTCGTCCGTTTACTTTTCGTATTCTTACTTTTTAACACCACAGTCATGCCATTTATTGAAGCTAGAAATCGAGTATAACCGAATTATCTGGCACGGACTAAATAAGCCTCAAAGCCAGAGTAAAAAAGGCGTGATAGAAACACCAAGAATAAGTGCAACCGCAAACAGGGTGAAAAGAGCTTCCACAGGGTTTTGGCGAGCATGTTGTAAATAACCTAATATCCATTGCCCAAAGGACGGCGACACCATGTCTTTCGCTCGTTCTATTTGATCCTCTCTGATTAGCTCTCTGGCTCTTAAGGCTTGCTCTTTGTCTTTCACCCACAATCCAGCCATAGAAACTTGCCAGCGACCTGCACTGGTTTCATAAAAAGGAATATCATGGTCGGTTAGCAATTGACGAATGTCGTCCGCTTCTTCATCGGGTACATATTTGAGTCGAAAAACCAGTGTCGCCATGGAGTGAAACCTTGAAAATCAAACAGAAGCGCTAAAGGGTAAGAGAAGCCTACCAAGAATACAATCTTGCATTGCTCTTGCGCTCTACTTCTGTGTTTTTTCTTTAAGCCACTGGATTATTTGGTCGCCGGGTAAAGGCACACTGAAGAAATAACCTTGAACACTGTCTACACCCAGTTCCGTGATGGCATCCAATTGCTCTTGCTCTTCAATGCCTTCTGCCACCACTCTCATATTCAATTCTCTAGCGAGTTTCGTGACTGACGTGAGTATCTGACGGGTAAATTGGTCGTCTTGGAAACTGGAGACAAACACTCTATCCAGTTTAAGAACGTCATAAGGAAAGCGTCGCAAGAAGTCTAAGCCGGAATACCCTGTACCAAAGTCGTCCACTGACAGCTCAATACCTAACGCTTTGATACGCTCAAATTGGCTAACCATAATAGGCAGCTCACTCATATTCAATGCGCTGGTTTCCGTAACTTCTAACCCAAGTCGCCCTTTTAATTCTGGATACTCAGCAAGAATTCGTTGCAGGTTCGGTATAAAGGATTCCTTAAGCAAACTATGGCGATCAACATTCACAGCAATAGAAACATCTGCCAGTGTCGCTGAGTTTTCACGATAAAAACGCCCGACTTTACGAATAACCATCCAAGTAAGGTTATCAATCACACCTAATCTGTCGGCCATTTCAATAATAGTTAAAGGTGACACTTGTCCATGATAAGGGGATTTCCAACGGATAAGAGCTTCCATATCACGGGCTTTTTGATCATTAAGGGAAATAATTGGCTGAAAATACACATCCATTGCTTCTTCTTTGATCGCTTTCTTTAAACTGTGCGACAGGGAATAGCGGTAATACAAAATGGTCCAATAGATTGCGCAACAACTCGCAAAAAGCAGAAACCATAAAACTGCGAATAATGGCATTGATTGACAAAAGTAGTCCCAATACAAGTAAGACGGTAACGAAACCACCAAAGACATTGTCCACTGATCTAATGCCACTGTTCTTTGACTTAACACACTGAAATCGGGATTCGCTTCTTGTGACGAAAAAATGCGTTTACCAACTGTTAAGCTATAAGGATATTGGCTTGAAAGTAAGTGCTCTAACTCTACGACAAGGCTTTTTGGCGGCGCGAGTCCATTTACGCCTATGCCATTTTCGCCTTGGTAAAAGGCAAAAAATGTTTGATGTCCCAAAGTATTGGACTGAACTAAGGAGACGGTAATGCCATCTTTACTCTCTTTTATTCGCTTTGAAATTGATGAGTATATGGTGAAGGTTTGAGGGCCAAAATTACTGCAATAAACGCGGTAATCTTCGTTAAACAAGCCATATTCTTTGAACATGGGAGAGTAAAAGCTTTTTTCGATTAAGTTCCTGACATCTGCTTTTTCACAAGACAAGGTGGCGTTTTGTGCAACGCCTTTTAACTCGACCAGAATAGTGTTCATTTTGTCGGTTAATATCGATTCAGCAGCGAGCGTTTTTTCCTCTAAATCTTTTAAAAGATATAAATACAAGCCAACACTGAAAATAACGAAACTGAGCAGTAGGGAAATAAATGCGGAGAAAGAAACAACTCTTATTTTAGAGGGCATTGGGGATTTAATGTTTTGATACATAACGCAACTGCTCCCCTTCTATACGTCATTAAAAAGCTAAAAAGCCATAATCGAGGAAGTTAATTAATGTATCTTCTCTAAGCCCTCCACTCATATTAAAGGGGAATTACCTGCAAAAGGCAATTCCCCTGAAAAAAGCAGCACAATAAGAACTTAGTTTTTTACTTTTTGAATCACGATCGATAAATAACCCACTTCAAAACCAAATTTTGTCATCACAGATTCATTCATAACAACGCCGTCTTTCACCATGTACATTCGGTCATCGACTCTCACTTCCAACGTGTCGCCTTTGTAAGGTACTTGCAGAATATAATCCATAAACAAAGCGTTTCCAGAGATTTGCACTTCACCAAAGCCTGTTACATCGTTTGCAGTGGCTATGTATTGTCCGTTCTCATCTGGAGTCATAGTCCAAGTTCGATTTTGGATTTCGCCATCATCAAACAAAAACTCTTCCGCAAGTGTCCCTACACCATTTTCCCAACGGCCTTCTAACGTTGCATTGAAATAGCGGATTACTTCGCCACTACGATTTTTCAGAATGCCATGGGCGGTTAATGAGCCAGAAAAGAATTCTTCTAGCTCGAATTTAGGCTCATTGTTCGCATATAAAGAAACATCTGGAGCGGAACATGCCGACAACATAAATAAGCAGATCACAGCCAGTATTTTAGTTTTAATTGGTTGCCAAAGATTACGCATAATATTTCCTTTGAATCACATCATTTTAAATAACGATATTGAATGTCGACGCTTTCATATTTGCCTTCTGAGTTGGCAATATTTCCTCGTCCAGTAAAACGCAATAGTGTTTTTTCTGTGGCATCATAAGCCACCACAATGGGATCTACGGCCAATTTCACAAACCAAGAAATAGGCGACAATGAAAAGCACACTGCGCCTTCTTTTGTGCCACTTACACATGAAGAACGACTCAAACGGAACTGGAACGTCGTCTGTTTACTAGGCACCAAAAAATCCACATCCAGTTCTTTTCCATCCATCAACACCGTCCAATATTGCTGGATAAAACCATTAAAGCCCGCATCCACAACCATGCCAGCGGTTAACTCTAATTGCTTCGTCTTTTGCTTCGCGGATGCATCTTCTTTGTAGTTTACAATGAGCTTGCTGCCTTCCTGAGCAACATTAATCGCTTCACCATTACGTTCGTTTAATTGGCTAAAACTTGGCGTCACAAAAGACTTGGAAAGATCGATGGTTTTGCGGCCGAAAACACTGCCGTCTGGTTCTGAATATTCCACTTTATGAAGTGTGTCTTCGATTTCAAAGTAGGACTCTCGATACAATAAATCCCCTGTTTTTAAACTGAAAGCACTGCCAACAATATGAGGATCAGCTGCTTGAGCCATGTTGTTAAGGCCAAACACGGCGCAAATAAGAGCAACGGGAAGAGCAAGGTTTCTTTTTAACTCTGTCGATATCACAGCAGACACTCCTTTTCAGCAAACCTATTATGAGTCGTTAAACAAACGCCATTTTTCGCTGAGCCAAAACCCCAGTGGCAAAACGATCGACCAAATCCCAGCCACAACACACAAAGAAAGCCATAATGGATCTGCCAGTGTAATGCCTGCTAATTTAGCGCCAGCAAAATAACTCATGGTTGGTCCGATTAAACCGAGAACCGAACTCAATAAATATCGAGATCTCAAAAACGCCAAGCTATGAGCGAATAAACTGGCGGTACAAACCCAGAGGCATAATAACCAGATAGGCGGCACAGCAACGGAACTAACTAAATCGTTGTTAAAAAAAACGCCAAGTCGAAACAAGGCGCCATCCACAATAAAACCTAACCCGACAAACACGCCCAATAAACGCCATTCTCGACGAGTATTCATGAAATAACGGTCATGCAAGAACAAGTACAAAAGCGTTGCAGGCAAAGCCCAAAGGCTACCGCCGAGCAAACACACAAACCAGATAATCTGAAACAAAGCAGCATTTAGAAAACGTTTCATAGGATTCGCTACCTGTCTTTTCATCTGCACAAAGGCATTATTCGATCGTCAAACGATGCTCTGGTTTGGCAAATACAAACTGCCCAGTACTGATTGCTCGCTCTTTAAAGCCACCTTCACAGTAAGCGAGATAGAAATCCCACATGCGACAGAAGACATCGTCAAAACCCATGTCCATCACATGATGACGCGCTTCATGGAAACGTGTGCGCCAGTCCGCCAGAGTTTTCGCGTAATGCTCTGTGATATCTTCTAGCCCCACGATTTGCATGTCTGTTTTAGAGGCAATTTTGTGGGCAATAACTTGGTTAGACGGAAGGCAACCACCAGGGAATATATAGCGTTGAATGAAGTCAACTGAACGACGCGCGTAATCATAACGCTGGTCGGCAATGGTGATCGCTTGAATCACCATCACGCCATGAGGTTTCAATAACTCACTGCATTTTGAAAAGTAACTGTCGTAGTATTCGTGTCCAACTGCTTCGATCATTTCGATCGAAACCAGCTTGTCATACTGACCTTCCAAATCGCGATAATCTTCAAGCAGCAAGTTGATTTTATCTTGCAAGCCTTCGGCTTCTACTCGCTCTTTAGCGAACTCATATTGCTCTTTGGAAATGGTTGTTGTGGTGACTTTACAGCCATAATGTTTCGCGGCATGAATGGCCATACCACCCCAACCCGTTCCAATTTCTAACAGGTGATCTGCTTCTGTAAGCTGTAATTTCTGGCAAATACGATCTAATTTATGTACCGCGGCTTCTTCTAAAGGCGCGTCTTTTTGAGGATAAATCGCAGAGGAATACATCATGGTTGGGTCAAGAAAGAGGGAGAAAAAATCGTTGCCCAAATCATAGTGAGCAGAAATGTTATCTTTTGAACCTTTCTTAGTATTGGCATTCATTCGATGTACGATTTTGGCACCGATACGACTCCAAATAGGACGTTTCGCATCCATTTTGTTAATCAGATTTAAATTCGCCACCATCAAACGAATAACCGCAACCACATCAGGAGAGGTCCACCCGCCTTTCATGTAGGCTTCGCCCGCACCAATACTGCTATTTAAAAAGACATCTCGATAAGTATTAATGTCGTGAACATGAATGTGTGCGATGTGTTGCGCACTGTCTTTGTCCTCACCAAAGAAATAAGTACTGCCGTTTTCTTCTAGGATTAAATGACCAACCTCTAGTCGCTCTAACATGGAAAAAACCATTTTCCGAGCAAGTCTATCGAACCATGTCGTTGTGTGGTTTTTTCTCACTTTCTGATTATCCATACTTACGGAGTTCATACTTTTTCATCTCCTCAATGAGTTAACTGGTTTCTGGCCAACAATTAATGACTAGGGTGTGAGTGAAAAGGCACTTTTTTCGCCCATAATTTAAGTGCTTGCCAATAGATGCCAAATGCCACCTTCATCGTCATCACAGGATAACTAAAGATCACTTTAGCCATAGAAGAAGACGTCATTGGCGTACGCGCCAAAGATAATGTGGCATCAAACACACATTGTTCACCAAGTAATTCTTTATTCTGCATGTGTACGGCAATTTTCTTCGCCGGATAATTGCTGCGCCAATCATAAAAATGATCCATCGGGTGGAACGGCGACACATGCATTTCCTTATTAAATTGAATACGTTGAGTAGACTGGTTTGGATCACATTTCAAAACGTAGGCAATTTTTTCGCCCCAAGGCGTATTCGTCACTTCCAATAACATCGCTTGTAATTGCTCAGTTTCATCGAAGCAGTAATAAATGGTGATGGGATTAATAATGAAACCAAAATAGCGGCAGTTGGTTAACATTCGCACAGGGCCAGAAAGGTTTAAATCTAGTCTCTGGTTTACTTCGTTTAAGACTGAATTCTTGATCGACACAGCCTCACCGCCAAAATAATCGTTGCGTTTGAAACGAGCGAGCGACCAAGATTTCACTGACCACCAAGGGCTTAATGCCAAAGCAGAATCCAGCTCGTCTAAATCAAAGTACATCATAAAAACACGATATTTAAAGGCGTGTGATCGAGGCGAAAAACGACGATGACGCACAGAGCCTTGGTAAATCGCACTGTGTTTTATCTCTTTCTGCTCATGCATGATTTCTGTGGGCTGACTCACCATGTCACACCCAATCCATTCGCCACACGAACGCCACTCCAACAACCATCTTCGTGGAAGCCGTTACGCCAATAAGCGCCACAAAACCATGTTTTATTGACGCCATTGATGTCAGACCAACGATCCTGTGCCTCGATGCCTTCCAGAGTAAAAGTAGGATGCGCGTATTTGAAACTGCCAAGAATCTTATCTGGCGCGATCATATCGGTTTGATTCAAGGTAACAACATAAGTTGTATCGCTTGAAAAGTGCTGCAAGATATTCATGTTATAACTGAGTGTAGCAGGCTTACCTTGATCTGTTCCAAGATGATAATTCCAGCTAGACCAAGCCAATTTCGCCTTTGGCAAAACACTCGTATCTGTGTGCAGCACCACATCGTTGTTACGGTAGGGAATCGCCGACAAGATGTCTTTTTCCTCTTGGCTTGGATCTGCTAACAAGGCCAACGCTTCATCGCTGTGGCAAGCAAACACCACTTGATCAAATACTTCTTCAGAGCCATCTTCTAGTTGAATCACCACATTATCGGCCAAGCGTGTCACTTGCTTTATTTGGACACCTAGACGGATTTTGTCATGAAAGCTCTTAACCAGAGGCTCTAAATACGCAGAGGAACCACCTTCAATAACTCGCCATTGAGGACGATCATTCACGCTCAATAAACCATGGTTTTTGAAGAAACGAACGAAGAACACCAAAGGAAACTCCATCATTTCATCCAAAGTAGACGACCAAATGGCGCTGCCCATTGGAATCAAATAATGGCTAGCAAAACGCTCTCCATAACCTTTCGCTTTAAGATATTCACCTAGCGTCACACCTTCTCGAAGATCGCCGCTTTCTAAATCCTGAATCGCTTCCTTGTTAAAACGAAGTATGTCTTTCAGCATGCCAAGGAAAGGAAAGTTAAAGAGGTTTCGGCGCTGAGCAAACAAGGTATTTAGGTTATTTCCGCCATATTCCAGTCCGGTACGCTGGCAACTGACGCTGAAGCTCATTTCTGTCGCTCGAGACGAAACGCCAATTTCATCCATCAAACGAATGAAGTTAGGGTAAGTCCAATCATTAAAAACAATAAAACCCGTATCAATTCCTCTGGTGCGACCTTCCTCTTGTACTTCTACAGTTGCGGTGTGGCCGCCAATTCGTTGCGCAGACTCAAACACAGTCACATCATGTTCGCGCTGCAAAAGATACGCGCTGGTTAATCCTGAAATCCCTGACCCTATAATGGCTACTTTCACTTACTTGTCTCCTTAAAAATCAGCACCTTTTGTACTAGGCACGATATTGTATTCTGTCAGCTCCACTGCTTTCTGGAGTGTTATTTTTTGAATGTCTTTGTGTCGTTAGGTTTAGGCGCTAGCATCGAAAGCCATAATTTGGGGAAATGACGTCCCATCCAAAGCATCATGGAAAGCCGTTTTGGGAAAGCAAATTCATACGGGCGAGACTGCAAAGCTTTGTACATTCGCTTTGCCGCTTCATCTGCGGACATCAGAAAAGGCATAGAAAAGGTGTTTTTCTGGGTGAGAGGTGTATCGACGAAGCCAGGAAGTAAACAAGTCACATCAATGTTAAATTGTTTCAAATCCATTCTGAGGGACGACAAAAAATACCGCGCCGCGGCTTTGCTTGCGCCATAAGCTTCAGCTTGTGGAAAAGCGGCTTGTACTGCCTGAGAACTCACGCCAACCAAGTGCGGCTTTGGTGCTTTTTTCAATAGAGGTAAACAAACATCGACGCTGTTGACCAATCCAAAGAAGTTCACCGACATAACGCGATCCATCATTTTCCAATCAGGATCTTCCTCGTTGATGTCCAGATATTCACAGGTTCCGGCATTCAACACAACGCAGTCTAAATGATCCGTATAAGTCGCTAATAGATTACGAACCGACTCAATTTGTCGGTCATCAGACACATCAAAAGGAATGAACTTTAAGTTGTCTTCATGTTCTAGCAGTAGAGTCAGATCACCCTGTCGACGCGCACTGGCTAACACTTGCCAACCCGCTTTTAAATAGCATTGTGTTAAGGAAAAACCGATTCCTGAGCTGGCGCCTGTTATCCAAATCGTTTTCTGAGCTGTATCCTTCATGGCGACTTCCTTAGATTAACCCGCTAAACGTTTTTTTAAACCTTTCACAACTGTACCTAAAACCGGCACATGCTCGTAAATAAGCTGCCCAAGGTCATATACATCTTCATGAAAATAAATACGATCATTGAATTGAACCTGACTCATGCCTCGCACGGTAATGGTTTTAGGCCCCAACTTTGGATGGATAAAATGCATATTCCATTTAATATAAGCCGTTCCGTCAGAAATGATTTGATCTAGATACTCAAAACGTCCATTTCGAACATTAAGGCTCATTTCAGATAAACAAGAATGGAGTACTTCAACGCCACGCAATTCATGAACAGGGTCTTTGAACAACACGTCATTTGCGTAAATGTCATCTATTTTGTCTAGCTGTGGATGTTTTACATCTTTATAAAAAGCCTTAAAGCTCTCTATTAACAGCTCGCCTGTTTGTGGCTCACTAGCCTGTTTCGTTTCCTGCGTTAGCACCTTTAACCTCCTTTGCTCGCCATCGCATCGAGCAGATAAATTCTTACGTTAATAAGTAAACGTAGCGAACCCACTTCTGGATCATTAATAAATTAAAAACCGTCTAAAAGCGCTTATCCGTGCTTTTTACTTTTCAATGCAAATAAAGTGATCCACACTTCAATGTGACTCGTATTCCTTTTATACACATTGAAACAGCGTCATACAGCCTTCCCTCTTTTCGGAGCTATTAATGGAACGCGCCACAGAACTAAAACACGACGATCAGCACCTAATGGACATTTTGGCCATTGCGGAGCACAGAGACCAAGCCGCACTGGTGCGCTTGTTTGATCACTATGCGCCAAAAGTAAGAGCTTTTTGCCTTGCAAAACAGCCAGGTGCCAACCTCATGGCGGACGATATCGCCCAAGAGGTCATGATTCGTATTTGGAACAAAGCACACACTTATAAAAAAGAGTCTGCTTCATTAAATACATGGGTTTTCACGCTAGCAAGAAATGCTCGTATTGATTACTTGCGTAAAAATAGCCGCCATCAGTCTGATATTGACCCTGAGTATTTATGGCAAAACGTGGTAGATGAAAATGCAGACCCGTTCAAAGATGCTCAACAACACAGAGATCAAGAACGTATTAGAGAAGGTCTAGATAAATTGCCAGCCGATCAAAAACAGGTTTTGGCCAAAGTTTATTTAGAAGGCAAAACGCACAAAGAAGCTGCGGAGGAATTATCGCTTCCATTAGGAACGATCAAATCCAGAGTTCGCCTCGCCTTACACAAACTCACTATTTACATTAAGAGGTAGTATCGATGACTCTTTATCATCCATCGATTGAAATGCTAACTGACTATGCTGCTGGCTCATTACCTTTGGCACATTCATTATGCGTGTCTGCTCATTTAGAGCATTGTCGCGAATGCCAACAACAGGTAAGAAAGCTAGAAATGGTTGGCTCTCATCTTTTTGATCAAGCAGTAACAGATCATCACCATCTTAATTCACTGAAAGAAAGCCTACTTAAGAAGCTAACGCAAGCCGAAAGCAAGCAGGACGAAGAAGTGCTTCAAGCTACAACTGAGCCAAAAACCACAGAAGAAAAGTTTTGGGATAACTACAAAATCCCAAACAGCTTACGCCAATTTATCAGCAACAGTTATGAAGAATTAAACTGGATGCGACTGTCGCCTTCATTCAAAATTGCGACGTTACACAATGAAAAAGGCGGCGCTCAAATTGCCTTAACCAGAGTGAAAGCTGGCTCGCATATGCCTCATCACGCTCACACGGGTGAAGAAATCACCTTGGTTTTAGAAGGCGCGTTCTCAGATGAAAGTGGCGTGTACCGCAAAGGCGACTTTATTAGTCGTGATGCGAGCCATAAGCATAAGCCTATTGTCACCAAGGACGCTGAATGTATTTGTTTAACCGTGCTCGATGCTCCGATTGAATTCACTGGTTGGTTGGCTCGACTGCTGAATCCAATTATTCGCCGATATCACCCTTATTCCGGAGCCTAACAGCGAATAGCCGTGATTTTCACAGTAAAACAGTAGCTTATGTGGCTAAACACTAACCAATAACAGGCAAGTTGACTGAATTTCTGATATAGTCCTTGTTCACTCAAATAACAAGGACTATTTATTATGGCAACTAAAAAGAAACAGCCAGCTGCTTCGGAAACTTCGGAATCCATTGAAAAGCAGATGCAGGAGTTCCTTGCTCGCGGTGGACAGATAGATAAAATCGACTCAGGTGTTAGCGGTCAATCTCAACTAACAGGCTCACGTCATATCTCTCTAGGTAACAGTAAAACAAAGGCACAATAAGCATTTGGGATTCCCTGAACTTATTGGCTTTTTCCATTTGTACGCCAACTCTATAAACGCTGTTTTAGAGAAAACTCTAAACAAACAATAGGTTGGCGCATCAAATTTATAAACCGACTTTTTATAGAACGAAAATCAACCTATGCTAACAGAATCAGATCGCGCTTTTTTTCGCCCTAAATGGCGACGAGTCACAGCCACTGTATTTTGTGCTGCTTGGTCGGTTCTTGAATGGGTTTCTAACGAGCCATTCTGGGCAGTGGTTGCTGCTGGTTTTACCCTTTATTGTCTTTGGAATTTTTTCTACACGTACAAAGACGAATAAGACTTTTTCTAAATAAACGATTCCTTCTCCTCTCGACTGTATTTCACATACAAACTGGTCACATTTTCGACATACAATTGTCACCTAGCTGTCACATTTTCACTCTACTCTCCTATAAGACATAAAAATTCTTTTTAGAGCGGAGCAACACTGTGATACAAGTCGAGCAAATGATTGCTAACAAATCACCTCAATTTTTCGACAAAAGCCCCCTTATTACACGCCCTACGTTAAGCGTCTTAAAACGCTTATTCCACGAAAGTGAAGTAAACCAATTCCTGGAAAAAAACGACGGCTGTGTCGGCTTCGAATTTATTGATCGTGTGTTAGATCATTTCAACTTTAGTTATCACGTAAGCCAAGTAGATCGCCGCAACATTCCTGCAAGCGGACGCACAATGATCATTGCCAATCACCCTCTTGGCGCCTTGGACGGATTGGCTCTGTTAAGATTGGTTGGCGAAATTCGCCCTGATGTAAAAATCGTCGCAAATGATTTGCTCATGGGATTTGATGGATTAAGAAACCTTGTTTTGCCTGTCGACAACATCGGCGGCAAAACAGGTCGTCAGCAACTCAAAGCCATTATGAGTTGTCTGCACAATGAAGAAGCCGTGATTATCTTCCCTGCTGGCGAAGTGTCGCGTATTTCTCCAAGTGGTGTAAAAGACCAAAAGTGGAATCAGAACTACCTCAAACTGGCACAAAAAACCAACAGCCCGTTATTGCCTGTTCACATTGGTGGCCGTAACTCTATGTTGTTTTACACCAGCTCAATTGTCTATCGCCCTCTTTCCACCATCCAACTTGCTAATGAAATGTTCCGTCAAAAAAACCGTAGAATTCCTATGCAAGTCGGTCAAGCCATTCCGATTCAAGAATTAGCACAGCTGCCACTTAGCGATAAAGAGAAAAACAAACTGGTTAAACGCCATTTATATCGCATAGCAAAAGGCAAAAAACCATTACTAAAAACCGAGAAAACCGTCGAACATCCTCAAAATCGACAGTTAATCAAACACGAACTGAAACAATCCGAACACCTTGGCAGCACCAAAGACAACAAACAAATCTATCTTTTTGATTACGATCCAATGTCTGTGACCATGAAAGAAATTGGCCGTTTACGTGAAATTGCCTTCCGCAAAGTCGGTGAAGGCACAGGCGAACGCTCAGATTTGGATAAGTTCGACCAACATTACCGCCACTTAATCCTTTGGGATGAAGAAGAGCTCGAAATCGTTGGCGCTTATCGCATTGGTGAAGTGGCTCGTTACATGAAAGAAGAAAAGCCAAATAAGATTTACAGTGCCGAGTTATTCCAGTATTCCTGCGACATGGAACCTTACTTCGAACAAGGCATAGAACTTGGTCGTAGTTTCATTCAGCCGAAATATTGGGGCAAACGCAGTTTAGATTATTTATGGTACGGCATTGGCGCTTATCTAAATAAACACCCTGAAATTCGTTACATGTTCGGCCCTGTCAGCTTGAGTAACAATTACCCTCAAGCAGCGAAGGATTTTATTGTTTCTTTTTACAGCTTATATTTTTCAGATAAAGAGCATTTGGCGCGCTCATTTACGCCATACCAAGTTAGCGCAGAGCATAAGGACATTATTTCAGGGCTTTTCTGTGGGAATAATTACGAAGAAGACTTCAAAGTTTTGAAAGAACAACTTGGTCACTTTGGCGCCAGTGTTCCGACTCTGTTTAAACAATACAGTGAGTTATGTGAACCCGGCGGTGTACGCTTCTTAGACTTTGGCGTCGATGCTGACTTTGGCTACTGTGTAGACGGCTTGGTCTTAGTAGACTTAAATACGGTCAAAGAAGCGAAACACAAACGTTATCGCGGGCATAACTAAACTACCGTTTCGAATTATGATGATGTCCATGTGCATGGTGATCTTTTTGATGATCATGCTCTGGACGGACAAAAAACGCCAAATAGACTATTTTCGCCACTAGCATCACGCTTAAAATAATTAGCACTATCATTTGTAAGCTCATACGACACTCCTCTTTTTGTTTTTGTTATTCATTAATTGTAGTTGAGGCACAACAAAAGAATGTGTTTTTACGTCATTTCGGATGCTAAATTACACCTATAAATGTGTCTTTTTGTTTACTTTTTAACCGAATCAAACGTAAAAACAAGCCTATTAACGACACCTAAAAAAGCAAAATTGCCATTTCAGTGCCCTATTCCAAAGGATTCCTTTCCTTTAGCTGCCTTTCATTCATAAAGCGTGTAGAATATTTTTATTGAATAGGCGTTTAATAAAAAGAGGTTTACTAGCATGGCACATCAGCAGCAATACATTCATGGTCGCTATCATGCATCCACCAGCGGCGAACACTTTGAAACCATTAATCCAGCTACTGGCGAAGTCATTGCCACCGTTGAACATGCTAGCCAAGCAGAGCTAGATGCCGCTATTGAATCGGCAAAGCAAGGTCAAAAAGTCTGGGCTGCTATGACAGGCGTTGAACGTGGTCGCATCCTGAAAAAAGCAGCAGAGTTATTGCGAGAAAACAACGAAGAACTTGCTCGCCTAGAAGTGCTAGACACAGGTAAACCTCTGCAAGAAGCCATTTGTGTCGACATTCAAACAGGCGCGGATGTGATTGAATATTACGCGGGCCTAGCAGACAAAATCCAAGGCGACTACCAAGACCTTGGCAACGGCAACTTTTTCTATACTCGCCGTGAACCGCTCGGCATCTGTGCTGGCATCGGCGCATGGAATTACCCTATTCAAATCGCTATGTGGAAATCTGGGCCTGCACTTGCTGCAGGTAATGCGATGATTTTCAAACCCTCTGAAGAAACGCCATTAACCGCCCTTAAACTCGCTGAAATTTATACTCAAGCTGGTTTGCCAGATGGTGTTTTTAACGTCATTCAAGGCGATGGTCGAACGGGTCAAATGATCACAGTACACCCAGAAATCGACAAAGTGTCTTTCACTGGTGAAGTTGGAACGGGCAAAAAAGTCATGGCCGCTTCTGCTCAATCTTTAAAAGACGTGACTATGGAACTGGGTGGTAAATCGCCTATGATCATCTTCCCTGATATGCCTGTCGATCAAGCCGTTTCTGCTGCTATGCTGGCAAACTTCTACACTCAAGGAGAAGTTTGCACGAACGGCACACGCGTATTTGTTCACGCCGACATGATGGAAGCCTTCACCAAAGAACTTAAAACACGCACAGAAGCCATGATTATTGGCGACCCAATGGACATGAACACACAAGTCGGTGCGTTAATTTCTAAAGGCCACATGAGTAAAGTCTTAGGTTACATCGAAGCGGCAAAAGACGCCGGCGCAACCTTGCTTTGCGGTGGTTATCAAGTCACAGAAAACGGTTTAGACAAAGGCGCGTTTGTTGCACCAACGGTTTTCACAGATTGCACGGATGACATGCCACAAGTTCAAGACGAAATTTTCGGCCCTGTTATGTCGATATTAAGCTTCACCGATGAAGACGAAGCCATTCAACGTGCTAACGATACTAAGCTTGGCCTTGCCGCTGGTGTTTTCACGAAAGATTTCGCTCGCGCTCATCGTGTAATTAATCAATTACAAGCTGGGATTTGCTGGATCAATGCTTGGGGCGCTTCTCCTGCCGAAATGCCTGTTGGCGGCTACAAAGAGTCTGGCGTTGGCCGCGAAAACGGCATCGACACTTTATACAACTACACACAAACCAAGAGCGTGTTTGTCGATTTGAACGACATTCAAAACCCTTATTAAGCGGAAAGTATTATGGCAAACGAACTATACGATTACATTATCGTGGGTGCCGGCTCCGCAGGTTGTGTGTTAGCGGATCGACTCACTGAAAGTGGCGAAAACAAGGCCCTTCTACTCGAAATGGGCGGCTCAGATAAAAGTATCTTTATCCAAATGCCAACGGCCTTGTCTTACCCAATGAACACAGAAAAATACGCTTGGCAGTTTCATACAGAAAAAGAGCCAGGCTTAGACAATCGCGAAATGCATTGCCCGCGCGGTAAAGTGCTAGGCGGCTCGTCCTCTATCAACGGCATGGTGTATGTTCGCGGTCACGCGTGCGACTTTGACCAATGGGAAGAAAGCGGCGCAAAAGGTTGGAATTACCAAACCTGTCTGCCTTATTTCAAAAAGGCAGAATCTTGGAAAGGCGGCGCAGATTTGTATCGCGGTGGCGACGGCCCATTGTCGACCAATAACGGCAACAACATGACCTACAACCCGCTTTATCAAGCCTTCATTGATGCGGGCAACCAAGCTGGCTACGGCGAAACAGCAGACTACAATGGCCATCGCCAAGAAGGCTTTGGCCCAATGCACATGACGGTAAAAAATGGCGTTCGTGCGTCTACGTCGAATGCCTATTTGCGTCGTGCAATGTCTCGCTCAAACCTCACATTAAAAACAGGTGTTTTAAGCCACAAAGTTATTTTTGATGGTAAAAAAGCCGTTGGTATTGAATTCAGTAAAAATGGTCAAACTAGCCAAGCAAACGCCAGTAAAGAAGTGATTCTTTCAGCGGGTTCTGTTGGTTCTCCACAGTTGCTGCAACTGTCTGGTATTGGTCCAAAAGATGTACTGGAAAAAGCAGGCGTACCACTGGTGCATGAATTGCCTGGTGTGGGTGAGAACTTACAAGACCACTTGGAAGTCTATTTCCAATACAAGTGCAAAACGCCCGTCACACTAAACGGTAAATTGGATTTGATCAGCAAAGGTCTTATCGGTACCCGCTGGATCTTATTCAAAAGTGGATTGGGTGCGACCAACCATTTTGAATCTTGCGGCTTCATTCGCTCACGAGCCGGTTTGAAATGGCCTAACATTCAATATCACTTCTTACCTGCGGCCATGCGCTACGATGGTCAAGCTGCCTTTGAAGGCCATGGTTTCCAAGTCCACGTTGGGCCAAACAAACCTGAAAGTCGCGGTAAACTTTGGATTGAGTCTGCAGACCCAACCGCCAAGCCTCGTATCTTATTCAACTACATTTCCACCGAACAAGACAAACAAGACTGGCGCGATACGATTCGCCTTACTCGTGAAGTGCTTCAACAATCCGCTTTAGATGCATACCGTGGCGATGAAATTCAGCCAGGCATGCATATTCAAAGCGACGAAGACATTGATCAATGGGTAAAAGAAAACGTAGAAAGCGCTTATCACCCATCTTGTACCTGTAAAATGGGCGATGACAGTGACCCAATGGCTGTCTTAGATGAAGCCTGTCAGGTGCGTGGTATCGAAAACCTACGCGTGGTGGATTCGTCTATCTTCCCAACCATCACCAACGGTAACTTGAACGCGCCAACCATCATGGTTGCAGAAAAAGCGGCAGACATGATTTTAGGAAAAGCCCCGTTACCCAGTTTGGATGCACCTGTTTGGATTCACCCAGAATACGAAACTAAGCAACGTTAAGAAGGTAATTAGCGGACTTCATAAAAAAGCCTCAAGATGCTTATTCATCTTGAGGCTTTTTGCTTTCAGAGAAGTATTAATAACCGTCATCGCCAAAAGGGCTTTCGACCACCTTATATTGTTTGCGTTTCACATCAAACCGATACCAAACCCCTTTACTGGTGAAATAGTCTTTATCCTTGCGCCGAACGACTCTGTGCTCTTCAGGAATATCATCGACCCAAATACCCGGTGTTGGCGTAACAACCACGTAACCACGAGGTGTGTCTCGATAAAAAACACCATCGGAATAATAAGTGCGGTCATCTACCACGACATGGCGATGGGGCAAGGTCGTCAAAACTGAACCTATGGCAATACCAGCGCCCAGAGAGAATAGCCCAAAAGGCGCGCCGTGTCCTCTAGGCCCAACAGCACAACCAGACAAACTTAAGCAACAAACCAACACGAGAATCGAACGGGCAGCCATAAACCTTCTCCTTGGCCTGACTTAACGATGTTGTGGTGGTTCTGGCATCTCGTCTTCTGATAACGAGCCACTACCGTCTGCATCGAAACGATCAAAATCGTCTAACAGTGGGCCTCTCAACTCGTCTTTCGTCAGGAGGTTATCACCGTTTTTATCTAGCTCTTGAAAAGAAGGTGGCTCGCCTGGAGGCGGCTGATTTGCGGCCATACTACTAACAGAAAAAAACGCCAAAGTGGCAACCGCCATCGCGGGAATGAATAAATTAGAGAATATCGATTTCATACATACTTCCTTCGGTGTTTTGCTAAACACAATTCAATAATGGAACGAAGAAAGTATATTTTGAAAGTTTGTATTCAGTATGGAGAAAGCGCTAATTAGGCGTCAAACTTATAGCCGACGCCGTATACAGAGCGAATGCAATCAGACGATGGGTCAACATCAGCCAACTTTTTGCGTAGGTTTTTGATGTGACTATCAATCGCTCGATCTGCCACCACACGATGATCAGTATAAATATTATCCATCAACTGATCTCGGCTAAAAATCTTGCCTTTGTTTTTAAATAGGAAAGATAAAATTCTGAATTCAGCAGGCGTCAACGACAAAGCCTTTTGGTGAAAAATAGCCGACATGGAAAGCTCATTAATCACTAGGTCACCTTGCTCTTCCTGAACTGGCGCATCATTACGGCGCAAGATGTTTTTTGCTCTGACAACCACTTCACGAGTACTGTAAGGCTTACAGATGTAATCGTCAGCACCAAGCTCAAGACCAATCAATCGATCAATTTCCTCTACTTTTGCCGTTGCCATAATCACAGGCACTTGGCTAAAAGTTCGAATATCACGGTAAATGTCTAAGCCTCCTCGGTTTGGCAGCATCAAGTCTAAAATGATTAAATCTGGAGCATTCTGCTTCAAAAAATCCACTACCACTGCGCCATCATCTAGGCTTTTCGCCTCAAAACCAGCGTGTTCAAAATATTCGCAAAGAATGGCTGATAACGTCGGCTCATCTTCGACGACTAGGATAAATTTCTTTTTCTCACTCATGCTTCACTCACTTTTTCTACTCTGATTTCAATCGCTAATCCGCCTAATGCAGAAGCTTTTGCTGAAATATGACCGCCATGCATCATGACGATGTTACGACAAATGGATAAGCCTAAACCCGAGCCGCCATGTTGTCGGCTACGGGATTTATCGACTCGATACAAACGCTTAAACAGGTTAGGCAAATGCTCTTCTCCAACACCTGGCGAAGAGTCTTCAACACGAATTAAAACCTGCTTAGGCTCTTCAATAATAGAAACCAAAATACGCCCAGGAGCATCTGTGTAGCGCAAACTGTTTTCCAACAGGTTAACAAAAAGCTGTTCTAAGGTTTTCTCATCGCCTTTTATAAACGCAATTTGATCGGGTTTATCTAATGCTATCTGCAATTTTTTTCGTCTACTCTTGGTTCAAACTGGCTGACTACCCGTTGAACCAAAGGCCCGATGTTAATCGTGCTAACTTCTATCTGATACACGCCAGAGTCGGTTTTCGATAACACATAAAGGTCGTCTACTAAACGTCTTAGGCCCATCACTTGATGATGCATGGAGTCGATTCTTTGTGTGTCCGCCTGACGAATGCCGTCTTGAATGGCTTCAAGCTCGCTACGAAGTACCGCAATGGGTGTTCGCAGTTCATGAGAGATATCCACCAGCCATTGTTCGCGGCTTTCTTTTTGTTCTTTCAAACTGCCAATAAGAGACTGAAAGCTGTCCGATAATTCACCAAATTCATCATTGCTTCGTTGACCAAAAGAAAAATCATAATTGCCTTCTAGCAATGCGTTCGCGCCTTGCTTTAAGTTCTGCAACGGCGCAAGAAAATGACGAACCAAGAGCGAAGCAACCAATAAAGACGCAAAGCCCGCTAAACCAATAATCCAAAACAAGTTACTTTGTTGTTGCTCATAAAACTGAGTAACAAGTTCTCCTGACAGCAAGCTTTTCTGCTCTAAGACCAACCAGCCAACGGTTTTCGAGTTCACAATGATTGGCACATCCAAACGCTCAGTTGAATCCTCACCTTGCGCCTTTAATGGAACACCTGTTACCCAGTGGCGTTGAGCATCTTCCAAATGAATGCGATGACTCAAAGGGCTTAGATTTTCGTCCATGGCATTGTCTCTACCAGAAGCCGCAAAATGCTCTTCGCCCGGCACTGGCATACCGTCACCAGGAGGCGCAAAGCCATTTGGCGCGGGCATCATGAAATTGCCATTTGGCGGTTCAAAGTCTTCTCTTTCTGGTCGTGGAAAGCCGTTATTTGGTGACGGAAAACCTTCTCGATCTGGCATTCCTCTTTCTTGTCTGGGAGGCAAAGGACTATTCATTTCGACAAAAAGATCCGCCCATACTTCAGGTCGCTCTCTGAGTATTTTCCAACCTTGTTCGCTGGAATAATATTGAGAAACACCTTCCGCTAACTCAACAACTTGCTTCTCTTCCTGTTTGTTGAGGTAAGTTTGAAACCCTGATTTGAAACTATAACTCACCAGAAACGCCATTCCGGTTACCAATAAAACACTGGTAACAAACAGGGAAATAAACAGCTTGGTGACAATTGGAATACGCACAGAAACAGTTTGCTCTCTTATTTTAGACAATATGAAGTTGATCATACTCTTTAAAATAGAGAGCAAATATGTAGATTCAATAAGAAAAGTAGAAAGGAAAAAGAAAATTGCCAAAAATCAATACAGAACCAAGAAGAGACACCTAGCAGTGCTCTTCTCAATTCTATATGAAATAAGCGTTTGGCTTATTTCATCTCAAACACAGCAAAGCCATTTTCATCTAAAGACTGATACGACATTTTGTCGCTTGCCATGTCTCTTGCTTTCGGAGACGTCACAAATTGTACTTTTGCTTTGCCAAAGTCCGTAAACGACCAGTTGTTATCTGCCGCTGGATTGATGATTTTCTGGCTTAACAAATAATTCGCAACAACATCTCGGTTTTTATCTGGCGCGTCAATCACAATGGTGTCGCCTGATAAGTTAGGGAAATGGCCGCCACCAGTGGCACGATAATTATTCGTCGCCACTAAAAAGTCATCTGTCATATTCAAAGCTTTGCCGTTGAACATGACACTCTTAATACGATGAGAGCTAGGATTGACCAATTTACCATCGCCGTCGTAACGTGCTGGCTGAGTTACATCAATACGATATGAAATACCATCAATGACATCAAAGTTATAAGTCGGGAAAGCCGCATTCACCAGACTCTGAGGCGCACTTGAAGCAGCATCGATTTGATTAAACTGACCAGCTGCAAGCTCTAACCACTCAACAACCTGTTCACCTGTTAATTTTACGACCTTCAAATCGTTTGGATAAATGTACAAATCGCTCACGTTTTTCAGCGCGATATCACCCTTTGGCACATCGGTATAATAATCTGGGCCGCCTCGACCGCCCGCTTTAAAGGGAGCTGCAGCCGATAGAATCGGTAAGCCTTCATAAGATGTACCACGCACAATGTTCTTCACATACCAAATTTGTGCATTATTCACGATCTGAATCGATGGGTCGTCTTGAACAAGAGCAAAGAAACTATTGATGTCTGCGGTGGACTCACCCACTTTACGACGCATGTACGCTAAAGTACCTTGGTGCTCGGTTTCAACGGCATCATTAATACTTGCATCGGCTTCTACCAAGGCAATGGTCTTACGCCCTTCTCTGCGTGATATAGCACGCACAGCAGCTTTACCATCTGCCACTTTCCAACCGTCACCAGAAGGCTCTAACGTCAGATCAATCACACCAAGGTGAGACCCCCAAAAGCCAGGCATAGTGGCGGGTTTACCAAACACTGTGCCTTTTTCACCGTCTACACCATCAAATGCGTCTAATGCTTTGTCACCTGGAAAAATACGATGAGAGTGGCCGAACAGAATAGCGTCAATGCCATCTACTTTGGCTAAATGATAAGACGCATTTTCTTCACCTTTCATATAAGGCGAATTCATCATGCCACTGTGAGGAATCGCGATAACCACATCTGCGCCTTTGGTTTTCATTTCTGGAACGTATTTATTCGCGGTTTCAACAATGTCTTTTGCGATTACTCGGCTGGTTAAATTGTCTTTATCCCAAGTCATGATTTGCGGCGGCACAAAACCAATGTAACCAATTTTCACCGTTTGCGTTTTACCATCAGAATCAACGAAGGTTTTGTCTTTAATGATGTAAGGCTGAAAGTAGGGTTGATCATTAGAAGGGTCGTTATCACCATCATCAACATAGACATTGGCATTCACATAAGGGAAGTTCGCTCCGCTCAAACTCTTCATCAAAAAGTCTAAGCTATAGTTAAATTCATGGTTACCTATATTACCCACATCATAATCAAGTAAGTTCATCGCTTTAAAAGCTGGATGTGTTTCACCAAAGCGCAGTACCCGCCCTTTTGCTACATAATCGCCCAGAGGCGTACCTTGCAATAAATCACCATTATCAACCAACACAGAGTTTGTCACTTCAGCACGAGCCGCTTTGATCAAAGTTGCCACACGGGACAAGCCAACTCCATCACTTTGCTTATCACCGTAGTAATCGTAATCCACTAAATTCATATGAATATCAGTGGTCTCCATGACTCGTAAGTCAATAGTGGCTGCTTGGGCAAGCGATGCAAAAAGAAGTGAAGAAGCTAAAACAGACGCCTTCCTAGGAAAAAACAATGTCATGACATTACTCCATAAAGCAAAATAGTTTTTGATGATAGATGCTAACCAAAAAGTCAGCTTTCATAGTAAGGCGATTTTATGCGAACTTCATGCCTTTTTTGTGACAAGTCAAAGAGGGAAAAGATTACTTAGATTAAGGAAGGTGCGAATCAGTCTTCTGAGATTCAATCTTATCAGAGAAACGGTCTATCAAGGAAAGAGTGGGCAGGAATGTTAATACCTTTCAATCACTCTTAACGCTTAAACCAGCGCCAAACAAATAGCACTCTCACCAAAGCCGCTGCAACGTAAGTCATCGCACAGGCAGTTAAAATTTTCTTCACTTTGGGTAAGTCTTCTTGGGGAATGTAATTTCCTTCAGCCAAGATTGGCAAGGCCTTATTAAAGCTGGCGTCCCACTCTTCTGGCAAGATTGCCAACTGAACCACTACTGCTAAAAGACCTGTTAAACCAACGACAAGCGCATGCAAAGCAACCGCATAAGGCAAATGCAATATGGCAGAAATCAATGGCCAGCCGATGAGCAAGCCAGCCGTAATACGTCGAGCAAAATGCGCAAAGGGCAAATATCTTGAACTTAAGTGCGAGATTTTCTGTTTTTTCTCATGAGCAATTGCGTGACCTATTTCATGAGTCGCCACAGCAACGGCCGTTAATGATCGACCACTAAAGACACTCGGACTAAGACGAACCACATGCTGGCCAAAGTCAAAATGATCACGGCCTTCCTGTGTTGTCTCAACTTTGACGTCGTCTAACTCAAAGCGTTTTACAAAATGCTGCGCCAGTTCGCCACCGGTTCCAGGTAGATCCGCACGATCTGTTGCATAGCGCTTCAAGGTAAACTTTACCCATGCACTCGGTCCAACCAGTAACAAAAGCGCGATGATAATGCCAATAACCCACAACATAAGTTTTGCCTTAACCTATTTCGAATCAATAAAAGATGACGGGTAACTTTGACCCTTTTCTGTTTCATCACATACACTGTATTAAACATACCAGCATAAGAGTGAGATATGAAAAACCCTTTAGTCGGACCGATTTTGGCTATTTTGAAAAAAGCCCGAACGGAATTAGCGAGTTTGACATTCTAAAAGCACTAAAGGATCTCTTACCTGCTTTTAGCCAACTTGCTGATGATAGCAACCTGCAGTTGTTCCGACAGCACTTTCTCATTATGAACGCCTTATACCAACTGCAAACCAGTTTATGGCAAGAAGAAAACCTTGTTCTTGATATTACCGCCACACGCATCACTTTGTTTAGCGCCTCCCAAGTAAAGCTTTCTGGTAGTACTCATCTCAGTGACAGTGTCGATGCCAAACTAGCGGCTTATTATCTCGATTGGGATGAATACGAAAAAACAGATGCGGATGAAGTATCCCGTCTACTCAATAGTTTTTTCAAAGGCATTAGTTTGACAGGAAATGATAGAGATTCGGCTTTGAAAACCCTAGAGATCGACGCAGAAAATCCAACGAAAGCAGACATTAAACAACAGTACCGAAAGCTGACTCAGCAACATCACCCAGATCGAGGTGGTGATCAAGACCGTTTTATCGACTTACGTCAGGCTTATGAATACCTCATGTATTAAAGTGTAAAACACGCCCTCTGTATATTGCTTTCCCTTTGAGAAATACCCAAGATGAACCTGATGCTTTCTTTGCTGTCAGATTAGTTATGCTGTTTGATTTTATAGATTTTTTCGATTCGCATCGTCGACTTATTTTCATTTTTTATAATAACGAGCCTTTATGAATGTCACCTCTGTACTACAAATATTTCGCTCTAAAGAATCCTCTTCCCATTCAAAAAACACACTCTACCAGAATCTATTTCGTCCATTTTGCATCGTCTCTTTCAGTACCTTTTTAATCAGTTGCAGTGTTTCTGAAATTGATAAATCCAATGACTTCGAAAACAATGGACGCGACATCACAGGACTAAAGCGAGACACCTTGTATTTACAAGAAAGTCTTCCGCCAGGGTTGCCTTACCCAGACGCTGAATTCCGATACGGCCTACAACAGCAAATCACTTATCTAAACCGAATTTCTGACAAACAATATGAGCTTGATAACACACAAACCTCAACCGAAGAACTAAGGACTGTTGCCAATGAACTCCAAGATTGGCTGGATAATCCAACAAGGCAACCAAAGCTAGTAGCACATCAATTAGCCGGACAAGATGACCGAGGCAACGTTCAAATCACTGGTTATTACGTGCCTATTTTGCCCGTTCGCCATTTGCCCGATGAAGAATTTCGTTATCCCTTATATCGAAAACCAACCCAAAGAGACGAAAATGGCAACTTCCCTTCACGGGAAGAAATCGACTTTGAAAGTGCATTAGCAGGGCAAGGTTTAGAAATTGCCTACACATCAGATCTTGTCGATAATTTCTTTTTGCATGTGCAAGGCTCAGGTGTGGTTGAGTACGAAAATGGTGAACAAAAGCTTCTTTCTTGGGGCGGTGTAAATGGCCACCCTTATCGTAGTATTGGAAAGGAATTAATCGAGCAAGGCGAGATAGATCGAGCCGACATCTCCGCTCAAAGTATCCGCCAGTGGCTAGCAGACAACCCAGACCGCATGAGAGACATTCTTTCGTCTAACCCAAGCTATTTATTTTTCAGTGAAGGACCTCGAAACCCTGTTGGCGCGGCAAATGTACCACTCACGCCATTGTATTCTGCCGCGGTTGATCCAAGTGTCATTCCTCTAGGCTCTATCTTATTAGCCCAAGTTCCCAAACTGGATTCCTATGGAAACCTAATCGGTCATGAATTTCGTCTCTTGTTAGCTCAAGACAAAGGCGGTGCGATTAAAGGCGCGGGACATATTGATTGGTATCAAGGCATTGGAGAAGAAGCGCATTTCCATGCAGGGCAGCTTAAACACTTTGGTAAGGTGTGGTTGTTATTACCGCAAAACACCACTACAGCACGCTAATATTAAAAACAAAAATGCCAAGCTTGTATCACTCAAGCTTGGCATTTTTAGAGACGTAGAATCTACAGATTTGTGTATTAGAGGTCGCTTAACTTAAAGGATACAGGCAAGTTAATACGTAACTCACTTTCCGTCATGCCTTCTTCAAACTTAGGTAAAGGCGTAGACTTTTTGATCATATCCAAAACCGCTTTGTCCAAACGCTTATAACCTGAGCTTTCTAATATTTTCACATCAGAAACCGAACCATCTGCGTGTGCCACAAAAGATAAGGTAACAACACCTTCTTCATTACGACGTCTAGAGGCTCTTGGGTAACGCTTGTTATTTGCCAAGATAGATTTCAGTTTAGAGAAGTAGCTGGCTTTCGCGCCTGGGTTGCCTCCAGTTGTTACCGTATTTCCAGTACCTGTTGTAACTTTTTGATTCGCAGCAGAAGGCGGAGCTACAGGTTGTGGCGCTGCTTTTGCTACTGGCTTCTCGACTTTTTTAGGCTCTGGCTCTGGCTCTGGCTCTGGCTCTGGCTCTGGCTCAACAATAGGCTCTACTTTTTCAATTTCAATAGGCGACTCTTGCTTCACTTCAACCGGCTCAGGCTCTGGTTCAACCACAGGTTCAGGTTCTACAATTGGTTCTGGCTCAGGCTCTGGTTCAATAATAGGCTCAGGCTCGACGACTGGTTCAGGTTCCGGTTCAACAACTGGCTCTGGCTCCACAATCGGGTCTGGTTCAATAATTTCCGTCTCTTCGACTTCTTGCACTTCTTCTTGAGCAACACTCGTATCCGAAGCAACACCTAAGTCACCAACCATTCCAAGGCCGAACTCGATGCCTTGGTAACCAACATTCTCGCTGCCTTCTGGAACAGAATAAAAGGCAGCATAAAATGCGCCCGCATGAACAGAAACTGCTAGGCCGCCAGCGATAATCCAATGACGTGTCGAAATCATTCATGACCTCGCGCATGCTGTGTCGCCAAGCTGACTTTTGTCAGGCTAGCTAAACGAACTTGGTTAAAGATTGGACGAAGCTCTTCCAGTGGAATATCGCCATCCGCTTTAACTTGAACCCAGAAACCATCTTTATCAGCAGAAGCTTCAAAGGCTTCCTCTAAATAGGCTTGTACGTTTTCAACGGTTTTCAACTCATCATCAACATACAGAACGCTGTCTGCACCAACGACAATTTCAACATTCGGATCCGTCGCTGCTCGGGTGTCATTCACTGAGTTAGGAGGTATAACTGCAATAGGATCTGCTTTTTTGATTTGCCCTGCGACCATGAAAAAGACCAACATCAAGAACACGACGTTGATTAAAGGCACCATGTTGTCATCGTTGCTCGCCGCTCTCGCTGCGTACTTTTGACCTATCTTCATTGTGCCTCCGGCATAGAAAAGGCGTTAGCAATCGAGACATTTTCAGCACCATTCAATTTTAAACGGTCTGCCAAGTTCATCAGGGTTTGGAGTGTGACACCTTCTTCCGCTTTGATAACAAAAGTTCCTTCATTGTAATCTGCGATGAGCGTTTGGAAATATGTTTGATCCGCAAGGTTCACTGCGCGATCTTCAACCCACACTTGACCATCATTCTGCTTTAACGTCAGGATGATGTTTTCTTTCTCTTCTGCTGGTTTTTCATCCGCAGAAGGAACAGATAAAGGTGTGTCTACGATGCGCCAAGGAACAAAGCTTGAGGTCAACATAAAGAACAACAATAGAATGAACACCACATCAATAAGTGGTGTCAGGCTGATCGCATTCTTGCGTTTGGGTTGAGATAGATTAAGCGGCATGCAGCATCTCTTTTGCTGCTTTTTCAACAAGTTCTTTGGCTTCTTTGCTCGTAAAAACCTGAGTCACTGCGTCATTCATATTATGAGCAATACGTTCTACTTTTCGCTCAAGCCAGCTTTGCAATGTCACGACAGGAATCGCAACAGCCAAACCAACCGCTGTGGTTAAAAGAGCCTGCCAAATACCACCAGACAATACCGAAGGATCCACTTGACTGCCTGCGCCTTCCATTTGTTGGAACGCGGTAATCATACCCAATACGGTACCAAGCAAACCCAATAATGGACTCAAGGTGGCGATAATTTCTAATGGGCGAAGGAAAGAGCGAAACTGGCTAAGTTGATTCATCGCACGACGTTCAACTTCTTCACGAATCAATTCAACGTTGCTTTTTGCTTCTAATACAGAACGCATTGAGTAGCCAACAAGTGCATCAATTGGACGTTTTTCATCTAATTTTTGTAGGGATTCTTCACGAGCGCCATTACGCCAATCATCCAACGCAAGTTGCGAGGTTTTCAAGCTTTCTGCGCGTAGCGATGAGAACTGCCATAATTTCAAGAGTACAATGGTTAAGGCAACAACAGAAAAAACCATTAGTATCCATACAACTGGGCCACCTACTTGCAAAAAATCAATTATTTTTTGCTGTACTGAATCTTCCACAACTCTCTCCAAAATAATAAAAAACAGTTCACAAATGATATTCATTATCAGAAAGATTTTCAATGGATATTTAATTAGTTCATTATTTAGCAAAAGATATGAAAACTTAATTTGGATATAAAAATTCAGACATAAAAAAAGCGCCTCACGATGGAGACGCTTTTTAATTTCTTACCTGTTATTACTTATATTGACGATCATAAGCAGATTGATAAGCTTTCAGTACTTTGTCGTAGCCTAGTTTCTTAATACGTGCGATGTAGTCATCCCACTCTTCATCAACATCGGCACTGCCTAGAATCCAACGCTGTTGCGCTTCTAACATGTAAGTTAGGATGCCTGGCCAGTACTTGTCATACACTAGACGCTCTGCAACCGTCATAGAAACACCGTTGAATTGCTCAATGATGTAATTATTGTCGGTATAAAGCTCAATGCCTTTGGCAGCGATTTCATTCGTCCATTGCCATTCGTAGTTGTAATCCTGGCGGAAGCCGATTGGAATCTGCGCACCAACACTCCACATTTGAGAGTTAACAGGTTGAGAATCTGTTAATACTTCTTGTGTATAAGTTGGCTTGCCATCAACCATATTCCAGTGAACGCCTTCTACACCAAAGTTGGCAATGTTGCGGCCTTTTTCAGTGAAGATGAAGTCCATGTATTTGATACTAGCAATCGGATCTTTGTTTGAATAAGTCAACGCCCAGCCATCCGGTTTAACCGTTGTACGGCCGTTTTCTTCCATTCTCACACCAGACGGTGACGCAGGTGGCGCCATTGGAATCCAATCAAAGCCTGGAATGGTTTCTTTCAAGCTGTCGTTGTAGCCTGCTGTGCTCGCAAACCAGTCATGAGTCATACCGCCAAGGTTGTTACCTAATAGGTATTCCCTAGCTTTAGAACCACGAGTAAATACTTCTTTATCGATCAGACCTTCTTTGTACCATTTCGCTAGGTTACGAATACCTGTGCGGTAAGTCTCATCGACGTAACCGTGTTTCACTTTGTCGTGATCTTCAATGTAGAACTGGTGGTAGCTGTCTGTACCTGTTGTACGAGCATCCCAAAGCGTAACCATGCGAATCATTTCTTCCCAATGACGGAAGAAAGCAGGCACTTCATCTTGCTTGCCGTTGCCATTTGGATCTCGGTCACGGAACGCTTTTAACACTTCATACAACTCATCAACGGTTTCTGGTTGCTCAAGACCTAATTTATCCAACCAATCTTGACGAATATAGTACGCTCGAGCCGCCTGACCATCAGGGAAATAAGCCATGTGGTAAATGTTTCCATCTGGCGCGGTAATGGCTTTCTTAATATCAGGGTTCTTTTCAAAATACGCTTTGATATTTGGCGCGTAGTTATCGATCAGGTCATTTAAAGGTAAAAATGCGCCTTCCATACCGTATTGGATAAAGCTGTCTTTCAGACTGTTACCGCCAACGATGTCAGGCAAGTTGCCGGAAACCAACATTAGGTTGAACAACTCTTGGCTATTCGTACCAATCTTAGACGCCACGCCTTTCAGACGAACACCCGTATACTTCTCGTATTCTTTCGCGACAGGCCAGTTTTCGTCCCATGCATACTTGTTACGGAAGTGCATGTGAATAGTCAGTTCTAGCGGCTTATCTGTCACTTTATATTTGTCATCATCACCTGCAGCAACAGATGCTCCTGACGTCGCAGCTAAAGCTAGCGCGATTGCAGTAGACGGTAGTATTTTATTTATCATTTTTTTCTCCATTTATTATATTTATATTTTGAAAAAACAAACCTTACTCTTTAACCCCACCCATCATGATACCTTTGTTGAAATGCTTCTGAAGGTATGGATAAACCAGAAGAACTGGAATGATGGAAACCACAATAATCGCAGCAACAATTGTTTCAAAAGAATAACTACTTGATAACAAAGTACTAGCGAATTCATCGTCCATGTTAGCTTCGATAATGATACGTTTTAAATATACCTGTAGAGGAATTTTGTCTTCCTCACGAAGCAAAATCATGGCCCAAAAATATCCATTCCAACGAGCAACAATACAAAATAGTGCAACGGTCACAATGGCTGGTTTTGAAAGTGGAATAAATACTTTCCACAGCAAACTAAAATCACCTGCACCATCCATTCTTGCTGCTTCTTCAAAAGATTTAGGAATCGCTTCAAAGAAGTTTCTTAAAAGAATGATATTAAATGCCGTACAAGCAAACGCAATTAATATACCGAATCTTGAATCTAATAAATCTAAATCTCTTAAGTTCAAGAAGAAAGGAATCATTCCGGCGTTGAACCACATAGTAAAAGCGATGAAGAAGTTAAAATATCTTCTGCCTACTAATTGAGGTCGGGATAACGCATAAGATCCAGGAATAATAATCGCTAAACTCACCAATGTACCGAAGATGGTATAGAAGAAAGTGTTCGCATAAGACTTCCAAAAAACCACATCGCTCAATACTTTATCGTAGGCAGCAAAGGTAATATCTTTCGGGAAAAAAACCACTTGACCAGACGACACAGCAAAGCCAGAACTAATCGAAGCAGCAGCAATGTAAATAAATGGGTAAAGCGTACTAAGTACAAATAATGCAATAAGGAACATATTGGCATAGCCAAAAATCTTATCGCCTCGTGAATATAAATTAAAATCTGACATTTATTTTACCCCTACCACAAAGAAGACGATGAGTATTTACGGCTTAACCAGTTCGCTGCATATACCATTACGAAAGCAACAACAGCGTTAAATAAGCCAGCAGCAGTTGCAACATCATATTGGCTGCCCTGTAAACCTACTCGATAGATATAGGTACTAATGACATCTGCCGTTTCAAAAGTGGATGGTTGGTACAAAAGAATAATATATTCGAAACCTACCTCAACCATGTTACCTATTTTAATAATAAGCATGATCAAGATGGTTGGTAGAATAGTTGGCAAGGTAATCTTGTACATCATTTGAAAACGTGTCGCGCCATCTACTTTTGCTGATTCATATAAAGATGGGTTAACACTTGCAATGGCTGCAAGATAAACAATGGAGTCAAAACCAGCTTCTTTCCATATATTACTTCCGATGAAAATCGCTCGGAAATATTCAGGGTTTGTTAAGAAATAGATCTTATCAAAACCTAAAGCATCCAATGTCAGGTTAACAATACCTGTTGTTGGAGATAGGAAGCTAATGACCAAACCTGCCACGATAACCACAGAGATAAAGTGAGGCAAATAAGCGATAGTCTGAGCTACTCGTTTGAATACGAAATGGTGAATTTCGTTAAACATCAAAGCGAGCATAATCGGAATAGGAAAACCGAAGATTAGCCCATAAAAACTAATCACGAACGTATTTTGGATTGCTCGCAAAAAGTTTTCGTCTTCAAACAGGGTGTAAAAGTGTTCAAAGCCTACCCAGCTACTGCCCGATATTCCACGGAACAAACTGAAGTCTTTAAACGCTATTTGTAACCCCCCCATTGGGACGTATAAAAACACGATAAACCAAATAACCATTGGCGCCAGCAACACGTATACTTGCCAATCTGCTTTTATTTTTCCTAATAAAGCAGCGAGAGGGCTCATCGAAGAGGACGCTCCCTGCTTGTTAGTATCTAATTTATTCATATTGAACCTATTATTAGTATATTGAGTTTTCTGTTACGCCATCGAAAATGTGTAAGTAATCTAAATTCAGAAATATCTCTGAGCTTTCGCTCATTTCATCAATAGATGTATTACGACTATCCGTTTTAACAACAGCATCTTGTCCATCAAGCTTGATATGAAGCAAAGCTTCAGCGCCTAGTGGCTCAACAAGATCAACATGACAACTAATACGTTCAAAATTGTTTAATCCATTACTGCTTAGGTACATATCTTCTGGACGAATACCTAAATAAACTTTCTGACCTTCTGTAAAGGTGCAACCTTCTCGTGCTGGTACAGGTACTTTGGTATCTTTTAGCTTAATAAAGAAGCCTGCTTCCTCTTGTACCATTACACCTTTAATTAGGTTCATCGGTGGACTACCCATAAAGCTAGCAACAAAGGTATTTACAGGTTTAGTAAATACTTCCATTGGCGAACCAATTTGCTCAATCTTACCGTCACGCATAATCACGATACGATCAGCAAGCGTCATCGCTTCTACTTGGTCATGGGTTACATAAACTGTTGTCACACCTAAACGCTTGTGCAAACGCTTAATTTCAGCACGCATTTGAGTACGCAGTTTTGCATCAAGGTTAGATAGTGGCTCGTCAAACAAGAACACTTCTGGTTTACGAACAATAGCTCGCCCCATAGCAACACGTTGGCGTTGACCACCAGACAAGTCAGCTGGGCGGCGCTCTAAATATTGATCCAGACCAAGAATAGAAGACGCCTCTTTCACGGAAGCTTCTACTTCTTCTTTGTTCGCTTTTCTTAGTTTCAAGCCAAATGAAATGTTGTCGTACACGTTTAAGTGTGGATACAAGGCATAGTTTTGGAAAACCATGGCTACGTCACGATCTTTCGGAGCAACGTTATTCACAACACGACCCGCGACACCTACTTCACCATCAGAAATACCTTCTAGGCCAGCGATCATTCTCAATGTTGTCGATTTACCACAACCAGATGGGCCAACCAAAACGATAAATTCTTTTTTCTCTATGGCAAGGTCGATACCTTTAACAACCTCAACGTCACCATAGCGCTTGTAGACTTTATTAAGAGTTACATTAGGATTTGAAGACATACTTTTTTAAACAACCTTTTTTTGTTTTTGTTAAATATTGGAGTGTTTTCTATTGTCACTGAATACATTAAGCCATCAGCGGCAGGTGAAACTAAGAGCTACCAAAGCTCCGCACAGAACAAGGCTGCACAGGTAAACTTAGAGGTAACTTAAAAGTATTAAGAGATAAGGCACTGACCATTCCAGCCTCTTTGCGCAAAGCAAAAAGCACCAAAAAATGAGAAAGTGAAAATAAGGAAAATACGTGCAAAGCAGACGAGATACGACCTGTTGCACAAGACTGTTTCATTGAAAAACAATCTCGGAAAGAGATAGGAGTGATGACGTGTTTATTCATTTTATTTATTATTTTTATCATATTAGCACCTTTTTCAGCCTTACCATTTCATGAAAATGAAGATACGGAAAAGCCCAAATTTAGGTTGTTTATAGTTATTTGTCTTACAATATACACTCAATTTAAATATTGAGTACAGCCTTTTTTTCAATGAAATGAAAATTATTCCGTTCCTCAAAGTGCTATATCAATACAATTAATATGCAGACATCTAACTCGAACAGCCTAGTGTAAAAAAGTGTAATAGACGCGCTTTTTCTTCCTCCATAATCAGATTCTGTCTCTCTAATCACTGCCAATAAAAGCAAACTCTTGTTTTGTATGACAAATATAGAAAGGCTCAGAATAGAAAATAATTCGATACATAGACTCACCTCGTATTTTTGCTACGAGCACTAGGAAGGGGGTTTATATACTGTTACAAAAGAAGCGACCTTTGCAGACCGCTTAATAAGAGTGGGGGAAAGAAAATCAGAGATCAAAGAACTGAGAAATCAATCAAAAGCCCGTTTTATATAAGTAAATCCAATATACATTTTCCCTTAATCGTTCTTTTCAAGCTTCTCTATAATGCGTTGATACATCCACCAAGCACATATTCCTGCTAGCAAGTTCCCGACTAACACGCCAATAAAAAGCCCTTTTAAGCCTGCCAATTCTGCTCCTATCCACAAACAAGGGATAAAGAAAGCAAATAAACGCAGTGCAGAAATAGTCAGCGCAGAGTACGAACGCCCCAAGGCATTTGATACAGACACCATCAGCATGCAAACACCTAGCGCGCCTAAACTAATCGGCACCAGCATTAAATGCCAATTTAGGATATCTGATACGGCTTTATCACTCGCCATTAAGTGAGATAAAAAGCCAGACGCCAAAAGTGTTCCAATCGCAACAAGAAACTGAAAGACCAGTATGAAACGGCAAGCAAGCGATACGAGCTGACGAATGTCTTTTATTTCCTTCGCGCCAAGAAGTCGCCCAACCATAGGAGGCATAGACATAGTAAGCGCTAACACCACAACTATCGAAAAAAATTCAAACCTTGACCCTAACGCCCAAGCAGCTACCGCTGCCGTACCAAAACCAGCAATCAGTTTGGTCGCAAGCATAGAGGAAACCGGCGGCAACAATTGGCTTATCATCGCAGGTCCCATAATATGACCGATCGATAGCAGGCTCTCCTTTACGTTCAAATCTTCCCAGTCAAAGGTCACCCAGTCTCTTCGTTTTACAAGAGGAGCCACAACCAAAACGCCAACACTAAATGCGACCGTAGTCGCCATTGCTGCGCCATTCAAACCAAGGCCAAGCGTAAAAATAAAAATTGGATCGAGCAGTAAATTCAACACACTGGTCAGCACCATCATAATGCCGGGCAACAAGGTGTTTCCATTAGCTCGACACAAGCTGTAATAGAAGTAAATGAAGGCCCCAACCCAAGCGCTCAATAACCAATGAGGCCAATAAGACTCAACCACTGGAAACACAGCCTCAGGC
Organism: Marinomonas sp. 15G6-16; assembly: GCF_055809555.1. Taxonomy (NCBI): domain Bacteria; kingdom Pseudomonadati; phylum Pseudomonadota; class Gammaproteobacteria; order Oceanospirillales; family Oceanospirillaceae; genus Marinomonas; species Marinomonas sp. 15G6-16. The sequence continues at coordinate 2,044,738 of NZ_CM147916.1, read as the reverse complement.
GCACTTAACAAAAGTAAAATAGGCTCACGCAAAAGCCAAATCAGCACACAAAATAATGCGATACCAACACCGCCAATCATGAGAACTAATCCGCCCAACTGCCTACTATAGCGAATATTCCCAGCACCAAGCGCTCGCGCAATGATTGCCGTTGTGGCAATCCCCAAACCTACTTGCAACCCAATCACCACCATTTGAATGGGCAAAGTAAAGCCTTGAGCAGCAAGTGGAAGAACGCCTAACTGACCAATAAAAGCACTATCGACTAACTGAAAACTCATCAGAGACAAAATGCCAAAAAGCATTGGCCAAGTCATGCAAAATAGTTGCTTCCCTAAAGAAGCAGATGAAGACACTTGGGAGGACATAAAAAACTCTAACGATAAAAATTAGTGGTAATTTTACCCTATTTGAAAAGGCTTGGATAAATAAAGTCTATTTCAATCTGGTTAAGAGAGAGTGTCAGCCTAAATGATAGCTGTGTGTATTGCAGCAGAGAAAAAATACAATCTGAGCTGCAATTAAGTAGCGCTATAAGATATTGAAATAACAAGATAACAAGCTGCACGGCTTGAGTAAATTTCGTATGATAATCTTTCCCCTTGGCCACCTCATTGATTTAGAAGGACAGCATGGAATTTACTTGGATTTTATTTGCGTTTGTCTGCGGCTTAGCAGTCAAAATGATCAATCTGCCACCGCTCATCGGTTTTCTATTAGCTGGCTTCTTACTGAATTATCTGGGGTTCGAAGCAAGCAGCACCCTAGATTCTCTTGCGAATATAGGCATTACCTTAATGCTCTTCAGCATTGGCTTAAAATTACACGTCAAAGACCTACTCAAACGAGAAGTCTGGGCTTCAACCCTGACTCATATGAGTGTTTGGACTCTGCTTTTTGGCGGCATCGCACTCACTCTCGGCACACTGAGCTTGCCTTACTTCGGTATTTTGGATGTTACCTCCGCAGCCTTAATCGGTTTTGCTTTGAGTTTTTCCAGTACCGTTTGTGTGATGAAACTGCTGGAAGAAAGTGGTGAATTAAAAACTCGTCATGGGCAATTATCTCTTGGCATATTAGTTATGCAGGACATAGTTGCGGTGATTTTCCTCGTCGCAGCAACAGGTAAAATCCCTTCTATTTGGGCTCTCGGTTTATTCGGTTTGCTACTGGTTCGTCCACTTATTAATAAAGTGGTCGATCGCGTTGGGCATGGGGAAATGCTGCCTTTAACTGGAATATTTCTCGCTCTAGGTGGCTACGAGCTATTTTATCTAGTTGGCGTCAAAGGCGATTTAGGCGCACTGATTTTTGGTATTCTTTTAGCGTCTCATCCAAAATCATCAGAAATGAATAAGTCATTAATGAACTTCAAAGACTTATTTCTAATTGGCTTCTTTCTTTCGATCGGCTTTACCGCTCTGCCCACGCTCGAAATGATTGGCATGAGCTTAATTATTACGCTTGTTATTTTAGCAAAGTTCGCCCTTTTCTTCTTCCTATTAACCAAGTTCAAGCTTCGCGGTAGGACGTCTTTTTTGTCCGCTCTAATCCTTTCCAACTACAGTGAGTTTGGCCTTATTGTCGTGGCGCTGAGCGTTGCCAACGGTTGGTTAGAAAAAGAATGGTTGGTGATTTTAGCACTTGGCGTCTCTTTCTCCTTTGTGATTACCAGCGTGATTTATCGCCAGTCTCACAAGCTATATCGACAAAATAAAGAAAGTATTCGTCAATTTGAAAGCCCACAATGCTTACCTGAAGATGTCTTTACTCAACCAAAAGACGCGGAAGTATTAATTGTCGGTTTAGGTCGAGTTGGGCGAGGCGCGTTTGAATCAATCAAAAGCATCATCGGCAATAACCTTGCGGGAATGGATGCTGACAGAAGCCGAATCAAGCTAATGCAAGAAGCAGGAGAAAACGTCTTTTATGGTGATGGTGAAGATGCCGACCTTTGGGAGCGCTTAGACACAAACGGCATACGACTCATTATGTTGGCTTTGCCAATTGCAGAGGACAGCACCAACATTGCGATACAACTGCGTAAAGCCAACTATCAAGGCCATATCGCTGCGATTGCACGCTATCAGGATGAACGAGAAACCTTGTTGGCCTCAGGTATCGACAATGTTTTCAACTTCTACACAGAAGCAGGTACAGGTTTCGCGGAAGAAAGTTTGACTCTCATCCGACCTGCAAGCGCATAAACTCTTCTTAAAAATACGACATTCAACCGTATTTTGAAGGCAAAGCTATCAGACTAATTATTTGATAGCTTTGCCTCATCTATTTTAGCTTTCACAGCTTCCGCTTGTTCCGTTAACTCTGAATAGCCTTTTATGTCACCGCTACGTTGAGCTTGCATGGCTTTCTCCAATAACGCACCGTATTCTTTATCGAGTTTCTTGATCGGATCGGATTTCAAAAAGTTGAACATATTTAGCCTGCTTTCATGAGTGAGTACTGTTTATACGCTAGAAGTAAGTACTTAGATCCTTTCCAAGATGAATAAGCATGATTAGACACAAAAAAACGCTGATCAGATGTCTCTGACCAGCGTTTTTTTATAAAGTAAAGTGAGCTAAGACTTAAACGTCTAAGAAGTCCATGATGCCTTCAGCCGCTTTGCGGCCTTCATCAATGGCGGTTACCACTAAGTCAGAACCACGAACCATATCGCCACCAGCAAAAATCTTCTCGTTCGTTGTTTGGAACATGAATTTGCCTTTTCTTGGCGCAACAACGCGTCCACGAGAGTCTGTTTCAATGCCAAACTTGTCGAACCAAGGTGCAGGACTCGCTTGGAAACCAAAGGCAACAAGAATCGCATCAGCAGGAATGATTTGTTCACTGCCTTCAATGACTTCTGCGCTACGGCGACCATTTTCATCTGGCTCGCCCATTTGTGTTTCAACAACCTTAATGCCTTCTACTTTACCGTCACCAATAATTTCCACTGGCTGGCGGTTGAAAAGGAACTGCACACCTTCTTCACGAGCATTGGTTACTTCTTTACGAGAACCAGGCATGTTTTCTTGGTCACGACGATAAGCACAAGACACGCTCTTCGCACCTTGACGAATCGCAGTACGGTTACAGTCCATCGCTGTATCACCACCACCTAAAACAACTACTTGCTTGCCTTTTAGGTTAATGTAGTCAGCTTCGTCTTCTTCAAAGTCTAGGCAATGATTAACATTGGAAATCAGGTAATCCAATGCATCATGTACACCTGGTAAATCTTCACCTGGGAAGCCACCTTTCATGTACTTATAAGTACCCATTCCAAGGAAAACGGCGTCGTATTCTTCTAAGATATGCTCAAAAGGAACATCGTCACCAACCGAAGTGCCTAAGACAAACTCAACGCCCATCTCTTCGAAAATCTCACGGCGGCGCGTCATCACACTCTTTTCCAGTTTGAATTCTGGAATACCAAATGTGAGCAATCCGCCAATTTCAGGGTATTTATCAAACACAACAGGCTTAATGCCGTTACGGACTAAAACGTCAGCACATGCAAGGCCTGCAGGACCCGCACCGACGATCGCAACAGTTTTGTTCACTGGCACAACATTAGACATATCTGGACGCCAGCCCAAAGCGAATGCTGTATCCGTAATGTATTTCTCAACAGAACCAATTGTTACTGCACCAAAGCCGCCTTCACCCAGCGTACAAGCGCCTTCACAAAGTCTGTCTTGTGGGCAAACTCGGCCACATACTTCTGGTAAAGAGTTAGTACGGTGGCTCAATTCCGCCGCTTCTAAAATGCTGCCTTCACTGACAAGTTTAAGCCAATTTGGAATGTAGTTGTGAACAGGACATTTCCACTCACAATATGGGTTACCACATTCCAAACAACGGTGCGCTTGGCTCTTTGCACCTGTTTCTTCAAAAGGTCGGTATATTTCGACAAATTGACCTTTACGTGTAATTAAAGGTTTTTTCTTAGGATCTTTACGATCCACTTCAACAAATTGAAATACGTTGTTCAAGCGCTCAGACATAAGCTGCTATCTCCTCGGCCAATTATAATAAAAGGCACTTCTCTCAAATGGGTCAAACTGATTTGTTTATGGCGCTTTGCTAACCATAGCAAAGCGCCATAACAGCGTGTTTTATTCCGGACGTTGACGAGTATTAGCCAATAGCGCGCCTAGGCTTGCTGCTTTTGGTTTTACTAGCCAGAACTTGCCAATATAGTCATAGAAGTTTTCTAAGAGTTCATGGCCCCATTCGCTGTCAGTTTCTCGTACGTACTCTTCCAGTACAGAGCGAAGGTGTGAACGATATTCTTCTGTTAACTCTGTACCGATACGGTGAATTTCCACCAACTCATGGTTGTATTTATCAACAAAGGTGCGGTCCAAATCGAGAACGTAAGCAAAGCCACCCGTCATACCAGCACCGAAGTTATAACCCGTATTACCCAGTACCGTTACCATTCCGCCAGTCATATATTCACAGCAGTGATCGCCTGCGCCTTCGATAACTGTATGCGTGCCGGAGTTACGTACCGCAAAACGCTCACCTGCCGTACCTGCTGCAAACAACTTACCGCCAGTCGCACCATACAAACAGGTGTTACCAATAATGGCGGAGTCTTGAGACTTGAAGGATGAATTTTTCGGTGGACGAACAACCAACTTACCACCTGTCATACCTTTACCGACGTAATCGTTCGCGTCACCTTCTAGGTACATGTTCAAACCGCCCGCGTTCCAAACACCAAAACTTTGACCTGCCGTTCCTTTCAGTTTCAAAGTTAAAGGCACATCAGACATACCTTGGTTGCCGTAGCGTTTAGCGATTTCGCCTGATAGGCGAGCACCGATAGAACGGTCACAGTTAGTGACATTGAATTCGAACTCTCCGCCTTCTTTCTCTTCTACTGCATTTTTCACAGCGTCCCACATGCGGATAGCATGCTCACCTTTATCGTGAGGAGGGTTGAAAGGTAAGTCACAATATTGCGGCTTATCAGCAGGAATCGCGTCATTATTCAAAATCGGAGACAAGTCCAAGTTACGCTGCTTGTCTGTTTCACCCGGTAGTGTCTTCAACAAATCCGTACGGCCAATCAGGTCTTGTAGGCGAGACACACCCAATTTCGCTAACCATAGGCGAGTATCTTCGGCCATGAATAGGAAGAAGTTTTTGATCATCTCGACTGTGCCGATAAAGTGATCGTCACGTAGACCTTGGTCCTGAGTTGCAACACCTGTCGCACAGTTGTTTAAGTGACAGATACGTAAGAACTTACAACCCATCGCAACCATTGGTGTCGTACCGAAACCAAAACTTTCAGCGCCTAGAATGGCTGCTTTCACAACGTCCAGACCAGTTTTTAAACCACCGTCCGTTTGCAGGCGAATCTTGCCACGCAAATCGTTTGAACGAAGTGCTTGTTGCGCTTCTGCCAAGCCAAGTTCCCAAGGAGAACCAGCGTGACGAATAGAAGTAATAGGCGACGCCGCTGTACCACCGTCATAACCAGAAATAGTAATTAAGTCTGCATAGGCTTTCGCAACACCTGCCGCGATCGTACCTACACCAGGTTCAGAAACCAGCTTCACAGAAACCAAAGCTTCTGGGTTTACTTGTTTCAAGTCGAAGATGAGCTGAGCCAAATCTTCAATCGAATAAATATCATGATGCGGTGGTGGTGAAATCAAAGTCACACCAGGAACTGCGTAACGTAGACGAGCAATCAGGCCGTTTACCTTACCACCTGGAAGCTGACCACCTTCACCTGGTTTCGCACCCTGAGCAACCTTGATCTGCAACACTTCTGCGTTAACCAAGTACTCAGGCGTTACACCAAATCGACCAGAAGCGATCTGTTTGATCTTAGAACGACGTTCTGTGCCATGGCGAGCTGGGTCTTCACCACCTTCACCTGAGTTTGAACGACAACCTAATTCGTTCATCGCTTGAGCAAGTGCTTCATGGGCTTCAGGAGACAAAGCCCCTAAAGACATACCTGCAGAGTCAAAGCGAGGAAGAATGTGTTCAACAGATTCCACTTCATCAATCGAAATTGGCTTAGCTTTGTCAGACAAAGTGAACAAGTCACGAATCATAGAAGCCGGACGAGTGTTTACCAACTCAGCATATTTTGTGAAGTCTTCGAACTTACCAGAACCCACTGCAGTTTGAAGGTTGCGAACCACATCTGGGTTAAACGCATGGTATTCAGCGTCATGCACGTATTTTAAGTAACCACCGTGTTGAATCGGTTTACGCAATTTCCAAGCATTGTTTGCAATAGATGCTTGCTCGCGTTGGAAGTCTTCAAATCTAGCGCCCTTGATACGGCTAGAAACACCGCGGAAACAAAGGTCAATAACAGCAGTATCCAAACCAATGGCTTCAAACAATTGAGCGCCACGGTACGAAGCCATTGTAGAGATCCCCATTTTAGACAAGATCTTCATCAAGCCTTTGTTGATACCTTTACGATATTTCGCATGACAAGAAATAGGGTCGCCCATCACTTCGCCTTTATCGACCATATCGTTAATTAGGCGATAAGAAAGATAAGGGTAAACCGCCGTTGCACCAAAGCCTAATAGAACAGCAAATTGGTGAGGGTCACGGGCAAAGCCTGTGTCCGCAATGATGTTAGAGTCACAACGCAAACCAGCTCTAGTTAAATGATGGTGAACAGCACCAACCGCCATAGGCGCAGGAATTGGCAAGTGCCCTTTCTGCAAGTCACGGTCAGTAAGAACCAAGATCACGGCGCCATTGCGTACTTCGTCTTCAGCCTTAACTTGCAATGCTTTAATCGATTCTTCTAAAGACATTTCGGCTGGATTGTAGTTTGTATCCAAACGAACCAAGCGGAATCTATGGTCATTCATCGCCAATAGACGAGTGAATTTACGCGCTGAGAAAATAGGCGAAGATAAGATAATACGATTCGCGTGTTTCGGTGTTTCTTCAAACAAGTTGCGTTCTGAACCAATACACGTCTCTAAAGACATGACAACAGATTCACGCAGTGGATCGATTGGTGGGTTTGTCACTTGCGCAAACTTCTGGCGGAAGTAATCACTTACCGGGCGAGTTTGGCTAGACATAACCGCCATCGGCGTATCATCACCCATAGAACCCACGGCTTCATGACCACTTTCTGCAAGCGGACGGAAGATTTGCTCACGCTCTTCAAAAGACACTTGGAACATCTTCTGGTATGTGGACATTTCTTCTGGTGTGAAGGCAACAAACTCTTGGCTAGATTCAACAAGGATTGTTTCAATACGAATCGCTTCTTGCTTCAACCATTTTTTGTATGGGTGCATGGATTTCAAACGCTTGTCGATATCATCCGTGTGAAGAACTTCACCTGTTTGAGTATCAACAACCAACATTTGACCAGGACCAACACGGCCTTTAGCCACAACATCTTCAGGTTTGTAATCGTAAGTACCGATTTCAGACGCCAGCGTGATGAAACCATTTTTTGTTACAACCCAACGAGAAGGACGCAAGCCGTTACGGTCCAACATACAAATCGCATGACGACCATCTGTCATTACCAAGCCTGCTGGGCCATCCCATGGTTCCATGTGCATTGAGTTGTACTCATAAAATGCACGCAACTCTGGGTCCATGTTTTCTACGTTTTGCCATGCCGGTGGAATGATCAAACGCGCAGCACGGAAAATATCCATACCACCCGTTACAAGGATTTCCAGCATGTTATCCATAGAAGAAGAATCTGAACCGGTTAAGTTAACCAGCGGTTGCAGATCTTGTAATTCAGGGATCAAAGGTGAACGCAATTTGTTAGCACGAGCAAGAGCCCAGTTACGGTTACCTTCGATGGTGTTGATCTCACCGTTATGTGCCAACATGCGGAATGGCTGAGCTAATGGCCATCTTGGCAATGTATTGGTAGAGAAACGTTGGTGGAATACACAAATAGCCGTTTCTAGTTTCTCATTGCCCAAGTCTTTATAAAAAGAAGGCAAATCCACTGGCATCATTAAGCCTTTATAAGACAACACCTTGTCAGACAAAGAACAAATGTAGAAGTTTTCGTAATGAGCCAATGCCATTTCAGTTTTACGACGAGCAACGAATAAGCGAGTCGCAAAAGTACGAGCATCCATTCGGTTGCTGTCGATGAAAATTTGTTCGATGCGAGGTAAGCATTCTTCAGCAATTCGACCTAGGCAAGAAGAGTCTGTTGGCACATCGCGCCAACCTACAACGTTTACGCCTTGGCTTTCTAACTGCTTTGTTAATTCGTCACGCTGTTCGCTTGCCAACGCTTCGTCTTGATCCAAGAAGACCATACCAATACCGTATAAATCCGATAAGGTATGTTTAAACAGTGATTCTGCCTCTGCGCGTAAAAAAGCATCTGGCTTCTGTATCAAAAGACCACAACCGTCTCCGGTTTTTCCATCGGCCGCGATACCACCGCGGTGCGTCATACATGTCAAAGATTGAATCGCTGTTTTCAACAATTCGTGGCTTGTATTGCCTTCCATATGAGCAATTAGACCAAAGCCACAGTTGTCTTTGAACTCGCCAGGACGATAAAGGCCTGCATTCATACACCAACTCCCAAAGTTGTAACCTAAATAAAATAAGTAAAGATAAAATCAAAATTTTGATGGCGGAATTAAGAAGCTGTACATATTGTTAAATGCGCTTCGAGAATGACTATCATTTATCCAAAAGACCATCTAAATGGAAAGACATACTACCTCGCAGATGGGGACTACTCAAATTTACGCAAGCCCACTTTCTGTTATTTTGGCGGTTTTTATAGGGTATTTAGCGGTGAATAATCGGGAGTTAGAGAATTATCTATGGCTGGAGTTTTTTGAAACAGAAAATTCCACTGTTCATTCATGTTTTTCAGTGGATTACAGTTAATTTTACTAAATTGTATCTTTTTTTATACGAAAGCCTCACAAAAGGAGGCTCTCACAGTCTAATAAAGCATTATCCACAGTAGATTGATCTAAAAGTAATCGGCAACGGAGGTTATTGCGCTTTCTTTATATCATCTTGGATACCACGAGCACTTCTCGCCCATGGATTAAGGTCTCTTATGTCTCGAGGCAAGGTCTCCGATGCCGCAATGGCTTCACTGCGGTTTTGATATAAGCCGTATACGACAACATACCAATCTCGACCATTGTGCGTCGATTTAAAGTAACCAAACGCATCAACGCTGCCTTGATCTCGAATGAAGCTTTTGACTGTATTGATATTGTGCGTACCCAAAAGCTGCAAGGTGTAACGATTCGGATTTTGTGATTGCCACCACTTAGTCTTATCGAACGGATCTGGCGCCACAGTCACTGGCTCTGTTTTTGGCTGAACAACTTCAGGGGCAACGGGAGCAGGCTCAGCGGCTGGCACCTGTGTTCGTATCGGCGCCGTTGGCACAACTGGCTGAAGTGTTTGTGAACTAGGTTCTGCTTCTGGCGATGTTTCTGTGTTACCTAATGGACTAGACATACTAATCGCTGGCAAAGAGGTTTCTGTTGTCAACGCAGGCAAAACGAGTTCACCTTCTTGGCCAATTTTACGCTGCATGGCATCAATACGAGCAATGGTTTCTTCGGAAGACTGCCCTTGTCTAGGACTCAAAGGAATCACATTGCTGGTTCTATCCGCTACCGTATTTTCCTCTGGCTGATCAGAGAAAAGAACCGCCATCAAAATCCCCAACATAACGAGCGAAAGCAGCGCCATGTGCGCAAGAGGAAATCCCATCGCCAAGTTAAAGCGCATCTTTGCTTTACCTGACTTGCCTTTTCCCATCATGGTTTGGGCAATCGAATTAATCCGCCCAGGATAACCACCAGACTCAAGATAAATTTGGGTAATTTGTTTTTCATTAAAAGGTAGGTTGATTCCGCCGCCTACCGCACGCACTCGATGCAATAAATAGGCGCGGGTTTGCTCTAATGAATAGGGAGCCAAGGTGAATGAATGGCTCAACTGCTCATATCGAGAGCTTTGGAAAGAGTCTAAATTTCGCGCCAGTGAATGCTCACTAAACAACACAATATGAGGAACGGTTTGATTCTCCGTCGCCAAAGACATCATGTCCAACAACATGGTCACAGCATCGGTGTTTAACTCTTGTGCATTATCGACCAGAACTAATGCCGCTTGGCCTTTTTCTTCCAAGTCATGGGAAAACTTAAGCAAAGGGCCAAAGGTTGTTTCATTAGGTGGCTGAGAAAAATGACCAGCAAAGCCAGCGTATATGGCTTGCAATAGTTGGCCAGCCGTCATCAACATAGAAGCTTTTACGTGACTGACGATTGTGGATTCGTCTTGATGGCGAGCAAACTCCATTAAAAATCGACTTTTGCCGCTACCTTGTGGGCCTTGCACAACAGAAAGCAAACTACTGTATCGGCTTAAATGCTCTAGCAGAGCAAGCTGTTGATTGCCTTCTTCAGAAGCAAAGTAAACGGACGCATCCTTCGAGCCAAAAGGATCCCTCAGTGTCGATTTTGAGGGCTGATCGAGCGCATCCTCTAGGTCAAACTGAAAATCAGGCTTAGGCATAGTCATCCTTCCACAATAGTCACTAAGAATAATTAAGTAAAAATCGCCTACTTACTTACTTGCTTCAAGTGCATCCAAAATACATGCATTAAAATCGTCCATCGGGAAATCCGATGTCACCATAGCGTCACCCAAAGCATTCAAAAGTACTAGACGTAAACTGCCATCTAACACTTTTTTATCTAAGGCCATTCGCTCTATAAAGCTTTCTAGCGTCATATTTTTAGGGGGTAAAATTGGCAAATTAGCCGCTTCAAACAAAGCAATGGAACGACTCAAATCGTCATCCGTTACTTTGCCCATACGCCATGAAAGATCCAACGCAAGAATACTACCCGCTGCCACCGCTTCACCGTGTAACCAATTTCCATATCCCATTTCGGTTTCTATAGCGTGGCCAAAAGTATGTCCAAGATTGAGAATCGCACGAATCCCGCCTTCTCTTTCATCTTGAGCAACAACGTTAGCTTTTGCCAAGCAAGAACGATAAATCGCTTCGCTTATTTTATCATTGTCTAGCGCCATTAATGGCGTCATCTCTTGCTCTAACCAATCAAAGAAAGGCGCATCGCAAATCAAACCGTATTTAATGACTTCCGCCATGCCTGCTGACAACTCTCGTTGAGGCAAGCTTTCTAGAGTTTCCGTATCAATAATAACGGCCTGTGGCTGATAAAACGCCCCTATCATATTCTTGCCTAGAGGATGGTTTACACCGGTTTTACCACCCACAGAAGAATCTACCTGCGACAATAAGGTTGTAGGCACCTGAATGAAAGGCACACCGCGTTGATAGGTTGCCGCTGCAAAGCCAGCCATGTCACCCACAACACCACCGCCTAATGCGATCACAGTCGTTGTTCTATTGTGCTTCGCCTCTAGTAACGCGGTCATAATCTGACCGTATGTTTCTAGTGTTTTGTAAACTTCGCCATCCGGTAAGATACAGGTATCCACTTTGTAGTCTGCGGACAACATAGACACCATAGACTCCAGATACAAAGGAGCAATGGTCTCATTCGTTACTATCATGACTTGTTTGCCATGAATCGCCTCATCAAACAGCGCTTTTTGCTGGCGAATACCATGGCCAATATAAATAGGGTAACTACGATCGCCAAGATCAACGGTTAACGTACGCATTAAGATACAGAGGTCTCCATGTCGAGATGTCGCTTGATCGCATCCAGCACCTTGTTGGCGACAGATTTTGGATGACGCGAATCAGTTTCTATTACAAGTGTCGCCACTTCTCTATAAAGAGGGTCACGCACTTCAAAAAGTTTTCTTAAGGTTGCCCTTGGATCGCCGGTTTGCAAAAGAGGACGATGGGTGCTTTTAGACGTTCTGTAAAGTTGCTGAGCAACAGAAGCGTATAGATATACCACTAAAGCATCATCGCGAAGAATGTCACGATTTTCCTCTCGCATTACAATACCACCACCTGTCGCGACAACAGAGTCACTTGTGTCTGATTGAACAATCGACGTAAGCGCCTGTGTTTCTCGCTTACGAAAACCGTCTTCACCTTCCTTTTCAAAAATCCAAGGAATATCAGCACCAGCATTATCTTCTATGACTTTATCAAGATCATAAAACTCTTTGCCCATTGATTGTGAAATCAAACGACCTATCGTGGTTTTTCCTGCGCCCATTGGGCCTACTAAAATAATATTGGGGGCTTTTGTCATTGTATTCAGTTACATCGGAATTAAGCAGAATCAAACTGCGGCCTAGTTACCTGACATTTGTAGCAGCTTTGGAGTAATAAATACAAGTAATTCAACCTTTTCTTGCTGTTCTGAGCGTCTTTTAAACAATGCACCCAGCAAAGGGATGTCACTAAAGAAAGGCACTCGACTTTCAGTTTCAAAGCTTTCTTCTCTGAAAATCCCACCTAAAATAAGCGTTTCTTCATTTTTCACTACCACCTGAGTTTTCAAGCGATTTGTTTCAAGGCTCGGAACACCATTAACCAAATCACCAACCGAGTCTTGATGTATCGTTAATTGCAATAAAATACGATTGCCGTCTTTCACAAAAGGCGTTACTTCTAACATTAATGATGCTTGACGAAATTCCACCGTTACCGTTTCATCGCTGATGGTTTGATAAGGCACTTCTGTGCCCGATTCTATTTTTGCTACCAAGCCTTCTGAAGTTACTATTTTCGGCTTAGAGATCACTTCTGCAACGCCTTCGCTCTCCATCAAATCCAATGTAAAATCCAATAACCCAACGCTCCCTGAGCTGGCAATATTTAAGCTTGTGGTGGGCACTAATGCGCCTAAATCGACCGCACCACCAACAGATGATCGAACATTGTCAGACAATTTAGTTTGCCAATTCACACCGAATTGCGATTGCGCCGTCCGGCTAACTTGTGCAATTTGAGCACTGATTTCGATTTGCCTTAATGGCGCATCTAACCAAGCGAGAGTCTCTTGTAAGTCTTCTGGCCACTCACAAATATGCGCCACAATTGAGTTAGTTCGCTCATCAACCACCATAGAAATAGAAGGATATAAAGTTTGTAAGTGCCTACCAACCGAATCAGCCTTGGCATGCTTAATTAGCCAATAGAACCTTTGGCATTGCACTCTACCCTTTTCGTGCTCAGTGACATCCACCGAAACCTCAGGCATTAACACGGCTACTCGACCTTGCCATTCAAGACGAATCCCTGGCTGCTGAGCAACGGCTTCCATAACATCCGTCCAATTAGCATCTTTAATCGATAACGTCAGCAAACCTTCTATATCAGGACTAATGACCACACTCTCATTCATCTGCGATGCAAGCCACGGCAACACCTCTTTCAAAGGGCGGGACTCAAAATACACATCCATTGCCGAAGAAGGACGAGACAACAGGCACCCCACAAGAACACAAACCGGTATCAAAAACTTATTCGTTATTGGCGTTATCATTGCTCTCCCTCCTTTCCATGAATTGCAGCGCAACTTGGTCACCGTCTTTACCAATCAAAGTCACTCGATCAAAGGCGACGAGATCGACAGTCAGCCCTGCCGTTGGCAACCAACTCCCTTGACGAACCCAGTGCTGATTGTCCTTATGCTTCAATAATGCCGAAGCACTCGCACCAGCGCGCATGGTCGAAACCAGAGTCCAATCTCCCTCGACAAATCGCCCTGCTTTTAAATTTGTCGGTAGCCAACTCTCATAAGCCCGGTTTCTTTTCGGTTCTTGGATATCAAACAACAACCGCCCATGCCAAGCGCCGTTTTGCTCACTTTCCCAAGAAGCAGAGACAAGCTTTAACGCGCTTTTTTCCTGAACTTTTTCAAGCAAGACTTGCCACTCTTTTATCAAGGCACGGCCTTCTATTTGCCAAGTCGTGACAGCACCTTGAACTTTATCTCCCACGGAATAAGTGGCCCAATCCACTTGGAGAAAATCCTTTTCTTCCATCATTCGAGATTGCACCTGTATTTTTTGCCAAGAGGCACTAAGCTGCGCTTTACGTTTTATCTGACGATCCACATCTAGGTATTTTTCAGACAAAACGGGATACCAAGCCAATGCCTGCACAAAAATCAGTAAGCACACTCTAGAACCGCTAATGGCAAGCAAAGAAGCTCTATTCGCTTTCAAAAGCTGAGATAAAAACATCCAACACCTCCTTGCTCGATTCGAAAGGAGCCAACAGATCGCTAGATGTTTGATGCAATTCAGAGACTTGCCAACGCCAATTAGGGAATCGCTGTTGCCAGCGCATAAGCAAGGGTTCAAATTCCTCCTGCGTTAAGGTTAATTGAAAATCGGCTTGTTGGTTTTGCCCATCAAAAGAGACCAAACGCACTGACGTCGGCAGCGCTTGCATCAAGCGTAAAGTCGATAATACAAAGTCATTTGGTTCTTGATGTGACGACCAAGCTGACTGCCTTTCTAATAGGGCTTGCCGGTCTGTTAAAGACTGATGAATACGCTGCTCTAGTGATAAAAAGTATCCATAAGCGATGCTGTGAATCGAGATACTGAAAAGCAACAAACAGAGCCAAAGCCGTTTCATATTTTGACGTTTTTTATAGTCAGGTTGATAAGAAGAAAGCGCATATTTCGACAAAGCCATCCATGACCGTAAACTCGGCGTTGTGCTTTGCCAGAGACTCATCGGCACAATCAGGCAGGACACATTCTTCGACTGAAAAGGAGAGCTGAGCTGCTTCCTCCATTCCTCAGAACAAGCAAACACTGTCAGCTGAATTCGCTTATCTTCTAACAAGGCTTTTCGGAAACTAAACAAGACTGTTTCTGGTGCCGAAAACGTGCTTTCCACTGCGTACGATAAAGCTGCTAAAGGCAGTAACGACGATGGCGTCAAAGGATCTAAAACATGATTAGAAACAGATAACCAATGATCTGGAATCAGAATCACGACACGAGATGTTACCTTGCACTCACTAAGGGAAAGAGCCTTTTGAAGCAAGATAAGTTGGGAAGAATCAGGAATGAAATCGGATGATTGCAGCGAAGAATCAATCCATTTATCTATCTCATTTCTGTTATAGAGAGTACATTGTTCAGCGCTATACAAAGCGACCGAATAGGGCTTAATTAGCTTCATCATTCATCCTTGAAATAGTAAGCAGAGATACAAGTTTTACTAATTGACTTCCATGCCAATTTTTTAACAAGATAACACGAATTCGTGCAAAGTTAAGCGCCAATTTTACCCGAATTTTAGGTATACTAAATTTTTATCTGCATTCATTGGATTCATATGGGCAAGGCATTCAAAATATTGTTTTTTCTAGGTCTCTTCGGTGCCATTAGCGCTGCAGCAATTACCTATGGAATTTATCACAGTGTGAAGGACCGCATTCCCACCGTAGAGGAACTGAAAGACATAGAGTTAAAAATCCCTTTACGTATTTATACCGCAGACAATCAACTTATTGGTGAATTTGGTGACCAACGCCGTACACCAATAAAATATGCCGACATCCCACAAGGCTTAGAACATGCCATTTTAGCTGCTGAAGACACCAATTTTTACAACCACCCAGGCGTTGACATCATGGGCTTGGGACGAGCTGTTTTCCAACTGGTCACAACAGGGGAAAAACAAGGCGGTGGTAGTACCATCACCATGCAGGTTGCCAGAAACTACTTCTTATCTTTTGAGCAAACCTTCACTCGTAAATTCACTGAGATCTTCATCTCTTTGAAAATGGAAAAAGAGCTGACGAAACACGAAATACTCGAGCTTTACGTCAACAAAATTTATCTTGGTAACCGTGCTTACGGCTTTGAAGCCGCTGCTCAAGTCTATTATGGAAAAAGCCTTGCTGAGCTAGATTTAGCTCAACTAGCCATGATTGCAGGCTTGCCGAAAGCCCCTTCTCGCTACAATCCTGTCGTCAATCCATCGCGTGCTTTAATTCGTCGAAACTGGATTCTGCAACGCATGCTTTCCCTTGGCATGATAGATAAAACCGAGTATCAAACCGCAGTCGAAGCCCCAATCACATCTAAGAATCATGGTGTCACACCGGATATCGAAGCTGGCTATATTGCTGAAATGGTTCGAGCTGAACTTTATAACACCTTTGGCGATGATCTATACAGCACGGGGATGTCGGTTTACACCACAATAGATTCAGGACGTCAGAAAGCCGCCAATTCCGCTGTTTTCAATGGCGTTTTGAATTATGACATGCGCCACGGCTACCGAGGCTCTATTGAAACTCGCGTGGACCTTGTTGAAGCGCCATTAGAAGAACAAGAGCAAGCCCTTCAAGACATAGGCCGATTTGAAGACTGGCAGACGGCATTGGTTCTAGAAACAACAGACACAACAGCTGACGTTCGTTTATCTAACGGTGAGCGAACAACACTTCCTTGGGACGCTCTAAAATGGGCAAAACCTTACATTGACGAAAACTCTCAAGGCGCTCAACCAGAAGTTGTCGGCGATGTACTTGTCCCTGGAGACATCATTCGCTTACGTCCAGACAATAAGCTTGGTTGGATGTTGGCTCAGAAACCAAATGTTCAAACCGCTCTGATTTCATTAAACAGCAAAGATGGCGCGATCCAAGCATTAGTCGGTGGATTCAATTTCTATGAGAATAAATTCAATCGCATCACTCAATCCAAACGCCAACCTGGATCGAACTTTAAACCCTTTGTTTATGCAAGCGCACTGAACAGCGGCTACACAGCAGCCAGCATTATTAACGATGCTCCTGTGGTATTTAATGATTCAAACTTGGCTTCTGCATGGCGGCCAACCAATGATGGCGGTCGATTCTATGGACCAACGCGATTACGTCAGGCGCTTTATCGTTCACAGAACATTGTTTCGGTTCGCTTGCTTGATGAGCTAGGTATTCGCCCTACTCTTAACTTCTTACGCCGCTTTGGATTTGACCCTAATGAGCTGCCACATAACTTATCGTTATCATTAGGTAGCGCCAACTTATCACCTTTACAAATTGCGACTGGCTATGCGGTGTTCTCGAATGGCGGTTATCAAGTGCAGCCTTACTTGATTGATAAAGTCATTGATCGAAACAACCAGACCTTATTCCAAGCCAACCCTGTTACTGTTTGTACCACTTGTACTGCGCTCGAAAAAACGAATGATGACGAACCTCAAATGGGATTATTCGATACGCCTAACGGCATTCGCAGTTTGCCGATTGCACCGCAAGTTCTTGACCCTGAAGTGAACTACATCATTTACGACATGATGCGCGATGTCATTAAGTACGGTACTGGACGTCGTGCATTGGTGCTAAAACGTGATGATATTGCAGGCAAAACAGGTACCACCAATGATGGCCGTGATGCTTGGTTTTCTGGCTTCAATGGCGACATAGTTACTTCGGTATGGAGCGGCTTTGACAACTCTTCACCATTGGGGCGAGGCGAATGGGGTGGATCAGTTTCTCTACCACCCTGGATAGACTATATGCGTTATGCGTTGAACGGCACGCAATCGTCGTTTGTCACCAAGCCTTCGTCTTTGGTCACCGTTCGCATTGATCCAAAAACAGGTGAACGCGCTTTGCCAGGTCAATCAGATGCCATTTTTGAAATCTTCAGACAAGGCAATGTGCCACCTGAACGAGACATCAATCTGCCAGCCTTTAACAACAATGCGAGCAATGAATCTGAGGAAGAGCAGCAAGAAGACAACGCCTTAGAAAACCTATTCTAAAAAGCTCTCTCGTATTTCAGGACGGAACACCGTCCAAAAAAAGCGATATCTGAATCAGATATCGCTTTTTTTATACGACTGACCCGTCCTAAATAAGGTTGTCACTTTTCAATACTTCAATTGGAGAGTGCAATGACTACAACACCTAAGCGTACACAGCGTGACTATTCCTTCGCCTTTAAATTAGCCGTTGTTGATCAAGTAGAAAAAGGCGAGTTGACCTATAAACAAGCTCAAAGTAAATATGGCATTCAGGGCCGGTCAACTGTTTTGATTTGGCTTCGAAAGCATGGTCGACTAAATTGGGAGCAAGGTGCTTCACCTTTGCATCCAAAAGGAGATCTTATGAATGAGACAAATGAGCTTACCCCAGAGCAACGAATTAAAGCGCTTGAAACTGAGCTGGTTGAGGCTAAGAGAAAGGCTGAGTTCTTTGAGCACATGATCATGGTTTTAAAGCGTGATTACGGAGTAAGCGTGTCAAAAAAGCCGCTTGCCAAACGATCCAAGAAAAGAAAGTAGATGGTTTTAGCGTTATTGAATGTTGTCGCTATCTTGGTATCACAAGACAAGCTTATTACAAACGCTGCTTGCTAACTAAACAAGAAGACGACTTAAACAATGATGTGGTAAATCAAGTACAGCTCATTCGTTTAAAGCATCCTCGAATGGGTACAAGAAAGCTTCAACATAAGCTCGGCTTGGAGCACCAGTGTTATATTGGTCGAGACCGCTTATTTAGAGTGCTTAGGGAGGCGCGTTTATTGGTTAAAGTAAGGCGCTCATACCATAAAACCACACAGAGTCATCACCGTTTTTATTGCCATCCAAACCTGATTAAAGATGGTGAGCGTCAGATAAAGGCAAGTGGACCTGAACAGCTATGGGTGGCTGACATTACTTATGTTCCTACCCAAAATGGCGATGCGTATCTCAGTTTGATTACAGATGCTTGGTCGCGAAAAATAGTGGGATATCACGTAGACGATACCTTACGAACGGATGCAGTCATTAAAGCCTACAAAAATGCTTTAAAAGAACGAACGAGAAAGGCTCAATTGCTCGTGCATCACTCAGATCGAGGGCTTCAATATTGCTCTAAACAATATCAACAGCTCCATGAAAAGCATGGAGTTCAGTGCTCGATGACAGATGGTTACGATTGCTATCAGAATGCTCTAGCTGAGAGAGTCAATGGCATCATTAAGAATGAGTACTTAATCGTTAAGCCGAGGGATCTGCATGAAGCTAGGCTGATAGTATCGGAGTCGGTAGAAAGTTATAATAAGAGTCGGCCACATATGGCCTTAAAATACAAAACGCCCGATGAGGTTCATCGAGCGTTTTAGAACCAGAATAAGTGTCAACCTATATCAGGACTAGTCAGACGTATTTTACTTAAGCACCGAAGTAATCAAGATTTTCCAGAGGGTAAAAATCTGGGTATGGAAGCATTGCTACACCAGAGTCGACTGCCGCTTTTGCAACCGCTGCAGACACAGCTGTCAGCAAGCGAGCATCCATTGGTTTTGGCAAGATGTATTCTTTACCAAAGCTTAATGCTGCACCGCCATAGGCTTCAACAACATCTGCAGGTGCCGCTTCTTTCGCAAGATCTTTCAATGCATGAACCGCAGCCACTTTCATTTCTTCGTTAATCTTAGTCGCACGAACGTCTAATGCACCACGGAAGATGAAAGGGAAGCCAAGTACGTTGTTTACTTGGTTAGGGTAATCAGAACGGCCTGTCGCCATGATTAAGTCATCGCGAGTTGCACGAGCCAATTCCGGATTAATTTCTGGGTCTGGGTTTGAACAAGCAAATACAATTGGGTTCGCCGCCATTTTACTAAGCTGCTCAGCAGAGAATAAATCTGGACCAGATACACCGATGAACACATCAGCGCCATCAATGGCATCATCCAAAGTACGCTTGTCTGTATCGATCGCAAACATGGCTTTAAACTGATTTAAATCATCACGACCAGAATGAATCACGCCTTTACGGTCAAGAACAAAAATATTCTCACGCTGAGCGCCACAAGCGATAATCAGCTTCATACAAGCCGTTGCCGCTGCACCTGCACCTAAACAAACGATCTTCGCCGTCGTAATGTCTTTGCCTTGTAATTCAAGCGCATTAAGAAGGCCTGCAGCCGTTACAATCGCTGTACCATGTTGATCATCATGGAAGACAGGAATAGAACAACGTTCAATCAACTGTCGTTCAATTTCAAAACATTCTGGTGCTTTAATGTCTTCTAAATTAATGCCACCGTAAGTATTCGCAATACGAGCGACTGTATCGATAAAGGCTTGTGGGCTTTCAGATTCTACTTCCACATCAACAGAGTTAATGCCAGCAAAGCGCTTAAACAACAGGCCTTTACCTTCCATAACAGGCTTACTGGCCAATGGGCCTAAGTTGCCTAAACCAAGAATCGCAGAACCATCAGAAATAACAGCAACCAGATTGCCTTTACCTGTGTATCGGTAAGCATTTTCTGGGTCTTTTGCGATTTCACGACAAGGTTCAGCAACACCTGGGCTATAAGCTAAAGAAAGGTCACGAGCGGTAGCCGTTGGTTTAGTAATAGTAACGCTCAATTTACCTGGAACTGGATTTTCATGGTAATCCAGTGCTGCTTGCATAATATCTTCTGCCATTATGATGTTTCCGTCTGTTTGGTGTTATTAGTATTGTGTTGGCCACATAGTACCTTGCTGATAATCCGATACTACAGAAGTCATAAGATTAAAAGGTGGTACATTATATTTGTGAATGTCGAGCATAATCTATCTGATTAATAGTTTAAAGCGACAAAGGCCTCGATTAGGCGAATTTAATTGCTAGCGCTGTTCAATCAACTGCAAATCGTTAGGGTGCCTAACGGAAAGTACCCAAGATTTAAATTCAGTATTGCGGTTCTTACGTTGATGTTGCCAGCCTCGAACTTCTACTTCTTTCCCTTCAAGATAAAACACTTTCTGGGCAAGCCAATAGTCCATAGCATTAGGCAGTAGGTTAATCACCAAGTCTTGACCGGTTTCTAACCACCAGCCGCCGCGGTTTCGAGTAACAGAAGTGATGATAACACGAGAGATTGCAAAGCCAGCTTTTGGCTGCCACTGCAAGGAGTGCTTCCACAGTCTCTTTCCAGACTGTCGCGCAAGCTCTTCTGCTTGCTGAAAGCACGATTGATATTCTAAATCTGGCGGAACGGCAATACGATAACCCAATCCTTCCACCAAGAGTTGGCTCGTCAATGACTCGCCATTTTCATCAAAAAGATAATACAGGTAACGACCGTAACGGTCTCGACCACTTTTTGACGTTTGAATATACACGAATTGATCAAGAAGAGAACGAAGGAAATCCGTCGCTTCTTCAGCGTACGGATCATGACGACCATTTTTGTGATCAAGCTCTGGCGTATTAAGACCAACAAAGCGGACTTTTCGGCCATCTTCTAAATGCAGTGTATCGCCATCTACAATTCTTTTGATTTTTGCTTTTTCAAGCGGTCCGACTGCGGTACAGCTTTCTTCTGCCAATACAGCAAAGGACAAAAACAAAAAAAGCGCCAAGAAAACTTGACGCTTTTTTAATAAGATCACTTTCATGCCACCAATTACTTAGTAGTACGACGTGCTCCGAAACGCTTGTTAAAGCGATCAACACGACCACCAGTGTCCAACATTTTTTGTTGGCCTGTGTAGAATGGATGACATTTGCTGCATACGTCGATATGCATGTCTTTGCCTGCAGTTGAGTTTAGGTTCAACGTGTTACCGCAAGTACAAGTTGCAGTAAGTGCAGAGTAATTCGGATGGATATCTTGTTTCATAGTATTTACCTTATAGTTGGTGTGCCGCCACTTGATCGAAATGTTACTGGGCTTTCGCCTCGTCAAGCACCGCACGATTCGTTGTACAGACATTGTACAGTGGTACCAAGCGGCGTATTTTAGGGGGCAATGACATAATCAGCAACCTTTTTATTGCGCTTTATTAATAAAATTGCCTCTCGCACCCAACCACCACTCTAGCGTACACTTGATTCTTCACTGAAACACCTGACTAAACAAGGCTTAACCTAACGCATGCAAGAGGCGCTCCTAACTCCTTATCCTTTCATTAAAGTGGCTTTACCTGTCCCAATGCGCACTTTATTTGATTATAAGGTACCAAAAGCCATCGCTCTTCGACATGAGCTAAAACCCGGGATGCGCATCAAGGTGCCGTTCGGGAAAAGCAGCCGTCTTGGCGTTATTGTCGCCCTGAGTGAAACCAGTGATTGGGACCCAGAACAGATCAAACCTCTTACCTCTTTACATGATGAAAGCCCTGTTATCACCACAGAATTAATGGCGTTGTGTGAGTGGGCCGCCCGTTACTATCATCACCCGATTGGTGATGTCATTTTTCATGCTTTACCAGTGCTTTTGCGCAAAGGTGAAAACGCCGAATTTCGTACAGAAAATTGGTGGCTAACCACACCGGAAGGACAAAACTTTCCGCTAGAACAATTAAGCCGAGCACCTCGCCAGCAAGACTTTCTGCACGCTGTACAACAACATCCAAATGGTCTCAGTCAGCATGCGGTTTCTGTTCTTGACCTTGCGCCTGCGGCAGGAAAAAGTCTGGAAGAAAAAGGCTTATTACGCCGAGAACCTCGCTCCTTTAATAAAAGCGGTGAAAAGCATTCACACCAGACGCAAGTGCCACCAACACTCAATCCAGAACAAGCACTCGCAACAGAAGAATTATTAGACTCTCGCCATCACTTCCATGTTTCATTATTGGATGGCGTAACAGGAAGCGGTAAAACCGAGGTATTTCTGCGCCTTATGGAACGCCTGATAGAAGAAGACAAACAAATTCTCGTAATGGTTCCGGAGATCGGCCTCACACCTCAGACGCTCAAACGCTTTGAAGTTCGCTTCAATACTGACATCGTTTTAATGCACTCCAACATGAGTGATAGAGAGCGCTTAGATGCTTGGCTATTAGCCGCCAATGGTCATGCGAAAATCATTATCGGCACACGATCCGCCGCTTTTATTCCGGCTCCAAACCTTGGCCTAATCGTGATAGACGAAGAACACGATTCTTCCTACAAACAACACGAAGGCTTTCGTTATCATGCTCGTGATCTGGCGATCAAGCGGGCTCAGTCTCTGGACATTCCAGTTTTGTTGGCATCGGCTACACCATCTTACGAAAGCTTAACCAATGGTCTGCAGAAAAAGTTCTCTTGGATCAAATTACGTCAGCGTGCCGGAAACGCTCACATTCCCGAAATGGAAAGAGTGGATCTGCGAGGCAAAAGCCTTATTCATGGTTTTAGTGAACAAGCCCTTGCCAGCATGAAGCTCTGCTTAGAGCGCAAAGAGCAAGTTCTTATCTTCCTGAACCGCCGAGGTTATGCCCCGACCCTTATGTGTCACCAATGTGGTTGGATCGCCGCCTGCGATCATTGCGATGTAAACCTAACGGTTCACAAACGAGCCAACAAACTTCATTGCCATCATTGTGATACGCAAAAAGCATTACTGCACACTTGTCCTGAGTGTCAGTCAGAAGAGCTTTTACTGTCGGTGAAGGCACAGAACAGATAGAAACTCAGCTGCATACCTTGTTTAAAGACACGCCTATTTTGCGCATAGACAGAGACAGTACTCAGCGCAAATCAGCAATGGCAAAATTGACGCAAAAAATCCACGAACATGACCAAGCCATTTTGATTGGCACACAAATGCTCGCCAAAGGTCATCATTTTCCAAATGTTACTTTAGTGATCATCATGGACGCAGATGCCGGTCTTTTCTCTTCAGACTTTCGTGGCATGGAGCGAACGGCACAGCTTATTACTCAAGTTGCAGGTCGAGCAGGACGAGCGAAAAAACCTGGGCATGTTTTACTGCAAACCTACCACCCAGATCATGCAGCGATAGAATGTTTGTGCAACCTTGGCTACGAGCATTTCGCCATTGATGGATTAGCCGAACGCAAATCTTTGTCTTTACCGCCCTTCTATCATCAAGTCATCATTCGAGCCGAATCCGCTAACGAGCAAGAGGCGATGCAGCTTCTCGCCGCCATGAGAAACGACCTAGAGCCTTACTTATCGAAAGATGTGTATCTTGTTGGCCCGTATGCTGCCATCATTGTCCGCAAAGCAGGACAACATAGAGCGCTTATCTCTCTTAAAGCGTCCCATCGAGCCCCTTTGCACCATGCTGTACAATTAATGAGTAACTGGCTAGAACAATCCACTCGTCAGCATAAAATTCGTTTCGCAATCGACGTAGATCCACTGGAAACTTACTGATCGAGCAAGCATAATGTGCGCATTACACTCAGTGTCCCAACTTATGAAAAAATCAAAAGCCTAAACTATGTTTAACCCCATTCAAATTGCAGCAAAAGGCAGTCGCCCTAAAAAAGGCGCAACACGCCGTTCTACACCGCCACCAAAGCGCAACACACCTTGGTGGTTATGGCTTCTGGTTCCAGCGATTCTTGCTCTTTTCATCTACGGATTGACGCAACTCAACCAAGTCAAACCTCAGCCTAAAGCTGTTGAGAAAGTAAAAGTTGCGCCAAAGCCAGCACCGGTAACAAAAGCACCAGTGAAGAAAGAAGAAACGGCAGCAGCACCTAAAAAAGACACCTTTGAGTTTTATCAAATACTGCAAAACAGCGAAGTCGATACCAGTCACGTAGACGCGTACCAATCTACACCTCGTGGCGAGCAAGATTTCTATTACATGCTACAAGCCGCTTCCTTCCGTAATCCAGAGGATGCAGATCGAATGCGCGCACGATTAATCTTAGCGGGATTGGTTGAAACCGACATTCGTAAAACCATAGGTGAGAATCAGCAACCTTGGTATCGAGTCGTCCTTGGGCCGTATTTGTCTCGCTCAAAAATGAACCGAGCAGAAGACAAACTCGCGTCGATGGAAATCTCCCCTTACTCTTATCGCATCAACAGAGAGTAATATCTGTCTCTAGATTGCACACAGAAAATGAAAACCATAACTGTGTGCAAGCCTTTCCTTGAAATTCTTTGGCTCGCCCCCACTTTGTTAGTATCGAAACTGGAGTAGACCATGACAACAATTCTTACTGTACGTAAAGGCAACCAAGTCGTCGTAGGCGGCGATGGACAAGTATCTTTAGGCAACACTGTGATGAAAGGCAACGCACGTAAAGTTCGTCGTTTATACCGCGGTGAAGTCATTGCCGGATTCGCAGGCGGCACAGCCGATGCTTTCACTCTTTTCGAACGATTTGAAGGCCAGCTTGAAAAGCACCAAGGCCATCTTGTTCGTGCAGCGGTTGATCTTGCGAAAGACTGGCGTTCAGACAGAGCATTACGCAAACTCGAAGCCATGTTGATTGTTGCAAACAAAGAAAGCACCTTAATTATAACAGGCACAGGCGATGTTGTAGAACCTCAGCACGGCGCGTTAGCTATTGGTTCTGGTGGTAATTACGCAGAAGCCGCAGCACGAGCTTTGATTGACAACACTGACTTAACCGCCAAAGACATTGTCGAAAAAAGCCTAGCCATTGCAGCTGATATTTGTGTTTTCACAAACCACAACCTAACAGTTGAAGAAATTACGATCGATCCGCAGCTTGAAGATAAATCAGCTTAACATTGCTGATAACCTTGCAGATTACATCACTCAAGAATATAGAAGAGACTGAATCATGAGCAGTATGACCCCAAGAGAGACGGTTAACGCCCTAGACAACCATATTATTGGCCAACAAAAAGCCAAACGCGCCGTAGCCGTTGCTTTACGTAACCGCTGGCGACGCATGCAATTACCTGAAGACATGCGTGCAGAAGTAACCCCAAAAAACATTCTAATGATTGGGCCAACTGGCGTAGGTAAAACAGAAATCGCTCGCCGTTTGGCGAAGCTGTCAAACGCACCTTTCATCAAGATCGAAGCGACAAAATTTACCGAAGTGGGTTACGTTGGCCGTGATGTTGAATCCATCATTCGCGATCTAGTGGAAATGGCGATAAAAATGCTTCGTGAGCAAGAAACAGCGAAACTACGCCACAAAGCAGAAGACGCGGCGGAAGATCGTATTCTCGATGTGCTACTGCCACCAGCTCGCGGCGGTGATCCAGAATTAGAGAACAACAGCACTCGTCAAACTTTCCGTAAAAAATTACGCGAAGGCCAATTAGACGACAAAGAAATCGATATCGATGTATCAGATGCACCAATTGGCGTAGAAATCATGACACCGCCTGGCATGGAAGAAATGACAAGCCAGTTGCAAAACATGTTCTCTAGCTTTGGTTCGGACAAAAAGAAAAAGCGTAAGATGAAAGTCAAAGACGCTTTGCGCCAAGTTCGTGACGAAGAAGCCGCTAAGCTAGTTAATGAAGAAGAATTGAAAGCCCGCGCAGTTGAAGCAGTTGAGCAAAACGGCATTGTTTTCTTAGACGAAATCGACAAAGTAGCGAAAAGCTCTGAGCGTTCAAGCGGTGAAGTTTCCCGTGAAGGTGTTCAGCGCGACCTATTGCCTTTGGTTGAAGGCTGCACGGTTAGCACTAAATACGGCATGGTGAAAACAGACCACATTTTGTTTATTGCTTCTGGTGCTTTCCACCTGTCTAAACCATCGGATTTGATTCCTGAATTGCAAGGCCGCTTACCTATTCGTGTTGAGTTAGACGCGTTAACCGTTGAAGACTTCAAACGCATCTTGGTTGAGCCAAACGCTTCTTTGACTAAGCAATATGTTGCCTTGGCAAAGACTGAAAACATCAACCTAAACTTCACCGAAGAAGGCATTCACCGTATCGCAGAAATCGCGTTCCAAGTGAATGAGAAAACAGAAAACATCGGTGCACGTCGTTTGCATACAGTGCTAGAGCGCTTGTTAGAAGAAGTATCTTACTCCGCCAGCGACATGCCAGATGATCAAACAGTTGATATCACCGCGGCTTATGTAGATGAGCAACTCGGTGAAATTGCTGAAAACGAAGACCTAAGCCAATACATCCTATAGGACGCTATGATGGCCACACCAACGCCAACACACATTCATTATCACAAACAGTCTCGTGAGTTGGCGTTGACCTTTTCTGACGGTCAAAGTTTTCGCCTCAGCGCCGAATACCTTCGTGTGCATTCACCATCCGCAGAAGTACGTGGACACGGTTTGCAAATGCCCATTCTACAATTCGGCAAAAAAGATGTGAGAGTGAACAACATCGAAGGTGCCGGCAATTATGCTCTAAAAATCTCCTTTGATGATGGGCACGACACTGGACTTTATACATGGGAATACCTTTACAACCTAGGTAAAAACCATGATGAACTCTGGCAAATGTATCTAGATCGCCTTGAAAAAGAAGGTCAGAAGCGAGAAACTTCCGTTATCCAAATTCATCAGCTTTAACCGCTGATCTCAACCATTATCAGGAAAGCCTCATGGGTTCACTTAGCTTATCAGCCATCAGCGCCATTGAAAGTGCTATCAACCTTGCCTTGAAACAAGACACGCCCTCTCAAGATCGTTTGGCTAAGTTAGCAGGACAACAGGTTTTTCTGTATATCGAAGACTTTTCCTTCATCCTACAAATTCATATTTTGGAAGAAGGGGTCATGTTGCATCGCCCAGAAAGCATGGATGAAGTGGAGCTTGACCCAAAACTAGACACGCTAGTACAAGGCCCAAGTTCAGCTTACCGAAAGTTGCTTGAAGGTGATGGATTCTTTGATGGTGACTTGCGTATTCAAGGTAACGCACAAGCCTTGATGACATTGCATAAAGTCATGGAAAACTTTGAATTCGACTGGGAAGGATTACTCGCGGATTACATCGGCGACTTACCAGCCTCCGCTTTAGCTCGATTACTACGCGCCAAATGGTCTTGGAGCAAAGAATTCACCACAGCAGCACGCATGCAGCTTGTTCATCACCTACAAACCGACAGCCAGCTTCTACCAAGTAAAATCGAAGTCGAACACCATATCGACAACTTAGAGAAATTTGGCACTCAGCTTGATCGCTTTGAAGCCAAATTGAGAATGGCAGAAAAAAGCTATCTAATTAGCTTTCGCCAGACTCAAATAAACACCTGCAATGGTTATGATAAAGCCAACAATCTGAATGCTGGTCATAGACTCACTAAACAAAAAATAGCTCTCTACTGCGGCTAAAGGTGGCGCAAGTAACAACATAGCCGAGACTTGAGATGCTCTCCTGCTCTTTCTTAGCAGTAAAACCATTAAGAAAACCCCACCGCCTGACAAGACGAAAATCCCCCACGCAACCAGCACGAAAGATTCCCACTGCATGACGAACAAACGTTCCCCAAGGAAGAATACAAAGCCAAGGGAAACCAAACTGCCTGCAAGGTTTTGTATCGCTAAAGAGCTAAAAATATCAGACGAGGAAATGGAGGTCTTTTGGTAAGTGACGCCGAGAGATAGAACCAATATTGCGCTGCATCCCAATATCAAAGTCAGCAATGATACGCCGCTATTTCCCATGTCGAGATCCAAAGCAGGACTCACCACGAGAACCAAACCAAACATTCCGATGAATATTCCGATAATACCTTTAAGCGAGGTCTTTTCTTTAATTAACAAAAACGCCAACAGTGTCACTAAAGCAGGCTGTAATGCGCCAATTAACGCCATGATTCCAGCCGGAAGCCCCTTGGCAATCGCCACATAAGCCAAACCAAGGTAAAAGCCATTCATCAAGCAGCCAGCAACAATATGCTTGGGTAGCTCCTTCCACTTAGGAAAAGGTCGGCGCAGCACTAAAGCAATTGCGGCAAATAATAAACCTGCACACAAAAAACGAATGCTGAGATAGACATTTGGGTCGATCAAGCCAACGATGAATTTTCCCGTAATAAAACCCATCGACCAAATGAGCACTAAGAGCACATACAGAAATGCCATGTTACTTCCCTTTTACCTTGGCTGAATAAACGACCTCAGTCGCTAATATGATTTAACGATCAAAGATTCCACGAATTTCTCGGCTACTAAACCCTAAGCCAATCAAAAAGTGTAATTTGGCAAACGCCGCTTCATACGTCATATCTCGACCTGACGTAACGCCAGCAGCAACCAAAGCAGAGCCAGCCGCATAAGCACCTGCAGCAACATTGCCAGCACCACATTGACTGACATTAACAACCACCACGCCACGATCCGTTGCTGTTTTTAGCAGCGACAGTAGATCAGCATTTTTATCCGGCGCATTGCCAGCACCGTAACTTAATAACACGGCACCTTTCACATTCTCGTTTAATAGACCTTGCCAATGCTCAGCTTGTACGCCAGGAAAAACAGGCAAAATCGTCACCGCATCTTCCGCCATATCTGGAATCTGAACAGTCATGGAAGATATTTTCTGTGAGCTTTCTTGCCAACGCCAATCAATTCCTAAGATTCCGCGCTCTAAGCAATTTGGTGAGCTAAATGCTTGCCAATCGCTAGTGTGTGCTTTGTGTGCTCGATCACCTTGGATCAAACGGCCACCAAAGAATAAAGACACGCCCTTCGCTGCGTTTTCCTCTTCTGAAGCTTCACAAGCAGAGATAGCACCCAACACATTTATCATCGCGTCTGTGCGTGCTTTGAACATAGGAACCTGTGAGCCAGTAACTACGATGGGTTTATCACTATTCGCAAACATGAAAGATAAAGCAGCCGCTGTGTAAGCCATGGTATCTGTACCATGCAATACGATAAAAGCGTCGTATTCCTGCCATTTACTCTCAATATCACGAGCAATCATTGCCCAATCTTTTGGCGTGGCATTTGAGGAATCAATTAACTCTGCGTAACTCTCTATTACAAAATCATGAGTCAATTCGCTCGCTTCTGCTAGCTGCTTAGAAAGATGATCAGCAAACGCGGCATCTGGTATCAAACCATTTTCTGATGGTGTCATGCCGATGGTTCCGCCTGTGTAAGCGATGTAAATTTTCATCTATTTCTCTTCCTAGTTCTTTGTGTCTATTTTCAATCACAGATTAAGTGATGCTGCATTATGACTAAAAAAGGCGCTTATCAAAGAGAAAAAGCGCCTTTTTATTATTCATCTATAAAACACACATTACATACGTTCTAGCGTTTCAATGCCTAGCAATGACAAACCTAACTTCAATGTTGACGCTGTATTCAAGGCTAATTGAAGACGGCTAAGTTTCACATCTTCTTCTGCATTCAAGATTGGGCAAGCTTCATAGAACGTCATGAAGGTGCCAGCCAAATCATATAGATAAGCACATAAGAAATGTGGCATACCGTCATTGGCAACCTGCTGAATGGCTTCTTCAAATTGGCATAGTTTAACCGCCAAAGCGCGTTCCTGATCTTCAACAATCGAAATCTCACCCGTTAGGTTAGCCACATCGATTTCAGAGCGTTTTACGATACTTGCCACACGCGAATAAGCGTACAACAGATAAGGCGCTGTATTGCCTTCAAAGCTCAGCATGGTATCCCAGTTGAACGCATAATCACTGGTACGGTTTTTCGACAGGTCCGCGTATTTAACAGACGCAATACCCACAACGCGACCTATGTTACGCAACTCTTCTTCACTCATGTCAGCATTCTTCGACGCCACCAGTTTGTAGGCGCGGTCTTGAGCTTCTTCCAGCAAATCAGACAGTTTGGCAACACCACCAGAACGAGTTTTAAATGGCTTACCATCAGAGCCCATTACGGTTCCGAATGGCATGTGCTCCAATTGTGTTTCTGGTTTAACAAAGCCCGCTTTGCGAGACAAAGTAAAAATCTGTTGAAAGTGCAAAGACTGACGAGCGTCCACAAAATACAAAACACGGTCAGCACCTAATGTGTGCTGACGGAAACGAACCGCTGCCAAATCTGTTGTGGCGTACAAGAATCCACCACCGGTTTTTTGCACGATAATTGGCGTAATCTCGCCTTCTTTATTGGCAAACTCTTCCATGAAGACACACTGTGCGCCATTTGATTCTTGCAACAAACCTTGCTCAGTTAATTCATTCACGACGTTTTGTAGATCATCGTTATAAGCACTCTCTGGCATCACGTGCTGACGCTCCAAAGAAACACCTAACGCTCGATAAGTTTCTTCACAATGGTTCAACGAGATGTCGATAAACTCGTCCCAAAGCGCCAAACATTCTTTGTCGCCAGATTGCAATGCAACCACTAATTCACGAGCGCGAGCGGCGAAGACTTCATCTTCATCAAAGCAGTTTTTTGCAGCGCGGTAGAAGGTTTCAAGATCCGATAAAACCATGCTGATTTCAGCCGACTCAGAACGTAAACGCTCCATGTAAGCCAATAACATACCAAACTGAGTTCCCCAATCGCCTACGTGGTTTTGACGAACAACACTGTGTCCAAGAAATTCCAGAGTACGTACAACCGCATCACCAATGACGGTAGAACGTAAGTGACCAACGTGCATTTCTTTCGCAAGGTTTGGCGAAGAGTAATCAACAACCACAGTTTCAGGAGAAGCCACTTCGCTCACATCAAGACGTTCACTCTTACGAAGCTCAGCAAGCTCTTTACCCAACCAAGTGTTTTTCAAGAATATATTGATAAAACCAGGACCCGCGATTTCGACCTTATCGGCGATGTCTGATAAATCCAGCTTTTCCAAAGTCGCTTGAGCAAATTCACGCGGGTTCATTTTCAAAGCTTTCGCTGCGCCCATGATGCCATTTGCTTGGTAATCGCCAAATTGTACTTTTGCCGATTGACGAACTAAAGCTGAAGCCGTGTCCGATGCGCCAGCAGCCACCATTGCAGCTTGAATACGTTGATTAAGAAGAGTTTGAATATTCACTAAAGAAACCTTTAAACAGTGTGAGTGTTGCCTTCATAACAACACACTAAAATCACACAGCCCTTTGACTACTTGTGCAATCAAAGGGCTGAATTTAATAAAATAATGGCGCTAATAATACCTGATTTTCACGCTTTTAGCGAAAGAACAGCTTGCAGGCGTCATTGTTATTTTCGTCTTGATAAGGGTAACCCAGTTCATCCAAATAATGGGTTACGTCGGTTTCTTCACCCACGGCTTGTAGACCAACCAAAACTCGACCATAAGCATCACCATGGTTTCGGTAATGGAACATGGAAATATTCCACTGTCCGCCCAACATATTCAGGAACTTCAACAAAGCACCTGGACGTTCTGGGAATTCAAAACTGTAAAGCAATTCGCCTTTATCGCTGCGCAAATGCCCGCCAATCATGTGACGAACATGAACTTTTGCCGTTTCATCATCGGTTAAATCCGTGATTTCGTAGCCTTTCAAATCATCCAATAATTCTTGACGACTATGAGGGCTGCCACCCAAAGCAACACCAACAAAGATCACCGCTTGCTTGTCATCACCATAACGGTAATTAAACTCGGTAATGCTACGCCCCACCAAAGCCTGACAAAAATCTTTAAAGCTGCCTGGTGTTTCTGGGATTTTCACTGCGATAATGGCTTCTCGTTTTTCGCCTAATTCTGCACGTTCGGACACATGACGAAGGCGGTCAAAGTTAACATTCGCGCCACTGTTAATGGCAATCAATATCTGATCTTTTGCCCCTTCACGTTCAATGTATTTTTTCAGACCCGCTAATGCACAAGCGCCAGCCGGTTCTGTAATGGCACGGGTGTCATCGTAAATGTCTTTAATCGCCGCACACATTTCATCGGTTGTTACCGTAATAACTTCATCGACTGTGTCTTTCGCGATGTTAAAGGTGTTTTGACCTATTTCCGCTACAGCAACGCCTTCTGCGAAAATACCCACTTGTGCCAAACGTGTTGGCTCTCCTTTTTCCAAAGCCACTTTTAGACAAGCCGCATCAACTGGCTCAACACCAATGATCTTAATTTCTGGGCGTAAATATTTGATGTAAGCCGCTACGCCTGCGATTAAACCACCGCCGCCAACAGGAACGAAAATCGCGTCAATTTTTCCTTCGTGTTGATGAAGGATTTCCATGCCAATCGTTCCTTGGCCTGCGATGGTATCTAAGTCATCAAACGGGTGAACATAAACTTGGCCGGTTTGCGCCATGATTTCACGAGACTTAGCAGACGCTTCATCAAAAGCATCACCAAATAACACAACCTCTGCACCATGGTTACGAACAGCGCTAACCTTCACTTCTGGTGTGGTTGCTGGCATAACAATCGTCGCTTGAATACCAAGCTTTTTCGCGGCCAAAGCCAAACCTTGTGCATGATTTCCCGCCGACGCAGCAATTACACCTTTTGCTCGTTCTTCTGGCGTTAACTGACAAATTTTGTTGTATGCCCCACGAATCTTGAACGAGAAAACTGGCTGTAAATCTTCTCGCTTCAAAATAATCTCGTTGCCTAATCGATTCGATAATTGATTGGCGCGAGACAGTGGTGTTTCTACGGCAACGTCATACACGCGCGCCTGTAGAATCTTTTTAATCATGGAATGGGGCATAGTGCTTCCTAAACGAAATGTAAGCCGTCCGTACTCTTTTTTATCTGGCATTTGTTGCGATAGAAATACGGACTTGGCAAGTCAAAAAAACCGAACATGAAATATACTCTTTCGCCCCTCTTCACGCAAAGGCCGTTCCACGGAAAGCCAAGCTAAAGTGCAGGAATACATGACCAAACAGGGTAACAATCACAAAATGAAGCGCCTATAATAGCCTCCCTATCAGAGGCAATTTTGTCTTAAAGTAAGCAATGCCAAAAAATAACTAAAGGCTGAACACCATGACTCAAGACGAACTAAAGCAAGCGGTCGCCAAAGCCGCTGTAGATTACATACTTCCTATGCTGGAATCAGACACTATTGTTGGTGTTGGTACAGGCTCGACTGCGAATTTGTTTATTGATGAATTGGCAAAGCACAAACTTGATTTTGATGGCACAGTAGCAAGCTCTGAAGCCTCTGCAGAACGCCTTAAAAAACACGGCATTCCGGTTTATGACTTAAACAGTGTTAATGCTATTCGAGTGTATGTCGATGGTGCCGACGAAACCAATGATCACTTACATCTTATCAAAGGCGGTGGTGCAGCTTTGACTCGCGAGAAAATCGTGGCGGCTTGCAGCGAAGAGTTCGTTTGTATTGCCGATGAGTCAAAACTAGTCAAAGTATTAGGTGACTTCCCTTTGCCTGTGGAAATCATCCCAATGGCACGTGGCCATGTTGCAAGAGAACTAGTTAAACTTGGTGGCGACCCAGTCTACCGAGAAGGCGTTGTGACAGACAATGGCAATCATATTCTTGACGTCTACAACTTGGACATTCTTGATCCAACGAAGCTAGAACAAAGCATTGACGGAATTGTTGGTGTTGTTACTAATGGCCTGTTCGCAAAACGCCCTGCTGATATTTTATTACTGGCGACCAAAGACGGTGTGAAAACACTGAAAAGATAGTAACGCTCAAACCAAGGCTTGCTCTTTTGGAGCAAAGCCTTGGTTTATCAATGACAAAGTTAGAACCAACGGCTCTTTCTCATGAGCCAAAACTGGCCGCCGCCTAACACAACCAATACAGCACAAAACACCCAAAATGCCAGATCACTGTCTGTTCCAGGCATACCGGCAATGTTGATCCCAAACAATCCCGTTAAAAATCCCAACGGCATAAAGATCCCAGACAAAATAGAAAGCACATACATTCGAGCGTTCATCTTCTCCGCTTGAAGGTTGGCGAACTCCTCCTGCATCAAGAGACAGCGTTCACGCAAAGACTCAAGCCCCTCTACATAGCGCGTGATGTCGTTGGCCGCTTCTTGCACCTGAGCAATTTGGTCTGCTGTCATCCAAGTTTGAGATTCCTGAGAAAGCTTATGAATGGCCTCTTTTTGCGGTACAAGAAAACGTCGTAAACGAATAATCTCAAGGCGACGCTTCATCAACAAATCTCGCTGCCCTGCTTCAATTTGCTCACTGATGCTTTCTTCTAAATCCGACAGTTCATCTTCCAAATTGGTAATAACAGATGCCATACGCCCCGTCAGAGTTTCGGTTAGAGTCGCCACAATATCAGCTGTACTCGTTGGCCCTTCGTTATTTTCAAGGTCTTGAACTACATCCTGAACTGACAGCAATCTTCGACGACGCGTTGAAATAATAAAGTTTGCTGTCACCCAAAGGCGCAAAGACACCATGTCTGATGGATTGGATTCAGGGTTTAAATTAACGCCTCGCAGCGTCAACAATAAACCTTTGCCCATTCTGACGGTACGTGGTCGAGTTTCTTCCGCAAACAAAGCTTCAATAACGGTTTCAGGCACGCCTTCCAAAGTGGATAACCACTCTCGGCCTTCTTCCCCTAAACCATCCAAATGCACCCAGCGGCAGCCATGGTCTGGTAAGGACTTTGGCAAATCAGAATCGATTAATGCTGTCGCACCGCCCTGACCGTCAAGCTCTAAGTTATATACAACAAACGCAGACATATCTTTCCCTCTCAATAGTTCGCGTAGATTAGCTGAAAACTCCGACTTTCCCTATTTATTTTAGTGCTAAATAGACAGCTTGGCTGACACTCTGTTTGTAGAATGGCATAATTTCTAAAACCCTAAATAATAAGGAAATGCCAGACCATGCAAAACCTATCAGATGTTTTAGCATCGAGCTCTACACCGCAAGCATTACAAACCGTTTTAACCGTTACAACTGATACCTGTATAGCGATTTCAGATGCGCTAAAACAAGGTTCTTTGGCGGGAATACTGGGCATGGCTGGCAATGAAAATGTTCAGGGTGAAGAACAAAAGAAACTCGATGTCATTTCTAATGATATGTTGAAAGACGCGCTAGCAGCCTGCCCTGCGGTAAGAGCCATCGCATCAGAAGAAGAAGATTACATCGTTCCTGCTAACACTGACGGCGAATATTTTATCGCTTTTGATCCATTGGATGGTTCTTCAAATATCGACATCAACGCCATGGTGGGCACTATCTTTTCGATTTACCACCAAACAGGTGATAAGCCAGCAACAGAAGCGGACTTTCTGATTCCTGGTAAAGAACAAGTTGCTGCAGGTTACGTACTTTACGGCCCATCCACCATGCTGGTGCTAACAACGGGCGATGGCGTCAATATGTTCACCTTTGACCCGACCAAAAACGTGTTCGTACTTACTCATGAAAATATCCAAGTCGCTGAAGAAACAAAAGAATTCGCGATCAACATGTCAAACCAACGCTTTTGGTCTGAAAGCATGCAAAGCTACGTGAATGATTTAGTTAAAGGTAAAGACGGCGCTCGCGGCAAAGATTTCAACATGCGCTGGGTAGCCGCTATGGTAGGCGATGTGCATCGTATTCTTTGTCGTGGTGGTGTCTTTATTTACCCTTGGGATAATAAAGACCCTTCTAAAGCTGGAAAATTGCGCCTAATGTACGAAGCGAACCCAATGGCAATGTTACTTGAACAAGCCGGCGGTAAAGCTCATACACATACACAACGTATTTTAGACATACAACCAGAAGCGATTCATCAACGAGTCGCCGTCATTCTTGGCGCAGCAAACGAAGTGGATAAGTGCCTAAGTTATTAACACTTAAAAAGCATTGAATGATTTTACGTTCAGTGTGGATAAATAAAAAAGGAGCCTAGAAAAAGGCTCCTTTTGTTTTTCGGAACAAGTAGAAATACATTAACTCAAGTAAGCATTCAAAAACGCTTTAGTCCGCTCTTCCTGAGGCTTAGTAAATATGTCTTCGGGCTTTCCTTCTTCCACGATACGACCTTTATCAAAGAAGCAGACTCTGTCACTCACTTCCCTTGCAAAGTACATTTCATGAGTCACCAGCAACATGGTGAAACGCTGCTCTTTTGCGAGGTTACGAATCACATCCAGTACTTCATCTACCAGCTCGGGATCGAGCGCAGAGGTAATCTCATCCAACAATAATATAGACGGTCGCATGGCAAGCGCTCTAGCAATACCAACCCGCTGCTTCTGTCCGCCTGACAAATCGTTTGGATAACTGTCCGCTTTATCCGATAGACCAACTAGCTCCAATAATTCTTCCGCACTTTTTTCTGCCTCTTGCCGAGAAATACCTTTTACTCGCATCGGTGCTTCTGTGATGTTTCGCTTCACTGTCATATGAGGAAACAAGTTAAAGTGCTGAAACACCATCCCAAGATGATCTCGCATTTTATGCAAATGCTTATTAGAAGCTGGCACATAGCTTCCTTGCCATGGCATATGCCAAAGAGACTCACCAGCGACATTAATATAACCGCCATCGATCCCTTCAAGAGTCATCAAGATTCTGAGTAAAGTACTTTTGCCTGAGCCGCTTGGGCCGATGATAGAAACAATCTCATTTTCTTCCACTGAGAAATTAAATTGCTTAAAAATTTGAGTATCACCAAAACGCTTTTCAACATTTTTAAATTCGATAATTGGCTTCTTCATTGTAAATTGATTCCTTCTCTGGGAAAGCGCTTCTCCATAAGATGGATGCCATAAGCCGCCACCAAACTAAAAATTAAATACAAAATTCCGACCATGGTAAAAGGTTCTAGATAACGGAAATTTTCCGAACCAATAATCTTGGCTACCTGCAACATTTCTAATAAGGTAATTGCGGAAAGTTGAGGCGTTTCCTTGAACATCGCGATAATGTAATTACCCGTAGCAGGTATCATTGGACGGATGGCTTGAGGCAAAATAACATCTCGATAAGTATCAAACCGGCTTAGGTTCAAGGCACGAGACGCTTCCCATTGACCTTTATCAATGCCTTCTATGCCACTACGAAATACTTCCGATAAATAAGCGCCATAATGCAACCCAAGAGCAAACACACCCGTCGCAAGCGGCGACATGCTGACACCAAATTCAGGCATCACGTAATAAAGAAAGAATATCTGGACCAATAAGGGCGTACTGCGAATAAACTCGACAACCCAATAGCTCGTCAGACGTATGCTTTTGTGATTGTTTCGGCGTAATAGCGCAAAAGCTAAACCAAAGAAAATCGCTAAAACACTGCCTAATAAAGTCGCTAACAAAGTAACCTTCGCGGCAGACAGCAGCATCGGCAGAGTCATCCAGGTAAATGCCCAATCCCAGTCTAGTACGACCATTATTGAATCCCTCCTCGGCCTAAACCCTTACTGAGCTTTTTCTCAAGAAGACGGAAAAATAATGACAACACCTGCGCCATAACAAAGTACAGCACCAACACCACACCGAAGATCTCACCAACTTGCAGCGTCATATCCGCTAAAGATTTTGCCTTGAAGGTCAAATCAGCAATCGTAATTAACGAAACCAAGGATGTTGCTTTCACTAATTCAATGGCTAAATTGCCAAAAGGGGGAATCATATTCACCAAGGCTTGAGGCAACATGATGCGCCAAAGCCTTTGAGCTGGAGTAAAGTTTAAAGCGACGGCCGCTTCATATTGCCCTTTAGGTAAAGATTGAATCGCACCGCGTACTACCTCAGTACCATAAGCACCGATATTTAAACCCAAGGCAATCACACCTGCAGTCATCGCATCAATAGATAACCCGAATAACGGCAGAACAAAATACATCCAATACAATTGAATTAAAGCCGATGTTCCACGGAAAAACTCTATGTAAAAAATCGCCAGTTGTTTAATAGGAAACCCGCCATATAAGCGGGCTATCCCGAAAATAAATGCCATAATGGCCGCTAGTGGCAACGCCATCGCAACAATTTTCAACGTCACGATTGCGCCACCCAATAAAACGGAGACTATCTCTCCAAATTCCATGCTTTGCTTCCTCGTATTACTGACAAAGCTTCGCAGCAGTCATGCCTTCAGGTAGCGTATGCTTACCAAAGCCATATGGCTCAACCATCGCTAAATGACTATCAGAACCGATAAAGCCATCTAATTTAGCATTGAATGCATCACGCAAGGTTTCATCACCTGGGCGGAAGCCAAAAGCACCATAACCTTTAACTGATTCACCTTTGATGATCAAAGCATCAAAAGGCTGAGCCAATTCCACATTAGAATCTTTAGACGCAAGCGTCGCCATTGTTAAGCTTGTTCCAGCTAAAGCATCAATACGACCAGACTTAAGCGCCGCTACACCAGATGGATAGTCCGGCAGAGTGACTACTTTACTCATATCAATACCAAACTCACGAGCATAGCCATATTCAACCGCACCAGACATAACACCTAACTTCACGTCTTTTTCTTGAATATCGCCATAGCCATTTAAAGATTCTGGATTCCCATTCTTGACTAAGAAACCTTCCCCAATGCTATAAGTAGGATTTGAAAATAGAACTTGGCGACATCTCTGTGGAGTAACGTACATACCAGCTGCGATTACATCAAACCGACCTGCTCGCAATCCTGGAATTAAAGAACCGAACTCGGTGACAACAACCTCAACGTCAGTAACCCCCATTTCGTTTAGGAGATGTACCGCGATACTTGGTGCTTCGCCTGCAGGTTTACCATCTGAAGTCGTGTAACCGTAAGGCACTTCATTCGCAACCCCAATGGTTACCTTACCGCTTTCTTTGATATCAGACAAAGTATCGGCATAAGCTGAAACATTAAAAATAGAAAAGAAAAATATAGTTAGAGATATAACTTTATTTCTTATAGAAAAGCACATAAAAAGCCTCTTGCAGTGTGTAATAATAGATTAAATTCCTAATAAATCCTTATTTACCTTATATAAAAGGAAATAGTTATTCAACTAAACATTAGTTATCTAAATATTTTAGCTATTAATAATTGCTCTAGATGCAAAACCCTATCTCCTCTCAGATTTAATACAAGCCCTCAAGTCAACAGCTAAACATCAGCGCACCCTAACCCTAAAACTGAGTATAAAATCACTCAAAAGAAGCATCAGACACAATAAAAGCCATATTCACAGAAGGATATATGAGGAAAAATAGCAAAACTTAAAAAGAGCGGTTTAGCCTCTTCGCTGAAACACTTAAAAAAGTGAAGGTATGGCTTTACATTAATGCAGATACCTAGAAGGAGGAGAAAAGCGAAGTAGTAGAGCGCCTTAGTTACCATTTACACAGACGCGTTGAGCTTGCGAAACAGGCGCAAGTAATAAATGAGCACTAAGACGCTCTTGTTTCTAAATCAGACTTTCCATTTCCAAATGAGCCAAAACGAAAAAGCCCGCTCTGCGTTAGCAGAACAGGCTGCTCTTAAATATAAGCTTGACGATGCTTATCCCCTTTGCGGGACAACCTGCTCTCACATACGTGTCTGCACACTACCTTCAGCGATGGCGAGCGCCTGCGGCGGATAAAGAGTCACTTCTGAGTTCGGGATGGGATCAGGTGGTTCAACGCCTTTTTAATCCATTTCTATCTCTTTTCCCTATCAGACCTTCCATTTCCAACAGACGAAAAAAAGCCCCGACAGCTTAGCTATCAGGGCTTTCTAATTAGAAGCTTGACGACTTACTTCTCTTTACATGCGTATCTGCAATAAAAAACCCCACACAGCGTTGGCTATGTGGGGCTCTCGTGTAATAAAGCTTGACGACGACCTACTCTCACATGGGATCTCCCACACTACCATCGGCGATGGCGCTTTTCACTTCTGAGTTCGGGATGGGATCAGGTGGTTCAACGCCTCTATGATCGTCAAGCAATTCGGTTGCGTTTTCACGCGAATACGTTGCTTGGATCTTTAACAATTCATTTTGAAATAACGTGTATCAAGGTTAAACCAGCTTTTGGTTTGTATCGTAATATGTGTAAAACCACTTTGGTGTTATATGGTCAAGCCTCACGAGCAATTAGTATTGGTTAGCTCAATGCCTCACAGCACTTACACACCCAACCTATCAACGTCCTAGTCTCGAACGGCTCTTTAGGGGACTTATGTCCCAGTGAGATCTTATCTTGAGGGAGGCTTCCCGCTTAGATGCTTTCAGCGGTTATCCCGTCCGAACATAGCTACCCGGCAATGCCACTGGCGTGACAACCGGAACACCAGAGGTTCGTCCACTCCGGTCCTCTCGTACTAGGAGCAGCTCCTCTCAAATCTCAAACGTCCACGGCAGATAGGGACCGAACTGTCTCACGACGTTCTAAACCCAGCTCGCGTACCACTTTAAATGGCGAACAGCCATACCCTTGGGACCGGCTTCAGCCCCAGGATGTGATGAGCCGACATCGAGGTGCCAAACACCGCCGTCGATGTGAACTCTTGGGCGGTATCAGCCTGTTATCCCCGGAGTACCTTTTATCCGTTGAGCGATGGCCCTTCCATACAGAACCACCGGATCACTAAGACCTACTTTCGTACCTGCTCGACGTGTCTGTCTCGCAGTTAAGCGTGCTTTTGCCTTTACACTCTATGCATGATTTCCGACCATGCTGAGCACACCTTCGTGCTCCTCCGTTACTCTTTGGGAGGAGACCGCCCCAGTCAAACTACCCACCACACAGTGTCCTCGATCCAGATAATGGACCTGAGTTAGAACCTCAAACATACCAGGGTGGTATTTCAAGATTGGCTCCAATAAGACTGGCGTCCTATCTTCAAAGCCTCCCACCTATCCTACACAAGTAGGTTCAAAGTTCACTGTGAAGCTATAGTAAAGGTTCACGGGGTCTTTCCGTCTAGCCGCGGATACACAGCATCTTCACTGCGATTTCAATTTCACTGAGTCTCGGGTGGAGACAGTGTGGCCATCGTTACGCCATTCGTGCAGGTCGGAACTTACCCGACAAGGAATTTCGCTACCTTAGGACCGTTATAGTTACGGCCGCCGTTTACTTGGGCTTCGATCAAGAGCTTCGCCGAAGCTAACCCCATCAATTAACCTTCAAGCACCGGGCAGGCGTCACACCCTATACGTCCACTTTCGTGTTTGCAGAGTGCTGTGTTTTTAATAAACAGTCGCAGCCACCTGGTATCTTCGACCGATCAATGCTTACGGAGCAAGTCCTTCACACTAACCGGCGTACCTTCTCCCGAAGTTACGGTACCATTTTGCCTAGTTCCTTCACCCGAGTTCTCTCAAGCGCCTTGGTATTCTCTACCTGACCACCTGTGTCGGTTTGGGGTACGGTTCGATCATATCTGAAGCTTAGAAGTTTTTCCTGGAAGCATGGCATCAACCACTTCGCCCAAAAGAGGGCTCGTCGTCAGTTCTCGGTCTTAAAGGGACCCGGATTTGCCTAAGTCCCAAACCTACCGCCTTAAACACAGACAACCATCGCTGTGCTGGCCTAGCCTTCTCCGTCTCTCCATCGCAATATGTACGAGTACAGGAATATTAACCTGTTTCCCATCGACTACGCATTTCTGCCTCGCCTTAGGGGCCGACTCACCCTGCCCTGATTAACATGGGACAGGAAACCTTGGTCTTCCGGCGGGGGAGTTTTTCACTCCCCTTATCGTTACTCATGTCAACATTCGCACTTCTGATACCTCCAGCCTGCCTTACAGCTTGACCTTCAACGGCTTACAGAACGCTCCTCTACCATGCATATAAATATGCATCCGTAGCTTCGGTGTACAGTTTAGCCCCGTTATATCTTCCGCGCAGGCCGACTCGACTAGTGAGCTATTACGCTTTCTTTAAAGGATGGCTGCTTCTAAGCCAACCTCCTAGCTGTCTAAGCCTTCCCACATCGTTTCCCACTTAACTGTAACTTTGGGACCTTAGCTGACGGTCTGGGTTGTTTCCCTTTCCACGACGGACGTTAGCACCCGCCGTGTGTCTCCCGTAATTGCACTCATTGGTATTCGGAGTTTGCATGGGGTTGGTAAGTCGGGATGACCCCCTAGCCCAAACAGTGCTCTACCCCCAATGGTGAGATACGAGGCGCTACCTAAATAGCTTTCGAGGAGAACCAGCTATCTCCGAGCTTGATTAGCCTTT
This sequence comes from Marinomonas sp. 15G6-16, assembly GCF_055809555.1. Taxonomy (NCBI): domain Bacteria; kingdom Pseudomonadati; phylum Pseudomonadota; class Gammaproteobacteria; order Oceanospirillales; family Oceanospirillaceae; genus Marinomonas; species Marinomonas sp. 15G6-16. The sequence continues at coordinate 2,002,088 of NZ_CM147916.1, read as the reverse complement.
CACTCCTATCCACAAGTCATCCCCGGACTTTTCAACGTACGTGGGTTCGGTCCTCCAGTTAGTGTTACCCAACCTTCAACCTGCTCATGGATAGATCGCCCGGTTTCGGGTCTATTCCCAGCAACTAAACGCCCTATTAAGACTCGGTTTCCCTACGGCTCCGCTAATCGCTTAACCTTGCTACTGAAAATAAGTCGTTGACCCATTATACAAAAGGTACGCAGTCACGGAACAAGTCCGCTCCCACTGCTTGTACGTACACGGTTTCAGGATCTATTTCACTCCCCTCACAGGGGTTCTTTTCGCCTTTCCCTCACGGTACTGGTTCACTATCGGTCAGTCAGGAGTATTTAGCCTTGGAGGATGGTCCCCCCATATTCAGACAGGATAACACGTGTCCCGTCCTACTCGTTTTCATTGAAATGGCGTTTTCGTATACGGGGCTATCACCCACTATGGCGACCCTTTCCAGAGTCTTCTACTAACACCAAACCAACTTAAGGGCTAATCCCCTTTCGCTCGCCGCTACTTAGGGAATCTCGGTTGATTTCTTTTCCTCCGGGTACTTAGATGTTTCAGTTCCCCGGGTTCGCCTCGTTAAGCTATGTATTCACTTAACGATACCCGCAAGCGGGTGGGTTTCCCCATTCGGAAATGTTCGGATCAAAGTTTGTTTATCAACTCCCCGAACCTTATCGCAGATTACCACGTCCTTCATCGCCTCTGACTGCCAAGGCATCCACCGTGCACGCTTGGTCACTTGACCATATAACCCAAAATAGTTTCGGATCACATACCTAAGAGCTTTTGTTCCTCTTAGGATTTACGATAATAGAAGTCACTAGGTTAAAGTGAGCTTCCACCGGTTTAACGCTTGATTCATCGTTATTTCAAAATTTGAATTGTTAAAGAGCAAGTTTAGTGCAAAGCACTAAGTCAGACATTGAGCTATCAACATCTTGCTTAGAACTCTGTTCTAACGTCTTAAGATAGGTATCAGATAATTTGTGTGAACGCTCACCAGAGCTTCTATCGTTTAAGGAGGTGATCCAGCCCCAGGTTCCCCTAGGGCTACCTTGTTACGACTTCACCCCAGTCATTGACCACTCCGTGGTAACCGCCATCCCGAAGGTTAAGCTAGCTACTTCTGGAGCAATCAACTCCCATGGTGTGACGGGCGGTGTGTACAAGGCCCGGGAACGTATTCACCGTAGCATTCTGATCTACGATTACTAGCGATTCCGACTTCATGGAGTCGAGTTGCAGACTCCAATCCGGACTACGACGTACTTTATGGGATTCGCTCACTATCGCTAGCTCGCAGCCCTTTGTATACGCCATTGTAGCACGTGTGTAGCCCTACTCGTAAGGGCCATGATGACTTGACGTCGTCCCCACCTTCCTCCGGTTTGTCACCGGCAGTCTCCTTAAAGTTCTCAGCATAACCTGCTAGCAAGTAAGGATAAGGGTTGCGCTCGTTACGGGACTTAACCCAACATTTCACAACACGAGCTGACGACAGCCATGCAGCACCTGTCTCATAGTTCCCGAAGGCACCAAAGCATCTCTGCTAAGTTCTATGGATGTCAAGAGTAGGTAAGGTTCTTCGCGTTGCTTCGAATTAAACCACATGCTCCACCGCTTGTGCGGGCCCCCGTCAATTCATTTGAGTTTTAACCTTGCGGCCGTACTCCCCAGGCGGTCTACTTATTGCGTTAGCTGCGCCACTAAGTCATTACAACCCAACGGCTAGTAGACATCGTTTACGGCGTGGACTACCAGGGTATCTAATCCTGTTTGCTCCCCACGCTTTCGCACCTCAGTGTCAGTATCAGTCCAGAGTGTCGCCTTCGCCACTGATGTTCCTTCCTATATCTACGCATTTCACCGCTACACAGGAAATTCCACACTCCTCTACCGTACTCTAGCCTGCCAGTATCCGGTGCCATTCCAAGGTTGAGCCCTGGGATTTCACATCAGACTTAACAAACCACCTACGCGCGCTTTACGCCCAGTAATTCCGATTAACGCTTGCACCCTCTGTATTACCGCGGCTGCTGGCACAGAGTTAGCCGGTGCTTCTTCTGGAGCTAACGTCAAAACATTTGGGTATTAACCAAACGCCCTTCCTCACTCCTGAAAGTGCTTTACAACCCTAAGGCCTTCTTCACACACGCGGCATGGCTGGATCAGGCTTGCGCCCATTGTCCAATATTCCCCACTGCTGCCTCCCGTAGGAGTCTGGGCCGTGTCTCAGTCCCAGTGTGACTGGTCATCCTCTCAGACCAGTTAGAGATCGTCGCCTTGGTGAGCCTTTACCCCACCAACTAGCTAATCTCACGCAGGCTCATCTAATAGCGGAAGGTCCTAAGATCCCCTCCTTTCCCCCTAAGGGCGTATGCGGTATTAGCATGCGTTTCCACATGTTGTCCCCCTCTACTAGGCAGATTCCTACGCGTTACTCACCCGTCCGCCGCTCGACGCCTGATAGCAAGCTATCATCGTTTCCGCTCGACTTGCATGTGTTAAGCCTGCCGCCAGCGTTCAATCTGAGCCATGATCAAACTCTTCAGTTAAAAAGTTTGCTTACTCAAGTATCGAAACACTAACAATTTACTTATAAAGCGAATTGACGTGTTTGACGTCTCGTAAGACTTCAATTTTTTTGATCAACTTACTAACTAAAAGTCAGTAGCCAATCTTCTGAAGTCTCCAGCGAGCGCCCACACAAATTATCTGATTATCTATTTTAAAGAGCGTTGCCGTTACACTTAAGCCACTCAACCTCTCAAACCTAATTAAGATGCTAAGCCCTGTCCGTGTCAGCGAGGGCGTATATTAAGGATCTACAGATTTTGTGCAACCCTTTTCTGACAAAAAAGACGATTAATTTAACAACCAACCCTTTTTGTTCACATAACAAACAAAAACACCCTTTTCAGAGTGTTTTTTGATCAAACAAAAACAAAAAAGCCCTGTTACAGTTAAGTAACAGGGCTTTTTTTCACAACTGCCTTACTGAAATTAAGGCGGTGTGATTACGATAAGAAATTATTGAGCGCTTTGCGCTTGTAGATCTTCAAGCTGAATTTGTAGCTCTTCGTATTTAGCACCTAACATAGCTTCTTTCTCTGCAGGAGTAGAAGCTGCATTTAGATCAACACTAGAATCAACCTCTGCACCCATGCTTTCCAACTGAGCAGCAATGGCATCAACACGAGATTGCGCTTCAGCTAAAGCATCGTCATTTGCGAAAGCCGCTGTAGAGATTGCAGTAGCAGCCAAAAAAGTTAACGCTGATTTAGTAAATACATTCATAATATTTCTCCATTCGCTAATTAAATTTCATTTTCAATAAAAAGGTCTTTATTGAGAACGATTGCGTTCCCACGAGAGAAATAATAGCAATAGATTTTCATTAAAAAAGCATCTGAAAGCCGCTTCCCCGTTTGATTCAGAATGAAAGCAATAAACTCTCGTTCGCAGACTTAAAGTAAAAATAGGTAAAGAGAAACTGACGAAATTAGAAGAATCCAGACACTTTATTTAGTAAATATGACTCTAAAGGCAGCGCCCTGAGAAATATATGCTTTTTAAGATCCAATTTTTGGAGAGATAACAGGAATAGAATGACTGACAACCATTTTTTCAGTCGTGATATCGACTTTATAGGCGAGCACTTCCACACCTTTTTCCAGCACTTCAGAGAAAGCTAAGGCATATTTTTCATCTATATGAACAGCCGGAGAAACAGAATCAATACCCGAATGACTCACACAGAAAAACAAAACAGCCCGATGACCCTCTTCAACCATCCTGGCAAGTTCATACAAATGCTTACGCCCACGATCTGTTACTGCATCAGGAAAATAACCGTTACCATCTTCTTCTAATAAGGTGACATTTTTCACCTCAACATAGCACTTTTGACCTTCGCTTCCGGTTAAGAGCCAATCAATGCGACTATTTTCACCATATTTCACTTCGGCCTTTAATTCTGCATAACCAGCCAGTTCAGACACAACGCCATTCGCAATCGCTTCACCAACCAACTTATTTGGCAAACCGGTATTTATACAAGCTAGATGTTCGCCGTCGACTTCAACCAATTCCCACGTATAACCAAGCTTTCGTTTTGGATTCGTACTTTTGGAAAGCCACACACGGGCATTCTCTTGCTGGCAACGCTTCATCGAACCTGTATTCGGGCAATGAGCCACAACCACTTCACCACTAGGCAATTCAACATCAGATAAAAACCGCTTATAGCGTTTAATCAAACGCCCTTCTATTAATGAGGTAGAAAAATCCAAAACATAACTCCAACATTCTTTCTATACGAAACAAAAAAGCGGCTCTCTTTCATAACAAAAGAAGCCGCTTTTTATACTCTTAAACTAAGCAGTTAATCGGTGAGAATTATTCCCACTCAATCGTTGCTGGCGGCTTAGAGGAAACATCGTAAGTTACACGAGAAATGTTTTCGATCTCGTTAATGATGCGACCAGAAACCGTCTCCAATAACTCGTATGGAAGATGAGCCCAACGCGCTGTCATGAAGTCGATGGTTTCAACTGCACGAAGTGCCACAACATATTCATAACGACGACCATCACCAACCACACCAACAGATTTAACTGGCAAGAAAACAGCGAATGCCTGACTTGTTTTATCGTACCAACCAGAACGACGAAGCTCTTCGATGAAAATAGCATCCGCACGACGAAGAATGTCTGCGTAGTCTTTTTTCACTTCACCTAAGATACGAACACCTAAGCCTGGACCTGGGAACGGGTGACGGTAAACCATGTCATGAGGCAAACCAAGTGCCACACCCAGTTTACGCACTTCGTCTTTAAACAATTCACGAAGCGGCTCAACCAATTCCATTTTCATGTCTTCAGGTAAACCACCTACATTGTGGTGAGACTTGATAACATGCGCCTTACCTGTTTTAGAGGCAGCAGATTCGATTACGTCAGGATAAATCGTACCCTGAGCTAGGAAATCAATGCCGTCTAATTTAGAAGACTCTTCGTCGAAGATTTCGATAAATGTATTACCGATGATCTTACGTTTCTTCTCTGGATCCGCTTCACCAGCCAACTTACCAAGGAACAAGTCTTCCGCATCAACACGGATCACTTTCACGCCCATGTTATCAGCAAACATCTTCATCACTTGATCGCCTTCGTTCAAACGAAGCAAACCGTTATCAACGAAAACACACGTCAACTGACTGCCGATTGCTTTATGCAACAAGGCCGCCACAACAGAAGAATCCACACCACCAGACAAAGCCAACAGAACTTGCTTGTCGCCCACTTGCTCACGCATTCTTTCGATTGCATCTTCAGCAATGTTAGCTGGCGTCCATAACGTGTCACACTCACAAATATCTACAACGAAACGAGATAGAATTTTTCCACCTTGTTTCGTATGAGTCACTTCAGGGTGGAACTGAACGCCGTAAAACTTCTTAACTTCGTTCGACATCGCAGCAATTGGGCAGCTTTCCGTAGACGCCATCAAAGAGAAATCTGCAGGCATTGCAGATACTTTATCACCGTGGCTCATCCAAACATCTAATGCAGCAACGCCATTGTTCGCTACGTGATCTTGAATACCTTCTAGTAAAGAAGAGCCTTCGTGCTTACGGATTTGAGCATAACCAAATTCACGCAACTCAGAACCTTGAACTTTACCGCCCAATTGTTCTGCCATTGTTTGCATGCCGTAACAGATACCGAAAACAGGCACACCTAAAGTGAATACAGCTTCTGGAGCGCGAGGAGAACCTGGCTCAGGAACAGACTCAGGGCCACCAGCTAAGATGATGCCTTTAGGTGCGAAATCAATAACTTCCTGATCTTCCATATCAAAAGCACGAACTTCACAGTAAACGCCAATTTCACGAACACGGCGTGCAATCAGCTGAGTGTACTGGGAGCCAAAATCAAGAATAAGAATTTTATGAGCGTGGATATCTTGCGACATTGTTAGCCATTCCTTTCACTCTATCCCAAAGAACATCGCCCTTTAAAATAGAAGTAATTAATCAATAGATAGTAAGAGCAAAAAATAAAGATGGGGCGTGTTATACGCCCCATCCAAATATTAAATTATCAAGCGATTAACCCACGTGATAATTTGGTGCCTCTTTCGTAATGGTCACATCATGGACATGACTCTCACGCATACCAGCACCGGTAATTTGAGAGAACTGAGTTTTCGTACGCATCGTCTCAATATCAGCTGAACCTGTGTAGCCCATAGAAGAGCGAACACCGCCCATCAACTGATGAACAACCGCAACCATTGGTCCTTTCGAAGGCACACGACCTTCAATACCTTCAGGAACAAGCTTCTCAACGCTGCTTGAATCTTGGAAGTAGCGATCGCTTGAACCTTGAGACTGAGACATAGCACCAAGCGAGCCCATACCGCGGTACGCTTTAAATGAACGCCCTTGGAACAACACCACTTCACCAGGCGCTTCATCTGTACCAGCAAGCAAGCCACCAACCATGATGACACTTGCACCAGCGGCAATCGCTTTAGCAATATCACCAGAGAAACGAACACCGCCATCAGCAATAACTGGAATGCCGCGAGGGTTCATTGCTTCTGCAACATTCGCTACTGCACTGATTTGAGGAACACCCACACCAGCAACAATACGAGTTGTACAAATTGAACCTGGGCCGATACCTACTTTCACGCCATCAGCACCCGCATCAGCAAGCGCAATCGCCGCTTCAGCTGTCGCAATGTTACCGCCAATCACTTGAATGTGAGGGAAGTTTTCCTTCACCCAACGAACGCGATCGATAACACCTTTTGAGTGACCGTGAGCGGTATCAACAACAATAATATCAACGCCCGCATCTGAAAGTGCTTTCACACGTTCAGCTGTGTCTGCGCCAGTACCAACAGCCGCACCAACACGCAAACGACCTTGGTCATCTTTACAAGCATTCGGGTAAGTTGTTGCTTTATTAAAATCAGTAACCGTTACCATGCCGCGCAATTCAAACTGCTCATTCACGATCAGCACTTTTTCAATGCGGTTTTCGTGAAGCAATTTACGGATGGAACCAGAAGACGCACCTTCAAGAGCAGTAACAAGACGCTCTTTTGGCGTCATGATGTCAGAAACTTTTTTGTCGAAGTCTTTTACAAAACGAACATCACGACTTGTAACGATACCAACCAAATCTGTACCTTGAACAACAGGTACACTAGAAATGCTATTAGCAGCCGTTAATGCCATTAGCTCTTCAACAGTCGCTTCTGGATTAATGGTTACAAGATCACGAACAATACCGCTTTCGTATTTTTTAACACGACGAACTTCTTGCGCTTGCTCTTCGATGGTCAAGTTTTTGTGCACAATGCCTATGCCGCCTTCTTGAGCCAAAGCAATCGCCATGCGATGTTCGGTAACAGTATCCATTGCAGAAGACGTAAGCGGAATATTCAGCTCAATGTCTTTCGTGATTTTGGTTTTGAGGCTAACATCCTTAGGAAGAACTTCGGAATAGCCGGGGATAAGCAATACGTCATCAAACGTTAGAGCTTCTTGCACGATTCGTAACATAATAGAGGGGTTTCCAATGCCAACAGGGTGTTAAGATGGCAAGTAATTCTACTCCTATAGTTGCATTCGGTAAATCAAAACAACGAGAGATTGATGAATATTTTTACAACTTCTTCCCCACAAGAAACTGCATTTAGCGTCTCGCAACTAAATAAGCAGATTCAACAGCTACTTGAAGCCAGTTTGCCTTGGATTTTAGTGGAAGGTGAAATCTCCAATTTAGCCAAACCAGGTTCGGGACATTGGTACTTTTCACTTAAAGATGACAAAGCACAAATCCGCTGCGCCATGTTCAAAAGCAAAAACAACGCCGTCCGTTTTCGTCCAAAAGATGGCGACAAAGTTCGACTCCGTGCCAGAGTGACTTTTTATGGCCCTCGTGGAGACTGCCAACTCAGCGTCGAAAGTATGGAATCCGCCGGAGAAGGCGCACTTCAACAAGCGTTTGAACGATTAAAAAACACTTTGCAGCTTGAAGGATTATTTGATGCTTCTCACAAAAAGCCGCTGCCAAGCAAACCAGAACGCATTGCCATCATCACGTCGCCTGTTGGCGCCGCTGTGCGAGACATGATCATTGCTTTCCGTCGTCGCTTCCCACTCACCGAACTCACTATTTTGCCTTCATTAGTACAGGGCCAAGATGCCGCTAAGAACATATTGAAGCAAATGCAGCGAGCAGACAGCAGCGGTCACTTCGATGCAATTATTCTGGGTCGCGGTGGCGGCTCACTGGAAGACTTATGGAGTTTCAATGACGAAGCATTGGCCAGAGCCGTTTTTCACGCTCAAACACCTATCGTATCTGCCGTAGGACACGAAACCGACTTTACCATTACAGACTTTGTCGCAGACGTACGCGCCGCAACCCCAACAGCGGCCGCCGAGCTATTGAGTCCAGATCGAAATCAGCTGATTCGACAAATCGAGCAACAGGAAAAACAACTCACTCGACGCATGTCTCGCATTCTTGAACAATGCCAACAGCAGCTCGACTTCACAACAAAACGCATTCGCCACCCGAAAGAGCGTATTGAGCAACAACAGAACCAGCTCAATCAATTAATGCATCGCCTACAGCAAAACATTCAGCGCAAAGTGTCAGAGCAGCACATTCAGACAAGCAATCTCGCTCATCGACTTGAAAGAAACAGCCCTGCTCGTCGTATTAGCCAAGAAAGGCAAGCGCTCAGCAATATAGACACACGACTTGCGCACGCCCTGCGTAATAACCTAACCAACAAACAAACGGCTTTTGCTCGCATCATCGACAAACTCAACCTAGTTAGCCCGCTCAATACCTTGTCCCGTGGCTACGCCATTGCCTCGAAAGACAAACAAGTGATTCGTTCTATTGAAGAAGTAGAAAAAGGTGACGCATTAACAGTCCGAGTTCAGGATGGTGAAATATTATGTGAGGTCAGTGAAGGTAGAGAAATTTAACCAAGTAGAAGAATAATGCTTCTAGGCAAAGATTCGATGCTAAAATAGATTAAAGCTTCTAAACTCAAGCTTTAATTGAATATAAAACCAAGGCTTTTATATTCTGAGCGATAAGGTAAAAGTGATGTTTACTTTTTCCATTTTGTTTACCAAACACAAAATGATCACCAAGGTTGGTTTATATGACATTAAAACTCTCCACCAAAATAGTACTTTGCTTTTCTTGCATCGGCTTATTATTCATAGGGTCTTCTTGGCTAAATTATGAAAGCCGATTAAAAGTCATTAGCGGATTGGATACTATTAATGAATCCTCAACTCCTATTGTAAAACTGGCTTCTAACGTAACAGAGTCAGTAACCAGCGCTGAAATTCTATTACTAAAGCTACTCAACACAACAACGCCAGCAGAACACTCAGAGCAACTAAGTCAGATCAATCAGAACAAAAGTAAAGCACTAACAACTTTAGCTGAGCTTAAAACTGCTGCTAGTGGCGTAGACCGCAACCTACAAGATGAAATAATTCCAGACATTGATTCGCTGGATCTTGCTATCACTCAAATGTTTGAGCTGACTGGAAAAATAGAAAAGCATCAGCATTCTTTTATTGATCTAAGCATGCAAGCAAAATCCATTTCTGATGAATTAACTCAATTAAGAGATGAAGTACTGCCTTTATTAGCCAACATCCTCCTTCAAGTGGAAGAAGACAACGTCATTTCAGTTATCAATGAAACTAACGCTTCTATTTCGTCAGGCATGTTAGTTATTGAGCAGTTGGTTAACACAAGAAATATAAGTGAACTAAAGAGCAATCAAGAGCACTTTGTTGACTGGCAAAACATGCACTCCAATTTATTACCTAAATTGATTTTCTCTTCTAATGAAGACTACTTTAAAAACTTTGTCTCTGAATTATCCCTATTAACCCTCTCCATTCTTGATGCCGTAGAAGGCGATACCGGCCTCATCGCCATTCAAAACGAGCGATTGGCTCTAGCAGAGCAATCACGTATCGACACTTTAGAGCTAGAAAAGAAAATACGAGAAGCAGAAACAGCCACTCAAGGCTTACTGGACACCGCGTTCCGAATTAACACTAACCTTTCTGTTTCTTTAGGTAAGGATGCTGTCGATCAAAACCGTAACAACGTCATGATAGGCATAGTCATTCTGAGCATGATTTTAATCCTTTCTATCTGGATTAGCCGTTTCTTGAAGACCTCTATCAGACAATTAATGAAAGAGCTAAACGACCTTTCCCAAGGTTATTTAAACCGTGTGCAAGCCACTAACAAAACCGATGAATTTGGTGAGTTAAACCGCTACATGGTGATGGTCGTAAATAATCTAAGACAAACCGTCCTAAACATTGATGACTCTTCTCAATTTGTTGAAAAATCCGTCTCCAGCGTTGTGAACAGCTCCCAAAGCACGTTAGAAATAGTTCAGCAGCAAAAATCTGAAATCGACTTAGTCTCAGCAGCGCTTGTCGAAATGTCAGCGACAGCCAACGAAGTGGCCACTCATACAGAGAAAACTCACAGAGAAGTGTTGTCAGCAGCAGAACTTGCAAAAGAAGGCCGAGCTTGTGTACAAGCAAGCTATCAAAGTATTGAGAAAATTTCAGAGCAAACAGGCCAAGCAATAGAAGTCATTAAAAATCTCGATTCCTCAGTGACCAGCATTGAAGACATTATTGGTGCCATCACAGACATCGCAGACCAAACCAACCTACTCGCGCTAAACGCAGCAATCGAAGCCGCAAGAGCTGGAGAACAAGGTCGAGGCTTTGCCGTCGTCGCCGATGAAGTACGCACGCTCGCAACAAAAACACAGGAATCCACATTGGAAATACAGGAAAAAATATCCTCCATGGTGGCAGATTCCAAACGCGCAGTTGACGTAATAAACCAAAGCGAAGAAAAAGTCGCCCTGAGTCTAGAACAAGCGCGAATCTCAGACAGCACCATCGCCCAATTCGAAGAAAAAATGAACGAAGTTCGCGAGCTCAGTTACCTCATTGCCACCGCCGCAGAAGAACAAGCTCAAACCACAGCAGAGCTGGAAGGCAACCTAACCCGAATTTCCAATCTAACTGATGAAACAAACCAAAAAGCAGAATCCGCTAAAGACGTTGCCGTGTCTCAAGTTAAAGTCGTCAATTCTTTAAAAGAAAATGTCTCTAAATTCGTTATTGATGAGGTCTAATTCAGCATGACTAAAATACTAAAGAACACACAGACCTTAATAAACGCATCAATTTTAGCTGGCACTTTTTCTACTATCGCCTTGTCAGCTACCAGCGCCCACGCGGTCGAACTAAACATCGCCACGGTAAATAATGGGCACATGATTGAAATGCAGAAACTCAGCAACGAATTTGAAACCTTACATCCAGACATTCAATTAAAATGGCACGTTTACAATGAAGGCAGTTTACGCATGCGAGCCATTGCCGACATTGCTTCTGGTGGTGGACGTTACGACGTATTGACCATTGGTATGTATGAAGCGCCTATTTGGGCAAAACACGGATGGCTAAAGCCTCTTAATTTTAGCGCATCTTATGACGTAGACGACCTTCTGCCTTCTGTCAGAGAAGGTTTATCTTACGAAGGTGAGTTATACGCAGCGCCCTTCTATGGTGAAAGCTCCATGCTGATGTACAGAGAAGACTTACTCAGCAAAGCCAATCTCTCATTTAGCAGTCGCCCTAGTTGGGATCAAGTCTACACCGCAGCACAAAAAATGCACGACCCAGAAAATGATATTTATGGCATTTGTCTACGAGGAAAGCCTGGCTGGGGAGATAACATGGCCTTAATCTCCACCATGGTAAACAGCTTTGGTGGACAATGGTTCGACATGAACTGGACACCTCAAATAGATAGCTCAGCTTGGCAAAAAGCCGTCAGCTTTTATATAGATCTTCTATCAAACTACGGGCCGCCAAACTCAGAGAAAAACAGCTTCAATGAAATTTTATCATTATCCCGTGAAGGCAAATGCGCCATGTGGATTGATGCCTCCGTTGCCGCTTCGTTTATAACCAATCAAGACGAAAGCCAATACGCCAATAATTGGAAATTTGCCCAGTCGCCTTATCAAGAAACCAGCTTAGGTGCGAATTGGCTATGGGCTTGGTCTTTGGCTATCCCGCAAAATACCAAAAAATTGGAAGCAGCAGAAACCTTCATTAGTTGGGCAACCTCAAAAGATTACATAGGTTTGATAGCGAAGAAAAACGGTTGGAAAAACATTCCAACAGGCACTCGAACATCCACCTATCAAGAGCAGAACTTCCTGTCTGTCGCGGGTGTTTTTGCCAATGCAGAACTAGAAGCCTTACGAACAGCCACACCAGATAACAGCACATTACCTGCGTCGCCCTATTCTGGAATTCAGTTCGTCCCTATTCCAGAATTTGTTCCTATTGCCGGTAACACAGGGCAAAAAATAGCGGAAGTATTGGAAGGCAATATGTCAGTACAAGAAGCCTTATCAAGCGCACAAAAAACCGCCGTGAGAGAAATGAAACGAGCAGAATATTAACTCAGCTTTACCTCTTTATGGCATTTAATATAAAGCACGCGTCATGCGTGCTTTTTTGTGCTCTCGCGGCAAGACTCTAACTGGCACTTTTTAAATACTCAATAAAAGCAACAATGTGCGCTGGAAGCACTCGATCTTTCATCGTCACCAAATCTATTCCGGCTGAAATGGATTTGGAATCAGGCAGTATTTCAACAACCTCTTTACTGGCCAGCTCCTTCTCCACCAGCACTCTGGGCAAATTCGCGATACCAAGCCCAGCCATCACAAAATCTTTGACCAAGCGATCGTCGTTCGCGGCAATGGAAGCGCTCTTCACCTCCAAGCGTTTTACTAACTTTTTATCGTTCTTTCCTAACCAGGTTTTCATGGACGGACAATCCATTTGATAATCAATAATATCGAGATCCACCACTTGCTTAAAATCGGTTATCTCATCGTGTTCCGCGATAAATTGACGACTCGCAACGGTAACAAACACTTCAGAGCGAAAAGGACAAACCTCTAACAAACGATTGTCTGAAGAAAACACCACGATGCCAACGTCTGTTTTACCATTCACCACACCATTTACCGTCGTTGCATCGTCTTGCAATTCAATCTCAATATTGACGTGTGGGTGCGCTTTTTTAAATGCATCAATGACAGGAACAAGAAGCAAGGTCGCCAGTTCCATCGTACAAGCGATCGACAAAGTACCAAACAAACTCCCAGAGTCCCGCTTCACCTTAATCATCTCTTCTTCAAGGGCTGACAAATGCTTATCCGCGGTCACCAACAGCTCTCTTCCCTCAGGCGTCAGATAGATTTTTCGATTGGCTCTTTTAAACAGAACAATCCCCAACTCTTCTTCAAGCTTTTTAATTTGATGAGAGACCGCTTGCTGAGTTAAATACAAACGACTCGCCGCCTTGGTCACACTTTCATATTTTGCCACCTGAACGAAAGTCGCCAGATTATTTAAATGACGCATTCAAACTCCTACCCTTTCTTCCATCACTTCATATAAAAACAACTTAACACAAATAAAATTTAAAAAAAGTTAAAAAAGTACTGTTTTTTATTTGTTAATTAATCCTTCACACTCTCCATAGTTTCATCAAATGACGCCTTACCTAACACAGAGAGGAACAGCATGAAAAAGCACATCACACACATTGCAACCGGATTACTCCTTAGCGCTATGGCAACACAAGCGTCCGCGTTTGATATTGAAATAGACCCAACCGCTTATCTTTTCAGCGGGCATTCCGTTCACTTTGGATTTGGTGGCGATAACTTCCGTTTTGATATAGGTACATTTGGGCTGGAGGCGCCAGAAGCCTTTCATAGAGACGAAAACTACGACCTAGAATTTGAAGGCGTTGGCATCAAATTAGATTATCTATTCGGCAACTACGCAGGATGGTTTGTTGGCGTTGAAGCCAACTCGAACGAGGTCACTTACACTCGAAAATCCACCAATGAAACGGCCACAAGACAACAATTTTCATTAGGGCCAAGGTTCGGTTATCGCATCATGTACACGCAAAACATCACCATCACGCCATGGTTGGGCATCAACTTAAATCTTGAACATGACGATGTGATATTGGATGGTGAACGCGCAGACAGCGAAGCCGTTACCTTCTTCCCTGCGGTTCACCTTGGTTGGAAGTTTTAAATGATGATTAGCAGAAACCTCAAAGGCATGCTGCGCCTTGAAGCCGCGGTGATATTTACCTTCTCCAGTATCGCCTACTTTCAATACAACCCAGATTGGCTACTTTTCGCCCTCTTATTCTTACTGCCTGACTTGGCGATATTGGGTTATCTAGCAAGCAATAAAATAGGCGCAATCTTGTACAACATCACCCATTCATTAATCGGCCCAGCTTTGTGCCTTGGCATCAGTTGGTTAGTGCTCAAGAGTGAACTGGGCATTTCTATTGGCCTTATTTGGTTCGCACACGTGGGCTTTGATCGCACATTAGGCTACGGACTCAAATACGCCAGCGGCTTTAAACACACGCACTTGGGAATCATTGGCAGATAAGCTTTCCTGAATACCGCATGATCGGCCGAACACTCTATTTGGTTGATCAAAGAAACAAAACACGTTCGCTCCACGCGCCAGCGCGAGAAGTCGCTGAACTGTGTTATCGTTTCTTTCAATGCTTAAGATTTTTAAACTCTTTTAGTAGAGATAACTCATATCAGGTTAATGAAAGGAAGCAATAACATGTCTGAAGAATTCACTCTAGATTGGTCTGACCCTACAACAATAGACAATGAGAACTTTCCACAAGACACGCTCGGTCGAGAGAAATACGCGCGGTTCTTAACACAATTTTTAATCGGTCAAGCTAAAGGCTCAACTCAAGAAGGTGTCGAAGATAGACGCAACTACGTACTGAATCTCAATTCCGAGTGGGGTTCAGGGAAAACCTATTTCCTAAAGCGTTGGTCAGCAGATTTAAAAAAGTCTTTCCCTACTGTGTACATTGATGCATGGCAACAAGACTACTCCGACGATCCATTGATGACCGTGATATCGTCTGTGATAAATCAGCTAAGAGAGCAAGCTAGCATAGATGTAGAGAAATCTGATTTTGCAATTCCTAACAGGGTTGTTGGTTTATTAAAAGCCGCCGCACCAGCCCTTATAAAAACATTTTCTAAAAAGTACTTCGGTGACGAAGACTTCATCGATTTAAGTGATGTCGCAGCAGATGCGGTGACGCATTTACTCGATGAACATGAAGAGAAGTCGCAAGCAATTGATGATTTAAAAGATAGCGTCGCTAAATGGGTTTCTTTTATTACAGACAATTCAGAAGACGACAAAACATACCCAGCCTTTATTTTCATCGATGAGTTAGACCGCTGTCGTCCAAGTTATGCAGTAGAAATGCTGGAAACCATCAAACATATTTTTGATATTGAAGGCATTGTCTTTGTTGTGGCAACCGACACGGAGCAACTGCAACACGCGGTCAAAGCCATTTATGGTGAAGGCTTCAATGCTCAACTTTATCTTGGCCGTTTCTTTAACAGCCGCTTCAGTTTAAAAGCGCCAGACTTAAAAGACTTCTTAGAAGTCCATGTTGATCACGCTAAATTATCGGGTGATGCTTTAGACGAAAAAGGCATAAAGATTCTGCCGCCCAACCCTGATGGCAAGGTCACTCTACGAAACATTGCAGTGATTTTAGATGCGTTCAAAATGCCACCAAGAACAGCCATCCAAATAGCAGATCGCGTTATCGCCACGCTATCCAACATGCCTAAAGACTCTAAGATCGATATTTTGATGCTGACGACATTATTATGTTTTTATGAAGAAGATAGTGAACAATTTTTAAAGATCATTTCTGAATCATTTGGGGAAAAGGTCGAAGAAAAATTAACAACTTACCTGAACAATCGATTCGATAAATATAAGCCTAATATCTTAGTTGAAATAAACTTTAGGCAATTTGGAGGAACGCTTTCCTATCTTGAAAATAAAGTATGTCAAACACCATTTACATCATACTTAACAGAGATATTCTCATCACATTTCGGCACGAATGAACCTGTTGGTTTTTTAGATCTACAATTCAGGGATTACTCACCAATAAAGCAATCTTACCATAATTTTATTGAGTCTCTAGAAGACTGCTCCTCCGATTCTGATATTGCCATTAACTATTTTAAACACCTATACGACATGGAAAAATACACTGATATTACACCTTTTCAATACCAAGACTACGTCGAACTTGCTTCTGCTTTAGATTGGATCGATGGCGACACAGGTTCCGATGACGATTAAGTAAATGTCTTTAAAGGCAAACAGCTAGACAGGAACATAGCAGAGTTCGGCGACTTTTCGCGCTTGCGCGTGGAGCGAACCTGTTATGTTCCTGTCTAGCGCTCCAAACCAAACGCTTCTATATAGCCACCCGAATCAGTCACAATCACACCTCATATCGCTCTATTTTCTTGATCAACCCTTGCCGTGAGATGCCAAGTTGTTTGGCGGCTTGAGTTCGATTTCCTTGGTGTTTTTCTAAGGCGCTGTGGATGAGGCGGATTTCAAGGTCTTTGACTTGTTCGTCTAATGTGGTGTCACTGTTGGCGGTATGATCGTGCGTTTGTTTCTGGTTGATGGCGGTGACATTTGGGTAAAGCAGTTGAATGTCTTCCATGGCGATTCGCCCTGTTGGGCAGATAGAAGCGACGCTTTCTAAGGCGTTTCTGAGTTCCCGCACGTTGCCTTGCCATGTTTGCTCACGAAACCATTGCATGGCGTCTGGCGTGAGTTGCAGGGTTTTAGATTGCTGTGTTTCTAGGTGTTTGAGAAACGCTTGTAATAACACGGGAACGTCTTCCAATCGCTCTGATAAGGCTTGAGTTTCAATGTTCACGCCTTTGATGCGGTAATACAAATCTTCCCGAAAGCTGCCCTCTTGCACCTTGCTCAGTAAGTCAGCATTGGTCGCGGAGACCACTCGAATGTCGATATGTTTTTGCTCTCGTCCGCCAACAGGGAAAAACGTGCCTTCTTGCAACACTCGCAGCAGTTTGACTTGCATCGCCAGTGGCATTTCGCCAATCTCATCAAGAAACAATGTGCCGCCATCGGCCAAGCTCAGTAAGCCTACTTTGTCTTTCTCCGCACCAGTGAACGCGCCTTTCACGTAGCCAAACAATTCACTTTCTAATAAGTCCGCTGGAATCGCGCCGCAATGAACAGAAACAAACGCTTTGCTCGCTCGGTGGCTCAAGTCATGCAAGGTGCGTGAAATCACTTCTTTGCCTGTGCCCGATGGCCCAGTCACTAAAACACGCACGTCCGTTGGCGCAATGCGTTCGATTAAAGCGCGAATTTTTTGCGAGCTGGCGGAATGTCCAATATAAGACGCCGCGCCTTGGTTTTGTTGTGTGGATTGTTTGAGCTGATTTAATTCCCGCTCTAACGTGGTTTTGGTAATCGCTCGGCGCACCACGACCGCCAACATGTCTGGATCAATGGGTTTGGCGATAAAGTCCCAAGCGCCCAATTCAACGGCTTTTAGCGCCAGTTCACGATCCGCGTGGCCGGTAATAATAATCACAGGTCGGCCTTCAAATTCCGGCATGGCGTCTAATGTCACTTGAGGATCAAAATGCGGCGGCATAGACAAATCCAGCAAGACCAAATCCGCGTCAAATTTGCCGATCACATCACGAGCCTCTTCTAAGCTGCCAACCGCTTTAACATGATAATCTTGCTTCGCTAACCAGCGCCCTGCTAACTCACGGAATGCAGGTTCGTCATCCACTAATAAAATTTTATTCTGCATTCTGTTGTTCCTGTTCTTGTGGTTTTTTATGAGCTTGTGTTTTAGGTAGAACAATTTCGAACGTCACTGGCCAATCCGTATCGGCGCGATGAAAAATGCGACCGCCATGAGCATCAATGATGCGCCGCACAATCGCCAACCCCAAACCACTTCCACCAGCGCGTTTAGTCACAAACGGCTGGAACAAAGCGTCACCTTGCAGGGTTTTATCAATCTCTGGGCCATTATTGTGTATATGGATAATCAAGGATTCGGCTTCCGCTTTCGCCTCGATAGACAACTTACCGTCTGGCTGATTGCGCAAAAACGCCGTGGCGTTATCGATCAAATTAATAAACACTTGCTGAAGACGTTGAGGATCGGCGTCCAACTCCAAAGTCTCGTCCACCTTCATGTCATGACCAATATCCCCCAATGGCGCTTGTGCTAATACGCTGGCGATGAGCGCTCGCAATGGCGTAGGAGACAATTGCAGTGTCAAACCGCCGGAATACACCAGCATGTCGCTCACCAGACGATCGGCTCGGTTTAATTGCGTTTGAATGTGCTGACGAGTGTCAGGCGGCGTATCGTGCGACGCCATGGCGATGATGTTCAAAGGGTTGCGCAGTTCGTGAGCCATGGCGGCGGATAAACCTCCAAGTTCCACAAGATGTTGTTCATCCAGACGTTTTCGTTCCGCCGCGGCCAAGGCAAGAGATCGATCCAACAAGCCACAACTGTTGGCATAAAGAGACGCAAAGACTTCCGCGGTTAAGCGCATTCCTGGGCTGGCGTCTTCCCAGCCGATTAAGCTAAAACGCCAGCCATTTTGGTCTTGTGAAAGCGTGATCGCCAAATCACTCTTTGTCGTCATTTCGCCACTAAATGGCATGTTAATCTGAACCGTTCGACGAATTTGTGCAGACAACAAGCCTTCGCCTAACGCGATAAGAGCGGGCCAATCTTGGGCTTCTTTTAAACGGCTCGACCAGTTTTCCAGCACTTGCTCATTCAACATAGCGCCGGGATAAATCAAACGAGAAATCAGACGATTCAATGGCTGGTAAATCACCGCCGTCGTCACTAAAAGAAGCAAAGAATAGAGCCACAATTGCCAGCTTGGAACGTCCGCTAAAGCTTGCAAACCCAGTCGTCCAGACACCACACTGATCACCGCGATCAAGCAAAGAATCACCAGCATCATGGCAAGCCAAAGTAAGGCTCTGTTCGCAAAGGCATTCACCGATAAGATTTGATAACGCACCACGCCATAAACCAGCAAGAGCAAATAGCTTGGCAACAGCAACATAGGATAAGGAAACCAACTGATGCCAAAGGACGGAAACACAAAGCTGGTTGCCAGCAAAAGCCCCCACGCGCCAACACCAAACATCGCCAAGATAGAGCGTTTTTTATTGCCCGAATGACGATACCAACCGAAGAGCAAAACCCCGTGAGCCAAGATCCCTACTAAAACCGTATACGCGAGGTTCCCTGTGCCTGCGTCTGTAAAAACGAAAAAAGAACGGGTGTCGAATGTGCTGACAACGTCGCCCGCGCCAATCCACCAGCTGTGCAAAACAACGGCCGAACTGGTGGCGTAAAACCAAGGCAACGCCTTATGAAGTCGGTCGAGCATGGCTTCTTTCGCGGCACCAGAGTTCACAAACACAATGGCAAAATGCAGGAAGAAAGTCGGCATAAGAGGATTCGCGAGAATGATGTGAATGCCAAGGTTTTCAAACCCTTGAAACAAGGCAACGTGACCAAAACACCAAATCGCCATCATGATGGCAAAGCCAGCCAAGGCGCGTAAATCGCCCTGCTTTTTCGCTCGCCATAAAAGCCAAATCGCGACCAAAATACCGCAGACGCTGGACACCAACATGGCGATTTCAAACATCAATGAAAGGGTCAAACCGTAAACCTCGTTTACACTATAAATAAGACAAAATCGTAAACCTCTTTTACGGCTCACGCAAAGTTAAATTTTATTCCTTTAAAATCAATAAGATAAAAACACTCATAAATTGGCCTCTCGTTTGCTATAAGCATTATTAATAGATTGATCTAGATCAATTTTTACTGACTTAATCACACATTCTTAATGGGGCAGACATTATGAACATGAGTTTTTTTCTAACCGAGGCCATCGCGCTTTTTAGCATTGTGGGCTTGGCGGTTTTTCCTTTGGCGTTTCAACAGATACGCACCATCGCCATCAAGAACGACGAATAACCATCGCTTGTCTTTTTTAACATTCAACTTTTACTAGGAATGGTTATGGATCTCGACGTTGCTATTTTGTCTCGTATTCAATTCGCCTTTACGGTGAGTTTCCACATTATTTTTCCCAGTATCACGATTGGTCTTGCGACCTTAATTGCGATCTGGGAAGGCTTGTGGCTGAAAACACACAACCCCTATTACCTTCAATTGGCCAAGTTTTGGATCAAGCCTTTTGCCATCACCTTCGGCATGGGCGTGGTGTCTGGCATTGTACTGTCTTATGAATTTGGCACTAACTTTTCTAAATTCTCTGAAATGACGGGAGCGATTTTAGGGCCGCTCATGGCCTACGAAGTACTGACGGCTTTCTTCATGGAAGCGGGCTTTCTCGGCGTCATGCTTTTTGGTTGGCAGCGGGTCGGTCGCAAACTGCATTTCTTCTCAACTCTCGTGGTGATGACAGGCACTTGGATTTCAGCCTTTTGGATCATTGTGGCGAATTCTTGGATGCAAACGCCTGCGGGTTACAAAATCGTCGATGGCAAATTTGAAGTAGAAAGCTGGATGGCGATCATTTTCAATCCGTCCATGCCTTACCGATTTACGCATATGTTAATGGCGGCTTTTATCACAGCCATCTTTGTTGTTGCGGGCATTTGCGCTTATTACTTATTGAAAAAGCAGAACATTCCTTTTGCAAAAAAAGGTTTGTCTATGTGCATGTGGTTCGCCTTGATATTGACGCCAATGCAAGCCTGGATTGGCGACATGCACGGCTTGAACGTGCAAGAGCATCAGCCAACAAAACTCGCCGCGATGGAAGGTATTTGGCCAGAAAAAGAAGCCAATGTGCCTTTGTTGTTATTCGCCATGCCGAACATGGAAACCGAATCCAACGATTACCAAGTGGGTATTCCCAACCTTGGTAGCTTGATTCTGACGCATTCTTGGGATGGCGAAGTGCAAGGATTAAAAACCGTTCCGCCAGAAGACAGACCGAATGTGCCTTTGGTGTTTTGGTCATTCCGCGTCATGGTTGGCATTGGTTTTGGGATGATGGGTATCGCCCTACTCGCCTTGTTATTGCGCCGCAAAGGTCGCTTGTTCGAAAACAGACCTTTCCTCGCGTTAGTCAGCTTATTTACACCTGCTGGCGTGATTGCGGTGTTGGCTGGCTGGTACGTGGTGGAAATCGGCCGACAGCCTTGGATCGTTTACAACTTGGTACGCACCTCAGAAATCGTCTCGCCATTACCGGCCGAGCGAGTCTTATTCACTCTTATCGTCTTCGTGGTGATTTATACCTTGCTGCTTGGGGTTTATCTGTACTTCATGCGTAAGTTAATCAAGAAAGGCCCGCCGAGCATGGCCGCCTTAGAACAACAATTAATCGGCATGAAAGCGCCCGGTTACGCCTTGGCGTGGGTGAAGCTTTTACAAGAAAACGATGCTGAGAATAAAGGCACTCCCAATACACAAGTACGAAACAAAGAAGGAGAGCAATAATGGATTTGGCATTTTTCTACTTCC
Source organism: Marinomonas sp. 15G6-16 (assembly GCF_055809555.1). NCBI lineage: Bacteria > Pseudomonadati > Pseudomonadota > Gammaproteobacteria > Oceanospirillales > Oceanospirillaceae > Marinomonas > Marinomonas sp. 15G6-16. The sequence continues at coordinate 1,980,438 of NZ_CM147916.1, read as the reverse complement.
TCGTTTTAGGCTTCGCCATCTTTATGTACGTCTTGCTCGATGGCTTTGATTTGGGCATTGGGATCTTGTATCCATGGTTCAATCAAGGTGGCGAGAGAGATCATTTAATGCGTTCTATCTCACACGTTTGGGATGGTAATGAAACTTGGTTAGTATTCGGCGGCGTGATTCTGTTTGCGGCCTTTCCTGAGGCGTATGGCGATATTCTCTCCATCTTTTATCTGCCAATCATGCTGATGCTGTTTGCCTTGATCTTCCGTGGTGTGGCCTTTGAGTATCGTTTCAAATCCGACACTTCTCGACCTTATTGGGATTTGGCGTTCAGTTCAGGTTCTGCCATTGCGGCCTTTTGCCAAGGTTTATTGCTGGGTTCTTTGGTTCAAGGCGTTCCCTCAGACACGAGCAGTTTGTCTAGCTTGCATTGGCTAACACCTTTTTCCATCTTGACCGGATTTTCTGTGATGGCAGGTTATGCCTTGCTGGCCGCGTGTTACTTGTTTATGAAAAGTCGTGGAAGGATTCAGCAACATGCAGCGCACTTGGGGAAACGACTTCTCATCATCACTGTCTTGGCCATGATCGCCGTGAGTCTATGGACAGTGATTAACGAAGTGGAAATCCGTGAACGCTGGTTCAGCGATTACAACTTCCTCTTATTGTCACCTTTGCCACTCTTAAGTTTGGCCGCTGCATTCTTTGTATGGAAGGATCTAAGCGCACATGAATCACACCAAGAGCACAGCAGAGAAAGTCGTCCATTTTGGGCGACTGCATCTTTATTTTTATTAGGCTTCGCTGGCTTGGTGGTTGGACTGTTTCCTTACCTGATTCCAAGACAATTAACCTTTATGGACGCCGCATCTCCAGACAGCAGCTTGCTCTTCTTGCTGCCGGGCGTGTGTATTTTCGTCCCGCTGATTTGCGCTTATACCATTTGGGGTTATCGCGTATTCGCAGGCAAGGTCGAAGATTATCAGGAGGGTTACTAATGGCGAAACGACTGAAAAACAAACTCGCTTATCTTAAATCTTGGCAATGGTTTTTGCTGCTGTATTTGGTTGGCTTTATTAGCTTGGTCACGACTTCTTATTTGCTCAAGCTATTTATCAAGGTGCTCCCTTAAAAGCACTGATTGAAAAGCCACATTCATTCATAAAAAAGGGCCGGTTCATCGAACCAGCCCTTTGTAAGAATCATGGTTACTTCTCTATATTAAAGATAAAGTCACCAACTCTTCCGCAACCAATTCTGTGACATCTATCAGTTGTTTATGGGTTTGTATCTGAATTAAAGGTAATTCAGTACAAGCAAGTAGCACAACATCGGCTTCCAGCTCATCAACTAGCTTGGTAAAACGCTGCACTATATCAACTCTTTCACCACCATAGGTTTTCACATCATAAATCAGTTGATGTAAGCCACTATCAGCTTTAGGCACTTCGATTTCCACCACCTCTTTCAGCACACGATAAGGTGACCAAATACCTAAGTTGGTCACCGAATCAGATCCTAATAAGGCCACTTTGGTCAAACCTTCTGTCACTATCTTCTTTTTTAAAACATCACCAAAAGACACCAGTGTGGCATTTAACCCAAGGGCTTCTAATTGTGGCTGGTAGTAGTTAAGCGTATTACAAGCAATGGCATAGTAATCGACTTGTGAATCCAGTTGCTGTGCCACTCTTGCTAGCTTTTCCCAGACAATGGCATCGTTTTTTTCCAATTCCATGGAGAGACCAAGCTGAGGCTCAGAAATAATACTCACCGTAGGGGCATCTAAATCCCCTTGAAAGGCTTCTTGCATCATTTGCTTATTGGCAGAAAGAATTTTTTGCCACATATCCACACCAGCTTCAGGGCCTGAGCCTGTGATAATGCCCAATTTCGCTCGATTTTCTTGCTTCATCACTCGCTTCTACTTCCCTACTACTTCTTGATCATCAACAAAGCTACGACCCAAACCAGTAAGGATAGACACACTCATCACCACCAATAATACCCAGGCATATAGAACCCAAGGGGTCATTTCAATTGGACTTAACGCAGGCACACCCGCGAAAGACTCCGCAGCTTTTGCAGACAAACCTGAAGCAAACAACAAAGCGGCCGACCAAGGTAGAGAATAAACTAGGGTACAAGCCATGCTGTCGATAATGTTGGCACGACGGTAAGGATGTAGTTTGAAACGCTCGCCCACAGGTTTGGCATAGGACAGACCCACCGCTAATATTGCCGGAGCGTTGATACTCATCATCGCCGATAGGAACAAAGACAACCCAGCAGAGGAAGCTTCGGCACCACGAGGAGTTGTAACATAGCCTTTTAAACCTTCAATAAGCTTATCGCTACCGCCACCGTCCAGCATGATTCGAATACCACCAGCGAGCAGTAATACAAGGATAGACAAATCAGACATCCAACCTGCCACACCGTTAATCAGAGCTCCGTTTTCTACTGATAAAAAGCCCTCAACCGTATTTAAGCCTGTCACAACGGCTACCAACATACCGAGTAAAATACCAACCGTGGTGGCAAAAATAACATCGCCCTTCTGCATTGCCACATAAATAGCAGCAAGGGCTGGAATCAGCATGAACAAACCTTTCGGATCCATATGTTCGGCTAAAACTTCATAAGGCACTTGCGCTGTAATGCCTGAATTGGCAAGACTGAATACCACCAACAACACCAGTGTAATCACTCCAGCAGTGGCAGAGTATTTAAGACGTGAACGAACCACTCCACCGATATCAGTGTCTTGGCTGGCCGCAGACGAAATAGTGGTGTCTGAAATAGGCGCTAGATTATCACCAAAAGCGCCACCGCCAACGATGGCTCCGGCCATAAGTAGAGGGTCTGCTCCAAGCAACACACCCGCTGGATACAGTACACCCATACCTGCGGCTATGGTTCCGAAACCTGTACCCGCCGCTGTCGCAAATAAAGCGCTGGCAATAAAGCTCACAACGACAAAAGCCGTGCCCGTAGCACCAGTGTGATACGCAGCCCAAAGTACACCATCTACCAAACCTGAAGAGCGTAACACGGTGGCAAAAATACCCGCAAAAATCCAAGCGGCTACCGGAGCAATCGCCACTTTACTGGCCATTCCCTTCATTATTGTTTCTGCGTATAGAGACTTGTCTCTGGCAAATAAGAAGGTCACTAATAAACCCGCAAGTATTCCTACCCACATGCCTTGTATCGTCGCTTCTTCAAGCGCTGTGGCTACATAAATCGCCACACTAACAAAACTGATAATGGGTAAGAAGGACAGCCATGGGCCACCGTAAAACGACAAATTCGATTTTTCAGTCATAAAAATTCCTCATGATTTTGCTCATACTTACATCGACCTGGCAGTTGAATGACACACTGGGCGACATGGAGTTTTTAAGTAGAGCAAATGAAGACTTTTTAAGACATTTGACACTCTGGCTTGAGTTGACGTACTTTGACGCGCTTTGTGCATCAAAATGCCTCTTTCATAGGGCGTGAACTAATTGCTATGCTTATAAATTATCTATCCCCTCTTCTAGGCTCAAATAATGAATCAAGACGTTGCATTAAACCTCAGGCTGTTGTGCAGCTATTACAAATCTATCAGTGATGTGACTCAACGTTTAGGGATAAGTCGGTCACAATTTAACCGTTATTTGAGTGGCCGCCATCGCCCAGCAGCCAATACATTAAGACGAATTTGTGAGTTCTTTGATGTGGCAGAATATGAACTACAATTGCCTCACGAGCAATTTCAACAATTAGTACAACGCAACCCTCGACAAGACAGCCTAACGAGTGGTCAGGTAGAGCTCGACCATTTAAAAAGATTGATGGACAAATCCAGTCCAGAATTAGACAAATATTTGGGCTACTACTTTGAGTATTACTACTCCATGAGTAACCCAGGTAAGATACTCAAATCTCTTGTATGCTTTTCAAAAGTGGAAGACAAAATTCTCTACCAACGTACTGAACGCTTAGTCGAAGCAGGGGAACAAAATAAAGAAGTTTGCCATTGTAAATATTTAGGGGTCGCACACTTTCTCTCCGACCGTATTTTTATGACAGATTATGAGTCTTTAACCGTCAATGAAATTACCCAAACCATTTTATACCCTACCTTTAAAAACCGAATTCATTGGCTTCATGGTTTGCGTATGGGAGTATCTTCTAACGATGATCGCATGCCTTGTAGTGCAAGGGTTTCAATGGAATTTTTGGGGCAAGATATTCCTTTGCGAAAAGCGCTTGCGGAATGCCGGTTTTACTCCCCAGACGACCCAAAATTAGATAAAACATTGTTAGATATGATCAACAATCAGGGAGTAAACGAACATTGGCAATTTAGAGCCAAATAATCTAAAAAATCAAAATATTTCATCATTCATGGTAAACACACAGCCTGCCCTATAATACCTTCCTAAGACCCAGCAGACAGGTTCAAAAAACGCCTCTAATCTGTCTGCTTAATTTTTCCTTGATGTGTACATGGGATTCTCATACGAAACCACTTAAAGTATGCGATTCCTTTTTATTCAACGTTAAGGTTCCCCATGACACCAAAAGATATGCTACTCGGTCTCGCTATTATTTTTGCTTGGGGCTTTAACTTTGTGGTGATTCGTTGGGGACTCGATGACTTAACCCCAATGATGCTGGGTGGCTTACGCTTTCTTGTGATTGCGATGATTGGTTCTTTCTTTTTCACTCGCCCTAAAACGCCGCTAAAGTGGATGCTCGCCTACGGTTTGTCCTTAAACTTCGGGCAATTTGCGTTTCTATTTACCGCTATGGAATTTGGTATGCCTGCTGGACTCGCTTCTTTAGTTCTGCAATCTCAAGCGATTTTCACTCTGTTGTTTGCCGCTCTATTTTTCAAAGAATACGTGCGCCCTTATCAATTGTTGTCCATTGGTGTGGCGGCTTCGGGTTTAGCGGTTATTGGCTTACATGGCGAAGACACAAGCATGACAGCGATAGGTTTTGGTATCACTTTAGCGGCGGCATCCAGCTGGGCATTCGGTAATATAGTCACAAAAACCATCAGTCGAAAAGGTTATGAGTCGAACGTAAACCTCATTGTTTGGTCGTGCTGGTTTCCACCTATTCCCTTCTTTATCGGCTCTTACTTTATCGATGGCAGCGATGTTATGTGGAGCAATATCATTCAGATTGATTGGCAAACCATGGCCACTCTCGCCTACTTATCTGTCGTTGCGACCATTATGGGTTACGGCTTATGGAGCTATTTGATGTCCCGTTATTCCGCAGGAACCGTTGCACCACTGACGCTTGGTGTTCCGGTTGTCGGACTCACGTCTACCGCGTGGATATTAGATGAGAAAATCGGCTCGTATCAGTGGATTGGCATCGCCTTGGTGTTGGCCGGATTAATTATGAATACATTAGGCGGGCGCTGGTTAGCTCGTCGAGCCAACCAGCAAGCTTAGACTTATTCTTTATCTTGCGATGATGCTTTGTGTGAATCATCGATTTTATCGGACAATCGCGCGACCTGAGCTTGTAACTCCGCGATCTGTTGAACCAAGGCATGGTGATGATTGTCTTGGTTTTCCTGCTCTTTTTCCGAGGTTTCTCTGGTCATGACATCAAGCACGACACCGACCATCATATTTAAAAACACAAACGCAGTTAAGAAAATGAAGACAATGTAGAAGATCCAGCTCATTGGATAAACTTCCATTGTTTCATACATTACGTCTGTCCAGTCTTCAAAGGTGGCAACGCGGAACAGAGTCAGCATGGAAATGGCGATGTCGCCCCATAATTCGTCATTAACCTGATCGAAGAAGATAGAACCAACCGCCGCAAAGATGTAGAAAATGATAAACATCAAAAGCGCAATATAGCCCATTTTAGGAATGGCTTTTAGCAAGGCATTAATTAAAAAGCGCAGATCGGGAATAATCGAAACCAAACGTAGCACTCGGAAAACTCGCAATAAACGAGCAACCAGAATCATGTCTGTGTCTGAGAGAGGCACCAAACTGCCAATCACGATAATAGTGTCGAACAAGTTCCATGGGTCTTTTAAGAATCGACGTTTGTCGTCGCAAGCCATGAAACGCAAGCTGATTTCTACCAAGAAAAATACCGTGATGAAAGCGTCTAGATAATTGATCGCCAGTTCAACACTGTAAGGTAGAGGATAGGTTTTTGCTCCTACGGTTAACGCAGCAACAACGATGATAGCGATGATAAAACCTTGAAACCAAACGCTTCGCTCAATGCGCTTCATCTTAGCTAGCAAGCGTCCAGAAAATACCGTTTCCATTATTTTTTCACACCTAATATAAAACAAAATAGCTCATCTAAAAGACAAGGTGACGCCATATTAAGTTCATATCATCAAAAATAAAAGTAGAAGTGATTTTAGCTGTAAAGTTTGCCAATTAAGTGCGTTTTACGCGCACAACTTTCATGATTTCGACAGGAATACCCGCGACCATTTCTTGAGTCGGGTAGTAGGTTAAATTTACGCGAGCACCTCGTAACGTACGGTACTTTCCTTGGCGCTTGAATCGAAATGGTACGTCATAACCTTCTATCATTAAGGTATGAAGCACCCAATCTTCTTGAGGTCGTTGCGCATGAGACTTTACTTTCATTGCATCAGAATGAATAAGCGCATCGTTATTTTTTAGCAGAGATTCTGGATCAGATTTCACGAGACTTTCTCCTTCAATACGATGAAAGTCTCTTAGTATGACATAAGTAAGCCAGATCTTAAAAAATTGATTGTTTTTTGTTCAACACTATTCGGCTGAGTCTTTTGGCTCTTTTTCTTCTTTGTTGAATTGGCTCACGGCTTCCGCAGCTTTCTGGTCAGTAAAGCGCACTACCGCTTTTTGTAATATCAGACTATTTGGATAAGTTACGATATCGTCAGATAAGCGTTTGATGATCACATGAAAAGTCGAGATTTCTATAATCTGACCTAAAATTTCATCGTCCTTATCGACTACTTTCACCCAATCTCCCACACGATAAGGAAAGCCAAAGAAGATAATCAAGCTGGCCGTAATGTTGCTAAGAATTGACCATTGGGCAAACAGAGCAACACCGACAACAGCAAAAACAGACGAAAAGAAAATCGCCAACTGCCCATATCCTACGCCCAAAACTAAACACACCAACAAAATGAAAACAGCTGTAAAGCCAAGATTAAGCATTTTGGAAACATAGGTCACACGCACTTCGTTAACCGATTTCTTCTGGCCTAGTAAGGTAATAGAGGATTTAAGAAAGCGGGAAAACATTACATAACCCACAACCAATAAAATGAGCAAACCAATTTGTACCATCATATTTTTGTCCTATGGCTTTTTTAAAAGCACAAGTAACGAAGTAAAACCGAACTATACCTGAGTTTAGCAAATTGCCAATCCCTCTAAATGACTCTGTAAAGCTCATTTTGATCTGCGTTAGCCACTGAAAAACGCTATGATAGACGAAGCACACCAACGAGCGATTTTATGTCTAACGCACTGCCTATTTTCCAACTGATTCCTGACCTGAAACACCAGCTGAGTCAGCATCATGAAGCCATATTAGAAGCCGCGCCAGGTGCAGGTAAAACTACCGTGGTTCCTCTCGCTTTAATGGAAGAAAGTTGGTTAAAAGGTCGGCAGATCATTATGTTGGAACCTCGCCGTTTAGCCGCGAAAGCTGCTGCAAAACGTCTTGCCGATACTTTGAACGAGCCGCTTGGTGAGCGCATTGGTTATCGCATTCGTCATGAAAATAAAGAGAGCAAACGCACTCAGGTGTTAGTCGTCACAGAAGGCGTATTAACCAGAATGCTTCAAGACGACCCAAGTCTTGATTCCGTCGCTCTGGTTATTTTTGATGAGTTTCATGAACGAAATCTACATTCTGATCTCGCTTTTGCATTATGTCTTCAGGCTCGTGATTTGTATCGGGATGAAGATCCGCTCAAACTGTTAGTCATGTCCGCTACGCTTGATACAGAAGCACTCCAAGCTCGTCTCGGTTGCTCTGTATTAACCAGCCAAGGACGCAGCTTTCCAATTGAAACACGCTACGCCAACCTTGCCTTAAAAACAGATCAGGTGGTTGATGAAGTGATACGCCTCACCTGCCAAGCTTTCTCTGAAGAATCTGGCTGCTTGCTTGTTTTCCTTCCCGGTCAAAGAGAGATTCGTCGTGTGGCGAACCAACTGCAAGAACGCCTCGGACATGAGCCTCACTTAAGTATTCTTCCGTTATATGGCGAGTTAAACCTAAAAGAGCAAGAAGCCGTTATTCAGCCGGCAATTGCGCCTGCCCGAAAAATTGTACTCGCCACTTCCATTGCTGAAACAAGTTTGACCATAGAAGGTGTTCGAGTGGTCATCGACAGCGGCTTGAGTCGTGAGGCGCGTTTTGATGCAAACACAGCAACCACGAGACTTCATACTCGTCGTGCTACTCAAGCTGAAACCATACAGCGAATGGGGCGAGCTGGGCGAACAGAACCGGGCGTGTGCTATCGATGGTGGAGCGAGAATCAGCAATACCAGCTTGCTTCTCAAGCTCAACCTCAAATTGAAATCAGCGACCTAAGCAGCCTTGTTATGGAGTTGGTAAAGTGGGGCGTACAAAATAGATTGGAACTCGATTGGATCACGCCACCACCCAACAGCCATTGGCAACAAGCCGTCGATTTACTAACCAATCTCACCGCCTTAAAAAGGCAAAAAGATCTACAATTAAGCACGCTCGGAACACAGATGAGCAACCTTAATATCGAACCGAGATTAGCACGAATTCTAATCGAAGGAAGACGCCTGAATATGGCAGAAGTAGCCTGTGCTATTTGTACCATATTGTCTGAAGGCGACCCTTTAACCCAGCATCACAGCGACCTTACTGATCGACTTGATTGGCTAGATAACGCTCATACAAAGATTAATCCACACAAACAAAAGCCCTATCGAAAAGCTCTGAAACAATGGCAGCAACAAAGCCAAAAAATCGCCATTGAAAGCATTGATCAAACCTCTAATGAAATAACACAACTATTGCTACATGCCTTTGCCGATCGTATCGCCCAAAGAGTTAACCACGAACAAGGCAAAGTCCGTTATAAATTGGCAAACGGCCGTATGGCAAGCCTATCCATTGAAGACCCTGTCGCACAAAGTGAATGGATAATTGCGTTGGATATTGGAGGGCATAATGGCCAAGAAGATCGAGTTTTCCTGAGCACAGCGCTCCAGTTATCGGCCATTACAAGCAACACCCCAGACTTAATATCACTAAAAACACATTTCGCATGGTCTAAAAAAGAAGGCAGACTGATCAGTGAATCCCAACGTTGGATTGGCAAAATATGCATAGACTCACAGAAGCTCAAGTCGCCTTCTGAAGCCGACATCGCTGATGCTGTATGCCAATACATAAAACAGGAAGGCTTATCTGTTTTACCTTGGGATTCAGCAAGCGAGCAGCTAAAAGCCAGGATGCAATTTGCTTTCACCCATGACCATAACAATCTTTGGCCTGAAAGCTCAGATCAGGTGCTATTAAATTCTCTTGAAGAATGGCTTGCCCCCTACCTTGGTAAAGTCACCACACAACAAGCAATGAATAAGCTTTCTCTGGCAGACATTTTATTGAGCCGACTCGACTGGAACCAACAACAGCAACTCAATAAAAGCGTTCCTGCGCGTATCACAGCGCCATCAGGGTCAAGTCATGCAATTGATTACTGTGAGATAAATCCTACGTTAAGAGTAAAGTTACAAGAAATGTTTGGCTGTACTGAAAGCCCTAAAGTATTAAATCAAATTGTGCGGATTGAACTTTTATCTCCAGGACAGAGACCGCTTGCTGTCACTCAAGATTTAGCTTTCTTTTGGCAACAAGCTTACCCTGACGTTCGTAAAGAAATGCGTGGACGTTACCCAAAACACCCATGGCCAGAGAATCCCTTGGAGGCACAGGCAACAGCAAAAACAAACCGAGCGCTACGCTCCTCTTAATTGAGAAAGCGCTTGCTCTGTCATCTTGCGACTAAACAGCGTGTTCTTTTTATGAGTGGGCGACCAACCTAGAATAAATCGATGGAAATCAGCCCATGCGATGGAAAATAATCCATGCCATTCAGCGGCAACGGCTTCTGCTGTATCGGGGGATTCACCAGTTGCAAGAATGCATCGAGACAATTCCGAAAAATACAGTTCAAGCAGATAATCAAGATGCTCATTCAATTCAGATTCAGAGAAACAGCTACCAAGAAAATAAGCTAGATCTTGGACACCAATCCCCCGCCCAACATATTGAAAATCCACGGCGGCCGTCGAGGTTAAATCATCGCTGAAACAAAAGTTTGCCAGTTTTGCATCACCATGAACCAAGGTTTGATAACACGCTTGATCAATAGTTTTATCGATTCTTCCAGCTTGTTCTTTTAATTCCCCCTCAGACATAGACTTCCATTCATCAGGGCGAGTAGCCAAATGCCAATAAGTACCTCTAGCCCATAAACCTTCTGGCCAATCTTCTCGCACCTCAGTCTGTAGAAAACGAGCATGGAAACTCGCCAGCCAATTAATCACAATCGTGGACTCTTCCACAGAGAGGAAATCGCAACGACGCTCGAAGCCTGCTGCATCTAAATCTTCTAATAAAAGAAAGGTTTCACCTTCCTGATAAAAAGAAGCAAGCAACTTAGGCAAACGCTCATGTTCAGTACAGGCAGCAGACCACTCTTGATACCAATTCGCTTCAACTTTATAAGACTTCACTTTACGATCATGAGCAAATGAAGACTTCCAACCTCGAGGGTGGTTTTGAATTTGTCCGAATTGAATAGACTTAAGAACAACACTCTTAGCAATGTCAGACCCTTCGACAGAGAAACGAATGATTTCTCCATAACCGCTCCATAAGCCTTGAATCGTTTCAGTACGAGTCACTAAAGACGCATTAAGAGCACGTTTAATAAATATTTCAGGTGTCATAACATCAAATTAATTAAGAGTAGACGCTTATAATAACTGAATAAAAATAGAGTGATAGACATAAAAAAGACTCTACAGCCTAGCCATCCCAGCTTTCTTAAAGGACTACTTATACTTTGCTAGACAACACACAAAACTCCTGTCATCTCCAATACCATAGTTAACGGTGCTTTCATTAACGCCGACCTGTCGAGGAAGAAAGCAGGCGATATAGAGAAGTCTTAGAGGAAGCAGAGTACTTAACAGACCCATCGAATTACGAAATAGGCTAAGCCCTCGAGTGTCTTGGTTGTCATTTACGCAGACGCGTTGAGGCACGAAACAAGCGCAAGTAAATGACCACTAAGACGCTCTTGTTTCTAATCTGATCTGTTCCTGTCTCTATTCCCTTTCAGACCTTCCATTTCCAACAGACGAAAAAAAGCCCCGACAGCTTAGCTATCAGGGCTTTCTTAATTATAAGCTTGTCGACTTACTGCTATCACATGCATATCTGCAATAAAAAACCCCACACAGCGTTGGCTATGTGGGGCTCTTAGTATTATAAGCTTGACGACGACCTACTCTCACATGGGATCTCCCACACTACCATCGGCGATGGCGCTTTTCACTTCTGAGTTCGGGATGGGATCAGGTGGTACAACGCCTCTATGATCGTCAAGCAATTCGGTTGCGTTCGTTTTGGTGGCTTTTTTATTGCCTTACCAAAACACGCGAAGACATGCTTGGATCTTTAACAATTCATTTTGAAATAACGTGTATCAAGGTTAAACCAGCTTTTGGTTTGTATCGTAATATGTGTAAAACCACTTTGGTGTTATATGGTCAAGCCTCACGAGCAATTAGTATTGGTTAGCTCAATGCCTCACAGCACTTACACACCCAACCTATCAACGTCCTAGTCTCGAACGGCTCTTTAGGGGACTTATGTCCCAGTGAGATCTTATCTTGAGGGAGGCTTCCCGCTTAGATGCTTTCAGCGGTTATCCCGTCCGAACATAGCTACCCGGCAATGCCACTGGCGTGACAACCGGAACACCAGAGGTTCGTCCACTCCGGTCCTCTCGTACTAGGAGCAGCTCCTCTCAAATCTCAAACGTCCACGGCAGATAGGGACCGAACTGTCTCACGACGTTCTAAACCCAGCTCGCGTACCACTTTAAATGGCGAACAGCCATACCCTTGGGACCGGCTTCAGCCCCAGGATGTGATGAGCCGACATCGAGGTGCCAAACACCGCCGTCGATGTGAACTCTTGGGCGGTATCAGCCTGTTATCCCCGGAGTACCTTTTATCCGTTGAGCGATGGCCCTTCCATACAGAACCACCGGATCACTAAGACCTACTTTCGTACCTGCTCGACGTGTCTGTCTCGCAGTTAAGCGTGCTTTTGCCTTTACACTCTATGCATGATTTCCGACCATGCTGAGCACACCTTCGTGCTCCTCCGTTACTCTTTGGGAGGAGACCGCCCCAGTCAAACTACCCACCACACAGTGTCCTCGATCCAGATAATGGACCTGAGTTAGAACCTCAAACATACCAGGGTGGTATTTCAAGATTGGCTCCAATAAGACTGGCGTCCTATCTTCAAAGCCTCCCACCTATCCTACACAAGTAGGTTCAAAGTTCACTGTGAAGCTATAGTAAAGGTTCACGGGGTCTTTCCGTCTAGCCGCGGATACACAGCATCTTCACTGCGATTTCAATTTCACTGAGTCTCGGGTGGAGACAGTGTGGCCATCGTTACGCCATTCGTGCAGGTCGGAACTTACCCGACAAGGAATTTCGCTACCTTAGGACCGTTATAGTTACGGCCGCCGTTTACTTGGGCTTCGATCAAGAGCTTCGCCGAAGCTAACCCCATCAATTAACCTTCAAGCACCGGGCAGGCGTCACACCCTATACGTCCACTTTCGTGTTTGCAGAGTGCTGTGTTTTTAATAAACAGTCGCAGCCACCTGGTATCTTCGACCGATCAATGCTTACGGAGCAAGTCCTTCACACTAACCGGCGTACCTTCTCCCGAAGTTACGGTACCATTTTGCCTAGTTCCTTCACCCGAGTTCTCTCAAGCGCCTTGGTATTCTCTACCTGACCACCTGTGTCGGTTTGGGGTACGGTTCGATCATATCTGAAGCTTAGAAGTTTTTCCTGGAAGCATGGCATCAACCACTTCGCCCAAAAGAGGGCTCGTCGTCAGTTCTCGGTCTTAAAGGGACCCGGATTTGCCTAAGTCCCAAACCTACCGCCTTAAACACAGACAACCATCGCTGTGCTGGCCTAGCCTTCTCCGTCTCTCCATCGCAATATGTACGAGTACAGGAATATTAACCTGTTTCCCATCGACTACGCATTTCTGCCTCGCCTTAGGGGCCGACTCACCCTGCCCTGATTAACATGGGACAGGAAACCTTGGTCTTCCGGCGGGGGAGTTTTTCACTCCCCTTATCGTTACTCATGTCAACATTCGCACTTCTGATACCTCCAGCCTGCCTTACAGCTTGACCTTCAACGGCTTACAGAACGCTCCTCTACCATGCATATAAATATGCATCCGTAGCTTCGGTGTACAGTTTAGCCCCGTTATATCTTCCGCGCAGGCCGACTCGACTAGTGAGCTATTACGCTTTCTTTAAAGGATGGCTGCTTCTAAGCCAACCTCCTAGCTGTCTAAGCCTTCCCACATCGTTTCCCACTTAACTGTAACTTTGGGACCTTAGCTGACGGTCTGGGTTGTTTCCCTTTCCACGACGGACGTTAGCACCCGCCGTGTGTCTCCCGTAATTGCACTCATTGGTATTCGGAGTTTGCATGGGGTTGGTAAGTCGGGATGACCCCCTAGCCCAAACAGTGCTCTACCCCCAATGGTGAGATACGAGGCGCTACCTAAATAGCTTTCGAGGAGAACCAGCTATCTCCGAGCTTGATTAGCCTTTCACTCCTATCCACAAGTCATCCCCGGACTTTTCAACGTACGTGGGTTCGGTCCTCCAGTTAGTGTTACCCAACCTTCAACCTGCTCATGGATAGATCGCCCGGTTTCGGGTCTATTCCCAGCAACTAAACGCCCTATTAAGACTCGGTTTCCCTACGGCTCCGCTAATCGCTTAACCTTGCTACTGAAAATAAGTCGTTGACCCATTATACAAAAGGTACGCAGTCACGGAACAAGTCCGCTCCCACTGCTTGTACGTACACGGTTTCAGGATCTATTTCACTCCCCTCACAGGGGTTCTTTTCGCCTTTCCCTCACGGTACTGGTTCACTATCGGTCAGTCAGGAGTATTTAGCCTTGGAGGATGGTCCCCCCATATTCAGACAGGATAACACGTGTCCCGTCCTACTCGTTTTCATTGAAATGGCGTTTTCGTATACGGGGCTATCACCCACTATGGCGACCCTTTCCAGAGTCTTCTACTAACACCAAATCAACTTAAGGGCTAATCCCCTTTCGCTCGCCGCTACTTAGGGAATCTCGGTTGATTTCTTTTCCTCCGGGTACTTAGATGTTTCAGTTCCCCGGGTTCGCCTCGTTAAGCTATGTATTCACTTAACGATACCCGCAAGCGGGTGGGTTTCCCCATTCGGAAATGTTCGGATCAAAGTTTGTTTATCAACTCCCCGAACCTTATCGCAGATTACCACGTCCTTCATCGCCTCTGACTGCCAAGGCATCCACCGTGCACGCTTGGTCACTTGACCATATAACCCAAAATAGTTTCGGATCACATACCTAAGAGCTTTTGTACCTCTTAGGATTTACGATAATAGAAGCCACTAGGTTAAAGTGAACTTCCACCGGTTTAACGCTTGATTCATCGTTATTTCAAAATTTGAATTGTTAAAGAGCAAGTTTAGTGCAAAGCACTAAGTCAGACATTGAGTTATCAACATCTTGCTTAGAACTCTGTTCTAACGTCTTAAGATAGGTATCAGATAATTTGTGTGAACGCTCACCAGAGCTTCTATCGTTTAAGGAGGTGATCCAGCCCCAGGTTCCCCTAGGGCTACCTTGTTACGACTTCACCCCAGTCATTGACCACTCCGTGGTAACCGCCATCCCGAAGGTTAAGCTAGCTACTTCTGGAGCAATCAACTCCCATGGTGTGACGGGCGGTGTGTACAAGGCCCGGGAACGTATTCACCGTAGCATTCTGATCTACGATTACTAGCGATTCCGACTTCATGGAGTCGAGTTGCAGACTCCAATCCGGACTACGACGTACTTTATGGGATTCGCTCACTATCGCTAGCTCGCAGCCCTTTGTATACGCCATTGTAGCACGTGTGTAGCCCTACTCGTAAGGGCCATGATGACTTGACGTCGTCCCCACCTTCCTCCGGTTTGTCACCGGCAGTCTCCTTAAAGTTCTCAGCATAACCTGCTAGCAAGTAAGGATAAGGGTTGCGCTCGTTACGGGACTTAACCCAACATTTCACAACACGAGCTGACGACAGCCATGCAGCACCTGTCTCATAGTTCCCGAAGGCACCAAAGCATCTCTGCTAAGTTCTATGGATGTCAAGAGTAGGTAAGGTTCTTCGCGTTGCTTCGAATTAAACCACATGCTCCACCGCTTGTGCGGGCCCCCGTCAATTCATTTGAGTTTTAACCTTGCGGCCGTACTCCCCAGGCGGTCTACTTATTGCGTTAGCTGCGCCACTAAGTCATTACAACCCAACGGCTAGTAGACATCGTTTACGGCGTGGACTACCAGGGTATCTAATCCTGTTTGCTCCCCACGCTTTCGCACCTCAGTGTCAGTATCAGTCCAGAGTGTCGCCTTCGCCACTGATGTTCCTTCCTATATCTACGCATTTCACCGCTACACAGGAAATTCCACACTCCTCTACCGTACTCTAGCCTGCCAGTATCCGGTGCCATTCCAAGGTTGAGCCCTGGGATTTCACATCAGACTTAACAAACCACCTACGCGCGCTTTACGCCCAGTAATTCCGATTAACGCTTGCACCCTCTGTATTACCGCGGCTGCTGGCACAGAGTTAGCCGGTGCTTCTTCTGGAGCTAACGTCAAAACATTTGGGTATTAACCAAACGCCCTTCCTCACTCCTGAAAGTGCTTTACAACCCTAAGGCCTTCTTCACACACGCGGCATGGCTGGATCAGGCTTGCGCCCATTGTCCAATATTCCCCACTGCTGCCTCCCGTAGGAGTCTGGGCCGTGTCTCAGTCCCAGTGTGACTGGTCATCCTCTCAGACCAGTTAGAGATCGTCGCCTTGGTGAGCCTTTACCCCACCAACTAGCTAATCTCACGCAGGCTCATCTAATAGCGGAAGGTCCTAAGATCCCCTCCTTTCCCCCTAAGGGCGTATGCGGTATTAGCATGCGTTTCCACATGTTGTCCCCCTCTACTAGGCAGATTCCTACGCGTTACTCACCCGTCCGCCGCTCGACGCCTGATAGCAAGCTATCATCGTTTCCGCTCGACTTGCATGTGTTAAGCCTGCCGCCAGCGTTCAATCTGAGCCATGATCAAACTCTTCAGTTAAAAAGTTTGCTTACTCAAGTATCGAAACACTAACAATTTACTTATAAAGCGAATTGACGTGTTTGACGTCTCGTAAGACTTCAATTTTTTTGATCAACTTACTAACTAAAAGTCAGCAGCCGATCTTCTGAAGTCTCCAGCGAGCGCCCACACAAATTATCTGATTATCTATTTTAAAGAGCGTTGCCGTTACACTTAAGCCACTTAACCTCTTAAACCTAATTAAGATGCTAAGCCCTGTCCGTGTCAGCGAGGGCGTATATTAAGGATCTACAGATTTTGTGCAACCCTTTTCTGACAAAAAAGACGATTAATTTAACAACCAACCCTTTTTGTTCACTTAACAAACAAAAACACCCTTTTTAGAGTGTTTTTTGATCAAACCATAACAAAAAAGCCCTGCTACAGCTAAGTAACAGGGCTTTCTGAATACTTAAAAACTACACTTCAACGATACGAAGCTCTTTCGGCATAGAAAAAGAAACGTTTTCTTCTCTACCTTGCAATTCTTCAGGCACATTACCGCCTTCATCAATTAATCGCGATATCACTTCATTAACCAGAACTTCAGGAGCCGATGCCCCCGCGGTGACACCAACACTCGACACACCATCGAACCAATTGACATTAATTTCACTAGCATTGTCGATCAGAAAAGCTTTAGCTCCCATTCGCTCCGCTAATTCTTTCAATCTATTCGAATTAGAACTATTAACAGAGCCAACAACCAACACAAGCTGAGATGTTTCAGCCAATGTTTTTACTGCATCTTGGCGGTTCTGTGTTGCATAGCAAATATCATCTTTTTTAGGACCACGGATCTTTGGAAAATGACGGCGCAATGCATCAATAACGACTGAAGTGTCATCCATTGATAAAGTAGTCTGAGTCACAAACGCCAAATGCTCTGGATCTTTGACTTTTAGGTTAGCCACATCTTCAGGTGTTTCAACAAGGTAAATCGCGCCACCTTGTCGATTATCATATTGCCCCATGGTCCCTTCCACCTCTGGATGACCATCATGACCAATCAAAATACATTCCATTCCGTCACGAGAGTAACGAAGCACCTCTAAATGCACCTTAGTAACAAGCGGGCAAGTTGCATCAAAAACTTTTAGCCCTCGATTAGTCGCTTCGTCACGAACCGATTTTGAAACGCCATGTGCACTAAAGATAACAATATGGTCGTCTGGCACCTGATCCAGCTCATCAACAAATACTGCTCCGCGTGCTTTTAATGACTCAACAACAAATTTATTGTGGACAACTTCATGGCGCACATAAATCGGTGCTTCAAATAGATCCAAGCAACGATTAACAATTTCAATGGCACGATCAACACCAGCACAAAAGCCGCGAGGATTCGCAAGCTGAATAGCAAAACTCATGCTGCATCCTCTATTGCGACAATGCGCACTTTAAAAGTAAGCGAACGACCCGCTAATGGGTGATTAAAATCCACCACAACTTCTTTGTCGCCTATCTCTGCAATCACACCAGGCAATTCGTTTTTGCTCATATCCGCAAAAGAAACCACCATACCTTCTTCTAAATCCATTGCGAATTGAGAACGAGGCATACGCTGGATATTACTTTCGTTGTGAACGCCAAAGGCTTTTTCTGGAGGCATAACCAATGAGGATTCTTGATCTACTGACATCCCTAAAAGCGCTTCTTCAAATGCAGGCAACAAACTTCCGTCACCAAACACAAAACTTGCAGGCGTTTGAGAGAAGTTAGAATCCACAATAGAACCGTCTTCAAGAGACAATTCAAAATGAAGTGTCACTCGGCTACTCTCTGTAATTACACTCATTTGCCACCTTCTGTTTTCTTAACAAAAAAGCTTTCAAGCAACATCAAAATAACACCAACCGTTATTGCGCTATCTGCCACATTAAAAGCAGGAAAATACCAAGACTGCTGCCAATGCAGTTGAATAAAATCCACTACATGACCATAAACTAGTCGATCATATAAATTACCAATGGCTCCGCCGAGAATAAAACTAAGAGACAACGCCTCCCAGCGATTTTCATTCGCAATCTTAATCAACCGCCAACTAATCCCCACCACAACCGCCAAGGCAATCACAGAGAAAAACCAACGCTGCCAGCCGCCAGCTTGCGCAAGAAAACTAAAAGCGGCACCCGTGTTGTATCTAAGCGTCAGATCAAAAAACGGCAACAGAGGAATTTCCTGCCCATAAGACAAATACGCCTCAACAGCTTGCTTAGTCACCCAATCTAATACGAACAAAATAAGAGCCAGCGCCCACCAGCGCTGAACTCTTTTAAACATAGTAGAGACTGTCATTTATGCGTACAGGCGTTGTTCACCTTCCCCATCCGGTAAATTAGAGATACAACGATCACAAAGCTCTGGATGAGATTCACGTTTGCCAACCTCTTCACGGTGATGCCAGCAACGAACACACTTAGCATTTTCGCTCAATGCAACATGTACTTTTAGGCCTTCTAGATCTGTATCTACCGCATCCGCTCCAGCTTCACCTAAAGGCAATACTTTCACATCAGAGGAGATTAAAACGAATCGCAACTCTTCACCCAAAAGGTTCAGTGTTGTCTGCAATGCTTCATCACAATACAAGGTGATCTCAGCACTCAAACTCGCTTTTATCTTACCTTCTCCACGAACAGCCTCGATCACTTTATTAGTAGCGACTTTCGTTTCAAGAACATGCTTCCAGAAGTCTCGACCTAATTTTTCTTCGCCAGAGAACTCTTCTAAACCTTCATACCAAGTTTCTAAGAAGATTGACTCTCCTCGCTTACCCGGTAATGTTTGCCAAATTTCATCGGCAGTAAAGCTCAAAATTGGCGCAATCCAACGAGTGAAGGCTTCCATAACGTGATACAAAGCAGTCTGTGCTGAGCGACGAGCCAAGCTGTTTTCTTGCGTTGTGTATTGACGGTCTTTGATTACGTCAAGGTAGAAACCACCTAAATCAACCGAACAGAAGTTCTGAATTTTCTGATTAACCGTGTGGAATTGGTATTCGTTATAAGCTGTGTCCAATTCTTTTTGCAACAAGGAAGCACGGTCAAGAATCCAACGATCTAATGCAAGCATGTCACTAGCAGGAACCATGTCTTTTGCTGGATCAAAGCCATTCAAGTTCGCCATCATGAAACGAGCAGTATTACGAATACGGCGATAAGAGTCAGCAACACGCTTAAGAATCTCGTCAGAAACCGTCATCTCAGTTGTGTAATCTGTCGCTGCAACCCATAGACGAATGATGTCTGCCCCCAAAGTGTCCATCACTTTTTGAGGAGATAAGACATTCCCTAAAGACTTAGACATTTTGCGGCCATCACCATCAACAGTGAAACCGTGAGTAAGTACTTGCTTATACGGAGGCACGCCACGAACAGCAATCGATGTTTTCAAAGAAGACTGGAACCAGCCACGATGCTGATCAGAACCTTCCAAATACAAATCTGCTGGGAAGCTTAGCTCTTCACGCTGATCGATAACAGAATAATGCGTTACACCAGAATCAAACCAAACATCGAGCGTATCAGTGACTTTGCTGTATTTATCCGCATCTGCACCTAACAACTCTTCTGCTTCCATTTCGAACCAAGCGTCGATACCTTCTACTTCGATACGCTTCGCTACTTCTTCAATTAAACGAGGCGTTTCAGGGTGAAGCTCTTGCGTTTCTTTGTTGATAAACAAAGCAATCGGCACACCCCAAGTACGCTGACGAGACACACACCAGTCAGGGCTGTTATTCAACATCCCTTCCATGCGGTTTTGTCCCCAGCTTGGCACCCATTTAACACCTTCAACAGCGTGTTTAGCCGCATCCAACAAACCTTCTTTGGTCATGCTGATAAACCATTGTGGCGTAGCACGGAAGATAAGCGGTGTTTTTGTACGCCAACAATGTGGGTAACTGTGGAAAATCTTCGATTCAAACACCAAAGCATCATTGCGATTAAGCGCTTCTAAAATAGCACCATCCACTTTATAAACGTGCAAACCAGCAAATTCGCCAGCCGCATCGGAATACACACCATTGTCTTGAACAAGGTTGATCGTACCAATGCCATTTTCACGGCCAACATTAAAGTCATCTACACCATGATCTGGTGCTGTATGAACACAACCTGTACCAGCTTCTGTCGTTACGTGCTCACCAAGAATTACGGGGATATCGCGCTCCAAGAATGGATGATCTAGCAAAGTGCCTTTTAACTCAGCACCCACTGTACGACCAACAATACGGAAATCAGACACACTGTAACGCGCCATCAAGCCTTCAACCATATCTTCAGCAACGATCAAGCGCTCTTTGCCTAAGCCCATATCCACTTCAACAAGCGCATAGTTAAATTCTGGGTGAACAGAAACAGCTTGGCTTGCAGGTAGAGTCCAAGGAGTTGTCGTCCAGATAACAACAGAAACCTTTCCTTCGCCTTCTACATCAGAAAACTTAGCCAATAACGCCGCTTCGTCTTTAGGCGCATAACGCACATCCAATGACAAAGATGTTTTATCTTGGTATTCCACTTCCGCTTCCGCTAGAGCCGAACCACCAACCACACTCCAGTAAACTGGCTTAAAGCCTTTTACCAAATGGCCATTCTCAGCAATTTTGCCCAAAGCTCGAACTATATTGGCTTCCGTTTGGAAGTTCATGGTTAGGTACGGATTTTCCCAATCGCCCATTACACCAAGGCGGATAAAATCTTTTTTCTGTTCTTCAATTTGCGTGTAAGCGTATTCACGACATTTCGCGCGAAACTCTTTGTAGGATACTTTAACGCCAGCTTTACCGATAAGTTGCTCAACCTTGTGCTCAATCGGCAAACCATGACAATCCCAACCAGGAATATAAGGCGCATCAAAGCCACTAACGGTTTTAGACTTAACAATAATATCTTTGAGGATTTTGTTAACCGCATGACCAATGTGAATGCTGCCATTTGCGTACGGAGGGCCATCATGAAGAATAAAAGATTTACGGCCTTTACTTACATCACGTACTTTTTTATACAGATCCATATCCTGCCAACGTTTTAACATTGCAGGCTCACGTTTTGCCAAATCTCCACGCATTGGGAAACTAGTATCTGGCAAATTCAGTGTCGGTTTATAATCACTCATGGTTTATCAACTTATCCTCAAAGATCATCAGTTCACTGATTGGACAAAGAAACGTAACGCCTCTTCTTTATCACATTGAATTTGTTTTTCCAGCGCTTCTAAGCTGGCCATTTTTCGTTCCGACCTAATAAACTGACAAAAAGTCACTTGCACATACTTATCGTACAAGTCGCCATTAAAATCGAATAGGTGTACTTCTAATATTGGCGTTTTACCCTGAACAGTCGGTCGAACACCGATATTCGCCACGCCATTATGCAACATACCGTCAACGTCTAGCGTCACAGCATACACACCAGATAACGCAGATTTAATTCCTTTTAGATGAACATTCGCTGTTGGAAAACCAAGCTTTCGCCCTAATTGTTGGCCATGTATTACTCGGCCACTCAAAGACACGGAATGTCCCATATTTTCTTGTGCTGCAGAAATGTCACCATTTTCAAGCGCACTTCTTACCAAGGTACTGCTAACACGCTCACCTAATGCATTTAAAACAGAAGGTGTATTTTCAACATCAAAACCATTCTGACTGCCAAATTCTTGCAGGTAATCAAAGTCACCCTGACGATCACAACCAAATCGAAAGTCGTCACCAACAACCAAATGCTTCACTGTCAAACCGTCCAACAAAATTTGCTGGCAAAACGCCTGAGCATTTAGCTGCTGTAATTTCGGGTTGAAAGGCATACAAAGAACATAATCAATGCCTTGCCCTTCCAATAACTTCACTTTATCTCGCAAGCGACCAATGCGGCCAGGAGCAACTTCAGGTGCAAAAAACTCTCTTGGCTGAGGCTCAAAGATCATGATCCCCGCCGGAGCATCATATTGTTTCGCCAGAGATTTGACTCTCGCCAAAATAGCACTGTGCCCCAAATGCACACCGTCAAAGTTCCCAATCGTCAGCACACATTCTTTATGCTTTGAACGGATATTATGAATACCGCGAATTAACTCCATAGAACCCCGTACAAAACAATTAAACCCAGCATCAGAAAAAATAACCGCGATTATATAGCAGTTAACAAGATGAAGGTAGGCCAGAACTTGCACAACCCGTGCAAACCGACTTCATAAATCAAAAGTTACTAATGTTTCAAAATAGATGGACGTAACCCCGCCGCCACGGCAACCAAGCCGTAAACCGAAACACCACTAACAACAATCAACAAGATATAGCCAACTCGATGCACATCGCTCATCTGCGTCCACAACCAACCTTGTTGAAGATAAAAGAACAAACAGCCCCCTAACGCCAAGGTTGCACAAACCAATATTCGCAACAACTTACGCCATTCACTGGAAAACACATGATGACCTTGCTTATGCAAACCGCGCCAAAGTAGAAACGCGTTTAACCCCGCAGACAAACTTGTCGCTAATGCCAAGCCCACATGCCCAAGCGGCCAAACAAGAATCAAATTCAAAACCATATTCGACACCATTGCGATGATGCCAATGCGGACAGGTGTTTTTGTGTCTTGTCGAGAGTAATAGCCAGGCGCCAAAACCTTAATGAGCATCATAAAAACCAAACCCAAAGAATAAGCTTGCAAACTCTGCGCAGCTTTTTCCACATCGAGCACGGTTAATTCACCACGATAAAAAATGGTTGCAATCAGAGGCTCAGCCAACATAAACAAAGCCAGAGCAGATGGAATCGCAATAAGCAGCAAAAGACGCAAAGCCCAATCTAATGTTTTTGAAAAGCCACCGGATTCACCACTAGCAAAACTACGGGACAAAGAAGGCAAAATAACCGTACTGATCGCAATCGCAAAAATCCCCAAAGGCAGCTCGTATAAACGATCAGATAAATACAACCAAGTGATGCTGCCTGTTTGCAAGAAGGAAGCTAAAACAGTGTCTAACAACAAATTAATCTGACTAACAGAGACACCAAACAAAGCAGGCCCCATTAAAAGAAGGATCCGCTTTACACCTGAGTGTCGAAAACCGAATCTTGGCATTGGCAACAAATGCAGTCTTGCCAAAAAGGGCACTTGAAACATCAACTGTATCAAGCCCGCAAAGAACACCCCCCAAGCAACCGCCACTTCAGCTTGAGCCGCTGAGCGGGCAAAAAACACAGTGGCAACAATTAAAGAGATATTCAGAAAAATAGGCGTAATCGCAGGAACCGCATACTCACCATGCGCATTCAAAATCCCACCGCCAAAGCCGTCAAAGAAATAAACAACAAATAAGGGAAAGTAATCACCAACAAATCGGCAGTTAATGCGGATTGACTGGCATCTCCAGCAAAGCCTGGCGCAAACACATAGACAACCCAAGGCGCACACAGCATAAATACAGCGGTGACGCACAACAAAACTAAAGACAGCGAACCTGTGACAGCGGCAACTAACGCACGAACCTCTTCTTTGCCTTCGTTTATACGATAATCACTTAGGACAGGAACAAATGCCTGCGCAAAAGCACCTTCAGCAAACAAACGTCGGAAAAAGTTAGGAATTTTAAAAGCCACATAAAATGCATCCGCACTGCCACTTGCCCCCAAAACATAAGCCAATGCCGCATCCCTCACCAAGCCTAAAATACGGGAAAGAAAGGTACAGATAGAAACCAAAATACCAGAACGTAACAAAGACAAAGACTTACGTGCCTTATCGGGCGTGGGATTTATTTCAGACATACAATTTGACAGCACACACAAAGGATAGATAACACAAAGAATACCACCTGCCGACACAAGAGCGCAGCCAAATATCGCAACTCATTTGACTATTTTTGCATTATAGGGTTGTGGCAGCGCAAAAAACTGGTAAAATCCGCCGCGAGATTTTAAAGTTAAAACTTGACATTAATTTCACGACTCAGCAAATTGCTGTGTCGTTTCATGTATTAAACAAAGGAGCCAGACCGTGGCAAATTCCGCAGGTTCAAAAAAACGTGCGCGCCAGGCAATCAAAAGCCGCGCTCACAATGGTAGCATTCGCTCTATGGTTCGTACTTACTTGAAAAAAGTAGATGCAGCTATTGAAACAGGCAACCAAACTGAAGCACAAGCAGCTTACGTTCTAGCGACTTCTCAGCTAGATAAAGCCGCTAACAAAGGCCTATACCATAAAAACAAAGCAGCTCGTCATAAGAGTCGCTTGAGTGCTAAAATCAAAGCACTGGCCTAATACCTATAAAAAAACCGGCAGCTGCCGGTTTTTTTATATCTTCAAAACAGTCACTAGTGGCTAACCAAGCAAAATAACCAACCACACAATACCCGCCAAAATTAAAGCCAGCATTACCGCTGCAGAACCCAAATCCTTCGCTCGACCAGAAAGCTCATGATGCTCATGACTAATTCTATCAACGATAGCTTCAACACTAGAATTCAGCGTCTCGACAATTAGCACCAAGCCAACGGAGAGAATCAGAACCGCTCGCTCCAAGCCACTGTCGCCAAGCCAAATAGCAAAAGGCAATGCAAATAAGAACAAACAAACTTCTTGCCGGAAGGCCGCTTCGTGTTTCCACTGAGCCCGCAACCCTTGCGACGAGTACTTCATAGCACCGAAAACTCGGTCAAAACCCACTTTCCCAGGCTTAGCCATGACAACCTCTTCTTTTAAATAATGACCAAATCATCTCGATGAATAAGTTCAGGCTCACCTTTATAGCCCAAAATATCACCGATACTAGAGGACGGTTGACCCAAGAGCTTCAACGTCTCGGCCACACTATAATTGACCAAGCCACGTGCAACAAGACCACCGCGCTCATCAACACAGATAACCATGTCTCCGCGAGAAAAAGAGCCTTCAGCATCCTTAACACCAACAGCCAACAAGCTCGTTCCTTCCTGACGAAGCGCCTTTACTGCACCCGCATCCAATACCAAAGAACCTCGGCTCTTAAGATGACCTGCAAGCCACAACTTACGTGCCGCTTGAGGACAATAATCCGGTTCAAGCCAAGTACCTAAAGCCTCACCAGAAACCACTTTAAGAAGAATATTTTCCTCACGACCAGAAGCAATTAAGGTGTCAGCTCCAGAACGAGCCGCCAAACGAGCCGCTCGAATTTTCGTCAGCATACCGCCGCTACCTAAAACACCAGCACCACCACTTGCCATCGACTCCAAACGCTCATCCGACGCCAGAACATGAGAGATCAATTCTGCGTCTTCATAGTCACGCGGATTTTTATCAAACAACCCCTGCTGATCCGTCAAGATAACCAGCAAATCCGCTTCTACTAAGTTTGCTACTAAAGCACCAAGCGTGTCGTTGTCTCCGAATCGAATTTCATCGGTTACAACCGTGTCATTCTCATTAATAATAGGTACAACACCAAGCCCAAGCAGTGTTCTCAACGAAGATCGTGCATTTAAATAGCGTCGACGATTCGACAGATCGTCGTGGGTCAGTAGAATTTGCGCCGTACACAAATCATGCTTTTCAAAAAAGGATTCATATACACCCACCAACTCCATTTGACCGACTGCAGCCGCAGCCTGCAATTCGTTAATTTGAGTGGGTCGAGAAGAAAAGCCTAAACGCTTCATACCTGCAGCAATTGATCCAGAGGAAACTAAAACCACTTCTTTCCCTTGCTCACGTAATTGGGCAATTTGCGCCACCCAAAGACCAATTCGAGCAACATCCAATCCCTGTCCATCATTCGTCAACAGTGCACTGCCAATTTTGACAACAATACGCTGCGCCTTTGCAATCTTCTCTCGCATTATCATGACTCTACTTCTACCCACCAATCAAACTAGCTAACGTATTCCACTTCAACATCGTAATCATCATCGTCAAAATCGTCGTCATCCAAAGCTTGGCCAGCTTTGCGACGCTTCTCACGCAATGACATGATACGGTTTCGACCTTCTTCATCGATCAGAGCTCGAACTGCTTTCTCTTTCTCGCGGGCTTCTTCACTTTCTGCCAGCAATTCTCTCTGCTCTTCCAATGCAGTCATCAGATCCAAACATAAGATCTCTGTGCCTTCGCCGGAAATAGCAGAAATTCGATACGCTTTACCTTCCCAACCAAGTGCATCAATAACACTCTGACAACGCTCTTCAAGCTCTTCTTCTGGAACCATATCGACTTTATTTAGAACCAACCAGCGATCACGTTCAGCAAGTGCAGGACTAAATTGATGCAACTCATTTACTGCAATAACAGCCGCTTCAGCAGGCGTAATTTCATCCCACGGAGCCAAGTCAACGATGTGCAATAAGATACGATTACGAACCAAGTGTTTCAGGAATCGAATACCAAGCCCAGCACCTTCAGATGCACCTTCAATAATCCCTGGAATATCAGCAACAACAAAGCTTTGATGCTTTTTAACCTTAACCACACCCAGATTTGGAACAAGCGTTGTAAAAGGATAATCCGCCACTTTTGGCTTAGCAGAAGAAACCGCTCGGATGAAAGTAGATTTACCAGCATTAGGTAGACCCAACAAACCAACATCAGCCAAAACCTTCATTTCTAGCTTAAGAGTACGCTCTTCACCAACCGTACCTTTCGTTGTCTGTCTTGGCGCACGGTTAGTACTCGACTTAAATCGAGTATTACCCAAACCATGATGACCACCTTGAGCTACTTTTAACTTTTGACCATCTCGAACAAGATCCCCTAGAGTCTCTCCGGTATCTTCGTCGATCACCGTTGTTCCAATAGGCACTTTAATTTCAAGATCAGCCCCTTTTGAGCCAGTCATATCACGGCCTTGGCCGTTTTCACCACTATCGGCAATGTACTTTTTGGTAAAACGGAAGTCGATCAAGGTGTTAAGAGCATCATCAGCAACCAAGACTACGCTGCCGCCATTTCCGCCATCACCACCATCAGGACCACCTTTCGCTACGAACTTTTCGCGCCAAAAGCTTAAACAACCATTACCGCCCTTACCTGCTCTTACATAGATACTGGCTTCATCAACAAATTTCACAGATACACCTCTTCGGTGGATTATCAGAATCAACAGACACTGATTATAGAATTCTTCCAAAAAAAGCCCCGCGTCGCGGAGCTTTTTTTAAGTTTTTAGTAAGCGATTAAGCAGCAACGACAGAAACTGTACGACGCTTCAACTTACCTTTCACTTCAAACTTCACTTGGCCTTCAACAACAGCGAACAAAGTATGATCTTTACCAATTTGAACACCTGCACCAGGGTGGAACTGAGTACCACGCTGACGAACAAGAATGTTACCTGGGATCACAACTTGACCACCAAAACGTTTGACACCTAATCGTTTCGACTCGGAATCGCGACCATTACGAGTACTACCACCCGCCTTTTTATGAGCCATGACTTACTCCTTAAATTTGAATAGTTAGCGCTTAGTTAATGCCAGTTATTTTCACTTCTGTGAACCACTGACGGTGACCCATACGCTTCATAGAGTGCTTACGACGACGGAATTTCAAAATTTTCACTTTGTCTCCGCGACCATGTGCAACAACTTCCGCTGTTACTTTAGCGCCTTCTACAATTGGTGCGCCAACTTTAACGTCGTCGCCATTGCTTACAAGAAGAACGTCGTCGAACTGAATCGCGCCACCTTCTTCAACAGCTAATTTCTCAACCTTAAGGGTTTGGCCTTCTTCTACACGGTATTGCTTACCGCCAGTTTTGATCACTGCAAACATGTTCTTCTCCAATAAGATTTACCCGGCTACTGAAATTGAATTTGACCTACTTCTAGTGGCAATATTTTTCTGACCGAATCGGACAAAAAGCACTAACCATATGATAGGGAGCAAAATGTGGGTAAATCGGACGCGAGATTGTACAAAATCAAACCAGCCAATACAAGTAAAAAGCAAGGTCTTTAGAGATTTTTCATAATTTGGGTTGACCCTGACACAAGCCTTACCTAGCATGATGCAAACTTGCTGATCAGCTCGAGATAATTTAGCTTCGGAAATTGCATGCAACCTACACAAATACATGATGTTGTGGCCAATGAATTTGGCCAAGTAAATGAATATATAGTGTCGCAACTGAGTAGTGACATCCCTCTTATCGAGCAAATCGGTTACTACATCATTAGTAATGGAGGCAAAAGACTCCGACCTTTGTTGGTTTTACTTGCCGCCAAAGCAAGCGAAGAGCTGAATAGCGAAAAACAACACCAAGCCATACAAATGGCGACCATCATCGAATTTATCCACACATCAACATTGCTACACGATGATGTTGTTGATGAATCAGACATGCGCCGTGGTAAAAAAACCGCTAACGAAGAATGGGGAAATGCTCCTAGCGTTCTTGTTGGTGACTTCCTGTATTCTCGCGCCTTCCAAATTATGGTCGATGTTGGCAGCATGCAATGCATGAAAGTATTAGCAGAAACCACAAACGTTATTGCCGAAGGCGAAGTACAACAACTCATTAACTGTGGCGACCCAGACACAACAGAAGAAAGCTACTTAAAAGTAATTCAGTACAAAACGGCAAAGCTTTTTGAAGGTGCAGCACTTTGTGGTGCCATCATTGCCAATGCAAATAGCGAAACACAAGAAGCACTCAGACAATACGGCATGTATGTCGGCACAGCCTTTCAGCTCATTGATGATGTTATGGACTACACAAGTACAGCAGAAGAAATGGGCAAGAGTGTGGGAGACGATCTGGCCGAAGGCAAACCGACTCTACCTCTCATCTACACCATGAAGCATGGCAGTACAGAAGCAGCTGGCAGAGTTAAGAACGCTATCCTTACTGGCGGTTTAGAGCAACTAGACACCATTATTAAAGATGTTCAAGCTTGCGGTGCTATTGAATACACTGAGAAAAAAGCTCAGCAGCAAGCTGACATGGCTATTAGTTCCATCGACAAGTTACCAGAGTCAGCATACAAAACAGCACTCATTTCCTTAGCTCACGCATCTGTTAAAAGACGCAACTAGAATTCACAAGAGGAACATAGGAACATTTGAGAAGAGCAGATAAGGCTTCCGCTCTTCTTCCTATTTCTCCTCTTTCAGCAAATCCATTACCGCCTCTGCCGACAAACTAGAGTGTTGCTGCATAAAGCAATGCCCGCCATCGACTTCCACAACCGTGATATTAGGGTTCAACTTGGCAGCCAAACGATAAGCTTCCTTGAAATAATCAAACGTCTCTTTACCTTGCACTATGTAGGTAGGCACGGAGATATTCTTTATAGCGCGCCACAAACCTTGTGGATAACTTGAAAAAATTGCCGCCTCCATCCAAGTAGGACAACCTAGTTGATAATGTCCATTTTCATCGCATTTAATTGACGAAGAAATATAATCATCCAAACACTCGTCTTCCCAACCTTTAAAGGTACCTCTTTCAAAGAAGTTTCCTCTAACTTGAGCATAACTTTCCCACTGAGTACGACGGCGCTTTGCTTGCCTCGCCAATGGCACTCGACTCTTCAGGCCTGCCAACTTAACACCACGCATCATCCAGATTAATCGAGGCGGGAAAATAGCCGGATCCAAAAGTACCATGCGATCAAAAGTAGATGGTTTTTGATCGTTCATCAGTACCGTCACACAGCCACCAAAGCTATGCCCCATACCAATCAAACTGGTATCCGGTAATGCAGACTTCTGCTGTTTCAACGAATCAATGAAGCGTGTCGCCGTTTTATTCCAACCAACAAAACGCTTACCCGCTGTTGATCCACCATGACCAGCCGCGTCTTGTAAAATTAAATTATACGCTCCCAGTTTTCCCAAAAAGCAAGAATAGGTTTTGACAGAAAACCCATTACCGTGGAGGAAATGAATACTTGGCTCAGTGTCGTTTTTACGGCTCAAGTAGCCTTGAATAGAGCCATCTTCTAATGAGCTATTCCAAGTCACGAAATCTATTTTTTCTTTACTCGCCATACAAAATCTCAAACATCAGACATTACCGAAGCAAATATCTTAAAAAGAAAATACTGGCCAAATAGTAATATCAAACAGCCAAAAAATCGCCCAAAAGCAACATACTTTCGGCAAAACATGAAAAACAAAAGCAAAATGATCATTTTTCATGCAGGTAATTTGGTTTTTTTACATTCAAACATTCATATTGAGGCTTCGAACCGATATAATCAGCTAGATTTTATACTGCAAACTGGACCACACAAATCCACCTGACTACTTTTAAGTCATTCTGGATGTGGATATAGGAATACAATGACTACTGCTTCATCTTTTGAAAAAGACGAACTATTAAAATGCGGCTACGGCGAAATGTTTGGTGAAGGTAATGCCCGACTTCCTGTTGGCAATATGCTTATGATGGATCGTATTACTCACATTTCTGCCGAAGGCGGAGAATATGGCAAAGGCGAAATCATCGCTGAGCTAGATATCAACCCTGACCTTTGGTTTTTTGAATGCCACTTCCCAGGTGACCCAGTTATGCCTGGTTGTCTTGGCTTAGATGCAATGTGGCAACTAGTTGGTTTTTTCCTTGGTTGGAAAGGTAACAAAGGACGTGGGCGTGCTTTGGGTTCCGGCGAAGTGAAATTCACAGGTCAAATTCTACCAACAGCGAAAAAAGTTACTTTCAACATTCAACTTAAGCGCGTTATTGAGCGTAAGTTGGTAATGGGTATCGCAGATGGTAGCGTTAAAGTTGACGGGCGTGAGATTTACACAGCAAAAGACTTGCGTGTAGGTTTGTTCACATCAACAGACAACTTCTAAAGATTAAGAATGAAAGAGGCACACTTATGCGTCGTGTAGTAGTAACAGGTCTTGGCGTTGTTAGCTGCCTAGGCAATGACAAAAGCAGCGTTCTAAACTCCTTGCGCGAAGGGCAATCTGGTATTCGCTTCGTCGAAGACTATAAAGAATATGGCTTCCGTAGCCATGTTGCTGGCCGAGTTGACTTAGATGACAGTGAAATTGACCGTAAAGTACGTCGTTTCATGGGTCCAGCAGCAACTTATGCTTATGTATCTATGCAACAAGCAATCGCTGATGCTAGCTTAACAGAAGAACAAGTTTCCAATGTTCGCACTGGTTTGGTTGCAGGTTCTGGCGGTGCATCCGCTGATAACCTAGTGCAATCAGCAGACACACTACGCGAAAAAGGCGTTAAACGTGTTGGTCCATACCGTGTTACCCAAACAATGGGAAGTACTGTATCTGCTTGTCTAGCAACACCATTCAAAATCAAAGGTGTGAACTACTCAATCACATCGGCTTGCTCAACCAGTGCACACTGTATTGGTAACGCTATGGAGTTAATCCAACTAGGCAAGCAAGATATTGTTTTCGCTGGCGGCGGCGAAGAAGAAAGCTGGGCTCAAACCTGTATGTTTGATGCAATGGGCGCACTATCTTCTAAGTACAATGAAACACCAGAAAAAGCGTCTCGCGCATACGATGCAAACCGTGATGGTTTTGTTATCGCTGGCGGTGGCGGTATGTTGGTTATCGAAGAGTTAGAACACGCTAAAGCTCGTGGCGCAAAAATCTACGCAGAACTTGTAGGTTACGGTGCAACATCCGATGGCTACGACATGGTTGCTCCTTCTGGTGAAGGCGCGGTTCGTTGTATGCAAATGGCAATGAGCACTATTGATGGCGACATCGATTACATCAATACTCATGGTACAAGTACTCCTGCCGGTGACATGAAAGAGCTTCAAGCTGTTAATGAAACATTTGGCGACAAGATTCCATTAATTAGCTCAACAAAATCTTTGTCTGGTCACTCTCTGGGTGCTGCAGGCGTACACGAAGCAATTTACTGCTTGCTAATGATGGAAAACAACTTCATCGCAGCATCAGCAAACGTAGATGACCTTGATCCTGCTGCGGGCAACATTCCTGTAGTAACGACTCGTAAAGACAATGCTGATCTTAAATACATCATGTCTAACAGCTTTGGATTTGGCGGTACAAATGCCAGCTTAGTATTCAAAAAATACGAAGCTTAATCCTCTAGCGAGAATCTAGTCACAAAAAAGCCGCATTTCAAATGCGGCTTTTTTATTGCTTAAAATAAGTAGGCGTTTAATTAGTCTTGCCCTAGACAACCCTTAGTCTAAAGAGCTATTCCCTTTTGGTAATTTGGCCATTTCAGCACGCATCCAAGTGTCCATTTCCTCATGTAACGCTGAGGTTTTCTTCCCTTCAGACTCAATAACAGAACCAATCACAACTCGGATTGACCCAGGAAATTTACGCCAGCGTCTACCAGGCCATGTATAGCCAGCATTATGAACAACAGGTAAAATCGGCACATTAGCAGACGTCGCCAACATTGCTGCACCTTTATTAAAGGCTTGCTCTTCGTTTGGCGCAATGCGAGTGCCTTCAGGAAAGATAAGTACAGAACGACCATCTTCTAATCGCTCTTTACCTTGACTAATGATTTGCTTAAGAGCATTGGTTCGCTGAGAGCGATCAATCGCAATCGGCTTCACCATGCGCAACCCCCAACCAAAAAATGGTACAGCAAGCAGCTCTTTTTTTAATACAGTTGAAACCGCGCCATAAGCACCTGCAGAACATAGGTTTCCCATTCGCTTTGATGGTTTGCCACTAAGACAACAGGTCGATTTTTATCAATATTCTCTCGCCCTATTATTTCTACCTTCACGCCACACAGAAGACGAAACGCACACAACAAACCTTTGTTATGTAAATTTAACACTGGTTGACGTGCATTTTTAGGCAACAACAGCGTAGCAAGAGGAGCAAGAGCGCCGAACAAAATCGTTGAAACTGCATAATAAGCAAAGAAGACAATTGAACCTATCCAAGATCTTGCTGATTCCCAAACACTCATTAACACCGCACTCCTTTTCTATTTTTCCAAGTATTTTTGCTTCTGCTTCAGAGGGTTAGCATACATAGCCAACACGGTTTCTCTGATATTTTCAGGGCAAGTTTCAAGGTAACTTGAGAAAGCACTATCCGTTGACGGCAAACCTTGCTGTAAAGCATAAGCCGCTTCGTTGGTTGACTGTATCGCATAATTTGTAATGATCTGACGATCCACTTCCGCCACAAACTCTTCTGGCGTTTCAAAGCTATCGTCCATAACATCACCAAAGGTTACAACCACTTTGCCTTTTTGGCCGACAATACCATTTTTAATACTGTCGATATCTTCGAACTCTGCCTTTTCGTAATTGCCCGTTGTCGACTTCTGATACAGCTCTTGCGCCTTATCAAAGGCACAAGGGTCGTATTCGTAAGAAATCGACACAGGAACAATCTTCAAGTTTGCCATCGCACTGGAAAAAGGGATTTTCTCTTTCTTTTGGCTCATGTAAAACATCTTGATAATCGCAGGGTCCGTTTGGTCTAAGCCATCCTTTGCACGACCCTCTTTTTGCGCAATCCAAATATTCGTCTGCTCTTTCATCAAGGATTCAGAAATGTAAGCAGACAACTGACCAAACGCTGCCATCATTTCACGAATACCATTAGCAGAACGCTTCACGATAAAGCTTTTGTTCAGACGCATAAGATCCGACACAAAAGGACGTCGTAGCAAATTATCACCAATCGCAATACGCACTGTATTTAGGCCAGCCATATACAAGCCATAATTGACAAAAGCTGGATCCATAGCGATATCTCTATGGTTCGACAGGAACAAATAACCTTGGTTTTTATCAAGCTTTTCAATACCACGATATTCAACATTGCTTGTAGTTGTCTTGATCATACGTTCCATGTAACCCGCAACGCGCATTTGGAACTCATGAACATTCGAGATACCGCTAATCTGGCGCTTCAAAGCCAGCTTCACTATAAACGACAAAGGCCCATGAAAAACCTTAGGCCATTTGGAAAAACGAAAACCAATAATGGTGTTTATAAAGTCTGGTGTTTCAACCAGGTTATTCAGTACCTCCGCAACTTCGTTGTCATTGTAAGGGCGTATATCGTGAAACTGATCCATTGATTTTTCCAACAATAAAAAACTATTCTGTTTTTTGTTATATAAAAGTCAGCGTTACAGGGTTTGAATATCAAACCCTAACGCTTCTAGCTCTGCACGTTTTGACGTTGACGTCACCACTGCAATGTTTTCATTTTCTTTAACCAAGTAGGTTTTCGCTACTTGCTTAAGCTGCTCTATCGTCACCGCTAAAATTTTAGCGCGGAACGCTTCTCGGTAAGCCAAGCTGCGTCCATGTAATTGCACATAAAAATCACTCTGCGCTTCACCAGCTGGTGAACCAGGTTTATCCATAGAACCAATCACACCCAAAATCGCTTCTTCCAAAGCTTCTTCTGTGTGTTCTTCGTTCAGCATCCAATCAATAGAAGCGTCAAAATCCGCCAAGGTTTCTGTCAAACGCGGATCGCGATAAGAATAGAAACGGAATGAACCTGTGCTGCCATCAAAGCTCGCACCGCCACCGTAAGCACCACCTTGTTCACGAATCGCGCGATGTAAGAAGCCATTACGTAAGAAGCCGCCCAATACTGTAAGAGCGGCCACATCAGGATGCTCACCAGATTCAGTACGGAAAGCCTTACTGCAAAAACTTACCTGTGTTGACGTTAACCAAGCCAACTTCACTCTTGAATCAACAGGCTTCAGCGCAAATTTACTTGCTTCCGTTCCTGCTGGTAAATCGGTGAAAATAACACGCACATCCGCAAGGATAGCGGCTTCATGTTGAGGTTCTGCGACAAGAAGAAGCTGCTTATTCGCTTTAAGTAACTTACCGTGCAAGCGAGCAAACACAGCCAATACATTATGCACCGCGTCATCACTTGCTTTCATGGCATCATCAAGTGCAATCGCAGAGCGAATACCGGACATACCGCCCCATGCTTCTTGCTGTGCAGCCAAACCGGAAAGCGCACTAGACGCAGCGGTCATCGCCAAGGAATGACCTTGACCTGTAATAGATTGTTCTCGACGTGCACGACGCTGAGCCACCAGCTCTTTTACTCGAGCCACTTCATCAAATCGAACCGACAACATAGTATCTTTCAGCAATTCACTCATTGCTTTGACATTCGGTACTAAAGCTTTCGTTGATAAAATAAAGTAACCATTTAATGACTGGCGATCTTCAATGGTTGCGCGGATCGAGTTCGACGCACCCAAACCGCCACACACTTGCGCTTGACGCTCTTGAACCGTCAAATAGTCAGACTCGCCAATCCCCAACTCCGTCATCATGGAAGAGAACAAAGGCAAATACGCAATTTCTTCTTCGTCTAATTCTGGTAAATCAATGACCAACTGCTGGTACACCAAACCATTGGTGCCTTGAGGGTAGAAAGTGATTGGCAAGTCTCCTGCCAATTTTTGGTTATCATATTCTGGCAAGCGAGCAGGAACATCTTCTAAGCCGACTTTCGGCAGAATGCTCATGTCATCCACTTGAGATTGACGTGCTTTCAAAGCCGCACTTTGTTCAACGATGCGCTGTTTTTCTTCATCAGATAACGCTGATTTTATTTTGCTTAATCTGTCTTTCTCTGCCGCATTTCTACGTGTTTCAAGCGCATCATCTGGGCTTAACGTCAAAGTTACGCGATGTGCGTTAGACAAGAGTAAGGTTTTAATCAAATTAGGAATGTAGTTTTTGTCTTGGACTTTTTCACGCATTGCCTCAATCACTGGATCTAAATCCAACTGAGCAATCACGTCACCGGAATGCACCGCTGTCGATAAACCAGCCAAAATCAGCTGTAAACCATAAGGGTATCCGCCGCCACCAATTTCGCGCTGACTTAGCTCTAACTGATGCAACATGGCATCCACAGACTCTTGCGGCACGCCTTTCTCTGCAATGTCTTCTAACGTAGAAATGATCAGTGCTTCCACTTTGGTCGCGTCTTCTTTTTTAACGCCTTCCAAACCACACATAAAACTCATTTCTTTGTTCGAGTCTTCTAATCCACACAAAGGTGACGGCGCTCGTCCTAAATCAGAGTTTTCCAGTACACGGCGCAATGGCGATGCACTGTTATCCAATAACACACTCGATAATAGTTGTGCTTCAAACTGTTGGTTCAGATCAGTGCTTTCACCTAACAACCAACCAACAACCACATGGCTGCCATCTTCTTTCACTTCGTCAGCGGCGTAGCCTTCTTCAACACGAACAGGCGAGAAATAACGTTTCGCATTAGGAACAGTAACTTGCGTATCTAAGCGTTCAAAACGACTCAAGACTTTGGCTTCGAATTCTTCTTGCAAGGTGTCTGCAGGAATATCACCAAACGTCATAAAGACAGCATTAGAAGGATGGTAATGTATGCGATAGAACGCCAAAAGATCATCGTAAGATAAATCAGGAATATCCGTTGGCTCACCGCCAGAGTTGAAATGGTACGTATTGTTCGGGAACAAGTACTTTGTCAGCGTTTGCCACAAGACAGACGTCGTAGAGCTCATCGCGCCTTTCATCTCATTGAAAACAACACCCTTGAAGGTTAAATCCGATTCTGTGTTTTCTGGCTCAGCAAATTCAAGACGGTGACCCTCTTGAGAAAAGTCCAAAGGATCTAAACGAGAGAAAAACACCGCATCCAGATACACGTCCAAAAGGTTATGGAAATCTTTTTGTTCTTGCTCGCGAAAGGGTAAGCCGTCCAGTCGGATGATGTGAAAGCGTTCATAAAAGTATTCAATGAACGGCGAATCATCATGAAGAAAGGGTCACGAACAGGGAAACGTTCTGAACCACACAATACTGTGTGTTCGAGAATATGCGCAACACCACAAGAATCCGTCGGAACGGTTTTTAAACCGACAAGAAAAACGTTTTCATCATTCTCTGACGCAATATGAAAATGCTTAGCGCCAGTCACCGTATGTTCGAATTCCTGTACTGTAACGTTAAGAGCATCAATAAACTCACTGCGAAGAAATGTAAACGCAGGATGTGCCTTGATATTGGTCATTATCTACCTCAATAGAATTAGAATGCGATGACAATAATGTTTGGGACTGCTTGGATAAACTCAAGTCAGTAAAGTGGCGGGATTATAGCAAAAATATGGCTTTTACTGCACGAAATAACATGAAAGCTTTCTATTTTAGCGACAAAAAAGTCTAGCGTTTCTGATGTTTTTCCCAGTCATCTAAGCGCGCTTTTTCAGTCTTCTTCAATAACACATACACGGCACCTAAACCGCCGTGATATCGCTGAGCACTATGGAACGCCATCACAGCATCCAGATCTCGTAACCACTTGTTTATATGGCTTTTTAACATGGCTCGACTCTCAGGGTCTGGCGTTCGCTCCCCTTTGCCATGCACAATAATCGCGACGCGAATATCGTTGCGCATACAATCATCCACAAATTGATAAACCTGCTCTCGGGCTTGAGCCACTGTGTGATTATGCAAATCTAACCTAGCCTCAATGCCGTATTTGCCCTGACGAAGACGTTTAAAAACACCATCTTGTACACCAGAGCGTTTATATTCCAGCACGTCGTTAGGCTCAACCTTCTCTATGTAATCTTGGGAAAGATGGTTCTTATCTGCTTCTTTTGCAATCATCGCCGCTTTCTGGCGCTCTTCAAAGTCCACCTGCGGGCCTTTTTTTGCAAGGTACACTTCGCTTTTATCAAGCGGCTTAATGCCTGCCACTTCTTGAGCAAACAAAGATGTCTCATCATCTGCCATCGTTATTCACCTCAAATACCATTCATCACACTCATTAAGACCGCCAAAACAGAAAAAGGCTCCCAAAGGAGCCCATTAAAGATTTCTCAGCTTTTCGCTTAATTAACATACCTTAAGATGCGTGAATTATAACAGCATAACCAAGCCACAGCACAGATTGTCAGCATTTTTCGGAAAGTCGATTCTTTCTCCGTTTTCTCAACAACCAAATGGCGAACAGTCCAGGTGGTGACCAAATCAAAGGCAGGATAAAAAGTTCTTCAACAAAACCATAGCCTGCCCTTGTTATTCCTAACCACATATTCACCAATGAGACTGCGCTCCAAAGTACAAGATACACCTCAAGCCTCATAATGCGGGAAACCAGACTTACCTGTTTCGTCTCCAATACAAGGAAAAAAGCCAAGAGCGCAAAACCACCAAGAATCATATTTAAGGAGTGCATGATTACACTAGGCCGCCATTTGCACGAAGCGTTTGACCATTAATCCAACCACCATCTGAGCCAACAAGAAAAGCAATGCTTCCCGCAATATCACTTGGTTTACCTAAGCGCTCAAGCGGACTCATTTTACTCATACGCTCAATGACTTCTTGTGGCTTACCTTCTAAAAACAAATCCGTCGCCGTTGGTCCAGGAGCCACCGCATTCACCGTAATATTGCGACCACGCATTTCTTTCGCCAAGATGCCTGTCGCCACTTCAATCGCCCCTTTTGTCGCAGCATAAACACTGTAGTTTTCCAGTTTTAATCCCACCACTGTCGTGGATAAATTCACCACTCGGCCACCGTCATTTAAATGCTGAGCCGCCGCTCTTAGAGCATATAACGAACCTTTTAAATTGATATCAATATGCTGATCTATCACTTCATCCGTTACAGCCGCCAATGGCCCTAGCGCCATAACACCCGCATTATTTATCAGAACATCTATACCGCCAAATTTCGCTTTAATATCAGTGAACATACGATCCACTTCGGCGGAACTTGCCATATTTGCTTGAAAGATCGCTGCAACACCATTACTCGCTTCAATTTCCTTTTGCACCGCTTCCGCTGCTTGCTGGTTACTGCTGTAATTAATCGCCACAGCGAAACCGTCTTTCGCTAAACGTTTTGCCACCTCAGCACCAATACCTCGTGATGCTCCCGTCACCAATACAACTCGCTGATTATTTGCCATATCCTCTTCTCCACTTGTTTTGCTGATTACTTTATATGGAAGGCTTTTCCAACCTTGCCAAGAGAAACATCAGACTAACACTTTAGATTTTTCGGATAATTACCTAATATTCGTTATCAGAATCCGAAAATAGCAAACAATTATGGATAGAATCGATGCAATGCGCGTTTTCACACGCGTGCTTGAAAGGCGCAGTTTTACTCTCGCTGCCAAAGATTTGGATCTGCCTCGTTCAACCGTCACAGATGCCATCAAAAAAATAGAGCACAAACTGGGTGTTCGTTTACTTGAGAGAACAACGAGACAAGTCACGCCTACGTTAGATGGTGAGGATTTCTATCATCGCTGCTTATCTATAATCAGTGATGTGGAAGATGCGGAAAGCACCTTCTCAGGACACAACCCAAAAGGCCTATTACGGGTCGATGTGCATGGCACACTTGCTCGGCATTTTTTACTGCCTGCTCTTCCGACATTTTTATCACGCTACCCAGACATAGAACTCTATATGAGCGAAGGTGATCAGCTCGTTGACCTCGTTCGTGAAGGCATAGATTGCGTACTGCGAGTTGGCCAACCTCAAGCAGAAGATTTGGTCGCAAGAGAAATCACACAGTTGAATGAAGCCACTTTAGCGGCACCAAGTTATCTAGAAAAGTTTGGTACACCTCACCATCCAGACGACATAGCAAGACACAAGATGATAGGTTTTCGTACAACAGGAAGCCGTACTCCTATGCCATTAGAATTTATGATGGATGGTAAGATCATCACTCAAAAGCCGACAACATCGCTCATGGTCAACTCAGCAGAAACGCTTATATCCGCAGCAAAAATGGGCCTAGGCATCATTCAAGCGCCTAAATATCATGTCGAAAAAGAACTAGCGAATGGCGAACTGGTCGAACTGATTCCTAACCATCCACCAAGCTCTTCTCCCGTTTGCATTCTTTATCCGAGAAACCGAACACATTCCCCAAGAGTAAAAGTCTTTATTGAATGGTTAGAAAGTCTGTCTTTTTAAAAGCCTTTTGAAAAGGCAGAACAAGCATCAAGAGCTCTTCAAATTACTCGGCAAGAATCAGATGGCATAGCGAAAACAATTGTGATCAGATAATCCCTAAGTAGCAAAAGAGCGAATATCAGAATGACCATGCCCTCCGAACAAGACATGATCCTAGCAGTGGCAAAAAGAAATTCTCTGTTTGATGGCGTATTCTATTACGGCGTCATCACAACAGGCATATTTTGCCAACCATCTTGCTCAACAAAACAAGCCTACCCAGATCATTTGAGATTCTTTCCCGACATAGAATCGGCTATGACTATGGGGTTTCGTCCCTGCAAACGTTGTCATCCAGCGGGAAACGACCCACGCCATCAAGAAGCCATTGATCTGGCCAGACACATAGAAAAACATGCCGAGGAAAAGATCACTTTGGAATCCCTCAGTAAAGTCGTGAAACTTTCCCCATCACGCTTACAAAAAGCCTTCAAAGATACTTTTGGCATTTCACCAAAACACTATCAAGATGCCCTAAGAATGAAAAAATTTAAACAAAACCTAAAGCAAGGAAGCCAAGTAACAACAGCCATTCATGCATCAGGATTCAGTTCAGACAGTCGAATCTATGGAGAAACATTAAGACAGATAGGCATGACGCCTAAAACTTACCAGAAAGGAGGCATTGGCGAAGAAATTCATTATGCCTGCCGCTCAACTCAATTTGGTGTCTTGCTCATGGCCGCCACAGAAAAAGGCGTTTGCTGTGTTCAATTTGGCGATGACCAAGGCCAGCTTATCCAGCAATTACACGAAGAGTTCCCAAGCGCCGATTTGAAAAAATCCCCAGCACAAGATTCCATCCAGCTAGACCATTGGATCGAGGCTCTGGATCAACACATCAACCACAATGCTCCTCGTCCAAACATTCCCTTGGATATTCGAGGCACGGCTTTTCAAATGACAGTTTGGCAGTTTCTCACTCAAATCCGAGAAGGAGAAACCATGACCTACAAAGACGTGGCTGAAAAAATAGGCAAGCCCAACGCCGTCAGAGCGGTTGGTACAGCCTGCGGAAAAAACCGCATTGGCGTCTTAATACCCTGTCATCGAGTATTAAGAAGC
Source organism: Marinomonas sp. 15G6-16 (assembly GCF_055809555.1). Lineage (NCBI taxonomy): Bacteria > Pseudomonadati > Pseudomonadota > Gammaproteobacteria > Oceanospirillales > Oceanospirillaceae > Marinomonas > Marinomonas sp. 15G6-16. The sequence continues at coordinate 1,938,890 of NZ_CM147916.1, read as the reverse complement.
GACGGCGGATTAGGGGGTTATCGCTGGGGATTAGAAAGAAAACAAACCTTATTAAACAATGAGAAATAGGAGTCCAATCTATGACACATCCTTATGACCGACTGACATTAGACAATGGCGCTACTTTTATTTTCACGCCTTGCCCCGGTACAAAAGAAGCTGACTTAGCGTCTTCGATTCACACGCTCAAAGAAGCAGGCGCGGATATCATTATCAGCATGTTACCCAATGATGAGATTGCCAAACTAAAAGTCACCGAGCTTGGCAAAGAAACAGAACAACAAGGCATGATTTGGTACCAACTGCCTGTGGAAGACGACCACGCTCCTGAGCAAGACTTTTTCAACGCGTTTAGTCCAGTCAAAGAAGCAATACTTGGTCATTTAAAAGAGAAAAAGACCATTGTGATTCATTGCCGTGGAGGGACAGGACGCACAGGCATGATGGCGGCGATATTATTGCTGGAATCTGGATATCAGTGGGAACGCGCTAAATCTCTCGTCCAATCCATTCGCCCGACATCTTTGACGATTCCAGCGCACGTGGCCTTTCTTGAAGAGCAATATGGTTTTTAACTGCCTGTTATTCGCTCACGACCAAATGAAGGATAAGCCCAAAACAGGAGCTTATCCTTCACAAGAATAGGTTACGCCAGCTACAGACAACATCGCTTCGCTTCCTTTGTTCCAAAAGCGCACTTTATCATCTGTATATTGCGCGCCAGACGCCGTCGGCTGGCGCTGTAAAATACGCGTTTGTTCACTTGCCGTAAGCTCTATGGTTTCAGGCCCAACGAAACGAAATTGAACCTCTCCGATTTGATCGCATTGATACCGATTTATCTTGCTTAAGCCTTTATCAATGGGTTTTTCTTGAGGCGACATTTTGACTAATTTAAGTCGCTGCTCGTTATTAGCGTCATAAACCACCAGCCCTTTATGCTCTTGCCATTCGTATCTGGAAGCATCTTGTAACGCAGCCAGAAAACGTGATTCTTGCTTTCCGATTGCCGGAACACAAGCTCGACGTGTCGACACAGCCTCGCTAACAATAAAGCGCCCTTGCTCAGTATCCACATTTGCACTGTAGCGATTACAGCCAGTAAAACCAGCGATTCGCCCTTCAGCACCGAACTCAACCGTCATCATGCTACTGTCAATAATGCCCGCTTGATCAATGTCTTCGACTTGCCATGAACCAGATAAAAGATCTTCATGTAAAACGGCTAATGTAGATTCGTCTGTGTCTTCCGATATAGCGCTGCATCCGACCAACTGAATACTGGCCAGCAATACTCCCAACAACATGCTTTTTGGCATTTTCTATCCCTAGAAATAATATCTCTTCACAAGCTAAGAGTGGCGGATTTACCAACCACTCATTAAAACAACTACTTAACCTGATATCTCAGTAACACTTCATTATCGAGCACCACGTTGCTCGACCAAATAAACTGAGCGCCTGCGCCACTGAACTGATCAATAAAGTTCATATAACTGCGCTTATTATCAACACCTATATCGTCTTCACTGTATAGCGTTGCTTGCGGCCAAGTGCTGTCGTCGAAGTCTTCACTCAACCAATCTGCCGGAACAGACCAATGCACGCCATACACTTCACTTTGATCATCTTGCCCTCGCGTTTGGCAACTCTTGGATAGTCGAGCACCAGCTTCTTCACTCAAACAGCTCAGATCATAAACAGGCGAGGTATAAAAGGTTTGCGCTTGCCAATCATCATTGGTCACTGTGCCATCACTAAAGCTAGCAATAAAACCGCCGTCTCCTGGATGATACTTGGTGCCGCGATTACGTTCTGAGCCGAGGCCTAAATTTTCTTCCCAATCAATAACTTTCACCGCCAAAGTGTAAGGCTTATTGACTTTAAATTTCACGATGCTGGAGTTAAAAGGAGTGAAAGGAACGGAATCGACACCAATCAGCTTGCCATTTACGTAAAGCTCAAAATAGTTATCCGCAAAGATATAACCCGTCACCACTTCTCCATCAGGATCTACTTCCACAGCAGGAACGGATGCTTCATCAACTTGCGCTAAGCCAGATGGTGTAATTTGGTGGCATTCCTCATATAAATCGTTTGCCTTTGTCCCAGACTGAAACAAGTTCGCTGCCGGAACCGTCCAGACTTTACCCTCTTGATCGGTTATTTCGCCTACTGGCGAGGGGCGACTATAACCATTGGAACAATCAAATAAGTTGGACACTAACGTGGTTGCGCCGCCTTGAGTCAGGCTGCCTGTGCCTTGATAAGATGAAGTTGAACTGGCGACCGCCAATGCAGGAAGTCCGAGGCCTAACATCACCACAGACAATATAGAACCCATTTGATTTTTCGACATACACATACACTCCCTCTAAACATTCTGATCCGCGCAACAAGCGAAACGCTAACTGACATGAAGTATAACGAGGCATCCGTAAATCTATGTCAGCGAATCTTTGAATTGCGTAAAGATCTCAACTCATTTAAAACACAAGCAGCGTTTCTCGGTTCACTTAACTTCCTTTAGCTAGGATTTGCCTCATGCACTACATGAAGTTTATTGCCGTCCAAATCTCGACAGTAAGCGCCATAATAATGTGGTCGATAGCGATAATCTGGCGCACCTTCGTCTACGCCACCAGCAGACAAAGCGGCTTGGTAAAAGCGATCAACCGCTTCATTGCTCGATGCCTGAAAGCTAATTTGCACGCCATTACCTACCGTTGCAGGCTTTTTATTAAAAGGCGTCAAAACCCAAAAACAACTTGAACCGCCTTTAGAGCCATAACCAATTTCACCTTCCACAGTCATGGTACGCACCATATCAATAGTGCCAAGCACTTCATCATAAAAAGCCCCTGCTTTCATGAGATCATTGGTTCCTAGCATTGCGCCTAATAGCATTTTGTTATCCTGTTCTAATGTAAATGATTAGTTTAAACGCCCTAAACGAGCATACAAACGCTCAAACAAGGCACCGGATTGCAGCGTTAAACAGCGTTGCTTTAACGCTTCTTTATCTGAGTCGCTAAAGGTGTCATATACCGAATCCATCAAGGTTTGCTTTGCTTCATCTGAGATAAACGCCGCTTCCAGCGCACACAAGGTGATGTCCAAAAGCTCGACCCGCGAGAAGCCAAACACCTGTTCCGCGATTTGATACTCTTTACCAATGTCCGTACCAAACAAGCCTGCATCGTCTGTATTGATGGTAATACGTACGCCTCGTTCGTAGATTTTTCTAAGAGGATGATAATCAAGAGATTGGTTAAATTCAGGTACCAGAATTCGATTGCTGCTTGGCGAAATCTCAAGCGTGATATGGTTTGCAATCAATTCATCCATCAAAGACTCATCCTTGATCGCCGCGATGCCATGACCAATGCGCTTCGCGCCACAAGCTAAAGCACTGCGAATGCTTTCTGGCCCGCAAATTTCGCCCGCGTGATAAGACTTAGATAATGGAATTTCCTCAACAAGATCATGCACATAATGAAAGTCAGAAAAGTGTCCCGCCATTTCATTACCCGCAATATTAAACCCGGTGATCATTGAGCGCGGATTATCTTTAATGAAACGCACACTGCGCTCAATATCGGACAGATCAAGATGGCGTACGGCGCATCCATGAAGTCGCGTTTCCGTACCGAATTCGGCTTTCACATCAAGGATCGCCTGATCAATGGCATCCATGATGTCATGATATTTTCTGCTGTCTAACTCCGAGCTTCCGTCAGACAACTCAGTAAAACAAAGATGATGAGCAGAGGTAATCAACTCACAATACACCATGCCTTTTTGCGAATTTCTAGATAAATAATCTTTTGTGACAAGATAGTAATCATCTGGCTCACGAATCAAATCCGCCACAACATCGTACGTTCTAATGAACTCACCAAAATCCGACTCATCGTATTGATAGCGACCATTCGGAAAATCCACCGCATCATACTCGCCTTCTTCATACAGAAACCCGACAGGCAAAGAAACACCGTACTTCTTCGCCAACACCAACGCCAACTCAGGCGTCACCGAGCCTTCAATATGCTCATGTAAAACAACTTTAGGTAAATTCATCATAAGAGAAAGGGTAACTTAATTGGACGCGACAAGGCGAGAGGAAGCGAATATTTTCTATCGTGAAAAGTTACGCGTTCTTAAATACAAAGGTGAAAGCGCTATACAAACAGAGGAAGTCACGATTGCCCCAACTCCCAAACATTGAAGCAAAGACAATTGCTCTCCTAGAATAAAGAAACTCACAATCGCTCCCATCACAGGCTCACCACTCGCCATGACACCATAAACATGAGTCGGTAAATTACGCAGTGCAAACATCTCTAACATCAAAGGAATAGCACTAGACAATAACGCAATCAATACAGCGAAGAGCAATAAATGAATGTCTAATAACTGAGTAATGAATACGCCATCTCCTGCTGGTATTACAACTAATGAGGCAAACACCAAACCTAATGGCGGCGCCTTATTTCCAAAGTATTTACCCGCTCTCTTTCCCATTAAGATATACGTTCCCCAAAAAAATGCCGCCACCAGCGCATAGAGCAGCCCTTCTACATCAAGATTCTCCACTTGTGCTGACTTTGGCAACAATAAATAAACGCCTATTGCCGCTAACAAAATCCACACATAATCCAATCGGTGCTGGGAATAAAGCGTCGCTACACACAAAGGACCAATCAGCTCAACCGCCAATGCCACACCAACGGGTACCGTTTTGATCGACATGTAAAAAAACAAATTCATTCCAGCGACGGTTATCCCATAGGCAAATATGGTGAGGAAATTGTCACGAGTAAAACGTACTCGCCAAGCCTTTAATCCAAAAAACAAAATGACTGCCGACACAGATAAACGCAGCACAGTGACATTTTCTGGAGTGAATACAGAGAACATAGATTTAGCCAATGCGGCGCCTGCGGTAATAGATACAATAGCCATCAACAGCGCCGCCAAAGAAGCCACGAGTTTGAACGAGGGTGAAGTCGTCATCATAAGTTAATCTCTAATAGGTCGAAGAAGATGAGATAAAATTTATCAGTTTGAGGTATATTTCTAAGTCGTATTTCACTTAGATTTGATAATTTTTATCAAAATCCCGCTAAGAAAGGCTAAAAACTGATGGACGCATTAGATAAGAAGATCCTCGAACAGCTGCAAATAGATGCCAAAGCTTCCATGAGCTTGATTGCCGAAAAAATCGGCCTGTCAGAACCTGCTTGCTATCGCCGAGTGAGACAACTGCGCAGCAGTGGTGTTATTGAAAAGGAAATGGCCATCGTCAAACCCAAAACCATGGGTTGGCCTCTAAGCATGCTCGTCATGATCACCTTTGAAAGAGACCACAACGCCATCATAAACAGCTTCCTTGCTCGGGTTAACAAGGAGCCAGAAGTGCTCGATTCTTGGTGTGTAACAGGCGATCATGATGTGGTGCTGCAAGTACTGTCTACCGACATGGAAGCCTTCGATGACTTTGCCAACCGCGTACTGCACAAAGACGACAGCGTGAAATACTTTCGCACCCTAGTGGTACTCAAACACGCCAAAGCCAACAGCCCAATACCGCCGGCTGGGTAGCTGCTCTCAATCAAAGTAAAAGCACGAAGATTTTATACTACCCGCTCAACAAAAAAGCCCCGCATTAGCGAGGCTTTTAAGCTATTTCTAAACGAGCTGGAACAACCTTTTAAGACAATCCTCAGAACGGGATATCATCATCGAAATCGTCGAAGTTTGGTGCTTGCTGTGGTTTAGGTGCCGCTGGTTGCTGCGGTGCCTGTCTAGCTGGCTGCGCTGCTTGTGGCGGACGCTGCTGTGGTGCAGCTTGAGCTGGCGCTTGTTGAGGTGCATTGCCCCAGCTACCAAAAGATTGTGGTTGTGGTGCCGCTTGAGCGGGTGCAGCCTGTTGTGGCTCTTGACCATATCCACCTTGTGGCTGATTAAAGCCTTGTGGCGCTTGTTGAGGTGCTGCCGCTGGCGCTTGACCATAACCGCCTTGCTGAGGTGCGGCTTGTTGTGGCGCGCTGTTGCCATAACCACCTTGAGCTCCACCGTCGTTACGGCCATCTAACAATTGCATTTCGTTGGCAACGATTTCTGTTGTGTAACGTTTGATGCCGTCTTTTTCCCACTCACGAGTACGTAATGAACCTTCTACGTAAACTTTAGAGCCTTTCTTGATGTAATCACCCGCGATCTGACCAAGACGGAAGTTACCACGGTCCATGAATGAAACACGGTGCCATTCTGTACGTTCTTGCATTTGGCCAGTTTGCTTATCACGCCAGCTTTCTGTTGTTGCTAAGTTAACGTTTGCAACCGCAGCGCCGGATGGCATAAAGCGTACTTCGGCATCATTGCCGGCATTACCTATCAAGATTACTTTGTTTATTCCACGGGCCATGACCTAGTTCTCCAACTAAAAAGTAAAATAATGTTTTTCTAAAGAGCAATTTGAGGCGCCAGATGCTTCAAACTCTCTTTATCTAAGATCTTTTTATCAACTTTAAGATAAGCGGTTTGCTCATCTTTGAATATTTGCATACCTTCCACTCCTTGGATTTTAATAAGTTGATCCGCCAACTTAGTTATTTCTGTTTCGGTCATATTGGGTAAGCTGAACGCAAGACTGCTTAGCTGACGAGGTGCTGCTTGCGCTAAAGCAACCAGTGACCAAGCTAAGAAGACAACACCAACCACCCAGAATATGCCGCTGTTTGAATAGTTCTGCAGTAACCAACCACCGCCGACACCACCCAAAAAAGAACCTATAAATTGATGTGTCGAAAACACACCCATTGCCGTGCCACGATAACCCACTGGAGCTTGCTTGCTTATTAAGGAAGGCAATGTCGCTTCCAATGCATTAAAGCCAACAAAATAGCCCCAAAGTAAGACACCAAACAACCAAATAGAATGTGTCCATTGTAACAAGATCGCACTTGCGCCCAATAGCATAAGCACAAAAACTAAAACGCTTTTCATTTTGCCTTTTGATTCGGCAATAATCACCAATGGTAACATACCTACAAAGGCAAAACCCATGACGGTTAAGTAGAGCCAGCTGTGTTGAGACAGGGGTAAATCAAAGTGCTCAATGAGTAAGTTTGGTATCGTTATAAATAACGCGGTTAAACTGGCATGCAACAATAATACGCTGACATTCAAAAAGCCTAATCGCTTATCTTTCAACACTTCCCCTAACGCGAGCAAGCTCGGAGTCGTATCTCGGCGAAAGGTATGTTGAACAATATTTGGTACCGCAAATAAGATCAGTCCAATTCCCAGTACAGATAGAGCAAAGGATAAATAAAACAACCCTGAAAGGCCGACTAAAGAGAATATCCAAGGCCCCAATACTAGGGAAATCATAAAGGAAGCACCAATACTAATGCCAACAATGGCCATGGCTTTGGTGCGGTTTTGCTCACGCGTCACGTCACTTAATAACGCCATGAGAGTACTCGCAATGGCGCCTGCGCCTTGTACCGCTCGACCAACAATTAAGGTGTTTATATCGTCGGCATTAGCGCAAATCAAACTGCCTATGGCAAATAGGATTAAGCCAATAATAATGACAGGCTTGCGCCCTATTTTATCGGACCACATGCCCATGGGAATTTGCAGGCTAGCTTGTGTCAAACCATAAATGCCAATGGCGGTGCCAATTAAAGCTGCGTCGGCACCAGTTAAACCGTCTGCGGCAACACTAATGACAGGCATAATCAGGAATAAGCCTAGCATTCTAAATAGATAGATCAGCGCTAAAGCAAAGACTGAACGACGTTCAAGTAGATCCATAAGGAAGTTACAACCACTTAACTTAGGGGTTAAGGAAAAAAGATAGCCATTTTACTCAAAATACCGTTGAAGCTCCATTTCAACTACTGTAAAAATAGACAGTTATTTAAATTACTGACAGATTTATCTCTGTTGATCAATTTCACTTGGGAGACTCATGGATACCATTACGATACGCGGGGCCCGCACCCACAACCTAAAAAATGTGGATTTAGACATTCCAAGAGACAAACTTGTCGTCATCACAGGTTTATCTGGCTCGGGCAAATCTTCTCTCGCTTTTGACACCTTGTATGCCGAAGGCCAACGCCGCTACGTAGAATCCCTATCCACTTACGCTCGACAATTTTTATCTATGATGGAAAAACCAGACATAGACCATATTGAAGGCTTGTCTCCAGCCATCTCTATCGAGCAAAAATCCACGTCTCACAACCCTAGATCGACAGTAGGCACCATCACTGAGATATATGATTATTTGCGCTTGTTATTTGCTCGTGCAGGACAACCACGTTGCCCTGATCATGGCGAACCGTTAGAAGCGCAAACCATATCACAAATGGTAGATAAAATTATATCTCTACCAGAGGAAACAAAAATGATGCTGCTCGCTCCGATCGTCAAAGATCGCAAAGGTGAGCACTTACATACCATCAGTGATTTGTTATCCAAAGGTTTCATTCGTGCGCGCATTGACGGCATTGTTGTGGATTTAGATGACGCGCCAACACTGGAGAAAAACAAAAAGCACACGATTGAAGTGGTGATCGACCGCTTTAAAGTACGCTCTGATTTGCAACTAAGATTAGCGGAGTCGTTTGAAACTTGTTTAGGTTTGTCTGACGGAATCGCCAAAGCCATTAATATGGATGACGAGTCTGAAGAGTATATCTTCTCCAGTAAGTTTGCTTGCCCTGTTTGTGGCTATAGCCTAACCGAGCTGGAACCAAGGCTGTTCTCTTTTAATAACCCGAATGGTGCTTGTCAGACTTGTGACGGTCTGGGTACTCACCAAATGTTCGACCCTGATCGCATTATTCAAGATCCAACGCTTACTTTGGCAGAAGGCGCCATTCGAGGCTGGGGACGACGCAGCATTTTTTACTATCAACAACTTAGCGCTTTAGCAAAGCATTACGGTTTTGATATTGAAGCCAAATACCAAGATATTCCGGACAACTTCAAAAAGCGGATTTTACAAGGGTCAGGTAAAGACAAGATAGACTTCGTTTATATCAATGAGCGTGGAGACAAAATGACACGTTCTCACTCCTTCGAGGGTGTTATTCCAAACCTTCAACGCCGCTATCACGAGACCGAATCAGACAGTGTTCGCGATGATTTATCCCAATACATCAGCATACAGCCTTGTCCAGATTGTCACGGCGCTCGACTGAATCGCTCAGCTCGACATGTTTTCATCAATGAACAGACGCTACCTGAAGTTGTTACTTACCCTATCGCCGAATGCTTAAGCTATTTTGAGAATCTTAATTTACCAGGCGCCAGAGGTGAGATCGCGTCTAAAATATTAAAAGAGATTCGTGATCGACTGACCTTCTTGGTCAATGTCGGTTTGGACTATCTCACTTTAGATAGAAAAGCAGATTCATTGTCTGGTGGTGAAGCTCAACGGATACGCTTAGCAAGCCAAATTGGCGCTGGCCTTGTTGGCGTCATGTACATTCTGGATGAACCTTCCATTGGCCTTCACCAGAGAGACAACGAACGCCTGATTGCAACCCTTACACGATTACGAGACTTGGGAAATACCGTGATTGTTGTAGAACATGATGAGGACGCTATTCGTGTCGCGGACTTTGTCGTCGACATAGGCCCGGGCGCTGGTGTTCATGGCGGGGAAATTATTGCCAGCGGAACACCGCAAGACATTATGAACTGTGAGAAATCCATTACAGGTCAGTATTTAGTTGGCAAACGCAAAATTGAGATTCCGAGTATTCGCCATAAGGCAAAGGACAACCAATCATTGAACCTCATTGGCGCCGTTGGCAACAACCTCAACTCTGTTGATTTAAATATCCCTGTCGGTGTAATGACCTGTGTTACAGGTGTTTCTGGCTCAGGCAAATCCACCTTAATAAACGGAACATTGTATCCACTTGCCGCAACGGCATTAAACGGTGCAACCACACTAAAAGCCGCGCCTCATGATCGAATTGAAGGGTTAGAGTTATTCGACAAATGTGTCGATATTAACCAGAGCCCAATTGGTCGTACTCCTCGCTCTAACCCAGCGACGTACACGGGCATTTTCACTCCTATGCGTGAGTTATTCTCTGCTACACAAGAAGCTCGCTCTCGTGGCTATAAACCTGGCCGCTTTAGCTTTAACGTCAAAGGTGGACGCTGTGAAGCTTGTCAGGGTGACGGGGTAATTAAAGTAGAAATGCACTTCTTACCCGATGTGTATGTCCCATGTGACACCTGTAAAGGGAAACGCTACAACCGAGAAACATTAGAGATACTCTATAAAGGCAAAAACATCCATGAGTGTCTAGAAATGACCATTGAAAATGCTCGTGAGTTTTTTGATGCTGTACCTTCGATTGCTCGCAAACTACAAACGCTCATTGATGTGGGTCTTGGCTACATTCGCCTGGGGCAAGCGGCTACCACCTTATCGGGTGGTGAAGCACAACGTGTTAAGTTGGCAAAAGAGCTCTCTAAGCGAGATACAGGAACAACCTTATACATTCTTGATGAGCCAACGACTGGACTGCATTTTGCGGATATAGAACAGCTGCTGAAAGTACTTCACAGATTAAGAGATCACGGCAACACTGTTGTTGTCATTGAACATAACTTGGATGTTATTAAGACTGCTGATTGGATCGTAGACTTAGGCCCTGAAGGCGGAAGTGGTGGTGGTTACATCATTGCGGAAGGTACACCTGAAGAAATAGCTAAATCTGAGAAATCTCATACAGGTAGATTCTTAAAAGATATGCTGAACTAGGTTATTAATTTCAAACTCTAAAATGACAAAAAGGCTGATGAATTGAGTTTCATCAGCCTTTTTTTGACCTTTAAGTCACTTTGAGTAATAAATTTCAGCGAAAAAAAAGCCGAGCATAAGCTCGGCTTTTTTATTACAAACTGATATTACTCAGCGGCTTCTGTAACTGGTCGATCGACCAATTCAACGTAAGCCATAGGTGCGTTGTCACCTGCACGGAATCCACATTTTAGAATGCGAACATAACCGCCAGGACGAGCTTGGTAACGAGGACCAAGTTCAGAGAACAATTTACCTACTGCATCTTTGCTACGAGTACGAGCAAAGGCAAGGCGACGATTCGCTACGGAATCAACTTTCGCCAATGTGATTAACGGCTCAGCAACACGACGTAATTCTTTTGCTTTAGGCAACGTAGTTTTAATAACTTCGTGCTCAAACAAAGAAGCAGCCATATTTTTAAACATCGCTTTACGATGTGAGCTAGTACGGTTTAAGTGACGTCCACTCTTACGATGACGCATTTTACATTCCTTACCAAACTACGGTGGTCAGGGAACAATGACCTAGCGAGCTAGAACTTTGCTATCGTCTTTCAAACTAGCTGGTGGCCAGTTTTCTAGACGCATTCCCAAAGACAAACCACGCTGTGCTAAAACATCTTTGATTTCAGTTAACGACTTCTTACCTAGGTTAGGCGTCTTAAGAAGCTCAACCTCAGTACGTTGAATCAAATCACCGATGTAATAAATGTTCTCTGCTTTTAAACAGTTAGCACTGCGAACGGTCAACTCAAGATCATCAACCGGGCGTAGCAAAATTGGATCAATTTCATCTTCTTCTTCTTCAACAGGTGCTTCACTTTCGCTTTCAAGAGCGACGAATACGGCAATCTGTTGTTGAAGAATAGTTGCTGCTCTGCGAATTGCTTCTTCTGGATCAATTGTGCCGTTAGACTCAATGTCTAGGACCAATTTATCCAAGTCAGTGCGTTGCTCAACACGAGCATTGTCAACACTGTAAGCAACACGACGAACAGGGCTGAATGAAGCATCCAGTTGCAAGCGACCGATAGGACGAGTCTCATCGTCGCCGGCAGTACGGGCATCAGCAGGCTCATAACCACGACCACGCGCAACTTTGATCTGCATAGATAACTCTGCAGTATCATCTAAATGCGCAATTACATGGTCAGGATTAGCGATCTCTGCATCAGAAACCAACTGGATATCTCCAGCCGTTACGACACCAGGACCCTTTTTACTTAGAGTAAGAGTTGCTTCATCTTGCCCGTGTAGAGCGATCGCAACTCCTTTCAGGTTAAGAAGAATCTCAATTACATCTTCTTTAACCCCTTCGATTGCGCTGTATTCATGTAATACACCGTCGATTTCAACTTCAACAATCGCACAACCTGGCATAGAAGATAAAAGAATACGGCGTAGCGCATTACCCAAAGTATGACCAAAACCACGTTCTAGAGGTTGCAGTGTAACTTTAGCTCGGCTATTCCCTAACTCTTGCACTTCAATGTTGCGTGGGGTTAACAATTCGCTCACTGAACGCTGCATAGATCCACCTATTTCTTAATCCTAATTACCGGCTTACTTAGAGTAAAGCTCGACAATTAGGTTCTCATTAATTTCAGCTGATAAATCGGCACGCTCTGGAAGCGCTTTATAAGTTGCTTCCAATTTGGTTGAATCAACCTCGATCCAATGGATCGCTGCACGACTTTTAGATAGCTCTAGTGCGCTTTGAACACGCAATTGCTTCTTAGCTTTTTCACGGATAGACACAACATCACCAGCTTTAACTTGGTAAGATGGAATGTTAACCGTAGCGCCATTTACTAGAATGCCTTTATGGCCTACTAACTGACGAGCTTCCGCACGTGTAGAACCAAAACCTGCGCGATAAACAACGTTATCCAAACGAGACTCTAAAAGTTGTAACAAGTTTTCACCTGTTGCGCCTTTAAGACGAGCCGCAGATTTGTAGTAATTACGGAATTGTTTTTCAAGAACACCGTACATACGACGTACTTTTTGTTTCTCACGTAATTGTAAGCCGTAATCAGAAAGACGACCGCGACGTGCACCGTGCACACCTGGAACTGTTTCTGCTTTACATTTCGACTCAAGAGCGCGTGAACCGCTCTTCAATTGCAAGTCGGTACCTTCACGACGAGACAACTTACAAGTTGGACCTATATAACGAGCCATGTATCTGTCTCCTCAATTAAACGCGACGTTTCTTAGGTGGACGACAACCATTGTGTGGAATTGGCGTCACATCTGTGATGTTATTGATACGCAAGCCCAATGCATTCAATGCACGAACTGCGGACTCACGACCTGGACCAGGGCCCTTGATCATTACGTCAACGTTTTTAAGGCCGAATTCTTGAGCGACAGCACCGGCACGTTCCGCTGCTACTTGAGCTGCGAATGGTGTACTTTTACGAGATCCGCGGAAACCAGAACCACCTGCAGTAGCCCATGAAAGAGCGTTACCTTGGCGATCAGTGATTGTCACGATCGTATTATTAAATGATGCATGTACATGAGCAACACCGTCGACGACCGTCTTTTTGACTTTCTTCTTGGTGCTGCGCGTTGCTGGCTTAGCCATATTGCACTTTCCTATTTAATGCTCAGCTCTAACCTAATAATATGGTTAGAGCGAAACGCGTTTAAATTACTTACGAATTGGCTTACGTGGGCCTTTTCGTGTACGAGCGTTCGTTTTGGTACGTTGACCACGAACAGGTAGGCTGCGGCGATGACGGATCCCGCGGTTGCAACCTAAGTCCATCAAACGTTTGATAGACATGCTGACTTCACGACGCAAGTCACCCTCTACAGTGTACTTACCAACTTCACCACGAAGTTCATCAAGGACATCATCACTTAATGAACCGATTTTCGCAGTTTCAGCAACACCCGTAGCTGCACAAATAGCGCGTGAACGAGTGCGACCAATTCCGAAGATGTAAGTCAGAGAAATGACCGCATGTTTATTGTCAGGAATATTGACACCGGCTATACGAGCCATCACTTTACTCCGTTGTTATAGATGATTAACTAATAAACCATCACTTTACTTTCATGAGGGCGGCTGATTATGCCTATCTTTAGGCCATAAATCAACCACCCTTTCCTATCATTGAGAAACTCGCAATTAGCCTTGACGTTGCTTATGACGAGGCTCAATGCAAATCACTCGAACTGAACCGTTACGACGAACGATTTTGCAGTTACGACAGATTTTCTTTACAGATGCACGTACTTTCATGTTCACTCCAACCTATGTTTATCACATAAGGCCATTTGGACCATAGCCAGTCAGATTAGATTTCTTCATTAATGACTCGTATTGCTGACTCATCAGATGGCTTTGAACTTGCGACATAAAGTCCATGACAACCACTACTACGATCAACATAGAAGTACCGCCAAAGTAGAATGGAACATTCCACGCAACAACAAAGAACTGAGGCATCAAAGACACTAGAGTGATGTACAAAGCACCAAACAATGTCAAACGGGTCATTACACCATCAATATATCGAGCTGTATGATCACCTGGACGAATACCCGGCAAAAAAGCACCGGACTTTTTCAAGTTATCTGCTACATCTTTAGGGTTGAACACTAGCGCTGTGTAGAAAAAGCAAAAGAAAACAATTGCAATTGCAAACAACAACACATAGAGCGGTTGCCCTGGAGCGAGAGCCAAAGAAATATTTTGCAACCATTCCATACCCTCACCTTGACCGAACCATTGGCCGATCGATGCAGGGAACAAAAGGATACTTGAAGCAAAGATTGGAGGTATTACACCAGCCATGTTTACTTTAAGTGGCAAATGACTCTTTTGTGCAGCAAACACTTTTTTGCCTTGCTGTCTTTTCGCGTAATTAACAGTGATACGACGTTGACCACGTTCAATGAACACGACAAACGCAACCGTAGCAATCGCTAAAATACCGATTAACAGCAAAGCTAAAATATTAATATCGCCTTGACGAGCCGATTCAAAAGACTGAGCTAAAGCTGAAGGAAGACCTGCTACGATGCCGGCAAAGATTAGAATGGAAATGCCATTACCAATGCCTTTTTCTGTAACCTGTTCTCCCAACCACATCAAAAAGACAGTACCAGCCACAAGAGTAACAACAGCAACGGCATAGAATTCCATACCTGTACTGAATGATATACCCTGACTTGCAAGGCCAACCGACATACTAGCCGACTGAACCAACGCAAGAAGGACGGTACCATAGCGAGTATATTGAGTAATCTTACGACGACCCGCCTCACCTTCTTTTTTCAACTGCTCTAGCTGCGGACTCACAACCGTCAATAACTGCATAATAATAGAGGCAGAAATATAGGGCAGAATACCAAGCGCAAAAATACTCATACGCTCTAACGCGCCCCCTGAGAATACGTTAAATAAACTCAGAATTGTGCCTTCATTTTGATCAAACAATGCAGACAACCTATCAGGGTTAATTCCTGGGACAGGGATATGTGCACCAATTCGGTATACAATAATTGCTAAAAACACAAAGCGAATACGAGACCAAAGCTCGCTTAATCCGTTTTGCATCCCAGCAGGTAGTGAGCCACGCTTTGCCATTTATTCCTCGACTTTTCCGCCAGCTGCTTCAATAGCAGCACGAGCACCTTTAGTCACTTTAAGACCACGAACGGTAACAGCTTTGTCGATAGAACCAGACAAAATTACACGTGCAGTTTTAATTTGGTGACCAAGAATGTCGGCGCTTTTAAGAGCAGCTAAATCTACAACTTCAGCATTTACAGCAGCAAGCTCGTTTAGACGAACCTCAGCAACATACTTCGCTTGACGTGAAGTAAAACCAAATTTTGGCAGACGTTTCTGCAAAGGCATTTGACCACCTTCAAAACCAGGTTTTACTGAGCCACCTGAGCGAGACTTAAGACCTTTATGACCACGTCCGCCAGTTTTACCCAAGCCGCTACCAATACCGCGACCAACACGTTTAGGAGCATGTTTGCTACCTTCGGCAGGACTAATTGTATTTAAAAACATATTACTCTCCTACCACTTTAACCATGTAATAAACTTTATTAACCATACCACGTACCGCTGGTGTATCTTCCAACTCACGAGTTTGGCCAACTTTGCGTAAACCCAAACCTTTTACAGTTTCACGGTGCTTTGGAAGACGACCGATCGGGCTACGGGTTAGTTGAACTGTGATGGTATTATTCGCCATAACACATTACCCCAAAATTTGATCGACTGACTTACCGCGTTTAGCCGCGATTTGCTCAGGCGCTTTCATATCCTGCAAACCTTTGATCGTAGCGCGAACTACGTTTACTGGGTTTGTAGAACCGTAACATTTCGCCAATACGTTGTGCACACCAGCGATTTCAAGAACCGCACGCATTGCACCACCGGCGATAACACCAGTACCTTGAGACGCAGGTTGCATGTAAACTTTTGAAGCACCGTGAGATGCTTTAACAGGATACTGAAGCGTATCGCCGTCAAGTTTTACAGAAACCATATTGCGACGTGCTTGTTCCATAGCTTTTTGAATCGCTTGTGGAACTTCACGCGCTTTACCGCGACCAAAGCCAACTTTACCATTTCCATCACCGACAACTGTTAAAGCTGTGAAAGAGAAGATACGACCACCCTTAACAACTTTAGCAACGCGGTTTACTTGAACTAGCTTCTCTTGGAGGTCGCTAGTTTGTTGATCATTAACAGCCATTTGCTACCCCTTAAAACTCTAGACCGGCTTCACGTGCAGCGTCAGCAAGAGCTTGAACGCGACCATGATATTTGAAGCCAGAACGGTCAAAAGCGACCGAAGTGACACCTGCTTCTTTAGCGCGAGTAGCGATCAAAGTACCAACTTCTTTAGCTGCTGCTTTGTTACCAGTCGCTGTACCACGAAGAGCTTCTTCAAGAGTAGAAGCACTAGCTAGTACTTTACTACCGCAAGGAGAAATCACTTGAGCATACATATGGCGAGGCGTGCGATGTACAGCAAGACGATTCGCACCTAAGTCACGAATATGCAAACGAGCACGACGTGCACGACGAATCCGAGATTGTTTTTTAGTGTTCATGAATGCTTACCTACTTCTTCTTAGCTTCTTTACGACGAATAATCTCGTCAGCATAACGAACACCCTTACCTTTATAAGGCTCAGGCGGACGGAAACCGCGAACTTCTGCAGCAACCTGACCAACGGCTTGTTTATCAATACCGCGAATCACGATTTCTGTTTGAGAAGCACATTCAGCTGTTATGCCTTCAGGTAGTTCGTAATCTACTGGATGAGAAAAACCCAGAGAAAGGTTCAGTACTTTACCTTTAACGGCAGCACGGTAACCAACACCTTGAAGAAGCAATCTTTTTTCGAAACCTTGGCTAACACCAACAACCATGTTGTTAACTAAAGCACGAGTTGTACCAGCTAAGGCACGGCTTTGTTTTGCACCATCGCGTGGAGCGAAAGTGATTACATTTTCTTCTTTAGACACTTGAACGCTTGTGTGAACATTAAACTCTAAAGAACCTTTACCGCCTTTAACAACGACAGTTTGGCCATTTAGTGTCAAATCTACACCACTAGGAAGCGTCACGGGACTATTAGCAACTCGAGACATACTAACTCCTAGAATACTGTGCAGATTACTTCGCCACCAATACCAGCAGCACGAGCTGCACGGTCTGTCATCACACCTTTAGAAGTAGAGATGATAGCAACACCAAGACCTGCTTCTACTTTAGGAAGTGAAGTAGTACCTTTGTATTGACGCAAACTTGGGCGAGATGCGCGTTTAATTTGTTCGATAACCGGCTTACCTTCGTAATATTTCAATTCGATAGTAAGAGTCGGTTTCACTGCTTCGTCTACAGAGAAGTCACCTACGTAACCTTCTTCGCGTAGAACTGCAGCGATAGATGCTTTCATTTTTGATGAAGGCATGCTCACAGATGTCTTTGAAGCCATCTGTGCATTACGAATACGTGTAAACATATCCGCAAGGGTATCTTGCATACTCATTTAAGAGCTCCTAATTTAAAAAACCATTGTGCAGCAAATAGAGCTCGCGCATAGTACACAGCAGCGAGCGGAATGTCCAGCTTTTAGACACCCCACTCACTGCAATGTATTATGATCGCGCTCTACTTGCTTACCAACTAGCTTTCTTCAAGCCTGGCACGTCACCACGCATCGCTGCTTCACGCAGTTTGATACGAGACAAGCCGAAACGACGGTAAACACCGTGTGGACGACCTGTTACTTGACAACGGTTACGCTGGCGAGAAGAAGATGAATCGCGTGGAAGCGCTTGCAATTTAAGCGTTGCTTCCCACTTTTCATCGTCCGATGCATTAACGTCGCTAATGATCGCTTTTAGAGCAGCACGCTTTTCAGCGTACTTAGCTACTAATTTGGTACGTTTTGCTTCGCGCTGAATCATTGAGATCTTTGCCATGATTCCTACCTCTTATTTCTTGAAAGGGAAACTAAAGGCGGCTAACAAAGCACGACCTTCTTCATCGGTACGAGCAGTCGTTGTAATGGTAATATCCATACCACGTACACGATCTACTTTATCGTAGTCGATTTCAGGGAAGATGATTTGCTCTTTAACACCCATGCTGTAGTTACCGCGACCGTCGAAAGACTTAGGATTAAGTCCACGGAAGTCACGGATACGTGGGATAGCAACATCAACCAAACGGTCGAAGAAATCCCACATACGCTCACCACGTAGAGTTACTTTACAACCGATCGGGTAACCGTCACGGATTTTAAAGCCTGCTACTGATTTACGCGCCTTAGTCACTACAACTTTTTGGCCGCTAAGTGCTTCTAGATCATTTACTGCATGCTCAAGAAGTTTCTTGTCAGCAATAGCTTCACCTACACCCATATTTAGTGTGATTTTAGTGATTTTCGGCACTTCCATCACGTTTTTGTAGCTAAACTCTTCTGTAAGTTTTGCTACAACTTGATCTTTATAAACTTGCTTAAGTCTCGCCATGGCTATAATTCTCGCTCTTAGGCGTCGATCGCTTCACTATTTGATTTAAAGATACGTACTTTCGTACCGTCTTCATTCAATTTAAAGCCGACGCGATCCGCTTTACCAGTAGCATTGTTAAAAATGGCTACATTCGAAACCTGGATAGGTGCTTCTTGTTCAACGATACCACCAGTTGAACCCTTCATAGGGTTTGGTTTTTCATGCTTCTTAACAGTGTTAATGCCAGAAACTAGAACTCGGTTTTCGTCTACTACCTTAACAACTTTACCGCGTTTGCCTTTGTCTTTCCCAGCAATCACGATAACTTCGTCGTTACGTTTGATTTTACGCATAATGTCCCCCTCTCTCTTACAGCACTTCAGGTGCAAGAGAAACAATTTTCATGAACTGCTCTGTACGCAATTCACGTGTTACAGGGCCAAAGATACGAGTACCAATAGGCTGTCCTGAAGCGTTCAACAATACCGCTGAATTTACATCAAAGCGGATTACGGAACCATCAGAGCGACGAACACCTTTCTTAGTTCTAACGACAACAGCGTTAA
Organism: Marinomonas sp. 15G6-16; assembly: GCF_055809555.1. Classification (NCBI taxonomy): domain Bacteria; kingdom Pseudomonadati; phylum Pseudomonadota; class Gammaproteobacteria; order Oceanospirillales; family Oceanospirillaceae; genus Marinomonas; species Marinomonas sp. 15G6-16. The sequence continues at coordinate 1,919,465 of NZ_CM147916.1, read as the reverse complement.
GAACCTGCCCTTTTTTAACACGACCACGAGGGATCGCTTCTTTCACTGTGACCTTAATGATGTCACCGATAGCAGCATAACGACGATGTGAGCCACCCAGTACTTTAATACACTGAACACGCTTTGCGCCGCTGTTATCTGCAACATCAAGCATCGATTCTGTTTGAATCATTACTGCTCTCCAATCAAATTAGATAACAAGTCTCACGAAGGAAGGAGCAGCTTATACAGCTGCTGCTTTCTCTACAACTTGAACCAGATTCCAAGTCTTAGACTTAGAGTAAGGACGTGTTTCTACGACCTTAACTGTATCACCGATCTGGCACTCATTGTTTTCATCGTGAGCGTGTAATTTCGTTGAACGACGTACGAACTTACCGTATAGAGGGTGTTTTTCTGTACGCTCAACTAGTACTGTAATGGTTTTATCCATTTTGTCGCTGACTACCTTACCAGTAGCTGTACGCGCTTTTGTTTCTGCCATCTTAGTTACCTGCCTTATCATTAAGCACGGTTTTAACACGTGCGATATTGCGGCGGACTTGAGAAAGCAAATGAGTTTGCGTCAACTGACCAGTCGCTTTCTGCATGCGCAATGTGAATTGCTCACGTAGAAGCTCAATCAAGGTCGCTTGTAGCTCTGCTACAGACTTTTCTTGCAGTTCTTTTGCTATCATCTACATCACCGTACGCGTTACGAAAGTTGTGGACAAAGGAAGTTTAGCTGCAGCTAGCGCAAAAGCTTCGCGTGCTAGTTGCTCTGAAACGCCCTCAACTTCATAAAGCATCTTACCAGGCTGAATTTGTGCAACCCAGTATTCTACATTACCCTTACCTTTACCCTGACGAACCTCAAGAGGCTTCTGAGTAATCGGCTTATCAGGGAACACACGAATCCAAATTTTACCACCACGTTTGATGTGACGAGTCATTGCACGACGCGCCGCTTCAATTTGACGAGCAGTAATACGACCACGTTCTGTGGACTTCAATCCGAATTCACCAAAGCTAACTTGGTTTCCGCGTAATGCAAGACCACGATTACGGCCTTTCATCATCTTACGGAATTTAGTACGTTTCGGTTGTAACATGACTTACCCCCTACTTAGACTTCTTCTTTTGTGCGCCTTTATCAGCACGCACTTGTTCAATACCGCCCAAGATTTCGCCTTTAAAGATCCACACTTTTACGCCAATGATGCCGTAAGTTGTGTTTGCTTCATAAGGAGCGTAGTCGATGTCTGCACGTAGTGTATGTAGAGGCACACGACCTTCACGGTACCACTCAGCGCGGGCAATTTCTGCACCGCCTAGACGACCACTTACCTGAACCTTGATACCCTTCGCACCGGCACGCATAGCGTTTTGTACTGCACGCTTCATTGCACGACGGAACATTACACGGCGCTCAAGTTGGCTAGCAATATTTTGCGCAACCAATTTCGCGTCCATTTCAGGCTTACGAATTTCTTCGATGTTGATGTGTACAGGAACGCCCATCATTTCTGAAATAGCATTACGTAGTTTTTCAACATCTTCGCCTTTCTTACCAATCACGATGCCTGGACGGGCAGTGTGAATAGTAATGCGAGCTGTTTGAGCAGGACGTTGGATCTCGATACGAGAAACAGACGCCTGAACCAATTTTTTCTCCAAGTACTCACGAACCTGAAGATCATTTAATAGCAGCTTAGAGTAGTTTTGATTATTCGCATACCAAGTAGAAGTATGGTCTTTAACTATCCCTAGGCGTATACCAGTTGGATGAACCTTCTGACCCATTGGGTTTCTCCTAATTAGTCAGCGACTTTAACTGTTATGTGACAACCGCGTTTCAAAATACGGTCAGCACGGCCTTTAGCACGTGGCATAATACGTTTCAGAGTCATTGCCTCATCCACATACGCCGTAGAAACACGCAAGTCATCTACATCAGCACCTTCGTTATGCTCAGCGTTCGCTATCGCAGACTCAAGTACCTTCTTGACAATTACTGCCGCCTTTTTAGGACTGAACGTTAAAATGTTCAGTGCTTCGCTAACAGATTTGCCGCGGATTTGATCTACAACCAAACGGGCCTTCTGCGCTGAGAGGCGAGCACCCTTCAATGAAGCGCTTACTTCACTCATGTTAATACCCCTTATTACCGTTTGGCTTTCTTGTCCGCAGCATGACCACGATATGTACGGGTCGGAGCGAACTCACCCAATTTATGACCGACCATGTCTTCAGTTACTAGAACTGGAACATGCTGGCGACCATTATGGACAGCGATAGTCAACCCTACAAAATCAGGGAAGATAGTAGAACGGCGCGACCAAGTTTTAATTGGACGGCGATCTTTTTTCTCTACCGCAGCCTCTACCTTTTTCAACAAATGAAGGTCGATAAAAGGACCTTTTTTTAGTGAACGTGGCACAGTCGTTTCCTCTTATTACTTAGTACGGCGACGTACAATAAGTTTATCAGTACGCTTGTTGCTGCGTGTTTTGTACCCTTTAGCAGGAATACCCCAAGGTGAAACAGGATGACGACCACCCTTACTACGACCTTCACCACCACCATGTGGGTGATCAACTGGGTTCATTGCCGCACCGCGAACGGTAGGACGAACACCACGCCAACGCGTAGCACCAGCTTTACCAAGAACTCGCAAGCTATGCTCAGAGTTTGATACTTCACCCAAAGTGGCGCGACACTCAGTCAATACTTTACGCATTTCGCCTGAACGTAGACGAAGAGTAACGTAACGACCTTCACGTGCAACTAGCTGAGCTGAAGCACCAGCAGAACGCGCAACTTGTGCACCTTTACCTGGCTTAAGCTCGATACAGTGAACCGTACTACCAACTGGAATATTTTGCAGAGGCAAAGTATTACCAGCTTTGATAGGCGCATCTGCACCACTAAAAACAACATTGCCTGCAACCATACCTTTGGAAGCGATAATGTAACGACGCTCACCATCAGCATATTTAATCAATGCAATATTTGCAGAACGGTTTGGATCATATTCCAAACGCTCAACTACCGCAGGAATTCCGTCTTTGTTACGACGAAAATCAACCATACGATAATGCTGCTTATGACCACCACCTACGTGACGCGTAGTGATGCGTCCGTTATTGTTACGTCCACCTGACTTGCTTTTTTGTCTAGCAAAGGTGCATAAGGTGCGCCTTTGTGCAAGTCACTGTTGGTAACTTTAACAACGTGACGACGGCCTGCAGACGTTGGCTTACTTTTTACAACAGCCATTGACCTATCTCCCCTTATTCAGCGACCATGAAATCAATGTCTTGACCTTCGGCCAAACGAACGTACGCTTTTTTCACGTCGCTACGCTTACCTAGACCACGAACTGTGCGCTTAGTCTTACCTTTTTGGTTCAACGTACGTACAGACTCAACTTTGACTTCAAAAAGCGCTTCGATAGCTTGTTTGATTTCAGGTTTTGTCGCATCACCCGTTACACGAAATACATACTGACCGTTGCCTTCGGCTACGATAGTTGCTTTTTCGGAAATGTGTGGACCCAACAGAACTTTATAAATGCGTTCGCCGATCATGCTAGTGCCTCCTCAACTTGTTTCAGAGCACCAACTGTCACCAACACTTTGTCGTAAGCAATCAAGCTAACAGGATCGATAGACGCTGCATCACGCACATCTACGCTAGGAATATTGCGAGCTGCTAAAAACAAATTGTCATCCAATTCATGGGAAACAATCAAAGCATTCTCAACATTCAATTCTGTCATTTTTGCTATGAAGAGCTTAGTTTTTGGGGCTTCCAATTTAAGATCTTCAACCACAACAAGACGGTCTTGACGTACAAGTTCAGACCAGATGGTGCGCATTGCTGCACGGTACATCTTCTTGTTCACTTTCTGAGAGTGATCTTGTGGTTTCGCAGCGAAGGTAACACCACCTGAGCGCCATAATGGGCTACGGATAGTACCTGCACGTGCACGACCAGAACCTTTTTGTTTCCAAGGTTTACGTCCACCACCGGCTACTTCAGAGCGAGTTTTTTGAGCACGAGAACCTTGACGACCGCCAGCCAAGTAAGATGTAACTACTTGGTGTACTAGCGCTTCGTTGTATTCACGAGCAAAGGCTACATCAGAAACTTCTACTGTTCCTTCTGCGCCTGTTAGATTCAAGTTCATTGTCTACCCCTCTTAGCGAGCTTTAACAGCTGATTGAAGAATAACATCACCATTCACTGCACCAGGTACGGCACCTTTCACTAGGATAAGGTTACGTTCTGTGTCTACACGAACCACTTCTAGTGATTGAGTAGTAACTTGTGCAGCACCCATGTGGCCAGCCATCTTCTTGCCTTTCCAAACACGACCAGGTGTTTGACATTGACCGATGGAACCAGGTGCACGGTGAGACAATGAGTTACCATGCGTAGCGTCTTGCATAGAGAAATTATGACGCTTGATGGCACCCTGAAATCCTTTACCCTTTGATTGACCAGTTACATCAACCGTTTGGATAGATTCGAAATCAGCAACAGTTAGCTCATCACCAACATTGATTTCTTTTTCGTCACCTGCCAGGCGGAACTCCCACAAACCACGACCTGCTTCAACATTCGCTTTTGCATAATGACCCGCAGCAGCTTTGTTAACGCGGCTCGAACGGCGAGAACCTACAGTTACTTGAACAGCTTGGTAGCCGTCAGTTTCTGCTGTTTTCACCTGAGTAACGCGGTTCGGTTCAACCTCGATGACGGTTACTGGCACGGATACACCTTCTTCTGTGAAGACACGTGTCATTCCGGCTTTGCGTCCGACTAATTGAATAGCCATTTTTTACCTCACTTGCCAGTTGTGTATGGGGCTATCACCCGCTACGGCTGACCATTCCAGATCATTCCACTAATGTGCATAAGCCGACTGATAACCAGTCGGTTCTCGCACCCCAGATTTTAGGCTATTAACCTAAAGAAATTTGTACTTCCACGCCTGCCGCAAGATCTAACTTCATCAAAGCGTCAACTGTTTTTTCAGTTGGCTCAACGATGTCTAGAACACGTTTGTGTGTACGGATTTCATACTGATCACGCGCATCTTTGTTTACGTGTGGTGAAATCAATACTGTATAACGCTCTTTGCGAGTAGGAAGTGGAATTGGTCCACGAACTTGTGCACCTGTACGTTTCGCTGTGTCCACAATTTCTTGTGTTGAAGCATCAATCAGACGATGATCAAATGCTTTCAGACGAATACGGATTTTTTGGCTTTGCATTTCCAACTCCAAATACTGTGTATTTATGGTTTAACTGTACATTTATTAAACCACAATCCTTTTTAAGGACGGCGAATATTAGCCACTCAGAAACTGGTTGTCAAGTAACCAATTTGCAAGCAACAAAAATAAACCAATAAAAAAGCCGCCCACTAAGGGCGGCTTTTAAAACTTATCTAACTAGAACAAAGTCTAATTATTTAAGAATTTTAGCTACAACACCAGCACCAACTGTACGACCACCTTCACGGATCGCGAAACGTAGACCTTCGTCCATCGCGATTGGGTGAATCAGTTCAACAGTCATCTGAATGTTATCACCAGGCATAACCATTTCTACGCCTTCAGGTAGAGAACAAGCACCAGTTACGTCAGTTGTACGGAAGTAGAACTGTGGACGGTAGCCTTTGAAGAATGGAGTGTGACGACCACCTTCATCTTTACCCAACACGTATACTTCTGCTGTGAACTCAGTGTGAGGAGTGATAGAACCAGGCTTAGCCAATACTTGACCACGCTGAACGTCTTCACGCTTAGTACCACGTAGAAGGATACCACAGTTCTCACCAGCACGACCTTCGTCAAGAAGTTTACGGAACATCTCAACACCAGTACAAGTTGTCTTAGTAGTATCAACGATACCAACGATTTCAACTTCTTCTTGAACACGGATGATACCGCGCTCAACACGACCAGTTACAACAGTACCACGACCTTGGATAGAGAATACGTCCTCGATAGGCATGATGAAAGCACCATCGATAGCACGCTCTGGCTCAGGAATGTATTCGTCAAGAGTCTCAACAAGCTTCTTAACTGCAGTTGTACCCATTTCGTTGTCGTCTTCGCCGTTCAATGCCATCAAAGCAGAACCTGGGATGATTGGAGTGTCATCACCTGGGAAGTCGTATTCAGAAAGAAGGTCACGCAATTCCATTTCAACCAACTCTAGCATTTCAGCGTATTCTTCAGAATCCGCACCGCCACAGTCTTCAGCCAACAAGTCAGCTTTGTTTAGGAATACTACGATGTAAGGAACACCTACTTGACGAGAAAGCAAGATGTGCTCACGAGTCTGAGGCATAGGGCCGTCAGTCGCACCACAAACAAGGATAGCGCCGTCCATTTGAGCAGCACCAGTGATCATGTTTTTAACATAATCGGCGTGTCCTGGACAGTCTACGTGTGCGTAGTGACGTACTGGAGAATCATACTCAACGTGAGAAGTTGAGATAGTGATACCACGCTCACGCTCTTCTGGAGCATTATCGATACCGTCAAAAGCAACAGCTTCGCCGCCGAATACTTCTGCACATACACGAGTCAATGCTGCAGTTAGAGTTGTTTTACCATGGTCAACGTGACCAATAGTACCAACGTTAACGTGTGGTTTATTACGTTCGAATTTACTCTTTGCCATGATACATACACCTTAAGAATTAGTAAGTATGATGATTAATCTTCATTTTTGATGATCGCGTCTGCCACACTAGCCGGTGCTTCAGCGTATTTCTCAAACTCCATTGCATAACTTGCACGCCCTTGCGACAAGCTACGCACGTCAGTTGCATATCCGAACATTTCCCCGAGAGGAACTTCAGCACGAATAATCTTCCCTGACGGGGAATCGTCCATCCCCTGAACAATACCTCGACGACGATTCAAGTCACCCATCACATCGCCCATATATTCTTCAGGAGTCACAACTTCCACTTTCATTACCGGCTCAAGAACACAAGGATCGGCATCGACCGCCCCTTTTCTCAAACCTTGAGAAGCTGCAATTTTAAAGGCCATTTCATTAGAGTCAACATCATGGAATGAACCATCGAATAATACCACCTTGAGACCCAATAAAGGATACCCAGCAATGACACCATTCTTCATTTGCTCTGAAACACCTTTTTCTATCGCAGGGATGTATTCTTTAGGAATAACACCACCAACAATCTCGTTAACAAACTCAAGACCATCCTTATCAGATGGAATCAACTTCATTACGACGTGACCGTATTGGCCACGACCACCAGATTGACGCACAAATTTGTGATTAACCACCACTTCTTTGCGAATTTTTTCACGGTAGGAAACCTGAGGCTTACCAATGTTCGCCTCCACCTTAAACTCGCGACGCATACGGTCAACAAGAATATCAAGATGCAGCTCACCCATACCTGAAATAATTGTTTGCCCTGTCTCTTCATGCGTTTCCACACGGAAAGAAGGATCTTCTTGCGCCAGTTTACCCAACGCAATACCCATTTTTTCTTGATCCGCTTGAGATTTAGGCTCAACCGCAACAGAAATAACAGGCTCTGGAAATTCCATACGTTCAAGTACAACAACATCGTTCATATCACAAAGAGTGTCACCTGTAGTTACGTACTTCATACCTACAGCTGCAGCAATATCTCCTGCCAACACTTCTTTAATCTCTTCACGATCATTTGCATGCATCTGAACCATCCGGCCGATACGCTCACGCTTCTGTTTAACAGAGTTGTAAACTGCATCACCCGAACGCAACATACCAGAGTACACACGCATGAATGTCAAAGTACCAACAAACGGATCGGTTGCTATTTTGAACGCCAATGCAGAGAAAGGAGCCTCATCATCAGCCACTCGAGTAACAGCCGTTTCGCCATCCTCAAGTGTCCCTTCAATCGCTTTAACTTCAAGCGGTGAAGGCATGTATTCAACAACAGCATCCAAAACAGCTTGCACGCCTTTATTTTTAAAGGCCGAACCACAAGTAACAAGAACAATGTCATTCGCTAAAGTTCGTGCACGCAAGCCACTTTTAATTTCTTCAATAGATAACTCACCTTCTTCAAGGTACTTATCCATTAATTCTTCATTTGCTTCCGCAGCCGCTTCAACCATCTCTTCTCGCCATTCTTCAGCAGTCTCAAGAAGGTCGGCTGGTATATCTTCCAATTCGTAAGACATACCTTGATCTTCTTCATTCCACATAATGGCTTTCATGAGAATCAAATCAACAACGCCCTTGAAGTCATCTTCAGTACCGATGTTAATTTGAATAGGAACGGCATTCGCTCCCAGGCGAGCTTTAAGCTGCTCAACAACCGAAAAATAATCCGCACCTGTTCGGTCCATCTTATTGACGAACACCATACGAGGCACTTCATATTTATTCGCTTGTCGCCATACAGTCTCAGTCTGAGGCTGTACGCCAGAAGAGCCACAAAGCACAACAACGGCACCATCCAGAACACGCAAAGAACGCTCCACTTCAATAGTGAAATCTACGTGCCCAGGCGTATCAATAATATTGATACGATGCTGTTCAAACTGTTTACTCATACCACTCCAGAAGCAAGTTGTTGCCGCTGAAGTGATGGTAATACCGCGCTCTTGCTCTTGCTCCATCCAATCCATAGTAGCCGCACCATCGTGCACCTCACCTATTTTATGAGACAGACCTGTATAGAAAAGAACGCGTTCAGTTGTCGTCGTTTTACCTGCATCAACGTGCGCACAAATACCAATATTACGGTAGCGGTTGATAGGTGTTTTACGTGCCACTGTGTATAGCTCTCCAGGAGATTAGAAACGGTAATGAGAAAATGCTTTGTTCGCTTCTGCCATGCGATGAACGTCTTCACGTTTCTTAACAGCAGAACCTTTATTCTCAGCAGCATCTAAAATTTCGCCAGCTAGGCGTAGAGCCATTGATTTCTCACCACGTTTGCGAGAAGCATCAACCAACCAACGCATAGACAAAGCTGCGCGGCGAGCTGGACGTACTTCAACAGGAACTTGATAAGTTGCACCACCAACACGGCGAGATTTAACCTCAACCATTGGTTGGATAGATTCTAGTGCTTTTTCGAAGACAGCCATAGGCTCTTCAGTTTTAGCGCGCTCTGCAACAGTGTTTAGAGCGTTGTATACGATGCTCTCTGCAACAGATTTTTTACCACTAACCATTACGTGGTTAATGAATTTAGCGAGTAGTTGGCTTCCGTGTTTAGGATCCGGAAGTACATCACGCTTTGCGACGACGCGTCTTCTTGGCATTTCTATACCCTCTTCAGGTTCGCCCGAGACAATTCAACAATTGCTCGGCCTTACTGTATTACAAAATTATGTCTAAACGATGATCTAAGCAGTATTAACTTACTTAGGACGTTTAGTACCGTATTTAGAACGACCTTGCTTACGATTTTGTACGCCTGAAGTATCTAAACTACCGCGAACTGTGTGATAACGAACACCTGGCAAATCTTTTACACGACCGCCACGGATCAGTACAACACTGTGTTCTTGTAGATTGTGACCTTCACCACCAATGTAGGAAGTTACTTCAAAGCCGTTAGTCAAGCGAACACGACATACTTTACGCAAAGCCGAGTTAGGCTTTTTAGGTGTAGTAGTATATACGCGAGTGCAGACACCGCGGCGTTGCGGACAAGCTTGTAACGCAGGTACGTCACTCTTTGCCACTTTACGTTTACGTGGTTTACGAACCAACTGGTTAACGGTTGCCATTAGACAAGCTCCACAAATCCAATTCTTATGGCGGAAATCGCCAAAATTAAGGAGGCGCAAGTTTAATTTGCGCCTATAAAACAGTCAAGAGGAAGGTGACTAAAAAATCACCTCCCTCACGATTTAACAGCAAATAACTAGTCTTTCAGTGCTGCGCTCAATGCTTCTTCCACATCTGACGCACTTACCGCTGAACTTCCTTCTTTTGCTGCTTGCGCAAGCTCTTTCTTTCTCTTGCGCTCATTGTGGTAAGCCAAGCCTGTACCTGCTGGTATCAAACGACCCACTACAACGTTTTCTTTCAAGCCACGTAAGTGATCTTTCTTACCAGTTACCGCACCTTCCGTAAGAACTCGAGTTGTTTCTTGGAAAGACGCTGCTGATATAAAGGACTCAGTAGCCAAAGATGCTTTAGTGATACCTAGAAGCACACGTTCAAACTTAGCAGGGAATTTACCTTCTGCTTCCGCTTTCTCGTTTGCATCAAGAAGTTGAGTCAACTCAACCTGATCACCTTGGATAAGATCTGTATCACCAGACTCACCCACTTCCACTTTACGTAGCATCTGACGAACGATAACTTCGATATGCTTATCGTTAATCACAACACCTTGTAAGCGGTAAACTTCTTGCACTTCATTACTAATGTAGTCAGCTAATGCTTCTACACCTTTTAGGCGCAAAATGTCATGAGGGCTCAAAGGACCATCGGCAATAATCTCGCCTTTCGCCACTTCTTCACCATCAAAGATATTGATTTGACGCCATTTCGGAATCAAAGTCTCAATTGGATCACTGCCATCTTGAGGCGTGATAACCAAGCGGATCTTGCCTTTCGTCTCTTTACCGAAGCTCACTACACCACTTGCTTCTGCCATAACAGCAGGATCTTTCGGGCGACGCGCTTCAAATAAGTCAGCAACTCGTGGCAAACCACCGGTAATATCTTTGTTACCTTGTGATTCTTGTGGAATACGAGCCAATACTTCACCAGACTTCACAGTTGCACCGTGATCCAAGCTCAATAGAGCTTTTTCTGGAAGCATGTATTGCACAGGAGAATCCGTACCTGGAATCAATACAGGGTTACCCTCTGCATCAACTACCGCAATCATTGGACGTAGATCTTTACCTGCAGAAGGGCGATCTTTCACTTCCATGACTTCAATGGTAGTTAAGCCAGTCATATCATCAGATTGGCGACGGATAGTAACGTTCTCTTCCATACCACTGAATTCAAGACGACCTTCCATCTCAGAAACGATTGGGTGTGTGTGTGGATCCCAGTTTGCAACGATTTGACCCGCTACAACTGCATCACCTTCACGAACACTCAATACCGCACCGTAAGGAAGCTTATAACGCTCTTTCTCACGACCGGCTTCATCAGCAATCGCCAATTCAGAAGAACGAGAAGCCACAACCAAATGACCAGTATCACGCTCGATACTCTTCATCTTATGGAAACGAACAGTACCCGCACTCTTAACCTGAACACTGTCGACAGCAGATGCTCGAGATGCCGCACCACCGATGTGGAACGTACGCATGGTTAACTGTGTACCTGGCTCACCGATAGATTGAGCAGCAACAACACCCACTGCTTCACCGATGTTAACCTGATGACCACGAGCCAAGTCACGACCGTAACATTTCGCACAAACACCATGACGCGTGTCACAAGTGATAACGGAACGAATAATCATCTCGTCCACACCAGCTGCTTCGATTGCACGAACGTCATGCTCATCAATCAAAGTGCCAGCAGAAAGAACAAGGTTTCCTTTAGCATCATTTACGTCTTGAGCCACAACACGACCCAACACACGCTGACCTAGAGGAACAACAACATCACCACCTTCGATCATGGCATTAACCACGATACCGTTAGATGTATTACAGTCAGTTTCAGTAATAACCAAATCCTGAGCAACATCCACTAGACGACGAGTCAAGTAACCAGAGTTCGCTGTTTTCAATGCTGTATCCGCAAGACCCTTACGAGCACCGTGAGTAGAGGTAAAGTACTGTAATACAGACAAACCTTCACGGAAGTTCGCAGTGATCGGTGTTTCGATGATGGAACCATCTGGTTTCGCCATCAGACCACGCATACCACCCAACTGACGCATCTGAGCAACACTACCACGGGCACCAGAATCGGCCATCATATAAACAGAGTTAAAAGATTGTTGTTCAACCTCATTACCCTCTTTATCGATCGTCGTTTCTTTCGCCAAGTTTTTCATCATAGCGTCAGTAACAGTTTCGTTAGTACGAGACCATAAATCGATTACCTTGTTATACTTCTCGCCTTGCGTTACAAGACCGTCTGCATACTGGTATTCGATTTCTTTAACTTCTGCTTCTGCCTTAGCAATGATTTCTGCTTTTTCTGGCGGAATAACGAAATCGTCAACACCAACAGAAGAACCAGAAGCTGTTGCGTAAGCAAAACCTGTGTACATCAGCTGATCGGCAAAAATACAGCTCTCTTTCAAACCAACTTTACGGTAACACTCGTTGATAAGGTTAGAGATCGCTTTCTTCTTCATGGTTTGATTAACCACAGAGAATGGTAGGCCATCAGGAACAATATCGAACAATAGCGCACGACCAACCGTTGTATCTGCAACGAAAGTAGAAGGCACTTTTTCACCTTCTAGTGTTGTATCAACTTGGCTGACACGAACTTTTACTTTAGCGTGCAATTCAACTTGTTTCGCGCCGTAAGCACGGTGTACTTCTTTGATGTCAGAAAACGCCATGCCTTCACCTTTGGCATTGATTTTCTCACGAGTCATGTAGTACAGACCCAATACAACGTCCTGAGAAGGAACAATGATTGGCTCACCGTTAGCTGGAGACAAAATGTTGTTCGTAGACATCATCAAAGCACGCGCTTCTAGCTGAGCTTCAATTGTCAACGGAACGTGTACCGCCATTTGGTCACCATCGAAGTCGGCGTTATAAGCCGCACACACAAGTGGGTGCAACTGAATCGCTTTACCTTCGATTAGCATTGGTTCAAATGCTTGGATACCCAAACGGTGAAGTGTTGGCGCACGGTTCAACATAACCGGATGCTCACGGATAACTTCGTCTAAGATATCCCACACTTCAGGCGTTTCACGCTCAACCATTTTCTTCGCTGCCTTGATCGTCGTCGCCATGCCACGAAGCTCAAGTTTAGAGAAGATAAACGGTTTAAATAATTCAAGTGCCATCTTCTTAGGAAGACCACACTGATGCAAACGTAAAGAAGGACCTACTGTGATTACAGAACGACCAGAGTAATCTACACGCTTACCTAGCAAGTTCTGACGGAAACGACCTTGCTTACCTTTGATCATATCTGCCAAAGATTTCAGAGGACGCTTGTTAGAACCTGTAATGGCACGACCACGACGACCGTTATCAAGCAATGCATCAACAGACTCTTGCAACATACGTTTTTCGTTACGTACGATGATGTCTGGAGCAGAAAGCTCTAATAGGCGTTTTAGACGGTTGTTACGGTTGATCACACGACGGTAAAGGTCGTTCAAATCAGACGTCGCAAAACGGCCACCTTCAAGAGGTACCAAAGGACGTAGATCTGGCGGAAGAACAGGCAATACATCCAACACCATCCACTCAGGGTTGTTTCCTGAATGATAGAAAGCTTCAACAAGCTTAAGACGCTTAGATAGCTTCTTAATACGAGTTTCAGAATTCGTGCTGTTTAGCTCTTCACGCATGCGATTGATTTCTTCAGGCATGTCCAAATCGCGCAACAACATCTGAACCGCTTCAGCACCCATACGGGCATCAAATTCGTCACCGAATTCTTCTAGCGCTTCAAAATATTGCTCGTCATTCAACAACTGCCCTTTATCAAGCGTCGTCATACCTGGATCAATCACGATGAAAGATTCAAAGTACAATACTCGCTCGATGTCACGCAAAGTCATATCCATGATAAGACCAATACGTGATGGAAGAGATTTTAGGAACCAAATGTGTGCAACTGGCGATGCAAGCTCAATGTGACCCATGCGTTCACGACGCACTTTAGACAGAGCCACTTCAACGCCACACTTCTCACAGATAACACCACGGTGTTTCAAACGCTTATATTTACCACATAAGCATTCGTAGTCCTTAATAGGACCAAAGATTTTTGCACAGAACAAGCCGTCACGCTCAGGTTTGAACGTACGATAGTTGATGGTTTCCGGTTTCTTAACTTCACCGTAAGACCATGAACGAATCATATCTGGTGACGCCAAGCCGATACGGATCGCATCAAACTCGTCAGATTGTCCTTGTGATTTTAGAAGACCTAATAAGTCTTTCATGTGTATTCGCCCCACTCGTAAGGCCGGGGAGTCTTGCTCCCCAGCAGGTCAAATGTGATTCGTGCTTATTCGGTTTCCAACTCGATATCGATACCAAGAGAACGAATCTCTTTCACCAATACGTTGAAGGACTCAGGCATGCCAGGTTCCATTCTGTGATCACCGTCTACGATGTTCTTATACATCTTAGTACGGCCGTTCACGTCATCGGACTTAACTGTCAACATTTCTTGAAGCGTGTAAGCGGCACCGTATGCTTCGAGTGCCCATACCTCCATCTCACCGAAACGCTGACCACCAAATTGAGCTTTACCGCCCAATGGCTGCTGAGTAACCAAGCTGTAAGAGCCTGTAGAACGCGCGTGCATCTTGTCGTCAACCAAGTGGTTCAACTTAAGCATGTACATGTAGCCTACTGTTACAGGGCGCTCGAAAGCATCACCAGTACGACCATTGAACAACTTAACCTGTCCGCTTTCGTTGATACCAGCTAGGCGCAACATACGTTTGATTTCAGCTTCTTTTGCACCGTCAAAAGCACCAGACGCCATTGGTACACCACCTGTTAGGTTTTGTGCCAAGGTTAAAATTTCTTCGTCTGTAAAGCTTTCTAAATCTTCAGTACGCGCGCAACGCAAGTCGCCTTCGTAGCCATTGTAGATTTCGTCTAGGAAAACACGTAGTTCAGCAACTGCTTCTGCTTTCTCACGCTCAACGACTAGCATCTCATTAATCTTACGACCCAACCCTTTAGAGGCTGCACCTAAGTGAGTTTCCAGTACCTGACCAACGTTCATACGCGAAGGAACACCAAGCGGGTTCAATACGATATCAACTGGATCACCGTTTTCATCGTACGGCATATCTTCAACAGGCATGATCTTAGAGATTACACCCTTGTTACCGTGACGACCGGCCATTTTATCACCAGGCTGGATGCGACGTTTGATCGCTACGTAAACTTTAACAATTTTCAATACGCCAGGCGCAAGATCATCACCAGTTTGCAGCTTGCGTTTCTTATCTTCAAATTTCGCATCAAGCTCTTTACGACGCTCAACCAAAGCCACTTGAGCTTTTTCAAGCTGCTCGCTAGCTTCTTCGTTTGCAACGCGAATATTAAACCACTCAGGGTGATCTAGATTTGATAGATATTCTTCCGTAATAATTGCATTACGCGCCAAACCTGGGCCGCCTTCTGCTTGCTGTCCAACCAACGCTTCAGCCAAACGCTCAAAAGTTGCTTTTTCAACAATACGGAATTCTTCGTTCAAGTCTTTACGAACTTGATCAAGCTGTGCTTTCTCAATGGACTTAGCGCGTTCATCTTTTTCGATGCCATCACGAGTAAAGACTTGTACATCGATAACTGTACCGCGAGTACCTGTCTTAACACGCTGAGACGTGTCTTTCACGTCAGACGCTTTTTCACCAAAGATCGCTCGCAAAAGTTTCTCTTCAGGTGTTAGCTGAGTTTCACCCTTAGGCGTCACTTTACCAACCAAAATATCACCTGGCTCAACTTCAGCACCGATATAAACGATACCAGACTGATCAAGCTTAGAAAGTGCACCTTCACCTACGTTAGGAATATCAGATGTGATCTCTTCAGGTCCAAGCTTAGTATCACGCGCCACACAGGTTAATTCCTGAATGTGGATAGACGTGAAACGATCTTCTTCAACAACGCGCTCAGATACTAGGATCGAGTCCTCGAAGTTGAAACCGTTCCAAGGCATGAAAGCAATACGCATGTTTTGACCAAGTGCCAAATCACCCATATCAACAGAAGGACCGTCAGCCATAATATCGCCAGACGCTACTTTTTCACCTTTCATGACCAAAGTACGCTGGTTAATACAGGTATTTTGGTTAGAACGAACGTATTTCGTTAAGTTGTAGATATCAACACCGGCTTCACCAGCAATGGTTTCTTCCGAGTTAACACGAACAACGATACGGCTTGCATCTACAGACTCAATCACACCGCCGCGGTTAGCAACAATACAAACACCAGAGTCTTTCGCAACATTGCGTTCCATACCTGTACCAACAACAGGCTTATCAGCCTTTAACGTAGGTACAGCCTGACGTTGCATGTTCGAACCCATCAAAGCTCGGTTGGCATCGTCATGCTCAAGGAACGGAATCAAAGATGCCGCAACAGATACAACCTGACGAGGTGATACGTCCATCAAGTTTACTTTTTCTTTTGGAATCAAAGTGGTTTCGTGCATATGACGCACCTGAACCAACTCATCTACCAAACGGCCTTCTTCATCTACTGTTGCAGATGCTTGGGCAATAACGTATTTCGCTTCATCGATCGCAGAAATATAAACAGTCTCATCTGTCATCTTACCGTCGACGATCTTACGGTATGGCGTCTCAAGGAAACCATAGCTATTCGTACGAGCATAAGTAGACAAAGAGTTGATCAGACCGATGTTTGGTCCTTCAGGCGTTTCGATTGGACACACACGACCATAGTGAGTGGCATGTACGTCACGAACTTCAAAGCCGGCACGTTCACGAGTCAAACCACCAGGCCCTAATGCAGAAACACGACGTTTGTGTGTTACTTCAGAAAGCGGGTTGTTTTGGTCCATGAACTGAGACAACTGGCTAGAACCAAAGAATTCTTTGATTGCAGCAGCAACTGGCTTCGCATTCAACAGATCCTGAGGCATCAAGCCATCAGCTTCCGCCATAGATAAACGTTCTTTTACAGCACGCTCAACACGGACAAGACCAACACGGAATTGGTTCTCAGCCATTTCACCAACAGAACGCACGCGACGGTTACCCAAGTGGTCGATATCATCAACCATGCCGTTACCATTACGGATGTCTAGCAATGTTTTAAGAACAGCAACAATGTCTTCATTGTCTAGGATGCCAGCGCCAGTATCTTCTTCACGACCTAAGCGACGGTTGAATTTCATTCGACCTACGCCAGACAAGTCATAACGATCTTCAGAGAAGAACAAGCTTTGGAACAAACCTTCAGCAGACTCTTTGGTTGGCGGCTCGCCAGGACGCATCATGCGGTAAATTTCGACCAATGCTTCAAGCTGGTTGCTTGTTGGGTCGATACGAAGCGTGTCAGAAATGAATGGGCCATTATCTAGATCGTTCGTATAAAGTGTGTCTACTTCTGTAATACCAGAAGAAACAAGAGCTTCTAACAAATCAACAGATAACTCAGTGTTTGCTTCCGCAATTAACTCTCCAGTTGAAGGATGAGTTAAGTTTTTCGCCGTTACTTTACCAAGCATGTACTCAAGCGGCACAGATAGGCGTTCAAGACCAGCCTTCTCCATTACGCGAATGTGCTTAGCCGTAATACGACGTCCTTCTTCAACAATCAATTCGCCATTAGCGTCAGCGATATTAAACAATGCCGTTTCACCACGCAGACGATTTGCAATCAAATCCATCTCAAAGCCATCTCGGCTCATGTAGAAACGTGTTGTGTCAAAGAAAGTTTCTAAAATTTCTTCCGTTCCGTAACCCAAAGCTCGCAACAAAATAGTTGCAGGTAACTTACGACGACGGTCAATACGAACGAATACGCAATCTTTTGGATCGAACTCGAAATCCAACCAAGAACCACGATAAGGAATAACACGGGCAGAATGAAGCAATTTACCTGAAGAGTGAGTTTTGCCACGGTCGTGATCAAAAAACACACCAGGAGAACGATGCAATTGAGATACGATTACACGCTCTGTTCCGTTAATTACGAAAGTACCATTATCTGTCATGAGTGGAATTTCACCCATGTAGACTTCTTGCTCTCGGATGTCTTTGATTGCCTTGTTGGACGACTCTTTATCATAAATGATAAGTCGTACACGAACGCGCAAAGGTGCCGCGTAAGTAACACCACGCAACTGACACTCTTTAACATCAAATACTGGCTTGCCTAAACGGTAATCGACGTATTCAAGCGCCGCGCTACCAGAAAAACTAACCATTGGAAAGACAGATTTAAAAGCCCCATGCAGACCTAATTCCCCACGCTCTGCAAGAGGTTTACCTTCTTGCAAAAAATTACGGTAGGATTCAAGCTGAATTGCCAGCAAGTATGGCACATCCAAAACGGGCGGCAGTTTACCGAAATCCTTACGGATACGTTTTTTCTCAGTGTATGAGTAAGCCATCAGCATTCCCCAGCTTGTGCACATTGACGCAAAAGGCCCAAATCAGGCCTTACCATTTATGGGAGCATTATCTCCCACTTGAAAATTCTTTAAGTTTTATTTGAGTTTCAGAAACCCAAAAAGGCCGGTGACAAAAACGTCACCAGCCATTTCGACTATTGGTCGAAATCTGGAAATACAAGCATCATTACTTGACTTCGACAGATGCACCAGCTTCTTCAAGAGCTGCTTTAAGAGCGTCTGCATCTTCTTTAGATACAGCTTCTTTAACAGTCATTGGAGCGCCGTCAACGATAGCTTTAGCTTCTTTCAAGCCTAGGCCAGTCGCTGCACGTACAGCTTTGATTACGTTTACTTTCTTATCGCCAGCGGCAGTAAGAACAACGTCAAATTCAGTTTGTGCTTCAGCAGAACCGCCTGCATCAGCAGCTGGGCCTGCAGCTACAGCAGCTGCTGCAGATACACCGAATTTTTCTTCCATTGCTGAAATTAATTCAACAACATCCATTACAGACATTTCTGCTACTGCATTGATGATATCTTCTTTAGTTAGAGCCATGACTCAGATTCCTAGCATTTTTATAATTACCCGAAGGTAATAAAACAAAATAATTATCAAGAAGGGTTACGGAAATCCGTATTATGCCGCTTCTTGCTCTTTTTGATCGCGAACCGCTGCAAGAGTACGTACAAACTTGCTTGTTGCGCCCTGAATAACACTCATCAGTTTCGCAATAGCTTCTTCGTATGTAGGCAGTGTTGCCAAACGATCAATGTCGCCTGCTGGGATCAACTCACCGTTGAACGCCAACGCCTTTACTTCAAACTCTTTCTGATCTTTCGCGAAAGTTTTCAACAAACGAGCGGCCGCACCTGGGTGCTCGTTAGAGAAAGCGATCAACGTAGGACCAACAAAGCTCTCAGCTAGACATTCGAAGTCAGTGCCTTCAACTGCACGGCGAGCCAATGTGTTACGTACAACACGTACATAAACACCTGCTTCGCGCGCTTCTTTACGCAACTGAGTCATGCTGCTCACGGTAACACCGCGAGAATCAGCTACGACTGCAGACAACGCAGTTTTAGCAACTTCGCTAACTTCGGCGACAATGGCTTTTTTGTCTTCTAGACCTAATGCCATTGGTTTTCTCCTGGATTAGCAGGGAATAAATTCCCCTATTTTTTACCAACTCTCCGATTGCTCGAAGTACTTGCTGGTGAGTTAGATCCAGTTAATCTGAATCGGGCCACACCATCTGCGCAGGACAAACATTTTTCAACGTTTCATTAAACCCTCAAGAGGCTCCTGCGGTCTTTGACGGCCTGCTCAAAGGCAGACCCCAAAGCGTATAATTTAGAAGCTTAACGCGCCTAAATCAATTTGTAGACCAGGTCCCATTGTAGAAGACAAAGTCACTTTCTTCATGTAGACACCTTTAGCAGAAGCAGGCTTAGCACGACGCAAGTCAGCCAAAAGTGCTTCTAGGTTGCCTTTGATAGATTCAGCAGTAAATTCGATAGAACCAACACCTGCGTGAATAATACCATTTTTATCTGTACGGTAACGTGCTTGACCTGCTTTAGCGTTTTTAACTGCTGTAGCAACGTCAGGAGTTACTGTGCCAACTTTAGGGTTAGGCATCAGGCCGCGAGGACCAAGAACCTGACCTAGTTGACCAACGATGCGCATCGCGTCTGGAGAAGCAATAACAACGTCAAAATCTAGATTGCCAGCTTTAACTTGTTCAGCCAAGTCATCAAAACCAACAACATCTGCACCAGCTTCTTTCGCAGCTTCAGCATTAGCACCTTGTGCAAATACAGCAACACGAACATCTTTACCAGCACCGTTAGGCAAAACAGTAGAACCACGTACAGCCTGATCAGACTTACGAGGGTCAACACCTAGGTTAACAGATACATCGATAGATTCTTTGAACTTAACAGTAGAAAGCTCAGACAAAAGAGCAACAGCCTCTTCTACAGAGTACAACTTAGTTGCTTCTACTTTTTCTGCGATCAAGCGAGCGCGTTTAGTTAGCTTAGCCATTAATTCACACCCTCAACTTCAAGACCCATAGCGCGTGCGCTACCAGCGATAGTACGAACCGCTGCATCCATATCAGCTGCTGTTAAGTCAGCTTTCTTAGCTTCAACAATCTCTTCTAGCTGAGCACGAGTAACCGTACCAACTTTCTGAGTGTTTGGACGAGGAGAACCACTCTTAAGGCCAGCTGCTTTTTTCAACAGAACAGACGCAGGAGTAGATTTCGTTTCGAATGTAAAGCTACGGTCACTGTAAACAGTGATGATAACTGGTGTAGGAAGACCTGGCTCAACACCTTGAGTTTTGGCGTTGAATGCTTTACAGAATTCCATGATGTTCACACCGTGTTGACCAAGTGCTGGACCAACTGGTGGACTTGGGTTCGCTTGACCCGCTTTAACTTGAAGCTTGATATAAGCTTGGACTTTCTTAGCCATTTTTTTAACTCCAGATGGGTCACTGCCCGAAGGCTACCCGTTCAACAAAATCAGGCTTTTTCAACCTGACTAAATTCCAAATCAACTGGTGTAGAGCGCCCAAAAATAAGCACCGCAACCTTGATTCGGCTTTTATCGTAATCTACTTCTTCAACCACACCATTAAAGTCTGCAAACGGCCCTTCATTAACACGAACCACTTCACCCACTTCAAACAATGTCTTAGGACGAGGCTTATCAACACCGTCACTAACGCGTTGCAAAATAGCATCAGCTTCTCGTGACGTTATTGGAGATGGCTTATCTGCCGTACCACCAATAAAACCAAGCACACGAGATGTACCTTTAACCAAATGCCAAGAGTCATCATTCATATCCATTTGAACCAAAACATAACCTGGATAGAACTTTC
This sequence comes from Marinomonas sp. 15G6-16, assembly GCF_055809555.1. NCBI lineage: Bacteria > Pseudomonadati > Pseudomonadota > Gammaproteobacteria > Oceanospirillales > Oceanospirillaceae > Marinomonas > Marinomonas sp. 15G6-16. The sequence continues at coordinate 1,898,287 of NZ_CM147916.1, read as the reverse complement.
TTTCGCTCTTGCGCTTTTTGCCTTCGCGAATCTCAACCACCTCTTCAGTAGGCACCAAGATATCGCCAAAATTCTCTTCTTGCCCCATAACCTGCACTCGCTCAATTAGCGAACGCATTACGTGCTTTTCGTACCCTGAGTACGCCTGTACTACATACCATCGTTTGGTCACGAGCAACTCCTAACTAATTACCGAGGAAACGACCCAACCAAGGAACGAATCCACTCCCCACAGTACAAGAGACATAAAAATAACAACCGCCAACACTATCAAGGTTGTCTGCACAGTTTCTTGTCTAGTTGGCCACACAACCCTACGAATTTCGGTTTTAGCTTCTTTTGCTAAAGTAAAAAAAGACCGACCTTTCACAGTTTGTAACGCAACAAAACCAGCAACTACAGCCAACACTAAAATAGCAATCAAGCGATACAATAGTGACTCAGTAGAATAATAGTTATTACCAATCACGCCTACCGCAACTAGCAGAACAACAATAGCCCACTTAAATACATCTCCGCGAGATGATTGAGCTTCAGCACTCGAACTCATACTTCAGGTGATCCCTAAAAACTAAAAAATAGGATACGAAAGATGGCAGGCCAAGAGGGACTCGAACCCCCAACAGCTGGTTTTGGAAACCAGTGCTCTACCAATTGAACTATTGGCCTACATTCGTATGGGCGGAGAATACTACCTAAACAAAGTTAAATTTGCAAGGGTACTTGCCCAAAAAACAGACAATAAAAAAGGCGGATAAACCACCTGTCTTTTGCATCAGAATAGCTGGAGCTCATGAGCAGATTTGAACTGCCGACCTCACCCTTACCAAGGGTGTGCTCTACCAACTGAGCTACATGAGCATTGGAGCGGGTAGCGGGAATCGAACCCGCCTCTTCAGCTTGGAAGGCTGAGGTAATAGCCACTATACCATACCCGCAAATGGTGGAGGGAGGTGGATTCGAACCACCGAAACTTTCGTGGCAGATTTACAATCTGCTCCCTTTGGCCACTCGGGAACCCCTCCACGTACTCAACGCTGCAACGCAACACCCCAAAAGGTGGGAGCCATTATATGAATCGCTTTAGCAAATGCAAGGGCTAGCATGGATTTTTTTCCACTTTTATTGTCATCTGCGTAAGATCGAACTGTGAAACAAATAACACCCAATCTTTTTCATTAACAGGTTGCCCTACTTTGATCTGCTGCAGCGAAACATTTCGCATATGCTCATAGATGCTCACCGTATAGCCAGACACTTCTTCTATACGACTTTTGGCTTGATTTGCACGTTCAGCCGAAGAATATAGACCCAGTGAAATACGATTTTTCATTTCTTCTCGATTAATCACAAAACTATCAATGGATTTGGACGCAAGATCCTTCACGATTTCCCTCGCTTTTGCCTGCGTCTCTGGAGCAGCAACATATAACCAAAATTTCGTCCTTTTACCTGAAGTTTCATTTGTTTCATAAGGCCAAGCACGGTCATCCAAAGCTTTCTGGATCTGCTCTTTCTCTGCCTGACGCTCTACTTCAACAAGAGGACAAAATGCACTTTCTGTGGGACCTTCAACTTGAGCAGCCACCTTATCCATCACAGCCTCAAAGCTTTCTTGCCGCGCGACAGCTTTCTCAGGCTCTAATCCAGTTACTGGCGCCTCTTCTGACAACAGGTAAATCTTCTCACTAACAGGTGGCCCATATACTGGCTCCTTTGATACCTGTGGCTTATCTTGAGTAAAACTATGCCAGCTTAAAAACGCAGCATTAATTAACACTATAAACAAAAACAGCCACTTCATTCCTTTCCTCTCATTAACTCATCACCAACCAATCTAGCCCCAAGAGCCACAAGATTAGGCTGGCTATCCAATGGTATATTCAATAAATCCAACAAAGTACGCCCATCCCCGCCCGTCACAACCCACTGACTATCGGAGTAGTTACGATAAATACGCTCTAAAAAGCCCAACGCCATCTCATGACAACCTTCTGTTACCGCCCTAGCGGTCGAGTTAGGAAGCCCCTCACTCGCCACCACTTCACTGGTAGAATATCGAATGCGCGCAGTGTTGGAGAGCAACGCTTTTTCCATCATAGAAAGGCCAGGCACAATATAACCACCTAAGTGCTTACCACCCCTACTGACTAGATCAACCTTAATTGCGGTTCCAGCATCCACAATCACCACATCTTTTTTATACAGATGATGGGCAGCAATCACACCAAGCCAGCGATCAACACCTAGCCGCGCCGGCTCAAAATACGCATTCGCAACACCGCACGCTTGGCTCTCACTTGAAAGCTCAAGCCAAGCGCAGCTTGAAAAAGCCTCTTTAACCCTTTCAACCTCAACAATACTTTCCTCTTTGGAACGAACGCTAGCAAAATAAACTGCATCTGGCACAAAACCTGATTCCAAAACATTAAGCACGTCAGCAGCTACCCAAAGTAATTTTTCGCCTTTAAAGGCAGTAAATTTTACACTTGTGTTGCCTGCATCAATCACCAATACATTAGTTGCGACGAACACTAATCTCGCCTCCGTGGAGAGCGGAAATCTCACCATTCTCTTCGATTAACAACGCACCTTTTTCATCAATCCCTCTCGCTATGCCCTGACGTTGTTTGTTAACCGTACTGACCGTAATAGATTGATTAAATAACACATCATAAGCTTGCCAATGATGCTGAAAATGCTTCATTCCATGACCTTCTTCAAATAACGTACACACCTCAACAAGCTCTTGCGTCAACTCTGCCAAAATACGGTTTCGACTAGGACGATTCTCTAACCTAGAAACCAAATCTGTCCACGGCTGATCTACACTCGCCATGAAGGCTTCATCCATCTCAACATTAAGCCCAATGCCAATCACCACATGACACACATCTTGGTCGGCAATCATTTCCAATAAAATGCCGCAAATCTTTTGCCCATCGACTTGAATATCATTTGGCCACTTAAGGCCAGGATTGGGAATGCCCGCTTTTTTAAGCACTCTGGCAACGGCAACACCAACAGCCAAACTCAAACCCTCAATAACGCTTGGGCCATTTTCAAAACACCAAGCAAAAGACAAGGTAAGGTTTTTCGCAACACCAGACTCCCATTGGCGCCCACGTCGTCCGCGACCTTTTGTCTGACGCTCCACTGAAAACAACGCAGGCAACTGACCACCTTGGCCAATATAGTGTTTTGCGTCGTTATTGGTCGATTCTGTTTCAAAAGCCAATTGCAGCTGAACAGAGTCAGACACACCACCTTCACGAAGAGCCGACTCAGACAACAACTCTATAGGCGTTGGCAAACGATAACCTCGCCCTTTAACGGAATGCACTGTAACGCCAATAGACTCAAGCTTCTTCAGCTTTTTCCATACTGCCGCTCGAGTTATTCCCATCGCTGCCCCTAGGTCTTCCCCAGAGTGAAATTCATTGTCACTAAGTAACGCAAGAACCGTTTGCATATTATTTTTTCCACTTAGCTAAGTTTCAACTCTACAAATGAAAAAGCTGAAAACCATTATTAACATTAGATTGAAGCCAATTTTCTTTCGGATACTCACAAGCCTGATCTATCGCATGCAAAGCATAAGCATGACGAGATTTACCCGAGCGGTTGGCATAACTGAGGTGAGGGAATTCGCCGTTAAGTATAACCAAGGACCCTTTTGACACAGGCAGAGCAACTAATTCATCTTGATGCCACTGATGCTCCTTTAACGTCACCATCTTTGTTTCGATGGATTCTGGAGAAACTCGTTCGAATCGCTTCAGCAATCCGACATTATGCCCTTGAGGCACACCCCAAAGACAACCATTTTCCAGCGTCGCCTCCTCAATCGCAAACCAAAGACCAATGACGCTCATGGGCCTAGTATAAAGAAAAGTACTGTCCTGATGACAAACAACTTCGCCACCAATATTTGGCTGTTTAAAAATATACATAGATTGCACTGCGCGGGGCTCAGCCATGCCCAATTGACGAAGCATATTCCCCCAAACAGTCGCCAAAGAAAATTGACGAAAGACATCATCTTTTACATGAAGAGCATGACCGACTTTATTGATCGAAGCACTTAAAGATTGCTTAAGATTCCCAGACTCATCGAATGCCTCTTCTTCAAAGAAAAAAGAGATCGTCTCGGCCGAGTCCATAAAATATTGATCTGTATGTCGAGTCTGCTCATTGGTTGTAAAGATTGAACGAACAGATTCAGCATCAAAGCCGTCAATTAACTCTGACATTCTACTTTTTAACGCATCACATACTTCAGAAGAAATAAGGGAACCCAATATCAAATAACCATCACGGTGATATTGCTCAACCTGTTGTTGAGCCAACGTCAGGTTAGGTAAATGCATTTTGATATCTGCAGGCATAAGGCCTTATTTCCTCTTAATTTTGCAATGTATTTGACCGCATGAAAGTAACCATTTCTTGCATCAAAGACGCGAATTCGGGATTCCAAGACACTCTCGCAGCATGCGGGCTCTTTTCCGATAAGGCTTTAGAGCGCTCACCAAACCAGTTACTTTCATCTGTTCGACAAGCATCATACAAAGCCTTATCTGATAGATGCCAACCACATATTCGATATTCCCCAAACGCCCCATAATACGGATTATTTGGGTCGCCATGAACGGCCATGTGAGAAAGCCCCAAAATATTCGACTCAGGCCAATGGGAATTATAAACCTTAACGCGGTCTGAACTGACTTTATTTTGATCTTGACTGTAAAGCGCGACCTGACTCGTCGCTCCAACCATTCCCTGCTCAAATACTTCCAAAGTAACAGAAGAGTCCACCGTCTGATCTTCATCAGACATAGCGATAAACACTGGAAGCGACTTAGGGCCCTCTAAAACGAGACCACGTACTTCTTTAGCCAGTTTATAGACCTCCGCAATGGCTGGGACAGGAATGGAAGCATACTTAGCAAAATCATCGGATGGTTCGTTGTCCAACCAATCCTTCACCAAAGCCAACCATGGAGACAACCAGTCAATACTACTATTTACCTTGAATACAGGAGAAAAAAGAAGCACGCCGGAAAGCTGATCCGGATTTTTCCAGGCATACTCAGCCGCCAATGCACCACCGGTAGAAAAGCCGCCGACATACAAGGAATCCACTTCGTCTTTAAATTGATTTGCTGCGTTATAAAAGGTCTCTCGCCAATCCTCTCTGGACACACTCAGCAAACTAGATGACTCAGTTCCATGACCTGGCAATAAAATCACTCGTACATAATAGCAAGCAGCCTGCAATGCTCGTGCAGGATCTCTCATAGAAAAAGGAGAATCAGATAACCCATGAGACAACAAGACTCCTACTCTCTGATGTCCATCACAACGAGAAGGATCAGGTAGTAATTCAAACGGCATCACAGCAGCAAGTTCATGAATTTGATTATCTGCATTCACCCACACTTTATTCGCCTGCAAATACGTCTCAGCCCTTGCCACATAATCGGAAAACACCTCATCAGGCTTGAAAACAAAGTGCTCATGTTTTTCTGCATAGGCTGGCAAAACCATAAATGCAGCACACCAAAAGACAAAAACCTTCCACATACCAGACCCTCACTATGAACCATGCAAATTTGCTACAATCAAAGCAACACCACTCAAGTCTATTAAAGCATGAAAAAAACCTACTCATATGCAGAACTTGTTCCTTCACTTTGGTTTCCACTCGTCAAAAAGTTCTACCAAGAACATTACCCCAGCGGAAAACCCAATAAAGCTGACCCAATTTGGGTAATTCGCGATAACAACAAAATAGTTTGCTCATTAAGACTAAAGCAACTCGACCAAGCCCAACTACTTACTGCTATGGTGACAGAGCCATCCTACCGTAATAAAGGATTAGGCGGCCACCTCATTCAATGCCTACATGGCGAACTCAGCAAACAAGCAAGCTACTGCTTTGCCCTTACCCCTCTCGTTCCTTTTTATACGCGCAATGGCTTTGCTAAGATATTGCCCGAAGAATTACCTGCCGCCTTACTAGGTCGCTTTAAAGCCTATCAAGCACAAGGACGAAACATTACTCCCATGCTCTATAAACAACCTAATCTATAGACAATATGACAGGCCAAACTGGCGAGAAAAGGTGTGGTGTTATAAGGCGATGATTTAATTTACGTAAACACATCGAAGAGTGAGGCTGGCAGACAATAAAGTGCCTTGGATGTCATTTACGTTGATCTGTCGAGGAAGAAGGAAAGTGATATAGAGAAGTCTTGCGAGGAAATAGAGTGTCTTAGTGATCATTTACGCAGACGCGTTGAGGCACGAAACAAGCGCAAGTAAATGACCACTAAGACGCTCTTGTTTCTAATCTGATCTGTTCCTGTCTCTATTCCCTTTCAGACCTTCCATTTCCAACAGACGAAAAAAAGCCCCGACAGCTTAGCTATCAGGGCTTTCTTAATTATAAGCTTGTCGACTTACTGCTATCACATGCATATCTGCAATAAAAAACCCCACACAGCGTTGGCTATGTGGGGCTCTTAGTATTATAAGCTTGACGACGACCTACTCTCACATGGGATCTCCCACACTACCATCGGCGATGGCGCTTTTCACTTCTGAGTTCGGGATGGGATCAGGTGGTTCAACGCCTCTATGATCGTCAAGCAATTCGGCTGCGTTTTCACGCGAATACGTTGCTTGGATCTTTAACAATTCATTTTGAAATAACGTGTATCAAGGTTAAACCAGCGACCTCCATGGATGGAGGAAATGCTGAAAATTGTCAGGAACAATTTCAGTACTTTATCGTAATGTGTCTCTGTAATCTTTGATGAGCTTTCTCATCCAAAAACCACTTTGGTGTTATATGGTCAAGCCTCACGAGCAATTAGTATTGGTTAGCTCAATGCCTCACAGCACTTACACACCCAACCTATCAACGTCCTAGTCTCGAACGGCTCTTTAGGGGACTTATGTCCCAGTGAGATCTTATCTTGAGGGAGGCTTCCCGCTTAGATGCTTTCAGCGGTTATCCCGTCCGAACATAGCTACCCGGCAATGCCACTGGCGTGACAACCGGAACACCAGAGGTTCGTCCACTCCGGTCCTCTCGTACTAGGAGCAGCTCCTCTCAAATCTCAAACGTCCACGGCAGATAGGGACCGAACTGTCTCACGACGTTCTAAACCCAGCTCGCGTACCACTTTAAATGGCGAACAGCCATACCCTTGGGACCGGCTTCAGCCCCAGGATGTGATGAGCCGACATCGAGGTGCCAAACACCGCCGTCGATGTGAACTCTTGGGCGGTATCAGCCTGTTATCCCCGGAGTACCTTTTATCCGTTGAGCGATGGCCCTTCCATACAGAACCACCGGATCACTAAGACCTACTTTCGTACCTGCTCGACGTGTCTGTCTCGCAGTTAAGCGTGCTTTTGCCTTTACACTCTATGCATGATTTCCGACCATGCTGAGCACACCTTCGTGCTCCTCCGTTACTCTTTGGGAGGAGACCGCCCCAGTCAAACTACCCACCACACAGTGTCCTCGATCCAGATAATGGACCTGAGTTAGAACCTCAAACATACCAGGGTGGTATTTCAAGATTGGCTCCAATAGAACTGGCGTCCTATCTTCAAAGCCTCCCACCTATCCTACACAAGTAGGTTCAAAGTTCACTGTGAAGCTATAGTAAAGGTTCACGGGGTCTTTCCGTCTAGCCGCGGATACACAGCATCTTCACTGCGATTTCAATTTCACTGAGTCTCGGGTGGAGACAGTGTGGCCATCGTTACGCCATTCGTGCAGGTCGGAACTTACCCGACAAGGAATTTCGCTACCTTAGGACCGTTATAGTTACGGCCGCCGTTTACTTGGGCTTCGATCAAGAGCTTCGCCGAAGCTAACCCCATCAATTAACCTTCAAGCACCGGGCAGGCGTCACACCCTATACGTCCACTTTCGTGTTTGCAGAGTGCTGTGTTTTTAATAAACAGTCGCAGCCACCTGGTATCTTCGACCGATCAATGCTTACGGAGCAAGTCCTTCACACTAACCGGCGTACCTTCTCCCGAAGTTACGGTACCATTTTGCCTAGTTCCTTCACCCGAGTTCTCTCAAGCGCCTTGGTATTCTCTACCTGACCACCTGTGTCGGTTTGGGGTACGGTTCGATCATATCTGAAGCTTAGAAGTTTTTCCTGGAAGCATGGCATCAACCACTTCGCCCAAAAGAGGGCTCGTCGTCAGTTCTCGGTCTTAAAGGGACCCGGATTTGCCTAAGTCCCAAACCTACCGCCTTAAACACAGACAACCATCGCTGTGCTGGCCTAGCCTTCTCCGTCTCTCCATCGCAATATGTACGAGTACAGGAATATTAACCTGTTTCCCATCGACTACGCATTTCTGCCTCGCCTTAGGGGCCGACTCACCCTGCCCTGATTAACATGGGACAGGAAACCTTGGTCTTCCGGCGGGGGAGTTTTTCACTCCCCTTATCGTTACTCATGTCAACATTCGCACTTCTGATACCTCCAGCCTGCCTTACAGCTTGACCTTCAACGGCTTACAGAACGCTCCTCTACCATGCATATAAATATGCATCCGTAGCTTCGGTGTACAGTTTAGCCCCGTTATATCTTCCGCGCAGGCCGACTCGACTAGTGAGCTATTACGCTTTCTTTAAAGGATGGCTGCTTCTAAGCCAACCTCCTAGCTGTCTAAGCCTTCCCACATCGTTTCCCACTTAACTGTAACTTTGGGACCTTAGCTGACGGTCTGGGTTGTTTCCCTTTCCACGACGGACGTTAGCACCCGCCGTGTGTCTCCCGTAATTGCACTCATTGGTATTCGGAGTTTGCATGGGGTTGGTAAGTCGGGATGACCCCCTAGCCCAAACAGTGCTCTACCCCCAATGGTGAGATACGAGGCGCTACCTAAATAGCTTTCGAGGAGAACCAGCTATCTCCGAGCTTGATTAGCCTTTCACTCCTATCCACAAGTCATCCCCGGACTTTTCAACGTACGTGGGTTCGGTCCTCCAGTTAGTGTTACCCAACCTTCAACCTGCTCATGGATAGATCGCCCGGTTTCGGGTCTATTCCCAGCAACTAAACGCCCTATTAAGACTCGGTTTCCCTACGGCTCCGCTAATCGCTTAACCTTGCTACTGAAAATAAGTCGTTGACCCATTATACAAAAGGTACGCAGTCACGGAACAAGTCCGCTCCCACTGCTTGTACGTACACGGTTTCAGGATCTATTTCACTCCCCTCACAGGGGTTCTTTTCGCCTTTCCCTCACGGTACTGGTTCACTATCGGTCAGTCAGGAGTATTTAGCCTTGGAGGATGGTCCCCCCATATTCAGACAGGATAACACGTGTCCCGTCCTACTCGTTTTCATTGAAATGGCGTTTTCGTATACGGGGCTATCACCCACTATGGCGACCCTTTCCAGAGTCTTCTACTAACACCAAACCAACTTAAGGGCTAATCCCCTTTCGCTCGCCGCTACTTAGGGAATCTCGGTTGATTTCTTTTCCTCCGGGTACTTAGATGTTTCAGTTCCCCGGGTTCGCCTCGTTAAGCTATGTATTCACTTAACGATACCCGCAAGCGGGTGGGTTTCCCCATTCGGAAATGTTCGGATCAAAGTTTGTTTATCAACTCCCCGAACCTTATCGCAGATTACCACGTCCTTCATCGCCTCTGACTGCCAAGGCATCCACCGTGCACGCTTGGTCACTTGACCATATAACCCAAAATAGTTTCGGATCACATACCTAAGAGCTTTTGTACCTCTTAGGATTTACGATAATAGAAGCCACTAGGTTAAAGTGAACTTCCACCGGTTTAACGCTTGATTCATCGTTATTTCAAAATTTGAATTATTAAAGAGCAAGTTTAGTGCAAAGCACTAAGTCAGAGACTAAAACGTCAGAACATATTCAAAGCACGCTTTGAATCGATTCTGTTTAGTGTCTTGCTTAGAACTCTCGCTAATCTTAAACACAGAAGAAGTTAATAAATGGTGGAGCTATGCGGGATCGAACCGCAGACCTCCTGCGTGCAAAGCAGGCGCTCTCCCAGCTGAGCTATAGCCCCATTATTCACTGTCTAGTATTTGGTGGGTCTGGGCCGATTTGAACGGCCGACCTCACCCTTATCAGGGGTGCGCTCTAACCAACTGAGCTACAGACCCAAACACTTTCTGTGCGTCTTATAAAGTAGATATACATCAGATAATTTGTGTGAACGCTCACCAGAGCTTCTATCGTTTAAGGAGGTGATCCAGCCCCAGGTTCCCCTAGGGCTACCTTGTTACGACTTCACCCCAGTCATTGACCACTCCGTGGTAACCGCCATCCCGAAGGTTAAGCTAGCTACTTCTGGAGCAATCAACTCCCATGGTGTGACGGGCGGTGTGTACAAGGCCCGGGAACGTATTCACCGTAGCATTCTGATCTACGATTACTAGCGATTCCGACTTCATGGAGTCGAGTTGCAGACTCCAATCCGGACTACGACGTACTTTATGGGATTCGCTCACTATCGCTAGCTCGCAGCCCTTTGTATACGCCATTGTAGCACGTGTGTAGCCCTACTCGTAAGGGCCATGATGACTTGACGTCGTCCCCACCTTCCTCCGGTTTGTCACCGGCAGTCTCCTTAAAGTTCTCAGCATAACCTGCTAGCAAGTAAGGATAAGGGTTGCGCTCGTTACGGGACTTAACCCAACATTTCACAACACGAGCTGACGACAGCCATGCAGCACCTGTCTCATAGTTCCCGAAGGCACCAAAGCATCTCTGCTAAGTTCTATGGATGTCAAGAGTAGGTAAGGTTCTTCGCGTTGCTTCGAATTAAACCACATGCTCCACCGCTTGTGCGGGCCCCCGTCAATTCATTTGAGTTTTAACCTTGCGGCCGTACTCCCCAGGCGGTCTACTTATTGCGTTAGCTGCGCCACTAAGTCATTACAACCCAACGGCTAGTAGACATCGTTTACGGCGTGGACTACCAGGGTATCTAATCCTGTTTGCTCCCCACGCTTTCGCACCTCAGTGTCAGTATCAGTCCAGAGTGTCGCCTTCGCCACTGATGTTCCTTCCTATATCTACGCATTTCACCGCTACACAGGAAATTCCACACTCCTCTACCGTACTCTAGCCTGCCAGTATCCGGTGCCATTCCAAGGTTGAGCCCTGGGATTTCACATCAGACTTAACAAACCACCTACGCGCGCTTTACGCCCAGTAATTCCGATTAACGCTTGCACCCTCTGTATTACCGCGGCTGCTGGCACAGAGTTAGCCGGTGCTTCTTCTGGAGCTAACGTCAAAACATTTGGGTATTAACCAAACGCCCTTCCTCACTCCTGAAAGTGCTTTACAACCCTAAGGCCTTCTTCACACACGCGGCATGGCTGGATCAGGCTTGCGCCCATTGTCCAATATTCCCCACTGCTGCCTCCCGTAGGAGTCTGGGCCGTGTCTCAGTCCCAGTGTGACTGGTCATCCTCTCAGACCAGTTAGAGATCGTCGCCTTGGTGAGCCTTTACCCCACCAACTAGCTAATCTCACGCAGGCTCATCTAATAGCGGAAGGTCCTAAGATCCCCTCCTTTCCCCCTAAGGGCGTATGCGGTATTAGCATGCGTTTCCACATGTTGTCCCCCTCTACTAGGCAGATTCCTACGCGTTACTCACCCGTCCGCCGCTCGACGCCTGATAGCAAGCTATCATCGTTTCCGCTCGACTTGCATGTGTTAAGCCTGCCGCCAGCGTTCAATCTGAGCCATGATCAAACTCTTCAGTTAAAAAGTTTGCTTACTCAAGTATCGAAACACTAACAATTTACTTATAAAGCGAATTGACGTGTTTGACGTCTCGTAAGACTTCAATTTTTTTGATCAACTTACTAACTAAAAGTCAGCAGCCGATCTTCTGAAGTCTCCAGCGAGCGCCCACACAAATTATCTGATTATCTATTTTAAAGAGCGTTGCCGTTACACTTAAGCCACTTAACCTCTTAAACCTAATTAAGATGCTAAGCCCTGTCCGTGTCAGCGAGGGCGTATATTAAGGATCTACAGATTTTGTGCAACCCTTTTCTGACAAAAAAGACGATTAATTTATCTTTCTGTCATGTTTGTGTGTTTTCTCATCAATCGATCGTTTTTTTGATTATTTTTCGAACAAAAAAGTAAAAAAAGCCCACTCAGAAACAGGAATGGGCTTGGCTAACCTTGAGAATCTAGTTTTGATTTCCCGCCATTTCTCTACGTCGTTTCACTTCGTAGACAATGGCCAGCAAAACGGTCACTGAGATCATCACTAAACCCAAAGCATTCACCGCAGGTGTCAGTCCGGTTCGAACTTTAGATGCGATGTAAACCGTTAAAGTTGTGTCATAGCCTTTTACGAACAAGGTTGTGTTGTAGTTTTCGAAGGACTGTAAGAACGCGATACCCGCAGCGGAAATAATTGCCGGTTTTAAATAAGGCAAAAGAATGCGTCTAAACGTCTGCCACTGGGTCGCCCCTAAGCTCAACGCCGCATTCTCTAGTGTTCTATCAAAGCGCTGCAGTCTAGCCAGTACCATCAGCATTACATAGGCGGCAATAAAGGTAGTTTGCGCCACAACCGTCAAGAACACCCCGCCACTTACTGATAAGCTTTTCCAGAAAATCAGCGTGGAAATACCCACGATTACTCCTGGGGTTAGCAAGGGCGACATCATTAAGGTGTAAAGAAAGGTTTTACCACGCCCTTGGTAAGTTGACAGCAATAACGCACAACAGATACCAATAGGCACAGCCACCAGCAAAACGCCTAATGCGACAATGCCACTGGTCCATAGCGCCTTCCACATAGCACCGTCTTGAGCTAAGGCTTCAAACCACTTAAGTGTGGCGCCTTTCCAAGGAGAGACAGTGGGAAAGCGACTATCGTTAAAGGTCGCAACCCCCATGATAATAAGTGGCGTAAAAAGATATAGGAAAAAGATACCGATATAGAAGCGTACCCCGATACGCATAATGGTTTCTGACTTCATTTGGCGATATCTCCTAATCCAACTTTAAAGACACGCATAACAAAAGCAATGAAACCAATACACATGACGAGCAACAAGAAGGCATAAGCAGCTCCTTGGTTCCAATTACCACCTTCAAAGAACCAGTTATAGATAATTTGCGTAAACCAACGACTACCAGGCGAACCTAACAATGCTGGTACAGCGTAACTCCCTGCTGCCAACATAAAAGTCATGATACAGCCTGTAGCAATACCCGGTTTCGCATGAGGAATAATGACTCGATAATGGGTGCGTATCCAACCGGCGCCAAGGTTACGGGCCGCTTTCACTTGGTTAGTATCTAGGCTTTCAATAGCGTTATAGATAGGAAACACCATAAATAGAATATAGGCGTACACCATGCCTAACATCACGCCGCCATCGCCGGACAAAAAACGTATTGGTCGATTAATTAATCCCAAGCTAAGTAACAACGCATTCAGAGGCCCTTTATACGCAAGAATGATATACCAAGAGAAGGTTCTTAAAATCTCATTAATCCAAAAGGGAATAATAAGTAAGAGTAGACACAAGGCCGCTTGTCGTGGAGTAGCCACTTTCGCCAAGTAAAAGGCAATAGGATAACTAACAACTAGCGTTAGCACAGTCACTAGTACGCTCGACCAAATGGTCTTAAAGAAAATCGCCAAATGGATTTGGTTGTTAAATAAGGTGTCGTAGTTGACCAGTGAGTATGTATCTTTTGGCCCACCAATCTCAGCCGGTAGTAGATTTGGCCGAAAGGAGTAATCAATCATCAATAGCTGCGGCAGTATTACCAAGCCAATCAGCCAAATCGCAATCATGCCGATAATGCCAACCGCCAAGCCACTTCCAAAGCGAGCTTTAAGCTGTTTGAACATCGTCACCTCCTCCAATCACTACGGCATCTGATTGATGGTAGGACAGCTTGATCTGCGCGCCCTTTTGTAAAGCATCCGTGTACTGGTGAGCAGCCAGTTGAATAGATAAGGTTTTATGACTGGCCGTATTCGCATTAAGAGTTAGATAAGCGCCTTCGAAATTGACCTCTTCTATGGTCGCCTGCAAAACATGCATGCCTTCTTCGGTTTCAAGGCGGAAATGCTCAGGACGAACGAATAAAGTTGCCTCGTCACCCACTTTCAATTCACCTTGGGCACGACCTGACAATATGCCGAGTCCAGCACAGTCAATCACGGCATAGCCTTCGTTAATTTCAGTCACTTTACCTGCGATACTGTTGTTCTCTCCAACAAACGACGCAACAAAAGCGGTTTGCGGGTCACGATACAAAGTAATTGGGTCGGCGACTTGTTGAATACGCCCTGCTGACATAACGGCAACTCGATCAGACATGGTCAAAGCTTCGCCCTGATCATGGGTAATATAGATAAAGGTAATGCCCGTTTTACGTTGAATCTCTTTTAGCTCTGTCCGCATATGTTGGCGTAGCTTTAAATCGAGGGCTGAAAGAGGCTCATCAAGTAATAACACTTGTGGCTCAACCGCTAAAGCTCGAGCAATGGCGATACGTTGTTTCTGACCGCCCGACAACTCTGAAACTCGTTTTGTCCCACTGCCTTCTAAAGCAACCAACTCCAATAAACGATCTGATGTCTTTTTACGTTCAGCTTTGGGTACGCCACGGACTTCAAGGCCAAACTCGATGTTTTCAGCCACTGTCATTAAAGGAAACAAAGCTAGATTTTGGAAAATCATAGAAGTAGGACGTTTGTTGGCCGGAACTCCCTGCATGGATTGACCACCAATTTTTACATCACCTTTGGTTGGGTCTAGAAAACCACTGATCATATTTAGAATGGTCGTTTTGCCACAGCCGGATGGACCCAGAAAACTAAAGAACTCGCCCGACTGAATCTGTAAGTCGGTAGATTGAATCGCGGTAAAGTCACCAAACTGCATGACGACATTATTCAAATGAACACTGCTATCCATGAGACTCCTCGGAATTAATAAATAAGAATAAAAAAGCCCCTCGCAGAGACAAAGTCTGCGAGGGGCTTTTTGCAACAAGTTAAGCAGACAAGAAACGGTCTTGGTACTCGTTACGAAGTGCCACGTACCATGGTTCCTGAATTGGCCACCACCAAAGGTTCGCCAAGTCTTGCTCAGAATAAGAGTCTTGGAAGAATTGTTTTGTTTCAGCAGGCAACAAAGCGTCAGCACCTTTCGATGTAGAGTTATAACCTGTTGATTTAACAAACATAGCGCCCGCTTCTGG
Source organism: Marinomonas sp. 15G6-16 (assembly GCF_055809555.1). Taxonomy (NCBI): domain Bacteria; kingdom Pseudomonadati; phylum Pseudomonadota; class Gammaproteobacteria; order Oceanospirillales; family Oceanospirillaceae; genus Marinomonas; species Marinomonas sp. 15G6-16. The sequence continues at coordinate 1,883,001 of NZ_CM147916.1, read as the reverse complement.
CGTGTAATACCAGTTAATGAATTCATATACAGAATCCACGTTATTCGCATTTTTCGGAATCACAAAGCCTTCCATCCAAGCCAACGCACCTTCTTTTGGTGCACCGTAAGCAATAGGTTCACCTTCAGACTTCAACTTGAAGGCTGTGCTATCCCAAGTTTGGCCGATTACCGCACCATTGGTTCTAAAAGCACCTTGCGCTTCGTTTTCAGTTGACCAGAACTGAGCGATAGACGCTTTGTTCTCTGCCGCTACTTTTAGAATCACATCAAAGTTAGCGCGCATGGCTTTTTCATTTTTGTAAGAATCCAACAATGGATAAGGCAGTTTGCCTGCTTTTTCTAACCACAAACCGATACCAACCAAAGATGAATGGCCACGTACGGTAACGCCACCAGCATTTTCAGGTAACCACAAATCGCCGTAGCTTAAATTCTTAGGGTCAACTTTTGCGTATTCAGTGTTGTAAGCAATCGCCTCTGTTCCCCAGTCAGCTGGAGCAAAGTAACGCTTGCCGTTCACAATCCCACCAACATCAGAGCCAGCCAGTGCGCTTTCTAAACAACCATCCCAATTCACTCTTTTTACGTCTAAAGGTTGAACCAAGTCGTAGTCAACATAACCAGGAACACGGTCAACAGTTGGCATAATGATGTCAAAGCCGGTGCCATCTGTGGCACGCAGCGAGTTCATTAGCTCATCATTGGTTCCGTAAGGCGTAAAGGTTGCATTAATACCTGTTTTTGCTTTGAAATCAGACAACATTTCATCCGTGATATAACCCGCCCACGCATAGATTCGTAGCTCTTTGTTCGCTGCGATTGCACGGTTGATTGAAAACGGAGTTGCTGCAACAGCACCAGCTGCAGTGGCACCTTTTACAAATTGACGACGAGAAAGAGTCATTCTTGAGCTCCTGTATTTTTAAATGGTTGTGTTGCGTTAAGAAAGTAGCACTTAAATCTAATTGCCTTTAAAACACATTTTTTATTAAACATGCTTTTAATAAAAAACCAATCTAATACAAAATAATGACCAATTCGTGACAGGGACAGCTTTTTTTCACAGAAATGACATATTTGCGCTCAAGATGTCGCTTTTAATCAGGTTGATGTCGCAAATAATGCAAAGTCGAAAATATTGTACTTTGTGGAAGATATCGCCAGACGCCTCACTGAAATATTTTTGTCACATATTCCAGTTATGGTGGCACGCAACGTAACTTTATGTAATTAAGGCGTGCTTTAAATTGAAAATATCCCAAGTAACTCGAACCACAACGGCCAGCTATTTTGTCATTGCTAGTCTATTAATCGCTTTATTGTTATGGAGTCTTCTCCAATTTCGTAATGCATTCGAGCAAAATGATGCCTATAACAAAGTATGGGGACATTCTGCTATCGAGCTAAACGAGATCATTGAGAATTACTTATCGACAGGTGAAGCATCAAAGTTGCAGGGAGCAGAAGACTTTATACAAAATACGATTATTCCATCGTTAGACGACATACCGAGCTCAGTGCAAGCTCCTATTCTCGCGCAGCTTAAGCGAATTGAAGCGAGCTTAAAGTCAGACGTGCGTGCGGCAGGGAAATTATCCGGCAACCCATATGCGTTAATTGAGAACAATGAGCTACAAATGCGCCTGTCTCTTGATGTGTTTGCAGATAAAACACAGGAATTCATTGACGCCAAAAACCTACAAGACGCAGCCATTTATCTGGCGAGCCAAGCACATCTTTATGGTGGCTTAGCTCATATGAGACAAGCAAAAGACGATTATTTAAAACAAAAGAATGACGTCAACTATCAGCGCTTGATCGATTCCATTGCGAGTTTTCAAGACCATGTTCAAGAACTTAACTCGCTTCCCGTACTGGTTTTACAAGAACAACAAAACAATAACGACGTTGACGATTTGTCCGCCTTAATGGGTTGGGCAAGTGACGAAGAGGAAACAGAAATTGTTGACCCTTTAGAAGACACAAAAAGCGAGCTTCACACTTGGTCTGGCCGATATTTAAAAGACATTGAATCCAGCCTATCGAACATTGAAAGTGCTTTAAACGCACAACAAAGTATTCGTCAATTAATCATTGAACTGAAAAACATCATCAACAACGGCTCTCATACTATTCAAGACAATGCCGAACAAACACAACAGCAGACACTTATCGCTTTCTCTGCTTTTGTGATTTTAATGCTATTGGTAACAACCTTGGTTCACCAGTTCCAAAGCCGTGTTGTGGTTGGCAGTGCGAGAGATCTTTATTCTGCAGTGAAGAACTTGGTTGAGCATCAAGACACGAGCGCCATTCAACTAAGTAAACAAAACAATGAATTAACGGATGTGGCTCGCTATCTAAATCTCTACCTTGAGAAAATGGCACAGCAGCGCCAACAGAAAGACACTGAACTTGCCAACATTTCGGCATCACTCAACGAAATGCTCGATGCTTTTGGAGAAGTTCATGCTTTGAATATGGCTTCAAGCAAGGAAATCGATAACACATTAACCTTGTCTAATCAGGTTGAAACCATCGCCAACAAAGCCGAAGTAAGAGCACAAGAAGTGGCCACTTATGCTGCAGATACAAATGCCGCAATGACACACAGTGTCGATCAAGCCGCTTCGCTCGCCGTTGCCAATCAAACCACTGTAGACAGGCTCAATAGCAGCAAAAGAACACTGGTTGATTTGGAATCTTCCGTATCAAGCGCTTCTTCCATCGTGGGAAGCATCAGAGACATTTCAGAGCAAACCAATTTACTCGCTCTGAATGCCGCGATCGAGGCAGCACGAGCTGGCGAGCATGGTCGAGGATTCGCCGTTGTTGCCTCCGAAGTAAGAACACTGTCTAGCAGTACTCAAGAATCATTAGAAAAGATTACCGAGATTTTCTCTCTGCTTACTCGCGCCACCAGCAAGCTGAAGGAAAACATCAACCTAATGGAAAGCGCCTCAACGGAACAAATTAGTCTCACACAAGCACTAGGGCAATCCGCACAAGAAGTTCTTGAAAAGTCGGAACAATCCACTCATTTGGCGAAAAAAGCCACAGGCTATGCTGCTGAGCAAAAATTAGGAATGAATAGCTTAAACAGCGCGGTGGTTAAAATAAGAGAGCAAGCCAATGAATCCGAAGAATTTATGGCTAAAATGGCAAGCAACATCAAAACTAAGATCCAAGACATCACGACAACTCTCGGCATTAGTCGCTAGTTTTGCATGAGATTCTAGACATAAAAAAATCCAGCCGATTTGGCTGGATTTTTTATTTGATAAACCCGAAATTTGAAAGTTAGAACAAAAGTCTGGCTTTAATAGTGCCATCGACTTCTTTCATTTTCTCAAGGGCAAGCTCACCCGTTTCTGCGTCTACATCCATTACCATGTAACCCAATTTCTCCGTTGTACGAAGGTATTGGCCAGTGATGTTAATGTTGTATTCAGAAAAGATTCCATTGATCTTAGAAAGCACACCTGGACGGTTTTCATGAATATGCAAAATACGATGATTATCGGACTGCGCTGGCAACGCCACTTCAGGGAAGTTAACCGCTGCAATGGTTGTCCCAACATCAGAAAACTTGATTAGCTTCTCAGCCACTTCAACACCGATATTTTCCTGTGCTTCCATTGTACTACCGCCAATGTGTGGCGTAAGAATCACATTGTCTAATCCGCGCAAAGGAGAAACAAACTCTTCGTCATTGCCTTTTGGCTCAACAGGGAATACGTCTACTGCTGCGCCACCTAGATCGCCCGCTTTAATGGCATTTGCAACAGCGTCCAAATCTGCAACTGTGCCGCGTGAAGCATTAATGAAGATAGAGCCTTTCTTCATTTGTGACACTTCTTTTTCGCCAATCATCAGTTTTGTAGAGTTCGTTTCAGGAACATGCAAACTAATAATATCACTGGTAGAAAGAAGCTCTTTCAAGCTTTTAATTTGGCGAGCGTTACCCAGTGGCAATTTAGTCACGATGTCGTAAAAGCACACTTCCATGCCCAAAGACTCAGCCAAAACACTCAACTGCGTTCCTATACTACCGTAACCAATGATGCCCAAACGCTTACCACGAGTTTCATAAGAACCCACTGCAGACTTAATCCAGCCACCGCGATGACATGCAGCGTTTTTAGCAGGAATACCACGAAGCAATAAAATCAACTGACCAAGAACAAGCTCAGCCACACTACGTGTGTTCGAGAAAGGTGCATTGAAGACGACAATGCCTTTTGCACTTGCCGCGTCTAAATCAACTTGGTTAGTACCAATACAGAAACATCCAATACCAACTAACTTGTTAGCGTGCTCTAGCACTTTTGCTGTTAGCTGAGTACGAGATCGAATGCCGATAAAATGCGCTTCCGAGATTTTCTCGATTAGCTCATCTTCTGCTAAGGCTGTTTTATGGTACTCAATATTAGTGTAACCAGCGTCATTCAATGCTTCTAATGCAGACTGATGAACACCTTCTAATAGCAAGATTTTGATTTTATTTTTGTCTAGTGAGTTATTACTCATGGCTCGTTCGACTTCTCTATGGTTGTGGGGGGAAATTTTGCGCTTATCTTAACACAGAATAATTTGTAACCTAATGTCGATTCTCTCATTAAAACGAGAACAAGATTCATAGCAAGCTTTAGCCATAAAACTTGCTACTTCACTCCTTTAAAGCTGCACTTTTCGTTGCAAGTACACGCCCGTTTCCACGTGATGCGTATAAGGAAACTGATCAAACATGGCATATCGAACCACTTCATGTGTGCTGGATAGCGCCTCTAAATTGGACTTTAGTGTTTCTGGATTACAGGAAATATAAAGAATGGCATCAATTTTTCTCACTAATTCCACTGTCGCATCATCTAAACCAGCTCGTGGGGGATCAACAAGAACTACGGAAGGAGACAATTCACTGACACCAGCCTGAACCAAGGTTTTTGGTAGCTCGACATCACCATTCAAAGCGGCGGAAACATCTTCACTGGCCATTTTCACAACTTGGATATTCTGCATGCCGTTTATGGCTATATTAAGCTGCGCTGAATTAACAGACACTTTTGAAATTTCTGTCGCAACCACTCGGTCAAAACGTCGAGCCAAAGGAATTGAAAAATTACCATTGCCACAATACATTTCTAATAAATCACCAGAAGCATTTTCGGTGACATCCAGCGCCCATTCCAACATCTTTTCACTGATACCAGCATTCGGCTGGGTAAAGCTGTTCTCAACTTGTTGGTAATGAAATTTCTGACCATGAACCGTCAATGTTTCCATCACAAAGTCGCGAGTCAGAATTTGCTTCTTTTTACGGCTTCGGCCGATAAAATGGCAAGCAGGAAACGCAGCGTCCAAACCTTGGGCGGCAAGATTCCATTCTTCATCAATTGGCTTATGGTAAAGCAAGCTGATTAACGCTTCGCCTGTTGTAGTCGTTAAAAAATCTACCTGAAAAAGCTTATGACGCAATACTGGAACATCTCGAACCGCATCAATCAGTTTTGGCATTAAATCATTAATAAGAGAAGACGCCGCGAGGAATTGGTCAGTACGAATTGGTGTGCGTGGATCCGCAGAATCAAACATGGCGTAGTACAGATCATCGCCTTCATGCCAGATACGGAACTCAGCTCGCATACGGTAATGGGACGGTTGACTCGCATATACTTCCATTTCCGGCAAGGACAAGTCCGCCATTAACTCGGCCAATGCAACCTGTTTATCTTGCAGCTGCTGTTCATATAATTCTGGTTGGATTTGATCCGGTCTCATGGCTCATTCTCTTAAAAAAGTACTAAGGTTCTTAAAACGCGGCATTATACGAGTTCCCTCCACACAAATCTAATGACTTCCCGGCATACGAGAAAAGAGGATCGAACCGTATTAGTTCAAATATTCTGGTCCAAGCAGAATCGCAAGAGATAAAGTCAATGAAAACACGCCTTCATAATCGTCTTCCTCTTCATGGGTAAACTGCGGCTTTACCTGACCAATTAACCAGTCCTTGTATAAAAAACGTTCGTATTGGAGATTATATAGAAAGGAGTCAGATGAAAGCTGACGTTCACCAGATTGCAGAAAGCTCAGCTGATAATTAAGTCGATTACGGTCGTTAATCATATGATGAAGGAAAAGGTTTTCTCGTGCATAGAAAAGCCCTTCCTTATCCAACCACACCAAACTAAAGTCAGTACCATAATTCACCGACGCCGTCTGTTTATAATCCACGCCTAATACATAGCGAGCACCAACACCTTGAGAATAGTAAGCGAATGCTTCCTGTTTTTGCCACCAACGAAGCCGAGTATTATCTGTTCCTTGCTTGAACCGCAGGCGCACAAAAGGGTCAAGTGGAAAGTCCAGCAAGATACCTGCGTCAAAATCTGCCCCTAAATCAGAGCGTACAAACCTAACCGCCGCCGAAAGACTGGAGTCTAATGCTGAACTAAGCACGCTATTTTGCTCTGACGCTTCATTCCTCACATTTTCCGGTGTCAATGAATCACCGTTAGATTCAATAACCAGATGAAGTCGATCTTTTGTATTCGGTAATTCCCACTGAGCATGCAGATCAAAAAATCCGGTTGTTGATTCCTCTTCCAAAATCGGACCAAAACGTATCTGAACCTGACTTTCGGAAGAGAACAAACTTGGCCTTCCGGATAAAAATGCATCCATGTTGTTTGACCAACTGCCGATTGTCCTTGATACAGTACTATGGGTTGTTTGCCACCAAGGCAGATCTTTTATTTCGTCTTCGGCAGAGGAGTCACTCTGTATCTCAGTTTGCTCTAGAGGCACAGCCTCTAAAGCATCTTCAGACCAAGCAGGACTGGACAAAAAAACGGTCATCCATGCCAATAAAATGCATTCCTTGCAAGGCAGCATCAATTAATTGCCTTTTAACATTTCTTGAATCATCAAAGAGGAGTTTTCCGCTGCCACTTTTAGGTACTCTTCAAAGCTTTTTGATGACTCTTTGCCAGCGATATCCGATAACGAACGCACAACAACAAAAGGCACTTCAAATTTATGGCAAACCTGAGCTACGGCTGCGGCTTCCATTTCAACGGCAACCAATGATGGAAAGGTCTCTCGTACTTTTTCAACTCTCACAGGGTCGTTCATAAAACTGTCCCCTGTTCCAATCAGACCTACTTTAGCTTGTACATCAGTTACCGCTGAAAATGCCTTTTGGGCTTGGCTAATCAAAGAGGCATCAGCCCCATAGGTTTCTGGCATATTTGGCACCTGACCCATTGCGTAACCAAACGCAGTAACATCGACATCATGATGAACAACCTGATCTGAAATGACCACGTCGCCTACTTGCAGCTCTGGATCATAACCACCAGCAGAACCAATATTGATGACGTACTCTGGCTTAAACTGAGACAACAATAATGTTGTAGACACCGCCGCGTTTACCTTACCGATACCAGACTTTAATAGAACAACATCTTTTCCTTCAAAGTGCCCTATAAAAAAGTCACAACCAGCAATGCTCTCTTCACGAACATCTGTCATCCATTCTTTAATAACAGCCACTTCTTCATCCATGGCGCCAATTAATCCAATTACACTCATTCTTTACTCCTAATGTTTAGACTTCCTGAGTCACGTACTCAGTAAATCGTCGTATCTGCTCACCTGAATAAGGCTGCTTCATTTCAAAAATAGCCACATTATCCGGCATTTCATCCCACCTTTGTACTGAAAAGAAGCGCACATCAGGAAACGAGGTTTGAATCGCTTGCAACAACAAGCTTGGTTGAGGCTCTAATAGCACTAGAGACGCCTGAGGATGATAAGAAAGCATGGCCGAGTAATTCGATAAATCGGCTAACCACTGCACACCTAGATCATAAGCCTCTAGTTCGGCATGCCAGATCGCTTTACTCACTCGACTACCACCAACGATGACCCAAGAGTTCGTTTGATTGTTAGAGAGAATCGGCATAATGCCTTCAAGCTGACTTGCTCCCAATAGCGCCTTATGTAGAACATAGTCCGAAGGGCATCCCACTAAACTAAAAACATCCGGATCTACACATTTGGGGAAAATACTATTGAGCCAAATAATCGGTAGCTTATCTCTTTGGTATTTGAGCTTGAGCGCCTCAGTCATATTCCTTTGCGAATCCATATCTTGATCACAACTGATGAGAACAACATCGAACTTAGTGACTTCGCTGGCTTGAGTAAAGAAACTGTCCGTGGAAGCATATTTCTCAACAGAAACACCGAATTTAGCCAATGACTCCTGAACCACACTAACGTTGGGGTAATCATTTACGACCCAAGCAACACACAATTTACTCGATAAGGCCGTCAAGTCATCCGCTGTTTCTATCTCTTCCAGCCTGAAATTCAGTTGCAATGCATTGTGGCGCAAGACTTTCTTCTCTCCTTCCAAGGAGTCTAATAGCGCTTTAATCATCCAGAAAAACAATGGTCGAGACGCCATGTCATGCATGACAACTAACTCAAAATCAGAGCCTCGGCTTTTAATGCCGAGACGTCGCTCCTCCATGTCATTTGACATCACCATCATAAATAGAACACGCATTAAGCTTCTTAAGTAGGTGTTCACTGCCACCACTTGAACACCAACCTCTAATGGACAGTCTAACAACATCCTATTGGCTTCAATTCCCATCACCTTAACAACATGAGCACTTTCTTGGGCAAGAAGCTCACCAAACGGCAAGTAAGTAACGTCTTCATCCACATTGCCAATCTCGTCCAAAACAGACGTCAACAAAGCAATCCAGCCCCTAAGCTGTGCGGCAGTTATGTGTTGTGGCAACCTAGATAGGTAAGTTAATTCGCTCAACATCGCTTCTGTATTCACTCTTTTTTCGGCGGCAACAGAAAGCGGTTGCAGCTGTTCTAGCTGCCAGATCAAGCTAATTTCTTTCGTCATATCTCGACCAATTAATAACAGCCCTTGATAGCTACTTTCATTGACAAAAGAGTGAGCTTGCCATTTATAAATACGCCTTTGGTCCTCAGAAGTGATGTCAAACTTCACACCTACTTCGCCCTTTAATGCTGCTTGAATATTTTGGTGACAAGAAATCGGCATAAAATCAAAAATAGTCCGAGCTTTCGTCGCGTCAGGGAACAACTCTCTGGCTTCCGCATTAATTGCTTCTATTTCTGTCACTTCATTACAAAAAATAATGGCGCAATGCACCGATTCTGTAAGAAGCTGGAAACGTTGCTCTTTCGACTCAATAAAGGTTTTATCTGCTTCGGCTCTTTGTTGTAATGGAAGTAGCTCCTTGTAGGGCAACAAATACTTGTTGCTCCGATAAGCCATCTGCTCAATAGGCACAAAAACATACCGTCTGATTTGGTACATAAGTAAGAAATAGAACACCAGCATCACAAAGCCAACGCCTAGAACAAAAGGCAGCACTTTCATAACAAGACCTGACAATGCTCTAGTTTTCTGACCCACTTCTAGTTCAAGATCGGCCTGAACAGAAGACATCAAAGGCCAACTGGAAAACAAAACCTTTCCTGTTCCCTCAAGGTCCATTTTGTTTTCTTCTAATAAAACTTGGGTTGTCCCGCCTGTTTTATCGGAGATACGAACCGCAGCCACTTGATCGCTACTCAGTAGCGCACTTGCAAAGGTGACGTTTTCCTTTAGTGAAATAAAGCCATACAAAAAGCCTATATTTCTTTGCTCATCAGAAACGATTTTTTTCTTATACATCAAGAAGACCAAATTATCTTCTGTGGTAACCGTCACCCACTTATTGATCAGCCCTTTTTGAAGCAAAGGGCGAAAGTGCGCTTGGGTAAATAAACGCGCTCGTGGATCCATCGTATGCTGACCGTGACTCCATTCAATATAAAAGAAGTCCAACTCACCAAAAAACAACGCATCATGATGGCTAAACAAAAGGTCTAGCTCTCGTCCTGATGTGTAATTATTCAAAGAAAGGTCTTGAGTAATTAGCCGCATTTCATCTTCAGCGCGATCTAGGTAATTATTAAAAGCTTGCTCTACAGATTTATGCCTTGAGACAAAATTATTTTCCAAGAAAGACTGATGCAGAACCACAACCAAATAAAAAACAATCAGACACATACAGGCAAAGATCACAGACAATAAAGCGAAAGCTTTACTCTGCAAGCGATGTCGTAAACTAATCGGAACTACTTCTGCCATAACATCACCGAATATGGGTAAGCTTGACTCACCATCAAGCGTAAACTGTCAAAATCTAATTCTGAAGGCACCAAGGTTGAACGAGCAACATAGAGGTTCGGCATATTTTTTCCTTCAAGATCCAATTTGATTGCCTCTGCGAGCGCAACAGATAGGTAATCTTTCATAAACAATACACTGGCTTTTATTCTCGGATTAGCAAGTCCTCTCACACCCTCTTGAGTCAGCCCCCAACCATTAGTTTGCACTCTTTGATTGTCCGTTTCTTTTAAAGCCGCAAGTACGCCTTCAGAAATATGAGCAGAGCAACTAAAGATAAAATCGACCTCAGTCTCTGCCAATAAAGCTTTCGTTGATTCAGCCGCTTGCTCTTGTGAATCCTGAACAACATCAATCGTATGAACAGTGCGACCAAGTTGTGTGATCTCATCCAAGAAAGCATCGCAGCGCATGTGACCAAGATAATTATCCGGCAATACTAACGCCGACATTTTTGCCTGTTTTGGAAGTTGGCGGTCTAAATAACTCGCTAGTTGCTTTGCCGCTTGTCTTTGATCAAACCCAATGTACATAAGCGGAGGTCGATCCACCCAATGCGTCAAAGGTGTTGAAAAATCGTACAGAAGCACTTTGGTTTTGTTTCCATATAAAAAGCGCTCCAAGAAACGCCGTTGCACCATCCCTAATTTTGTCATCACAATATAATCTGGCGCGCTCTTCTCAATTTTCATATAAGAGCTGACATCACCATCATCCTCTAAATTAGAGACATAAATATCTAATCGATAATCGATGTTTAACTCTCGCATCCTTTGCTTAAAAGACAGCAACAAAGCTTCATTCGCCAAAGTGTCCGCTTCACCAAATAGTAGCACCGCAATACTGATGGGCTTATTTTGAGTTCTTAGAATGGAAACCGGAGGAGAATGAACAATAGAAGTAAAAAGCTCGATCAAAGGACCTTGTCTAGGCATCAATCGTTGAAAGACATCATCGCTCATTAAATCACGCGTCATATTCGAGGCTTGAACAGAAAACGCAGAGAAAATAAATAAAACCAAAAACCACAGTCTTCGCATGAATCAATCCGATGAAGGCACATAAAGGTGTCATTCTAACCAAATTAGCGAAATTTCGTGAGGACGTGAATAACTAATTAAAAACAAATGCAAAAAAACACTCGTTTAAAACGAATCCTGAGACTTAAAAAGCGTAGAGACAAATTACAGACGAAAAAAAAGCTGACATAAAGTCAGCTTTTTTAAATATGGTGCGGAAGGAGAGACTCGAACTCTCACGCCGTGAAGCACTGGAACCTAAATCCAGCGTGTCTACCAATTCCACCACTCCCGCAAGGAATGGCGAGCATTATAGGTAAATGAATTTTCTGGTCAATAGTTTTTTTAACTTATTTATCAAAAAACTTAAAAAATATTGCCTTTCACCTTTGCTCGCACAATAACTAAACAATTTGCTTAAAAAACACGTCCGTTATTGTATTCACCACGCTCGTAGCGAACCGCCATTTCTTCTAGGTCGAACGTATGAATGCGAGAAGCCTGACCAGCAGAACCAAACGCTTCGTAACGATCAATACAAACAGCCTTCATTGCACGAATACTTTCTGTTAAATACTTACGAGGGTCAAAGTTCCCTTTGTGCTCAGCCAAACTACGACGAATCGCGCCAGTTGCTGCCAAACGTAAATCTGTATCGATATTCACTTTACGAACACCGTAACGAATGGCTTTCACGATTTCTTCAATCGGTACACCGTATGTTTCAGGAATGTCGCCACCAAACTCGTTGATAATAGACAACCAATCCTGAGGAACAGAAGAAGAGCCATGCAATACAATGTGCGTATTTGGAAGAAGCTCAACAATTTGGCTGATACGTTCAATATCAAGAATGTCGCCAGTCGGTGGACGTGTAAACTTATAAGCACCGTGACTTGTACCGATCGCAACCGCAAGCGCATCAATGCCAGTTGCATTAACGAAATCTACGGCTTCTTGAGGATCTGTCAGCATTTGATCGTGCGATAAAATACCTTCTGCACCAACACCATCTTCCTCGCCCGCTTGACCGGTTTCCAATGAACCAAGGCAACCCAACTCACCTTCAACTGACACGCCACATGCGTGAGCAAACTCAACAGTACGACGGGTCACATCAACATTGTATTCATAGCTTGCAGGGGTTTTACCATCTGCTTCTAACGAGCCGTCCATCATGACAGACGAAAAGCCAAGCTGAATCGAACGCTGACAGATAGCAGGAGAGGTTCCATGATCCTGATGCATTACCACTGGAATGTGTGGGTAGTCTTCAATAGCAGCAGCAATCAAGTGACGTAAAAAGTGTGAGCCGGCATATTTACGAGCACCAGCCGATGCTTGCATGATAACAGGTGAATTCACTTCATGGGCGGCTTCCATAATGGCCTTAACCTGTTCCATGTTATTCACATTAAAAGCTGGCAGACCGTAGCTGTGCTCAGCAGCATGATCCAGCAGTTGACGCATACTAATTAAAGGCATACAAGGTTTCCTCTGACTATTTGTCTTATATTGTATTTATAACAGGCGACGTTAGGGTGTTGGCTAACAGTTCATCCTGTTGCATGATCCGCTTCACAGCAGTCACGTGGCTTACGCCTTATTTTCATTCGATCTTAGCGCCGAATATGTCACTCTCTAGTTTTCATAATAGCTGGCCTTGTTTGCTTTTTTGGAGCAACAAACAAGGCCAGTCATTGGGCTTTCCGCCCTTATAATATATTTAGAATGCTATTTTTGCATTTTGTAATACTAATTTTGCGCGCGTGACTCCAACATCGCAACAGCTGGAAGCACTTTTCCTTCAACAAACTCTAAAAAAGCACCACCACCCGTCGAAATATAAGAAATCTTGTCCGCTAAACCGTACTTATCAATCGCTGCCAAGGTATCACCGCCACCAGCAACAGAGAACGCGTCGCTGTCTGCAATGGCTTGAGCAACGACTTCTGTACCTTTAGAGAAGTTATCAAACTCAAATACGCCACATGGGCCGTTCCATAGAATGGTTTTCGCGTTTTTCAAGATATCTGCCATCACTTGAGCAGAATCTGGACCTAAGTCCATGATTTCTTCGTTGTCTTCAACTTGGTCTACAGGCTTAACAGTCGCAACCGCTGTTTCTGAGAATTCCGTACCAACACGAACGTCAGTCACTGCAGGAATATCCAGATCCGCCATTAGCTTTTGAGCCTGAGGAATAAGGTCTTTTTCGTACAAAGACATACCAACATTGTTACCGCGAGCAGCAACGAAAGTATTAGAAATGCCGCCGCCTACAATTAATTGATCGCAAACTTTAGACAGAGATTCTAAAACCGTTAACTTTGTTGATACTTTAGAACCACCAACTACCGCCACCAAAGGACGAGCTGGGTTATCAAGCGCTTTACCCAATGCATCAAGCTCTGCCGCTAATAAAGGGCCTGCACAAGCAATAGGTGCAAACTTCGCTACGCCATGAGTGGAAGCGTGCGCGCGGTGCGCGGTACCAAATGCATCCATCACAAACACATCACATAATGCCGCCATTTTCTTAGACAAGGCTTCATCGTCTTTCTTTTCACCTAAGTTGAAACGTACGTTTTCAACTAAAACCAGCTGACCAGCTTCAACTTCTACGCCATCCAACCAGTCTTTAACGAGAGGAACTTCTTGTCCTAGCAAATCAGATAAATACGCTGCTACAGGCTGAAGGGAGAATTCTTCCTCGTACTGACCTTCTGTCGGGCGACCAAGGTGTGACATAACCATCACTTTAGCGCCTGCTTCTAATGCCAGCTTAATAGTTGGCAATGCCGCACGAATACGAGCATCGCTCATTACTTTGCCATCTTTGACTGGCACGTTTAAATCTTCACGAATCAATACGCGCTTGTTCGTCAAATCCACATCTTTCATATTCATTACAGTCATGTACGATGTCCTCGTCATTTAATTTTTTATATTGTAATACAAATACTAGTCTTTAATCACATTTGCCCAGTATTTTGCTACATCCAGCATTCGATTAGCGTAACCCCATTCATTATCAAACCAACACAGCAACTTAACCATACGCTTATCAATGACTTGGGTCTGTGTGCTATCAATGATCACAGAACGTGGATCATGATTAAAATCAACAGAAGCATGTGCTTCTTTAGAAAAACCCATTAATTCAGCGTATTTGCCATTGGAAGCTTGTTCTAATTGTTGGTTTATTTGCGCCACCGTGACATCTCGATCCGTACGTAATACAAGATCAATCACGGAGACATTTAACGTCGGCACACGCACCGCATTACATCCCATTTTCCCGTCTAGTTCCGGCATCATTCGAGTAATGCCTTTCGCCAAACCGGTATCAACGGGAATAATCGAACTCAACGCAGCACGGGTTAAACGTAAATCTTTCGTGTGATAACCATCAATCACAGGCTGATCATTCATTGCAGAGTGAATCGTTTGAGTTGTGCCATGCACAACACCTGCAAACTGCTTAATAACATCTAATACTGGAATCAGGCAATTGGTTGTGCAAGACGCGGCAGAAACAATCCCGTGGCTCGACTGTATCTCTTCATGGTTAAAGCCATACACAATCGTTGCATCCACGTCTGATGCCGCAGGTTGGGAAAGCAGAATTCTTGGCGCGCCAGCGTTTAGATAAGCTTGTGCACCTTCTCTGTCCGAGAAACTTCCAGAGCATTCAAACACCATATCAAGGTCAAGAGACGACCATTCTAATTCTTCAGGTTGAGCACAAGAAAAGCAGGCGATTTCATCATCACCAATTAGAAGTGTATTGCCTTTTGTCGATACAGGTTGAGGAAAGCGGCCATGTGTTGTGTCATAGCGCGTAAGATAACTGATTGTCTCAATATCAGACAATTCGTTGATTGCCACCACCTGAATGTGGTCGCGGTAGCCGTTTTCATAAAGTGCTCTTAAGACCGAGCGCCCTATTCGACCATAACCATTAATAGCGACTCGCAACATATTCTCACTACTTCATCGCAATAAAAACCGATAAAAAATACCGTTTTTCATCTTATAAAAAAGGAAAAAGAGGCGTACAAAATACCGCCTCTTTTTCTTATTAGCCATTCAATATTTAAACGGCTAGGATTTTTTCCGCTGTCGTGACAACATTATCAACCGTAAAGCCGAAGTGTTTCAGCAAATCACCGCCAGGGGCAGATTCACCAAAGGTTGTCATAGCAACCATAGCGCCATTAAAGCCAACATACTTGTACCAGTAATCTGCATGAGCCGCTTCAATAGCAACGCGTTTTGTTACAGCACTTGGTAAAACAGACTCTTTGTACGCAGAATCCTGAGCATCAAACACATTCGTTGACGGCATAGATACCACACGCACTTTTTTGCCTTTCTCTGTTAAAGCTTCTGCAGACGCAACGGCCAAACCAACTTCCGAGCCAGTTGCCAACAGAATAAGATCTGGCGTGCCAGCGCAATCTTTCAAGACATAAGCGCCTTTTGCCACATTCGCTAATTGCTCAGCAGTACGCGCTTGCGCAGGTAAACCTTGGCGAGAGAAAACCAATGACGTAGGACCGTCACGACGCTCGATAGCCGCCTTCCAAGCCACAGCTGTTTCTGCTGCATCACATGGACGCCACACAGACATATTTGGCGTCATACGCAAGTTAGCAAGCTGTTCAACAGGCTGGTGAGTTGGACCATCTTCACCTTGACCAATAGAGTCATGGGTATAAACGAAGATGTTTTGAATGCCCATCAATGCCGACATACGAACCGCATTACGCGCATATTCCATAAACATCATGAAAGTCGCGCCGTAATTAATGAAACCGCCGTGCAAAGACACGCCATTCATAATACCGCTCATACCAAATTCACGCACACCGTAGTAAACATAGTTACCAGCCGCGTCATCTTGGATACCTTTAGAGCCAGACCATAACGTCAAGTTAGAACCCGCAAGGTCAGCAGAGCCACCCAGTAATTCAGGTAAGATAGCCCCAAAAGCACCAATCGCATTTTGTGATGCTTTACGGCTGGCAATGTTTTCACCTTTGTCTTGGCTTTCTTGAATGAAAGCTTGTGCTTTCGCTTCAAAGTCAGCTGGCAATTCACCATTGATCACGCGACGCTCAAATTCGGCCGCCAATTCTGGGTAAGCCGCTTTGTACGACTCGAACTTCGCTGCCCATTCATCTTCACGAACAGAACCCGCTTCTTTAGCATCCCAGCCAGCGTAAACATCAGCCGGAATTTCAAAAGGTGCATGTGGCCATTCAAGGAATTCACGAGCTGCTGCAATTTCAGCGTCACCCAATGGCGCACCGTGACAATCATGGCTACCAGATTTGTTTGGTGAACCAAAACCAATCACTGTTTTGCAGCAAATCAGAGTAGGTTTGCTGGTTTCCGCTTTAGCCGCTTCGATCGCTGCTTTAATCGCAACAGGATCATGACCATCAACATCCGCAATTACATGCCAACCATAAGATTCAAAACGCTTAGGTGTATCGTCAGTAAACCAGCCTTCAACATGACCATCGATAGAAATACCATTGTCATCCCAAAACGCGACCAATTTACCAAGTCCCAAAGTGCCGGCTAATGAACAAGCTTCATGGGAAATACCTTCCATCAAACAACCATCACCAAGGAAACAATAGGTGTTGTGATCAACAACCTCATGGCCTTCACGGTTAAATTGAGCCGCTAATGTTTTCTCAGCGATCGCCATACCAACCGCATTACTGATACCCGCACCTAAAGGACCCGTTGTTGTTTCAACGCCGTCTGTATAACCATATTCTGGGTGGCCAGGTGTTTTAGAATGCAATTGACGGAATTGTTGCAATTCTTCGATAGGTAGTTTGTAGCCAGACAAATGCAATAGAGAATAAATAAGCATGGAGCCATGGCCGTTTGACAATATAA
Source organism: Marinomonas sp. 15G6-16 (assembly GCF_055809555.1). Classification (NCBI taxonomy): domain Bacteria; kingdom Pseudomonadati; phylum Pseudomonadota; class Gammaproteobacteria; order Oceanospirillales; family Oceanospirillaceae; genus Marinomonas; species Marinomonas sp. 15G6-16. The sequence continues at coordinate 1,865,824 of NZ_CM147916.1, read as the reverse complement.
AGCGGTCACGATCAACCCATTTTGAGTTATTTGGGTTGTGCTTTAAAAAATCATTCCATAACACTTCAGCGATATCGGCCATACCCATTGGCGCACCTGGGTGACCTGAATTGGCTTTTTGCACTGCATCCATACTTAATGCGCGTATGGCGTTAGCAAGTTGTTTACGAGACGGCATGGTTCTTCCACTCCTGATAGCTTAACGAACAATAGAAAAAACATTCTCTACAGAATAGGGCCACCATGCAATGCTGGCACCACCGTTATGCCCAAACAATGGGCAAAGAAAATGAAATGACATAAAAACCGCACCATCGTAACAAAAAAACAACCTTTTGACTCACTAAAATCTAACGAATGGGTTGATATTTAAACAACTCTAGTCCATCATTCGCGGCTTAACAGCGTCGATTTGTCTCGGCTTGCGGGCGCTATATAAACTCAGCTAAACAGATACGTAAGAACCTGTTTAGCATTTTTATGCAAAACAGGTTTTTTTATGCCTGTTTAGCAGCCAACTCAGCTAAAGAGGAAGACTCATAATGTCAGAATATTCTTTATTTACTTCTGAATCCGTTTCAGAAGGTCATCCAGACAAAATCGCAGACCAAGTCTCTGACGCCATTCTTGATGCCATTCTTGCAGAAGACAAAGAAGCGCGCGTGGCCTGCGAAACTCTCGTAAAAACGGGCATGGTATTGGTTGCAGGTGAAGTGCGCACAAATGCATGGGTTGATATCGAAGAAATCGCTCGCGGTGTGATTCGTGAAATCGGCTACAACAGTTCAGACATGGGATTCGATTGGGAATCTTGCGCTGTGATGAACGCCATCGGCAAACAATCTGCTGACATCGCAGTGGGTGTTGATGAAGCCAGCGAAAAAGAACTCGGCGCTGGCGACCAAGGTTTGATGTTTGGCTTTGCGACTAACGAAACTGACGTATTAATGCCTGCACCTATCACTTACGCTCACCGTCTTGTGCAACGCCAAGCTGAAGTACGTAAAAACGGCACGCTTGATTTCCTTCGTCCGGATGCCAAAAGCCAAGTGACTTTCCGCTATGATGAAAATGGTAAGCCATGTGCCGTTGATGCTGTGGTTCTATCCACTCAACACAGTGCATCAGTAAAACAAGCCGATCTACGCGAAGCCGTGATGGAAGAAATCATCAAGCCTGTTCTACCAGCTGAGTGGTTATCAAAAGAAACCAAATACTTCATCAACCCAACAGGTCAATTCATCATTGGTGGCCCTGTAGGTGACTGTGGTTTAACAGGTCGTAAAATCATCGTAGATACATACGGTGGTATGGCTCGTCACGGTGGTGGTGCTTTCTCTGGTAAAGATCCATCAAAAGTTGACCGTTCTGCAGCTTACGCTGGTCGCTATGTAGCCAAAAACATCGTTGCGGCGGGTTTAGCAGACAAATGTGAAATCCAAATTTCTTACGCGATCGGTGTGGCTGAGCCAACCTCTATCAGTATCAATACGTTTGGCACAGGCAAAGTAAGCGACGCTGTCATTTCGCAATTGGTACGTGAGCATTTCGAATTGCGCCCAGCAGGCCTAATTGAAATGTTGGATCTCAAACGTCCAATTTATTTACCAACCGCGGCATACGGTCACTTTGGCCGTGAAGGTGAGAACTTTACTTGGGAAAAAACAGACAAAGCCGACGCTTTACGCAAAGCCGCTGGTTTATAAGTTTTCTTTTTTCCGTTATAAAGCCCTCTGTGACGTTAAAGCGTCACAGAGGGCTTTTTTATTTCTATCTTTTCAAACTTAGGACAAGGCATGCGTATTCCACGAATTTTTATTGATACAGACCTCAACGAGAATACTAAGATCAATTTACCTGATTCGACCTTTCAGCATGTTTGCAAAGTCCTTCGCCTCAAATCAGATCATCCAGTTCGTGTCTTTAATGGTAAAGGTGGTCAATATCACGCCACTTTGTGCGACGTAGAAAAACGTTCAGCTAGCCTGTCCATTTCTCATTTCGAGCCACTGCACAACGAATCCCCTATTCAAGTCACCATAGGCCAAACTCTCTCTCGTGGTGAACGCATGGATTATGCTATTCAAAAATCAGTAGAAGCTGGTGTTTATGCAATCCAACCTTTATTCAGTGAAAGATGCGAAGTAAAACTACAAGACAACCGAGCAGAAAAGCGCCAACAACATTGGCAACAAGTAGCCATTAGTGCGGCAGAACAATGTGGTAGAGGTGTGGTCCCTATTGTCTATCCCCCTATAAATCTTGCAGATTGGCTAGACAATTGTAACGAAATGTTAATGCTCACTTTGCATCACCACAGTGCAAAACCGATAAATCAGTTCCAATGTCCAGAAAATAAACAGGTCTGTTTACTTATTGGACCAGAAGGCGGGCTGACTGAAAACGAGGTTCAACTGTCTGAAAATAAAGGATTTAAAGCTATTACTTTAGGGCCAAGAGTTTTGAGAACAGAAACTGCACCAATTGTTGCATTAAGTGTAATAAACACACTTTGGGGCGATATTTAAGGTAATCTAGATACAATGTAAAAAAGCCGCTGACTCACATAACTACAACATATTCACGGTTTAAATGATTTTAAAATTTAAGCAGATACATTCATTAAAGGAACGATGATTTTATGTTTTACCGACTTGGTCTGATTTCAACTAGCTACTTAAGCATGGCTTTACTGTCTTTGTCAGCTCATGCTATTACGCTTGAAGAAGCAACTTACATCGCTATCGAAAATAGCCCTGAAGTCAGACAAGCTATAGCACAATATCGTGAGCTGAAAGAAGACGCAGAAGTGGCGCGCCGCACAGGCTACTACCCAAGCGTGGATCTTTCTGCGGGCATCGGCCATGAAACAACTTATGAAGAAAATTCAGACGATATTGACTTAACTCGACGTGAGTTAACACTGGCATTAAATCAGCCTCTTTTTAATGGTTTCTCCACCCGCAACGAAGTAAAACGACTCACCAGTGAAGCCGAAGCTGACCGTTGGAACGCTCTTATTTCTGTTGAAAACACAGCGTTAGAAGTGGCTCAAGTTTTTGCAGATGTCTTACGTTACCGCGAACTTCTTGCTCTTGCCGACCTAAATTTAAAAGCTCATCAGCGCATATATGAGCAAATTAAATTAAAAAGCGACACAGGCATTGGCCGTCAATCTGACCTTAGCCAAATATCTGCACGTCTTTCGAAAGCGCACGCTAATAATTTAGCGGCAATTAACAACCTTAAAGACGCTGAAAGTAACTATAAAAGCATCGTTGGAGAACTACCTCCTGAAGAGATGATTTACCCAGTACCAGATCGTGCACTCTTACCACAAGACCTTGACTCTGCGATCAGCGAAGCGCTTAAGAAAAACCCAGCAATTGAAGGTGCTTATTGGGACGTTCTTGCAACAGAAAGCCTGCAAGACATTGCTGATGCTGAGAAATACCCAACTGTTAACTTCGTTTTAGAGCGTACTTGGGACAACAATATAGACGGTGATGAAGGCCCTAGTGAAGACTTACTCGCAATGGTTCGACTTAACTATAACCTTTACAGCGGCGGTTCATTCAAACGTAAACAAGAAGCGGCCGTACAACAAAACATCCAAGCGACAGAGATTCGTCGTAATACGATTCGTGACACAGAGTTAACTGTTCGTCTTGCTTGGGCGGCTTATGAAGCAACAACCGGCCAAAAAGAGCATATTCAGCAATATGTTATCTCAACGAAAGAGTCTCAAGTGGCATACGAAAAGCAATTTCGCTTAGGTCGTCGCTCATTGTTGGACGTTTTAGACAGTGAAAACGAGCTGTTCCAAGCTCGCCAAGATTATGTCAACGCTGACTATGACGAGCTTTTCTCAGAGTTCCGCTTGTTCAATGCTAAAGGCGAATTGATGAGAGCATTCCGTATCTACCGCCCATCATTGCTTGGCTTTAATGACGAGTTTGATGAGAAAGGCTCTCTCACAGTAAAAGGCAGTGTGGTTGAAGAATTAACGGAAGCGGAAAACGCAACGATTCAAGATGAGCCTAATGTTGCTTCGCCTGTCACAACTGACACAGCACCGAAAACAGATCAAGAAAGCTTAGAAAGCGAACTCTTCCTTGAAGCGGATGAAAACAGCGGTAGCTGGTAAGTTTTATTGGAGCTTGTTTGTTAGTACCAAAGAGCTAGATGAGAGAAAACCATTCCTCATCTAGCTTTTTTATGTCTCCACACACTACCTATAAAAACAACTATCTGTAAAACAATGGTGTTTTTTCTTCTCAGCGTCCCCATATTTCTATAGCATCAATACTTATTAATATATTTTCAAAGTACGAAGATATCACTTCGTTTTAGGAATCACCCTATGACTATCAAGCTCGGCATTGTTATGGATCCTATTTCATCCATAAACTACAAAAAAGACACCTCACTCGCCATGCTTTGGGCCGCTGCAGAAAAAGGCTGGCAGCTCATTTATATGGAACAAAAGGATTTGTTTATAGAAGAGGGAAAAGCATTCGCGATGACTCGCCCTCTCAATGTCTACAAAGATCCATCGCACTTTTATGACTTAGGTGAAGAAACAAAAATGCCGCTTGGCGACCTTGATGTCATTTTAATGCGCAAAGATCCTCCATTCGACAGTGAATTTGTCTACAGCACCATGATTCTTGAACAAGCAGAAAGAGATGGTGCACTGGTTGTGAATGACCCAAAAAGCCTTCGCGACTGCAACGAGAAGCTCTTTGCGACTCAGTTCCCTCAATGCTGTCCACCAGTCTTAGTGACGCGTCGTGCAGACTTACTAAAGTCCTTCCACAAAGAACACGGCGATGTGATTTTTAAACCTTTAGATGGCATGGGCGGAACCGCTATTTTTCGCCTCAAACCAGACGATTCGAACGTCAGTGTGATTATCGAAACCCTAACCAACATGGGTGCAGAACAAATCATGGCGCAGAAATTTATCCCTGAGATAAAGCAAGGCGATAAACGCATCTTAATCGTCAATGGTGAGCCAGTTCCTTTCGCGTTGGCACGCATTCCCGCTTCAGGGGAAACTCGTGGCAACTTGGCTGCGGGTGGACGAGGTGAAGGCCGACCACTGAGCGACAGAGACCGTTGGATTTGCGAACAAGTTATGCCATCTTTAAAAGAGAAAGGACTGATGTTTGTTGGCTTAGACGTTATTGGTGATTACCTTACTGAAATAAATGTCACTAGCCCTACTTGTGTTAGAGAGCTAAACGATCAATTCGGTTTAGACATCGCCATGACATTAATTGAGGCAATCGAAGCGCGCCTTCAGTAATATTAAATGATGCGAACACTCGATAAATTTTCCATCACGCTTTTCATCGCCATTAGCCTTCATGTGCTAATGGTGATGATTGTTGGTTTTGACTTCACACTTCCATCGACCAAACCTAAAACATTGGAAGTCACGCTAGTTCAACACACAACAAAAGCGCCTGTTGACGCAGACTTTATCGCCCAAGCTAACCAACAAGCCAGCGGTACAGAGTTACGCAAACAAAAGCTGACAACCACAGAAAATTCCCGCTTTTTATCCGATACTATCCAAGAAATATCTCCACCGATTCAACCACAGCTCGCCTCAGCTGAACCCATTGATGAACCTAGGCTACTTGCCACAAGCAACCAAGAAGCGGTTTTTGAAGTACTTGATGAGCCTGAACAGGAAGTAAAAACCTTAGAAGAAAGGTTTCGTGGAGAAACACAAATTCCTAGTCATCTATCTAATGACATAGCAACCTTAGAAGCCCTACTCGACCAGCAACGCCAATCTTATGCTAAACGTCCACGCATTCGCCGTTTAACCTCTGTTTCAGCAAAAGCGGCAGTCGATGCTCAATATCTAGATGACTGGCGACGCAGAATTGAGCGAATAGGCAACATTCATTACCCAGAAGAAGCAAAGCGAAATCATTTATATGGGGAATTACGTTTGGCCGTCAGCCTGCTTCCAAACGGCTACATTGATGATATTGAAATCTTACATTCATCGGGGAAAAGAGTATTAGATGATGCTGCCATGCGCATTGTTCGATTGGCCGAACCTTTCCAAGCCTTTCCGAGCGAACTCAAAAAAGAAGTAGATAAGCTCGAGATTATTCGGACCTGGCGCTTTGTACCTGGCAATCAATTAAGAAGTCAGTAAACACGATCTTCTACGCCAAAAAGCAAGCCTCACAATGTAACCCCCAAAAACGAAAAAGCCTTCTTTATGATGATCACAAAGAAGGCTTTTCAATCCCAAGGGAGAAAGATCAATCGAACTGACCTTCTCCCATTGAGACACGTATTTTCTTCATAGCGTTTTTCTCAAGCTGACGAATTCGCTCAGCTGAAACACCATATTCATCGGCCAAATCATGCAAAGTTGATTTGCCGTCTGACAACCAACGTTGCACTAGGATATTACGGCTACGCTCGTCTAAATCAGCCATTGCAACTTCAAGGCGCTGGTTAGAATCTTCTGTCCAGTTACCGTTTTCAAGCAAAGTTGCTGGGTCGTATCTGTGGTCTTCTAAATACTGAGACGGCGCCTGAAATGCGCTTTCATCATCGTCATCTGCAGAAGCATCAAAAGCCATATCAGAAGAACTTAAACGCCCTTCCATCTGACGAACTACTTCAGGCGTTACGCCCAAATCGCTCGCAACAGACTCAACTTCAGAATTACTAAACCAAGACAAACTCTTCTTCGCGCTGCGTAAGTTGAAGAACATTTTACGCTGAGCCTTGGTTGTCGCAACTTTCACAATGCGCCAGTTTTTCAGAATGAACTCATGAATCTCTGCTTTAATCCAATGCACAGCAAAAGAAACAAGACGCACACCCACTTCAGGGTTAAAGCGCTTTACAGCCTTCATTAGGCCAACATTACCTTCTTGGATTAGGTCGCCTTGTGCTAAACCATATCCGGAATAACTTTTCGCAATATGAACAACAAATCTCAAATGCGACATAACCAATGTACGTGCTGCTTCGAGGTCTTCTTGATAGTAAAGACGCTCAGCCAATGCTTTTTCTTCATCAGCGGATAAAATCGGAATTCTACTAACGGCCTGTATGTAGGATTCAAGGTTTTGACCTGGAATCATCATGTCCGTAGGTTGGAGAGTTTTAGCCATCTCTATTTCCACCTTTTTAATTGCTCATACTGAGTATGAGAAAAATATTACCAAGTAAGTGCTTTCCATGTGTGACATAAATGTGAATAAACCATGGCTATTATCTAATGACTGATATTAGCCTTTTATGATCACTGCAACTCAATATTTGCTATATGGCGATTCACTGCAATCCAAGAGCCAATCACACCAACAAAAGCACTAATAGTTAAACACAAAACAATCTCATCTGCATTAAAAGTCTGTAACTGAAAACCACTTTGATAGGAATCAATCAAACGTTCTGCAGGCGCACTAATCCACCAGCTAAGCAAGAGAACACATAGGCTGGCAAAGAGCCCACCTAAGACCCCAAACCAAAAGCCCATGTATAAAAATGGGCGACGAATATAACCATCTGTTGCGCCGACTAATTTCATGACCAAGACTTCATCGCGACGGCTTTCTACTGCCATTCGAATCGTGTTACCGACAATCAAAAACACCGCCACAACCAATAGAACAGACAGCGCATAAGAAAAACGCTGCCCAAAACTCAATATATTCGCAAGACGCTGTAACCATTGTGCATCTAATTCTGCGTATTCCACTTCCTGTTGACCGGCTAATTGGTCACGCAATGCCTGTAAGTTTGGCAAAGTCGTCACATCCACCATTTCGCGAGGAATAACTCGTAGCACAATCGGCAAAGGGTTCTCTGGTAAAGAAGATAAGATTTGTTCGTAGCCACTGGATTGCTCGAAATACCTTAACCCCTCTTCCTTGGAAATATATTCCACCGACGCCACATCCGCTTGTGCCGAAATACGATGAGACAAAGCAAGCGCCTGAGTGTCTTCTAAACCTGGGAACAAATACAAAGTAATAACTGACTGCTGCTCCCATTGATCTGTCACCGATTGCACGTTTTTCAACAAAACATACAAACCACTCGGCAAAGACAAAGCAATGGCGATCACCATCACAGTCATCACACTAGACAAAGGATAAGACACCAAACGCATGAAGCTTTCAGTCAGCGTCGTTTGATGCTGTCTTAGATACTTACCAAGACTGAATGAAGAGCGAGCAGGCCAATGATGTTTTGTCGCCTTTATGGATTCTCTTGTGGCGCCGCGCTGATTGGGTTTCTGTGCCATTTAGCCAAACCCTCCATCGTTAACCATTCGCCCTTGATTTAGAGTGAGAACTCGATGACGCATGCGAGCAACCAAAGCCAAATCGTGGCTAGCAACCAAAACGGTTACTCCCACTCGGTTAAACTCTTGGAAAAGATTCATGATTTCAGCGGATAATTTAGGATCCAAGTTACCCGTAGGCTCATCGGCCAATAAAAGTTGTGGCTTATTAACTACTGCTCTAGCAATACCGACACGTTGCTGCTCACCACCAGACAAGGCCATCGGATTGTATTTTTCCTTATCTAACAATCCGACTTTGTCCAATGCGGCACGCACACGCTTCGCAATTTGTTGTGGATCTGCGCCGCTCACCTGCAAAGGCAAAGCCACATTATGAAAAACACTTCGATCAAATAAAAGTTGGTGATTTTGAAACACCACACCCACTCGACGTCTGTGTTGAGGAATCGCCCGTCGACTTAACGTTCGCAGATCAACACCATCGACAAGAATTTGCCCTGATGTCTGGCGCTCAATCATCATCATGAGTTTCATTAAGGTACTTTTACCTGCACCGGAATGCCCAGTAAGAAACGCCATTTCACCTTGGCGCAAATGAAAACTCACCTGCGACAATGCTTCCTGTCCGCTCTCGTACTTTTTACCCACTCGCTGAAATTCGATTTCCACCTTGATCCACTATCCTTAAATTAAAATAAGAAACGTTTGTTTATAGGGCGAATCGCTCAAAATTTTATTCACTTTCAAACAATGCGTCTACGAACTCTTGCGCAACGAAAGGACGTAAATCATCCGCCTGCTCACCCACGCCAATATAACGTATAGGCAAACCGAACTGCTTGGCAATTGCAAAGATAATCCCGCCTTTTGCTGTGCCATCCAATTTCGTCAAAGTAATACCACTTACGCCAACCGCTTCAGAGAAAAGCTTAGCTTGGCTAATCGCGTTTTGACCAGTACCGGCATCAAGCACAAGCATGACTTCATGAGGTGCATTTTCGTCAAGCTTTTTCATTACTCGAACGACTTTCGACAACTCATTCATCAGGTTTTCTTTGTTTTGCAAACGACCCGCTGTGTCAGCAATAACAATATCGACACCTTTGGCTTTAGCGGATTCAAGCGCATCATAAATAACAGACGCAGAATCGGCACCTGTATGTTGTGCGACAACAGGAACATTATTACGTTCACCCCAAACCTGAAGCTGCTCAACTGCTGCGGCACGGAATGTATCGCCCGCCGCCAACATAACACTTTTGCCTTCTGCCTGATATTTTTTAGCCAACTTACCGATAGTGGTGGTTTTACCAACTCCGTTAACGCCAACCATTAAAATAACGAAAGGACCTTCTTTGCTAACAGGCTCAAGAGTTTTCTGTGAGTTGCTCAGAATATCAGCCATATCAGATTTCAGCGTTGTTAATAACGTATCTGAGTCTTTCAGCTCTTTACGATTCAGCTTATCTGTCAGCCCATTCACCAACGCCTGAGTCGCATCAATGCCTACATCCGCCATCAAAAGCTGAGTTTCAAGCTCTTCTAGTAGATCATCATCAACTTTTTTGCTGCCCAAAATAACAGACGATAAGCCGTTGCCTAATCCGCTGCGAGTACGAGACAAACCAGCTTTAATTCTTTGCGCCCAAGAAAGCGTCGGAGCTTTTGGTTCTTCTTCCACTTCTTCTGCTTGAGGCGCTTCGTCTTCCACCGTTTCAACTGCGGCTTCTTCTTCAGACTCAGAGACTTCTGGCTCTTCAGCTTTTGGCTCTTCAACAGCCACAGGCTCTTCAGCAACGACAGGTTCTTCTACAACCGCTTCTTCTACGGTCGCTTCTGTCACTTCTTCCGGTGCAATTGTTGCTTGCTCAACTTCAGGCGTTTCTGCCGTTAATTCTTTTTCAGCAACCGCCAACTCTTCCACTAAATCACTTTCTGCAATCGGTGCTTTCTCAGCCACAATGTCTGCTTCAACAACAGAAGGCTTCTCGATAGGTTCGCTTACTGGCGTATTTTGAGCGGCTTGGTCTTTTCTTTTCGCTGCTTTAATTTCTGCATTCATCTTATTCACAAAACGACGACGAATAACAAAAGCAACGATCGCTAAACTTGTACCAATCGCAATTGGCGCATAACGAGCGTATTCCTCACCAAGATAAGGCGTAAAAAAAGCAATAATTTGATTAACAATTTCCATTAAATTTGTCTCTTTATTTTGACTGATGCAGTAAACACCAGTGAAATGCTATGATTGGAAGCAACGCCACAAGATTGGGCGCGTAAAAACGAGTATTTTATCATCATTCTAGCTAGCAAACAGGTCTAGTTTCACGCAAAACGACATATAACACACACCTTAAGGTGCTTTATGCCCGATAATAGTAAACCTCTTTTCAGCCGACCTGTTTTAGCCATCATTATGGTTTTCTGTACATTAGCCGTTTGGGTACTACAACTCACTGCGCCAAGCAGCAAACTCCCAACACCGAATATAGAAACATCCGAAACGGATTCTGGCATTCCCATTATTTGGCTAGAGCAAGGCAGTTGGGAAGGTGGTGACAAAGTTGAAATTCGCTTTGCTTTTCGAACGCCAGCGCCTCAATCAACACCGACAGATACAAATCTGGCCCAAACAACGCTTGCCATGCTAATGAGTGATTCCTTGCCACTTAGCACAGCATCCATCAACCAAAGGTTAGCCCCTTTAGCCGCGCAAGCCAGCAGCCATTATGACTATGAAAACCAAGTCATTGGTGTAACGCTCAGCAGCCAAACAGCTTATCTCATGCGCACTTTATCATTAGTGAATAACTGGTTAGCAGAACCAGCATTTAAGCATCGTACACTGGATAGCTGGCAACGACGCCACACAGAAATTGAGCCATACAAAGCAGAAAAAGGACTATTTCAGAATCAAGATGAGCAGACAAACAACACGGATGCAGCTGCCGTCACATTGGAGCAAGTGAGTCAGTATTACAAAACCATGCACTTGAATGCGTCTGCCATTTACGTGATCGGCAACTTAAATACAGAAGCAAAAGCCGCTATTGAAGAAGTTCTTAATAATGTCAGCAAAAACGATCAACTTGCTGTGGCATCAACGTCAATAGAAGACTATAAGCCAACCTCTCGCACGGTTGAATTTAACAAAAAGTCGGCATCAGATTATCTGTGGCAAACTCAAAGCGCAGTTGCTCTAAAACCTATTGCCTCGGTCAAAGAATGGATCAGCTTACAAATATGGGGCGCAGATTTGGTCTCAACATTGAATCAACAAACCAACATGGATTTTGTACAGCTTGCCTTCACCTTATCGCCAAAACACCCTTGGGCTCGTTGGAACATTCAATATTCCGCTGCGCTAACTCAAGACGCCGAGAACCTAAACACAAAGATGCTCGATGCGAAAAGCTTGCTGACACAGCAAAACATGCCATCAGCTCAAGACCAAACCACTTTTAACAGACTGTTTGATAGCTTTAAAACACAATTGGAAATACAAACTCAGTCTCCAACATGGTGGAGCTATATGGCGACCCAAGTCACCCATTTAGACGGGCAATTAACCTTGGAAGACTTTGTAAGCTCTTACAAAGAAGCCATCGACACTTTCACCCAAACTGATTACCAGAACGCCTTAACAGATTTATTAAAGACATCGACTTACCAAGAGATTCAGGTTTACCAATGAGAAAGAAAACACCACAACAGGCTTCCAAAAACAGCAAAGCTAAGGCTTCTAAACTCCGAATCATTGCCGGTGAATGGCGCTCACGTCAGTTACCTATTCCTGATATTGAAGGTTTAAGACCCACGCCAGACAGAGTGCGCGAAACCCTCTTCAATTGGATTAACCATTTCGTTCCCGGTGCGACATGCGGCGACTTCTTTTGTGGCTCTGGGGCATTAGGGCTAGAAGCCTTATCCCGCGGTGCGAAGCATCTTACCTTTGTTGATAACTCTCGTGTTGTTTCCCAGCAAATGACAGCTAATCTCGCCACATTAGGCGCAACAAATGCCGAAGTCATCGCGCAAAACGCAGCGGCTTTTCTAGAAACGGCAACGCCTCGACCATTGGACATCATCTTCTTAGATCCGCCTTTTCGCAAAGGTTGGTTGGCGCAAATCATTCCGCTACTGGAAAAAGGTTGGTTAGCTGAACGCGCTCTGGTCTACATCGAAATGGAAAAAGAAGCCGCGCTTCCTCCTTTACCGAACAACTGGACGTTACAAAAAGAAAAAACAGCAGGTCAATTAGTCTATCGACTCTTTGAGATCACACAGTAATTAGAAGGTCTATACCTTGATGCTATGCAACGCAAACGCTAGACTGTGTGCCATTATTCATCAATAAAATTTCCCATTTTTCTTCACGGGAATTCGAGTACTTTCATTAGGATTACCAAAACCTATGCCGGACGTTATTCCAGCCGACTCTGTTGGTATTGTTAAACCACAAATTGCGCAGTTCGACACGCCTTTAACGTTGTCTTGTGGTCAAACACTGTCATCTTATCAACTCATTTATGAGACTTATGGCACGTTAAATGAAACCGCTTCAAATGCTGTGCTTATCTGCCACGCATTGAGCGGAGATCATCACGCGGCGGGTTATCATGCAATGACGGATAAAAAGCCTGGCTGGTGGGATTCTGCAATTGGGCCTGGAAAAGCAATCGACACAAATCACTTCTTCGTCATTTCATTGAATAACCTTGGCGGTTGTTGCGGATCAACTGGCCCGACCAGTATAAACCCGGCAACAGGCGAACGCTGGGAAGCTAGCTTTCCTATGGTCACAGTGGAAGATTGGGTTGAAAGCCAAGCTCGTTTAGCGGATAAACTCGGTATTCAAACATTTGCTGCTATCGTCGGCGGTAGCCTTGGCGGCATGCAAGCGCTTGAGTGGAGCATTCGTTTTCCTGAGCGCATAAAAGCCGCCATTATTATTGCCTCGGCACCAAAGCTATCAACGCAAAACATCGCCTTTAACGAAGTGGCGAGACAATCCATTCGACGCGATCCTGATTTCTTCGACGGCAATTACCTAGAGAATCAAACCGTGCCGACCAATGGTCTTGGGTTAGCGCGCATGCTGGGGCACATTACCTATTTGTCAGACGATGCAATGGGTGAAAAGTTTGGCCGCCAAATGCGTCATGACACTTACCAGTATCATTATGGCATCGAATTCGAAGTGGAGAGTTATTTACGTTACCAAGGCGAAGCTTTTACCAAACGCTTTGATGCCAACACTTACATGCTGATGACCAAGGCGCTGGACTACTTCGATCCAGCCGCCAAAACCAATAACGACTTATCCGCGGTATTAAGCAAAGCGCAATGCGAGTTTTTATTCGTGTCTTTCACAACAGATTGGCGCTTTTCGCCTGAACGCAGTGAGGAAATGGTCAACGCTCTGGTGAAAGCTGGAAAGCAAGTATCCTATGCAAAAATAGAAGCGACGGAAGGTCACGACGCCTTCCTGTTCCCTATTCCGCGTTACATGAGCGTGTTAAATACTTTCCTAACTCGCATCGCGAATGGCTTAACAACGGAGACTTCTGATGCGCTCTGATTTAGAAATCATCGATGAATGGGTACAACCTAATATACGCGTTTTGGACCTTGCTTGTGGCCCAGGCGAATTACTTCACCATTTGATGTCGAACAAGCAAGTCAGCGGTTATGGGCTAGAAATAGAGCCAAACGATTTAAACACCTGTATCGAAAAAGGCATTCCTGTTTTAGAGCAGAACATAGACGAAGGTTTGCAGAACTTTGAAGACCAAAGTTTTGACTTGGTGATTATGACACACGCCTTACAACAGTTTCGTCGTCCTGACTTATTGATTGATGAAATGCTGCGGATTGGTAAAGAATGCATCATTACCTTTCCAAACTTTGGTCATTGGCGTAACCGTGTTCACCTTGCTTTAAAAGGCCGCATGCCTGTGTCTGAATTCTTGCCATACAACTGGTATGACACGCCAAACATTCACTTTTTCACCTTCCAAGACTTCGAACTCTTGTGTCGCGAAAAAGACATCAAAATATTGCGTTGGGCGGCGGTCGATGGTCATTTAAAAGATCATTGGTGGATTCGCTCCATGCCAAACCTATTCAGTGAAACGGCGATTTTTCATATCAGTCGCTGATGAAAACAACACCTACTAAAGCCAGCCACAAGCTGGCTTTCTGTTAGCTTATCCAGAGGAAAACACGATGAATAAAACCATCGTTCTTGCCAGTAACAATGCCGGCAAAATAAAAGAATTTAATGCGTTGCTGAGCGACATGAACATTGAGGTTAAACCACAAAGTGAGTTTAACGTGGAAGAAGCCGAAGAAAACGGTCTTAGCTTCATTGAAAACGCCATTTTAAAAGCCCGTAATGCCTGCGCTCAAACAGGTTTACCCGCATTGGCTGATGATTCAGGCATTGAAGTCGATTACCTGAATGGCGCGCCGGGAATTTACTCCGCTCGCTTTGCTGGCGAACATGGTAACAACCAAGCCAACAATGATCTCTTGTTAGAAAAGCTAGATGGCGTTTTTGAGTTAGATCGCACAGCACGTTTCCATTGCGTTTTGGCTTACATGCGCCATAAAGACGACCCAACGCCTTTGGTGTTTCATGGAACATGGGAAGGCCGTATTCTGGAATCCAGCGAAGGCCAAGAAGGCTTTGGTTATGATCCTATTTTCTATGTTCCCGAGTGCGGCTGCAGCGCAGCAAGCCTTCCGAAAGAAGTCAAAAACCAAATTAGCCACCGTGGAAAAGCATTGCAACAATTGCTTAATGCCTTTCAACAAGGCAACTTGCTGTGAGCACTCAATTACCACCGCTTAGTTTATACATTCACTTACCTTGGTGCGTGCGAAAGTGCCCTTATTGCGACTTCAATTCGCACCAAGCAGATCGTTTCTCAGAAGATGGCAAGCTGCCCGAAGAAGCCTATTTGAATCAGCTACTGGCTGATCTTGAAGTGGATTTGCCTTACGTTGCAGGTCGACCAATACAAACGGCTTTTATTGGCGGCGGCACGCCAAGTTTAATGAGCGAAGATTTTTACTATCGCCTAATGGATGCCTTGCGCGAAAAACTTACTTGGGTTGATAACGCTGAAATTACCATGGAGGCGAATCCGGGAACCTTTGAGCAAGAAAAATTCAGCCACTTTCGTAAAGCTGGCATTAATCGACTGTCTATTGGTATCCAAAGTTTTCAGCCAAACCTGTTGAAAACCCTAGGAAGAATCCACAACCGAGACGAAGCTATTCACGCTGTGGATAAGTCCAGAGCCGCTGGATTCGATAATATCAACATTGATTTGATGCACGGTTTGCCCGAACAAAGCCAAGCAATGGCGATGGAAGATTTAGCCATCGCCATCGATTTAAACCCTGAACATCTTTCTTGGTATCAGCTCACCATAGAACCCAACACAGAATTCTATCGTCGTCCGCCAGCCTTGCCTGAAGACAACACCTTGTGGGAAATCCAAGACGCAGGACAATCTCTGCTGACGCAACATGGTTATGCGCAATATGAAGTATCTGCGAATTCGAAACTAGGCTGTCGAGCGTCACACAATTTGAATTACTGGCGCTTTGGCGATTACATTGGCATTGGCGCAGGCGCTCATGGAAAAATCACGTTAGTTAATGGTCAAATATTTCGAACTCGAAAGACTCGACACCCAAATCATTACCTCAACAATTTACCAGAAGCGTTAGTCATTAAAGAAGAAATAGCCAAGGAAGATTTACCGCTTGAGTTTATGATGAACCGCTTACGCTTGTTCGAAACCTTTGATCTTAAAGATTATGAGCGTTTCACCTATCAAACTCTGCCAGATTCATTGATTAGAGCCTGCAATACCGCCATTAAACAAGGTTTGTTAGACGCTGAAGAATGGAAAAAACATCGAGTAAAAACCACCGAAAAAGGAAAATTATTCCTTAACGAATTGCTCGAACTCTTCCTCCCTTAGTTCCGTCACTTTGTTTACTATGATTTGACATCTAACTAAATTACTGTACCCTTTGCAACTTCATAAAAAAGGCCTCATAGATGGCCTTTTTTCGTTCCATTGCTAACCACATTGAAAATACGAAATTTATCTACTCGTTTTACTTACGACTGAAACCTATAACAATTTATTGTGTTCACGACACACGTTTGAGCTATTCAAAGCAGCTGAAACAGACCGACACAGGTCGTATTAAGAACAATCTAATGATGAGAGTTCTTTTAGGATGACGTAACGAGATGGCATAACGATGTACGAATGCCAGTTTGTATTAATCAGTTTGGAACATGGTTTAGCAACATTTTACTCATTCAGGAGAATACTTATGAGCACGAAAGTGCCTGACAATGGTCGGGAAGAATACAACACGGCTTACAAGGTAGGACAAGACAACGTTCAGTTTCTTGGCCTAGACGTACTGAACCCTGTATTCAGTACCAGTGCCGTTATCATTTTTGCTTTTATCCTCGGAAGCATCTTATTTCCTACTGACGCAAGCGCACTTCTATCCGGTGCCAAAAGCTGGTCTATCAATAACTTTGACTGGTTTTTCATGGTATCTGGCAACATTTTTGTGTTGTTCTGCTTAGCGTTAATCGCCCTTCCGCTTGGTAAAATCCGCCTTGGTGGAACACAAGCAACCGCTGAACACTCGACCATCACTTGGTTCTCAATGCTTTTTGCTGCCGGCATGGGCATTGGCTTGATGTTTTGGAGTGTTGCAGAACCTGTAGCGTATTACACAGGCTGGTACGGTACGCCGTTCGAGGTCATGAAAAACACGCCTGAAGCCAAAGACTTAGCCATGGGCGCAACCATGTTCCATTGGGGTCTTCACCCTTGGGCTATTTATGCGGTTGTTGGTCTTTCTCTTGCCTTCTTCGCTTACAACAAAGGTTTGCCGCTAACGATTCGTTCTGCGTTCTACCCTTTATTAGGTGAAAAAGTCTGGGGCAAAATCGGTCACTTGATCGACATTATCTCTGTTATCGCGACTATTTTTGGTTTGGCGACATCACTTGGTTTTGGCGCTCAGCAAGCAACCAGTGGTCTGAACTTCTTATTCGGTATTCCAAATACACTAACAACGCAAATCCTTGTTATTTGTGCTGTAACAGCCGTTGCCATTGTTTCGGTTGCTCGTGGCTTGGAAGGCGGTGTTAAGCTGCTGTCTAACGTCAACATGATCATTGCTGCGGTATTGGCTTTGTTTATCGTGATCGTTGGTAACACAGGTGCGATTTTCGCTGCGATGGGTTCTTTCTTCCTTGGTTACATTGAAAACATCATTCCACTAAGTAACTGGATTGGTCGTGAAGACGAAACCTTCTACCACGGTTGGACTGTGTTCTACTGGGCTTGGTGGATTTCCTGGTCACCATTCGTCGGCATGTTTATCGCACGTGTTTCTCGCGGTCGTACAGTACGTGAGTTCGTTGTGGCTGTTTTACTTGTACCAACAGCAGTTTCATTGGTTTGGATGTCTATCTTCGGCGGTTCCGCATTGGATCAAGTTGAAAATGGTGTAGGCGCTTTGGCAAACGGCATCAGTGATTCTTCACTAGCTATGTTCCAAATGTTTGCGAGCTTGCCATTAACCTCTTTGACTTCTTTCGTGGGCATTGTGCTTGTATTGGTGTTCTTCGTTACCTCTTCTGACTCTGGTTCTTTGGTTATCGACGGTATTACAGCCGGTGGTAAAACAGATGCGCCAATGATCCAGCGCGTGTTCTGGGCGGTTCTTGAAGGTGTTATCGCCATTGCCTTGTTGATTGGCGGTGGTTCTGAAGCACTTGGCGCTATTCAGGCTGCAGCAATCACAATCGGCCTACCTTTCACTTTGCTTATGCTCATCATGTGCATCAGTTTGTGGAAAGGCTTACGCAGCGACATACATCTTTATAAATAATCCAATTTAATAAAGATCAATGTCACTTAAAACAATGCGAGTGAGGGTTTAACCTTCCCTCGCATTGTTTTTTCTAAGTAAGTATTTTATTATCAGCGCCCTCTTAGGGGAGTAATCTTCTTTGCTTTTTGCAAAGATCCTTTGTCAACATAATCGAGCCTCAAGCTCGTGGCAAAGAAGTCCTGATTCTATATTTTTTGAACAGTCAGGATTGATGAGACTTAAGACAGTAACTTGGCTCAGGTGGGCACAGGTCTATTGTCTTTTGTTTATGCCCACCTAGGATTTTTTATATGGATGCGTTACTCACTTCTATTTCTACCGTTGCTCTTGCTGAGATGGGCGATAAAACCCAACTTCTAGCACTCTTCCTCGCAACACGCTTCTCATCAAAAATGTCGATTGCTCTAGGTATTTTGGTAGCAACACTGCTTAACCATGCAATTTCTGCTTGGCTTGGTGTGGAAATCAGTCATTGGTTGCCAATGAGCGCAGTGAGTTGGGTGGTTGGCATCAGCTTTATCGCCGTCGGTTTGTGGTTACTCATTCCCGATAAAGACGACAGCGAAGACAGCAAGATGCTGAAATACGGCGCATTCGGTGCAAGTTTTATACTGTTTTTCCTCGCCGAAATTGGCGATAAAACTCAAATAGCGACGGTTTTATTAGGCGCTCACTATGGTAGTGTTTGGATGGTACTCATTGGCTCTACCGTAGGAATGATGCTAGCCAATGTACCTGTGGTATTTGCTGGTCGCTGGATAATGGATTGCATCAACGCAAAGCGCACTCGTCAGTTGGCTTGCCTGCTTTTCCTCATCATGGGCGTTGCGACTATTGTATCCCCATTGCTCAACTCATAAGGCTTTTTGATGGACGTCGAATTAACCGAAATACTCGAAGCACTTTGTCAGCACGCACCGTTTAATGACATCGCAGATGACCCACAACTGCATGATATGGTTAAAGAAATTGAAATCCAGTATCTGCGAGCTGGGGAATACATCATTGCCCCTGATACATTGAACGACACGCTGTTTTTTATTCGCAGTGGTGCAATAGAAAATCTCAGCAAAGAGCAAAAGCTTATTCGACGCATGAACGAAGGCGAACTTTTTGGCTACGCTTCCATCTTACGTGGCGGAAAGTCATCGCAATCAATGCGCACCATAGAAGACAGCCTGCTGTATCGCATTCCGGCCCGCTGGTTCCTTAAGTTCTACGAAGAAAATGACAACTTTTCTGACTTTTTTGAACTTGAACGTCAGGCTCGTTTGCGTCTTGCCATGGATTCCCAAAGCTCAGACATTTCACTCATGACTTGCCCTGTGGTTAGCCTGCTAAGACGCCCACCCATCAGTATTCAAATGGATTCTGATATTCGCATGGCCGCGCAAACCATGTCTGAACATCGCGTCTCTAGCTTATTAATCACAGACAATGACGAGCTAATAGGCATTGTTACGGACCGAGATTTGCGCACCAGAGCCGTTGCTCAAGGCTTGGCTTACGAAACACCTGTTTCCGCCATTATGACCCGTGCCCCAATTGTCATGGACAGCCGAGATTATGCCTCCGAAGCTGTCCTGAAAATGATGGAAAGAAACGTCCATCACATTCCTATTATGAAAAACGGCCGCCCGATTGGCGTGGTCAGCACTGGCGATATTGTTCAAAAAGA
This sequence comes from Marinomonas sp. 15G6-16, assembly GCF_055809555.1. Classification (NCBI taxonomy): domain Bacteria; kingdom Pseudomonadati; phylum Pseudomonadota; class Gammaproteobacteria; order Oceanospirillales; family Oceanospirillaceae; genus Marinomonas; species Marinomonas sp. 15G6-16. The sequence goes on along the minus strand of NZ_CM147916.1, from coordinate 1,845,893 downwards.
AAGCCATGGCAGCGTGTATTTGATCAGCGATATTTTTAAGCAAAACAGCATCGAAAGCTTACGCGCCATCAGTCAAAAGATGTCTCACACTTTCACCCAACTCGTCCTTGCCGATGCCAATACTCAAATGATTGGCAACGCCATGTCGCATATTGGTACGGCCTTTGTGAAACGACTCTTGCAGCTTGGCGAAGAAAAGTTTGGTCCAGCGCCCGTTCCTTATTGCTTCGTGGCTTTGGGTTCCCAAGCGAGAGAAGAACAAACCATCAACACAGACCAAGACAACGCGCTTATTCTCAGCGACAAATACGACAAAGAGCTGCACGGTGAGTACTTCGAGAATCTAAGCGACTGGGTGTGCCAGAATTTAGACAAATGCGGATACACCCTTTGTACGGGAGACATCATGGCGTCTAACCCTCGCTGGCGTCAGCCTTTATCCGTGTGGAAAGATAATTTCAGCGACTGGATACAAAACCCAAAAGCAGAAGCTTTGTTGCGCCTGTCGATTTTCTTCGACTTACGAGGAATTTACGGCGACAAAACGCTGGCCAAACAGCTGAATCAACATATTCGAAAAGAAGCTCAACAGCATTCTGGCTTTTTAACCTTCATGGCTCGTAACGCCAATCAAAGAAAACCCCCTTTGGGATTTTTTAGACAATTTGTTCTAGACGGCGAAGGCAAGCAATCGCGGACTTTTAACCTAAAAGAAAGAGGCATCGCCCCGATTATCGACATTGTTCGTGTACACGCACTTGCCTGTGGCAGTGACAAGCTGAACACCTTAGAACGCATAGAAGACATCGAAGCCGCTGGTTTACTTCCCGATGGCCGAGCAAAAGATCTGGCATTAGCGCTGGAAATGATCGGCATGGTACGAATCAAAAACCAAAAAGACCAAATCGAAGCGGGCGACAAACCAAATAATCACGTTAACCCAGAAAACCTGTCCTCTTTTGAAAAACGCCACTTAAGAGACGCGTTCAACATTGTTACCCGACAGCAAGAATTTATTAAATTCCGCTATGCAGGGAAGCGCAGCTAAATGGCTTTTTTAAAAAGAAACCACCAGCCGAAATCCAAGACTGGCAAAGTCTGTTTGCAGAGTGGGCAGAAGAAGCGCCGGAAGGCCCTTTGAAACGCTATTATCAAGCTGGCATGATTCCCTCAAATACCAAGCTAGAAGACACGCCATTGCTCGCATTGGATTTGGAAACGACTGGTTTGGATTCAGAAAAAGACGAGATTATCAGTTTGGGATTAATTCCCTTAAGCAGCAAAACCATTCGCTGTAAGGGCGCACAATATTGGATGGCCAAACCAGAACATTCGCTGCATGCGGAATCCGTCACCATTCATGAAATTACCGACACAGAATTGGAGCAAGCGCCGCCACTGAAAGCCATACTGGATGAAATTTTAGAAGCCATGACCAAACAGGTTGTGGTGGTACATTGTGTGTCGATTGAACGCCAGTTCCTTCTAAAAGCCGCCATGAAAATATACGGTTATCCGCTTTATTTTCCAGTACTAGACACGATGGGAATTGAACACCAAGTCATCCATAAACCTTGGTGGCAGCGCTTTGGAAAACAACCTTCATTGCGTTTAGATGCCTGCCGTCAGCGTTATCGCTTGCCTCGTTACAAAGCGCATCACGCATTAACTGACGCTTTGTCATCTGCGGAGTTACTGCAGGCTCAAATCGCTTATCATCTCGACCCAAGCGCCGATATATCCGATTATTGGGTATAAAAAAAGCCAACCACTGCTTGATCACAATGATTGGCTTGTTCATGCGCCGAATCTTAAAAACGACTTAATTGTGCTTCCGCTTCTGCCAATGATGGCAAAGATGGGTACGCGCCAAGTTTGGTGACAGCATCTGCGCCACATGCGGCCGCGAAGCGCACGATATCAATCAAAGCTTGATTCGATAACGCAGCCAAAGAAGCTTGGTCACCGCCTTGTGCCGCCAGTTTGTAAAGCAAACCACCAACAAATGCATCGCCTGCAGCCGTTGTGTCTTTCACTTCTACTTTTGGTGTGACAACTGTGTTTTCGCCCTGCTCTGCCGTGTAGAAACGAATCGAGTTACCACCGTCAGTTAAGACAAACAATGTCACGCCCGCCGCCAATGATTGGTCAATAAGAGCAAATGGGTCTTCCGCCAACACTTCCAATTCTTCTAAGCTGGCTTTGACAACATCACCACTTTGCATCCAATCGATAACACGTTGAGTGTCTACTTGGCCATTTGGCCAAAGGTTGGTGCGAAGGTTTACATCGACACTCACAATCCAATTCGCCGCGCGCGCCATACGAACACCAGCCAACGTAGCTTTAGTGATGTCAGCGTCTGTCAATGTGTTCGAGCAAGTGTGGAAAACACCTTGGCCTTGAGTGAACCAAGCGTCGTTAAAGTCTTCTTCACGGAATAGAATATCGGCAGAAGGGCTGCGGTAGAATTCGAAGCTACGCTCACCCGTTTGATCCAAACTAACAAACGCCAAAGCGGTTTTGGCTTCTGTTGTCATCAGCATGTTGTCAGTATTCACACCGTAGCTGTCTAAAGATGTTTTCAAAAAGTGACCAAAGGCGTCATCGCCTACTTGCCCAACAAAATGGCTGTTACCGCCTAAACGTGCCACAGCAACGGCGACATTGGCTGGTGCGCCACCAGGAAACTTCGTAAAAGATTCAAGCTCTCCGGCCTGAGTCGCGCCATTAGATAGGAAATCGATTAAGGCTTCGCCAAATGCCATCACTTTTGTTGTCATTGTTTTGCTCTCTGTTTGGTACACAGCCGCATGCCGTGCAAGTATAAATAAGGTTAGGCTAAAAATTATGCAGGGCAAGAGATATTAAATCAATTTAATTTATTTAAAGTTTTGTGTCTTTTTAAAGCCATGAGCCACTTTTTCGTAATGCAAACTATATAGAGGCATGTGGTTCACCCTCAGTTTCTTTATTGCTAGACTCAAAGACACATAATAATTAAAACTTTTTGAGAAAACGTATGACCCAATCCAAATGCATCTATGTTGTGGACGATGACGATGAGATTCGCTCTCTGCTCAAGACTTATCTAGAGAAACATCAATTCACAGTATTCACAGCCGATTCAGGCGAAGCGTTTTTAGAGAATTTCAAAGCGTCGCAGCAGATTGATCTGGTTATCCTAGACATCATGCTTCCGGGGCAAGATGGCTTTTCTGTATGTCATTCGCTGCGCACACAATCTCAAGTTCCTGTGATTATGCTGACAGCAAATTCCGATGAAACCGATCGTATTATTGGTTTGGAAATTGGCGCAGACGATTACCTTGCCAAGCCTTTTAACCCTCGCGAATTATTGGCCAGAATCAAAGCCATTCTCAGACGTATGGAACACACAGAAGTCATTGAAGCCCCTTCTGTTGCCCATCGCTTTTATCATTTCGCTCAATTCACCTTAGACACGATTTCCAGAGAATTACACATAGGCGATGAAAAAGAGTCCTTGTCGGGCGCGGATTACAACTTGCTCATGTTGTTTTTAAGCCATCCGGGAGAAGTGCTGACACGAGAACACATCGCGGAAAATACCCGAGGAAGAGACAGCGCCCCGCTCGACCGTTTTATTGATGTTCATGTCAGCCGACTGCGTCAGCGTTTACGAGAAGACGCGCGCCACCCGCAATTGATTAAAACCGTTCGTGGCCAAGGTTATATTTTAACGTCTGATGTTGAAGCCATTAACCATGTCAGCTAACGGGCCAGAAAGCCAAATTTCGCGCATAAAGCGCTGGTCGCAGTCATTAACTGGGCAGCTTCTCATCATCATGGCGTTAGGTGTGGCCAGCGCGCAATTCATCAGCTCCACCATTTGGTTACGCCAATTAGAATCCGACACTGAAGAAAATGTCCGAGAAGTGTCCAAGCACATGGCGTTTCGTATCGCAGCAACCGTCAGTTACTTCAAATCCTTACCAACCAACTATCGTCATATTGTCATTGATCAGCTGCAAGACATGGGCGGAACTCGCTTCTTTGTTACTTTAAACAAAGAAGAAATCTTGATTAATCAGATTCCAGATTCACCACTTAAAGACATTGTGAAAAACGAAGTGCAATCTACCTTAATCAAACAACTTGGTATTCAAAATGCGCAAATCGCCTTTTCGAGCCCAAGTGATTTGCACGTTATCAACAATCACACTCGCCTTGCGGATTTACCTGAACGATGGGGACATCACAGTTTATTGGTCAAACCGCTTACACCGCCGATTATTGTGATTCAAATTCCCATCAATGAAACGGATTGGCTGTATCTTGCCAGCTTAATGCCCGACCCTTATTTCCTCGATGGCACGTCTGCCCTGAGTGGCGAACGCCTGTTTTCCATGGCCATGTCTGTCATCACAGTGTTGTTGCTAAGCATTCTGATTTTGCGCCGCGTCACTCGTCCATTAGCGTCCTTGGCTCGTGCGGCTGAGCGTTTTGGACAAGGCGATTCCGAACCCATCCAAGAAGTCGGCAGCGTGGAAGTGCGTAATACTGCAAAAGCCTTTAATGACATGCAGCGACGTATTCAGCGTTATTTAAACGACCGAGAAAGGTTGTTTGCGTCCATTTCCCACGATCTCAAAACACCTATCACACGCTTACACCTGCGAGCTGAAATGCTCGACGACGATACCGTCCGAGAAGCCATGATTCGTGATTTAGAAGATTTGGACATGCTGGTAAAAGGGGCGCTACAAAGCGTAAAAGAAACGGATATTCATGAAAATCGTATCGAAGTGAATATTTCGAGAATGCTGAAAGACATGCAATATGCGGTCAATATTAACGGCGAAAGGCTTACCGTTATTGGCGAATTGGAACACAGCTTTATCGGCAAACCTCTGGCGATTAAACGCTGCTTAGGCAATCTCGTGGACAATGCCTTGTATTACGGCAAAACCGCCACGGTCTTCATTGAAGATAACGAAGATGAAGTCTGTATCCGAATTTGTGACCAAGGCCCCGGCATTCCGAGCGACAAGATAGATAAGGTTTTCCAGCCTTATACGCGCCTCACACCCGATCATTCCGGCCATCCTGGCGGCATGGGATTAGGGTTGAGCATCGCACGCAACATTGCTCGCGCTCACGGCGGCGAAGTAACCCTAAGCAATCATCCTCAGCAAGGTTTAGAAGCCACAATTAAACTGCCTCGCCATTAAGCTTTGTTGTGAAGTCTTGCATTAATACAGCCAATGCAAGACTTCGTTACATTAGGTTGCTCTACTTTACCCCGTACCAATCAATCCTTTGCTAAATTCTGTAACTCGACTGTATGCTTATGTTGATATTCAACTTGCTGCATCGAAATGATTAACGCAACGTCAATGCACTCTATGTCATTGGCTAGACGACATAACAATAAAAAAGGTCACTATCATGAAAAAAATTGCTTTCGGTTTAAGCGCTGTTGCTCTTTCTATCGCTGCGTCAACAAGTCACGCAGGTGAAGTAGAAGTTCTACATTGGTGGACATCTGGTGGTGAAGCCGCTGCGATCAATGTACTTAAAGAAGAAATGGTGGAAGCTGGTCACACTTGGAAAGACTTCGCAGTCGCAGGTGGTGGCGGTGAATCCGCAATGACAGTTCTTAAATCCCGCGCCATTGCTGGCAACCCTCCTTCTGCTGCTCAAATTAAAGGCCCAACTATTCAAGAGTGGGGCGACCTCGGTTTCCTAACCAATCTTGATGATGTCGCTAAAGCAAGCCAATGGGATCAAGTATTGCCTCGTGTTGTCAGCGACACCATGAAATACGACGGTCATTATGTTGCTGCGCCTGTAAACGTTCACCGCGTAAACTGGATGTGGGCAAACCCTGAAGTCTTCCGCAAATCTGGCGCGTCTATCCCAACCTCTTGGGAACAATTCATCGTTGAAGCAAAGAAAATCAAAGCCGCTGGTTTCACTCCGCTGGCTCACGGTGGCCAAGCTTGGCAAGACGCGACGCTTTTTGAAGCCATTGCGCTTTCCAAAGGTTCTAAGTTCTATAGCGATGCTTTCATTGATTTGACAGAAGACACCTTACGCAGCAAAGACATGATCAATGTGTTTGATACCTTCAAGCAAATGCGTGAATTCGTTGACCCAGGCTTCTCTGGCCGTGATTGGAACATTGCAACCTCTATGGTTATCAATGGTGATGCCGCCATCCAAATCATGGGCGATTGGGCGAAAGGTGAATTTACGGCTGCAGGTAAAAAAGCAGGCATAGATTACGTTTGTTACCCAGCACCAGGCACCAGCGATGCCTTCACCTTTAACATCGACTCACTGGCTATGTTTCAGGTTGATGGAAAAGAAAAGCAAGCCGCTCAAAAAGACCTTGCTCGTTTGATTCTTGAACCTAAGTTCCAAGAAACCTTCAACTTGAACAAAGGCTCTATCCCGACTCGCTTGAACATGCCTCGCGATAAGTTCGATACTTGCGCTCATTCAGCAATGGATTCTTTCTTAGCAAGCTCTGCGACTGGCAACTTGGTGCCAAGTATGGCGCACGGCATGGCTGTGAACTCTATGGTTCAAGGCGCCATCTTTGACGTTGTAACGAACTTCTTCAACGATGAGTCCATGACATCTGAAGAAGCCGTAGACAAGCTAGCTCGCGCAATTAAAGCAAGCATGTAGCTCGAAACCTGCAACATTAGTTTGCAGTAAGCTCATGAGGCTGGCCCTCTCGCCAGCCTCCTCGTTTCTCCCTGTAGTGAAGCATCGATTATGAATAGTAAAGCCACCCATTCTGAGCCAAATCAGACTAGGTCAGGACGCCCTGCGCGCCTAAGCTTAGCGGACTGGATGCCGAAAATTGTCATGGCGCCGACGGTGATCATCACCTTGGTCTGCATGTACGGTTATATGATTTGGACCGCCATTCTTTCTTTCACCAACTCTCGTATGTTGCCGTCTTATAAATTCGTCGGTTTCGATCAATACGAGCGTTTATTCAACAACGACCGCTGGATAGTGGCACTGACCAATCTGGGTGTCTTCGGCAGTTTGTTTATTATCATTTGTTTGTTTCTTGGCGTTGTATTAGCCATTTTTCTCGATCAAAAAATTCGTGCCGAAGGTGCTATCCGAACCATTTACCTTTACCCAATGGCGATTTCCTTCATCGTGACAGGTACGGCATGGAAGTGGCTATTAAACCCAACCAATGGCATCGAAAAAATGATGGTGGATTTGGGCTTCGAAGATTTCAAATTTAACTGGCTTGCCGATCCCGACATGGTGGTTTACTGCTTGGTTATCGCAGCGGTTTGGCAAGCGTCAGGCTTTGTCATGGCGCTATTCCTTGCGGGATTACGCGGTGTGGATGGCGACTTAATTAAAGCCGCTCACCTTGATGGTGCGAGTACTTTCACTACCTATCGCCGAATTATTTTACCCTCGCTGAAACCTGTCTTCTTCAGTGCTTTGGTGATTCTGTCGCACATTGCCATTAAGAGTTTCGACTTGGTTGCTGCGCTCACCAATGGCGGCCCAGGTTACTCGTCTGATTTGCCAGCTAACTTCATGTATGCGCACACCTTTACTCGCAGCCAAGTGGGCTTAGGCTCGGCCTCGGCAATGGTGATGCTCGGATGTGTATTAGCGATATTGATTCCTTATTTGTACTCAGAATTACGAGGTGAACGCCATGAGTAAGGTTAATTCTGTGAATATAAAACCTATTGGCCGCAAAACATCGGCTCTGGATAAAGTATTACGTGTCGCCTTGTACACAGTATTAATCACGGTGGCGGCTTTCTATCTCGTACCTTTTATCGTCATGTTAATCACTTCGTTAAAAGACGTGGAAGAAATTCGAACTAGCACCTTACTTTCCTTGCCAAGTTCCTTGAATTTCGACTCTTGGGTAAAAGCTTGGTCTGGCGCTTGTACTGGCAGTAGCTGCGGCGGTATTTCTCCTTATTTTTTGAACTCGTTCCAAATCGTTATTCCAGCAGTATTGATTTCAACCTTGCTGGGCGCGATCAATGGTTACGTGATTTCCCTGTGGAAATTCCGTGGTAGCGACTTGTTCTTTGCTGCTTTGTTGATTGGTTGCTTCATTCCTTTCCAAGTAATTTTGCTACCAATGGCGCGCACATTGGGTTGGTTAGGCATTGCGAATACAACAACCGGTTTGGTGTTTGTGCATGTGGTTTACGGTGTGGCTTTTACCACCCTGTTCTTCCGTAACTTTTATCAATCCATTCCAGGGGAATTAGTAAAAGCTGCTCGTCTTGATGGCGCAGGCTTCTTCACGATTTTCTATCGCATTATTTTGCCTGTCTCGACACCGATTATTGTCGTTACTGTGATTTGGCAGTTCACGCAAATTTGGAACGACTTTCTATTTGGCGTGGCTTTCTCAGGGTTTGAAACTCAGCCGGTTACCGTCGCGTTGAATAACTTGGTGAACACTAGCTTTGGTGGCAAGGAATATAACGTGGACATGGCCGCTGCCATTATCGCCGCACTGCCCACCTTGCTCGTTTACATCTTTGCAGGAAAGTACTTTGTCCGTGGCTTAACAGCAGGCGCAGTGAAAGGTTAATTCCACCAACGAATAAGAATAATAAGCGCTTACGCCTTTTCGCTTTCACAGCGTAAGCCAAAGACAAAATTTGGAGTAATAACATGGCAAACCTCGTCATTGAAAATGTTAAAAAAAGCTACGGCAACACAGAGATTTTAAAAGGCATTAATATCTCTATTAAAACTGGAGAGTTCTTGATTCTCGTTGGTCCATCAGGCTGTGGTAAATCCACCTTGATGAACTCAATCGCAGGGCTTGAAGATGTAACAGAAGGTCGTATTTTAATCGCCGATAAAGATGTGACTTATACAACGCCAAAAGATCGTGACATCGCCATGGTGTTTCAATCTTATGCCTTGTACCCAAACATGACGGTCGAGCAAAACATCTCGTTTGGCTTGGAAATGCGCAAAGTGCCAAAAGAAGAACGCCAAGCAGAAGTACAACGGGTTGCTGAAATGCTGCAAATCAGCCATCTTCTGAATCGCAAACCAGCGCAATTATCTGGTGGCCAGCGTCAGCGTGTTGCCATGGGGCGCGCTTTGGCTCGTCGTCCTCAGCTTTATTTGTTTGACGAACCCCTTTCCAATCTTGATGCCAAGTTGCGTGTTGAGATGCGCACAGAGATCAAAAAACTTCACCAAAAACTTGGTACAACCATAGTTTATGTGACTCACGATCAAATCGAAGCCATGACCTTGGCCGATCGTATTGCGGTTATGAAAGACGGTGAAGTTCAGCAATTAGGCACACCTCAGGAAATTTACGACAACCCGGCTAACTTGTTTGTTGCCGGCTTCATGGGGTCACCTGCGATGAACTTTATTCCGGCAAAAGTCATCTCTCAAGACGGCAAGCCAATGTTAGAACTAGCCACTACATCAAATGTCGCTTTGCCATTTCCAAAAGCCGAAGCATTGGAAGATTACGTCGGCAAAACAGTGTTATTGGGCTTGCGTCCAGAAATGATTACCGAACCTCAGCCGCACAAGGAAGGCCAACCTTTTGTGACGACAACAGAGATCGAAGTAGAAGTCACAGAACCTATGGGCGCCGATACTATGATTTTGACTCGTGTCAGTGATGCTGAAATTAACTGTCGCTCTAATCCTATGTATCCTGCCGAGGCTGGCGCCATTATCAAAATGATGTTCGATACGTCTAAAGCAGTGGTATTCGACCAGAGCACAGGACAACGCCTTGATAAGTGATTAAGACGTGTTTTTATAAAAGCACTTTTACGACACGTTAAATCAAAACAAAAGATGCCTGTTTGCGACAATCATGTTGTAAGCGGGCATTTTTTTACTCAAAAAAGCATATATTGCTGCACAAATGGTCAAAATTTATGCACAGTCTCTCGAACTTGTAACAAATATAAGATACATTTCTATACAACTGCCGTTTACATGACTGTGAAAATGCCGCTATGGAACTGGCTAAACAAAAAGTTATCGATTTTTAGATACGATAAGGAACCCTAAATATGAAAGTAACAAAGCGTTTTATCACTAACCTTGCACTGACGGGTGTTGCCCTGTCTGTTACAGCTTGTTCGGTCATGGGACCTCAACAAGGCTGGGAAGAAGACAAAGAATACCGTGTGACAATTTTGCACACCAATGACCACCACGGTCGTTTCTGGCAAAACAGCAATGGCGAATACGGCATGGCTGCTCGTAAAACCTTGATCGATAACATTCGTGAAGAAGTCGCATTAAATGATGGCAACTCTTTATTACTTTCTGGTGGTGACATCAACACAGGTGTTCCTGAGTCTGATCTTCAAGACGCAGAGCCAGACTTCCGCGGCATGAACATGCTTAAGTACGACGCAATGGCATTGGGTAACCACGAATTCGACAACCCTCTTTCTGTTCTTAAACAACAGCAAGAATGGGCTGGCTTCCCTTTCCTATCAGCAAACATTCTTGATGAAAAAACAGGTAAGCCATTATTTGATGCTTACAAGATTTTCCAAGTAGACGACCTAAAAGTAGCGGTTGTTGGTTTCACAACAGACGACACAGTAAAACTAGGTAACCCTGAATACCTAGAAGGCATCAAAATTGAATCTCCAATCGAAGTTGCTTCAACATTGGTTCCTGAACTACGCAAAAAAGCGGATCTTGTTATTGCTGTAACCCATATGGGTCACTACGCAAATGGTAACCACGGCGGTAACGCGCCTGGTGATGTTGCGCTAGCCCGCGCTGTTCCTGGTATTGATGTGGTTGTTGGTGGTCACTCTCAAAACCCATTGTTCGAGCCTGATGAGCAAAATGGCACGCTTATTTTGCAAGCACACGAATGGGGTAAATACGTTGGCCGTTTAGACTTCGTCTACAAAAACGGTGACATCGTAGATTCCACTTACGAACTGATTCCTGTGAACTTGAAGAAAAAAGTAAAAGACGCTGAAGGCAACTCAGTTCGCGTTTACATTCAAGACGAAATCGCACAAGACGCTGAAATGCTAAAAATGCTAACACCTTTCCAAGAAAAAGGTCAGGAAGAGCTTAACGTAGAAATTGGCTTCTCTAACGCAGATTTCATTGGTGAGCGTAGCGTTGTTCGTAACCAAGAAACCAACCTAGGTAACTTGATTGCCGTTGCAATGCAGGAAAAAGTGAACGCTGATATCGGCATCATGAACTCTGGTGGTATCCGTGACGACATGCCAAAAGGCATCATCACTTACAAGAGTGTTCTGCAAGTACAACCTTTCGGCAACATGGTTTCTTATGTTGATTTCACCGCAGCTGAATTAACAGATTACCTTTCTGCCGTTGCCGCTAAACAAGCTGGTACAGGCGCATTCGCTCAATTCAGTGGTGTTTCACTCACATTGAAAGACGGCAAAGCAACAGACATCCTTGTTGATGGAAGCCCACTAGATGCTGCTAAAACGTACCGCATTGCGATCAACAGCTATGTAGCAACAGGTGGCGATGGTTACCCTAAAGTGATCGATCACCCTAACTATGTAAACTCTGGTTATGTTGATGCAGATCTTTTGGTGGAATACATCAAAAATAACTACCCACTTGATGGCGCGAAATTCGCTCCTACAGGTGCTGTTAAGCGTTAATAGCAAACGAGCATTTCGCTCATAAAAATCCCCCAACAGAGGACACTCTGTTGGGGGATTTTTTTATGTCTAGAAAAAGTTAAACCGTATAAATCTCGCTAGTCTTTTTGGTAATTCAACGTCCAAGTTAATGGCGTGGGCAACTTTTCAGACTCTAACTTCACGGTATACAACAATTCGTGGTCTGAGACTTTCTGCCAAGTGCTCGTTCGTTTACCGCGTTCTGACTCAAGCACAATCACGACAGCATCATCCGTTTGCTGGAAAGTACCGGAGATCTCTATACCTTCTTCGTCAACCTCAACCACCTCACCTTGCGCTGTAAGCGGTATTTCATCCATTTCGGCGTCATCGCATTGCCATTGGAATTGATCGGCTTGCACGCCAAATGTCCACGACTCACAAATCTGTGTTTGCTTTTTCAATACGGGGCGAGCCAAAGCACGAATAAAGAAATTCATCTCTTGTGCTACTTTCTCAACGGCTTCATCTAAGGTTGCTTGCGTATTGCCCGCATCTTGCAAAACCCACTTACCGTCAAGCTCCGCAGCCTGCACACCAAGGCTTAACCCAAAACCTATTAGCCCAATACTCACCTGCTTCTTCACTCTGTTTCTCCTTATTTTTATTATGAATAGAGACTTTCTACGAAGTAACAGACAAATAATCGCAAACAAAAGGAGAGTTGTGAGGCGCAAAAACAATCACAATGACTGACATTTAGCGCCACAGAGCGGAATTATGAACTCGTTAAAGGGAAGCGAATATCCGCGCCTAAGCACTGGCTTACGGCGTCTTCTTTAAGAGGAACGGAGAAATAATAACCTTGATAGCGAGAGCAACCCGTTTGATCGAGAAGGACTTTCTCTTCCAAACTTTCTACGCCTTCCGCCAAAACAGAGAGCTGCATGTGAGACGCCATAGAAACGATGGTGTTAATAATGGAGCTATTACTGCTGCTACCAGTGAGATCTCGGACGAAAGATTGATCAATTTTCAATTGAGTCAATGGGAAATGCTGAATATAACGCAATGACGAATAACCTGTGCCGAAATCATCGATGGAGAAACGAATATTCAATGCCTTAAGCTGCCTCATTTTTTCCGTCACAGAAGACATGTTTTCCACCAGCATGCCTTCGGTAATTTCGAGATCCAACAAGCTGGCATCAATTTGGTATTTCTCGATGGTGCTACTTACCGTATCGACAAAGCTTTCTTTGGCAAATTGATAAGGGCTGATATTAATCGCAATACTTTCAAACAGCGGCGGTAAGCCTTGTTCCTGCCATCTTTTCAATTGCTGACAAGCACGGTCTAAAACCCAACCACCGATTTCATCAATCACACCGGTTTCTTCTGCGACGGGAATAAAGCGACTTGGCGGCACTTGCCCAAGTTCATCATTAAACCAACGTAAAAGTGTCTCGAAACCGATCAATTGCCCATTTGAGTTAACCTGCGGCTGATACACCAAATAGAATTCATTTTTACTGATCGCTCCGTGTAATGCTTTTTCAAGCGCCAGCTTTTCCGCCACTTCCTGTTGCATTTCTTGTCGATAAAAGCAGTACTGATTACGCCCTTTTACCTTGGCGTCGTACATGGCGGTATCCGCTTGGCGAAGTATGTGCGTATCGTTTTCATTTTCAGCAGGAAACAAGCTGATACCAATACTCGCGGAGATAAACACATCGGTTTCGTCTAAACGGTATATCTGCGACAGTTTAAAGAGCAAGGTTTCTGCCAGCTGCGAGACTTGATGCTGAGCTTCTTCATGGCTTTTCCCCAAAACAGGAAGTAAAAGAACAAACTCATCTCCACCAATTCGCACTGCTATTTCAGGCTCGGTAAGACAAGAAACAATACGCTTGGCAACTTCCTCTAAAAGCGAGTCGCCGACATGATGCCCCATGGAATCATTAATGCTCTTAAAGCGATCTAAGTCGAGAAACATTAAGCCACCAATATGGCCTTTTATACGCGCATCGGTAATCACTGTTTCTAAGTTCTGATTCAGAAAACGGCGATTTGGCAAGCTGGTCAACGTATCGTAATAGGCTAAAAACTTTACTTTCTCTTCGCTTTTCCGACGTCGTGTAATGTCCCTAAAAGACGCTAAAAAGCACTCTTCTTGATCTAAAATGATGATATTTCCGCATACCTCAACCGGGAAGCTCTCTCCATCTTTCCTAAAGTAATCAGCTTCATAAGTGCTTGCTTCTTCGGTTGGGGATTCAGACCATTGTTTAAGCAAATCTGGTGTCTGCTTTGGATCAATGTCTTGGATATTAAGCGTGAGCAGTGTGTCTGTGTCGTAACCCAATAAACGGGAAGCTTGGTCATTGGTGTCTAAAATTCTGCCTTTCAAGTCAGTCAGCAGCATAGATTCACTGGATTGGTGCACAACCGCCTTGAAATAGGCTTCACTTTTCTCTAGCTCCACTTCTACTTTTCGTCGCTTATGCCACAAAGCCGTTATGGTTTGCGCCAAAATACCTAATTCATCTTTTCGGGCGGCCTCTTTAAACTGAAATTGTTCTGGCTCGACTTCAGCTTCATCCAGCACGCTCAGCTGGTTGGTTAGTCGGAATAGAGGTCGAGAAAGTTGAAAGTACACCAACAGAAAGATCATTCCGCCCAATAGAATAGCTGAAAAGAACGCCACCACTGAACCACGAATATTGCGTTGTACAAAGCCAGTCACGAGCTCTGCCGTATCAACATGCACCACAAGCCGACCCACAGAGTAGTCATCAACGATCAACTCCATGGCAAAAACTTTCGGCAGGCCTCTTAGGAGCGCATCGGATATCCAACGAGTAGAGACCTCAGCCAATGGCCGATAAGTGCTAGCTAAAACCTTGCCTTCCGCGTCTTCTAGTTTGGTTTCATAATATCCACGATGGAACATTAAGCCTTTTAGAACGTTTTCAGCCGCAGTGACATCGGAAAACACCACAGCTTCCGATGCAAAGTACTCAACACTGTGCAGAGAGGACAAAATCTGCTTCTGCAAGGCAACCTTTCGCTTTTGCCAATCGTCTCCAATAGACAACCCGCTAATCGCTAAAAGTATCAAACATAGAAACAACAAGGCCTTTTTAATTTGACTGTAGAAAAGGCTTTTTCGATGCGCTGTCATAGTACTCCATTTATTTTTTGTAGAAGTAACTCGCCACCCTACTTAAATCTAGCATACCTCGGAAAAGTCGTTTGGTTTAATATTCTTTCATAAGCAAGAAGCAAACCAACAGGCAAAAAAATCTAGCCGAAGCTAGATTTTCTATACGAACTAATTAGTTAATGCTCTTTCGTTACTTTTCAAACAAGGCCGCACGCTGTACTTCGATGATTTCAGCAATGCCTTTACGCGCCACAGCCAACATACCCATCATGTGCTGATCACTGAAGGCTTCGCCTTCTGCGGTGCCTTGAATCTCGATGAAACCGCCTTTGTCATTCATAATCACGTTCATGTCCGTTTCGGCATTAGAATCTTCTGGGTAATCCAAATCCAATACTGGCTCACCTTTATAAACCCCTACGGAAATCGCAGCGATTTGAGACACAATTGGGTTCGCTTTGATCTTCTTGTTCTCAACCAAAGTTCGCATCGCATCCGCCAAGGCCACAAAACCGCCCGTAATAGACGCAGTACGCGTGCCGCCGTCAGCTTGAATCACATCACAGTCAATCGTGATTGTGTTTTCACCAAGTTTCTTTAAGTCGACAGCAGCGCGCAAAGAACGACCAATCAAACGCTGAATCTCAACCGTGCGACCACCTTGCTTACCGCGCATCGCTTCACGATCCATACGGTTGCCAGTTGAACGAGGCAACATGCCGTATTCCGCTGTAATCCAACCTTGGCCTTTGCCTCTCAAAAAACGCGGCACACCAGGAACAACCGTCGCCGTACAAATCACCTTAGTGTCACCGCACTCAATAAGCACAGATCCTTCTGCGTGTTTAGTAAAATTGCGTGTGATTTTCAATGGACGTAATTGGTCGACCGCTCTTCCGCTTGGGCGCATAGTTCTTCTCTCTATTTATTAACCGAGTTGTAAAGCCGTCATTATAACGAAGCCACACAAAATTGCGCCCCCAAGCCACCGGAAAACCTCGCAATAAGGGAAAGTGTCGTCGCCTTTTCCAATACGTTACAATGTCGCTTATTTTTTCTATTTAGGTATTCGATATGACAGCAAGCATGACCGCCTTTTCACGCCAAGAAGCCACATACGACTGGGGCACCATTAGCTGGGAAGTTCGCTCAGTCAACCAACGTTATTTGGAACCCAACTTTCGTTTACCAGATAACTTCCGCGAGCTAGAATTCGCCTTTCGTGATGTGCTGCGCAAAAAACTCAACCGAGGCAAACTAGAATGCCAACTACGCTTCCAAGCTGTAGACAAAGCCGCCACCAGCCTAAACATCAATGCCGAAAACGCCCAAGCCCTTGCTAACGCAGTCAACACTCTAGGCACTTGGTTCAAAGACCTTGATCCAGTGAATCCTCTCGATATTTTAAAATGGCCCGGCATATTGAGTGACACAGGCACAGACGCAGAGATTATGAAAAAAGCTGTCAAAGACCTCTTCCAAAAGAGTGTTGATGAATTGATCGACATGCGTTTGCGAGAAGGCGCACAACTAAAAGACATCATCGAGCAACGCTTAGATTCTATCGACGCAATTGTCGTAGACGTCCAAGCCAAACTGCCTGAGATCATCGCCGCGCAAAAAGCCAACTTACAAGACAAATTGGAAGCCGCGAAAGTGGAACTCGACCCAATGCGCGTGGAAGCAGAAATCGTCTTACTGGCACAAAAAGCCGACGTGGCCGAAGAACTGGATCGCCTAGCGACTCACACCAAAGAAGTCCGCCGACAGCTACAACAAAAAGGCCCAATCGGCCGCCGCCTCGACTTCCTCATGCAAGAACTCAACCGCGAAGCCAACACACTTTCATCCAAATCCATCGTAGTGGAAACCACACAAAGCGCCGTGGAATTGAAGGTCTTAATCGAACAAATGAGAGAACAGATTCAGAATATTGAGTGATTTCAAATAAGAAGTTTGATTCAAAAACATTGCGGTATACCTTGATGTATTAATATACCTTTGACTATAATCACATCAAGTGGATTGGGAGTGCCCGATCGGCGTCTAAACCTCGGTGAGTGCATCGGGGTTTTTCGCTATCTGGAGTCTGAAAAATTCCAATTAACGCTTCTTTCTTTATGGGAAATGCTTTAACCCCCATTGATCATAACCCTGACCAACCTCTTCTCGACCGCCTTCACAATAAAACTTAGAACGTAATACATCAAAAGCTCTATTTGGTTGCTGGGGATTAATGACATATCGCCCTATTGGCCTTGCCACTAAATCCGCTAATTGTAACCCTGCTGAATTTGATGCTTTCGAAACCATGCGAATTTTAAAGGGCAAATCACGCTGATATTTATTTTCTCCATCACAAATACGACGAAATTCTAATTCAAGCTCATCGTCTTCTTTGGCACCTCGGCACTCTACAATAACGTGCGTTTCTCGCTCTGCCTGCCCTTTCTCTATAACAAGATCGTAAAGGGTCTCCAAGCAGTGCTTCAATGCCTTATGGTAGGGATTCTCTGATTCTTCATGAGTGTGAATTTTATGCTTTTCAATCACACAAGAGGCTAGAATGAAATTACTATGGTCGATGATATTACTCAAACGTTCTAAAAATGCATTCTTTTCTGAACGATTACTGAACACAGTAAAATCGCCTTTCTCCTTACGGATCTCGTGTTCATGTAAGATCACAGAATCATGTCCAAAATAATCAAACTTCAAACGCTGTAACTGAGGAACCACATTAGAGAGATAATGCTCTTTATAGAAGATACAAAAAGCCAGCACAAATACAGGGTAATCTTGGTTAACCGAGGTGAGACTATGGTCTCCACTCTCGTCAACATAAACAACAAAATCACTGAACTTTGGCATAATAGAATCCTTTCTTTATATGGTTCGATTTATTACATTGCCTCCTGACCTGATTTATCTAGAGTAAATCAGAAAATCACCACAAACTCTTTTTCTCGATAAAATCTAGGCCAACTCTT
Organism: Marinomonas sp. 15G6-16; assembly: GCF_055809555.1. Lineage (NCBI taxonomy): Bacteria > Pseudomonadati > Pseudomonadota > Gammaproteobacteria > Oceanospirillales > Oceanospirillaceae > Marinomonas > Marinomonas sp. 15G6-16. Next base: position 1,828,110 of record NZ_CM147916.1, on the reverse strand, counting down.
GTTTGGTTAGCGCCAAATCGTTGTAAAAGATTAAGCGCGTATTCATAACGAAGCTCGGAAACGACCTGAGCTTTAACATTATTGATGCTTAAAACGCCCTCTTTCTCTCTAACTTGCGCTAAGTCTAGCGTAGTGCCGTCTGCAAAACGCCCCTGATTAAGCGCATAAAATGTGTCCCATGTTGGGCTACCACCATCAAAAAATGAAAACACTTTCAATGCAGTAGAGTCGTCTAAATTGAGGTAAATATATTCATTAGAATTTGCCTTTCCATTTGCAGTAGATAATGTGACGTCATGTAACTTTACCGCTTTCAGTGCAAGGGGGTCTTTACCTATTCTATCTTGCCATCGTTTCGCTTTTTGGTCTGGAACTAAATCACATGCAGGAGTCAAACAGATCCAATACTCACCATCAAAAGATAATATGCTGCCTGTATTCAGGTGACTTCCAACAACAGGCATAGAGCACGTGAAAGCATTTAGGTGCCCACAAGACTCATCAGAACTCTTTATACATTCCCTAAAAAAGTTTTTAACCGCACTTTTAGCATCATATTGACTCGATAAAGCCCCTGATATTTTTTGAGAAAAGGCTCTTAACGAATCTTTAGATGCCCTTCCCAGTTGTTCCCAATGAAGGTCGATCGCTTTATCATGGATTACAGTATCTGCTTGCTGAGATAACAAAGTATATAACCACCCAGCCTGAGCAGGCCTGTTAGAAAGAATACTTTGGGCTTGTTCAAAGCCTCGTTCATCAATCTCATGACGAATTTTAGCCATCAACAAATGCATAGGAGAAGCATTGTACTTATTCAAGGCGTCACACATTGCTTGGTGAAGCTCTTCTTCTGGATCATCCGACACCTTACGAATAACAGAAACAAAAACCCTTCCGGTTGCTATAAAATTAACTCCTGATTCTATGCCGCCCCAGTCCCAAGAAAGGTTGTCTCTGGATGTATCACTAAACTCTATGCTTAGACTCTTACAAATTTCTAATAAACGCCACTTAACCCAGTTATCTGAGCTTATACCTGAGTCTCTACCTATTGCTTCTATTTCTCTTAGGCTCGAATGAAAAATATGATTTGGGTTTCGAATGCTAAGAGCTGCTCTACTATTCTGACATTCTAATAATTTCAAAATTTCAGCTTTATCAAATGCTATATCACGATTTAACCAGCTATAACCAGTACCATCACCATTATCATCTAGCCAACTCTCTATATTGTCTACAACTCCAGCTTCAACAGTAAGAAATTCCGGTTGCTTGACTTCGTGTAAATCAAAGAGAATGTCTTCATAAACCTCTTTTATATCACTCTCACCCACACCCTTTGTATGAACAAGAATAATATTAAAATGGTTATTTGAATCCAGTTTCTTAATTATATTCCTTGCCCTCTCCCCATTGTCTGAGGTTGCTTCTCCATCTAAGTGATAGTCAAGTATGAGCAAATCACTGTGATTCAAATGTTCAGGTATATAATTATCATCTCCAATTTTGGGTGACTTCCCATCAAAAACATCTAAGCTCCAATTGTGTGTGTTATGACACATTTCAGATATTTTTTTTAACCGGTCTATATTATTTTTTTCGCAACTTTACTACCACCTGAATTATCTAATAACTCCTTTAACGTAGGGTATTCATCATCAATAACTGTGACATTCCGAATAGGATCAACAAATGCTTCTTTGATTAGATCTTGATAAGTTATTGCCGTATCACTCATGCGTTAGTCCCTTAAACTCAATAGCAAAATTAGCACCTGATAATAGTTTTTTTTCAGGGCGTGTTTCATAGCGGATTTTATGGCCGCCAGCTTGTAAGTTTTGCTTCGATAGATATAGCCCCACTCCACGGCCACCTCGCTGCTTGCGGGTAAAGAAAAGAGTGAAAAGCTGATCATAATCGTCTTGATCAACACCTTGACCTGTATCTGAGATGTAAACCTCACCATCTTTAATATCTAAAACAATTTTTCTGTCACCCCTATCACCACGCTGACACCAATAGAGGGAATTGTTAATCAAGTTCATAAAGACAGGATAGATGCGCGCAGGCACTTCTTGAATAACTATCGAATCAAAAGCTTTTGACGTCTCGAAGGTAATATTCGCTTTTTCAAAGTTTTCACCAAAATACAATTGCAGGTATTCCGTTATCTTAGAACCTTTAATTCTTTCAATGGTTTTTCTTCCTGACAGCTTGAGTGGCGATAAGAAGCGTAAGCGTTCGGTGAGAGACTGATGAGCATGAGAGGCACTCTCTAGCAATGCGGTTTGCCTCTCCGTTAAACCATCCGAGCTAAGGTTTCTCAAACCGTACTCGATGGTTTGATCTAACCCTTCTAACTCGTGACCGATGATTTCAACAGTAATACCGAGCTGAGCTAGTGAGTGAAGCCGTGTTACCTCTTCTCGGTACTTTTCTGTCTGGTTCATACTATGAACAGCAAGATTCTCTAAATCTATCTCTTCGCTAATACGCTCCAGCGCTGTGACATATGGAGAGAGTTTCTGGGCATTCTCAATTTCTACTTTGGCTTGAGTATCATCCAGCTTTTCGAGCACTAGGTTCAAAGAGCCTTTTTCAAGCTTTAAGTCCTCTAAGTCCTCTTCTACAGCAAGCTTATATTGCTCACGACAGTGCTTGATCAACTCATCAAACTCTTGCTGCTGCTTTGCCAGCATCGCCTTACCCTGTGCAGCATAACGAGTAATGCTGCTATTAAGGCTGGCTACTTTACTGCGATATACTTCAGAGGCTTTTTCATAATCGGACTTTTGAGTAGATTCCGCTAATGCTTTATTCACAACAAAAGTTAATTCTTTCACTAAATCTTTCGCAGCCAGCTCATGTTTACGATAGCCACGATAATCATCCTCCAAACGCCCTAAATTAGTAGGAATAGGGCTTAATGAAAATGCATGTGTTGTGTCATTAAAATCATCAACTTCAGATTTTAGTTTTTGAATTTCATCAATCGAATTAAGCGATAAACGACTTTCAAATGTTTCTTTTAACTCAGCTAGCTTATCAACATGTGAAATGAGCTGGTTAAGGTTCTTCTTAATGGAGTTACGAATTCGAGAACGCTCTTTGGATTGAATCTTTTTACGGTCTGCATCCGCTTTTTCTAAAGCTTTTTGCTCTTTTATATTGTCTATAGTTGCTTTTCTATTATCAGACTCTCTACCGAAATGCTTCAAGGCAGAATCTTCTAAAATATTTTCAACGATTTCACGGAAGAGTTTAGCTGCACGGTTTTCAATAATACCTTCACGCCCAGCTTTATCCTTCAGGTTTGGGTTATTTTCTCTTGATATTGACACCCTTCCAAACATACGTCGATTTGCCCAAAAATAGCGCCCTGCATTTTTTGACCGGCGTTCCTCTATTGAGAAATAGTCACTATCCGCCCTTCCATAAGGCATAACGCGCAAGCCATCACGATATACGCGAAAGCCTCCATACTTCTCAGCTTGTTCTTTGAAAAATGCATGTTGTTGTTCAGACAAAGAAGTACTACCAATCTGTAGCTCAAACGTTCCAGCTCTTAAATAAAATGGCCCAAATGATGAATCTGCACGAACCTTGTAAGCGGTTCTTGGTTTCACCGTATAATTTTCAATCCATTCCCCAAACACTTTAAGGCGACCATGAAAATAGCCTTCTTCATCTACATGACCTTCTAGAATGTGTTCAAGGTCTTCGAGGTTCTTTAAGTCAAACTCTCGGTCTTCACTGACCAGATCAAATGGCACACCTTGACGCCAACCGCGCACTAAGCAGCTAAAGTCACTGGCGATAGGTTCTGAACCTTGAGAAAAAGGATCGGTAAAATTAGATAAAGTTTGGAAAAAGCGCTCTCTTGTTAATTTTTCAGATTCATCCGCTTCTAAAAGTGGAATAGTCGAAAGCTGCACTTCAAGATCATAGATAATATCTGCGATGAACATGGCAGTTCCATGCTCAGATTCACCTTGATAAACAGACCATTTATTTAGCTGCTCTTCAGAAAAAACCTCTTTTATTAAGGTATTTTCAATCTGCTTTTGAGTTGTTTCGTCTTTTCCATCTTTTTCTTCCTGCTCGGAAAAGGCTTTCCAAGCTTCAGCCAATCTCTGGTTTCGGGCTGAATCGTCTACATCGCCCCATATGTTGCCCATCATTTGATCAAATAATGCAGGCAACTCTTCTATAAGAGCTGACGCTTTAGAAAACTCAGTAATAGGAATACGAATATCGTGAAGATAAAGAAAGGGGTTTTCAAATAACCGCCAGTCAATCAAAGCGGCTACAAAGTCTTCGTTTTTACGTTTTGAAACTAATAATAAAAGTGGGCCTAATGCTGCCGAGGAAAGACGACCAATGCCTTTTTGCCCTTGCTTAGGCCTAATAGGTAATCCATTACGGTCTTCTATAGGAATTTCAAAACCATTGGTTTTAGATTCTGTACCAACGGTTAACCACTTACTTTCGAACTCTTGACGGTTCATCCCATGACCATCATCAAGAATAGCAGCTACTTTGATATCACTATCAAATAAATGCAGTTCAACATGCTTGGCATAAGCGTCATAGGCATTTTTCCAAAGCTCAGATATAGCGGTAGGACAATCTGCTATCTGTTCACGACCTAAATGGTCTATGGTTCTTGCTCTTGTTTGAAACGTAACTGGTGATGCCATTGCTCATCTTCCTGAATATAATCCTTTAAAAATACCTCTATCTTACAATCAAAGAAAGTATAGGGTTTATTAAGTTGCTAACAACTTAGTAATTTCTGATAAGAGGGCTTCCCCTAGTTTAATAGGTACTGCATTGCCTATCTGTTTCGCCATCGCCATTGACCCACCTGTAAAAATGTAATCATCTGGAAAGGTTTGTAGGCGAGCAGCATGACGTAACGTTATTCCATGTGGCAACCAAGGATGCACAAAACGCCCTTTTGAAGGGTTGTTGCATCCTGTCGTAATTGTGTTGGAAGGCTGATGTGGAAATATACGACCATATACATCCTTATGACCTTTGTAGTCTTTATGACAATCTAACTCTCGCCCCGACTCGTCCCTACCACCCAATAATGGTGTATTTTTAAAAACTTGAGTCAATGCTGCAGAATGAACCATATTTAAATTACATGGATCTTTTGAGTCTATACTTTCACCCCACTCTAAAGATGTCATTGTTTTATCAGACTCTTCTTTAGAATAACCAAACTTTTCTTCTAAGCGGCGTTTGAATTTATTAAGCGTAGAGACATTCGGTTCTTCAAAAACAGATGAGGATGTTAACCATTGAGAGCTGCCTAATTTGTAATGTGTCGGCTTCGGTGGCCATTCAATGTCGTTTTCTATAACGTCATTCCGGACAGCAAAAATGAAAGCGCGTCTGCGATTCTGAGGAACACCATAATCTCGAGCGTTTAAAATCAATGGCGCACCAGTAATGACCTGATAGCCATGTTTTTTAGAAAGGTTGAGGAAATCATTAAGGTATTTTTCATGGCGAGGCCATAATAAGCCGGGGACATTTTCGACTAAAAATACTTTAGGTTTAAAGAGCTCTACAAAATCAAAATAACGAATGAGTAAAGCGTTTCTTGGGTCGTTTTTACCTGAGTCTTTAATGCGATGAGATGAGAATCCTTGGCATGGGGGGCCGCCTAACAGAATATCTAAATGGCCAGTTTTAATACCTTGGTAGCGCATAATCGAGTCGATATCGACTTTCGTTATATCTTGAGCAAATACTTGAGTCGGAGCACCTAGCCGTTCAACTAGGTTCTTTTGATAAGTTTCAGCGGCATTTTGATCAAACTCTATGGCAGCAAGTACATCAATACCGACGTTATGTGCAGCAAGTGAAAAGCCGCCCGCTCCTGAGAATAAATCAATTGCCGTTAATTTTCGTGCCATCGTAAATTCGCAAATCTAAAAATACCGCAATTATACGTAAGGTCAGCTTATTGTCATAACTTAATAACGCTATTACCTATAAGTTAACTTTTCTATAGGAAAATATTTTCCCTAATTAAGTTAATCGGTATTTTTGTAGTCTACTGTTAGGTTTTTAACTACATCAGCGAACAGTCACACTTTTACGCGCATAAAAATGTAAAACGTAACAATTTTATGCGCACAAAAGTGTAATTCAGATTATTATATAAGCAGTTTTATGATCTTGATAGGCGGACAAAACAATGCAGCGCACTTTACTCGACTCTTTAATGGCATGGAAAAACCAACCTACACGCAAACCCTTATTGATTGATGGGGCTAGGCAAACAGGTAAAACGTATCTGTTACAAACCCTGTTTGGCAGCACTTTTGCCAACGTCCTTCGTATCGACTTTCTGGAAAACCCTGATTACAAAGTAGCTTTCGATGGTTCACTTTCGCCAGATGAGTTGTTAATGAACATTGAGTTGCTGACCAATCAGGCGTTCAACCCAGAAACTGACCTGCTGATCTTAGATGAAATTGGTGAATGTGAGCGGGCTGTTACTTCATTAAAGTATTTTGCCGAAAAAGCGCCATCCTATTTTGTCGCAGCCAGCGGCTCGAACATTGGTTTATTGGGTACCTTTCCTGTTGGCAAAGTAGAGCAATACAATTTGCGCCCATTAACTTTCCAAGAGTTTCTTTATGCTTCTAATGAACAAGCTCTGATCAAAGCGTTTGATAATCAAACAGACTCTTCGGCTGCACATGCGAAATTAATGGATAAGCTGACAGATTACTTTTTCACTGGAGGCATGCCTGAGGCAGTTTCGGCTTGGAATCAATATAAAGAATCGAGCATTTTAGAACGCGTTGAAAAGGTCTCTAAAATTCATGCTGATTTAGTCGAAGGCTATCGCCGTGATTTTGGTAAGTACGCAGGCAAAATAGACGCAACGCTGATTGAATCTGTATTCAATGGTATTCCTGCACAATTATCTTTGGTTGCTGATGAGTCTGTTAAACGCTTTAAATTTAAAAATGTGCATGAGCGTAAGTCTCGTTACAGTGATTTTGAAACAGCGATTCATTGGCTAAAATGCTGCCGCTTGGCATTGGCAAACTATCCTATTGAAGGACAACCAAAATCGCCTCTAGCGGCCTATAAAAAAGAAAATATGGTTAAACTGTTTCTGTTAGATGTGGGTTTGCTCAATCACATGTTGGGCAGTGGCTATAAAGAAATTAAACAACAAAACTATGAGTACAAAGGCTACATAGCCGAGAACTTTGTACAACAAGAGCTCACAGCCATTGGTATTGACCCAAGTTACTCGTGGAATGATGCTCGTGCTGAAATTGAATTTGTACTAGCAACAGATGAGGGAAACATCATCCCGGTCGAGGTGAAAAGCGGCAAGCGCACACGAGCTAAGTCGCTAGCGTCCTACATTGAAAAATGCTCGCCAAGTAAGACCTTCAAACTCACAGGCACACAAGGCTCCTCTGCACTAGAACACACTAATATTGTGATGCCATTATATTTCACACAGTATTTGCCACAGAGATGGTAACAGCCTTTATATTAATAAACATTTCTGGGCTCTAAGTTATTCTGAAAAAGTAAGAAGCTTACTAACGCTCCACCTAAAACAATTGCTCAAGCTCTTCAATGATTAGAGTCTCAGCTCGTTCACGGCTGAGCAGTTCTCGCATGCGTTTTGCAACTTGTTCTGCTTTGATTGGACGGTAGCGTTTTATGATGGGGATGTACTTCAATACTGAGTACAAAGAAATGGCGAGTTGTTCACCGAATCTAAGGTTGTCGCGTTTACCCTCAAGGAAAGAAGGGCGAACAATGGCTATCTGTTTCCAATTCAAGGCTTGTAGATTTTGTTCCAGTTGGCCTTTTAAGCGCAGATAAAAAGAAGCCGATTCAGGATTAGCGCCAGCAGAGGAGATTAACGCGACTTTTTGTACGCCATTTTGGTTGGCGTATTGAGCAATCTTTGTTGGTATTTCAAGGTCCACTTTGCGCTGCGCAGACTTACTGCCAGCCTGTTTGAGTGTTGTGCCTATGCAACAAAAAAGCTCATCGCCGTGCAACAAGCTTTGCCATTGAGCAATATCGTCGAAGTCAACCAGATGTATTTGCAGCTTATTTTCTGGGTCTTGATATGTATCAGCCGCGATTTCTCGTCGCACAAAAATATGAACAGTCTTATATTTCTCATCAAGTAAAAGCTGTTGCGTCAGCTGCTTACCCACTAATCCAGTTGAGCCAATTATCAAGGCTATCTTTTGCTTCATGGTAAATCCTGCACTCGGTCGTTTTTAATATTAAAACAAAAGAACAACGGCTCTTGTATTCAGTTTCTCTATATCACTGAGACAATCTTAATATTATATAAGTAAAAAATTGCAGATTCAGATAAGTACGAATAAAGTTAAGAAGGTAAGCTTTGTTTTAGTAACTATCGTTTCGTTCTAAAATCAGGCATGATTGTTTAAAATTCATCCACTTTATGAGTTTTGAACAGTTAGCATATAAAGGCATGACGCTCGCTATCTATTTTTCAGGGATTCTCATCGGTTAATGAAAATGTTCCAAAGACTATTTTTCAGCTTACTCTTTTTTTGTGTTCCTCTGTCTTATGCGCATGAAGACCCTCTGTCTGCGTATTTTGTCGATCTTTGGACTTCTCACGATGGATTACCTCACAACAGCATCAGCGCCATAGCTCAAACAGAAGATGGCTACCTTTGGTTCGCAACATGGGAAGGTGTCGCTCGTTATAATGGCCGAAGCTTTACCTTGTTTGATCGCAATGAACAAACACACATGCAAGACTCAGGAAGCAAAACATTAGTCGCTGATGAGAATAATCAGCTTTGGGTTGGTGGTGCCCGTGGCAGCTTAGTGACACGACAAGGGAAAGTTTGGCGGTCAAATGCGAGTGTGCCCGGTTTAATCAACCATGTACTTATCGACAATAATAAGAACGTATGGATTGCCATTGAAAGCTTAGGCGTGATCTTTCGCCCCTTTATCCAAGAAGGCCAATATGGCGAAGATAAATGGCTAATCAAGGACACTAGCGCTTATCGCTTGGCAAAAAACAGCCATGGCGTTTACGCTGGCACAGCAAACGGGCTCTATCAGTTAACCCCCACTTCTGCAGATAAAATCGATACCGATCACTTCAACCGCGCAACTTACATATCGACTGGCAATAATGGTGACATCCTAATAGGTGCAGAGAATGGAGCATGGCGTTGGGATGGTGAGTCTGTTCACTCTTTCACAAGCGAGCTCAATAACCAAAAAATCACTATGGTTGAACAAGACCACAATGGTTCCTATTGGTTTGGCACCATCAACAAAGGTGTCGCTCGTTTAAGCGACGACGAGCTAGAATTTATTAGTGTAGAGGATGGCTTGCCACACAACCGTGTCCTCTCTTGGTTCGAAGACATAGAACACAGTATTTGGATCGGAACCAATGGCGGAGTTATTCGGTTAAGAAAATCACTTTTCAATACAACTAGCCGTGTATCAGGGCTCGTTGGCAATTACGCTAGAACGCTACTCGAAACAAGTGACAATCATTTGTTGGTTGGGACCAACAGCGGTTTAACCGTAATGAAAGATGGTCATGTTGATCTCACAATACCGCCTTCTGAAGGTTTATCTACCTTAAGCCTAGCGAAGAAAAAAGGCGGCGGAGCTTGGGTTGGAACCTATCAAAAAGGTCTTCTTAGCTGGAAAAATGGCGTCTTACAAACAGAACTAGACGATAAGTCTGGTCTTCCGACCAATCAAGTCAGAGCCATTTTAGAAGACAGCAATGATAACCTTTGGGTTGGGACCACTTTAGGTGTCGTTAAAAAGTCGCCAGATGGCCAATTAGAACATATCACCAAGCTTACTCACGGCTTATACGATGATTATGTAATGGCATTAGCAGAAGATGAGCTAGGCCAAATATGGGTTGGTACGGGTTTGGGAGCGGGCTACTGGAAAGACAATCAGTTCCATCCTCTGGATTTAAGCTCACAGGAAGGCGCCCAGTATGTGTTTGGATTCTATCTCGAATCTGGTTATGTCTGGCTTGCCACAGACCGTGGCATTGTTCGATATAGACAATCCGATAAGAGTTTAGCCCTCATCGGAAGACCTCAAGGCTTATTAATTGATAAGTTTTTTCAGATAGTAAAAGATAATGAAGAACACTTTTGGCTCTCCAGTAACCGTGGTATTTGGAAGATAAATTACCCTGATGCTCATGCTGTCGCAGACGGACGTCAAACAAGCATTAACTTTGAACATTATGATGAAAATGACGGTATGTCGAGCAGCCAAGCAAATGGCGGTTCAAATCCAGCTGCAATAAAAACCAAAGATGGCCGAGTACACTTTGCCACCGCAGATGGAGTGGCTTCTATTCAGCCCAACAGCTTAATCCAACAAGCAAATACGCCCTTACCTTTAATACTCGAATCGGTGAGTTTCGACTTACGTGACATCAATCCAGAAGACGTCGTTATTGCCCCTGCAGGCACAAACCGAGTTTCCATTGCATATGTAGGCTTGAGCTACATTATGTCTCAGCGCTTACAATACCGTACCAAACTAGAAGGTTTTGATGACGAATGGGTATATCGCGGCAACAAAGCTACTGCAGACTACACCAACCTTCCTCCTGGTCACTATCAGTTTTACGTCAGTGTTCGCTACCCATACGGAGAATGGAACAAGAGCGTTCTCTTGTATGAATTCACGCTAGAGCCTTTACTCTGGCAACGCAAAGACATTATAGGCATCACCTTTTTATCCATCATCTTACTCATCGCATCTATCGTTATTTGGCGAGTGAATATTCTTAAAAAGAGTGAGCTAAGACTAAAAGAGCAAGTGGAGGAGCAAACCCAAACTCTGCGTTTACAATCCAAGATGTTTGAAGCGCTCTCCCAAGAAGATGCTTTAACAGGATTAGCGAATCGCCGAGCCTTCGATGCGAATTTAAAAAGGCTTTACGAGACAGCCAAAGCAGACAAACAAGCCCTGTATTTGGCGATTTTAGACATAGACTACTTCAAGAATATTAATGACCAATACTCTCACTTAGTGGGTGATAAGGCGCTGATTTGCTTTGCGAATATTCTAAATGAACTGGCGACCAGTAAAGATCATGTGGCTCGCTGGGGAGGAGAAGAGTTCACCATGCTTTACTTGGGCGATAATCCAAAACAGTTCTTCGATAATGTTCATCAACGCATTGAACAAAATAACTATGATCACATCGAAAAAGGCATCAAGATTACCGCGAGTATTGGTGTGGCTGGCGGCACCCAACTAGACGATTACGAAACTACTTTAAAACAAGCAGATAACGCCTTGTTGAATGCCAAACATAATGGCCGAAATAGAGTCGAGTTTTATCAAGACCCTGCATCATAACCCAGTTGACTCAACAAGCTCTGTCGAGCGTGAGCGACTCGCGCTTGGCGCAGAGCACTCGGCAACCAGAGCAAGTAATATTGAATCTCGCGTGTGCCAATAGGCGAAGGTAATTCGACTAACTCGCCTTTGGAAATCTGCTCTCGACAGAGAAATTCAGGCATCACAGACCAACCAAAACCTTTTACTAATAACTTTCGTTGAGAGCGTAAATCTTGACTGACCATAGCAGGCACAAGTCCTTCGACACTGATGCGGTTTTTCACCAGCCAATGGTCGATCAAAGACAGCTCTAAGTTATAAGCCAACAAAGGCTCCGAGCGAATCGCCTCATCATACTTCTCAGCAGCAAGTAACCTTTCCGCCACACTTGGAGAAGCAACCGGCAACACTTTATTGGTAAAAATAACTTCGCTTTTTAAACGAGTATCGAACACAGGCTGAGCTGACACGCCTAAATCGCAATGGCCTTCTAGAAGCAAACTGGTAATCAAATCGTTATTGCCTGTATGCAAGCGCACTTTTATTCCGGATTCCAACAAGGGCAAAAGCTGCTCGCTCAAGATTTCCTCTAGAAATCCGCCATATCCAACAATTTGCAGCACGCCTTCTATGTCCATTGAACGCGCTCTGGCTGACGATAACGCTGCCTCGGCGACATCCAGTTTGTCGCCTATGTCTGCCGCCAATTCATCTGCAGCGGAAGTTGGCTTCACGCCACTTGGGGAACGCTCAAAAAGCGGACGACCGATAACGACTTCAAGCCCTGATATATGCTGGGATACAGCCGGTTGAGTTAGGTTCAAAGAGCGTGCCGCGCTGCTAATGGAACGCTGGCGATACACCTCGATAAAAGTGCGCATTCTGGATAAAGACATAAGAGGCCATAAATTTATTTATACCCTATAGAAAATACCATTGTTACCTATTGATGGCCAACCTCCCTTAAGATCCTTTCTCCATACTCGCCCGACGATTTTACCCGCGAGCCAACGAACACAAAGACGCTAAACCAGAGATTATGAAACGAGATATTTACGCCCTCTTCACGACCATTGTTCTAATTTTTGCTATCGCATTCAGTGCTTTTTTAATCATTAGTGACAACGCTATTCCCTTCACGACTCAAGCGACGGTAAAAACCTCTGCCATTGAAGTGGTTCCAGAAGTACAAGGTTACATCAGTGACATCATGGTGACCGAAGGCCAAAACGTCACTCTTGGTACGCCTTTATTAAGAGTCGATCCGACCGACTACAAGATTGCCCAGAAGAAAGCGCAAGCCAGTGTGATGCAAGCTGAAAGCCAATGGCAGCAGACACAAAGCCACCTCAGTCGCGTAAAGTCTTTGTATCAATCCAAATCCGTTAGCAAAGAGTCTTTAGATGAAGCCGAAGCGGCAGACCAAAGCGCGAAAGCCGCTTTACTATCCGCTCAATCCGACGCCGAAACAGCACAACGAAACTTAGATCACACTTTAGTTGTCGCCAAACAATCCGGTGTAGTGACAAACCTCGCTTATCGAGTGGGCATGCGCATCAGCACTAGCTCTCCTGTTTTGCATCTTATCGATGAGGACAACCTATGGCTTGATGCCGACTTTACAGAAAAAGGCTTGCCAGCGTTAAGAGAGAATAAAGCCGTAAACGTGGTGTTTGATGCACAACCCAATGAAGTCTATTCCGGCCATATTTTTGCCATCGACTCCGCAATCTTGTCTGGCGTTGCAGATTCAAGCCAACTCGCACAAGTCACAGATGAAAGCCGCTGGATTCGTGCCCAGCAAAAAGCCCGTGTGCGCATTCAACTTGATGAAGCTCCTGAACACATCATCGCAGGCAGCCGAGCCAGTGTCATGATGGATGACAAAGGTCATGTCTCTGACATTTGGATGACGATCTTGAGCTGGATGAGATACCTTTACTAATGTACGAGATCATACGTAAAACCCTTATTGTCGTGATCTGCCTTATGTTGAGTAAGGTACTTCACATGACAGTTAGTGTGTATATGGTGCTGTTTGCCATCGTGCTGGCAAACTTCAGCTTCTCAAAACACATAGTAGATTTGCTCAAACCTTTGCTGCCGTCGTTGTTTATTACTTTTGTCGCCGTCATTGTGAATCAGCTGTTTGCAGGTCACCCTTTTATCATTTGGACCTGCTGCATCGTGTTTTTCGATTCGGTACGCCGTCGAGCAAACAATAATATTCGTATCACAATGGCGACCCTGCCTTTGTTTATGATTATCTTCATCACCACATACCAAAACAGCACAACATACAATTCCGCGATTGTTGGCTTTTTCTGGGACATGATGATCAGTGCTGGCGTGGCGGTTTTGGTGACCAGTTTTATAAACCATGTCATGCCGGTCAAAGCCAAACCTGTCATGCCAACAGTGGTATTCCAAGAAGTCACTGGCATAGATAGATTGAAGCTGCTGATCTTGGTCGGTGGTGGGTTAGCCTTCATCATGATCAACGAAGTCACCAGCGCGGTGTTTTGTCTCGTGCCATTGGTGACCTCTGCGATGCAGCCTTCTCACGACCAAATGAAGAGCCATTCTAGGGAAAAAATGCTGACACAAATCGGTGGCTGTAGCTTGGCTGTCTTGATGTCTTTGTTTTATTCAGGAACAGAGATAAATATCTTCTCTTACTTCATCATCTCTTCATTGCTGATTTTCCTGATGATCTTTTGGACACATCATTCGGCCGTAGAAGACCGAGCCATTCATGCCGACGCTCTGATGGGATTTTTGATTCCCTACCAACTCTATATCGCACAATACGGCAACAACTTCGGCCTAAACTCGATCTCTTTACGAGCGGTTGAGCTATTTATTGCTCTGGCTGTGATTTACATGATTGGGCATTGGTTAGATGCGCTATCAAAGCCCAAACTAAAAGAGGAAGCTATTAAGTAAAAGTATTCCACAGCAAAAGAGGCTAAAAACGACCTAAATGTAGCGAAAACATTGAAATTAGGCTACCTTTAGCCCTTTGTACTGGAAGACAATTTAAAATGGCTTTTTGCTTTTATTCTCTACGACAAGTATGTCTTATTCTTTGTTTATTGATGGTTTCCTGCCTCGCTATCGCAGAGGTTCCTACTGTTACCATTTCCTCACCTGATTTCACGCTCGAAGAATACCAAATGGGGTATTTTGTCGACCAATCCGAAGAAATGACACTGCAAGAAGTTCAGCAACAGGAATTCTCTCTTTCTCCAAACACCGTTTCTTTGGGCACATCCGCAAAAACAACTTGGGCGAAAATAGCGCTTTATAATGACTCAAATGACGCGATTCCAGTCTTCCTACATCACCCTTACGCTTACCACAACAAATCCATTGCGTTACATCAGATTGTAGAAGGCAAACTGATCCGCTCCCAAAGCATGGACATGGATGATAAAGACAGTTTAATTTGGATGTTCAAAGGCAGCGCAGCCTACGACATTTCACTCTTACCACAGCAACACACCACACTTTATGTAAAAAGCGTTTCCTTTTCCCATCAATGGTTTGCCTTGAATTTGTATGGTGAAGAGCAATCTCGACGCGTTCTCTTAGGGCAATTTACAGAGATCGCTATTCTGATTGGAATGCTCTTGGCGCTGGTCGTTTATAACCTAAGTTTGTTTGCTTTCTCAGCGCAAAGAGAACATTTGTTTTACGCTTTATATTTGATCAGTGGTGGCTTCTGGGCCGCCTTATCTTACGGCTTACTTGCGGATCTATTTGAAGTGTATGGAAGCATCACGGTTAACTGGCATATCTCGTTAGGTGCCATGCCCGTGTTCTTACTTTTATTCATGATGGAAATTTTTGAAACCAAGAAAAAGTACCCGATAGAACACAAAGCGCTGGCGATTACCGCTACCTTAATCACCCTCAACTTTATGTATGGTGCGGTCGATATCATCACTTCGCTGAAGCATTCAAATATGCTGGCGGCCATCATGATGATAGTCAGCCTCGCGGTTTCTGTTTCTATGATCATACGCCGCCATCCTATTGCCCCGTTCTTCTTATTAGGGCACAGCTTATTTCTTATCTTTAGCGTAAAAGCCCTACTCTTCTATAGTGGCCGCGCTGACTTTACCTATATAAATAGTCACGGCGTTGGCATCGGCATTCTCTTAGAAGGTTTGGTGTTGGCTTTTATCATTGCGTATCGCATTCGCAAATTAGAAGCGATAAAAGCCTCTCAAGAGCAATTAAAAATCCAAGCAACGACGGATTCTATGACTCAGCTTTTCAACCGAGGTTACTTTAACCAACAAGTTAGAAGTATGATTAGCAAAACAAAAAGCTTAAAAACGAGCAGCTATGTCGCCATTATAGATATCGACTTTTTCAAGAACATTAACGACACCTATGGCCACGCCTTTGGTGATAAAGCCATCATTGCCACAGCAAATGTATTAAAAGAAACCAGCCGAAAAAACGACATTGTTGCCCGTTATGGTGGTGAGGAATTTGTCATCTTCATGCCTAATACCACACAGAGTCAGGCTCTCGAATTAAGCCAAAATATACACGAGGCCTTAAAAACTCCGTTCTCCACAGAAGAGCATAAAGCACTCAACCTAACGGTTAGTATTGGTCTGTGCGAAATAAATACTCAAGAGTCAGACTTAGATACCTGTTTAAACAACGCAGATAAAGCCTTGTACGTGGCGAAGAAGCAGGGGAAAGATCAAACGAAGGTTTACTCTGAAGAAATGCAGGAATAAAAACGGGGCGATAAGCCCCGTTTTACTGATAACTTAGTACTTACCTAATTCCAGTACAGTTTGCTCAAGGACTTTGCTGCCGTCCATTGCTTTAATCGTCACGTAATACGCATGATCTTTACCGCCAGAGCAAGGTGGCATATAAGCACCCGCTTTATCCCAACCTGGACCACGGTGTTCTGCAATCATTTTGAAAGGCGCTGGCAAAGCGTATGTGTGACCTAAAACAGAAGGGATTTCTACTTCCGATACATAAGACGCTAACGTGTAGCTGATCTGCCCATGACCACCATTATTCATATTTTGAGAGTCACGGTCGCTGTATTCCATAACAATAACGTCTGTGCCTTTTGGCAACTTGCTAAGCGTTAAAGCTGGCGTCGCAGGACTCATCCCACCAAATTTTTGACATTGCTCAGCAGCTGGTACAGTTGAGCCGTCCCAAAATGCATCCGTTAACTTAGCATCAAACGCCAATGCGCCAGTGCTGATCGCCGACAAACCAAGTGATATAGCTAATACTTTAAGTTTCATAACTGTGATCCCTTTTGTTCCATTTAAATGACATTATTGACTTAATAAAGAAGCTGTTACGTTAGATGACAGAAAAAGTATCACTCTATGATGACAAAAAAGAAATAGTAAAAACTCAAAGTGAACTACTTTTTACATATTCGTCTGCTAACCAAAACAACCATCACTTAATTTATTCTTCAGGTACTACGGCAAAATTAAGCGTCTGGCTGACAAGATGGGTGAGCATTTTTGAATGCTGGCAGCGCTTCTAAGGCTTCGTAAATTCGGACAACAGTTGGGTATGCGCTTAAGTCCGTTTTAAAGCGAATCGCATTAAACACCTGTGGTACCAAACATAAGTCTGCCAAGGATGGCGTGTTCCCATAACAAAAGTCGCCTGCTTTTACAGACCCAGAAAGCTGAGTCTCTAATGCTCGAAAACCTTCATGAATCCAATGTTGATACCATGCAATTTTTTGCTCCTCCGTCAGACCAAATTCACCAACAAGGTACTTAAGTATTCGCAAATTGTTTACTGGATGGATATCGCACGCAATGACTTGAGCAAGACTGCGAACATGGGCTTTTTCAATAATATTATCTGGCAATAATCTGTGAGTATTTGGGTAAGCCTCATCCAAATACTCACAGACAGCAAGAGATTGATTAAAGAGCATTCCTTGATCTTCAAACGCAGGAACAAGACCTTGTGGGTTACGAGCCAAATGCGCCTCACCTTGTTGCTCATTTTTCAGCAAGTTAACGGGGAGCTGACTGTAAGCTAACCCTTTAAGATTTAATGCTATTCTCACTCTGTAAGCTGCCGATGAACGACAG
Source organism: Marinomonas sp. 15G6-16 (assembly GCF_055809555.1). NCBI lineage: Bacteria > Pseudomonadati > Pseudomonadota > Gammaproteobacteria > Oceanospirillales > Oceanospirillaceae > Marinomonas > Marinomonas sp. 15G6-16. Next base: position 1,810,597 of record NZ_CM147916.1, on the reverse strand, counting down.
TAATCATAAAGAATCATCCGCTTAACTCCGGCTAAAATATGTATTCAAGAATGGTAAGACGCAACAAGTCGCCAAATGACATGTTGTGGTGTTTAATTTTCTTCGTGCAACCACGCTGCATGCTTTGGTGCTTTCTTGGTTTTCGACCATTCTTCCAACATAAGAGGCGCGACGTCTGCTAGTTGCTTCATTTGCTCTGGTGTACCTGAACGATAGGTTAATTCCAAACGGTGCCCATTTGGGTCAAAGAAGTAGATTGAGTGAATGATGCCATGATTGGTCACACCAAGAACATCAAGCCCTTTGGCTTCTAATTCTTCTTTCGCAGCAATAAGAGCTTCACGATCAGCCACTTCAAAAGCGATATGTTGAACCCATTCAGGCGTATTCTCATCACGGCCCATTTTGGGTGAGTTAGGCAATTCAAAAAAAGCAAGAATGTTGCCTTGCCCTGCATCTAAGAAAAGGTGCATATAAGGATCAGGCGCTTTTGTAGAAGGAACACGGTCTTCAGCAATGGCCACCAAAAAGTCCATATTCAAGTATTCTTGATAGAACTCCACAGTTTCTTTCGCGTCATGGCAGCGGTAGGCAACATGGTGAATCTGCTTAATATTTATCATGATTATATTCTCTTAATTTCAGTCATTTTATTTTTGTAATTGAATCATGACAGCCAAAACGCTGATCATGACACTTCATTTCGAGTCAAAACGCTCATCTGTCGATAAACGCTTCTTACAACAAATTAACCTTTAGCGGGCAAAACGGTTGCAACGACTTCACCAAAACCAATCGCTTTAGCGCCTTCTTTTTCACAACGGCCTCGCATAATGACGGAGTCACCATCTTGTAAGAATGTTCTCGTTTCTCCGTTTTTCAGCTCTAGGGGCTGTTTTCCACCCATAGAAAGTTCAAGCAGTGAGCCTGCTTCTTCATGGTTCGGCCCAGACTGTGTGCCACTACCGAGGAAGTCTCCCGGCTGTAAGTTACAACCATTGACAGTGTGATGAGCGAGCATTTGCCCAACCGTCCAATAGGAATAAATAAAGCTAGATTCAGACAATTTCACGGCAGGAGTATTTTCAGATCGCATTTTTTCTGACTTAAGCAACACTTCTAGCTGAATATCGTATGCACCTTTCGCACGGTTTTGTTCTGAGTCCAAATAAGGGAGTGGCTGAGGGTCTTCACTGTCTCGCGTCCACTCGGCTCTAAATGGTGCTAGAGCTTCGGTTGTGATAATCCATGGAGAAACAGAGGAAGCAAAACTCTTCGAAAGAAATGGTCCCAAAGGCTGGTATTCCCAGGCTTGAATATCACGGGCTGACCAATCATTAAAAAGGCATAACCCAAAAACATGCTCATCCACATTATCAATGGAAATAGGTTCGCCCATGTCATTACCAGAACCGATGTAAATACCTACTTCCAGTTCGTAATCTAAACGTTTACAAGGTGCGAGAATGGGCTCTAACGCATCCGGAGCTTTGATTTGCCCCATTGGGCGGTGGAAATTCTGCCCCGACACACCAATAGACGAGGCCCGACCGTGGTAGCCAATAGGAACCCATTTATAGTTAGGCAATAATGGATTATCCGGGCGAAATAAAGAGCCAACTGTTGTGGCATGATGAATCGAAGTGTAAAAGTCCGTGTAATCACCGATTTTACAAGGCACGGTGAACTCTACATCGGCCTGTGGAATAAGGCAGTTTTCGAGGATATTCTGAGCTTCAGCACCCTCACGTAACGCTTTCGATAGAGCAAGACGTAAAGCCGACCAAGCTTCTGTCCCCATTTCCATAAACTCATTTAATGTTGCCTGAGAGCAGGCTTTTGCCGCACGCTCTGCCAAGCCAGAAAAGACACCGCTTGTCAGTGCTGCTGATAGGTCAACGACTTGGTCGCCAATGGCGACGCCACCACGGAAGGCTTCGTCACTCTCTCGTCGACGAAATACCGCAAAAGGTAAATTTTGGATTGGGAAATCACAGGCATCTTCGTTGGCGCTGAGCACCCAACTCGTAAGACTAGGATCGTGCGTTTCGTTAAGTTGAGTCATAATTATTTTTCCTTTACGTAACGGTTACGTTCTAACAATGGAAAAGATTCTATAGCTCAAAATACGAATACGTTTTTATCATTTCACTTGGTGAAACTTTCAGTTATCTTATGAATTAAAGCTGAAAAGTACGTTGAGAAAACTCAATGGCTCCTAATAAAAATAAATAAAGGGACATAGCATGGTGAAGTCAATCGAAGCTCTAGCAAGAGGCATTCAAGTTCTAGACAAGCTTAGAGACAAGTCTCCGATGTCATTGGCTAATCTTCATCACGAAACGGGCATTAGCAAAGCCACTCTTTTACGTATACTCAAAACTCTTCAAGAAGCAGGCTGGGTCTATCGGTCTTTAGGCGATTCACAATATCGCTTGTCTTACTCACTACAACAAGTCAAAGAAATACAAAAGCCTTCTGTCGCGTTAGCCGAACTGGCCTCCCCTATTATTAAAGACCTGCAACGCGATCTCCAATGGCCCTCAGATATTGCCGTACGAGACAATTTAACCATGCGAGTCGTTGAATCTAGCCGCCCACAAGCCACTTTTATTCTTAATAGAGAGCAAATAGGCATTAAGCCTGCGATGCTTTTCTCGGCCTTGGGACGCGCTTACTTGGCATTTTGTTCGAAAGCAGAGCAAGACGAAATTATCAAAGGAATCAAAGCCGCTGGAGGCAAAGAAGGCCGCCTCGCCCATGATGTTGTTTGGCTTGAGCAACTTTTGAAAAAAACCAAAGCGCAAGGTTTTGGGGAACGGGAAGCCAATTACTGGGGCATAGGCTCAACAGATGGTCGCCGCGTAGAAGCGATTGCCGTACCTATTATTCACCAAGAAAAAGTCGTTGCTTCTTTAACGGTTGCTTGGCCAGAAGGAAATGTTGAAGCGTCAAAAATACGCTCCCTTTTTCTGCCTCGCTTACAGCTGGCAGCCAAACAGATATCAGATCGTTTGCCGTCATAAAGCTTTTCCAACAACTCTATTTCACCTAGTGAAACCCCATAATTTATTTATCTAAATTACCCATACCATGACCACTAATAGCTTATTACTGATCAATCTAAGTCATTGGATTTCATCAGCAGCATTGTTTCTTGTGTTCTGAAGACAAGAAAACTCATTAAAATAATAAGAGGCTGAAACATCATGGCTGAAAAACCGAACATTCTATTTATCATGGCAGATCAATTACGAGCCGATTATCTTGGCTGTAATGGACACCCAAGTATTAAAACGCCCACTATTGATGCTTTGGCAAAAGAAAGCGTCAACTTTAAACGGGCCTACACCCAAGCTCCCGTTTGCGGCCCTTCTCGTATGTCATTTTACACCGGCCGTTACGCACTATCCCATGGCGCAACCTACAACAATGTGCCATTAAAAATTTCAGAAAAAACAATTGGCGATTACTTACGCCCTCATGGCTATCGTGTTGGACTGGTTGGCAAAACTCACATGCGAAAAGATGTCGAAGGCATGGAGCGTCTTGGCGTTGACCCTGATTCCTCTAGAGGCGTGTTGGTCAGTGAATGTGGCTTTGAGCCTTATGAAAGAGATGATGGATTACACCCTGATCAAAGTGTCTCCCCTGACCTTGGATATAATAATTTCCTCCGGAAACTCGGTTATGAAGGACACAATCCATGGCACGAATACGCTAATTCAGGCGAAGATGAGCAGGGTGAAATACAAAGTGGCTGGTACATGCGCAATGCTCATTTGTCCGCTAGGGTGAAAGAAGAGCATTCTGAAACGGCTTTCACAACGAATAGAGCCATGGACTTTATTCAAGAATCAAAAGGCGCTCCTTGGTGCTTACACCTGAGCTACATTAAACCGCACTGGCCTTACATCGCGCCTGCCCCTTATAACAGTATGTACAGTATCAACGACATGCTACCGCGCAATGCGACTGAGGCCGAAAAAGAAAACGTCCACCCTGTTATTGACGCTTTTATGGGTCATAAAGAGTCCATCGCTTTTTCTCGGGATGAAGTCCGCGAACGCGTCGTGCCAACCTATATGGGCTTGATTACTCAGCTAGACACGCATTTAAAGCGCCTTATTGAGTTTCTGAAAAGCACAGGAGAATACGATAACACTGTTATCGTCCTGACATCTGATCATGGAGATTACCTTGGTGATCACTGGCTTGGTGAAAAAGATTTGTTTCATGAAGCCAGCTCTCATATTCCCATGATTATTCATGACCCTCGCCCAAGCGCCGATATCACAAGAGGTTTAGAAGATAACCGATTGGTAGAAGCCATAGATCTGCTGCCTACTTTTCTTGACCTAATTGATGCAAACTCAAGCAACCATACACTAGAAGGACGATCTCTTCTCCCAATCCTACGTGGAGATAATCCCGACGCTGATAATTGGCGCCAATACGCCTTTAGTGAAGCAGATTTTGCATGGCGACAAGCACGACTAACACTGGACATGGCACCTGATCAAACTCGTGCTGTCATGGTTGCAAGTCAACGTTGGAAGTATGTGCATTATGAACATTTCAAACCACAACTGTTTGATTTGCTAAACGACCCATTAGAACAAACAGATTTAGGTACAGATCAGGCGTACGAGACCATCCGGCAGGAAATGCAAACAGCACTCCACGAATGGTTTAGGCAGCGAAAAAACCGCACGACTGTCAGTAATGAGTTTGTGGCAAGCGTCACCAATAGCGCCCATAAAAAAGGCTATTTGTTTGGCTATTGGTAAACACGACTTCACACTCAGTTTGGTTATTAAGCATTTGCATAATAAATATAAAAGGCAAAGGTTATGAATTCATCAACATCGTCTCAAACTAAAATAACCCTCGGGCAATATATCATCGCCCCATTATTTCTATTGATGGTTGGTTCCGTTATTTATACTGCTGGCTGGGGTATTTATGACGACACTCTCGTTCGCGTGGGCACTTTTTGTCTTTCCGTGATCATCCTCATTGCGGCAAAACTCATTAAAAACAAAAGTTCATTGATAAGTAAATTAGTGGATTTATGTCTCGTGGGTCTGATATCAGCGGCAGTTTATCGCTATTACTGGGTGTCTGAAGAACTTGAATCTGGTTTATACGAACTGGAAAATATAGATATTCTGTATGCTGTAGCAGGCTTATTGGTGTTAGCCGAAATGATGAGGCGCGTTGTTGGCTTTCCTCTCGTTCTCGTGTGTTTGACCTCTATCGTTTATGCCTTATATGGAAACTATTTCCCCGATGTAATAGGTCACGCAGGCGTTGATCTCAGTGAGCTTCTTACGACCGTTTGGTATAGTTTTGATGGTGTTTTTGGCCGTCCTCTTGCGGTTGTCACCTCCACCATTCTTATCTTCATTTTGTTTGGTTCTTTGCTCGAAACACTGGGTGTTGGAGATATCTTACTAAAATTCGCTTTTAAAGTGACACGACATTTTGCGGGTGGTGATGCTCATGCCGCCGTTCTGGCAAGTGGTCTGTTTGGTACTATTTCTGGCAGTGCCGTTGCCAATGTTGTGGGGACTGGCGTCATTACTATCCCTATGATTAAAAAGCGTGGATTCTCTGCCAAATTTGCAGGGGCGGTAGAAGCCGCCGCTTCCAGCGGTGGTCAACTAATGCCTCCTATTATGGGCGCTGTTGCCTTCATCATGGCCGACGTTACTGGTATCTCTTATCTCAATATTTGCCTTGCTGCGTTGATTCCTGCGCTTTTCTATTATGGAAGTTTATTTGCTTTCATTTCTACGGAAGCAAAACACTTGGGCATGCGACCTCAGAAAGAAGACACGGTTATTACTTTGACCTTAAAAGATAAGCTTAAGTGCCTTCCTTTTTTGATCCCATTGATACTTATTATTGTCTTAATGGTGCAAGGCAGTAGCCCTGCCATGGCGGGTTTCTGGGCATTGATTAGTGCAACGCTTCTAGGACTTATTATTGAGCCAGACTTGCTTCGCCAGCCTAAGCGCTTATTAGGAATGGTGGTTAATGGTGCAAAATCTTGCGCAACCATTACCATCGCTGTCGCTTCTGTCGGCATTATTATTGCCGTGATGAATAATACAGGATTGGGGTTAAGATTTGCTGAAGCCATTCAAGTCGTAGGAGAAGGTAACCTATTCTTATCTCTTGTTCTTATGGCCATTGGCTGTCTTGTGTTAGGCATGGGAATGCCTACGGTTCCAGCCTACCTAATCATCATTTTGGTTATGGGACCGGCGGTAACTGCTCTTGGTGTGGATACAATCGCTGCGCACTTATTTGTGGTGTATTACGCTGTTTTGTCCTCCGTCACACCGCCTGTTGCATTAGCTGCCTTTGCGGCAGCGCCTATTGCAAAAGCCAACCCACTTGCGCTCAGTGTTACTGCTCTTCGCTTAGCAACAATCGGATTTTTAATTCCGTTTGCTTTTGTATACCAACCCTCTCTATTACTTATTGTTGATAGCTTTAGTATCGTCGGCTTAGTAATAGCATTGCTGACTACTTCCGCTGCCATTGTGTTGATTGCTTCTGGGTTTGCATCGAAAGGGTGGCTGCGCTTGCTGCTTGTCATAATAGGTATCGGGACAATTCTGCCTTTCTGGTGGATTCAAAGTGTGGGCGGAATCACGGCACTTTTTCTTATTATAAAAGCGAGAAAAGAAAAACCTCGTAACTAAAACCAATGATCCAAATAAATATAAAAAAATGGAGAACCTAGATTATGAAACGTTTATTTTCTAAAAAAGTCGGACTCACTCTTACTTGCTTAATCAGTACTGCTGTTTTGTCACTAAATTCTGGCCATGCTGCTGCCAAAGAGACTTTCCGAATGTCCACATTAGGACCAGGAACAAGCCCTTATATGGTGATGACAACCTTTGCCAATACCATCAACAAAAACTTGCCTGAATATTCCATTGTGGTTAACGCAACTGGAGCCGCGACAAAGCACGCACTTGATGTGTCCAAAGGCAAAGCGGACTTTTACATGAGCTCTCCCATACTTCATCAGTTAATGAGCAATCAACTTGCCATGTATAAGAAAATTAAAGGGGTGAAAGAGCTGTCTAAAGACCTTCGCACCATTTTCAATTTTTCGATGGGAGTCTACCACTCTGTGGTCTATGCAGATTCTGGCATTGAAAGCATGCAGGGGATAAAGGGAAAACGTGTGTTTGTCGGTCCTCCAGGTAGTGCCACACGCCGCACGGTGGTACAGATGATAGAAGCTGTGACTGGCTATAAAGCCGATGAAGATTACACAACGGTAAAATTAGGTTGGGATGCCGCAGCCCAGTCCTTTCAAGATGGCAATCTAGATGTGTACTTTAACCCAACCAACGCACCTAGCCCTGCGATTAGCCAAATTGCTCTTACCAAGAAAATTCGTTTTCTAGGTATTCCTAAAGATGACTTGGAAGGTAATGAAGGTGTGGCCGCATTAACTAAAAATCCAGGGTTCCGTATTACTCAACTAAAACAAAACACTTATGGAGAGAATCAAGTCAACTCTGATGATGTGTACACTTTAGCCGTGACGGTTGGTATCAGTACAAATAAAAACATCCCTGAAGAGACTATCTATAACATGACAAAAACCTTCTGGGAGAAAATTACCGCTCAATACGATAGCGCCCCTTGGCTGAGCAACATATCCCTAGACAAAGCCTTACTGGATTTAAATATGCCTTTACACCCTGGTGCAGAGCGCTATTACCGTGAAGTCGGGCTAATAAAATAACCCCTCATCAAACACTACCTTGTTATGCCTTAAACCTCAGTCGGTGACACTTCACCGCTGAGGTTTAAAAGGTAGCCGGATTACGTTTCCTACCTAAAGAAAGCTCAGCAAAAAGCCTACCCAGCTGAGTCAGAGTGCATAGTTCATAACGGCTGATTAAATAGCAGATCAAACAGTGCAACGCCCTCCAGAGCCCACTCCATTAAAATGAATGCCATCCACTAAAAACAAACAATAATCTCCTCCTAAGAACAGAGTATTTTTGTGCTATAGTGGTGGGTCATTAAAAAACATTAAATGGCGGGTTCAAAAAAAGCTCATGGATAAACACAAAGGCAACTTATTCATTTTATCGGCTCCTTCTGGCGCGGGTAAGTCTACCTTGTACAAAGCCTTGCTTAAGCAAGATCAGCAAGTACGCATTTCCATTTCTCACACCACAAGAGCGCCAAGAACAGGTGAAGAAGACGGTCGTGAGTACTTCTTCACAGACCCAGAATCTTTCTTGGACATGATTGCGGAAGACGCCTTTTTTGAACACGCTCAAGTATTCGATAATTACTACGGCACATCAAAAGCATCCATTTTCGATATGTTGGAGCAAGGCTTAGATGTGATTTTAGAAATTGATTGGCAAGGCGCTCGCCAAGTCCGTCAACTTTACCCTGAAGCCATAGGAATTTTCATTCTTCCGCCGTCATTACAAGCCTTAGAAGAACGCTTAAAAGGTCGTGCAACCGACTCAGAAGAAGTGATTCAAAGACGTATGGCAAAGGCCGTTAATGAAATGTCCCATTACAACGAATACGATTTTGTCATCGTCAATGATGATTTAGATGAAGCTCTTTCTCAAATGGGGGCAATTTTTAAGGCTATGCGCTCAAAAACCCCGATTATCGAGCAAAAACATGGCAATCTTATAAATGATCTCTTGTCATTGTAAGAAGCCGTTAAGTAGAATTACCCTTGGAAAAATAGATAACTGAATACAGAGGTCAAAATGGCTCGAGTTACCGTAGAAGATTGTTTAGAAAACGTTGATAACCGCTTTGAATTAGTGATGGTGTCATCAAAACGTGCACGCCAACTAGCAACAGGTGGTGAAGAAGCGAAAGTGCCTTTAGAAGGCGACAAAGTAACGGTTATTGCACTACGTGAAATTGCTGACAACTTGATTAACGCAGAAAACGTTGATCAACAAAAACGCCCTGTTCACGAGTTTTAATTCAATGGTGTCGCTCATAGCACAACCGTCGCACTTCTACTTTGCCTTTGTGAGGTGAGCGATGTATACCATTGAAGATTTAGCACTGACACTCAGTCAGTACTTGCCTTACGACCAAGTTGCCAAGGTAAAACGCGCTTACTATTACGCCGAACAAGCCCATGATGGCCAACGACGTAAAAGTGGCGAACCTTATGTCACCCATCCTCTCGCTGTCGCCGAAATTCTCTCTGAACTTCGAATGGATTGTGATGGACTGACGGCAGCACTTTTACATGACGTCATAGAAGATACCGGCATCAGCCGCGAAGCACTCACTGAACAGTTTGGTGAAGGTGTCGCAAGCTTGGTAGATGGCGTTAGTAAACTGACTCACCTTGAGTTCAATAACCAGCTCGAAAAACAAGCTCATAACTTCCAAAAAATGGCCATGGCCATGGCAGATGACATTCGAGTGATCTTGGTTAAATTAGCGGACCGCTTACATAATATGCGCACATTGGACGCCATGCCGGCCAATAAAAAGCGTCGTATCGCCCGCGAAACCCTAGAGATTTACGCGCCAATTGCAAACCGTTTAGGTATGTACAATGTGCGTGTTGAGTTGGAGTCTCTTGCCTTTCAAGCTTATTACCCGATGCGTGCTCGCATGCTACAACGGGCCATCCATAAAATGTATGGCCAGCAACGCATCAAAGACACTCAAAAGATTGAAGATACGATTCGATCAGAGTTGGCAGCAGATTATATCGAAGCCAGCATCAGTGTTCGTGAAAAGCACATTTACAGTATTTACCAGAAAATGGACAAAAAGCGCCGTTCATTGAATGAAATCATGGACGTTAATGGTGTTCGCATTGTGACTGATCGTCACGATAGCTGTTACCGCATATTGGGCGTTATCCATTCTCTCTTCAAACCAATTGAAGGCCGCTTTAAAGATTACATCGCTGTCCCTAAATCCAATGGCTACCAATCGCTTCATACCACTGTTTTGGGTACGAATGGTATTCCAATGGAAGTGCAAATACGCACCGAAGAAATGGATCTCGTCGCCAATAACGGCATTGCGGCTCATTGGGCTTATAAAGCTAATGGCACCTCCAACACGCCAAGTAATCATGACCGTGCGACAAAATGGGTGAAAAGCCTACTCGAAATTCAGCAAAAAGCGCGCAACCCTGTCGAGTTTGTCGATAACGTGAAAAGCGATCTGTTCCCAGATGAAGTGTATGTGTTTACGCCAAATGGACAAATCATTGAGCTTCCTTCTGGTGCCACTCCGGTGGACTTCGCTTATGGCGTTCACACTGAGATAGGCAACACCTGTATCTCCTGTCGCATTAATCGACGCCTTGCGCCATTAAGTACTCAACTTGAAAGTGGCCAAACAGTTGAGATCATTACCGCAAATAATGCTCAACCAAATGTGGCGTGGCTAAGCTTTGCGATTACAGGCAAAGCCCGCACTAACATTCGTCACTATTTGAAAGACAAACAGCGTGAAAACGCCATTTCTATTGGTAGTCGCCTACTCACTCGCTCATTGAATGCGTTCAAAACCAATATTGACGAATTGACCTCAGAGCAAATTACGCAGGTATTAGAAAACCACCAGCTGACATCTATGGACGACTTATTAGAATCCATTGGTAAAGGCCGCCATGTGGGCTACTTGGTTGCCAGAGAGCTATTCCCAAATTTTGATGAAGAAACCTTAGTAACGCCTAAATCCTTTAAGGTAAACGGTTCCGAAGGCATGCTTATTTCTTATGCCAAATGTTGTGCGCCGATACCAGGTGACCCAATTGTCGGTTACGTCCAAGTGGACAAAGGCATCATCATTCACCATTTGAATTGCCCGAATGTTCAAGACCACTTATCCAGCCCTGAGCGCTTTATTCACATGGCATGGGGCAAGGAAATCGAAGAAGAGTTGCATATCAGCTTGATCGTAAGTTACATCAATGAACGAGGTGCCGTCGCCAAAATTGCCAGCTCGATCAGCGATACCGATTTCCAAGTTTCAAACTTAGACATTATTGAACGTGGCCGAGTCAGCCGTTTACGCTTGAACATTACCATTTCCAGCCGTGTTGGTTTGGCCGATGTTATGCGCCGAATCAAGGCCGTACGTTGTGTCGAAAAAGTATCACGCGAGACGATAGTGGGGCGCTAAACAAGTCGCTCTTATTCAACATTTCAAAATAGGATATTGATTATGCCAAAACAAGTTGTTCACACAGAAAACGCACCTGCTGCTATCGGTCCATACTCTCAAGCCGTTCGCGCCGGAAACACAGTTTACCTTTCTGGCCAAATTCCTTTGGTTCCAGAAACAATGGAAGTCATCAGCGAAGACATCGTTGAGCAAACAACACAAGTTTTCAAAAACCTACAAGCAGTTTGTGAAGCAGCAGGCGGTTCATTGGAAAACGTGGTTAAGTTCAATATTTTCATGACAGATCTAGGCAATTTCGCAACAGTTAACGAAGTGATGACTCAATTTGTTAAACAACCATACCCAGCTCGTGCGGCTATGGGTGTTCGCGCTTTACCAAAAGGCGTACAAGTTGAAATCGAAGGTATCATGGTGCTAGAAGACTAATCTCTTCAACCTATTGAAAACCATAAAGAGAGGCCTTTTATCGGCCTCTTTTTTTATGTCTATTAAGACAGGTTGCTCTCGTTTTTATATTCAAGCAATAGACTTTGATAACCAGAAACATAGCTAGGATAACGAGGTCGCCAGCCCTGCGACAAAAGATACTGACCTTGAATTCGCTTCCCTGACGCTGGGATAAAATCATGACTATTTTTGATCGCTGGCGTAACACCTAAACAGGTTGCAAGCCATAACTTCACTTCCCACATAGAAACAGGCGTTTGATCTGTGACAATTACTTGATTAGGTAAGGCTTTTCCAGCGTCAGCACATTGAGCCAAAGTCACCAAAGCAGACACAACGTCATCGCGATGAATGCGATTCGTCCAACTGTTCGCCCCCCAGTCTTCGCCACTTTCTATTTTCTGTAGTAATCGAAAACGCCCTGAGCCATAAATCCCTGAACAGCGAACGGCCACAGTCGGAAATACCGAAGTGAGCGCCAACTCTGTTTCTCGAAGAACGCTCGAGGTCGCTGACTTAGGCTGCGCAAGCGTTGTTTCATCAATCCACTCACCTTGGCTTTCACCATAAACACTTGTACTGGAAACAAACAATACTTGCGGCGGCTTACTTTGTGATTGATATCTACGAATCAACACCTTTGCGGTATCCAAATAGGCGGTTCGATACGCTTCTTCCGTTCGCCCTTTAGGCGTCATGATCAAAAAGATGATATCGGCATCAGGGAGAACACTGTCTTCCATCGTCACCAAGTCACCAGTAATACCTGTCATGCCCGCAGGGAATTCCACGCCTGTTCGACGAATACCAATAACATGATGACCTTTCGAAACAAGCTCATGACCTAGCCCTGAACCTAAATCACCACAACCAGCGATCAGTATTGTTGCCATTTTCCCCTCCAGAGTGATGATTGATGCCTTCGCGTAACATTTAATAACACGGGATGAATCAAGAAATGTTCAGTAATAACAGAATCAACGAGTATACTTTATTGAATGGTGTATTATCATAGCTATTAACAATGAATCAGCCTACTTTAAAAAGGTGAGTTATGACATTAACGGAATTGAAATACATAGTAATGCTGGCGGAGAAAAAGCATTTTGGACAAGCAGCAGAGAGCTGCCATGTTTCACAGCCAACGCTCAGTGTTGCGGTAAAAAAGCTGGAAGACGAGCTGGGTACCGCTATTTTCGAACGCAGTAAAAGTTCGGTGTACATCACGCCACTTGGCGAGCAAATCATTACTCAAGCAAAGCGCGTTCTCGATCAAGCAAACATGATCAAAGAACTGGCCGCGTCTGGTAAAAATCAGCTAAAAGGGCCATTAAAAGTCGGTGCTATTTTCACTATCGCTCCTTACCTTTTCCCTTTTATGATTCCGTCTTTGCATAAGATTGTGTCTGGCATGCCGTTGTCAATTGAAGAAGATTTAACAGAAAACCTTCGACCAAAACTGCGTAACGGCGAGTTAGACGCCATTATCGTCGCTTTGCCTTTCCGCGAGCCTGATGTCGTAACACAACCTATTTACGAAGAAGAGTTTGTTGTGCTCATGCCGAAAGGACATCCTTGGACCAAGCTAGAGAACATAGAAACCGATCAGCTATCTACAGACAATCTTTTGTTACTAGGCAAAGGCCATTGCTTCAGTGAGCAAGTTTTAGAAGCCTGCCCTATTGTGACGGAAAGTGAGTTTGATGATGGCCGAACTGTCGTCAATGGCAGCTCGCTAGAAACCATCCGCTACATGGTGGCGTCTGGCTTAGGTGTCACCGTTTTGCCAAAGTCGGCTGTCACCAATATCGATCATGAAATGCTGGAAGTTCGACCTTTCGCTTCGCCAGCGCCGAAACGCACGGTAGCACTTGCATGGCGAGCGAGTTTCCCTCGTCCAAAGGCCATTGAAGCCGTAAGCCAATCTATTCGTGATGCTTGCAAACAATTAAATCTGTAGGAAGCTCAGATGATTGACGGTTTAGATGCACAGGATGTGCGAGAACTAAAAGGAGTGGGAGATGCAATGGCCGAAAAGCTGGCTAAATTGCATCTGCACACAGTACAGGATTTACTGTTCCACTTGCCTATTCGTTACCAAGACAGAACCCGTGTGGTGCCAATCGGCCATTTACGTTTTGGCGACGAAGCCGTTATCGAAGGCCAAATGACTGGCTGCGAAATCAAAATGGGCAAACGCCGTAGTTTGCTCTGTCGGATCAAAGATCACACCGGCACGCTTTGCTTACGCTTTTTCCACTTTTCTGCGGCGCAAAAAAAACAGCTTGAGACAGGCAAACGCATTCGCTGCTTTGGTGAAATTCGCAGAGGAAGCACTGGTTTTGAAATCTATCACCCTGAATACAAAGTCATTGGTGATGATGAAACACAGGAAGAGTCCGCGCAGCTCACGCCTATTTACCCTCTTACGGAAGGCTTGACCCAAACCAAGATCCGCCAACTCTGTGAGCAAGCGTTAGAACGCCTAACGCCTTACAATTTACGAGAATGGCTTCCTGAAGAAATTCGTTCACAATTCAGTTTGCCACCATTGAGCGATGCAATCTTGTTTCTGCATCATCCGTCTCGTGAAGCTGACTTAGAACAACTACGCTCCGGCTCTCATCCAGCTCAATATCGTTTGTCTTTTGAAGAACTCATGGCGCATCAACTCTCGCTCATCGGCAAACGTATCAAGGCAAAGCAAGACGTTTCAATCAAGGTGCCAAATGCAGGTGAACTAAGCCAAGCTCTTTTGAATCAACTGCCTTTTTCACCAACCAATGCCCAACAACGCGTTTTTCACGAAATACTGGCGGACTTAAATACTGGCCATCCAATGTTACGCTTGGTTCAAGGGGACGTAGGTTCGGGCAAAACTTTAGTAGCAGCCTTAGCTGCCGCCTCCGTCGTGCAAGCCGGTTATCAAGTTGCCATTATGGCGCCAACCGAAATCCTCGCAGAACAGCATTACATAAACTTCTCCCAATGGTTTGAGCCTTTAGGTTTAAAAGTGGCATGGATGATTGGCAAACTAAAAGGAAAGGCGCGGGAAAAAGAGCTGGCAGATATTGCCTCTGGCGAAGCACAAATTGTTGTTGGAACCCATGCTCTCTTTCAAGACACTGTTGAGTTCGATCGTTTAGCCTTAGCAATTATTGATGAACAACATCGCTTTGGTGTTCATCAACGAATGGCATTGCGAGAAAAAGGTATGAAACACGGATTTCAGCCTCATCAGTTAATCATGACGGCAACGCCCATTCCTCGCACATTAGCCATGTCTGCTTATGCGGATTTGGATTGCTCAATCATCGATGAATTACCGCCAGGACGAACACCTGTAAACACGATTGTGGTGTCAGACCAACGCCGACAAGAAGTCATCGATCGAGTGAAAAGTGGCTGCGAGCAAGGCAAACAAGCTTATTGGGTCTGTACTTTGATCGAAGAGTCAGAAGCCCTGCAATGCCAAGCAGCCGAGGACACAGCGCTCTTACTGCAAGAGCAATTACAAGGCTTGTCCATTGGTTTGGTGCACGGAAGACTAAAAGCACAAGAAAAGGCCGATATTATGGCCAAGTTCAAAGCAGGTGAGATTCAGCTTTTGGTGGCAACCACTGTCATTGAAGTGGGTGTTGATGTTCCAAACTCGAGCTTAATGGTCATAGAAAACCCTGAGCGTCTGGGCTTGGCGCAACTTCATCAATTACGAGGGCGTGTGGGCCGAGGCCAGGCCGCCAGCCATTGTGTTCTGCTCTATAAATCACCATTAGGACAGCAAGGGAAAGAGCGCCTTTCTACTATGCGAGAAACCAGTGATGGATTCAAAATTGCTGAGAAAGACCTTGAATTACGTGGACCAGGAGAACTTCTAGGCACGAGACAAACTGGCTTGTGGGAGTTCAAAGTAGCGGATTTGCAAAGAGACAAGAGTCTATTAGATGATGTGCAACGTGCCGCTTCGATTCTATATGCTCAATATCCTGAAAGTATTTCCCCACTTCTGTCGAGGTGGCTACCCAATCATGACCAGTATTTAAACGTATAACACTCACTCTGAAATACACACCTTTCCCCATCGCTAGCCCTGTCGCTATTGGCTTTATATTTGCTTAGATATGTTCAAGATATCCCCATAAAATCTATCGAACTGGGTAGTTTCTTACATTCTGTTCAAGCCAATTCATCTCAAGGAGCTGGTATGTCTTTTTTAGAACAAGCAAATCAAGGTGCAGAATTATCAATACAAGGATGCGGTTACAAAATAGAAAACGACCGAGTGATGATTTCTGCAGACTTTATTGGAAGCAATAGAGATGAACTGAACATGAGCGGCACAATTCAAATCGCCTTTAGTGCCCAGAACCAACAAAACAGAGAATCTCAAAGCGTACTTCTAGCTTCCACAACGATAGGAGAATTAAGAGGGCAACACTTCCTGAGCGACTGCTATTACGACCTGCTCTTTCAACATCCTCCCACGGGAACTTGGCAGCTCTCATTACAATTAAGGGAATGGGATGGTTTAGAGTACGCACTGATTGATGAAGTGTTTTTCGACTTCCTCTATCAGACCCAAGCCATGTCTGATGCAGCAGATGCCTACAGCAGTGAGCATGAAACTAACACAATAGAACCTCAAATAACCTCTCCAAAAGAATCCATTACCCACTCCAAGTTTGTAGATTCAGGCGACGGACATTGCCTTATCAATAAAATAAAAAAAGCAGAATTAAGAGCGGTAAAAGGGATTCCCAAAAAAGCACTAGAGAGGATTATTACAGAGCGCCCTTTTCAATCTGAAAGAGCGATTATTAACGTCAAAGGAATGGGGCCAAAAATGCTGAAAAAACTACTAGAACAGCTCTCAAGCTAAAAGGTTTAAGGAAATGCAAAGCACGCAGGCAGGATTATGGGATATTTACAACCGTCGTGCTTTTCACTTCTTCCATTGCGACATAAGTTCGAGACTCGCGAACGTGAGGCAGAGTCAGCAATGTTTCACCTAAAAGTAAACGGTAGGAGTCCATATTTGAAACGCGTGCTTTTAAAAGATATTCAAAGTCGCCCGCGATCAAGTGACATTCTAAAATCTCTGGAATTTCAGCAACCGCTGTTTTAAATTCATTAAAGCCTTCAGGGGAGGTTGTTTTCAGTCTAATTTCAACAAAGACCAACAAACCAGCATCCACCTTTTTCGGATTTACCAAAGCACAATAACCCGTAATGTAACCTGTTCGCTCTAAACGGCGAACACGTTCCAAACAAGGAGTGGCACTCAACCCAACACGGCTCGCTAGTTCTACATTCGATAAACGGCCATTTATCTGTAATTCACGAAGTATTTTTTTGTCTAAGCGATCGAGTGGTTTTACTGAGTTATCCATTTGACACGGATCTCCTTACGTAACGTAGCTTCAATTAATGCCTAAGTCTATCATGCAGATTGCAAATTATGGAAAGAGCTTTATTCAATATATTTAGTAAGGGTATAGCAATAAATCCAAAAACAAGCACCAGAATTAAGCAAAAAGTCGTCTCTGCTACAAAATGGAACATTTAAAAAAAAATCTCGCACCACTTGTGAACAATAATTAAGCGATTAGCCTAATCCCCCGAAAACTAACGCTTTACAGAAAAAATAAATATCAAAGACATAAGAATTACATTCAGAAATACGCAAAAAAAGTGCAGATTACGTGTAGCATATAATTTTTTCTGCTTGACTATGGCGAAAAAGAGTAATTCTATAGATGCATGTAGTGTCCTTTGTAGAGGAATCATCTACATATATCTGACAATAAGAAGAATAGAATGTTGGCACTAAGTTTGCTTAATAAACACTACAGATAATATAAATCTGACGTTAAGTTCAGCAATATAACAACATATGTAAAAAAATGCCCGGGAGGCTTAATATAATGAAATCGAATGTTAGTAAAATACTATCTACTGCAGCTGTTGCAGCGACTCTAAGCACAGCAGCGACTGCAGCTACACTAGATGACGTTAAATCTAAAGGCTTTATCCAATGTGGTGTTAGCCAAGGTGTTCCAGGCTTCTCCAACGCAGATTCTGAAGGTAACTGGACTGGTATCGATGTTGACGCTTGTCGTGCAGCAGCTGCAGCCATTTTTGGTGATGCTCAAAAAGTAAAATTCACTCCTCTATCTGCTAAAGAGCGTTTTACAGCTCTACAATCTGGTGAGATCGACGTTCTAGCTCGTAACACGACTTGGACTTACACTCGTGATTCATCTCTAGGTTTAGACTTCACAGCTGTTAACTTCTATGACGGTCAAGGTTTCATGGCTCGTAAAGATCTAGGCGTTGAGTCTGCTTTGGATCTTGATGGTGCAACAGTATGTACTGAGCAAGGTACTACAACTGAATTGAACATGGCTGACTTCTTCCGTAAGCACAAATTGTCTTACGTTCCTGTTGTTGTTCAAAAAGCAGACGAAGCACTAGCTGCTTACGCTTCTGGCCGTTGTGATGTATTCACTACAGATAAATCAGGTCTTGCTGCTCACCGTTCTAAGCTTGCAGATCCAAGCGCTCACATGATTCTTCCAGAAACTATTTCTAAAGAGCCTCTAGGCCCTGTTGTTCGTCACGGCGACAACCAGTGGAAAGATATCGTAACTTGGGCAATGTTCGTTCAGGTTAACGCTGAAGAAATGGGTATCACTTCTGAAAACGTTTCTAAAATCAAAAGTGAAACAAACGATCCAGGCATCAAGCGTCTTCTAGGTTCTGAAGGTGATATGGGTGCTCAACTTGGTCTTCCTGCAGACTGGGCTTACAACGTTATTTCACAAGTAGGTAACTACGGTGAAGTATTCGAACGTAACGTTGGTCCATCTACTCCAGTTGGTCTTCCACGTGGTATTAACAACCTATGGACTGAAGGCGGTGTAATGTACGCGCCACCAGTACGTTAATTATTAATACCTAGAGCAACCTGCTTCGGGTATTTATTCAGCGGCGATCTTTCATCGCCGCTGAATTTCTCCCCCTTTCTTACACATCTGACGAGCATTCCATTTGCCTGAACTAAGATGAGCGATAAAACAACTTCAAGTAACAAAAGCCTTTTGCATGATGCAGGCACCCGTGCCTTGATCTTTCAAATAGTGCTTCTAGCCGTGGTCGTTTTCGTAGGTTATTACCTATTCAGTAACTTACAAGCCAACCTAGCTAATCAAGGTATTTCCACTGGTTTTACATTTCTAAATCAGCCAGCCGGATTTCCCATCCTTATTCATTTGATTGAGTACACAGAAGCAAACTCTTATGGTCGTGCGTTTGTTGTTGCTTTAATCAACACTGTTGTTATTTCCCTAATGGGGATTGTGTTAGCAACTGTCATTGGTGTCATCATGGGTGTTGCCCGACTGTCGAAAAACTGGCTAGTCGCACGTTTAGCAACTGTCTATGTTGAAACCTTGCGTAATATTCCATTACTACTGCAAATGTTCTTTTGGTACTTTGCGGTACTAGCGGCGCTACCTGCACCTCGTAATAGTTATGAGTTTGCAGACTTCCTATTAAATAAGCGCGGTATTTACTCTCCTAACCCTATTTTTCAAGATGGCTTCGGTCTTGTAATCGCTGGCTTTATTTTGTCTATCGTTGCTTCTATCGCCGTGATTATCTGGGCTAAGAAGCGTCAAACTAAAACGGGCGTTTGGTTTCCAGCCTACTGGACTTCTTTAGGATTGATTATCGGGATTACCTTTTTATCCCTTGCTATTGCAGGCTTTCCAATAGAGTTCGATTTACCACAAAAGAGTCGCTTCAATATCACAGGCGGTATGGTTCTACCTCCTGAGTTTGTCGCTGTTCTTGTGGCTTTATCCACCTACACTGGCTCTTTCATTGCTGAAATCGTCCGTGCAGGTATTTTGTCTGTTAACTGGGGACAAACAGAAGCGGCAAGATCTTTAGGCTTAAAAGACAATTTGACTCAGCGTTTAATTGTATTGCCTCAAGCATTGCGCGTTATCATCCCACCATTAACTAGCCAATATTTAAACTTAGCGAAAAACTCTTCGTTAGGTGCTGCTATTGCCTACCCTGAACTGGTTGCTGTTGTTATGGGTACGACGCTAAACCAAACAGGTCAAGCGATAGAAACCATTGGTCTTTGTATGCTTGTTTACGGTTCATTGAGTTTATCTATCTCTATGTTCATGAACTGGTATAACAAAAAAATGTCATTAGTAGAGCGCTAGGAGGCTAATCATGGCTATTATATTTAAACCATCACCAAGCCTCCCACCACCAGTTAATTCGGTCGGTGCAGTGGCATGGGTTCGTCAAAATTTATTGTCGTCCCCTCTTAATATTTTCCTGACACTGTTTAGTGTTTATGTTCTATACCTCTTGCTTCCACCAATTATTCAATGGGGCATTATCGATGCAACATGGACAGGTGAATCAAAAGCAGCTTGTACTGGCGGCGGTGCTTGTTGGGCATTTATAGGGGTTTACTTCGAACAGTTTATGTATGGGTTATACCCATCAGAAGAAACATGGCGTATTAATATTGCCTTGATTCTATTGGTGGTAATGGTTGGTGCTTTCGCCATTAAATCTGTCAATAAACTCTATTTATCCATTGGGATTATTGTTGTCTATCCTATCATTGCCTACTTCTTGTTTGCTGGTGGTGTACTTGGGTTAGAAGTTGTTGAGACTTCTCTATGGGGTGGCTTATTCCTAACGACTCTTTTGGGTGTCATTGGTATTGTTGCTTCACTTCCTCTGGGTGTCTTACTGGCTTTAGGCCGTCAATCAAACATGCCGATTGCTAAGTCGGTTTGTATTGTATTTATCGAGACCATTCGAGCGGTTCCACTGATCACTATCTTATTCATGGCCTCCGTTATGATTCCATTGTTCCTACCTGATGGTATGAACTTTAATAAGCTAATGCGTGTATTGATTGGCATTACCTTGTTCTCTGCCGCTTACATGGCCGAGGTAATCCGTGGTGGCTTGCAAGCTATTCCAAAAGGTCAATATGAAGCCGCTGATGCAATGGGATTATCTTACTGGCAGTCAATGGTTTTGGTTATCTTGCCACAAGCACTGAAGCTCGTTATCCCTGGTATCGTGAACACTTTTATTGGTTTGTTTAAAGATACAACCTTGGTTTATATCGTTGGTATGTTTGACTTACTTGGTAGGATTCAAGCAGCAACACATGACTCAAGCTGGTTAGGTACAACAATAGAAGGTTATGCCTTTGCTGGATTCATTTACTGGGCGGCCTGTTTTGGTATGTCTCGCTACAGTATGAGAATCGAGCGTAAGTTAGAAACTGGGCACAAGCGAAATTAGTTAAGAATTTGAGGTCTATATAATGTCAAATACAAATATGGCTCGTGCTCAGCTTGCGCAGGGCGAAGAAGCAATCATCGAATTTAACGATGTAAACAAATGGTACGGTGACTTCCACGTATTAAAGAACATCAATTTCAGCATTAAAAAGGGTGAGCGTATCGTTGTATGTGGCCCTTCTGGTTCAGGTAAATCAACTATGACGCGTTGTATCAACCGTCTAGAAGAGCACCAAAAAGGAACCATTCTGGTTGATGGCGTTGAAATGAACGATAACCTGAAGAACATCGAAGCGATCCGCAAAGATGTTGGTATGGTTTTCCAGCACTTCAACCTGTTTCCACACCTAACCATTTTGGAAAACCTAACTTTGGCGCCAATTTGGGTACGTAAAACACCAAAGAAAGAAGCTGAAGAAATGGCAATGCATTACTTGGAGCGTGTAAAAATCGCTAACCAAGCATTGAAATACCCAGGTCAGCTTTCTGGTGGTCAGCAGCAACGTGTGGCGATTGCTCGTGGCTTGTGTATGCAGCCTCGTATCATGTTGTTTGATGAGCCAACCTCTGCACTTGACCCTGAAATGATCAAGGAAGTATTGGACGTTATGATCCAATTGGCAGAAGAAGGTATGACAATGGTATGTGTGACCCATGAAATGGGCTTCGCAAAAACCGTTGCCGACCGTGTTGTGTTTATGGATGCCGGCGAAATCGTTGAAGCCAATGAGCCAAATGAGTTTTTCAACAATCCTCAGCATGATCGTACTCAAAACTTCCTAAGCCAAATCCTAAATCATTAATTCGAAA
This sequence comes from Marinomonas sp. 15G6-16, assembly GCF_055809555.1. Classification (NCBI taxonomy): domain Bacteria; kingdom Pseudomonadati; phylum Pseudomonadota; class Gammaproteobacteria; order Oceanospirillales; family Oceanospirillaceae; genus Marinomonas; species Marinomonas sp. 15G6-16. The sequence continues at coordinate 1,788,803 of NZ_CM147916.1, read as the reverse complement.
CTCGAAACTTCGTTTTAAAATCTGGTATATTGGCAAAAGCCCCGACGAGGGGCTTTTTTATGTCTGATAGTTTTAATCGAGAACCTTTATGGAAGCCTTACCAGACCACCAACAAAGTCAGAGAATACGAGTGGTGCATTTAGCAGATCACTCTGGTCGTTTGCAGGTTCTTTTCCCTGAAAGCAACATGCTCGATATAGCTGCTGTATCACGCATTACAAAACGTCGTTTGGAACCCGTGGCTCACTTTCATCCATCGGGCGATGCTCTTATAAAACCCAACAGCGTAATGACGATTATAGAAAGCAGCATATTGGAAAATGACCAAGCTTTCCTTATCCGTACCAAAGCCGGCGGACAATACCGAGAGATCACAGGAAACCAATTAAAAGAGCTGTTTTCAGGCCCACTTAACCGCTTTGAAAGCATTTCTATTCACACTTCTGCGATCAACAAACCAACCGAGAATCACGAAAATGACGAGGAGCAGATTCTTCAAGCGCTTGGTAAATTTCAATCAATACGACTCAAGCAACGTTTGGAAGAAACATTAGAGATTCCGCCTTTGCCCGCGTCTTCCCATCGAATCATCAAACTTTCCTCGGATAAGTCCGCAGGAACAGACGAACTATGCGAAGTCATTGCATTAGACCCAAGTTTATCTGCACAGGTCGTTAGCTGGGCGTCTTCTCCTTACTATGGAGCACCGGGGTCGATTGAGTCTGTAGAGGATGCCATTATTCGCGTTCTCGGCTTTGAAATGGTGATGAATTTAGCGCTTGGGTTATCAATGGGTAACGCTTTTAAAACGCCTGAAGAAGGGCCTCGTCATTATGAAGATTTCTGGTTAGATTCTGTTTCAAATGCCGTGCTTATGGAATCCTTAGTAAAAGCGATGCCAATTAAAGATCGCCCAAAGCTTGGACATGCTTACTTAGCAGGCTTACTACACAATTTCGGATTTCTTGCGATAAATGCTATTTTGCCACCTCATTTTTCCATTCTATCTCGCTACCAAGAAGCTAACGCGCATCTGGCAGCAGAGTTTACCGAAATGCACATACTGCATTTTAGCAAGGAACAACTGGCGTCTTGGCTACTGCGTTATTGGAGCTTGCCAGACAATATTTGGATGGCCATCAGATACAGCAAAAAGCCTCATTATTATGGAGAACACGCCATATTAGCCAAACTGCTCTACGTGACTTATCAGCTCCGTCACGAAGCCGATATTGAACCTGAAGTGCTCAATGAAATAGGCTTAACACTTGAAGAAGTCGAAAACTGCGAAAAAGAGGTTTTCAAAAAATCAGCCGAGTTGCATAAAATGGCGTCTTTAATTAACAAGATAAATGCCTAGCTTATTATGACCTTGATGAATCAATCCGCGACCTTGCAGTTTGGCTATCGATGGGCGCCTGTGCATAGGGTCAACAAGGTAAAAGTGCCAACCACTCTTTGGCCTTGGCTGATTACCAAAGCCTCTTTGACAGCCAAACTACAAACGCTGGGAGCACTAACGGTTGAAGTACTTGAAGACACTTGGGGAACGCCAACAGCACGAGAAAGGCGTCGGCTTGGCTTGCGCCCTCGTGAAGCAGCTCGAATTCGCACTGTCTTATTAAAGGTTGATGGTGTCAGTGTTATTTATGCGCGTTCAATTATTCCAGCCAAGTCCTTAAAAGGTCATTGGCGACAAGTAAAGCACCTTAAAAACAAACCGCTAGGTGGATATTTATTTAAGCACAGAGCGCTTTTTAGAAGCGGTGTCGAAGTCACACAACTGCCTAAACAAATGTTTCCAGATCAATCCAATACCGTATGGGCGAGACGTTCTGTTTTCCAACAATACGGTGCGGGAATCTTGGTCAACGAAGCCTTCTTTGATGATATCAACCAACTAAAATCACCATTTGGTTTTATATGAATAAATTGAAAGTTTACCTAGAGCTAACGCGATTCGATCGCCCTATCGGGTCTTTGTTATTGATGTGGCCAACATTATGGGCGCTATGGCTCGCCTCTGATGGTATGCCTGATTGGCACCTCGTTGTTATATTCATTTTAGGCGTATTTAGTATGCGCTCTGCTGGCTGCGTAATTAATGATTATGCCGATAGAAAAGTAGATGGCAGCGTTGAGCGTACCAAGAATCGACCATTGCCTTCGGGTCGCGTATCTGCAAAAGAAGCTCTCGCGCTTTTCGCAGTACTTTGCACAGTAAGCTTTATTTTAGTTCTTTTCACTGACGTTCGAACCATTTTATTGTCATTTGTCGGATTAGGCCTTGCTGCACTTTATCCTTTTATGAAGCGATATACTCACTTACCTCAGCTGTTCCTAGGTTTGGCTTTTTCTTGGGCAATACCTATGGCGCACAGTGCTCAAGGCGGAGACTTAAGCGACCCTATACTTTGGATGCTGTTCGTTGCCAACTGCTTCTGGACGATCGCATACGATACCTATTATGCGATGACAGACCGCGAAGATGACCTCAAAGTCGGCATCAAATCGACAGCCATCTTATTTGGGGAGCACGACTTGCTTATCATTCTTTGTCTGCAAGGTCTGACTTTGTCTCTCTTAACTTGGGTCGGGTTACTGGCTGGATTAGGTTGGCCGTATTTTATTGCCCTTGTGTGTTGTGCAGGGTTATTTTATTTGCAATTTAAGCAGGCTCGGAGCCGTGATAAAGCCGCCTGCTTCCGATCATTTCTAGACAATAACCGCATTGGCTTTTGTCTCTTCGTTGGTCTAAATTTAAGCTATTTTCTGTAATATATGGCAAAGTTGTGACATTTTAACCAAACTGTCACATTTGGCGGCTTTAATAAAACCGTTCCTGAGATGAGGGTAGATCCTGTGACCGGTAAAAAAGTATTAATTATTGATGACGAGTCTTCAATACGCGAAATGATCGCGATTGCTCTAGAAATGGCAGGCTATGAATATTTAGAAGCCGAAAATATTCAGCAAGCCCACGAAATTATCGTCGACCATCGACCAGATTTAATTCTTGTTGATTGGATGATGCCTGGCGGCAGTGGGATTGAACTCACTCGTCGCTTGAAGAAAGACAACACAACGGCTGAAATTCCAGTCATCATGTTGACGGCGAAAAGTGAAGAAGACAACAAAATACAAGGCTTAGAGGTTGGTGCGGATGACTACATCACTAAACCTTTCTCTCCTCGTGAATTGGTCGCGAGATTAAAAGCCGTATTACGCCGAGCAACACCTCAAGGCATTGATGAACCGATTGAAATTGAAGGGCTAATGCTAGACCCTATCAGTCAACGAGTCACAATAGGGGCTCGCCCTTTGGATATGGGGCCAACGGAATACAGATTGCTAAAATTCTTAATGACACACCAAGAACGCGCCTACTCTAGAGCACAACTTCTAGATCAGGTTTGGGGTGGTAATGTCTATGTAGAAGAACGCACCGTTGATGTTCATATTCGTCGTTTACGCAAAGCCATTGGCAGCTCTCACGACTCCTTGATACAAACCGTTCGAGGAACAGGCTACCGATTCTCAGCAAAAAGGTCCGCATGAAAAACATTTGGCGAAATACCATACTAAGTTGGCTGTCAGGTCTTGCAGCTTGCATTGTCATTGGCCTGATCATTGGTCAGTTATTAGGGGTATTATTGCTGTATGTTTTAGGGTCTTTGTATTGGCAGCTGTACCAGCTTTATCAATTCCATAGCTGGTTACGCTATTCCAGTAAGGCGTCACCTCCGGAAGCCAGTGGCATTTGGGGAGACGTTTTTGATGCCGTTTACCGTTTGCAGAAAAAGCAACGTAAATCAAAACGTCGAATGCGCCAAGCATTAACGCGAATCGAAAGCTCGACGACCGCCTTAAAAGAAGGCGTGATTATGGCGGACAACCAAGGTAATTTAGAGTGGTGGAACAATTCTGCAGCTCACTTCTTTGGTCTTATGCGCCCTGTAGACCGAGGTCAGATAATCACCAACATCGTTCGCAGTCCGGAGTTTTTCCGCTATTTCTCACAAAAACGTTTTGGGGAACCACTGGTTATTAAATCCCCTGCAAAAGAAGGCGTTTATCTGGAAATACAAACAACACTGTACGATAAAAACGATCACCTTATTTTTGTCCGTGATGTCACTCGCTTACATCTTCTTGAACAAATGCGAAAAGACTTTGTCGCCAACGCCTCTCACGAGCTCAAGACACCTTTGACTGTAATTAAAGGTTATTTAGAAACCCTCGACATGTTTAAAGACAGTCTGCCGAAAAGCATGCAAAAAGGCATAGTGAACATGTCTGAGCAGTCTGAGCGCATGGAGCACCTTATTGAAGACTTGCTTCTTTTATCTCGCTTAGAAAGCGATGAAAAACGTGAAGAGAATCAGTGGCACAAAGTCTTAGACATTGTGCATTCGATTCAAAGTGCCGCGGAATCCATTGTGACTGAGCAGCACATCATCTCAGTCAAAATTCCTGCTGAAGCTTATGTCTACGGTTCTTACAAAGAGCTGTATAGCGCTTTTTCTAACCTAATCGTAAACGCCATCAAGTACTCACCGGATGGCGGCGAAGTGGAAATTAAATGGGAATCTAGCCATCTCAATGGTGTATTCTCTGTAAAAGATGCTGGTTTAGGAATAGACCCTAGACACATTCCTAGGCTCACTGAACGCTTCTTTAGGGTAGACAAAGGAAGAGGTTCAAAAACTGGAGGAACAGGCCTTGGGTTAGCCATAGTGAAGCATGTGTTGCTACATCACGATGCTAAGCTTCAAATCCGCAGCCAACCAGGTCATGGCAGTACTTTTTCCTGCTATTTCCCAGCCAACCGAACACAACATGAGTCTGTCTCGACTCTCATTTTCAAAGGCAATGAAAGCTAAGCTGCCTACAAAAAAATAGGGAAGCCATTTGCTTCCCTATTTATTACCTAAACACCTTCACGCCCGTTTATAAGCTGTTAAACAGTTGTGCGATAAAGTCTTCTTTTTCCTTGTCTTGGTCGATTAAGCTCAAGGTCACGGTTAAGAAGGTTGAATCATGCTTCTTCTCTGTCGTAGACACTGATTGCACATAATAGTTTAAACGGTTCACTGCGCCTTTATGCTCCAAATCCAACACGGCTTGCCCTAATACCTGAGGCACCACATCGTCACTTTTAATCAACATAGTGGCTTCTTGCTTGCTAAATTGAATGACCATGCAACGAAATTGCTTTTCCTCGAATCGAACAATCGTCGGCAGCTTCACATCTTTCACGGTCACAACTGGGTCGTCAGGGTGAGTAAATTTCGTAGCCTGAATAGGTTGGGTAGACTTCCCTGCCCCCATTAAGACATCAATCGAAGCGGAAGCCACGCCTTGGTTTCCAGAACTCGCTTGGCGAGGCTGTTGTGACACTAAGCGACCTTCCAACTTATGCTTCTTCGCAGCAGATATTACTTTGTTGATTAATTGCTCACCTGAAAACGGCTTACCAAGATAGTCCGTTACGCCCGCTTGTACCGCTTCAACAACATGACTTTTATCACCACGACTGGTAATCATGACAAACGGCACATCAGCTTTTTGATATTGTGGCTGTTCGCGACACCACCTTAGCAACTCAACGCCCGTCATCTCAGGCATTTCCCAATCACACAGCACCATATTGAATTGCATCTTGGTTAATAATTGCTGTGCTTTTCGGCCATTAATCGCGTCTTCAATTTCAACCGCTGGAAATTGTTTGCGCAAAGTTCTACGGATCAAGTCTCGCGTAAAAGATGCGTCATCAACTACTAGTATTTTCAGTGCCATCACAATATTCCATTCGTTTTATCTAGCAAGGCAGAAAAGTCGCCATGCTCATTTCTAAAAGTGGAAACCCACAACAAGGTTGCCGCAACAACCGCAATGGGCATCATAAACAAATTCAACAAAGGAATTGCTAAACCAACCATGACAACACCGCCAAAAGTCCAGCACAACAAAGGCTTGGAGCGAAGAGCTTGTCTCATGTCGCCAAATTTCACCTTGTTGTTATCAAAGGCGTAATCCATAAACTGCAAAGCGAGCATCCAAGCAGAAAACAAAAGCAACAACACAGGCGCAATAACATTCACAATGGGTATAAAGGACAATAGCAGCAATAATAAAAAACGCGGCAGGAAATACAGAATTTTCTGACATTCCCTTTGTAAGCTACGCCCTATGATTTTCATTACCACACTTGGCGTTAACTCCTCGTCAAAAGTCTTACCGGTTTCTTTTTCCTCTACTTTTTCTGCTAAAAAAGCCATAAATGGCGAGGCCAGAATATTAATGCCAACAGAAAAACTGTAAAAAAGCAGAACACTGATGACGGCACCAAAGATCAAATAGAACAACCAATTCAGAAAAGAAAACCAATCTGGCACATAATTCATAGCCGAATCCAACAAGCTTTGAAAGTAGCTAAACGCAAGCATGTAAATCAACCCCATTAAGGCAAAATTGGCCAACAATGGAATCAAAATGAATAACCTCAAATCTCTCGAGAGAAGCAAAGGAATGGCTTTTAAAAAAGCGCCTACGGCTTTAAAGGGCTGGGTAATCAAAGTACAAATTGCCTTTTAGTAAAGTAAAAAACACAGAATATCACGGAGACTTTCTGGCCTCCACAAAGCATCACTCAATAAGGTAAATGACTTATTTTGGCATGTATTCAAACCATATTCTCCTCGTCACATAATCACGGCAAACAAAAGTGACCTTTATTAGACGCATAACCTGATACGGAATTTCGATTGTGACCTTTAGGTAATTGGTTAACTATGAAAACGTCAGGTGAATACACATAGAACACCTAAATCATAAAAAACACTTCAAATAGGGAACACACACAAAATGAAAAAAACATTACTTGCCAGTGCCATCATGGCCACCACATTATTCACAACCTTCTCTCAAGCCGCTGACGTTCCAGCAGGCACTCAACTTGCTGCAGTACAAGAAATCGTTCGTGGTGGTGGCTCAGAACCAGCAACATTAGATCCACAAAAAATTGAAGGCACGCCAGGTTCACTTCGCGCAGCGGATCTTTTTGAAGGTTTATACAACCAAGATGGCGACGGCAATCTAGTTCCAGGTGTTGCCAAGAGCTACACAGCGAACGCAGACAACACAGTTTATACTTTCACCTTACGCCAAGATGCGAAATGGTCAAACGGCGACCCAGTCACCGCGCACGATTTTGTTTACGGCTTCACACGTGCCGTTGACCCAGAAACCGCCTCGCCTTATGCATGGTTCATCGAAATCCCTTCTATCGTCAATGCTTCTAAAATCATTGCAGGCGAAGCAGAACCAAGCACATTAGGTGTAAAAGCCATCGACGATTACACTTTCCAAGTGAGTCTTGAACGCCCTGTTCCTTACTTTGTAAAAATGACCTCACACCAAACTATGTTCCCTGCGCCAAAAGCCATCATTGAGAAATGGGGAAGCGATTGGACAAAAGCCGAGCACATTGTTTCTAACGGCGCATATAAAATGGACGAATGGGTTGTAAACGAGAAGATGGTGTTTTCCCGCAATGAAAACTATTGGAACGACGACAAAACTGTCATCAATAAAATTACTATTTTACCGATCGAATCACCAAACGCAGAATTGAAACGCTTCCAAGCAGGCCAAATGGACCTAAGCTACGAGCTACCAAACGATCACTTCAAGCAACTTACTCGCGACATACCAGATCAAGTCGTTGTGACACCTCAATTAGGCACTTACTACTACCAGTTCAACACGACGAAAGCGCCTTACAATGACGTTCGTGTGCGTAAAGCCCTTTCTTACGCTATTGATCGAGATGTCATTACTAAGTTTGTTGCAGGCACAGGTGAAATTCCGGCTTACTCTTTCACACCAGAAGTAGTCAATGGTTTTAACCCAGCGACACCAGATTACGCCACTTGGACGCAAAAAGAGCGTAACGAAAAAGCCAAAGCCTTGTTAGAAGAAGCGGGCTTTTCTAAGAACAATCCACTGTCCTTTAAACTGCTTTACAACACCAATGAAAACCACAAGAAGCTTGCCATTGCCATTTCTTCCATGTGGAAAAAAACTTTGGGCGTTAACGTAACACTGGAAAACCAAGAGTGGAAAACCTATATCGAAACGAAGAAACATCAGCAATTTGATGTAGCTCGTGCAGGTTGGATTGGTGATTACAACGAAGCCTCTACCATGTTGGATCTATTGACTTCCTCCCACGGTAATAACGACGGTAAATACAGTAACGCAGAGTACGACAAGTTATTGAACGAAGCGAAAACAAGCCACGATCCTTCTGCGAACTACAACAAAGCCGAAGAAATCGCCATTGCTCAAGACATGGCGGTCGCACCTATCTACCAATACGTGACTAAGCGTTTAGTAAAACCTTATGTAGGCGGTTACTTCCCTAACCCTGAAGATAAGATTTACACCCGCGACATGTACATCATTAAGCACTAAATCACTTTAGTCAGCTTATTGGAGACAAAACCAAGGTTCTGCCTATGCCCTTTAGGTAGAAGCAGAACTTTGGTTCTTCTTGATCAGTAAATAGGTCGTCAATATTAGCGCGTCTTCGTTACGCCTAGTTCGGTAAGAATTTTATGTTTACATTTATTTTAAAGCGCGTGCTGGAAGCCATCCCAACGCTGCTTGTGTTAATTACAGTGTCTTTCTTCTTGATGCACTCTGCACCAGGAAGTCCGTTCTCCAGTGAACGCACTCTTCCACCCGAAGTGTTGGCAAACATTAATGCCAAATACCATTTGGATGAACCTGTTATAAACCAATACTTTTATTATTTAGGCGGATTATTACAAGGCGATTTAGGCCCTTCTTTTCGATACAAAGATTTCACCATCAATGAGTTGATCGCGCAAAGTTTCCCTGTTTCTGCAGAAATTGGTATTTGGTCATTCATTGTCGCCTTGCTGATTGGTGTCGGCTGTGGCGTGATTGCCGCCTTACGACAAAACTCGTGGATCGACTACAGCGTCATGGGCTTTGCCAACCTTGGCATCGTGCTACCCAACTTTGTATTGGCTCCTTTGTGTATTTTATTTTTCTCTATCTACAATCATTGGCTACCACCGGGCGGTTGGAATGGCGGCGCTTGGCCTTACTTGGTGATGCCTGTAATCGCCATGTCCACCAGCTACATTGCCCAAATCGCCCGTATCACCCGCGGCAGCATGATTGAAACAATGCATTCCAATTTCATTCGTACGGCAAAAGCAAAAGGCTTACCTAAGCATCGCATTATTCTCCAACACGCTTTACGCCCAGCTATGTTGCCTGTGATTTCTTATCTTGGGCCTGCGTTTGTCGGCATTGTGACCGGCTCAGTGATTGTAGACGTGTATTTTGGCACAGGTGGGATTGGCCAACATTTCATCAATGGCGCATTAAACCGTGATTATTCCATGGTCATGGGCGTGACAATTCTGGTCGGCACCTTAACCATTCTTTTCAACGCCATTGTCGATGTTTTATACGCCGTCATCGATCCGAAAATCCGTTATTAAGGCCTCATTATGATTACCAACAAAGACAAAGTTCAGGCCGTTGAACAATTCGCCCAACAGGTGGTGGAAGTAGAAGGCCGCAGTTTATGGCAAGACGCCCGTCGTCGCTTTTTCTCTAACCACGCAGCCGTTGTCAGCCTCATCGTGCTTGCCTTGATTACCGCGATTGCACTCTTAGGACCTTTCCTCAGCCAATGGCATTACGAAGACATCGATTGGGAAGCGCTGTCTGATATTTCCGTATTAGGCCGCCCGAACATAGAAAACGGTCACTATTTTGGCACCGACACATTGGGACGCGATATTTTCGTACGCACCATGCAAGGAGGCCAAATTTCCTTATTGGTGGGTGTTTTAGGCAGTTTTGTTGCCATTGTGATTGGCACGCTTTATGGCGCCACATCAGGTTATCTTGGCGGGCGCGTTGATAGCGTGATGATGCGCTTTCTAGAAATCCTAAACTCATTTCCTTTCATGTTTTTCGTGATTATTTTGATGACGTTATTTGGTCGTCAAATATTCCTTATCTTCGTCGCCATTGGCGCGATTTCTTGGCTCGACATGGCTCGAATCGTTCGTGGGCAAACGTTGAGTTTGAAAAACAAAGAATACATAGAAGCCGCTTACGCTTGTGGTGTGTCGACACCAAAAATCATTTTACGTCACATCGTGCCAAACGTGCTTGGCATTGTCGTGGTGTACGCCACGTTATTGGTACCAAACATGATCTTGCTGGAATCTTTTATCAGCTTCTTAGGCCTTGGCGTACAAGAGCCAATGACAAGCTGGGGCGCATTGATTTCAGAAGGCGCGCAAAACATGGAGATCGCCATCTGGCAACTGGCTTGGCCATTAGGCTTCCTTGTGGTGACCTTGTTTTGCTTTAACTTCCTCGGCGACGGCTTACGAGACGCGCTTGACCCGAAAGACCGCTAAGGAGGATTTATGTCATTAGCCACAGAGTTACACACGGCAGAGCCATTACTGGAAGTCGACAATTTACAAGTAAAATTCGCCACGCCAGACGGCTTCGTCACCGCCGTGAACAACTTAAATTTCGCCCTTGCACAAGGAGAAACCTTGGGCATCGTTGGTGAATCCGGCTCAGGTAAAAGCCAAACGGCTTTCGCGTTAATGGGGTTGCTCGCGAACAACGGCATCATAGAAGGCGAAGCGCGTTTCGAAGGCAGTAATATCTTATCTTTGAACGAAAAAGCCATGAATCGCATTCGCTCAAAAGACATCGCGATGATTTTCCAAGACCCAATGACCTCATTGAACCCTTATATGAAGGTCGGCAAACAATTAATGGAAGTCTTGATGCTGCACAAAGGCATGAGCAAAGCGGACGCCTTTGAAGCGTCCGTCCACATGCTAGACGCGGTAAAAATGCCAGAAGCGCGCAAACGCATGAACATGTATCCACACGAATTTTCTGGCGGCATGCGTCAGCGTGTCATGATTGCTATGGCGTTATTGTGCCAACCTAAATTGCTGATCGCAGATGAGCCAACCACGGCGCTAGATGTGACGGTTCAGGCGCAAATTCTTACGTTACTGAATGAGCTCAAAGACGACTTCAATACCTCCATCATTATGATTACGCATGATCTTGGTGTCGTCGCTGGCTTGTGTGACAAAGTACTCGTTATGTACGCGGGGCGAACCATGGAATATGGCTCTGCGGAAGATGTGTTTTATCGCCCAACGCACCCGTACACACAAGGTCTGTTAAACGCCATTCCTCGTTTAGACAACGAAGGCAGTGTGTTGGCGACCATTCCAGGAAATCCTCCAAACTTGCTGAACTTACCTTCTGGTTGCCCTTTTGAAGCGCGCTGTGAATTTGCCAAAGAGCGCTGTGTAAACATCGCGCCAAGCCTCGAAACCTTTGCCTCAGGGCAAATGAGCGCTTGTCATAAAACAACTGAAGGCTGGGCATAATCATGACAATTGAACACACCGTTGCAGAACAAAACAACAACGTATTAATGGCAGTGAAAGACTTAAAAGTCCATTTCAACATCAAATCAGACAACGCATGGCCATGGGAAAAAGGCCAAGCGCTAAAAGCCGTTGATGGCGTAGATTTAACCATTTACGAAGGGGAAACTCTTGGTGTCGTAGGCGAATCTGGTTGCGGAAAATCTACTCTAGCCCGAGCGCTGCTTCGTCTTGTGCCGATTACAGAAGGCAATGTGGTTTGGCTTGGACAAGACTTAACCAGCCTTGATAAAAAGCAAATGCGCGACAAACGCCAAGAGCTGCAAATGATTTTCCAAGATCCACTGGCGTCACTTGATCCTAGAATGACAGTGGGCGACATCATTGCAGAGCCACTGAAAACCTTTAAACCAGAATTGTCCAAAGAAGACATCAAAAACGAAGTACGCCAAATCATGAACCGCGTGGGCTTATTACCCAACGTGATTAACCGTTATCCACATGAATTTTCTGGCGGCCAATGTCAGCGAATTGGGATTGCTCGCGCGTTGATTTTAAAACCCAAGTTGATTGTGTGTGATGAGCCCGTTTCCGCATTGGATGTGTCTATTCAGGCGCAAGTGGTGAACTTGCTCAAAGAGTTACAAGAAGAGATGAACTTGTCTTTGGTATTCATCGCACACGATTTGAGTGTAGTGAAGCACATCTCTGACCGAGTGTTGGTCATGTATTTGGGCAACCCTGTTGAGCTGGCCAGTAAAAAGTCTCTCTATGACAACCCTCAACACCCTTACACGAAAGCCTTGATGTCGGCGGTGCCGGTTCCAGATCCAAAAATCGAGAGAGGCAAAACCATTCAGCTACTGGCTGGAGACTTACCCTCTCCTATTAATCCGCCATCTGGCTGTGTATTTCGTACACGTTGCCCTCATGCAAACGAAACCTGCTCGACCAAAAAACCTTTGCTCAGTGCATTTTCTGACGTGCATCAGGTCGCTTGCTCTCGCTTAGAAGAGCTTACTTAGTCACACACTCTCTCTTTAAATCTAAGAAAGTAAGCCGTATTGAAAAAAGCAATACGGCTTATTTTTTCTTTGATTTCTTAAAAATTTTACGTATTTGTATTATTTAAAGGGTTAAGCTCCCCAGTATTAGCAACACAAGCACTCTTTTTTTGTCTATCATAGACAAATCATCATTTGTAAAGAATTAAGGTTTGCCATGGGCTTGTTAACGCGTTCTCTATTATTGCTTTCCTGCCTTCTCTCTCTTTCTGTTTATGCGTTAGAAGCACCTTCCCATAGAGTCGTTTTAACGGTATCTGGAGCGATTAACGTGACGAATGTTGATCAAGAAGCGGCATTCGATATGACTATGTTAAAAGCGCTCCCTCAGTACGTTATAACAACAAAGAACCCTTGGACGAAAGAGGCACATACTTATCAAGGTTTTTCAGCGGTCGATTTGCTCGACTCTTTAGGAAATAAAGGCAACTTACTCCAAGTCACCGCGTTAAATAAATACATGACGGAAATTCCGCTTTCTGACTTCGCGGAGAAAGGGGCAATTTTTGCCACACACCAAGATGGGATACTGATGAGTGTTCGTAATCTGGGGCCAATTATGGTGATTTACCCTTTTGATACCAACGAAGACTTAAAGTCAGAGCTGTATTACAGTCGATCTATTTGGCAAGTAAGCAGCATTAAAACTCTTATTGTCGCGGAGTAAAAAGTGCTTTTACCCAAACAAAAAGCATGGCTATCAAGCTTCCGTAAAACGGTTCTGTACGCCTTCATTACCCTTATCATCACAATTTCTATTTCTCTATTTGGCATTATCACCTACACCAACGGTAGCGCTAAAGACAATAGTCGCAGAGCCTTTGAAAGCTCACTCTGGTGTGCACTACAACTGCAAATACAGTCTTATCGATTATTGGATTATCTGATTGAGTTGGACGAAAGCGCTTTTCCATTAGGAGGCGATGCGTTCTTTGAATACGATTTGCTGATGAGTCGAGTCGACTTACTCAGGGAAGGCGAAATCGGTTCGCTTATTCGCAACTTTGAGGAAGGTAGAGTTGTAAAACACCTTAATCTGATCAATGGTGAATTAGAGCTTTTAAGCTTCAACATTTCCAAGTTAGAGCAAGGTGATACTTCTTATTTAACCAACATCATTGAGCGTATTCAGCGCCTTCAGCCTAAGATTGATGAGTTTGTCTCTTTAGTAAATAAAGGCAGCACAGAATACATAGATAAAGACCATAAAAATTTTGAGCACAGCCTAAGCGCCATTCAGGTTTTGTCTATGGCGCTATTAATCTGTTTATTGCTCTTATCTTTCTTTACGGTGAAAGCTCTGATTGAGTTACAAAAATCACTAAAAGAAACCAATAAGCTAAAAGCAGGTATGCAGGCCGTTCATGAAGATAAAGCCAACATGCTGTCGTTTATTCATCAGGAGCTTAGGTCGCCAATCCACGCCATTCTGGGCATTGCTCAAACCGTCAAAAACACGCCTTCCGCTCAATCTTCTACCGAGCTTTCCGAGCACATTGAAGAAGCTGGCGATCAGTTGCTTCAAAGCATCGAAATGTTCTCTGACTTAGCGCAAATTGAGACAAATAGATTTTCTCTTTTGCATACAACCGACAACCTTCAAAAGCATGTCGAAGCCTGCTTGACGCAGTTTGAGTCGCAAATGGCCAGAAAAGGCCTACAAAGTATTGTTTACATCGATCCGCTGTTACCAAAAGACATCACCATCGATTTCAATCGCTTCAAAGAGATCATTATAAGCTTGCTGCAAAACGCCTTAACTCATACGCCTTCTGGCAGCATCAGTGTGCAGATTCGTCCTTCTATTCTTGCGATTCCGTTGATGACAACGCCGCCGGCCTCTACGCAAGAAACAAGAATGCTACAAATTGCTGTAAAAGACACAGGTTTAGGAATGTCTGAGCAGTTACAAGAAAATCTGAGAATGAATCCAATGCTTCCTCAAGATGAAGAATCCATATTGAGAAGAATTGGCTTGAACTTAACCTTATGCAATAAGTTAGTAAAATACATGAATGGCGAAATTCATTTTTATAATACACCTAAAAAAGGCTGCGAATTCTGGGTTGATATTCCCTATTATGTTGAACGTGACCTCAGTCAAATCGACAAGCCAAAGAAGGAACCAAGCCGTCAGCCTTGCGTGAATAGACATGTATTTCTTATCGAAGAAGATTCACACTTAGCAAAGGTTCTATCCAACCAATTAGCAACACTCGGCCTTAAGGTAACTCTTTTCAAAGAAGGAAGCAGTCCGTCAAAAGAAAAGCCGGACGCCATCATTCTAGGTAACTCAACTTGTCTAGAAAGAGATGGATTCGATATGATGGAGCAACGGAAAAAGCAAGGAATACCTATTCTTAGCTACAGCATCAATGCGGTTAAACAAGGCGAGCAATACATTACGCCCCTGTCCTTCCCGCTGCTACAGAGCCAGATAGAAAAGAAAATAACTCAACTTTTTAAGTAATAAATGAATTCTGACAAGGCACTTTAAATGATCGACCACTCTTATCTCGACTCACTTGTTGAGCTACTTGGAAAAGATACCATTAACGAAATACGCTTAGTTTATGTCAATGAAAGTGCTGAAAAACTAGAAGACTTGTTCGCAGCGTGGGAAGCTAAAAACTTCACAGAACTGCAAGACATCAGCCATTCACTAAAGTCGTCCAGCTTGAGCATGGCAATGGCGGACTTTGCAGAGCAATGCCGAATGATCGAAGAGCTATCACAAACCTCGGATGAACAAGGCATTAAACCAATCACAGAAAACCTGTCTGTTGTCTACCACAAGTCCTTAGAAGAACTCGTGGCCTACTTCGAAGACTAGTAAAGAAGAAACAACCTGAACTCGCTTAAACTGCAAAGCTCCAGTTCATATCCGTTGCAGAAATAAAAGTCGCCACAAAAGATTCAATTCCCGCCTGATCAACGTCAGTAAAACGCCCGACCTTTGGGCTATCCATATCAAAAACGCCAATCAACTTACCCTGTGAAATAACAGGTACTACCAACTCAGAAGCAGAAGCGGCGTCGCACGCTATGTGTCCATCAAAAGCATGAACATCTTCGATACATTGTGTTTCTTGGGTTTTCGCCGCTTCACCACACACTCCTCGACCAAAAGGAATACGAGTACAAGCCACTTTGCCCATATAAGGTCCAAGCACTAACTCTTCATCACGAGCAAAGTAAAAGCCAGACCAGTTAAGGTCAGGAACAGTCTGCATGACAAAAGCGGAAAATTGAGCGGCATTACAGATGAAATCTCGCTCTCCGCTGAGCAAAGCCGCCAGTTGAGCGTTTAATTCTTGATAGGTTTCTTGCAGGGAAGAGGTTGTATTTACTTCTATTGTAAACATGAAGGTTATCACCAAAAAAGACAAAGCCAGATGATAACAAAGTCTGTACAGAGGAGAGAAACAGAGAAAAGGGATTGATTAAGAAAATATCGATCTCATGCTAGCCGAGGGCAATAGCATGAGATCGATTGGCAATATTACGCGCCTTTTACTTCATTGGCTAAGTCATTCACGCTCACGTGGCGTACATCGACACCTTTCACCATGAAGATCAAATGCTGACAAGTGTGACGAGCATGGTCACCAATGCGCTCAAGTGAACGAAGTACCCAAATGACATTGATCACGCTCGAAATACTGCGTGGATCTTCCATCATATAAGTCACTAAAGAGCGCAAAGCCGCTTCGTATTCACGGTCTACTTCACTGTCTTTTTTCGCTACTTTAATTGCCGCATCGATATCTAGTCGAGCATAAGCGTCCAATGAGTCATGAATCATTCGTGACACCATTTGACCAATACGGCTGATCTCAACATAACCGCGTGGAGATTCACCACCGTCGATCAAATCAGAAGTCAATTTAGCGATCTTTTTCGCTTCATCACCTATTCGCTCTAATTCACTCACGGCTTTACTGATCGACAGAATCATACGCAAGTCAGAGGCTGCAGGCTGACGCTTAGCAAGAATGCGCGTACATTCTTCGTCTATCAAGCCATCTAGTTCGTTAACAGAAGCGTCTTTTGCTCTGACTTCCTCTGCTAGTTCGCCGTTAGCGTCTAACAAGGCTTGAACTGCATCTTGAACCTGAGTCTCAACAATGCCACCCATGGTCAAAAAATGTTGGCGTAACATTTCTAGCTCGTTATTAAACTGCTGAGAAATATGATCCGTTGTTAATTCTTTCATAATCCGTCCTCCGCCTAGCCGTAGCGACCTGTGATGTAATCTTCTGTTTGTTGCTTACTTGGGTTAGTAAATAAAGAATTCGTATCACCAAATTCAATCAAATCACCCATGTACATGAAGGCAGTGTAATCCGATACACGCGCAGCCTGCTGCATGTTGTGAGTTACGATCGCAATGGTGAAATCGTTTTTCAATTCGTGGATCAACTCTTCAATTTTCAATGTTGAGATTGGGTCCAAGGCAGAAGCTGGCTCATCCAACAACAAAACTTCAGGTTTTACCGCTACCGTACGGGCGATAACCAAACGCTGCTGCTGACCACCAGACATACCCAAAGCACTTTCGTGTAGACGGTCTTTTACTTCGTCCCATAAAGCCGCTGAGCGCAATGCCCATTCAACCGTTTCATCAATCACACGCTTTTGGTTAATGCCTTGAATACGCAAGCCGTACGCTACGTTTTCGTAAATACTTTTTGGGAACGGGTTTGGCTTTTGGAACACCATACCAACACGACGACGCAATTCTGCTACATCCGTGCCTTTTTCATAAATATTGCTGTCATGCAGGTTGATCTCACCAGTAATACGGCAGCTATCAACCAAGTCATTCATGCGGTTAAAACAACGCAACAGCGTTGATTTACCACAACCAGAAGGACCGATGAAAGCCGTTACCTTCTTCTCAGGGATGATCATATCCACGCCTTTAAGCGCTTCTTTTTCCCCGTAGTAAAGATGCAAATCTTTAACAGAAAGGCAAACGGTTTCGTCTTCGATGCGCAAAGCTTGCTGGCTACGCTGCATCGCTGAAATATCAATTGAGTGTGTTTTTGCTTCGCTCATAATCTTTTCTTCTCCGCTTACATTTCTAGCGATTTGTATTTTTCACGTAGGTGATTTCGAATCGTTACTGCTGAGAAATTCAGTAGTGCAATAACCATCACAAGTAATAACGCTGTTGCATAAACAAGTGGTCGCGCTGCTTCCACGTTCGGGCTTTGGAAACCTACATCATAGATGTGGAAGCCTAAGTGCATAAACTTCTGATCCAAATGGATGAATGGGTAGTTTCCATCTAAAGGTAAAGTAGGTGCTAGTTTCACAACACCGACCAACATCAATGGCGCAACTTCACCAGCGGCACGGGCCACGGCCAAGATAACACCTGTCATGATCGCTGGGCTGGCCATTGGAAGAACCACACGCCATAGGGTTTCGGCTTTTGTCGCACCTAACGCCAAGCTACCTTCACGTACGTTACGAGGAATACGAGACAAACCTTCTTCCGTCGCTACGATAACCACTGGCACAGTCAATAGCGCCAAAGTAATCGATGCCCACATCAAGCCACCTGTACCAAAAGTTGGTGACGGCAATGCTTCTGGGAAAAACGCTTGGTCGATACCAGAACCCAAAAAGTAGATAAAGAAACCTAAACCAAATACACCGTAAACAATAGAAGGCACACCCGCTAGGTTATTTACCGCGATACGAATAACACGAGTAATAACCCCTTGCTTTGCGTATTCACGAAGGTAAACCGCCGCCACAACACCAAAAGGCGTTACCAATACTGTCATTAACAATACCATCATTACGGTACCGAAGATCGCAGGGAAAACACCACCTTCTGTATTGGCTTCACGAGGTTCGTCTGTTAAGAATTCCCATACTTTATTAAAGTAGAAACCTAACTTCTCGAAAACACCCATCGCATTAGGACGGAAAGCGTGAACAATTTTCGATACTTGAATTTCATGTACCGTACCGTCCATCACTCTTACAGTGAATGAGTCACGATTGATCTGCTGGTATAGATCTGCAAGGTTCGCTTGCAAGCCTTTATACTCTTCATCGTATTGTGAACGCTCTGCTGCAAGGTCCGCTTCTACTTCTGGCGTTAATTCACCATTTAGTTCATAGCGACGCTGCTTAAGACGAATACGCTCAAGGGCATGGTTAATTTTACCAATGTCACTTTTTTCAATGTGTTTGATTTCGTCATGGATAACTGCCGCACGCTCGATGCTTTTCTCGAAAGTGGCCCAAGTCGCCAAAGCAGAATCTGTCGGCGTTAAGTCTGATGTTTCAGACACAACCTGACCAGCTTCTTTCACAGACATTAGGTAACCATATAGGTTGCCCCATTCGTGACGCTCTGCTGCGAACAACATTTCCGGTGTTTGAATATCGCTTAGGTATTTGTCCAACACCCAACCAAAATCCGCACCGTAAACATCGCGGTTACCCATTTTAAGAAGCGTACGCTTAAGTAATGGATCGCCACCTTCAGGAAGGTTTACACCGGCTTCACGTAATTGAGCAGCGGTTACTTCTACACTCTCAACACGTTCTGCCGCAATGGTGTAAGACTTCTCACCAGGCAATGAATAAGTCGCTTGCATCACATCCGCTGGCCAAAAATGACCCAAGCCTCTGACAGCAATCAAAAGTAATAACCCTACAACCATGATGACAGAAATCGCCACAGCACCTGCATTTAGCCACACCCATGGATCACCAGATTTAACCCATTGAGATACGGACTGTTTTTCCATTTTCATTTCGCTACTCATTACAATGACCCGTATTTTTTGCGTAGGTGCTGACGCACGGTTTCAGCGATCGTATTCACTACAAAAGTGAAGATGAACAGAACAAACGCTGCCAAGAACAGAATACGATAATGTGAACTTCCCACTTCTGATTCCGGTACTTCTACCGCAAGGTTCGCCGCTAACGTACGCATACCTTCGAAGATGTTGAAGTCCATAATTGGCGTATTACCAGTCGCCATAAGAACGATCATGGTTTCACCTACCGCACGACCCATACCAATCATGACGGCAGAGAAGATACCTGGGCTCGCTGTTGGCAATACAACGCGAGTCATGGTTTGCCAGTAAGTGGCACCCAATGCTAGAGAGCCTTGAGTTAAAGCTTTTGGCACACTGAAAATCGCATCTTCAGTAATAGAGAAGATGGTCGGGATAACCGCAAAGCCCATCGCAAAACCAACTACCAAAGCGTTACGCTGGTCGAAAGTGATACCCAAGTCATGAGTAATCCAGCCGCGAATGTTGCCACCGAAGAAGCTTAATTCGATGATTGGACTCAAGATCAAACAGAACCAAGCAAGGAAAACAATCACAGGAATAAGCAACAATGGCTGCCAGCCTTCTGGCACTAACCAGCGAATGTTGGTTGGCAATCTTGACCATAGATAAGCAAATAGCAGAATACCGACAGGTAAAACCACCAAAATACTAAAGGTTGCTGCTAAGTTTTCTTCTAAGAAAGGCGCAAAGAAAAGACCCGCTAAGAAACCTAGGATAACCGTTGGCAAAGCTTCCATCAGCTCGATCACAGGTTTGATCTTACGACGCAAGGCTGGCGCCATGAAGTAAGCTGTGTAAATCGCACCACAGATTGCCAAAGGAACGGCCATCAGCATAGCGTAGAACGCCGCTTTCAAGGTACCAAATGCCAAAGGCATCAAGCTGTATTTAGGCTCGAAGTCGTTACTTGCAGAAGATGACTGCCAAGTGTAAGTCGGCTCTGGGTAACTTTCGTACCAAACTTCACCCCAAATAGATGACCAAGACACTTCTGGGTGCTCGTTATCTACGTGGTAGAAATGCAGTCCTTTACCGTCTTCTAGTAATAAACCATTCGCGCGAGGAGAGAAACTAATCAAACGAGCTGTTTCATCACTCAAACGCTCATCGATTACTTTACGCTTAGAGGTGGCGTTGTAAATTGCGACCAAACCGTTTTCGTCCAATGTTGCAAAGCCTTTACGGCGTTGTTCCATGGCTGTATCAACAATCGCATTAGGCTGCTTAACATCACGGATGAAGTGCAGTTTTTCTTCGTTGGTTGCATCGTCACGAACGTTAAACCACTGGCTCACACGACCAGAAGAATCCGCCACCATCACCGATGTTTTACCAACAAGGTAATTCATGGAAACCAACTGAGAGTTTTCAGCCACTAAAGAGGCTTGATCTTTCAGTGTGATGTTATCGAAATCGCGTAAATCAAACTCGCTGAATTCACCTGAGTTTGTTGCGATATACAAAGAACGCTGATTACCACTGATGAGTAGGCTATTGATGTCCGCAATGAATGGAATCGCTTCGCGCTGCTCAGTTAGCTCAACTTCTTCAGTAATGAAGTTAACATCTTTAGTCACTTTCAAAACCGATGTTTGAGACTCACCAGTAGCAGCGATGGTTAAACCATCTTCACTGTCGCGAATCGCTAATTTCTCAATAGCAAAATCGGCAACACTGATGGCTTCTTCGCCATAAGGGTACTCAACAAAAGGGGTGATCTGACGCTTTCCATCAGGATACGTAGTACGGTAGCTGTGCTGTTTAATCACTACTTTACCGTCGGCGTAACCAAATGCCAGTAAACGACTCGTATCAGATTCAACGGTGAAGCTTGTCACCTCTTCTGCACGGGCGCTTTCTATTGTCTCAATGACAGAACCGTCCTCGATAGAAAAGAATACGATGGCACCATTGCTGGCAACACGCATACCAATTTCAGATTGCTCTTCCGTAGCTAAATAAAGGCTTTTACCTTCATCTTGAGCAGGCAAAGAATAACTTGCCTTAGGGTCTATTGAAGCACCAGAAAATAATGGCGCTACTTCATAAAAGAGATAGAAACAGATCAGAAGTACAGCAAGAATTACACTGCTCCCTCCGACTGCTATGCCCATTCCAGCCACTTTATCTTTCAGGGCTCGAAACTTACGATGACGCTTTAAAGCTGGCGTATTGAAATCCAGTTCAGGCATCTGATGGTCAGTCGATTTAGTCATCCGAATTCATCTTTGTTGTGTGACAATTTTATGACACTAGGAGGGAAGTAAAAAGCAGGAGAGCGTTACGCTATCCTGCTTTCAAGTACATCACCAGTGTCGCCAAGCGAACTTAGTTAATGCCTAAAGTATCAAGGTATTTATCAGCAACTTTAGCTGGTAGAGGTACATAACCGTCTTTTACAACAACCTCTTGACCCATCTTAGATAGAACCATTTTAACGAATTCACGTTGTAGTGGTGCTAGTGGCTTGTTAGGTGCTTTGTTTACGTAAACGTAAAGGAAGCGAGACAGTGGGTATTTACCAGCTGCTGCGTTTTCTGGCGTCGCTTCTACAAATGCATCGCCTTCTTTCTTAGCAAGTGGCAAGGCACGTACTGAAGACGTTTTGTAACCGATACCAGAGTAACCGATACTGTTAAGAGAAGTAGAAACAGACTGAACAACAGAAGCAGAACCTGGTTGCTCGTTTACACTGTTTTTGAAGTCACCTTTGAAAAGACCATTGTCTTTGAAGTAACCGTAAGTACCAGATACTGAGTTACGACCGAACAATTGAATGTCACGGTTAGCCCAAGCACCAGTCAAACCTGCTTTACCCCAGTTAGTGATGTCTTCGCTGTGTCCACCTTTACGAGTAGAAGAGAAGATTGCATCAACTTCAGGAAGAGACAAACCTTTGATTGGGTTATCTTTATGTACGAAAACCGCTAGAGCGTCGATAGCAACTGGGATAGCCGTTGGCTTGTAACCGAATTTTTTCTCAAACGCTGCAATTTCTTTGTCTTTCATAGTACGAGACATAGGACCGAAGTTAGATGTACCTTCAGTCAATGCTGGTGGCGCAGTAGAAGAACCAGCCGCTTGAATTTGGATGTTTACATTTGGGTATAGACGTTTGAAGTCTTCAGCCCACAATGTCATCAAGTTAGCCAAAGTATCAGAACCAACACTTGAGATGTTACCAGAAACACCGCTAGCCTTAGTATAAGTATTCAAACCTGCATCAACGTCTGCAACAGCGTTAAAAGAAACACTTGCCGCTGCTGTCATTGCTAAACCCGCAACTAGTTTTTTCATCACATAAACCCCAATGGTTATAGTCAAATATTTATGAGCAACTGCTCATAGCTCGTTCGATGGAACACACTATAAAAAAGTTATGTGACAGAAATGTTAAACAGTGAAATATTTCAAAATTATTTTTCAATCCGACCAAAAAACGAGGATTAAAGCCGCACCAAAGCGTCACTTTTTTCGAGTGATATCACCTCGTAACAAACAAAAGCGCAGTTTTTCACTTATAAAGGCGTATTTTATTCATAAAATGCCACGAACTGCCGTGAGTAAGCCCCTGAAATATTCCCATAAGTAGCGTTATCCAATAGACTAGCTGTCCGGATTTTACTGGTTAGGTTTTAACCTTATAAAAAAGACCTAAAAAGCATCCGGCAATAACGATTAAAAAACTCTGTGGGTATTTCAATGTTAAACAAACTGGTCTGTTCGGCCGAAGCTGTCTCCCATTACACAGGGCGATGTGTGGCTTGGCTTACTTTATTTATGATGCTGCTTACTTGCCTGATCGTACTGTTACGTTATGGCTTTGGTATTGGCTCTATCGCACTGCAAGAATCGGTTCTGTATCTTCATGCGTTAGTGTTTATGTTAGGCGCAGCTTATACACTTAAAGACGACGAACATGTACGCGTAGATGTGTTCTACCGAGATTTCTCTGCTACCAAAAAAGCATGGGTAAATATTCTTGGCGGCCTATTCTTTCTTTTACCTTTCACGATTTACACCACTTATTTAAGTTTAGATTACGTGAGTGCGTCTTGGCGTGTATTAGAAACTTCCCCAGAGCCAGGTGGACTGCCTTTTGTCTACCTATTAAAAACACTGATTCCTATCATGATGGTATGCCTAATTATTCAAGGCTTAGCTGATATTGCAAAAAACATAGCCGTAGTTAAGACAGGAAAAAACTCAAAAGGACGTAACTCATGATTGAATTTATCCCTTTATGGCTCTTTGCAGCCGTTTGTGTCTGCTTGCTATTTGGCTACCCTGTTGCCTTTTCATTAGGTGGAACCGCGTTAATATTCGCCGCTGTTGGATCATTGGCTGGCACATTTGATAGCGTTTTCTTAGAAGCTTTGCCGAACCGCTTATTCGGCATTGTTGGTAATGAAACCCTCATCGCGGTACCGCTCTTTGTCTTGATGGGCGTGCTCTTAGAAAAATCCAAGTTGGCTGAGAAGCTGCTTGAGTCAATGGCCATGTTATTTGGCACCATGCGCGGCGGTCTTGGTATTTCGGTTATTTTGGTGGGTATGCTGTTGGCTGCGAGTACCGGCATTGTCGGTGCAACGGTTGTCACCATGGGCATGATCTCTTTGCCAACCATGTTGCGCCGTGGTTACGATCCTGCGCTAGCAACAGGAACCATCTGTGCCACAGGAACATTAGGTCAAATCATTCCGCCGTCAATCGCCTTGGTTCTGTTGGGCGATGTAATGTCGAATGCTTTCCAAAAAGCTCAATTAGAAATGGGGATTTTCTCGCCTAAAACCATCTCGGTTGGTGACTTGTTTGTCGGCGCCTTAGTTCCTGGTTTAATTCTGGTTTGTCTGTATATCCTTTATGTTGTGATGGTCGCTTGGTTGCAACCTCACAAAGCGCCTGCGGTGCCTCGTGAAGAATTACGCAACGGATCAACAGAATCTTTAGCGGTTCAGTTGATTAAAGGCTTGCTACCACCGCTTATTCTTATTTTTGCTGTATTGGGTTCTATCCTTAGCGGTGTGGCAACTCCTACCGAAGCCGCTGGTGTTGGTGCATTGGGCGCGGCTATTTTGGCTTGGGCCAGCGGTAAACTGGACTTCCAGACACTAAAAGACGCTGTCTATTCAACGACCAAAGTCACCTGCATGGTGTTTATGATTCTGATCGGCGCCTCTTTATTCTCGCTCGTTTTCCGAGGATTTGGTGGCGAAGAGCTGATTCATGATTTCTTCTCTCAGTTGCCTGGTGGCGTTGTAGGCGCAATGATTGTTGTTATGTTGCTGATGTTCTTCCTTGGCTTCATCTTAGACTTCATTGAAATCACCTTCGTGGTTGTACCAATCGTTGCGCCAGTTTTATTGGCAATGGGCTTAGACCCTGTTTGGCTCGGCATCATGATGGCGATCAACCTACAGACGTCTTTCTTAACACCGCCATTTGGCTTCGCATTATTTTACCTACGTGGTGTGGCGCCGCCGGAAATCAAAACTCAGTCTATTTATAAAGGTGTACTACCCTTTATTGTTATTCAGCTCTTTGTGCTGCTATTGCTATCAATATGGCCAGAGCTGGCGACTTGGTTACCAGAACAAGTATATACAGATTAATTAAGCTGCTTACGAAACAACAAATATAAATATCTACAGTGAGGATTAGAATATGAAAGCAATGCAAATAAATGCCTATGGCCCAGCGAGTGATTTGTCATTAGTCGACGCCAAAACGCCAAGTATTAATGCTGATCAAATTCTTGTTCAAGTCGGCGCAGCCGGCGTGAACCCTGTCGATACTTATATTCGTTCCGGCACCAATAACTATTCCACAACCTTTCCCCATACTCCGGGTTTAGACGGAGCGGGAACCGTTGTGGAGCTTGGCTCTCAAGTCACTGGGTTTGAAGTGGGTCAACGAGTGTATTTTAGCCGCAACCTGTCTGGCTCCTCTGCCGAGTTTGCTGTTTGCGCAACGACTCACACTTATCCCTTAGCTGACGCCTTATCGTTTGAAGAAGGCGCTTGCTTAGGCATTCCTTACACCACAGCTCACCGAGCTTTGTTTGGTCGAGCGAATGCCAAAACTGGTGACAAAGTTCTGGTTCATGGCGCAACAGGCGCGGTTGGTATTGCAACGGTTCAATTGGCGTTATCAGCGGGCATGGACGTGGTCGCCAGTGCAGGAACGCCAGCAGGAGCAGATCTTCTGCGTGCACAAGGCGTAAGCACAGTGATTATGCATAATGGTGACAACCACCTCGAAGCTTTTCAGTCACTGGAAACAGGCTTTGATGTGATTATCGAAATGCTCGCGAATCACAACTTAGATCAAGACTTAAAAGCCTTAACGACTGGCGGTTGCGTCGCTGTCGTTGGCAATCGTGGCACAGTAGAAATTAACCCTCGTGATTTAATGGCACGAGACGCTTCTGTTGTTGGTGTTGCTCTTGCGAACATCAAACCAGCTGAATTGTCTTTGATCGCCAAAGCCTTGCGACCTCTTTTTGAAAAAGGCGTGCTTAAACCTGTGATTCGTCATTGCTACGACTTAACAGAACTGGCACAAGCCCATGAAGATGTTTTGAAATCTGGCGCTTTAGGCAACCTTGTGGTTCGTGTCGGCTAATACAATATTAGTGACGACAAATACTAAGTACTAACAAAGTAAACACGATGCTTTCACCTGAAACGTCGTGTTTATTTTTATCGCTAATGTTATAACGCGCTATACTTTTTTATTTACTCTGTACAAAAGGTCTATTTTGACTCAGCTTGATTCTGACGTTATCAGCTTACCTAGCGAAGCCCATGCCCATGATCACGATTACCACCAGCTAGTGGTTGTGCTTGATGGCAATACAGACTTCGATATTCAAGGTAAAGGTAAGCAACTCCATACTGGTGAAGGCTGCATTCTGCCTTCAGCAAACAGTCATGCCTTCGCAGGACTAGGAGACAATCAGATCATGGTGGTTAATTTGCCGATTCCGCCACAAAAAAGCATCACAGATGAAGAATATGAAGTGGTTTCGCGCTTATTTGATCAAGCGGCTTATTTTCAACTTAACCCTCGTTTACAAATATTGGCGTCCGCTTTGTCTGGCGAATTACAGCAATACCCGAACGACTCAATGCTTGCTCGCGCCTGCGGTAACACCTTACTCAGTGCGATCCGCCATCAAATGAACAATAAAGACGTGCGCACTCGTGGCAATCAATTGGATATCGATAAGCTAGACCAGTTTATCGAACTTAACCTTTCCCGCCGTGTGCATATTGATCAGCTCGCCAACTTCTGTTTCTTGAGTGTGAGCCAATTCCATGAGCGTTTTAAAGATAAAACAGGCATGACGCCGCACCAGTATTTGATGCGAAAGCGCTTAGAACGGGCTCAAGATTTACTTCGAGATGGTTTCCCTCCCATCCAAGTGGCAGAAATGTGCGGCTTCTCAAGCCAGAGCGCCATGACCAATGTTTTCTCCCAAACACTAAACATCACACCGCTCAAATACCAAAAGCAATTTGGCAATCGTTAGTCTTTTGCAATATCACTGAAACGCCCTATTTATAGGCATTCCCCTCTTTTTTATCTATTTTGTGCACAACAACAAAACACGCCCGATTTTATTCTTCTCAAGCCGGACTTTCTTATAAAAAAAGACGATTTTTTCGAAAGACAGCGAATCCCCTCTGTCACTAAAGTGTCAGCATTATCCATATACGCATTACGCCACTTTGATTGATCAATAAGTGGCCAAAAAAATGCTTAATGCTCTATAACAATATGCGACCTTGGTAAAAAGCAACTGTGCTTTTTATGCAGCTCGGGAGACCCAATCATGTTTAAAGCGATTGATGTGTTACAGCCAGAATTCATTCAAAAACCACTCAATGAATTATGGACGCTCATTTCCCCTCTTTACAAAGCGGATGAAGAAAGCTGGTTAAAGGAACTTTTGCCTTTAGCAAAACCAACAGAGCAAGAACTCGCCAACCACACTAATGCGGCGTCTCAGTTAATCGCTGAAGTGCGAAAAGACGACGACAGCATGTCGATGATCGACGCACTTTTGTTGGAATACAGCCTAGACACCAAAGAAGGCATTTTATTAATGTGCCTTGCAGAAGCCTTAATGCGTGTTCCAGACAAAGAAACGGCCGATGCTTTTATCAAGGATCGCTTAAGCGTGGCCGACTGGGCTTCTCACGCGAAAAATTCAGACTCTTTCTTCGTTAATGCCTCAACATGGGGATTATTGTTAACGGGCAAAATTGTCACCATGGATGAAAACAAAGACGGCACACCAGCTAACCTTGTTAATCGCATGGTAAACCGCGTTTCTGAGCCTGTCATTCGCAAAGCGATGAACCAAGCAATGAAAATTATGGGGCATCAATTCGTCCTTGGTCGCGACATCAAAGAAGCCTTGTCTCGTGGTAAAGGCTACCGAGACAAAGGTTACACCTACTCTTTTGACATGTTGGGTGAAGCGGCTCTAACAGCCGCAGACGCTGACAAATATCTGCGTTCGTACGAGCAAGCCGTTGAATCTGTCGGTAAAGACACTTATTCAAAAGGTTACCGCCCAACGATTTCAATTAAGCTGTCGGCACTTCACCCACGTTATGAAGTTGGTTGTGAAGAACGCGTCATGACAGAGCTTTTCGAAAGTGTAAAAGGCTTAATCACTAAAGCTCGCGCATTGAATGTTGGTATTACCATAGATGCAGAAGAAGCAGACCGCCTAGAACTTTCCTTAAACCTCTTTGAAAAGCTATACCGCGACGAAGCCTCTCGCGGATGGGGATTATTCGGTTTGGTTGTTCAGGCTTATTCTAAGCGCGCTCTGCCTGTTTTGGCTTGGCTTGCCGCCTTAGCGAGAGAGCAAGGTGATCGCATTCCTGTTCGTCTTGTAAAAGGCGCTTATTGGGATTCTGAAATCAAGCTTTGCCAGCAACGCGGCATCAATGGTTATCCTGTTTATACTCGCAAAGAAGCGACCGACGTTTCTTATCTTGCCTGCGCCAACTTCCTTTTAAGTGAACACACTCGCGCGAATATTTTCCCGCAGTTTGCCAGCCATAACGCCCACACGATTGCGACAATACATTGTTTAGCGAATCAGCTTGGCGCAACCTCAGAAGAGTTTGAGTTCCAGCGTTTACACGGTATGGGGGATGCACTTTATAACCATTTAATCAAAGAGAACGACATCTGTGTCCGTATTTACGCTCCAGTCGGTAGCCATAAAGACTTGCTTCCTTACTTGGTTCGTCGCCTTCTTGAAAACGGCGCTAACAGCTCGTTTGTTCATCGCTTGATTGATGCCAGTTATCCGATTGCTGACTTGGTCGATCACCCAGTCACCACGTTGGAAAACCGTAAATCATTGGCAAACCCACACATCAATTTGCCTGCGAACTTGTTTGATGATCGTAAAAACTCATTCGGCCCAAACATCGAAATAGACTCTGAGTGGACGCCATTCAAAGTCAAGATAAAGGCTTTCATGGCGCAAGACACGCAATGGCGCGCCTTCCCTATTGTTGGTGGCGAAAAAGTCGAAACGGGGCATTCACACTCTATTGTTAGTCCTTACGATCACAGCCAAGCAACTGGCCAAATTGATTGGGCAGACACAGCAACCGTTACTAAAGCCATCGATCTTGCTGAAGCAGCGTTTCCTGCTTGGTCAGCGCGTCCTGCAACAGAACGTGCGGATTGCTTGGAACGCGCAGCAGATTTGATGGAAGAAAACTACGCTGAACTGATGGCGCTTTGTCATCGTGAAGCAGGCAAAACCATTCAAGACAGCATTGACGAAGTACGAGAAGCCGTAGACTTCTGCCGTTACTACGCTCAACAAGCACGAAGCCACTTCGCAACACCAACAACCTATACAGATTTCTTAGGAAACCAAAAACAGGCACAGTTAAAAGGTCGCGGTGTTTTCAGCTGTATCAGTCCTTGGAACTTCCCACTGGCCATCTTCATGGGTCAAGTCGTTGCTGCGCTTGTCGTAGGTAACACTGTCGTTGCGAAACCCGCTGAACAAACCAGTTTAATTGCCTTTCGTGCCATTGAGTTGCTTCATCAAGCAGGCATTCCAACCGATGTGCTTCATCTTCTTCCGGGGGATGGCACAACAGTCGGTGCACCCTTAACCAGTGATAAACGCATCGCAGGTTTAGCCTTTACTGGTTCAACCGGAACAGCACAATTGATCAACCGCACATTAGCTGCACGTGGTGTCGCCCCAGTTCCTGTGATTGCTGAAACAGGCGGCCAAAACGCTATGTTGGTTGACTCAACTTCTTTGCCTGAACAAGTTGTGCGTGATGCCGTTCGCTCTGCCTTTGCCTCTGCTGGTCAGCGCTGTTCCGCTTTGCGTGTTTTGTTTGTCCAAGCCGACATTGCTGATCGTGTGATTCCGATGATTAAAGGCGCAATGCAAGAACAGACAGTAGGCTTACCTTACTTACACAGCACAGACGTGGGCCCAGTGATCGATAAAAAAGCGCAAAAAATGCTGCTTGATCATATTAAACACATGAAGGCTGAGGGTAAGTTAATCGCGCAAGCGGCTTTACCTGAATTCGCGGATAAAGGCACTTATGTTGCGCCAACGGCGTTTGAAATTGGCAGCATTGACCAGTTAACCGATGAGAAATTCGGCCCGATTCTGCATGTGATTCGCTACAAGGCTCGCGATCTAAACAAGATCATCGACACGATTAACAACTCAGGTTTTGGTTTGACGCTTGGCGTTCATAGCCGTAACGAAACCACTTGTGCCAACATCGCCAGCCGAGCACGCGTTGGTAACCTCTACATCAACCGTGACCAAGTCGGCGCTGTTGTTGGGGTGCAACCCTTTGGTGGCCAAGGTTTGTCAGGCACAGGACCAAAAGCAGGCGGCCCACATTACTTACAACGCTTCGCCATTGAGCAAGATCTTTAAGGGGAGACAACATTATGACAATCGTACAACCTATCCAAATTCAGGTCGCTCAAAATGTCTTCGAAGCATGGGACAAACTTGGCGTCACTGGTCGTGCTGAAAAGCTAGAAAAAGCCCTTGCTGCTTTTTCTGACAATCAAGGCAAAATGGCACAATGGCAAATCGACAACGCAAAGCGAGAAATTGCTGAAACTCGTGTGATGCCAGGGCCAACAGGCGAACGTAACGAACTTTCTTGCCAAGGCCGAGGGCCGTTTCTGTGTGTTTCTCTCAATAACGATTCAACAGACAAGGAAACAGAGACCGTAGGTTTAGTTGGTCAGGTTTTTACGGCGCTGATTGCTGGCAACCCAGTAATTACTGTCGGACAAACTGGTCAAGATATCATGGACAAAATCACGCCATATGTTGCAGAAGGTGTGATCCAAAATATTGCGGATTCAGCTTTAGATTCATTGATTGAAGCAAATCACCTTGCCGGTATTGCCGCCTTGTGTGATGAGGCTCAAGCACAGCAGCTAAACCAACGACTTGCAGCAAAAGGCGGCTTAATCTGTCAATTGATCGAAGAAACCGACAGCGAGAGCCTAAGCGCCATTGCAAAGCCTCATTACTTATTGAGATTTGTGACGGAACGCACCATCTCTAACAACACCACAGCCATCGGCGGAAACGCCACGCTACTCGAACTCGGCAGCATGGATGATTAAAAATACGCGATAACAACGCCTATTTTTTATTAAAACGCTCGACACAAAAAAGCCCCTTGGATCTCTCTTAAGAGCGATTCAAGGGGCTTTTTTCGTTCGTAGTGATTACTTACTCAACTTCGCGTCCGTTGATATAAGCTCGCTCAGAGACTTCGTGCCATGCTCTTACTTTGCCGCCAAAGTCTTTAAATGAGTCGTAGACTTTTTTGCTTAATGCATCCGCCGCTGCTACTTCTTCTAGTGTCTCTTCCGACGCTTTTTTCAGTGCAGACATAACGTCGCTAGGGAAAGGTTTCAAAACAACATTGTGCTCATTCACCAATGTTTCCAGCGCCGCGTTATTCAGAGCAGTAAACTCATCTAGCATTTCCGCGTTTGATTGACGCACTGCAGAACGCACGATCATTTGTAGATCTTTTGGTAGCGCTTCAAAGGCTCCTTTGTTGAATATGGCTTCCATTGTGGAGCCTGGCTCATGCCAACCTGGGTAGTAGTAGAACTTCGCTGCCTTGTACAAACCAAATGCGAGGTCATTGTATGGGCCAACCCATTCTGTCGCATCAATCGCGCCCGTTTGCAATGAAGTAAAGATTTCACCACCAGGCAAGTTGATTGGCGTTCCGCCGACTTTCTTCAACACTTCTCCGCCAAGGCCAGGAATACGCATTTTTAAGCCTTGGAAGTCTTCTAAGGAATTGATTTCTTTGTTGAACCAACCGCCCATTTGCACGCCAGTATTACCTGCCGCCATCGGAATCAAGTTAAATGGTTCGTAGATTTCTTCCCACAGTTTTAAACCGCCACCGTGATGAATCCAAGAGTTGATTTCTTGCGCTGTGAAGCCGAAAGGAACGGCGGTGAAAAATTGTGCTGCTGGCGCTTTACCTTTCCAATAGTAAGCTGCGCCATGACCCATTTCCGCTGTGCCGCGAGAAACTGCATCGAACACTTCAAGAGGTGGAACCAACTCGCCTGCCGCATAGACTTTGATGTTTAAACGCCCATTCGACATATCATTAATATTTTGCGCTAGGTTCTCTGCGCCTGTCCCTAAACCAGGGAAGTTTTTTGGCCAAGTAGTCACCATTTTCCAATTAATGACTTCTGTTTTTTGCTCTGCTTTTGCGGTTTCTTCTTTCTCAGAACCTCCGCATGCAGCCAAAGTGACAGCAGCTAGGCCAACAAGTGTTAACTTGCTCCACGTTTTTGTTATTTTCATTTTTTATCCCTCAAGAGACCAACTAAAATTATTTTTATAATGCTTAGCCTTTTTCTAAGATCCTGAAATAAGGATATAAAAAGGCTCTTTGATCACACTTTATGCACTAAGCAAGACCGATAGTATGAATTGCTGAACCTCCTCTCAAGGTCTTTTTGGTTTTTTCTGTCTTTTATTCTGACTTTTAAGACAAAAAAGCCCCAACATCTGGAATGTTGGGGCTTTAGAGAAGATTAATAACTCATTTTCACATGAGCATTAATGCTTAATATAACTTAGTCGTTTGAACGAGCATTAATAAACGCACGCTCAGATACATCATGCCATGCATCTACAGAGCCTAAGAAGCTCTTAAGTGAGTTATACACTTTCTTGCTTTCTGGATCATTCGCGGCCGTTTCTTGTAACGTTTCATCAGACGCTTTTTTCAATGCGTCCAATAAGTCAGCAGGGAATGGTTTAAGTATCACATTATGATCATTGATTAACGTTTGTAATGCTGCATTGTTACGAGCAGTGAATTCATTAAGCATGTCTAAATTTGCTTGCTGAACTGCAGAACGAACAATGGCTTTTAGGTCATTTGGCAGAGCATTAAAAGCGTCTTTATTGAAAATCGCTTCTACTGCTGAACCTGGCTCATGCCAGCCAGGGTAATAATAGTATTTCGCTGCTTTGTACAAACCAAATGCTAAATCATTGTAAGGGCCAACCCACTCAGTTGCATCAATAGTGCCTGTCTGTAACGCAGTAAATATTTCACTCACCGGCAAGTTAACTGGTGTTGCGCCTACTTTTTTAAGCACTTCTCCACCTAACCCAGGCATACGCATTTTCAAACCTTTGAAGTCTTCTAATGAGTTAATTTCTTTATTAAACCACCCGCCCATTTGCACGCCAGCACTGCCTGCCAACATAGGAATAACATTAAAAGGCGCGTATATTTCTTCCCATAGCTCTAAACCACCGCCGTAAGATATCCAAGCGTTCATCTCTTGAGGGTTTAAACCAAAAGGGATTGTCGTGAAAAATTGTGAAGCAAATACCTTACCTTTCCAGTAATAAGATGCGCCATGCCCCATTTCAGCCGTACCACGAGAAACAGCATCAAAGACTTCTAACGCTGGTACTAACTCGCCTGCCGCATACACCTTAATATCTAACCTTCCGTTAGACATTTCTTTGATGTTTTTTACCAAGCTCTCCGCACCAGTACCAACACCCGGTGCATTTTTTGGCCAAGTAGTCACCATTTTCCAATGAATGACTTCTGCTTTTTGCTCTGCCTGTGCTGTTACTTTTTCTTCCGCTTCACCACACGCAATTAATACGGTACTGATTAGACTGACTAAGCCAACTTTTACCCAAACAAGGTACTTATTCATATTATTTTATCCCTTAAAAGAGAATTACTGGATTTCCAGAACCATAAAATAAGCCCCACTAAACTAGCAGGGCTTAAGATAACAATTGTCACAATAATTAATCGTTAGCTCGTGCATTAATGAATGCGCGCTCAGAGATGTTGTGCCATTTACTAACCGACCCTAAAAAGCTTTCAAAAGAGTCATAAACTTTTTGGCTCATTGGGTCTGCGCTAGCGGTTTCCTCAAGCACTTCTTTCGACGCGACTTTTAATGCCGCTAAAAGGTCATCAGGAAGTCTTTTCAACTGTACGTGATGTTCATTAAGCAATGTTTCCAAAGCAGCATCATTACGTGCTGTGAATTCACTTAGCATAGAAAGATTAGCTTGCTGGGTAGCTGTACGAACAATCTCTTGCAAGTCTTCTGGTAACGTCGCCATTGCATCGTTATTAACTAAAAGCTCAACCGCTGAACCAGATTCCTGCCAACCAGGGTAGTAGTAGTATTTCGCAGCGCGATATAAACCAAAGGCTAAGTCGTTATAAGGACCAACCCACTCAGTTGCATCAAGCGTACCTGTTTGCAGCGCGGTAAATATTTCGCTGCCTGGTAAATTAACCGCTATTGCACCAACACGATTTAGAACTTCGCCGCCGATGCCTGGCATGCGCATTTTTAGACCTTGAAAATCATCTAAAGAGTTGATTTCTTTATTAAACCAACCTGCCATTTGTGGCCCTGTGTTACCGGCTGCCAAAGGAGTAATGTTAAACGGAGCGTATACTTCTTCCCATAGTTCAATACCGCCACCGTATTCCAACCAAGCATTAAACTCTTGCGCTGTCATACCGTAAGGCACAGAAGAGAAAAACTGTGCTGCTGGTACCTTACCTTTCCAATAATATGCTGTGCTATGCCCCAATTCGGCCGTACCACGAGAGACAGCATCAAAAACTTCTAATGCAGGAACAAGCTCACCAGCAGAATAAACTTTAATTTTTAAGCGACCACCAGATAACTTAGATATATTCTGTGCGAGAGATTCTGCACTCGTACCAAGCCCAGGAAAGTTCTTCGGCCAAGACGTGACCATTTTCCATTCATAAGTTTCAACTTTATCTGTCGCTGAAGCTTGTTCTTCGTTTTTTTCTGATTCGCCACAAGCGACCAAAAACAAAGCCAACAAACTGGCCGTCGCCAATTTGCCTAATACCATTAAATTACGCATTTTTTTCCCTCAGGAAGCCAGTTACTAAATATGAATCTGTTTATGGCATGTAAAAATGCCTTGATATAGTCAGCCAAAGACAGAGTCTAATCCTACCTTTCGCTATATTTTTATTATGGAATCAAACAGACAATAACCCTTAGACGATCCCCTTTAGATGCATAAAACAAAAAAGGGGCGAGAGATAATAAGAAGTGCAGGAATTTTGCTCAACCCTTTTCCATGAAAAAAGTCCTTATTTTATGAATAATTCTCTTTTTCATGGAAATAGAAGGAAAATGGCTAAATACTAGCGACATAATTCCAAGATAATCGCTGTCCGCTTTTTGCAGACGCTTCTGCTAAACACAATCCATAAACCAATTCACAAGCATCCTTCATCGGCACAGGCGCTTCTTTTTTATAAAGAATAGCGTCACGAAGCTGGCCATAAAATGCGGCGTAACTGCCTTGCGTCGGATCTTCTTCAACCTTCTCAATCTGATTTGAAGCTTGTGCCACAAATCGCTGATTAGATTGCTCAGAAGCTTTGGAAGGAAACTCTCTTTCCCAAGGCATTTGCCCTGCTCGCAATGCGTCTTCTTGCGGATCTAAACCAACACATTGCCAACTGCCTTTGGTAAATCGAGCATTAAATCGGCGCATATCACCCGCTTCAAATGAACTGTGGCCAAGGCGTACGCGTTTATCGCCATAACCCAATTCCATTTCAAACGTATCAGCCGTTTTACCGCCTTCTCGCAATATGTCGATACTGGCTTGAATCCAGTCTGGAGTTCCTAACAAACACAAAGCCTGATCCAACAAATGCGGCCCTAAATCCCAAAAAATCCCAGCACCAACGCCAGGTTCTTCGCGCCATCTCACTTGAGGAACAGGTCGAAAACGGTCAAAGCGAGACTCTAGCTGTTTCAACTCACCTAACCCGCCACCAGCAATTAATGCCTGCAAACGCTGGAAATCACCATCAAAGCGACGGTTTTGATACACACAAAATACCAAGCCTTTTTGCTTAGCTAGGATACAAAGTGCTTCTATCTCTTCAACACTGGTTACAGATGGTTTTTCTAATAAAACATGCTTTCCATGCTCAAGCGCTTGTTTTGCCTGATCAAAATGCAGCTTATTCGGCGTCGTAATCACCACCAAATCCACATCATCGGCTTGAAAGACCGCTTCCGCAGACGGCGACACAACCGCATCCGGTACACTCCAATCAAATAAAGTCGCCTTCACTTCGTCCGGCTTAGAGCTGCAAACATACGCCAGCTCCATCTCAGCATCATTCAACACAAAAGGCGCGTGAAAAATACGCCCAGACAAACCAAAGCCAATCAAACCTACTCGAATAGCCACACCTTACTCCTTTGTTTTTATTTTTTAGATTGGTGAACAGTTTAACGCCTAGAAATATAATTTGCCGTAAATGATAAAAGGAAATATCTTATAGTGTATTACAATGTATTTTTTTGTATTCGAGGTCAAATCATGAGTGTTACAACGGTACGACTACAAGCAGAAACAGAGCAGCATTTAGAAGCACTGGCAAATAAGCTACAGCGCAGCAAAGGCTGGTTAATTAACCAAGCATTAAATGAATATATAGAAAAACAACAACTTGAAGAAGATCGCTGGAAGCAAACACTAGAAGCGATGGAATCCGCAACACAAGGAAAGGTTGTCGCAAGTAACGAAGTTCATGAATGGCTAAACGGCTGGGGAACAGAAAAAGAGCAAGATGCTCCTAAGGTAAAATAATGAAACTGGTTTACACGGAAGAAGCCATTACCGACTTAAAACGACTAAGAGAGTTTATTGCTCTTCATAACCCTATCGCTGCAAAAAAAGTGGCTAAAGAACTCGTAGAGAAAATATCTCTACTTCCTGAATTCCCTCACATTGGCCAACCAGTACCACAAGCACCTTTACCAGACTCAATTAGAGACATGATATTTGGGAGCTATATTATCCGTTACTCCATACATAGAAATACCATCATCGTTCTACGCCTCTGGCATGGACGTGAAAGTGAAAGTGAAAGGTAATAATAAGGCTATACCTCAAAATACTTTAATGCTTTATCTGCTATTTGTTTTTGAGAAAGTATCGTATTTTCTGTATGTTCTATTTCAGCTTGATGGTCATCATAATCCCATTGATGCCAACTATCTTTAGCTTCATCGTATGCATCTTGACTCTCTAATAAATAGTCGTCAAATATCTTTCTAGTGTTTTGGTCTAAATACAATCGAAGTTTAAACCCTTGTAAATGAAGCTCTTTAATTAAGCATGTAATTTCCTTGTCTACTTCAGATAAACTTAAACCAGACATTGAAAATTTTTCTGAATATTCGCCCTTTAGATAATGGTCTGAAATAAAGCTAATTCGGGAAAGTGTTTCAAAAAATAGCTCCCTCGCCCACAACTCTTTTTCCCAGCGCCACTCTCTACGCTTTAATCTAAAAGGAAAAAATGAATTTGTTAGCCAAGCACCAATAACAACACCTAAGAAAGGAAGGCCCTAAAAAAGGAATTAAATATGTAGAAGTAATGTGTATTACATTATCTAGATTCATAATTTTTTCTTCTAACCACCTAAAAAGAAACCGAGTAAGGAATTTATGCCGACGCGTTGAGCTTGCGAAACAGGCGCAAATAAATCCTTACTCGGTCTTACTTAACCTAATAAGACCCTAAATCACTTCCAATTTAGCGAAGGACAAAACTAACCATTTGGTGCCTTCGTCATCAAAGTTCACTTGTACACGAGCTTGTGGGCCTTGGCCTTCGTAGTTCACCACCAAGCCTTCACCAAACACAGGATGACTTACTCGATCGCCCATGTTCACTGTGACTTCTGGGGCTTTATAGCTGTTCAAGACATTGCTGTTTTGCAGTTTGTTTTTTTCAAACTGATAGTCTGGGCGTTGCATAGAAACAGGTCGGCTCACTTGCGAACGTAAGCGTACTTCTTCCAAGCATTCCGGTGGAATCTCTTTGATGAATCGAGAAGGACTGTTAAAGGATTCGCTACCAAATAAGCGACGAGACTCCGCATACGTAATGTAGAGTTTTTCCATGGCGCGAGTGATGCCCACATAGCAAAGGCGACGTTCTTCTTCGAGTCTGCCCGGTTCTTCAAACGACATTTTGCTTGGGAAGAGGTTTTCTTCTACGCCAGTTAAGA
This sequence comes from Marinomonas sp. 15G6-16, assembly GCF_055809555.1. Lineage (NCBI taxonomy): Bacteria > Pseudomonadati > Pseudomonadota > Gammaproteobacteria > Oceanospirillales > Oceanospirillaceae > Marinomonas > Marinomonas sp. 15G6-16. The sequence goes on along the minus strand of NZ_CM147916.1, from coordinate 1,750,746 downwards.
ACACCAACGGAAACTCCAAACCTTTGGCCGAGTGAAGCGTCATCAATTGCACTGCATCTTGGTATTCATCTGCTTGCGCATCGCCAGCGTCTAATACCGCTTTATCAAGGAAAGCCATTAACGGTGAACTGAATTCTTCGTCTTCATCGTTCCAGCTGAATCCACCTGCGGCGCCGACAAGTTCTTTCAAGTTTTCGATTCGAGCTTCGCCTTTTTCGCCCTTTTCTTTCTCATGGAAAGGAATCAAACCAGCTTCTTCAATGATTTGTTCAAAGATGTCATTCAGGTTCAAATCCGGCTGCTGGACAGTCGTACTCAAACCTTCAATAAGATGTAAGAAGGACTTAATCGCATTAGTGGCTCTTGCTGGCATAAGCGACTGTCGAACCACTTCTTGAGCGGCATCCCACATAGAACAGCCATTATCACGAGCAATTTCCCGTAGCGTCCCAATGCTGCGCTCGCCAATACCACGAGGCGGTACATTGACGACTCGCTCCATCGCGCCATCGTCGTTAGGATCAAGCGCCAAACGTGCATAAGCTAAGGCATTTTTGATTTCTAAACGGTCGTAGAATCTGTGTCCACCATAAATTCGATAAGCAATCTGTTCCCTAACAAGGCATTCTTCTATCACTCGTGACTGAGCATTCGAGCGATATAGAACCGCCATGTCCGACAAAGATGTGCCCTTGTCTCGCCATTGTTTGATGATGCCAAGAATAAAGCGCGCTTCGTCTTGCTCATTGAACCCTGCATATAGGGAAATCGGATCGCCTTCTCCGCTGTCAGTCCAAAGCTCTTTCCCAAGGCGGTCATCGTTGTTTTTGATCAAGCCGTTGGCCGCATTCAAAATATGACCAGTAGAGCGGTAATTTTGCTCCAATCGAATGGTGCCAACGTCTTTAAAGTCTTTCGTGAAACTCTGGATGTTTTCTATCTTCGCGCCACGCCAGCCATAAATAGATTGGTCGTCATCGCCCACAGCGGTAATCGTACCTTGATCGCCTACCATAATGCGCAACCAAGCGTATTGGATGGTATTGGTATCTTGAAACTCGTCCACCAGCACATGGCGGAAACGATCTTGATAATGGCGCAATAATGCAGGAGTACTTAGCATGAGCTCATGAGCACGCAGTAGCAGCTCACCAAAGTCTAATAAGCCACCACGTTCACAGGCTTCTTCGTAGTGGTAATAGAGTTCACGCATGCCTTTGGTAAAAGGGTCATGGCTGTCTGGTACGTGAGCTGCTCGGCGACCTTCGTCTTTCTGAGCATTGATAAACCAAGACACTTGTTTAGGCGGCCAGCGCGTATCATCGATTTGTAGCTCTCGCATGATTCGTTTTATCAAACGAAGTTGGTCATCGCTGTCCATGATCTGAAAATTTTCTTTCAATCCAGCATCGCGCCAATGTGCGCGTAACAAGCGATGAGCCAAGCCGTGGAAAGTCCCGACCCACATACCTTGCGGCGGAACACCAACCAATTCTTCAATACGACCCTGCATTTCACGGGCCGCTTTATTGGTAAAGGTTACGGCCATCAGACTGTAAGGTGATAATTCATAAGCGTGCATTAGCCATGCAATTCTATGTACTAATACTCGAGTTTTTCCTGACCCAGCGCCCGCCAACACAAGGCTATTTTGCAACGGTGCCGCGACAGCCTCTCGTTGCTTGTCATTCAGTGAGTCTAGGATAAAAGAAACGTCCATTACATTCCGCCATGATTAATTAATTTTTTTGTCATAAAAAACGCGTAAAAAGAGATTGATTTTTGATCGATTTCCGTTTTTTATTAAGTAGAAAATGAGTTGTCTGTCTATTTTGACTTTTTTCCACTGCTGATAACAGTGATCTATGCGTTTCATCTGTTATTACAAAGCTAAAAGGGTATTACGATGAGCAATTATTCTGAAACTTTAACCGAAGTAAAAACTGATATCATGCATGCGTCTATTAGCTTAGACAATGAAATGAAAGAGAATAACCAAAAAGAAGACGCTGCGCGTATGTTAAAGGCGCGACGAGCCATTGAACAGCATTTAGAGCTAAAGCGTCTGCAAGACAACACTTCAAACGGTTGGGATGAGTAAAGCTCTACTCTCTTAAAACCAAACAAGCACATTCTTCTGCCTAACGACTACGCTTAGGCAGCGTGTGTTTTTCACTAAAAAAATCACACCTTTTGTAAAAAACGTGTTTAGTCGTAATAATATCCTTCTTCTGTCTTTCAATTTATAGCGGTCAATGGCGTCTTAGAGTAACATTAGCCCTGATTTTTATATCTTCTAATTCCTAATAAAAACAGACAATAACCCTCTTGGGGGAGTTACCATGTTTGAACATATCCAAGCGGCTCCTGCAGACCCTATTCTTGGTCTAAATGACGCTTATAAAAATGACACTAACCCTAATAAAATTAACTTGGGCGTTGGTGTTTACAAAGATGAGCAAGGCAATACACCCATTCTAAAAGCGGTAAAACAAGCGGAAGAACGTTTGTTAACCAAAGAAAAAACCAAAAGTTACCTCAGCATCGAGGGTGCACCTGATTACCGTTCTGCGGTGCAGACACTTTTATTTGGCAGCGACCACAAAATCATTGCCAAGCAACTCGCTCAGACTGCCCATACTCCTGGCGGTACTGGTGCTTTACGTGTTGCAGCCGAATTCATTAAAAAGCATTTACCAGAAGCCACGATTTGGGTCAGTAACCCAACTTGGGCAAACCACCAATCCGTCTTTCAATCTGTTGGCTTAGAAGTCGGCAGCTACGCTTATTACAACGCTGACGCTAAGTCTTTGGACTTTGAAACATTGCTTGCAAGCTTGTCTCAAATCCCAGAAGGCGATGTTGTGCTATTCCATGGTTGCTGCCACAACCCAACAGGTATCGATCCAACACCTGAGCAGTGGTATCAATTAGCGAAACTTTGCAGTAAGCAAGGCTTCTTACCTTTGTTCGACTTTGCTTATCAAGGTTTTGGACAAGGTTTAACGGAAGACGCTCAAGGTCTACGTACTTTCTTAGAGCACGTTCCTGAAATGCTAATTGCCAGCTCGTTTTCCAAGAACTTTGGCCTTTATAATGAACGTGTTGGTGCATTGACGATTGTTTGTGACACAGCCGAGCAAGCGGAAACCGCTTTCACTCAAGTAAAACGCTGTATTCGCACTAACTATTCAAACCCACCTTCCCACGGCTCAGCTGTCGTTGCTGAAATACTTAACGATGCAGACCTTTATGCTTTATGGGAAAGTGAGTTGAAAGACATGCGTGTTCGCATTCATGAAATGCGTAGCTTGTTTGTTAATACATTGAGAGCCAAAGGCGTTAACCAAGACTTCTCCTTTATTTCTCAACAGCAAGGCATGTTCTCTTTCTCTGGATTAACCCCAGATCAAGTGGCTCAACTTCGCCAAGATTACGGTATTTATATCGTAGGCTCAGGACGAATAAGTGTTGCTGGTATGACCCACGAGAATATGGAACCACTTTGTGATGCCATTGCAGCAATCTTGAAAAACTAAGCTTAAATAGTCTTTCTAAAACGGCTAATGAATGACTTCATTGGCCGTTTTTTTATGCCTATTGCACTCAGGCGTATTGTTTTACCACTAAATAGGCTGTTACCTTATGGATCACTTTTTTGTCGATATTGAGAATTGGAGCCATAAATGACGGCCACATTAATTTACTGTTACGACCCAATGTGCAGCTGGTGCTGGGGATTCAGTCCAACTTGGACGAAGCTACAAAAATCCTTACAAGGTTTAATCGACTCAGGTCAATTAACAATACAACCGCTATTAGGTGGCTTGGCGATTGATTCTGACCTTCCAATGCCAGAAGACATGAAATACAAGCTAGAAAGCACTTGGAAAAACATCCAAATGACACTGGGGACAGAGTTTAACTTCGACTTCTGGCGCACAGCTTCTCCTCGTCGTTCTACTTACCCTGCTTGTCGAGCTTGCTACGTAGCAAGAGACACAGGCTTAGAGGAAGAAATGTACCATGCCATTCAAAAAGCCTATTACCTTGAAGCGAAAAACCCTTCAGACATAGACACTTTAACGGAATGCGCAGAGCACATAGGACTTAAAGCAGACAGCTTCCAGAAAGCCATGTCACACGTTAAAAATGAAAAACTTCTTGAAGAAGAGATCGAACAAGCAAGACACCTTGGCTTAAACTCTTTCCCTTCATTAGCTCTGCTGATTGGAGATAGACTTATGCCTATCCCGTTGGATTACAAAAACCACACCAGCATGTTAGAAACAATAAAAAAGGCGCTTTCATAGCGCCTTTATTATATCCATTGAAATTTGTAAAAGTTATCTAACCAAAACATAACTTCTTATCAACCGCAGCAATGCAGCAGTCGCGACAATATACAATAAAGGCAAGGCTAACTCGTAGTCATTACCTTCAACAAAAACAACAATACAAGAAATCACAAATAAACTTAATGTAAACAGATGTACATAGGCACACACACCAGCCTTCCATTTACTTGTGATAATCATCCCTGCCACACCAATTACAATCCCTAAAGCACCACCAACTAAAACATCCATAGGCCAATGAACACCTAGTAATATTCGACTCAAAGCGACCATGACAGCAAGAACAATAAAAGATGTTTTCAAATACCAGTTTTTGGCATAACAAAAACAAATTGTTGCTAACAAGAATGCTGTCAAACTATGACCAGAAGGAAAGCTTCGCGTCTTATAAGCCTTACCAATTAGATTAAAAGTTTCTGGGTCAAGTACTGCTGGCGGGCGAGGCATAGAAAAATAATCTTTCAACAAATTAACAATAATAGCACCCAACAAACTAGTGAATAGTACAGTCCAATGAAACTGAATATTTCGGCAGGAAAACAGTAAAATTAAGGTTAACAGAAATATTCCATCGCCAAATATCGTCACATTTTCTAATAGAACATCAGGAACATACGGAGAAAGGCTATTAATGGTCATGAAAGCAAACTGATAACCACTTCTAATGTAACCAAAGATAGCAACTGCAGCTAAAAGAGCGGCAGTAACAAGTAAGGCCTGAACACTTGGTTGACAAATAGTGATTTCAGTCGCTTTTGCTTTGTTTATTAAAGATCTATAATTTGTAGACACTTTTATCAGGTGGGAATGCATATATGAAAGTCCTGCTTCTAATACAATGTGTATGTTGATTTAGTCGTTGAAAATGTGTATATAAATTGCATTTATATACACATTCTATACATATGAAGCAAAAAATAAACAATATATACATAAAAAATATAAAAAAAGGAACTGTTATATTTTTTATGTATTAACATGCGTTAACAATAGACGCAGTATTAAGGTTAATAGGGATAAACTCTCCAATGAAAAAAAATCCATCTTTCTTCGCTAAACTAATGATGAGTTTTTGCTCTATTTTTAGATATTTTTCTCAGACTAAATTCAGCACATCGACTTTTGTTGTCTTCGCTATATCGCTTAATACAGCGCTATATAACTGGCCTTTACTCTCATTCATGCTAGACAACCTTGATATTGGTTCTTGGAATGGTGTCCAAACAATTATTACTGTGTTTGCCATCGTTTACTTAGTGACTGCTCTGGTATTTTATAGCTTATTCATTCTATCTAGGCGTCTAGGGAAAGCAATTTGTATAACATTAGTTTTAGCTAACTCTTTTGCGGTTTATTTTGTGATGACTTATAACGTCATTCTAGATAAATCTATGATAGGCAATATTCTCAATACGCAAGTTTCTGAGGCAGAGCAATTTCTTAGCCTCAAAATGTTTATTTATTTTGTCCTGTTAGGCTTACTTCCTGCTTACTTCATTGCTCGATCTTCCATTACAAAAACGCACCGCTTACGCTTATTTATTCACCTGATTATAACGGTAGTAGTAACCTTTTCATGGGCTTGGGTGTCAGCAAACAATTGGCTTTGGATAGATAAACACGCGAAGCAGTTAGGCGGTATGATTATGCCTTGGTCATATGTAGGCAATGTCATTCGTTTTCATAATGAGCAATCCAAACAGAATATTGTACAAACACTATTACCTGATGCGAATTTCAATTCAAACGAAAAAACAGTAGTTGTGTTAGTTATTGGAGAATCAGCAAGAGCAGAGAATTTCTCACTTTATGGCTATAAAAAACAAACAAACCCACTACTCTCAGCTTCTGATGTAATTACACTGAAAAATGCGACATCTTGTTCCAGTTACACCACGGCATCAGTGAAGTGTATTTTGTCACACGTTGACCCTAGTGGTCCTTTTTCTGAAAATTTTGAACCATTACCTAGCTATTTACAAAGACAAGGAGTTGACGTCATTTGGCGTACTAAAAACTGGGGAGAGGCACCAATCAAGGTTTCTAGTTACTTGAAGTCTGGTAATTTAAAAGCGGAATGTAAAGGCGTTGAATGCGAATACGATGGTGTTTTATTAACAAATTTAACAGAACAAATCGAAGCATCAGAGAAACAAAAAGTCTTTGTTGTGTTGCATCAAACTGGCAGTCATGGCCCTTCTTATTATAGTAAGTACCCAAGTGAGTTCGAGGTATTTAAACCTGTTTGCCGTTCCGTTGAGCTCAATAATTGTACTCAAGAGGAACTTGTAAACGCTTACGACAACACTATTTTATATAATGACCACTTTCTACATCAGTTAAGGCTGTCACTAGAGACGCTAGAGAACACTTCAAGCGCTTATCTGTATGTGTCTGATCATGGAGAATCTCTAGGTGAAGGTGGCATATACCTACATGGTACTCCTTACTCTATCGCTCCAGAGCAGCAACTAAAAGTACCTTTCCTTGTTTGGATGTCACAAACCTTTATTGATCAGAATCATATTTCTGTAGATAAGCTTAAGGAACGAGAAGAAAGTACCCAAGCAAATGTATTTCACAGTGTTATGGGGGCATTCGATATGGAAAGTGAGATTTATAATAAACAATTAGATATGTTTGACGCGGCAACAAAATAAGACTCTATATGAAACAGAATAGAATTAACCAAAGTCATGATTGATGAGGTCAAGCATGGGATTATAAAGCGGATCTGTGCTGGCATTGCGTGATTTCTTATCACTGTCTTCTGCTGCTGGTTTGTCAGAAGGTTCGTTCTCTACACTTTCTTCTGTCGCTTTGGCTTCAGGCGACACTTCTTCAGACTCAATTTTCTCAGGCACAATTTTTTCAGAATCGAGCTCTTCAACTGTGGTTTCTTCTACTGCTAAGTCTTCCTTCTCATGCTGATTAATTGCCAAATGCTCTGACAAAGCGTTTGCCAATGGTTCGACATCATCCAATGTCACATTCACGGCTAACCAATGATTCGCGTCTGGTTCATGACTTACTAATGCACCAGGAACAATGGCATGCCTAAAAGTCGCTAATAATGAAGTTAAGCTGCTGACATCTAAAGGCTCAGATAAATGCATCCAAAGTGACATGCCACCTTTGCTTGTCGCAAAGCTAATATGCTCACCAAGACGAGCTTCTAAATGTGCTTTTACACGCTCAGAGTTTGCCCAAACGTCTCTTGCTCGGCGTGTTAATGAGCGCTTACTATTGGGCTGCAAAGCCTCACTTAATGCGGTTTGTTGAGCGTCGCTAAGCGCCATATCCGCACCAAGAAATGCACCTTCTAACAAAGCCTGATATCGACCCGGTAAACACCAACTAGCAGAACGACCAAAGCCTTTTGATTCAACGCCTCCGATATAAACAATGTGATCCGATTGATCTAAAGACTTATAAGTCAAAATCGGGCCCGCACGGTAGGCTAGATGCGAACACAAATCCCATTCGATCACAGGCAATTTTGTTTCTTCGATTATGGCAAGCCAGCGGCGTAAGCTTAAGTTACTTATTAGCTGTCCAGCCGGAAAAGAAAACTGACCTGGCAACACAATCAAGCTAATGGATTCGTCTCGTAAACAACGAATAGCCAAATCCAAATCCACGCCTCGATCACCTGCGCTTATTGTAATAACTTGCCTTCCAAGACTCTGCAATGTGGTTGTCAGTCTCGGATCACAAGGCTCCAATACAAGCACTGTGTCGTCTCGCTTGGTTAAGCTTTGAACGCTCTGCGTAAAAACCGCTAACGGAGAATGACCCAACCAAAGTTGCGAGGCATGAGCCTTGATACCCAATCCTTTCAAATACTCGCTCACAGACTCGCGAGCCGTTAATTGCCCTTTGCCCAATACAGGTAAATGAAGATCATCTTGACGAGTAACAGGGTTCAAAAAGGCATCGCTTTGATCAACTAATGCGCCACGATGAGTAAGGCAAGACCAAGCGGGTTTTACGCCTTCGCTGGAGAGCTTTTGAAGAGTTTCACCTGCTAGCAATAAAGCAGGTTTAGTGTCGCTTCGATGACAAACAAAATAGCCAGATTTAGGGCGAGACTCAATCCAGCCATCTTTCGTTAAAAGCTCATAGCCATGTATAACGGTGTTTAAGCTCAAGCCCAACTCTTTTGATAAGACTCGTAGAGATGGCATACGATCGCCGGGCACAATGGATTCTTGTGACATCTGATCTAAAAACCAATCTACGACACCCTTATATAAAAAATCTGCCACTGCTTTGTACCTTTTCTGGTTTGTCATCTAGTATCTGTTATCAATCATTATATCTGTATGAAAAAAACGCAAGTAAAAGGCCAATATTTCCCGATTTTGATGGAAGTTAATATACAATTCCTGCGTTTTACTAGTGAGATACACAACAAACATGGCTTTTGATCCTTTATCTATTCGCTCTTCTTTTCCAATTTTGAATCAAATGGCCCATGGTCATCCGCTTGTGTACTTAGATAATGCCGCGACCACTCAAAAGCCTTTGTGCGTTTTAGATGCCATTCAAGACTATTACCGCAACACCAATGCGAACGTGCATCGTGGCGCGCATTTTCTCAGCGACAAAGCCACCAGTCAGTTTGAAAACGCTCGCCAGACAGTGGCACGATTTATTCGTGCGCCACAAGACAGTCATGTGATTTGGACAAAAGGCACAACAGAAGCCATTAATATGCTGGCTTATGGGTTAGAGCATTCACTAGAGAAAGACGATGAGATTCTGATTACCAGTTTGGAACACCATGCGAATCTGGTGCCTTGGCAACAATTGGCAAATCGAACCGGTGCTGTTTTGCGTATCTTACCGCTGGAAGCCGATGGTCAATGGAAAACGGAATACGAATCCTACTTTACGCAAAAAACACGAATCTTCGCAGCGACTCACATATCTAACGCCATTGGCGTCAGTACGCCACTAAAGACCATGTTAAACCTAGCCAAACAACAAGGCGCGCTAACCTTGGTGGATGGCGCGCAAGCGGTAGCGCATTATTCTGTGGATGTAGAAGAGCTAGATTGCGACTTCTATGTTTTTTCTGGACACAAGATGTATGGCCCAACGGGCATTGGTGTTTTGTATGGAAAAGCACCTGCATTAGAGGCCTTATCGCCTTACCAAACGGGCGGAGAAATGGTGCGAAAAGTGTCTTATCAAACAACAGAGTTCAATGATTTACCTTATCGATTAGAAGCTGGAACACCGAATATCGAAGGCGCGATTGGCTTGGCGGCGGCCTGTGATTTCATCGAGAAACAAGATCGAAAGGCGTTATTGGATTGGGAACAATTCCTCGCCGCCCATGTTTATAAACGACTTTCTCACAACGAAAACATTAAGATTCATTCGCCTGAAAACAACACAACCTTGGCTTCTTTATCTGTACCCAATATTCATATTCTAGATTTGAATTCTTACCTAGATAGCCAAGGAATAGGCGTTAGATCTGGGTCACACTGTGCCCAACCTTTAATGACAACGCTTGGTGTCGAGGGCACATTACGCGCTTCTTTTGCTTGTTATAATACGATGGAAGAAGCTGATCGCTTCTGTGATGTATTAATAGAAGCCATCGACTTATTGGGCGAGGATTGAGTTTTCCATGGCAAATTACCTAGAAATCAAACAACAGCTTCAAGCTTGTCGTAGCAAAGAAGAGACTTTTAAAGCGCTTGTCACCTTAAGCAAAACTTTATCCAGACTCTCAGCCGCAGAGAAAACAGAACAACACAAGGTAAAAGGTTGCGAGAGCGCGGTTTGGCTCATCATCGAAGAAATAGACGGCATTCGCCACTTTAAAGCCGACAGCGACGCCAAACTCATGCGTGGCGTGTTGGTCGCCATCCTAAGCTTAGTGGAAGGAAAAACCTCTGATAACATCCAGTCTATGGATTTAAAAGCAAAGCTTGCTGAGCTGAATCTTTCCAGCTATTTAACCAGCTCTAGAACCAATGGCGTATTGGGAATTTTGGATAAAATACAGGCTTAACTTTTCTCAAATTCCGGCATATCAGGCACAACGCTTTTAATCGTCTGAATGAAGTTATGCAATGAATCATGCTGTTTTATGTTTGTCGGGTAGGCAATGCCATAAGGGTAATAAACAGCAGGTTCAAAACTTCGAGTTAACACCCCTCTTCCGCTCCAAGCTCTTGCTGCAAAAGGCTCTAAAACACCAACAGATAATCCTGATGCGATAATCGCATAAGCCGTATGAGAGGTATCGATATGAATACTTTGATGAACCTTATCTTTTACAGACTCTAAAGCATGATCCAGTTTATTCCAGTATCCAGGGTAAGTGTCGATAACGGAAAGCACCGTTTCGCCAATCAAATCCTCCGCACGAATACTGCTTCTTTCTTTCAATGGGTGATCAGCATGCATAGCAAAAACAAAACGAGCATTACCAATAAATTCTCTTTCAATTCCTGCTAACTGAGGCAACTCCAAACCAACGGCTAAATCTATAGAGTTTGTCTGAAGCTTCATCACAATTTCAGACATAGGCAAGGTTAAAATACTCACCCGCTCTGCTGGATAGAACTTTTTATGTTCCTTTAAAACCAGAGGCAGCAAGGAGCTAGATATTGCGGAAGTACAAGCAATTTTTAATTCACTCGGCGTTCTATTACGAATCCGATCCGCCACGGATTCCAGCTTTTGTATACCTAAAAAGCTCTCTTCCACGGAACGAAAAAATTCCGCCGCCTCAAGCGTTGGGTATAAACGCCCTTTGCGTCGATCAAACAAGGTAAAACCCAGCGAACTTTCCAAATCACTTAACAAACGACTCACAGCTGGTTGAGATATATACATTTTTTCCGCAGCCGCAGACGTTGTGCCCTGCAACATAGTGTATCGAAACGCTTCAATCTGCCGAAACTTCATAATACCCCATAATGTTTAGTTATAAGCTATGCGTAAATATAAGTAGATATAATGACATTAAGTTTTCATTATAGGAATAAGCAAAGAAAAAGAATTATTACCTTAGGCGTATACATTCCTCATCTTTGTCAAAGGAACAAACTCAATTCGTTAACCTAAAACTATATTATAAAGGGACGATTTACCGTGCTAGATAACTCAAGCTCGACCATTCTCGCTGTCAAAAATTTATCTGTTGAATTCGGTCCATCCCGAGTTATCGATGATTTAAGCTTCAGCGTACATCAAGGTAAAACACTCGCCATTGTAGGAGAATCCGGCTCAGGTAAGTCGATCACTTCACAATCCATCATGCGTCTAGCAGAAACCTCTGGTGCTCAATATCCGTCAGGCCAAATTCTTTTCTCGACTGAAGAAGGTGAAACAGATCTTCTGTCTTTGTCGCAGGATGAAATGCGCCGCATTCGTGGTAAAGACATTGCGATGATCTTCCAAGAGCCAATGACATCGCTCAATCCTGTTTTTACGATTGGCGACCAACTGTCTGAATCGCTTTCTCTTCATAAAAAGTTGAGTAAAAAAGAAGCCTTAGAAGAAAGCAGCAAACTACTCAAAATGGTTCGCCTTCCTGACGCAGAAGACATGCTGAAACGCTATCCACATCAGCTTTCTGGCGGCATGAGACAACGTGTGATGATCGCGATGGCCTTAGCTTGTCGCCCAAAAATCCTGATTGCTGATGAGCCAACAACGGCGCTGGATGTAACAATTCAAGCACAAATATTAACCATACTGAGCGACTTACAAAAAGAGCTTAATATGGCGGTGATTTTTATCACTCATGACATGGGCGTCGTAGCAGAAATCGCAGACGATGTTGTGGTGATGCTAAAAGGGCAAAAAGTGGAAGAAGGCCCAGTGAGAGAAATCTTTACCAGCCCTCAACACCCTTATACTCAAGCTTTATTATCCGCTGTACCAAAACTAGGCAGCATGACAGGAGAAGCTTTTCCAAAGCGCTTCCCAATTAATTCAATTGAAGATGGCCAACTGCGCTTAGTTGGTGAAGAAAAAGCACAAAACACCGCACGGTATAACGAAAAGCCCCTTCTTTCCGTTAAAAACCTTGTTACTCGTTTCGATACCAAAAAGGACTTCTGGGGACGCGTGACTCACCGCGTACACGCCGTAGAAAAAGTCAGCTTTGATATTTATCCGGGAGAAACGCTAGCACTGGTTGGAGAATCAGGCTCTGGTAAATCGACCATTGGCCGAACGATTCAGCAATTACAAGCCGCCACCAGCGGTGAAATTAGCTTTGAAGGTAACCCTTTTTACAATATGTCTAAGGAAGACCAACAAAAGCTACGCCAAGAAATTCAATACATTTTCCAAGACCCATTAGCCTCACTTGATCCACGAAAAACCATTGGCTTTTCGATTGCCGAGCCGATCAAAACCCATAAGTTAATACAAGGCGAAGCTAATATTCAAAAACGCGTTCACGAGCTCTTAGAACGTGTCGGATTGACGGCAGAACACGCTAAACGTTATCCGCATCAATTTTCTGGTGGTCAACGCCAACGTATTTGTATCGCTCGAGCGCTCGCTTCTAACCCAAAACTCATCATTGCCGATGAAGCTCTTTCTGCTTTGGATGTGTCTATTCAAGCTCAAATCATCAACCTTTTTATGGAGCTTCAAGAAGAGCACGGCATTGCGTATTTGTTCATTAGCCACGACATGGCGGTGGTGGAAAAAATGAGCCATCGTGTGGCGGTTTTGTACCTAGGTCAAATAGCTGAGCTCGGCTCACGACAGCAAGTGCTGGAAACGCCAACCCATTCATACACAAAACGTTTGTTGAGCGCTGTCCCTGTGGCAGATCCAACCATAGAAAGAAGTTTAGGCCGTCTTACAGGCGAAATTCCAAGCCCTGTCAGACACGTGAGTGATGAGCCTCTCATCGTATCTCACACAGAAGTTGCACCGGGACATTTTGTCGCCGACGCATCATAAAAATAATAATTCCCTCATATCACGAAAGAACGGAGCACTATAAAAATGAACACCAAACAGTATTTTTCGATGGCATTAAAATCCATCGTTATGGCTACCAGCATCACGGCAGCAAGCGTTAGTTTTGCAAGCACATTAACCGTCTCTTCCCCTCAAGATCCGGGAAGTTGGGACCCAATCGATACCTTTTTAATCAACTGGGCATCGGTTTCTACGAACATTTATGATGGCTTAACCTATCGCGGCCCAGATCTTAAGTTAGAACCTGGCCTTGCCACATCCTGGCAGCAACTTGATAACGGCACCCGCATTCGTTTTAACTTGCGCCAAGGCGTAACGTTTCATAATGGCGAAAAGTTTGACGCTTCTGCCGTAAAATTTACCTTTGATCGCCTGATGGGAGACGAAGGTAAAAAAGGCCCTCAACGCTCGAACTATGCGGCCATTGAATCCGTTGAAGTGATTGACAGCCACACGGTCGATTTTCATCTAAAAGCCGCTGATCCAGTATTGCTAACCAAACTAGCAGGCTACGGCGCGATGATTGTGCCGCCTAAATACATTCAAGAAAAAGGCGAAGACTTCTTTAACACTCACCCAGTCGGAACAGGCCCATTTAAGTTTGTTTCGTACGAGCCGAAAGTGGACATCAAGCTAGAGGCCTATGACAAACATTGGGACGGCGCACCTAAGTTATCCAATCTAAATTATCGCTTTATCAGCGAGCCTTCTACAGCGGTTGCGGAACTGCAATCTGGTCGCGTTGACTTAGTGATTCCACCAACCATTCCAATCGGCATGATCAGTACCATTGAGAAAAGCCCTGAATTAGACGTTGTTACGACCGTTAGCCCAAGTGTTTATGCCCTACGTTTTAATACTAAAAACGGCATTACGAAAGACGAACGCGTTCGCAAAGCCTTAATCTACGGTGTTGACCGCCAAGCCATTATCGATTCGATCTTGGGTGGACAAGCGTCTGCTATTAGCAGCTTCCAGAGCCCAATTTCCTTTGGTAATGACCCTGACATGTCACCGCTTCCATACGATCCAGCGAAAGCCATGCAGCTTCTGAAAGCCGCTGGCATCAAACCGGGGACCAAAGTTCAAATCGACATTCGAGGCAATGATTCAACCTTCAATGAAGTGACTCAAGCCATTGCCAGTTACCTACAAATTATTGGTTTGAATGCGACGATTAAGCCTTATGAGACCAGCGTTCTTATCAATGACATTGTGCCTGCTGGAAAAACAGGAGAAATGTTCCAACAAGGTTGGGGCGGTTGGACGTTAGATTACGACAACACGGCTTACTTCATGTATCACACAGGGGAAAAATGGAACCCTTACGACAGTGATCCAGAGCTTGATAAGTTATTGGAATCTCAACGCTCTCTTACTGACAGTAAACAACGTGAAGAGATCCTTAAATCCATTGCGAATTACACGGCAGATAGAGCGTTAGAAATGCCGCTTTACAATCTAAATGCCATTTTCGCTGTATCTAAAAAAGTAAAAGGCTTTGTTCCTGTACCTGATAGTCGTATGCGTCTAAACAATGTGACTGTCGAATAATCGAAGAAGACACGATTGCTTCGTCTCTAAGGCGAAGCAATCTCTATGATTAATAAGGGAACACTCATGGCTAATTTTTTACTAAAAAGATTACTGCAGGCAATATTCGTACTCTTTGCCATTACGCTACTGGTCGCCTTCGCTATTCGCTTAACTGGCGATCCCGCTCTCATGCTGACTCAAGGCGCAGGGAGCGTGACTGAGGCAGATTTGGTACTGATTCGTGAAGCGTTAGGTATCAATAAACCTTTCTTCGCTCAATATTTTGAATTTATCCTAGGACTATTTAGCTTTGATTTAGGACGTAGTTTCCTAGGTGGCACGCCAGTCTCAGACTTGATCAGCACATCATTGCCAGCCACGCTCATTCTGGCGGTGTCTGTCATGCTGATTTCTATTGTGATCTCGATTCCTCTTGGCATCAAAGCCGCTGTATCAAAAGGAAAATGGGCCGATCAGACGATTCGTATCGTGTCTTTGGTTGGTTTGTCTTTCCCGAACTTCTGGCTAGCACTTATGTTGGTGTTGGTGTTTTCCATCTGGCTGCAATGGTTACCGCCGAGTGGCATGTATGGTTTCACAAGTTTCTTAATGCCCGCTTTCACCATGGCCATCATATTAACGGCAACAAACGTTCGTTTGGTGCGTTCCTCTATGCTGGAAACCTTACAAGCGCAATACATTATGGTCGCTCGTGCCAAAGGCTTGAGTGAAAACACGGTTCTGTACAAACACGCGTTACGTAATTGCGCCATTCCTCTGATTACCTATTTCGGTTTGCAGTTTGGTGGATTACTGGGCGGCATTGTTGTCATTGAACGTGTGTTTAATTGGCCTGGTTTGGGATCTTTAGCATTCGATGCGGTAAGTGGTCGTGACTACCCTGTTCTACAAGCTGTCATCACCATTCTGTCCATGCTTATCGTCAGCGTTAACCTTTTGGTTGATATTGCCTACGGCCTAATTGATCCACGTATTCGCACGGAGTAAAAGATGATGACCAATCGTTTTCGTTCAAGCTTATCCAGATATAACAGCTTAGAGTTTATTCTTGGCGCGCTTCTCACTGGTGGGATTTGTTTTCTCGTTATTTTTTCAGATCTGATCTTTCAAAGTGCCGATAAGATTAATTTATCCGCTCGACTATTAGCACCCTTTGCTGACCCTGAGCATATTTTTGGTACAGATCCTCTTGGCAGAGACATTCTTGCTCGCGTCGTTTCTGGCGGAAGTGTTTCTTTGCAAGTGGGCTTTTTGTCTGTTGCAGGCGCCGTCGTATTTGGCGTGATTATGGGATTAGTCTCTGGCTATTACCGTGGTTTCTGGGATGTCATCGTTATGCGTTTTGCTGATGTGCAATTGGCCATGCCATTTATCCTTCTGGCAATTACCTTTATTGCCATTGTCGGTGGCGGTTTAGCGAACATGATCTTTTTGTTAATCATTTCCCAATGGGTGCAATACGCCAGACTCGTTCGTGGTTCTGTGTTGTCGCTAAGAGATCGTGAGTTTATCCAATCCGCACAAGCCATTGGTGTGAGCAATTTTAGCATTTTATTTCGCCATCTTTTGCCGAATCTAATCGGACCTGTGATTGTCTTAATGACGCTGAACGTTGCCAATAACATCTTGTTAGAAAGTAGCTTAACTTTCCTTGGACTTGGTGTTGACCCTCTTACGCCAAGCTGGGGCGGAATGCTCGCGGATGGTCGTACTTATATTCAAAACGCTTGGTGGGTAAGTGTCTTTCCTGGTATCGCTATCTTATTAACGGTGCTTGGTTTAAACCTACTGGGAGATTGGCTACGAGACAGCTTGGACCCAACGGGTAAAACATCACGATGAGTTCTATTTTCTCCACGCACATTTCTCTCACAACGGATTGGCTGATTAAGGAATTTAGCCAATCCGAATACCAAGATTGTACGCTTGAAGCTTGGGTGTTTGCCGATAAAGCACACAGACAAAAGGCAGAAGTGTCGCTTCAGAAATTGGGTGTAAAAGCCAGAATACGAAGCGCCTATAAGCCGTTAATTCATTTTTTTATGGAAGATCTACCCTTCCCAAAAAGCGATATTAAAGCAATACAAGTCATCTATCCGATTCATGATGCTGCGCCAGAAAAACGTTTTTTATTAGAGGCTTATCCGTTGTCTGCTCTGATGGAAAAGCAGGAGATTGAATTCATTGGCAGCGAAAAGCATCAAGATCACTATGAAGTGGTGTTGATATTAGCCTCTGGTGAATCCCATGTTGTTAACGTGTTTGCGCCGAATCATCTGCACTCAACTTTGATCAATGAACAACATTTGTCCCCAACAGGCTGGATAAAAATCACTCATCCAAGTCGAGGTGTTTGTAAAAATGAGCAAGTCATTACCGATTATGAACAGCTCTTTCATCAAACGCTCAATGCCATTAGCCAGCATTCATGGCAGGAAAAAGAGCCGTATTTTGAAGAGCTTAAAATCACCGTTCACCTTCCTTATCAAGATCAGGATTTGCCTTATGATCATGAATCAATCAGCCTAAAAGAAGCCTTACATGAGGATCTGTATTTCTCTATTCTTGAATGGTTCAAGGTAAAAAGTGGCTATCTTGCCCATGGAAGAGAAGGACAAATCGGCCATATTGTGCCAGATGTTCTTTATACAGAAGATGAACACGCTAGTGTTCAAGTTGAATTACAAACATACCAACGACAAAACTCTACAGGCTTTCAGTCTCTTGAGTACGCTAAAAAAGCCATTAGCCAAGAACAAATTGAAACGGAATTAAATAAGGTCGAAGGTGAATCGTTTTTCGCTCAAACCATCACAGGTAGGCAAGTTCATGGACGTTATCATACTGGTTCAGATCATCCTGTGATGATCAGTAGCGGTCAGCATGCGAATGAAACATCCGGTGTCGTTGGTGCACTCAAAGCAGTGCGAGTACTTTCTCAAAAAAAGCGCAGCCACTTTTCTATTTCCCCTTTAGAAAACCCTGATGGTTATGAGCTGCACCAAAGGTTAATCCAGAATAATCCCAAACATATGCACCACGCTGCACGTTATACCGCCCTTGGAGATGACTTAGAAAATAGGAAACACGAACCTTTTTATGAAAAAAGTATTCGTCAGCAGGCGAAACAACGGAGTCAGGCTTGTTTGCACATTAATCTACACGGTTATCCGTCACATGAATGGACACGGCCATTATCCGGTTATGTGCCTCATGGTTTTGATATGTGGACAATTCCTAAGGGCTTCTTTCTGATTTTACGCCACAATGGCGAAGATGAGTGGCTAAGCTATACAGAGAAGTTTCTGCAATTTGTGACAGCTAGATTGAGTCAGGTTTCGGGCCTTGTCTCTTTCAATCAAAAGCAGATCGATCTCTATACGCAATATGCTGGTGAGGTTAACTTCCGTTTTATTAATGGTATTCCGTGTCTGATTAATCAGGTGCAAAACCCTGATGTGCCAGTGCAACTTATCACAGAGTTTCCCGATGAAACCCTTTATGAGGACGCTTTTATTTTGGCTCATCAAGCACAGACAGCAACCGTGCTAGCAGCCTATGAAGCCCATCAGCTATTCGCTTAGCATTTAAATTTTAGCTTCACTTTAAGCAAACGCAGGGACGAACCTGCGTTTGCTTATCTAATATATTTTATTGATTTTCAGGCGTTATTCGCTTTACTCGCCAACTTCTCCAAGACTCTAGAAACCGCAACAAACCCAAAAGTAGCGGTCACCGCTGTACTGGCGCCAAAGCCTGTATCACAGTTCATTTTTGTTTCTGTATCTCCTTTTAATCGCTGTTTAGATACAGTTCCATCTCCTTGTGGGTAGCTAAGCTGTTCCATGGAATAAACACATTCAATATCAAAACGACGTTTCGTATTACGGCTAAAGTTATAATAACGACGAAGAAAATTACGGAGCTTTGAAGCCAGTGGGTCTTTTTCTGTTCGTGACAAATCAGCAATTTGAATTCGAGTTGGGTCCCTTTGACCACCAGCACCACCGACTGTGATGAGTTTACGCTTGTTACGCTTACACCAAGCCACCAGAGCCGCTTTTGGCTTAATACTATCAATGCAATCAATAATGTAATCAAACGGCTCAGAAAGAAGCTCAGGTATGTTATCTGGGGTGATAAAGTCTTCGATGCAATCAACCTGACAATGTGGATTGATTAACTGAATGCGCTCTTTCATCGCATCCACTTTGGCCTTGCCAATATTGCCATCCAATGCATGAATTTGACGGTTGGTATTGGTAATGCACACATCGTCCATATCCACTAAGGTAATGGTGCCAATACCAGAACGAGCGAGCGCTTCGGCAGCCCATGAACCAACTCCACCAATGCCAATTACGCACACATTTGCTTGAGAAAAAAGCTCATAAGCAGCATCTCCGTATAATCTACGAATGCCACCAAACCGTTGTTCATCTGTCACTTTTCTCTCCTCATGAGCCGTTTTGCGATTTTTTCTTTCAATAAGTGTATTCTTTAACATCATTAATATGACCCGACATCTGAATATGTGAGCCTTATGATTCAACAAGCCTTCGAACAACTTGGTTTAACGCCACGAGAAGCTCAGCTTTACCAAACTTTGTTAAAACTTGGCCCTTCTTCCATTCGAGACATTGCTGAACACAGTGGTATTAACCGAGGAACGGCTTATGAGTCGCTTAAGCAACTGCAAAGTAAAGGCGTTGTTAGTTACTTCCCAAAAGGGAAACGTCGTTTTTTTACAGCGGAAAACCCTGATATTTTACTCAACCTAGCAGAAGAAAAACGTACTCGCCTTGATAAGACCATTGAATCATTAAAGAACACAATCATTCCCAACCTACACCAGCAGCAGCCAGATTATCACCACACAAATGTGCGTTACTATGAAGGCGATGACGGTATTGAATGGGTATTGCGGGATATTTTAAACGTGGTTTCAGCGCAAGACCATAAAGAATATTGTGTGTTTTCTTCTAAGCCCATTCGACCTTACTTGTATCGCCCTTTTCCAAACTACACAAAGCAGCGAGTGAAGCTTGGTATCAATGTAAAAGTCATTGCCTTGGGTGATGGTGGTGAAGAAGCGGAATTATCTGAGCGTAAGTGGATTAAAACCGAAGGCTCTGTCGATGCCAGCTACATTGCGATTTACCCACCAAAGTGTGCCATCATTTCCTTGGCCAGTAATAACTTCCCTTCGGCGGTTGTATTAGAGTCAAAAGACATCGCCAAAGCCCAACAGATTATTTTCGATACTCTGTGGAAGATGCTTTAAGTCTTTTTATCTAAAACCCTCAAATAACAGACAATAAAAAAGCAGCCATCAGGCTGCTTTTTTTAACTCTTCATTCTAAGTAACCGTTAGTTATGCTCACGGAACTGTTGAATAGTACGCAAGCGGGCCATAGCTTCGGCTAATTCCGCTGTCGCACGCGTGTAGTCGACGTCAGGTTTTTGCTCAGCTAAAAGCTCAAGAGCATGCTTTTTCGCTTGTTGCGCTGCGTCTTCGTCCAGATCTCTTGCACGAATAGCTGTATTAGCTAAAACAGTGATACGGTGAGGTTGAACTTCTAGGAAGCCACCTGACACGAAGATATTCTCTTCATCACCATTTTCTTTAATCACACGAACAGGACCTGGTTGCAGAGTTGTTAACAACTGAGCGTGGCCAGGCATAATGCCTAGGTCACCATAGCTGCCTGCAGCCACAAGAGATTGAACTGCACCAGAAAAAATCTCTTGTTCAGCGCTTACGATATCGCAGTGTACTGTGATAGCCATAAGTTGCCTCTCTTAAGTCATACTTAGCAAAGCGTTTTTCAACGCCTTGCTATGCGTGATGGTTAAAGTTTCTTAGCTTTCTCGACAGCTTCGTCGATGCTACCAATCATGTAGAACGCTTGCTCTGGAAGATCGTCATACTCGCCATCCAAGATGCCTTTAAAGCCACGAATGGTTTCTTTTAAAGGAACATATTTACCTGGAGCGCCTGTGAAGACTTCAGCTACGAAGAAAGGCTGAGACAAGAAACGCTGGATTTTACGAGAACGGTTAACCGTTTGCTTATCTTCTTCAGATAACTCGTCCATACCCAAGATTGCGATGATGTCTTTCAATTCTTTGTAACGCTGCAATACCATTTGTACGCCACGTGCTACGTCGTAGTGCTCTTGACCGATAACAAGAGGGTCAAGCTGACGTGAAGTAGAGTCAAGCGGATCGATCGCTGGGTAGATACCCAAAGATGCGATGTCACGAGACAATACAACGGTTGCGTCCAAGTGGGAGAAAGTCGTTGCTGGAGAAGGGTCAGTCAAGTCATCTGCAGGTACGTATACCGCTTGTACAGATGTGATAGAACCTGTCTTAGTAGAGGTGATACGTTCTTGAAGAACACCCATCTCTTCAGCAAGTGTAGGCTGGTAACCTACCGCAGATGGCATACGACCTAGCAATGCAGATACTTCTGTACCCGCAAGCGTGTAACGGTAGATGTTATCTACGAAGAAAAGTACGTCACGACCTTCGTCACGGAATTTTTCTGCCATAGTCAAACCAGTCAAAGCAACACGTAGACGGTTACCTGGTGGCTCATTCATCTGACCGTATACAAGAGATACTTTGTCGATTACGTTCGAGTCAGTCATCTCATGGTAGAAGTCGTTACCTTCACGAGTACGCTCACCAACACCAGCGAATACAGAGTAACCACTGTGCTCGATAGCGATGTTACGGATAAGCTCCATCATGTTTACGGTTTTACCTACACCGGCACCACCAAACAGACCTACTTTACCACCCTTAGCGAAAGGACAAACAAGGTCGATTACCTTGATGCCTGTTTCTAGCAATTCGTTGCTAGAAGACTGCTCAGAGTAAGAAGGTGCTGAACGGTGAATAGACCAGCTTTCTTCAGCGCCGATTGGGCCTTTTTCATCAATTGGGTTACCTAGAACGTCCATAATACGTCCTAGAGTTTTAGTACCAACTGGTACAGAAACTGGGTTGTTTGTGTTTTCTACAGCCAAACCACGCTTCATACCATCAGTAGAACCCATGGCGATGGTACGAACGATACCGTCACCTAGTTGCTGTTGAACTTCCAACACCAACTCTTTACCCTCGATGGTCAGGGCATCATATACTTTTGGCACATTATCACGTGGGAATTCCACGTCGATAACAGCACCGATAATTTGTACGATGTGTCCGCTACTCATGTTCGGATCCTCTTAAAAACCTAAATACCTTAAACCGCTGCCGCGCCGCTTACTATCTCAGAAATTTCCTGAGTAATCGCTGCTTGACGAGCCTTGTTGTACACCAACTGCAATTCATCAATGATATCACCAGCGTTGTCCGTTGCGTTCTTCATAGCAAGCATACGAGCTGCTTGTTCACACGCAATGTTCTCAACAACTGCTTGATATACTTGAGATTCAATATAACGAACCAATAACTCGTCTAAAATTTCGACAGGTTCAGGCTCATAAATGTAATCCCAGTGGTGCTTTAATTTTGCATTCTCTTCTGCTTTTAATGGCAAAAGTTGCTCAATCGCTGGTTTCTGAGTCATGGTGTTCACGAACTCATTTGAAACCACAAAAAGACGATCGATACGACCTTCATCAAACGCATCTAGCATCACCTTTACACTACCGACTAAGTCGTCTGCTTGAGGTGCATCACCTAAACCAGTAAAAGCTGATGTTACATTTCCGCCGTAGTTTTTGAAGAAAGAAACCGCTTTAGAACCGATAGTACAGATGTCGATTTCAACACCATCATCAGCAAACTGCTTCATTTCTTTGATGGCTTTTTTGAACACGTTAACGTTCAAACCACCACATAAACCACGATCAGAAGAGATCACGATATAACCAACACGCTTCGCCTCACGCTCGGTAAGGTAACGGTGTTTATACTCAGGATTCGCGTTGGCCAAATGGCCAACTACTTGGCGAATTCGTTCCGCATACGGACGAGAAGCGGCCATACGATCCTGAGCTTTACGCGTCTTACTTGCGGCTACTTTTTCCATAGCACGAGTAATTTTACGCGTATTGTTAATGCTCGAAATCTGAGTACGTATCTCTTTTCCGACTGCCATAATAGAACTGCCCTTGTGAGAATGTTATTTCACAAACTGCAAGAAAATAATGACAAACTAGGTAACCCTAGTCTGTCATCAAACTCATTACCAAGTTTGCGTCGCTTTGAACTTCTCGATTGCCGCTTTAAATGTCGCTTCAATCTCGCCGTTAAAATTACCAGTTTTGTTAATGTCAGCCATTAGATCAGTGTGTTCACTGTTCATATAGCTCAACAAAGACGTTTCAAAACTGCCAATTTTGCTTGTTTCAACATCTTCAAGGAAGCCATCATTAGCAGCGTAAAGAACTACGCCCATATCAGCTACAGACATAGGAGAGAACTGCTTCTGTTTCATCAGTTCAGTAACCTGTTTACCGTGCTCTAGCTGTTTACGAGTCGCTTCGTCTAGGTCAGATGCGAACTGAGCGAAAGCCGCCAATTCACGATACTGAGCCAATGCAAGACGAATACCACCGCCAAGTTTTTTGACAATCTTAGTTTGTGCTGCACCACCAACACGAGAAACGGAAATACCCGCATTCATCGCTGGACGAATACCAGAGTTAAATGCGCTCGTTTCTAGGAATATCTGACCATCTGTGATGGAGATAACGTTAGTTGGTACGAATGCAGATACATCGCCACCTTGAGTTTCGATTATAGGTAGAGCAGTCAAAGAACCAGTCTTACCTTTCACTTCACCGTTAGTGAATTTTTCTACATAGTCAACGTTTACACGAGACGCACGCTCTAGAAGACGAGAGTGAAGGTAGAAAACGTCACCTGGGTAAGCTTCACGACCTGGTGGACGACGAAGAAGCAAAGAGATCTGACGGTAAGCCCAAGCTTGTTTTGTCAAATCATCATAAATGATCAAAGCGTCTTCACCGCGGTCACGGAAATATTCACCCATAGTACAACCAGTGTATGGCGCTAGGTAAAGCATTGATGCTGGATCAGATGCACCCGCCACAACCACTGTGGTGTATTCCATCGCGCCAGCTTCTTCAAGCTTACGTACTACGTTTGCAATTGTAGATTGCTTCTGGCCAATCGCTACGTATACACACTTAATACCACTGCTTTTTTGAGCAATGATAGTGTCTATCGCCAACGCTGTTTTACCAATCTGACGGTCACCGATGATCAACTCACGCTGACCACGACCGATTGGAACCATGGAGTCGATTGCTTTATAACCAGTTTGAATAGGCTGATCAACTGACTGACGTTCGATAACGCCTGGAGCCACTTTCTCAACTTTATCAGTTAGTTTTGCGTTGATGTCGCCTTTACCGTCAACTGGGTTACCCAATGCGTCAACAACACGACCAAGCAATTCAGGACCGATTGGAACTTCCAAAATACGACCTGTACATTTTACTTTTTGACCTTCTACAAGGTCTTGGTAGTTACCTAATACAACCGCACCAACAGAGTCACGCTCTAGGTTAAGGGCCATACCGTAAACACCACCAGGGAATTCAATCATTTCCCCGTACATAACATCTGCCAAGCCATGGATCAGAACGATACCGTCTGCCACGCTGACAATTGTGCCCTCATTCTGGGCATCAGAAGTAACATCGAGGTTGTCGATGCGCTTCTTAATAATCTCGCTGATCTCAGATGGATTCAGTTGCTGCATGCTAAATTCCTCAACCCTGGTTTCGATTTAACGAAACGCTAGGAGTTTATCGCCTCGGACAGTTTCGCTAATTTACCGCGTACCGAACCGTCGATGATTAAGTCACCTGTACGTATAACCACGCCACCAATCAGGCTCGCGTCAGTTTCATTGGTCAAGTTAACCTTGCGGTCCAACTTTTTACTCAATGAATCGGCTAATGCTTGTGCTTGCTCAGCTGATAGTTCGAATGCAGACGTAAAGTTTACATTTACGGCTTTTTCAAAGTTCAGTTTAAACTGTAAAAACAAATCAGAGATTGCTGGAATAAGTGATAAACGCTTATTTTCAGCAAGGGTCAGCAAAAAAGCTTTCCCTTGTTCTGTTGTTGTTTCTGCACAGACATCAGCCAGAGCGTTTGCCTTCTCTTCCGCACTAAAAGCTGGGTTCTCAAGCGCTTTCTTAAGTTTAGGTTCTAAAGTAACAGCGGCTAATGTGCTTAACATCTCAGCCCATTCTGCTATTTGACCTTTCTCTCGAGCAACTTCGAAAACCGCTTTCGCATACGGTCGCGCGACTGTTTTTAATTCAGCCATTAGACCCTCGCTTAAAGCTCTTTGGCGAGCTGTTCAACGATCTCGCTATGTGCTTTCTCGTCAATGGTGGTTCCCAAGATTTTCTCGGCGCCAGCAAATGCAAGAACGGAAACTTGAGCACGCAATGCTTCTTTAGCACGCAATACATCTTGTTCAATTTCTGCTTGAGCTGCTTGACGCAAGCGTTTGCCATCAGCAATCACTTGTTCTTTCGCCTCTTCAATCATTTGGTTCGCACGTTTATTGGCTTGTTCAATTATATCGGCCGCATTATCTTTGCTTTCACGTAGTAATTGATTGGCTTGTTCTTGTGCCAATTCAAGATCACGTGAAGCACGATTTGCTGCTTCTAAACCGTCTGCGATTTTTTTGCTACGCTCTTCGAGCGCAGCAATCACTGGTGGCCACACGAATTTCATGCAGAACCAGACAAAGATCGCAAACGAAATAGCTTGGCCTATAAGTGTGAGATTCAAATTCACGCTAATATCCTCGCTCTAAGTCGTTTAAAAAGCTTTCAATTTCAATAGAAATCTTAGCCTGCAACCTGAGCAATAAAAGGATTCGCGAATGTAAAGAACAAAGCGATACCTACACCGATCATAGAAACAGCGTCCAAAAGACCCGCTACGATAAACATTTTAGTTTGCAGCATAGGTGCAAGCTCTGGTTGGCGAGCACTTGCTTCTAGAAATTTACCACCTAAGATGGCAAAACCAATGGCTGTACCTAATGCAGCAAAGCCAATTAGCATTGCTACTGCGATAGCCGTCATACTTACTACTAGTTCCATTTTAACTCCTAACTTTAAGTTTTAATTTACAAGGTTTAAAAAAACAAGGGTATTACAAAATCATTAGTGTTCTTCGTGCGCCATACTTAGATAAACAATGGTCAGCATCATAAAGATAAATGCTTGCAGTGTAATAACTAAGATATGGAATATTGCCCATGGTACCGACAAAACCCATTGTGCGAACCAAGGTAAAACAGCAATTAGTATAAAGATCAATTCACCTGCATAAAGGTTACCAAATAGACGCAATGCTAATGAAACCGGTTTAGCAAGCAAACCTACCATTTCCAACACAAAGTTGAATGGGATCATAATAGGTGTATTAAAAGGCTGTAGCGTTAACTCTTTAACAAATCCACCGAAACCTTTCATGCTGATGCTGTAGAAAATAATCAAGAAAAACACAGACAAAGACATGCCTAATGTAGCATTAATGTCTGTTGTCGGAACTATTTTGAAATAATCCAAGCCGAATACGTCATGCGCGATACGAGGCACGAAGTCTACAGGGATTAAGTCCATCAAGTTCATCAAAAAGATCCAGACAAAAATCGTCAGCGCCAATGGCGCTATGACTTTACTTTTGCCATGAAAACTCTCTTTAACTGAGTTATCAACGAATTCAACCATAAGCTCTACAAAGTTTTGTAAGCCTGATGGTGTTTCAGTTGAAGCCTTTTTAGCCGCCATACGGAATAGCCAAAGAAACAATATACCTAGACCAATAGAAAAACCCATAGTGTCTAAATGAATTGCCCAAAAGCCCATTTCAGCTGCTTCTTGAGATGTTTCCGCAATACCCCAGCTACCGTCAGGATGCTGACCAAAGGTCAAATTCTGAAGGTGATGTTTTATGTATTCGGAAGCATTTGGATTTTCACTTGCCATATTTACATCCACGCTCTCTTAATGATTAAACCTGTATTCCCTCATTGCTAACAATTATTTTAGCAAGATGGGACTGAGCCAATGACTCAAAACTGCAAAACCAAAGCCTGCGAAAAAAGCTCCAACAGACAAAGGCTTTATCAAGAGAAAAACCAGCGACAATAAAACCGCTGTCATTACCAACTTACCGGCTTCCCCTCGATAGAATGATCTAACGACACTTTTTGCTGAACGAACGCCTTTATACCCAAAAACACGCCATGCCATATAAAGGCTGGGTAAAACGCTACATAAACTCCCGAGTAAAAAAGAGTAGCCTTTCAGACCGTCCGTTATGTAAAAAATTCCCAAAGATATAAAAATAGTGAGTAAAAATTGCAATAACACAAAGCGGAATATAGCTCGCTTTCTTGCGCTTAAAATTGCGTTTGCACTGAGCGGCTTATTTGCTTCCATTATCTGACTCTCTATCTCGCACCGTAAAAGTGCAATCAATGTGATAATTTATAAAATTCGAGGCATTATATGGGTAATAGCTGTCGTGTTCAACTTAAAGTGAGTGGCAAAATGACTTTCTAGTAATCTCTTAAAGATACAAAAAATAACTTGTGAAAATGATTTATTTTCCTTCTAAAAGCTCGCTAATCAAGAGTTCTAGATGTTCTGGGTTTCGATACTCAATCACCAGCTTACCTTTTCCTTTGGCTGAAGGTTGGATCTTTACCGCAGCATTGATCTTCTGACTGATCTTTTCAGCCTCTGCACTTAAATCAGGCAGAGAAGGTTTATTATTCTCAACTTTATCAGTGACTTGAAAGTTCTTAACAAGCCTTTCCGTTTCACGAACAGATAAGGATTTCGTCACCACTTGAGAAGCGGCTTGGATTTGTTTGTCATGCTCCAAAGGCAAAAGTGCTCTGGCGTGCCCCATCTCAATATCACCATGTTCTAACAAACGGCGAACTTCTGGGGTTAAACCTAATAAACGCAACAAATTCGCTACTGTAGAGCGGGATTTACCCACTGTATCAGCAACTTCTTGTTGAGTTAAATTAAAGTCTTCAATCAATCTTTGTAGTGCTAATGCTTCTTCAACAGGGTTTAGATCTTCCCTTTGGATGTTTTCGATGAGTGCCAATACCACAGCGTCTGCGTCTTCAACATGACGAATAATAACGGGGACTTGTGTTAAATCGGCTAATTTTGCCGCGCGCCAACGTCGTTCACCAGCAATAATTTCATACTGATTATGACCATTTGGACGCACCACAATAGGCTGCATAATGCCTTGAGTTCGAATAGAAGATGCTAAATCTTCTAATTGTGCAGAATTCATATCACGACGAGGTTGAAACTTACCTTTTGACAACCAATCAACAGGCAAATAGGTTAAGCCTTTAATTTGATCGTCAGAACCATTCTCCACTTCTTTTGTTGCAGTGGCTTGTGGTGCTAATAAGGCATCTAAACCGCGGCCTAGACCTCTTTTTTCATCGTCATTTCATTAACCTTAATTGATATGAAAATATGCCTTTAAGGCAATCATCAAACTACACACTTTCTGATAAATTCACCGGCTAATGCTAAGTAAGCAATTGCACCACGAGATTGTTTTTCGTAATGCAAAACAGGTAAACCGTAACTTGGGGACTCAGCTAAGCGAATGTTTCTTGGTATGACTGTGTCATATACTTTGTCGCCAAAATATTTATGAAGCTGACTAGAAACATCGTGAGTCAGACTAGGGCGAGGATCATACATGGTTCGTAAAATACCTTCGACCTCTAATGATGGATTTAATGCTTGAGTAATGCGTTCAATGGTTTGTAATAGCGCCGTTAAACCTTCCAAGGCGTAATATTCACACTGAACAGGGATTAATACCCCTTGAGACGCCGCTAAGGCATTAACCGTCAACATATTCAAAGATGGTGGGCAATCGAGCAGAATATAGTCAAAGTCATTATCAACTTCATAAAGCCCTGCTCTCAAGCGGGTTTCCTTACTCGGTAGATCTAATAAAGCCACTTCTGCGCCAGTTAAATCACCATTTGCAGGCAGTACCCAATATTCACCTGGAGTACTTTTTTTCATCACTTCTTTTACGCCGTGCGTACCAACTAAGACATCAAATACACTTGCCTCTAATTCTTCTTTTGTTAGCCCACTTCCGGTCGTAGCGTTACCTTGAGGATCGAGATCAATAAGCAAAACTCGACGCTTCATTGCGGCAAGAGAAGCCGCCAAATTAACACAGGTAGTGGTTTTTCCCACACCACCTTTTTGATTGGTAACTGCGATGATCTTAGCCATTCTTTATCCTTTACGTGTCATCACTACCATATGACGCTCCGCTTGAATATTTGGCACATTGAGAGGTTCTGTCAAAATAACATCAACCTCTTTTGGTAATGCCGCGATTTCATCACTAGGATAAACCCCTTTCATGGCTAAAAAATTACCAGTTTCTTTAGGCAGGGGCAAAGTCCAGTTAATCATATCTTGTAACGAAGCAAAGGCTCGCGAAATGACGTGATCATACTCACCTTGATGAGCATGTTTTTCAACTCTTTCATTCGCTACTGTGACGTTATTGATGCCCAACTCCATTTTCACTTGAGTTAAGAAACGCGTCTTTTTTCCGTTACTGTCTAACAAGGTAAATTGTTTGTCGGGATAACATATTGCAAGGACCATACCGGGTAAACCAGGTCCAGTGCCAACATCGATGATTTTTTCACCTGTTATGTAGGGTAAAGTCGCCAAACTATCCAGTAGATGCAATGTGATCATTTGCTCGACATCACGAATCGCGGTCAGGTTGTAAGCCTTATTCCACTTTTCAAGCATGGCTAAATAATGAACAAGTGTCTGAATTGTTTCATCAGATAAAGAAGCGCCCATTTCTAGGGCGCCTTTTTTGATGGTGTCAAAATGTGTCACTGTCGATCCATTTCTATAAATTATTAACGGACGATGATTCTAGGCAGTTTTTTGTGCAATGGCACGTTTTTTCAAATGAATCAAAAGTAAAGAAACCGCAGCTGGGGTGACACCCTGAATACGAGATGCCGCTGCTAGCGTTTCAGGTCGAATTTGGTTCAGCTTCTGCTTCACTTCATTCGATAAGCCTTCCATGCTGCTGTAATCCAAATCAGCAGGCAAAGGCGTGTTTTCTTGTCGACGTAACCGCTCAATATCTTCTGCTTGGCGGGCGATATAACCTGCGTATTTCACGGCAATTTGAACTTGTTCAGAAACTTGCTCATCAACGGCTTCTTCAGGTGCATTTTTCAAATTAGCCACATCGGAATAAACAATGTTTGGACGCTTAAGCAAATCCAACAAGCTGTATTCGTGAGTAATCGGCGTTTCAAGCTTTGGATTGATAATTTCTGCTTCTGGTGATTTAGGCACAATCCAGCTGGATTTAAGACGCTGAGTTTCAACTTCTATTGCTTCACGTTTTTTGCAAAACGCCGCCCAACGTTCATCAGAAACCAAGCCAAGTTCGCGTCCTTTTTCAGTTAAACGCATGTCGGCATTGTCTTCTCGAAGAATCAAACGATATTCTGCACGACTGGTAAACATGCGGTAAGGTTCTTTCGTTCCCATCGTAATTAGATCATCCACCAGCACACCAAGATACGCTTCATCACGTCTAGGTGTCCAAGCGTCTTTATCTTGAGCCAGTAATGCAGCATTCATTCCAGCTAATAAGCCTTGAGCGCCTGCTTCTTCATAACCTGTTGTGCCGTTAATTTGTCCCGCAAAGAACAAACCAGGCATGTGTTTGGTTTCTAAAGAATATTTGAGATCTTGAGGGTTGAAATAATCGTACTCAATAGCATATCCAGGACGAATAATATGAGCATTTTCCATCCCTTTCATTGAGCGAACAAGTTCAATTTGAACGTCAAACGGCAAAGATGTCGAGATACCATTTGGGTAAAGTTCGTGTGTGGTTAACCCTTCCGGTTCAATGAAGATTTGATGTGAGTTTTTGTCGGCAAAGCGAACAATTTTATCTTCAATTGAAGGACAGTAACGAGGGCCAACACCTTCAATCACACCTGTATACATAGGAGATCGATCCATACCAGAACGAATAATGTCATGAGTACGTTCATTGGTATGAGTGATAAAACATTCGATTTGGCGCGGGTGCATTGCACGGTTGCCCATGTAAGACATTACTGGCGTTATATCATCACCTGGTTGTGCCTGCATTTGAGAAAAATCAACAGAACGAGCATCAATTCGAGGTGGTGTACCTGTTTTTAAACGATCAACTCGAAATGGTAAAGCGCGTAGTTTTTCTGCTAAACCAATAGATGGAGGATCACCAGCTCGGCCACCAGAATGATTTTCTAAACCTATGTGAATAATGCCGCCCAAAAATGTGCCAGCTGTTAATACAACTGTTTTACTGTTAAAGCGTATTCCAGTTTGAGTAATAACACCACGAGCAGCGCCGTCTTCAACAATCAGATCTTCTGCAGATTGTTGGAAAAGCCATAAATTTTCTTGGTTCTCTAATTTATGACGAATCGCGGCTTTATATAAAATACGGTCTGCTTGAGCACGAGTTGCTCGAACGGCAGGGCCTTTTCGGGAGTTTAAGGTTCTAAATTGAATACCAGCCTGATCTGTTGCTAAAGCCATAGCGCCATCTAATGCATCTATTTCTTTTACAAGATGTGATTTCCCTATACCACCAATTGCAGGGTTACAGGACATTTGTCCTAACGTTTCAATGTTGTGGGAAAGTAATAATGTTTTGACACCCATGCGAGCAGCAGCTAAAGCCGCTTCTGTACCAGCATGTCCGCCACCAACCACAATTACATCAAAACGACTTGGGAAATCCACAGGAACCTCGGTATTACTATATAAACAGGAAATGAATAAAAAACGATCAACGCTTGATTAGGCCGCTTAGTATATAGGCAAATTTTTAAAAAGAAAGCGATCGAATCTCTAAACTCCGGTCATCAATATTAATATATATAAGTAAGTATATAAGATCTTTTATGTCTGTTATGTTTATATAGCAAGACAAAATCTGTATATAACTCTTATTTTCTCTTATATATCATCACTCTATGTGAATAACATCTTGTTAATCACACCCTTCTCTTCCTGTGCTGTGGATAACCTATTCCTGTGCATAAAAGTGCTACTTATACACTGTGTGAATTTTCTTTCTAAGTTGTTAAAAACTGTGCAAAACTTCTTATCAACCTATTACCGTACTTATCAACAGATAGAGAAAAACAAATTGAAAATTTTAACTATCTGTTTTTTATATGTTTTATGTCTATTTTGTGAGGTTTAACTGGGGTTTCTTCAAAAAAATAATCCACAAGAAAAAAATAAAAAAGTTTGCTCTTGGAACAAAGTAAGTAATTTTATGAAAGTGGATAATGTTAAGAAGCGCTGATTTATATGGCTTTTTCGCCATGTGTGTAAAAAGAGAGATTCTTTCCACTGTCTTCTTTTATTGTGAGTAACTTTGAGCGTAATGGGCGAATGCTAAAAAATAGATTGGGCACACATGGTGTAGTCAGCATTTTTCAATAAAGCGAGATCCAAATTTGATTTTATTAGACGACTGGTCTAAATTCTTTAGATCTAACTTTTTCCCGATAGGTTATTTCATTGTCCAATTTAGTTGACGAGACACAGACCATGAGTGGTTTGCCAAGTAAACCCCGCCGTGGTCGTCCAAAAAAGCAATCAAGCGATACATTTGATACTCGCGAGTCTTTACTGCGAGCTGGTATGCAAATTTTGACTGAAACAGGTTTTATGAACAGTGGGATTGATCCCATTCTAAAATCAGTTGGTGTTCCAAAAGGTTCTTTTTACCACTACTTTTCCAGTAAAGAAGCTTTCGGTATTGCTGTGCTTGAACGATACAGCCGTTATTTTGAAAACAAGTTAGATAAATTTTTACTGGATGATGCTTTTATGCCTTTGGAGCGGCTACGAAATTTTGCTCAAGACGCTGAAAATGGGATTATTCGCCATGATTTTAAGCGAGGGTGCTTAGTCGGAAATTTAGAGCAAGAGTCCATTTTATTGTCGGACATTTTTCGTCAGCGCTTACAAGAAACCTATTTAAGTTGGCAAAATCGCGTTGCAGACTGCTTGGCAGAAGGTCAAAAGCAAAAAGAAGTGACGAGTGAGCAGACTACAGAAGATATGTCACAAATTTTCTGGATTGGTTGGGAAGGTGCCGTTCATCGTGCTCGATTGGTGAAAAGTACTCAGCCGTTATCCGCTTTCTTAGATTTTTTCATACATACAATACAGCAAGGCAAGTAACACTTTTTAGAAGCTAAGTTCTCACTTAGCTTTTTTTGTTAATTAAATAGACGATCGGTCTAAAATTGGAGTTTTTTATGTTTAAAGGCTTATTGATAACTCAAAAAGACAAACAGCAATCAGCTCAAGTTGTTGATATAAATGAAGATCAACTACCCAAAGGCGATGTATTAGTCGATGTACATTACAGCACATTAAATTATAAAGATGGTTTGGCAATCACAGGTAAAGCGCCAGTTGTACGCTCTTTTCCTATGGTTCCTGGTATTGATTTGGTTGGTCAGGTTAACCACTGTGATTCTACTGCCTTTGAGCAAGGTGATTGGGTTTTGTTAAATGGATTTGGTGTCGGTGAAGCTCATTGGGGTGGATTGGCTGAAAAAGCCAAACTCAAAAGTGATTGGTTGATTCCTTTACCTAAAGATATAGATCCAAAGCAAGCCATGACAATAGGTACAGCAGGTTATACCGCTATGCTTTCTGTTTTAGCGCTAGAAAAACAAGGTGTTACACCTGATTCAGGTGAAATATTAGTCACGGGAGCTAATGGCGGAGTGGGAAGTTTTGCGATTCGCTTATTACATAGGCTAGGTTATTGCGTTGTCGCTTCTACTGGGCGAATGGAACAAACGGATTATTTGACGTCTTTAGGAGCCAATGAAATCATCGACCGAGCGACGTTATCTGAACCGGGTAAACCGCTGCAAAAAGAGCGTTGGGCTGGGGTTATTGATTGTGTTGGTAGTCATACTCTTGCTAATGCTTGTGCGAGTACCAAATATGGTGGCGTTGTTACCTCTTGCGGACTGGCACAAGGAATGGACTTCCCTGCTTCTGTTGCGCCTTTTATTCTTCGAGGCGTGCGTTTAATTGGTATCGACAGTGTTATGCGCCCAAAGGCTGACCGTATCGAAGCATGGCAAAGATTAAGCGAATTACTGACAGCACAAGATTATGATGCCATCAGTACAGAGATCGAATTGGACGATGTCGTAGAAACGGCCTATAAATTGCTTGATGGTAAAGTACGTGGCCGAGTTTTAGTAAAGGTTAAAAATCAATAAACCGCTTGGCCTCTTCTCTTTAATTGCCGAGAAAAGGACGAATATGAAAATTATTATTGCGCCAGACTCTTTTAAAGAAAGCCTAACCGCTTTAGAAGTTGCTAAGGCTATTGAAATCGGCTTTCGCTATATTTTCCCGGATGGAGAATACATTAAAGTCCCCATGGCTGACGGTGGTGAAGGAACCGTTCAATCTATGGTTGATGCTACTCAAGGTCATTTTGTTGACCTTGAAGTGACTGGGCCATTGGGTAATAAAGTCATGGCGCAATACGGTATTTTAGGGGCCAAAGAAGGAGAATTGCCAACCACAGCCGTGATTGAAATGGCTTCGGCTTCTGGTTTGCATTTGGTGCCAAGAGAGCAAAGAAATCCTCTTTACACCACCAGCTTTGGCACAGGTGAACTGATCAAAGACGCGCTAGATCGAGGGATTAAACATATCGTTCTCGGGCTCGGTGGTAGTGCAACGAATGATGCTGGTGCAGGATTAGCACAAGCACTCGGCGTCCAATTTAAAGATGATAAAGGGCAAGAACTTGCTTTTGGTGGTGAAGCGCTTGCCCAACTCAAGACCATTGATACGTCCCAAATTCATCCTTTACTTTCCCAATGTCAGATAGATGTTGCTTGTGATGTAGATAACCCTTTATGTGGCGAGCGTGGTGCGTCGGCTATTTTTGGCCCTCAAAAAGGTGCTACGCCAGAAATTGTTGCTTTGTTAGATAATACTTTGGGATATTTTGCTGATGTTATCGCGGAATCCGGCTTTGAAGATCATCGTTTAGAGCCTGGTTCTGGTGCAGCAGGCGGCATGGGATTAGGTGTAAAAACCTTCTTAAATGCCACTTTAAAACCTGGCATCGAAATCGTCATGGAAACCGTTGGATTCGCGGATACATTAGAAGGCGCAGATTTAGTAATTACAGGTGAAGGACGAATCGATGGTCAAACAGTTTTTGGTAAAACCCCAATGGGTGTTTTAAAACAAGCCAACCTGAAAAACGTCGCGACTATTGGGATTGCAGGTAGTTTAGGTAAAGACGCTGATGCTATTTTGAGTCATGGAATGAAGGCAATATTTCCGACTATTCCCGCTCTAGACAGTCTAGATAATGTGTTGGCTCAAGCTGAAGTGAACTTGATTAACTCATCACGAAATATTGCATCCATGCTAAAACTTGGACAAAACCTCAGTTAATGCTCATTAACTGAGGTTTTCTAAATTACTTCCCGATACAGAATGAGCTAAAGATGCGGCCAAGCAAGTCGTCACTGGTGAATGCACCGGTGATTTCGCTTAATGCTTGTTGTGCTTCTTTTAGGTCTTCAGCCAGTAATTCCCCTGCTCCGTAGCCATGTAATTGCTCATCGCCAGCATCAAGGAATCGCTTCGCTTTGTTAAGTGCTTCTATGTGTCGACGACGAGCAATAAAACCACCTTCTGTGGTGCTGTCGAAGCCCATAACGGCTTTTAAATGTTCCGTCAGGTCAGAAACACCCTCACCTGTTTTTGCTGACAGAGAGACCACAGAGACGCCTTGAACGGTTTCTATACCAGTGCTTTCTTTGGTCAAATCCACTTTATTACGTACCAGTGTTAAATTACTGGTATCACCCAGTTTTTCCATAAACTCAGGCCAGATTTCACTTGGGTCTTTCGAATCAATCGATTGGCTGTCAACCATCATTAAAATACGATCGGCTTTATTGATTTCGTCCCACGCGCGCTGAATACCAATGCGCTCTACTTCGTCTGGACTATCTCGTAAACCTGCAGTGTCTATGATGTGCAAAGGCATGCCATCAAGGTGAATATGCTCCCGTAAAACATCGCGAGTTGTGCCTTCAATGTTAGTGACAATGGCGGATTCTTTACCTGACAAAGCATTCAATAAGCTGGATTTACCGGCATTTGGGCGACCAGCGATAACGACGTTCATACCTTCACGAATCAAAGCGCCTTGATTGGCTTCTTTCAGGACGGTTTGCAACTTGGCTTGAATACCTGAAAGTTCGCTGGCAACTTTACCATCGCCAATAAAGTCGATTTCCTCTTCAGGAAAATCAATTGCCGCTTCTACGTAAATTCGTAGATGGATCAAGGCTTCAACCAATTCTTCGACACGCTTAGAAAAGGCACCTTGTAAAGAGCGTAAGGCACATTTTGCGGCTTGCTCTGAAGTACTGTCGATTAAGTCTGCAATGGCTTCAGCTTGGGTTAAGTCCATTTTGTCGTTCATGAAAGCTCGTTCAGAGAATTCACCTGGACGCGCCAAACGGGCACCAAGCGCCACACAATGGCTTAACAGCATGTCCATAATAACGGGTCCGCCATGACCTTGAAGTTCAAAAACGTCTTCACCAGTAAAGGAGTTTGGCCCTGGGAAATACAAAGCCAATCCCATATCAAGCTGCTCGCTATTTGCGTCTTTAAACGGCACATAATGGGCGTAGCGAGGTGTAGGCTCAAAGCCAACAATTTGCTTCGCGATTGCTAGGCTTTTCGGGCCTGATAAACGAATTATCCCTACGCCACCTCGGCCAGGAGCAGTGGCTTGCGCGGCAATAGTGTCTTGGTCTGTGGCGTATTGGAAATCAGTCATAATTAAACTCTGTGCGGTAAAACAGGAATATTAGCCATTGTCCGTTAGCAAGGAAGTGATGGCAATCTAAACGTAAAAAAGGCCTCCCAAGGGAAGCCTTTTCTTATCGAAACTTAACGTCACACTTTGGTGTGCTAGGCTTCTTTTTCAATGCGTTTGGTAATGATGTACTGCTGTACAATCGACAAGGTGTTGTTACATACCCAGTACAGAACCAAACCAGATGGGAACCATAAGAAGAAGAAAGTAAATGCGATCGGCATGATCTTCATGATTCTAGCTTGCATTGGATCTGGAGGCGTTGGGTTCAGCATTTGTTGTCCCAACATACTCACACCCATCAAAATAGGCAGTACAAAGAATGGGTCCATTGCTGACAAGTCATTAATCCATAAGAAGAATGGTGCATGACGTAACTCAACCGACTCCATTAATACCCAGTATAGAGAAAGGAAAACTGGCATTTGTACCAAAATAGGTAAACAGCCGCCCAAGGGGTTAATTTTTTCTTTCTTATACAAAGACATCATTTCTTGCGACATCTTCTGACGGTCATCGCCATACTGTTCTTTCAGCTTGGCAATTTCAGGCCCGAATTTACGCATTTTGGCCATAGAACGGTAACTTGCCGCAGAAAGCTTGAAGAAGATGGCTTTCACACACACTACGATCAAGATGATAGCCACACCCCAGTTGATCACAACAGATTGAATTGCTGTTAGTAACCAGAATAAAGGCTTAGCCAACCACCATAACCAACCATAATCTACGGTTAAGTCTAGGTTTGCAGCTGTTTCTTCAAGTTGATCTTGTAGTTTTGGACCAACGTAAAACGTAGATGCCAAAGTACCTTGTTTGTCTGGTGCAACTTCAACCGCTGAGCCTGTAAAGCCAATAATGTTGAAACCATTATTTGTACGAGCTTGCAGTGTTACTTTTTGGCCTTGCTCAGGAATCCAAGCAGAAACAAAGTAATGTTGTAAGATAGCTACCCAACCTTGAGTGGTTGATTTCTTAACAGGATCTTCTTCCATATCGGAAAAAGAGATCTTGTTGTACTTATTCTCTTCATCAGAAATCGCGCCACCAAGGTAAGGCTGTAAGCCCATACCACTTGCTTGGCTTGGATCTTCTGAATTGTCACGCTTAATTTGCGCAAATAAGTTACCAATCCAAACATCGGAAGAAGCATTATCAACGGTAATTAGCTGACGAATACTGTATTTACCTTTCGTGAAACGGAAGGTTTTAGTGTATTTCACGCCTTTTGCATCTGTGTAATACAGGTTCACATCAAGGGAATCTTCACCATCCATCAAGCTATAGGATGTTTG
Source organism: Marinomonas sp. 15G6-16 (assembly GCF_055809555.1). Lineage (NCBI taxonomy): Bacteria > Pseudomonadati > Pseudomonadota > Gammaproteobacteria > Oceanospirillales > Oceanospirillaceae > Marinomonas > Marinomonas sp. 15G6-16. The sequence goes on along the minus strand of NZ_CM147916.1, from coordinate 1,712,514 downwards.
TTCTGATTGATAAACCGGACGACCTTCTGTTGAAGCGTCTGGACCGTTTTTACCGATCAAACCACTTTGCGTAATATAAGTACGTTCAGTGTTGTCTTCTAAGATGACGAAAGAGTCAGGCTGGCCTAATTCTTTTTTGTAATTCAGCAATGCTGCTTTAACAAGGTCACCACCAACAGGGTTAATAGCAACACGAAGTGTATCGGTTGTTACTTCAATGAGTTTTCCTGGTGCAACAGTGGTTACATTCTGAGGAATTTCGGCATTGGCGTCGGTTGTGCTTTGAGATGCTAAAGGCAAATCATCGCTAACTTGAGAGTTTGTTTCGGTTTGAGTGCTTTGAGCTACGCTTTGAGTCGACTGAGGACCATAATCTTGGCTCCACTGTAAAAACAGCAGGTAGCCACTGATAAAAAGCGCACCCCATAAAAAGTAACGTCTGAAATCCATGGTATTCAACTAATTTGTTTGGTTGGACAATAGGTTCAGAGAACCCTGATTAAAATCACGCGTTATTAAAACAGCCTTTGGCAGTTTTTTCAGCCTATTTTTGCTTAGAGTGCTCGCGTTTTTTATTTTGAGATGGTTTTAGCGCTTTTTTTGCCAGTTGGCTCCATGCTTTATCGAGTCGACTGTGCAAATTAGGGTTATCCAGCTCTTTGATTCCTTGGCGCGCCAAGAAAACAATATCGAGACCTGCAAGAGGGGTTTTGTGGTGACGAAAGGAATCACGCACCAAACGTTTGATACGATTCCTGCCTACAGCACGTTTATCCGTTTTTTTAGACACAATAAGACCTAACCGAGTTTGGTTATCATCTCTTTTTCGTGCCAATAAAAGGAATTCGCCTGCAAAGACTTTTGCGGAGGTGTTGTTAAAGACTGATTGATAATCCCCGGCATTCAGAAGTCTGACATGCCGGGGAAAACAATAATCATCGGTCATCAGCGTGTTTATGCGCTTAATACCTTACGGCCGCGAGCACGACGACGAGCGACGATTTGACGTCCGCTTTTAGTAGCCATACGAGCACGGAATCCGTGGTTACGTTTGCGTTTTAAAACGCTAGGTTGGAAAGTTCTTTTCATCGTTCTTCTCTCACTGAAGCAGTGTTTCAGTTTTGAGGGTTAGCGGTCGCCAAGCCTCTACATTTGATTGTTAAATCAGGGCGCGGATTTTAGAGCCTTTCCCCAGTAAATTCAATGCTTAACCTCGTTATTTTGTTAAATAAATAGACACACAATCCATTACATGCTTATGCACAGACTTTTACCCCTTTAGTGGATAAAAAATTTTAAAAATCAAAAATATATCCACAGGTTCCGTTTTTTTTGAATTAATGTGTATAAAAATCAGAGGGTTATTTTTAATATTTTTTGTGAGTAAGTTAAAAATAACAAAATTTTAAGTGTGTATAACCTAGTGTTTTATGCACAAAATATATTTTTTATCTACTGCTGTGTATAACTTTAGGTGTTATGAACATTTTCTCGTGGAAGAAGTGTTTTGCTTTTATTCTATTTATGTGTGGATAACTTAAATTGTCCGATGTAAAATCCGCTTCTTATCTGCCATTCAACTCAAGGAGTACGTCTACAGTGTCTTTGGAGCATTGGGATCTTTGTCTGCAGCGTTTGCAGGGGGAGTTTTCCACATCTCAGTTCAACACCTGGATTCGTCCATTACAGGCTGAAATGATGCCTAACGGAGAGTTGTGCCTAAGTGCACCGAACCGATTTGTGTTGGATTGGGTGAGCAATAAATATCAAACGCGCATTAAAGAGCTATTGTCCGAATTTGCTGGCGATGGTCTTGCCCCTACATTAAAGCTTGAAGTCAAAGCGCAAAGTTTTGCACAAGCGGGCTCTATGTCACCGCCTCCTCCACCTGTTTCGAATGAGCCCAGCCCTAGCCCTTTAAATAATGAAGTGGCGAGAGAGTCTGGCTATCGTCCTGGTTTTGGTTTAATGGATGATGAAGAAGGTACGCCTCACGCGGACCTTGAGTTTGAAGCCCCGCTTACTCTTTCACCAACAGGCAAAGGACTCAGTGGTGATCTTGAACCTTACGAACAAGGACAACTGCCTTTGTCAGCGCCGAAGCGTAAGGTACAAGTAGAAGGTGGTATTAATCACGGAGCCAACCTGAATAACTCATTTACCTTTGATAACTTCGTCGAAGGTAAATCGAACCAACTAGCTCATGCTGCCGCATTGCAAGTAGCAGAAAATCCAGGCGGTGCTTATAACCCACTCTTTATTTACGGTGGCGTTGGTCTGGGTAAAACTCACTTAATGCAAGCCGTTGGTACAGAGCTAATGCGCCATAATCCGAATGCGAAAGTGGTTTATCTGCACTCAGAGCGTTTTGTGGCAGACATGGTTAAAGCGTTGCAATTAAACGCCATTAATGACTTTAAACGTTACTATCGCTCAGTTGATGCTTTATTGATTGATGATATTCAGTTTTTTGCTGGTAAAGACCGAACACAAGAAGAATTTTTCCACACCTTCAATGCTTTGCTAGAAGGTGGTCAGCAAATGATTCTGACTTGTGACCGCTACCCGAAAGAGATTCAAGGTTTAGAAGACCGTTTGAAATCCCGCTTCGGCTGGGGATTAACGGTTGCCATTGAACCGCCAGAACTGGAAACACGAGTCGCAATCTTAATGCGCAAAGCGGATGAAAGTGGTATTAAGTTATCCTATGATTCTGCTTTCTTTATCGCGCAGAAAATACGCTCCAATGTGCGAGAATTAGAAGGTGCTTTGAAACGCGTTATTGCCAACTCTCATTTTACGGGAAGAGCCATTACGCCAGATTTCGTCCGCGAATCATTAAAAGATCTTTTGGCCTTGCAAGATAAGTTGGTGAACATTGATAATATCCAACGAATTGTGGCGGAATATTACAAAATTAAGATCAGTGACTTGCTGTCTAAACGTCGAAGTCGTTCAGTTGCTCGCCCTCGCCAAGTGGCCATGTCATTAGCGAAAGAGCTTACGAATCACAGTTTGCCAGAAATTGGTGATGCATTTGGTGGTCGTGACCATACGACAGCCTTGCATGCGATTCGTAAAATTAAAGAACTGCAAGATACCGATTCCGATATCCGTGAAGATTACAAACAATTAATGCGAATTCTGACCACTTGATGGTCTAAGACTTTGAGTTTACGAGGAAAATAATGAAATTTTCAGTCGTCCGCGAGACACTTCTCAAGCCACTACAACTCGTAGCAGGCGTGGTAGAGCGCAAACAAACAATGCCAGTCTTGGCCAATGTTTTGGTAGAAGTTAAAGACCAAGTACTGACTTTAACTGGCTCAGATTTAGAAGTAGAGTTGATTGGCCATGTGCCACTAGATGAGTGTGAAGAAGGTCGTATTACGGTTCCTGCTCGTAAGCTAATGGATATTTGCAAAAGCCTACCAGACAGCGCTGTGATTGAGTTCACATTGGATGACCAAAAAGCCGTCATTCGTTCTGGTCGTTCACGCTTTAGCTTATCCACATTGCCTGCTGATGAATTCCCAAATATCCAAGACATGCAAGGTGACCTAACGGTTGCGATTGCACAAAACAGCGTACGCCGTTTAATCGACCGTACGGGTTTTGCCATGGCGAACCAAGACGTTCGTTATTACCTAAATGGTATGTTGCTAGAAGTGGCAGACGGCCAATTACGCGTTGTTGCAACTGACGGGCACCGTTTAGCAACAGCGGTTGAAGATGCTCAAGTATCTGGTGATTTGACGCAAGTTATCATGCCTCGTAAAGGCGTTTTAGAATTGAATCGCTTACTAAGCGATACAGATGACGTTGTTGAGTTATCAATAGGTACAAACCACATTCGTGCAAAAGTAGCGGATTACATTTTCACTTCCAAGCTGGTGGACGGTAAATTCCCTGATTATCATCGAGTGATTCCACGTAATAACGAGAAAATCGTCATTGCGGATCGTTTAGAGCTTCGCCAAGTATTCTTACGTGCTTCTATCTTGTCGAATGAGAAATACCGTGGCGTTCGTCTGATTCTTTCTAATGGCATGTTGCAAGTCTTTGCGAACAACCCAGAGCAAGAAGAAGCAGAAGAATCCGTATTGGTTCAATACCAAGGCGATAACATCGAAGTAGGCTTTAACGTCGGTTACTTGCTTGATGTTCTTGGCGTTGTTGATACGCAAGAAGTACGCTTGTCATTAAACGATGCAAACAGCAGTGCTTTGATCGAAGAAGCTCAAAGCCATGCAGCACAATACGTTGTGATGCCAATGCGTCTCTAATGAGATGAATGAGAAAACCCCCGTTTGGCGTTTTATCGCGTTAAAAGCCAAACGGGTCTTCCCTACCCTGATTAAGGTTTAAGCGTTATGCCACTGGTGCGTCTGGACATTTCTCATGTTCGCAACCTTTCAAGTGTGCGTTTTGAACCTTCACCCCAAGTGAATGTGATCGTTGGCAAAAATGGCAGTGGAAAAACGTCCATATTAGAAGCCATTCACCTGTTATCTTTCGGTCGCTCTTTTCGTAGCCACAAACATAAAACCTACATTCAGCATGAAACAGAGCATTGTTTGGTGTTTGCTCAATTACATCAAGAACATGGCAGTCCCATTCCCGTCGGTTTGCAGCGTCACCGTGATGGTCAAATTGATGTGCGTATCCAAGGTCAACGGGCGCAATCTGTTGTTGAGCTTGCTGAACGTCTTCCAGTACAGCTAATTAACCCTGATACTTTCCAATTATTAGAGGGTTCACCCAGCATCCGACGCCAATTTATCGACTGGGGAGCCTTCCATTTTGATAAAGACTTCATTCAGGCGTGGCGAGGGTGGCAAAAAGCATTAAAACAGCGGAATACCTTGCTCAGACGTGGTAAAATGTCTGACAGTTTATTAGCGGCATTCGATCAAGAATTAATTCGTCTTGGCGAGCAAGTGAACGAGTCTCGAAAAGCCTATGTTGAAAAGCTAATACCGCATTTTGTTCAGGTATTATCTTTGTTAACAACGGAGCTTTCGGTGGATTTACAGTTTTTTCAAGGCTGGGATTCGCAGAAAAGCTTACAAATGGCGGTTGAGGCTGGGCGTAGCCGAGATATTGAACTTGGTTACACTCATACTGGCCCGCAAAGAGCAGATTTAAGAGTAAAAACAGCAACGGGTGATGCGTTAGATACGCTGTCTCGTGGACAGCTCAAACTTGTGGTTTCAGCACTCAAAATTGCCCAAGGGCAACTGCTGATCGACATGGGGCGTCCTTTGGTGTTTTTGGTAGATGATTTACCCGCTGAGTTAGACGCTAACCACAGACAGAAACTCTGTCAGTTGTTGGAGTCGTTAGAGAGTCAAATTTTTATTACCAGTGTTGAGCCTGATACAACCGATTTTACTTGGGCCAACACAACAGACGTTCGCCAATTTTCAATGAATAATGGCGAGCTGTCTTTATTGAGCAATGGTTTGCAGGAGAGTTAAATGAGTGAAAATAATTACGATTCGTCCAGTATCAAGGTGCTCAAAGGGCTAGATGCCGTACGTAAACGTCCAGGAATGTACATTGGTGATACAGACGATGGTACTGGTTTGCACCACATGGTATTCGAAGTTGTCGATAATTCCATTGACGAAGCGTTAGCAGGTCACTGTGACACTATTACTGTCCTCATCCACCCTGACGAATCGATTTCTGTATCAGATAACGGTCGTGGTATCCCAGTTGATATGCACGAAGAAGAAGGCGTTTCTGCTGCCGAAGTTATCATGACGGTATTGCATGCCGGCGGTAAATTTGACGATAACTCTTATAAAGTATCTGGCGGTTTGCACGGTGTGGGTGTTTCGGTTGTAAACGCCCTATCTGAAAGTTTGACTCTAACCATTCGTAAGAATGGCAAAATCTACGAACAAGATTATGTGCATGGTGTGCCACAAGCACCATTGGCGATCGTCGGTGATACTGACGGCGCAGGTACAACGGTTCATTTCAAACCTTCTGCTGAAACCTTCAGCAACATTCTTTTCATCTACGATATTTTGGCGAAACGTCTTCGTGAGTTGTCATTCCTAAACTCTGGTGTGGCGATTCACTTGAAAGATGAGCGCAGCGGTAAAGAAGAATTCTTTAACTATGAAGGTGGTTTGCGTTCTTTTGTTGAGCATTTGAACACCAACAAAACGCCGATTAATGACATTTTCCACTTCATTTGCCAGCGTGATGACCTAGAAGACGGCATCGCAGTAGAAGTGGCATTGCAGTGGAACGAAGGCTTCCAAGAAAACATTTACTGTTACACCAACAACATCCCTCAGCGTGATGGTGGAACACACTTAGCCGGTTTCCGTGGTGCTTTAACCCGTACTCTAAACAACTTCATTGAAAGTGAAGGCTTGGCGAAGAAACAAAAAGTCGCAACAACAGGCGATGACAGCCGCGAAGGTCTAACCGCCATTGTGTCTGTGAAAGTGCCAGACCCTAAATTCTCTTCTCAAACCAAAGACAAGCTGGTTTCTTCTGAAGTGAAAACAGCCGTTGAGCAAGAAATGGCAAAACGCTTTGCTGAATACCTGCTTGAAAAACCAAACGAAGCGAAAATCATCGTAAACAAAATGATCGATGCTGCTCGTGCTCGTGAAGCAGCGCGTCGTGCCCGTGATATGACACGTCGTAAAGGTGCATTAGACATCGCAGGCTTGCCAGGTAAATTGGCTGACTGTCAGGAAAAAGACCCAGCGCTTTCTGAAATCTACCTAGTGGAGGGTGATTCCGCTGGTGGTTCTGCGAAGCAAGGTCGCGACCGTCGTACACAAGCGATTCTGCCGCTTAAAGGAAAAATCCTAAACGTCGAAAAAGCGCGCTTTGACAAGATGCTTTCTTCAGCGGAAGTAGGCACTCTGATCACCGCATTAGGTTGCGGTATCGGCCGTGACGAATTCAACGCTGATAAATTGCGTTACCACAGCATCGTTATCATGACCGATGCCGACGTGGATGGATCACACATTCGTACCCTGCTTTTGACTTTCTTCTTCCGTCAAATGCCAGAGATCATCGAACGTGGTCATATCTTCATTGCTCAACCGCCTTTGTTCAAAATCAAACGTGGTAAGCAAGAGCAATACATCAAAGACGAAGCGGCTTTGGATCAACACTTGATCGAAGTGGCTTTGGATGGCGCTCACATGCACGTAAACGAAGATGCTCCAGGTATTCAAGGCGAACCATTAGCGAAACTGGTTCGTGATTACATCAAAATTGAAGCAGACCTAGAACGTTTGGCTCGTGTGTATCCAAAAGATGTTATGAGCAAACTTCTGTACTGCAAACCACTGACTCAAGAAGATTTGGTGAAAGAAGACTTTGTTGCTGAATGGGTTGAAGCGATTCGTAGCCAAATGCCACAAGATGCACGTACAGGTTTCCGTTTTGACTTCTCTGTTGAGAAAGACGAAGAGCGTAATATCTTCTTACCTGTTGTCGATATCATGTCTCACGGCGTATCAAACCGTTACCGCTTTGAAGGCACTTTCTTCAACTCTCCGGAATACAAACGCATTGTGACCATGGCAGAAACGGTTGAAGAATTGTTTGGTGATGAGTCTTACATTCAACGTGGCGAGCGTCGCGAGCCAGTCAACACGATCAGTGACATGAAAGCCTGGTTGATGAAAGAAGCCTCTCGTGGCATGACCATCCAGCGATACAAAGGATTGGGAGAGATGAACCCAGAGCAACTTTGGGAAACCACAATGGACCCAGATGCTCGTCGCATGCTACGCGTTACCATCGACGATGCCGTTGCCGCTGACCAAATGTTCACCACTCTAATGGGTGATGAAGTAGAGCCTCGCCGTAACTTCATCCAAGACAACGCCTTAAGCGTCGCCAACCTAGACGTTTAATCGCCTTAAGGTTGAATCAAAAAAGCGGTTAGAGTAAAAACTCTAACCGCTTTTTTGTGCCCTCAGATTATAAAAAACATCACTTGTATGTAGGGCATGATGAGGGAGGAACGACCGTGATCTGCCGCTTTATGATGATTTCTGATTATTTAAAGAATCCATAAAAGCTTCTATATCTATGTGACTGAAAATAAAAGAGTTAAGCTTTTCTTCACATTCTGTTTCTGCTTTTGTGACTGTGTCGTCAGGAATAAAGTTCACAGCATACTCTTTTAGAATAGAGAAAGCTTTGTCATTGCAATAGCCCTCTGGAAGATCATTGTTAAGAAACAATTGGTATAAGAGTAGCCAATAGTTGTCTTTTCTGTAGTCGTCACTTTCCTCCACTATTTCCTGAGTAAACTGGATGACCTTTTCTTTCTGCTTCAAGAAAGAATATAAAATGGTGATCGATACGCAGTCTTTACTGTCTAGGACAGCTTGAATAGCTTCTTCTGATGGCTGCTGACTATGGTGCTTTAGGATATGCAAAGGCCAAGACATGCCATCAGATCTTAGTTGTTTAGCGTTTTCGATAATAATTAGATTTAGTTGATTAAATTGGTTATCGAAATTGAAATGTTCATACTTATTTAGTTTGTCTAATAGTGTCGATATAAATGGTATGAGTGTTGGGTAGTGCCATGCTAGATTGATGACTAAATCTAATACCGAAAAAGCTGCACTATAATCCAGATCATTCACAACTAAACGTAATGCATATTTTAAAACACTTCCATCTGGTGATAATTCGTTTAGCTTGATAGCGTAATTTATAAAAGTGATGGTCTCAGCGGCATTAAGTTTCTCTTCTGTTCCTTCTGGCTTTGCATGTTTGCTTGGTAATGCTGCTAATAATTTTAATATCCAATCATCTTGGCTAGAGCAAGGTAGCTTGGTAATTGCTGTTTTGTGAAGGTTTAGAGTTAATTTATAAACGGCTAATTCTTTTCCTAGCTGTAATATGAATTCTTGTGCTGCTTCATAACTTGGGCAAAAGCATGTGTAATCATCAACGTAACGCTCGAATTTGAAATTTCTTTTGCATAGAGCTTTATCTACTTCTTGAAGAATAAGTTCGGCTACAATACTTGATGAGGCTGGCCCTATAGGAATTCCTTGAGTTTCATTTCTTTTACATTTTCTTTGGTATTTATCTAAGTCGTTATGCCACCCTGACTTTATGTCTGCTTTTGCTTTGTCAAAACCCACAAGTGCCCATGGGATAGCATGGGTATAAATGCTGTTAAAACAATTTGCTATATCTGTTGATACTTTAAATTTCATACCGAAACTAGAGTGAATGTGTCTGTTCGTTTGTTCAAGAGGTTGCTCACCATAGTTCATTACCATGATACGTCCATCATGAGACTGCTGGGGAATGACGTGGCTGTAGCTACTGTGTTGGATATGCTTAATATCATCCCAGTTATCATGAATACATTTAGCAAGAAGAGAATAGGCTTTGGGGTGAATTAAAGACAAAGTGCGAGGCATATTATTGAAACGAGTGGCTTTATATTCAACAACGTCATAACCCATCTGACGACCATTTGATCCTTCAAATCTGTTTTCTTCCTCCCCTGTTTTAGGAGGCTTATTTTTGAAACCATCGTCGTTTGCTATTAACTCGCAGATATCTGGAGTGAATTGGCGTGTACTGATACAAGGAGGCAGTTCTCCATCACCTTTATTGTCGACAATGGAGCCTTTTTGATTAGGAAAGTAATTGAACCTAGTAAGCGCTTGATAAAGGTCTAGCTTTTCATTACGTGAGATCGTGGTCATAAAATGAATCCTTTCAGTACTGTTAAACATAAAGCTAATTTGACCATGATGAATTGAGTCTGAATTAGTTTCCTCTGATATGAGTAATAGAATTTATTTGTAAGTTGTCCCCTTCTAGCTCGTAGGCTTTACCAAAGCCTTTAACAAAACGCCCTGATGTTGGCGTGAGCTGAAATAAAACAAAATCACCTAACTGACTGAGCTGTGTGACTTGGTCTCCCAACTTCTCTGTCATAGCCTGGATTACAGGCTGCCATAGCGCTTCATCTCTTGAAATAACATTTGATGTTATTTGGTAACTCAATCGCAATCTGGCAAAAACGTTAGCGCAGTTGTCCTCATCTTCTATAAATAGCACAGAGGAGGATCATCTATTAGGTTTTGAGTATGCAAGGCTAATCCACTAATGAAAATATAAAGGTGCTGATCATAAGTGACAAAAGGGGCATAGGAAGCAGAAGGTAATTTATCTTCTGTAAGAGTAGAAAGCATTAAGCTCTTTCAGCTTTGTATAAAGACCTCAATTTCTTCGATTACCTTTTGTCCTAGTTTTACATTGGTCATGAAAGTTTTACTCACTTATTTGTATGTAGATTACACCTAATCGCATAATAACATGGGAATTTAGTTCGTAATCAGTTTTGTGTATTTGGCTCAGAAAAAATGGTGTATTCACCATTTTTAGGATCAGGTAAGGAGGATAAGTCGCTGAGTGGTGTGGATTTATAATAGGCGACAGCGGCTTTGATGGCGATCCAATGGGACACTATCAATATGTTCTTCCCCTTCTCTTTTGAAAAAATCGCCTGTAATTCGGAGACGACTCGATCCTGTAGTTGTTGATAGGTTTCTGCGCCAGCTAAATTGAACTTGTCTTGTTCTTGCCAAAAGTAATGGTATTGCTGAGGATCAGATAATAAGGTTTCCGGTTTTGTTTTTCCTTCCCAAGGCCCAAGGTTAATTTCTTTTAAGTTGTTTGAAATAACGACATCTATATCTCGTTGATCAATGATGAGTGCGAGAGTGTCTTGAGCCCGCTGCAAAGGGCTGACATAGGCTTTATGTATTTCATAACCTTGCAAAGCTTGTTTGGTGTCTAGAGCTTGTTCTTTGCCCTTTTGTGTCAGAGGCGAGTTTTTATGGCCTTGTAGCCGGTGTTCTTTATTCCACTCGGTTTGGCCGTGTCTAACTAAGAATAGATTGGTTACGGATGACATGTGGGTTCCCTATTAGATCGACACTGTGTTGCTTGTTCATAATATATCTTACTGAGCGGAGGTTGTATTAAGGTTACAGTCTTTATATCAGTAATTAAGCTGGGAGCCGCTATCGAAAAGCTAGCGACTAAGACTTCTACGATTCCTAAGTAGGATAAGAATAAAATACGCCCCACCGATAATCGCCACCATGGTTCCTGCTGCCAATTGATTAGGGTGGATAAGGTTTTGTCCTAGCCAATCAGAGAATTGCAGTAAGCTGGCACCAAGCAAAGCAGAAACAGACAGCTGTGATAACACAGTTCGAGCACCTAACAGGCTCGCTAAGTGTGGAGCCACAATGCTGATAAACACAATAGGGCCAAGTAAGGCGGTAACAGATGCACATAAAGCGGCGGCCAGCATGAGTAATAATACAAAGTTTGGTCGTACCGCAACGCCACGAGCGGCGGCCGTTACTTTCCCCATAGACATAAGGGTGAGTACTTTGTGCAAACTAAGACTGAGCAATATCAATACGCTACTGACCACACATAAGAGTACAGCTTGATCGGATGTCACTCGATAAGTGGAACCTGCGAGCCAACGTAAAATGTCGTAAACTTCATCTGTACCTTTCATTAGACTAAATTGAACCAGTGTTTCTATTAAGGCAGACAAGGCCACACCAGTAAGTATCATTGGCGCGGCTGCGAAGCGGAAACGACGACCTAATAGAAGTAGAATAAACAGCACTGTCATACTGCCAACAAAGGCAACCAGCGGGCCAAGTTGCCCCATACGAATGCCAAAGTAAGCACTGAATCCCACCATGGCTAATACGGCCCCAGCGGATAGACCAAGTAAGTCTGGGCTCGCCAATGGGTTGTGAATCAGCCTTTGCATAATCACACCAGATACCGCCATAGCGGCTCCTGCAGATAAGGCGGATAATAAACGTGGCCACTTTAGTTCCCAGCTAAATTCATTGGGAAGGTGCAAAACAAAGTGATCGAGTTCAAAGTGAGAAAAGATGCCAAGCAGAATAATCATAATGAGTAAGGCAAAGACAAAACATAGGCCTTTTTGACTCAGGTGTGATTGCCCACGAATGGTCTGAAAGCTGGTATTCGTTTCTTGGTTTTTCTGGCGCAATATTAGCCAGATTAGCATTGGGGCCCCGAGCAATGCGGTGGCGAGTCCCGTTGGTACGATATCGAAACTGAATGTACCAATAAACAAGGCCAAATTGTCCGCCATGATAAGAATTAATGCACCCAGTAAGCTTGACCAGTAAAGCTCTGAGGTGGCGGTTCGAGCACCAATTAATCGCGCCAGATTGGGTGACACCAAACCTAAGAAACCAATAACGCCCACCATGGTAATGGCGGCGGATAACATCCAAAGTCCACACAACATTAATATTAGAAAAAGAGCAGTGACATTTAGGCCTCGTCCTTTCGCGCCGCTTTGCCCTAGGCGTAATAAGGTCAGCGGTTTTCCTGCATAGAGTAATATGGCAATACCAACCAAGCAGTGTGGCCATAACCAATGAAATTTGTCCCAGCCATTTTGGCTAAGATCCCCTGCTCCCCAAATAAATAAGTTCTGGGCGTATTCTTCATTTAAGAGAATGAGCGCAGTGGTTATAGCGCCAAATAGAAGGTTCACCGCCATTCCAGAGAGAACAATGGATAAACCTGTGAGCTGTCGGATTCCGCTGATAAGTAGCACTAATCCCAATGCAAGTAAGGAACCTGACATCGCCGCTAAGGCTTGATAATGAGTTTGGCCTTCTGGCCAAGCAATAGATAAAACAATCAAACCTAACCAAGCACCACTGGATGTTCCGAGAGTGGTGGGAGATAGCAGAGGATTACGAGTGAGTTGCTGAATAACACTGCCGATCAAGCCAATACAAGCGCCTACTAGCAATGCCATTGCTAATCGCGGTAAGCGTGAAAATGCCCAATCAATTTGGTCGAAATCTTGTTCTACATGACCTTGGAGTATTTGCCATTGGGTCATTAGGCTGAGGTTTGAGTCAATTTGCAAAAAGCTAAAAGCAAACAAACACAGGGCGATCATCGCCCCGTATTGTAATCTATTACTCATGGTGTTCATTATTTACCAGTGTTGTGTTCATTAGGAAGTGACAGCAGTGCGTCTGTCATAGCTTCGGCTAAGTATTGTAGTGACATAGCGCCACCGTATGTCCAAGTGGAGGCGATAGGTGCCACTTTGCCTTGCTGAACAAATGGCATGGCTTTCCATAATGGGGACGCATTCAGTTTCTCTTCTTCATAGAAAGGTTGGAAGTAGAGCAACACATTGTCATCAACGGAACGTAAGAATTTAATTTTCTTTTGAGTCACGCCCCATTGGGTGTTTTTAAGTGACAAAGCATTGTCGATGCCGAGCGCATTAAGTGCGTATTCAGGCATGGCGTTTTTGCCATAGACGTAAGCAGATGTGGTGTTAGCAAATCGCATACTGGCGACTTTTGGCATGCCTTCTGGGTATTTTGCTTTCAGTTTGGCTTTAAGCTGATTCAGTACTTTTGTTCGGTTTGCTAGCTTTTCGGTGGCAATGTCTTGTTTATCCAATAAGGTGGCGATGGTTAGGAAAACTTGATCGGCGGCTTCTGCATTGTTGTGGTCTTTCTGATAGGTATTGAAAAAGACAACCGGAGCGATTTTTTCTAGTCTTGATTTTATTCCTTCTAATGCCGCACCGATTAGAATCACATCTGGCTTGAGTTGGGCGAGTTTTTCTAAATTAGGCTCTGCTCTATCACCTATGTCTTGGCTGGAAGCTGGTAAAGCTGGTCGTGTTACCCATTCTTCATAGCCTTTCATATCCGCCACAGCAATAGGCTCAACACCCAGTTCAATGACGTTTTCTGTTAGCTCCCAGTTTAAGCTGGCGACTCGTGTTGGTGCTTCGGAAAAGACTTTCTCGCCAAGGCTGTCTTCAATGCGAATATCAGCGTATAACGCGCTGCTAGCACAACATAGAATTGCAATAATCCCTTTCTTTATATGAGGTAATTTAGAAGTAAGTACTAACATACAATGGCCACCTTAGAGTCATGTTGAGGGTGTGGAATGAGAGACATTGGTACGCCGTATAAGGCTTCCAATTGTTTGGCTTCCATTAATGCATCTGGTGCACCTTGGAAAAGAACCTTGCCTTGTTTCATGGCTAATATGTGATCGGCGTAACGAGCTGCAAGATTGATATCATGAAGAATGAGGATCATCCCTTGGCCTGTTTCACGGTTTAGAGTTTGTAGCAAATTCATTAATTCATATTGATGAGCCACGTCCAATGCGGAAGTCGGTTCGTCTAATAACAACACTGGCGACTGCTGAGCAAGTAACATAGCAATCCAAGCTCGTTGACGCTCTCCTCCAGATAAGTCTTCTATAAATTGTTTGCTATAGCTTTCGATACCCACTTGTTGAATGGCGTTGCGTACTATTTCGGTATCTTCTTGCTGATGTTTTCCCCATGTTCCGCGCCAAGGGAAGCGTCCTAATTGAACAAGTTCTTCTACGGTGAGGCCGGACGAGCTGGGTAAATGCTGAGGTAAAAAAGCAATCTGCTGAGCCAAGGTTCTCTGTGAAAAATTCGTCAAGGCTTGGTTGTTGAAATGAATCTGTCCGTTGTCGGCTGTCATTTGACGGGCTAAACATTGCATCAGGGTGGTTTTGCCTGAGCCATTATGCCCTAGGATGATGGTAACCTTGTCGCTGGGAAGCATTAATTGAGGAATGTCCAAAATTCGTCTTTGGTTTCTTTCTATCAAAATCTTGGTTAATTCAAACATAGGGTTTCCTGAGACTTTTTATGTTGTCGAGGACAGTTAGCACAAATTTCGCCATCGTCACGGCGAAAATGCAAACAGCAGGTTCGTCGTATGAAACTCACCTTCTCAGCGTCTTGCTGTAATCTGTTTAGTGGCGCTAAAGGTAAATCTAAATGCTTGGCCCAAAGTGCGTATTCATGGCGCATGGCCTCTATCGAAGCGGAAGGATCCGCCAGTACTACGGTATCCATAATTTGATCGGCCAATAATGCTCGATACAGAGTTTGCCGGCCTCCATGAAGAGCCAAATGTGCTGTTTCATAGGCATTAAAAAGAATGGCTAATTTGCTGGCCGTATAAGCGACCAGTTCATGATGCTCAGCATGGAACCAATCACCTTCTGGTAACGCGTATCCTGCGATGTAATTGTGTTGTTGATATTGGTGTAACTGGTCGAGGGTTTTTGGTGTCTTCTTTAAATGATAAACACAAATCAGCGCCAAATAGATTGGCTGCCAACAGGATAATCCCCAAGATCTTACACGCCAATAAGGCGCACCCGTTTCCGGATGCGCCTCTTGTAGTGTGAGAGATAAATTCTTTAGGAATAGTTCAGCGGAAGAGGATGTTAATAACAAATCTTCTTCCTCTGAGATTTCCTCTAACCGCTTACCTTCTAAAGCAGCTATGTAGCCTTTACTCTCGATGAAAAGGTCATCTAATAAATGTCCTTTCATATTATGAAGTTAACCATTTAGAACTCATAACGCCCCTTCAACTCGAAAGAACGATCTGCGCCAGCCCAACAATATCCTGAGGTGTAGCAGCTGAAATAAGTTTCATCTAGGACATTAGACATTGAGAATTGAACACTTGCTCCTTTCCAGCTGGATGATAGCTGAGCCAAGTCATAGCCTATTGATAAATCAACTAGTTTGTATGGATCTAGAGTTCCTGAGTTTGCTGCATCGATTTGCATTTCACCAATGTAACGTACACCTAATCCAAATGAACTACCTATTAAACTACCGTCTTTAGGTTCATATGACAGCCAAGCGCTAAACTGCTTTTCTGGAATTCGAATAGGAGTAGTTCCTTCTAAACCAGAATTGTCTTTTGTTACTTCTACATCTTGTATATTCGCTGAAGCAGACAAACTGATTTCTTCAGACAATGACTTCTGTATCTCTAGCTCGATACCTCGTGAACGCAGCTCACCAACTTGGATTTTGTTTTGCTCATCATCAGGATCAGTTGTGAGTACATTTTTTTTGGTGATTTCATAAATAGCTAAATTCGTACTGAAATTATGGCCCGCATACTTTATGCCGGTTTCCCACTGTGCAGAAGTTGTAGGTACATAAGCGTTTCCAGAAGTATCTGTGCCCGATTGAGGCTCAAAACCTTCAGAGTAGCTAATATAAGGAGATATGCCGTTATCTAGTTCGTATAAAGCGCCAACTCGACCAGTTAATGCGTCCTGTTCTAATTCATACATTCCATATGTAACACTAGTACCTGTTTGTTGACTTTCGTATTGGTCATATCTTAGGCCCGCTAGTAGGACTAGTTGATCTAGGCGAACTTGATCCTGCAGGTAGAAGCCTAATTGCTTGTTAGCAATATCTACATCTGTATCACGATATATTCCTAAATCACTAACGACTACTTGGTCATAATCTGGGTCAAGTATGTCAATTGTGGGTATAGTTGTAGCTTGATCATAAATAAAGTTTGATCTTAGGCTGAAGAAGTCAATCCCCATCAGTAGGTTATGTTCAGTTTCCCCAATATCAAAAACTGTAGATAATTGGTTGTCTACTGATATTCCAAAAGCTTCTTCGTCCGTTGCGTAAGCATCCCTATATGCTGTTGTCCCTACAACTGAGTATGCATAGATTGACTCTAGATTTGACTGTGCGAATGAGAAGCGAGTGTTTTGTAAGAAGCTCCAGTTATTATTAATTTCATGGTCGAGCTTATAGCCAAAAAATAATACTTCTCGCTCATAAGAGTCATAGTTAATATCTCCAAAATAAGTGTCAGAGCTAAATTGACCATAATCTGTTGTACCCATACCAGGTAGAACACCATACGTCCCCATACTTGGGTCATTTTGGTAATATAAGTTAAGGTTTAAAAGTGTGTTATCAGTAATTTGGATATCCAAGGAAGGGGCAATCATAATACGCTCCTCCTCAGTCGTTTCAGCTTGCCCGTCTTTTTGTTTAATTAAG
The DNA here is from genome assembly GCF_055809555.1 of Marinomonas sp. 15G6-16. Lineage (NCBI taxonomy): Bacteria > Pseudomonadati > Pseudomonadota > Gammaproteobacteria > Oceanospirillales > Oceanospirillaceae > Marinomonas > Marinomonas sp. 15G6-16. The sequence continues at coordinate 1,695,539 of NZ_CM147916.1, read as the reverse complement.
CCGATCACTCTGTAATTGACTGTGTCAGAAATTGTACCTGTAGAATCAAAAGAAGCTTCTTTTTTGTTATCACTTCCTGTAGCGAGCTCAATCACATTTTGACTTTCTTCTTGGGGCGATTTGCTAATCATATTCACCACCCCTCCAGGAGGAGTGCTACCGTATAGAGTAGAAGCAGGCCCTTTAAATACTTCTAGTTGGCTTATGGCTGATGGATCAACCTGTATTTGCAAGTTGTTGCCATTAGAAAGAAGTGGTAAGCCATCATAGTAAGTGTAGGTATTATCGAAGCCGCGAATATTAAAAAGATCTAGTCTGGTAATCGCCCCTCCACGAAGTTCTGTATTGACACCTGGTGTATAGCGAATAGCTTCAACTACGCTTTCTACTCCACGTTCATTTAGCTCTTCACTATCAATAATCGAAATCGCTTGTGGTGTTTCTTCTGGATCAAGCTGAGTTTTGGTGGCTGTGTTGCGGTACGTTTGGCCTTTTACTTCAAGTGTATCTAGCGTATCAAGGCTTTCAGTATCTGTACTTGTTTCTTCTGAGTAAGCCAAGGAAGTAGATGCAGCAATCGCTACAGCCAACAAAGTCGGTCTAAATGGTAAAGAAGGTTTCATTTTTGCTCCAATAATGAGAAACATTGGTGAGAATGATTGTCATTTTATTGCTGTGTGTGGAGTAAAACTTAACCTTTTGGTGCATAGTCACTTAATGCTTACGTGATTTTGACGCAATACGAGGTTCGATCGGCAGCCAATATTCCATATAACTGTTTTTGCAGTCTGGTTTGTAGTTCGGTGAATAGACTTCCAGTTCAAAGCCTGGAACATTGCGGTAATTTGATTCTGGTAACCAGTGAAAGAAGAACCACTCTACTGCGGATTCTAAAGCACTAACTTCACCATGAACTGGGATTACGGCATATTCCTGTTCAGGAATGAAAAGCGTGTTGTCTTGTAGCGCTTCATCCGTTGGATAACCTGCCCAATATAAAAGCTCATCTGGACGGTCGGCCCTTTCTCTTGTATCGATCACGCCCATTGGTCTTTGAATCAGTTGGTCAATATGAGAAGGATGTTTTTCTGCGAACCCTTTCCAAACAGTTGGCACTTGTTCTATGAAGTTTGGGGCCTCTGAAAAAGGTCCGAAAATCCAATCACAGTGCCCCATTAGTGTGAATGCAGGACGAGTTTCAATACGAATCTGGGTGAAAGGCGTTGGCGCTACCCAGCTGCGTTTTGGGGTGCAGTATTTAAGCGGTGTTCGTAGCCCGACTCTTTTTCCACGTTGGCGATATTCACGAGGCGAGCATTGGAACATTTGTTTGAATGCTCGGCTGAAGCTAATTTCGGATTCGAAGCCGCACAGAATCGCAATATCAATATGCTTACTTTGTGTATTAAGCAGTAGCTCAGCCGCGTTACTCAAACGCAACTCTCTAACATACTGAGCAACCGTAAGCCCTGTTGCACTTCCAAAAACTCGCTGAAACTGCCAACGAGACCAGCAGCTTTTTCAGCTAAATTGATGACATTGATCGGTTCATCAAGGTGCTCATGAATGTAGTCGAGCACTTTTTCAATGCGAGTTAATGTAGTGGAGTTTGGCATAAAAGGTAACTTTTCATTTAACAATGATTATCATTTGATTGTAGCATGATTGATTCTGATATTTGACTACTAAGATCACTTTTTAACCAAAATAATGAGCAATGTGTTTTCATTGTGAGGAAGGTTTTTTTATTAATAAATTTGTAAAAGGTACTGGGTAAGTTATTGGTTAGTAAGTAAACACAGCGAAAGTGTGTACTTACTAACTTTATTTTGTTGCTATTGAATTATGTATACTTAAACAAGGTTGCAATACTGAAGGCGGCTAAGTCTGTATAAACCGTGAATGGGAAATCTATTTTCTTATATTGAGTTTCACGGCCTTTTCCGGTTAACACCAACACAGGCGAACAACCACGAGCTTCGCCTGCCTGAAGGTCTCTTAGAGAGTCTCCAACCATAATCGCTGGGTGCTCTTGAAAAGATAAGCCAAGCTGCGCTTCGATTGCTTCTATCATGCCGCTTTTGGGTTTGCGACAAGTACAATTGTCATCTGGGCCATGAGGACAATATTCTATCCCTGAGATTTTGCCGCCCTCTTTTTCCACCAAACTGATCATCTTATCGTGCATGGCTTGAAGTGTTGCTTCGTCATAATAACCACGAGCGATACCTGACTGATTTGTGACAACAAAGATTTGAAAGCCAGCTTTTGATAACGCCGCGATGGATTTAATACTCCCAGGAATAGGTAGCCATTCTTCAACGGATTTTACATATTGATCTGAATCTTGGTTAATCACACCATCTCGGTCTAGCAGAATAATGGGCTTAGTATGTGCCATGAGAAATTGCCTTGCTATAAATATGAATGAAATAGAGAGTAGCTTGTTGAGAGATTAAGCTTGGCCAATGTCAGCGAATATTGCATTACGGCAAGTTTTACTGAGATCTTGAGGTGACAAGCCTATATCCAATCCTCGTTGTCCTCCACTCACATAGATTGTTGAAATGTTTTGCGCACTTTGGTCTATGCAAGTAATAAGGCTTTTCTTTTGTCCTATTGGACTGATTCCACCAACCAAATACCCCGTTAAACGTTCTGCTTCTTTCACATCGGCCATACGTAACTTTTTTACCTTGAAGGCACTAGCGGCGCGTTTCAAATTCAAGGTGCCTGTAACGGGAACAATGGCGACAAAGAATTGTTTGTCGTCAGTAACTAATAAGGTTTTAAACACAGACGCCGGATCAAGGCCAAGTTTCTGAGCGGCCTCTTCTCCAAAATTTGAGCAGTTAGCATCGTGCTCATATTCATGAATACTGAATGGTACTTTTTGCTTCTTCAGTTGGTTTATTGCTGGCGTCATGTGCTCTCTTTCACTCCTTAGAGACTATCTTTGTTGTGTTTACTTTTGCCAAAACATTGGGGTAAATAATACCAACAAAGTGAATACTTCTAGACGACCTAACAGCATAGAGAAACACAACATCCACTTTGCAGGGTCGCCAATGCTTTCAAAACTTGCCGCAACGTCCCCCAAACCAGGGCCAAGGTTATTTAGCGTGGCTGCCACCGCTGACCAAGCTGTTACTTGGTCTAATCCTGTTGCCATCAAGCCTATCATCAAAATGATATAGACCAGCAAGTAAGCAGAGAAAAAGCCCCATACAGCAGAAACGACTCGTTCTTGAATGGCCTTACCTCCAACCTTAACTGGAATGACTGCGTTAGGGTGGATCAATCGTTGAATTTCACGCATGCCCTGTTTAAGAATCAACAGAATACGAATAACCTTCATACCGCCACCAGTTGAGCTGGCACAACCGCCAACAAAGGAGGTAACGATTAATAAGAAAGGTAAAAAGTGTGGCCAGCTTGAGAAGTCGGATGTGCTGAATCCAGAGGTTGTTGCAATGGAAACACTTTCAAATACCGCATAGCGTAAAGAGGTTCCCCAATCAAAAGTGGCTGTCATTGCCAATACTAAAGTAGACAGCAAGACTGTGCTTGATAGAAGGAATAAGAAGAATCGTGCTTCAGGGTCTTTGAAATAATGCCAAACGCTCTTATGTCTCCAAGCGAAGAAATGCAGTGCGAAATTAAACGCGGAAACAATCATGAAGAAAGTACAAATAAGCTCAATAGCGACGCTGTCGAAGTAACCGATACTGGCATCGTGGGTGGAGAAACCACCAATTGCCACCGTTGAAAAACTGTGGCAAATAGCATCAAACAAGCTCATTCCAGCAATCCAATAACCTAAAGCACACACACTAGTGAGAGTTGCGTAAATGTACCAAAGGGCTTTTGCGGTTTCGGCAATACGTGGCGTGAGCTTAGTGTCTTTTACTGGGCCAGGTGTTTCTGCTCGGTAAAGCTGCATACCACCGATGCCTAACATTGGCATGATAGCCACGGCCAGAACGATGATACCCATACCGCCTAACCAAGTAATCCACTGGCGATAAAACAGGATAGATTTCGGTAAGTCATCGATCCCTGTCAAAATGGTCGCCCCCGTTGTTGTGAAGCCAGACATGGATTCAAACAAGGAGTCAGTAAAAGAAAGGTCTGGGTTTTCAGAGAGGAAAAACGGCACTGAGCCGAAAAGGCCAAGTACTGTCCAGAAAAGAACAGTGACCAAAAAACCATCTCGAATCTTTAATTCCCCCTCGCCTTTCGAACAGGGAACCAAAGTAAAAAACCACCTAATAAGTTGACTGCCAGTGCATACAAAAAAGCATCTAGCACGCCGTCGTTATAAATCAGAGAAACAATAATGGGAGGAATCAGCGAAATACTGAAAACCATAACCAATAAACCAATGACACGGGTGATGACACTAAAATGCATACTTGTTTCCTAGAGCCTAATAACATTGACTGATTAGGCGTCTGTTAAAATTCCAACAAACTTTGGCTTCCTACTCTTCTTCCGACAGAAAAAGAATGTACTTAAATATCACTTAAAAGAAAGTTAACCCTACTTGGAAAAGTTGTTCCACAGCAGGGATTTGCTTTTTATTGGTGACGAAAAGAATAACGTGATCTTCTGCTTGAATAACCAATTCGCTGGTGGCAATAATAAGGTCGTCTTCACGAACGATAGCACCAATGGTTGCACCTTCAGGAAGGTTAAGATTCGCGATGCTTCGCCCTACTACTTTAGAAGAACGATAGTCTCCATGAGCAACGGCCTCTAATGCTTCCGCAGCACCTTTGCGCATAGAGTGAACGTTCACAACGTCACCACGGCGAATGTAACTTAAAAGAGAGCTGATCGTCGTTTGCTGAGGTGAAATAGCGATATCTATCATGCCTTCTTGAACAATATCCACGTACGCCGGATTGTTGATAATGGTCATAACAGTACGAACACCGAGTACTTTTGCTAACATGGAAGACATGATATTGGCTTCGTCGTTGTTGGTTAGAGCACAGAACACATCTGTTGATTCAATGTTCTCCTCAAGCAACAGTTCTTGCTTAGAAGCGTCTCCATTCAGCACGATTGTGTTGTCTAATGTTTCTGATAGATAGCGACAACGCTCGGCATCTCGTTCAATGATCTTAACGCGATATTCTTTTTCTAGGCTCTGAGCTAAACGCTCACCGATGTTACCACCGCCTGCGATAATGATTCGACGATAAGGAATATCAAGCGGACGTAATTCACTCATAACATCAAGAACATCGCGCTGAGCCGTAAGAAAGAAAACCTCATCATTTGCGCGAATGTAGGTATTGCCGTCAGGAGAAATAGATTTTCCGTCTCGATAGATTGCGGCGATTCGTGTTTGAATCGATGGCATGTGCTCTTTTAAAAAGCTGATTTGCTGGTCAATCAGAGGACCGCCTTTTTCTGCTTTTACAACCACGAGCTGAACTTTACCCTCTGCAAACTCCATTACTTGCAATGCGCCAGGGTAACGAATCAATCTGCTTAAATGTTTGGTTACTTCTTTTTCTGGACTGATACGAACATCCATTGGCATTGCTTGGTCGCAGAATAACTCAGGGTATTTTGAATAAGCGCTGGAGCGGATACGGCCAATCTTTGTTGGTGTTTTAAATAGAGTGTGAGCTACCTGACATGCCACCATATTGGTTTCATCTTGGTTACTAACGGCAATGAGCATGTCGGCATCATTACAACCAGCTTGATCAAGCACGTCTGGGTGTGATCCATTGCCTTGTACTGTTTGAATGTCTAGCCTGTCTTGTAGCTCTCTAAGGCGATCTAAATCTTTATCAACAACTGTAATGTCGTTATCTTCACTTGCTAGGTTTTCTGCAAGCGTGGCACCAACCTGCCCCGCGCCTATAATAATGATTTTCATATTCTGCCTTAGAGCCGGATGTGTTTTGAGACTCTGCGTTTGGTGTTCTAGTTTGTTGTTTATCTAGGCTCTTGCGATCAATGGAATCACACCACAAGGCTTTTCATTAAGGTAGGTTAAGTTTAACCACTTAAGCAGAAATATTTAACTTGATCTTGGAAAATACTCGTAATTATTTTGGCTTATTCTCTATGGCCTTCGATTCTTAACATTTATTCTTGTTAAGCGTTTTTGGTCGGTATGGAAAGTGTTTGGCTTGAAGCTTTTTTAGCTGTTATAAGCAGATAAAAAATACCCGGCCAACTGTGTTCCATGTGAAACAGTTAGCCGGGTTATGTTTTAAAAGAAACGATTTATCAATGATTTGTCTGTACCTACCGAGAGGTCTTACTTATCTATTTTTTGCAGTAAGCAATAATAGAAACCATCATGGCCTTCTAGACTTGGGAATAGTTGGCGACCGTGACTAACAGGAACCCCCCACTCTAATTCAAAACCTAGATTAAGCGTCTTGAGCGAAACCTCTTTAGCATCGTGATGTTCTTCCAGAAACTGATGTACTTGCTGTTCATTTTCTTCTGGCATCAGTGAACAAGTTGCATAAAGCATAAAACCATTTGGTTTAAGTGTTTTCCAGACTTGGCTTACTATCTCTTTTTGTATTTCAACAAGTTCAGTGATGTCTGCAGGCTTGCGATTAATTTTAATATCTGGATTTCTACGAATCACCCCTGTAGCAGAACAAGGAACATCCAATAGAATTTTGTCGAATTGTTCTCCGTCCCACCAAGCATCTAGATCGCCAGCGTCTGCACAAATCAAATGAGCAGAATAGCCCAAACGCTCAAGGTTGGATTCTATTTTCTCCATTCGCCAAGGCTCTAGTTCAACAGCGGTTAATTCAATGCCCGTTGCTTTTTCTAAAAGGTGCCCTGTTTTTCCTCCAGGTGCCGCACAAGCATCAAGCACTTTTTCTCCAGATGTAGGAGAAAGAATATGTGCAGATAGTTGAGCCGCTTCATCTTGTACGCTAGAGAAACCTTCTTCAAAGTTTGGTAGCTCAGTCACTTTCACTGCCTTTCTTAGGTACAAAGCAGATGGAGAAAAGAGGCCTGTATCTGATTTTATGCCTAACTCTAGTAACTGTGCTTGGTATGTTTCACGTGAAACTGAACTTTCATTTACTCGAATACACATAGGTGGATGCGTATTGCTCGCTTCTATTATTTGCTCAAGATAGTCTGGCCAATGCTTATTAAAACGTTTTACTAACCATTTTGGATGGTTATATTCAACAGATGGCATAGATTCCAAGTTTGCTGTTATTTCATCCCCTTCCCTTTGGTAACGACGTAAAACAGCATTCATTAGTTTTGTCGCCCAGTCTTTCTTAAGTATCCGACAAGCTTCTACTGATTCATTCACTGCTGCGTGATCAGGAGTATTCATATAGCTAAGTTGGTATAGGCCCAAAAGAAAGGTCGCGTATAAATCTGTATCCTTTTCTTCAAAAGGATGTGAAAGCAAACTTAATGCAATGCTGTTCAGCTTTGGGTACTGACGACAAACACCAAAACAGAGTTCTTTCAATAAAGGGATATGTTCACTCGCCACGCTAGTTTGATGGCGAGCGAGTTGCGTACTTAAAGAACCTTGCTGAAGAAGAATATTAGCAATGATCTCTATGGCAACTTGTCGAGCGCTGTGCTGAATTGATGTTGTATCAGATGCTTTCATTATAATGTTTGCTCACCTTTGTTCATGCCTAAGCATTGGCCGATTTCCAAAGCCGATTTATGTTTACCATTTAGTGCATCTTGAACCTTCATTCGCTTCCCGCCTGCAAACTGTATTTCAGTAATCAATAAACTTCCTTTACCGGTTACAACCGTAATTCCCTGTTTATTAGACTCTAGAATCTCACCTGGTTTTTTAGCATTTTGATTATTACTTTCTGCCATTTTAGCGCTGTGTATTTTCATCACACCTTCACTGCTTGTTGTATAAGCAGAAGGCCAAGGCGATAGACCGCGAATTTGGCGCTCGATCAAGTCAGCAGACTCAGACCAAACAATATCCCCTTCTTGCTTTGTTAGCTTCGATGCGTAACAGGTTTGGCTTTCATCCTGCTGTTCTGGAACGAGCTCGTCCTCTTTGAGCTTTTTTAAGGCGGAAATCAGAGCCTCTCCACCCAAAGGCGCAAGACGATCATGAAGTGAAGCGTAAGTGTCTGTTGGGAGAATGTCGCAATAGGCTTTGAGTAACATGTCACCTGTGTCTAATCCCACATCCATTTGCATTATGGTGATGCCTGTTTGTTTGTCATCTGCGATCAAGGCGCGATGGATAGGAGCCGCTCCACGCCAACGAGGCAAGATAGAAGCATGCACATTGATGCAACCTAGTTTAGGTGTGTCTAAAACCGCTTTAGGTAAAATGATGCCGTAAGCTGCTACGATCATGATGTCCGCGTTTAGGTTTGCTAGAACTTGTTTATCTTCATCCAGTTTAAAGTTAATAGGTTGGAAAACCTCAATATTGTGTTCAACAGCCAACTGTTTTACAGGGCTTTGTACTAGCTTCTTACCACGACCTGCAGGACGATCTGGCTGAGTATAAACGCCGACTAATTCATAGTGATTAGCCTCTTGATGATCAAGCAATGCTTGTAAGCTTGCTGCTGCGAATTCAGGTGTTCCAGCAAAAACAATTCGAAGTTTTGTTTGTGACATAGATTGTTCCTTAATAAAAAAATCAGGCCAAGGCCTGATTTTTAAAACAGATAAGAGGAGTGAAAGTCTGTTTAGCCTCTACTTTTAAGAGCCTGCTTTTGAGCTTTTTCAAGTTTGCTCTTAATGCGATTTCTCTTCAGAGGTGATAAGTAATCCACCATAAGTTTTCCATCAAGGTGATCGACTTCATGCTGAACACACACCGCCATCAGTTCATCCACTTCCAATTCAAATGGTTTGCCATGACGATCCAATGCTTTCACCTTTACTTTGGCGGCACGATAGATATGTTCATAAAAACCAGGTACAGATAAACAGCCTTCTTGGAATTCATTTGCGGCTTCATCAAGAATTTCAAATTCTGGATTGATGAAGACAATCGGCTCATTACGCTCTTCTGAGAAATCCATCACAACCAAACGATAGTGGTAGTCGACTTGAGTTGCAGCCAAACCGAGTCCATTTTCGTCATACATGGTATCAAGCATGTCATCGATTTGAGTTTGTAGCTCATCAGTAAATTCAGTAATGGATTGCGCGACTTTGCGCAAACGTTTGTCTGGGTATTCTAGTACGGGTAAAACGGCCATGATCTTTTTCCAACAATATCTTTGTTCGTGAGCGAAGACGATCTCTCCTGCTCTTTTAATGGGGCTATTGTAACGCAACTCTTTCCATTGATCAGTCTTCTCATGGCGGTTTTTTGGTCAATATGATTGAATGGGGTTATAGTCAAAGTTAATTTGCACTTAGTGAGATTATTTTAGGCAAGGAATGCCTATGTATTTTAGTGGATCGCAAGGAAGCCGTCTTATGGAAAATTCTCGTTTAACGGGTTTAACAAAAACCGATTGGCTGTGCTTCAGCTTCTTAGAAGGTATTGGCCCCGCACGTTTATCTCGTCTTTATACTTACCTGAATCAACTTCAAAAGCACTCTTCAGATCAAGAGCTCATGACTCAACTGTTATTTGAAGACGATCAAGAATCTGGAAGAGTTTTATCTTATGAATTATTAAGGGCTTTAAAGTGGCCCGAAATTACGGCTCGGCAAGCGATGGATTATCTTTCAAGTGGAATTCTCTCAAATGAGCAAAAGCAAAAACGCGACGATACGCTCGCTTGGCTCGAGGCAGAGAATCACCATTTGATTCTGCAAGAAGACAATGATTACCCTGAAGAGTTAAAAGAGATTAATGTTGCTCCTGCATTTTTTTATCTTGAAGGAAATAGAGAGGCTCTAACACATCCTAAAATTGGCATTGTTGGTGCTCGAAAATGTACTCGCTATGGTCGTGATGTGACTTTCCAGTTTGCAAAAAAGTTATCCGATTATGGGGTTTGCGTCGTAAGTGGAGGCGCTATGGGAATCGATACTGCGGCTCACCAAGGTGCAGTAGAGAGTCAAAAAACACCTACTATTGTGGTTGCAGGGACAGGGTTGTTACATAGATATCCGAATCGTAATCAGCCTCTCTTTGAGCAAGTGTTAAAACAAGACGGTGCAATAATAAGTGAATACCCACTAACAACTTCTCCTAGGCCTCACCTATTTCCGCCTCGTAATCGAATTATCAGTGGTTTGAGCATGGGGGTTCTTGTTGCGGAAGCTTCAATAAAAAGTGGTTCCTTGATCAGTGCCAGCTACGCAGTACAGCAAAATCGTGAAGTGTTTGCTTTACCCGGTCGTTTGTCTGATCCGCAATCAGAAGGTTGTCATCAATTATTACGACAGGGAGCGACATTAGTGCGCTCTGTAGAAGATATCTTAGATGAATGCTCCCCTATTCGCCTTGTGACTTCCTCTACCAGCAGAAGGGAAAGTAACAAAGCTAGCGAAATACTTGAGACTAAAAAAGAGCATACGCCCGCTTTGGTTATCCCCTCTTTAAAACCTTTATCGGATAAGGTGTCCGATGAAGCAAGGCTTGTGGCTGCGCTATTGGAAAAGGAAGCTGAGGCTATGGATTTTGATATGCTCATACGGCAAACAAGTCTAAATGCTGGAGTCATGATGCAGGTGTTGATGGAGCTTGAACTGTTAGGCTGTATTGATAACCGTGAAGGTTTGTATAGCCGATGTTAGATTGATAATCCCTTTGCACGATTGAGAGGTCTTTTACATCGTGCAAGGGAATGAAGAGAGAGCTTAATCTCTGTCGCTGAAAATATCTTTCTTGAGCTGCTTGATATCACGACGTTCTTTTTTGTTTGGCTTATGGTCTGCCATGATACGACCACCGTAAGATTTATTTTCCAAAGCGCGACGTTCTCGCTTCTCAATAGACTCTTTGGTTTCTTCATAAAGTAGTTGTGCTTCAGGTGCGCCACGTCGCTGTCCACTGATCGCTTTAATCTCAACGACCTTTTCATCCCAGCCTACTCGAATACCTATCAAGGCGCCAACTTCAACATTGCGACTTGCTTTACCTTTGCTGCCGTTGTAAGTCACCTTGCCTCCATCAATCGCATCCTTGCAAAGAGAGCGTGTTTTGTAAAATCGTGCGGCCCAAAGCCACTTATCTAAACGAACAGCTTGTGGTGTAGACTGCTTTTCTGCTTTACTCATAAGTCTGTTTTACTCATAAAATATGTTGACCGTATTTGTTGTCATAGAGGCTGTCATGAAGGACGTTAGTTCACACCCTATTTTTCAAGCTCTTCAAAAAATAATACACGATGCCGCTGATGTGATCATGGATATTTATCAACGTGCAGATTTAGGTGTAGAGCAAAAATCGGATGATAGTCCTGTGACAGCGGCTGACCTAGCTGCCCATAATGTCATATTAGCTGGGTTGAAAACACTCACACCTGATATCCCTGTTTTATCCGAAGAAAGTACGGGTGCCGCGGTGACTTTCGAAGAGCGATCTAAATGGTCGATATTGTGGGTTGTTGATCCTCTAGACGGAACGAAAGAGTTTATTAAGCGAAACGGCGAGTTTAGTATCAACATCGCGCTTGTTGAAAACGGCGAACCTATTGTTGGAATGGTGTATTTACCAACAACAACAGAAGGCTACTTTGGTGTTACTCGATCATGGAAAGATTTACCAACAGGAGCGATAAAGTGGCAAGGAAACGAATACGAAAGTATTAATGTTCGTGAGCCTCGAGAACCAATCATTGCCATGACCAGTCGCAGTCATGGCCCAGCTCTACCGAAAGACCTGAAAGAAACCTTAAAACTAACTTACGAGCAAGTGAGAGAGCTGCCAAAAGGAAGCTCGATAAAAGGCTGCCGTATTGCCGAAGGTATTGCGGATTTACATCTGCGCCGAGGCCCGACAAGTGAATGGGACACGGCAGCTCAACAAGCCATCATAGAAGCAGCTGGTGGTATGCTAGTGACGCCTACAGGAAAACCTTTCCGCTATAATCAACGCGAGACACTTCTTAATGGCCACTTCTTTGTTTCTGGGCCTGAAATAGCACCGAGCATCATTGATTGGTATAAGGAAGATTAAAAAGCCTTGACCCTATTATCTGTAACCACTTCAAAAACCACAAAGCCTGTAAAATGTTTCACGTGAAATAAGTCGGTAGGAATTTATAAACAAAACAATCAAATAGTCTTTTTCGCTAGTCAAAAAAGACGGATTAACCTGTCACCTTAAGGCTATTGTTAAGGCGATGAAATATTCGTGCTTGAGCTCTATTTAAAAAGTCTTTTTGCAATGACTGAGTGAAAGAGCGTGCAATGGCGACGGTTCCCACAAGAGAGACGACAGTTTCTTCAGCCAATTCTTCTGCTTCCTGACTTCCTTGCTTTTTTAAAATCCCTGCAAGTCGTTCAACTAGGTTATCAAAACAAACCTGATATGCCTGGCGAACTTTCTCATCTTTATGGGCGGCATCTGTTACTAAAAATTCTAAAGGTGAAGGATGTTCTTTATCCGTCCGGCCCCAACTTAAATAGCGCGATACTAAAGCTTTTAAGTGGGTTTCTTTTTCTTCTGTATTTTTATGATCTCTTGCCCAAAAAGCATGAGAGCTAGCAAAAGCCATAGCGGCTTCATACAAACTGCTCTTACCTGAAAAGTGAGCATAAAAAGCGCCATGAGTCATGTTTGCTTTTTTCATGATTTGTGTGAGTGTGACACGATCAAAACCATGGGAGCAAAACAGCTTTGCAGCCGCTTGTAAAATGCGTTGACGAGTTTGTTCTTTGTGCTCTGGTGTGTACGGCATATTTAGTCTCCTAAATATTATCTTGATCATATAAAGACTCACTCTAGCATGGGGGTTTTCGTTATGTCGAATTCTAGTTTGGAGTGTTCTTATGTTATCGAAACAACGTATTGTTATTACAGGAATGGGATTAGTGTCTCCCCTAGGTTTGGGCGTCGAATCGGTTTGGCAACGTTTGATTCACGGTGAGTCAGGTATTAGTAAACTGCCTACGGATTTATCGGATGGATTAAATACGCTCATTGCCGGACAGGTGCCGAGTCGTACAGAGCAAGAAAATGGTTTGAATGAAGCGGACCATTTGTCTCCTAAAGAAAGAAAACGAGTCGACTTATTTACGCTTTTTGCCCTGGCGGCAGCGGATGAAGCATTAACTCAAGCGAATTGGTTCCCTGACAATAAAGCAGATAAAGAAACAACAGCGACCATTATTGCTACGGGCATTGGCGGCTTGCCAACCATTACTCATGCACAGTCTGTTTTAACGGAGCAAGGCGCACGACGTTTATCCCCTTTTACGGTTCCTGCGTTTCTTGCCAATCTTGCTGCCGGGAATGTCTCCATCAAATACGGATTCCAAGGACCAATTGGTACACCTGTTACGGCTTGTGCAGCTGGTGTGCAAGCCATTGGTGACGCGATGAGAATGTTGCGTACAGGAGAAGCAAAAGTCGCCTTAGCGGGCGGAACAGAAGCCTGTATTGATCCTCTTTCGCTCGCTGGCTTTGGAGCTTTAAAGGCATTGTCGACAAATAATGCCGAGCCTGAAAAAGCCTCCAGACCTTTTGATAAAGACAGAGAAGGTTTTGTGATGGGGGAAGGTGCGGGTTTAGTGGTATTGGAAACTCTTGAACATGCCTTAGCTCGGGGTACGACACCGTTAGTCGAAATCGTGGGTTATGGCACCAGCGGCGATGCGTATCATTTAACATCTGGTCCAGAAAGTGGAGAAGGTGCGGCCCGTGCTATGTCTGCAGCGCTTACCATGGCGGAGGTATCGGCCGATAAAATTGGTTATGTGAATGCTCACGCAACGTCCACTCCGGTTGGTGATCGAGGCGAAATTAATGCGCTTCGTAGTCTGTTTGGTGACAATATTTCCAATGTACCAATCTCTTCGACCAAATCGGCAACAGGACACCTTCTTGGTGCGGCTGGTGGTGTAGAAACTATTTTCAGTGCTCAGTCATTAATCAGTGGTGTTCTACCGCCTACGCTTAATCTAGAGCAACCAGAAGAAACTATGGTGGATTTGGATTTGATTCCAAAAACGGCCCGAAATAAACAAGTGGATTATGTTCTATGTAATGGTTTCGGCTTTGGTGGCGTAAATGCCGCTATTATTTTGAAGCGCTACGTTTAACGCTAAGATGAATTTCTGTGCGTGATTTGGAAAGGGCTAAGTCTAAGCCCTTTTCTGTCCGTTGTGTTTTGCTTCATCCATTAGCCAATTTACAAAGGCTTCAATTCTTTCTTTTCTAGAAGAGTTCTTGGCGTAGTTTACGTAAAACTCTATGTGGTTCTTTAATCCATTTGGAAAGACTTGTAAGAGAGTGCCTTGGTCCAGTTCCTCTTGCACCATAAATCTAGGGCACAAGAAAACACCGTGCCCTGCTTTTACGGCATTGATTCCCATATACCAGGAGCTTACCTCAGCGCATAAAATGTCGTTATCTAAGGTGGGGATTTTTTGCTCTTCGAACCAAGTGTTCCAACGATAAATAGAAGTGTCCACTTGTATTAACCAACATTGAAATAAATCCGAAGGAGATTTAAGTTGCCTTCTGGCGGCCAATTCTGGTGAACAAACAGGAATAACTTCAGAAGATAAAAGTAAGCTTTGTACCGTATTGTCTTGATGGTTTATTTTATTGTCTATGGTTACATCGACTGAACCAGAGTGGATGTCTTCTCTTTCATCCGAAGAAAAAAGCTTAATGCTTACCTCTTGATGTAGATCGGAAAAACGCCACAGTTTCGGCATGAGCCAGAGTGACACAAAGCTTTGCAGTCCGGAGACTTGGAGCGTTCCTCCAATTGGCTCAAGTTTGACGCTTTCTAACCCTCTTTCTATGTGATCAAACGCCAGCGATAAATGCTCGGACAGTGCTTGTCCTTGGCTTGTTAGTCGCATTTCTCTACCAGAACGATAAAAAAGCGCTACACCTAGATACTCTTCTAACAGGCGAATTTGCTGGCTGACTGCGGCTTGTGAAACATGCAGTTGTTCTGCTGCTTTGGTATAGCTCAACGTTTTGCATGCGACAGAGAAATAATGAGTGGCTTTTAAGTGGGTGACGCGAGTACTCATAATGCATTCCTAACAAATGACAATCCATAAGGTTTTCTAATTTTACCTGTTAGAAAACATCATTCGTTTTTACCTCTTTTGGACGACAAAATAAAGTTCTTATGAAGCGGAGGTGGTTATGTGGACTTTATTAGTTTGGGTGAATGACAAGGTTATTAGCGGCTATCAGTCTTTAGAAAAACGCTATTTAGAACATAAAGCGAAAAAGAAACACGGCCAACAAATGATGCGCTCTCGTCAGCTTCCTGAGTACTTACGCCGAGATATGGGGCTGCCTCCTTACAATACGCAATCGCAAGAAGAGAAGAATACCTAAGAGTTTAATAAGGGTTATCTGACAAATTACAGAAGGTCTCCCGTTGGCAAGGTATATTCTTGCGCAATACCACTGTGAGCGCACAGTGGTATTTTCTTTAATGCAAAATACGTTATTAGATAATCTTAATTTATGAGCAAGAGTCTTGTGACCAATATTAAACTCAAAAGCCGTGAGGTTATCGCTTCACGGCTTTTTTGTTTGGCAAATCGGTAATGGTTCCTGCACCCAGCTCTGCGGCAAGGCCAACGCTTTCATGTAAGCTTGGGTGAGCGTGGATGGTTAGGGCGATGTCTTCGAGTGTGGAGCCGAATTCAATGGCTAGGGTCAATTCCCCTAATAATTCGCCAGCGTGGGAACCCACAATACCTGCTCCTAAGACTCGCTCTGTTGCCTCGTCATAAATGAGTTTGGTTTTGCCTTGTGTCACGCCAGAAGCAATGGCTCGTCCGCTGGCGCTCCATGGAAAAACGGCGGTTTTAACAGGCAGTTTTTGTTTCTTCGCTTCGGTTTCTGTTAATCCAACCCAAGCAACTTCTGGGAAGGTGTAAGCGATGGAAGGAATGGCCATAGGTTGAAAAGCGACATTATGCCCAGCAACCACTTCGGCGGCTATGTGACCTTCGTGAGCCGCTTTATGAGCAAGCATTGGACCATGAGTAACGTCACCAATAGCAAAGATATTCGAGACAGAGGTTTTGCATTGGTCGTCTGTCAGTACAAAGCCTCTTTCATCTATCTCAACGCCTATTTCTGGAATGCCTGCATTGCGGCCATTTGGAGAGCGGCCAACCGCCACTAATACTGAATCAACAACAAGGTTTCGCTCACCGTCTTTGTCTTTCAGTGTGATGTTTAACGCTTCTGGTGTGGCTTGAATGTCTGTGACTTGGGTTTGTGTCAGAAACGTCATGCGATCTTTATTGGCTTGTTCGAAAACGCGGACAAGGTCTTTATCGGCGCCCGTCATAATCTGGTCGCCCAATTCTGCTACGGTGATTTTTGCCCCTAGCGCTTGATACACAGTCGCCATTTCTAAGCCAATGATGCCGCCACCAAGGATCAATAAATGCTCAGGAATACGCTCAAGTTGCAATGCACTGGTAGCATCGAGAATGCGTGGGTCATCGTAAGGAACGAAAGGTAATTTAATGGCACGAGAGCCAACAGCGATAATGGCTTGTTTAAACGAGAGTGTTTGAACGTCATTGTCTTTCGTGACGGTTAGAGAAGTCGTTGACTCAAAATGCCCTTCACCTTGTAACACATCTACTTTTCGGCCTTTTGCCATGAGAGCAAGGTTGCTGGTTAAGGTGTCGACGGTAGATTGACGGTGATGACGAATAGCGTCTAGGTCAATGGTTGGCTTGGCATATTGAACGCCGTGGGCGGCTTCGTCTGCCATGAGTATTTTGCCTGCCACATGCAACAGCGCTTTAGAGGGTATGCAACCAACGTTTAAGCAAACACCACCAATGGTTGGGTGGCGTTCTACCATAGCGACTTTTAAGCCTAAATCTGCTGCTCGAAAAGCGGCCGCATAACCACCTGGCCCACTACCCAATACCAAAAGATCGTATGTCATTTTCAAATTCTCCGATGACGTGTTTTAGAGTCTATCTATCACTTGATAGGCGAAATATAGCTTGTAGATAAAAGCGAAGTCAATAAAATATCTATCACTAGATAGATAGTCATATAGGTAGAGAGCTGACGACGTTATGAAAGACACAAAGGTAGATACTAAATCTAAAATAATGGACGTAACCGAAGAGTTTATTTCTCAAGGAGGTTATGGCGCTTTTAGTTTTCGAGACATAGCTGAATCAGTAGGCATAAAGAGTGCAAGTGTTCACTATCATTTTCCCACCAAAGGAGACTTGGTGGCGGCTGTTATGGCCCGATATACACACGAATTTTCCCAAATGTTACCGGACCCTTGTGATGCAGAGTTTAGTACTAAAGACCTGATACATGGATTTATTGACGGTTTCAAAGCCAAAGTGGTAGATCAAATGAACATGAGTTTATGTACCATGCTGACGTCTGACAAATCGTCTTTGCCTGAGGCTGTATGTCAGGAGCTGGCTATTTTTTATAAGTTAAAACTTGATTGGCTGACGCAAGTCTTTATGCGTATAGAAGAAACTGATGAGGAAGAAGCCTTAACGAAAGCAAGTCAGCTTCTCGCCTGTTTACATGGTGCCTCTATTTTAGTTCAAGGTGCCAATGATCTTGCCTTTTTTGATCGTGCTTTGTCTCATTGGCGAAACGCTTATAATTAACTTCCTGAATATTCAAAATCAGAAGCACTAACTCGCATTATTACTTCATTGAAGTTGCTTCATTAAGGTAAAGTTAGCACTCTTGATATTAGATTCACCTATTAAATAAACGAAATAACATCTATGACCTCAACAGATAAAAACTTACACAACCCTACTTTCAAGTGGTCTTTTTTGGCTCCACGCTTTTGGGGGTCTTGGTTGTTAATCCTTCTAGTGCTCGCTCTGGCTTATGTTCCTTTTCGTATACGAGATAATTTGGCGAAAAAACTTGTTCCTTTAATGATGAAGAAAAAAACAGGTGCACTAAAACGTGCACGTATTAACCTTCAATATTGTTTTCCTGAAAAGTCGTTTGAAGAGCGGGAAACCATGTTACGACACAGTTTGGAAACCGCTGCTCAATTCTGCTTGGCTTATGGAGAGTTGTTTGTCCGCAGCGAAAAATACAAAAAGAGTCGTAATGAAATTATTGGTGGAGAGCATCTCTTCCCTCTTCTCGATAAAGGTGAAAATGTCATTACCCTTGTTCCGCACTGTTGGGCGATTGATTACACAGGCTCACTGATTGCTTCTTTAGGTTATACCCTGACAACCATAATGAACCCAAGCAAGAATCCTGTAATGGATTGGATAATGCATGTTCAGCGCAATCAGTATGGTAATGGCGTTGTGTATCCAAGAAGCGTTGGTGTGAAGCCGTTCTTACAATCTGTGAGAAAAGGCTGTGTTGGTTATTACCTACCAGATGAAGATTTGGGCCTGAAGCATTCAGAGTTCGTCCCTTTTTTCGGCACTGAAAAAGCGACCATTAAAGGGTTAGGGAAATTAGCAAAACTGTCAAAAGCGCATATCGTTCCTATGTTCCAAGCGTACAACGCGAAATCAGGAAAGTATGAATTACATATATTTCCTGCATTAGAAAACTTCCCTACTGGCAATGATAGAGAAGATGCGATCATCATGAACAAAGCATTGGAAGCGATGATTGAACCAAATACGGAACAATATATGTGGATCTTAAGTTTGCTGCGTAGTCGTCGACCTGATGGTAGTAAAGCGTATCAAGGTAAAGTAAGTTAATTCCACCAGCTATTTATAAGGCTTTCTAATTATGTCTAATACTTCCACAATGCCAGATATTCAAGCTGTTAAAGCGTATTTATTGTCACTGCAAGATCATATTTGCGCATCATTGGAAACCTTGGAGCCAACGACTCGTTTTGCAGAAGACGCTTGGGATAGACCTAATGGTGGCGGTGGCCGAACTCGTGTTATCGCAGGCGGTGAGGTGATAGAAAAAGGTGGCGTGAACTTTTCACACGTAATGGGCGATAACCTTCCTCCTTCTGCTACGGTAGATCGTCCAGAATTAGCCGGTGGCCGCTTTGAAGCCATGGGCGTTTCTTTGGTGATTCACCCGAATAATCCGATTGCCCCAACGTCCCATGCTAACGTGCGTTTGTTTGTTGTTTATAAAGACGGTATGGAACCTGTTTGGTGGTTTGGGGGTGGTTTTGATCTGACGCCTTATTATGGCTTTGAAGAAGACTGTATCCATTGGCATGAAACAGCTCGTGACGCAGTAGCACCTTTTGGAGACGACTATTACAGCCGTTTTAAGAAATGGTGCGATGAATACTTCTACCTGAAACATCGAGGTGAGCCGCGTGGAATCGGTGGTTTATTTTATGATGACTTCAATGAAGGGTCATTCGAGCATTGTTTTGGCATGATGCAATCGGTAGGTGATGCGTTTACCAAAGCTTATATGCCAATCTTGGAGCGTCGAAAAGATTCGCCTTTCACTGAAAAGCAACGTGATTTTCAATTGCATCGTCGTGGACGTTATGTGGAATTCAATTTGGTTTTCGATCGAGGCACACACTTTGGCTTACAAAGTGGCTTAGGCCGCACAGAATCGATTTTGATGTCATTACCACCCGAAGTTCGTTGGACCTATGAATACCAAATAGAGCCAAACAGTGAAGAAGCAAAATTGACAGATTACTACCTCACATCAAAAGATTGGTTAACGGTTTAACTGTCTTGTTTTTGGTGCAAAGAATAACGAATTAAGAAGAGAGAAAACGTCTTGGATAAGTACGCTGTATTTGGAAACCCTATTGCTCACAGTAAATCGCCTGACATTCACATGCATTTTGCCGACCAAACGCAACAAAATATCAGCTATACGCGTATTTTAGGCGACGATGTTGAATTTGAGAATCAGGTTAAAGACTTTTTCAAACAAGGCGGACACGGCTTAAACGTCACCTCTCCTTTTAAGGATCGTGCTTACGCCATGTGTGATGTATTGAGTCAGCGTGCGCAAAAAGCCGGTGCTGTGAATACCTTGATGATGGGCAAGAACGGCGAATTATTTGGTGATACTACCGATGGCGTTGGCATGGTTCGGGACATTGTTGAGTGTCATGGCAAAGCGATCAAAGGCAAACGCGTTCTGATTATTGGCGCGGGTGGCGCGGTGCAAGGCATTCTTGATAACGTACTCGCCGAGCAACCAGAATCTGTGACCATTGCCAATCGTACGGTAGAGAAAGCGCAAGCTTTGGCCGAAAAGTTTGTGTGTCTTGCTTCGTCTTTTGAGGCACTAGAAGGCACATTCGATATTATCATTAATGGCACTTCTGCCAGTCGTAGTAGCAGTTTGCCTCCACTTAAAGATGAGTTAGTTAATACTCACTCTTGGTGTTACGACATGACTTACGGCAAAGGCACAACGGTGTTTTTACAATGGGCGATCGATCATGGTGCAAGCGGTGTCGATGGCTTAGGCATGTTAATTGGTCAGGCCGCAGAGTCTTTTTATATCTGGCGACAAGTTCGACCAGATATGGCGAGTTTAGTCACTTCGATGCGCCAAGAAATGGAAGCGGCTAATTAAACGAGGACGGCGAAATGAAGGCGCAATGGTTTAATTCGGTGGATCAAATAGGCGAAGCCAAGTGGCAAGCCGCGATTGGTGACACTCAATACCCTTTTGCGCAATACGCTTTCCATAAAGCATTAGAGCAAAGTAACAGCGTTGGCGATGGCACAGGCTGGTATCCTGAATATCTGTTCGTCATGGACGATGATGACGAACCATTGGCGATCGCCCCAACCTATTTGAAAACCCATTCCCAAGGGGAATTTGTGTTTGATTGGTCTTGGGCCGATGCTTATCACCGACATGGTATGGAATATTATCCAAAACGCATCTGGGCCATTCCTTTTTCTCCTGTTACTGGGCCGCGAATCTTCTCTCACCTTGATCCAAAAGGCGACGACGCAGGCTTTGCTCATTTGTATCCAGCGTTAGCGGAACTCATGGCACAAGCAAACCAAGAGCGGCACTTTTCCAGTTGGCATTTGTTATTTACCAAAGCCGAGCATGGTGAGCTTTTTCTTCAGAACAAAGACTTATTGCATCGTATTTCTTGTCAGTTTCATTGGTTCAATCGTGGCTATAAAAGCATGGATGATTACCTTTCCTACTTTTCCAGCCGCAAGCGTAAAGTCGCCAGAAAAGAGCGAGAGAAAGTGGCTAAACAAGGCGTGACTTTAACTCGAAAACTCGGCAATGAATTAAGCGCAGAAGAGATCGATTTTTTCTATTTATGTTATCAATCCACTTACGCAAAACGTGGTCAGCAAGGTTATTTAACAAGAGAGTTTTTTGGTTTATTAGCAGAAACCATGGGCGAGCAAATTCTTTTAGTACAAGCTTATAAAGATGGCGAACCGATTGCGGCGTCGTGGTGTTTCTTCGACGATCATTCACTTTATGGTCGTTATTGGGGATGTATGGAAGAAATTGACAGCCTGCACTTTGAAGCCTGCTATTACCAAGGAATCGAATTTTGCTTAGAAAAAGGCTTACAGCATTTTGATCCTGGTACTCAAGGGGAACATAAAATCGCCCGAGGGTTTGAGCCCGTGTTTAGTCACAGTATCCATCACATCGAACATGAAGGCTTTCGCGAAGCGATTGGTAACTTCTGTCAGGAAGAAGCGCAAGCCGTGCGCGAATATCATCAAGACACCCACGCACTTTTGCCGTTTAAAAAAGACGATTAAATGTCCTGGTGCGGGCCAAATAATTCATAATGAATGCGGTCAGACGACACACCTAGAGTGACCAGTTGTTGTTTTGCAAACATCATAAAATTTACCGGCCCACATAAGTAGAAGTCACCATCCGTAATAGGTAGGCTGTCTTTGATTGACTCTAATGCCATTTTGCCTTCATAAATGCCTTCTTCAGCTTCATCTACCTTTTCATACCAAGTATGTACATTCAAGGGTAAAGCCCCTTTCAGGCTATTCACATGGTCTTTAAAGGAATGTTGGTGTGAACCGGCACAAGCATGCAAATAGCTAATCGGCTGTGAGTAACCCTGCTGGTTTAAGGTGTCCAACATCGACTGCATTGGCGTTAAGCCAACACCACCAGAAATAAGAGTCACTGGTTTTTGTTTGTCTTGGAAGGTGAAGTCGCCCGCTGGTGGCATTAATTCCACTTCATCATCTACGTTAAGGTGGTCGTGTAGATAGTGGGACATAACACCGGCAAGGTCACCCTCGCCATCACGTTTCACACTGATGCGATAGGTTTTACCATTTGGTGCGGTAGACAAAGAATATTGGCGGATTTCATCGTATTCATTGCCTTTAGGGTGAACTTTAACACCTAGATATTGGCCTGGAAGATAGTCAATGACATTGCCGCCATCGACAGGGGCAAAAACAAAGCTAGTGACCAACTCTGACTCTGGTGTTTTAGAAATGACTTTGAAGCGACGGAAGTCTTTCCAGCCACCTGCTTGTGCAGCTCGTTCTTCGTAAAGATTGCTTTCTACCTTAATGAAAATATCAGCCAGTTGCTTATAAGCCGCTCCCCAAGCTTCTTCTACTTCTGGTGTAAAAGCGTCTGGTGCGAGTTCTCGAAGTGTTTCGATCAAATGGTGACCGACCACATCGTATTGAGCTGGATTGATGTTAAAGCTGGTGTGCTTGTGAGCAATGCGCATAGCCGCACTGGTGAGTACTTCTAAGTTATCAATATGCGTTGCGTAGGCTGCAATGGCATTAAACAAAGCGGCTGGCTGGCGTCCTGTGTTTTGGTGTGTCATGTTGAACACATCTTGTAATTCAGGATGATGAGTAAACAAACGATTGTAGAAATGTTCTGTAATCGCTGTGCCTGCGGATGCCAATAATGGAATGGTCGCTTTTACCGTGTCTATATGTTGTTGAGATAGCATGCTTTCCCCTTAATAAATAAGCCCTTAATGAATAAGCCGTTAATAAAAAACTGTTAATGAGTTTGCTACCCTTGTTATTGCTAAGTTTGTGCCAAATAAAAATAACCAATAAAAACATATATTTATGATTTTAATTTTATTCTTAGAGTCAATAAGACCTATCTAGATGAAGTCGATATGGTATTTTTGTGTCATTATGACTCTAGAATAAATAAACGTGATGGATCTCTTCTATGAATAAGGTTTCAAGTAACGCCCTACTTAGCTTTGCACTTGATCTTGCGGGCTCTGTTACTCATCCCAGTCGTTTTGAAGAATTGGTGTATGCAATACGCTCCATCATTGATTGCGATGCAGTTGTATTACTGGTGAATCATAATGACGTGCTGACACCGATTGCTCAGCGGGGCTTATCTGATGATCTGATGGGAAGACGCTTTAGTATTGAAGAGCACCCTAGACTGAAAGTGATTTGCGAGAGCAATTACCCTGTCCGTTTCCCTGCGGATTCCACATTACCAGACCCATACGATGGCATGGTTATTGGCCATGATGACCATCTAAGAGTGCATTCCTGCATGGGCGTGCCCTTGTATTTAGAAGGCAAGCTGATTGGCGCGGTAACCTTAGACAGCATTACTCCAGGTGTATTTGATGACATTAATGCAAGAGCGTTAGAGATCATTGGCGCCATGTCTGCTATGACCTTGAATACAGCTATGTTGATGGAGCAATTGGAAGACAAAACATGGCAAGCTCAACAGGAACTGCAAGCCATCAATGAACAGGCCCAAGTGAAAGATGGCGGTGAGATGATCGGCCAGAGTGATCTGATGAAAGCGCTAGAGCAAGCCATTAAGCTGGTGGCACCTTCTGACTTTGCGATCTTGATTGAAGGGGAAACAGGCGTTGGTAAGGAGCTTGTAGCGCGTATGCTTCATCAAACCTCGTTACGTTCTGCCTCTCCTATGGTGTATGTGAATTGTGCGGCCATTCCTCATCATTTGATCGAGAGTGAATTGTTTGGGCATGTGAAAGGGGCGTTTACCGGTGCTGATCGTGATCGCCAAGGTAAGTTCTTGCTTGCGGATGGAGGGACTTTGTTCCTTGATGAAATTGGTGAATTACCATTAGAGGTACAAGGCACCTTACTAAGAGCCATTCAAAACCAAGAGATCCAAGCGGTTGGTAAAGATCAAGTTCGTAAAATCGACGTGAGAATCATCGCTGCCACCAATCGTCATTTAGAAACCGAAGTGTCAGAACAACGTTTTCGTGCTGACCTTTTCCATCGCCTCAGTGTGTTTCCTATTCAAGTCCCTGCCTTGCGTCATCGACAAGGGGATATTCCTCTATTGGCCGGTTTCTTCGCCGAACGATTCCGCCGTAAATTAGGCTTACAACAACTTACTTTATCCAGCTCTGCCATAGGGTTATTAGAAACGTATCATTGGCCAGGAAATGTACGCGAGCTGGAACATGTTATCTCTCGTGCGGCTTTGTTTGCTAAGGCGGATATTCCATCTGGGATTACTGTCATCTGTAAAAATCATCTAAAAGGGTTACAGATAGATAGAGGTGAAAAAGAAGGGGTGCAAAATACAATAACGACTGAGCGTCACAGCACAGCCAAAGAGCCCATTAATTTTCGTTTAGAAACAGAGGCTTATCAACGAAACTTAATTTGTAGCACATTGGACGAGATGAATGGTAATTGGACAGAGGCTGCTAAGTTTCTGTCTATGGACAGAGCGAATCTAGCGCGCTTAGCTAAGCGACTTGGTATTAAGGTGGTGAGAGAAGTTAAGTCCTAAAAGACTTAACTTGTTGGCTTTACAACGGTTTTCAAGGTGAATCCTGTTACCTTCATAGTACCAATAATGACTAAAACAGTACCGATAAGCGTATGCCAGCCCACCGTTTCATCTAAGAAAATGACACCCCAGAAGACACCAAAAATGGGGATCAAGAAGGTCACAGTTAATGTGGACGGCATGCCGATATCGTCCACCAGTTTGTAGAAAATCAAAAAGGCGACGCCAGTACAAATAACGCCTAGAGCGATAACCGAAGCGACCACAATCCAATTAATGTCTTCCGCCGAATTCGGTGGAATAAAGAATAACAATGGCGCAATGAACAAGGTTGCCATCAACATGGAGCCATAAGAGTTGGTAATAGGGTCTACTTTTTTCGCTTTTTGCGTGTAAACACTGGCAATGCCGTAGCAAATTGGAGCACACATCACCACAAAGACAGCCAAGAGATTGTTCTCTTTGACGATTTCTGGATCGAATCCGACAATGACTGCAACGCCAATTAATCCAAGTAACAAGCCAAATACTTTGTTTGCCTCCAGCGCTTTACGAAAATAAAGAGCACTGATCGCCGTACCAAAAATCGGCGTTAAAGCATTCACCACAGACATTAATGAAGCGGATAAATACTGGGCGGCATAGCCATAACAAAGAAATGGCAGTGCAGCGCTTAATAGGCCAATAATGGCGTAATGTTTTCCGTTTTCTCTAAAATGAGTGCGTTTTTTTAAGAACGCCATGACTAAGAAAAGAAAGACGGCACCAAAACCCACACGGCCTTCAATAAGCCATGCGCCACCTAATGAAGGTGCGCCAATGCGCATAAATAGAAACGAGGCTCCCCAAATCGCGGCTAAAGAAACAAGGTAATACGCGCTTTTTAAACCCATTTTGGAGTCCTTCCAGAAGTGACCATCTTTTGCTGATAACGGTGATTAAAGGTTGTGCTTTGCTGCACTGACTTGACGAATACGTTCAGCGGGAAATTCTAGCTGAGGCAATAAATACCCTTTTAGTTCTTCTGAATACTTGAGTTCATCTAATGCAGCGGCCATGCAATTGAGCCACATGGCTTTTTCTTTTTCAGTGACGATTAAATGCGCATGGGCTTGGGGAAGGTGAAGGCTACCGTATTTCTTGGAATATAAACGCTCTCCGCCCATCCAACCAGACAAGAAGGAGGTTAACTTATCAATCGTTGTTTCTAGGTCGCCAGGGTGCATATCAAACAAAGGTCGAAACTCTGGCGTGTTTTCCATGATTCGATAAAAGGTTTCGACTAAGGTTCGTAAGCCAGTTAATCCACCAACGGCCTGCAATGTGCTGTCACCTTCACCGTATTTGATTAAGGGAGGCTGAGACGAATTAGACTTGGTCATATTATTCGGAATCTCTCGGGCCATTTTGAGCTTTTTTCGCGGCTTTCTCATTATCCATTTTAATGGAATTTCGGTAGCCACCTAAAGCCGCCAATGCACCAATGATAAAACTCATATAAAGCGGAATTTCAAACAGCATCGTAATACTAATGAAGACACAACCTACCGCCAAACCTTCAATAAAAGGCTTCGCTTTTTGACTGATAAACTTAGGCATACTGTTTCTCCGATAGATAAAAATAAGCGCGAGTTTAGCAAATTTACTGAACGATGTGCGCTAAATTGTGGAAAAAACCACCACTTATCCAATATTTTTGGTCTCATAAAAAATTGCTTTAGAAAGGGCTAATATGTGTACAACTCATTCAAAAGTGAAAGAAATGGTCAACCAGATCCCATCTTGGTATGAAATTCGCACATAAACATGAAAAACTGC
This sequence comes from Marinomonas sp. 15G6-16, assembly GCF_055809555.1. Lineage (NCBI taxonomy): Bacteria > Pseudomonadati > Pseudomonadota > Gammaproteobacteria > Oceanospirillales > Oceanospirillaceae > Marinomonas > Marinomonas sp. 15G6-16. Next base: position 1,668,901 of record NZ_CM147916.1, on the reverse strand, counting down.
CGTTAAATGTGAATAACTGCTATGATTTTCCACAAAGATAAACAAACTGCATAAATTGGCTTGGTTGATTTTTATCCACAGCGAACAACATACCCACAAGAGAGACAGCCTTGTCTAAATTCTCCGTAGATTCCCTTTCCAGCGCCTATCGAGCAAACATTACGCTGAACACTAAAATCTGGCGTATGGCTTGGCCACCAATGGTATCGAACATCACTACGCCACTATTAGGTTTAGTGGACACTGCCGTTGTTGGGCATCTAGGAACCGCCACACATTTAGGTGCCGTCGCAATCGGTGCGAGCATCTTCAGCTTTCTGTTTTGGGCATTTGGCTTCTTGCGTATGGGATCAACCGGATTAACCGCACAAGCTTTAGGACAAGACGACGACAGACGAGTGCGAGAGCTTTTATTGCAGTCCATTTTAATGGGCGTTCTTATTGGTTTAATACTGATTCTATTTCGGGCGCCGTTAATTGATCTCGCCATACATTTAATGCAGCCCAGCGCGGATGTAGAGCCTTGGGCGAGAGTCTATTGCGAAGCTCGGATTTTCAGTGCTCCCGCAGTATTGGCGGGTTACGCCTTAATGGGATGGTTCTTCGGTGTGCAATATTCTAAGGGCGCTTTATGGATGCTCTTAGTGATTAATATTGCCAACATGGTGTTGGATTATTTCGCGGTGTATGGCCTTGGAATGGCCAGTGATGGTGTTGCTTGGGCGACGGTTTTCGCCCATTACATAGGTGTTTCTGTGGCGGGTTTATTAGCATGGAAAAAGCTAAAAGGCTTTTCCGGCCATGTACCTATGAAAGCGCTGGCGAAGTGGCGGGAATATGTGGCTTTGGTACAGGTCAATCGCTACCTGTTTGTACGTACGATTTTACTGCTATTGGTTATGTTGTTTTTCACCGCTCAAGGCGCGCGCCAAGGTGACTCCATTCTTGCTGCAAACGCCGTATTACTGACATTCTTGATGATTATTTCCAATGCTTTAGACGGTTTTGCCTTTTCTGTGGAAGCCTTATGTGGCGAATACTACGGACGTAAAGACAAACAGAACTTCCGTAAAGTGGCTCGTCTCTCAACTTATTGGGCGCTGATTGCAGCGTTTGTTTTGATGCTGATTTTTTGGCTTTTTGGTAATCAAATCATTAGCTTATTAACCAATGTCGAAAGCGTTCAAGAAGAAGCAAAACTGTACCTACCTTGGCTGATTTTCTTTCCTCTGTTGGGTATTTGGTCTTTCATGTTGGACGGCGTTTTTATCGGCACAACCAGCGTAAAGCAAATGCAAAACACCATGATTATCTGTGTGTTAGGTGTTTTCTTTCCGGTTTGGTTTATGACTCAAGGCTTAGGGAATCATGGTTTATGGCTCAGCCAAGCCGTGCTATTCCTTGTCCGCGGCGCCACTCTGTATTGGTGTTATCTGAGAAACCTTAAACAAGGTGTTTGGTTTAAGAATACTTAGTCAGTTGCTTTAAATGTGCTAAGTAAAAATATTGATGGTGAGTTATAAAACAAAGACCAACGCCTTTGCTTTAAATTAACAGTGGCGCTAAAACGAAAATGTTTATTATCTGTATCCCTTTATTTATAAAAGTAAAAACTGAGTCCTTTTTAGTCTATAGAGCCAAGCTTGTGTAAATCCCAAACACACAGACGATGAGTAATGCAGCGCCGACGAATCGGAAGAATACAGCGGTTTCTGTTTGTTGGATGCGGTTGTAGAATTTTTGCCCGCAAATATGCCCAATAAAGGCACAAGGCAGTAACCACAGCTGATGAATGAGTTGTAGATCCACACCAGCGATGAGAAACGAAGACATCTTGATTAAGACGAGGATAAACCACAAAACAAATAAGGTGTCGCGGAGTTGATAACGAGACACTTTTGTCGCAAAGACCGAGACAATCAGCGGTGCGCCAATTAATGAGGTTCCGCTAACATAGCCGCCTAGCATCAGGAAAATGGTGTCGAGTATTTTATTGTTGCTATAAAACGGCTTGTTCAATATGTAAGAAACGGCGAAAACGGCGACGATTATGAAAATGACGCCTGTGACTATGTCACTTGGCAGAGTTAATAAACCAAATACGCCGATGAGCTTAGGAACAATCATGATGCCGAGTGCTTTTTTGAGATAGCGCCAATCAATGTTGCTCGGTGTTTCCGTTGTTTCGCCCTGCTCTGCTGCTAATTTCGCTTTTGCCTTTGCGTCTCTTGAGCCTTGCCATGCAATCCAGCTAGAAAACACTAATAAATGAACAGAAATAATAGGTAAGAAAATCAGTGGGGAGTTTTCGACTAACAATAGAAAAGGCAGTGAGAGAACGGCTCCGCCGAACCCCAACCCGCTACGAACAAAACCACTCCAAATAAAAATGACGCCGATTAAGGCAAACTGCCACCATAGTAAATGTTCCATGTTTATCCCTTTGGTTGAAAGTTCGAGAGTGAAGTACGAGTGAGTGGCGCTTAGTGTAACCAAGTTTTGATCATGAAACTAAACTGAAAGCAGAGAATTTGCTTTGTTGGTAATCTTTCCCAGAGTGATGAAATATCGCTATGTTTTATGAGGTGGTTTTTGCTAATATTAATAAAATCTAATATATGGAGAGATTCAGTGAAACATAGAATTGTTTTTGCCGTACTTATGTCGTTTACCCTGTCATTTTTTATGTCTGCGTGGATCACTTACATGAATATCGGGCTGCCTTCGAACTTTGTTTCATTTTGGATGCATGCTTGGGTTTTGGCTTGGCCAGCGGCGGGTGTTATTTCGTTTATTGCAGGACCTTTTATCAATAAATTGTCACACACGATCGCGAATAAACTTTGAGAGCTCAGGAAGAGTTTTGAATAGAGAAAATTAGAATGCGGCCTAAGAAACACTAAGTTGTGTTCTTAGGCCGCAATTTGATGTTGTAAATGACGCTTTACTCATCAAAGGATTGGCGATTTACTGCTTCGGTTTTTCATCCCAAACACTCAAATCAATGTCTTCTCGTACTTCTGGGTATTCATCAGAATTGAAAACAGGCGTATGCGTTTTTAATTGAGCGAAATAGTCTTTCGTTAATTTCACAACCAAACCAGACATCATGGTAATGGCGATCAAGTTGATTGTTGCCATTAAGCCCATTGCTGCATCGGCAACGTTGAAGACCATTGCAACACTCTCGTAAGCTCCCCAAGGAATCATAGCAAGCGCTAGAATGCGAAGAACGAAAATGCCCGGCTTATTTGCCCATTTTAGGTAAGTCAGCGCATTTTCTGCGTAGCTGTAGTTACCAATGATGGAAGTGAATGCGAAGAAGAAAATAGCGATCGCAACAAAGTACTGACCAGCGCTACCAACATGCGTTGTCAGTGCCGTTTGTGTTAGAGCAATACCTGTTTGACCATTTCCTAATGCACCAGAAAGAAGAATCATCAAAGCTGTTGCGGTACAAATCAGAATAGTGTCGATGAAAACACCTAATGACTGAACCATGCCTTGTGACGCTGGGTGATGTGGGTTTGGTGTTGCTACCGCGGCAATGTTTGGAGCGGAACCCATACCGGCTTCGTTAGAGAATAAGCCACGTTTCACACCGTTTAACATTGCACCTAAAACACCACCTGCTGCTTGTTCAACACCAAATGCGCTTTTGAAAATCAATGCAAATGCGGCTGGAACATCGCTGATGTTGATGCTGATCACATACAAGGCCAACAAGAGGTAAAGAACCGCCATAAATGGCACCACGACTTCTGCAAAGCGTGCGATCTTTTTGATGCCACCAAAGATAACCACTGCTGCTAACAGCATGATAGCTAAGCCAGTTATGCTCGTATCAACGCCAAATGCACCTTCCATTGCGCCAGCGATTGAGTTCGCTTGTACGGCATTGAACACAAGACCAAATGCCAAGATAAGCGCTAGCGAGAAAACCGCTCCAGCCCAAGGTGCTTTAAGACCTTTGCTGATGTAGAACGCAGGGCCACCGCGCAATTGACCGTTTTGGTCGCGCATTTTATAAAGCTGAGCAAGTGTGCTTTCAGCATAAGCCGTTGCCATACCAATGATTGCGACAACCCACATCCAAAAAATGGCACCTGGGCCTCCTAGATACAGAGCAACCGCTACACCCGTCATGTTACCTGTGCCTACTCGAGAGGCGAGACTTGTACAAAGGGCTTGGAAAGGAGAGATGCCGCCACGGTCAGATTGTGGGGCTTTAAGAACGGTGCGGATGAATTCTGGGAAGCGGCGGATTTGAATAAAGCCTAGGCGTAACGTGAAATATACGCCAACAGCTAACAAGCCATATATGAGGATATAACCCCAGAAAACGGTATTTAAGAAGTTTACAATAGCTTCCATTTAAAGTTCTCCAATTATTCGATAGTGTCGATTATTTTATTATTTCGTAGGTTGAATGTTAGGCGTGCGATTTGATAAAAAGCACACCTAAAGAACGCGTAAAAACGGTGCAAGATTAGCGAGATTCTTGAAAACCGCAAGGAAAAGAGGGTCGAAAGGTGCACTAAATGTGCATAAAAAGTGGGTTTACTTATTTTCTGTGTTTAGCGTTTTTAATCTAGGAAAGCGAAACGTCAAAAGGTCGTTAAAAACGACCTTTCTAAAAAACGCTTAAAAAGCATTAGGCGGTGTGGCTGGGAGATATTCCTCCTGCTGAATTGGATCTGTTTGTGGGCTTCCCCAAGAGCGCTCCAAAGGAATAACGCCAGCCCAAACTGGCCAGTTATTGTCATCTGGATCGTCTATAGGTGGTTCATCGCGAAATTTCACTGAAGCTTCCTCGATTTTGATTCTAACCAACCCTGTTGCTTTGATTTCATTGTCATTGATAGGTCTTAGCTGCTCCCAACGGCCAGGGCTGACTTTGTCTAAGAAAATCTTAAACTGACGGACTTTCTCGTCTTTGTCTTCAATTAATTCCGGCACACCAAAGAGGGTTACGGAACGATAGTTCACCGAATGATGCATGGCAGATCGCGCCATTACCAAACCGTCTAACAGGCTGATGTTAATGCAAACCTTTTGAGGTTCATCGATTGGCCCTTTTACATTGCGAGCTTTGGAATGCGCGTGCCAATAAAAGTAGTCTCCTTCTCGCCAATGACAAGTTGGAGTGACGAAAGCTTGGCCATCTTTTACCTGTGCTATATGACACATGAGAGACGCATCAATAATGTCGAGCGCTTTTGCTTTGTCGTAGCTTGCTCTGTTTGGTCCTCTTTTTACTTTGCTGAGTGGTGCTTCAAGTGACTCGCTCATGGGTTATTCCTTGTCTTTGAGTTTGGCTGGCGATATAACAAGAGATTAGAAGAATCTGGCATTCTTAAAAATATCCAGAATGCATATAAAAAAGCAGGCCAGTTATGAGATATGCCATGGGCAGTTTGCGTTTCTCTTTAGATGAAGATGGCGCGCCTTATTACCAGCAGTTGATCACCCAAATTCAGCAAGGCATTGTCTCGGGTGAATTATCTGTTGGGGATAAATTGCCTTCGACACGCTTTCTGGCGGAGTCTTTAGGTGTTTCAAGAAGCACAACCTCACGCGCGTACGATCAGCTTCTTGCGGAAGGCGTTTTAATAAGCAAAGAGAAGCGAGGCGTGTTTGTTTCTTCTTTGCCTATGGTTGGCCGCCGGAAATCTTCTTTGGATGGCAAAAGGACAAGCCAATTTAAAAGTCAGCGCCAACAAGCGAAGAAATTAAGCTTTGATGCGGGCGTGGATGTTTCTGTTTTCCCAACGAAAGAATGGGCGACGAGCATGCGCCGTAGTTGGTTGAATCCAGACTTGGACTTGCTGCAAGGAGGTTATCCAACGGGTTATCCGGACTTAAAAGAAGCGATTGTCGATTATTTGTATCGTGTGCGTGGTTTGGAATGTACGGTAGAGCAAATTATCGTCACTGCGGGTAATCGAGATTCATTGATTCTATTGCAACACGCGATAACGTCTTTGCTTGAGCCTCAACCATCAGAAACAGCTAAAAAGAGAGCGGTCACTTGGTGGCTTGAATCCCCTACTTATCCTCCAATGCGTGAAGTTCTCTCGCAAAATAATATCCATAATATTGCAATCGATGAAGATGGCCCTTGTTTACCAGAAGATGCTGCTATAAATGTGGGTATAATCACCCCTAATCGTCAGTATCCTTTGGGAATCAATATTAGCTCGAAACGTCGGCAAGAATGGCTGCAAAAGCTTCAACAGTCGTCTTCTGAATGGTGGCTGGTGGAAGATGACTACGATAATGAGTTTGTCTACCAAGGTCGCAGTGATGTGCCCTTTATGCAAACAGCGAGTATTCATGAGACAGCACGAGATCGTGTGTTCTTCGTCGGGAGCTTTTCAAAAGTATTGTTTCGCGGCTTGCGGTTGGGCTTTATTGTTGCGCCTTTGAAACACCTTGATTTGGTTCGAAAAAGCCAAGCGACTCTTGGCTCTTCCTCTTCTTTGCCGATACAGCCAGCGGTCGCGGACTTTATGCTGCAAGGCAGTTTTGATCGTCATATCAATCGAATGCGCCGACATTATCGAATCAAACGGGACTTCCTTCTGGCTTTATTAGACGACAAATTAAGCGAGTGGTTTGATTGGAAAAAGCCTCGCGGCGGCATGCATATTCTCATTGAATTTAAAGCGGATGTGCTGAGTGCTTTTCCTGAAACCTGCCTTGATGCACGAATCGCCACGGAGTTACAGCTAAGAAATGTATGCTTCTTTACACTATCTTCCCACTATGTTGATCAGCCGTCTCCACGACAAGGTTTCTTGCTTGGCTTTAGTGGGCCAAGCGAATTGACTATGTCAAAAATGGTCGATGAGTTAGAAAATTGGTTACGAAATAGCCTTTAATAGGGTTTTAACTTTTAGGTTAAATAAATGACTTAGATCAAGTTTTTCAGGAAACGTGCAGGAATGGCGCTTCAATGGACAGGGCTTTCAATAGTTTTTTAAGGTCGCGTAGTGTAGTATTCCCCCGAAAAATATTGATCTAAATTATTAAGCTGAGCGTAACAACCAACTAGCGAATTGTGCAAACAATCGGCTAGGGGGTATTTATACGCCCTGACTATTGTAAAAGCCCTAGTGCAAAAATATAATTGTCAGGCTTAACCTAATTCCGCAAATTGTCTGTGGTTATTGGGTGGTATCTACAAGATGCTCATGATTTAACTTTATTAAGCATTTAATCGGGTTTTCTTAACCGCTGATTTAATGTTTATGAATTCTATGAGTTTACATTAAGCGCCTAGTCCACTCGCAACACTTGCTCTAGGACATTCTGAGGTTACAGATGAAGAAAAGACTGTTCCAATCAACCATGCTATTTTCACTTGCGCTGCTTTTAAGTGGCTGTGACTTAGCTTTGTTCGATTCTAGTGGTGTCACAGGTAAAGAAATTGGTGACACTATTCTACTTACTATGGGATTGATGCTTATTGTAGTTATTCCAACTATTTTAATGTCTATTTGGATTCCCTATAAATACCATGCAAGTAAAGCTGATGAGTCTTACGACCCGGAGTGGGAACACTCTAGTAAGATCGAATTTTTTGCTTGGGGTGTACCAGTTGTAATCATTGTTATTCTAGCAACGATTACCTACTTTACATCTTACTCCCTTGACCCGAGAAAAGAGCTTGCTTCTGACAAAGAGCCTTTGACTGTTCAAGTGGTTGCAATGGATTGGAAGTGGCTTTTCTTATACCCAGAAGAAAAAATAGCGGTAGTCAACGAAGTGGCCTTCCCTGTTGACCGACCTGTTGAATTCTTGGTGACCTCTCAATCGACTATGAACTCCTTCTTCATTCCTAAGCTTGGTGGACAAATTTACGCTATGGCAGGTATGGAAAACCGTATGAACCTAATGGGTACGGAAATAGGCGAATACCGAGGTATTTCTGCAAACTACAGTGGTTTTGGCTTTGCTGGGATGCGCTTTAAAGCGAAAGTTACGTCAGAAGAAGATTTTGGAAAATGGGTAGAAAGCGTTAAAGCTTCTGGCCAAGTACTAACTGATGCTGAATATGATCGCTTAATTGAAAAGACACGTGATCATAAAGTGGAGTATTTCTCATCAATAGATCCTCTACAGTTTAAGAATATTATTGAGTCTTTCATTGGAGCCCAAAATGGTTCAAACTGATCTAATCAAAGACCCTCATGTGCTGACTGGTAAGTTGCACTGGGGCGTAATCCCTTTCCATGATCCTGTCGTTGCGCCAGTGATGTTTGCCGCTATTTTAGGTGGCTTGCTATTGGTTGCTTTTGTTACCTACAAGAAATTGTGGGGATACCTATGGAACGAATGGTTTACTTCTGTAGACCATAAGAAAATCGGTATCATGTACTGTATTGTTGCTCTGGTCATGTTGGTACGGGGCTTCTCCGACGCAATTCTAATGCGAACCCACCAAGCGCTATCGACGTCCGATACCTTTGGTGAAGGTTATCTACCACCAGAACACTACGACCAAATCTTTACCGCTCATGGCGTTATCATGATTTTCTTCGTAGCAACGCCTCTGATGATAGGTATTATGAACGTCATCATGCCGTTGCAGATCGGTGCTCGTGACGTAGCTTATCCTTTCTTGAACTCGTTAAGTTTCTACTTGTTCTTAGTTGGTGCTCTACTTGTAAACATCTCTCTATTTGTTGGCGAATTCGCTGCAGTAGGTTGGTTGGCTTACACACCTCTTTCTGGTATCGAATACAGTCCCGGGGTCGGGGTCGACTATTGGATCTGGGCATTGCAGATCTCTGGTATCGGTACGACTTTAACCGCAGTTAACTTTGTGGCAACGATTCTAAAAATGCGTGCTCCTGGCATGACAATGATGAAAATGCCTGTGTTCACTTGGACTACATTCTGTGCCAACGTAATTGCGCTTGTTATCTTCCCTATTCTAACTGTTGCGATTGCTCAGTTGACGCTTGACCGCTATTTAGACTTCAACTTCTTTACGAATGATGATGGCGGCAACCAAATGATGTGGGTTAACTTGATTTGGGCCTGGGGTCACCCTGAGGTGTACTTCTTGGTATTGCCAGCATTCGGTATGATTTCCGAAGTGACGGCGACCTTCTCAAGAAAACGTCTATTCGGCTATGTTTCCCTTGTCTGGGCGACAATTGCCATCATGTTATTGTCATTCTTAGTATGGCTGCACCATTTCTTCACTATGGGATCTGGCGCAAGCGTCAATGCCTTCTTCGGTATCATGACAATGATCATCGGTATCCCAACAGGTGTGAAACTCTACAACTGGATCTTTACTATGTATAAAGGTCGCGTAGAACTTACCGCTTCTATGTGGTGGGTAATCGCCATGCTGATCACCTTTACGGTGGGTGGTATGACAGGTGTAATGCTTTCTATTCCTGCGAACGATTTCGTACTGCACAACAGTATGTTCGTACCTGCTCACTTCCATAACGTAATCATTGGTGGTGCGGTATACGGCTACTTCGCTGGTTTCACTTACTGGTTCCCTAAAGCAACTGGTGTGAAATTGAACGAAACGCTAGGCAAGTGGTCTGTAGGACTTTGGTTCTTCGGTTACTTCTTCGCTTGGGTCCCTCTGTACTACACTGGTTTCGACGGTATGACTCGTCGTCTACAGTACATTGATAACCCAGAGTGGCAATTGCCTATGTACATTGCACTTATCGGTGTTGCTCTGATTGCTGCAGGTATCGGTACTCAAGTTGTCAATATCGCGTGGAGCCTATACAAGCGTAACGATCCTCAATACAAAGATGTTACGGGCGATCCATGGGATGGTCACACTCTAGAGTGGTACACAACATCTCCACCACAGTTCTACAACTTTGGCGATGTTCCACACATCAATGATCGTGATCCGTTGCTTGATATGAAACAAAAAGGCATCGCTTACAAGCGTCCAGAAAAATACAGCCGCATCCATATGCCGAAAAATACTTGGGCTGGTCCAGTGTTAGGTTTACTAACATTACCTATGGGATTTGGTTTTGTATGGCATATCTGGTGGATGGTTATTGCATCTGTAGCTGCTATCTTCGCTTGCTGGGTCAAACTCAACTTCGAACGTGATAAAGACTACTACGTTGAAGTTCCTGAAGTTGAAGAGATCGAAGGTGAATTCTTGAAGAGTAATGAAGGTCGTAACTATTACTTTGAGAAGAATGCTAAGTACTACAAAAAGTGGACACCATCAGATCAAAATGACAGCACGGTTGTTTAAGTAACCAATAAACCGTAGTTACAGCGTTATCCAAAGATGGCGCTGTAACTAGAATTTAAATTTTGGAAGATATTTATGACTGCATTAACTAACGATCATGATCTTCATGACCATGACGATCATCACCATCATGAGGCGGAAGCCGCTGATCGCTACGTGTTCGGGTTTTGGCTATACATAATCAGTGACTGTTTGTTGTTTAGTACTTTGTTTGCAACTTACGCTGTAATGGGTCAAAACTTTGCAAACGGTATTACTCCTGATGAGTTGTTCGATTTAAGCTTTGTTGCTGTTGAGACAGCCCTACTGCTGTTGAGTAGTTTTACCTTCGGTATGGCAATGTTGGGCGCCAATGTTGAAAACATGGCTAAAACTAAGTTCTGGCTAATTATTACAGCCATCTTAGGTCTTGGCTTCCTTGGCATGGAAATCTACGAATTCGTACATTTCAGCCATGAAGGTGCGACACCACAAACGAGTGGTTACTGGACATCTTTCTACAGTTTAGTAGCAACTCACGGTTTGCACGTAACAGCTGGTTTGATTTGGATGTTCTTCTTGTTCATTCACTTTAACCGCGATGGCTTTAGTAACGAAAACAAAATTCGTTTGGCTTGCTTAAGTTTGTTCTGGCATTTCCTAGACATTATCTGGATTTGTGTATTTAGCTTTGTTTATTTAAGAGGAGCTATGTAATGTCATCAACAAAAACTGGTCCTGGCGGACAAGCCCACGGTAGCGTTAAAGAATACGTTACGGGTCTGATTCTATCTATCGTACTAACGGTTATCCCTTTTTACTTAGTGATGACGGATACTGGCAGCGATACCTTTGTCGTAGTAACGATTGTTGCAGCGGCGATTGCTCAGGTTCTTGTTCAAATGGTTTTCTTCCTACATATGAACGGTTCTTCTAAGCAAACTTGGTTAACTGTATCGGCTGTCTACGCACTATTTATTCTACTTTTCGTCATTGTTGGTTCTATGTGGATATTCGAACACTTGAATCATAATATGCTGATGGGTCACTAACCTAGTCGAGAAAATTATGTTTAAAGACTATGTTTCGCTGACCAAGCCAGGCATTATCTTCGGAAATCTTATAGCCGCTGCAAGCGGCTTTTTCCTTGCTGCTAAAGGCAATATCGATTGGTTTTTGTTCTTAATAGTCATGGTGGGCACAACATGTATTGTTGCTTGCGGATGTATTATTAATAACTATGTTGATCGTGATATTGATCTAAAAATGAGCCGCACGAAAAACCGCGCTTTGGCTCAAGGGCGTATTAGTGTGAGTTCTGCACTCATCATGTCGGTAGTGCTTGGTGCTATTGGCTTTGCCCTGCTATACATTTTCACTACAGTGCATGCTGTGCTATTCGGTGTTATCGGAATTCTAGTTTACGTTGGTTTGTATACTCTTAAGTATAAACGTAACTCTGTATACGGAACGCTTGTTGGTAGCTTATCGGGTGCTTGTCCTCCGGTGATGGGTTATGTCAGTATCAGTAACGGTTTTGATATCGGTGCTGCTATCTTGTTGTTGACCTTTTGCTTTTGGCAAATTCCTCATTCTTATGCCATCGCTATTTGTCGTTTTGAAGACTATAAAGCGGCGAACATTCCTGTATTGCCTGTGAAATACAGCGTACAAACAGCCAGATATCATATGTATGTTTACATCGTAGGCTTCGCTGTGGCGGCTTTGATGCTGTTTGAAAGAGGCTTTGTAGGAGTGGTCTACGCATTGGTTGTCAGCCTAATGAGCCTGTATTGGATTTACCTCGTTAAGGTTGGCTATAACGTGGAAAATGAACAAGCTTGGGGAAGAAAGTTATTCGTCTTTTCTATTCTTATCATCACGGTATTTAGCGTTCTGATCTCGGTTGATTATGTGAATCATGGACAAGTAGAGGTTGCTTCATTGCAACCTTCTCAACTGGCAATGCAATCATGAATGAATCCAAAATCGTAAAAATCTCAGTCTTCGCGGCTCTTTTTCTCTCTATCTCTATCATTGTTTTCTATGTGGCAACAACGACTCGTCCGATTGGAGAGAAATACAAACCACTGAGTGAATTAGGCGGACCTTTTACTTTGGAAACAAAGCAAGGCCCCTTTTCACTGTCTGATATCGAAGGCAAAGTGGGCGTTGTGTATTTTGGATTCTTAAGTTGCACTGAAGCATGTCCTGCTTCTATTGGCGTTGTTCAAGCCGCCTACAAACAACTCACTGATGAAGAAAGAGACAATGTTCAGTTCTTATTTATTAGTGTTGACCCTGAAAGAGACTCTTTAGAGGATCTTTATGACTTTGGTGACTATTACGACAATGATCTTTTGGCGCTGACTGGAACAAAAGAAGAAATCGATAAAGTTACCTCTGATTACGGTGTGTTTTTCGAGTTAACAGACCTAGAAGGCTCAGCACTTGGCTACACTGTAGATCACTCATCTCGCTTTTATATGATCGATAAGCAAGGTAAATTGTTTACAACAATGAGCCATAGTACGACTCCGAGTGAGCTGGCTGCTCGAATCAAGCAGCTTCAAAATATGGAAAGCACTTCTTCCTAACTTTCTATCCATTGTCACACCTAAATGAAAGGATGTGTTATGTATATTACCCGTCATTTGTTTTTGATCTTTAGTACTATTTCATTGTTCACTGTATCCCTAAATGCACATGCAGAAACTTCTATGTCTGTTATAGCGGAGGAGCATGAAATCGAACAATGCAAACAGCCTTTAATCGCTATCGCCGATGAGCTGATTGGCAAAAATGAACACAGACTTTATGTGGATCAGCCTAAACATCATGCGAATAAATACCCATTCACAGTCATTGGTGTTATTTCCTATAACGACCAAGATGCTCAGGTGCAGTTTAATGCGTCACCTATGGTAAATGGCGAATGTGAAGTGTCTTACCAAGAAGTGTTTGCGCTACCTGAAACTTGTTTAGCCGTTCGTGAACAAGTTTTTAAGAAGTGGGAATACGTTGGTCGATTAAGCAAAGACAGCTTCTTCTTACGTCATAAAGAGCGTCTTACAAGAAATGCGACATTAACAAGCATCAAATCTGGTTCAGAATGCTTAGTGACTCGACGCCACAGTGGCATTTAAAAGGAAAGCATTATGAAAAAAACAATCGCAGCCATTTTGATGGCAGTTACCCCATTCGCTTTTTCTGCCCAATTAGAAATCAGCAGAACAAACCTAAAAGCCAATATTCCTGGTAGCGACAACACCGCTGCTTACATGCTTGTTGAAAACTTAACAAAAGATGATGTTCGCATTGTTGGTGTTGAGACAGATGTAGCGGAATTTGCGGAATTGCATAGTCATAGAATGGACGGTGATCGAATGATTATGCGCCATGAAAAGTACATTGATGTCGATGCAGGAGAGTCTGTTCGTTTTGCGCCAAATGGCTATCACATCATGCTAATTGGCCTTAAACAACGTGTTAAGCATGGTGAACAAGCTAAGATCGTATTGAAATACGATGATGGCACTTCACAAGCGTTTCAATTCGATATTATCGATCCGCGAAAAGCGGCTAAGTAATTGAGAAGCATGAGAAAGCTTATTCAGCTTTCTCATGCTTAGCGATCAAATTTTTAATCCCTTCTATTGTGACTTTTCCGTGTAGGACATCAACAATCTCTCCATTTGGAGAAAGAATATAAGTTGTTGGTAGCACCGCAGGAATTGAGACAGGCAAAGACTCCAGAGAGGAAGTCTTTAATACAGGAAACTGGATGTTATAACGATTAATCAATCCCTTAATTTCTTGGTCAGACAAGCTGTCGTAACTGATCCCAAAAACGCGTAACTCGCCTTCCAATGCTAGCTCATTCAGTTCAGGAAGCTCTTCCAAGCAAGGGCTACACCATTCTGCAAAGTAATTAATCAGAGTCCATTTATCACTTTTCCAATCGTATGATTTTCCCGAAACAGCATCAAAAGAAGGGGCTTTTTGTAGCCCTAAAATAATGATCAAGGTAAATATCGGAAGTAATGCGCAGGCTAAAAGTTTGATGAAGAGTGACTTATTTTCTATAAGCATAAAGAAGCTCGAATGAATTAATTTAAACGTCATTATCGCAAAACAGGCTTATTAATAAAATGTCATCCATGCTTTGAGCTAAGGTATTCTTTTTTATTTCGTTTTCCGCTTTAACGAAACTTTCTATTTATCTCATTATTCGTTATTTTGATTGTCTGCTTGTTGAATCTTACGCGGAAGTATTTACTGGAAACTTTTGCGATTATTTCAAAAAATGAGTTGGATTCGACACTCAAACCAAAAAGGACGATGTAAATGAAAACGCTTTTAAGCTCGGCAATCATGGCCAGCGTAGCTTTTATTTTTGGAGCCAGCCCCGTTTATGCGGATGAACTTCGTTGCCAAGCATTATTAACTCATGGGCTTGAAGGTGTTGAGATTAAAAGTGCCATGCATCGCTCTGATAAAGAAGTCCGCAGCCCTTATTGTTTGGCTTCGGGCGTGATGTCTCAGTATTTAGGAAAAGATGGCAGGTTCTATTCAATCAAGTTTGAGTTGCGACTCCCTGATTTTTGGCAAGGACGTTTTGCTTACCAATTTAATAGTGGATATGGCGGCGAAGTAAAACCTGCATTAGGGGCAATCACTGGTCTTTTACCTTCTGAGTATGCAATCAACCAAGGCTTTGCTGTTGTTTCCAGTGATGACGGCCATGATGCCAGCGCGTATCCTGAAGCGGGCCTTGCTTCAACAGTGGCCTTTGCTCACAACCCTCAAGCGCGTCGTAACTATGCATACGAAGCGGTGGAACAATTAAACCCCGTCGCCCGTTTTTTAGTTGAGCTTTATTATGAGAAGCCTATTCGATATTCATATGGCATTGGGCAATCTAACGGCGGACGCTTAGCCATGATCGCAGCGACCCGTTTTCCCAATATGTTTAATGGATTATTAGTCGGCTCTCCGGGTTTCAATGCCCCACGAGCGGCATTACAGCACGCGTGGGATGTTCAAGCTCTGCATCGAGTTAACGACGACATCAGCCAATCTTTAACACAGCGAGACCTCGATTTCTTCGCTCAACATATTTTGAACGCGTGTGATGGCTTGGATGGCATAAACGACGACATGATTTTTGCCTCTGAGGCTTGTCAGCAAGTGTTTAAACCAACCGCTTTAGTGTGCAAAAGCAATTTCGACCGAGACTGTCTGTCTTTAGCAAAAGTCTCTGCGCTTATGAAAATGCATCAAGGGCCACACAATTCAAAGAACCAAGCTTTGTACACTAGCTGGGTTTATGACTCCGGTATCCGTTCGGATAATTGGCGTGCATGGAAAGTAAAAAGTGATGTTTCAGCTTGGAACTATCAATCTGCAGGTTTGGTAAAAGGCGGTGCATCATTAGCGTATTTATACACTACGCCTTATGCTGAAATGAAAGGCGATGTATTTTCCCTAAAAGAATATTTATTGGCGTTCGACTTTGATCGAGACGCTCCTAACATATATGCCACGAATAGTGAGTTTACAGATTCTGCCATGACATTAATGACGCCTCCTGATGCAGCAAAGCCTAAATTAACAGGCTTTAAGCAGAATGGCGGCAAAATGATGGTGTTTCATGGTAACAGTGATCCTGTTTTCTCAGTTAAGGATACAGTTAGATGGTATGACTTCTTAGATTTTGGCTTGAGTGGTCAAGCGGATGAATTCGTGAAGTTTTATCGCATTCCTGGTATGCCTCATGGCCAAGGTGGCGCCTCGACAGATCAGTTTAATATGCTGCGACCTTTGATGGACTGGGTGGAAAGACAAAAGGCACCACAAGACGTTATTGCCGCAACTCGGTTAGATAATCCAGAAATTACATCTCGTATGGCAGGTTTAACTCGTCCCTTGTGTCCTTATCCGTCTTACGCCAAATATCAGAGCGGTAACTACCGTGATGCCAAATCCTTTGTTTGTGCTACTAATCAATAGAATCTGCTCGTGCTGTAAAAGAGAAACTGAGCTGGCACTGCCTAAGGGCAAAGGCTATCATGCGTGTCATTCTAATTGTTCCATGAATGACAGCTTGCTTGGAGGCTAATATGAGCTCATCAGATCGACATTTTATTTTAGGCTACGGCAGTCTGATTAGTAGCGAAAGTCGTGCGAAAACCGGTGAAACGGGTCAGGTTTGGCCAGTTAAATTGCATGGCTTTGAGCGTCATTGGTCGGTAATGAGTGATGAGTTTGGTATGAGTTCGGTCGCCGTCATTCAAGCGTCAGATAAAGCCTGTAACGGTGTGCTGGTTGAAGTGCCTTTTGATCAGTTTCCTTTGTTTGATGAGCGTGAGCGAGGTTATCACCGAGCAATGATCCAAGCGGATCAGTTAAGCGCTTATCAAACCACGCCTTTACCGGAAGGAACCTACTGGATTTATTATACGGACGATATTGTTGAACCAACTCAAGGTTGTCCTATAACGCTGAGTTACCTTGATGTTATTCTGTCTGGTTGCCTAGAGTATGGTGATGCTTTCACTCAAGATTTTTTGATGTTGACGAAGGGTTGGACATCGCCTTTATTGAATGACAGAAAAGCGCCACGTTATCCGAGAGTACAACCTGATATTGAGACAGAGCGTTTAAATACTTTATTAGCGCCTGTAACCACCCTTTCTATAAAAGAGCTATCTGTAACTTATGAATCTTAACTCAACGAGCCAATTGCTGGCGCGTAATGAAAATGAACTCTCAGGCAAGGTTTTGTTTGCCAACCCAGAAGATACTTATCCTTTGGATATCAGTCGGCAGGCCGATGTGTATGCTTGGTGCCAATCTAAAACTTCTTACGATGCACTAGATCGTGTTGGTTTTGCAGAAGAAAAACTGCTGTTGTCTGAGCAATGGACTACTGAAAACGGCACAGACTTCGACTACATCATTGTTTATCAGCCTAAAGCCAAAGAGTTGTTGGATTATTTATTGGCTGCAGTTTTGCCGCTTCTAAAAGATGGCGGACAAATCTGGTTAGTGGGTGACAATAAAAGTGGCGTCAAATCCTCTGCCAAGCGTTTAGAAGCAGGTTTAGATGAGGTTGGTAAGTTAGACAGTGCGAAACATTGTTTGCTTTATGCGGGCTACAAACGCCGCCCAGCGAAGCCTTTTGTATTTGAAGACTGGATTGTCTCTTGGCAACAAGAAGTAGCAGGACAGACTCTTACTTTATGCAGTTTACCCGGTGTATTTGGTCACGGAAAACTGGATAAAGGAACAGAGCTATTACTGAACCAATTAAATGAACACCGTTTTATGAGCGATGCTGCCAATGCTCGAATTCTCGACTTTGGCTGTGGCGATGGCATTATCGCGCTTTGGTTATACAACAAAACTGGCGCGCGCATCACGGCGTTGGATGACAGTGCATTGGCTCTCAAAGCAACCGAGCTAACTTTCGCAGCCAACCAAGCCAGCGATGCTCTGACAACGTTGGCTTCAAACGGGCTAGATGAAGTGAAAGGTCGATTTAATTACGTTGTAACAAATCCGCCTTTCCATACTGGAATCAATACGGATTACAGTATCGCAGAAAGCTTTTTCATGACGGTTAAGCAGCATTTAACCTTGAACGGTGAGCTGTTTGTTGTGGCGAATGACTTTTTGCGATATCCGCCGATTTTGGATGCGGCGTTAGGTTCACATACTCGTCTTTTCCGAGATAAAGGCTTCGCTATTTATCATGGACGCCAGCCGAAAAAACGCTAATTACTAGCGACATGAGATGATATTAAAAACGCGCAGACTTCTTCAGAAGATGCGCGTTTTTTATGTGTAGTTCGCCATTATTCTCGCGATGGTTTTAATCACAGTAATCAAATGCCTCATCTGTTAAACTGGCGCCTTATGAATCTTTAAGCCCATTATATTGATGGCGCTAACCCCTAACACTAGGAATCCATTTTGAATAACAACGATGTTCTACGACGCCTTCGCTACACCTTTGACTTAAAAGAATTAGCGATCGTGGAGATATTTTCTGCGGCAGATTCTTCTGTATCTCAAACTCAGGTTTCGGCTTGGTTAAAGAAAGAAGAGGATGCTGGCTATGTTGAGATGATCGATGTCGAAATGGCGAGCTTTCTTAACGGTTTCATTAATACCAAACGTGGTAAGCGAGAAGGCCCTCAACCTATTCCGGAAACGCGTTTAACAAATAACGCTATTTTTATGAAATTGCGTATTGCTTTGAATCTTCAAGCTGAAGCGATTCTAGATATCATGTCATTGGCTGAATTTAACCTGAGTAAACATGAGCTTAGCTCTTTTTTCCGTAAGCCAGATAATCGCCATTATTGTGAATGCAAAGATCAAATCCTACGTAATTTTCTGATGGGGCTGCAAAAGCATTATCGTCCTTGATATTGAATAACAGGCATAAAAAAAGAGACGGCTTGCCGTCTCTTTTTTGTTTGTGCTGAACAATCTAATTAATGTAAATCAGACTCGTATTCAGCTTCTACTTTTTGTTCTGCTTGTTTCGCTGCATCACTCAACAAGTTAAACCACTTGTCACCGTCTTCAATGCTTTCTTTAAACCAGCTGTATACAGGTTCAGCAGCTTTAGCGAACTGTGCCTTTTCTTCTGGCGTTGGAACGTATAAATCACCGCCAGCTTTGTTAAAAGCTTCATACGCCGCAATTGATTTACGTTTTGGAGAAGCAAAGGTTGCTTGCTGTAGCGCAGAGAAACCATCGACAACAACACGGCGAAGTTCTTCAGGCATATCCAAGAAAGTATCGTTATTCATGTACCACAAAGCAGACATGTAAGCATGGCCATCAAGTGTCACATATTTTAGACCAGCGTCTGTGAACTTCATGCCCATAATATCCGTGATACCGTTTTTAGAACCTTCAACGACACCGGTTTGGAAAGAGGTGAAAAGATCTCCCCATGGAATTGGCGTTGGGCTAGCACCCAAAGAGCGAACCAATTCTTGAGGTAAGTCTGAAACCACGGTACGGATTTTCAAACCTTCCAAATCTTCAGGAGATTTAACGGTACGCTTGGTGTTGGCAAAGTTACGCCAGCCACCTGTGTTACCTATAGCCATTAGGCGAACAACATTGTCTGAGTCTTCTAGGATTTGCTTGCGCAACTCGCGAGTAAAGTCGCCAGTGAACACTTCTTCTGCAATGCGGTCATCACGCAGTACATAAGGCAGATCCAAAACTTGTACGTAAGGATACATAGCGGAAGCGCCACCTGATGTAGAAATGTAGATATCAATGGCACCGTCTTCTAGGGCTTCAAGACACTCTACACCGTTGCCGCAAAGCTGAGTGCCCATAAAGATATCGACAGCGATTTCGCCATTAGAATGAGCTTCTACGAAGTCTTTAAAGACGACCAAGCCATCATAGTCTTCATCGTTTTCATTTGAGTTTGCAACCGCACGAATATTAAATTCAGCTGCCTGAGCGACATTGCCAAGCATGACGCTCGCGCCAATAAAACCTGCTGCAATCACACTATTTATTTTTGTTTTTGTGAACATGAAAAAATCCTCTTTTATGGTTTTTCTTTGCATTTCAAACTATCCAGATACCAGTCCGAGCAGTCTCGGTAACGTCATGGATAGAGATGGGAAAAAGGTAATCAAAAAGATCACTGCCACTTCAACTGCCAAGAATGGCAATATCGCTTTAGAGATGCTTTCGATACGTTCGCCAGAGACACTGGAGGCGACAAATAGCACCAGCCCCATGGGCGGTGTTGCTAGGCCGACCGTCAAGTTAACACTCATAATGATGGCAAAATGAATTGGGTCAACGCCAATGTTGATAAAGATAGGCCCTAAGATAGGCCCCAAAATAATGATGGCCGGGCCCGCATCCAAGAACATACCAACTACGAACAATAGAATGTTGATCAAGAATAACAACATCAATGGGTTTTCACTGATCGTCAGTACCCAGTTCGCTAGAATTTCTGCACTATGAGACAAACTAACAACCGTCTTAAACGCAATCGCCGAACCTACTAGCAGAAGTACCACAGCGGATGCTTGCGCGCCTTTGATGAAAATATGCGGCAAGTCTCTTAGCTTAACTGTCTTCATTACCCAGACACTGATAATCAGCGCATAAGCGGTAGCAACAGCAGAAGCTTCAGTCGGTGTGAAGATACCGCCGATGATGCCACCTAAAATGATAACGGGGGCAAACAAAGGGAAGATGGCATTTTTAGTTGCTTGGCCGCGCTCTGTCCAAGTGGATTTAGGACCAGCAACAGGGAAGTCGTACTTCTTCGCCATTAAAGCAACCATGGCCATTAAGCCAACACCGATTAATATACCTGGCACAATGCCGGCTGCGAATAAGGCGGCGACAGACACTTCCATTGTGTAGGCATAAATAATCATAATGCCAGACGGTGGAATGATTGGGCCAATGACCGATGACGCTGCCGTAATTGCCGCGGCGAATTTTCGGCTATAACCATTCTTTTCCATCGCAGGAATCATCATAGAACCGATTGCAGACGTATCCGCAACGGCAGAGCCAGATAAACCCGCAAACAACATGCTCGACATAATATTTACGTGAGCCAAACCACCGCGAACGTGACCGATAAATGATTGGGAAAATTGGACCAGATTCATGGTGATGCCACCACGGTTCATCAGCTCACCTGCGAGCATGAAAAAAGGGATCGCCATCAATGGAAAGGAGTCAATTCCGTTATAAATATTACGAAACAACAAGCCGACATCACGTTCCATTCCGGTGGCATAAAGCATCAAACCCGGCGCCATAAGCATGGCAAAGAATACGGGCATACCAACCAGTAACAGAACGAGGAATAAAGGTAAAAATAGAGCTAGCATATTTTCGTCTCTCTTTTTTATTATTATTTTCTGCCTTGCTGTTTAAGATGCGAGGCAATTCGCAAACCTCAGAGGTTAGTCTGGATTCGCATCGGCACGAACTTCCATAGCAATCTGAAACTCTTTTTTATGTCCCAAGAAGCAACCCAACTCGCGTAAGCAGAGTTCAATATTGACCAGTAACATAGTGAAAAAGCACACAGGCATCGCCAGATAAATCCAAGCACGAGAAATATGAATAGAAGCGGCGCGGCTACGAAAGCCACGTTCAAAGAAGTCTATTCCCATTGATGTCAGCTTCACTAATGCGATGCCAGCCATCAACAATAAAACCAACTTCAATAAGCTAGAAGCCTTTTCAGGCAAGGCCTGTAAAAACATATCGATAGCAACGAAAGAACCACGGCGATAGGCTTCACCAGAAACCATCGCCATCATCCAAATCATCAGCGCTCTTGCGGCTTCTTCTGGCCAAGGCAGTGCGTCGCCAATAACGTAGCGGCAAAACACCTGCAGCAAGATCACAGAAATCATTGCCGCCACTAACACCCAAGCAACACTTCGGCCGATACGGCTTAACAAAAAGTTGATGGTCGCTATGCCAGTAACCAATGTTCTAAGAATGACCATTTTCTACTCCCTCAATAAACATTGTTATTATTTTTTCTCGTTTAAAGGGTAACGAATTAAGGCACTTCTTGGCCTGCAGCGGCAGTCCAAAGTTCGAACCAAGTTTCACGGTCTATCGAGATGTCTAAGATTTTAGACAAGTCTTTAATGCGCTGCGTATTGTTTGTTCCTACAACAGGCAGAATATTTGCAGGGTGCGCCAATAACCAAGCAAGTGCAACATGATCAGATGATGCGCCTTGTTCTTTGGCTAGGCGTTCAAATAATGGCGCTAAGCGACGAGTTTCTGGTGTGTCGGCAAACAATGCGCCGCCAGCAAGTGGTGACCACGCCATTGGTGTGAGTGAATCCAGTTGCATTGCGCTTAAATTTCCATTGGTGAACGCGCTTCTTTCTAGCAGGCTCATTTCCACCTGATTGACGACCAAAGGATGCTTCATGTTGTTTTGCAGTAAGCGCCAATCCCAAACTTCGAAGTTAGATACACCAACTGCGCGAACTTTACCGCTATCGATCAAAGCATCAAGCGCTGCGCCTGTTTCGGCTGCGTTCATGAGTGGGTCTGGACGGTGGATGAGGAGCAAATCTAGGTAATCTGTAGAAAGGTTTTGTAAGCTCTTTTCAACGCTCGCATTAATGTATGCGGCACTTGTATCGTAAAGCTTCACACGACGAGCTGGGAATTTATCTGAGATAAGCCCGATGTCGCATTTGGAAATAAGTTGCATTTTAGAGCGTAAAGAAGGGTCTTGAGCAAGCGCTTGACCAAATAGTTGCTCACATTCGTAATCACCGTAAATGTCCGCGTGGTCAAAAGACGTGATGCCTTGATCTAGGCACAAATCAATTTTTTCTCGAACGTGCTGTGTTGAAACATCTGCCGCATCCGCAAGGCGCCACACTCCATAAACTAAACGGCTTAGTTGTACGTCTGATTTTCCGAGTTGAATCATTTGCATTGTATTTTCCCTAAGACTGTAACCTTCATTTTTTGATGAAGGTTGTCTGTATCTTATTATTGTTTTGATTTACTGGCTCAACTGAGAGATGTCGTTGTTAATACCAGTAGTTGTATATTCACATTATCAGTGTATTCTAATGATGTAAATCAATGGTGAATGAATTTTTGTGAAAAGTATCGCTAAATGAAAAAATAAGCCTAACAATAGAAAAATTAGGTGTTTCAAATGCGAATGATTAGCAAGAAAGCTCAGGAGACAGAGTGGAAAAACAACACTTGGAAAAAAAGAAGCAAGCGAAGCAATTGCCTTTGTTTATTCAGATCAGTGAACTGTTGAACAGAGAAATTGCGGCAGGGCAATGGCTTCCTGGTGACCGCTTGCCTATTGAAGCTGAGTTAGCCACGACGCTTGGAGTCGCCATTGGCACATTGCGGAAAGCTTTAAAAAAGCTTGAAGAGGATGGTTTATTAGAGCGTAGACAAGGCTCGGGAAACTATGTGAAACGAGCGCCAAGTGGGCGTGCTGTTTATCAGTTCTTTCACTTAGAAACCCTCACTGGCGGCGGTATTCCTACAGCGGATATTTTGTCGGTTACGGCCGATGATGATGCTTTTGTTAAACAGCAGTTGAAAGTTGAAGGTGATGGAAAGCTCTGGTGTGTTAAGCGGGCAAGGTATTTGAACCGAGAACTGGTTGCTATGGAGCAGATTTGGTTCCGTCATGATCATGACCCAAAGCTTAAACCAAAAGATCTACATGAATCCCTTTACCTTCATTACCGAGAGCAATTTTCTTTTTGGATTAGCCGAGTAGAAGACGAAGTGGATTGTGGCGAGGCGCCTGAATGGGTTTCTGAGGCGTTGGGCTTAGAAAATAAAGCCATCATGCCTAAGGTGCATCGTCGTAGTTGGTCGAACGAAGGTAAGGTCGAAGAATTTTCATTTACTTGGTATGACCCAAGCAAATGTCGATATGTTGCGCGTTGGCATTAAAAAAACAATTTAAAAAAAACAAAACTAACATAAATAAAAACAAGAGGTTAGATATGGAAAAGCGTGTTCGCTATGGCATTCTTGGCTGTGGAATGATGGGACAAGAGCATTTGAGAAACCTTGCGCTTATTGACGGCGCTGAGGTGGTTGCAATCACAGAGCCAAATAAAGAAATGCAAAAACGTTGTGCGGAATTGGTCCCTGATGCGCACTTCTTTAATCATCTTGATGACATGCTGAATGCTAACCTTGAGCTTGAAGCCCTTGTTATCACAACACCAAACTATCAACATGCCGATCAGCTACTACAGCTGTTTGAGCAAACCACACTGCCAATTCTTGTCGAAAAGCCAGTTGTCACCAGTCTAGAGCAAGTTGCCAAAATTCGAGCCGCTGCCGCGAAGCACCCAGCACCAATTTGGGTTGCGATGGAATATCGCTATATGCCGCCTGTTGCTCAATTTAGAAAGCAAATTGTAAATGGCGACATTGGCAAATTCACCATGCTGAATATTCGAGAGCACCGCTTTCCATTCCTAGAAAAAGTGGATGATTGGAATCGTTTTAACAGTAAAACGGGCGGCACTCTAGTTGAAAAATGCTGTCACTTCTTTGATTTAATGCGTTTGCTAACAAAGAGCGAAGTGAAGCGTGTTTATGCATCAACTGGACAAGACTGTAATCACCTTGATGAAAGTTATGACGGACAAACGCCTGATATCATTGATAATGCGTTTGTGATCGCGGACTTTGA
This sequence comes from Marinomonas sp. 15G6-16, assembly GCF_055809555.1. Lineage (NCBI taxonomy): Bacteria > Pseudomonadati > Pseudomonadota > Gammaproteobacteria > Oceanospirillales > Oceanospirillaceae > Marinomonas > Marinomonas sp. 15G6-16. The sequence continues at coordinate 1,644,416 of NZ_CM147916.1, read as the reverse complement.
AAATGGTCAGCGTGCTTGTTTGGATCTCAATATGTTCGCAGAAGGTTCGCGCTACCAAGAAGAAATTTGTGCCATTGGCTCAGATGCAAAACTAGAGTGTTTTGTACCAGGCCCAGGCCGTTTTTGGCCAACAGAAACTTTAGGTCCTGCACCTATTCCTAAAGTCGTATTAAGCCCACGTGCTCCTAAAGGGCCGATTGAGGCAGACATTCCTGTAGACGATAAGTTGTTGGATGCTGGTGATCATAATGGCTCCACTTTTTATCAACATCTTGGTTTCTTCAAAGCCATCACAGAAGGTGCGCCCGTGGATGTTTCTCTTGAAGACGGTTTGAAAGCGGTTGTGATTGGTTTAGCTGCTCAATATTCCTCAAAAATGGGGCAGGCTATTTCTTTGACAGATGAAGGTTTTGGCTTTTCTGAATAAATTTTTTAAAAAATATAAACAAAGTAAATCAATGGTTTAAATGATTTTTTGGGATATTTCAATTCAAATTCATTCACTATTGATTTACTTGTTGATTGAATCAGATTAGAGTGACTTAAGAATTCATCTACTATTGATTCACTCGATGATAGAGATTTATTAAACACTATTACTTTCATTAGGAGTAAATAATGAGTGTCGTAATTTCCAAACTAGAAGAACAAAAACAAGTAAATGGGTTGGATTTTCCTTTGCTAGTAACGCCTCACAATGACGAAGTGAAAAAGGATGCGTCTACCTTTTTTCATTGGGTCGAAGAGAACAAAGCGGAATTGCATGAAAAACTGATTAAGCATGGCGCGGTTTTGTTCCGAGATTTTCCAATTGCTAATTCTGACGACTTTGAGCAAATGCTTAACGAGACGAATTACAAAAACATGCCTTATGTTGGCGGTGCGGCACCGCGTTCACAGGTGACAGAATCTCGTATTGTGACGGCGAATGAGTCTCCTGCTTCAGAAAAAATTCCTTTTCACCACGAGATGGCACAAGTACCAACGCCTCCTGGTTATATCTTTTTCTATTGTGAGACAGCGGCAGAGAAAGGCGGCGCAACGTCTATTTTGCATTCGGGAGAGATCTGCAAGACTTTCTTCGACATTGCTCCTGAATTTGCGAAAAAAATTGAAGACCAAGGCGTTCGTTATATTCGCGTGATGCCTGAAGTCACAGACACCACGTCTGCAATTGGTCGTTCTTGGAAAGATACTTTCTTAGTGCAAACTCGTGAAGAAGCAGAAGAAAAAATGCGTGAAGCGGGAATGACTTGGGAATGGTTAGATAACGGTAATGTTCGCACGGAAACTCGCGTGCTTCCTGCCATTCGTTATGATGAGGAAACTCAACAGAAGGTTTTCTTTAATTCCATTGTGGCTGTGTTTACCGGTTGGAATGACAGCCGTAATGAAGGTAAAAAAGCGGTTGCTACAGCAAATGGCGAATTCATGGATGAAGAACTGCTTAATAAGCTGGTGTCTGCTATGGATGAGCAATGTGTGAATTTCAAATGGAAAGATGGCGATGTATTGTGGATCAACAATCACACAGTACTTCATGCTCGTCAGCCGTTTGAAGGCGATCGCCGTATTCTTGCTTCTATTTCATTCAAAGAGTAAATAGCTTTAGTTAATAGAGCTTTGTAGGCCGTTGTTGATCAAAAAACACCATCTAGCACCTTTAGATGGTGTTTTTTTATATAGAAACAGGTACTTTTTTATATATGGTGCAGAAGATTACTAAATTATGAATTTTGTAAGCATGACTTGCATTATGAATTTTATATATTATTGTATTACGAATATTGGTTTGCTGAGTTTGATAAATAGCCTCCGGAGAGGTTCTAAATCATTACTCATAACTTGAAGTGATAAGCCTGTTTTTAAGTTTAGCTCGTCTATTCTTAAGCGCGGTATTTATTGAGGTTGGGAAGGAATCACCTAATAAATAGTAGGCTTTTCTATTAGTCTGAAAGTTATTAGTATAAATATCATGCACTTAGAGGCTGATTGAGTAAAAAAACCGAAATCAAAATTAAAATAATAGGTGTCATCAATATGAAAAAAATTATAAAAAATACCCTAATGGTTGCTGCTGTTGCATTTGCTGCAAGTGTTTCTGCTGCTGACTACCCTTCTAAGACAATCCGACTTGTTGTTCCATTTAGCCCAGGCGGTGGTACCGATTCCGTAGGTCGCGCAATCGCGAACTCTACTAAAGACATTCTAGGTGAGAATATCATTGTAATGAACAGAACTGGTGGTTCTGGTGCTGTTGGTATGAGCTTCGGTGCTCAGCAACGTCCAGACGGTTACACGGTTACTGTTGTTACGCGTGAGATTGCTTCTCTACCTCAAATGGGTCTAATGCAAAATGACGCAGACGATTTCAAACTGATTCGTATGGTTAACTTAGATCCAGCTGTTGTTCTTGTTAGTAAAGACAGCCCATTCAACAACATCAATGACTTGATCGCTGAAGCGAAAAAACAAAACGGTAGCTTAAAGTTTGCTTCTACAGCGAAGCCAAACTTCTACTTGATGGCACTAGAAAACAGCCAGAATATCAAGCTGAATGCGATTCCTTACAACGGTTCATCTGAAGCGATTCCAGCCGTTCTTGGTGGTCACACAGCTGTAACTATGGTGACGCCTGGTGAAGCTCTTTCTCAAATTCAAGCGGGTCAATTGAAAGCGCTTGGTATCATGTCAGAAGAGCGTATTGCTTTCCTTCCAAACGTACCAACGTTGAAAGAGCAAGGTGTTGACGTATCTACAGGTACTTGGCGTGGACTTGGTGTTCCTAAAAAGACACCAGATGAAATCGTTGAAATTCTAGGTGCTGCGTTTGATAAAGCAATGGCATCTCCTGAGTTTGTCGAGTTCATGAAAAAGGGCGCTATGACTATTCATAACTTGAACGCAAAAGAGTTCACTGAATTTGTTGCTCAAGATACTAAGAACCTTGGCGTTCTAATTAATCAGTAAGTTGCAATGAACGATAAAGTGCCCCTAAATTATTTAGGGGCACTTTTTTACTAATTAGGTTATTGATATGAATGGTAAAAACCTTGTTTTTCCGATAGTAATTATTATTGTGAGCGCTGTCTTTTTGTTTTTTGCCAGCCAGTTTCCATCCCCTAGCTTCCAAGACTCCAGTGTTAGTTCCAAATTTTTCCCAAGTGCCATTGCGGTTATACAAATAATTATTTGTTTGTGTCTGATTGCTGGCGAGCTTCTTAAACGAAATAAAGCATCTGAAAATACGGCCGTTTTTAGTAAGTACTCAATATTTGGTGCCATTTTCATTATCGGCTACGCCGTTTTGATTTACCTGCTCGGTTATCTTCCTTCTACTTTGATTGCTTTTCTCGCTTATCTAGTTTTCTTTAGAAGTAAAAATGTTTGGTACTACGTCACGGGCTTTGTGTTCACCTGTGTCATTTATTATGTTTTTGCGAACGTGTTTTATGTTGCTCTCCCTGAAGGGCTTATTACAGGGCTAATTTATGATTGAACATTTACTAAATGGGCTTTTAACAGCTTTAAGCTTTGATGTTTTACCTATTCTAATATTTGGTGTTGTAGGGGGAATCATCCTCGGCGCTATGCCTGGTTTAACAGCCACAATGGGGGTAGCGATATTGCTTCCATTTACATTTGGCATGGACTCTACACCAGCACTTGTTATGTTGATCGGCGTTTATATTGGTGGGATTTACGGCGGATCTATCGCGGCGATACTTCTTAACACGCCAGGTACGCCAGCTTCCGCTGCCAGTGTATTAGACGGCTACACCTTGACAAAGAATGGTCAAGCGGCCAGAGCCTTAAGTATTTCAGCGGTTTCTTCGTTTGCTGGTGGCTTAATCAGTACCATCATTCTGATTGCCTTTGCGCCTATCTTGGCGGGCTTCGCATTGAAGTTTAATGCGCCTGAATATTTTGCTCTCGCTCTCTTTGGTTTGACGATCATTTCCAGTATTTCAGGTAACAACCTATTGAAAGGTTTGTTAGCCGGTACGATTGGTTTGCTGATTTCTACCATTGGTCTTGATCCAATTAACAGTGTGCCACGCTTCACGTTTGACGTTTTGGACTTGTACAGCGGCATTAACATCATTCCTGTACTGATTGGTTTATTTGCCTTGTCAGAAGCCTTGTCACAGCTCGAGACTATTGTTAACGATAAGAAGCATGTGTTGCGCAGTTTCAGCTTGAAAATGCTGAGCAAAAAAGACTTAAAAGAAATCACGCCAACGGCAGTGAAGAGTGGTGTTATCGGCACAATGATTGGCAGTATTCCTGGTGCCGGTGCGGATATTTCCTCTTTCGTTTGTTACAACGAAGCGAAGCGTTCTTCTAAGAATCCTGAAGAGTTTGGTAAAGGCTCTATTAAAGGCTTAAGTGCTGCTGAAGCGGGTAACAACGGTGTAACGGGCGGTGCATTGGTTCCTTTGCTTACTTTAGGTGTTCCTGGTGATGCGGTAACAGCTGTATTACTTGGTGCGCTTGTTATTCAAGGTTTGAGCCCAGGTCCTTTGCTGTTCACTTACAGCCCCGACCTTGTATACGGCATCTTTAGCTCCATGCTTGTGGCTAACGTCGTGATGCTACTGGTTGGCTTAATCGGTATTCGCTTCTTCTGTAAAATCATTGAAATCCCAAGAATGTTGATGATTCCTATCATCATGTTCTTGTCGATCATCGGTGCATACGCAATCAACAACTCTATGTTTGATATCGGTGTTGCGGTGTTCTTCGGATTATTAGGCTTTACACTGATTAAGTTTAGCGTACCTCTGTCACCTATTTTGATTGGTATGATCCTTGGACCGATGGCAGAAACGAACTTAAGAAAATCACTGCTTTTGTATGAAGGTTCATGGTCATTCCTATACGAAAGACCGATTGCTCTGTTCTTCTTAGTACTAACCGCTTTCTCTGTGTACACGGCGCTTAGATTTAATAAGAAGAAAGAAGCTTCTGTTGAAAGCTAATTGATTTCTAAAAAAGATCAATGAAAAAAGGTGAGATAAGATAGACCATTTGAAATGGCTTTCTTTCTCACCTTTTTTGTTTGTGATGAGAGAGGGTTAAATTGAGGCGAAAAAAAGCGCCCTTGCGGACGCTAAAAAGCTCTCTGTGAGCAATTCTGTCTAAGCAACACTCTGCGTGTAGTTCTCTATACGATTTTCTTCTACTGCATGACATGCAATTAGGTGGCCTTGTTCTTGGCTGTCACTATTGTCTAATCTCAATGCTGGTGTTTCGCTCTTACAGCGATCATTGGCATAACTGCAACGACCGTGAAAAGCACATCCAGATGGTGGATTCAGTGGTGACGGTAGTTCACCCTCTAACTTAATTCGTGTCCGACGTTTCTCTGGCGAGAGTTGAGGTGTACTAGACAGCAAAGCTAAGGTGTAAGGGTGCTGAGGATTATTAAACAATTGTTCTCGAGTGCCTTGTTCCACTACTTTACCGAGGTACATCACCATAACATCGTCGGCGATGTGCTCAACTACGGACAGGTCATGGGAAATGAACACATAACTCAGACCAAATTCTTCTTGCAAGTCCATCATCAAGTTTAAAACCTGCGCCTGAACGGATACGTCGAGCGCTGAGACTGGCTCATCCGCGACGATGACATTTGGATCCAGCATCAAGCCGCGAGCGATGGCAATCCGCTGACGTTGGCCACCAGAGAACATGTGCGGATAGCGATCATAATGTTCTGCCTTCAAGCCAACCTTCTCCATAATAGAGATGGCTTTTTCTTTACGCTCTGCTTTTGAAAAATTGGTGTTAATAACCAAAGGTTCTTCTAAAATCGCACCAATTTTCTTACGTGGATTCAAAGAACCATAAGGATTCTGAAAGATGATTTGGATCTTCTGGCGAAGTTTCTTTTGAGCATCTTTTGTTAAGGTTAATAAGTCTTCACCTAGATGTGCCAAGCTACCGCTGGTTGGTGTTTCAATCATAGTTAACATACGACCTAGAGTTGATTTACCACAACCAGATTCACCAACAACCGCCAGCGTTTTGCCTTTTTCAAGCTGAAAGCTGATGCCATCAACGGCTTTTACTACAGCGTTTGGTTTCAGTAAGCCTTGCTTCACCTGATAGTGCTGTTTTAAATCATCCGCTTTTAGAATGAGTTCGATGTCTTTTTGATTCATGCGGCTGGTCTCCCTTCGCTGTTCAATGGCGTGTGGCATTTTACTTGGCGGTTAAGATCACCTTGGTTTTCTGGTTCCACTTTACGGCAATGATCTGTGGCATAAGGGCAGCGAGGGCTTAATAAGCAACCAAGAGGTCGGTCATATTGACCTGGCACCACGCCAGGAAGCGCTTCAAGTCGTGTCTTGCCAGCAGATGACTCAGGCAAAGAGGCAAGCAAAGCTTGAGTATACGGGTGTCTTGGTGTGCTAAAGACTTCTGATGCAGGGCCGGACTCAACAATTTGTCCTGCGTACATCACAATAACGCGATGAGCCACTTCCGCCACAAGTGCCAAATCGTGAGTAATCAGCACTAACCCCATTTGTTTTTTGCGTTGTAGGTCAATTAGTAGATCAATGATTTGAGCTTGTATTGTGACATCTAAAGCCGTTGTTGGCTCATCAGCGATCAAAAGTCGTGGATTGCACGCGATAGAAATTGCGATCATCACACGTTGGCTCATACCACCAGAAAGCTGATGAGGGTAATTGTCCAAACGAGATTCTGGTGCTGGAATACCAACTTGGGTAAGCAGCTCAATGGCACGAGCTTTTAGCTCTTTCTTGCTGCCGCCTTGGTGCGTTTTTAGCGCTTCAATGATTTGATAACCCACGGTAAAGCATGGATTCAAACTCGTCATTGGATCTTGGAAGATCATTGCAATGTCTGAGCCTGTTAGCTTACGACGTTGCTTTTCTGGCATGGCTTGTAGGTCTTGGTTATCAAAAGTGAGTTGGTCTGCACTCACCTTGCCTGGGAAATCAATTAATCCCATGATAGACAAAGAGCTGACACTTTTGCCTGAGCCTGATTCCCCAACGATGCCAAGGACTTCCCCTTCCTCGACCTTATAACTGATGTTATCTACGGCGCGAAAATTGCCGAAGGTAACGCTTAAATTTTCTAACTGTAACAGTGACATCTGAACCTCTCTTACTGTTTTAACTTGGGATCGAGGGCATCGCGTAAGCCATCGCCCATGAGGTTAAACGCCAATACGGTGATCAAAATCATCAAACCTGGGAAGGTTACAACCCACCATGCGCGTTGTACGAACTGCAGAGCATTAGCCAGCATTGATCCCCATTCAGGGGTTGGTGGTTGTGCGCCAAGACCAAGAAAACCCAGCGCTGCCATATCAAGAATTGCCGTTGAGAACCCTAATGTGGCTTGCACGATTAAAGGTGCTAAACAGTTTGGTAAAATACACACAAACATCAGGCGCAATGGGCTGGCACCAATAACCCGCGAAGAGGTTACATAGTCACGAGACATCTCAGCCATGGTCGCTGCGCGAGTTAAGCGCACGTAATGAGGCAATGAGACGATGGAAATCGCCAACGCCGCATTAACAATGCTTGGCCCCAAAATCGCCACAATCGCAATGGCTAAAAGCAAGCTCGGCATAGCCAGCATGATGTCGACGATTCGCATAATTGCTGTGTCTATCATGCCTTTGAAATACCCAGCCACAAGGCCAAGTAAAATTCCCATCACCAAAGAAGCCGTTACCGCCACGATACCGACAGCAATCGACAAACGAGAACCGTGGATTAAGCGCGACAAGATATCGCGGCCAACGTCATCCGTTCCTAATACAAAAGACCAGTTTCCGCCCTCCAACCAAGCTGGTGGTAGCAACAAAGCATCACGGTATTGATCAGACGGAGAATGTGGTGCAACAAAATTCGCAAAGACAGCCATGAAGAAAATTAAGGTAATCACCACAAGGCCACCTAAAGCACCTTTGTTGCTGCTGAAATAGTGCCAAAACTCTTGCAGCGGTGTCATAGGAATAGGTGCGGTAAGTTCGTTTTTTTCTGTGGACGTTTCGATAGATGTAGTCATAAACGCCTCCTTATCGGCTATGTCGAATACGTGGATTTACAATGCCGTAAGTAATATCAACAAGAAGATTCACGACAATAATAATGCAAGCGACAATTAAGATACCGCCTTGTACAACTGGATAATCACGGCGCCCGATGGATTCGATCAGCCATTTGCCAATGCCAGGCCAAGCAAATACGGTTTCGGTCAGAATAGCCCCAGATAACAAAATACCAACCTGTAGACCAATGACGGTAATCACGGGAATCAACGCGTTACGCAAAGCATGAATAACAATGACTCGCCAAGGCGCGATGCCTTTAGCTCGGGCGGTACGTATGTAATCTTCGCTTAGTACTTCCAACATGGAAGAACGCGTCATACGAGCAATGACAGCCATTGGTATGGTGCCAAGAACGATGCTTGGCAAAATAAGGTGAGAAACAGCGGAGGAAAATGCGCCTTCTTCATCAGACAAGAAAGTGTCAATTAACATAAAGCCAGTGACATCATCTATCCAATAAGTGACGTCGATTCGCCCGGAAACCGGCGTCCAACCAAGGTTGACAGAAAAGACCAACATCAGCAGTAAAGCCCACCAGAAGATGGGCATTGAATAGCCTGTCAGAGAAAAGGTCATGACAGAATGATCAACAATTGTGCCGCGCTTTACCGCCGCAAAAATACCTGCAGGTAAGCCAACGAGTATGGCAAAAATCGCAGCGCAGGTTGCTAATTCTATTGTGGCAGGGAATAGGGTTAGGAATTCGCTCATGACAGGTTCTTTCGTAACCAGAGAGTTACCTAAGTCACCTTGTAGAACACCTGCCACATAACGAAAGTATTGAATATATAATGGCTTATCAAAACCTAGTTGAGCGCTTAATTCAGCGTGACGTTCTGCACTGACACCACGTTCACCGGCCATAACATCAATAGGGTCACCCGGTATTAGGCGAATAAGGGTAAAGGTCAATAAGGTTATTCCGAGAAACGTCGGGATAACGAGACTTAAACGACGAAAAATAAATTGAAACATAAAGGACTGATTCTCTTACCGTGTTATAGGAGCACATCACTGGGATTCGAACAGTGGTTTGATTAAAGATAGGTTTAATCTGGTTTGCTCTATGAACAAAATGCCTACTCACGTCCCAGCGAGTAGGCATTTTATAAATGTCCAATCAAGGACGGCTTTCTAAACGTTATTTACTAACGTTGTAGAAGAAGTGACCACCAAGAGGGTCTACTTTGTAGCCTTTTACTTCTTTACGAATTGGCTCGTAAACAACAGAGTGAGCAACGGTGATCCAAGGCGCTTCACGCTTGAAAACAACCTGAGACTCTTCATACAACTTAGTACGTTCTGCTTTATCTGCTGTGCGTTTTGCGCTTAGCAATAAGTTGTTGAACTCTTCATTACACCATTGTGCGCGGTTAGAGCCACCAACGCCTTCACAGCCAAGTAATACATACAGGAAGTTATCTGGATCACCATTATCACCAGTCCAACCTAGTAGAACTGTGTCGTGCTCACCTTTCTTAGAGCGATCTAGGTATTCACCCCATTCGTAGGAAACGATTTCTGCTTTTACGCCAATTTTTGACCAATCTTCCTGCATAACTTCCGCCATACGACGTGCATTTGGATTGTATGGACGTTGCACAGGCATTGCCCAAATATTGGTAGTGAAACCGTCTGGGTAACCTGCTTCCGCTAACAGTTTTTTCGCTTTTACAGGATCGTATGGGTAATCCACAACGTCTTCATTGTAAGACCACATTGTTGGTGGAATCGGGTTTTTAGCCGCTTTACCAGCACCTTGGAAAACCGTATCAATGATGGCGCTTTTATCTGTCGCTAGGTTTAATGCTTGGCGAACTCGAACATCATCAAATGGTTTTTTCTGAGTGTTAAATGCTAGGTAACCAACGTTTAAGCCTTCTTGGCTTAGTAGGTTGATGTTTGGATCCGCTTCCATTTGCTGAAGGTCTGCTGGATTCGGGTAAGGCATCACATCACATTCGCCTGCTTTTAGTTTTGCATAGCGAACAGAAGCATCTGGCGTGATAGAGAAAACAAGGCGATCAACTTTTGCTTTGCCTTTCCAGTAGTCTTCAAACGCTGTGTAGCGGATCAAAGAGTCTTTACGGTACTGAACTTTTTGGAAAGGACCTGTGCCAACTGGGTCGCTGTCTAGTTTTTCAGGCGTGCCAGCAGCCATTAATTTATCTGCTTGTTCTTTAGAGAAGATAGATGCGAAGTCCATTGCCATGTTAGCAACAAAAGGCGCTTCTGGTTGGTTAAGAACAAATTTCACCGTGTAGTCATCGACCTTAACGATTTCTTTGATCAGGGTGTCCATGCCCATTGCTGTGTAATATTCGTAAGAGCCGCCAGAAACCATGTGGTAAGGGTGACTCTTATCGCCTTGACGATTGAAAGAGAAAATTACATCGTCCGCATTAAAATCGCGTGTTGGCTTAAAATCTTTTGTTGAATGGAATTTAACACCTTTACGTAGGTGGAATGTGTATTCAAGACCGTCACTTGATACATCGTAGCTTTCAGCAAGACCAGGCTCTGTTTCTGTGGTGCCGAGTTTGAATTCTAGCAAACGGTTAAACATGTTTTTTGATGAAGCATCAAAAGTGGTGCCAGAAGTATAAAGTGAAGCGTTAAAGCCTTCAGGGCTACCTTCTGAACAGTAAACTAATGTGGTTGCTGCATGAGCAGATGTACTGATTGCTCCAGCGGCCATAAGTGCAAGCGTCAGTTTTCCTAACCCTTTTTTCATTGTAACTCTCCAATTAACATAATTATTTATCGTGCGAACACGTGGGAAGTCGAATCAAGGTATTCGTTACTTTTGTGATTTTTAATAGTGGGGAAAGTGTCTATGGTGTACTTATTAGAAATACAACCTAGCTTAAATACTTGTTTAAACTAGGTTGTTCTATCTCATCCTTGAGCCCCCTTTAGCCACTTAAACGCCCTTGAATAATCAAGGTCGTCCGAAAGTTGCCTCCTTGAAGATTACTGAAGCGTTATTAAATGACCAATCGAAATAACGATATGCGCTATGCATCTAATGAATAAAGAATGTGTATAAATTGTGTAGGGTATTGTTATATAAGGATTTTGGTTTGGCTTTATATAGGTCAATAATGAGCTTTATATGTGTTTTTTGTGAGATAAAAAAATGAGATAGGCAAAATTAAGGTCTTTTTGCATTCTAATTAGTGATTGAGGTGAAGAATAGATAGCTTGATCATAGGAGGATTATGTTGGACAGCAAAACTGAATAGTCCCCCAAAAAAGCCCATAACGTGAAAGTCACTGGGCTTTGAGTCATAACCAGAAAGCTTCAGTATTAAGCTTTTTTATCGAATGCTTTGACTAATACAGATGTGTCTTGGCGACCTCGGCCTTCCTGTATTAAATCTTGGTAATCCTGATCAACCGCTTCTGTTAGAGGTAACGTGATGCCCATTTTTTCGGCTTGAGTTAAGCAGAGGCTCAAATCCTTATGCATCCATTCTATCGCGAAGCCAAAATCAAACTCGTCTTTCGCCATGGTTTCACCGCGGTTTTCCAGTTGCCAAGAACCTGCCGCGCCATACTTTAATGTGTCGACCAAGGTTGCGATGTCTAAATTGGCTTTCTGTGCAAAACGAATACCTTCTGATAAACCGGATAAAACACCGCCGATCAGAATTTGGTTCACCATTTTTGTTAGTTGGCCATTACCGACTGGCCCCATCAGAGTGGTGGCTTTTGCATAGCAGTCCAATACAGGTTGCGCTTTGTCTAAGTCGCTTTGCTCTCCGCCGATCATGACGGTTAATACGCCATTTTCAGCGCCTGCTTGGCCGCCAGAAACCGGCGCATCCATAAATAAGAAGCCTCGCTCGTGTGCTGCTTGCGCTAGCTCTTTGGCGACTTCTGCAGAAGCGGTTGTGTGATCGATAAACAAGGTGCCTTTTTGGGCATTTTGAAACGCACCGTCATCGCCTAAATATACCGCGCGCAAATCATCGTCATTACCAACACAAGTTAAAACAATGTCTGCTGCTTGAGCTGCTAATGCAGGTGTTGGTACAGACGTTCCTGAGTACTGTTCACACCAAGTTTGGGCTTTTTGGCTTGAGCGATTATATACAGTGACATCATGGCCTGCTTTGCTGACATGGCCTGCCATTGGGTAGCCCATTGTTCCTAATCCGATGAAGCTGACTTTCATTGCATTCTCCTCGTTGCTTTGCTCAATATGTTGCTTTTTGATCACTCAATAATACGTACTTGCTAATGAATTACGAGGCACAAAAAGCACAGAAATTGAGCATACAGAAGGAAAAACGCAGAATACTCTTAGAAATTAGTCGGTTACCTTATAAGGAATTGCAGCATCCATATCCTGTGGATAACTTTGTGTAAGAAAATTCTTACGCAAGATTATTTCGAAAAAATAGGGACGTTTTTAAATAATCGTGCATATTTCATACAATTTCAGCTTTTTTACTTTTGCGCTGCAATTTCTTCTTTACAAAGTCAAGAGTGAAACAGACTTTTATTTTATAAAAATGACTTTTTAGATTTCCATGATTAATATTAATTCTTAATCGACGGTTATCTTTTTTATTAAGAGAGTCTAATAAATCTCTTATAAAACAATATTCTACGAGCTAATGTGTGGCTTTATTAAATCAAACAAGGCGCGAGCCAATTGCTCGTTTGCAGAGGAATCCAAGTGCACACCATCGACTTCGCTTGGTTGTAAAATACCAGCAGAATTCAGGAAAAGACAATTGTTGTGAATGGCCATATCTTGGTAGTGTTGGTGAAAATGTTGAGACTTTTCAATGGCTCCGTCGAAATTGGCGGCCAAAGTCCCCATTGGGGATAAAATATTTGGTGGTGCGACGACGACAAGTGTTGGATTTGGAAATCCGTGAGAATTTGGCATTCTTGACCTTTCTATCAGCTTCTCGATGCCTTTTGCGGCTTCGTAGGCGCCAACATTGAAATGACGCTTCAAATCGTTCGTGCCTAACATCAAGATTAAAATATCAACAGGTCCAAAGGTTTCTAACGCTGCTTGCAGGTAAGCCAAGCCATTTCTGCCCTCTAAAAAAGGATCATTCCATAAGGTAGTTCGGCCAGGTAATCCAAAATTAATGACGTCATGGTGGTGGCCTAATAGATCATTCAGCATGGATGGCCAGCGCAGGTGTTTGGGATAGCGTCCACCGTTTGGAATACTGCCCCATGTGAGAGAGTCGCCGTAACATAAAATAGTCGCCATAACTTACTCCTTGTAATTTCGTCTAAGTCACTTAATAGTGTAGTCAATAAAATAACAACGAATTCAAAGAAAGAGACCATTATGAGTAATGCACCTTTTTACACCGAAGATGAAATCCATACTGCGTTCGGCCGATTAAAGTCTCTTGCTCAACAAGCGCCTTTTCCTACAAAAGAAGAGCGTCTGAAATGCTTAACGAGCCTACAAACCGCTTTATTACGTCATGAGAAAGCCTTGTTAACAGCCTTGAATAAAGACTTTGGTTGTCGCGCTCATGAAGAGTCTCGCTTGATTGAGTTGATTCCATTACTGGGTGAAATCAAGCACGCTAAAAGTCATCTCACCAAATGGATGCGATCATCAAAACGTCGAGTGCATATCAGCAGCTTTCCTGCCGCTGCTAAAGTAGTGTATCAGCCCAAAGGCGTTGTTGGTGTTGTCTCTCCTTGGAATTATCCTGTTTTGCTTTGTTTAGGGCCTTTGGTTGGCGCTATTGCAGCTGGCAACCGAGTGATGATGAAAGTGTCGGAGTTTTGTCCGGAAACGAACAAAGTATTGCGAGAGATATTGCACGAATCTTTAGGAGAAGATTGGGTTGAGCTGGTGGAAGGTGAAGCGGATGTTGCAGATGCATTCAGTCAAGTCGCGTTTGATCATCTACTGTTTACAGGTTCAACCTCTGTTGGTCGTATCGTGATGCGCAATGCGGCTAAAAATCTAACGCCAGTGACTTTGGAGTTAGGAGGGAAATCGCCATTACTTGTTGCGCCTTCTGCTGACTTAAAGGATACAGCGAAAAAGTTGGTTTTTGGGAAAGCATTGAACGCAGGACAAACCTGTGTCGCACCAGATTACGTGCTGTGCCATCAGGATCAAAAGCAGGCTCTTATTGATTTCATGAGAAAGGAGCTGGTTCGTTATTATCCAAAAGGCATTCAGAGTTCAGATTACACAAGCTTAGCAAATGAACGTCAGTTGAATCGATTGAAAGGGTATTTAGACGAAGCGTTGGCTGCAGGCGTGCAATGTGACAACTTAATGGCTGAGACAAGCGCTGCAAAAGAGCAAGCAGGTCAAACCAATAAACTGGCTTTTCATGTTCTTCATGAGCCAAGCGACGATTTAGCCGTGATGCAGGATGAAATTTTTGGGCCTTTGCTGCCTATCCTGACTTATTCAAATATAGACGAAGCCTTTGATTATATTCATCAACGTCCTCGTCCATTGGCCATGTATATCTTTACTCAAAACAAAGCCGATGAAGCGTGTTGTGAGTTACAAACTGCCAGCGGCAGTTTGGTTGTTAATCAAACGATTATCCAAGTGGCGCAGCCAGATTTACCTTTTGGTGGCGTCGGCGCATCCGGTGTCGGGGCTTATCATGCAGAAGAAGGCTTCCGGACATTTTCACACGGGAAATCTGTACTACGTCAGCGAGGGCCGAACACTGTAGGTTTATTCCGCCCTCCGTATAAACGTCTAGTTCATAAGCTGATGGAGAAATATTGGCCGTTTTTGTAAACAGGAAATGCTAGCTCTGAGAAGTCATGTTTAAGCAGGCACAGCTTGTCCGTAATGATGCATTTCTTCCTGTTTGTAGGAGTTGTTGACTGGCTTGGGTTCGTTATCTTCTCGGGTGAAGCGCTCCCAGTCGCCTGCTTCCATGTAAGGTGCGCTGCTTAATGGTTGGTTGTAAACGTATATCCAGCCTTGCCCATAAGGAGAAAAGACGCGCTTGCGAAGATAGAGCGAGGTTTGTACTGCATCCGGGTCAAATTCTTCAAGGCGATCAAGTTCTACTAAAACATCATCTGGTACGTCGTACCATTCCACCCGAATGCGGCCGCTTTCATCGTGAGTCGGAATAACGCCAGGGTATTCGCCTAAATTGTACATACGAAAACCTGTTAACCAACCTAGCCCGATACGTTTGCATCCAGCAATTAATTTATGGTTCGTTAAACCCTCACGAAGAGTTCCGTAAACAGCGACAATGTTAGTAGGCATGGCGTAATTCCATATTTAGACATTTAGTGAAGTGCACAAGATGGCCTTGCTTGAGATTCATTTCAAGTACATTTTAGGCAATTCATCAGTAAATTACAGAGCCCTGACACATCCTTTATAGATTCAATAGATTACTTGCGTCTAGGTGCATCTAAGCTAATGAACTGAGAAATGAAACACGAAATGATTAGGAAGAAGAAGTTTTGTCGTTGAGATAAGCAAAGCCTTCTCGCAACTGAAACATGAGAAGGCTTTGTTGAAATAAATCGCTTTATTTGCTTTCTAGAGAAAATGCGTCAAAGCGCCCTTTTCCACCATTATAAGCACCAAAGATGGTGACAGAGGAGCTTGAGCCTGAATTAAAGGTAACAGTTGCCTGTTGCCAACCGGAAGATTCTACGTCCGCTGTTTTGGTATTGGCACCAGCTGTGACGCCAATCATTCCCTTGCCTTTAACCCAGGCTGTTAAGACGTAGTCTGTGTCTTCTTGGACGGAAACAACTTGTGCAGCTTTTGCGCCTGCACCTTCGAGTTTTGCAGATTTTGAGCCTTCGTACGCTTCGCCTGAAATAGCGGAAGGATCAGTGTCTTCCCAGCCACTCCACTTTTGTTCAAAGCTAGCGTTTTCAATAGGCACTGACGCCGCCTGTGCTGCAGAAATGGCAATCGTGCACGCAGCAGTAGTCATCAAAGTTTTCAATAATGTCATTTTTATCCCCTTATTTATCTTTATTTTAGGGTGTTATAAACAGCCGAATTACCTTGAGTAATAGGCCAACTCACTTAATAAAAAGCGAGTATTAATATAGTTTTGTATTATTTTAATATCAATAGTGCGAAATCGATTTTAGGACGGGTTAGGAACAACAAAAAAGCCACTTCAGATTGAAGTGGCTTTTTTTATTTTGAGTTTGATAAATAGTGTTGTAGAAATCTAAGTGCTTGATTTAAAGCGCGCTACCATATCTTGCAATTCATTCGACAATTCATTTAATGCAGTAGCCGTTTGTGACACTTTTTTAGATAAATCGTCTGATTTAATTGTGCCATCATGAATGACGACCACATTGCTGTTAATTTCCTCAGCCACAATATGTTGCTCTTCTGCAGAGGCGCTGATTTGGATCATCATATCTTTGATGTCGAGAACAGATTTCAGAATGTTTTCAAAGACTTCCGCTGTTTGAGCAGCTAGGCCAACAGAATCTTTTACGACATTTACGCTGTTGTTCATTTTGCTTGCAGCGTGACTTGTTTGCTGCTGCAAGTTATTGAGCATTTTGTCGATTTCATCTGTAGATTCAGAGGTGCGTCCAGCAAGTGTTCGTACTTCATCTGCAACAACCGCAAAGCCTCGACCTTGCTCGCCTGCTCGCGCAGCTTCAATGGCTGCGTTGAGTGCCAATAAGTTTGTTTGCTCTGCAATCGCTTTAATTGTATCGAGAATTCCAAGAATACTTTCAGATTCTTTCGCTAGGTCCAGAATCGTTTTGTTTGAGCTATTTACTTCATTTTCTAAATTTTTCAGAGATGACATGGTTCTCTGAATAAGCTGATTACCTTCCTGAACTTGGCTTTCACTGTTTTCAGCGGCTTGTGCTGCTGTTGTGCAGTTGGATGCCACTTCATTTGAGGTCGCCACCATTTCATTGAAGGCTGTGGAAACATGGTCAACAGAATTAACTTGATGAGAAGCCACACCGCTGAGTTCTAATGAAAGATCTTCTGAACGATGTGCGACACCACTTATTTGATTACAAGAGGATTTTGTGTGGTCGATGATTTTATCAATGGAAGAGACAAATTCATTGAATGCGATGGCCATTTGTCCCGCTTCGTCTTTTGATTTCACCTCAAGGCGCTGCGTTAAGTCGCCCTCACCTTGACTAATATCAGTCAAGCTGTCCGCCATTTCTTTGATCGGACGAATGACAAAGCTTGCTAGAATGGAGCCAATGACCATAAAGAGTACAATCATGACAATGGCAATAACAACTGTCGTGACAATCAGGTTGTTAGCATTGGCAAATACCACGCTTGTTGGTACCAAGCCAATAAACTTCCAACCGAGTTCTGGAGATATATAAACCTTAGCGAACCAAGTTTCTCCATCAATGGTTATCTCTTGAACATCGGATCCTTCATTAAGCGTTCCATAAGGACGGGATGCTTCGTCTATTTTTTTAAAGTTATTCTCAGGTGTTGAAGGGTCGGCAAGGATGTTTCCAGTATCTTCGACCATGACAACATAGCCTTCACCGCCAAACTTCACCTTGGCTAACATTTCTGTCAATTTACGTAGAGTGACATCAACACCAACCACGCCATAATAACCATCTTTGCCTTCAAAGCGTTGAATGTAATCCACCAAAGGTGCACCAGTACCACTATCAACATAGGCAGGAATACGAACCGGTTCAGTGCTGTTGATTGAGCCGGTATACCAGCCGCGAACGGTTGGGTCGTAATTTTCATTATTGTTGCCTATTGGCCATTGTAGATAGCTGGAGTCACTAGCACCCAACCAAATATAAGTTAAATCAGGGTGTGTCTTACCAAAATCATCCATTAAGGCGAATGCTCTTTGCTCCGCTGGAGAGTTTTGGTCGGGAGTCATCATAGCTTTAGGTTTATTCTTATAGATTTCAATATCGCCAGCCGTTAATTCCGTTAAGGCATTTGCACGAGCAAAGAAAGCCGCATTCTCAGCTAAGTTATTAAGAAACATTGAAAAAATGGTGTCGACGTGTGTTATTTCTGTCTGACTCTGCTGGTCGAAGTTTACGATCGCATTGGAGCGGATATTGTTGATAACAACAATGGATATGATTAATACGGGGAGTATGACTCCTGCCGCTACTAGCGCAATGATCTTGGATTTAATCGTCATAGTTCCTCTCTTAAAGCTATGTCAATAAGCAACAGTGTCAGTAGTGGTTTAGCACCAACTACTTTATGTCCGTGATGGCTATTGAATACAGGCTAATTAAATCGATCATAATTGAGTTTAATTTGAATTGGTAACATAGATTTACATCTAATTGACGATAACTCCATTTCATAGATTTTTGGTTATAACGCAGCATTATGATTCTTTTGTCAGGTAGTGGCTTTACCTATATTATGCGTCCATTTTTACGAGCCAGAATCAGGATATATTAGATGGACTACAGCTTATTTACTGTGACTTTGTTGATTGGTACAGGATTTGTTGCCGGTATCATTAATACGCTAGCGGGCGGAGGTTCTAATTTGACCTTGCCTGCTTTAATGGTGATGGGAATGCCTGCGGACATTGCCAATGCCACCAACCGCGTTGGTGTTTTTCTACAAAATGTCTCTGCCACATTTGGTTTTCGAAAAGCTAAAAAGCTAGATACTGTCGATATTTTACCTGTGATGATTCCTTCGTTGCTCGGTGGCGTGGTTGGTGCTTTTGCTGCCAGTTACGCACCAGAGGCATGGCTAAAACCTTTACTCCTTAGTGCGATGATAAGCATGACACTCATTATGATTGTTCGTCCTGCCATGATTGCACCGCCAGAAGGCACAATTCCATTTAAAGTAAGAGAAAAGCCGAGTGCGTGGGTCGCTTTGTTTATCGCCGGTATTTATGGTGGTTTTGTGCAAGCGGGTGTTGGTTTTATTTTAATTGCCGCTTTGGCTGGAACTCTGCGTTATGACTTAGTACGAACTAATGCACTGAAAATGGTTTGTACGCTAGGTTTCACTGCTTTGGCATTGGGTGTGTTTATCTGGAATGATCAAATTCTGTGGGTTCCAGGTTTGATCCTTGCTTCTGGCACCATGTTAGGTTCATTTCTTGCAGTAAAAATGGCTATTAAGGCTAACCCGAATCATCTGAAATGGTTTCTTTTCATTATGACCGTTTGTGGTAGTGCCGCCGCTTTGTTGAGTGATTAACCTTGTAAAGGAGTCATCGTATGCAAGAAAAGGAATATTTTGGACGTTGTCATTGTGGTAGCGTGCAATTCAAAATCATTACAGATGCTCCTGAACTCACTACTTGCGACTGTTCTATCTGTATCAGAAAAAATGCCTTAATGGTAAAGGTGCACGAAACCAAATTTGAGCTCATTAAGGGCGAAGATTGCCTCACTGAATATCAATTTCACACCCACACAGCGCGACACTTCTTTTGTAAAACTTGTGGTATTTACCCTTTTCATAGAAAACGCGTCTCACCCGATTTCTTTGGCATTAACGTCTATTGCCTAGAAGGCTTTGAAATCGAAGGCATACCTGTTCGCGCAACGGTTGGCGCGGGAATGGAGTGATGGCTTTAGGAAGGCCTTAATTACTTTGATTAAAGCCTTTGAGCTTCTCATACTGTGTTTTTCATTGGCTGATTGTAGTTAAGAATGAAAATCTTTTAATGTATGTGCAAATTTCTTGCACAAAATCGGTGCGTATGAAGTATGATAAAGGCTGTGTTGTGATTTAAAAGTGATCACGCAAAGGAAAAAGCGTAGAAAAACAGGTAGTTATTACTGATTTTTGCTAAATCACATCTAAAAAAGAGCCGTTTTAGAAGGTCATTTTTATTGAATTAGCCAATTTAATAGAAAAGACAGAGGCTACTTAATATAAAAGTGTCATGTGGCATGATTCTTTCATGGGGGTATTAATAAGTGCTCTGTAAATATTTATTCATGAGATGCACACTGGGACTTTTCAAAATTTCATACAAGGAAAAAAATATGCAAAAAATAAAAGCAGTTTTTATGGGCCTGTTTATGGCTCTAAGTACAAGTGCTTTTGCTGAAGAGGCTGGCTCCTTTAAGCAAACAATTAGTAGCTTTAGTGAGAGTGTCGATGGCTTTTTTAACGATTATACCGGTTGGTTTGTTGGGTTAATCTTTAAAAGCGTTCCAGTTGGTGAAGCAAGCTTCCCAATCATCGTTGGCTGGTTACTATTAGCTGCTCTTATCTTCACTGTTTACTTTGGCTTTGTTCAGTTTAAACGTGCAGGTATGGCGATTGATATCGTTAAAGGCAAATACACTGATCCAAACTCGAAAGAAGATGGTGAAGTATCTCACTTCCAAGCACTAACAACGGCTCTTTCTGGCACGGTTGGTCTTGGTAACATTGCTGGTGTTGGTGCTGCCCTTGCGATTGGTGGTCCTGGCGCGACTTTCTGGATGATTCTTTGTGGTCTTCTAGGTATGGCGTCTAAGTTCTGCGAATGTACTCTAGGTGTTAAATACCGTACGGTTTTGCCATCAGGCGCTATCTCTGGTGGTCCAATGTATTACTTGAGCCAAGGTCTTGCTGAAAAAGGTCTAGGCGGTTTAGGTAAAATTTTGGCTGTTGGTTTCGCTCTAATGTGTATCCTAGGTTCTCTAGGTGGCGGTAACATGTTCCAAGCCAACCAAGCTCACGCTATGTTGACTTACGCATTTGAAGTACCAAGCGAATACGGCATCATCACAGGTGTTGTTCTGGCAGCTCTAGTATTCTCTGTAATCGTTGGTGGTATGCCTTCTATTGCTTCTGTTACTGAGAAGATCGTTCCTTGGATGGCTGCTTTATACATTGGTATGGCAATCATTGTTATCGTAGCGAACATTGGTCAAGTTGGTGCTGCTTTTGCTGCTATCTTCGAAGGTGCCTTCACGGGTGCTGGTGTTGCTGGTGGTTTTGTTGGTGCATTGATTCAAGGTTTGAAACGCGCAACATTCTCTAACGAAGCGGGTGTTGGTTCTGCTGCGATTGCTCACTCTGCAGTAAAAACAAAAGAACCTGTTACTGAAGGTCTAGTATCTTTGCTAGAACCATTCGTTGATACGGTTGTTATTTGTACTATGACAGCATTGGTTATCACAATTGCTGGTCTAAACGTTGGCCCATTTGATGGCAGTGGTTTAACGGGTGTTACTCTAACAGCGGCTTCATTTACTGAAACAGCTGGTGTATTCAAATACTTGTTAGCATTAGCCGTTGTTATGTTCGCATTCTCTACTATGATCTCTTGGTCATACTACGGATTGAAAGCTTGGACTTACCTATTCGGTGAAAGCAAAAAAGTTGAGCTAGCGTTTAAATTGATGTTCTGCTTCTTCGTAATCGTTGGTGCAACTATTCAGTTTGGTGCGGTAATCGACTTCTCTGATGCGGCTATCTTTGCAATGTCTATCTTCAACATCATCGGTTTGTACTTCCTAATGCCGATCGTTAAGAAAGAATTGGCTTCTTTTGTAGCCCGCGTAAAATCTGGTGAAATTAAGAGTTACGACAAGTAATTTTTAAATAACGATTTCTGCGTAATTACATGATATAAAACAAACCCACTTCGGTGGGTTTTTTTATGTGAGATGCATTTGAGCATTCCTTAATGATTGAGGTAGCGGAATGGTAGAGAACAACGCAAACGGAAATGACTCCTACGTTGTGGATTTGACACGTACTTTGCTTAAAGATGGCCCTAAGTTTCTTTCGCATACACTGGTTATAACGAAAAATAACGCCTATTTAAGACCGACAGTTGGCGCCATGATGTTTTGTGTTGTCTATATTGTTGTCGGCGGCTTTTTAGCGAGTCTGGCTGCGTATTTGTTAGTTGTTTCTGCTCACTATGATCTTTCAATATTTGTTGGTGGGTTTGGTATTGCCATTGGTGCTTTTGGCATTATGTTAATCCAACCGTTTTTGCGTCGCGCTCGTTTTGATAAAAAATTAGGTGTGTTTGAAAACCACAAAGATCGAAATGTAAAACTACAGCACATTGTATCTTTGCAAATAAATAACAAAATAATTAAGCGTAAAAATGCCTTGAGCTATGCCTGCTTTGAATTGAATTTACTGACGGAAGACGGTCGGAGAATCAATATTCTTAACCATAATAATGAAGACCAGCTTGAAAACGACGGAGTACTACTAAGTATGTTTTTAGGTGTTGAGCTGAAAGATTACCGTCGAGAAATCGTACTGTAGTAGGCGTTTCTCTTAGGCACTATGATTGTCATAGTGTTAAGGCCTTTTAAACGCTTTTCTGGCTTGGTCTATTTTTGCTCGCATAAAACAATGTTCAGCGTGGTCGTTTATTAACCCCATAGACTGCATAAAAGCGTAAAGTGTTGTTGGGCCAACGAAAGTCCATCCAAGCTTTTTTAGCGCTTTAGATAAGGCAATAGATTCTTTGCAGGTAGTTTGAGTCTCCGGTGGCGGTAACGAGCCTTCATCAGGCTCATAACGCCAGAAAAAAGCAGCAAGCGATCCTTCTGTTCTCACCATTTCTTGTGCGCACTTCGCGTTGTTAATAACCGCCAGGATTTTACGTTTGTTGCGTACTATGTCTTTGTTGGCTAAGAGCTCTGCTACTTTTTGCTCATCAAAAGTGGCGACTTTGTGGAAATCAAAGTGCTGAAATGCCTCACGGAAGCTTTCGCGTTTATTTAAGATAGTGCGCCAGCTTAAACCTGACTGAAAGGTTTCTAAGCATAGCTTTTCAAACAAACGCCGATCATCCGCAATAGGAAAGCCCCATTCTTCATCGTGATAACGAGGAAAATCCGGTGCGGAGTTTGTCCATGCGCAACGAGCTTTCTGGTCAATTAATGCGTTGTTTTCCTGCTTCATATCTTTTACGCCGTTGGCTTACGAGATTCATTGTGTGCGCTCTGTGTACTTTGTATGATATTTTATTAAGAATAATTCACAACATGACACGCTAAAAAGGCGGTACTAATATACTTTGTGTCAGGTGTGCATTTAGGCGCTTTTGGTCTAAGTGATAAATAATAAAAAGGAAGGCGGCTTGAATATTTATAAACACAGTGCTTTGTTTGTCATTTTTTTCTTTTCCATGACGAACGCTATGGCTAAAACCTCTATTAATGAAATTCACTCCTGCTTGGCGTTGGTGGACTTCGTTAATAGCAAGCTCGAAAGTTCAGAGTCTGTGTACTCGCCAGAAGACAAGGAAATCATACATAAAGGCCTGTTTGGTTATGCCCGCTACCTTGAGAATGATGTGATTGATCCGAAACTGCTTAAGTTGTATGGCGGAAACCTTGCTCAAGCTAAATTGATGAAAAAGCTGTTTAACCGTCAACAGTCGCGATTTATAGAATATCTAGATGACCGCCACTCAGAGAAAAAGTTTGCCACAGACTATTTGATCGCCATCAAAGAGTGCTCTATCAAAACTCGCTCACAGGGTGATGTTGCCTTGTATTTAAGGCAAGCGCTCACCGCTATGGAAAAGTAGCTTCTCTAACTTTCTTGCCTAAAACCCGCTTGGCTGATCAATCAAACCTGCAGTAGATAATACATGCTGCTCATTTAGATAATTGAGAAGCTCATTATTCACATCGTGCTGAATGCTACTGATTCCTTGGTTCCCAAAAATACGATTGATTTCAATTACATAAGGAACAGAGCCGACCATCGCGACATCGAATCCAGCGTGATTAATGTCTAATGATTCCGCTAAAAAGGTTACTAAGTCTTGAGCTTCTTTCGGAATCAAAGCTACTTCTACCTGGCCGCCTTGGCTAATGTTATTGTGGAAACCATTGTCCGACTGCAAGCGCCAGTATCCGTTGACGATTTTATTCCCGACCCAAATGATGCGCATATCGCGGTCGATGGGTAAGTACTCCTGCACATAAAGCACATCTGTTAGAGCGATGTAATCGCGCCATTGTCCTAATGTTTCAATCAAGAAGACACCATTCCCCATGCTGCTGCGGGGGATTTTCGCCACGAAAGGCGATGGCATTTCGTCCCAGATTTTGTCTGCTTCATAAGGTGTGTTTGCTGCAATCACAGTATAAGGGTGATGTGCTGGCGCCACTGTCCGAAATGTACGAGTCATTTCGATCTTGTCATGACCAATCATGTAAGAGGCTAGGCTAGGAAATATGCGCTTTTTAAGGCCAAATATTAAGGCGTTTAATTGCCAATACTGAGGAAAAAGCAGCCAATCCGCCTGTTTGATTTCATCTAAATGTTCATACATAGATTCAGGTTTTATGTATCGAACATTCGGTAAATGAAGTGTTCTTAATGCATCAAAAGAGATGATTTTCATTTAAGTCGCATCAGTGGCCAAAGAGGCGCCGATTGTGTGCTTAAGCGAGGAAAAAGGGAATAAAAATTTCACCTAAAATCGTAAAAAATCGACTTATCTGTATAAGCCGATTTTAGGGCGTTTCTTGGCTTTTTTGTAATGCGTTTCTTGCGCGAGTATTACGCATTCGACGAATAGAGTCGAACACCAGCATAGCCAAAGCTGCCCAAATCAAAATAAAGGTAATCAGCTTATCGATACTTAAGGGTTCGTTATATAAAAATACCGCCAAAATAAACATGCCGGTTGGACCAATGTATTGAAAAAAGCCGAGCGTAACCATGCTGACGCGATTTGCTGCTGCCGCAAAACACATGAGTGGAATCATGGTAACTGGGCCCGCCGCGAAAAGTAATAAATTGGTGGTCGTGCTGTTGTCGAAAAGGTTCCCAGAGGAAGAATCCGTCAACATCAAATAAGTGAGTGCGAAAGGTAAAAGGATTCCTGTTTCAATCGCCATTCCAGTGAAACTATCCACTGCGACTTTTTTACGTACTAAGCCATAAAAGCCAAAGCTGATGGCGAGAGATAAGGCAACCCAAGGCAAAGAGCCAAATTTGATCACCTCAAACGCCACTGCGCCAAAACATAAAAGAACCGCGGCTTTACGGACTCTATCTAGTTTGTCTTTGAAAAAGATCACACCCAATAAAATACTAATGAGCGGATTAATGTAGTAACCCAAGCTAGCGCTGAGCATTTGGTCGTTTTGTACGGCCCAAATAAATGTTCCCCAGTTGATTGCAATCAGCACAGTAGAAACTGCCATAGCCATTAAGGTTTTTGGCGACTGAACCACGGCTTTAAGTGCTTTGCCGTAACCTAGTATTAGGATTAAGACTAAGACAATGAGACAAGACCAGATAATTCGATGTGAAAGAATCTCTGTTGCGGGAAGAAACGACATTTCTTTAAAGTAAATGGGAGTAATCGCCCACAGAATAAAGGCGCTTAACGCGTAAAAAACGCCACTTCTTGAAGATGTTTGCACGTAAATTCCTTTTCATTCAGAGAATCTTAATGAGAGGGCGGAAGTGTATAGTAATTTTTAGCTAAGATGCAGCATAAAATGGCTTTCTCGTGGCTGAGTATATTGCCTAAAAACGAGGATGGGTTTAGAGTTAGTCCATTACTTTTTACATTAATCGAACTTCGGGGCGGGGCGAAATTCCCCACCGGCGGTAATTTAATAAAATGCTTCTTTGGTATTGCATTAAAAAGCCCGCGAGCGCTTAGATTGAATAGCAATTGAAAATCTAAGGTCAGCAGATCTGGTGAGACTCCAGAGCCGACGGTTACAGTCCGGATGATAGAAGATCGACCAAGCAACAAAGAATCATTTCTCTTAGCGAGTAATGGTTATTTTTGTTGGCGCTTTCTATGCGTTTTTTCTTACATGCTTTGGTTATGTAAGTGTCTTGGTATATTCCTCATCACCCCTGTGCATCTTACTTATTGGAGAAACCAAGATGGCAGGAACATTCTTTATCATGATCGCGTGCTTTACGTGGGCGCTTGATACTTTAATTCGTTATCCACTGTTGGGCGCGGGTTATTCCACTCTGCAAATTGTTCTTATTGAACACCTTACTTTGGTGCTATTTGTTAGTCCTATGCTTTGGCGTGCACGCCATGTTTATCGCCAAATGTCGATGAATAGCTTTCTGTGTTTGTTTTTCATTGGTGGCGTTGGCTCCGCTGTGGGAACCTTGGCATTCACCGAAGCGTTTCAATATTTGAATCCAACCGTGGTGATTTTGCTGCAGAAGCTACAACCCGTGATTGCGATCTTGTTGGCTTATTGGTTCTTGAAAGAGCGCATTGAAGGTCAATTTTTACGTTGGGCTGTGGTGATTTTATTTGGTAGTTTTGTGATGATGTGGCCAGATTTACGCACCTTAGGAGAGGCTCAATGGCATTACTCTAGTGATAACATGAGCATTTTCAAAGGCTATGGATATACCTTAATTGCTGTTTTTGCATGGGGCGCGGCAACGGTATGTGGGAAGTACTTATCGCATCAAAACATACCTGCTAATGCGATTATGTCTGGCCGCTTTGTCGCAGGCCTGTTGGTATTATTGCCTTTAGCGCTGGCGCAGACGAACAGCTTAACGGCAATGGAATCTGTCGATCTGAGCCTAGTGGTTGCCATGGCTTTGCTAAGCGGCTTTATTGGCATGTGGTTCTATTATCAAGGGCTGAAAACAGTGCCTGCGCAATTGGCGACGTTAGCCGAGTTGTCTTTCCCTGTTTTCGCTGCGGCGATTAACTGGTACTTCTTAGATTTGGATTTAACCTTCTACCAAATTATCGGTGGTTTCCTGCTTATCTTTGGCAACATCGGATTGCGCTTTAAAGAGCTTCGAAAGTCCGATCTTACGGTAGTGACTCATCAGTCCTAATCAGCTCAGTTGAATAGCTTAATGTGATTTACGCTAAGGAAGGTACGAACAAGTCCACTGGCTTCAGCGTGTGGATAAACCTTTATTATTCGAGGCAAGCTTCACAGTCCAATATGAATATATTGGCAAGAAGCTTAACAAAGAATAAAAAGTGTTTAGCTCACGCCCTTCGGGTCTTTCAGAGAAGCGGCCTCTCTGCGTTAAGAGTGATTGAAAGGTATTAACATTCCTGCTCACTCTTGCCTTGATAGACCGTTTCTCTGATAAGACTGAAGCTCAGAAGACTTATTCGCACCTTCCTTGAGCTATTCTTTATATTTTCTCCTTTCCTATCCCCTAAAGCGGCGACTTTGATTTAGAATAGCGCGCCTATTTCTGCCCAAAAGATCAAGATTAGAAGGATTGCTTCTTTTGTTTTTTTAATATGGACGCTTTCGATAAGGAAAATAAATGCCATCTGAGACCCTTAAAACACACACTCCTGAAATAAAAACACAGTTTATTCCCGTTATATTTCTTTGGATTGCGGGTGTTTCTGCCGCCATGCAATTTGCCAAGTTCTCTATTTCTTATGACGCTTTGCTACAGCATTATCAAACGGGAGCAACATTAACAGGCGCTGCTTTGTCTGTTGTGGGTGTGGCTGGTTTAGTATTTGGCGTATTTGGCGGCCTGATTGCGAGCCGAGTGGGTTATTTGAAAGTATTAATGGGTGCGTTGTTTTTAGGCGGTATTTTGTCTTTTGTCCAAGCGACATTGCCGCCTTTTGAATTGATCTTTATTACGCGGATTTTAGAAGGTTTTTCTCAACTGGGCGTGGTGGTTTCTGCACCGACGTTAATTGCCAAGTTAAGTTCGGACAAGCATCGATCTTTAACCATGGGATTATGGGGAACCTTTTTTGGAGTGGCTTTCGCAGTAAGTGGTGGCGTGGGTAAATGGACGCTAGATAATTATGGCATGCATGAGTTGTTTTTTAGTCACGGTGTGTTGATCTCTTTGATGGGCGTTGTGCTATTTGTATTGCTGCGTAAGAACTCGGTATTGGATATTGCGCCTGTGAGTGCCAATCAAGGCAGTTTTTTACGTCAAATGCTGAATGTTTACCGTAACCCAAGAGCGCTTTTGCCCAGTACAGTGTTTCTTTTTTATACCTGTACGCTAGTGTCCTTACTGACGTACATTCCTCGTTTAGTGAGTGACTCAACTATCCAAGCTTTGATGCTGGTGGTTTTACCATTAGTCAGTACCAGTGGAACCTTTATAGCTGGTGCACTGGCGCAATATGTTATGAAACCTCAACGTGTTGCCATGATGGCTTACTCCACCGTGGCGATGTGCGGTCTTATTTTGTTGTTTGTGTATCAAGAGCCACTTTGGTTTGCTTTTGTTGTTGGTGTGCTGATTTTGTTTTTAGGTATGATTCCTGGTGCGTCGTTAGCCTTGATTCCTGTATTGGCAAGAAATCCGGCAGAACAAGCTCAGGGTTATGGGCTCATTGCTCAGTTTGGTAATCTTGGTGCGACAATCGGGCCACCAGTTTTTGCGACGCTTGTGACTTTGTTTGGCGTGAACGGATTGGTTTCTATGGTTCTAGTGATTTGCGCCTTGGGCTTATCTGCTTGTTTTTTAGTATTCCGCTTAATTGCTTCTTCTAAAATATCTAAGAGATAAAGTTAGTTTTATTAGCCACATAAAATGGACGAATTGTGGCTTTTGAGAGTTTATCTCAGAAATAATTTTGGAATTTGTAACATTATTCTCCTTTTGACGTCTAATATTTATAACATCAGCTGCATAACGTGTTGATTTGCACTGGAATGATTGTATTGGAGTCTTACATGAAGAAAATTGGGTTACTGGTCATCATCGCGGTACTTGCTGCCGTATTCTTTTATTTTGATTTGCATAAGCTACTCACTCTCGAGGGTTTGAAGTCAGGTTTAGATACATTTGAAGCATGGCGTGCTGAAAGTCCTCTGTTGATTGGCGGTGCGTTTTTGGTCTTGTACGTGATTGTGACCGCCTTGTCTTTGCCAGGCGCTGCGATTATGACATTAGCCGCTGGTGCTTTATTCGGTTTAGGCTGGGGTTTATTAATCGTTTCCTTCGCCAGCAGTATCGGTGCGACGTTAGCCTTTCTTGTTTCTCGTTATTTGCTTCAAGACACAGTTCAAAAGCGCTTTGGTGACCGTTTAAAAGCCTTTAATGAAGGCATTGAAAAAGAAGGCGCGTTCTACTTATTCACGCTTCGTCTTGTTCCTATTTTCCCTTTCTTCTTGATTAACCTGTTGATGGGCTTAACAACCATTCGTGCTTTCACCTTCTACTGGGCGAGCCAGTTAGGCATGTTGGCAGGTACGTTTGTATTCGTGAACGCGGGTACGCAGCTTGGTCAGCTAGAGAGCTTGTCGGGCATCTTGTCTCCTCCATTACTACTTTCTTTCGTTCTATTAGGTGTGTTCCCTTTGATTGCTAAAAAATTGATCAACATTATTAAAGCGCGTCGTGTTTATGCAGGCTATACAAAACCAAAAACATTTGATCGTAACCTGATTGTTATTGGTGGCGGTGCTGGTGGCTTAGTAAGTGCTTACATTGCGGCTGCAGTAAAAGCCAAAGTGACCTTGATTGAAGCTAATAAAATGGGTGGTGATTGCCTTAACTATGGTTGTGTACCAAGTAAAGCCATCATTAAAAGTGCCAAAATCGCCCAGCAAATGCGACATGCCGAAAACTACGGTTTGAACAGCAGTGAGCCCGCTTTCTCCTTCAAAAAAGTCATGGCACGCGTTCATGATGTCATCAGCCAGATAGAGCCTCATGACAGTGTTGAGCGTTACACGGCCCTTGGTGTGGATGTTGTACAAGGTTACGGGAAACTGATCGACCCTTGGACAGTTGAAATTCAACTGAATGACGGCGGCACTAAACGTATGACAGCGCGCAGTATTGTGTTGGCAACAGGCGCTCGTCCATTCGTACCACCATTACCAGGTTTAGACGATGTGGGTTATTACACGAGCGATACGCTTTGGGAAGAGTTCGCTAAATTTGATGAGCCGCCAAAACGTCTTGTTGTGTTGGGCGGTGGCCCGATCGGTTCTGAGTTGGCGCAAAGCTTCGCTCGCCTTGGTTCAAATGTGACACAGGTGGAACGTGGCGAACGCATCATGATTCGTGAAGACGAAGAAGTGTCTGAATTGGTTCAGAAAAGCATGAGAGCCGATGGCGTGAATATCTTAACCTCTCATAATGCGGTTCGTTGTGAGAAAGAAGGTGATGTGAAGCGCTTAATTGTCGAAAAAGACGGCGTAGAAAGCGTGATCGAATTTGATGCCTTGCTGTGTGCTGTTGGTCGTCAAGCCCGCCTTGAAGGCTATGGATTAGAGAATCTAGGCATCGAAACAGATCGCAATATCGTGACGAACGATTACTTAGAAACACTTTATCCAAATATTTATGCAGCAGGCGATGTGGCTGGCCCTTATCAGTTTACTCATGTTGCGGCACACCAAGCTTGGTACACAGCGGTAAATGCTTTGTTTGGCACCTTTAAGAAGTTCCGTGCGGATTACCGTGTAATTCCTTGGGCGACATTCGTTGACCCAGAAGTGGCGCGCGTTGGTTTAAGTGAGCAAGAAGCCAAAGAGCAAGGCATTGCGTATGAAATGGTGCGTTATGAATTTGACGAACTGGATCGTGCCATTGCAGAAAGTGCGACAAAAGGATTTGTGAAAGTCTTAACGGTTCCGGGTAAAGATAAGATCTTAGGCGTTACCATTGTGGGTGAACATTCAGGTGACTTACTGGCTGAATTTGTCTTGGCCATGAAACACGGTTTAGGTTTGAACAAAATCCTAGGCACGATTCACACTTACCCAACGTGGGCGGAATCGAACAAATACGCCGCTGGTGAATGGAAACGTGCTCACACACCAGAGCGTCTTCTGAACTGGATTGAAAAATACCATACATGGCGTCGAGGTTAAGCAAATGAAAAACTGGTTGATTGTTTTATGTGCTCTATTAGGTTTACAAAGTATTAGCGCCAATGCTGCTAACGCTTTTGACCACTCCGCATGGAATGCGTTATTACAACAAAATGTTCATTTGCTTGAAGGCGGTAAGGCCAGCCAAGTGGATTACCAAGCTTTTGCTGATAATGAAGCCGCTTTAAATGCGTATTTAAAAGCATTAGAAGGTGTTAGCCAGTCTGAATTTGATGCTTGGCCAAAAGAAGACCAACTGGCATTTTTGATTAACGCATACAATGCCTGGACTGTCAGTTTCATTCTGACGAAATGGCCTGACTTGAAGTCGATTAAGGATTTGGGAAGCTTCTTCAGCTCTCCTTGGAGCAAAGAGTTTGTGCCCTTGTTAGGGGAAACTCGTTCCCTTGATAACATCGAGCATACGCTGATTCGTGGCTCAGATCGTTATAACGATCCTCGTATCCACTTTGCGGTTAACTGCGCAAGTATTGGTTGCCCTGCTTTGGCTAATATTGCTTTCCAAGGTGATAATTTAGACAGCTTGCTAGAAACACAAACTGAATTGTTTTTAGCCGATAGCAGTCGTAACCGTTTGAATGGTAAGAAATTAGAGCTTTCTTCTATCTTTAAATGGTACCGAGAAGACTTTGAAAAAGGTTGGAAAGGCTACAACTCATTGGAAGCTTTTATTCACAACTATGCGTCTGCCATGTCACTACCTGAGAGTGTAAAAGCTGATCTTAGTAATGAAAAAGTAGACATCAAATTCCTGAGCTACGATTGGGCTCTAAACAAGAAACCATAAGACTTATTCATTAGTAGCTTATTTCACAAGGTTATCTGATGTATCAGAAAAGCGCTTCATTCTTTCCCAAAAGAGAGAGGATTGAGCGCTTTGAGTCTGATGGCGAAGGCGAATCATGAAGATAGGAACTTGGTTCTGAGACGTGAAGTTTTCGACCTCGATTGGAATTAACTGACCATTTTCAAGTTCTGAGCCAATGATGTGTTTCGGCATTCTCGCCCAACCAAGACCATGCAGCAGCATGGTTTTTTTTGTCTGAAAATCGTTCACGTACCAGCGCTTACCAGTTGGTAGCACGTATCTGTGGCCATTTTCTGCGGAGTTAGCGGCAGTATTGGAAACTAGAATCTGTGGCAAAGCATAAAGCTGTTGTTGCTTTATCTTCGCCCCACTTATTGGCGTTTTTGATGGGTTGGTTTGATTCTGAGTAAGGGAAGCCAATACTTCAGGGTTCACAACAGTAATCATATCGATTCTATACAGCTCTACGAAGGCGTGACGATCATCTAATCCATATCTTGGTCCAATGGCAATCTCACATTTATTCTTCGTGAGCGCTTCCTGAACGCCGTACAAATGGTCTGTCATTATGTCTAAAGAGGTTTCAGGGTATTGTGATTGAAACGCCTTTATTCTCATCATGCAGGCATCGTTTACGCTCATTTGGCTCAGACAAAGGTGCAAGGGTGCTTCTATGCCTTTCGCTAAATCATGACCTAGGTTTTCAAGTTGCTGCGCTTGGGAGATCAGCTTTTTGCTTTGCTGGAAAAAAGCATGTCCTTCTGTCGTGAGTGTTGGGCGGTAACTGTCACGATCAAATAACGAAATTCCATATTGAGCTTCTAGTGCTTTAACTGCAGCACTGATGCCTGGCTGAGTTTTATGAATAGCATCTGCGGCGGAGCGAAAGCTGCCTGTTTCAACGACTGCAATAAAGGCTCTTAACTGATCTAGTTTCATACTATGCTCTCTAATAACGATCACAAATTATTATCATTTCAATAATAAAACGAAATTATTTATTTTTCATTATTTGCCTTATGATTTCATTCATTGGACGAGCACTTGAAAGACATTATTTTTCATCTAGCCGTTATGTGATTGTTATTAGAAGAAGTAAGGAGGACTAAGTGGATTTACCGTTAGTCGTATTGTTTTTAGCGGGTTTGATTACCGGCTTTTCAAAGTTTTCAGTAGGCGGTATGGGCTTACTGGTGTTGCCGATCGTTATGATCGCTTTTCCTGGACCAGAAGCGTTAGGGATATTATTGCCGTTGTACCTTGTGACAGATTTAATGGCCGTCGCTAGTTACAGAAACAAAATAGCTTGGGGCGTTTTAGGTCGATTCTTACCGTTAGCCTTTCTAGGTGTTTTCATCGGTAGTCAGTTTTTAGCAAATCTAGATGCCGATCAGTTTTTAAGCTTCCTTGGTGCAACCATTGTCGCCATGATTGTATTGGGCTTGTACCTTGATTTTCGACCTGCTGCTTTCATGCGTAAACCAGTTACAGCTTACTTAATGGGCTTTTTTGGAGGAGTAATCAGCATGGTCGCTAATGCAGCAGGGCCTTTGTTTAGCTTATTTTTATTGGAGCAAAAACTAGAGAAAAAGACATACGTTAGCACCCGAGCATGGGCATTCTTCATCATTAATATATTGAAGCTTCCTTTGTACATGAGCATTGGCTTGTTGTCTGTCGAGAGTGCGGAAACCAGCTTGTACGCCTTACCTGGATTAGCGCTTGGTTCTTATATCGGTTACCACTTTTTAAAGAAAGTGAACCCAATACAGTTCAAATGGATGATTCGGATTATGTCTACATTAGCGGCTTGTAAGTTGTTCTTGTTCACTTAAGGAGGCGCGTTTTATAAAACAGAGCTATATTAAAAGCGCTAGAGTGTATAGACGTAAAATTTTGTTTCATATTACCTTTCATGGTTACTTCATTTTGAATAGAAGGTTAAGATTAAGTACATCTTAAAAGAGAAAAAACTTCTCATGGAAAGTGTTATGGAAGCAGATTTAAATAATGATATTCGATTAGAAGATATTCTAAATACAACACCAATAGCTGTTGGATGGACAAATATATCGACTGGTCGAATTGAATATCTGAATAAAAGTTTTAATCAATTGTTTGGATATACGTTAGAAGATCTACCTGATATTGACGCATGGTGTTTGCGTGTGGCTCATGACAAGGAATTTGTTCAGAATGTGGTTGAACCTTGGGCTCTTAATCACAGCAGTAAATTCTCCTCAGAAGGTTTAAAAGCGCGACTTTTTTGCAAAGATGGCTCTGTCAGACATGTCATCATGAGCTTCTCAAC
This sequence comes from Marinomonas sp. 15G6-16, assembly GCF_055809555.1. Lineage (NCBI taxonomy): Bacteria > Pseudomonadati > Pseudomonadota > Gammaproteobacteria > Oceanospirillales > Oceanospirillaceae > Marinomonas > Marinomonas sp. 15G6-16. The sequence continues at coordinate 1,610,426 of NZ_CM147916.1, read as the reverse complement.
TGTGGGTGAAAAGAGGTTGTGGTATTTCAATGACATCACTGACTATTTGATCGCAGAGAAACGCTCCCGTACCCAAAGTGATATGTTGGCAATGGTGGCCAAAAGCTCTAAATTGAAAGACATCCTACAGGTTATTGTTAAGCAAATTCAGTTAGAAAGCCCAGATACCTTGTGCAGTGTGTTGCTATATGATGAAGTTAATAAATGTCTAAGGCTTGGCTCTGCTCCTGATCTCCCAGATTTTTATAATGAAGCAATAGACGGTGTTGCAATTGGGCCCGATGTTGGCTCTTGTGGTGCCGCGGCCTATTTAGGGGAGCGCGTCATTGTTGAAGATATTAACACTCATAAAAACTGGGCACTTTTCTCTGAGTTGGCGGATAAAGCCAATGTTGCTGCTTGTTGGTCTGAGCCGATTATTTCTTCAAAAAATCGATTATTAGGCACTTTTGCATTTTATAAACGTGTTTCATCCTCTCCAACCGAAAAAGACTTCGAGTTAATTAATTTTGCAAGCAACTTGGTGAGTATTGCGATAGAAAGCTTTAAAGCGCAAGAAGAGCTAGAGCAAAGAGCCTATTATGATCATTTAACTGGGCTGTGTAATCGAGGGTATTTCTTTAAGCAGTGTGAGGAAATTGTGGCGTGCTCTTCGTCTGAGCGCCTTGCTCTTGTGATGCTGGACTTAGACAACTTTAAATACATCAATGATGCTTACGGTCATAAAACAGGGGATTTAGTCTTACAGAAGTTAGCTGAAGTAAGCAAAATGGCTTTAGGGAAAGATAATATTGTTGCTCGAATTGGCGGCGAAGAATTTGCGATCTTGTTGCCTAATCAGACTGAGGCTCAAGCTGTCTCGCAGGCGGAATCTCTTCGTAAATCTATCGAAACCAGCACAGTGTTAAGCCCTGAAAGTGAGAATATTTCTTTTACTGCTTCGTTAGGCGTGGCCTATCAGGAGCAAGGTAAATGCTCGATTGGCGAGCTTTTAAATAGCGCCGATAAAGCGTTATATAAATCCAAAGTAGCAGGGAAAAACTGTGTTTCTTCAATTATTTGTAATAGCCCGCTTTCTTAATCTTCCCTTATTTTTCTAGCAGTCTTTTTTAGTAGGTCATTCGATGAGTCATGGTAACTCTACTCAAAGCGTAAAAAATTATTTAAATGGCTACAGCGACCATGTTCAAGAGCAAGTTAAAAGTCTATTAGACGCTGAAAAGTCAGCAGAATGGTTATTGAAGAAGTATCCAACGGCTCATAATTTGAATGGTGTTCGTGGATTATATGAATACGTTATGGATCTCAAAAATGAGTTTATGCGAAGCTCGCCACCAATCAGCAAAGTCATTTATGACGACAAAATCCACATCATCAATAATGCGCTAGGTCTGCATACTTATGTGTCTAGAAAGCAGGGAAATAAGCTAAAAGCCAAGAATGAGATCCGTATTGCGGCTTTGTTTCGGCAGTTACCAGAACCCTTGCTAAAGATGATTGTCGTGCACGAGTTAGCGCACTTAAAAGAGAAGGATCACAGCAAAGCCTTTTATAAGCTTTGCTGCTATATGGAGCCAGATTACCATCAGCTTGAATTCGATCTGCGAGTCTACCTCAGTCATCGAGATCGATTTGGCGACCTTTGGTGTTAGCTTTCCAGTTTTGCTTCTGAAGCAGTGAACGATGGGTTAATTGTGGTGATTTTCTTGGTTAAGTAATTCAACAAAACACCATAAATTGGAATGAATAGGCCAAGGCTAATAATCAGCTTGAAAGCATAATCCGCAAGGGCGATTTCTTGCCAATGTTGCGCCATGAAAGGGTCAGGGCTCTGATAAAAAGCAATACCAAAAAAGGCCAATGTATCCAAGCCATTTCCAAGCAATGTTGATGCTGCTGGCGCAATCCACCATGCTTTCAATGCTCTCAGCTTATTGAATACTCTTATGTCCAGAATCTGACCTAACAAGTAAGCCAGTAAACTAGCAAGCGCGATACGACCAACAAAAGTGTTGAACGAGCCGAGTGTTTCAAACCCTTGGAATACGCCATTTGCAAAAATCACTGACAACACATAAGACACAATGAGTGATGGAATCATGACTAGGAAGATGATTTTGCGTGCTAAAGCGGCGCCAAATATGCGGACTGTTAAATCTGTTGCTAAGAAGATAAAGGGAAAAGAAAATGCTCCCCAAGTGGTATGAAACCCTGCAATCGTGAAGGGGATTTGAACCAGATAGTTACTAGAAGCAATGATGATTAGGTGGAACATTGCTAGGTAGCGCAGTGCTTTCGCCTGTTGCGCAGGTGTGAAATTACTCATATTTTGACCTTTTTCGTTTGATTGGGGTGAGGGAACCCAAATAGAAAAGCTCATCGTTTCATAATGAACTTTCTGCCGTTAAGTTTTAGTTTTGACTCAGTGGTCAAACACGGGGCGGGATTATACATAATTATTCAAGCAATTCAATTTATGTATAAATAATGATCAAAAAAGATTGGATATGCTTTAAATTGAGATCAATCAGGCTCATCTTCAGCGTGAATACGAGCGAGGCGCTCTTGCTCTTCTTGGTATGCTTCTTGGATTTCAGTCAGTACTGAGTCCACGTCTGCGGCTTCTTCAGGTTCATCAAAATGGCCAGTCAGCTCAGTAGTAGGTGTTAACTTACCTGCTTCAAATAGCGCCCAAATTTCTTTGGCGTATTTGGTTTCTAAAATCTCTGGTGCAAACATGCCGTAATAGTTACGCATGTTATTCACATCACGTTCTAGCATCCATTCCGCATTATTATTGGCGACGGCGTCGACCGCTTGGGGTAAATCGATAATAACAGGGCCGTGAGAATCAACCAGCACATTGAATTCAGATAAATCTCCGTGGATTAACCCTTCGCATAACATACGAACTATGTCTCGGATGATGGTTTCATGATCTCGCTTAGCTTGTTCTTCGCTTAATACGACATCGTTAAGGCGAGGCGCTACTTCACCACTATCATCCGTGACCAAGTCCATTAGAAGTACACCATCAAAACAACCATAAGGTTTAGGAACTCGAACACCGGCCCCAGCGAGGCGATATAACGCATCTACTTCGGCATTTTGCCAAAGGCTTTCTTGCTCATCGCGACCAAATTTTGAGCCTTTTTCCATGGCTCTTGAGCGGCGGCTATTACGGACTTTACGACCTTCTCTGTATTGAACTGCTTGTTTAAAACTGCGTTTGCCCGCTTCTTTGTAGACTTTAGCGCAGCGGATTTCTGAACCACAGCGTACAATGTAAACCGTGGCTTCTTTGCCACTCATTAATTGTCGAAGTACTTCATCTATTAAGCCGTCTTCGATCAGTGGTTGTATTCTTTTTGGGATTTTCATACGGCTCGTTATTCGGTGGTTAAGTGATAATGGAAAGCGTCAATATTAGGCGGATTTGAACAAGAGAGAGAATGGTAAAATCCTTTTATATTGCGGAACGATTGAATCATTCGTTGATAGCACGCTTTTTAAACTCATTTTGTACCAAGTACTCAATCATTTCATTGATTTTCATACCTTTTTCCTCGGCCATGGCATTCAATTTTTGCTTAGTGTTAAGCGTCATACTGATGCTGTAGGGCTTTTTGCCACTGGATTTTTCTCTGAATTTCTTTTGGCTCCAAGCTTTCTTCATTTTATCTATGACTAAGGCTTTGCGGTCTACGTTATCAGATAAATCGAGAGTAGCAATAACTGCGGCTCTTTTTTCCATATCATTGCTTGGCAGCCAAGCTTGTTCTAAAGGTCTCTGCGTGTTGTTTTGTAGGTAGGACCAAGCCCAAGACCAATGTGTTGGATTGTTGTCTTCTAGCCAATTGGTTACCGAGACATCTTGTCGAATCTCATGCCACTTTGCTTTCAGTAATTCCAGTATTTCTTGCTGTTGAGAGGCTGTGGCTTCTCCATGGTAAAAGGCATCCAGAATATCAATCTGTCTTTCTGCAGCAGTGTCTCTTTCTATTTGGAAAGCCTTAGCGGATAGAAGCAGTAAGCTTTCATTTTTGACGGCTTCTTTTGGTTCTGTCTGAGAAGTTGCTTTCTTTAAATAGCACCACAACCAATTGCATAGTCTTTCATCCTTCTTATCAACCCAACGGAAATGTTGAATAGGTAACTGAGTGGCTTTGAAAGCACTGCGCATTTGAGAGGCGAAGTTTTTAGGTGCTCGACTTTTCTTGATCAACCCCTCTAATTCTTCATTTAGCTTGATGACTCGTTCTTCGTGAGTATTTCCCCGTAAATTCTTAATTGATGCGCTTCTAATATTTTTGAGCAAATAATCAGAGTAGAAGGCGCATTCTCTTTCTGAGTTGGCTTCCAAAATTTCATCATTATCTCTCATTATCAAACAGCCCTTTCTGATAGTTAAAAGCGAAAAAATAAGAAAAAACTACGGTGTAGTATTTGTTGTAAATGTTATGTGTATTTCTGTGGTTTTACAATAATTTTACAGTAAATTTGTTCTATATTGATGTGGTTTTCAATAAATATAGATACATTAATCCGTTTTATTTGATGGCTTTTCGGGTGATATTTAGTGCGAAAAAATATCTAGGAAGTGGTGATTCTGTTTTTAAGTTTTTGAAAAATGGGCGTTTTTTACTTGGAAGTGATGTCTGTGATGGCGGGCTTTGTAGAGACAATCTTGACTGTGAATCATCGAAATAGAGGTATGACGCGGCATCAGCTAGATCTTTTAGATAAGCTGAGCTGCGTCAGTAGAGGCTGTATAAGTTGCAGAGGATGTGGATAAATAGCTTGTCGTATCTCGTTACGAGCTTCTGGGGCGCTTTTTTCTAGGCTTATTTTTAGTTTTATGAAGTCCAAGCGCTTTTGCTCGAAGTTCTTTTTTAGATGGCTCACGTTTTTTCTGTGAATTGTTCGTATTGTTTATGTCTGGCTCGAATCCTGGTAGCCATTGAAGAATAAATTGCTCATCAACGAGCTTTTCTATGTCTTTGAGCAGATACTTTTCTTTTTCAGACACAAGACTAATTGCCAAGCCTGTTGCACCCGCGCGGCCTGTTCTACCGATACGATGAATATAATCTTCTGCGTTATAGGGAAGCTCATGATTAATGACATACTGAAGTTGTTCTATGTCTATTCCTCGTGCGGCCACATCGGTCGCAACTAATGCCCGCACTTTGCCTGCTTTAAAATCAGCAAGCACTCGATCTCGAGCACCTTGGGATTTGTCTCCATGGATAGATTGGGTTGGAATGCCGTCTTTCTGCATTTCTTTGGCTAATTCATCTGCTCCTTGCTTGGTGCGAGTGAAAATAAGAACTTGTTGCCAATTTTTAGAGCCAATGAGGAAGGATAAAAGGCTGCTTTTACGATTATTATCGACAGCATAAAAAGTCTGCTCTACTTGGGGTGTTGTCGTATTACGGTTATCCACTTCTATGAGCACAGGGCTTTTTAATAATGATTTACTTAATTTGAAAATGTCATCATTAAAGGTTGCTGAAAAGAACAATGTCTGTCGGCTTTCAGGGAGTTTTTTTAAAATTCTTTGTATATCAATAATAAAGCCCATATCCAGCATTCGGTCGGCTTCATCAAGTACCAGTGTTTTTAATGAACTCAGATCAATAAGCTCTTTCATCAGTAATTCTAATAAGCGGCCAGGTGTTGCAACTAGAACATCACAGCCACATTTCAGTGCAGTAATCTGTACATTAATGCTGGCTCCGCCATAAGCCACAACAGATTTTACTGGTAAGTCATGGCTGTATTTAACAAAGCTTGAATGCACTTGTTGTGCAAGTTCTCGAGTTGGAGTAAGTACTAATACTTTAATTTTATCCGCATTAACTGAGTTTGTTTCTGAGATAATGTTATGAATTAGAGGTAAAGAAAATGCGGCAGTTTTCCCTGTTCCTGTTTGAGCACCAGCCATAACATCTTTATTTTTAAGAATCAGTGGAATAGTTGATTCTTGTATTGGCGTAGGGGTTGCATAACCAATTGAATTAACGACGGATACAATGTCTTGAAGCAAGCCAAGGTCAGAGAAGTTCATTTTATACTCTTTCTATTTGGAATTATTAACACTAAACCAAAAGATTATAACGCATTGTTTTAAGTCAAGGTAACGATTTAAATACAAAATTCCTCCACATTTAACTGGTATTTTCTATTAATTGTGAGCAATATTCATGTGATTTAAATTTATGCTTCTAGGAAAGGGTAAAATGACACTTCAATCTAGGTTTTTAATCTCTATAACCATCATATTTTGCCTTACAGGTTTTTTTTCCTGGGTATCGATGAAAGTTCTAGCCGAAGATATTATTTCTAATTGGGTTGAGATTTATGCAGAAAAACAACTTCGATATGACAAAGTGCGTACACTTTTACCTCTGATTCAAGAAGTAGAGCTTTCTAAAGAGTTTGCTGAAATTGACTCAATTAAAAATTGGGCAGATGATCCTAATAATCAAGCATTAAAAGAAACCGCATTAGGTGATGCGGAAGAATTTCGAACGAGATTCTCTGATAATTCATTTTTTATTGCCCTTAAAAAGAACAATAACTACTACTATCGTGACGATGAAGCCGAGAAGTCAGGCATGGATTCATACCGTTATACGCTTGATCCTAGCAAGCTTGAGGATGCCTGGTTTTATAGCATCATGAAAATTAATCTAAGCGTCCACCTAAATGTAAACCCCGATGTTGAGTTAGGCGTTGTTAAATTATGGAGTGATGTCTTAATACGAAAAGGGAACGAAATACTGGGTGTTGTTGGTACTGGTTTAGATCTTTCTGATTTTCTAGATCAAATGGTCGAAAAGCAAGATATTTACTCAGCAATATTTTTTACTAATTATGAAGGCTCTATACAACTGCATCAGGAAGAAGCCTTGATTGATTATGCTTCTATTACAAAGCAATCAGAAGATAAGAAATTAATATTTCAGATATTAGATGATGAAGGTTCAAAGACGCACTTAAGAAATAGTTTCCAATTGGCAAAGGAAACTCCTAACTCTGTTAAAACAGCCGTTGTTTATAAAAACGGTGTTAGAGAACTGGCTAGCGTTATTTATATACCTGAAATAGACTGGTTTCAGGTGAACTTTATTGATGTTGATTACTTCTTACCTTGGACAGAATTTTCTAGTTTATTTTTTGTATTTATTATTAGTTTAGTTATTGCTCTGATTGTAATTTATCTACTTATAAAGTTAATCGTGACTAACCCCATAAAAGAGCTTGATAACTCTGTTTGTGCTCTTAAAAGAAATGAAATATTAGTACCGGAGATAAATAAAAGAGCAGGCTTAGAAATAAAGAATTTAGTATCTCACTATAAAGAGATGTCGGATTCAATTCTAGAATATCAAAATGAACTTGAGAATAAAGTAGAAGAGCGTACTAAAGCATTGAGTTTATTGTCCCAATTAGATCCACTTACAAGTTTGTATAATCGAAGAGGCATTGAATTATACCTTAACGAATACATGCGTCAATGGAACGAGTCGAGACAAGCGTTTAGCATTATTAATATTGATATAAATGATTTTAAAATCGTTAATGATAAATATGGTCATGCAATAGGCGATGAAGTGCTTAAGAAAATATCAAACTATTTAAAAACCACTCTTTTAGGAAAAGGTGAAGTATCACGTTGGGGCGGTGATGAGTTTATTATCACAATTAAACATCTTGAAAGCCATACGTTTTCTAATTTATTAGATCAGTTAATTAATGACAGTCGATCATTAAGTGTGAAATTAAAAAATCAGGAATTAATTATTAAATTTAGTGTGGGTTGTACATCAGTAAAAGAGAATGACACCATCGAAACTATGTTAAATAGAGCTGACAAAGATATGTATTCAATGAAGTTTTCTGATAATTAGAATGCATTAAACAAGACGGAGAAGTTAGTAAAGAAAGTGCAAGCGATTGATTTTCAACAATAAGTCCATACTGAATACGTATTCTTCTTACTAGAATCAGAAATTTTTGGAGCAATTGAAAATGAATGCAACAGATAACCTATTATTTAACCCTGTAAAACTGGGCGATCTAGACCTGCCAAATCGCTTTGTCATGGCGCCACTTACGCGAACTCGCGCGCCCAACCATCTACCAAATGCTTTAATGGCAGAGTATTACTCTCAACGTGCTAGTACAGGTTTATTGATCGCCGAATGCACAATGGTGACAGAAAACACGTCCTCTTTTGGTGCTGATCCTGGCATTTACTCTCCAGAGCAAATTGAAGGTTGGAAGTTAACTACAGAAGCTGTACATAAAGCCGATGGTCGTATTTTCCTCCAGATTTGGCACGCAGGCCGAGCTGCTCACCCATTATTAAATGGTGGTAAAGAGCCTGTTGCACCAAGTGCGATTGCCATCGAAGACGAAACTCACACACCAGAAGGTAAAAAGCCTTACACAGTGCCTCGTGCATTAACTGTTTCTGAGATCAAAGCCATCGTAGGTGATTTCCGCCAAGCGGCAGTAAATGCTAAAGAAGCAGGCTTTGATGGTGTAGAAATTCACGGTGCGAATGGCTATTTAATTGATCAGTTTTTACGAGACAGCGCCAATCAGCGTACAGATGAATACGGCGGCTCATTCGAGAACCGTGCTCGTTTCTTAAGAGAAGTCATTGAAGCGGTTACTGAGGTGATGGGTAACGGCCGAGTAGGCCTTCGTCTTTCACCATTAAATAGCTTCAACAGCATGAAAGACAGCGATCCAGTTGGCTTGATCCGTTATTTAGCGGATATGTTGAACAACTACGATTTGGCGTATTTGCACTTAATGCGTGCTGATTTCTTCGGCTTACAGCAAGCGGATGTCGTTCCTGCCGCTCGTGAAGTATATAAAGGTCACCTGATGGTGAACATGGGTTACAGCCCAGAAGAAGCACATCAAGTCTTGGAAAATAAGCAAGCAGACAGCGTGGCGTTCGGTACCAGCATTTTGGCGAATCCAGATTTCGTTGAGCGTGTGAAACAAGGAGCCGAGCTAAACCAGCCAGATCAAACCACTTTTTACACTCCAGGGGAAAAGGGTTACACAGACTACCCGTTTTTGAACGCGTAAATTAACTCTACTCATTATGACAAAGGCCAAGGCTCCATTAAAAGAGCCTTGGCCTTTTTGGTTGCGTGATCAATTCATTTGAATCTAGCCTGGCATTTTTTCATAGCAAGGAACGTCATTTATCACCTTGTCCCAATTACCTTTGCTGTCTGTGAAAATATGCGCTTGCGGTAAAATTTCAACGTCAGAATCTAAGCATCCCGCTGGCACAGTGACGATGTCTCGTGCTTCCACATAAATAGGCACTAATGAGCTACAGATTGAACAAAACTGGCGAGCGAAGTTGGTGTCTGGATGTTTATAGAAACTTAGTTTGTCTTGGCCAGATAACCATGTCAGTGTTGCGCCAGGTGCGAATAAGTTTGAGCAATGGGCAGAACCTGAAGATTTTCGGCAGCGGCTACAATGACAAAGGAAGAACTTCTTAAATTCCCCTTTTACCTCAAATTTAACCGCGTTGCATAAGCAAGATCCAATGTGTGTTTGCTCCATGTCATTTCCTCTTCTGTGTCTTTTCTATAGATTCTACGGCTTAGCGCCATCATGGTTGTGGCAACAATATCTATGTACTTTATACATTTATTATCGATTGCAACACCAGCTTGAATTTTTATGCTAACTTGAATTACATAAAGAATAGTTATGCATTTGGGTATGCTATATTTAAGCACTATAAATACAGCCTTTGGATTCTTCAAATTGAGTAGAAAGGAAGAAGGATTTCGAAGGGAACATTCTTAGTATCTATTAGGTTATAGATACGGATAATTAGGCCAAGACCTTTAATGTTTAATACACTTGTTGGGCGACTGTACTTTCTTTCTGGGCTGGTTGTCGCCTCCTTTTATTTATTCATTTATCTGAGCTTTGACTACAGCCGAGTCATTGTAAAAGATGAACTTCTTAAAGCAGCCCAACTGGTTTCCCATCAAGCGGTGGAGAATCAGGAGCATCTTGTCGAATCGACGGAAGCTTTTCTAACCTCTTTGGCTTCTTTGCCTCAAATCCAAAACCCAGATTCCGAATTATGCCGAGAGTTCGTCAGTAACATTACTCCCTTATTTGAGCGATATGTGAACATCGGTGTGCCGAACAAACAAGGCATATTAACCTGTAACGGCACGGAGCTTAGCTCTCCAGTAAACGTGAACGATCGAGAGTATATTTCTAAAGCCATCACAGAACATCGATTTACAACCAGTGGCTTGCACTATGATCGAGCCATTGGTGCGCCAGCGATCAATTTCGCTTATCCCGTCAAAATAGAGTTATCCACAGAGGAAATCGCGGGCGCTGCTGTTGCTGTGGTGTCATTGGATTGGTGGAGCGCATTATTGAGCAGCAGTAAGCTGCCCGACCAAAGTGTGGCTTATGTATTAGACAGTGAGGGAAATGCGCTTGCGAGTTTTCCCGATGGTGTTGAGTTTGAGCAACCAAGCTCTTTCGATTCCATTTGGAAGGGAAGTGATGACGTCAACAGAGTATTTACCAAGCATCAAGTATTAGGTTCGGACGGTCTTGTCTTATTGTCCTTCATCACTGGTGTGGCGGTAGATGAGCCCCTTTCTCGCGTAAATAATCGCTATACATTTATTGTTGTTGTCTTCTCGGCTTTGGTGGTGGTGATCTTATTGCTGATGAGAGTGTTTTTTGTGGGCGCCATCGCAAAGCCTCTTCATAAACTCTCAGACTTAGCATTACGCCTAGGTAGAAATGAGATTATTGGCACAGTGCAGCCGATTGGCATTAAAGAAATGGATGACTTGCAAGACAGTTTTGTGGAAATGGAAAAACGCAAATCGGAAGCGGAACGCAGGATTATATTGCAGGCGCAAATAGATAGCTTAACAGGCATCACAAACCGAGATGCTTTTAATCGAGCTCTAACAGAGGTCTTTAAAGTAAACGATGGTCGTGAAGAAATTGCCATTGTTCTGATCGATTTAGATAACTTTAAAGAGATCAATGACACTCGTGGTCATGAAATTGGTGACGAGATATTGAAGGTGACAGCCTCTCGTCTAATTAATCAGCTTCTGACGGCAAAATTGCTTAGCCGCTTAGGTGGAGATGAATTTATCTTTATCTTAGAAGGTGATGAAGCGAAAGAGCATGATGCTTTGGCTTTGTGTGACAGAGTGCAAAATATCATCAAACAGCCGATTTTGTTGGAGCACGGTGAAGTTATGCTGACGGCGAGCGTTGGTGTATCCATTTACCCACATGATGGCCAAGACGTAAGAAGTATATTAGGCGCTGCTGACCAAGCGATGTACCACGCAAAGCAAAGTGGTCGCAGTACGACTCGTCGTTTTAATAAAGAGTTAAAAGACGACCTGATTGCCAAGATGGAACTGGCTCAAGATCTTAGAGAAGCGATTCTCAACGAAGAGTTTTATCTGCTTTATCAGCCTATTCTCAATAAGAATGGCGATGTTATTAAGTTTGAAGCGCTTATCCGTTGGCAACATCCAACGAAAGGTTTGGTTCCGCCTGATCAGTTTATTACTTTTGCTGAAGAATCCGGCCAAATCATCGAAGTCGGTCACTGGGTTATTCAAGAAGCAAAACGTGCTTTGAAAGCCATTCAAGAAGTACACGGTAAACATGTTCAAATCAGCGTGAATGTCTCGCCAGTGCAACTGTCTCAATACCAAGGTGAAAAAGGCCAGTTATTAGAAGAGCTATTGGCAGGAAACTCTGATGAGCAAGATGCGCAAGCGCAAAATGGCTTAGTAGTTGAGATTACTGAAAATCTATTGATGAACTCCGACGAGAGTACCCGCAATGCGTTATTGGCCTTCAGGGAGCAAGGTGTTCAGGTCGCTTTGGACGACTTTGGAACTGGGTACTCTTCTCTTGCTTACATCATGAACTATGATATCGACTACCTCAAAATCGACCAGAGTTTTGTGCAAAAGCTAGAGGACGAAAAAGCCTCACAAACCTTATGTGAAGCCATTATTTCAATGGCTCACGCACTTGGTGTTGCCGTGATTGCTGAAGGGGTTGAAACCCAAAAACAAGCGGATCTGTTGCTTGGTTACCATTGTGATTATCTGCAAGGCTTCTACTTCTCTAGACCTATTCCGTTGGATCAAGCTCTACGCTATAAACGAGAAAAATAACTTGGAAAAGGCGTGCTATTAACGAACAGCGCGCTTGACCAAAGTGAGACAAGACACAATGTATAACAGCGCGATTAAAGCGGACATGAGTGCTGGTGATGCGCCCCAGTGTAGGCTGATCGGACGAATCATAATCAAGCTAAAAGCCACCGGAATAATCAATAAAAACATACGCCCGATACTTAATGTCACCGTGTAGCCTTCATCGCAAGATGAGCAAGGTTGTGGGCGGAAAAAGCTCTTTTTGAGTGAAGAAAAAGGCAACTTAGATTGGCAGTGTGGGCACTTCATAAAACAAACCTAACATTTATTACAGAGATATATTGTACTTCAAAGTGTGCATGACTCAGTTAATGCATACAAGCGTGTATCGTCTTTTTGTAAGTCGCTTAACTATGAGCGATCAAATCATTGATCGCTTTTGAGATCAGGTCAGGTTTGACCAAGGTATTCTCTACTGGTTGCTCGAACCAGAATCCCATTGGCTGATCAAAGCCAATACCGTGCATGTAGTTATAGAGTGCTTTGCGCAACCCTTCGCCGAGCATTTCATGGTCTGTGCCCGTTGGATCAGTGAAGTCCACGTCGTTTTCAGCGAATAAAATATCGGGCCGTTCAGCGAGCGTGATGCCATATTCATCAGGGTTAATGCCAATTGGACTGTGCGCTGTAGCGGCGAAGCGATGCCAAAACGCGGACTGAAAACAACCTTGTGCCATCATCTGACGTACCATTTCTAATGCATCAATGGTTTCTTGCTCTGTTTGAGTCGGGAAGCCGTACATCAAATAGGCATGAACCAAAATGTCTGCGTCACTGAAGGCTTTGGTCACGCGAGCTACTTGCTCGACGCTGACGCCCTTTTTCATCAATTTAAGTAATCTGTCTGATGCCACTTCCAAACCGCCACTGACGGCCACACAGCCAGAATCTGCCAATAATTGACAGCGTTCTGGAGTGAAGGTTTTTTCAAAACGAATGTTGCCCCACCAACTGATCACGACACCACGTTCGATAAGGCGCTTTGCTAAAGCGAATAAGGCTTTTGGTGGTGCAGCTTCATCGACAAAGTGAAAGCCAGTTTGTCCCGTTTCTTCGATTAACTCTTCGATTCGATCCACCAAAATGTCTGCACCCGCAGCGTCGTAACGGTCGATGTAATCTAGCGTCACATCACAAAAACTGCATTTTCGCCAATAACAACCGTGAGCAATCGTCAGCTTATTCCAGCGTCCATCGCTCCAGATTCGATGCATAGGATTGAGCATTTCGCATAAAGAAAGGTATTCGCCTAATGGCAAGCCGTCGTAAATAGGCGTGCCCACATCGGTTTGTGGAATATCGTGGAGTTCGGTGTTTTCATTGTAATGCACATATTGTTCGCCGTTTTCGTCTTCCGCGAGGAAATAGGTTCGCACCAAATCGTCTATTTCTCGCTGTCCGTCGAAGTATTCCAGCAAGGTCATAAACGGGCGTTCGCCATCGTCTAAACAGATGAAATCAACAAACTCAAAGACTCTTGGGTCTTTCAAGGCGCGGAGTTCGGTATTGACGAAACCGCCACCCATCACAACAGGAAGATCCGGGTTAATCGCCTTACAGGTTTGAGCAATTCGCAAAGCGCCTAACACATTGCCAGGAAAAGGAACGGTGAGCGCCACAACACTAGGTTGAGTTTCTTCTAAATACAGTTCAACCAATTGTTCTAGAATCTCAGAACTGAAACTCGGTTCATCCATTAAGGTGTTATAGAGGTCATCAAAGCTTGGATTGGCGGCGGCAAGGCGTTCACCATAACGGCTGACTTCAAAGTAAGGGTCAACACCCTGAGTAATCACCGCAGACAAATCATTGATAAACAAGGTCGCCAAATACTTGGCTTTGTCTTGCAGCCCCAAACTGCCAAACGAGGTTTTTAGAATGTCGCCAGACACAGCTTCCATCTGTGCAATAGCATCGAATGCAGGGCCTTCCGGCAGGAAGCGACGAGACACAATACGCAACGCAAGGCTTGGGTCTTTGCCCTGTAGAAAACGAATGACAGGCTCAACACACAGGCGATAGCGGTCAAATTCCGCCATAAAAGTGTAGATAACATCTGGTAGTTCATCGTCTTCAAATGCCTCGAAATTATCTTCCACATGCTGACGAATAATATCCAGCGCCGGCATGGTCATCATCTCAAGAAAAAGCTCAATGGCAGGGTCACGCTGCACCGCTTCATAACCACGAGAGCGCAAAAAGCCGGTTAAATACGCGGTCGCTGGATACGGCGTGTTTAGCTGCGTCATTGGTGGCGTCATTAGAAGAACGGTCATGGCTTACCTTGGTATTAAATAGAAATTAGAATGGCGAGGATTCTAGCACTTTACCTCAAAAAGAGGGCAGAACCTTTTACTCTAGAATGGCTTTTAGGTGGCTGCTGCCTAATTGTTGCATTTGCCGCTCAACCCAAATCACCCTTTGACCAAGATAAAAGGTCAATGCATTGGCTTGTCTCGTACGAGGGCTTGGCAACATAACGGCTAATCGCGCGGCTTGGTTCTTGGTTAAGCGACTTGCTGAGCGTTTGAAATAATACTGACTGGCTGCCTCGACACCATAAATGCCTTTGCCAAACTCTGCCACGTTTAAATAAACTTCTAATATGCGCTTTTTGCCCCAAATGACTTCGAGGCCGAGAGCTAAAGAGGCTTCAATTCCTTTACGAACAAAGCTTCGCCCAGGCCACAGAAAGAGATTCTTCGCTGTTTGTTGGGTAATGGTACTTGCCCCACGAAGTCCTTCGCCATCGCCATATTTATCAAGGGCTTTGCGGATCGAAATGAAATCAAGGCCGATATGAGATGGGAAACGTTGATCTTCAGACGCCACGACGGCCAAAGGCATGTGAGCTGGAAGCTCGTCTATACTGATCCAATCCTGTGAAACCGGATAAGGG
This sequence comes from Marinomonas sp. 15G6-16, assembly GCF_055809555.1. Taxonomy (NCBI): domain Bacteria; kingdom Pseudomonadati; phylum Pseudomonadota; class Gammaproteobacteria; order Oceanospirillales; family Oceanospirillaceae; genus Marinomonas; species Marinomonas sp. 15G6-16. Next base: position 1,595,243 of record NZ_CM147916.1, on the reverse strand, counting down.
CTTTGCAACATAAACGCCGTTGTCGGCAAAGGAACAAACCGAAACAAGAATAAAACCAATATCAAAATCAGTGCTGCGCGCCAGATGACAAACCATATCCAACCGAAAATACTTCGTTTACGCTTTGCCATTTAGAGTCTCTTCATCGATTTAACGAGGCTTGTGCCAGTGATAAACATAAGTATAAACAAAAACCGACTTATGTTGACTCAGAAAGTGCAATACAACTACAGGTCCTGACGCTTTCCTTGTCGTTTACAACGCTCAGAACAATATTTTACCTGCAGCCAATCACGCTCCCACTTCTTACGCCACGTAAACGGACGCTGACAGACAAGGCAAATCTTTTCGGGTAGATAAGGTTTTTTATGAGGCATAGATTGAGTTACGCAAACTTGGCTGATTGGGATTAGTTACTTACTAAGTAATCAAGAATAAGTTAAGCGCCTCATTGGGGTGTTTTATAGACCTATTCTTAATATTTCTTATGGACAGCCGACTTGCATCATCTTCACAGTTTTCTAGGGGCGTATTGTCTTCGAGGTGTTCTCGCCAATAACCATCAGTGCTGAGTTGTAATTCATCTTGTTTTTCTAGCGAGAAGTTTAAAAAGTCAGGTTGCTGAAAACGCCGAGCTTTTAATGATCGAGTGAGTAAATGTGGGTTGCGTAGCTCGTTTGGTATAGCCGTTATTTGGTGTTGATTTGTCAGGTTATGCGGTTTGTTAACCCATTGGGCTTCGTGGGCTGCTGAAGTGCCTATACGACAGTCACCGAGCCAGATAATGTTTCCTTTTAATGTATTTAAATTTATCTCTGCGAGACAAAAACTGGCGACTTCGAGCCGGAAGTTTTGCTCTTTTAGTGCTTCATGTTTTTCTTTTAGTCGGTGAATTGCTTCGGGTTCTGAATGGAGATCGAGTTTACTTAGGAAAGTATGAGCCAATGACGTTACCCAATGTTCTGAAAAAGCATTTGGGTTGGTGCCTTTCTCGGCAGCATCCATTATGACGATGACAAGCTTGTTATTTCTTATACCTACCGCGACAGCATCGTTGTTGCTTTGGCGTGTATTTCCTTTTCGGCTGAGCCAGTCAATATCCATATTGTATGCCCTATTATGAAATGGCCGTTAAGCATTCGTAGATAATGTCTTCCCGTTCTTGATTACCGTTTGTGATGTTTTGCACGGCATAATCAAAGTCGCTAATTGTCATCAGTGTTTTAATCTCTTGGGCTATGTAGGTTTTAACGTCTTCTGGCGCTTTTTGAATTTCAGTAGCTAGCCTTTCCCTGCCATCAACTAGATTAAGAAGATCTTCGATGTCTTGGCTACCTAATGGGTCTTGATTTCCTCTCCCATTGTAAGCTTCAAGTTTTGTTGCAACAAAAGCGATAGGATTGACTATTCTAATCGAAAGCTTTTCTTCTAATTCATAATCGATGGCAGATTCCATTGCGTATTTGTACCAACGGTTACTAAAACCAAGAATAGTTTCGTCATCGGGCATAATATCTACTCGTAGCTCGCCTAGTTTCATTGCGCAAATAGGCCAGTCTTCCTCGATGAGAGGTGTTTCTTTGAAACCTTTTGATTGTAGTTGTGATTTTAGTTGACTGTATCCTCCATAGCCTATTACGCTAACAATCAGATCGACATCTTCGGTATGTCTTACTTGTTCGACTGTGTATTCATCTGTGACCAGCAAAGCTGTCGTGCATCCACCGACAAAGGTTACTGTTTCTCTTAATTCATTCAATGCTAAGGCGACTTGCTTTAGCATTTCTTTTTGAATGTCTCTTGCGCTCATTGCTTACTCCAAAAAAATTTTAGCTTTTCCTTTGCTATGTTAGCTTCCCGCGCATTACCTAATCGTATGGAGTCGATTAGGGCTAGCATGGCATACATGTCTGGATCTTTTCTTACTGCTAGAGTCGCTGATTTAAATAAGGGCTCCACCGCTTGCCCTTTATTTGTGCCTCTTGCATCTGGCCACACAGGAATGAGCTCTCCAGAGCTTACAATATCATCTTGTAAAATAGGTGCGGAAAATGATGTACCTATACCTCTAGTAACTTCGCCAAGCTTGGCAGGAAAAATATACTTAATGCTTGAAGTTATAAGTTCAAATAGAGCTTTTTTATTGGCTCTCGGCACGTCAAACAGTCGATCTTTTTTAGCTAAGCCTATGTCTATGCAGCGCCTTAGTGATTCGCTTATTTGGGTTTTGCTTATGCCTGTTTCTGCCTGGAGGTTGCGAGTAGTGTAAGCAAAATCACGGAATTCACTGTCTATTATAGGAAAGAATGTATGCTGGCTAATGTTGTCGTTATGACTTTCCCAGTCTTGCCAATCGTGGGGCCATGTGAATATCCCTCTATCTTGTGAAGAAGAGTTCTCTTGGTGCTCCAATGAAATTAGCTTTAATAGTAAGCCTATATCTTGACTTTTCATGGTTTTATATACCTCCCTTGTCCTGTGTCCCGGGACAAAGGACAAGCTTTATATATATTTATTAATATTGCAAGAGGTTTTCTTTTTCGTAAAAAAGGCTTTTGATTCCTCAAAAGCCTTTCTGTGTTTCTCAATAATCTGACCCCTTTTAGTCCGAGTGCCTAATGCGCTTCGTCCCAGTTGTCTCCAACACCTGCTTCTACCAGTAAAGATACGTCGATTTTGCTGCTGTTTTGCATGATGTCGACGATTTTAGTTTGTGCGGCGTCTAGGTCTTTTTCAGCGATTTCGAAGATGAGTTCATCGTGTACTTGCATGATCATTTTCACGTTTAGGTCTGTGCTTTGTAGCCAGTCGTGCATTTTGATCATGGCGCGTTTGATGATGTCGGCAGCGGAGCCTTGCATCGGCGCGTTGATCGCGGTGCGTTCCGCGGCTTGGCGCATCATGGCGTTGCTGGCTTTGATGTCTGGCAAGTACAAACGACGACCATAAATGGTTTCCACGTAGCCTTTTTCTTTCGCGCCTTCGCGGGTGTTTTCCATGTATTGCTGTACGCCTGGATAACGTTCGAAGTAGCGTTTGATGTATTTCGCGGCTTCTGGTCGGCTGATATCCAGCTGTTTCGCGAGGCCAAAAGCAGACATGCCGTAGATCAAACCAAAGTTAATGGCTTTGGCGCGGCGGCGCTGTTCGGTTGTCACTTCGTCTAAGGCCACTTCAAAGACCTCGGCAGCGGTGGCTTTATGTACATCAGCGTCTTTGGTGAAGGCATCGAGCAAGCCTTTGTCTTGGGACAAATGCGCCATGATACGAAGTTCCACTTGAGAGTAATCAGCCGCGAGCATTTTGTAGCCAGTTGGTGCGATAAAGGCTTGGCGAATACGACGACCTTCCGCAGTACGAATCGGGATGTTCTGCAAGTTCGGATCTGTCGATGACAAGCGGCCTGTGGCGGTAATCGCCTGATGGTAAGACGTATGAATGCGACCTGTTTTCTGGATCATTTCTGGTAGCTTGTCTGTGTAAGTCGATTTCAACTTAGACAAACTACGGTGCTCCATGATCAAACGTGGCAATTCATAATCTTGCGCCAGTTCTTGCAAAATAGGCTCGGCAGTTGATGGCTGGCCTTTTGGCGTTTTCTTGATAACAGGCAGTTCGAGCTTTTCAAACAAGATGACTTGCAGTTGTTTTGGCGAGCTCAAGTTGAAGCTTTCACCGGCCACTTCGTGGGCTTTTATCTCCAGTTCTTGCAATTTAGCGGCAATTTCACTGCTTTGAGCGTGCAGAAGTTCTGGGTCAATCAAGGCCCCCGTTTGTTCCATGTTTGCCAAGACAGGAATAAGAGGGCATTCAATGTCTTTAAAAATGCTGATCAATTCTGGCGTTTTTTCTACTTTTGGCCAGATGGCTTGATGAAGGCGTAGGGTAATATCGGCGTCTTCTGCGGCGTAAAATGCCGCTTCTTCTAGGTCGATTTCATTGAAAGTTTTCTGCTTCTTGCCTTTGCCGGCTAATTCTTCAAAGCTGACGCAAGTGTGACCGAGGAATTTCTTCGCCAACGTGTCCATGTCATGACGAGAGCTCACGGAGTTGTACACGTAAGATTCCAGCATGGTGTCGTATTGAATACCGCGAAGCGTGATGTCGTAGTTATTCAGTACGTTAGCGTCGTATTTAAGGTGTTGGCCGACTTTCGCTTTGCTGTCGTCTTCCAACCAAGGTTTGAGCTGTTCTAACACCCAATCACGGTCAAGCTGCTCTGGTGCGCCTTCGTAGTCGTGGGCAAAAGGCACATAAGCCGCAATGCCCGCTTCCACCGAGAAAGACACGCCAACCAATTCTGCCGCCATGTAATTTAGGCTGGTGGTTTCTGTGTCGAACGCGGTTAATTCAGCGTTTTGGATTTTGTCTAACCAAGTATTAAATGCTTCTTTGTCCAAGACAGTCTCGTAGTTCACTTCGATATTCGAAGCCACTGGTGCGTCTACTTGTCCTTCTGTGCTGTCTTCGGTGTCACTTGAAACAAGGCTGTCAGAAGGCGCTTTGTCTAAATCTTTGAGCCAAGTTTTGAATTCCAGCTTTTCGAACCACTCACGCAGAACGTCTTTGTTCATGTCGCCGTTTTTCAGTTCTAATGAATTAAACGGTAATTCCACATCGCATTTAATTGTCGCTAATAAATAGGACAGCTCGGCCATGTCTTTGTTGTCTTCCATTTTTTGCTTCATGGTTTTGGAACCACGGAAGCCCAAATCGGCAATTTCATCTAAACGTGTGTAGATTTCTTTGATACTGCCCAAACCTTGCAACAAGGCTAAAGCGGTTTTTTCGCCAACGCCCGGAACGCCCGGAATGTTGTCCACTTTGTCGCCCATGAGCGCGAGGTAGTCGATAATCAATTCTGGTGGAATACCAAACTTGTCTTTCACGCCTTGAATATCCATCACAGTATTGTTCATGGTATTCACAAGGGTGACTTTCTCTGTCACCAATTGCGCCATGTCTTTATCGCCTGTGGAAACAATGACTTCGCGTCCAGATTCGCCCACTTGTTTGGCAATGGTGCCGATCACGTCGTCCGCTTCTACACCATCAATAATGACCAGCGGCAAGCCCATGGCTTCCACCATGCGATGAATCGGCTCGATTTGTGGACGTAAGTCGTCAGGCATTGGCGGACGTTGTGCTTTGTATTCGCTGTAAATGTCATCACGGAAGGTTTTGCCCTTGGCATCAAAGATGATCACCATTGGCGAATCTGGGTAGGTTTTGATCAAGCTGCGGATCATACTGATCACACCGCGGGTGGCGTTGGTTGGATGTCCATCACTGGTGTGCATTGGTGGAATAGCGTGGAAAGCTCGGTATAAATAAGACGAGCCGTCTACCAAGATCATAGGTGTGTTCTGTGTTGAAGAATCCGTAGCCAAAATAAAACCTCTGTGTGAATCGGCGATTATTGGCTTCTATTCTATGTGTTTGAGATTATTTTTATAGTCTAAAAGACAACTAATACGAATTGACCTTTTGCCGCTTATTGTGGAGCATAGGCGTTTTCGTCATCGCTTTATCTTTTGACTGTCTATCGAGTCTCTTGATCATAATTATAGGTAATACAACTTGGCTGTTTACACATCCCTTTCTGATTCTGACATGCGTGCCTTAGTGGCCGATTATTATTTAGGTGAACTGGTTTCGTTCCAAGGTATTTCAGGCGGTGTTGAAAACACCAATTATTTTCTGAATACCACCACAGGAAAGTATGTGGTGACCTTGTTTGAAGAATTTGATTTAGAGGAAGTGCCTTACTTTTTGGATGTTGTCGCGCATTTGAAACACAAAGGTTTTAATGTGCCAGCGGCCTTAATTGATATTCATGGTGAGCGATTACGCGAAGTGAATGGTCGCCCAGCGATTATTGTCGATTGTTTTCCCGGAAGTGAATTAGAGAGTACGGATGTTATCTCTTGTCGAGCAATGGGCGAAGCTTTGGCGAAATTACACATTGCTGGGGAAGATTTTCCTGAGCATCGTGATAGTCATCGTGGTGTGGCTTGGTGGCATAAAACCAGCAAAGCCATTGCATCTGAATTAGAGCCAGAGCAAGCGCAATTGCTACTGTCGCAAATCGCTGAGTTTGATGCCTTTATTGCCGAGCATGAGAACTTACCGAAAACCACGATTCATGGGGATTTGTTCTACAACAATACCTTGTTTGAAGGTAAGGCTTTGTCGGCGATTATCGACTTCTATAATGCTTGCCACTCTTGGGTGATGTATGATTTAGCCATCGTCGTGAACGATTGGTGTACGGACGTGGAAACAGGCGAATTGGACATGCCGAAATATCGTGCTTTGCTAAAAGCTTATTTGCACGAAAGGGAAGTCACTGACGAAGAAGTCATGGCTTGGCCTTATATGCTGCGGATTGCGGCGTTGCGTTTCTGGTTGTCTCGCTTAGAGGCTTGGCACGGTGCAAAACACGACCCAGAACGCCTCGCACAGCAACATGATCCGCTCGAATTTCAACGTATTTTAGAAGCGCGTGTTCGATATACGCCAAGCTTGGTGGAATAAAATGATTCGTCTTTGGTTGTGTCTGTGTGTTTTGTTTGCTGGTAATGCGGTTGCTCATCCTCACGTTTGGGTGGATTCGCAATATCGAGTCACGGTTGATCAACCAAATATAGAGATTTTAGAGGGCACATGGAGTCTCGATCTTTTTACCTCGACAAGCCTGATTGCTGAATACGATGTGAATGCCGATGGTGAACTGACTGGCCAAGAAAAGCTCGACATGATCGATGTGATGCAAAGCTTTGATACTTATGGCTATTTCATCAAGATGAAACAAGACGGTCAGGATATAAAACCAAAGGATGTGCGCATTCTAGACGTTCGCATTCGCGATCAAATGCTTTGGATTCGCTTTGGTATTTTGCTACCTGCACCAGTTGATCTATCCACTTCTGTACTGAGTTTGGCTTATGGCGATGATGAATTGTATTTCGCTATGGAACCATTGGAAGAAGGTTTGGTGCGTTTGTCTGGTATGTCTGCCGAAATGTGTACACCGATTCAGCGCGATGCAGAAGAAACATCCGTCGCTTTCTGGGTCGATTTAAGTTGCCACTCATAAGCCAAGATTCTATTTCTTAAGGAAGATTTCAATGATAGAGCATTTTCAATGGTTACCCTTTTTGTTGGCAATTTCTGTTCTCACTATGAGTCCAGGCGTAGACACCATTTTGGTGATGCGTAATGCAGCACAGGGTGGCTGGCGTTTAGGTTTCCTAACCAGTTTAGGTATTTGTATGGGATTGTTTGCCCATGCCACTTTGTCAGCTTTAGGCTTGTCGGTGATTTTATTAGGCTCCGCGGGCTTATTCACAGCGTTTAAACTCTTGGGTGCAGCGTATCTTGTGTATTTAGGCGTGCAGGCGTTACGCAGTGTGATGAAGCCTGTAGGAATGACTTTTACGGACAAAAGTGCGTCGAAGCCATTAACCGCGTGGGGTGGATTTCGTCAGGGAATTTTATCCAACGTATTGAATCCAAAACCGATTATTTTTTACATGGCATTTTTGCCGCAGTTTATCGACCCAAGCTATTCTGCTTTGGGGCAATCTCTGTTTATGGCGTCTCTTCACTTTATTATTGCGATGGCGTGGCAAACGTTTCTTGCGCTTATGGTGCATAAAGCACGAGTTTGGTTGGCAAGACCAAGAGTAGCGCAGGTTTTAGACGGCTTAACTGGCTTGTTGTTGGTGGGCTTTGGTGTAAAACTCGCCTTAAGTCAGCGTTGATTTTGTAACAGGGCTTCTATTGGCTTCTCCTTGTGTTTTAGTTGTTATATCATAACAAAACATACTTTAACCAAGTGAGAGCCTGTTATGGCGAAAAACGCCGTTTTTATCTTTCTTTCTTTTTTGCTTTTCCAATCTCCTCTTTATGCCGCGGTAGACTTATCGTTTTATCAGGATTTTATTCAATGGATTATTGGTCAACAGGCAAACTTTCATCGTGAATTAGTAACCTTGGTGCGCGCGATCAGCAAAGAAGGCAGCGCGGCTTTGTTATGGGGACTGATTACCACAAGCTTCTTTTATGGTGTATTTCATGCGGCGGGTCCCGGCCACGGTAAAGCGGTGATTTCCGCTTACATGCTTGCCAGCAAAGCGCCGCTACGTCGCGGTATCAGCTTGTCGTTTTTATGTGCTGGTGCTCAAGGTATCATGGCTGTTCTGGTCATTGTTGTATTAAGTCAGGTGTTTTCTTTAGCTGGAAAGGCCATGCAAATTAGCCGTTTTTTTGAAGTGGCTAGTTTCGCTGCTGTAGGCTTGATTGGCGTTTGGATGCTGACGCGTTTATTACGTGGCAAATCCAGCTGTGGTCACGATCATTCTAAAGATCATTTGCATGAGCACGGTTCAGAGCATAACCATTCACACGGTCATGATCATGATCATTCAGATCACTCACATGACCACTCTCATGATCATTCGCACGGTCATTCTTGTTGCTCTCACCATGAACAGCAAGCATCAGAGGAAGCAAAAACCGCTCGCCGCAGTATCTGGGCGATGACTTTAGCGGTTGGCATTCGCCCTTGTACTGGGGCGATTCTGGTTTTGTTGTTTTCTTTGAGCACAGGAATTTTTCAATGGGGGTTGGCCGCGACATTTGCTATGTCATTGGGGACAGCCATTACTGTCGCCACGTTAGCAGGCATCAGTGTCTTTGTTCGTGATACTGGCTTTGTATTGAGCCGAGAACACCAAGTTTGGCGCCAAAGGGTATCTCGCGTATTTGGTTTTATTGCGGCATTCGCTTTGATCGTTATCAGTTGTTCCATGATTTGGAGCTATATCAGCAATGCAGGGAGGGCGTTTTAATGAGTAAAAACACGTCACAAGATCACACGCATCACCATAATCATAATGTTTGCATCGATAGTGCTTTGGCGACGGCTGAAACACTATGTGTAGAACAGGGTCAACGTCTTACTAAAGTGCGTCGTCGTGCTTTAGAGCTGATCTGGGAAAGCCACCGACCGCTAGGTGCTTATCAATTATTGGCTAAGCTGGCAGAAGAAGGGTTTAACTCGGCTCCGCCAACGGTTTATCGCGCCTTGGACTTTCTAATCAACGCCGGATTGATCCATAAAGTGGAATCAATGAATGCCTACTTAGGTTGTGCACATGCGGATAAAGAGCATAAAGGCTACTTCTTGATTTGTGATGATTGCCACAATGTTATGGAGTTTGATTACCAAGATATTCACGCTGCGCTTATTGCTAAAGCCTCCAAGCAAGGCTTTGAATTGCGTGCTGAAACGATTGAATTAACGGGCTTGTGCTCTTCTTGTAAAGACGGTTCTGCGGGAGCAAGTGCGTGAATAACCAGCTAGTCGCTTTTGAAAAAATTGGTATCTCATTTGACGGAAGAACCCTGCTAGACAGCATTGATATGAGTATCAGCGAAGGAGAAATTGTCACTTTGATTGGCCCAAACGGCAGTGGCAAAAGTACCTTAATCCGAACTCTCTTGGGCTTGCAGGCGGCAACTTCAGGAAAAGTGATACGACATAAAGCATTGCGAATTGGTTATATGCCGCAAAAGCTGCACGTTGATCCAACTTTGCCATTAACTGTTAAGCATTTTTTGGCTTTGGTGCGCGGCGTTGATAAGCGTGACATTCTTCCTACGCTGGAAAAATTGGGCATTGCTTATTTGCTTCACTCACAAGTTCATGTGTTATCCGGTGGCGAGACTCAACGTGTTTTATTAGCGCGTGCCCTGTTAAATAAACCTAATCTGCTTGTGTTAGATGAACCTGTGCAAGGCGTGGATGTGAATGGTCAGGTTGAGCTTTATAACTTAATTGAAGGCATTCGTGACGAGCTAGGTTGCGGTGTGTTGATGGTGTCCCATGATTTGCATCTAGTAATGGCGAAGACGGACACGGTTGTGTGTATTAACCAACACGTTTGTTGTTCTGGCAGCCCGCAGCATGTTACGGGTCATCCGGCCTATCAAGCTTTGTTTGGTGTGCCTGGTGCAGACGAATCCATCGCGATTTATGCCCATCAGCACGACCATGTTCATAGCGAGCACGGTGATATCCTTTCCGGCGATGAAAACGCTCACGCCCATTGTAACCATTAAGCCCTACCGAGTTTGGAGTTCGTAATACCATGTTAGATCTTTTGTTCAGAGCCTTAATCGGTGGATTGGGTGTGGCGGCCGTTGCTGGGCCTTTGGGTGCGTTTGTTGTTTGGCGTCGCATGGCTTATTTCGGGGACACTTTGGCTCACTCTGCCTTGTTGGGTGTGGCGCTTGGCTTTTTGTTTGATATTAACTTAAACCTTGCGATTATCGTTTTATGTGTCGGCTTGGCGTTGGTTTTGGTGACGCTACAAAAGAAACACATTATTGCGACGGACACATTATTGGGTATTTTAGCGCATTCTGCTTTGTCTCTGGGCTTAGTCGCAGTGAGCTTTCTCGATAATATCCGAATCGACTTAATGGCGTATTTATTCGGTGACTTATTGGCTATTAGTCAAGTTGACGTTTATTGGATTTACGGCGGTGGTGTGGCTGTGATCAGTTTGCTGATTGCCTTTTGGAAGCCTTTATTAGCTATGACAGTTAATGAAGAGCTGGCGAAAGTGGAAGGTTATCCAGTGGAATCCATCCGTTTGTTATTGATGTTGTTGGTGGCTTTGGTGATTGCCGTTGCCATGAAAATTGTCGGCGTATTGCTGATCACTTCTTTGATGATTATTCCGGCTGCAACCGCTCGTAAGCTGTCTAAAACGCCGGTTCAAATGGCGTCCATCGCCAGTATTATCGGTTGTTTCTCTGTCTGCGGCGGCTTGTGGGCGTCTTATCAGTGGGATACACCAACTGGGCCAAGTGTTGTTGTTTGCGCTGCACTTCTGTTTTTAATTGCCTATACCTCTCCAATACAGCGAAAAATGTAGCGGAATATATTGTTATTTTTCGTTAATGTAACAAAAGCTGCGTGCTTTACGTCTAATGTTAAGTAAAGATAGAGCATTGAGCAGAGTGTTTTTAACGAGTGTAGAAGGGCAAATATATGTTGAGTTTTGCAACAATTCGAGGTCGATTAACGGCCAGCTATTTAGTGCTGTTGATACTGCTTTTGGTTGTTGTGGGTCTTTCTGCAACGCGTTTTCAGTCATTATCTGGCAATATCCGTGGCATCGTTGACGAAAACGCGGCCTTGGTTGAATTAACCGGCGACCTGAATGTAAATGCCGAAAGCTTGGCGAGTCGCCTTCTTCTACTGTTCGTATTGGAAGATCGAGATGAGCGTGTCGCGATTTACAAAGAAATCGACGAACGTAATCGCAACATGGACGCCAGCTTAGAAACCATGACAAACCTTGTGACTTCAGATAAAAACAAGGCAGTTGTTGAGGCACTGAAGAAGCAAAGAGAAATTTATCAAGCGGCTTTGCAATCTACTGTAGAAGCCTTGGAGTTTGGTGAATTAAGTGATGCGAAAGCACAAATGGCTGGGCCAACACGAGATGAGCTTCAAACCTTCCTAAATCAAACCGAAGCGCTTGCGGAAAGCGAGCGAACCATCATGCAGCAGCGTCAGCAGTCCATTTTATCTGAGTCTGAAATCGCGATTTTAATGATCATTGGCGTTGGTATTATTGCGGTTCTAGTTGGCGCGATTATGTCTGTATTGATCACGCGTAGCATTGTAAATCCTTTAGAAAAAGTGGCTTCTTTGCTCGATTGTGTGGCGAAAGGCGATTTGTCTCATAGCATTAATATTCAGTCGAAAGGCGAAATCGGAAAACTGGTTAATAGCCTGAAAAGCATGCAATCCAGTTTGGGCGATGTGGTGAGTAAAATCGATATGAGCGCGCAAACTGTTGTAAATTCGGTTAGCAACATCCGCATGAGCGTGACAGATGTGCAGCAAGGATCAGACAAACAAGAAGCGATGGCGAGTGATATTCAAGCGTCTGTTGAAGAGTTGTCTGGTGGTGTAAAAGTCATGGCAGAACATGTGAGTGTGTCTCGTAATCAAGCAGAAGCTGCACATGACCTTGCGAAACAAGGTAAAGAAATTATCAGTACGGCAGCGCAAGACATTACCTCCGTGGCCGCCTACATAGAGGAAACGGCTCATTCTGTTGCCAAGCTAAAAGAAAGCGCAACGACTGTATCTGACTTTGTAAATGACATTCGTAATGTGGCTGACCAAACGAACTTGTTGGCGCTTAACGCATCGATTGAAGCGGCGCGTGCAGGCGAAGCTGGCCGAGGCTTTGCGGTTGTTGCAGATGAAGTGAGAAACCTAGCGAGCAACACGGCGAAAGTAACTGAATCGATTGATCAGGTCATTACATCGATTGCGAACTTGTCTGTGCAAATCTCGGATGAGATGGAACAGGGCCAAGAGCGTATGCGCAATGGTGTAACGCAAATAGAAAATGTTGTTGTCCCTTTGAGTCAGCTAGAAAAAGACTCTGAGGTCTCTCTAAGAAGCTTAGACGAGCTGTCTGCATTGGCTCAAAGCCAGGCGGAAGAAGCCAATGAAATCGCCTTACACATTATTCAGATTGTCGATGTGACAGGAAATAACAGCCAAACTTCATTACGCTTAACCTCGTTAACCGATGCCTTGTCTGGGTCGGCAGAGCAAACGAAGCAGGCAACCTCTACTTTTACTTTGCCGGCAAAAGCCTAGAGTTTAAAAAGCTTGATAAGAAATTAAGTAAACTTGAATGCAAAAAAAGCCTTTCGTCTGAAAGGCTTTTTTATTGGAGTGGACTCGCCCTGAAATAGGTTCAGGAAATCCTTACTGGAAGCAACACGGGCAATTAACGGTTTCTTGTTAATAAGTGATCTAAAGAGAAAGAACCTGCACCTTTGTACATAAGCAGCAAGGCAATAGCCAACCAAGTAGCGTGAGTTGGGTAAGCTTCAGGGTAAACAAAAAGTTGAATCACTAATGTCATTCCAGCAAGGCCGAATGCCGCTAAGCGAGTAAATAAACCACCTAGAATTAGAATAGGTAAAATGTGTTCCGCTATGGTTGCAAGCACTGCAGCAATCATAGGTGGAATCAAAGGTAAGTTGTATTCGTATTCAAACAGAAAGCCGGTTGATTCGGCTAATCTCGGTAACCCGAGCTCCATTTTCATGGCGATAATGTCGAGAGAAAAACCTTCGATTTTCGTTTGTCCAGATTTCCAAAACACTGCAGCAATAGCAAAACGCGCCACAAATAGAATCAGAGATTCCGGGAGCTTTTTAAATATCGCTTCACTTTTATTATTGATAATAGAGAGCATAAGTATTCCTCTGATTCTTGGTTAATCTATTGGTTTGATAAAGGTTACTTTACTTGGAACGTCGGATTTTTAAGACGACTATTTTGTTTGAATTTGTGTGATATTGGTTAATATCTTCCACTCAATGAGCTTGGCTAAGGTTTCACCAAGGTCAAACGCATCTGATTCTGGTATGGCATTTTCGAGCGTCTTTTCCTGCATGAGATTTTTGATAAAAATTGCTTCTTCTTTGTTGATAACATGCAGTTGCCCGTAAAGGTGCGATTTTACCAACAGCAAGTATTCACTTTTCGTAATGTCTACTTGATTGAGTCGTTGGTGACCGTCACTGAAATGCGCTTGATACAAAGAGCCGATGGCAAAAGGAGAAACCAGAATCTGCGTGGTAGGTGGAACACAAAGAGATAAAATACTCGGATCTTCCACTGACGCAAATGCTTCGGAAACGGCTTGGTGATCAAGCGTCTCGTATTCTTCACTGTGGGTTAATGTCAGCATGGCGTGCTCAAGCGCAGCAAGATCTGGCAAGTAAGGAAGGCTTTGAGCTGGCTCGAAATTGCGTACAAAGTCTGAAAAATTCTGACCGTACTCTCGAATAATTGGAGAGTTTGGTGGATTGTTTAGTACGTAAATACGAGCCATTGCACGGAAAAAATCATCACCAACAAGTGTCTGAGTAACGGGAAAAATATCACACAAAGCTTCCACTAAAGAGGCTGTGATATTGTTCCGATAAACATCGAGACGTATTTCTTGCTCTTCCATTGAAGGCGCTTTTATTTCTTCATAAAAGCGTGTGTCTTCCGTGAGCAAAGCGGCTTTAAATTGCGTGTTCACGGATGATCTCCTGACTGACAGCCTGTCGAATTTGATCCGCAAAGCGAGCTTCGGCTAATAGCTCTTCAATGGCAGGAAGGTTTCCATCTCGCTCAATGAGTGTTGGGCAATCACCGGTTAAGCTGAGCGTGTGTTGGTACAAAGACCAGACATCCTGCGAGACTGGCTCGTCATGGCTGTCTATTTTTAACGGCACAACTGTATTTTGATCTGTGGTGTGCCCTGCAAGATGCATTTGTTTTACCGCTGAAACAGGAAAGTTGTTCAGATATTGGTAGGGATCATGGCCGTGATTAAAGCAGGACACTTCGACATTATTTACATCTAACAATAATCCACAGCCAGTGCGTTTCACCATTTCTGTAAGGAAGTCGGTTTCGCTCATTTCGCTGCGATTGAACTCGAAATAGGTTGATGGGTTTTCGATGAGAACTTGGCGCTTTACGTGGGATTGAATGTGATCAATGTGCTCACAAACACGGCGTAAAGTGGCTTCATCATAAGCAACTGGCAACAAATCATTTAGAAAGCTGTTGTCGTGGGACGACCAAGCCAAATGTTCAGAGAATATCTGAGGTTGAACGTCATTAACCAGTTGTGAAACACGCTCTAGGTGTTGTTGATTAATGGGGTGTTCTCCGCCAATGGATAATCCGACACCATGAACGGTAACAGGATAATGCTGGCGAATTAGGTCTAAATAATGGCGTGCTGGCCCACCTTTACTCAAATAGTTTTCAGCGTGAATTTCAAAGAAACCTATCTCAGGAAAAGAGGACAAAATCAGTTGGTAGTAAGCCGGTTTTAAGCTGATACCAGAACGTGACATAAAACGACTCGCAAAGCTCGAAGGCACAGGGGAAGTGTCTTCGGCTCGCGGGTGTTTTGGTTCAATAAGAACACTGGACATAATATTAAGTGTCTAGACTCTTAGAACGCTTTCAATTGGCCGTGGCCAGTTGGAGATGTTTTAGATTCCATATCAACACAAGTGCCAGCTGGAACAAGTTTCCAAGCGTTGCTTTGGTAATCTGTTTTAGATGTACCTGCACAAGAAGTACCTGGACCTGCTGCACAGTCATTTTGACCTGCTAATGCTACGCCGTAGCATTTTTCTTTGCTTGCTGCTTGAGCTGGAATCGCAACTGCAGAAACGGCTACCGCTGTACCAAGTGCTAGTGCTAGAGATGCTTTTGTATTTTTCATGGTAAATCCTCTTCTTTTAACTGTGAACATTAATCAAGCAACATAAGGTGTTGCTAGCGGGCTTTAAGACCTTAAACTCTAATTACTCTTTTTTGACGTTGGTTCTTTGGTACTTATTACACAAAAGATAGATTATTTTTCTTCCTTTGTGTTTCCTTTGGTGTAATGTTTTGAAATATCGCGTAATTCTTCCATTTGCAGACCGAATTGGCGGCAAGGAGCACACATGGTGGTATGTATTCCAAGTGAGACCTTTTCTTTCGTACTAAGCGGCCGATCAAGTTTTTCAGACAATAATTGAGTCGCTTGTTTGCAATTCATCATGTTAACGCTTCCTGTTGGTACCAGTTATCTTCCAGACATTCTCGTAATCGAAGTCGAGCACGATACAAGGTGACATTAAGATTACTGACGGTCAGTTCTTCATTGTGACAAATCTCAGCGGTGTCCATTTCTAAGAACTCTCGCATCATGAAGAACCTAGCGTATTTATCGGGTAACCCATTTAAACAAGCATCAAACACTCGCCAAAAATGATCATTCTCAACCCCGTGATCGGGTTGATCCCATTTTTGTGGTCGTTCATGTTTGTTCCAATGGCCGTTTTCTTTAAAAAGCACTTCCATCAGTTCGTCGCCAGTTAGATTTGAACCTTCTTCTAGCTGACTTGCTGCTGTATGTCGCTTTTCTTTACGTAGGAGATCAATGACTTTGTTTTTCAAAATCGAGAAAACCCACGTTTTGAAGGCAGACTTCCGCCCAAAACGATCGATGTTCTTGTAAGCTGAAATCATGGCTTCTTGAACTGCATCTTCTGCAAGTTGACTGTCTCGGACCTGTAACTGCGCAAATTTAATCATTTGGCTGCGTAGGTCTTCCATAAAAACAGTGTCGAGAAAGATATCTGCACTGGGTGAACCATTCATATCAGAGGAAAGATTTGCATCAATCATTTGAGCCTCAGCATTTCGCTTCTAGTGTTTAGACGAGGAAGAGTGAAATATTCTTACACTTTTCGTTAAGTATTTTTTTACGAGTTTAATATCAGTCTGTTTTTTTATTGAGAAGTTCACTCTCAGCTAGGTACTCGTCTTTCAGTTTGACGTAATTTAGCCCAGCGTATTGGAAATATTCGATTTCTTTTTCGCTCAATGGACGAGCCTGTTTTACCGGTGAGCCCATATATAAAAAGCCAGATTCGAGGCGTTTCCCCGGCGGTACCAATGAACCTGCGCCTATAATGACTTCATCTTCAATGACGGCGCCATCAAGAATGGTTGTGCCCATGCCAACCAACACCTTGTTGCCGATTGTGCAGCCGTGCAGCATCGCCATGTGTCCAACGGTCACATCGTCGCCAATGGTTAATGGGTGGCCTTCAGGTTTATAAGTACTGGCATGAGTAATATGTAAGCAGGAGTTGTCTTGAATGCTGGTGCGGGCGCCAATTCGAATACGGTGCATATCACCACGAATGGCAACCAAAGGCCAAACTGAGCTGTCTTCGCCGATGACGACATCACCAATCACAACAGCACTGTCATCAACCCAAACTCGGTTGCCCAATTGAGGTGTGTTACCTCGGAAAGATTTCATGACCATAAACCCTCTCTTACGAGACATCTTGCGTTATAAATGAAGGAACTATTAGTACAATAGTTATTTGTGCATTGAAAAAAGCCAAAGACCACATATCTTATTAAGCATAGCTTTATTAATACATGAGTCATTAGGTTACGTTTTTTCAGTTTTTGTTACTCTGTTGAAACGTGCCAGTGCTTTAGTACAAACAATAGGTATTAAGCACTCAACTTTTTATAAAAGGATATCACGATATGTCAGAGTCTGTATGGGACGCGACAAGCTTACCGAATTTCACCGGTGTTGATGCTTCAAGCATCGAAGCCGACTTAGAAGCCTTGCTGAAAACAAATCAAACCGCCATTAATAATTGCGTGAGCGAAAACACCAATCCAACCTGGGAAAGCTTGGTTTTACCGCTGGATCAACTGGACGATGATCTGAATCACTTTTGGTCTCCAATCAGTCATTTGAACTCGGTAAAAAATACACCTGAAATTCGCGCAGCCTACAATGCATGTTTACCTAAATTGACTCAGTTTTATACTGACCTAGGTCAAAACAAAGCCTTGTATCAGGCTTATAAAAAATTGGCAGAAAGCGACGCGGCAAAAAATCTGACTCAAACGCAAAAAGAGTCTTTAGCGCAAACCATTCGTGACTTTGAATTGTCGGGTGTTGGCTTAGAAGGTGACGCAAAAAAACGCTACGGTGAAATCAGCCAGCGCTTATCTGAATTGAGCAGTCAATTCGGTGAAAATGTCCTAGACGCAACCCAAGCTTGGAGTAAGCTGATCACTGACGAAAGTGAATTAGCTGGTTTACCTGAATCGGCGCTTGCGCAAGCGAAACAAATGGCAGAAGCAAAAGAAAAAGACGGCTGGTTGTTTACGTTGGATTTCCCATCTTACATGCCAGTGATGAGTTACGCAGACAACGCAGAGCTCCGCGAAGAAATGTATCGCGCTTTTGCGACTCGCGCTTCCGATCAAGGTGGCGACATTAAATTCAATAATGCTCCATTAATTGATGAGATTCTGTCTTTACGTCATGAAATGGCGGCTATTTTAGGTTTTGAAAATTACGCGGAATTGTCTGTTGCTACCAAAATGGCCGATAACGGACAGCAGGTTATCGAGTTTTTGGAAAATCTAGCAGAAAAGTCAAAAAGCTCGGCAAAACAAGACCTTGAACAGCTAGTCGCGTTCGCTAAAGAAGAAAATGGAGTGGAAACATTAAACACTTGGGACATGACTTATTACGCTGAGAAACTGCGTCAGCATAAATACAGCATTTCCCAAGAAGAGCTTCGACCTTACTTTCCAATGAACAAGGTTTTATCTGGATTGTTTCACGTGGCACAAACGTTATTTGGCGTGGATATTCGAGAAGAAAAAGAATTTGATAGCTATAACAATGAGTTAAAGCTTTTCACCATCAGTAAAGACGGAGAAGACGTTTCTCGTTTTTATCTCGACCCTTATGCTCGTGAAGCAAAACGTGGTGGCGCTTGGATGGATTCGTGTCGTACGCGTCGTCGCTTGAGCGATGATCGTTTACAGCTTCCTGTAGCTTACTTGGTTTGTAATTTTACGCCACCTATCGGTAACAAACCTGCTTTATTAACTCATGATGAAGTGACGACTTTGTTTCATGAATTTGGACACGGTTTGCACCACATGTTGACCCAAGTTGATGTTGCGTCCGTATCAGGTATTAATGGCGTAGCGTGGGATGCTGTTGAGCTGCCAAGTCAGTTCATGGAAAACTGGTGCTACGAGCCAGAGGCGTTGGCTTATATTGCAGGGCACTATGAAACCAATGAGCCATTACCGAAAGATTTGCTCGATAAAATGTTGGCTGCGAAAAACTTCCAATCAGGCATGCAAATGACTCGTCAACTAGAGTTTTCTCTCTTCGACTTCCGTTTGCACATGGAATACCAAGAAGGCATTTCGGTACAGTCTGTTATTGATGATGTTCGCAGTAAAGTGGCAGTAACAACTCCGCCTGCTTTTAACCGTTTTCAGAATAGCTTTTCGCATATCTTTGCTGGTGGTTATGCAGCGGGTTATTACAGTTATAAGTGGGCAGAAGTATTGTCTGCGGATGCCTTCTCGAAATTCGAAGAAGACGGCATTTTCAATTCAGATACGGGTGCGCACTTCCGTGATACCATATTGGCAAATGGTGGTTCACGTCCAGCGGCTGAATTGTTTGCTGAATTCCGTGGACGTGAGCCAAGCACTGATGCGCTATTAAGACACAGCGGAATTGCTGCTTAATAGACAAAATCTGTAAATAAACTAGAAACGAACAGTGTGGCCGAGATTATCGCCACGCTGTTTTTTCATAAGGGATCATAATGACAGTAAAACGCTTTATCGCCGGTGCCGTCTGCCCACGTTGTAGTGAAATGGATAAGATTCGCGCATGGCGTGACGACGAAGCTGAGCAACAGTATCGTGAATGCATCGCCTGCGGCTATGAAGACGCCCAGTCGACAAAGATTGAAGCACAAACTCCAGAGCTCGCCACTCGCGTGAATCAACCGCACAGCAGCGCTCCAGAAGCAGAAGAGGTGGTGATTAACTTTATTCCTAATCCAGGAATGACAAAGCACTGATAAAAGGTGTAGATTGGCGTGAAGAAAATAGTTTCAAACGTTTTTGATTATATAGATGGTTTTTCGAATTTAATGATTAAGTCGTTAAAAACTCAATACGCCCGATTATTTAAAGGTGGGTGTACTCTTTTGAGTATAGCGTTGTTAGGTTTTCAAGTATTACCTACGTTGCTCGACTATGACTTTAAAGCCACAGAGCTTATATATTTAGTCGAAGAAAAAACGCATCAAAAACTTGAAGACTTATCTGCTACTTGCCAAGAGATTCAAGGTGTTGAACTCAGAGTTAAATGTCGGTTAGCCAAAGGCATGTCAGAAACTTCCTCTAGTCTCCTTAAATTATTTCAATTAATTATAATAAATGGGGCGTTATTGTTTGGTTGTGTACTTTTAGTATTTTCAATCCTTGGTTATGCAAGTAATGTAGTTCAAAAAAAGCCATTAACTAGGTTTTCGAATATAAATTATAGGCGTATAAATAGAAGAAAAAACTAATCAACCAAACTACGTTTCAATGGTTGCTACTATCAGGTTATGTGCGAGGCACTAATCACAGTGCTTTGTTTTTTACTAAAGCAGTTCTTTGCTGTTATTTTCAATAAGACGGTGATATTTATTCGTTGTTATCCGCGTAGCCACTGCCAATCGCACTGAATGGCATATCGAGTTCAAGCTCAGGCACTTGTAGACCAATCCAAGTTGGGAAAGTATTGCTGTTTGGCCCAGGAAAAACCGTATATTCATTTGCCCAAGGGTAACGAGCGACAGCAGACTTAATTTCTGGAATCAAGGTTGCGGCTTTTTCACCTGTTACGGATAAAACTTTTTCAGGCTTTGAACCAAACCAATAGCGATCTGGCGTGCTGGTTTTGTATTCATGTAACGCTGGTAAACCACGCTTTACACGCCAGCCTGTTACTTCATAAACTGTATATTCAGACGCATTTTCTTCTTTTACTGCAACCCAAGTATGCACCGCAAACCAACCACGCCAACTAAAGGCATCGGCTGCATAAAATTCGATAACGGCATCAGAAACCTCTTCTGGCTTTGGTGCAATACCCGCAGGTTCTCGGCTGGCGCTACGCCAATCATCATTGGAGCAAGCGCTTAATAAAAACGCGACGCTTATAATTCCGAACCACTTTTTCATTTACACATCCCTTTATTCATCTGATCTCTATTATTAATATCACAATCAAAATTTGCAAAAAGGGCAAAAATTAGGATTTTCTCATTCGCACCTTTTCTGCCTATAAAAAAGCGCCACATCACTTAACGGGTGCTGTGGCGCTTTTTATTTTAAGAATGTTCTTTTGAGCAGTTTTCGCTCAAAGAGCGGTTTACTTCATTTCAGTGATGAACTTGTCACTGGAACGACGCACTTTCTTAAGGTCTTTTAGCCAATCACCTTCTTCGGCGCGGTAGCCTAAAGGTAACAAGATAACAGAGCGTAAACCGCGTTCTGTCAGACCAAGAATTTCGTCCACTTTCGCAGGATCAAAACCTTCCATTGGCGTGCTGTCTACGCCTTCTTCTGCAGCAGCAATCAATGCTGTGCCAAGGCCAATGTAAGCCTGACGTGCCGCATGTTGGAAATTCACTTCTGCATCACGTGGAGGGTAGGCGCCCAAGATCATTTGACGATAGTTTTCCCAACCTTCATTTTTAAAACCACGTTCGTCATTCACAAGGTCAAACATTTCATTGATGCGATCTTCTGTGTAGTTATCCCATGCAGCGAAAACCAAAAGGTGTGAGCCGTCTGTGATTTGAGCTTGATTCCAAGCGTGCGGAACAATGGCTTCACGCAATTCTTCATTTGTTACCACAATCACTTCGTATGGTTGCAAGCCGCTTGATGTTGCCGTGAGACGAACTGCTTCTAAAATACGGTCTACTTTTTCTTGTTCAACTGCTTTTGACGCGTCCATTTTTTTCGTTGCATAGCGCCAGTTTAATTTGTCTATCAAATTCGACATTTCTCTAATTCCTTAAAAAGATTTATATGTTCTCTATATGAGTTATTTAACCAATAATTAAAGGGGCAGAATAAGGAAGAATCAGGGCTTTGTTTATATTAAAGCCCTGTTCCGTTGTATGGTTTAAAGGCGGTCGTCTAAATAGTTTTTGAGTTGCTCAATTTCCAAGGGCTTTGAAAAATAATATCCTTGTAAATAATGTACTCCGATTTTGTTGAGCACTTCGACTTGATCAAGCGTTTCAACACCTTCAGCAACCACTTGGTAACCCATAGGCTGTGAAATTTGCAGAACAGCATGAATAATATTTGAGCCACTGCCGTGGATTTCATCGATAAAACTTTTATCAATTTTAACGATATCCACACCGAGGCTTTGCATGCTGGCAAGAGATGAGTAGCCTGTTCCAAAGTCATCAATCGATATCTTGATATTGATTTCTTGTAGCGCTTTTATTTGAGTAATTAGAGCGGCTTTGTCCGCCGCAAAGACAGACTCTGTGATTTCAATATGCAGTCTGCTTGGCTCAAATGATAATCTGCTCATCAGCTCTTTGACGTGATCCACAAAGTCTTTGTCTTGAAACTGAATGATGGAAACATTGATGCTTACGGTTAGCTCTTCTCCTTTGCCGGACAAATCTATTATTTGTTGGCAAGCCTTTTCAACGACCCATAAACCTATGCTTTTTATCATGCCGTATTGTTCAGCAATGGGAATAAATTCGACTGGTGAAACTTCTTCACCATCTAAGTTCCACCTTAATAATGCTTCTACTCCAACAATTTCTCCCGTTGTGTTCCTTACAATAGGTTGAAACACTAATCGTAATTCATTGTCTTCAATCGCGGTAACGAGTCGATCGCTAAGAAAACGCTCCCGAATGATTTTTAAGCGTAACGACTCATTAAAATAACCAACTTTGCCTTTTTCTAAACGCTTTTGTTGATACATCGCCATGTCTGCATTTTGAATCAAGGTGTCATAATGAGTGCCATGTTGAGGGTAAAGCGAGATACCAATACTGGCTCCAACCCAAGTCTTTGACTGGGAAACTTCGTAAGGAAGATTAATAATATCAATTAGTTGTTGAGTAAAAGGTTCAATATCCTCAGGTGTTGAGAATGTATAAGCTAATAAAAACTCGTCTCCTCCCCAGCGGCAAACAGGAAAGTCTCCGTGAGATAATGAAGCAATCCGAGCGGCGGCTTCCTTGATGACTTTGTCGCCGACTTCATGCCCCAGACTATCGTTTACCTGTTTAAAGCCATCAAGATCAATAAACAGCAAAGCAAAGGGTGTCGATGTGCGAGAGTGGATGATTTTGTTGAGCTCTTTTAAAAAAGCAGTGCGATTTAAAAAGCCTGTTAGACGATCTATATTAGACAGTCGGTAAATCTCTTGTGTGCGGAGATCTACTTTCTTTTCCATGGTGAGTAACAGTTGTGAATTCTGGTTTTTCAAACGGATCGCTTTATAAGTGAAGCTAGAAAGCTTTGATGCTGTCAACGACATGGCGATTGCGTAAGTCATGCCCATAACACCGATCAAGCGCTCATATTGGTCGCCTGAAATGAGTAGCAGGGTTGAATAAGGCACTGACATTGCCAAAATACATATAATGGAAGTGAGCTTACTAGCAGACCACATAATGACAACGCCGGAGCCAATACCACATAAAATAGTAATGGTAGTAACAAGCTCAAAAGAATCTGAGAACGGATGAAAAAATAAAGGGTATGCCCCCCAAGTAGAGGACACTAAAAAGCCTAAAATAGAAAATTGCCACAAGTCTTTTTGTGATGGAGCATGGTTTAGAGACAATTTTTTGCGATATAGAGCTAGGTCGAAAAGACGCAAGGAAAGTACGAAGATCATGACAACCCACCAAATGAGCTTGTCGTAATGATTTTCCTCACTGGTAAGTGAAAATACAAACACAGTACTGATCAAGGCGGAAACGATAGTGCTTGTTAGGACATTCGTATATAAAAGACGTAAAGCCTCTTGTCGCTCGTCCTGCTTTACTTCCTGATTTTGCAGCATCTTCTCCCCTTTGATAACCGATTTTATGTTATCCATTTAGTCTACTTAATTTATCACAGTCTTTTGAACTGGGACGTAATTAACTCTGCTTATTTGAAATAAAACTTTTACTCTTACTAAGTTTAGCTGCTTAATATGATTGTCGTAGTCTAGACTGATTAAATGGAACACTTTTTCTTACTCTCTTTTGAAAAATGCTAAGAATAATGGATGGAGAATATTATGTCGCAACATCTAGTACTAAGTTTTATAGGCGAAGATCGTCCCGGTATTGTCGAGCGTTTATCCGATACGATTTCCCGTCATCACGGTAATTGGTTAGAAAGTCGTATGGCGCATTTAGCCGATAAATTCGCAGGCATTCTTACCTTATCAGTGCCTTTGGATTATCAAACAGCGCTGATTAACGAGCTGCGTGACTTCGAAAAGCTTGGCTTAACTGTCACGGTAGAAAATGCAACTCAAAGCCCGGCTCAAGGGTCAACTCTGTCGCTATCTGTTGTGGGTAATGACAGAGCAGGCATTGTGAAAGAAGTCTCTCAAGTGTTGCACTCACTCATGGTAAACGTGAAGGAACTGAAAACATCTTGTGAACCTGCGCCGATGAGTTCTGAGATGTTGTTTAAAACAGAGATGATTCTTGTGGTGCCAGAGAAACTGCCTTTGTCTGAGTTGGAAGTCGCATTAGAAAATATCAGCAGTGATCTTATGGTTGAGTTGTCGGTGAGCCAGTTTGCCTAATTAAACTGCCTCAGTTCATAACGAGGCTCTTTAATTAAAGCGTTTCAATATTGTCCAAGCACCATTCAGCCCTTTCTAAAACGGCGTGCTTTTGCGCGTCGTTTTGTTTGTCCCAGTTTCCGTAAATCATGCCAATGCGTGGATTCTTGGCAAGTTGTTCACGATGTTTGACCATGAAGCGCCAATACAAACTATTTAGCGGGCAAGATAACTCGCCCGTTTTGTCTTTTACTTTGTAGTGACAGGAAGTGCAGTAGTCGCTCATTTTATTAATGTAGCTGCCGCTGGCTGTGTATGGTTTGGAAGCGACCCAACCGCCATCGGCAAATTGGCTCATGCCACGAGTGTTCGGCAATTCTACCCATTCCAATGCGTCGATATAAATCCCTAAATACCACTCATCTACCTGATTTGGCTCAATCTCAGTTAATAGACAAAAGTTGCCTGTTACCATTAAACGTTGAATGTGATGCGCGTAGGCATAATCCAGCGATTGCCCAATGGCGCTGGCAAGGCAGTGCATTTTTGTATCACCTGTCCAAAAGTAACTGGGTAAGTCGCGCTGTGCGTTGAGAGCATTTTGCTCTCGGTAGTTTGGCATGTTAATCCAATACATACCGCGCACGTATTCACGCCAACCGAGTATTTGTCGAACAAAGCCTTCAATCTGCGCGATGTCGATCTCATCATTGTTTTTGTAGCATTGGATCGCCGCTTTAATGACCTGCTTAGGGCTGATTAATTTGCTGTTCAAGGCAAAAGATAATCGGCAGTGATACAAACTCCAGCTGTGAGGTGTTTTGCTTGTCATGGCATCTTGAAAGCGACCAAAGTTAGGCAAAAGATGTGTACAAAAATAGTCGAGTAATTGCAGTGCATCTTGGCGATTTACTGGCCAAATCAGTTTGTCTTCTGCATGACCGATGGAGATGATCTGATGGCGTTCTATGCGTGCGAGTAAATGGCGTACATCGTATTGAAAACACAAAGGCTGAGGGATGTCTTGAAGATCTTGTGCTTTGAGTTTGTTTCTATTCGCGCTGTCATAATTCCATTTTCCACCTTCTGGTTGCCCTGTTTCATCCATTAAAACAGCAAAGCGTTGCCGCATTTTTCGGTAGAAGTTTTCCATACGCACGCTGTGATTGGCTTTGAAAAAGGTTGGAATATCGTCAAACGGCAGTAAAAAGTGCTCAGTATCGGTTATTTCTACTTCTTGTTCAGCTTGTTCTGTTAAAGCCTTGTATTGCATTAAAACGCGATATTCGTCTGGTCGCTGGAGTTGAATACGAGAAACGCCTTCTGCTTTTGCCACCTCAAGAATCAAGGACTCCAATGTTTGCCCTACCGTATCGTCCAAAGTGAGATAACGAACCGCATGTTGTGCGCTTTTTAATAAGTTAGAAAATTGCTCCATCGCTAAGAAAAACGCACACAATTTTTGAATGTGGTGTTTAACGTAAGTGGCCTCTGGATGAAGCTCGGCAATCAAATAGAGTACGCCATCATCCTGCTCTTTAAACCAAGAATGCGCGGCGTTTAATTGATCGCCTAAAATGACCCGCAAGGTGTGGTATTGGCTCATGAGGATTTCCTAGTGGCTTTTGTTTTGGTGTTTTTTTGACGCTTAGAAGGTCTAACGTGTGTGGCTAAAATACGCTGCTTTTCTGCACTTACGTCGGGATTCTTACGATAGCCCCATAAACGGTCACGAGCTGCTTTTGCAGCATCAGCAAGGTGAACAATGGGTGAGGGATAATCGCTCCCAATCTGACATTCGTAGAGAGCTTCCTCCATTGGTGACATGTCCCAAGGAGAATGAACTAATGGCGCAGGCACTTGATGTAACTCTGGCACCCAGCGGTGAATGAATTCGCCCTCTGGATCTTGGTCTTGGGATTGTTTTACCGGATTATAAATACGAATCGTATTCGTGCCTGTCATGCCTGCTTGCATCTGGAATTGTGGGTAATGAATACCGGGCTCAAAATCGAGAAATAACCGAGCTAAATGATGAACACCTAAACGCCAGTCAATGTTTAAATGGTGACATAGAAAGCTGACTAACATAGCTCGCATACGAAAGTTAATGTAACCCGTTGCTTGCAACGCGCGCATGCAAGCATCGACCATTGGATAGCCTGTCATGCCTTGTTGCCAAGCTTGCAAGTCGGTCATAACGTGCTCGTCTTGGCGATAGGGGAATTGCTCATAAGCACGATTTACTGGATGAAATTCCATGCGGCATTCGCTCTCAAACTTTTGCATGAAGTGACAATGCCAATGTAGACGTGAGCTAAGCGCGATCAAACTGCGCCGCCAGCCAACTGTATTCCAGCGAGATAAAAGGTCTTGATAAACCTCTCTTAAGCTGATGTTTCCCCAAGCTAAATAAGGTGACAACCGCGTGCAAGCTGACCGGCTTGTCAAAGGACTGGAAATTGAGCGGTAATAGTCTTTGCCACGACCTTCATAAAAGCTGTGCAATGTTTGCCAAGCCAAGCTGGGTCCGCCTGTTTGCATACCTTTCTGATAGGTCTTCCATGTATCTGGAACTTCTGGTTCTGGCTGCTCTATGGCGTGCCAGACAATGCGTTCGAGTTCGACTTGTGCTAGCGGAGCACGCATTAACTTTTGCCAAGCACTGTCCCAGTCTTTTCTGTGATTCAGTGGCCGAATGACCGCGCCAGTTGGTGCTTCATTCCATATAATATTGTTTTCTTTGCACCAGTTTTTGATACGGATATCACGCACAAAAGTGACTCCCAAACCTATCTCTTCGCTGCTGTAAAGTGTGTCGAATTGGGTACTTTTATGAAGCTGCTGGAGAACTTTTTGTGGCTCATCTGAATAGATTTGAACGCGTCCGCCATACTCCGACAACTGTCGATTTATATCTTCAAGTGATTGCCAAACAAATCGCCAATGGCGTTCATCGTAATGTGGGTCAGCTAAGAGTTCAGGCTCAAAAATATAGAGCAAAATAATGGGGCGATTTTGCTCTATTGCTTGATTCAAGGGCAAGTGATCAGTCAGGCGTAAATCACGCTTAAACCAAACAACAACTGGAGATAAGGAATCAATCGACACTGTCATGACTCAGGTATAATCGGCCAATCTGAGGCATCGACGGAATCCAACTGGTGGTCATAGTTATGTCCTTGCCATTTATGGATGAAACTGTGATTCGGGTCGTACTGCTCAGTCTGCTTCTCTAGATTGAAGCGTCTCCCACCTCTTGGGTCAGCACCAACCCCCGCGATGTATTGCCAATTTCCCCAGTTTGATGCCACATCATAATCAATGAGTTTTTCTTCAAAATATGCAGCGCCATAACGCCAATCAATACCGAGTTCATGGATCAAACAACTGGCCACAATTTGACGACCACGATTGCTCATGAAGCCAGTTTGGTTGAGTTGTTTCATACACGCATTTACGATCGGATAAGGTGTGTTTCCTTGGCACCACTTACGGAAGCGCTCAGCATAAAAACTGCCGTAGGTTTTTGTGTTGGATAAACCGCCGACTAAGAAAAGCTGTTTTCCGTAATAAGTGGCGTACCAGTGGAAGTATTCACGCCACAGCAATTCAAAATAAATCCAATAGGTTGACTCGTTCTCTCCATGTTCCTCCTCGTATTGTGTGAGCGAGGCTAAAATTTGTCTTGGCGAAATACTTCCTTGAGCAAGCCATGGTGAAAACTTAGTTGAATTTCCCCAACCGTCTAAGGCGTTTCTAACTTCCTTGTAATGGCTGGGTAAATTGGTCGAAAAGTAATGATTCAGTTGCCTTTGAGCCGCTTCTTCTCCCCCGGCAAAGGTGGGAATAGCTGTGATTGGCTCGGCTTTCCACGGTCGAATAGAAGGCAAAACGAGCTTGTCTAGTAATGCTGAAACAGCGGGCAATTTGGTTACTTTAGGTGTTGGTTGCGGCACTTCTAATCTTTCAACCAACTTTCGGAATTTAGAAAAAGAACTGGGAAAACTTTGTTCTCTCGCTGATGTTTCTAAAGACACCAAGGTAAAAGGCAGTTGCTCAGGTTCAAACAAGGTTAAGCCATGCTCAATATGAAAATGCACATCTGGAAATTCATTTGCGATTTGTCGAAGGTTTTGTTGCTCGTTCCAGCCGCAGTGATGATTAGAGTAAATGTGAGAAATAGGCAGCTCATTGAGCAATAGCGCTATGCTGGAGGCGGCGTTTTGTTGGCTAACGAACAAGGTCTGGCCAAGTGCTTCTAGCCCGGTGGCGAGACTATTCAGGCCTTCGTTTAAAAAACGGCGACGTAGTACGGACATACCTTGTGTAGCATAACGACTTGGCTGTTTGTACTTGGGGTCATCACAATACAAACAGATTAATTGATCAACTTCACTTGCTGCCAACGACAGTATATTTTGATCGGCACAACGTAGATCATTGCCGAACCAAACTAACCCCAATTTCATATTGATACCTCTGCACCTTGAGCTTGTTAAATTTATTACGCAAAGAGTGATGAATTGGTTTTGTGATGCATTCAAGAAGTGTTGAGGCTAAGGAAATAAATTTTATACTGGATGAAAAACCACAGCAAAAATAGGGTTATAATGCGCGCACATTCTCTCAATCTGTATCAAAGGTATTGATAAACTATGAGCCTTCCTAACTGCCCAAAATGCAACTCAGAATACGTTTACGAAGACCAAATTATGTTGGTTTGCCCTGAGTGCGCATACGAATGGAATCCAAATGAAGTCATCGAAGATGAAGACGCACTTATCATTAAAGACATGAGCGGCAAGTTGCTACAAGAAGGTGATAAAGTGACTTTGGCGAAAGACCTTAAAGTAAAAGGCTCTTCGCAAGTCTTGAAAATCGGTACCAAAGCGACGATTAAACGCTTAGTTGATGGCGACCACGACATCGATTGTAAAGTAGATGGCGCTGGTGACATGATGCTGAAATCTCAATTCGTCAAAAAAGCCTCAGCTTAAATCATCTCTTGTTATCAAAAAGTGATATCAGGTGAAAATGCGGCCGTGTTTTCACCTGACTTCTAACACCTTTTCCTTTCTTACTTCCCAAATTCAAATGTTCACTAATAATCTCCTAGTTTAAAGGTGAGCAAAATAATGCACATTTTTTCTCTTTCTGCTGCTATTTTGAGCAATATATTTCCCATCTTCTAAATCTCTCACTATATTTGAGTAATATTTTGCTCATTTAGGTGATTCAATATGAAAGTGGAAATGACGGAAGAAGAGAAACAAAGCCTATTATTAGATTTACTAAGGCAGCATATATTAGGTGAAATCAGCCAAGGCGAATTGCTGCAATATCTTCGGAAAAACATCTTAGGCATGTCACAAACTCACTATGCAGAATTGGTTGGAATCAGCCGACGGACTTTGACTGACATAGAGCAAAACAAAGGCAGCCAAGCCCAAGGCATCATTGATAAAGTCTTCAAACCGTTAGGAGTGAAATCCAGCTTAGCGCCGATTCAACCCCACATGGCTTGTTATTTACTGGTGGGAAAAGCGTGAATAAGGCTTTGTTTGCCTCATAACTTAAAAAGCATGATGACAGCAAACACCATAAAAGTGATCCCTGTTATACCGTCGACCCATTTCATACGTTGCTCAAAGAAGTGAGCAACGAACCCACAGAGTTTTGAATAAACTAGGTGAACGCTAAATGTACAGATTAAAAGCACCAAAGTGAGCAAGATAGTCTGTTGAACCAAACCATTTGTTTGCATGATAAAGGTAGGAAGCAATGCCGTGAAAAACACCAAGGTCTTTGGATTAAAAATGGAGAGAATAACCCCCGTATAAAAAGTCATTTTTTTCTTTGGTTGTTCATTAGGAAGTGCATGTCGCGCCGATCTGAATAAAGGGAGCAGACTGATCACTCCTAAATACCCGATATAAAATCCACCTAGATATTTGATGGTAGAAAAAGCCAACTGAGAATGAAGGATTAGAGCACTTAATCCACAAAGCGTTACGATAGAAACCGTCCCCATCCCAAAGATAATGCCACACATAAGAGGTAAGGTTTTTCTTAGTCCCTGCGTCAGGGCGGAGTTCAGCACAGCTAAAGTTCCTGGCCCAGGCGTTGCGGCGGCAATAAGGCAAGTGATGACATAATAAATAAAACGCTCGTTCGCTAAAAATTCCATTACCGACATAAAAATTCTCTTACATAATCCAATTGACTCTATTGTGATCAAAAAGACAATGTCAGATAGAAGAATATTGCGGTGTTTCCGAGATCGTTTAAACAGATACCAAGCTTATTTGTTTAATTTTTACCTTACAAAAGCAATTTTTTATGGTGTGATGTCTATAAGAAAATTGCGCATTCTCATCATGCACTTTTTATTTTTTATTATGGAATAAGACTCGGCTATGGAATTAGGTTCTACTTTCTTCAACTTGGATTGTTATGATGGAATAGAATGTGTGGACGCACATTTTAAGGATCAGCATTTCTCTAAACACGTTCATGAAGGTTATGCGATTGGCGTTATAGAATATGGTGCTCAACGCTTTTACAGTGAAGGTGAGCATCATACTTCTGGTGCAGACAGTTTGGTTATCGTAAACGCCGATTCTGTACACACAGGAGAATCAGCATCTGAAAATGGTTGGGGATATATGGCCATGTATCCTACCCCTGAACTGTTTGATGATGTCCTAGCCGACCTCACATTAAAAAGTAGCAATGCTCCATTCTTTCACCAGCCCATTATTCATGACTCTCGTCTTGTAAATCAGTTTCGCTTAATTTTTTCGGAGCTAAAGAGTGACCCCTCTAAACTGAAAGTAGAAACATTAGTCTATGCCTTCTTCATGCGACTGACACTCAACCAGAGAGCGCCCCAAATAAAAGATTTACTCAAAAAAGACACCAGCAAAGTACACATAGCCAAGGAATACATTCATGCTTATGCTGAGCAAGACATCAGTTTGGAAAAGCTCGCCAAGATCACAGGCTTAAGTAAATACCACCTTATTCGACAATTTGCTTCAGCCTTTGGTATTACGCCTTTTCAATATTTAATTCAATGCAGAATCCAACGAGCACGCCATCTACTGTTCCAAGGCCAAATACCCGCTCAAGTGGCTTTAGCATGTGGTTTTTGTGATCAAAGCCATATGAATACTCACTTCAAGAGAGCACTTGGTGTAACGCCTGCACGGTATCAAAAACAACTTAACCGTTAATGATACTTATGCCTTATTCGGTAACGCCAAGCCAACTGCTAACGTCTCGCTGACAATTTCTACACAACAAAAAAACCGCCTTCTAGATAGTCCAGAAGACGGCTTTCTTGTTGGTAGAACGCGCTGTTGAGTGATGATTCACCACTCAACAAAAAGTTAGTTACGAATCAAATAATCAAATGCGCCAAGTGCTGCGGTTGCGCCGCCACCCATGGAAATGATGATTTGCTTGTATGGTGTTGTTGTCACGTCACCCGCTGCAAAGACACCCGGAATGGAGGTTTCGCCGTGTGCGTTGATAACGATTTCACCACGGTTGCTCAATTGTAGTGTATCTTTCAAGAACTCACTGTTTGGTACCAAACCGATTTGAACGAAGATACCGGCTACATCAACAAGGTGAGATTCGTCTGTACGACGGTCTGTGTATTTCAAACCAATCACACGTTCGCCATCGCCGATTACTTCTGTTGTCATCGCTTCTTTGATGATGGTTACGTTAGGCAGAGATTCTGCTTTTTTAACCAATACATCGTCAGCGCGTAGAGTGTCGCCAAATTCAAGTACAGTTACGTGCTCAACGATACCAGCAAGGTCGATAGCCGCTTCAATACCTGAGTTACCACCACCAATTACCGCTGTTTTCTTGCCTTTGAACAATGGGCCGTCACAGTGTGGGCAGTAAGCAACACCTTTACCACGGTATTCTTGCTCACCAGGAACATTCATTTCTCTCCAACGAGCACCGGTCGCCAAGATAACTGATTTACTCTTCAAGATTGCGCCGTTTTCTAGCTCGACTTCAACGAACTCTTTCTTCTCTAAACGAACCGCTTTTTGCGTTTTCATTAGATCAACATCGTAATCCAATACGTGTTGCTCAAGACCAGCGACCAATTTCGGGCCGTCTGTTGCTTTCACAGAGATGAAGTTTTCGATCGCCATAGTGTCTGCAACTTGGCCACCAAAACGCTCTGCCACGATACCAGTACGGATACCTTTACGCGCTGAGTAGATTGCTGCTGCAGAACCCGCTGGGCCACCACCCACAACCAATACATCGTATGGGTCTTTTTCCGCTAACGCAGCGGCTTGTTTGTCAGCAGCGCCTGTGTCTACTTTGTTTAGAATCTCTTCTAATGTCATACGACCTTGGCCAAAGTGTTCGCCGTTTAGATAAACAGACGGAACCGCCATGATATTCAAGTCGTTTACTTCATCTTGGAATAACGCGCCATCAATCATGGTTGCGGTAACTTTCGGGTTCAATACCGCCATCAAGTTTGTTGCTTGCACAATGTCTGGGCAGTTGTGGCAAGAGAGGGAAATGTACACCTCAAAGTTTAATTCTGTGTCTAGAGACTTAATTTGCTCTAGTAATTCTGGTGCCGCTTTCGAAGGGTGACCACCAGCTTGCAACAAGGCCAATACCAAAGAAGTAAATTCGTGGCCCATTGGGATGCCTGCAAAACGCACGCGAGGTGCTTCACCTTTAGGAGCGATTGCCATTTGTGGCGCACGACCCGCTGGGTTTTCGTCTACAGTCAATGTAATTTTGCCGCTTTCAAGCTCTGTGATTTCACGAGCCAAGCTAAGTAATTCTGTTGATTTTTCTGAACCATTTGTGGACACAGTAATTTCAATCGGATTAACGATATTCTTTAGGTATGCGCCCAGTTGCTGTTTTAAATTTGCTTCTAACATAATGTTTAACCCGTTAAGACTGAGGGATTACTGTAAATTTCGGGTGCAAGAATCCATACCAAGCCAATAAAGGGCTTGAAATCCGCATTCCGAAAATAATAAATAAGGGCTTTATCCAAGACCTAGGCAAAGCCCGATGTTGGGTGCGAAATGCACCCAACAACAGGAGGTGTTGTCTTAGATTTTGCCAACAAGATCTAGAGAAGGAGCAAGAGTCGCTTCACCTTCTTTCCATTTCGCTGGGCAAACTTCACCTGGGTGAGCCGCTACGTATTGAGCTGCTTTCACTTTGCGAAGTAGGTCTTCAGCGTCACGGCCGATACCTTCAGCAGTGATTTCCATTGCTTGGATAGTACCTTCTGGATCGATCAAGAAAGTAGCACGGTCAGCAAGGCCTTGACCTTCACGCATCACGTTGAAGTTGTTTGTGATGTTGCCAGTTTGGTCGCCTACCATGAAGTATTTGATTTTACCGATAGTGTCAGAGCTGTCGTGCCAAGCTTTGTGAGTGAAGTGAGTGTCTGTAGATACAGAGAATACTTCTACGCCACGTGCTTGAAGTTCTTCGTATTTGTCTGCAACGTCGCCAAGTTCAGTTGGGCAAACAAATGTGAAGTCAGCTGGGTAGAAAAAGAACACAGACCATTTGCCTAGAACGTCTTTTTCAGAAATTTCTACGAACTCACCATTTTTGTATGCAGTTGCGTTGAATGGCTTAAGTTGAGTGTTGATCATTGTGTATCTCCTAAATAAGAATTTATGTAAGTGCGTTACCAACGAGAGTTATATTAGG
Organism: Marinomonas sp. 15G6-16; assembly: GCF_055809555.1. Classification (NCBI taxonomy): domain Bacteria; kingdom Pseudomonadati; phylum Pseudomonadota; class Gammaproteobacteria; order Oceanospirillales; family Oceanospirillaceae; genus Marinomonas; species Marinomonas sp. 15G6-16. Next base: position 1,561,203 of record NZ_CM147916.1, on the reverse strand, counting down.
GGAAAGTTTCGATTTGATGAAATTGTTATTTTTATTACTTTTGATTGTTAAAAACTATCATCTTGCTTTTGCAGATTGAAAATACAATAAAAAATCCCCAAACCCTTATAAATAAAGGCTTGGGGCTTTTTAGAATTGAACGATCCTTATTGAGGGGCGAGCGAGATTAAACTTGATCTAAACCAAATTTAAAGCTTTCTAATAGGTCGTCTGTATCTTCAATGCCGATAGAGCAGCGAATCATCTGTTCACTGATGCCAGATTTGGCTCGGTTTTCCGGACCCATTTCATAAAAAATGGTGCTTGCCATTGGCAAAGCAAGTGTTCGGTTATCACCTAAATGAGTGGCATTGATTGTAATGTCGATTGCATCTAACAGCTGTGCGCAGTCATAACCCTCTTTTAGGTCAAAGCTAAGAATGCTGCCGTAATGTCTGAACCAATCGCTGGCTTTTTGGTGCTGAGGATGTGACTTCAGCCCAGGATAGTAAACGGCTTCGATCTTGTCGTGAGATTCTAAAAATTGCGCGAGAGCCAGTGCGTTCGCACAAGATCTGTCCATACGCAGCGCCATGGTTTCTGAGCCAACAGCGATTTGGTAAGCACCATCAGAGCTCAAGGTGCCGCCCATGTCTCGCAAGGCTTTCTTCTTAATTTGAGTCAATCCCCATTTGTTTTCATCGCCTTTTCGATAAGCATCGAAAATATTTGGGTAATTAGACCAATCGAATAAACCTGTGTCTGTTACTGCGCCACCCAGAACCGTGCCGTGACCACAAAAATACTTAGATAAGCTGTTCATCACCAAGCTAGCTTTGGCTCTAATCGGCTGGAACAAATAAGGCGAAGTCATAGTGTTGTCCACTAAATAGACCAAACCTTCCTGCTCACACCAGTTGCCTATGGCGACCAAATCTGAAATTTGAGTCCCAGGGTTGGCGATGGTTTCAACAAAGACCATGAGCGTGTTGTCTTGCTTCGCAGCAATCACATTGTCTGCATCTGTCGCGTCTACCAAGGTTACTTCAATACCAAAGTTTTCCAAGGTCGTGATTAAGCTGTAAGAGTTACCGAATAAGTATCGGCTGGCAATCAGGTGATCGCCACTTTTTAGCAAGGTTAAGAAAATAGCGCTTAAAGCACTCATTCCTGTTGCGAACACTAAACTGCCGATACCTAATTCAGTCTGGCTGATCATCGACTGCAAACTGTCTGTTGTTGGCGTCGCTTGGCGCGCATAACTGTGACCAGACGTTTTGCCTTGGAACACATTTTCTAGGTCTTTTGTGCTTTTATAACCATAAGGAACAGAGTTATAAATCGGCGTATGAATGGGGTTGTCATTATGATCTAACTGACGGTCATGGTGGACTATGTTACTGGTGAAGCCTTTTAACTTTATCATGTGAGAATCATCGCATTTAATCTTTGAAAGATACTAAGACTGTCTTACTTAGCTTGATTTCGTATCATGATAATACGGTTCTAAACACGATACTAGGAAAGTTAAAAGGCGCAGGCTTTAGGCTAACGCCACTGGGCAAGTCTCGACATTTGTAAGTGTCGTTCATGCTCTGCTTGGTCAACGGTAATAGGTGTGAATTGAATAACATCGCCCGGTTTTTGCTGAGATAAAATGCTGCCGCCATAGCGTGTTACACAACCGATTTTTGGATAACCGCCAATGGTTTGTCTGTCTCTTAGCAAAACAATAGGTTGTCCGTCTTTAGGTATTTGAATGGCGCCGTAAGCGATGCCCTCAGAAATAATCCCTTTCAAATCACTGCTAATGACTTTGCCTTCTAATCGATATCCCATGCGGTCGGAATTACCAGAAACCCGATAATCGCTAGAAAAGAAGTTAGCCCGTTCCAAGGTCGAAAAAGACTCATATTGATAACTCAAAATCACAGGGATTTCTGTTTGGCCGTAATTAGGAATGGCCAATCTTGGTACCGCGCGATCTTGATGATGAGTAAAAGGCTGATACTTGAGCATGTCGCCTTTCTGCAATTTATCGCCTTTCCCTGTCAATCCACCAATCTTTTCACGCATAACAGTAGCAACGCTGTCTAATGTAGGCTCACATAAAAAACCGCCTTTCACGGCGAGATAAGCGCGCAACCCCCAAACTGGCTGGTGGAATGCTAGAACATCGCCTTTTTTGATTGCGTAACTGCGCCAAGGGGAAATGCTTTTGTCGTTTAAAGTCGCGCCAAGATCCGCGCCTGTAATGGCAATACTGGTATCGGCTTGCGCTTCTAAAGAAAACATACCGAATGTGATTTCAATTTGCGCGCTATTGGTGTCGTTATCAAGTAACGCATTACTCCAACGAAACGCCATTTCGTCCATTGGTCCGCCTGTAGTTAACCCAAGGGACTGATAACCATGACGTCCCAAATCTTGAACCAATGCCAATAAACCGGGTTTGATTACTTTAAAAGCCATCGAGCTGGCCTCCTAATACTAAAAATTCATCTCTTGAGATGGGCTCGAATCTTACTGAATCTCCCATGGCGATCAAGGCAAGATTCTCACTTCCCCAATCCACAAGCTGTACTGGCGTGCGGCCGATAATCTGCCAGCCACCGGGTGTCACGCTTGGATAAACCGCGGTTTGGTTCTCTGCCAGTGCAACGCTGCCAGTCGGAACTTTTAGTCTTGGTGTGGTTTTACGCGGAACATGGAGCTCTTGTGGTGTGTTGCCCAAAAAAGCAAAGCCAGGAGTGAAACCAATAGCATAGGCTCGATAAGTGGTTTCACTGTGACGCTTGATGACTTCTTCCATGCTTAGCTGGCAATGTTCAGCAACGTCCTGAATATCGGGGCCAACTTCTGGCCCGTAATACACAGGAATCACCACTTCGCGATGGTCTTCTAGCGCGAAATCATTTGGATCAATGGCTTCGATGGTTTCGCGAATGGTTTTACATATCACGAAACGGTCGTAGTGATCATCGTCAAACACCACCAATAAAGTCGTGTAAGACGGCACTAAATCCACAATGCCGTCTAACGATTTTAAATGCTGTGTGACCTGCGCAATGTAGTTGGAGGTGGTTTCGCTAATCACCTGACAAAAACTCAGCAGACAAGCCTGATTGCTGACCATTTCAATGTTCGGAAATGCAATTGGATTTACTGTGCTCATATTGAGTTCTAGTTAGCCTTGTTTAAACGGTCTACCAAAGTACGAATGCGAGTAACGGCTTCCAGTGCATGATCGCCATCGCCATGAACGCAAATAGTGTCGGCGTGGATCGCCAATGTTTTACCTGATGCCGTTGTGAGTGTGCCCGTTTCGCACAGTTGCTCAACTTGCTTCTCGATCAAGTCAAACGTAGCGTGAACGGCTCTTGGCTCTTTACGTGGTGTCAGGCGACCTTCGTCTGTGTATAAACGATCAGAGAAGGCTTCAAACCAAACATCAATGCCGTATTTCTTCGCCATCTTCTTGATTTCTGGCGCTTCAGGAACCGCCATCACCATTAATGGAATGGTTGCATCCAGTTCACTCACGGCTTGCATAACGGTTTCTAGCACAGAAAAATCCGCCATCATTGTGTTGTATAACGCACCGTGTGGTTTTACATAATCCACTTGAGTGTTTTGGCTTTCACAAATGCCTTTTAATGCGCCAACTTGGTACTGAATAATAGCCTTCAATTCTGCAGGTGCGATGTCCATATTACGACGGCCAAAACCGACCAAATCTGGATACGCGGGATGTGCGCCAATCGTTACATTATTTTGTTTTGCCAGAGCAACGGTTTTTGCCATGGTGAGAGGGTCAGAAGCATGAAAGCCGCAGGCAATGTTTGCCTGATCCACAAACGGCATTATCTTGTCGTCTAAGCCCATTTTCCATGCGCCAAAGGCTTCACCCATATCGCAATTTAATTTCATTTTGAGTTCCTGCTAATAAATCATTAATACGTGACTAATTTTGCGACATGGTTGTCGGCAAATAAGTCACAATTTCTGGAAAAACGCTGATCAAAAGAATCGCTACACCAATCAACAAGAAGAAAGGCAACGCGGCTTTTGCAACGTATAAAATATTTTTCCCCGTGAGGGCTTGTATGACAAAGAGATTGAAGCCAACGGGCGGTGTTATCTGCGACATTTCGACCACTAAAACGATGAAGATACCGAACCAAAGTAGGTCAATGTTTGCTGCTTGAATCACAGGCAAGATAACCGCAACTGTCAACACAACAACGGAAATTCCATCTAAGAAACAACCCAATACCACGAATAAAACCGTGAGATATAAGATCAATTCCATTGGTGACAATGACATGTCGCCGATCCAAATTGCCAAGGCTTTAGGTATGCCTAAAAAGCCCATCGCAAGGGTTAGGAAGTGCGCACCAACAAGAATAAAGCCAATCATACAGGAGCTTTTTACCGCGCCAAGTAAGCTGTCCATAAAACTGTGTTGGCTTAATGATCCTGTGAATGCTGCCAAAACCAATGCGCCAGTAACACCGATCGCCGCGGCTTCTGTTGGTGTAGTTAATCCGCCATAAATAGAGCCTAAAACAAAACCAATTAAGCCGACTACTGGCAGCAACTTACGCAAGCCTTTTACGCGAGCTGCCCAGCTGGTTTCGTGACCTGTTGTTTTTGGCAATTCGTTTTTGTGCAAATGTCCCCAAATCATGGTGAAACCCATGAATAACGACACCAATAATAAACCAGGTAACGCACCCGCAATGAACAAGCGGGCAATGGAAACTTCAGCCGCAACGCCATACACAATCAGGATGATAGAAGGCGGAATCAGCAAACCCAAGGTACCAGATCCTGCGAGTGTACCGATCGCCATACGATCGCTGTAACCTTGTTTACGAAGCTCTGGTAGCGTCATACGACCTATGGTTGCGGCCGTTGCAGCAGAGGAACCAGACACCGCAGCAAAAATGCCACAGCTCAAAATATTTACATGCAACAGTTTGCCTGGAACGCCACCTAACCAAGGTGACAAACCTTTGAATAAATCTTCAGATAAACGTGTGCGGAATAGCACTTCACCCATCCAGATGAAAAGTGGTAATGCGGTCAAAGACCAAGCGGTACTTGCGCCCCAACTTGACGTGGCGAACAGTAAATCGATTTGATAATTCTCGGACAAGATTAGCCCTAAACCGCCAATCGCAATGAGAGTAAATGAAACCCAAACGCCTAAGCCAAGTAACGCGAATAGGGCGAATCCTAACAAGATTGAAATCCACATCATGTCCATTAGATTTCCTCCAACGACAAGGCGTCTTCTTGTTTTACATAATCAGGTTGCTTGCCTCGAATCACGTCGATCCAAGCATCGAATATTGCCAATGTTAATGCAATGGCACCGACTGCGACGGGCACTTGAGGAATCCATAGTGGCACAGGTACATAACCGTAAGAGACTTCATCGTAAATGTAAGATTCGTACACCATGAATGAACAGGCGTAAGACACATAACAAAGCAAAGCCAATGAGAGTGTAAGAATTAGGCCTTCTTGTATTTTGCGAGGCAGAGGCGAAAAACGCTGAATCACCAGCGTTACTCGAATATGACCACCTTCTCTAAAAGTGTAAGCCAAACCTAAAAAAGTCGATGCAGCGAGTGCGAAACCAGCAAAGTCTTCAGCGGATGGCACAATAAAGTTGAAGAAACGGCCGATGATTTGCGCTAGTAGCAACAAGGTAATAACGACGATGAAGAAGCCAGAGAGCAGGCCCGAGCATAGATAGAGTTTGTCTTTAATTCGGCTCATAGTATGTCACTTTTTCGAAAAGGGAGTGTTAACAGTAAACAGTATTGTTGTTTGAATACAGAGTCTTAAAAATACTGTCTAGCACCCTTTTAATAAAGAGCACTAGACAGTGAAGGGAGGACAATAGAAACATTCTTGGCTTAATTTACAGCCAAGAAATATTAACCTTCGTAGTTTCCAAGAATAGTACCAACGTCTTTCGGCGCTTCTTCTTTCCACTCTTGAGTCATGGTTTTACCAATGGCTTGCAACTCTTTCAGTAATTCTGGAGAAGGCTCAGATACTGTCATGCCATTATCAATCAAGATTTGTGTATCTTTATCAGCACGAGCAACGACCTTCGCCCAACCTTCTGCTTCTGCGTGTTCTGCCGCATCCATGATGATTTGCTGAGTTTCTTTATCTAGACGACGGAAAGCTTTCTTGTTGGCAACAACAATGTTTTTAGGAACCCATGCTTTGATGTCTGTGTAGTAATTTACATAATCCCAAGCTTGGCTTGTTACACCAGTAGAAGGTGATGTCACCATAGCTTGAATAATGCCAGTACTAAATGCCTGAGGAATATCTGGGTTTTGAATTGTCGTTGGCGTTGTACCCATTAGATCCGCTAGACGAGAAGTCGATGGGCTGTACGCACGCATTTTAGAACCGGCTAGATCTGATAGTTTGTTTACAGGCTCTTTGCTGTAAAGACCTTGAGCTGGCCAAGCGACAGTGTATAAAAGCACCATGCCATCTCGATCAAGGCGTCTTTTAACAGCTGGTTTTGCGGCTTCCCATAATTTTTTAGCGTCTTCATAAGTTGTTGCTAAAAATGGAATGTTATCGTGTTTATAAACTGGGTTTTCATTCCCTAAAATACCTAGGAACACTTCACCCATTTGTACTTGTCCCGTTTTTACGGAACGTGGAATTTCTGTGTGTTTCACCAAAGAAGCACCAGAGTGAACTGTGATGTCTAGCTCGCCATTGGTTTTGTCTTTGATTTCTTGAGCAAAATCATAAGCAATTTGAGTAGGTAAATTACCGTCACCATAAGGCGTTGGCATGTGCCACTTAGCTGCAAAGCTGGCAGTGGAAACAAGCCCACCAATAAGTAACGCGCTGGTTAGTTTCAACATAGTTTTGTTCCTTTAGTTTATTTAATTATGAATTTCGCAGTATTGGTTCTGCACTCTCATCAATTCATTGGATGAATCGTATGGAGCTATTTTTGTTTAACTAAGTCACTCAAGAGTAGACCTCTCTGAAACAAAAAGTCTAATCGTGTTTTTTTAGATAATTTGATCAATTTTTTTATCAAAGAGTGGGGCCAAAACGATATGATTTTATTAAGTCGCTGCTTTTCAGAAGAGAATTAAGACGAAACTGGCACAGTTATGGGGTAGTTCTCACGAATATAATCCATCTGTTGGTTATTCAACGCAGGCGGAAGGAGAGCAAACTTACCAACGTGTTTTTTCTCAGTGAACGTTTGTTGAGCTTGAACAATATCTGCTAAATCAAAGGTTTGTGCTAATAAAGGTTTGATCTCTTCTTGCTCAATGTAGTTCACCAAATTCGGAAAAACAGGCTCGTCCCATGCGGTACTTCCAAACAAAGTGAGGTCTTTTAAATACAACTGACGCATATCCAATGTCACAACAGGGCCAGCGATGGCGCCAGAGGAGGCATATCGGCCACCTCGCTTTAGCACTTCAATGACCTGACCGAAAGCATCGCCAGCGACATTATCAATCGCCACGTCTATGCTATTCACACCTAAGGCTTTTATTAAATCTTCATCGCGAGCAATCAGTGCATCGGCGCCAATATCAGCTAATTGCGGAAATTTATCTCGACCACATACTGCGGTTACTTTTGCACCTCGACGTTTAGCAAGTTGCACAACAGCAGAGCCAACGCCACCAGATGCGCCCATCACCAATACATGATCTTTAGATGAAACACTGGCTCTGTGTAACATGGTTTCTGCCGTCCCGTAAGCGCAAGGAATCGTGCCTAACTCAGCATCCGTCCAATCACAGTTGATTGGAAAGACTTCGCTGGCAGGTACTTTAACGAATTGCGCAAACGCACCATCGTAATCTGAAGCCATCCAAATATTTTCTTTCGACTCCCAACCTTGCGTTCGTGAGCAAGCTCGCACCAATGATCGTTTCCCCAATAACGCTTTATCTTTTTCGGAAGCAACGGCCATAACTCGACCACAACAATCTGTGCCTTGAATAAAGGGAAAAGGCGTTGCGCCATTCCAGCCACCGTCAGACTTCTGCCGACTACGTTCCTCTTCGTCACCCTCTAAATCGCTCGTGCCTTTTGTGACAGAAGATGAATACCAACCCATGCGTGTATTGATTTCGGTGTTATTAACGCCTGCTGCTAAGACTTGCAACAAGACTTCTCCTTCATTGAGCGCCGGAATGGGAACATTTTTATATTCTAACTTTTCATAACCGCCATTCCCTGTTGTCACCACAGCTTTCATGGTGACGCTGTCATTTTGTAATTCAAAGCGCTGTTTATCATTAAGAGAAGAAATATTGATGGTCATAATAAATACCTAGTAACACTCATGGAAAAATACATCACAAGGATGTATCAGATGTCGGCGGTTCTTTGATCGTACTCGTTGGCGACAGATAAGGCTAAACTGGCCGCTTCGCTAGCAATGTGGTCTTTTGGGTCATTCAAATACGATGCGGTAAAAACTAAGTCTTCAGGTGCCCAGCCTGGATCGAATGCTTTTAAGCGATTGCTTTCAACGTAGCGTTTTGCCAACTGCACAGGTAAGGCGCCGACACCGATGCCAGAGGCGACCATTTCAAAACTGGTGGACAAGGAGGTGGAAGGAAACACCTGACCGATTTCTTGATAACGCTGCATTAGCTCAGAGATCAATTCTTGATACGGCCGAGACAATCGTGAGAAAGAAATAATAGGCACGCTTCCTAAGTCATGGCTGTCCATGCTCGGTTGGCAAAACCAACCTAATCGAAAAGGCGGGAACATGATGTTTTCCACGTTGCCTTCAGATAATGGTCCCATTAAAAACACCAAATCCATGTTATGGCTGAGCAGTTGATCTCGCAAATGGATACTGACATCAACCGAAAGTTCGACAACCAATTTTGGGTAGCGTTTTCGCAGAGCGGACAAAAACTCCGATAACCAAGATTGCGCAATGGTTTCGGCAACGCCAATTCTTAATGTGCCCTTTACTTCTTCTGACGGTGTGAGTTCCGCTTTAATTTGCGAAACAGAGCGTTCAATTTGCTCCGCATGGGAGCGCAATAAAATGCCTTCTTTGGTTAAGACCAAACCGTTTTTTTGGCGGTCAAACAGTCTGACTCCTAAATTATCTTCCAGAGCTGAAATGCGGCTTGATATGGCAGGCTGAGATAAATTCATCTCTCTTGCCGCTCTTCGAACACCACCTAACCTTGCGACCCAAAGGAAGGTTTTGAGTTGGTCAAAGTTCATTTATGAGGCTCCAGTTTGCAAAGTGATCTGTTTTTTTTATCACTTTAGAAAGAAAATAGCGAATTGACTTTATCGCTCTGTCGTTTAACACTGAATTTAGCCTCTTTAAAGATGACCCCTCATTTTGTCTTTTGAGGTACATAAAAAAGATTTGTACAAACAAATTCACAAAAGATAGGACACGAAAATGATCAAACCAAATTTCCTCATGAAAGGCATTCCTCTAGCGTTACTTGGCGCTTTTGCATCGAGCCAAACCCTTGCTGATGAATCCTTTTCCGTTGTTGGCAGCTGGAGTAGCCTCCCGCTTTATAAGCAATATGAACAGCCTTTTTGGACAGACATTCTGCCAAGTGATAGCAAAGACGAGTTTGAAGTCGTTATGACAACTCATGACCAAATGGGCATTGGTACTGGCGATGTTTTCCGTATGTTAGGCGATGGTGTTTTTGATGTTGCGATGACATCCGGCGATTACGCGGTAGCCGATGCGCCAGCATTAGAAGGTTTAGATGTGCCTTTGCTAGCGAGTTCAGCAAAGCAAGCCAAAAGACTAATAGAGGCCGCTCGCCCTATGGTCGACGAAATTTATGAAACAACATTCAATTCAAAAGTATTGGCGATTGTTCCTTACCCACCGCAAGTGGTTTTCTGTAAAGGCGATGTATCGTCAGTATCCGATCTAGAAGGCTTAAAAATTCGTGCCTCTGGTCGTATGACAGCGAAATTCCTAGACGCTCTAGGCGCACAAAGTGTCAATATCAGCTTTGGTGAAGTGCCTGGTGCATTGCAGCGTGGCGTAGTGGATTGTGCCGTAACAGGCGCAGGTTCTGGCTACAGTGCTGGCTGGTGGGAAGTGACAGACACATTGATGACATTGCCATTGGGTGGCTGGGACCCTGTCGTAACAGCGATCAACCTAGACAAATGGAACGATTTATCTCCTGAAGACCAAGCTTTCTTAGAATCTGAAGTGTCTGAGAAATTCGAAAAAGCCGTATGGAGCACAGCTCAAGCTGAGCTTGATCAAGACGTTGCTTGTTTAACAGGCAATGGCGATTGTGCAAGAGGCCCAAGCCACAGCATGACATGGGCTGAGCCAAGTGCAGATGATATTTTCACGGCGAAACGCATTCTGATCGACACTGTATTGCCTGAATGGGCAGAGCGTGCTGGTGGAGAGTGGGTTGAAAAATGGAATGCAAGTGTAGGTAAAGTAGCGAAAATCCAACTCGCTGTTCCTGGAGAGTAAGCACAATGTTACGCATTATTGATTGGTTAAAACGCATCAATAATGGAGTGGCGATTGCCGCAGGCCTAGTTTTACTGGCCTGCGTTCTCCTCATTCTAATTGATATTTTATTACGCGAATTCGGTATTAGCTTTGGTGGTTCAGAAGAAATATCTGGCTATGTGATGGCGTCGGTTTCCAGCTGGGGCGTTTGCTACGCATTAACCGAAAAAGCTCATGTACGGATTGATGTAATACGTAATAAAGGCAAAGAAGCCGCCCGTTCTATTTTTGATCTTGTTGCTTTGGCAGCGACCTCTTATGTGGCAGTTTTTGCGGCTTATCATGTGATTCCCGTAGTAGAAAAAACATTGAAACGAAATTCCCTTGCGAATACCTCGTTAGAAACTCCTTTGATAATTCCTCAATCTATTTGGATGGCTGGCTGGATTTGGTTCGCCGTTACGTCCTGTGTTTTGTTGGTATGCGCTTTGGTTTTGGTCATTAAGCAAAAACACAGTCAGGTTAATGACATGATTGGGACGGAGACAGAGTAATGCTTCCTTTTACATTTTTTGGCCTTTTGGGGTTGTTGGCTCTGTCCATTCCAGTTGGCATCGTATTGTTTTTATTGGCGTTTGGGATTGATGCGTTTTTTAGCCCTTTCCCTTTGATGAGAGGACTTGGTCAGGTTCTGTGGTCTTCTTCGAACCATTCCACTCTGATTGCGATTCCTCTGTTTGTTTTAATTGGTGAAATTCTTCTTCGTAGTGGCGTCGCGCAAAAAACTTATAGTGCATTAAATGCTTGGGTTTCTTGGTTACCTGGTGGCTTGATTCACGCGAATATCGCGACGGCAACTATGTTTTCTGCGACGTCTGGTTCTTCTGTTGCAACAGCCGCGACTGTGGCGACTGTGGCAACGCCGCAAGCGGAAAAGCTTGGTTACGATCAGCGTTTGTTTACAGGTTCTATTGCCGCGGGTGGTACGTTGGGGATTCTTATTCCGCCTTCGATCAATTTGATTGTTTATGGATTTCTAACAGAAAGCTCTATTCCCAAACTGTTTCTCGCCGGCATTGTGCCTGGTATCAGCATGGCGCTGATGTTCATGATAGTGACTGTGATTATTTGCTCACTGTGGCCTCGTTTAGGCGGCCCGAAGCAGCACAGTACATGGAAAGAGAAAATCGTCGCGCTCAAGTCTTTATTACCCGTTTTGCTTTTATTGTTCAGCATTGTCGGCTCCATTTATGTCGGCTGGGCAACGCCAACAGAAGCCGCTGCGATTGGCGTTCTGATCTCCTTTGTTCTGGCGATGGCGTACAAAGCCTGTTCGAAGAAAATGCTGATGGACAGCTTGGCTGGCACGGTTCGTATTACCGCCATGATTATGATGGTTGTGTTGGGCGCTTATGTTTTGAACTTTGCTTTAACCGCAGCAGGTGTTGGTCGAACCTTACAAATGTTATTGGAAGGTTTGGGTCTTAGCGCGTTAGCGACCTTGTTGATCATAGTGGCTATGTACATTGTGCTGGGCTTTTTCATCGAGACTTTGTCTCTGATGGTCGCGACGATTCCGATTGTTGTGCCGATCATAGTTCAGCTTGGCTACGACAAAATATGGTTTGGTATTTTGATGATTATTTTGGTCGAGATGGCGCTTATTACACCGCCCGTCGGACTGAATTTGTATGTTGTTAACTCAGCTCGTAAAAACGGCAAAATCTCTGATGTCGTCGTGGGCAGCTTGCCGTATGTCGGCGTGATGATCTTGATGATTATTTTGCTGATCGCTTATCCAAGTATTTCTCTTTATCTACCTACTAATTTTTAAGGATTTTTATGATTTTTACAGTAAATGGAGCTGCCAAAACATTTGATATTCAACACCTTATTATCGCAGGTTGGACAGCGCGTGATATGGCGTCTGTGCAAGAGCACATTGATGAATTAGCCGAAATTGGTGTTGCACCACCTTCTACTGTGCCTTTGTTTTACCGCGCCTCTAACTTGCTTGTTACGCAGGCTTCCCAAGTAGAAGTATTGAGTGCGGATACATCTGGAGAAGTTGAGCCTTTGATCATCAAGGCAGACGGCAAGTTGTATCTTGGTATTGGTTCTGATCACACGGATCGTAAGCTAGAGGCTTATTCTGTTGCGCATTCTAAGCAAGTTTCTGCAAAACCTGTTTCGACTGAATTATGGGATTTCTCTGAAGTAGCGGATCATCTAGACGATTTAACGATCGAGTCTTGGGTAGATGAAGGCGAAGGTTGGATTCAATATCAAAAAGGCTCGTTGGCAAATATTCGTCCTTTAACTGAGTTAATTGAAAAAGGGAACTTGCTAGACGGCAGCGCAATGTTATGCGGTACTTGCCCTGCTATTGGCGGCGTTCGCCGTACAGAGAAGTTCAAAATGAGTATCCATGATCCAATTTTGAATCGCACTATCTCATGTGAATACCTATCTAAAGAACTGCCAATAGTGAGCTAATCTATGACACAACCAAACCAGACGGATTTTCCTTGGCTGAATAGGGACTTAAAAGCACAGTGGGCGACTGCCTTAGACACGGCACAACTCAAAGGTAAAAGTGTTTTTACTGAGCTATTTGGTTATCGCGAGCCAGCAAAAGGCCCTTTGAATGGTGCCATTGTTTCGATCAAAGACTTGTTCGATGTAACAGGTTATAAGACACAAGCTGGCTCTGTATTTATTGATAATAAGCTGGCGAAAAAAGACGCCGCAGCGGTGTCTTTGCTTCGTAATGCTGGCGCTAGCTTGATCGGTCACACCAACATGACGGAGCTTGCTTACTCTGGCTTGGGTTTGAACCCGCATTACGGTACGCCAGATAACCCGATTATTTCTGGCCGTATTCCGGGCGGCTCTACCAGTGGTGGCGCAGTATCGGTTGCCTTGGGTATTGCCGATGTTGCGCTGGGGACAGACACAGGTGGCTCGTTGCGTATTCCTGCGGCATTTTGTGGTGTGACTGGTTTTAAACCATCTGAACAAACCGTATCTAGAGAAGGTTGTTTGCCTTTGTCTAGCTCGTTAGATTCGGTGGGCCCGATTGCCAATACTGTTGAAGAATGTGAGCTATTTTGGAAAGTCTTGTCAGGTGTGTCAGATACGGATGCTTTGGCGCAGGAAAGCCAAACAGACCTTTCTCAGCTGACGCTAGTTGTGCCAACAAACTTCGGCATGAATGAACTAGACACCTTGATTGAGCAAGGTTTTGCCGACATTTTGTCTCGTCTTGAAGCAGATGGTGTGAAGATTGAGCGACGCTTTGTTGACGCGCTAGAAGCTTACAAAAGCATACCGGTTTGGCAATTCTCTGCTTTTGAGTGCGATGCTTATTATGGCGAGCATTATGACTTGAGTGAGGTCAATATGGACCCTAGAGTCGCTTCTCGTGTGGCTCGTGCTCAAACAATGACGGCGGTGGATTTTGCACAGACAAAAGCGGCGAGAGAAGCCTTTATTCAAGGCGTGGCAAATCAAGAAGCCAACACGGTTTTCTTATTGCCAACGGTGGCGGTGCTGGCACCTGAACTGAAAGATCTTGAAGAAAATGCTGAATATGACCGCTTGAACTTGCTGTGCTTGCGCAATACGTCTTTAGCGAATGTGCTGAATGGTTGCAGTGTCTCTTTACCGTTTCGCTATCAAAACGAGCCAATGGGACTCATGTTGACAGCAAATAACGGTATGGATCAGCAGGTTTTGGATTTAGCCAAAGTAATTCAAACGACCACTCAAGAGGCCAAATAGGCCTTTCAAAGCAAGGGGGAAACTAAAGGTTTAGTCTTCCCCTTCGCCTGATAATCTTCTTGCATCATATTCTTTGGCGGCAAGCACGGCCATTTCAATGACCATGTCGGCAATCGGATTAAAAGGTTCATCGGAATATGACGCTGTGAAAGGCAAATCACTTGGCGTCCATACGGCTCTGATTTTTTTCAACTTCCCTTCTTCCAGCTCTTTCTTGATCATCACATTTGGCAAGGTAGAAATCCCAACACCATCAATGGTCAAGCTTCGGCACGCGGCCAAAGATGTTGAAGAAAAAGTGTACAGGTGGCACTTCAAGATCTCGAAATCTTTGCATGATTTCCATATAAGGCTTGGTGCCGCGGGCATACGTAATGATGGGCCAATTCACCAACTCTTCCAGATACAAAAGACGATCAGGCAAATCCAGTTCTGGGCTGGCAACCCAAGAAAGATCAAACGTCGAGAGTTCTCGATTGACAATATTGGGCTCTGTAATTGGCCCCATGAGCAAAGCTAAATCCAAACTTCTGTCTTTAATTCCAACCGCTAATCTTTCCGTGACATCCACAACCATGTCGACCGCTAGCTCTGGCATGTCTTTGTGTAATCGAGACAAGAATTGTGGCAACCATGTGTTGACTATGGTTTCAGCCACCCCAAGTCTGAGTACGCCAGAATAGGCTGTTGAGACTTCCGCACGTTTTCGTAATTGCTCGGTTTGATACAGAATTTTTTCCACGTAGGGCAATAGCTCTTTGCCTTTTGGTGTCAGCATAATCGGGCTTGAACCACCAATACGCTCAAATAATTTCACCCCTAGTTCTTCTTCTAACCCTGAAATTCTCGCAGAAATCGCGGGCTGTGTTGTGTGAAGCTTTTCCGCGGCTTTACGAAAGTTGCCTATCGTTGCTACCCACATGAAGGTTTCTAAGCGTTTGTAGTTCACAATGGGGCTCCAATAAAACAATCTAAACAGTAAAAGTGTATTTTTATACTGGGAAGAGTATAAGGCTCGACAAGTTTGAGCAATCTTTACCTTTTACGGATGATTAGAGTCGTTGGTCTGAAACAGTGCTTGCGCTATGCTGTAAATAACGAAATAGGAAGAAGAGCACGATGAACAAATTAGTGTCTTTATTGTTAAAAGGTTTGGTAGCGGTGCTGCCAATTGGGTTAACGGTATATTTAATTTATTGGTTATTAGCGACAGGGGAAAGCCTTGCTCAACCTCTTGTCCTTTGGTTGATTCCAGACAGCATTTATTTTCCTGGTTTAGGGTTAATTGCTAGCTTAGGAATTTTGGTTTTGGTTGGCTTTTTGGTGAACCTTTATGGCGTTCGTTATCTGGTAAAAATAAGCCAGAATATCTTTGAACGAATTCCTTTAGTGAAATCCATTTACGGCGCTTTTAAAGACATGATGATGGTCTTTAATTTGTCTGAAAAGAAGGAAATGAAAAGCGTGGTTTCTATTGAGTGGAACGGCGCGCAAGTCATCGGATTTGTGACGGGCGAGCAAACAGGGCAGAAACTGTTTGGAGATCAAGACTTAGTGGGCGTTTATGTGCCATTGAGCTATCAGATTGGCGGCATGACTTTTTATATTTCCCGCGATCGTTTAACAGTTTTAGACATTGGCGTTGAAGAAGCCATGCGCCTTGCGTTAACCGCAGGTGTGCAAAGTAGCCCCAAAGCCGAAGACTGACTTCGAGAAGTCATTGGTGTTACGCATAATATTCTTTATCATGCGTTCCTATTTTATCCAGAGCCACTTTAATTAATGAGTTACGGTCAAATGCAGAAAACAGTAATCATTGTCGGTGCCGGTCCAGCAGGCTTAATGGCGGCAGAAGGCATTTGTGCCGCAGGTCATCAAGTTCATGTTTATGACGCTAAACCCAGTGCTTGCCGTAAGTTTCTACTGGCGGGCGTGGGCGGTATGAACATTACTCACTCCGAAGCCTATCCTGAGTTCATCCAACGCTATTACGATAAATCCGATTGGCTTGATACCGCGATTCGCCAGTTTGATGCCGATGCCTTGCGCGGGTGGATTCATGACTTAGGTGTCGAAACCTTTGTGGGGACATCTGGTCGAGTTTTCCCTGTGGAAATGAAAGCCGCACCTTTGCTACGCAACTGGCTGAAACGTCTACGTGAATCTGGCATCGAGTTTCACATGCGCCATAAAATGACTGCGCTTGAAAACAACCAAGCGACGTTTGAGCATAATGGTGAAACCGTGGTGGCGAAGGCTGATGCTATTGTGTTGGCAATGGGTGGCGCTAGCTGGCCGAAATTAGGCTCTGACGGTGCTTGGCTGCCTGTTTTACAGGAAAACGGTGTGAAGGTTGCGCCATTGCAGAGTGCGAATTGTGGCTTCTACAGTGACTGGAGTGAGCATTTACAAACTAAGTTTGCTGGCAGTCCTCTAAAAGATGTTTCTTTCTCGTTTGCTTTGAGTGATGGCAAGCGAGTATCGAAAAAAGGCGAATGCATTGTCACCAAAGATGGCATGGAAGGCAGCTTGGTTTATGCTTTTTCTAAATACATTCGTGACGATATCAATGTTGCAGGCCGCGCTGTGATTGAGATGGATTTTCTGCCCTTGCAAAGCGAAGAGCAAATTATCAAAAAGTTGCGTAACACCAAGCCGAAAGAATCCTTTAGCAAATACTTAAAACGCACTTTGGGTATCAGTGGTGTGAAGACAGCGCTTTTGTATGAAACCTATGACAAGGGCCAATACCAAACTCCAGAAACACTGGCGAAGTGTTTGAAGTCATTGCCTGTCTACTTTTATAAAACCAAACCGATTGAAGAAGTCATTTCCAGCGCTGGTGGCGTTTGTGAAAGTGCGGTGAATGACAAGCTGATGTTGAACTCTATGCCGAGCGTGTTTTGCGCGGGAGAAATGCTGGATTGGGAAGCGCCAACTGGAGGCTATTTGTTAACCGCTTGTTTCGCGACAGGTTACTTAGCGGGACAAGGTGTGAACGATTGGCTGGAAGAGCATTAAGCTAAATTAGTCCGCTTTGTAGGCTCGATAGAAGCGCTCAATGGAAACATTGGGCGCTTTTTTGTGATCGTTATTTTTCTCATCGTTATTAATAATCGGTTTGGCTTTTCGGTTGGCCAAAAGAGTATTGCACGCCGATTGAAGCCACGTTATCCAAGTAATGATCTTCTAGGTCTTTTATGAGTCGGTAATCTGCACGTAAGCTTACATCGCGATTAAGGGCGTATTTCACTCCTGCGCCTATGTTTGCTGATAAGTTGGTACTTGGGTCGCTGCCATCAATTTCGTTAAGCCCAACCCCTGCGGCTAAGTAGGGTGTTAATTTCACCGTATCAAACTCGGGTAGAGCATACACGCCGTCCACTCGATAAAAATCTAAGTCATTGTCTTCGCCCCGTTGGCTTGCATTAGAATGAAGATAAACCGCTTCTACTGCTAAGGGACTGTTAAATTGGTAGCCAACACCAATAGAGTAAGAAGTATCGTCGCCAGCTTCTCTATTACCGGCATGGTATAAGCCAATACTGGGCGTCACAGTTAAACCCGGTTTGGATGGTTCTGCGTAGGCCATAGTTGTTAAGGATGATGCAATTAGAACACCGCTGAAAAGCGTTCGCTTTGTGAAAGAAGTAGACATAATCATTTCTCCTAATGAACATAATGTTTGTTGTTCGCTAGTCAGATTACGCCAATAGATTTTGCTGAAAAGCCCCCGTTAAATGCGCAAATAATAGGGTGTGAACCACTCCTGCCGAATCATGACATTTGCTTTACTAAAACGCCTAAATTGAAGGCTGTTTAGAACTTCATATAGGCTAAAATCGAGGAAGAAATACGTCACTTATTACAATAGTTTTGCACTTCTTTTTGGCTGAAAATAATTGTGATGAAAGTAAGCAAGGCGGCTGTTATTTGATGCTATTTTGAGGAGTGCTTGAAATATTTGCTAGGCTGTTAAGACAAAAAAAGCGCCTGATGTTGCCATCAGACGCTTTTCTATCATGTGACTACTTAGCCTTCGTCAGAAGAGATAACAGCCGTTACTCGACGGTTGATACTGCGATTTGCTTCCGTATCGTTGTTTAGCAAAGGTTGCTCTTCACCGTAGCCAACAGCGTTTAGGCGATCCGCTGAGATACCGAAAGAGTTCACAAGTACATCAACGATTGCTTGTGCACGTTTCTCAGAAATCGCTTGGTTGTAGCTTGCAGAACCACGGTCGTCTGTGTGGCCTTCGATGGTTGCTTTAGTGTTTGGGTATTCTGTTAGGAAATCAGCTACTTCTTCGATCTGAGCATAGTATTTTTGATCGACAGCAATAGAGTTGTTACCAAATTGAACGTCTAAACGTACAGACTTTTGGCTTTCTAAAACAAGGTAGCAACCTTTCTCGTCAACTTTTGCGCCAGCTGAAGAGTTTGCACACATATCAAGGTGGTTAGCGACACCATCTTTATCGTCATCTAATGCGCAACCTTTCGCATCAACGGAAACGTTTGCTGGTGTTGCTAGGCAGTTGTCTTGATGATCCGCAATGCCATCTTTGTCTGTATCCAATGCACAGCCTGTTGCATCAACAGAAACATTTGCAGGTGTTGCTAAACAAAGATCATTTGCATCTTTTACGCCGTCGTTATCGGCATCTGTATTTTCTGCTTTTACTTCAGCAATTTTCTCTTCAGCTTGCGCGACTTTTTCTTCTACTTGTTCTTTGACCGCTGCAACTTCTTCTTCGTATTCAGGTTTCTTTTCTTCTACCGCATCTGCGAATTTTTCTTTTAGACCAGACTTATCAACAAGGCCGCCACCAAAAACAAAATGCAGACCTATGGTTGTTAGGTTATCTAGTTCGTGATCTTCAACGTCTCTGATTAAACGGAAATCACCACGTAGTGACAATGCATCGTTTAGGGCGTACTTCAAGCCACCGCCAGCATTGATTAATGCATTGTTAGAACCAGGGCTTAGGTCTGTTGTACCAACACCAGCAGCTAAATATGGCGTGAACTGATTGCGCTCTGTTAAGTGGTATAAACCATCAAAACGAAATTGGTCAGCATCTACGCTACTACCACCAGTCGATGCTTCGCTATCAGCGTTTACATAAACAAATTCTACCGCCCATGGATTACCAAATTGGTAACCTAGACCCAAAGACAATGCCATATCGTTTTCAACACCGCGGTGATTGTCCATGTTGTAGTAACCAATACTTGGCGCAATAGTGAAGCCTTCTTCCGGTTGTGCCTGTGCAACAGATGATGCAGCAATAAGGCTTGTTAAAAGAATGCGTTTATCAAATAAAAAAGACATGCGAAAGTTCCCTGATAAATATTGAAAGCGTAAATCTAATGATAGAAAAGGTTCCTATCATGCTTAGAATTTGCCGCATTATCGCTTAACAGGACGATAAAGGTAGTGTTTGATACAAAATCAAACATATTTAGAAATACTTACAAATCGGTTACGTTAGAGGGCTTTTGGAAGGAAGAAAAGTGTGTATTTGCCGTGATTGGCGGATTTAAGAAGCTCAAAAGCCTACTTAAAACATGCTTTCTAAGTAGGCTTTTTGTTTGAAATGGAAGGTTAGAACTGCTTTCTATTATGCTTCATTTGAAGAGATAACCGCTGTTACTCGACGGTTCGCTTGGCGGTGCTGTGCCGTGTCATTACTGAATAAAGGCTTTTCTTCACCGTATCCAATTGCGCTGACGCGCTTCTCTGAAATTTCGAAAATATTGATCAAGACATCAGCAATGGCCTGAGCTCGCTTTTCCGAAACGGTTTGGTTGTAACTTGCTGCACCACTGTCATCCGTATGACCTTCGATCACAACGGTTGTGTTTGGATTCTCGTTCAAATAGGTCGCTAGTTTCTCGATTTCAGGGTAAAACGACTGCTCAACTGTTGTTTTATTGTTACCGAATTGCACGTTTAATGTGACAGGCGGCTGCGCTTCAACAACGGCGGCTTGTTCCAAAATGCTTGGTTCTTCACCTTCTGGGTAGACTGGCTCTTCTGGTGTTAATTCTTCCACTGGTTTAGGTTCGGTGACTGGCTCAGGTTCAACTGGGGCTTCAGCTGCGATTTCTGGCTCTGGCGTCGTTTCCTCTACTGGTTCAGCGATAACTTCTTCAACAACTGGCTCTTCTTCTACGGCTGAAACGGGCGTTGCTTTTGGAGCAGAGTGGCCAAAAGTCATTTGCAGACCGACAGATGTCATGTGATCGATATGATCATCTTCTACATCGTTTAATAAACGAAAGTCAGCTCGTAAAGCTAGGTTATCGTTTAATGCGTATTTTAAACCGCCGCCCGCATTGAATTGGGCGTTATTTGTGCTTGGATTGCTGAAATCCGCTGTGCCAACACCGGCCGCTAAATAAGGTGTTAAGTTCAACGAGTGGTTAGTTGGCAAGTGATACAAAGCATCTAATCGATATTGGTCAACATCAATATCAGTGCTGCTGTTTGATAATTGAGAGTCTGCATTTAGGTAAACAAATTCAACAGCCCATGGGGTATCAAATTGGTAACCTAAACCAAGAGAGTAGGCTTCGTCATCCTTGGTATCTCGGTCACTGTCCATATTGTAATAACCAATGCTTGGTGTGACTGTGAAGCCACTTTGCTGTTGAGCCAAGGCGATTGTGGATAAAGAAGAAGCTGTGATAAGGCCGCTAATAAGAGTGCGTTTTGCTAAAGTAAAAGACATGTTTCATCTCCGATAAAAAATCAATTTGTGTCGTGCTTTTACTCAGCATAGCCTGTTTGTTAGCGCTAAAAAAATGTCACCAAAACGCCCTAAAACTCTAGTATTACCTGATATTTCTCAATCATGACAGAGTGTTTACCTAACAAGCATTTTCAACACATTGATCACTGAAAACAGACGTTAAAAGCGTAAAAAGGCGCGAGATTAATTACATGATTTTTTCGTTTGGAGAAAAATAAAATATTCAGTCTTACCGCTATTTCTGTGGAATAATAGACTGAGTAATTTGCTTATATTCTCTTGTTGTAATGTATCGTAAGGACAACGATGTCTTCCCCGTCTTATCTTAGAAAAAACATTTCTCTGGCTTGGCCGTTGGCGCTCAATGGTTTGCTGATGCAATCCATGTTGATGATAGATACGCTGCTGATTTCTCCATTAGGTGAGATTCCATTGGCGGCGTTGGGGATTGCTTCCGCAATATTGGCCTTCATGCTTGGCGTGCAAATGGCGCTGGCAAATGGCACTCAACTCATTTTAAGTCGCGCTGTTGGCTCGGGAAATAACAACCTGTTAACCAAAGGTTTTTGGGCTGGATTGTCCATTAACTTTGCTGTGGCCTTGGTGTTTTGTATTGCGATGTATTTCGGCGCGCAATCCATTGTTTCATCCTTGTCAGACGACTTGTTGTTACAGCAGCAAACAAAAGGGTATTTAGAACTGGCGATTTATTTGGTGCCTTCTACTGCCATCGCTCAGGTATTGATTGCCTTGTTCAATAGTCGAGACAAAAGTAAAACGCCATTAAAGGGTTATCTGATCGAGATGCCAATTAACGCGGTTTTGTCTTATTTCTTGGTTCATGGTGTTGGCGGCTTTCAAGGAATGGGAGTGCAAGGGGCTGCATTAGGCAGCTTGATCGCTATTGTGATTCGACTTCTTTATCTGATTGTTTGCTTGAGAATAGATCGCACACTGGACCTTGAATTTAATAGTGGTCTATCGACGCTGATAAAAAGCGTTCGTTTACACAGCGTCGAAATTTTCCCTTTTGCCGCCAATATCACCATCTTGCAAATAGGCATCAGTGTTTATCAATTATTGTATTCTCAGCTGAGCATCAATGCTTATGCGGCGATTATTCTTATCATGCCTTGGTTGCGAGGAATCGGTCAGTTTGTGGCTTCTTGGGCGCACGCCTCGGCGATCAGTATCAGTCAGGCAATTGGTTCAAAAAAACTGGATGATTTGTCGGATAACATTAATAAAAGCATTGATGTCGCGGTGATTGTTTCTGTCATTTGTGCGGGTTTGTTTGTTGTCTTGTACTTCTTTCTACCGAGCATTTACCCAGATCTGGAAGCGGAAACTTATGTGGCGCTCAGCGTGATCGCCCCTTTGTATATCTTCTTACCGATTGTGCGAGGTTACAACACGGTTCACGGACATATTCTGCGAGCATTAGGAAAAACCACCTCGGTTTTCAAAATCAATTTCATCGGCCAATGGGTTATTTCCATTCCTTTGTGTGCGCTGATTATTTTGTATTTCGATGTGTCTATTTTTTGGGCGTTCGCGATTCAACCGTTTGAAGAAGTGGTGAAAGCCTTACCTTTTAGAATGCTGGCGAGAAAGTCCATAAAAGAGTTCGACCAAGCAACAATGGACAAACTCATGTATGACGAAGATGAATAAAAGGCTAGGTATGACGCCTAAAATCGAGTCGTATAATTTGCCTTGGAAGTGAAGAAATATTGGCTGATGTCGAATGAAGGCAACGAGGATTGAGTATGATGATGTCACCTGCGGAACCCGTAAGGGAAACCACTTTTTGTTCTATGCCACGGTAAGAGCCGCCTTCTTGGACGAATTGTTTGATGCGCTGTTCTGGCGTGCCTTCTGTCACCAGTGCTTTCATCCAAGGATCTTCTTGTGTGAGTGGTTCTAATAGGTTATCGGTCGTCAGTAAACGCGTGTTTTTTGGATCATTAATCAATCCGCTGTTTACTGAATCAAAGGCTTTTATTGCCGCTTCTTGATCTGAGCTGGCGATGCTTTCGGCGAGTTGTTCTGCGCGACGATGAGAACCTGAAACGACGGCCGTTGCGCCCATATCGACACTGACATCGTCGAGTAATAAAAAGACGAATAGACTCCACGGATTCGGATCCCCAACGACGATCGGTTCATCACTGTGCCAAGATTTATTTGGTACATTCCATTTGGTTTCGCTGCCCGGAAAACTCAATAGGGAATACCAAAGGTCTAACGGACGCCATGTGTTATCGCTAAATATTGGATCGATTGCCGACTGTATTATCGCTTCTATCTTGTCGAATTTGCCAGACGCTTTTAAGTTCCGCATCATCGGCCCCATGCCATTTAAACGCTTTGCGCCTGAGCCTCCAACAGGGTTGCTAGGATTGTGAAACCATGTGTTTGGATCACTAAGAGAAATACCAAAAGTGTTATTTATCTCATGCCAGAACTGCTCGCGAAGTTTTGTGATCCTTTCTTCATCAATGATATTGGAAAGTGTAAGAAAACCTGTCTTTTGGAAGGTTTCTAATTGGTTGGCTGATGTGCTTCCCATGATGTTGGCCTCATGTTTTAGTGCTTAAACGCGTTTTTTAAGTGCTCCGAGAGCATTTCCCATGGCGGACAAGCTTAAGTGTTTTCCACTTATTTTTCTCGCGACTAAAAAGGTTTTGTAAGTAAAGCGGTTTATTCAACTAGTAAAATCACTGTCTTTGATCGTTTGAACCCACACCACTCGGCGCGAGTTAAGACCACATGAGCAAAAACTGGCTTAATTCAAGCGAGGCTCAATCACAGCGCTTTGTAATGTATTTGCAGAGATAAAAAAAGACCGGCCTAAGCCGGTCAAACACGTAGGGTGTTTACGAAGAAGTCATTACTCCCAAGAGCGAAGTAACTCGTCATAGGCGATGGTAACGCCTTTCGGTTTCTCATTAGACAGTTTCGCTTTTGGAGCACCTGGTTGAGCTAACCAGTAAGCTTCATCACGAGGTGTGTTTAGCTTAGGTCCACAAATGTCTTGTACTTTCGCACGCTCAAGACGATTCATTACCTTGTCTTGTGCTTCTGCTAAGCCATTAAGCGCTTCTTGTGGCGTGGCTTCACCGCTCGCTGCTTGCGAGATATATTGCCACCAAAGTTGAGCCAGCTTTGGATAGTCAGGAACGTTAGTACCGGTTGGTGACCATTCTTTACGAGCTGGCCCTTTGTAGAATTCAACCAAACCACCCAGATTTGGCGCCGCAGCCGCCATTTCAGGAGAATTGATATCCGATTCACGAATTGGCGTTAGGCCAACCAATGTTTTCTGCAAAGAAACCGTTTTTGCTGTGGTGAATTGAGCATACAACCAAGCGGCTAAACGACGATCATCCGGTGTGGAATTCATGAAGGTCCAAGCGCCAACGTCTTGATAACCTTTTTTCATGCCTTCTTCCCAGTATGGTCCAACAGGAGATGGCGCCATACGCCATTTCGGTGTGCCATCGTCATTTACAACTGGAAGACCTTTGGTTGTCATGTCAGCAGTAAAGGCGGTGTACCAGAAAATTTGTTGAGCTACGCCACCTTGCGCTGGCACAGGACCAGATTCAGAGAAGGTCATGCCTTGCGCTTCTGGTGGCGCATATTTACGCAACCAATCTACGTATTTTGTGGTTGCGTAAACAGCCGCTGGGCCGTTCGTTGCACCACCACGAGAAACACTCGAACCTACAGGGTGACAGGCTTCAACACGAATGCCCCATTCATCAACAGGTAATCCATTTGGAATGCCTTTATCGCCCGCACCCGCCATGGAGAACCAAGCATCTGTGAAACGCCAGCCAAGAGAAGGGTCTTTTTTACCGTAATCCATGTGGCCGTAAACACGTTCGCCATCGATGTTTTTCACTTTATCTGTGAAGAACTCAGCGATGTCTTCATAAGCAGACCAGTTAACGGGTACGCCTAGGTCATAGCCGTAGATGGATTTGAATTTTGCTTTTAGGTCAGCACGAGCAAACCAGTCAGCACGGAACCAATATAGGTTGGCGAATTGCTGAGTCGGTAATTGGTAAAGTTTACCGTCTGGCCCGGTTGTGAAATCTAAACCGATGAAATCGTTAAGATCCAAAGTAGGGGAAGTGTAAGCTTTGCCGTCGCCTTCCATCATGTCAGAAATAGGGACAACTTTACCGTAACGAAAATGCGTACCGATCAAGTCGGAATCATTGATGTAGGCGTCGTAAATGTTACGACCAGATTGCATTTGAGTTTGCAGTTTCTCAACCACATCACCTTCTTGGATCAAGTCGTGGTTGACCTTGATACCAGTGATTTCTTCGAAGGCTTTAGCTAAGACTTGCGACTCGTATTTGTGCGTCGTGAGTGTTTCTGACGCCACATTGATTTCCATACCACGGAATTTTTCCGCGGCGTCAGTGAACCATTGTAATTCACTAAGTTGTTGCTGTTTGGTTAACGTCGAAACAGAAAATTCGTTATCTACCCATTTTTCTGCTGCATCAGAATACGCATCTGCCCAGATATTGGCAGAATGTAACATGACAGCAAAGGGTAAGGCGGCCAGTGCAATTTTTTTCTTATTGTAGCGCATGTTTTACCTCAACAAAGTTTAGTTTTTGGCTTCCGTGCCAGACAGTCCATCGTACCTATTGATTAGGAACGCTGATGAAGGAAAGTGCGAACACTTCCCTAGCCCCAACGCATTAGGATTAACATCCAAAATGCGCTCAGAACGGTTGCCACCGCGATGTTCACATCCGTTAAAGCAACGAATGCGAGGTGGATAAAGGCGCTGCTAAGCAGGCCAATAAAGAGACGGTCACCACGTGTTGTTGCCAGTGGCAAAAAGCCACGACGTTCAACGCAAGGCGATACAATTTGCCATGTAGTCATGCCGACCAAGAGCACAGCAATGCCGATAAAGAATAGAGCCGTTGGTAATGTCCAAGACATCCAAGCCATAATGATTCCCCTTACACTCGACCAAGAGCAAAGCCCTTCGCCACATGGTTACGAACAAAATAAATGACCAGCATTCCTGGAATAATAGTGAGTACACCCGCCGCAGCGAGCAGCCCCCAATCCATTCCTGATGCAGAAACAGTACGGGTCATGATGGCTGCGATAGGCTTGGCTTCGACCGACGTTAAAGTACGCGCCAACAAAAGCTCTACCCAAGAGAACATGAAACAGAAAAAGGCAGTCACACCGATTCCTGAACGGATCAAAGGAATGAAGATTCGTACAAAGAACTTTGGAAATGAGTAACCATCGATATAGGCGGTTTCGTCAATTTCACGAGGCACACCACTCATAAAGCCTTCTAATATCCACACAGCCAAAGGTACGGTAAAAATACAGTGCGCCAGCGCCACGGCAATGTGTGTATCGAATAAGCCGACAGACGAATAGAGTTGGAAGAACGGCAATAGGAATACTGCTGGTGGCGCCATACGATTTGAAAGTAACCAGAAAAACATGTGCTTATCGCCAATGAATTTATAACGACTAAATGCGTAGGCTGCGGGTAAGGCGACCAATAGACTAATCACCATGTTCATGGAAACGTAAAAGATCGAGTTGACGTAACCCATGTACCAGGTTGAATCGCTGAAAATCTTAGCGTAGTTCTCCAAAGTGAAATCTGCAGGGAAGAAAGATAACCCACTGAGAATTTCTGTATTGGTTTTGAATGACATGTTCACCAACCAATAGATTGGTAACAGTAATAAAACGACATAAAGCACGAGACCAAAGCGGCCACGTAAATTTGCATTACGTGCTTTACGTTCGGCACGACTGAAAACCGGTGCTTGTTCTTTTGAAGAGTGCATGATTCCGCTCCTACATGTCTTTTTGCATGTTCATGATGGTGGTATAAAACACCCAACACACGAGCAAGATGATTAAGAAATACACCAGTGAGAACGCTGCTGCTGGGCCAAGGTCAAATTGGCCAATGGCTTGCTGTACTAATGACTGGCTCAAAAAGGTCGTTGAGCTTCCCGGTCCGCCACCTGTTAGCACAAAAGGCTCGGTGTAGATCATGAAAGAATCCATAAAGCGCAATAGCACCCCAATGATTAGTACGTTCGTTAACTTAGGCAGTTGGATATAACGGAACACGGCCCAGCGAGAAGCGCGGTCAATGCGAGCCGCTTGATAATAAACTTCAGGAATGGCGCGTAAGCCTGAATAACATAAGAGCGCCACCAACGGAGTCCAATGCCAAACATCCATCAAGACAACGGTTAACCAAGCATCGCTAGGATTCGAGGCATAGTTATAATCGACGCCGATATAGCTCATAAAGGCTCCGAACAAACCTATGTCCGCACGGCCAAATATTTGCCAAATTGTGCCTACCACATTCCACGGAATGAGCAGTGGAATCGCCACAAGAATTAGAGCCAAAGATGCACCTCGACCTTTTGTTGGCATCATTAAGGCAACGCAAATACCCAGTGGTACTTCAATCGCTAGAATGGTGAAGGAGTAGATAAACTGGCGCAGCAAGGCTTCATGCAAGCGGCTGTCTAACATGACTTGTTTGAACCATTCCGTGCCAACAAAGTAGCGAGTGTAAGGGTCAAAAATATCCTGTACCGAATAGTTCACCACCGTCATTAAAGGAATGATGGCAGAGAAAGCAACGATTAAGAAAACGGGCATAACAAGGAACCATGCCTTGTTGTTTTCGACTTTAGTTTGCATGGTCGGTCTCCTTATTCTGAGGCGTTAGATCTACCAAATACTCATCCACATAAATCTTTGTCCATTGCTCTGGGAAGCTGATGTAGATTTGTCCAGAAGGCACCTTTTGATCTTCGCTTAGTCTTGCTTTCATGACTTGACCATGAAATAAGAAGGACAGAATTTTATAGGTGCCAAGGTCTTCTACGTAGTCCACTTCTACCGCGAAGGCGTCGTCGTTTTTGCCTTCCCAAACATGGACAAATTCAGGACGAATACCGAGGGTTACTTTGGACGTCTCCATATTTTTCAAATGCGCTAACATTGCATCGCTAGTGGGGATGATGTGGTCGCCAAAGACAATTTCGTCTTTTCCGCTGCTCTCATTGTTTCTTAATTCGGCTTCGAAGAAGTTCATCCCTGGGCTACCAATAAAATAACCAACGAAAGTGTGGGCCGGATTTTCAAATAGCTCTCTTGGTGTACCAAATTGTACGATTTGCCCGTTGTACATCACGGCGATTTTATCGGCGAAGGTCGATGCTTCTAACTGATCGTGGGTGACATACACCATGGTGATGTTGAACTGTTCATGAATCTGTTTGAGCTTACGACGCAGTTTCCACTTTAATTGCGGATCAATAACGGTAAGTGGCTCATCAAACAAAATGGCTGATACATCGTCACGAACCAAACCGCGACCCATGGAGACTTTTTGCTTTTGGTCAGCAGACAAACCTTTGGCTTTACGTTGTAATTGATCAGAGAGTTCTAGAATTTCGGCCACTTCATGAACTTTAGAAGTGATTTTATGTTTTGGAACACCAATGTTCCGCAGTGGAAAAGCAAGGTTATCGAACACCGTCATAGTGTCGTATACCACTGGAAATTGGAAAACCTGAGCGATGTTACGCTCTTCTGGTTTCAGTTCGTTGACGCGTTTTCCGTCGAATAAGACTTCACCATTGGATGGTTCTAACAAGCCAGAAATGATGTTTAACAGTGTTGATTTACCACACCCTGAAGGGCCGAGTAATGCAAATGCGCCACCTTGCTCCCAAACATGAGTCATTTCACGAATGGCATAATCTTCTGGTCGAGTTGGTTTTTCCGTATAGGTGTGAGCCAAAGCGTTTAATGTAATTTCAGCCATGGTTATTGCTCCCTCATTCGTGCTGGGGAATGCACCATTTTGCCTTGATGATCGAAGGCATAAAGTTTGTGCGTCGGAAAGTAGACTTTAATTTCTTGATCCACTTGGTAGGCGTGAACACCTGACAAATGCAACACCAAATCGAAGTGTTGGTTGTGTACGTGCAAGAAGGTTTCTGATCCACTTATCTCTGCTAAATCAACTCGAACAGGCAATTCTAAATCGTCATCAGAATGCGGCACTAATCCAATATGAGAAGCGCGTACACCAAATTGATACTCTCCTGGTGTTAGGCGACGTAGATCGCTGTTTAAACGGAAATGCACTGTGTCATCGAAGGTAACTTCTTCTTCACTGACTCGACCAGGCACAATATTAATTGGTGGCTCAGAAAACATTTCTGCTGTGATGATGTCTTTTGGTTGATGGTAAACCTCAGCTGTTGGCCCCATTTGTAACAAGCGACCTTCGTTTAACACTGCTGTGTTACCACCAAGAGCTAGAGCTTCGTTTGGCTCTGTTGTGGCGTAAATGGCGATACAGTTACGTGCCTTAAACAACGCTCGTAGCTCTTGGCGTAACTCTTCACGTAATTTGTAATCGAGGTTAACCAAAGGCTCATCGAAAAGAATGATTTGCGAGTCTTTTACCAGTGCTCGTGCCATGGCGGTACGTTGTTGCTGACCACCAGAAAGCTGTAACGGAAGGCGATCAAGGAAAGAATCGATGCGCAACATTTCGGCAGTTTCACGAACTCGACGATCAACCTCTGCTTCATCCATTTTGGCAAGACGAAGGGGGAGGCGATATTTTCGTAAACCGTAAGATTGGGGTAATTGATGAACTGTTGATACACCATGGAAATATTGCGTTCACGAACGGCCACACCAGTGACGTCCACGCCATTCATGATGATTTTGCCAGTGGTGGGCCTATCAAGACCCGCCATGAGTCGCATCAGCGTCGTCTTACCAGACAGGGTTCTGCCTAGTAGAACATTGAAAGAGCCAGGCTCGAGAGTCAGATTGACTTGATCGATCCAGGTTTCTCCTTCAACAACGCGCGATACATTCTGCAGCGTTAAGGACATTGTCGATACCTTCTTCTTGTTATTATTTTTTGTACTTTTTGTGCTCTGAGTAATACTTTTTTAAATCGAGTGTTGACGTTAAAAAGTGAACACAGACATCTCTAAAGTTACATTACAAATGTCATGCCAAAACTTTTTTTATTTTCATAAAAAAGATATCCAATTGAAATTTAAGGTTTTTTTTTGTATTTGTCATACATTTAGAGTGTTTTCATTTTCGAAAAAGAGCTGTTCATGAGTGTTCAAAGTGTTTACAGTCCACTCATAACAATGAACACCTAGTGCACAGTTTTTACTTTTTTTGCTGTTGCATTTATGGGTGTCGATAATAAAAAGGTGCATGAATTTGTGCTCCTTTGTCCCAGTGATTTTGGAGCTGGATATGCAAGACGAAGATGAAAAACAACAAAATCAACAAAACGTTAATGCATTAGAGAACTCGGCTGTGGCACAAGAACCGAGCCTAAAACAGAGTCATAAAGATCGAATTCAAGATTCGTGGTACCGCTGTGAGCAATTCGGACTAGATCACGGCAGTCGTCCTGATTTTGCTACTTTACCAAAAGGCACCTTGAGTGATTTGGTAGACCAACATCGTAGTTTGTTGGAAACCACGGAAAACGAAGTGCTTCCTTACTATGAAAACATTCTTAGCAATTCTGCCTGCATGATTGTTTTGGCTGACCGCCAAGGTCATGTATTAAATACATGGGGACAACCTCGTTTTGGTAGTGCTGCAGAGCATGGCTTGGTTGGTGGTAATCAATGGAGCGAAATGGGGGCAGGCACCAATGCAATTGGTACTGCTTTGATTACCGGGGAGGCGATTCAAGTTGGCCGAGACGAGCATTTTTTAAGAGCCAATCGTTTTATGGTGGGTTCCGCATCGCCTATTTACAATACGAAAAACGATTTAGTAGGTGTGTTAGATATTTCCTCGGACGCTTATTTACCGCAGGATCATACCTTCGGAATGGTGAAGCTGATGTCGCTGAGCGTAGAAAATCGCCTGATTTTTTCCGCCTTTCAACAAGAGCATTTTATTCTTAGTTTTAATACTAATGTGGTCAGTTTGGACAGTCATTGGTCGGGTATTTTGGTGCTCGACGAAAACGGCACTATCGTTTCCGCAAACCGTCGAGCTGAAGTTGTTTTAGCACGAGATTTAGCCTTGTTGAATATTAACCAAATATTCGACATTGAAATGCGTGAAATCAAACATCATCCCTTCAGTTTGCCAATGAAATTGATCGCCATGGGGCGTTATCAGTTTTATGTCAAAGTGATTCCGCCAGTGCAACAAATTATGCGCGTGCCAGACTTTCGACAACGTGCAGACTATGTGTCACCGGCAAAATTAAATGCTCATGTGGTGGATGATCAGATCAAGAATGATCAAATAGGAAAAACTCAAACGGTTGAGAAAATGACTGAAGTGGACAATGAAATGCCTTCAAACATTCCAGATAATGTCATCCCATTAGCTGAATTACAGCACGGCGATGAGAATGTTGAGCGTCTAGTTAACCAAGCTAATAAGATTATGGAGAAAGACATTCCGATCTTGATTCATGGTGAAACCGGTGCAGGAAAAGAAATTTTTGTACGCAGTTTACACTATCATAGCTCCCGTTCGAAAGAGATGTTGGTGGCAGTGAACTGTGCCGCAATTCCGTCTGATTTGGTTGAGTCTGAACTTTTTGGTTATGAAAAAGGGGCTTTTACTGGAGCTCAAAATAAAGGTTCCATCGGGCTGATTCGCCGTGCTCATCGAGGCACATTATTTCTTGATGAGATTGGTGAAATGCCCATGGCAGTGCAATCGCGCTTGTTGCGTGTTTTACAGGAAAGGGTCGTCACTCCTTTAGGTTCCACCGAAGTGTATCCTGTTGATATTAAACTTATTTCAGCGACTAACAGAGCCCTTAAAACAGAAATCAAAGAAGGCCGTTTTCGACAAGATTTGTACTATCGGATTTCGGGTTTGAACATTAAATTGCCCGCTTTGCGTGAACGTACAGATAAAGCCGAATTGATCCAATATTTGCATAATCGATTATGCAAAGAAGAGCCTGGTCCAGAATTGTCGACAGAAATGATAGACCTTCTGGTTAAGCATCCTTGGCCAGGTAACATACGTCAACTTGCTCATGTACTCAAAGTCGGTATGGCTATGGCGGATGAAGAAATACTCGAAGAGTGGCATTTACCGGATGATTTTTTTGATGATTTAGACACAATGGAAAACATGCCTTTGAATCTAAATGTTGAGCAAGAAGAGCCATTAGAGAAACTGATTCCTAGACTGTTAAACGAGTTCAGAGGTAACGTATCACAAACTGCAAAAACGGCTGGTGTCAGCAGAAACACAGTTTATAAATACGCAAAAATGAAAGCGGGAGAAGATTGAACTCTATGGTCTTAAAGTACTCTATCTTTATGTAAAACCTATTCATTCTGGCGAGAATAGAATGAATTAGTGTAAAGTCAGGCTTAGCTTTGGCGGTTTTGTTTTATTAGGAGTATTCGGTATGTTTTTTCGGTCTATATTGTGGGGTGTGATCGCTTTGTCGATGGTGGCTTGCAGTAGTCCATCTTTTCACCCTAAGTCGATTCCTGGTGAAACGGTGAGTTTTCCATTGCTGAGAGCATGGTATAACGGCGAGGAAGTTTTTTACATTACGACGGATGTGTCTGACCGAGAAATTGCAAAGCTAAAAAATGCTAATTACGCCCCTCGTTTACGTGATGCTGTGCCACATTATCCGAAACCGCCTCATGTAAAAACCGCTTTAGAGCGAGTTTATGACTTTCCTAATGGAGAACAAGACAGAGGTGTCTTTGCTTCTGTGCCTGCTCCACTGGGTCCAGAAAGCCGAGACCCACACTATTCTCCTCTTTGGCTGAGATATGTGGTGGAGTGGAATGATCCAAGCCAAGCTTATGAGCTAACTTCAGAAGAAGCGATTTTTGTTGCGGAAGATCAGGGCTTAGTCACCATCACAAGAACCGATGTGGTGCTTAATTGCCCTGTCATTCCTTTTGCTTTAGACAAATAATGTAGGATAAAGCGAAATCAAATATTGGATACTACTTTTAGCATATCCAAAAACGCATCCACAGATTCCACTGCGGCCGATTCATGCATCGTATGATAGCCAATAGTGGGGATTTGTATGGTTGTTCCATCCACTAAACCATTTGATGCTGCAATGATTCGACCAAGCTCTGTACTGCCCAAAGAGCTTGGTGGTAAACCTTGTTCCGCACGCTTGATGTTCTCATTTTCAACATAGCGATTCTTATAAAGATAAGAGACGTCGTTTTGCGTACAAAGCTCTTCAAGTAACTTCGTACTTTCCTGATTAAAAGTCGCGTTCGCGTCTTTCTCGCGCAATACGAGATGCTGTTTATTAGCCGCTTCGACATTTGGAAACGGGCTGGTATCAACGACAAATAAACGGTTAGTTGATCCACCGAAACGACGGAACCACTCCAGTAAATAACGCCAGCTTTTGCCTGCTTCTTCCTGTGCTGTGAAAAACGCGGTGCCTTTAAATCCAAGACTAAAAAGATGAACTAATGCCGCAGCCGAGATGACGTTGTCGAGTTGACCTTCGAAGCGGTTTTCCACAATGTTGAGTTGGTCTTTAAAAGCAATTGGCGTGCCCGCAACCACACTCTCTAAACCGTCTATTTCGAAGATTAAGTTGTTTCTAAATTCACACACGTAAGATTTTTTGATGACGCCTTTACCGCGATACACGCCGGACCAAGGTTCGTAAGCGTACACCTCTTCATGGTTGAAACGCTCCGTTACTTTGCTCATTAATTCCTCTGACACGGAATTGTTTAATAAATCTGTGCGGTTAGCAGAAACAAAAGCAGCGTATTGGAATTCATTTGGGCCAGTGCAAACCAAGCCATGACGGTCAATATGAGCCGAAAACATAGTGCTAAAAGGTTCACTACCTTGGGCAACCAATAGACCTTCATACCAAGTGACTTTTGCGCCACGCTCTTCTAGTTCGCGCTGCAAAACTCGGAAAAAAGAATGCTCCGCACCAACGACACTAGGTTGGCGAACAAGCAGTTTAAGCAGGTCAATAAAGTCATCATTAGGCATGCAATAAGGGTCCAAAAAGAGGTGAAATTTAAAGCACGTTTATAAACCCAATTGAGCGATTTACATAATGTTTTTTTCTCTATTTTTAGAAGGGGAGAGTGAGTTTAAGCTTTCACTATTTGGGAAGATCGATTAGATGAAATACCAGTGAGAGTTGGCCCTCTGACTGATATTTCATCTTCGATTTATAGTAGACGTAATCCGTGAAGAGACGGATTGAACACTTAACGATGTAGGAGTTTACTAACGGTTGCTGAAACGTGTTCGGCGCCCGCTCTAATGTGTCCTATGATCGATGCAGCTTGGTTAATAAGCTGGGCATTTTCAACTGAGCGCTGGCTTACATTGTCCATGTTAGCTTTTGCTTGACGAGTAAGGCTGCTGTTTTGTGCAACCATATCTTCAATCTCAACGGTGGACGTGCTTGTGCGAGCCGCTAGCGTTCTTACTTCATCGGCAACGACAGCAAAGCCTCGACCATGCTCCCCAGCTCGTGCGGCTTCAATGGCAGCGTTTAGGGCAAGTAAGTTAGTCTGGTCTGCGATAGAGCCAATTGTCGTGACGATTTTAGCAATATTTTCGGATTGAACATTAAGTTGCTCGATCAGCTGAGTCGCGGTTTCAATCTCAAGGACAATTTTGTCGGATGTTTCAACGGTGCGACTGAGTATTTCAGCACCGTCTGCAGATGCTTTTGATGTTTCTACTGACGTGGAATGAGCAACTTCTGCGGCTTCTTGTGTCGCGTGTTGTTCATTAATGCGTTGAGTAATGTCAGACGCCACTTTGAGAACTTTTACAACTTGGCCTTCGTCATCAAAAATAGGGTTGTAGCTGGCTTCGAGCCATACTTTTCGACCTTGTTTATCAATTCGCTCAAATTTACCTGTAACAAAATGCCCTTGTGCTAGGTCTTTCCAGAAATCAGGGTTTTCTTGGTAGAAGTCGTTTGTGCAGAATTTACGGTGATGCTGACCAACAATCTCTTTAAGAGGGTAGCCCATTGTATCTAGGAAGTTTTTGTTGGCCGTGATGATGGTTCCATCTGGGTTAAATTCAATGGTTGCAGAAGAGCGATCAATGGCTTTGAAAACAGCAACTTGTTTGTCAGACATTTCTTTCGCTTTGGTTACATCGGCTGCTATTTTTACAACTTTTACGACCTTACCGTCTATTTCAATAGGAAAATAAGTCGCTTCTAACCATAGGTCTGATCCGTCCTTCCGTTGACGTAAAAATGTACCTTGTTGGCTTTGGCCTGCAGCGAGAGATGGCCAGAAATTTTTATATTCTGTACTTTGAGCGATTTCTTCAGGGCAAAAGATAACATGCTTTTTGCCTTGGATTTCACCTAGAGAATAGCCTGATGTTTTGAGGAAATGTGTGTTTGCTTCCAGAATTGTGCCATCAGGTAAAAAGCTAATGGTGGCACAGAACTTATGCATTGCTTCAATGAATGCACTATTTTGGAGAGCTAAAACCTGTTCTTCTGGATTTACTATTTGATGTGATGGCTTTTTGAAAAACATAAAAGTTATAGATTACCTTTGCTTAATTTAAATGGAAGTACCGCTTATTGCTCAAATGAGCGAGTCTCCTTAAAAATAAGGAGTAAAATCCATTTTCACTAAGTTTCGGCGATTATATGCCTTACCTTATTTTCGGAATATGTCGAAAATAAGGATTTTCTTAAAAAGTTTCAGAGAACGATTCTTTAATTTTTAAGATCTTTGGTAACACTTGTTTTAATAAAGGCGGAATAGCTGGGTCAAAGTGTTTGCCTGATTGCTCAAAGATATAATTTACCGCGTCATCAACAGACCATGCTTTTTTATACGGACGTTCACTGGTTAGAGCGTCAAATACATCGGCAACAGCAATTAGCCTACCTTCAATGGGAATATCTTCCTGAGATAGACCTTTTGGATAGCCAGATCCATCCCATTTTTCATGATGAGATAGGGCCATAATATGAGCTAGTTTAATCAGATGAGAGCGAGGGTTCGACAAGATCTCGGCGCCAATCTCAACATGAGTTTTCATTACTTCATATTCTTCAGCCGTTAGTTTACCGGGCTTCAATAAAATATTGTCCGCTATGCCTATTTTACCAATATCATGCATTGGCGCAGCCATCATCAAGTCATCAGCATAGTCTTCAGGAAAGCCGTAAGCGATTGCTAATTCACGGGTGTAGCGACTCATGCGTTGTACATGCATGCCTGTTTCGTTGTCTTTGTACTCTGCCGCACGGCCTAGTCTCTGGATGAGGTCTAGATGAGTCTGATGCAGAGCGGCAACACTGGTCAAAGATAAGTGGTTCTTCACGCGAGCAAGAACAATAGCAGGCACAACCGGCTTGGTAATGTAATCGACAGCGCCTATCTCAAAGCCTCTTTCTTCGTCTCCTGCGTCTCTTAGAGCAGTAACAAAAATGACCGGTATTTCTTTTGTTGCAGGGTTCTGTTTCAGTTTCTGGCAAACTTCGATACCCGTCATATTCGGCATCATCACGTCGAGTAAAATAAGATCGATTTCTTCTTTTTCAACAAGCTCTAAAGCGGCTTGACCTGATTTAGCAAATGACAGAGTGTAATGATCTTGTAGAATATGACGCAAAATCCTTAGATTAGTTGGCTCGTCGTCTACAAGTAAAATTCGCGCTGATGTTTTCTTTTGGATCATCACGCCTCTTCCTTAATGACTTTCTTCAGTTCTGATAATGTCGCAAGTGCAGTATCGAAGTCAAAATCTAAAAGGTCATTTTTTACCTCAACGGCTTTTGCTTTTAGACTGGTTTCGATGTTATCGACAAACAGATCTATTTTCTCATCATCTACTTCGCCTGCTTTTGCCAATTCGATTAGCTCTTCAATGGTTGCTAATAACTCTTCTTTGGATGCTTTTGAAGAGACAACTCTTTGGTTGCTAGTGTCTTCTGGCTGATGAGTATTTTTAAGTACTTCTAATTCTTGGCTAAAACACATCATATGATTTTGTAATTGCTCAATTGCGCTCAGGCAATCGCTGCGTTTTTGTGCTTTCGCAGAACTTTCAATAAAGGCAGCTTGTTTGCTTATGCCTAATAATGCCAAATTGCTTGATGAGCCTTTAGTTGCATGAGCCAGCGCACTTACTTCGTCAAATTCGTCGTTTTCCACATGACTAACGAGCGTGTCTGAAAGTGCTTTATTTAATTCGTAGAAATGGTTTAACTCTGCTAAATAAACAGATGCTTCGCCCCATAAGCCTAAGCCTTTTTCGAAGTTAACCTGCTTCTTGCTGGTCGCTTCGATGGATTCCTGCTCTTCGTCTGGAATGACTTGCTCAATGGCTTCAATATTCAAAACGCGGGCCATTTCTATAGTCAGTGCATTAACATCAATAGGCTTGTTCGCAAAACCATCCATACCAGCGTTTTGTGCTTCTAACTTGTCTTCAAGCAATACATTGGCGGTTAAGGCAATAATCGGAGTACGAGGTAGTTTGTTGTCTTTTTCGTAGATTCGAATAATCTGAGCCGCTGTTAAACCGTCCATAATGGGCATTTGAATGTCCATTAAAATAATATCGGGTTGAACAATTTTAAATTTCTCAACAGCTGCAGAGCCATCTGCAACAGAGCAGACTTCATGACCTTGACGCTTCAGAATAATGGTCAGTAGAGTAATGTTTTGCTCAACATCATCTGCAATTAATACTTTCTTAGGCTCAAGGCCGATAACAGTTTTTGGTTTGTTACTAGGCACAAAGCTTCTTTCTTCCAAAGGCAAATCAACAGAGAAACAACTACCAACATTGAGCTCACTGGATGCGTGTATTTTGCCACCCATCAGTTCAACTAGCTGTTTGGAAATGGTTGTTCCCAAACCTGTTCCGCCAAAGCGTCGGCTCATAGAAGCATCCGCTTGTGTGAAAGGTTCAAAGATGCTTTTGAGTCGATCTGGTGGAATACCAATGCCTGTATCTTGGATAGAAAAACGTAGAAAGCCATTGTCCTGTTTTGAAATGGTCAGTGTGACGCTGCCTACTTCGGTGAATTTGATAGCATTACCTAGTAGGTTCATTAATACTTGATGAATTCGGCCTTCTGCCCCGAAGTATGCTTTGCTGATGCCATCTTCAATCGTGAAGCTCAGTTCCACATTTTTGCTTTTTGCTTGTAGCCATAAGGTTGATATAACCGTATCAACCATATTCATTAGGTCAAAAGGTTGTTCGTCCAATTCGAGTTTATTTTTGTCCAGCTTTGCACTGTCCAAAATGTCGTTTAACAAGTGAAGTAAAGAGCGCCCAGATTTACTGATGGTGCTTAGGTGCTTTTTGTTTTCTAGGGAAATGTCAGACTCTAATAAGATGTCAGAGAAACCAATAATGGCGTTCATTGGCGTACGAATTTCATGACTCATATTCGCAAGAAATGCCGATTTACTTTCTGCTGATTGCTCTGCTTTTATCTTAGCTTGGCGTAATTCATCTTCCATCTCAACTCGAGCGGATATGTCTAATATTACGCCATCAATCCACTGTGCCTCACCGTTTCCATTAAGCACAATCGAGCCATTTTCGAGTACCCAAAGGTAATGCCCTTCTTTGTGTTTAAAGCGGTATTCGACAGTATAAGTCTGGTGACCTGTTTTGGCTTTGTTTACAGCTTCGATGACTTTCTCGTTATCGTCTGTATGGATAAGGTCCGCTAAATGAATTCTGCCATCATGGAAATCACTCACTTTCCAGCCAGAAAGCTCTTCAATAGCATCACTAATGAAAATAATTCCCCAGTTCTTATCCAGTTTACAGCGGAAGGAGGCACCTGGAATATTTTTGATAAGTGAACTGTACTGTTCTTCGCTTTTGCGGACTTTCTCTTCCATTGCTCGTCGAGCAGAAATGTCTGTCACAAAGCCTACGAAGATGGAGTCAAAACCATCGATTTGGACCTGTCCTACACCTAAACGAATAGGGAAAGTATGGCCATCTTTGTGTAGTGCTGGGAGTTCTTGATTTCTACCAATTGCCTTTCTTAGGCCTGTTTTATTAAAGTCTAGAAGGTAGCCGTCATGCTTTTCTTCGTAAGGCTGAGGCATGAGCATCGAGATGTTTTTGCCAATGACTTCTTCTTCTTGCCAACCAAAAATAGTCACAGCCGCCTTGTTAAACTCTTGAATCAAGCCTTTGTGGTCAATGGTGATAATACCATCCACAGCTGTGTCTAAAGTGGTTTTCAAGCGTAACTCGTTCGTCGTCTTCTCAAGTAATAGCTGGCGATAACGAAGTTGTGAGGTAATGTTGGTGGCCAATATCGAAATGAGCAATGTGGAAATGGCTACAGCTAGAGAAAGGTAGTTATTGTCGCCACTCTCCATGTGCAAGTGATGATCATGAGTCATACCTGGAATAGGAATGTAGCGAGCGCCTGTCATACCAACATAATGCATGCCAGAAATAGCAGCACCCATGATGGCAGCACTAAAGGCATTAATAATGTTCTCATTTAGGTTCTTGCGAATCCGCTTGATGTGGTAGCGAGCAGATAAAGCAATGATGGCTAATGCAACAGCGACAAAAATAGATAAAGCAAACCAAAATGGGTCGTAGCGTAAATCCACATCCATTTCCATGGCTGCCATGCCCATATAGTGCATCGTACCGATTCCGGCACCCACAAGTGTGCCACCGAAGATAAGTTGCCAAGATGTAAGTTTATTTTGAATTAGAAGGTTCAGTGTTATGTAGGATGCAACAACGCTAGGGAGTATGGAAAACAGAGTCAACCATG
This sequence comes from Marinomonas sp. 15G6-16, assembly GCF_055809555.1. Taxonomy (NCBI): domain Bacteria; kingdom Pseudomonadati; phylum Pseudomonadota; class Gammaproteobacteria; order Oceanospirillales; family Oceanospirillaceae; genus Marinomonas; species Marinomonas sp. 15G6-16. Next base: position 1,521,309 of record NZ_CM147916.1, on the reverse strand, counting down.
GTTCATAACTGACTGAGTGACCCATATCGTAGGCCAACATACCAACAAAGTGCATACTCCAAATGCCACCGGCCATAACCAATGACCCAGAAGCTAGTGCAATAGTTTTATGTTTTTTAATCGTGATGTGTTGAGCGACAGAAGCAAAATGCAAAGAGAAAAAAGCCGCCGCAGAGGAAATAATAACTGACAACAGAACCAGCCAGTAGTTATAAGTCCCCATATCAGAGTGATAGCTTGTCATGTCAAAAACAAAAAAGTCTTGTAGCCAATTCATGTAAAAATGCTTAACCCCTGAAAAAAGGACAAATATAAATATAGTCTAAAATATCAAAATAATGGATTACATATGTTTACCTAAGTATACATATGTAGTGCAGATTTTAACCTAAAGTAAAAATCATAAATATTACTAATGGCTAAATATGTGTAAATATTGAGATTTTTGAAGATATAATTACGAGAAATATCCCGTCTAGGGTCATATCAGAGGCATTTTTTGTAAATTCCGACACAAATAGCACTGTCATTTTGAATAACAAAAAAGATGTTTTTTCATTATAAGGACTTGTTCGTACCTTCCCTAGAGGTAGAAGGTTAATTCGACTATTAAAGTGATACGTTTCGCTTTTGTCGCATTAAGAAAACAAAGGTGATCCCTCCAGCCAACCCAGTTAAAATACCAATTGGCATGTCTTCAGGTGGAATTATTATTCTAGCTACGATGTCCGCAGAAACTAAAAACAACGCACCAAAAAGCGCTGACAGTGGAAGAACTTTTCGGTAATCCCCACCGACTAGCAAGCGAACAATATGCGGCACCATTAAACCGATAAACCCAATGACTCCTGAAAAGGCGACAGCCGCTCCGGTTAATAACGCACACACAACGATAACGATAAAACGAAAGCGAGGGACAGGAACGCCTAGTGTGGTGGCTGTTTCATCTCCAAGCATCATGGCATTTAAGTATCTCGCTTTATAGATTAAGTACCCTGCGCCCAATATCAGAGTGAAAAGGGAAACCAAAGTTGCCCCCATTGCGCGAGACCTAAACCACCAAGCATCCAGAAAATAACAGTATGAGAAGCTCGATGATCGCCCATAAAGATAAATAAATTACCTAAGGCAGTAAGAATAAAAGCGACAGCAACACCAGCAAGAATAAGACGACCTGCACTGTGCGCTACTGAGAAATTTGCCACGCCAAGCACCAAAAACATAGCAAAAAGCGCTCCAAGAAAAGCAAATACGGGTACCGTCATCAGTCCTAAAATCATACCTGTATGAAGTAGCGCAATAATGGCGCCAAGCGCCGCACCGGATGACACGCCTAGCAAATGAGGATCGGCCAAAGGGTTTCGGGTTACAGACTGCAATGCCGCCCCCACTAACGCTAATATTGCACCGACAATAGCAGCCAATATGACTCTAGGCATACGAACAGCCCAAACAATGTTTTCGCGGCCCATTGACCAAGTTAGCAAACTATTGGTCAATGACAGCTTGTTACCAATGATTCCCCAAACGGTGGATTGTGGAATAGAGACAGAGCCAACGCCAACAGCTATGCCCATCAAAATAATGAGTAAGATACTTAACGTCAGTAAGAGTGCTCGCAATGTGAGCTTAGGCATGAATCTGGCTTTTTTCATTATTCTGTTCTAAAGGCCTTAGCTAAGCGTTTAATTGCTTCAATATTGCGTGGACCAGGCGTGGCTTCAACGTATTCCAATACGACAAAACGATTGTTTTTGATAGCAGGAATGTCGCTGAACGCAGGATTGCTGCGTAGGAAGTCAATTTTTTGCTGTGCGGTTACTTGACCGTAATTGACGATCACAATGACTTCAGGAGCGCGGTCTATGACAGATTCCCAGCCAATTTGTGTCCAACTTTTACGCACATCATCAACAATGTTTTTGCCTCCTGCCGCTTCAATTAGTGCCGTCGGCATTGCATGTTGCCCTGCTGTAAAAGGTTGCTCTTCGCCTGAATCATAGACAAATACGCTGACAGCTTGTGTTAATGGCGCTAAGTTTGCTTGAAAACTTTCTAGCTCTTTCTTATAGCCTTCGACCAAGTTATTGGCGCGCGCTTCAACATTAAAAATACGCCCCAAATTTAGTAAGTCGTTGTACATATCATCCATGGAAACTTTAGGCTTATCCATAATATGAATACAACTTTCGCTTAGTTCATAAACTTTAATCCCCAGCGGCGCTAGTGTATCAGGTGTTACGCCACCACCGACTTTCATCCCGTAGTTCCAGCCCGCGAAATAGAAGTCAGCGTCTGCGCCAAGCAGTACTTCTTTGGTCGGGTATTTTGGAGAAAGCTCAGGTAATTCTCCAATGCCTTCGCGCAATGTTGGATCGAGTGTTTTCCAGCCGGATACGCCTGTGTAGCCAACCATATGCTCTTGAAGACGCAATGCCAGCATCATTTCCGTTAAGTGAGAATCATTTGGTACCGCAGCTTGTGGTGCTTGATCGAACGTCACGACTCGATCACAGCTTTGTACATGAACAGGATAATGAGACTCTACCGCTTGTAATTGGCTGGTTTGAAATCCATAAAACATCAAACCTGCGATGAAAAAATGCGTGGATTTGATGGAATGGCGAGTTGAGTGTGGCATAGGTTAATCCTGCTTTTTATTTAAGTGTTTTTCATTTAAATGGAATGAAAAGCGTGGTCGTTGAGTAATAGGGTGTTCATCAATGACGGTTTCCACATCAAACACTTGGCGTATTTGGTCTTCAGTGAAAACGTTTTTCGGTTCTGCATAATCTTGCATGCGACCTTCTTTCATTACCAAAACACGGTCCGCATAAGTGGACGCGAGAGACAGGTCATGCAAAGACACAATGACGGTACAAGGCAGCGTTGAAAGCAGTTCTAACACTTCCAGCTGATGGCGAATATCAAGATGATTTGTTGGCTCGTCTAGAATCAAAATATCTGGGTTCTGTACCAAAGCACGAGCAATGATCACTCGTTGGCGTTCGCCGCCAGACAAGGAACTAAAAGAGCGCTCTGCAAAGTGATGTACATCAAGTAGTCTTAGAACTTTATGAATAGCATTTATGTCGTCATCCGTGCGTTTCCAACTGTCTGATTTTGGTGTTAGACCAATCTCGACCATTTCAAAAACACTCAAGCCAAATTCTGCGCTGACGTCTTGTAGAACTGTTGCGATGCGCTGTGCGCATTGGCGAGCAGAAAGTGACCAGATGTTTTTCTGATCTAATAAAACCCGACCAGAAGTTGGTTTGTTCACTCGATAAAGACAACGTAATAAGCTGGTTTTACCAGAACCATTTGGGCCAACAACGGCAACAAATTCTCCAGCATTGACCGAGATATTGATCGGTGAGAGTAAAGGTTTGTCCTTGTAAGGCGACCAAGCCACATCCTCTAATGTCATCGCAGCGGGTTGGCAGCGTGAAAAAAAGGAAGGCAGCGCATTCTTAGGCTGAGAGTGGGTGGTATCATTTATCAAGGGTAGCCAGGTTCCGTAAGGCGTTAATGTTATAATATAACATTAACTGTTCTAAAGACAAACACAGTTTTTATTATCGCAAACTATACGTAGCCAGCTTGATATGAACAAGCGATGGAACTGTGAGAATTTTCATCTCCACATGCAGTGATTAAATGAAGTGGTCGTCATAAAGAGAAAAGCAGAACATGTATCTGTTGTTCTGCTTTTTGAAGAGGATGTTATACAAAAAGGGATTAGCGTTGGCTAATTGGAATAAACCAAGACTGTGACTCGATGGTTTTAATCCAGCGTTGGACATTTGGAAAGTCGCTGAGAGTATAAACGCCACCTTCTTCTGCAACATGGGTATAGGCGAACAAGCAAATATCTGCCAGCGATATGGCGTCGCCAACTAAAAAAGTATGGTGTTTTAAAGTGTCGTCCATTAACTGCAAGGCAGCATTGCCTTGTTGAATTCGTTCGGGCAGCATCTGCTCTTTTAGTGGCGTCATGGCATTATGAGTTAACCAAAAACGCACGGCAGCGATATTCGGTTCATGGCTGTATTGCTCCCAGAATAGCCATTTATATAATGCGGCTTTTTGTATCAGGTCAGACGGTAATAAAGGCGACTGATGTTTTTCTGCAAGATACAAAAGGATGGCGTTGCTTTCGCTGAGCACTTCTCCATTATCCAACTCTAAAACTGGGATTTTACCATTCGGGCTTAACGCTAAAAATTCGGCAGTTCGAGTTTCACCTTTGGTTATGTCGTATTCTTTTAGCGACACTTTTAGTCCTAAGCAAGCACATAATAAACGGATTTTATAACCGTTTCCTGAAGGTAGAAAATCGTGCAAAATCATAAAGTTTCCCTAAATGGTGAATTAATTATTTACTGTCACTTATAACGCGACTGTAACAAATTAGCTGCTTAAAATCGCAACCAATAATTGGCTCGATGTTGGTACCAAGCTGCTTTTTAATTCAAAAGGTTTAAAAACTTTGTTAATGATTTCGGGGGTATAGTTGCCTTTATCGTTTTCGATTTCAGACAAGGTTTTTCGCGAAACGCCAGTTAACTCAGTGTAAGCTTCTTGTCTTAGGCGCAAAACATTCACTCGTAATTCACGAAGTGCTTCGCCTTGTGAAATTTCGTTTAATAACAAACGTTTAATGATTTGATTTACCGCAACCAACTGGTCTTCTTTTGACATCGGCTCTAGGCTTTTTGAAACGCGTGATCTGGTTAAGCTTTCTGTGGAAGGTGTTGTAACGGCTGTTGTTAGTTCTTCTGGTGTTGGAGTGGCTACTTGAGCTGGCTCCGGCTTCACTTCAGGTGCTTTTTTCTCTTCTGGAGCAGCTTGTTTCGTAGGCGCTGGTTTTGCTGCCTTTTTGTTGCTTGGAGCCGCTACAGGTTGCTCAATAATAGGTGTCGATTCTTTTGTTTTACTTACCTTCTTTTCTTTAGATTGTTTTTTACCCTCAATTTTTGCCTGCTTTTTCTTCTTTGATTCTGCCTTTTTAGACTTGGCTTTATGCTTTTTCAACGGCTGAGGGCTATCTAATTGATCTTTCATTTTCATTTTGGAATTTCTCCTATTGGCAATGAAACGGGTAAGGTTTTTATGAACGCTATCCTATTAAGATGACAAATAAGTAACAAAATTAAAACACTCATTAAATAATAGCACTCTTTTGAAAACCTGATTGAAGTACGCCGAGAAGCCCGCATTTTATTAAACGGAGTGACTATTGTGTGGAGTATCTAGAATCGAACTAAGTAAGCTATCTGAGAGTAAACGCATGTTGATCGGTGGCAGATGATACTTTCGAGCTTGATGGGAAAGTGAAACTTAAGTTTCTTTTTTAGTGCAACTTGAAATAAAAAGCGGATCTCAGTTGGCAGATTATCTACAATCTATTACCTTATTAGTAATTATTATCAAACAGAGGTTTTTACGTGACGACAAAGCAGGATGTGTTATCCCTAATCGAGAAAAATTACCCTAACCTTTCTCCTTCTGCACGGTCGATTGCGAATTATCTACAGCAGAATCCTTTGGCGATTGTGAGCCAAACTTCTGCGGAAATCGCGGAAAAGACGCAAACGTCAAAAGCCACCGTAAGCCGCTTTTTCCGTCAGCTTGGTTATGAAACACATCATGTTGCGAAACAAGCTCAGCTTGCTTTGCGAGAAAGTGGCGTGCCGACTTTTATCGAAGGTGCGTCGTTAGACCAAACCGCTCAAGAAATGAAAAATCTTTCTTTGACCTTTGAGGGTCTGCGTCCCGATATTCTTAACGACATAAGCCAGAGATTGGCGAAGGCGAGCCGCGTTACCTTGATTGGTTTTCGCAATGCGTATCCAATGGCGCTGCATTTTCGTCAACAGCTTCAACAAGTACGCCATTCTGTGCGTTTACTGCCGCAGCCTGGTCAAACCTTGGGTGAAGACTTGCACGATATTCTCGATGATGAAGTGATTGTGCTTTTGGGGTTTAGAAGGCGCACACGTCAATTCAAACACATCATACAAGTCTTAGAAGGACGCGATACTGTCTTGATTACCGACCCAACAGGGCAGGTTTATAACCAGCAAGTGTCAGACGTGCTTGTTTGTCATCTTGGCAACGAATCCCCATTCGACAGCTACGCCGCGCCAATGAGCTTGATCTCCATGTTGTGCAACCGCACCTTTGGTTTTCTGGGCGACAGTGCCAGTAACCAAGCGCAAGATATTTCAGGGTTATACGAAACACTGGATGAATTAGAGCCTTAGGGAAAAACTTTCAATCTTTAGCTTTCTTTTTGAACCTTTGTAAACCAATAGAAATCTTGCAGTTTACATTAATTGCTGGCATTGCTAGTATCTCGCGCCCAAGGTAGACAGATACGCGTATTTTATCCGTGTGTCTTCTTTATAGCGTGTGCGTTTGTGGCACGTTTTATCTGTACTGAGCGCTGATGTGAATGATGAATATGAAGAGCCCTGCTGAAAGTTCTACTACGACGGGTTGTGCTATTCGGTTAGATCAGGTTTGCCTAGAAGTCGAAGGCAAACAGGTCATTAACCAATTGTCTCTGGAGACGAATGCTCGTCGACTTGGCGTGATTGGCCGTAATGGCTCAGGCAAGTCCACTTTATCTCGCTTACTTTCTGGATTGATTGACACCACGTCTGGGGAACTTGAAATTGCTGGTTTTAATCCGTTTAAAGACCGCCGTGCAGCCTTGCGCGAGGTTGGCCTGTTGTTTCAAAACCCAGAACACCAGATTATTTTCCCAACCGTATTAGAAGAAGTCATATTCGGCTTACGTCAATTGGGCCAAGGCAAAGCCACTGCCAAACATAATGCTCTGGAAGTCTTGTCTGCGTTTGGCAAAGAGCACTGGCAGGATGCTCATTGTTCTGCGTTATCTCAAGGGCAAAAGCATCTGGTTTGCCTTATGTCGATTGTCGCCATGAAACCGAATCTTATTATTCTTGATGAACCGTTTGCTGGCTTGGACATTCCGACCAAGCGCCAATTACAGCGTTACCTCGATACTTTTTCTGGCAGTCTTATTCACATCAGCCACGATCCCGATGATTTGCAGAATTACGATCAGCTTTTATGGTTAGAAGCTGGGCAAGTCGAAGCCTTGGGACAGTCCGACGAAGTGATGCCACGTTATCTAGCGGCCATGCATAAACTGGGAGAAAGCGATGATATCTCTGACCTCTCCAATTGAAACCCGCGCACATCGCTGGCCCGCTGGATTAAAGCTAGGGTTGCTGTGTTTGGTGACCTTTGGCTTGTTCTTTATTGATAGCGCCCTCTTTCATGGTGTGTTTGTGGTCTTTGTCGCTGTGCTCTATGCATTGCCTGGGATGCGATTTTTTAAAAATGGCTGGAAGCATCTGAAAATATTGTGGCCGTTTGTTTTTATTGTGGTTGCTTGGCACCTGTTTACAGACGAGTTGCCACTGGGTTTAACGATTGCTTTTCGTATGGTCTCCGCGGTGGGGCTGGCGAATTTAGTCACCATGACAACGCGCCTTTCCGACATGATAGACGTTGTGCATTGGTTGACTCGCCCGCTGCAACGGCTTGGCTTTAACCCTCGTTTATTAGAATTGGCGATTGCCTTGGTGATACGAATGACACCCGTGCTGGTTTCCAAAGGACAGAACTTATCTTTGGCTTGGCGAGCTAGATCAAATCGTCGCTCCGGCTGGCGAATCATTTTACCTTTCACGGTCCTCGCGCTTGACGATGCGGATCATGTTGCCGAAGCCTTAAAGGCCCGCGGCGGATTAACAAACCAAGAGAGAAAATAGATGGAAAAGAATATTGCCTACATAGCGTTGTTTACAGCCTTGATTGCCGCACTGGGTTTGATCCCTAAAATCACCCTCGGCTTTGGTGTACCGATTACCGCACAGGGTCTTGGTATTATGCTTTGCGGCACGATACTGGGCGCCAAACGCGGAGCGTTAGCTGTGTTGTTATTGCTATTATTGGTTGCTATTGGCTTGCCTTTATTGGCGGGTGGTCGCGGCGGCTTAGGATTGTTCTTTGGCGTAACGGGTGGTTTTCTAATTGGCTGGCCGGTTTCTGCTTATGTGACAGGATTGATCGTTGAGAAGTGGCGCTCGGGTTCTATTGCGCTTGTTTCAGTTATTGCTTCCATTATCGGCGGCATCTTCGTGATGTATCTGTTTGGCATTGTTGGCATGGCGATCGTGTTGGAAAAAACCTTCTTTGAGTCCGCAGCATTGATGATTGCTTTCATACCCGGAGACATTATAAAAGCGATTATTGCTGGTTTGTTAACCGCAGCCATTGCGAAAGCTCGTCCAGCAAGCTTGTTGTCTCGACAGGCTAAAGCCACATCTTAATATCTGTGTGGACAATAGTAGAGGACGTCAGGTGAAGATTCTGATTTATACGGATAATGTTTCCGCTAACCACGTCCTCTATTATGCGCTGGCACGGCTGTACGGTAAAAGCAGCGTTTGCTTCGTTAATGCCAATGAGATTTTAAACGGTGCTTTAACGGATGATGTGGACTTGTTCGTTATGCCCGGCGGCGCCAGTCGCTATAAAGCCGATAAGCTCAATGGCGCAGCAAACCGCATGATTAAACACTATGTTGAACAGGGCGGCCACTATTTTGGTATTTGTGCTGGCGCTTATATGGGCTGCAGTGTGACAAAATGGGCGCAAGGTTTGCCCCATGAAATCATTACTGAGAATGAACTGGATTTCTTCTCGGGGGCGGCGGTCGGACCGATCGAGGCGTTTGGTCGGGGTGATAACTACAATCAGACCGATGCCCATTCAGTGACTCTGGAATACCAAGGTAAATCAGTCACGTCACTGTATTTGGGCGGCTGTGTTTTTAAGCCTCAGGCGGCAACTGATGATGAGGCAAAAGGTTATAAGGTGCTGGCGTCTTTTGCTGATTTGCCAGAAAAACCAGCAGCGATTGTCTCAGGCCAATACGGAAAGGGACAATGGTTGTTGTGTTCAACACACCCTGAATACGATAACGAAGCCGTTGAGCTGCTAGATTTTAATGTGATCGGCAATCAGTACGAGCATTTCTCTCGGTTGCCAGATGACATTGACTTACGTCTGGAGCTGATGGAAAGCTTATTAGCCAGCCTTAATCTCCCTTCCTGTTAAGCCATCTACTTTAAGAAAATATCTAGCCAAGTATTGCCATAATCTCTTAGTTGATATTGTTTCAGTTGACTTCCTCTTGGAACGATTGTTTCATATATGTAATCAAGGGGGACATATGAAACATTCTATTGTGCAAAATCCATTTCTTACATTAAGTGATCAAGACGCGAACTGTGCCGATTTCTCCAGTAAAAGAGAGAGTACTGTCGATCAGCCTTTGAAAGGCCTGCGTCTTGCCGTGAAAGATTTGTTTCATATGGCGGGTTTGCCAACGTCAGCAGGCAATCCGACTTGGCTAGCAACTCACAGCATTCCAACCCAAACCTCATCCAGCGTCATTGCTTTGCTCGATTCGGGCGCTGAATTTTGTGGCAAAACCATCACTGACGAATTGGCTTATAGCTTAAACGGTCAGAATATTCATTATGGTACGCCTGAAAATCCAATCACTCCAAACCGTTTGCCAGGCGGTTCATCGTCAGGTTCGGCAGTCGCTGTATCGGCTGGCTTTGCAGATATTGGTCTAGGAACCGACACCGGCGGCTCGATTCGTGTGCCTTCCAGCTACAACGGTTTATTCGGTTTACGCCCAACTCACGGCGCGATCAGTATGGACAATATGGTGGGATTAGCGCCGTCTTTTGATACGGTTGGCTGGATGACGAAAGATTTAAAAACCTTAGCAAGTGTCGCTAAGGTCTTACTGCCAGAAAGCACTGAAACCTCTTTTAATAAGGTGCTTATTTGCGACAGCCTCATTGATCAAGTTGCCCATTCAAGTGAATTGAAAAAACAACTGGATGTGTGGCGTCAGAAAGGCTTTTTGACGAATGAAACGCCTTTTCAGATTGATACTAAAGCTTGGAAAACCAGTGAAACTTTTAGAACCCTCCAAGGTGCTGAAATCTGGTGCGAGCATGGCGAATGGATTGAATCAGAAAAGCCGGTATTTGCTCCAGATATTCAAATACGACTTGAATGGTGTGCAACCATTTCTGCAGATGATGTGGCGATCGCGAAGCAACAACGTAAAGAATTTACTGATTGGATTCAAAGTGAGTTGAAAGACTCTGTTCTTATTATGCCGACGACACCGGGGTTATCTCCGCTTTTCGAGATAGATGTCGACGAATTAGCCGAATATCGCAACCAATTAATGGATATAACTGCTGTTGCAGGCTTGGCTGGATTACCTCAGTTGCATTTGCCTGTCTGTGAATTAGAGGGTGCGCCCTGTGGTTTGTCTTTAGTGGGCCCGAAAGGCAGTGATCTTGCATTGATCGAGTTGGCAAAAACATTATTGGAGCAACGTTTGTGAGTGAAAATAGTATTAAAAAAGGTGGTATTGGTTTTACTGCGCCACATTTTAAAGCAACCGAAGCGGGTCAAAAAGTATTAGAGCAAGGCGGTACGGCCATTGAAGCTATGGTGGCTGCAGCGGCGGCAATTGCTGTTGTGTATCCGCATATGAATGGATTAGGTGGTGATGGTTTCTGGTTGATCAGCGAACCAGGTAAAGCACCTATTGGTATTGATGCATCAGGCAAAGCCGCACAAAACGCGACGTTGGACGCTTACAAAGAGTACGACAGCATTCCTGCTCGTGGCGGAAAAGCCGCGTTAACCATGGCCGGTGCTGTGGCGGGTTGGAAAGAAGCCTTGTCGATCAGTGAAAGCTGGCAAGCTAACTTGCCTTTGTCGGCTTTGTTAAATGATGCCATTCAGTTTGCCGAACAAGGCAGTGCTGTGACGCAAACTTATGTGGATGCAAGTAACAAGGTTTTTGACGATTTAGTCAACGTTCAAGGTTTTTCGATCTTTTTGAAAGACGGTGGCGTATATGAAAAGGGTGATAATTTAACGCTTCCTGCGCTAGGGAAAACGTTAAGACGCCTTGCTGAAAAAGGCTTAGACGATTTTTATCATGGTGAGATAGCTGAAAAACTGGCGAAAGACCTAGAAACAGCAGGTTCCCCTATTTGTCTGGCGGACTTCCATTCTTATCAAGCTAAACAAGTGACACCACTTAAAGTGACCACAAATGCAGGCACTTTATACAACTTGTCGGCACCGACTCAAGGCATTGCGTCTTTACTGATTTTAGCCCTGTACGATCGTCTGCATACGCAAGGCAAAACGCCAACCGATATGGCGCATTTATTGATCGAATCCACCAAGCAAGCTTTCATCGCTCGCAATCAATATGTAACGGATGAATCTCGTTTGACGGCAGACTTAGAAGCCTTGTTGGCGGATGAATCACTAGAAGAGATGCTCAAGTCTATTTCCCTAGACAAGGCACAAGCTTGGCCCCACGTGGCGAAACACGGCGACACTATTTGGATGGGGGCTTGTGATAGCGAAGGTCGCATGGTGAGTTACATTCAGAGTCTTTTCTGGGAGTTCGGTAGCGGTGTTGTTAGTCCTTCGACTGGGATTGTTTGGAATAACCGAGGATCGTCTTTCTCATTAGAAAAAGGTTCTCTACAAGAGCTTGGGCCAAACCTGAAACCTTTCCATACGTTGAATCCAGCTTTTGCGGAGTTGAACGATGGTCGTCGTATGAGTTACGGCACTATGGGTGGCGAAGGCCAACCACAAACTCAAGCGGCGCTGTTCAGTCGCTATGTATACCACGGTTTTCCATTAGACAAAGCCATCAGCGAAGGTCGTTGGTTGTTGGGTCGTACATGGGGTGATGAAAGCCACAATTTGAAGATAGAGCAAGACTTTGCTGATGAAGCCGCAGGCACTTTGCGCGCTCGCGGTCATGATCTTGTCATTGTAGATTCGTGTAATGAATTAATGGGTCACGCAGGTGCGGTGGTTCGTCTGGAAAATGGCGATACATTGGCCGCAACAGACCCACGCAGTGACGGTTTAGCGCTGTCAAAAAAGATTAACTAAGACAAAAAGATAGATTAAATCTGGAGAATGAAATGTCGTTTATAATGGAAAACTATTCCATGTTATTAGCCATGATGGGCACAGGCGTTGTAGCTGGTGTTTTGGCGGGTTTGTTAGGTGTTGGTGGCGGCATTGTCATTGTCCCCGTCTTGTTCTTCATTTATCAAGGTCTTGGTGTGGCGGCAGATACGGCCATGCTGGTGGCAACAGCCACTTCTTTGGCGACCATTATTCCAACGTCTGTGAGCTCAATTCGTTCTCATCATGCAAAAGGCAATGTGGACTTTGCCTTGTTGAAACAATGGGGCGTGTTCATTTTCGCAGGCGTGATTGTCGGCAGTATTTTAGTGACCAAAGTAGAAGGTCAGTTGTTGACCTTGATGTTTGGCATCATCGCTTCATTGTCGGCGATCAATATGTTGTTAGGTCGTAAAGACGCCATCTTTAAATCGTTGCCGGGTAAAGCGGGTCAGAGCGTCATTGCTTCAGCGATCGGCTTTTTCAGCAGCATGATCGGCATTGGCGGCGGTACCTTAACGGTTCCAACACTGACATTCTGTAATTACCCAGCGCACCGTGCAGTAGGTACCGCTGCGGCTGTTGGTTTGATCATTTCTTTACCGGGTGCGGTGACTATGTTGGTCATGGGCGAGCGCCCATTAGACGCACCGTTTGGAACCGTTGGCTTGGTGAACCTGATTGGTTTCGCTTTTATCGTGCCATTGACCGTGTTGTTTGCTCCAGTGGGCGCAGGTTTAGCGAATCGCCTCGACGCATCCAAGCTGAAAAAGGTATTTGCTGTTGTACTCATCTTCACTGGCTTGCGTATGTTGTACCAAGTTTTGGCTTAATCTTTCATCTTTAAGGAGTTATTTATGCAACCACTTTCTCTTCCTCCTAGATTACTGATGGGACCAGGGCCGATTAACTGTTATCCACAGGTGCTAACGGCCATGTCGACACAATTGGTTGGGCAATACGACCCTGCCATGACAGGTTACATGAACGAGGTGATGGCCTTATATCGCCAAGTATTCAAGACCAAAAATCAGCAAACTTTCCTAGTGGATGGCACTTCTCGTGCCGGCATTGAAGCTGCCTTGGTGTCGAGTTTGGAACCGGGCGATAAAGTATTGGTGCCTGTGTTTGGGCGCTTTGGCCACTTGTTGGCGGAAATCGCAGAGCGTGCTGGCGCGGAAGTTCACACCATTGAAACTACATGGGGTGAGGTGTTTGATCCTCAACAAATTGAAGACGCCATCAAGAAAATACAGCCAAAGTTGTTAGCGATTGTGCAGGGCGATACGTCCACTACCATGCTGCAACCATTGGAACATCTTGGTGAGATTTGTCGTGCCCATGATGTATTGTTGTATACGGATGCCACGGCATCCATTGGCGGTAACCCTTTTGAGACGGACCTTTGGCAAATCGATGCTGTCTCTGTTGGTTTGCAGAAATGTTTAGGCGGCCCATCTGGCAGTGCGCCTATTTCCATGAGTGACCGTTTTGTGGATGTGGTTCGCAAACGTCACCATGTGGAAGCTGGCATTCGTGATGCACACCATGAAGATGCTGGTGGCGAGCGTATTCGCTCTAACTACTTTGATCTGTCTATGATCATGGATTACTGGGGCGAAGAGCGTCTTAACCATCATACGGAAGCGGCGACCATGTTGTTTGGTTCTCGCCAATGTGCGATTGAGCTGTTACGCGAAGGCCAAGACCAAGTGATTGCACGCCACAAGCAAGCCGGCGACGCCATGCTGTCTGGTATTCAAGCCATGGGCTTACAGCCTTTTGGTAACCTTGAGCATAAGATGAGCAATGTGGTTGGTGTTCATATCCCTGACAATGTGGACGGTGAAGCCATTCGTCATACCCTACTCAACACTTTCAATATTGAAATCGGCACCAGCTTTGGCCCATTAAAAGGCAAGGTATGGCGCATCGGCACCATGGGTTATAACGCCCGTCAGGATGCGGTATTACATACATTACAGTCTTTAGAAACTGTATTACGTCGAGCGGGTTTTGCTTTGCCATCTGGTGAATCAGTAGACGCCGCTTTGTCGGTTTACGGAGCCTAATCATGACCCATTTCGACAAACTCGCTCAACAAGTCATGTCACGCTGTGACGAACTTGGACAAATCAGTCAATCGGACGAAAATTTGGATCGCCGCTACCTCACACCTGAGCATAAGCAGGCGAATCAATTAGTGGGCGAGTGGATGTCGCAAGCAGGTATGAAAACCTGGCAAGACGAAGCGGGTAATTTATGGGGACGTTTGGAAAGTAGCACACCAAACGCACCACGATACTTGCTCGGCAGCCACTTAGATACAGTACCAAATGGCGGGAAATATGACGGCATGTTGGGTGTATTGGCACCGATCTCCTTAATTCATTACTTTAATGAACAAGGTGTCGAGTTACCATTTCACCTTGAGTTGGTGGGCTTTGGAGACGAAGAAGGTACGCGCTTTCGCTCTACTTTATTAGGCAGTCGTGCCTTAACTGGTAAATGGCCACAAGAGTGGGCAGAACTGGTTGATGAAGACGAGATTACACTTAGAGAGGCTTTGACGAATTTTGGTTTGGACTTTGACTCCATCCCTAATGCAACGATCTCGACCAAAGATTTGCTTGGCTATCTTGAACTGCACATAGAGCAAGGCCCTGTGCTAGAAGACGAAGACTTACCCGTTGGTGTAGTTAGTGCGATTGCGGGTGCGAAGCGCTTCGAAATGAACATCAAAGGAATGGCGGGTCATGCTGGCACTGTTCCTATGTCCCTTCGCCAAGATACCTTGTGTGCTGCAAGTGAAATGATTTTAGTCATTGAACGAATCGCGCAAGAGCACGGCATTGTGGCCACCGTTGGACAAATTAACAACCGTCCAAATGGTGTGAACGTTATTTCTGGTAATACCTCGATTTCTTTGGATATCCGTAGCGAATTTGATGACAAACGCGATGCGGGTTTAGCGCAGATTTTTGAAGAGATCCAAGCTATTGCGGATCGTCGTAATGTCACTCTAGACAAAAAACAAACCCACGCAGCGGATGCTGTACATTGTGATCAGCGCCTGCAAGGTGTTTTACGCGATGCCATTGAGAAAACGGGTTATCAGGCGAGAACATTACCATCTGGTGCTGGTCACGACGCCATGGCGATTGCCGATATTTGCCCTGTGGCCATGTTGTTTATGCGTTGTGACAAAGGCATCAGCCACAATCCTGCTGAAGCCATTATGGAAAGCGATGTGGCGGTCACATTAGAAGTGCTAGAACACGCCATTAAAAATTTGGGTTAAGTGTCATTAAATTATTCAGCAAAACACCTAGCTCCCCGAGCAAGCTCGAAGAATCGCTCTGGTGTTGTACTGAATAAGGTTTTGAAAAGGTTTGATACAGTATTCAGATCACTCGATCAGAGTACTTTTGTAAGGAATAAGAGATGAAATTCACACGAATCTACAACGATGAAGAAGGCAAAAGTCACTTTGGTGAATTGGAACTCGAACTAAAAGACGGCGGGCCAATTGGTTTTTTGTCAGAGCGTTTCCCTGCAGGCGACATCATCTTCCGTGAAACCCCAAGCGACTACGACTTCAAATGGCACCCAGCGCCACAACGCCAGTTGTTGTTCATCATCAAAGGGCGTTGTGAATTTAAAGTCTCGTCTGGCGAAACACGCCAATTTGGTGGCGGTGACTTACTGCTTCTTGAAGACACAGAAGGTGAAGGCCACTGCAGCAAAGCGCTCTTCAATGAAGTTCGCCACTCTATTTTTGTCACCATTCCAGAAGATGTGGTGCTGTAATACTAGGCTTATGAATAAGTAAGCGATAGATGATGTCTTCATCACCTATCGCTTAAACCTGTCCAATTAAACTTTTGTTTAATTGTCGATGATATTATTAATGTTAATTAGAGTTTGAGCGTTTTCTTCGATTGTCTGCTCGGATTCTTCAGTTCCTTTCCAGTAAGCAAGCATCCCTGTTTTTTCAGACAACTCTTTTATTTGATCACTTAGAACAGTCTTTTTCACTGACATTGCAATCTTGTCTTTAATGTCTTGCGGTGTGTCTTTATGGACAAAAAGACCGTTCCATAGACCTATTTTCAACTCAGGAAAAATCTCTCCTACAGTGCGTACATCAGGGATTTTGTTGATACGTTCTTCTGTGACGGAGGCAAGGACGTTCACTTTGTCTAGGCAAGGTAGGATTAATTGCAAGGTTGTATTCATCACATCCACATCACCTGAAGCTAATGTGTTGCAGTCAAGAGCATCAAAGGCGGCTTCTGATCCCCATTCAAATTCCATCTTTTTAGCTAATGCAAATGTTACCTTTGATGGAATTAAAGGGGCACCAAAGTGGCCTAGAATAAGTTTGTTTTTCTTCCCGTATTCCGCCATTTCTTTAAGGTTTTGATAAGGCGCATTTTTTGAAGAAACAATGACAAATGGGTATGTCAGGTAAATGCTAATCGGTTCAAAGGGATTAGGAGATAAATCTGGAATACCAATTTGAGGCCCAACGATAGGGATGCCCATTGGAAATGAACCAATCGTTGTGCCGTTTGCTTTTGCATTCGCAACACTGATCGCGCCAGGGAATGGACCACCGCCACCGCCAGGTTTGTTTATCACTGCGGCTGGTGTGTCATACATTTCTTGAAAATCATTGGCGATCATTCGAGTCGTAATGTCTTCTAAATCACCCGGTGGAAATGGCACAACAAATGATACGGGTTCACTTGGATATTCTGCGTACAGTGACCCAGAGAAAAGGCTAATAGATGTGGCGGCTATTAGTCCCGTGAGTAAATGTTTGGAGACTCTTTTTGTGTTCATGTTCGTTCCTTATGTGTTTTTGGAGCTTCATGCTGTTTGGTGCATCTTCCATGCAGTGAGGTATTATTATTTTGGTGGTTCACTATATAAACCGATCGGTTTAAAAAATATTGAACTTGTTAGTTTAATCTGTCAAGATAATTTTCATAGGCTGTTGAGCAGAGGTTTTTCTGTTTGTACAAACCCTTTAGCATCGACAGCCAAGCTAATGTTTCGCTACTGAGATAACTTTGGAATTGACAGAGTTATCCTTGTATAAAAAAGGCGTTATACCTTAAAAGAATGGCTCAAAAATTCTCTTTAAAAACAGATTCGTAGAGTAGAAATAACGATGCAAACTATTGATAAAGCAATGAAACTATTAAGTCTATTTAGTGATGAAAATCCAGAAATTGGACTCTCGGAAATGGCGAGAATGGCAGAAATGGATAAGGCTGGCGCCCATCGTTTATTAGTTGCCTTACAAAAGCATGCATTTGTTGAGCAAAATGCCATTAGTCGCGAGTACCGTTTAGGAATTGGCGTGCTGAGCTTGGCAAGAGTGCGAGAAAAGACCTTTCCAATCGCCTCGGTAATAGAGCCTTTTTTACAGTCATTAAACGATAAAACCGAAGAAACAGTACACGCTTCGTTATCGGTAGGGACGAAGCCTCATTTGGTTGCTGTTAGCGTTAAACAATCAACTCGTTCAACACGAGTTCATTTGCAGAATAATTCATTGTTACCCATTCATGCGACGGCCTCTGGTCTGGCTTTTCTGGCCTTTTCTTCCAGTGAACGCCTTTCCCTCCATGTACCAAGTGATTTACCTGTCTATACCCCCTCCACCATTGTAAATATTGAAGCGTTAGAACAAGAGCTAGCTTCTATAAAAGAACGTGGTTATAGCTCTTCTAATCAGGAATATGAAGAGGAAGTTTTTGGCGTAGCAGCGCCTTTTTTTGATTCTCTTTCTCAGCCTTGTGGTGCAGTAGGCATTGCTTGTCCTATCTCGCGAATGACGCCTGAGCGTGAGCAAGAGTTTGCAGATTTAGTGGTCAATACGGCGTTAGACATTACGGCTGCGATGGGCGGGAAAGTAAGTGACGATTTCTTAGAAGCGAATAAAAACCGAATCAAATAGAGTGTTTAGAAATTCAAGCGTTTTGATTTTTTTATAAAAATGGGGACTGAATAATATGCTTAGAGATGAAGAAAGGAACGACGAGTTAGAAGGTATAAGAGCGGAAAAAAATGACATTACGGATTTAATGACCTTCTCATCAAAGCCAGCACAATGGGTATTTGCTTTAATGATATTTGTTTTCTCTATATGGCTTTTGTCGAATCTATCTGAACAAGCAAAATTCCCCGCCTCAAAACCTTTTGTTTCTCAGCCGGGCTTTTGGCCTGCATTGTCTCTGATCGGTATGTGTTTATGTTCTTTTATCTTTTTAGTGATGAGCTGGATAAATAGAGATAAATATCACCCTTCTTTATTAAGGTCTGAACTATTGGTTTGGCTGTCTGTTTTAGAGTATCCGCTATGGTTTTTAGCGTACGTTTGGGCCGTGACTCAACTTGGGTATTTACTATCATCTGTCCTTTTCGCCCTCTTGATGTGTTTTAGGTTGGGTTACAGAAGCAGAATCATCTATTTAGCCGCTGTCGTATCAAGCATCGCTATTGTTGTTATTTTCAAGTCGTTTTTAGAGGTCAAAATTCCAGGTGGGGAAATCTACCATTATTTTCCTGGTGTTGTACGTAATTTCTTGATCATAAATTTGTAAGGGTATTTCATGGAAACGCTTTATTCTAGTTTGGAAATGATCAGTCATATTGATGTCATTTTGGCTTTATTAATTGGCTCATTGGGTGGCGTGATTATTGGTGCAATACCTGGTGTAGGGCCAGCCATTGCGATTGCTATTTTATTGCCTGCCACTTTCTCAATGGAGCCTATCGTTGGTCTCACCTTGTTACTTGGCATCTATGGTTCGTCTATGTTTGGTGGTGCGATACCAGCTATTTTGTGTAATACACCGGGTAGTGCGGTGAATGCATTAACGACCTATGACGGTTATCCAATGACAAAAAGAGGAGAAGCCTCTAGAGCGTTAGCATTGGCCTACGGCGCGTCTTTTTTAGGCGGCGTATTATCGGTCATTGCCCTGATTCTTTTTTCTCCAATACTTGCCGATATCGCCCCTTTATTTGGCTCCCGTGAAATATTCCTAGCTTGCTTATTAGGTATGGTATTAGTGATTATTACGCATACCGGACAGCATATAGCGGCGGGCTTTTTACTGTGTCTGGGCGTTTTTCTCAGTACGATCGGGTTAGAACCTATTCAGTACACGCAACGCTTCACATTCGGACAGCCTTGGTTAGCGTCAGGGGTGAATCTAATTGTGGTGGTGTTAGGTTTGTTTGCCTTAAGCCAAGCTTTTATTTTGTTGGTGAACGGTGATGAAAATATGCCTGAGCCAGAAATTAAAGGCAGCTTGTTCACTCCTTTAAAAGAAGTATTCAAAATGCCAAAGGTCTTCCTTCCAGCTTCTGGCTTTGGTGTTGTGATGGGAATCATCCCAGGTGTTGGCGAGTTCTTAGCGCAATTCTTTTCTTATAACCTTGCTCAAAAAATATCTAAAAAGCCTGAAGAGTTCGGAAAAGGCTCACCTGAAGGCATTGTGGCATCGGAAGCGTCAAATAATGCGGTTCCCGGTGCGGCTTTGATTCCATTGTTGGCGTTAGGTGTTCCTGGGGAAGCCTTAACCGCGATGATGCTAACGGTATTTTATGTCCACAATGTGGTACCCGGACCGCAACTGTTTGTTGAGCAATTTGATTTTGTCTTGAGCCTATACATTTGTTTGTTGATTTTGAATGTGTTGGCTTTGGTGTTTTTGATGGGCGCCAGTAAATGGCTGCTGAAAGTGGTGGTCATACCGAATCGCTTCTTAGGCATGTTAATTCTATTGCTCTCATTTGTTGGTGTGTATTCCCTAAGAAACTCTTTGACCGACTGTATGATCGCCGTCGTATTTGGTTTATTTGGTTTTATTCTGAAAAGGCTAAGTTTGCCTATTGTGCCAATTATTTTAGGTATGGTGCTTGGGGGAATCATGGAAGTGAAATTACGAACCAGCCTACCTCGCATTGACTCTCTAATCGATTTTATTAACCGGCCCGTTGCCGCCGTTCTGTTTGCTCTTATTGTTTTCTCCTTAGTGATGTTTGTTTATTCCTTGTGGAAAAACGCGTTTAAAAACAATAAATGATCTTTCAAAGAATATAGGTTATTGCTAAATGAAAAAAACATACTCTTTATTATGTGTGATCAATTGCGTTTTGATTACTTAGGTTGCACTGGACATCCGCATATTCGCACACCCAATATTGATGCTTTAGCTGCTAGAGGCATGTTGTTTGAAAATGCATTTTGTAATGCTGCTTTGTGTGGGCCAAGCCGTGCTAGCTATTACACAGGTCGTTATATGTCGAGCCATGGGGTTATGGCGAACGATGACCCCTTAAGACCGGATGAAATGACATTAGGAGACTACATTCGTGACTTAGGCAGTGAAGCCTATGTCGTCGGAAAATCAGAAGGGCGAATTAACCCTGAATCTCTAACGCGCTTGGGAATACCGCTTGATTCGGATGTCGTATTAAACCGCAAGGACAATGGCTTTACCCCTTGGGAGCATTTTGGCGGCCTTTACCCTGATCCCTTGTATCGAGAAGGAATAGGTTATAACGATTTCCTTAAAGACAAAGGCTATACGGCACATAACCCTTGGGAATCCGTGTCCAATACATCAACAAGTGCCACAGGTAAGAAAAGCAGTGGTTGGTTTTTGCGTAATGCGGATAAAGCTTCTGACATAAAAGCAGAGCATTCAGAAACCGTATTTTTAACGGATAGAGCCATTCAGTTCATCGAAAGCCGTGATGGCAGCAAACCTTGGTGCTTACATTTAAGTTACTTCAAACCCCATTGGCCTTTAATTGCTCCGACACCTTATAACACCGCCTATAGTGCAGATGATGTTTTGCCTGCGAATAAGCACGAATCTGAATTACAAGATGATCATCCTGCCTACAAGCTATTTCGCGACTTTGAGTACAGTAAAACCTATTCCGATGATGAGAAGCGGGCGCACATTATTCCAACCTACATGGGCTTGATAGAAGAGTTAGATGATCAAATTGGTCGCTTATTAACTTACCTAGACGAGAACAACTTAACGGAGAATACGTTAATTGCCTTAACAAGTGATCATGGGGATTATTTAGGAGATCACTGGCTAGGCGAAAAAGACTTATTCCATGAACCTTCTATTAGGGTGCCTCTGATTATCAGTGGACCTGATGTGCCTAAAGGAAAGCGCAGTTCACAGTTAGTGGAAGCCATTGATTTGGTTCCCACGTTTGTTGAAGCCATGGGCGGTGCTTTTCACACTAACCGCATGGAAGGGTTATCTCTTTGGCCTTTGTTAAGAGAAGACCAAGACATAAAGTGGCGAGACACGGTTGTTGCAGAAATAGATTATGGTGATCGGGGCGGATACGGTGCTTTGGGACAAGACCCTTATGATGCACGTGGCTACATGCTTCGTAACACAAGATGGAAATACGTTTATTGGGAAGGGATGCGTCCGCAACTCTATGACTTGCAAGAAGACCCAAATGAGTTCTACGACATTGCTCAAGACCCGAAACACGCAGAGTTATTGATAGACTTTGAACGTCAGCTCTTTAAATGGGTGCGCCAGCGAAGGCATCGTACAGAACCGACCTTAGAGGAATTAAAGGAAAGAAGCCCAGAGCTAGATAAAAAGTTTGGTATTCTGATTGGCCATTGGTAAGTGCTACTGGGCTGGGTCTTTTGTAATACTTAGCCCTTATTTTAGTAATACGGATATTAAGGCTGTTCAATTTTTTAAGGCTGTTTAACGATGCTCCAAACCATTATATCAACCTTGTTTCCGTTTTTTACTTGGATGCAAAGGCAGACACAAGTCACAGTCAAAAAAGATCTTATGGCTGGTGTGACAGGGGCTGTATTGGTTTTACCTCAAGGGGTTGCATACGCTTATATTGCGGGCCTACCACCAGAAGTAGGCCTTTATACGGCGATTGTTTCAGCCTCTGTCGCGGCGCTTTTTGGTAGCTCGTTCCATATGATTTCTGGTCCAACCGCCGCCTTGTCGATTGTGGTGGCTTCGGTTGTTCATCAAGTGTCTTCTTCCTCTGTGCTTGATCAGATGTTAATCGTCACAACGCTGTCCTTTTTGGTGGGCATCATTCAGTTTTCGTTTGGGGTGTTAAGGTTAGGCTCACTGGTTAATTTTATTTCCCATACGGTGATTATTGGTTTCACAACGGGTGCTGCATTACTGATTGCAACCAGCCAAGTGAAGCACTTTTTGGGCATTGAGTTAGAGTCACGTTTGTCTTTCTTCCAAGAGATCCAAAGTCTTGCTCGGAGTCTGGGGGACGTGAATTATTATGCTTTATCCATTGGTGCGGCCACATTAGTCACTTCATTGATCATCAAAAAGGTCAACCGCAAACTCCCTCACTTATTGATCGGTATGCTGGTGGGCAGTGTCTTGTGTTTGCTTTTGAACGGTCAGCTACATGGCGTGGTGATGGTGGAAAGTATGCCCGGTAGTTTGCCACCTTTGTCACTACCGGATTTTTCACCTTCGATCATGGAAGCGTTGTTTTCTGGGGCGTTTGCCGTTGCCTTGCTTGGACTCATTGAAGCTGTCTCCATTTCTCGTGCTATCTCAATACGATCGAAGCAAATTATTGATGGCAACCAAGAATTTATAGGTCAAGGTATGTCTAATATCATTGGTGGCTGGTTTTCTTGTTATCCAAGTTCTGGCTCTTTTACCCGCTCAGGGGCCAACTATGATGCTGGTGCTGTTAGCCCACTGGCGGCTGTGTACGCCGCAATCATTGTGGCGCTGGTGATTGCCTTTGTTCCTTCAGCAACCTCTTATTTACCTCTTCCAGCCATGGCGGGTAGTGTCCTTCTTATTGCATGGAATCTCATTGATCAAAAAAGCATTATGGAAACGCTTAAGCTGAACCATGCTGAAGCGATTATTTTAATCGTTACTTTTTTATCAACACTCGTTATTCAGCTGGAATACGCTATTTATATCGGCATTATTTTTTCTATTGGATTCTATCTACGTCGCACGTCACAACCTAAGGTGATTGAAGTCGCGCCAATACAAAATAACCAAGACCGTATCATTAGAAATGTACAACGCTATGAACTGGAAGAATGCCCACAAATAAAAATGATTCGGATAGATGGGTCTTTATATTTTGGTTCAGTGGATTATGTTCAAAAAGAAATGGCGAGATTGATCCAAGAGGACTGTAAACATCTTATTATTATTGCCAAAGGCATCAATTTTATGGACATCTCTGGTGTGCATTTATTGGAAGCTGAAATATTGAACGGGAAAAAGGTAGGGAGAGAGGTAAGGGTTTGCTCTTTAAAAGGAACGGTGTTGGATGAGATTCAGTCCATGACCTCCTTTCAGTCTGTTCTAAAATATTACCTTAGTAATAACTCAAAAGAAGCGATTGCTGACATGTTGATGGAAATTGATAAGGAGCAATGTCGTCATTGTTCTGCTCGAATCTTTAATGAATGTGCTAACTTCCCTGTTCATAGAAACCTTTAGCTTCTTTAAATCATAGAGACCGAGCGCCTCCCTAAATAGCCATTATATGTTCTGGAATAAGAAGCTTTGCACTGCGTCCAAATGTTTATAAATGGCTTCTATATGGGATGACATGCTGGCTTCGGTTGCAGCCAGTTGTTCAATGCTGTCGAGGTTACAATTCATCATCTCTTTGGCTAACGCTTCGATCTGTTCTAATTCGTCACTAATTTTTATAAAGCTGGTTTGCTGTCTGAAATCAAATTCGTTGTCTGTACCGTTGTAATACCAGTCACCAAAATTCGTGGCTCTAATGTTCATGTGTGTGGTTTGTACTTCTTGCCCTTTGAGCACAGCGATTAAATGGCCTGATTTCCACTGGTTCAGTTCCAGCAATGAAGCCGCCGAGTGAGCAAACGCCATGGATTGATAACCCACTTTGACCAGTTCGCCTGAGCTGGTGGCGGTTTTCTCAAAGGATTGGCTGAGTCGTTCACAGGCTTGGCTTGTGTCGAGAGTGGCGTTGTGTAAGCCTTCGATCTGTTCGCTGACTTTGGTTGTGCTGTCATCAATGCGATTCACCAAGGTGGAGATTTGTTCACTGGCGTCTCTGGATTTGGTAGCGAGTGCTCTTACTTCGTCGGCCACCACCGCAAAGCCTCGACCATGTTCACCGGCGCGTGCGGCCTCAATCGCGGCATTCAGTGCGAGTAAATTGGTTTGCTCAGAGATGCTTTGAATGATGTCAGTAAAACCTTTGATTTCGCCCGCTATGGTTTTCAAGCTGATCACGTCTTCTAGGCTCAAATTGGTCTGGTTAGAAATAGCGAGCAGCTGGCTGGACAGCTGAGTGACCTCTTTTTGGTTGTGTTCGATGTCGTCGTTGTTGCCTTCCGATTCACTCATTGGGTCGAACAGTAATTCAGAAATCTGATTGACGGCATTAAGCGAGTGCTCAAGTATCGCTTGTTGTGGTACGAGAAACCTTTCATCGATGACCTTGGCAGGTTCTTGATGATTATGTTGTTCTTGAAAGGTGGCGAAATCGGATAGGGTTGTTTCCAATGTTTGCTCAACAGATTGTTTTTCCTGCCTCATGAGCGCCAGTTCGTTTTCTAATGCTTGAATGCGCTTTTTACCGAACATTTTCTATAAGCTCCGTTTAAAAGAATAAAGTAAAAGGTGCCAACCTTCTGTTTGAAGATTGGCACCTAAAGAAAGACTCTTTTATGTGTTAGCTCATGTCTGGTTCAAACAAGCCACGTTTCATGTACAACTTGACCCAAAGTGCGCCAATAACGCTAAGAACCAATAAAATGCTGCCTGCAATGGTGTAAACAAGCTGAGTCATTTCTGGTGCTGGAGAGTTATTCGCCGCCACATACAGCATGCCTGCAATCCCTAAGATTTGAGGTACAGGGTAGAAAGGTGTTTTGTAAGGACGTTCTTGATTCGGTAAACGCTTACGCAACACGATCACATCGATATGCGCCACACAGTAAGCCAATAACCAGCTGGTTGTTGCGGCAATGATTAATGGAATCAAGGCATCGATACCGAAAATGAAGAATGGAATCATAATGCCAACGGCCATCATCAAGGTCCCAACCCAAGGCACATTATGCTTGTTGGTGATTTTTAATTGAGGGAAGGCTTGTTTGTTTTCCGCCATGCCTTGAAGCATTTTTGGCACAGCAGACAAAATAGTATTCATCGTACTGCAAGTGGCTGTCACTGCCATAACCGCCGCAATGATCAAACCGCTTTTGCCGAACACAGCATTGGCATAATCAATGAAAGGCAGTGGTGATCCCATGATACTTTCCACATCCATTAGTAGGCTTGCACCATAAGCGAAAGCCACGAAGATGGTGAAAATAATGAACAAGGACAAGTGCATAGCACGAGGAATGTTCTTGTTTGGATTTTTCACGTCATTGATCAGTGGGCAAATAAATTCAACACCGACCATGGTCCAAAGGGCCAAGCCAACTAAACCAATGACACTGCCGTTTAATACGCCATCGAAGCTCCAGTCAACAGGCGTACCTGCGAGTGTTTGAGGTGATTGCAAACCACTGCTGATGGCGGTTGCGCCTGTGATGATTAATGCCGTAACAAGAACAAACGCCAATAGATTTTGCACCTTGGCAAAGACATCCGTGCCGATCAAGTTCGTAATAGTGAAAAGGCCCAAGATTAATAGCGGTGCGACTTTTTCAGGCAGTAACCCAGGGAAGAGTTCACCTAGAATGGCATCAACTAAGAACATCTCTACAGGTATCGCTAAAAGCGCGACAACAACATAGCCTGCAAACACAGAGACAATGGCAGGAAAATGACCAATGGCCTTTTGTGTGTAAGTAGCCAATGTGCCTTCTTGTGGAAACATCAATGACAGTTCCGCAAAGCTCATGGCATTAAATTGCGCCAGAATCAGTGCGATGATCATGGCGAAGATAAACGTCATGCCGCCAATACCAATGCCTTGCAGGGCTGAAATCATCACGCCTTGTGCGATAACTAACCCCACACAAATGGCCATCATGGTCACAAAACCTATCTTTTTATTCGCAGCCGAAGACGCTGAATTCTGAATATCGCTCATGTATTTGTTCCTCTTATGAGAGTGGTTTTTATGGTTCTTATAGCTTTTTTATGATTTTAGAGTCGATCAAACCGATAAGGGCTTGGGTCGATAATGGGCTCATCGCCAGACACAAGGTCTGCGGCCAATTGCCCAGCGGCGGGTCCTGTGCCAAATCCATGTCCTGAGAATCCTGTTGCGACCGTGAGGCCTGGAATCGCTTTTATTTTGTCTATAACAGGATTGGAGTCTGGAGTGACATCAATGATGCCAGCCCATTCTTCGTCTATTTCTGCGTTATTAAAAACAGGCCAAGCGTTACAAAGGTTGGTGAAGGCTTCTTGGTTGAGGCTTGGGTTCACAGCTGGATCATTCACGCGAATCTTTTCAAATGGCGAAACCTCATTGGCTTTCCAGCGTCTTGCGACACCAAGATCTTTGACAAACGCTTTGCCTAGAGAAGGCCTTAAAAAGCTGTACTGCGCTCGTAATTGACTCAAATAACGCCAGCCAATTAATAAATGATCCAATGTCAGGGGCGCATCCAAAGCGCCCCGTTGCGTCACAATGAAGCCACCGTCTTGGTGTTTACGAAACGAAAAATCTGGCCCGCCAACGGCGATGTCGGTTGGGCCTTCCATTGGCTTGGTTCTCATCACAGAGCACACTAAAGGCAAGGTCGGTAAGGAAACACCAAGGTTGCCTAAGAAGCGTCGTGACCAAGCACCGCCTGCAAGCAGAACTTGCTCACAGCGAATCTCGCCTTTCTCAGTGACCACACCACTGACCTTGCCTCCGGTTGTCGATAAGGTTCGCACTGCGCAATGTTGAATGATGATGGCGCCTTTGTTGATCGCCGCTTGGGCAATGGCGCTGGCGGCAATGGAAGGTTCAGCACGGCCGTCAGAAGGCGTATAAATCCCGCCAGCCCAATCGCCTTTACCGCCGGGAACGGACTCATCAATCTCTTGTTTGCTCAGCATCTTTGAGTCCAAAGAAAGTGACTCAACAGACTTGATCCAAGCTTCATGCATGGCCATTTGTTCTTCTGTTTTGGCTAAGAACATAATGCCAGCTTGCTTGTAGCCAACGTCTTTACCGATGCGTTCTGGCATCTCCGCCCAAAGCTTGTCTGCCGCTAAGGCAAGAGGCACATCGTCAGCGTGTCGGCTGGTTTTACGAATCCAACCCAAATTTCGGGAAGACTGTTCACCTGCAATATGGCCCTTCTCAATTAGCACAACCGGAATGTTGCGTTCTGCTAGTGTCAGAGCGGCGGTAACGCCAACAATGCCGCCGCCGATAATGACAACAGTGGTGGATTCAGGCAGTTGGTCAGTGGTGTGTACTTTCTCAAGCGTCTTGGTCATCAGGTGAACTCCTAAGCTAAAGGCGGTATTAAGCGAGGTTGATTTTCTGCACGTTCGCGGAAGAAGCGCCTTTGTAAGCCGTTACTTCCAGTTCCACCTTGTAGGTGTTGGAACCAAGAGGCGGGCATGTCACGGTTGTTGCTGGGTCAATGCCGTGGAATTTTGAACCTATGTATTCCATTACTGTGTGCGTGTCTGCAGGGTCTTGAATGAAAACTCGCGACATCACCACATCTTCCAATGAAGCGTCTACTGCTTGAAGAGCGGATTCGATGTTTCTAAATACTTGCTCCGTTTGCTCAATGACATCCGTTGGGATTTCCTTGGTGTCAGGATTACGACCTGCGGTATTGGAAACAAAGATCCAGTTATCGACGGCAACAAGGCGTGAATAGCTGCCAATCTCTTCGAATTTTGAGCCTGTTTTTACTTTGGTAATGGTCGTCATGTTTTTTCCAGTTCTTAGTCAATAAAGAGTGTGAATAGGTTTGATGTTTATTTAAGTTCTGGGGTTTCCCATAGGTTTAGAGTCACGCCAATGCCTTTTTCTAATGCATTACGGTAGATCTTGGTGGCCCAAGCCACGTCTTCTACTGGCATGCCGCCGACCGATAGAATGATGATTTCGTCGTCGTTTTGGCGAGCTGGCGCGGCACCTGCCACAATGTCTGTAAGGTCTTCAAGTTGCTCTTTGGTCATGGCGCCTTCTTCGATCATGTCCATGAAACGCATACCAACAAGAGGGATAACATTGTGTGCGGGTTTAGGTACTTCTTCGTACCAGGCTTCGTACAATCCTCTGCTGTCGAGCACTTTACGAACGTCGTCGCCACTCATGCCATCGTCCAAGCTGCAACTTGCTGGCATCGCCAAGAAAGTGCCGGCTTTTACCCATTCACGTTTTACGATTGGATAAGTGGAAGGATCGCCCACTTCACCTGAATTACAGTAAGTGACGATGTCTGAATCCCGAACGACGGCTTCGATTGAGTCGACCACTTGAATATTGGTGATTTCTGGGAAGGTGTTCTTTGTCCAACTGACGAAGTCATCAAGGCTTTTTTGTCCGCGCCCTTTGATTTTGAGTGTGTCGATTTCTGGGCAAGCGGCCATAAACGCAGCCACTGAGGTTTTGCCCATCACGCCCGGCCCAAGCAAGCCAATGACTTTAGAGTCTTTTTCGTGCCAAATGTCGTGCGCCCACACCAGGAATAGCGCCAGTGCGGTAAGCAGATAATAAGTTTGCAGACATGTACGCCAGAGGTGCGCCCGTATCGATGTCGTTTAAGATGAACATCAAAATGGAACGCGGTAAGCCTTTTTCGCGGTTCGCGATGTTAGAACCATACCATTTCACGCCACAGGTTTGAAAATCACCGCCAAGGTACGCAGGCATCGCCATCAAACGGCGATCAGCGGTTGGCTTTGGCATGGTTGGAAAAGGCGATTCGTCTGGGAAGGTCACCATGGCGCCGTGAGAATCACTGTTCGGGCCAGCCATGCGGTAGTCGCCTTTGTGCAATAAAACGAACATTTCTTCCATTGTGTCGACACAGCCGGGCATGTTGGTCACACCCGCTTTGATCATGTCGGGTTCTGATAGGTAGATAAAATCGATCTTAGTACTTTCTGACATAACATCTCCTTAAGAATTGAGTAGCGTTTTTTGATCAAGCTACGAATCGAAACGGTTTGAAAACAAAGAAAATTCTGACAAATGCCGTTCGAGTCCATAGCGGATGATTTCGATCCTAGACACTCAAAAAACATCCGTATTGAACTTTTGCGACATGACATAACAATTTGTTTACAAATGGTGGATTGGTTTATTTGGCACTCTGTTTGCAGAAGATCGGAGATATTCGATCTTTTTTAAGGCAGGTTAGCTTAATGTCACATTCACCTTTGATCAGTTATTTGGCGGGTATTCGCTCGAAACAGCCTTGGTTGGTGTTGAGTGCGGCAGAGAAATTTTCGCTTTCAGGATCGGATCATCCTGCCATTTCTCACTTTTATAGCTTTGAATCAAAATCCTCAGAAGAGCAGACCTTTGTCATCCCAGATGGCTGTATTGATATCCTCTTTGATTGCGATGAAAGTCGTCCTAGTGCAGAAGTGTTTGGCACGCCAACGGCGGCGGTGAATGTGGAGCTGAATAAAGGAAATCGTTATTTTGGTGTGCGCTTTGTCTCTGGTGCCATGCCAGATTTTTTACGCGTTTCTGCAGGGGATTTAATTGATCACCATTACCGCTTGCTAGACCTTGTTCCTCAAGCAAATCAAATGTTTGAAGAGGTCATCAGCAGTTCCAGTTTCACGGAACAGACTGAATTGTTTGGCTCGTTCTTTGAAGCCGAAGACATTCGACAACCTTCCGATTTAACCTCGCAGGCGTTACGCAGTATTTGTGAAAGTCATGGCACAATTCGCGTTAATGAATTGGAAGAATTAACTGGCTACACATCGAGAACATTGCAGCGTCAGTTTCGTGCGGATATGGGCATGTCACCTAAGGCGTTTAGTCGTATTATTCGCTGCCAATCGGCGGTTTATGACATTAACCACGGCGATGGTGTGACGTTTTCAGACTTGGCGTGTGATCTCGGGTTTAGCGACCAAGCACATTTCCAGCGAGAATTTAAAAAGCTGGTTAATGCGACGCCATTGGATTATTTAAACCGTGTTAAGCACGAAACCTATTTGAAACGAATACAATATCTGTGAGCTAAAAAAGCTCAATCATCTCCTCGTTTGCACTAGATCAGTGCCCAACACGTCTGTTTTTTTTATGACTTAACTTTGTGGCGGATGATTTTCTATCCAATGATCTGCAATGTCGCCACGTCGTGTAATCCACACATCGTCATGAGATTGTATGTAATCTAGGAAACGCTTTAGCGCCATGAAGCGGCTAGGTTTACCCAATGTTCGACAGTGCATGCCGATGGACATCATTTTCGGTGCGGTTGCGCCTTCCTCATATAAACAATCAAAGTTGTCTTTTAAATACTGGAAGAACTCGTCGCCATGACTGAAACCGTAAGGTGAAGAAAATTTCATGTCGTTGCAGTCGAGCGTGTAAGGCACAATCAGGTGCGGTTTCGTTTTCGTTGCGTCTTCATGATGTGGTACTTCAACCCAGTAAGGCAAGTCGTCGCCATAGTTATCGGAGTCGTATTTTAGCTGAGGTTGCTCTGCGACCAACGCGCGGGTGTTTGGGGAGTCGCGTCCTGTGTACCAACCGCTTGGTTTCACGCCCGTCACTTGCTCTATCATGTCGAGCGCCTGCTGCATGTGTTCGCGCTCTTGCTCGATGCTCATGTCTTGGTAATGAATCCATTTTAAACCGTGGCAAACGATTTCATGATTGGCGTCGACAATGGCTTTTGCAACCTCTGGATTACGTTGCAAAGCGGTGGATACGGCAAATATGGTCAGAGGCAAATCGCGGCGTTCAAACTCGTTGAGAATACGCCACACGCCAGAGCGGGAACCATATTCGTATAAAGATTCCATACTCATGTGGCGGTCTTTATAAGGCTGCGCGCCAAAGATTTCGGACAAAAAGGTTTCTGAATGTTCGTCACCATGAAGAACGCAATTTTCACCACCTTCTTCAAAGTTTAAAACAAACTGCACTGCGATTTTGGCGTTGTTTGGCCAATTTGCGTGAGGTTGTTGGCGGCCGTAGCCTGCGTAATCTCGTTCTAAATAATGTTTCATAGTCATAATCTCAACTCTTGATATAGCCATGGAATAATGAGAGATAGCTTACCATATAGCTATAAGGCTAAGCCGATTTCGATAAGGGATTTTTCTGATTGTTGAGAGCAAAAAAGCCCCGCATTTTTACGATAAAAATGCGGGGCTTTTTAAACGCTGAATTTACTTATTCGTGGCTTTCAAACGCTTCTTTTTCGTGTTTCATGATGAAGCGAATTAAAGCGATAAGGATCACTGCAACACCTGCGCTAAACAGTCCTAACATCATAGGGCTATCAGCAAAGGTAAAGTATGCAGATACATTTTCCCAAGTAGTAATAGAAGTACCCATAATTAAGCTCCTGTAGTCGCTAAGTCGTCAGTAGTTGTGTTTTTGCTTGATGGAACAGTTTCTGGGTAAGGGTGAGCCAGAATTTCAACTTCATCAAGACCAAGGTCTTCAACATTTGTTGGAACGCGTAGTACGTTGCATTTTTTCAAGATCAAAGACACGACATAACCAGGTACAAAACCTAGAACCGCAATAGCGATTGCACAGATAGTTTGACCGTATAGGCTGATTGCTGGGTTGCCATCTACGTTTGGTGTTCCGCCAGCGAATACACCAACAAGAATAACAGCAACGAAACCAGTTACACCGTGTACACCAACCGCGCCAACAGCATCATCGATGCCCATTTTTTCCAATTTCTTCGCAGCTGCAACAGCAATGAAGCTAACACAGATTGCGATGATGAAAGCCAAACCTGGATCGTATAAATCCAAACCAGCTGCAACGGAAATGATACCGACAAGGCCACCAGACATAGTCCAGAAAGGGTCGCGAGTTGCGATGTAACAACCAATAACACCACCAGCGAAGCCCATTAGCGTGTTGAAGGCGAAAGCAGATAAGTTAGTTGGAGTGCCGTAGATAGTTGTCCATCCAGTTTCACCACCGTTAAAGATGATACAGCCGCCTAGGAAGCCGAAGAAACCGAAGATGATCATCATCAAACCAATTAGCGTCATTGGTAGGTTATGCGCTTTGATTTGCTGAGGAACACCTTTGACAAATTTACCAACACGAGGCCCTAAGTTAATTAGAACACCTAATGTGAAGAAACCAGCGATAGCGTGAACGACACCAGAAGCACCAACATCATGGTAACCAAACTTAGTCAGCATCCAACCGCCTGGGTGCCAGCCCCAAGCGCCAGCTAGAATCCAAACAACGCTACCAAGTAGGATAGCAAGGATTAAGAAAGCACTAACTCGGATACGTTCGATAACGGCACCGGAAAGAATGGAACCTGTTGTCGCACCAAATAATGCGAAGGCCGCCCAGAAGATACCAGACCCCATGTCTTGTACGTCTGGTCCCATGCTTTGTGACCATGGAAGAGCGTAAGAGGCATCTGCAGGGATGAAGCCACCAGGGAATGCGTTATAAATCCACCAGCCAAATAGGTAGAAAGTTGGAATGATGACAGCGAGTGCGAGAATGTTCTTAACACCTGCGGCCAATGCGTTTTTACTACGAGAAGCGCCCATTTCATAAGCCAAGAAGCCTGCGTGAATCATCACCATGATGGCTGTACACCACCAATAAAAGACTTCTACGTTCATCGCTTGATGCATGCTGAATACCGCCTGCTGCGCATCGAGCGTCGCTTGGAGGGATTCTAGCGTCGGAGTTTCTGTCGCCATGATTATGTTCCTTATTGTGAAATAAAATAATTTAAGTTTTTTATATAGTGACTACGTTAAGTAGTTTTTTCCCTTAAATACAGCCTCTTCGTGCTGTTTATGTTTTCACCTTTCCATGCTCTTTATGTCACTTACAACCAGCCTATTTTTGTAGGCTGATGAAGTGTCATTATTTTGTAAGGGGCAATATCTATACCCATTTTTTGTCTTACGCTGACATTTCTTTCATAAAATTTGCCAGCGAAACCAATTTTCACTTGTGAAGAATGCTATGGCGTTAAGAATAGCGACGATTCTTCGTTGTCATGATCGATGATGTTGTTATCTGATCTGTCTTTTAATTTGACGCCAGATAACTTGAGATTTCGCGCTTCTGTCAGTAAATAATGGGCTTTGTGGGCGGCTTCGGGATAATTTAAGCCTGCTGGTCGAACATTGGATATGCAGTTTCGAAACGCGTCCGTTAGTCCAACTTTGCCTTGCCAAGTGAGGTATAAGCCCAAACTGTCTGGTGAACTCAAACCAGGACGCTCACCGATCAATACAAGCACACAGTTGGCGTTTAAGCGCTCGCAAATGTCGTCGCCAATGGCAACTCGCCCTTGTTGAGTGATACAAATTGGGGCGATGTTCCAATTTGGGGAGCTTGTTTTGTCCAGTTGGTGAAAAAGTTCTTTTAAGAAAGGTAAGGTGTTTTGTTCAATCGCCAGAGAGGACAATCCATCAACCACGACAATCGCAAGATCATAAGCATCGGACGATGGTGCTTTGTATTTTTCGAGCTTGTTGGCAGAAGCTTCATCAAGAAGGCGACCATAATCTGGGCGCTGTAAATAGGTTGCGCGATCCGTCGCGCGACTGTGCAGTTCTAGGGGAGCGCAGTCAGGAGCCCAATCCTGCTCCATAATGCTCTTGGATAATTGAGTTACGTCGAGTTGCGTATGCACCGCGTCAATGGCTTGAGCGTGCGCTAGTTGAAATGCCAATAAATGCGATGTTGGCACACTCACGCCAGATCGGCCTAAGCCTACACGAGCATCAGTAAAGGCGTTTAGCTTGCGCCACGGGTTTTCAGTGACCGCTTCTTCGTGTGTTTCTGTGATTTTGCTCATGAGCGGCCTCCAATGATGCGATTAAGTGATTGATGGAAAGCATCAGGTAATTGGTGGTTTAGAGTGAATTGCTCGTTATTTTTGAAGATTTCCATTTTCGCGAGCCAAGCGTCGAATTCTGGCGCAGGTTTCAGCCCTAAAGCGCGACGAGCGTACAAGGCATCGTGAAAGGAAGTGGTTTGATAATTCAACATAATGTCGTCGGAGCCAGGAATGCCCATAATAAAGGTGCAACCAGCCACGCCTAGCAGCGTCAATAAGTTGTCCATATCGTTTTGGTCGGCTTCTGCGTGATTGGTGTAACACACGTCACAACCCATTGGTAAACCAAGTAATTTTCCACAGAAGTGGTCTTCTAAACCCGCTCGTGTGATTTCTTTGCCGTCGTACAAATATTCTGGGCCGATAAAGCCGACAACCGTATTTACTAAGAGTGGATTGAATTTCCGAGCAACCGCATAAGCGCGAGTTTCACAGGTTTGTTGGTCTAAACCGTGGTGCGCATTGGCTGAGAGAGCACTGCCTTGGCCAGTTTCAAAGTACATGACGTTATTGCCGACCGTGCCTCTATTTAGAGATAAAGCTGCGTCTTGGGCTTCGGCGAGATTCGCAAGGTTGAAACCAAAGCTGTCGTTAGTGGCTTGAGTACCGCCGATGGATTGAAACACCAAGTCCACTGGCGCGCCTTGGTCAATGCATTCAATGGTGTTGGTAACGTGAGTCAGTACACAAGATTGCGTCGGAATTTCATAATGCTGGATGACTTCGTCCATCATTTTGATCAGTCGAGTGGCTTGCTGTACGTTGTCTGTGGCTGGGTTGATGCCAATTACCGCATCGCCATTGGCGTACAGTAAACCGTCTAACATACTGGCGGCGATGCCGGTTAAATCGTCCGTTGGGTGATTAGGTTGTAAGCGTGTGGATAAATGCCCCGGCAAACCAATGGTATTGCGGAAAGCTGTTTTCACATGGCATTTCTTCGCGATCAAAATGAGGTCTTGATTGCGCATGATTTTACTCACCGCAGCGGCCATTTCTGGTGTGATGCCTTGGCGAACACTGCTCAAAACTTCTGGTGTTGCCAAATCACTTAACAGCCAGTCACGAAAACCGCCAACCGTTAAATGAGAGATAGGCGCGAAAGCCTGTTTGTCATGCTCGTCTATGATGAGGCGAGTGATTTCGTCTTTTTCGTAAGGTATGAGCGTTTGCTCAAGGAAAAGCTTTAGAGGTACGTCGGCCAGTGTGATTTGTGCGATGGCTCGTTCTTCGGCACTTTGCGCCGCGACTCCGGCCAAACGATCTCCCGAACGAGCTGGTGTGGCTTTGGCCATTAACTCGGCTAGATCGACAAATCCAAAAGTGCGCTCTCCCACAATGTGACGAAATTGAAAAGTAGAATGTGGATTGCTCATAATGTTTCTCGTACCAATGTGTTTGTCGTTGTTAAATTGCCATTGTTCGTAAAGGCATAGGACTTGCTTCTTATTCACTTTACGGAAAATCATGCAAAGCGGTTATCGAATATTGGCAAAATTACTATTTTATAAATATCAATAAGTTAGAGTTAAACGCTTGATGATTTTCGAAGGCAGAGTACAGAAATAGGTATTGTTATGTTGGATATGGCAAATGATGCACAAAAAGAGGGCTTTTTTTCACGAGTCTCGGAAGCACATGATGCAGACCTACATGCAGGGAATTTAACTAATTGGCAGCAGGAATACGATCAAACCAGCTGCGGCAGCTTTTATGGTCGTATTGTTGAGCTGCCTTTTGAGGATTTACAGGTCTTTTGTGAACACACAAGTCAGGCTTTGCAGCAAAAGTGCGTTGTCTGGCCGGATTCTGTCTGGTTAGGTATTCCTCAGGCAAACCAAGAGGAAAGCCGAATTAATGGTTTGAGTATTCGGCCTGACACCATCATGTGTCGTCCTGGTGGCTGTGATTTTCAGTTATCGACACCCCAAGATTACGATTTGTATGGTTTGGTGGTGGATAAATTTACCTTAATGAAAATGGCGGATGTTCATGGTGTGGATCTAAACTGGCGTGAATTTATTGAGCATGGTCGGCTTGGTGTGCCAGATAAGACCTTGGCCGATGTTCGTTTTTTACTGGCGCGTTTGTTGTCGGGTCATGATGTATCAGAGGGTTCAGCTTCTGTTCAATATCAAGCGACACCGCCAAGACTACAGCACGATATTGTCATGATGGCGTTGTTAGAGATCCTGAAAGTAGAAACCCCGCAGCCTGCAAAAACACAAAGTTATCATCATCGTAAAAAAGTAGTGGATTGTGTCCGGCAGTTTTTGGATTCCCATTTGGACGAGCCTGTGACTGTGACGCAACTGTGCGAGATTACCAATGTGAGCCGCCGAACCTTGCAATATAGCTTTGAAAGTATTCTAGGCATCAGCCCGATTCAATACTTGAGAATGAGCCGATTAAACGGTGTTAGGCGAGCCTTGATACAAGTAAACAAAAGCGCTCAAGATTCAGAAACCGTGAGCAGCATTGCTTCGCAATGGGGGTTTTGGCATTTAAGCCAATTTTCAAAAGACTATAAACAGCTTTTTGGCGAACAACCCTCTCAAACACTAGAGTGGCAAATGTAGTCAGATAAAAGAGAAGAAACTCAATGAACAGATTTCAAATTCGTACAGGGGTTATTGACGATTTAACCGCTTTAACTGATCTCTATAATTATTACATCGCAAATACGGCAACAACATTTGATATCAAGCCTTATACAGTAGAAAGCCGAAGTGCCTGGTTTTCACAATTTGCCCCGACTGGTAGGCATCAACTGTTGGTTGTAGAAGAAGCGGGAGAAGTCCTTGGTTATGCTTGCAGTGCCCAATATAAAGTTAAGCAAGCCTATGAAACTTCGGTCGAAGTAAGTATTTACTTAAAGCCAAACACACAAGGCAGAGGGTTGGGGAAGGCGTTATACACAGAATTGTTTAAACGGCTGGAAGCGGAAGATGTGCACCGTGCCTATGCTGGAATCACTTTGCCAAATGAGGCATCGCTTATTATTCATAAGAAGTTCGGTTTTGAATCTGTTGGTGTGTTTCGTGAAGTAGGCCGTAAATTCGATCAATACTGGGATGTTGAAATGCTTGAAAAAGCCATTGGGTAATTTAGCAGATTCGTATCTCACTGAATAAGTGGTATGAGTCTAATACACTTAAAGTGCAGTAAATTGATATCGCTTAACCTAGGTTAATTCCTTTCTTCCTTTACCTCTATATTCTTTGCTCCTATTGGTTATATCAAAGGAGTAAAGCATGTCATTACCATTAAGTTTACAAAGCTATATTTCAGATCTCGGCTTGGCCATTCCTGCACCATTAGATATGAGTTTTGTTGAGTCACTGCAAGCGACACATATTGCCCGATACAGCTTCAACAGTCTGGCTGTTGTGATGGGAGAAGATATCTCTTTGAACCTAGAAGACATTAGCCAGAAAATCGTGAAACGTGGTTTGGGCGGTTATTGCTTTGAACATAATAAGCTCACCTTTGAGCTTCTAAAAGCCTTGGGATATGACGTTAAATTGGTGATGGCTCGTGTGCTTAAAAACCAAGAGCAAGAGGTTCCTAGAACACATCGCTTCACTTTATTGAATCATGAAGGTCGCCAGTATTTGGTGGATACAGGGTTTGGTGGCGATTGTCCGATTACGCTTTTGCTGCTGCAACCAGATGTACTGCAAAAGTCAGGCAATGATGTGTACCGCATTGTGGCTAAGCCGGAGGGAGAGTACGACTTACAGGTTTTGAAGCAAGGCGATTATTACACTATGTATCGTTTTGACTTGGCGGTTTATACCGATGCAGATTGTTTAGCGGGTAACTTCTATTCTCACCGATATCCAATGGCTGGTTTTGTGAATAACTTAATGGTTGGCTTAAAAGACGCGTCGCGTACGATCTTTTTGATAAACCATGAATTAATGGAAAGGCAGCAAGGAAACCTGAAAAAGCAGGTCTTATCTTCGCCTAACGATTTATACCAAGTATTAACCAACACATTTGGGTTGGATATTGAATGGGTGATTGCCGAGCATTTGTTTGATCGCTTTTTGGCGAATAACTTGGCGCTATTAAGCAAGGAAGATCAGTCTGAGGCCGTGTTATGAACCACACTATCACCTTGTTGGCTTGGGCTTGGTTGATGGCTTCCTCCTTTATTGTGTCTGGTCTTATTGTGGGTTACGCGAGTCCAATTGCCACATCGACGTTTCGCTTCTTTTTGGCGTGCCTGATTATGTTTTGCGTTCTTGTTGTAAGGTGGCGTAAGAAAGGGCTTAAGGTTAGCGATCAGTTTAAGGCGCTGTTTGTTTGTCGCCGCCGAGTTTTTCATTATGTGATTATCAGTGGCGCTTTGGTTGGTTTTTTTATCGGGCTATTTGCCGCATTGCAATCGACTACACCACTGAATACGTCTGTACTTTATACTTTGGTGCCTTTGATCGGCGTTTTTATCGCCAGAGTATGGTTACATGAAATCTCGCCGTGGTTACGTATTTTGGGATTTGTCATAGGTTCCTGTGGTGCCATCTTGGTGTTGTTTTCGACACAAGCCGTTGGTGATTTTGCTTGGCATTCAGGCGACCTTATTTTTATTGGTGCTTGTGTACTGTTGGCCTTGCATGTTGTGTCTGTACAGAAATGGGGGCGATCTCTAGAGGCTTTGTCAGGCGCTTTTATGATGATGTTTTTTGGCTGTATTTGGTTGTTGCCGATTGCTTTATTCTGGGGAGACTTAGAGCAGGTGCAATGGCAAACAAGTGGCTTTTGGTATTACGGATTATATTTAACAGTATTTACGACGTTATTTACCTTCGTGCTACAACAGCGTTTGGTGGTTGCGGTAGGCGCAAGTCGATTATTGGCTTTTTCTTATACAATACCGGTTTGGGTGGCGCTTTTTGTTTCTGTCGCTAATGCTCGTGTATTCAGTTTGTTTAATTGGGGCTTTCTTGCTGGGTTGTTGTGTTTGGGCGTGGCCTTGTTTTTAATTGATAGAAAACAATCAGAGTGAAGTGACTTTATGGAGCAAGCCCAATTAACAAATAGTTTGCAGACCTATTTTAATCGATTAGGGCATGACATTGATTTATCGATTCTTACTCTGCCCGTAGAGGTTCACGCTGTATCTAAAGGGGATTACCTTTTTCAGCAAGGCGATGTTGCGAGCAATTTCTACTTTTTATCTACTGGGTTGGTTCGTTATGTCAGTGTGTCTGATGAAGGGAAAGAGTTTACCCAAAGCTTTGTCAAAGGCTCGAGTGTTATTGGTTCCACCAAATCTATGGTAACAAAATCAAAGGCATCATTTGGGATTCAAGCGTTAGAAGAGAGCATTGTTTTGTCTTACCCTTGGGCCGCGTTTTATGAGCAAATGCGAGAGGATAAAAACTTTCTGGAGTTTTACGTCAAATTATTAGAAAGGATTTTTATCAGCAAAGAAGAGCGAGAAAGTGCGTTCATGAAACACTCTGCTGAGCGTCGATATCTGGACTTTTGCGTTGCCTTCCCAGAGCTAAAAGACACCATTCAACAGCAGCAAATAGCTTCTTACATTGGCATTACACCTGTGGCGTTAAGCCGTATTCGACAGAAGCTAAAGCTGTGTTGATCGATGCTAGCAATTCAAGCTTATTCTTCTGAACTAGACTCGCTTGCCATGATTTCTTCAAGAGCTTGTTTGAAGCTTTCAGCGGGTTGGCCGCCAGTAATGGCGTATTTATTATTCACCACAACGGTTGGCACTGAGTTAATGCCGTTTTGCTGCCAAAATTGCTCAAGTTTTTTTACTTCTTCCTTGTATTGACCGCTTTCCAATACGCCTTTTGCCGCGCTTGGGTCTAGGTCAACGCTGGCCGCAATTTTAGATAAAACTGCGTAATCACTAACGTCTTGGTTATGAGTAAAGTGAGCTTTGAATAAAGCGGCTTTTAGTTCAGCTTGCTTGCCTTCTAAATTAGCCCAATGCAATAAACGGTGAGCGTCGAAAGAGTTACGCATGCGGCTTTCGTCATTGAAATTGAAATCAAAGTCGAGTTCTTTGCCTCGTTCTTGGATAGCCGATCGGTTTTGGTCTGATTGCTCTTTGGTAATGCCGTACTTCTCAATGATGTGTTCTTGGAAACCTTGGCCTTCTGCTGGCATGGTTGGATTCAGCTCGAATGGTTGGAAGGTGATATTTACATCTACTTTGTCTTCCAATTCGGCGATGGCTTTGTTGAGGTTACCGAGTCCAACCACGCACCAAGGGCACATAATGTCGGATACGAATTGTATATCTAATGAGTTTTTCATGATCAATGACCTTGGCGTCTAATGTATTTATTCATATTAGTGTGGGTAAAGATTGGGAATAAAAGGGTGCTGAGAAGTTAACACTTTGATTGGATGAAATTTGCATACTCTGTGCAATGTTTCTTTTAAGAGTTTTGTCTTAAGACTTATGTGAGCTTTAGTTCGGGTGTTTGTGATTTAATGTGCCGTAAATTATTCCATTCATATTGTTTCTAATAGAGTTTTCTATGCATGATATTTCTATATGG
Organism: Marinomonas sp. 15G6-16; assembly: GCF_055809555.1. NCBI lineage: Bacteria > Pseudomonadati > Pseudomonadota > Gammaproteobacteria > Oceanospirillales > Oceanospirillaceae > Marinomonas > Marinomonas sp. 15G6-16. Next base: position 1,480,635 of record NZ_CM147916.1, on the reverse strand, counting down.
CTGCTTTTCTCGTTTGTGGTTGGAAGCTATGTCCAGAGCCTAACGGGGTTCGCTTTTGGTTTGGTTGTGATGAGTGTCGCTGGGCTATTTTCTCTGGTGTCGCTAGAGGTTGCTGCTTTTTCTGTGAGCGTGTTAAGTATGGTAAACGCGGCCACTGGTTTGTATGGCGGTGTATGGAAACTGGTTAATGTGAAAAATCTGCTGGCGTATTTTGCAGCGGCGACGCCCATGATTGCTGCGGGCGTTTACTTGTTAAACTTCTTGGGAAGTAACGCTTTGCATTGGTTGCAGCTCTTGCTTGGAATCAGCATTGTTTTAGCTTGTTTGATGAGCTTAATGAAACCCAAAAAAGACGCCGAAGCATCTCGTCCTTGGGTGTACTTTGTGTTTGGTGGTATTTCTGGAATATTTGGTGGCTTGTTTGCCACATCTGGTCCGCCGATTTCTTATTTAATGTACCGTCAGCCAATTGCGCTAAATGTTATACGCGCTACCTTGTTAAGCGTGTTCTTCATCACATCTTTAATGCGAATTGCCATTATGGGTGTGGGTGAACAAATTACTGCCTCAATGATGTGGGTAAGTGTATTAGGGTTGCCCTGTGTTCTTATCACGTCGATATTAGCGAAGCGTTATCCGCCGAATATATCGCCTCAGGTGATAAAGCAAGTTGCTCTTGTGTTGCTGCTCTTATCGGGTGTGAGTTTGTCAGTAAAAGCTTTGCTTTGATGATGGTTATATTGTGATTTAGTAAGAGATATTCTTGGGTAACTTTTTAAGCAGCAAGGTTATATGCGCCGTTAGGATAAAAGGAGAATCGGTTATGACCAATGAGGTCAAGAACAAAGAAAAAGTGGTTGGTATCATCGGTGGTATGGGACCTGAGGCGACCGTTGATTTGATGCACCGTATTATTCACCTGACACCTGTGACGGATGATATTGATCATATTCATGTATTGGTGGATAACAATCCTAAGATTCCTTCTCGTATTAAAGCTTTGATCGAAGGGAACGGGGAAGATCCAGCACCTTGCATGATTAAAATGGCGCAAGGTTTGGAGGAGCAAGGGGCTGATTTTTTAGCCATGCCATGCAATACCGCACATCATTATTATTCGCGTATTGCGGAAGCGGTGAATGTGCCTTTTATGAATATGGTTGAATTGACGGCAGATCATGTGAAAAGTGCTCAGCCAAATATTAAGAAGATTGGACTCTTGGCTTCTTCAGCGCTTCAAATTATTTATTTATACGAGCCTTGGTTTGCCAAGCATAATGTTGAAGTAATGTACCCAGCGCCAGAGCATCAAGAAAAAGTGATGGCGTTTATTCGCTCGGTCAAAGCCAATAAACAGACAGCAGAACAACTTGTTGATTATCATCGAGCAGCTGAAGATTTAGCGGCTCAAGGTGCTGAAGGTCTTATTATTGCTTGTACTGAATTGTCGGTAGTAGGGGATCAATTACGCACAGAGCTACCGACTTACGACGCATCAGACTTATTAGCAAAGAGCATTGTGAGTGAGGCTTTGCCCTCTAAATAACATTTCGGTTCGGTTTTAACGGTCAATAAAAAAACGGCTCTTAGTTCTTGTACATATGAACTAAGAGCCGTTTTTGTTGTGACGTTTTAAGTCTTAGATAACCCCAAGCTCTACTAAACGCTCATGCAGATAGCTTTTCGCTGTGTAGCGGTCAGACAACACAACTTCTGGTTTCGGGTGCAGAAACAACGGCAAAGAAATGCGGGATTTGGTCTTGTCTGCGCCGTCAGGGTTGATAACTCGGTGAGAAGTAGAAGGAAAGTAGCCCGCTGACGCTTCTTGCAACATGTCACCGATGTTAACGATCAAGGTGCCGAAGTCGCATGGTACATCCATCCAAGTGCCATCTTTGGCTTTTACTTGTAAGCCCGGTTCATTGGCGGAAGGCAAAATGGTCAACAGATTAATGTCTTCATGAGCACCTGCTCGAATTGCACCTAACTCTTCATCACCTTTTAGTGGTGGGTAATGTAACACTCGTAAGAGAGTTTGATCGCTGCCATCTACCATGCTGGATAAAGATTGCGTGTAGTTTTTAGCAATGTCGGCTGGCGTGTGTTTTTCCACCCAAGCTAATAGCTCAGCCGCTAGTGTATTGGCTTCTGCATAATATTGAGACAACAAGGCTTTTTGAGCGTCTGGGCATTGTCCCCAAGGGTAATAGTGAAAATACTCTTTGATGTCTTTTTTCGTGTGGCCTTTGGCTGTTTCAGACACATCTGGCGGGAAGAAGCCATCTTGTGTGCCAACGTTATAACGGTAATCGTATTTTGATTCGTCATCGAAAAAGGTTTGCCATTCCGCGTAAATCGCACTGACTAAGGCTTTTTGGATTGGATGATTTTTTAAAACGCCAAAGCCAGTATCGTGAAGTGATTTTACGAAGTCTTCTTGAGCAGTTGCGCTTGTGTAGTCGATTGCTTGTAGTTGCATGATCATTTCCTTTGTCGCCATTTGGCCGACAGTATTGTTTTTTAAAAAGCAAAACCTCTTCTTCTAATGAAAGAGGCAGAGAGAGTTTTTTTAGACAATAAATAAGGAGGTTAAGAAGACCAGCCGCTGTGGAAAAAATAGCGTAAATCAACTGTTTCAGCTTGGTAATGCTGTGCCCACATCATCATTTTAAGACGAGCAAGTGGCCCGATTAACATCGAGTCTCCTTGTGCGCTTTGTAATGAAATTAGGGACATTTTGGGTTTCCTAAGCATGAAAATAGAAGTTTTAGAAACAATACATCATTTTGAGTTTGTATGGGTAGTTTACTGCCTGATGTGTGTTTTTTGAAGCCAGTCAGTAAAAAAATGTATATTTTGGAATGGTTTACCGTTAGTTTGGTCTATACTGTTTTGGTCAAATCGTTTTTCAGATTGGCTTTTTTACACTTCTTCATTATCAGTTCCACTGCGTTAAGGAAGCTTCTTAAGCTTCGGTAATTGTTCAGATCTCAGTTCTTTTTAAGTTTAGGCAATTAGCACGTTTTTTGTGTTTTCATCTAATTTAAGAGGGTTAATGACTATGAATGTACCTTTCGAATCTTTTAAAAATTACTTTCTCATTTCAATGCCACACCTAGACGACCCACATTTTGAACATACTGTTATTTATCTTTGTCAGCATACAGAGGCAGGCGCGATGGGGATTGTGATCAACCGCCCATCAAAAGTCGATTTCACAGAATTAGCTGATCATCTCGAAATGAAAATTAGCAATCCTTTGCTTGCTGCTGAACCCATTTATCACGGCGGCCCAGTAGAAGCAGAGAAAGGTTTCATCTTGCATACTGCGGATAAACAATGGAGCAATACACTACAAGTGACAGACGAAGTGTCGTTATCCGCTTCTCTTGAGGCGTTGGAAGACATTGCTCAAAACAACGGGCCTAATGCGTTTCGAATCACATTAGGTTGTGCGGGCTGGGATGCAGGGCAATTAGAATCTGAAATTGCCAACAATGATTGGCTGGTATGTGAAGCGGATTTAGACGTATTATTCCATACACCAAGTGATATGCAATTTACCGCAGCGACTCAAGTGTTGGGAATTGATATGACAAGACTTTCACCGGATATAGGACATGGTTAATGACAGCGTCAGGCTCGACAGAAGCGCCTTTAAGTAATCAGCAGAAGCCCAATACTGTTCGCTCAGTATTGGGTTTTGATTTTGGCACGACTCGAATGGGAGTGGCTATTGGTCAGAGCGTTACCGGCACCGCTCAGCCACTTGACCCGATTAAAGCAAAAGATGGTATTCCAAACTGGGATGACATTGCGAAAATCGTTGAAGAATGGAAACCGGACGCCTTCGTTGTAGGATTGCCATTAGATATGGATGGCGATGAAAATGAGATGTGTCAAAGAGCACGTAAATTTGCCAAACGGTTGCATGGACGTTTTAATCTTCCTTACCATATGATGGACGAGCGATTATCATCCTATGAAGCAAAAGGCCAAGTGATCGCACGAGGCGGAAACCGTAACTTTAAAGACAACTCAGTCGATGGTTTGGCCGCTCAAATGATTCTAGAAACCTGGTTTGCAGAATCTCTTTAAGTCATCTATTAACAGACTGTTCAGCATAGAAACAGTGATTTTATCAGTAAGGTATGGGCAATAATGAAGTTAGATTTAGAGCTTTCTCTGGCATCCATGAAGACGCAATTAGCTGACTATTGCGCAAAGAAGAACATTGAAGATGCGATTGTCGTTGGAATTCATACGGGCGGTGTTTGGGTTGCTGAGCAACTGATGTCGTCAGTGCCGACCAATGAGCCATTAGCCACATTAGACATTACTTTTTATCGAGATGATTTTACCAAAGCAGGCTTAAACCCGAAGGTAAATCAAACCTTATTGCCTGCGATTGAAGATCGCCATGTTATTTTGGTGGATGATGTTTTGATGTCTGGCCGAACCATTCGTGCGGCGATGAACGAGATTTTTGACTTTGGTCGCCCTGCCAGCATTACCTTGGCGATTCTTTATGATCTTGGCCAGCATGAACTGCCAATTGCTGCCGATATTGTCGGTGAGCACCTAATACTTAATCCTGATCAAAGGGTTAAGTTAACTGGGCCTCAGCCGATGAGCGTTTCCTTAGTAGATGCGCAATAATATTAGTTAAGAGCTTTATTTTTTATCAAACAAATACGACAATTAGAGTATGGATAAAAGAAACGATCGAATAGTTAAAAAGCACCTTATTTCACCCGCTATGCTGGTGGATTCATTGTTTGTTTTAGTCTTTCGCATTGTTAATGCCCGGTTTTAGTTTTACTAACCGGGCATTTTTCTATCTACACTTACAGAATAAATTTTTGCGTATTTTGAATTTTTAAATACGGCTGAATATTAGAAGACCATTTTAAATAGAGAAAGACGATTCCGTCTTTACAGTTTGAGGAAAGCAAACCATGATGCGATCCGACCCTCGGGCATTACAGTTAAACGAACACGGTCAGTTAAAGCATTTTCTGACATTAGATGGGCTTGATAAAACCATTCTGACTGAGATTCTAGACAGAGCGGAATCTTTCCTTTCAATGGGCGAGCAGTCCGTTAAGAAAGTGCCACTTTTACGCGGTAAAACCGTTGTTAACCTCTTCTTTGAAAACTCCACCCGAACTCGTACTACTTTTGAACTAGCGGCTAAACGACTTTCCGCTGACGTTATCAATTTGAATATCGAAACCTCGGCAACGTCTAAGGGGGAGTCTTTATTAGACACACTGAAAAACCTTGAAGCGATGCAAAGTGACATGTTTGTTGTTCGTCACTCTGACAGCGGCGCGCCTCATTTTATTGCCGAACACTGTACGCCAAATGTAGCGATTATTAACGCAGGGGACGGTCGTCACGCTCACCCAACTCAAGCTATGTTAGATATGCTGACGATTCGCCGCCACAAAGGCAGCTTTGACGGTTTAAAAGTCGCTATCGTTGGCGACATTCTGCATTCACGAGTTGCCCGTTCTCAATTACAAGCGCTCACAACTTTGGGTGTTAGTGATGTTCGTTTGGTTGGCCCTAAGACCTTGGTCCCAAGCTTTTTCGAAGAGATGGGCGCAACCATTTGTTATGACTTAGAAGCTGGCTTGAAAGATGTAGACGTCGTTGTGATGTTGCGTCTACAGAAAGAACGCATGAAAGGCGCTCTTTTGCCAAGCGAGAGTGAGTTTTATCGTCTGTATGGTTTGACTGAAGAATCTCTAGCATGGGCGAAGCCAGATGCGATTGTTATGCACCCTGGGCCGATTAACCGAGGTGTTGAGATTTCTTCTGAAGTGGCGGATGGTGACCATTCGGTGATTTTGAATCAGGTTACTAATGGTATTGCAGTGCGTATGGCGGTGATGTCGATGGCGATGAGCGGTCAGTTGCAAAGTGATGAAGCGCCAGCTGTGAAGGATGAAAAATAGTATGAAATTACGTATTCAAAATGGTCGTTTGATCGACCCAAGCCAAGGTTTAGATAAAGTCACCGACTTGTTTGTTGAGAATCATAAAATTGTTGCCATTGGTGAAGCGCCTGAGGGTTTTGATGACGCTCAAGTTGTTGATGCATCAGGGCAGTGGGTATTGCCAGGTTTGGTGGATCTTGCTGTGTCATTACGTGAACCAGGCTTTACGCAAAAAGGCAGCATTGCTACCGAAGGACGCGCTGCTGTGTCTGGTGGTATTACGACACTGATTTCGCCTCCTGATACTCGTCCTATCGTAGATACGCCAGCAGTGGCGGCTTTGATTCAAGATAAAGCGGATGAAGCCGGCATGGCGAATGTTTTCCCGCTTGGGGCTTTGACTCAAGGTTTAGAAGGCGTTCAGTTAAGTAATATGGTGGCATTAACGGATGCTGGCTGTATCGCGTTGTCTAACGGTCGCAACGGCATGGCAAATACCAAGGTGTTGTCTCGAGCGTTAGAGTACGCTGCGACTCACGATTTGTTAGTGGTGTTTCATCCTGATGAGAAAAGCTTGTCTGAAGGCGGCTGTGCCCATGAAGGTTTGATGTCTACCATGCATGGTTTAAGTGGTATTCCTGACACGGCTGAAACCGTAGCTTTGATGCGTGATCTATTATTGGTTGAGAAGACTGGAGTGCGCGCGCACTTTGCACGCCTATCTTGTGCTAAATCAGTGGAAATGATCGCAGATGCGAAAGCGGCAGGATTGGATGTAACAGCAGATGTAGCGGTACATAATTTATTGCTGAGCGATAATGTGCTGAATCAGTTTGATGGTCGATATCATGTTTTGCCACCACTGCGTTCAGAGAACGATCGCCTGACATTGATCGAAGGCATTAAACAGGGTGTGATTACTGCGATTTGTTCTGATCATCAGCCCCATGAAAAAATGGCGAAAATTGCACCTTTTGCGGCGACAGAGCCGGGCATGGCGAACGTCGAAATTTTATTGCCATTAGCAATGCAGCTTATGGATGAAGGCGATTTTGATTTCTCTACACTGTTGAGTTGTTTGACCTCTGGTCCAGCAGCCTGTTTCGGTTTGGAAGCGGGTTCGCTTGCGGTAGGAAGCTTTGCTGATTTTGTCTTGTTCGATAGCACGGCTCGTTGGTCTTGGAGTTATGAAGGCCGCAAGACAAAAGGCCATAATTCTCCTTACTTTGGTGAAGAGTTTATAGGTCGTGTGATGAGCACTTATATCTCTGGGCAACAGGTTTATCAGGCTGTGTAGCGTTCTTTTTTCGGGCAAAGTAAGGTTTTTTATCGTTTGGTTTTACTAGTCCTTTACTTTTTATGTTAGCGCGTTAATCTAACTTAAATTGTGAATGGTATGGTTTTAATATTTTATGGCTACGGACATCTCAGGCTCATCGTTAAAAGAGCAGCAAATATTGCAATCTCGATTGGCGAATGTAGAAAAAGAAAGGGACTTTATAAAAAAGTTATACGACGACGTACCTAAAATACTTGAGGTCATATCGAAAGGCGCACCTTTAAATGCGCTTTTAAACCGTTTCAAAAGTAAATTGCAGGCGCAGTTATCTAACGCTTATTGCTTGTTTCTAGTCTCCGATAAAGACTGTTTACAGTGGCGTTTGCAATTTACCGATTCGATTAATGCCGATTTGCCATCAAGTAATGGCTTGCTATCGGTTATTCCTCAAGATCTACTGTCTTTTGCGGCAACTTCCTCACGACCAAAGCAACACGATGTGAATATCCAACAAGCATCGGGTTGGAAAAAATGGCAACCTTTTCTAAGCAAGCATGCTTTCACAAGTGTTTCTATGGTCAGTATTTCAGATGGACAAGGTTCCATTTATTTCATGTTGGCTTTTCAGGAAGACAATACATCGGTTGCCAATAATTTAATGGAATTGGCGTTAGATTCTTATGCCTCTTGGGTGAATGCTGCTTTTGAGCGTGAAAAAGCAGATTTCTCATTATTGGAAAACAACCATAGAGATCCTAATACTGGTTTATTAAGACGTTATAGCTTTGATGACAGTTTTGGTATGGTTTTAAAAGATTCTCGTCGTCATTTTCAGCGTGCGGCTTTGTTGTCTCTCTACTTACTTCAAGATATAAAAATCGATGCGAGTGAACTGAAAGAGCTGGCTGATGTGATGTCAGATGCCGTGCGAGATAACGACCTTATTGCACATTATGATGAGCGTGAGTTTGTTATGGGAATCCGTATTCAGCATTTAGAAGACGCTGAAGTAGTGGCTCAAAAAGTATTGGATTCCATGAAAAAAGCGGAATACTCCAATAACAGACTTATGCGAGCTGGCTTAGCCATCGGTATTGCTTTTTATCCTGAACACTCATCTTTAGAATCTCTTCATAAAGCGGCTTCTTCAGCTGCCTACTCCCTTGGAAATGCTTCCGGCTATCGCTTGGAATTCCATGATGCTTTCTACAGCTCCAGTTCAGAGTGCTACTCACTGTAGGTGTTTTTTCTGTCATTTAAAATAGTGCTATGATGCGCAACATATGCATTTTAGTGGGTTTATTTAAAATTAAATAAACCCACTAAAAATAAGATTGAGGTGCAATGGTGGTTGAAGTGACGAACAGTGACGCGGAAAGCATTAAAAAAATCTTGCTGTAGTTTTGCAACAAATTCAGCAAGCAGAGAAGCAAACAAATCGCCTGCAAGGCAGTGTGCGTTTGTTGGCAGTGAGCAAAACCAAGCCTGTTTCATCTTTAGAGGCGGCTTATGCTGCTGGTCAACGAGCTTTTGGTGAAAACTATGTGCAGGAAGCGGTTGATAAATTCCATGCGCTTTCACATCTCTCCGATATTGAATGGCATTTCATTGGCCCAATTCAATCTAATAAATCCCGCCAAATCGCAGAAACAATGGATTGGGTTCATTCAATTGATCGTGAAAAGATTGCACTGCGTTTAAATGAACAAAGACCAGAAAACTTGCCGCCGCTTAATGTGTGTATTCAAGTGAATATAAGCGGCGAAGAAAGTAAGTCTGGAATTCTTTTAGAGCAATTAGATGATATGGTTGCGTTAGTTAAGGAATTGCCAAATTTACGCCTTAGAGGTTTGATGGCCATTCCCGCACCGCAAGAAAATCATCAAGCTCAGTGTGCTGTTTATGCTCCCTTATCTCATGCATTCCTTGAATTATCCAAAGAAGATAGCATGATAGACACTCTATCTATTGGGATGTCTGGTGACTTAGCCGCTGCGATTGAATCGGGAAGCACTATGGTTCGAGTGGGAACAGCGATCTTTGGTGAGCGAGATTACTCAACCAAGTAGCGCAATGACAACGTATAATATTGACCTTTAACGGGCGTACGAGCTCAGATTAATAATAGGATGACACATGACACCTAGCATTGCCTTCATCGGCGTGGGAAACATGGCAAGAGCAATTTTTAGTGGCATGCTTGCGAGTGGTTACCCTGCTGACAAAATTATAGGAACATCAAGAACGCCAGAAAAAAGAGATTATTATCATGAACAATATGGCATCACCATGTTGGCTGATAATGATTCTGCTGTGAATGGCGCTGATGTCGTTGTGTTGTGTGTTAAACCTGCGCAAATGAAAGCGGTCGTTGAGGAGTTTTCGCCATACGTTCGCAGTGATCAGTTGTTTGTGTCGGTTGCGGCGGGGATAGAGCTGAATGCTTTGTCACACTGGCTTGGTAAGCCTGTTGCTGTTGTTCGTAGTATGCCAAACACGCCTTCGCAGTTAGGTGCGGGTATGACAGGTCTGATTGCCAATGAGCACATTACGGATGAACAAAAGCATTGGGTAACTGAATTGTTCTCAAGCGTTGGTAATTCTGTTTGGGTTGAACAAGAAGAACACATGCACACAGTCACAAGCCTATCGGGCAGTGCGCCGGCGTATTTCTTTTTATTCCTTGAGGCCATGATCAAAGAGGCAAAAAAACAAGGCATGGATGAAGATGTCAGCCGCGAATTGGCGAGCCACGCCATGCTAGGTGCGGCGCGTATGGTGGTGGAATTGCCGGAACCGATCGCGGAATTGCGTAAAAACATTACGTCGCCAAATGGCACAACAGAACAAGCTTTGCTGTCTTTTGAGGCATCGAATATAGATAAAATAGTGGCTGATGCCATGACAGCTTGCGCGAATAGATCAAAAGAAATGTCGAGAGACTTTTCTGTTCAGAATAATAATGAGGAATAAATAGAATGTATTCAGATCCATTTACTATGTTGGTGAAGGTGATATGTAACCTTTACTTGTTTATTGTTTTACTGCGTTTAGTGCTCCAACTGACGCGAGCAGATTTTTATAACCCTATTAGCCAAGGTGTGGTTAGAGCAACGAGCCCGCTGATATTGCCATTGCGTAAAGTCATACCTGCTATTGGTCGCTTGGATACCGCTTCTCTTGTGTTAGCGTTCGCGGTGCAACTTCTAACAGTGGCCTTGGTTGTGCTTATTAAAGGCGTTTCACTGCCTCCAGCAGGTTATGCAATTTACACCATCGCGGGGACTTTTTATCATTTGTTGGATCTGTATTTCTGGGCCATGTTGATTTCTGTGATCTTGAGCTGGGTTGCTCCTGGTGCAAGTCATCCTGGTGCTATGTTGGTTGGACAGATTACGGCACCTTTATATCGAGCGTGCCAGCGAGTAATTCCTACCTTGGGTGGTTTGGATTTATCGCCTATCTTTATATTTTTGGCGATTTCTTTCCTTAAGCAAATACTAGGGCCTTACAGCTTATAAAAAGAGCGCCCTATAATCTTGAATAGAAGTTAGACAATCGATATTGTTTGGCGAATTGAGAATAAGGGCGTATTCCTATATGATGCGACCCCTAAAACGAGAACGAGAGTGGATCACTATGACGATTTTGGTCGCTCTGTCTCATTATCCCTTACTAATTTTGGATGAAAGCCATGAGTACGATTGCGGTTTATCCGGGGACATTTGACCCGATTACAAATGGCCATACGGATTTGGTTGAACGAGCATCAAAGCTTTTCGATCAAGTTATCGTAGCGGTTGCCGCTAGCCCGAAAAAGCGCCCAGCATTATCACATGAAATGCGTATATCATTAGCGAAGCATGTATTAGGGCATTTGCCGAATGTACAAGTAATGGGCTTTGATAACTTATTAACCGAGTTTACGCGCTCTGTGAATGCCAAAGTGGTCATTCGAGGCTTGCGTGCGGTTTCTGACTTTGAATATGAGTTCCAGCTGGCGAATATGAACAGAGCGATTGCGCCAGATGTGGAAAGTATTTTCCTGACGCCATCAGAGAAGCACTCTTACATATCATCAACATTGGTAAGAGAAATTGCGTCTTTAAATGGTGACTTTGGTCAATTTGTAAATCCAGAAGTTAAGCGTGTTCTGCAAGAGCACTTTCAAACAATTTAACTTTCTTGGTTCTACTACATAGTGTTTTTGTTAGGAGAGAAAAATGTCTCTTATTATTACAGATGAATGCATAAACTGTGATGTTTGTGAGCCTGAGTGCCCAAATGAGGCGATTTCTCAAGGTGAAGAAATCTATGTGATTGAACCGGCAAAGTGTACTGAATGCGTGGGGCATTTTGATGAGCCTCAATGTCAGCAGGTTTGCCCAGTAGATTGCATTCCTTTGGATCCAAACTACAAAGAAAGTGAAGAGCAACTGATGGAAAAGTACTTAACACTTACCGGACAACTTTAGTCAGAGGTTATTGCTACTATCGACACAAATGGATTTATCTTTTTAGCTGGCATATTGCTACTGGTTAGCATCTTAGCCAGCTCCTTAACGGTTCGTGTTGGTCTGCCCTTGTTACTTGTTTTCCTCGGAATGGGGATGTTAGCAGGCGAAGAGGGTATTGGCCGACTGGCTTTTGACAACCCAAATCTAGCCTTTTTTGTTGGTAACCTTGCTCTTGCTATCATCTTGCTTGATGGTGGTATGCGTACCAAAACCAGTACCTTTCGGGTGGCCTTGTGGCCCTCTTTTTCCCTTGCCACATTAGGTGTTGTATTCACCACAGCAGCAGTCGGCTCCTTTGCTGCTTGGTTGCTTGACGTCAAACTTATCTACGGCTTATTACTCGGTGCCATTGTTGGCTCGACTGACGCGGCAGCAGTATTCAATTTACTGCGTAACAGTGGCGTGAGTCTTAATGAGCGTGTTGGTGGAACGCTAGAAATCGAATCTGGCGCCAATGATCCAATGGCGATTTTGTTGGTGGTTATGCTAACAGGCTTGCTACAAAGCACGGATCATTTAAGTGTTTTGGCGTTTTTAGGTCAAATGCTTCAACAGTTCGCGATCGGTGGCATCGTTGGCTTGTTGGGTGGAAAGCTATTATTGCTTGTGCTGCGCAAAGTACCTTTAGTAGAAGGCTTGTACGCGCTACTGATTATCTCCTTTGGGCTTGCTGTTTTTTCCGGCGTTAACATTGCAGGTGGTAGTGGTTTCCTTGCTGTTTATCTTGTTGGATTAACTGTGGGCAATGGCCGTATCAAGCAGCTTGAGGCTATATCTCAAGTGATGGATGGTTTGGCTTGGTTGGCTCAGGCAGGTATGTTCTTGTTATTAGGGCTTTTGGTCACACCGTCGAGCTTGCTGACGCATGGCTTTGAAGCCGTTGCGATTGCTGCTTTTCTTATTTTTATCGCTCGCCCTGTTGCTGTGATGATTTGTTTGCTGCCGTTTGATTTCCGTTGGCCTGAGCGTCTTTATATTAGTTGGGTTGGGTTACGCGGCGCGGTTCCGATTGTATTGGCACTTTATCCTGTCATCGCAGGTCTCACCAATGCAGAACTCTTGTTTGAAATTACTTTTACTGTTGTGCTGATTTCTTTGTTGCTGCAGGGTTCTACTGTGCCTTGGATGGCTCGTTGGCTAAAAGTGGTTGTTCCTCCGGCGCCTGCACCGACAACACGTTTCTCTTTGATCGATGACGTAAATTCTCACCACACATTAGAACTCTACGAGTTTTTGGTGCAAGCAGAATCGGTTCGTATTCCTGCGGCCATCGTTCAAAACGTTCCTAGTGAGACGGTTTCTACGCCTCAGCTAGTGGCTTTGGTTCGAGACCAGAAACCGATTGTCGTGAACACTGAAACAGCGCTTAAGTCAGGGGACAGAATCTGGATGCTTTTACATCCAGAAGATGTGAACGATGTGGCGCAAATATTCTCACAACAATCCTCAGGATCATTCCTGTTGCAGAACTTTTTTGGCGAATTTGCCATTCGTGGCGATGCGTCGTTATTGGATCTCGCCAAGGTGTATGGCGTTTCATTGGAAGGTATCAGTGAAAGCGATACTGCCGCTGAGTTGGTAAAACAGCAACTTGGTAAATCCCTTGTGGTAGGTGATAGAGCAAGGTTTGGTAACCTGCGCCTGACGATTCGTGAAATGAAAGGCAATCAAATAGAAGTGATAGGGCTTAAGTTACAAAATAAGTAATCTCAAGCCCATCGTTATGCTCTGAGCTTAATGCTCATCTTAGAATAACCTTCCTATTTCATCCAGCGATGGAATGACTTGATCGTCATTTATTAGCACGATTAATCCTGTTGCATTGATGACAGCATGAGTCTGAGGGTGCGTCACAACGTCACCGTCTTCTTGTATGTAGCCTAACGCAGTCCCAATGTCTTTTTGGATCAAGGTTGTCACGACTTTCGCCCAAGTAACATTCGCAAGCTGAATGTTTAAGCGAATGGTATGGTCTCCTTGGTGGCGGAACAAATCTTCTAGCACTTGCTCTGTACCAGGCGCCATTAAAGAGCGCACTAGCATTTCAGGGTAAGCTCTTACCGGACGAATAACGGCATTTGCCCCTGCGCTTTTAAAGCGAGGTCGATTCGAGTCATTAATGGCTTCCGCCATAATAAAAGCCGAAGGCTGTAGAGCTTGAATACGATGCAAAATATCAAAGGTTAAGCTGTCGCTCAGGCTGTCTTGAGCATCTGGCGATAAAACAATGATGTACTTGGCTTTATCGGCTCCAGCGGCTAAAAGCATACCATCACTTAACGCATCTCCAGTGTGATGAACCACACCTTGAGATCTCAACTCTAACGGTAAACCCTCAGGAAAGGCTGTGGTAAGGATCTGAATAGGAGTATCGGCAAGTTCAGGCGTTTGTGTGATTTGGCTCACCAAAAGCCCTAGATAGCGCTCAGAGTCATATTTCGGAGTATTGATAATCAATATATGGTTTTGCATTTCATTCCACCTTATAACGCCTTTCACGCGCATTTCTTTTTTTGTCAGTCTGAGTTCCACATAATCACTGGCAATTTGTGCAAGTAAGGTTATTCCCATGCCATAAATTAATAAGATGGTTGAGAATTGCCCCCAAAAAGTTGCGGCGGAAATATCCCCGTAACCTGTGGTGCTTGCAGAGGTCATGGTTAGCCAAAAAGCTTGCCACCAATCTAAGTCTTCAAAAAACACCATGGCTAAGCTGTGCAAAGCGATGACGCCGATTAAAAGCAGGAAGCGCTTTTTTAAATCGGTAGATTCATGCAAGTGCACTTTATCGCGAAATTTCCGACGACTGTTTTTTCGTTTTAAAAGCAGTGAAAGAGCGTTCATTTTACCTCAGTGTATTATTCTGCTGGCATGGCGTAGCCAAGCTGTCTCCAAGACTCATAAACCATGACGGCAACTGTATTGGATAAGTTCAAACTGCGAGAGTTCGCTTGCATTGGCAAACGTAGTCTTTGAGGAAGTGGTAGCGCTTCGATGAATTCAGCAGGCAAGCCACGAGTTTCTGGCCCGAAAACCAAGACATCGTTTTCTACAAAGTTCGCTTCACTATGCGTTCTGCTGCCTTTTGTGGTCAGGGCATAAATAGTGCCGATGTCATTTTGATCAACAAAGGACCGGAAGTCTGGATAGCGTTTTAAATTAGTAAACTCGTGATAATCCAACCCTGCTCGGCGTAACTTCTTATCATCGAGATCAAAACCAAAAGGTTCGATCAAGTGTAAGTGGTAACCTGTGTTAGCGCACAGGCGGATGACATTGCCTGTATTAGGTGGAATTTCTGGTTGGTAAAGTACGATATGAAGCATAAGTTTTATCTCCTTGATATTAGAGAGATAATACCAGAGGCGCAGAAGAAACTAAGTTTTTAATTTTTTTCAAAAAACTGTTGACCCGTAAAAAGGTTTCTCTATAATACGCCCCACTTGCCCAGATAGCTCAGTCGGTAGAGCAGAGGATTGAAAATCCTCGTGTCGGCGGTTCGATTCCGTCTCTGGGCACCATATTAAAGAAACCTGCTTTTATAGCAGGTTTTTTTCGCCTGAAATTTGTCATCGCCTTAATTCCCCATATAAAAAACGCCCGATGCTATGTGCCACCGAGCGCTTCATTGTTTTCTTCGTTGTTTATTCTATAGTTTGAAGTAGCTCACGCTCTTGTGTAATTCCATTGCGAGTTTGTTCAAATCGTCAGTGTTTTTCTTGGAATTCGAGATCGCTTCTGCTGTTTCCTGCATGATGTTGGATATTTCTTCAGCATGCACTGCAAGGTTTTGCGTCGCTTTGTTTTGCTCTATTGAAGAGTTAGACATTTCACGAATGCGATTCAAGTTTTCACTTGATTCAGAGCTTATTTTTGTGAGCATGTCTGTCACTAGGTTTGAAGCATCGACACTTTCTTCTACCTTAGGCAAAACAGACTTCATTGTTTGTGCGACATTTTCTGTGTCATTTTGGACTAGATTAATTGTCTCTGTGATCTCAGCTGTCGCTTTGGCTGTACGAGACGCAAGCGTACGGACCTCATCAGCAACAACGGCAAACCCTCGACCTTGCTCGCCAGCACGAGCCGCCTCAATAGCGGCATTCAATGCGAGTAAATTGGTTTGTTCTGCAATATCGCTAATCACATTCACTATGCTGCCGATTTCCAAAGATCGTTTTTGTAAACTGCTAATTTCTTCGGTGGAGCGTGTGATTTGAGCTGAAATTTCATTGATGCTGTGGGCAGAGTTTTTCACAAGGCCTTCACCACGGGAAGACATTTCAAACGAGCTTTCGGAGTTCTTTTCTGTCTCTTTCGCGCTTGTAGCAATATCTTCAATACTTGCTGATAACTCTTGAATTGCGGCAGCGGTAGAGTGCGATGCTTCAGAGGATTTTTGCGATGCAGTGAAGATGCTTTGCATCTGTTCATTAAGTGATTTCGATGAGCTGTTTAATAGCTCAGAGCTTTGCTGGATATTTCTTACCATGCCTTTTAAAGATTGCTGCATTTTTGCCACATAACCTAAGAGGCTGTCTTCTTCGAACTTACCTTCTATCGGTTCACTCAAATGACCATCAGCAATTCGACTAGTAACTAAATTGACGTACTTTGGTTCGCCACCAATATTTCTTAAAATATTTTGCAGAATGATTCTAGCCAAAACAATTGCAGCAAGGATGATAACTGTGATTATGGCAAGTCCAGCCATGAGGAAATAAAAGGCTGTGTTTTGGTAGTCTTCATTTAAGTCATCCATGTAGATACCGTAGCCAAATACCCATTGCCATTCCGGTATTTTGGTCATGCCATTTAGCTTGGGATAAAGTCCTGTGGAGCCCGCTTTAGGAAAGTCCCCTTCACTGAAAACAAAATCTGTATTGGCGAGTGCTCTTAGGGAAGGTTGGTAGCTCTCTTGAACTTTTCCTAATTGATCTGGATTAGGGTGAACCTTTGATTTTGCATCACTGCCATTTACCCAGATATAAGAATCACCTGAACGCATAGTAGATAAAACTACTATGGCTTTGTTTTTAGCCTCTTGCTGAGATAAAACGCCTTGTTTTTCTAAATCTACATAATGGTTAATTTGCTCTTTGGCTAAGCTTAAAATACTGATGATTTCATGCTTACGGGAATCAACAAGGTTAGATTTGATAATGTTTAATGATATTAAGCTTAATACGATTAAACCAATAGCGGCTAATGCGACCAGAATTGCTAACTGCTTTGACAGTTTCATGTACTTTATCCTTAGTATTTCGTTATCTAATTCATGTTTAGATAGTTTTTTGCAATTTATATGTATAAACCGAAATTATAATCTAATTGTTACTATTTTGTACTTTTGTGTTGGTTTGTTGTGTTTATATGAAAATCCACAGGGTGGTTCTTTTGTTTTCATATAATATTATTCAATTAACGCCTATTTTAGTGCTTCCCCATCATTATTTTGATGTGCCATATTCAAATCAAGTATCTGATTACACAAGGAATGAATCTGCATGATAAAAGCTTTTACCGTTATTGGAATAACAGCGCTAGGATATTTTCTTTTAGGCGTTGCAGGGCTTGCTGTTGCGACTTCGCCAGGTTACTCAACGATTATTTGGCCTGCGTCTGGTTTGGCGGTGACGGCCGTTATATTCTTCCCAAGGTTCGCTCCATTCGGTGTTTTTCTAGGTTCTTTTCTCGTCAATATGGGAGCAACTTGGGTTAATCATGCTAGCTTTGCGGTGCTTCTTCCTTCTCTTATTGCCATAGGTTCCACTTTACAATCTTGTATTGGCGCATATTTAGTTCATCGTTTTATTGGTACTTCTTTCCGTTTTCATAATATACGTTTGGTGTCTCGGTTTGTGCTTCTGGTCGCTGTGCTATCGACCACAATTGGCGCCACGGTTGGTTCTGTTTCTTTGCTTTATGTTGGCTTGCTTGATCAATCTGGTTTCTTAGCTAATTGGTTGATTTGGTGGGGCGGAGACATGATTGGCGTTTTAGTTATGGTTCCCCTTTTGGCTATTTGTTTCCCCCGTCATTTTGGTAATCATTTTGAACATCCTTTCCGATTATTGGGAGGCTTTTTATTTGTATTGGTACTGACTTTGGTTTTGTCTCTTGGAGCAAGTTATTCTGAGTGGAATAAACAGTCTAAAGAGTTTCGATCTAATGCAGAGTTGTTGGGTGTCTTGCTCAATAATCGTATAAAGAGCACGGTAGATATTTTGTATAGCTTTGTTGGCCTGTTGAGAGGCAGCGAGCGTTTGGAAGCTCAGGAGTTCGATCTGTTTGCGAGCAGTGTTGCTCAGCGAGATCTCTCTATTCTTGGGGTTTCATTAAACTTTAAAGTCCTAGGCAGTGATATTGCTGAGTTTGAGGAGAGGATTCAAAGCAACTATCCAGATTTTGACTTTATGGTGAAAGAGAAAAGTGAAGATGGCAGTTTTATTCCAGTAAAACCAAGAGATAAGCATATTGTTGTGACTTTTGTCTCCCCCGTAGAAGTGAACAAAGCCGCAATTGGCTACGATATCTATTCTCAAGAGGATAGACAGTTTGCTCTAGATCAAGCGGTTCTATTGAAGGAAGTGTACCCAACTACCCCCATCAAGCTTATTCAGAGAAAAGACGGTATTTTGCTTTTTTTGCCTTTCTTTGACCAAGAGACCAATGAGTTCTTAGGGGTTGCAACGGCGGTAATTGAATTGGCTGGACTGACCGATTTAATTGTTCAGCAAGGGCTTCTTCCAAATACCGAGCTGTATTTGGTTGATATGAATGAAGCAGGTAAACAGCCGGTTATGGTGACCAAAAGTGATTCAGCGGATTTGTCTGTGGATGAGTTACTAAGCCACTATCAATACGGTGATTTTAGTCATGCAGTGAGCTTCGATATTGATGTCGGCGCTAAGTCTTGGAAGTTGTTTCAAATCAGCAACAGTTATTTCTTTAAGCAACCTTGGATACTGCATTTTATCTTGGCTTGTGGCTTCTTAATTTCAGGTCTGTTTGGTTGGTTTCTATTGATCGTGAGTGGGCATGCGGCCGAAGTAGAGAACAAAGTTCGTATGAGAACAAAAGACTTACGATTAGCAAATGAGTATTTAAAAGAATCCGAGCTTGAGCAGAGTAAAGCTAAGGAAGAAGCCGAAGAGGCAAATAGAGCAAAAAGTGAGTTTTTGGCGAATATGAGCCATGAGATTCGAACGCCGCTTAATGGGGTAATCGGGTGCCTTTCTTTGTTAATGAACACCAAGTTAGAAGCGGATCAGGCTCACTTGGCAAAATTGTCCCAGCAAAGCGCCGAGTCTTTGCTAGACATTATTAATGACATTTTGGACTTGTCTAAAATCGAAATGGGGAATCTCATATTAGAGAAGGAACCTTTTGAATTGCGAGAGTTAATAGAAGAAACAGCGAATATTTTTATTCTTAAAGCGGAAGAAAAAGGCATTGTTTTAAATGTTCCTGCCGTACCTATTCAACATCTTGGTTTGCAAGGTGATCGCCTGCGTTTGAAACAAATTTTGGTGAATCTATTAGGTAATGCAATCAAGTTCACGCAAGAAGGTGGTGTGGCTCTGTATCTTGATATAGAAGACCTTGGAAATAATAAAGTGGCATTGAAATTCTCCATTGTTGATACAGGAGTGGGCATTTCAGAGACAAACCAAAAACACCTTTTCCGCCGTTTCAAACAAGCTGACGGTTCGACGACAAGAAAATATGGCGGTACTGGCTTAGGTTTGGCGATCAGTAAAGAAATAGCTGGCGCCATGGGCGGCAAGATTGGCCTCATTTCTGAAGAAGGAAAAGGCTCGACATTCTGGGTTAGCGTACCACTCGATTTAGATACAACAGAAGTTTTGGAAGAGCCGGTTAATTATGACTCAGATGTGACTTTAATTTATGAAAACCAGGTTGGCCGAGAATACGTTGAAAAGCTGTTGGGCACTCTAGGTGTCGGTTATCGTGCTTACGATAGTCTTGCTCAAGCACTTGCTAGTAATGAGTGGGTTGGTCATATTTTATTGGATAGTGATGCGCTTAATCATGCCTCTTCCTCCGACGTAGAAGCATTGAAAGCAGCTGCTCATGAAAACTCATTACAACAAGTTCTGTTACATGGACGCTCAGAGACACACTTTGACTCGAATGACTACGATGGTTCGATTATTAAACCTGTCTTTGATAAGCCGCTACGAAATGTATTAGAGAGCTTAAATGCATTCTCTGTCGATGCGGAAAGCAAAGCACAGGAAACGGAAGAAAAAGCAGATGCTAACCCTGTGTTTAACGCGACGGTTTTGCTTGCGGAAGATAATTTAACCAACCAAATAGTCGCGCGCGGTTTATTAAAACTATACGGAGTGGAAGTTGTTATTGCTGAAAATGGTCAGAAAGCGGTTGAGCTTGCCCAGTCTACGTCTTTCGATATGATCTTTATGGATTGCCAAATGCCTGTTATGGACGGCTATGAAGCGACGAGGCAAATTCGTCAGCTGACGGGCAGTAAAACGCCTGCGGACGTTGCGATTGTTGCGCTTAGTGCCAATGCAATGAAAGAAGATGAAAGTGATTGTTTTGCTGCTGGTATGAATGATCATGTGGCCAAGCCAGTTTCTCAGGATAAGCTGCTCGCCATTTTAAATAAGTGGTTGCCTTAATATGCTTGAAACTAAAGTGTTCGATTATGAAGACTACAAAAACAGGCTAGCCTCCAATCGTGAGCTGATGGCGCTGGTTGCCAATGAATTTATTTTGGAAGCAACGTCATTATTTGAACGCTTTCAAGAAGCGTTTGTGTCTCAAGATTGGAAAAGCCTTGATGATTTGGCGCATAGGTTAAGAGGTGCAGGTTTAGAAGTCTCTGGCCACAGGTTTTGCCTACTTATTAGAGAGATTGAGATCTCGTTCGAAGAAGGGCGTAGTATTTCTTCAGAAGTGAACGATGACTTGAAGAACGAGTTTGATAATCTGATATCGGCTTTGCAACAAGAGTTTTCACTTTCCCCGTAAGCTATCGAGCTTCTTTTATTTTTCTTTCTTTTGCTTCCTTTCAGTATTTTTCATTTCTTGGTTTCATTTAGCTTGTTTGTGTATTTCAAATGAAACCAATTTATCATTAAAGTGAAATATATCCTCGATATAGTGTGTTTTTTCTAATAAGCACTCATTGCGAGGAACACAGAAATGCATAATTTGAAATTAGCGTCAGCTGTTATAGGTATGTCAATTGCGGGTTCAGGGTTTGCTGCGACAGAAGTCGAGTGGTGGCATGCAATGGGTGGCGCAAATGGTGAAAAAGTAAATGAAATTGCTCAAGGTTTTAACGATTCCCAAGACGCTTATGTCGTAAAGCCTGTTTATAAAGGCAGCTACACTGAAACAATGACATCGGCAATTGCGGCATTTCGAGCTAAACAACAACCTGCAATCGTACAAGTATTCGAAGTTGGTACAGCAAGTATGATGGCGGCGAAAGGCGCGATTTACCCAGTAAATGAATTAATGCGTGAAGCGGGTCAGTCTTTCGATGAAAGCGCTTATTTGAGCGCTGTTACTGGTTATTACACAAGCAGTGAAGGCAAAATGCTTTCTATGCCATTCAACAGTTCAACACCTGTTCTCTACTACAACAAAGATCTATTCAAAAAAGCTGGTATTACTCAAGCGCCTAAAACTTGGCAAGAAGTTGAGACGACAGCGAAAAAATTACAGCAGTCTGGCGTATCTTGTGGCTTCACAACAGCTTGGCAGTCTTGGGTTCATCTAGAGAACTTGAGTGCTCGTCACAATGTACCATTTGCTTCTTTAGATAATGGTTTTGGCGGTTTAAAAACAGAGTTAACGTTCAACGGTCCTTTGCAAGTTGCTCATGTTGAGAAAATGGGTGAATGGCAGAAAAATGGCATATTCAGCTACTCTGGTCGTACAAACGACGGCGCAGCGAAATTCTACAGTGAAGAGTGTGCAATGTTCACGGAATCTTCAGCTGGTTATGCGGGCATTAAACGTAACGCTAAATTTGATTTTGGTGTGACAGAACTTCCTTATTGGGAAGGTAAAGTTAAACAGCCTTCTAACACTATTATCGGTGGCGCGTCTTTGTGGGTTCTTCAAGGTCACTCAAAAGAAGAGTACAAAGGTGTGGCTTCTTTCCTAAGCTACTTATCTCGAGCTTCTGTTCAAGCGGATTGGCACCAATTCTCAGGTTACTTACCAATTACCAAAGCGGCGTACAGCTTGACCAAAGGTCAGGGCTTCTATGATGCGAACCTTGGTACAGAAACTGCCGTTACTCAAATGACAACAGGCACACCGACGGCGAACACCAAAGGGTTACGTTTAGGTAACTTTGTTCAGATTCGCGGTGTGATTGATGAAGCGCTGGAGTCTGTATGGAGTGGTGATGTTGACGCTCAAACAGCTCTAAACACTGCGGTTAAACGTGGTAATGCACTTCTTCGTAAGTTTGAAAACGCAAACGACTAAATACAATAATCGCCCTTATGTTGTGACATAAGGGCGATTTCTTTAAGCGTTTTTCGTTTTCTTTTTTTGGATACTTCTATGACGGTTACCTTCCCTCAAAAAGGCCTGCCTTGGTTGTTGCTCTTGCCACAATTATTGATCACGGCAATCTTTTTTCTTTGGCCTGCGGAGCAAGCATTAGAGCAAGCTTTTTATCAAGAAGATGCTTTTGGCTTGAGCCGAGAATTTGTTGGTTTAGACAATTTTCTGGATTTATTTACAGACCCTCTTTATTACCAATCCATGCTAACGACCTTGGTGTTTAGCTTCTCTGTTGCCATTTTGGGTATGTCTGTGGCGTTATTTTTAGCCGTTATGGCGGATCGTGTTATTCGCGGTAAATTGGCTTATCAAACCTTATTGATCTGGCCTTATGCGGTTGCGCCTGCATTAGCGGGCGTGCTTTGGTGGATTTTATTTGACCCTAGCATGGGGCCGATTGCCCTTTGGCTGAAATCAGCAGGGGTAGATTGGAACCATTACTTAAATGGCAATCAAGCTATGGTGCTGGTGGTGATCGCTTCTACTTGGAAGCAAATAAGCTATAACTTTTTATTCTTCTTGGCTGGCTTACAAGCTGTGCCTCGCTCATTGATTGAAGCTGCTTCAATTGATGGCGCCAGTCCATTCAAACGTTTCTGGACGATTGTTTTCCCGCTTTTATCACCGACGACTTTCTTTTTGCTCGTGGTGAATCTGGTTTATGCCTTTTTTGAAACCTTTGGCGTTATTGATGCAACGACAAAAGGTGGCCCAGGGCAAAGCACGAACACTTTGGTTTATAAGGTATTTGAAGACGGTTTTGTTGGTCTTGATCTAGGTGGATCCGCGGCTCAATCTGTCGTTTTGATGGGCATTGTTGGTCTTATGACGGTTATTCAATTTCGTTTCATTGAACGCAAGGTGCAGTACTCATGATAGAAAATCGCCCTTGGTTAACTTTTATTAGTCACGCCACTTTATTGGCTGGCATTGCTTTGGTGGCTTTGCCTGTTTGGGTTGCGTTAGTGGCGTCAACGCACCCTGCGTCCGCTTTTGGTGTCGGACACATTCCTTTGTGGTTCGGTGATGCTGGCGTCGATACTTGGAAAACCGTCTTGCTTGAGAAAGCCGGAAACGGCATTGATACGCCAGTGTTTTTCATGATGTTGAACTCTTTGATTATGGCGTTGGGTATTACGTTCGGGAAAATCGCTATTTCTTTAATTTCTGCCTATGCCATTGTTTTCTTTCGCTTTCCTTTTCGTAACTTTTGTTTCTGGATCATCTTCATGACTTTGATGTTACCAGTTGAAGTGCGCATCGTGCCGACTTATGAAGTGGTGGCGAATCTTGGATTATTGAACAGCTACACAGGTTTGACGCTGCCTTTGATTGCCAGTGCGACGGCGACTTTTTTGTTTCGTCAGTGTTTCCTAAGTATTCCTGGTGAATTAGTGGAAGCCGCGCGTATTGATGGCGCAGGACCGTTTCGTTTTTTCTTTGATATTTTGTTGCCGTTATCGCGCACGAATATCGCGGCCTTGTTTGTGATCTTGTTTATCTATGGTTGGAATCAATATTTGTGGCCTTTGTTGATCACCACAGATGACGCTTATTACACCTTGGTGATGAGTATTAAACGCATGCTGTCTGTTACGGATGGCGATATTGCGTGGAACCAAATTATGGCAACAACGTTACTTGCCATGTTGCCGCCTGTGGCCGTTGTTATCGGTATGCAGAAGTTATTTGTTAAAGGTTTAGTGGATTCGGAGAAGTAGTGATGACGGATGTTATTTTAGAAAAAATAGGCAAAACATACCCCAATGGTTATCACGCAATCCCAAGTGTGGATCTCTCTATTGAAGAAGGTGAGTTTATTGTTCTGGTTGGCCCATCTGGCTGCGGTAAATCAACCTTGTTGCGTATGGTGGCAGGATTAGAAAGTATTTCTGACGGTGAATTACGCATTCGTGGCGAACGCATGAATGAAAAAGAGCCAGCAGAGCGAGACATTGCCATGGTGTTTCAGAATTACGCCTTGTATCCGCACATGACGGTTTACAACAACATGGCGTACGGCTTAAAGAACCGTAAAGTGGCGAAAGAGCTTATTGAGCAGAAAGTCACAGACGTGGCAGAAATGTTGGGTCTAACGGATTTGCTACAGCGTAAACCTGGCCAATTATCTGGTGGTCAGCGACAGCGTGTGGCGATGGGCCGTGCCATGGTGCGTGATCCAAAGGTCTTCTTATTTGATGAGCCTTTATCAAACCTTGATGCCAAGTTACGAGTGCAAATGCGCGTGGAAATACGCCAGTTGCAGCGAAAATTAGGCACGACGACCTTGTATGTGACTCACGATCAAGTTGAAGCCATGACCTTGGCAGATCGCTTAGTTGTCTTGAACAAAGGCAAAGCAGAGCAAATTGGTACGCCAATGGATTTGTATAACAAGCCTGCCACACCTTTTGTTGCGTCTTTTATTGGTTCGCCTTCGATGAACCTTATTCCTGCTAATTTGGTTGAGCAAGGCGTGAAACTATCCGAGTCTCTCACTCTGACACTTTCTCATGATTATCGCGGTAGTGTGATATGGGGAATTCGTCCTGAGCATTTGGAAATGACAGATGAGCAAAATGCTGATTTCGCTTTGCGTGTTCAAGCGGTAGAATCCCTTGGTGCGGAGACGTTAATTCATGGCATATTGGATGACGGCTCAGAAAAGGGAGAAGCTTTTGTCGTTCGGTTATCTGGGCCTCATTTGCCTGAGATAAATAGCCTTATGTGGTTAAAAGCTCCCGTTAAACATTGGCACTTATTTGATGCAGTAAACCAACAGAGGCTGTGAAATTTAGATGCAAAAAGACAAAAGCTCAAACACTGACATATTGAACACAAAAGTCATGGGGCATCGAGGTGCTGCATTACTTGCGCCTGAAAACACCTTGTCTTCGATTCGCGCGGCCGCCGCTGCAGGCGCTACTTGGGTTGAGATTGATGTGTATTTGATTGCCGAAGGTGGCCTTGTTATTTTCCATGATGACACGCTAGAGCGTTGTACAAATGGCGAAGGCGTCACCCGTGACGCACAGCTGAATTATGTGATTGGCTTAGATGCCGGCGCGAAGTTCTCAGCCGAGTTTGCGGGTGAAAAAGTCCCCACACTGTTGGAAGCATTAGAGTGTATCCAGTCTTTAGGATTGGGCTTAAATCTTGAGATCAAACACGATGGTGCAGATGTCGAGACTATCGTTCCTGCGGTGATGGAAATCTTGAAAACGCATTGGGCCGATAATAATAAGTTGATGATTTCTAGCTTTAATCATGCAGCGTTGCAGATGAGTTATGGCATTAATAGTGACCGACATTTAGCCCAGTTGTATGAAGACATTCCAGATAATTGGCAGGAAGAACTGGAGAGCATTCAAGCCTACAGTTTGAATTGTGATTACTCCAGATTAACTGAAACGCAAGCTAAAGCAGTGAAAGCGGCAGGCTACAAGTTACTTTGTTATACAGCGAATGACCCTCAAGCTGTAGAATCCCATTGGGCGTGGGGAATGGATGCGGTTATTACAGATGACCCAAGTAAGTTTGCATTTTTATCTGAATAAATAAGGTCTTTGTGTGAGCTTAAACGAGCGACAGAACCAGATACTCAACTGGGTACAACAAGAAGATGCTCTGTTAGTGGAAGAAATGGTGGCGCGTTTCAATGTGTCCTCCCAAACTATCCGTAAGGATATTAATCAGTTAGCAGAGCGTCATTTAGTGCGTCGAACACATGGTGGTATTGCGCCTGTATCGAGTACAGAAAACCTTCCTTTTGATCACCGACAGTTCTTGAACAGTGACGCCAAGTCTTTGATCGCCAGTCAGGTTGCAGAGATGATTCCTGATGGCGCGTCTGTATTTTTAGGTATAGGCACCACGGTCGAATACGTGGCCAAAGCATTGGTGTCTCATAAAAATTTACAGGTATTCACCAATAACCTCACCGTCGCAGGAATTTTTGGTCATTATCCAGAAATACGCGTACGTGTTTTGGCCGGTAAATTGCGCCATCGTCATCATGACTTAGTCGGCGAAGAGACTTTATTTGGTTTAAAACAATATTATTTTGATTACGGCGTATTGGGTTGTGGCGGAATGGATGAAGAGCAGGGCATATTGGATTTTGATCCCGAAGAAGCGGCGGTTAGCCGTGTTTTAGTTGAGCAAAGCCGTCATAGTTTATTGGTGGCAGATCAGCATAAATGGGGGCGAAAAGCGATGGCAAGAGTTCACACATTCTCCAAAATTGATTACCTCTTTACGGATTCGCTTACAGAAGCTCAAATCCATTTACTCACCACTCAAGGTGTTCAAATTCAACTTTGCTCATAAGGTGGTTAATGCCTATTTCAGCTTTGTCAGATCTTACAACGAACGATTGTCACGGACTGCGTTTTATTCTTACGGACTTTGATGACACGCTTACATGGGAAGGAATGCTACCCGTTGAAACACTACAGGCTTTGACAGCATTAGAAGCAAATGGCATTAAGGTTATCCCTGTGACAGGCGGCTGCGCAGGTTGGTCGGACATGATAGCTCGCGCATTGCCAGTTGAGGGGGTTATAACGGAAGGCGGAGCCTGCTTTATCGGGAAAACGGAGCAGAAGCACCTTTCTTATGCGTTCTGGCGTGAAGAGTCTGTTATGCGCGACGAACAAGCTCGCTTGCTCGAACAAGTAAATTTGTTACTGGTTAAGTATCCGAGATTGCGTTTGGCAAGAGATCAATCCTATCGATTAACGGATGTGGCTATTGATTACGCCCAAGATGTGACTCCTCCAGCAGTGACAGAAAAAGACGCTTTCCTCGCAGAATTAATTGCTCTTGGTTTGAATGCAAAAGCCAGCTCAATTCACATCAATGTGTGCTCTAAAGGTTACGATAAATTTTCCATGGCGCAACGTGTATTAAGCCAAGTGTATGGTTTAAACAAGCAGGAACAGCAGGCGCAAGTTTTGTATGTTGGTGACGCGCCAAACGATGAAAGCATGTTCGCGCGGTTTCCGCTCAGTGTTGGTGTAGCGAATATCGCGCAGCACCTCTCATCAATGAAATATATTCCACGCTATAAAACGACTCAACCCGGTGGGTTGGGCTTTGCAGAGCTTGCGAAAATAGTATTGTCGAGTCGAGATGCTAAACACAGAAAATAAGCTTATATAAATATTCACTTCTTTTTAGGTTGTTTGCTCTATATAAATGAGAATAACTATCAATTCGTTGACATATAAATAACAATCATTATCATCTATTTGTTTTTTTAATGTCTCTGGATTCCGTATGATCATGTATAGACTGTTCTTTTTAACCTGTATTGCTCTTCTTGCCCACTCTACTGCTTTTGCGGCACCAGCAGAAAGAATTGCTGTTGCTGGTGGTTCTATTACCGAAATCATTTATCGTCTTGGCGAGCAAGATCGTATTGTTGGTGTTGACTCAACTAGCCAGTATCCGGAAGAGGCTAAAAAATTCCCTTTACTCGGTTACGTTCGTAATGTTTCTGTTGAAGGTGTCTTGTCTCTTAATCCTGATTTGTTGCTTGGTGAAGATGATACTGGTCCGACTAAAGCGCTTGAGCAAATTTCGGCGGTAGGAGTTAAAACGGTCATCATAGAAAAAGACAACAGTATTCCAGCCCTGCAAGAAAAAATTACTCAAGTCGCTAAATTACTAGGGGTCGAGAGTGAAGGGCAGAACCTTCTAGATGATATACAAATAGACATTGATGCACTCACTTATGCGAAGCAGCATTTATCTGCCTCGTCGAAAACGAATCCTCCTAGCGTATTATTTCTGCTGACTATTGGTAATGGTACGCCTATCGCAGCAGGTAACACTACTTCTGCCAATACTGTGATTGAAGAAGCGGGTGGGGCAAATGCACTAGCGCAATACAAAGGCTGGACAAAACTTTCGCCAGAGTCGGTATTGGAGATCAATCCAGATGTCATTGTTGTTATGAATCGCGGTCAGGATGTCTTTGAACAAGTAAGTGCCTTACCTCATTTCAAATACACAGAAGCAGTGAAGAATAAGGCTGTTTATACCATTGACGGCAGTTATTTACTTGGCTTTGGTCCTCGTACACCTCAGGCGATAGTTGAATTAGGTACTATGATTCATAAAGAGTTTCCTTTGCCAAAAGGTTATGAATTTCGCTATGAGCATGGCGTTGCATCGACAACTGGGCATTAAATAATGTTAGAAACCTTGTCTCTTTCCAATGCTCAGCGCAGTAAACGCCAATGTATGGCAGTGCCATTTACTTTGGTTTTGCTGTTTTTTGCAGCTTTTTTGTCTATGGCTGTTGGCGCTGTTTCTTTGTCTATACATGATATTTTTGATTATATCAGCCATGGCTTTGCGGCTTCTCATAGTACTCTAAGTGTAAATGTCTTATTTGAAATAAGATTACCTCGAACCATACTTTCTATGGCTGTTGGTGCTGCGCTCGGTATATGTGGTGCGGCAATGCAAGCCCTTTTCAGGAATCCACTTGCTGATCCAGGTCTAATTGGCGTTGCAGGGGGCGGCGCATTAGGTGCTGTTACTGTTATTGTGCTTGGCAACTCAATGTTCCCTGAAGTAATGGAAATTGTCGGTCTTTATGCGTTGCCGATAGGGGCGATGATTGGTTGTTTAGGTGTTTGCGCGATTATATATAAGTTAAGTAATAGACAGGGGCAATTCACCATTATTACCTTGTTACTTGCTGGTATTGCGGTAAACGCAATAGTGGGTTCTTTAATTGGTATTTTGACGTTAGTAAGTAGTGATAGCGAATTAAGGGAACTTACTTTTTGGACCATGGGGAATTTGGGGGGCAATAGTTGGTCGTTGATATTGCCTGTGGTGATATTGATATCTATTAGTGTGATTGGCCTTAGTCGACTGGCGAAACAGCTTAATTTATATCTGCTTGGTGAAAGGCAGGCTCAACATCTTGGTATTGAGGTGTCACAGCTTAAGAAGCAAGTTTTTCTTTATACTGCTATGGCTGTTGGGGCTGCCGTATCCATTAGTGGAATGATAGGTTTTGTAGGCTTTGTCGTTCCTCATTTAGTTCGGATTCTTATAGGGCCAGACCATCGTTTTTTATTCCCTGCCAGTATGTTGCTTGGTGCCTGCTTTCTAACGATAACAGATGTGATCGCACGGATAATGATAATCCCTGCTGAATTACCTATTGGGCTTGTTACCAGTGCTCTTGGTGGGCCTTTCTTTTTGTTCGTTTTGTACAAGCAAACAAGCCGATATTAATATTTAAGGTTCATAGGGGCTTATTATGTGTATCAACATTGAATCTTTATCTATTTCTATCGATAAAAAAAGACTGCTAAATACGATTGATTTAGTCATTGAACCAAATGAATTGACGGTCATTATTGGGCCTAATGGCGCGGGTAAATCAACCTTATTAAAAGCTTGTTCGGGAGATATGCCCCCTACAAGTGGTGATATATGTATTAATCAAGAGTCTATTGGTTCTTTCAGTTCGGCTAAACTTGCGAAAACACGAGCGGTGATGACTCAGTCCTATGAGATGGGTTTTGGTTTTACCGCAGTTGAAATCGTTTCTATGGGGTGCTTCTCTTACGAAAACAAAATATCTCAGCAACAAAAACGAGAGATTATAAGAGATGTAATGAATTTCATGGAGATAGCACATCTTGCTGAGCGTAACTTTATGACGCTGTCTGGTGGTGAGCAACAGCGTACACAGCTTGCTAGAGTGCTTGCCCAATTATGGCTTCCATATGAACAAGAAGAACCACGGTATCTGTTCCTTGATGAGCCAACATCCAGTCTTGATGTGTTTCATCAATATCATGTGTTATCTCTTGCGAAAGAGCTAACAAAACGCAATATTGGTGTGCTTGCTGTTGTTCATGATTTGTCATTGGCAGCAAGTTTTGCAGATCAATTAGTCTTAATAAATCATGGGGAAATTGTGACGAAAGGGAAGCCAGAAAGTGTTTTACAAAGATCGCATCTTGCGGATGTTTATGGCATCAAAGCAGAATATTATCATCACTCAGTTACGGCAAAGCCTTCCGTGTTAATGGATAGGAAGCAATAAGAAGTGAGTAGAATTGAGAGGAAGAAGCTCTAAGGTTTTTTCTAGATTCTAGAGCTTCTTTTGTTTTATTAATAATTGAATTTTAGAGTGTTGCTTCGATTAAAGCTTTCCATTTTGGATTCTCTGGTTTTCTTTCTGTTCGTTGTCCGAAAAATTGTGCAATTTGCCTGCTTTCTGCATCGTATAATTCTAACGATGTGATTATGCCGCTATCACTTGGCTTGCGAACGACCCAGGCACTGGCAATTCCTGATGTTAGTAAGTGAAGGTTAAATTCAGGGTCAAGAATATTTAGCCAGTCTCCCATTTTAACCACGCGATTTATTTCACCTGAGTGAATTTGAATGCCGCCATGGTTCCCAACAAAACACATGATGGGGATTTGTTCTTCAGCTAGTTTGGTCAATGTTTCTTCGAGCTTAGCTGGTTCAAAGCGTTCAGCAAACTTTTTCCAACCAAGTTGAAAGCTTGCTCACGGGACACATTGTGTTCTTTGAGTAACCCCATAAATTGGTGTACGTCCGTCATGTTCGACCAATCGGTAATCAGCTTTTCTTTATTAACTTTACTGTCTTCTGCGAAGTTTTCTGTTGTAGGGATATCAGAAAGTGCGATTGGTGTTTCTTGATCCTCATTAGCATGATCTTTTATTAAATCATCGAAAGCTTGAAAATCACTCTCTGGTTGTAAATATAACTTTTGAATGGCTGAGCCAGCTTCATCAAAGAATTGCAAGCTATAACGATCACCTTTCTCTAATGTTTCTTTCACTGCAAAGCCGTGCTTCCATCGTTTTAGAAATAATCGTAAATCAATGCGCCTATCGTCGGAGATAATTAGTCCCATTCCCATAGGGCCGCCGACTTTTACATTACTGTAAATACCTTTTCGCTCATGAACTGCATAGTCGTTTCTCAACAGGATCATTACATAGCCTAAAGTTGGTAGGGCTTTAATAATGTCTTTGAAAGAACTGTTTAAACGAATGCTTTGTAAACCAATTTGAGCATCAATTAACTGGGCTTCGCTAACGCCTAGTGCGCCGGCAATATCACGTCGTCGCATTTTTGGGTTTTCTGTCATGTGCTGATCATATTGTTGATTAAGCTGAGTTTTCAAGGCTGGACGACTAAACCTATTCTCTAAAGGCATACACCTCTCCATTTTGTTCAAAGATTGATATTAGAAATGTCTTAACAAACTATCTTGACATTATAAAATATAAAAAATAATATCGGAAACGATCTTGATAATGATAATGATTATTATTACAAATGTATAATCAAATAAGCCCATATCAAATTAATTTTTGTTTTTAATGACTTCATATATGAAAAGTATGAATGAGGAAAAATTGGATGTTTGTAAAAAATCACATAGCAACAAGCGTACTGCTCTTTTCAGCAAGTGTGGCGGCAACCCATTTACAGGCTGCAGAAGCTACGGATCAAGAAATTGATACGGTTGTCATTACCGCTAAATCTATGCAAGACCTTGAAAATCAAGGGGCATCTGTAAACGTCATTACAGCAGAAGAGATTAGCCAATCGAATGCGCAGTCTATCAAAGATGTTCTAGTCGAAGTCGCTGGTATTAATCTGACAAGTAATTCAAGCTCTATTTCAGGCCGCCAAAACATTAGTATTCGCGGTTCAGACTCCAGTCATGTCTTGATTCTTGTTGATGGTAATGTTGTTTCTGGTACGGATGCACAAATTGGTCACTCTGACTTTCAGTATAATTGGGTTCCGATGAATGCAATTGAACGTATTGAAATCATTAAGGGCTCAAGCAGTGCTTTGTATGGTTCGCAAGCTATTGGTGGTGTTATTAATATAATCACCAAAAAGAATGTGGAGAAGTTTAACGGCAACATTGGCGTCAAATATGGTAATAGTGCAGATGATGGTGGTGATTTGTTCACTACAACCTTTAATGGCGGCGCCAAAGTAACGGATAAGCTTTCGATCTCTGTGAGTGCTGAGAAGTCAGATTTGGATGCGGTAAGAGATGAAGACAGTTCTACAACGACAAAGATTGAAGGCAAAGAACTGGTTAATGGAATGGTGCGCTTTAAATATGATTTAGACGACACACAATCTTTTGAAGGCTCTATCCTTTCTGGTGCTGAGGATCGTTATCAAGTCGATGATGAATTGTATTATGACATAGAGCGCCTCAACTACTCACTCGGTTATAATAAAGATTTTGGGAAAAACAAATTATCTGTTGATGGTTATGTGACTGACTCTGATACACATTATAATAGCTCGTATGGTAGTGCATATTCATACACACATAATCTCACAAACTCTGTAATACGAAGTGAACTAGATTTTAATTCATTTGATAAGCATTACTTGGTAGCAGGTGCAGAGTACAATCTTGAAGAGTATAGCAAAGAATACGACACTAGCTCTTCTAGCGATTTTAGTGCAGATAGATATAATGCATCTTTATTTTTCCAAGATGAATATGAGCTAAATGATGACCTAATTTTAACTTACGGGTCACGCTTTGATTATAATGAGAAGTTTGGAGCAGAGTTATCTCCGAAAGTGAATCTGCTATATAAAATCAGTGAGCGTCACGGTATAAGAGCTGGCTATGGGGAAGGCTTCCTAGCACCAACCTTAACTGAAAACTCTTCTAGTTACGTGGCAAGCCATGGCTCTACATCTTTTCAAGGTAATGATGATCTTGAAGCAGAAACATCCCAGAGTTTTGAAATCGGTTACGAATATAATTCTGACCTAACCAAATTTAAAGCGGCTATTTTCCAAACAGACGTGGATAATCTCATCACATACGAAAGTATATCTACTTCTGTATACCAATATACCAATGTGGACTCTGCAACCATCAAAGGTTTTGAGCTTGAAGTAAGCCAGGAAATCAATAAAAGCAATAAACTTAATTTGGCTTACCATTACCTCCAAACAGAAGATGATAATGGTGATGAACTATCTTACAGACCAGATCACACATTAACAGCTAGGCTAGTATCAAGCCTTCCTCTTGGTATTCAGGCCACATTTGCGGCGAATTATACCGGAGAGCAATATGATGGCAGTGATTATTACGATAGTTACAC
Source organism: Marinomonas sp. 15G6-16 (assembly GCF_055809555.1). Classification (NCBI taxonomy): domain Bacteria; kingdom Pseudomonadati; phylum Pseudomonadota; class Gammaproteobacteria; order Oceanospirillales; family Oceanospirillaceae; genus Marinomonas; species Marinomonas sp. 15G6-16. The sequence goes on along the minus strand of NZ_CM147916.1, from coordinate 1,447,142 downwards.
GGTCTACAGCACTCAATTCTCCAAAGAGTTTGCAAATCAAATTACGGCGCGTGTAGGTGTTGATAACCTTACTAATGTAGACCTTGATGGCGAGCCAAATGATATCAAAGGAAGATTGGTGTATGCGGGGCTAAACTACGCGTTTTAATTGAGTAGATAAAATCTAACGATTTCATTAAGTTGTAATACTTTAAGCCCAACCTAACGGATACTGAACTTTCTTCTAGTATTCGCTAAGTTGGGCTTATTTATTCTATATCTATTGCAAAGTAGGTCGATTCTTATAGCAGGAATAGAGAGGTTATATCGCTTAGGTTTACTTAGTATTTCAATCTGATATTGTGCACCATGTATTGTCTATTAATAGTCGATACTTAGCTTTTATCTCCAGTTTATTGTTTTAATTATGAGGCTTTTTTATGGTGGACTCTTTGCGCATTTTTCGTCGAATGACAATGCCTGATCTTATTCGTGTCCATCGTTATCAAACCTTGCCAGAGCAAGGGCCGAAAGTGCTTTTCTTCAGTGGCGGCTCGGCGTTGAATAAGATCAGCCGAGTGTTTAAAGAGTACACGCATCACTCTATTCATCTTGTTACACCGTTTGATTCTGGTGGCAGCTCTGCGCGTTTGCGAGCTGAGTTTGATATCCCTGCGGTAGGCGATTTACGCAGTCGATTAATGGCGTTGGCGGATGAAACTGTCATGGGGCAGCCAGAAGTGTATGCTTTGTTTACACACAGATTAAGTCAAAATGACTCTCCTGAAGCGCTCAAAATACAATTGCAGCAACTTGTTTCTGGGCAGCATCCTTTAATTGAGAGTATTCCTAATCCCATGAAAGCGCTTATTCAGGCGCAGTTGGCGGTGACTCAGGCTCGAATTAATGAAAGTTTCGATTTGAGAGGCGCAAGCATTGGTAATCTGATTATTGCTGGTGGCTACTTAAATAACTTTCAGCAACTTGATCCTATCGTGTTCCTGTTTTCTCGTTTGGTGAAAACATTGGGCGATGTAAAAACCACTGTGGATGCCAGTTTCCATCTGGGTGTAGAGTTGGAAAATGGGCAAGTTGTTTTAGGTCAGCACAATATTACAGGGAAAGAAACAGAAGCATTATCCAGCCCAATCAAAAAAATGTGGCTAAATCGCGGATTACGAGCGGTTTCTCCCATTAATCAACTCATAGCAGATGACCGTAAAGACGCCATAGAAAGTGCGGATTTGATTTGTTATCCCCCTGGTAGTTATTACAGTAGTCTTTTGGCGAACTTGTTATCGGAAGGCGTGGGTCGTGCTATCTGCCAGAACCCGAATCCTAAAGTATATTTGCCTAATTTAGGCGTCGATCCAGAACAGCAAGGTTTGTCACTAATGGAAAGGGTAAAGCGTCTGGTCGGCACTGTATTAGCGGATTTAGGTGAAGAAAAACCAAGTTTTTCGGCATTGGATTATCTTCTTTTAGATGATGCTTATGATTACGGTTTTGTCGATATTGGGGGTTGGATCGACTTGGTATTAGTGTCATAAAAACCTCTCTTATTAGTACGAAACCCAATAAATACGATGAAAGGCTTGTGTCTGTCGCGTTACTGTCTTGCGTTTGACTCTGTGGTGTGAGGTAAAAATAGAAGTCTATACTATGCTAAAGTAATGAAACTTTACGCTAAGTAACACTTTTGTCATTTTAGTGAAGCCATGTAGGATGTCATAGTACACGTTAGAAACACTCTAATATTAAGAGGCAGTAATGAGTACACGAGTGCTGATATGCGATGACTCAAAAATCGCGAGAAAACAGCTAACTAGAATTTTACCAACGGATTGGGATGTCGAAGTTGAGTATGCAGAACATGGCCAAGAAGCCTTAGACATTTTATCGTCTTCTGTATTTGATATTTTATTTTTAGATTTGAATATGCCAGTAAAAGACGGCTATGAAACGCTCGAAGCGCTTCAGTCTTTTGCTCAATCTCCTGCCGTTATTGTGGTCTCCGGTGATGTTCAGCCAAAAGCGATCGAGCGAGTGAAAAACATGGGTGCGGTGGCATTCCATAAAAAACCTGCCGAGGCGGACGAACTTCGCGCCTTACTTATTTCTTTAGGGCTCTTTTCTTCAAGTCAAAACGAGAGCCAAACGAATACCAATGTCGTTACGGCGGCAGAGCAGTTTTCGCTTAATGAGTGTTTGCAAGAAATCTCGAACATCGCCATGGGGCGTGCGGCCAGTGTTCTGGCGAATATGCTGAATGTTTTTATCAAATTACCTGTTCCTAAAGTAAATATCCTTGAAGTGGGTGAGCTTCAAATGGCGCTGGATTACAGTGTTAAAGAGGACAGTTGTTCTGCGGTATCTCAAGGTTTTGTTGGTTCTGGTATTGCGTTTGAAGCATTGCTTATTTTTAGTGATTCGAGCTTTCCTGATATGGCGGAATTGCTGGGTGTAACGGAGGAAATTACAAGAGAGTTAGAAACCGAGCTTTTGATGGATGTTTCTTCCGTTCTTGTTGGTCCTTTTATGCAAGCCATTGGCAAGCAGTTGAACATTGATTTCAGCCACAGTCACCCAGTTCTACTGGGGCAGCACGTTAAAATAAAAGACATTATTAATGCTAAGAAAACGACTTGGAAGCGTACTTTGGCTGTTGAGATCGTCTATGAAGTAGAAAACTATCAAATAAATTGCGACTTAATGCTGTTGTTCACCGAAGATTCAGTAGCAACGCTTGAGAACCTGTTATCGTTTTTGGCTGAGGATGAATAATGAAAGAGTCAGAAGGGTTAGCTGATTTTCATTGGATGTTTGATATGCTCCATCATATTGATGTGGGGCTTGTCGTATTGAATATAAAGTATGAGATACAGCTTTGGAATAGCTTTATGGAAAACCACAGTGGTGTGAGCTCTTCTATTGCGAAGCAGCAGTCACTATTAACGCTTTTTCCAGATTTAGATACGAGTTGGTTACGTCAGAAGCTCGATAATGTGTTTGGCTTGAAAACGCCTATATTTATCTCTTGGGAGCAAAGGCCGAATTTATTCCCTTTTAAAAGCTACCGACCCATCACAGGTGTTTCGGATAAGATGTACCAGAATGTGGCAATTAGGCCGATCTCTGAGCCAGATGGCTCGATCAAGCATCTTTGTTTAGTGGTTTATGATGTCACGGATATTGCGGTCAATAAAACAGCTTTATCGACTGCGAATGCAAGATTACAGAGATTGACTAAGGCCTTATCGAAATAAGATAAGGCCAGTTCATGCATTAGGCTTTATGAGCTTTATAAAGGTCGGCTAGCTCGTTAGAAAGGTGGTTGCCAAGCAGGCATTCACCTTGAGGGTCGATGAGTACGTGCCCATTCATTGCTTCTCGGCCGAGAAGCATTCTGTATCCCATGCTGTCTCGGTTTGTTAGTGTCACTTCGACGTTCCATGTTTTTTCGCCAAGAGACAGAGACGTGCTAATCACAGGGCGTTTTTCTTTGTCGCCGCTGGAGCTTTTAATCACTCTTTGGTCGATTAATGGCGCTTCACAATGAACGGTTGTTTTTCGGTTGCCCTTTAATGGATGAACGTCAAATCGAACCCAATGCTCTTCATCTTTCATAAAGCGCTGAATATTGATGGCGTGCAATGAGGATGTTTTTGCGCCAGAATCTACTCTAGCTTTGATGGCTGGTATGTTAAGAGAGGGGAATGCACACCACTCGTCGCTACCAATGATCATTTTGGATTCGCTTAACTGATCCATAGATTTGAAGACACCTTTGAAAATATTAGCAATAGTAAGTTCATCTGTTGATAGCCATGTTTTATAGCGTAAAAGCAGTATGAGGTTAAGTTTTATTTCACCAAAAATAGGCTTATCTGCTTTGTTGAATTGTCAGTATCACTACAAACTATTGTAATCGTATCATCTGAAGTTAATATGTGTTCACAATAAACATTTAACGGAGTTGTTAATGAATGGCCGACTGATAAAAGAGTTGGAAGAGCTAGGTGGTGAGATTCGCCCAGCAAGCTTGAAAAAGTGCGATGAGATCATCATTGATCAACCCGGCTTTAGCGCAGCGATTGCGTTATGGGGAGGGCATTTAGAGAGCTTTATTCCTACTGGTCAAGAGGACCTTTTATTTCAATCTGAGAACCTAGGTGGAAAAGGGCGTTTTGAACGTCGTCATTTTGGTGTTCCAGTATGTTGGCCTTGGTTTGGGGCGAATGAAGAGCATGATGACTACCCAGCCCATGGTTTGGCTCGATATTTCCGTTGGGAGCTCATTGAAGCGGGTCATTTCAAAAATGGCGATGTGAAAATCGTGATTCGTCTTGCTTCCGAGGATCATCCTTTAATCGAAGAAATGTGGCCACATGCCTTTGAATTAAGACAAGTATTTCGATTCTCCAATAAAGGCTTCAGAATCAATTTTTCTGCAGCTAACTTATCTGATAAACCTATGCCAATCAGCGAAGCCTTACATACGTATTTCAATGTGGCTGATAACAAAGCAGCAGAGGTGCATGGTTTAGATCAGATCACTTATGTTGATAAGTTTGACAATAGCGAGAAGAAGCTGCAAGAAGGCATAGTGACACCATGTGATTGCATGGATCGAGTGTATTTATCCGCGCCAGATGAATGTGAGATTCAAGACCCTATCTTCAATCGTAAGATTGTTATTCAGACGGAAGGAAGTCAAAGCACGGTTTTATGGAACCCTGGTGCTGAGCTTGCTAAAAAACGAACAGATATGGAAGACGAAGAATATCGTCGTTTTGTCTGTGTCGAAGCTGCGAATGTTCTGACAGACGGCTATGAAATTGCGCCGGGCAGCATACATCAGCTTAAGTTAAAGGTGAAACTCAAACCTTTGGCCGATGAAGAGTAAAAACATCGTATAAACAAGAAACCCCACTGGGCATATGCCGAGTGGGGTTTCTTTTTGTCTCACTTACAGGTTCAGATAAAGCTGAACCTGTAAGTGACTAATCGATATTGTATTCCATGATCAATGGAGCATGATCAGAGAAACGTTGACCTTTGTAAATACTACCGCCTTGAATCAGGTTTTTGATGCCAGGAGTGGTGATTTGATAATCTAAACGACCACCTTCATCTAATTTCCAAGCGCGTTCGTAGTCCGGCCACCAAGTGTACTGTTTGTCCTGTTTGTTTACTTGGCGAAACGCATCAATGTATTCCATTTCATTGAAGATCTCGTTTATCCATTTACGTTCTTCTGGCAAGAAACCAGAGTTGCGTTGATTAACGAACCAGCTGCTTACATCAATTGGCGAGCGCGCCACATTGGCGGTACCACAGAAAATAAATTCACGACGCTTACGGCGTGTTTTTATTAAATGGTTTTTGAAGCCTTCCATAAAGCGGTATTTGTGCTCTTGTAACGCTTCTTCATGATTTGAGCCATGAGGCGTTAAAAAAGTACCGATACTTACTTTATCGAAATCCGCTTGAATAAAACGACCTTCGAAATCACATTCGGTAAAACCCATGCCGGTCATAATGGCTTTAGGCATGGTTTTGCAATAAATCGCAACACCTGCCTGATCTGGGTTTTCCATTGAGTCAAAAAAGTAAGTATTGAACTCTGGTGGAAAGAAAACACTGTCATTTAAACTGCGTTCATCTGTCTGTATATCCTGTAGACATACAACATCTGGGTTCTGACGAACCATCCATTCAAAAAAGCCGCGATCGGCTGCTTGTCTTATACCGTTTACATTAAGGCTGATGACCTTCATTTCTGGTCCCTACAATTCCTAGCCGTGTGTTATATTAGCGTCTATCCAAAGTTGGCATGGCTTCGCTCGATCTTGGCGACGCTGTGTTGTGTATTATTTATCTTTCTGGAGTTGGCATGAAACCTTACCAAAGAGACTTTATCGAATTCGCTATTGAACAAAACGTTTTGCGCTTTGGCGAATTTACTCTCAAATCAGGCCGCGTAAGCCCTTACTTTTTTAATGCTGGCTTATTTAGCTCTGGCCAAGCATTGGCAAAGTTAGGTCGCTTTTACGCTGCCTCACTAATGGAAGCAAATGTTCCATTTGATGTTTTATTTGGCCCTGCCTACAAAGGCATTCCATTGGCAACAACAACCGCTGTTGCGCTTTATGATCACCATGACGTAGATACACCATACGTATTCAACCGCAAAGAAGCAAAGGCTCACGGCGAAGGTGGCTCTCTTGTTGGGGCTCCATTAGAAGGTAACATCATGATTATCGATGATGTTATTACTGCTGGAACCGCTATCCGAGAAGTGATGGCTATTATTCAAGAAGCCAGTGCCACTCCTGCTGGTGTTCTTATTGCCTTAGATCGTCAAGAACGAGGCCAAGGCGAATTGTCTGCCATTCAAGAAGTCGAGCGTGACTTCGGTATGCCTGTTATCAGCATAGTGTCTTTAAATGACATCATGACGTATTTAGCTGAACAAGATGCGCCGGAATTTGCCGAACATCTTGGTGCAGTTAAAGCCTATCGCCATGAATATGGTATCTAATTTAGTGCTAAATCTAGGGTTTGAAAAGTGACTTCAAGCCCTAGCGGTTTATCATCAAGTTTTGTGCCAATACTGCCCATTGATCTTGCCAAACATCCATTGGCTTCACTTTAAATTCGCTGCGTACATAGTGGCGAATTTTCCCTTCGATAATAGCAACAAGAAAATTAGCACTTGGCGTTACGCCCATTGCTGGTCGTAAACCTTGTTTTAAATCTGCTTCGCGAATAACTTGCTTCAACTGAGTTTCAATACGATCAAATACTTGGGCAATGCGAACTCGTAAACGCTCTGTTTCGCCTGCTAGAGCATCTGCTGTTAACAAGCGACACATGCCTGGGTTTTGTTCGGCAAAGCCAAGTATGAGCATGAGTATGGTTTCTATGCGTACAACAACATCGCTTTCGTTTTGAACAATAAGATTGATGCGGGTGAATAGAGATTCTTCAATGAATTCTATTAGGCCTTCAAACATCTTAGCCTTGCTAGGAAAGTGGCGATAAAGCGCCGCCTCAGAAACCCCAACCTGCTTTGCTAAAGCGGCCGTTGTAATGCGTGCACCTGGGCTGCTCTCTAGCATTTGAGCAAGTGCGTGCAGAATCTGTGTGCGACGATCGTTCTTCTTATTGCTCATGTGTCGTATCCAGTTTTAACCCGTATTATTCGTATAGTTTTTAGACTGTCTTTATTCGCCTAACTTGGTGTTGGAAATTAATGTACCAACGCCAGTATCTGTAAAGATTTCCAGTAAGGTAGCATGCGGAACTCGGCCATCAATAATGTGAGCACTTGTGACACCTGAGTTAACAGCAGATAGAGCACAACTGATTTTCGGCAACATACCGCCGTAAATTGTGCCATCAGCAATTAAAGCATCCACTTGAGCCGTGCTTAGGCCAGTTAACACGTTACCTTGCTTGTCTTGTACGCCAGAGATGTTGGTCAACAGCATTAGCTTTTCAGCGCCAACTGCTTCCGCAACTTTGCCTGCAACAAGGTCAGCATTGATGTTGTATGAGTTACCTTCATCATCCACACCAATTGGTGCAATGACAGGGATTAGGTCGCTGCTTTCGAATAATTTTAAGAAGCTTGTATCAATGCTCGCCACTTCACCAACATGGCCAATATCCACTTGCTCTGGTGCTGTCATGCCTTCCGCTTGATGCTTAACGAAAAGCTTTTTGGCTTTTACGAAGCGGCTATCTTTACCTGTGATGCCGATGGCTTTACCGCCTGCTTCACAGATTAAGTTAACGATTTCTTTGTTTACTTGGCCGCCAAGCACCATCTCAACAACATCCATAGTTGCTGTATCAGTAACACGCATGCCATTAATGAATTTTGACTCAATATTAAGCTTGGTCAGCATCTCGCCAATTTGTGGGCCGCCACCATGAACAACGATAGGGTTAATACCAATGGCCTTCATCAAAACGATGTCTCGTGCGAATCCTGCTTGTAAAGACTCATCTGTCATTGCGTTGCCGCCGTATTTGATGACCAATGTTTTACCAGCGAAGCGTTGAATATAAGGCAGTGATTCACTTAAAACCTTAGCAACATCTAAAGCAGACTCACGAGAAAAAGGCACGTATTACATACTCCTATCAATAAGAACAAACTGGCTCGATGACAAAATGCCTCACCGTAAATCTTTACAGTAAAAGAAGAGAGTGTCATCGATAGATAAATTAGTGGATTGTGATGTCAAAACGGTGACAGTCAAGGCTGACAACGAGTGTAAGCAACCACTTAGGGTGGAAATAATAGCGTGATCTAAACGGATTAACTACAGAAATTTGTAATATAATTACAGAGTTAGCGGTCGAAAAAACAAATTTGATTCTTGTGTGCGAGAATGGTTGAGCTATTTGAAAAAGTGATGCGAAATAGGTGAGAAAAACTCATCTATTTCGCATTTTGATATTACTTTGTACCAGTGTGACCAAAGCCGCCTTCGCCGCGTTCAGTGCTTTCAAATTCAGTGACTATATCGAATTCTGCTTGTACAACAGGTAAAAGAACAAGCTGTGCAACACGCTCGCCAGGCTCTATTGTGAAAGTGGTATTTCCACGGTTCCAGCAGGAAACCATCAGTTCCCCTTGATAATCTGAGTCAATTAATCCGACAAGGTTACCCAAAACAATACCGTGCTTGTGGCCTAATCCAGAGCGAGGAAGAATAGTCGCCGCTAAGTTTGGATCTTGGATGTAAATCGATAATCCAGTCGGCAGCAATGTTGTTTCACCTGGAGCAAGCTCAATAGGAGTGTCTAAACAAGCGCGCAAATCTAGGCCAGCAGAGCCTTCAGTTGCATAGGTTGGTAAAGGAATTTCTTTGCCAATTTTGTCGCTTAAAATCTTGAGTTGAATCGCTTGCTTCATATTACTCTCTTTTTAATGTCTTCAATGTACAGAGGGAAACAGCCCTTAAAAAGGTTAGTTCGCCTGAGTGTGTTCGTAGATAAAGTTTACCAGCTGATTAGCAAGCTCGCTTTTGGCTGCTTTGGCTGGCTCCCATGTGTTTTCTTTAGTGATTACTGTGACTTGGTTTTCATCTTTATTAAAACCTATGTCGGAACGAGAGACGTCATTGGCAATAATAATGTCTAGACCTTTGCGCTCTAATTTGCCTTTCGCGTATTCGATCACATTTTGTGTTTCTGCTGCAAAACCTACCATCACTTTTGAGCGCTTTTGTTGGGCAAGAGTCGCAATGATGTCTGGGTTTTTGACAAGAGTAAGCTGAATTTCGTTAGTATCAGATTTCTTCTTCATCTTCTGATCTGTGGCTGTTTTCATTTTAAAGTCTGCCACGGCAGCGGCACCAATAAACACATCCGCTTGTTTTTCCATTGCCTGTTCGCAAGCAGCTAGCATTTCGTCTGCGCTTTTCACTGAAACCAAATTGACACCTTCTGGCGGCGTGCATTGTACTGGGCCGCTAACGAGTGTGACAGTCGCGCCTCGTTGTAATGCTGAAGACGCTAGCGCATAGCCCATTTTTCCTGAGCTGTGATTGCTGATGTAGCGAACAGGGTCGATAGCTTCCATCGTTGGGCCTGCGGTAATGACCCAATGCTGTCCAGCAAGGTCTTGCTTAATGCTTGTTGTTTGAAAATGCTCAGATATGGCGTTAAAAATATCAGCCGGCTCGCTCATTCTTCCTGGGCCAATGTCACCACAGGCTTGCGCACCATCGGCAGGGCCAATGCTTAAAACGCCACGCTCTGCTAATAGTGCTGTATTGGCTTGAGTGGCTGGGTGGCGCCACATGGCTTGGTTCATTGCGGGTGCGATTAAGACAGGAGATTCTGTGGCGATGCATAAGGTAGAAAGTAAATCGTTCGCCATGCCTTGAGTGTAGCGTGCCATGAAATCGGCAGAGGCTGGAGCCACAACAATGAGATCTGCCCATTTGGCTAATTCAATATGACCCATTCCTGCTTCAGCATTTGGGTCGAGTAATGTGCTGCGTACTGGATGGCCTGAGATGGCTTGTAGTGTCATTTCTGTGACGAATGCTTTTGCTCCATCCGTTAGAACGACTTGAACGTCTGCGCCGGCTTTAGTTAATAAACGAATGAGTTCGATGCTTTTATAAGCAGCGATGCCGCCAGTAATGCCTAATAGAATGCGTTTTTGGGCTAGATGTGACATAAAAAACTTCTCAATTCGTTCTGTGATGGATTAAAGTTGATAACGAGGCAGGATGCCTTCTGTTATTCGTTATTTTATTTTGCTGTTGTTGAACTTGACAGCGCTTAAGCAAGATTACCATGGATCAAGGAGCAGATCATGAGTATAAAACATTGGCCCGCAGAGGAAAGACCTCGTGAAAAACTCATACATCAAGGGGCCGAAGCCTTAACCGATGCTGAGTTATTGGCGATTTTTCTGCGAACGGGTACCCAAGGTATTAGTGCTGTTGAGCTTGCTCGACAAGTATTGACCCAATTTGGCGGATTACGTTCCCTTATGTCGGCCAGTCGAGAAGAATTCTGTAAAGGTTTTGGTCTGGGGGACGCAAAATATACCCAATTACAAGCCGTTCTAGAAATGTCGAAACGCCATTTACAAGAACAACTCATGCGCGAAACGGTTTTTAGTAGCGCGGAACACGTCCGAACCTATCTCTCTTCACAATTACGCCATGCTCAGCGGGAAGTCTTTGCGGTTCTGTTTTTGGACTCGCAACACAGACTGATTTGTTATCAAGAACTTTTCATGGGCACCATTGATGCCGCGGCGGTTTACCCGAGGGAAGTGGTGAAAGCAGCATTAAAGTACAACTCAGCGGCGGTTATTCTGGCGCACAATCATCCCAGTGGTGTCGCCGAGCCAAGCCAAGCGGATATCTCGATTACAGGCCGTATTAAAGAAGCCCTTAGCCTTGTTGATGTCAGGTTGTTGGATCATTTTGTGGTTGGCGATGGCGCGCCTGTTTCATTGGCGGAAAGAGGTTTGCTTTAGCAAACTCATTAATTGATCATTTTTTTAACAAAAAGTTTGCCGAATGGTCGATGTTATGGGAGAATTCGCGCCGCTATATCCTCGGTATGGGATTTTTTTGATTCATAAGGAATCATGCTCCGCCTGAGGAAGTGAAACACTTCCAATAATCTTTCTGGATAGCAAAAGGTATTTAATTATGTCTCGCGTATGTCAAGTTACTGGGAAACGCCCTGTTACAGGTAATAACGTTTCTCACTCAAAGCGTCGTACTAAGCGTCGTTTTCTTCCTAACCTTCATTGGCACCGTTTTTGGGTCGAAGGTGAAAACCGTTACATCCGTTTACGTGTATCTTCTAAAGGTATGCGTATTATCGATAAAAAAGGCATCGAAGCAGTTCTTGTTGAAATGCGTGCTAACGGCGAAAAAGTATAAGGATCTGAATCATGGCTTCTAAAGGCGCTCGCGATTTAATTCGCATGGTATCTTCTGCTGGTACTGGTCACTTTTACACAACTGACAAGAACAAGCGAAATACTCCGGATAAACTTGAAATGAAAAAGTTTGATCCAGTTGTACGTAAACACGTTATGTACAAAGAAGCGAAAATCAAATAATTTTTGATTCTTGCCGAAGAAACCGACTCATTGAGTCGGTTTTTTTGTATCTAGTAGAACGTCTTTAATGTTTGTCGAGGTCGCTTATGCCTGAATTGCCAGAAGTGGAAACCACGTTACGTGGTATAGAGCCTCATCTTGTGGGTCGAACCCTCTCTAAGATAGATATTCGTCAACCAAAGCTCCGCTGGCCAATTACGCCAGAGCTGAGCCCTGAAATGGTCGGACAAGAAATTACACACCTTTCTCGTCGCGGTAAGTACATTGGCGTTCATACGGCAAAAGGAACATTAATTGTTCACCTTGGCATGTCTGGTAGTTTGTATTTTGTGCCAGCTCAAACGCCACCTTTGTTTCATGATCATGTGGATTTCTGCTTTGCAGAAGATGAGCCATTGTTGCGTTATACCGACCCTCGCCGTTTTGGCGCTATTTTATGGACGACGAAAGATTGGCTAGAGCATGATTTGTTAAAACATCTTGGCCCAGAGCCTTTGTCTGATGCATTTAATGTAGACATGCTGCACGCTCGGGCGAAAGGTCGCAAAGTGCCAATTAAGACTTTTATTATGGACAGTAAAGTTGTGGTAGGCGCTGGAAATATTTACGCGAATGAAGCGCTTTTTAAAGCCGGCATTCATCCGAGCCGCATGGCGGGCAATATCAGTAAAAAGCGTCTGGCTATATTGGTAGAATGCATTAAGTTGGTGCTGGCAGCTGCAATTAAACAGGGCGGCACCACCTTGAAAGACTTTGTTGGCGGCGATGGAAAGCCAGGGTACTTCAAGCAAGAACTGCTAGTATACGGTCGAGCAGACAAGCCTTGTACGGTTTGTGGCACGACTCTAAAAGAGATTCGACAGGCTCAGCGAAGCACGGTTTATTGCCGAAAATGTCAAACTTGACCTTTTGTTCAGATTAGGCACGAGAATTGCTAATTAATCGTGCTAATAGAGAAATCATGATGTGAGTTTTTGATTGTCTTTACGGTTTTATGTGCAACAATATTGTTAAAAGAGTGCATATTTTATTGCGGTATTTTACTAATGGGTTTATTTTTGACCAATTGGGCAGAAGAATTAACCATATATTTAACTACACTAAAAAGAGGAATTGGAATGAAGGGTATATTTATTGCGTCTGTTACGGCGTTAGCTATCTCATCAACGATGGCTCAAGCAGCAGATCCTGCGGTTGTATATGATCAAGCTGGTAAATATGACAAGTCTTTTAACGAAGGTGTTTATAACGGCGTTAAGAAATACACTTCTGAAACTGGTATTCAAGTTCGTGAATTTGAACCAAAAAACGAAGCTCAGGTAGAACAGGGCCTACGTCGCCTTGCTAACCGTGGTTTCTCTCCAATTGTAACTGTTGGTTTCAACATGACATCAGCGGTTACTAAAGTAGCGCAAGACTTCCCTGATGTTCACTTCACTATCATCGATGGTGTTATCGATCTTCCAAACGTTCAATCTGTTGTGTTTAAAGAGCACGAAGGTTCTTTCATTGTTGGTGCGGTTGCTGCGATGAAGTCTGAAACTGACGCTGTTGGTTTCGTGGGTGGTATGGATATTCCTCTAATTCGTCGTTTTGCTTGTGGTTATGAGCAAGGTGCGAAATACGTTGCTTCCGGTACATCTGTTTACCAAAACATGACAGGTTCTACTGGTGCGGCGTTTAACGACCCAACTAAAGGTTCTGAATTAGCTAAGAGCCAATTCTCTAAAGGCGCGGATGTTGTTTTCGCAGCAGCTGGTGGTACTGGTATCGGTGTTTATCAAGCGGCTAAAGACGAAGGTAAATTTGCTATTGGTGTTGATTCAAACCAAAACCACATCCAGCCAGGTACAATGCTAACGTCTATGGTTAAGCGTGTAGATCTAGCGGCATACAACACTTATAAAGATTCTGCAGCAGGCACTTGGGCGCCAGGTCTAGTGGTTCTTGGTCTAGCTGAAGGCGGTGTTGATTGGGCTCTTGACGACAACAATGCAAGCTTGATTACAGCTGACATGAAAGCGAAGGTAGAAGAAATTCGCGCTAAGATTGTAAGTGGTGAAATCGTTGTTCATGACTACATGTCAGACAACACTTGTAACTACTAAGTTGTAAGATAAAACAGCTGCCTGCCTTTCGCAGGCAGCTGTTTTTTTTGCTCTTATATTTTTTCATTAAATGCGACAACAACAGAGTTTTCATTGGCTTTTGTAGCAGGTAGTTAAGTTATTGCGAGAAAGTAGCAATAAAAACACCTAATGTGTTCTTGGTCTTGATATACACTTAGAGTGTTCCATTTTGAAGCAGATGAATTATTTTTAGATATGACGAATAAAACAAAGCCATACGCAATTGAATTGCAAGATATCAGCAAACGCTTTGGTGCCGTTCAGGCTAACAAAGATATTTGCTTACAAGTTCCAGTCGGCACAGTTCACGGCATAATCGGTGAAAATGGCGCTGGTAAATCGACTCTAATGAGCATTATTTATGGCTTTTATGAAGCTGATACAGGCCACATAGAAGTAGATGGCAAACGTGTTGATATCCGCAGTTCTCAGGATGCTATTAATGCAGGCATAGGTATGGTGCATCAGCATTTCATGCTGGTAGAGAATTTCAGTGTACTTGAGAACGTTATCTTGGGTGCTGAGGGTGGCGCACTCTTAAAAGATGGAGTGGACGCTGCACGAGTTGAGCTACAGCGTTTGGCGCAAGAATATAGCCTAGATATTGACGTAGACGCGATTGTGGAAGATCTTCCAGTTGGTCTACAGCAACGAGTAGAAATATTAAAAGCCCTTTACCGTGGCGCCCGTATCCTCATTCTTGATGAACCAACGGGTGTGTTAACCCCGCAAGAAGCCGATCACCTTTTCCGTATTTTAAAAGCCTTAAAAGAACAAGGCGTGACCATCTTACTTATCACTCATAAACTGCGTGAAATTATGGCCTCTACTGACAATGTTTCTGTCATGAGACAAGGCCAAATGGTTGCGCATCGTGAAACAGCTAAGACAGACAAAGAAGAGCTTGCTGAGTTAATGGTTGGTAAAAAAGTTCGTCTAACTGTTAATAAAGACGAAGCCAAACCAAGTGATGTATTCCTTTCTGCTAAAAACCTTTCTCAATTTGATAGCCAAGGCGTGAAGCGTCTTAAAGACGTGAGTTTAGAACTGCGCGCAGGTGAAATTCTTGGTATCGCAGGGGTTTCTGGTAATGGTCAAAGTGAGCTTTTGAATGTGCTTTCTGGCATTGAGCCAATGAGTGAAGGTGAAATTCATATCGCAGGCCAAGTAATTACTGCGAAAGCTCCGAAAAATGCCGCACAAATGCGTGAGCTTAAAATGGCCCACGTTCCTGAAGATCGTCACAAAATGGGCTTGGTAACAGGCTTTGAAGCTTATGAAGCTGCTGTGCTTGGTTACCACAATTCAGATGCTTACAACGGTAAGATTCTGATGAACCGTAAAGTGATGATTGATGAATGTAATGAGCGCATGGCTGATTGGGATGTTCGTCCGCCAAACCCTCATTTAAAAACAGCAAACTTTTCTGGTGGTAACCAGCAAAAAATCGTTATTGCTCGTGAAGTAGAGCAGAACCCAGATATCTTGCTGATTGGTCAGCCAACTCGTGGTGTAGATATCGGTGCGATTGAAAATATACACGAACAAATTGTTAAATTACGAGACTCCGGCAAAGCAATTTTGTTGGTCTCTGTTGAATTGGATGAAATTATGGCACTGAGTGATCGCATCATTGTTATGTTTGATGGTGCAGTTGTGGGCGAGCTTGATGCAAAAGATGCAGATGAACGAACCCTTGGCTTAATGATGGCGAACGCCTACAACGAAGAAAAAGCAGAGGTGTCAGCATGAGTCAGGCAAAAGTTCCTGCTTGGGTAAACATTGCGCTTATTCCTTTCTTAAACATCATGTTGGCTTTTATTGTGTCTGGTTTGGTGATTCTCGCCATTGGCGAAGACCCAATCGAAGCGGCGGGATATCTGATTTATGGTGCGTTTGGCTACAACGAAGGCATCGGATATACCTTATATTACGCAACGAACTTAATCTTCACTGGTTTGGCTGTTTCGGTCGCCTTTAAAGGCGGCTTGTTCAACATAGGTGGAGAAGGTCAGGCGTATATTGGTGGTTTGGGTGTTGGTTTGGTTTGTTTGGCTTTAGACCACACAATGCCGTTTTACATCATCGCCCCTCTCGCCATTCTTGGTGCTGCTGCATTTGGTGCTGCATGGGGTTATATTCCGGCTTATCTACAAGCACGTCGTGGTAGTCACATCGTTATCACGACCATCATGTTCAACTTTATCGCTTCTTCTTTGATGGTTTACTTAATTGTGAACTGGTTAAAAGAAGACGGCCGCATGGCACCGAACAGCCGTACGTTTGGCGAAAACGCTTGGATGCCTTACATACATGAATTCTTTGCGCCACTTGGTATTGATATTGGTGATTCGCCGCTTAACTTTGCTTTTGTATTAGCTTTAGTATGTTGTGTTTTTGTGTGGGGACTGCTTTGGCACACTCGCTGGGGTTATCAGTTACGTACATTAGGAACCAACCCAACGGCGGCTAAGTATGCTGGTATTGATACCGCAAAAGTAACCATTTGGGCGATGTTGATTTCTGGTGGTTTGGCTGGTTTTGTCGGTATCAATGAAATTATGGGTGTAAACCACAGCTTGCTGCTTAACTTCACCGCAGGTTACGGTTTTGCTGGTATTGCAGTTTCCTTGATGGGACGTAACCATCCGATAGGAATTATCCTTGCTGCCATTCTGTTTGGTGCCTTGTATCAAGGTGGTTCAGAGTTGGCGTTTGAAATTCCGACCATCACGCCAGAGATCGTTGTCGCGATCCAAGGTTTGGTTATTTTATTCTCTGGTGCGCTTGAACACATGTTTAAAGATCGCATCGAAGGCTTTTTTATTCGCAGAGCTGTGGCGTAGGGGAAGAATATGTTTGAAACATTAATACTTATGCTAGATGCAACCATGCGTGTATCTACGCCTTTGATTTTTGCTGCATTGGCGGGTTTATATTCAGAGCGAGCTGGTATTGTTGATATCGGTTTGGAAGGTAAAATCCTAGGCAGTGCATTTGCTGCGGCAGCAGGGGCTGCTGTGTTTGGCTCTGCGTGGATTGGTTTGTGCTTTGGCATCGCGACATCAGTCGCTTTGGCGATGATTCATGGCTTTGCTTGTATCACTCACCGTGGTGACCATATCGTTTCTGGTGTTGCGATTAACACCATTGTGGCGGGTTTAACGGTGACTTTGTCGATGAACTGGTTCGGTATGGGCGGTCAAACGCCAACACTGTCTGGTGATTCTCGATTCCTCTCTGTTACTTTACCTTTTGCTGATGCATTAGCCGATGTCCCAGTGATTGGCTTAATTTATTCTGAGCTACTGAGCGGCCATAATATTTTGGTTTACCTAGGCTTTGCCATGGTGCCATTAACCTATTGGGTTGTTTATAAAACACGTTTTGGTTTACGTCTTCGTGCGGTGGGTGAAAACCCTCATGCGGTTGATACAGCAGGTATTTCCGTTGCCTTTATTCGTTACCGTGCCTTGATTGTTTGTGGCATCTTGTGTGGTTTGGCTGGTGCTTATTTATCAACAGCGCACAACGCAGGCTTCTTGAAAGACATGAGTGCAGGTAAAGGCTATATGGCTCTTGCAGCGCTTATCTTTGGTAAGTGGCGTCCCGTTCCTGTGTTGTTTGCATGTTTGTTGTTTGGTTTCCTAGATGCGGTTGCGATTCGTATGCAAGGCGTGGTGATTCCAGGTATTGGTGAAGTGCCAGTACAGGCGATTGAAGTGCTTCCTTACGTGTTGACCGTATTGCTGCTTGCTGGATTCATTGGCAAAGCGATAGGGCCAAAAGCCGTCGGTCGACCTTATGTGAAAGAGCGAGCCTAATATGTCTGTTGTAAAGCAAGACGAAACGCTTTTTCAACTGGCAAAAGAAGCGATGAGTAAGGCTTATGTTCCTTACTCAGACTTCACAGTTGGGGCTGCGATTCGTACCGCCAGTGGCAATCTGTACAAAGGTTGTAATGTTGAAAACGCAGCTTATCCAGAAGGTGTATGCGCCGAAGGTGGCGCTATCTCGGCCATGGTTTTGGGTGGTGACACGCAAATCAAAGACATTTATGTGATTGGTAAAGGCGATCAACTTGTTACGCCTTGCGGCGGTTGTCGTCAGAAGATTCGAGAGTTTTCGTCTACCGACACTATGATTCACATTTGTGGTCCAGAAGGTGTGCGTAAATCACTTACTATGGAAGAATTGCTGCCTTTCTCATTCGGGCCTGAAAACCTGAAGTAATTGGTTCTTCAAACGACTTGTCAAAAACCACGCCTTTGCGTGGTTTTTTTATAACAGGAGGTTAGGCAAAAGTGTTATCTAGTCGCTGAGTTTGCTTAGCATGTTCGGTGTCAGTTTGATTGTTGCAACCACTTGCCCAAAGTCATCAGGATCCCGCTGAATAGTAAAACCTAGATGGCGGCAGAAGGCGATCATGCGTTTGTTTTCTGCCAGTACGATACCTTTCATCACCTTAATGCCTTTGTCTGCCGCAACTTTGAACAGTTGTCGCATGAGATAAGAAGCTAACCCTAACCCTTGAAACTCATCTCCTAAAACCACGGCAAATTCACAGCTTTGGTCGTCGAAGTTGTCCACATATCTCGCAGTGCCGATCAATAAATCTTGGCCATCTCGATTGATAACGGCCAACAGTGCCATTTCTCTGTCGTAGTCGATATGAGACATGCTCGCCAGCATGCGCGGCGTTAGTTCTGATATGTTAGAGATGAAACGAAAATAGCGTGTTTCGTGAGACATGCTGCGAACAAAATCCGCTAAAATAACGGCGTCTCTTGGTAAAACAGGGCGAACGGTCGCGACTTCATCATTTTTCAAAATCCGCTCGGAAACCCATTGTCTAGGGTAAGGGTGAATTGCCAAATGCTCATATCGTCGTTCGCTTTTGCGCGGTCGTAACGTTGCACTGACATCCGCATAGACACTGCCCGTTTCATGCACTCTCAAATCGGCCAATTCTAGGCTTTCTATTTCAGGGAGCTCACAAACCATAGTGGATAAATTTCTCAGCAAGCTTTCTAATTCAAAGGATTCTTCTCCAGGAAATGCCCGTTGTATTAGGTCTTTTGCTAAAACGGTATTGAGTGGCGGCAAAGCAACGGCTTCAACTTGTTTATGCTGATGAGCGCCTTCTAAAGACAAGCCAATTGCTGGTCCAAATATTGGGTCTTGGAAAACGCGTAAATGAATCGGCGCTAATAGCTGGTGAGATGCTTGCCTACGAGAAATTAAGGGAATATGGAACAACTCAAAAATGCTGCGTAAATCGTCTGCGGTTGCTGTGCTTTGTCCCGCTTTTAACAGCTCATTCAGGCTGCTAGTAGCTTCTGATACATCAATTTTAAAACGAAATGCATGACTGTCTGGTGATTGCTTTGCCAATAACTGATTGCGTTGGAATTGCACTAAAAACTGAAAGCCCTCAATTGCCGTTTCGGGCGTTCGGAAGGTTGGAATGCCTGCTTCGTTGATGCGAGTACGCATGTTGGTCATGTTGCCGCCACCAAGCAAACATACCATGACGAGCTTTTTCTGGTCTCGATGAAGCTTGGTGATTAGGTCGTACAAGGAGTCGATATCGATCAAGGCGGTTGGGCTTAGAGTGAGTAATACGCCACCGCATTGCGGGCTGCTGAGTGCGTCTGCGGCTAAATCAATAAATAAATCTGTGGCACAACTCGCCCAAACGGTCGTTACTGGGCCAATGCCGCCTCGTCCCATCATGGTGGATTCTAGTTTTTCGCACAGCTCACCTTCAGGTGTGAGCAAATCGATATTCAATTCCATCGCGCGTTGGGCGGCTAGTTCGCCAGGGCCAGCACCGTTCCCGATAATTAATAAAGAGCCATCTTTGACGCGACGAGCGTTTGTCATGACGGATGCCGCAGCGATTAAATCGTTTAGGCGACGACCGCGAACCGCGCCAGTTCGGCTAAGGGCGGCATCCAGTACGCGCTCGTCAGAGCCAACGGAATGTTCTGTGACAACTGCGACAGGTTTGCTTCGACCTGTTGCACGTAAGCTACTCAAGAAACGAGTTGGACGACCGATTTTCTGTAGATACATCAGGATGGCCTGACTGTCGAAATCGGTTGATAAATAATCCAGAACTTGTGACGGCATCACATCAACAGGCGAACCCATTGATACAACTTGAGAGAAGCCGATGCCTTGCCATGTTGCCCAATCGACCAAGGCGCTGGCGACGGTGCCAGATTGAGACATCAAGGCTAATCGTCCTGTTAATGGCTGAGTTAGACCAAGCCAAGCGTAAACCCCTTGCTTAGGGCGGCAAATACCAAAGCTATTTGGGCCAAGCAAACGAACATTGTGCTTGCGCAATATGGGAATTAATTTGTCTTCGGGTTCACCTGTCCAAGACAGCATCAACAAAGAGCCTATGCCAGCTTCGCCACATGCCGCAATAATGTCTTCCATTGATGAACTGGAATGAGTACCAACCAGCACTGCAAGGTCTGGGCTTGGCTTTGCTCCATTTGAAACAATGAATTCATCCAAAGACGTAAATAAAGGGAATGAAAAGGAGGCCGTCGGTTCCGCGCCTACCAAGCTAACAGGGCAAGACTTTTGACGACTAGATTTGTCTGTATGAGCCAAGGACTTTAACAGCGCCAGCATGAGAGGATCGTTTGCATCGTCACCGGTCAAAACCACCATGGACTTTGGTGCAAGTAAGGGATGCAATGCATGTTGGCTCATTGACGTTCTCCGAGTGGCTAATACAGAACAAAAAATTAAGGTACCACGGTTTCTATCTTTATGGATTGTAGACCATGGTAGGGTAGACTGTCTTTGTGGTTTTCGTTAAAACAACGAGAGTAAAAACAAGAATAAAGAACCCGAGAGACGAGATGACAACCGCCTACATTACACATACTTATTGTGACCGCCACAACATGGGTGAAGATCATCCAGAGTCACCGAAACGTCTTGGAGCAATCCAAAATCGTTTGATTACCGGACAGTTGATGGATTTTATTCGTCGTCTAGAAGCCGATCCTGCTACTTATGAACAGTTGATTCAAACCCATGAAACCGCTTACGTGGATTCTATTTTTGCCCGAGCGCCAGAATCAGGGCATGTTGAATTAGAGCCAGAAACCTTGATGATGCCGCACACGTTAGACGCAGCACTTCATGCCGCTGGCTCTGTCGTGAAAGCGGTCGATTTAGTCATGGCCGGTGAAATGGATAACGCTTTTTGTGCGATTCGTCCGCCGGGACATCATGCGGAATCCGACAAAGCCATGGGTTTTTGTTTGTTCAACAACATCGCAGTTGGCACGCGTTACGCTATTCACCAGTATGGTTTAGAGCGAGTCGCCATCGTTGATTTCGATGTTCATCACGGTAACGGCACAGAAGATGTTTTTAAAGCGGATACCAAAGTATTGTACGCATCCAGTTATCAACATCCGTTTTATCCTTACGCCGATCCGGGTGTTTCTCACGACAATATTCTTCACATGCCATTGGAAGCGGGTTCTGGCAGCGACGCTTTTCGCGCCATCATTACTGAGCAACTCTTGCCAGCGCTTGACGCGTTCAAGCCTCAGCTCATCATGATCTCTGCGGGTTTCGACGCACACAAAGAAGACCCAATGGGACAGTTAAGACTAGACGAAGCGGACTTCACTTGGATTACCGATATGTTAATGGATGCGGCTGATAAGCACTGTGAAGGACGAGTGGTCTCTGTGCTGGAAGGCGGCTACAACATAGACGCGCTTGGCCGAGCCGCGTTTTGTCATATTAAGAGCCTGATGAGGTTGTAAGACCTAAGCTAATAAACTCGGTAGCCATAATGCAATACTAGGAACTAAGCATAGTAAAAAAGCAGCAAAACACATTAATAGAAAAAATGGAAAGGCGGCTTTTGCTACAGTACTTATTTTTTCTTTTGTGAGTCCCTGCAAAACAAACAAGTTAAATCCAACAGGAGGAGTTATTTGTCCGAGCTCTATGAGTATTACTAAAAATATGCCGAACCATATGGGGTCAAATCCTGCCTGAAGTACGATAGGTAATGTAATCGGTAAGCTCATTACTGTGATCGAAATACCATCTAAGAATAGACCTAATATGACATAAAAAAGAGCCAAGGCTAAAAGCAGCAAAATAGGTGAGAGATTAAGACTTGCTATATAAGCAGCTAACTCAGAAGGTAAATGTAAAAAACCCATTGCGGTGGAAAGAAGCGCAGCAGATATGAGGATGCTGCAGACCATGGTAGAGCTGAGTAAAGTTGCTCTCATGGCCTCTTGTATCATCTTAAAAGATAGCTGTTTTTCTTTTATTAAAAGAACAATAGTGGCAAATACGCCAACAGCAGCCGCTTCTGATGGTGTCGCAATGCCTGTATAAATTGCTCCCATGACAATAATAATCAAAGATATGACAGGAGATAGTAGTAGTAAGCTTTCGAGTTTTGTTGCTGTATTCGATTGCTCTGGAGGGCACAATGATGGATCTCTTAAAGCTCGGGAGATTATATAACCTGAATAAAGTGCAGCAATCAAAAGTCCAGGAACAACACCGGCCATGAAAAGTTTACTGATAGAAACCTCTGCTTGAATACCATATACAATCATGACCAATGATGGTGGAATTAATAAGCCTAAGCTTCCCGCGCCTGCTAAAGACCCCACTGATAAGTTTCTATCATACCCGCGTTTTTTTAATTCTGTTGTTGTGATTTTTCCCACAGTTGCAGTTGTTGCAGCACTAGAACCACTTACTGCGGCGAAAAGAGCACAGCCAAATACATTCGTATGTAAAATACCTCCTGGAATGCTCTTAGTCCAAGGCTCCAACCCTCTGAAGAGTCGGTCTGATATATTGGACCGAAAAATTAGCTCTCCCATTAATATGAAGAGAGGAATTGCTGATAGTTCCCAGGAGTTTCCTGCGCGAAAGATGATACGGCTTAATATGGCACCTGCACGATCGAAGCTGACATCTCCAATAAGGATAAGCGAAAGTAAAGCGACAATAGCTAATCCGGAAAATACCCAGACTCCTAGGCCAAGAAAAATTAGAATAAGGGTGATGACACCAGCAGCAGAGAATACAATTTCCATATTATTTATTACTCTCTATTGTTGGTGTTTGATGGGTAAAAACCAGAGATAAGATTCTTACGAATAACGTTACACAAAGTAAGCCTAACCCAATAAGAACTATGCCTTCAGGAATCCATAATGGTGTTTCTGCGATAGACTCACTAGTAATATTACGTTTATAGCTTCTGGCTACATTGATGTACCAGTAGTATGAGATCCATGAAAAAAGAGTGAGGGATAAAAGTGAAATAAGGAGCTCTAGTTGCCAGTGGTACTTTTCAGGTAAGCGATCACTTAGAATGTTAACTTTAATTAATCCATCTCTTTCTAGGCTGTAGCCCAGACCTAAAAATGTGGTTGTTGCTATGGCATAACCAACAAACTCATCTAAAACGTAGGTTGAAGTGCCAAATTGTCTGAGAATAATCTCTAAAAGAATATGGCAAAGTAAGTAGGCAATAAGTAGCATAGCCAAAGCTCCAGACAGCTGATTCAGCAGTCTGGAGAGATTGACAATTAGGTTTAGAATCATTTGTTTTTCTCAAATTCCATAATGATATCGTCACCTGATTTACCCGTATCTTCTAGCCATTCTGTTAGGGATGGTTTTGCTGATTCTTGCAGCCAACTGATAAACGTATCAGGAAGGTTTTGATGTATCAAAACATTGTTTGATGTTAGCTCTTTATAGTTTTCTTTTACTCGAGTTCTAACGGTTTTCCAGTTGTGCTCATCCGTTAAGGCTGCAGCTTTAAGAATGCTACTTTGATCTTTTGTCGATAAATCATCAAAGACATCTTTATTCATGTGTACCATGTTAAGAGGGATGGCATATTGAATGGCGCTGTAGTGGTCTAAATGTTCCCAGAATTTTGCACTTGCTCCAGCATCTGCTGATGTCAGAACCGCTTTAATTGCTCCGGTGGACAACTGAGGAACAACGTCACCCCAAGAAAGTCTAATCGGCTCAGCTCCTGCTTCTCGCAAGGTTAAGGTGCCATTTTTATCGTAAGTGCGGATTTTTAAATTAGCGAGCTCTGCTTTGGTCGTTACTTGAGTTTCTGACCAAATACCACTGGCTGGCCAAGGGGAAGCGTAAAGTAAAATCTGTCCATTTTGTGCAAATACCTTCTGATAATAGGGTTTTGCGATGTTATAAAGCAGCTCAGCTTGGTCTTCATTTTCTACAATAAATGGAAGTGAAGAAAGTAAAAATATTGGATCAATTCCTGCCATCGTTCCGGCTAACGTGTCCGCAATTTGAATTGCATTGTCAGCTACAGCGTAAAAGTTATCTGCTGATTTAAAGCCAAGTGATGCGCCAGTATGCAGAGTAATATCAATGTTGCCTTCACTTAGCTTTGTCACCTGTTCAATAAAATACTTATCACCTTCAGCATGAATCGATGTCGCGTTATATTCATTAGAGAAGTCGAACTTTTCAACAGCTAGTGTAAAAGGAGTTTGCAATAGAGCTATGGAGGTTAATAGTAGTTTAGAACAGCGCATATAATCACTTTCCTTGTATGAATTTGAGATAATTCAACTTTAGACTGTTCTGTTTAAGATGGACTTCTAATTCCGTCGAAAGATTGACAAAAAACGACAAAGACGATTGTTATATTCATTCAACAGTTTGTTTGAAGTAGGGGGCAGGAAAAGAGGACAAACCTGAATTGGCTTACTCCCTTAGTGTCGTAAGTTGTGCTTTTCTAAATTAAGCTAAGTTCAGTTGAATCAGTGTATAACCATAAATACAGGCGCAGCCAAACAGCATTAAAAGCATTAACTCTTGGAAGCCTTGCGGTAGCGAGTTGATCTTAGTTTGAAGCCAGCCAAGCGGTGTGCTGAGATAAGAGGGTGATTTATCCAATGATATGTTTGGCAAGCTTGTGATCATCATAGCAAAGCCCGAAATCAGCGCCGCAATTCCCCAAAACTCATCAAAATGTTGAATGCCATACCAAAAAGCATTCCACGCCCCCATCAAAAAAGTAATGGCAAAGATCTTATCCTGATGCTTCTTCAAACGCTTCTCAACGGGATTAGGGATCGACAGAAACAAAATAAGTGCCATAAAAATCGTGACCACAATGCCCATGTGCTTGCTCCGTTAATTGGCTATAGAGATGTGTAAGTAATAATTGTTTGTCCCATTTTGGTGTTAGAAGTTCAATTCTCATATTTTTTCTTAAAGAAAAGGTTTGCTCATTATGCATTGCCCAGTTGCCTAATGATAAGAAATGTATTACTGTACTAGTACATGAATACATGGTGATTTCATTAGATAGAAACCCTTATGAAAGATTTGATCGAGTTTTTAAAAGACGCCGACGATGCGGTGTTGGAGAAGCGTTTAAAGGCGTTGCTGACACCAAATGAGTTGAATGAGTTGCAGCACAGGTTAGAGATATTTTCCCTATTGGAGCAAGGTGTGCCGCAGCGCGACATTGCCAAGCAGTTGGGCGTTGGTATTGCCACGGTGACACGTGGTTCTAGAGCATTGAAGGAATTAAAAGAAGAATGAGTACACATCACAAAAAGCCGGAGCGCATCACGCTGCCGCGCAAACCTAAGTACATTACCATCAGTTCCGATTGCGATTTTTTTGCCTTGTTTAAGAAGGTGGAAAAGCGATTTGAGAACTGTTTTATGTTGGAATCCCTTGGTGAAGAGAGCTTCATTTCCCGCCATTCTATTATTGGTTTTGACCCTGAAAAGCTGATTTGGGCAGAAGGCAAAAAGCTGTTCATCCAAGAACGCACTGGTGAGACAGAAGCTTATGGCTCGGACAATCCGTATTATTTATTGCGTGATATCGTGCCACAAAATATTTTATCGCGTGGCTTCGCTGGTGGATTAACGGGTTATATCGGTTACGACAGTATGAATTACTTCGAGCCGACTTTGGATCTGCAATCCAGCGAGATGTTTGATGCCTTCCGCTTCGGCTTGTACAAAGACGGTTTGATCCTCGACAAAATGACTGGCGAAGTTTTCTATTTTTATTATGAAGATGGTGAAGGCTCGCAAGGCAATCGTGTCGAATTAGTGAAAGCGATGATGGCGGAACCTACGCCAGAAAACGGCCCGTTTGTGGTTCGTCCTGTTGGTGAATCCATGAGCAAATCAGACCACGCGGATGCGGTCGCGAAAGTTAAACAAGACATTGTGGAAGGTAAAATTTTCCAGTGTGAAGTGGGCTTCAAAAAATGGTTTGACCTTGAAGGCGACACCATCAACTTGTACGAAGAATTGCGCCAAGTGAACCCTTCGCCACAAATGTATTACATCAAGTTTGGTGAACAAAAAGTGATTGGCGCGAGCCCTGAACTCTTGTTCCGTGTGCGCCAAGGTGAAATGGAAACCTTCCCGCTTGCAGGTACGGCGAAGCGCGGTAAAGACGCCACAGAAGATACGGCGTTGGCTCGCGCTTTGTTGAACGATCCAAAAGAAATCGCTGAGCACAATATGATCGTGGATTTGCATCGTAACGACATCGGCCGAGTGGCGCGTTTTGGAACGGTAAAAGTTCGTTCCTTGATGGACATTAAACGTTTTAGCCACGTTCAACACATTTCCAGTGAAATTGTCGGCATTATGGCAGAAGATCACGACATGTTTTCTGCCTTGGCAAGTAACTTCCCAGCGGGTACTTTGACTGGCGCACCGAAAATCGAAGCGATGAAAATCATCGACGATTTGGAAAGTGATGGCCGTGGCCCATACGGTGGCGCGGTAGGACAGTTCTCTTTCAATGGCGATTGCATGTTTGCCATTCCGATTCGTACGGTATTCGCCAAGGGCAATAAAGCTTATGTGCAAACCTGTGGCGGTAACGTATACGACTCAAATGCCGAAGACGAATACGAAGAAATTCAACGCAAATTTGCTGGTACTAAGCGTGTGTTAGACAGCTTTGCGCCAGACGCAAACAAGACAGAAGCGAAGGTTTAAGGAAGGCAAGATGAAAGTTTATATTATCGATAATTACGATTCCTTCACTTACAACCTGTATCAGTTTATTGGCGAAGTGTTGGAAACCGAAAAAAGCAAAGGCGCGATTGATCACTTTGAGGTGATTGTGAAACGTAACGACGAAGTGACGTTAGACGACATTCGTCAAGCCGAACCAGATCGCATCATCATTTCTCCAGGGCCAGGCTCGCCAGACGACAAAGCGTATTTTGGTGTCTGTGCGGATGTGATTTTAGAATTTGGCAAAACCATTCCATTAATGGGCGTTTGCCTTGGCATGCAGGGAATTTGTCATGTGTTTGGTGGCAAAGTCGTGAAAGCGCCACTGCCAATGCATGGTAAAACCAGCCCGATTAATCACAACGGCGAAGGCATTTTCTACGACATTCCAGACCAACTGGAAGTCATGCGTTATCACTCGCTCATCGCTGAAGCTGAAAGCTTCCCTGATGTGCTAGAAGTCACCGCATCGGTTGGCGACTTGAAAGAAGGTGACTTTGGTAACGTGAGTAAAATCCACCAAGGCGGTGATTTTGAACTCATGGGCATTCGCCACAAAGAATACCCAATTCAAGGTATTCAATTTCACCCAGAATCCTTCGCCACAGAAGGTGGAAAAGACCTGATTAAAAACTTCTTGTTTCAGGTGTAAAAAGGTGTGAATTATGTAAAAAGGCTGAGTGATTGCTCGGCCTTTTTTTGTCTTTGAACTTTTTTATATTTGAGTAAGAGGTTATGCCGGAAACTTTTGTTTCATATGCAATATGCGAAGAACTTTGATGTCTGTTTTGTCAGTAATATAGGAAACAAGCATGGATATTTCAGGGATAATTAAAAGTCGCCCCTTGAGGTTTTCTCGTACTACACCTATTAAAGGTTGATGAAGTAGGTTTTCAATTCTACTTGTAAGAATATCGTCTGTTTTTTCCGCAGCTATTGGACTGAATTCATATAAATATTCAAAAATGGTTTGACGGTCTTTTAGGGCTTCCTTTTCCCATAAAATCATAATTTATCTCCGAGCACGTATTTTAGCTTTGAAATTTTCCATTTGTGCATTGGCTTCTTCTTGAGTAACAAATTCTGCTGTTCCTTGATCCAAACGCTCAAAAGCAAGGTTCACTTGTTCTGTTACCCATGAATCGTGTGACATACGCTTTCTTTGTTCATTTGCGAGCTGTTCTGTCATTGCGCGGCATGCATCGCTTAAGCTTCTGCCTTGGCTTTCTGTCATCATTTGAGCGAGACGCTTAGTTTCTTCATCTACTCTGAATTGTATTCTAGTGTCCATGTTTTGCACCTTGATCAACCATCTTTGTCACACAAATGTTAGTACAGAATGAAAGTCTCAACAAGGCATATCTGGTTTATAAAAGTTTCTAGTTTTTCTGTTAGTGATATAGGATTAATTCGTTATTCCACGGATGCGTTATTGGATGACACCAGCAAAGAAACTGCGTTCAGGTTTGCCTGAGTTTGGTATCATTAGATGACATTATAAACACTTCACTCATAAACTAGGAATCGTATGTCGCGTAAGAAAGCCATTCGTCATAAAGCCATTATTGATCAATTAGAAACGAACCCTTCTATGAGAGTTGGGGAGTTATCTAATGTATTGGGTGTGACGAAGGAAACGATTCGACGGGATTTAGAAGAGCTTTCCGAGCAGAATATTATCGACAGAACTTACGGTGGTGCGGTATTGCGTCAGCCTTCGGAAGCGGTTTTGTCTGAACGACATAAAGCCATGCGTGAAGAGCGATCGGCGATTGCGAAGGTTGCTACGCCTTTATTGAAAGGGGCGAAAGTGATCATGATTGGTTCTGGCGCAACAACGGTTCATGTGGCGAAGCGTATTGCTTTTGAAATGAATAATGTAACTGTTATTACTCACTCTTTTGGTGTGGCAACGGTTCTGTCCTTAAATCCAACGATTAAAGTGATCATGGCGCCAGGTGAATATTATGCTAGTGAAGGCGCGGTTCATGGCGCTCAAACGGTTCGATTTTTATCTGAATTAACGGCTGATTGGGCTGTGTTGGGGGCTAGTGGCATGACGGCTACCGGCCCGAGTGATGCCTTGATGGAAGCCGCGGATGTGTATCGAACTATGATTGCAAACAGTGAATGTTGCATGATTACGGCCGACCATACGAAGTTTGATCGACAAGCTGTCGCGCAGTTCAGCCACTGGAGTGATATTGATTACTTGACGACGGATGTTCAACCAGACGGTGCGCTTAATCAGGCGCTTGAAGATGAAAAAGTCAGTGTTGTCTTGAGTTCGAACTAGCGCTTACTTTTTACTTTCCCAACTCTTGTTCCATATTTTCTTAAACGTCACCCAGTATCTTTTCAAAAGCTTGAAGAAATACGTCTGCTTCTGACTTGGCTAAGCATAATGCTGGGCGAAGCTTTAGAGTAGAACCATCGGCACCAGCGGCACCAATTAAAATATTTTCGTCTCGAAACTTGTCGATGATGGCAAGTGTAAATTCTGGATCGGGTTGATTGTTGTCGTTAGGGTGACAAATATCTATTCCTAAGAACAAACCAGAACCTCTTACTTCGCCAATATGTGGTGATAAGTCCGCTATCTTCTGTAAACCTGCTTTTAAGTAGTCACCTAATATTCGAGCATTGTCTTGTAGGTTTTGATTTTTAATTTCGTTTAAAACCGCTAAGCCTGCTGCAGCGGCTACTGGGTTGCCACCAAAGGTATTGAAGTAACCTACATCCGCACAAAATTCATCGAGGAATTGTGGCTTAGTAACCACGCCCGCCATAGGAAAACCATTTCCCATGGGTTTTCCTAGCGTGACAATGTCAGGCACCACATTGTGGTTTTGAAATCCCCAAAAAGCGGTGCCTGTTCGAGCAAATCCTGGTTGAACTTCATCTGCGATGTATAAACCGCCTGCCTTATGAATGACTTCAACAGCTTGCTTTAAGAAGCCATCTGGCTCAGCAAACACACCATCTGAAGAGAAAATACTGTCCAGTAATAACGCGGCGACTTTAACACCTCTTTGTTCTAATTGTGCGATGGCGCTTTTTACTCGCTCTGCAAATCCTTGGGCGACGTTGTCGCCATAGTATTTTTTCGATGGTGGTGGAATCGCGATAACATGGTCTGGCAGCTTTGTGTTTTTTAAAGCAGAAGGCGAGACTTGAGTCACCAGCGATGTGTTTCCGTGGTAAGCCGATTCTGTGACGATGAAACCTTCTCCACCAGTATGTTTGCACGCAAGGCGCATGGCGAGGTCATTGGCTTCACTGCCGGAGCAAGTTAAAACCACATTTGAAAGAGGCTCAGGAAAGATGGCTTTTAAGGCTTCTAAATAGTCATCCACAATGGGCACTATGTAACGAGTATTGGTGTTGAGTTTAGCGAGTTGCTGGCTGACAGCCGTAACAACAGCTGGATGACTATGACCGAGACAAGGAACGTTGTTGTAAAAATCGAGATAGCGAGTGCCGTCTTTTGCTGTCATCCATACGCCTTCCGCTGACACCATTTCAATGGGTTCACGATAGAATAAAACAGAAGAAGCGCCAGTATTGGCGAGGCGTCGAGCGACATTTGCATTGTGCGGAGATTGTTTATCGAACGCATTCATTTCTAATATCGGGCGTACGCTTTTTTCCATCATAAGGCTGTCTCTATTGATGATTCAGTTAGGCCGTCGTTGCTAAGTAACGATCTTCCAAATATTGCTGTGCAAGTTCCACAGTGCCTTTTGTGTAAGCTTCTAATCCTGCTTCGATGGCGGTTTCTGTTTCGGAATGCGTAGCAATCCAAGCCGTGAGTAATAAGCGTCTAAACAGGATAAAAGTAGGAATCATCGCTTCGTGTTCTGGACTTAAAGGTCTCACTGTTCGATAACCTTTCAGCCATGCGGTGATTAAATCGGGTACTTGCGGAGAGTCTTCGTAAAATGAAATGGCAGAGGCAAAATCGTACATAAACCAGCTGAAGCCGCAATCATCAAAATCGATCACTGACAGGGTATTTTGATCAATAAGCAAATTGGCCAAGCGTAAATCTGCATGAACCAAACCAAATCTATCTGGTGTTTCTCCATAAATAGACAGCTGACTTTCGAGCTTTTTACATAGGCTTTCTAGAACCGCTTTACCTTCTTTTTCCAATCCTAATGCTTGTCGCCAATTTCCCCATAATGGGTTGTCCCCAAAGCTGGTTTCAAACGTCCAACTTTTACGAATGAAGTTCTCAGGTGTTTGCCATTGGCTTGCATGAAGGTGAAGCTGAGCCGATATTTTTCCAAGTAACTCAAAACCTGTAGTAAGCGAATCATCTACCGAAGGTTCTGAACCTGTCATAAATTCAAAGGCGACAAGATGTCGTGTTTGTCCTTCGTCATCAAACGAGGCGATGTAAGAGCCATCGTCTAAAGGCAAAGGCGCAGGAATATTAATGGTCGAATCTTGGCGCAGTGCGTTAATCCAAGCGATCTCAGAGGCGATTTCTTCAGAAGAGTGATAGTTAGGTCGATGGACACGAACAATGATTTTGGTTTCGAGTGCCTTATCTTTTGAGGTGCTGTCTTCAACAATAAAAGTGGCATTTTCGGAGAGGGTTAATAAGCGAACCTTCGCGCTTTCACTCATTCCCCAACGGTGCTTTAGAAGGTTAACGCCTTTGCTTAGCCTGTTAATGAAATCTGAGTTGTATATGTCTGACATCAAAGCGCTCTCCAAGAATCAATAAGGTATTAATAATAATATTTTGTTTGACTTGCAACATTTTTATGTTGATTTCAAATTTTTATGGGTGGATTATAAGAACAATCGAACGATTTCATTATGAGGAGTGTTTTCATGCTGACCCCAATTAAAGATAAAGTAACCATAGTCACTGGCGGCTCGAAAGGGATAGGTAAAGGCATAGCAAAAGTCTTTGCTAAAAAAGGTGCCAAGGTAATGATTGCGGCACGTGGTGAAGACTCTGCCAAAAAGGCTGTGGATGAAATCTTGGCTGATGGCGGTATTGCAGATTACTTTCTTTGTGATGTTTCTGATTGGGAAGCTGTTCAAGCATTAATCGCGACCACGGTAGAAAAATTTGGCAGTGTTGACATTCTGTGTGCCAATGCGGGCATTTTTCCACAAATTAAATTGTCAGACATGGAGCCGAGCGATTGGGATGATGTCATGTCTGCCAATCTCAAAAGTACTTTTTTAACCGTCAAAGCTTGTATGCCTATTTTTGAGAAACAAAATAAAGGTCGGGTGATTGTTACTTCTTCTATTACTGGCCCGATTACCGGCTATCCAGGTTGGTCACATTACGGCGCTTCCAAAGCAGGGCAACTTGGTTTTATTAGAACCGCCGCAATGGAATTAGCTGGTTTTAATACGACTATTAATGCTGTCATGCCGGGAAATATTGCCACTGAAGGATTGGATGACTTAGGCGAAGAGTATCTTGCTTCTATGGCGGCTTCCATCCCATTAAAGAAGTTAGGGGCGGTGGAAGATATTGCTAATGCTGCGTTGTTTTTTGCTTCTGACGAAGCGGCTTATATTACGGGTCAGCAAATTGTCGTGGATGGTGGTCAGATTCTTCCGGAAAGTATGGATGCGATTGCCGAGATGTAGAATCAAGAGTCATGTCTTAGGCGTTAATGTTTAAAGGGGTAATGGCCTTGGTCATTACTCCTTTTTCGTTCTGTTTTATAAAGGCGAATAGGCCAGTGGG
Organism: Marinomonas sp. 15G6-16; assembly: GCF_055809555.1. Taxonomy (NCBI): domain Bacteria; kingdom Pseudomonadati; phylum Pseudomonadota; class Gammaproteobacteria; order Oceanospirillales; family Oceanospirillaceae; genus Marinomonas; species Marinomonas sp. 15G6-16. The sequence continues at coordinate 1,414,619 of NZ_CM147916.1, read as the reverse complement.
CTGATTTTTAATTTAAGTATCCGCCCACGGCTTGTAGCACTTCTTTTGTGTTTCTGTCTGACACCCAAACTGCTAAGGCGGTTCTTTCTTGGCCTTTTTCTGGAATACTCGGTAGGAGTAATTTCCAGCTTTGAGTACCAGGAAGCGTTAAGTAGTTCAAAGCGACGAAGTCGTGGTGCAGCTGGCGATTTCGGTTTTCTCCTGCTTTTACATTCGTAGACAACCCCATGCCAAGGTAAGTGACGTGCAGTTCCATATCTTGGTTTTGGCTATAGCTCACGTCCAAAATGTTGTTGTCATTTAAGACGACACTTAATTCCCCCGAGGTTTTATTAGATGCAGGAAGTGCTTTTTGTCCTCGAAACCAAGCACGCCATTCTTTATTATCAATAACAAATCCTGGTGTATACATTTGGCTAATGTGCCCAACACGAGCATAAGTTTGTTGGCGTTGTGTATGAACTGGTGATGCGAAAGGGTCTTCCCAACCAATGTAATTCCAATAATCTACGTGGAATGCAACAGGAACTAAACCATCAAAAAGAGCGGGGTGATCTTTTAATGTGGAGAGCCATTTGTCTGCCGGTGGGCAACTACTGCAACCTTCCGAGGTATAAAGCTCAACAAGTTGCGTTTGTTTGGTTCCACTATGCCATTCTTGTGCTTGAATAGTGTGTACCTGAAATATCAAAAGTGGCATTAATGCTAAGCTGGCGCGAAGTAAGGCTTTCATCTGACGGCTCCGTGGTGGTTTTTATATCTGATTTCAAAAACAAGGATCGGTTCCAATGAATTGTGAAGAGGGTGAATTAATGAGTGAAGTTTCTTTGAATTCTGTTTTAGCGTTAAACCCAATGCCGCAAGAAGCCGTTTGGTGGATGCCTCGCCATGAAGAGAAACTGGCACTCAAAAAATCTATGTCTCGTGTGGATTTGGTGTTTTTAGGGGATTCCATCACGCAAGCGTGGGAGAAAGAAGGCGCAGAGGTTTGGGATGAGTACTACGCAGCTCGTCATGCGTTAAACCTTGGGTTTAATGGCGACCGTACAGAAAATGTTTTGTGGCGTTTGGAGCATGGCGAAGTGGATGGTCTTCAACCTAAATTATTGGTTTTGCTGATTGGCACCAATAACACAGGTCATCGACAGGATTCACCGGAAGATACGGTCGAAGGTATCAAGCAGATTCTCTCTGTGCTATCGAAGAAATTGCCGCAAACGAAAATCTTGTTGTTGGCTATTTTTCCCCGAAGTGCGAAGCCGACACAGAAATTACGAGTTTTAAATGACGCTATTAATCAAAAAATTCAGTATTTTGCGGATAATGAGCGCGTATTTTTTCTCGATATTAACCATCACTTTTTAGATGAAAAGGGATGTTTAACCAGCAATGTGATGAATGACTTTCTCCATCCTAATGCAAGCCAATACAGGGTTTGGGCGGAAGCGATAGAGCCTTTTTTGTCAAAATGGCTGTGAAAGCAGCCAACCTATAGTAAACAAAAAATCAGTATTACTACTTAGTTTTGCCTACGTATTTTCCTATTCAGTTCGGTATTCATACGAATTGTTTGCACTTTCTATTCACGCGATTATCTGTCCTGCACAATTATGTAAAACAATAATAAACGAAACCTTTGCGTATCGATGTATGTTTGCTACTTGGGCTTGAATGAACAAATGTTTGTCAAAGCCGCTTTCTAGTCTCGCATAAGTGGGTGTCATTAGGTTTCTTCACATGACAGCAGGATGATAAAAACAATGAAATCCTTAAAAATCACAACTCTTGTTACTGCCGCGGCCGTTACTATTAGCGCTTTCTCTCTGCCTGCTTTTTCAGCAGACCGAGTGTACAAACTAAAGATGGCTGAAACTTGGTCTTCTAACTTCCCTATCTTTGGTGATGCGCCACGTAACATGGCAAGCATCGCTGAAAAAATGTCTAACGGACGTTTAAAAATCACCATTGATTCAGCGAACAAACACAAAGCGCCACTTGGTGTATTTGATATGGTTCGTTCTGGTCAATACGACATGGGTCACTCTGCTTCCTATTATTGGAAAGGCAAGGTGCCAAACACGCTTTATTTCACAACTATGCCATTCGGTATGACCACACCAGAACAATATGGTTGGTTCTATGAAGGTGACGGCATGGAATTGATGGAAAAAGTGTATAAGCCTTTCGGCCTATTATCTTTCCCTGGTGGTAACACAGGTAATCAGATGGGCGGTTGGTTCCAAAAAGAAATCAACTCTCTTGAAGATCTTCAAGGTCTGAAAATGCGTATTCCAGGTTTCGCTGGTGAAGTAATGGCGAAATTGGGCGCTAAGCCAACAAACATCGCGTCTGGTGAGCTTTACACAGCCCTTGAACGTCGTACTATCGATGCACTAGAGTGGGTTGGACCATCACTTGATTTGCGTATGGGCTTCCACAAAATCGCACCTTACTACTACACAGGTTGGCATGAGCCAGCGACTGAACTTCAGTTCCTAGTTAACGAACGTACTTGGAAAAAACTACCTGAAGATCTTCGCGAAATCCTACGTGTTTCTATGAAGCTAGCTTCTTACGACATGTACATCCAGTCTTACCACGAGAGTGCGAAAAACTGGGCGACAATGAAAACAGAATACCCAAATGTTCAAGTGAAAACTTTCCCACATGATGTATTGGTTGCTATGGAAAAAGCAAACCAAGAACTACTTGATGAGAAAGCAGCAGCGGATCCGTTAGCGAAAGAAATCCTTGATTCTCAAGCGAACTACATGAAACAAGTACGTGTTTGGACAAACATCTCTGACCGTGCTTACCTTGATAGTGTTGATAATCTAGCGAAATAAGACCTCTACAGGGTGAGAGCATGAACAGATGTGCTCTCGCCCTTTGTTATTTCTAGGAGTTTGTTATGTTTTTAGTGAGCCTAGAACGAGGTATTACTCGTTTCTCAAATCTGCTCGGTGTTGTCTCCACAGTGTTATTCATTGGCCTGTTATTCAACGTGTTTTATGACGTGTTGATGCGCTATGTGTTTAACGATGTGTCTATTGCAATGCAGGAATTAGAGTGGCACTTATATGCGGCGATTTTCTTGCTAGGTATTCCTTACGGATTACAACATGGCGGGCATGTACGTGTGGATTTGATATACGAGAACTTGCCACTTAAAGGCAAAGCGTGGATTGATTTACTCGGTTGTGTGTTTCTTTTGATACCTTTTACCTTACTAGTTGGCTACTACGGTGTCGGTTTTGCCCAAGAAGCTTACCTTTTAGGTGAAACAAGTGGCGATCCTGGTGGTTTGCCTTATCGTTGGATTATTAAAGCGGTGATTCCTTTTGCCTTTTTCTCTATGGCAATCAGTGGTTTAGGAATGATGATTCGCTCTATTAATGCGATCCGTGGTGTGAGTGAAGAAGGTTTTTCTCATCCGCCTATTCAACACTAATCCAAGTCATTATTTTAAGCTAGTAGGTCATTTATGATTGGCATTATCATGTTTTTTGTTGCTCTAGTAATGTTGTTACTGGGCTTCCCTGTCGCCTTTACCTTTGGCGGTATTGCGTTGATCTTCGGTGTGTTTGCCGAAGGTTTTGATATGTTTGCTTTTATGCCGTTCCGTATACAGAGTTATATGGAAAACACCGTCATGATGGCAGTTCCTCTGTTTATTTTCATGGGCATCGTATTGCAGAAAACCCGATTGGCGGAGCAGTTGCTTGAAGCCATGGGTAAATTGTTTGGTGGTGTTCGTGGTGGTTTGGCAATTTCGACTATCTTAGTTGGCGCTTTGTTAGCGGCATCAACCGGTGTTGTTGGTGCGAGTGTTGTGGCAATGGGTCTTATCTCTTTGCCTGTTATGTTGAAATACAACTACGACAAGTCTTTGGCCTGCGGCACCATTTGTGCGTCTGGTACATTGGGACAAATTATCCCACCATCGATTATCCTGATCATCCTAGGTGATGTGTTGGGCATTCCAGTCGGCGACCTTTTCAAGCTGCGCTTGTGCCTGGTATGGTTCTGATCGGTTGCTACATTGTTTATATTTTAATTGTGACTTTCATGAACCCTGAAATGGCACCAGCTATGCCTCAGGATGAAAGTGGCGAGACTCGTCAAGAGCAAATCATTAGCGCATTGAAAGCGATTATCCCACCATTGGCTTTGGTTCTAATCGTATTGGGTTCTATCTTTACCGGTATTGCGACACCAACAGAATCTTCTGCATTGGGTGGCGTTGGTGCGATTATTCTAGCGTTGATCTACGGCCAGTTCAGCTGGAAAATGCTTTACGACAGTGGCTTAGAAGCGGTTAAAGTAACCGCGATGGTCTTCGCGATTCTAATGGGTGCGACAGCCTTCTCGATGGCCTTTAGTTACACAGGCGGCGATTACATCGTTGAAGAAGCATTGTTGAGCTTACCTGGCGAAAAATGGGGCTTCATCATCTTAGCTATGATTGCGATTTTGATCTTGGGCTTCTTCATCGACTTCGTTGAAATTGCCTTCATTATTGTACCAATTCTAGCGCCAGTGGCTGAAGCTTTGGGCATCAACATGGTGTGGTTTGCGATCTTGATTGCGATGAACTTACAGACGTCTTTCTTGACGCCGCCCTTTGGATTCAGCCTCTTTTATCTCAAAGGTGTGGCTCCAAAATCTGTTCGTACAACGGACATTTATAAAGGGGTTATGCCGTTTATCATGATTCAAATACTTGTACTTGCCAGCATTATGATTTTCCCTGCATGGTACGGCATGGGCTAAAGTAGCCATGGGAAAGTTAAACATTTTGTGAATAGGCTGGCCTTATTCACAAAATGCAAAGTCAAAAGGAAGCGAGCTTTGAGCTCGCTTTTTTGTTTTTGTGCGTTTTCAGGTTAAAGTGACCCATTACGCTTCTTACATTCTATAAAACAGGTCTTGCCGAGTGGGCTTAAAAAGTAAAATCATCCTATTAGCTGTTGCGCCGCTGATTCTTGCGACAGCCATTATTATTTATCTGAGCCTACAATCTGCCCAAGAACTGGCGGCAGAAGAGTTGGCAATTTATGAATACAATCTAGTCAACGCGAAAGAAAAAGCCCTTAAAAACCACGTTAATATTGCTTTGTCCGCGATTACATCTGTTTTAGAAAACGATCAGATGGATGATGCGACGGCACAGGAAGAAGTAAAAAGAATATTAGAAAACTTACGCTACGATGAAGATGGCTACTTTTTCGTTTATGAAATGTCAGGTGTGAACCTTGTTCATCCCACTATCCCAGAGTTTGTCGGCAAAGATTTATGGGCGTTTCAAGATCGCTCTGGTAACTATTTGATTCAAGGTTTGATTAATGCCGCTCAAGCTGGTGGAGGCTTCCATAGATACGTTTGGGAAAAGCCGCCATTAATGCGATTAGAAGACAAACTCAGTTATGTTGTTGCCATCGACCGATGGAATTGGATGATGGGAACGGGCCTGTATTTAGACGATATTTACGATGAGCTAGCAAAAACAGAAGCGACCATGAACCGTAATATTCAAGGGAGTTTTTTTGTTGTCATTGTTGTCGCGGTTATTACTGTTCTCTTGGTGATTTTATTGGGTGTGGTGATTAACTTGCACGAGCACAAGTTGGCAGACACGCGCTTGAATGCGGTTGCTCAACGCTTTATGCGATTACAAGTAAACGAGCGCCGAGGCTTCTCAAGAGAGCTTCACGATGGCATTAACCAATCGCTTGTGAGTTGTAAGTTTCGTATAGAATTAGCGGGCAACAAGTTGCGTCGTAACGATAGCCATGAAATTGTTCAAGAAGAGCTATTAAAAGCCAGTGATTTGATTAGCCAAACCATCAATGAAGTAAGACAGATCTCGCATAACTTGCGTCCTACTTTATTGGATGACTTAGGGTTAGATACGGCGATACGCTCCTTGATCGACCAATTTTCTGAGCGTACGGAAATTTATGTGGATTACCGCTTTGAAGTAACGAGAGAGATGTCAGATGAAGTGGAAATCAGTATTTATCGACTCACTCAAGAAGCCTTAACCAACATTGAAAAACACGCGGAAGCGAGTTCAGTAAGGCTCGTATTGCGACAGAAAAATCAGAAAATTGAGTTCGAATGCCGAGACAATGGCAAAGGGATTTCAGATAACCCAGAGCCGGGGATTGGCTTTATTAATATGCGAGAGCGCTTAGAATTGATCGGTGGTGATTTCCATATTGCCTCCCAAAAAGGCCAGGGAACTTGGGTCTATGCCGCTTTCCCTGTGTAGTTTTTATATAAAATATTAGAGCGAATTAAGAATATGACAGCCTTGCCTTCTTTATTACGAGTATTGCTAGTAGACGACCACACTTTAGTTTTGGATGGCCTTCAAGCTCGCCTAGAATTAGAAGGAAACATACAAGTTATTGGAACGGCAACTAATGGTTTAGAAGCGCTGGATAAAGCCAAAGAGCTGAAACCAGACTTAGTATTAATGGACGTTTCTATGCCAGTGTTGAACGGATTAGAAGCGACAAAACGCTTTAAAATCGAACAACCAGACATAAAAATTCTGATGCTCAGTATGCACAACGACAAGGAATACATCATGTCGTTGATTCAATCTGGAGCGAATGGTTATGTGCTAAAAGACGTATCGTCTGAAGAGTTGGTTCAAGCCATTAATACGGTTCATCAAGGTGGCACCTATTTTAGCTCCGGCGCTTCAGACGCCTTGTTCGCACAAACCTCTTTAGAGCAAAAACACGAAGAATTAACAAAGCGCGAAACCGCTGTGCTGGTGGAAGTAGCGACGGGTTTATCAAATAAAGAGATAGCGCAAGTATTGGATATTAGCGTTAGAACCGTAGAAACCCATCGGCAAAATATTAAAAACAAACTGGATATTCATACCTCAGCAGGCTTAGTGAAATACGCACTGGCTCATCAATTAATTGAATAATGGTTTATTTTTCATGATGCCTTCCACTCATCCTTTGTTTTGGCGCGATAGCGCTTTGCCTTTTGTTGAGCTTCGACAAGTTCTGGACGGCCGAGACGTCAGCTATGCGCTGCATTCCCGTGAAGAGTGGTCCATCGGCGCGATTCTCAATGGGCAGAGTGAGTTCTTGTGCGCAGACCGTCGTCATATCGTGGAGTCTGGCGCTTTGGTGATGATGAATCCGAATGTGGTGCATGCCTGTAATCCGAGCCAGAATTCACCTTGGGCGTATTATATGGTGCATCTGGATAAAGCTTGGTTAGCGAGTTTATTGCATGAATCTAAAGTGAGAAATATCACTCGTTGGCAAGACAGTTTGTTGGATACGCTAACGGACGATGTTTTTTATACGGACTTTCTTAACCTGTGTGAAAGCCTGATGTCCGAAGAGATATCCGCTAATGAAAAAGAGCAGGTATTAAAAACCTATTTTGTGGATTTGTTCTCTTACTTGGATAGCTCGGTGGCGGGTGCTGAAAAACAGCGACTGACTCACAAGCTTGATCATGTGGCGGAGTATTTACATCATCATTGTTTAGATGAAACGCCCATTGATGAGATCAGTGGGCAGTTTGGTTTCAGTGCAGCGTATTTTGTGCGAGCTTTTAAACGCCATTTTAATATGACGCCCCATGCTTATCGTTTAAATCGCCGAGTCCAATTAAGTCAGCAAGCACTAAAAGAAGGTCAATCCATCGTAGACGTGGCACAAGCAGTAGGCTTTAGCGATCAGGCACATTTTCAGCGAGTGTTTAAAAAGCGAGTGGCGGCCACACCCGATCAGTATCGCCGTGCCTTTTCTCTGTCGAGCGCTGCCCTTAAATAATTAGCAACACACAGCTGCCTGCCAACAAAACCGACAGGGTTTTGTTCATCAAACGCATCTTTGCTGGGCTTTGAAAATAGCGACCTAACATGATGCCAGCCAACACCCAGACTCCGAGCGATAGCCAGCAAATCGGCAAATATAGACTTGCGAACAATAGAACTTGATCGGTTGTCGCTTCTGGGATGTAAGCGGCAATGCCAGAAACAGACGCTAACCAAGCCTTTGGGTTGAGCCATTGCATAATGGCACCTGTCATAAAGGTTGGTTCTGCTTTGGAAGAGTCTGTATTGAGGTCGCCGCTGTCTACGAAGAGTTGGTAGCTTAGGTATAACAAAAAGGCGATGCCAAGCCATTGTAATACTTGAGTTACCCAAGGCAGCGCCATCATGACATGTTGCAGTCCTAATCCAATCAGCAAAAATAACGCAATAAAACCTAATGTCGCGCCAGTGATATAAATTAGCCCAACTCGTGTGCCATAACGTGCGCTGCCGCTTAATGATAGAAGGTTCACAGGGCCGGGTGACAAAGAAGCGGCCAAGGCAAATACCGACATAGACGTGATTAGGGAAAAGGTCATAAGATGTTTCTCAGAAGTTTAAACAGGCGCTTACTATCGTCTTTGAATTGTCTTTAGTATTGAACGAAATTGACCTTATAAGGGTTTTCGAAAATTCTTTGATGTTTGCCTGCTTTGCGGGTCAGCTAAGATAAAGAAGCATTTATATTGAGGAAGAGAACGATGTTAACAAGATTGGCGTTTATTCTGTGTTTGAGTCTTTTTATGTCGGCGTCAATGGCGGAATCAGACGAAAGCAGCATGGAAGAAAGTAAAGAGTTGGCTCAAACGGTGTTTGAGTTAGAGCGCAGTGTCGCCATCTTGCAGCTTTCTAAGGCGAGCTTGGAAGATTATCAGGTCATGAATGAGAAAATGGCTCGTATCACTTCTCTTGAAGGCAGAGTGGAGTTCTTTGCTGTGCTTACCTTTATTTTGTGTATCGCTCTGGTGGCGCTTTCTCTGCAAGTTCGTCATCAGCATAAACGATTATTGGCTCTAGAGTCGTCGAAAGAAGAAGCCAACGAGAATAGTTAAATACTCCAGCTTTTACTCAACCACACACATTGGTGTGTTGGCGATTGGGTCTCGGTGGATTTGTGCGTCTAATGAGAAAACCGTTTTCAGCATGTCTTGAGTTAGGACGTTTTCTGGTTCGCCTTGGGTGATGATTTCGCCGTCTTTCATGACGATCAAGTGGTCACAATAACGTGCCGCTTGGTTGATGTCGTGAAGCACTGTGATGATGGTTTTGCCAGACGAATTCAGCTTTCTGAGAGTTTGCATTAATTCCACTTGGTGGCTCAAATCCATATAGGTCGTTGGTTCGTCCAATAATAAATACGGCGTGTCTTGCGCTAATGTCATGGCTAACCAAGCGCGTTGGCGTTGTCCGCCAGACAGTTCGCTTACGAGTTGTTCACCCAATTCGGTAATGCCCACTTGCGCCATCACATCGTTAATAATGCGATTGTCTTCCTTGTTTAAACGTCCCCAAAAACCTGTGTAAGGGCTGCGACCGTAAGCCACTAAGTCTTTTACTTTCACGCCTTCTGGAATCGGTTGTGTTTGTGGCAGCAGAGCCAATTCCTTTGATAATTGGCGAGAAGGCATTTGATGCAAATCTTGATCGTTCCAAAACACTTGGCCTGTCATGGGTTTTAGAATGCGCGCCATGGCTTTTAATAAGGTGGATTTTCCGCAACCATTTGGTCCTAACAGAGCGATGATTTTCCCTTTCGGAAGCTCAAAGCTCACCTCTTTCACAATGGCTTTGCCGTGGTAGCCAACGGATAAATCTTGAGTGCTAAGTGACATAATGTGTTTCGTCCGAACTATTTGTTTTTAAATAAAAGCCAAAGAAAGTAAGGTGCGCCAATAATGGCTGTCATAATCCCAGCGGATAATTCAATCGGCGGGTCAATGGTGCGAGCCACTAAGTCCGCAAATAACAGCAATATTGCGCCAACTAGCATGGTGCAAGGCAATAATATTTGATGCTGCCCGCCCACTAACTTGCGCGTCAAATGGGGCGCGACTAAGCCTAAAAAGCCGATTGGCCCACAAATGGCGACGCACGATGCGGTGAGCCCCACTGCAACCGCCAATGATGTTAAACGCAATGTATTGGCATTCACACCGAGGCTGATCGCGCTGTCGTCGCCCAGCGAGATTAAATTCAGAGATTTGGCTAACCAAAGTGCGATGGGGATTAAACCGAGCCAAGGCAACAAGATGAAAAATTGATTCCAGCCGCGTCCCCACAAACTGCCCGTTAACCAGAGCAAGGCATTGTTAATTTCTAAGGGTTTTACCAACATGAGGAAGTCGACCGTGCTGGCGTAAAGTGCGCCCAAGGCAACACCTGTGATGGCAAGCTTAATGGCGCTGCTGCGATTGCCACACAACCACCACAAAATAAAGGCCGCAGAAAAACCGCCCAATAACGCCATGGCGGGCAACCAAGCAATGTCGGATGTTGGGAACAATGTCATATAAGTCACAGCGGCTAAACCAGCGCCATGACTCACGCCAAGCACATCTGGCGAGGCTAACGGATTGCGAATCACACCTTGAACGAGCGCGCCCGCCAGAGCCATCATGGCGCCCACCATCATGGCTAACAAGGTGCGAGGAAAGCGGTATTCGTAGACAGTGAAATAGTGCTCACTGTCTGCTTGAAAGCCGTCCAATATTCCCTCGAAAGAAATAGAAACCGCGCCAAGCATTAAGTTCGCCACCAGTAAAAGGGACAGAATGACGAGTAATAACGGCCATGTTTTGAGTGACATCACGAGGCCCTTTTCTTAACAAGATAGATGAAGAAAGGCGCGCCAATGAGAGCTAATATAGCGCCAGCGGGTGTCTCTAATGGGAAAATAATGCCACGACTTAAGGTGTCTGCAAGCACCACCAAGGCGCTGCCCATTAACATGGATAAAGGTAGAAAATAGCGGTGATCTTGTCCGCATAAGATTCTTGCCATGTGCGGGACGAGCAAGCCAACAAAGCCGATGCTGCCAGATGCGCCGATGGCGGAACCGACTAAAATCAGCACTAACACACTGCCAGCCAGTTTTGTCCAAATCAATGAAATGCCTAAGTTCTGAGCGTTGTCATCGCCCAGCTGTAATAAGTTGAGTGTTGGCGTGAGCAATTGGCTGGCGATCAAGGCGAATAACGCGACAGGCCAGAAGAGTGACCAAGTCTCCCAGTTGCTATTGGCGAAACTGCCAGCGAGCCAAGACAAGACAGCGGACGCCTGATCTTCTTCCATAATCACCAATGCCTTGGTGAACGCGGCACAAAGGGCTGAAATCGCCACGCCCGCTAACACCAAACGGCCAGTGTCGCTGCCGCCACGCCACGCGCTGCCGAGAATCATCACTAACGTCCAAGCGACGCCACCACCGATCATCGCCGCCATGGAAATACCGAGCAAACCAAACCAAGGCGTAATGGTCGAAACCGCCGCCATGCCAAGCGCCGCACCAGCGTTCACGCCAAGAACAGCAGGAGAAGCAAGCGGGTTTTGCGTTAAGCCTTGCATGACCACGCCAGCCGCTGCGAAACAGGCGCCAACAGTGGCAGCAAGTAAGGCTCTTGGGAGGCGAATGTCATGAACTATGTGTTGCGCAATGACATCTTCGCTCGGCGACAATAAGCCTTGTATGGCGTCCATAGCAGAAATGGGAAAGCTCGACCAAGTGAATAAGCTTGTCCAAAAGCCAAGTAACAGCAGCGCGAAGAAGAGCAGGCAATAAGCGGTATAAATAAGAGGCGAAAGTTTCATAACATCATTTTGAAGTAAGCAGCTCGACTAACTGACCCGCAATGATTTCCGCCGCGATGATGCCACGACTACGAGACCAAATACTTGGGTTATAAATGTGATACACATGGTCATTGCGCACGGCTTTGAGCGCCTTCCACAATGGGGATTTTCCCCATGTATTGGCAATGTCAGAAGAGGAATAATGGCCCAGAATCAAATACTCAGGGTTGCTCGCCAATAATTGTTCTAAGCCTGTGTGAACTGAGCTCAGCTCATTTTTTAACATAGGCGGCGCTTTAAAACCCAAGGATTGCAGTAAGGTGCCAACATAGGATTTGCCTGGATGAAGAGACGCGTATTTTTCCATTACATTACCAAATTGCACTTCAATGCCCTTTGGTAATTGCGCTGCGTATTCGCTCATGATTTCTTGGTGTTTGGCGAGGCGCGCTTGCATGGCGTCTTCTTTATCGAGCACTTTACCGATAATCGCCGCCGCTGCTAAGTTGCCTTGATAAGATTCTCGGCGAGACGGCAGAATCAAGGTTGGTGCGATTTTCTGCAAATCTTTATAAACGCTCTGATGGCGACTGTAATCTGCAATGATTAAGTCCGGCTTTAAGGAGGAAATAACTTCTAAACTTGGCTGTGAGCGTGTGCCAACGGATTCCCAAGGTGTGATTAATTCGCGTATTTCTGAGGCGATGCGGCTTGGGTCTTTGTCGTCCGCGATGCCAATTGGGCTGACGCCAACAATGGCGAGGGCGTCCACAAAAGAGTATTCCAACACCACAATGCGTTGCGGTACATAATCAATGTGAAAATCGCCTTGGCTGTCTTGAACTGTGACGGCAAAACTGGACATAGAAAGGAGTAAAGAAACGAACGCGAAAAAGCGTTTCATAAAACAAAACCTTAATGAGGAAATAAAAACATGAGAATAATAACACTTCTTAATTGCGCATAAAGTGTTATTTCCCTATAGAAGTCATGTTTAGGAGGTTTTGTGGATCTAAATACTCTCTCCGGGTTCTATCTTAAAGGGTAAGTTAATGATTCTTTCTGTGACTGGATTGCCTTTTAAGCGAGATAATAAGTGCTCAGCTGCCAAGCGACCTATTTCTTCTCGAGGTGTAATAACTGTAGCCAACAATGGCACCATAACTCTTGCGATATCGTGACCATGAAAACCTGCAATTCCCATTTCTTCTGGGACTTTAATGCCAGCCTTTTGACAAGCGAAGAGAGCGCCAATTGCTAAATCGTCATTGGTACAAAAGATGCCATCTGTATCTGGTTGTTTTTCTAAGGCTTCTTTCATGAATTGTTCACCCAATGAAAAAGACGAGGCACTGTCTGTAGTGATACAGAGTTCAGTCAAACTATTATCGTTCATTGCCGCTTTGTAGCCTTGCAACCTTAACAAAGTTCTTTGATCCATTCGGGCAGCAAAATACACAATTTTAGTATGACCTTTTTTAATCATGCATTCTGTCATGGCGTAAGCGGCTGCTTGGTTGTCGATACCGATTGCTTGCTCAATTGGTTGTGATGTGGAATCCATGATTTCAATGACTGGAATACCAGCCACACTAAGCATCTTTCGAACACGCTCGGTATGATAACTTTCCGAAATAATCAGGCCGTCAACATTGTAAGAAAGTAAGGTTGCAATTCGGGCTTCTTCGGCTTCTTGACTGTAACCATAATGAGCCAACATGGTTTGATAACCAGCAGGTTCTAATATGGATTCAATGCCACGAATAACTTCAGCAAAAACATGGTTGGTTAATGATGGCAGTAAAACTCCAATCGCATTGCTTTTAGACTTAGACAAAATATCTGGCGCGCGATTAGGTATGTAGCCTAAATCATCTAAGGCTTCTTTGATCTTTATTCGTAGAGGAGGAGAGACTTGATCTGAATCTTTAAGATAACGACTCACCGTCATTTTTGTCACGCCGACTAAATTGGCAACATCTTGTAGTGTAGGGCGTTTATTTTTTATGCCTGAGCTTTTCATATCAAGAGATTTATCCATGAATTGTTACCTGTAACATTAGCATAAGCAATTCATGGCTAGAAATAAAAAAGGTAATTTAGCGTGACAATGTACAAAGGCATAACAGCTTAATTATGCCTTTGTATCTTTCATCTTTAGGTTTTAGAGAGAAGCGAAAGGGCTTCGTTCAGAACCGCATCTGCATCTTGAGAGATATCAATAACAAATGCTTCTTCTTCTGTCGGTTCGACCAAGGTCGCAAACTGGCTTTCTAGCATCTCACGACCGTTAAAATAATGACCATCGCGTTTTTGGTGACGTTCCCAGATAGTATCAATATTGCCTTTTAAGTAGATCATAGCAACATCATCCAGACCCTGACGGAGCATAGTTCGATATTCAGGCTTCAAACCAGAACAGGCAATGACAGCAGTTGGATTATCGATTAATAATCTATTGAGTACCGCTAACCAATCTTTACGGTCGTCGTCTGTAAGAGGAATTCCTTGGCTCATTTTTGCTACATTTTCTGCACTGTGAAAATCATCACCATCAAAGAAACGATAGCCAAGTTTATCCGCGATGTTTTTACCTATTAAAGACTTGCCTGAGCCTGAAACGCCCAATACTACAATTTTTTTAATCATCTTCTTAAATCCTTATACCTTGCTGTTATCAGCAAGGCTGTATCGTTCAAAGAACCGCTTGAACGGCATTATTTTTTGCTGTCTATTTCCACCAAAGTGCCAATTCTGGGAAGAATATGACCAAGGCGAGTACGACAACTTGAATGCCAATAAAAGGAAGCAAGGAGCTGAATATTTCACCTAGACTGATATCTTTGGGTGCAACAGATTTAAGGTAAAAAGCGGCTGGGCCAAAAGGTGGTGATAAGAAAGAAACCTGCATATTCAAACAGAACACCACTCCGAACCAAATTGGATCTAAGCCGAGTCCTACAATAATGGGTACAAAGATAGGCATAGTTAACAATGCGACGCCTACCCAATCTAAGAACATACCTAAGACAAGTAAGATAACCATCATGATCATAATGGTACCCATAATGCTGCCGCCACTTAGAGCAAGAATGATTTCTTCAACAAAATCGATACCGCCCATCAAATTGTAGACACCAACAAGAGCAGTTGCACCAATACCAATCCAGATGATCATGCCACATGTGCTCATAGTCGCTTTGGCACTGTCTTTGATCATAGAAAAATCAAGCTCGCCTCGAATAGCTGCACTAATTAAGATACCGACTACGCCTAGAGCAGAAGCTTCTGTTACCGATGCGACACCTAAATAAATACTGCCAAGAACTGTCATAACAGTTAATAGAGGAAAGAAAAGCGCTTTGAAATAGTTGATGTCATCATCAGCGGCAAGTTCTTCTGCTGTTGGTAACGGCGCGTATTCTGGATGAATACGGCATAGAATAAGGACGTAAGCCATGTAGGCAAAAGCCAATATAAAAGCAGGTAAAAACGCCGCTTTAAATAAGTCTCCAATAGAAACGCTGGCCGTTAAACCGTAGATAATTAATACAATGCTTGGAGGCAGCATAGTGCCAAGTGCGCCACCTGCACAGGTTGTTCCGATTGCTAACTTACGGTTATAACCAAGACGTAACATTTGAGGTAAAGCTAGAATACCCAACAGAACGGTTTCACCACCAATAACACCAGACATAGAAGCTAAAACAATCGCAACTAATAATGTTTGTACGGCAACACCGCCACGAAGTTTACGGCCGAAAACCTTCATCGCATCGAACAAGTCTCGCGCAATGCCAGACCTATCTAAAAGTGCCGCCATTAAGACAAACATGGGAACAGCGAGGAAAACATAACTGCCAACAAAACTATATAAGCGACTGGTAATTAGTGGTAATGCGCCAACACCAAACCAACCAACAGCAAAAACTAGCGCGACAAGAGCAGTAACAAAGGCCAACTGCATACCAGTTAACAATAATAGAATCATGGAACCGAGCATGAGTAGGCTGCCATAGCCTATGCCCATAGCGGATAAATCAAACATCTTTGCGTTTCCTTAGGCCGTTAATCTCTTGAATCAGGTGCAATAAAAACTGCACAAACATGATACTTAAAGTAAGAAAAATCATGCCTTTTACTAATGCAGGGAAAGCTGGGTTCCAAGCTGAACCAGATGTCTCTAAACGTATTTCACCAAATGGTGAGAACCAAGAATCTTGTACTACTTGATAAGCCGCCCAACTTAATAAACCAGAAAAAATCAGTCCCATAATATGGTGGAAAACATTTAGCCAGCGTCGAGTTCTGTCTGAAACCATATCGTAGATCAACACGACGCGAACATGTTTGTTAATCGATAGCGCATAAATTCCACCGAAAACAAATAAACAACCGCCAAGGAAGGAAGCGGTTTCATGTACCCATATTGTGGGGGCGTTGAATACATAGCGCATCAATACTTCATAAAAAGAAATCGCAACAGTGAGGATAAATAATAGGCTCAAGATGTTGCCAAGCTTATAGATGAAACGATCTAAAGCGTTTCTTGGTTCGTCTGAGTTATCAGTAATAGGAGGATGAATAGCTTCTTTCATAATCAGGTCCAATGAAAAGCAGGCGCAATATTACACCTGCTTTGCGTGGCTTAATAAATCGTCTTAGTTGTGTGTTTACAACTTATAGAAGACCGTTTGTTTCTAAGTAGCTTGTAATGGAATCGTATACTTTCTGAGCATTTTTAGATCCCTTAGCAAACTCTTCCCATTGTGTACGGGCAATTGCACGGAACTTTTTACGCTCTTCAGCAGACCAATCATGAATGGTGATATTTGGATCAGCTTGAGCTGCTTTTACCGCGATCTGATCCGCAATATGTAATTGTGTTGTCATATCTTGAGCAAAATCACGTACTGAGACAGTAAGGATTTCTTGGATATCTGCTGGTAACTTATCCCATTTCTTTTGGTTCATTGAGATATCGATCAATGGCAAAGAATGGAAGCCAGGTTGTACAGGATGTGTCGCGATCTCATTCATGCCCGCTTTTTGGTTTGTGGAGAAAACCGTATAATCGGCTGCATCAATAACGCCTTTGCTTAGGCCTGTGAATACTTCAGAACCTGGTAGGTTTACTGGAGCAGCACCTGCAGCGGCAAATACACGTTGAACTAAACCTTCTGGAGCACGAAGTTTCAAGCCTTTAAGATCTGCAACGCCGTTCAATGGAACACGAGAAACAAAAGACTCTACACCAGTTGTTGAACCACCGATGAATTTCACGCCATAAGGTGCATAAAGTTCAGTCATTAGCTCGTAACCACCACCGTAGTTTACATACTGTAGAAGTTGCTGAGTACTTGACCATGCGCCAACGGTATTACCAATTAATCCAAATGCTGGATCTTTACCAGAGAAAAATTCTGTCGCAGTGATGTGGCCATCTAGGATGCCCATTTTGATTCCATCAAGGGTTTCAGTATGTTTAAAAACACTGCCTACAGGAAGTAAATCGATTTGAACACGACCACCTGTCATGGCTTCAACGCGTTCCGTCCACTCTTTTTGGACTTGGAAATTTTTGTCGCCTGCTGGATCAGAAGACTGGAATTTGAATTTATAGTCTGCAGCAATGGCAGAAGTAGATAGTGCGCCAGCTAAAGTGGCAGTCAGAAGAACTGTGCTAATCTTGCTCATAATATAACTTCCTGATGATTATTTTTTTTAGGAAAAGAGTATTCAAATCCGATCTTATGTTACCGGTAACTCTTGGGCGAATGTTACCGGTAACTTTTCCTTCTAGTCAAGCGTTTGATAGCTAATTAAATAAAAGATTAGATAGTTGATTGATCTATATAAGAATTTAATACGAGTAGTAGGGCGGATAGTGGTAGCTGGAGATACAAAAACAGCTTTCCTTAGCTTTAGACATTGGTCTTAAAAGCATTTTGTTCTGAATAATAAAAGCGCACACTCCAGATGAAGAACAGATGACGAATGCTAAATGAGAAAAATAATATGGCCGCCATAGACATTCCTGAAGTGCATAAATTTATTGCGACGGTTCCTCCTTTTTCCAGTTTGAACTTAACCGAAAGGAAGCAGCTGTTGACGGGCGTGTCTATGCTTTATGTGCGCCAAGGGCAGGTTATTTCCCTCAAAAACGGTGCGGCGACAGTGCATTTAATTCGTCGAGGCGCGTGCGAAATCCGTACCCCCAAAGGCGGGCTGGTGGATCAAATCGCAGACGGTGAGTGTTTTGGTTTATCGAGTACCATGTCGCAGAATCCAGATGGTTTGCAGGTTGTGGCGATGGAAGACAGCCTTGTTTACCGATTCGAGAAAAAGCGCTTTTTAGACGCCGTTGAACAAAATGAAGCGTTCGGCCTTTTCTTTGAACATAAGCGGCACAATCGCCTCCGAAAATTATCCCGCAGCCAATCAAGCGAACTCTCTTCTCCGGCGTTGCAATTGTCTATGCCGGTGACGCAAATTATGTCTCGGCAATTGATTCAAGCCTCGCCAGATGAAAGCGTACAAACTGTTGCGATGCGTATGACGGAAGCGCGAGTTAGCTCGATTCTGGTTCTAGAGAATAAGCGCTTATTAGGCATAGTAACTGACCGAGATTTGCGTTCACGTATCTTGGCTGTGGGCGGATCGTCAGACATTCCAATTGAACAAGTGATGACGAAAGATCCGGTGAGTCTGAAAACCGATGCCTTGGTGATGCAGGCTCAGACCTTAATGAGCGAAAGTAATATTCACCATTTGCCGATTGTCGATGACGCGTTGAACGTGATGGGAATGCTCACGGTAGCGGATTTACTGCGCCACCAAGAGCTAAGTCCTTTGCTTTTGGTGAATCAAATTCATCGCCAGCACACGGTGGAAGGTCTTGCGCAAACCTGTAAGCAATGGCCAACTTTAACGATTAACCTGATTGTGACCGATATGAAACCCGTTGATATCGGTAAGGTGTTGGCGACAGTAAGCGACAATTTAACCCGTCGCTTAATCGAACTGGCTTTAGAAACACTGGGGCCAGCGCCGATGGCGTTTCAGTTTTTGGTCTTTGGCTCACAAGCCCGTCGAGATCAATCTTTGGGAAGTGATCAAGACAATGGTTTGATGCTAGAAAGAGAGCCAACCGACGAAGAGAGTCAGTACTTCGCGACATTGGCTGAGTTCGTCTGCAATGGCCTTGGCGCTTGTGGGATTCGACTTTGTCCCGGAAACATTATGGCGAGCAACCCACAATGGCGAATGACGAACCAAGGTTGGCAGCAGAAATTTACCTCGTGGATTCAATCTGGTTCACCGAGCGCCCTATTAAATGCGAGTATCTTTTTTGATATTCGTTGTGTCTATGGCGAGGCTTCCGTGTTTGATGAATTGATTCTCAAAATGCAGCAAACCATCAGTAAAAACAGTGTGTTTCTGGCGACCTTAACTCGCAGCGCACTGTCTACTAAACCTCCGTTGGGATTCTTCCGCCACTTCTTATTAGAGTCTTCTGGTGAGCATAAGCATCAGTTGGATCTGAAACACCAAGGCTTGGCTCTGATTAATGATCTTGCAAGGCTTTATGGCTTGTCTTGTCGAACCTACCGTGTGGCGACGCTGGATCGTATCGAACAGGCGATTCGGGAAAAGTTGATCAGTGTGGACACAGCGCGCAACCTGATGGACGCATGGGATCAATTAAACGAACTGCGTTTAGAAACCCAAAGAGCCCATTGGCAATCCACAGGTAAAGCCAGCGCTTATTTAGACCCTGAAAGCCTGAGTTCCTTAGAGCGTAAGCATTTAAAAACGACATTCGGCATTATTAGCGATGTACAGGATGTGGCTCAACAACGTTTCTTGCGAGGGTACAGTTAAATGTTGGCTGGGTTAATACAGAGCGTTAATGAACGTTGGATGTCGTATCAGGCCAGTAAGCATGTTTGGTCTGAATGGAATTATTTGATATTGGATATCGAAACATCAGGGTTAGACGCCAAGCAAGATCACATTGTCAGTGTCGGTTGGGTTTGTATTCAGAATGGCGTGATCGAGTTGGATACCGCTCGCCATATTGTGATTGAAAGCACAGATGTGGGTGAAAGCGTCGGTATTCACATGATTACGGATTCAGACATAGAGTTACACGGAAAACGGCAAGAAAGTGTGTTGCGTTACCTTCGCCACCTTTTAAGAGATCGCATCTTAGTCATGCACCATGCGCCGCTGGAATTAAACTTTCTAAAACAAGCTTGGAAGAAAGAAGTCTTGCCTGCTTTTTCAGTGAATTGGCTAGACACATTAGCCATAGAACGCGCCAAAGCCAATAGAACCCAGCAGCCGATTCAAGATGGAGGCTTTCGTCTATGCGCTTGTCGAGAACGCTACAGCTTGCCGGATTACGATGGTCATGACGCTCTAACAGATGCTCTAGCGACAGCAGAACTGTTATTGGCTCAAATTGCTTATCAAGGCGTCGATTGTCGTCTGCACGACCTAAACCAAATGGGCGGCGGTAAAACGTCCTTCACACCGCGTTAATATCTCGCTCGTCAAATTACCTCTCATTTCTTCAAGGGGAGGAGTAGAGGAGGGGCTGTGTCTGGCTCTTGTAGGTCAGCCTTTAGGCTGACAAAGCTTTGTGTGTTTGTTCTGGTAGATAAATTAAAAGTCTTTTAGTATCAATCAACAAGGTTTGCAGTGTTGAGATAACTCGCTGTGGATAAAGGGAATAATGCGTAAGCTCGTTTTACTTTTTTTAGGTTTTGAAAATGTCTAAACGTGTATGTGCATTATTTAAATGCTAGGTAAAAGGGAAATAATAATGGATAACCAAATAGCATTTACATTAAATGACGGGGCATTTTGGCTTTCAATATTCTTCGGAATACTAGGGATTATTGTCGTTGGAGGCGTCATTTGGCTAGGAAATAAAATATATACTGCTTCATTGTGGGACTCTATTAGAGTTAGAGAAAAGCAACTTCTTGATGCACTTTTTGGTAATTCTCCCAATAGCGCTAACGAATTGAAAGCGTTAGTTGATTCTTATGCAGATCATCGTGACAAAAGAAATGAATTTTGGTCGATTTATGGGCAAACAATTCTAGCGATATTTATAGTTATCACCTTGGCTATTCTTATGATAACTAAGACTATAAGTGCAGAAGCAGGTCTTCCGATTCTTTCCGCTGTGTCAGGCTTTGCAATAGCGAAAGGCTCTGGTTTAAATAAAGGCACAACTAATAATAGTCCACCAGATACTGAGATAAAGCAATAATACAACCTAACATGCAGCTTCACTAGCGCTTTGGTCTAGGCTAGTTTTTTGAAAACACACTCAAAAACTGCGTCAATTCAAAGCGCTAGTGAGTAGGACGTTAGATGTCAATCAAGGAATTCTAATATGGCAGAAGAAAATAATACCCCATCAATATCCAAGACAGCATTCTGTTGTCCACATTGTAGTGCATACACAACTCAGCATTGGTATGCATTAAGTGCTAATTCATACAACGGAGATAGTCGTACACCGATGCTTCCAGATGAATCTCTTGCAGAAGACTTTCGAGTAGCAACAGACATTCCAGAAGAGCAAAAAAGGGACCTAATTAAATGGGTTGACGATATGCTAACAGGAAAACCTTTCTTCGAAGCTTCAAAAGAAAATTTATACTCACGACCAGTCGTACAGAATTGTAATATTTCAAGTTGCTATAATTGCGAGGAAATAACAGTATGGGTTCACGATAAAATTGTTTATCCGAATACGAGAATTGATATAAAGCCAAATACAGATCTTCCTGAACATATTAAAAAGCTTTTCAATGAAGCTAGAGAAATAGCTGACTTATCACCTAAAGGAGCTGCTGCATTATTAAGACTGTGTATTCAATATTTATGTAAGGAACTTGGTGAAAGTGGTAATAAAATAGATAAAGATATCGCTAGTTTGGTGGGTAAAGGACTTAATCCTTTAGTTCAAAAAGCACTTGATGTAGTGCGTGTTATCGGTAATGAAGCAGTGCACCCTGGCGAAATAAATTTAGATGACAATAAAGGCATTGCTATAAAGCTTTTTGGTTTAGTCAATTTGATTTGTGATCAAATGATTTCTCATCCAAAACATGTTGAAGCTTTATATGGTGATTTACCAAAAGATAAGCTTAAAGGCATTGAAATACGAAATGCTAATGCTATGAAAGTAAAGTAGAGCACCTAACAACTTAAACGGGATTAAAATAGTCGGTTATGTTTCGCTTCGTTTCACATTTCAGTCAAACATTATCAGCTCCTTATTAGGCTGTCATACGTAATAATTAGATGATGGAGTAATACTCAAAGTGGTAACTTGTTATTTAAAATATGTAATTGACCCATATAAACTTAGTGAATTCGAAGCATATGCGAGAATGTGGATCCCTCTAGTAAATAAATTTGGTGGTACTCATAACGGGTATTTCTTACCATCTGAGGGTGCAAATAATATAGCGCTAGCTTTATTTACTTTTCCTAGCCTTGCCGAATATGAGCAATATCGAAAAGATTCTTTGAATGACTCAGAGTGTGTTGCTGCTTTCAAATTTGCAGATGATACAAAGTGTATATTAAGTTACGAACGCAGTTTCTTTAACCCTATCTTTAAATAGGATAGTAAAGGGACAAAAAGCGCTTCAAATGAAAAAATACAGCCAACTGCTTACCTTGTTCAATACTTTAGTCAGCTGTATTTTTCACTTAAGTGAGCATTTTAAAGTTTCAGAACCTCACCTGACATCATCTTTCACTATCAAATTCATGATGCCAACAATTCAGCTGTTTGATGGAATCGGCTCATATCCCCATTCTTCTTGCTTAGGTTCTGTTGCCAGCATTTTAGGCTGTTCAGACCAATGCAGTAAGTTGAGTTCGCCTGAAGCGGATTCTGTTAGAGCGGTGCAGTGTTCAACCCAGTCGCCGTCATTACAGTACAAAACGCCTTCTTTCATCTGAAAAGAAGCGAAGTGAATATGGCCGCATATATAACCATCGACTTTCTGGTTTTTGGCTGACTTAATTGCTGCGGTTTCAAAGCGTTCGATAAATTCTTTCGCCTTGCTGATGTGGCTTTTCACATAGCCTGCGAGCGACCAATAAGGTTTACCAGCGAAGCGTCTCACGCCATTTATCCATTGGTTAAGGGAAAGCATTAGGTTATGAGCTTTGTCACCTATAGCTAACATTAGTGGGCTGATTTTCACCATCTGATCGAACTCATCACCATGGCTGACATGGAAGGTTCTACCATCTGCCGTTTTATGGCGAGTGTTTAACTTTATCTCAACGCCGGATAAGGTCTGCCCTGCAAACTGGCGGAAGAAGGCGTCGTGATTGCCAGGGATATAAACGACTTTTGTGCCTGTTTTCGCCATCAGCAAAATCTGCTCAATGACTTTGTGGTGAGTATCAACAAAGTAAGCTTTATGACGCATTTCTTGAAGGTCAATAATGTCGCCAACCAAATAAAGCGTATCGGTTTTAATGTTTTGTAAGAAATCCAATAAATGGATTGCCTGACAGGCTTTTGTTCCTAGGTGAACATCAGAAATAAATACGGATCGAAATGTCGTCTGCATAAGCTTCTCCTCATGAGTTACCTTTAGACTAATTCCCGTTTATGACAGACTTGTGTGTTCTTTATGACAATTAGATCACAATAGCAGAGGCGGCTATTCTGCGATTTCAAGGAAGTTAGAAGGGAGCAAATGAACATAATTCCCTTCGTATTCTTTGGCTGATTTTTTCGCGTGAGCGGCCATTTCGGCCACTTGATGGTGGTTGCTGCATTGTCTGGCACTGGTTCTTATGACGCCAATGGCTAAGCTAAGAATGGCGTGAAAGCGCATTTCACCTTCTCGGTTCTTGGTCCAAACGCCGCCTTCTTGTAGGGTTTCTGGTGAATAGAAGTCGCTGATCTCTTGTGCGAATGCCGATAAAATTGCTTCGCATTGTGGCTTCCAGTCTTTATCTCCAAAAATCACCACAAAATCATCGCCGCCAATATGACCGATAAAGTTATTTTCTGGCGAGACAAAATCTTTAATAAGTGAGCCGACCAGCTGAATGACTGCGTCGCCTTTTGCATAGCCGAAAAAGTCATTAAAAGGTTTGAAATCGTTTAGGTCAAAATAGGCCACATGGAAATCTTCATCGGCTAATAAGCGTCGGCTGACTTCTTTATGAATCGGCACGTTGCCGGGCAGCAAGGTAAGCGGATTTGAATAGGTGGCGGTTTGTATTTTTAACTCTGTGATGCGCTTAAGTAAGTCTTTTAAGTGGCCTGTTCCTGAGTATTTTCCGTTACGAACGATAATAATCTCGTTGTTTAATACGTCGGCTTCTTGGTCTGTTATCAATGTGGAAACGGTCGCAAGGCTAATGCTGCTTTCAACCACTAATACATTGCTGGTTAATAGCTGAGTGACTGGTTTTTGTTCGTATAAAGCGCGGCCGTATGGTGTCGAGAAGATTTCGTGCAGTTGGTGACGACGAATAACGCCAATAGGACAATGCTGGTGGTCGAGAATTGGAATGACAGTCAGCTCTTTGTGCTTTTTGAAATGCTTGGAAGCATCATCTAAAACGCTGTTCTCGTGTAAATAGGGCGTTGGACGACAAAGGGATTGAACGCTTTCTGAGTTCTCTTCATTGAATTGTGATGGTTTTTTCGCTTGTTTAGCCAAGTCGGGATTGGTCGCAAACTTTGGTGAATCTGTCGGATGGCCAAGGAAGTAACCTTGCCCTAACGTGACGCCCATTTTAATGAGGAAAGCCAATTCTTGTTTGGTTTCAATGCCTTCCGCAATGACGGTGCAATTGGTTCTTTCGGCAATGCAGATCATGGCGCGGATGAATTCTTGTTTGATCTTGTCTGTGTCTATGTTTTGAACAAAATGCCGATCTATTTTAACAATATTAGGTTGCAGCTCGGACCAAAGTTGTAAGCCAGAATAACCGACGCCCAAATCATCAATCGCGATTTGAAAACCTATGTCTCTGTAGCCTTTGATGCGACTGTGAGTTAAATCCGTGTATTCGTAAGGGTGTTGTTCAGATAGCTCGATGACGATTTGGTTTTTGTCGATTCCGAGCTGATCGAGCTCCGATAAACTCATTTCTGATTGGTGCTCAGGAGACGAAAACAGAGAGGCGCTAATGTTGAGAAAGAGCTTACCTTCTAGTGCTAATTTGGAAAACTTAGACAGAGCTTTTTTCGGCAAAGCAGCTCTAGCTGGTGCAGCTTCCCTTCTTGCTGAGCCAAATCAAATAATGGAATAGGCGAAAATAAAGCGGAGTTTTTTGGCCCACGAGATAAGGCTTCATAACCATGCACTGTGCCATTGGTTAAATCGTAAATGGGTTGAAAGTAAGGGGTGATTAACTCATCTTTGAGAATCCGATCAAATAGAGCGTTATCATTGATTTGATTCATCATTTCGCATACTTCGCCTGATTATGAATTAGCAACAGGTTATCTTATGTCGTATTTGTGACAGACTAATGACAAGGCGAGATTGAAATAAAGGCGAAAAGCTAGGAAAGGAAAAAATCTAAGGAATTGAAAGAGAAAACACTGTTACCGGATCGCTATTTTTATTTTGCCTGTCGATCATCGGATACAGTTTGTTTAGAGTCTTACGCTGACTTTAATGGGCGGTTCACTGTTAGGTTAGTGAAAGCGCTTTTAACGCGAGCAACTGCTTTTTTAATGACACCAGCGTAATATTCACGGCGTAGTTTGTACGCTTGTTCTACGTAGTAATCTACATCAACATTATTAAAAGTGTCGTATTTGATATCGCTTTTCATGGTGGATCTCCTATCAATTAATGAGTGTTTCAATATGGTTATGATAGGAGTTGGTCAGCTGTACATCAAACGATCATATTTCAGCTAATAGGTTAGAAAAAGTCACTCTTATTCCAGTCGTGTGAGCCAAGTAAACATGGCGTTTACTGCCTGATTTGCCCAGTTTTCGGTGGCTTTACTTTGAGCGCCTTTTTGACTTGCTGCAATGCCTCTGGCGCTGACTGTCCATGATGCTAATCGAGAGCCGTTCGGGTCGATAAGCTCTAATGTGCCTTCTTCAAACACGTAGAAACGGCCGGACTGTATTTCCTGATGCTGAGCTGTTTGGCTTTGTAATGTGAATAAGCCATTGGCTTTTGGCGTGAAGCCATATTGAGACAAGGCACTGGCTAATTGATTCGCCTGAGCCGTGTTTGAAACATCAAAACCATAACTCAATAAGGCTTGATTGAGTTGTTCCTCTATCGCCTGAATGTCGCTGTCTGCTTTCCCTGCGAGTGTGCGCTGAGTGGAGTAAAGACTAAGCTCTTCTTCATAGGATTTTCTTTGCGCGAAATGAGGAATGAGGCGCATATAATGGGGCCAATCCTCTGCGACGGGCACTTGATCAGAACGCGTGCTTAGCGATTTTGCTTG
This sequence comes from Marinomonas sp. 15G6-16, assembly GCF_055809555.1. NCBI lineage: Bacteria > Pseudomonadati > Pseudomonadota > Gammaproteobacteria > Oceanospirillales > Oceanospirillaceae > Marinomonas > Marinomonas sp. 15G6-16. Next base: position 1,388,482 of record NZ_CM147916.1, on the reverse strand, counting down.
CTTGCGAATGACGTTATCTAAGTCATCAAGTGCTTCGGTCAGGTTGGCGATAATCCGTGATCGATCAATAGACTGTAAGGCGTAAACGTAGTTTTTGCCCACAAAGCGGTCTTCATTGAGGGCTTGTTCTAGTTCAATGGGCGCTGTGGTGACTTGTGTGTAGGCGCTTTGAACTTTTAAGACCCGTTCATTGCCTTGCATTGAAGTGACTTGAGTGTCTTGGATATTGGTTTGGCTAACTTGGGTTCTTAGCTGCTGGGCGATTTGCGCATTGCCATTTTGCTCGGCTTGAATAAACGCCAAGGCAAGGTTTTCAATGCGCGCAGAGCTACCAACACCATAAATATGTGTGTTGTCTTTCGGAGGAGAGACAACCCATTCTGGCAAGACTTCGGCCTGCTCTGTTTTGGTGTTGGTGCCGATGCAGCCCGTTAAGCTGGATAGCAAACCTAGGGTCAGCATCCAACGAAACGGTTTAGAGCCTAAGGTGCTTTTCATCTTTAGAAGAAGCCTTTATCCGCTAACTTTTTGATTTTCTTCTGGCCGTTCCAGACTTCGCGATTGGTGGTCATATCAATCAGTTTCAAATCCACTTGATAGAAGCTCACGCGTTGGTCGCCATTTGAATCAACAATAGAGTTAATGGTGCCGGATAACGCAAATCCTGCACCTTGCTCTAGACCAAACTGAGCCACAGTGTCTGGTGCGGCGTTGAGTGCTTGCTCTTCACGTTCGTTGCGGATTTCTTCTCGCTCTTCGCCCGAAACAACAAAGTCCACTTTGCCTGCGCGTAATAGGCTGCGTTTGATGTCATTTACGAAGGTATCAACAGGAATGTGCTCAGAGGTTTTGTTACGAATGGTCTGAACAATAACGGTTGGGTTGCCTTTTTGGCTGAAGTTATAGTCACGGAACCACGGGAAAGTGAGCATGTCGCCCATCATTTCTTCTGCGACAAGGCGTGAATCTGTATCGTTCCAACGGTCAGAAAGCGCGACTTCTTCGTTCACATCAAGGCGTTTTACACTGCCGCTGGAGCATGCTGTTAATAGGATAAGCATGGAAAGGGTAACAAGGTTTCTGACTGAAACTTGTGACCAGAAAGGCATTTTGATCTTGCTTGTTTGCATAATATTTTCCTTACGTTCGATTTTCCCAATACTCATTTTGCGTAATGTTAAAGGGTTAGTGTAATCAATTTAGTCTGGATTGCGTAGATTCCATATCTTTATTTTGTTGGCTTCCAATGAGACCTCTCTCAGTGAAAATTGTTTCTCACTTACTCGGTAATTTGGTGAGTAAGTTCCTGGTGGAAGCGGTTCTCTTGTTAGCCTTATTTGCGCTGGTAATGTTAGCCAATTACGAGTGTCGGCGGCCGAAGAGGCAAACACAGCCACTTGACCAATTAAGCCTAATAGCAAGCTGGCGCCATCATCTTCGACATTCGCGGCGACTTGGTAAGCCAACCAACTGCGCAGTAACTCACGGATTAGGCCTTCATAAATGTCTCGTTGCGCTTGCGCTAGTTGCTCTTGAAAAGCGATGTCGGCCAAGGATGTCATTCTTACGCTTTGTGAGGTTCTGGCATTATTCACTTCTAAAACTGGCTGGTTATTATTCAATTTGAAGCGCGAATAATACGGTACAGTGACACGAATGGTCTGACGTGTCAGTAAGGTGTCCACGTTGGCAGCTTCAAGTTGTCGCCATACTGGGCGACCAAGAATCACTCGTTTGGTAAAGATGCCAGAAAAGGTTCCCCAAGCGCCGCCAGCTTTATAGTTGGTGATGAGGTTGAGTGGATTGATATCCGCATACACCATGGTAAACCAGCGGAATGCATCGTTTTCTTCTATTCTTCCTCCGCCATGAAGAGGCTCTAGTACTAAGGAATAGGCTCGTGGATCAGCGTAGAGTAAAAGTGTCATTTCCTCTTTGTGAGGAATGAAGCCTTGGTGCTCTAAAACAACCAATTCTGAACTCTTGTTTTGGTATTTCTCCAGAGTGCTTTGCATGCTTGATGAGAGCTTGTCGGTGATTTTTTTGTCGATCTCATCTTGGCTGAAACCGCCTTTTTGCATCATCCGAATCGTATCCAGCCACGCCCGCTCAGCGGTTAAGTCTGATAAAGCATATTGTTTAGCGTAACCGGCTTCATAAAGTTCGGCTGCTTTTTGGTAGCTGATTCTGGCATCGTCGAATTCTTGGCTGTTTTCGTACTGCAAGCCTTCCATGTAACGGGCCCAAGCGTCATCACGATAGAGGTATTTATCTGTGTCTCGTCCGCCAGTATAAAAGTCGCCTAACCAGTTTAGAGCTTTCAGATAAAAGGCTTGGTTGTTTTTGTCGTCTAAGTCTTGGTAGCTTGGGTTTTGTGCTCGAATTTCATTTAGCTTGATGTCTATACGTCGTACTTCAACCAAAGCGGCATCTTGTAGTTTGAGCTTTTCAGTGGGTGTTTTGGCTTGTTCTGCTAAAGCGAGGTAGTTGAGGGATTTTAAGTAGCTGATATAAACGCGTTCTAAGCCGTTACCGCGATAGTTGCTTTGTCTTGGGTTGCTCAGTAGTGCCCAAGATCGGTTGGAAAAACTGTCTTTTAGAAAGGTGTCGCTTAGCGCTTCGGCTTGTTCCAATAAATCGTTACTGCGCTCGTAATCGCCTTGGTTTTGCGCCAGCGTGCCGATTTCCAAATAATACAGTAGTTGATCTTGAGGGTTGTTTAAAACGGGTTCTAGAGTGCTTTCTGCTTGCGCCCAATTGCCTTCTTTGGCAAGGTTTAATCCTTCGTCGATACTTTGCTTATAGGTCGCACATCCACTGAGCGTTACAACAAGAAACCAAAGAAGAGCCTTTCGCACACTAGATTCCTTTTTCTAAAAACTGGTTAACAATCAGAACCGCAAAAAGTGAAAAACAGCCAAGGTAGAGAATCAACCAGCGAACTTTGAGGCAATATGGACAAGGCTTTTTCTTTTTCATCACAATTTCCATTCTAGTGTAAGGCGCCAAAGAATAAACAGGGCTTTCCTTTGGCAAGCTCTGGTTATGATACAAAAAAGGAGACTTAAGTAGTCTCCTTTTTTAATGACGATCTATTTTTAAGTAGAGCGCTTTAATACTTAACTTCGCTTACTGCTGTGTTTCAGCCTGTTGCTTTTGTAGGCTTTCAACATATAGCGCATCGAAATTGATTGGTGCAAGCATAAGAGGAGAGAAACTACCTTTTACGACAACCGCATCAATGTTTTCGCGAGCGTATGGGAAAAGTGTCGCTGGGCAGAATGCACCCAAAGCGTGGTGTAGTTGTTGATCGTCTAGACCAGAAATAACGAATAAACCACCTTGTTGAACTTGAACTAGGTAAGCAGATTCGCCTTTGTTCTTCACAGTAACTGTGATTTCTAGAACTACTTCGTAAACGTTTTCACCAACTTGGCGGCTTTTCGTATTAAGCTCCATGCCAACTTCCGGTTTCCACTCTTCTTGGAAAACCATAGGAGAGCGAGGAGACTCGAAAGAAATATCTTTTAGGAAAACGCGCTGCATAGATAGTTGTGGTGTCGGTGCTTCTTGTGTTTCTGCTGCTGCGTTTGTTTCTGTTGCCTCTGGCATGATTGCTCCTTTTTTATATCGTTAGACTAATATGTTGCTGCAATTTTATTGAATAAAATGCTTATTTATTGAGTAAACCATCAAGCTGTTTTTTGTGCTCTAGATCGTAAAGGTCATCGCAGCCACCAATGTGTTGCTCGCCAATCCATATCTGAGGAACAGAAGTACGGCCACTTTTCTTCGTCATTTCTGCACGAACTTTCGGCGCGCCGTCGACTCGGATTTCTTTATAATCTACATTTTTAGACGAAAGCAGTTGTTTTGCTCTTGTGCAAAATGGGCAGTAATTGCTTGAGTATATCGTTACAGTAGCCATTGTATGCTTCTTATCCTTTTACTAAAGGTAGGTTAGATGATTGCCACTCAGCAATCCCGCCTTGAAGTTTAAATACTTTAAAACCTTCTTTTTTAAGGTCTTTTGCCGTTGCACCAGAAGTCATTCCTGATTTGCATACAATAATGATTGGGACTTCTTTGTGTTTCTCAAGTAGGTTGAGACTTTCTTTTACCTTGGCGGCTGGAATGTTGATTGCGCCTGTGATGTGCCCTGTAGAGAACTCTTTGGCTGGACGAGTATCGACCATAACCGCGTTGTCTGAGTTCATCAGGTTGGTTGCCGCAGAAGGCGAAAGAGCCTGAGCGCCATTTTTACTTTCAACAAAAATAACAGTAGCCAGAATAGCAAGGAAAACAGCGACCATTTCCCAGTGGTTTAGTGAAAATTCAATAAGTTGGTTCATCATAATCTTAAAGCCTAGTTAAAAACTGACCGCATTATACACGGCAAGCGGAATCGGTACATACTCTCAACTTAAGGTGACAAAGATATGATGATCGAGAAAGAGAGAGTGAAGCTGGCAGAAAAAGAAAACGAGCCTTGCAGCTCGTTTTCGGGGGAGGCTTTATTTGGTGTTGGTTGAATCAAAGATTTTATCTGCGTTACCTTCAATAAAACTGTCAAATAAAGAGCCATTCGGTTGAACATGACGACGGGCGAACTCGTAAAAGCAGCTCGGGATGCTCTTTTCGGTACCGTCTGAAAAGGTGTATGTGATTTTATCGGCCATAGTCGATGATTGTTCTAAAAATGAAGTCGGTGAACCTTTGACTAGCCCGCCAACTTCGTTGAGTGCGTAGCCTTCATCTTGTAATAGAGAGTTGACCGACTCAATGGTTGGGAACTGCTTCAAATGATTAATGCTAACCGTGAAGTGATTTGCTTGTAAGCCCATGGTAGATAGCCATGCCGCGTACTCGCTGTGTTCAGCTAATGTGGCGTATTCTTCTGAAGTCGGTGTTTCCCATAATTTTCCAGCCCAAAAGACAGCAGGGCTTTGTATGGCATCTGCCGGGATTTGATCAACAAACTTAGCAATAATGGCTTGACAGTTTTCTGGTAGTTCTTCAACTAAGAGTTCAGACAAAAAGATCTTTGGCGAGTCCGCATCTGTTTCATGTTTATAACAACGAGCTTTTAGGTGCTTACTCTCAAAACGAAAAGCGCCATAAGCTTTGTAACCAATTGCTTCAAGCTGAGGTTCCAGTTTTTCCAATGCAACAGGGGAATTATTAAAAGTACGAAATGCCACATGGTCGTTTAGTACTGTCTCGCCATGGCTTTCAAATAATTTCTGAATGCGTTGCGCTTGAGGCGTCACCTGAGTGTAGCTGTCCCATAACGCATTAAAAAAATCAGACGGTTTCATAATAGAAGTCCTGCAATAAAGCGGTTTTCGTTAAACAATTCACCCACTCTAAAGTAGTTAGGTGGAGTGGTGCAAAAGATATAAAAGCATTATGTGATTCGTAAAAAGCATGCGAGTGAAGAATTAAGATTCGATTATTTGTGCTTTTATTTTTGAGCTTGAGCCAGTTTTATCGAGCATATCCTGCGCCATTAAGCGGTTGGGAATACAGTTAATATAGGATAAAGTGGTGGTCTTCTGTATTGGATTTTATGAGTAACGTCTGGATGCGCCGCTATATCCCATCATCAACGGCTTTAAAATGTTTTGAAGCCTCCGTTCGTCATTTGAGTTTTACCAAAGCGGCCGAAGAGCTTTATCTCACTCAAAGTGCCGTCAGCCGCCAAATACGTAACTTGGAAGAGTTCCTCGCGCGGGACTTGTTTATTCGGCTTAATAAGAGGCTTGTGCTGACAGGTTCGGGCGCGGCTTATTACAAAGAAGTGGTGCCTTTGCTTGATGGAATGGAAAGCGCATGTTTGCGCATGTTGCATCGAGAAGATGAGAAGATCACGTTAACCATTTCTTCCTTGCCCACATTAGCTTCTTATTGGTTAATGCCTCGCCTTGCTGAGTTTCAAGCGGAACACCCTCAGTTTCAAGTCAAAGTTCAATCGCTGGATGATGCAGCGAAAATCGACCCTGACAATATCGATATCATTTTACATTATGGCGGTGATCATTGGCCGCGAGCTGTTTCCCATCAGCTTATACGCGAGCAAGTGGTTGCTGTTTGTTCGCCTGAGTTATTAACGAGAATCGGCGGTGAAGACCACAAAGAATGGCATGTTGAAGACGTTACCTTGTTTCCTTTTCTGCATCTATCGTCACGCATTAATGCTTGGCCTGATTGGATGGTGGCGCAAGGGCTAGAAAGCGGGTCGTTTTCCGGTGCATCTTTTGCGCATTTCCACATGGTATTAGAAGCCGCTAAAAATGGTATGGGGATTGCGATTTTGCCGAGTATTTTGGCTGAAAGAAGCTTACAGACTGGGGATCTGGTCGCGCCGTTTGGCGAGCAAGTGACAACACCTCACGAATACCTTTTGTCTTACCCTGCTGACAAAGCGGATTTAGAGCAAGTCATGATTTTTCGTGACTGGTTATTGGCGAAAATGAAGGCATCATAACTAAAATTAATAATCTGAATAGGCACGGTGTGCTGTAACAAAATTACAAGCCTGTGGTAGTATCAAACCATAATCATGATCAATTTACGGGATAGATTTACATGAACAAACAAACAACCGCACTTTTTATTCTAGATGGATGGGGCTACAGCGAAACGTCTACATCTAACGCTATTGCTGCAGCGAACACACCTAATTGGGACGCACTTTGGAGCGAAAAGCCTCATTCTTTGATTAAAACATCTGGAATGGCGGTAGGTTTGCCAGAAGGTCAAATGGGTAACTCTGAAGTTGGCCACATGAACCTAGGCGCAGGCCGAATTGTTTATCAAAACTTTACTCGTATTGGTAAAGCGATTGAAGACGGTTCTTTTTTTGAAAACGAAGCCTTGGTTAATGCGGTAGACAAAGCCGTAGCTGCGGGTAAAGCGGTTCATGTTTTAGGTTTGCTTTCTAACGGCGGTGTTCACAGCCATCACGAACAAATCATGGCAATGTGTGAATTGGCTGCTAAACGTGGTGCGAAAGCGGTTTATGTTCATGGCTTTACTGACGGGCGTGATACTCCACCTCGCTCTGCAAAAACACCAGCAGCGGAATTGAATGCGAAATTGGCTGAGTTGGGCGTAGGTAAAATTGCGACTTTAACTGGCCGTTATTACGCAATGGACCGTGATAATCGCTGGGATCGTGTTCAAACAGCTTACGATGCGATTGTTTTGGGCAAAGGTGAGTTCCATGCTGAAACGGCTGAAGAAGCCATTCAAGCAGCTTACGATCGCGATGAAAACGATGAGTTTGTTAAAGCAAGCATCATTGGTGAATCTGCACCAGTTGAAGATGGCGATGCAATTATCTTCGCTAACTTCCGCCCAGACCGTGCTCGTCAATTGACACGCTCTTTCACAGACGCAGGCTTTGATGGTTTTGAACGTGCTGTTTACCCTAAATTGTCTGCATTCGTGACCTTTACTGAATTTGCATCTGATATTGCAGCAGACGTTGCTTTCCCACCTGTTGCCTTGAGTAACACTTTGGGCGAAGTGCTAGCGAAAAACGATAAGAAGCAATTGCGTATCGCTGAGACAGAAAAATACGCGCACGTTACTTTCTTCTTTAATGGCGGCGAAGAGTCTCTATTTGAAGGTGAAGAGCGTGAATTGATCCCATCTCCAAATGTTGCGACATACGACCTACAACCAGAAATGAGCGCTCCAGAAGTGACAGATAAATTGGTTGAAGTGATCGAAGCTGGCAAATACGACACCATCATTTGTAACTTTGCGAATGGCGACATGGTTGGCCACAGTGGTATTTTTGAAGCGGCAGTTAAAGCAGTAGAAGCCGTTGATGCTTGTCTAGGTCGTATCCTTGAAGCGCTAAAAGTGAATGGTGGCCAATGTTTGATTACGGCTGACCACGGTAACGTAGAGCAAATGTTGAGTGAAGATGGTTCTCAGCCGCTGACATCTCACACGATCGGCCCTGTGCCTTTGGTATTGGTTTCACCAACACCTGGTCTAGGTTTGAAAGAAGGTGCTTTGTGTGACCTTGCTCCAACATTGTTGGATATGATGGGCCTTGAACAGCCAGCTGAAATGACAGGCGTAAGCTTGCTTACTCGTTCATGAGGTTAGAATGAAGGTTATAGCCCGCGGCTTTTTATTGTGTTTGATTATGTTGTCCAGCTTCGGCTGGGCAGCAGGTGAGCCACAAACGCCCGCGGAAGCAAAACAGCAAATTCAGGCTTTGCAAAAAGATCTGCAAAAACTGAATTCGTGGCTGAAAGATCTTAAATCAGAGCGATCTAGTGTAGAAAAGCAACTTGAAGGCAAAGAAAAAGAGATTCAAGACCTGCTGAAAAAGATCCAGACGATTCAAGAAAGTCTCAAGAAAGGAGAAACGCAGCTGAGCGAATTACGCGTTCAGCAGCGGTCACTTCAGCTGAGTATTCAGCAACAAAACGAACAAATAGCCGCCCAATTAAGGGCGGTTTATCGTTCCGGCGATGAAGAAAGTATTAAGCTATTATTGAATGGGGATGACTCGGAAGATTCAGAGCGTTTGGTTCAATACAATCGGTACTTTTCCACGGCTCGTCAGTCTTTGATAAATGGTTTTATAAATGAGGTGAGCGATTTAAACCTCGTTGAGAAAAGCATACGCAGTCATCGCGCGCAGCAAGCCAGAGAAGAAGTTGCTCTAAAAGAAGAAAGAGCAAGATTGACAGGGCAACAAGCAGAAAGACGTAATTTATTGGCTAAATTGAATAAAGATTTAGCAAATGGTGATAAACGTTCTCAGCAGCTATTGAAAGATCAGCAAAACCTACAAGATATGTTAAAACGCTTGGAAGAAGCGTTAGCAGATGTTCAAATTCCTGACCCTGATGTGCCTTTTGCTTCACAGCGAGGAAAGTTAGTGCGACCTTTGAATAAGATTACGCGCTTGCCTTCAGATGGCAGTATTAATTTGGGTGGTGTGACATTGAAGGCGCAAGAAGGTGAACCTGTTCGTGCGATTTTCCAAGGACGAGTGGTTTTCTCTGACTGGATGCGAGGTTTTGGTTTTCTGCTAATTTTAGATCATGGTGACGGTTATATGTCACTATATGGCTACAACCAAAGCTTACTGAAAGACGTTGGTGAGTGGGTTGGCGCTAATGATGTCGTTGCTATGGCTGGCAGTTCTGGTGGACGACAAGATTCGGCTCTATTTTTTGCAATTCGTCATAATGGAACACCTTTAACGCCTCTTTCTTGGGTTGTGTCTGGTTAGCGGTTTCCATATCTAATACATTTGGCATTTGTCTGATGAGCTATTTTAGCAAGACTTGTGCTCGACAATTCGCAGCCGCTTAATTGGCTAGAAACGTATAAACAGCAATAGGTATAAATATGATCAAAAGTTTGCGTCAACGAATTTCCAGTCTGTTCATGGCGCTGATGCTGTTGCCTATTCTGTCTTCTGGTGTTCAGGCTAAAGATACTTTACCTACCGCCGAGATTCAGTCTTTCGTTGAGACGTTTGAAACCATACACGAAGGTTACGTTGAGACCCTTTCTGATGAAGACATACTTCACAAAGCATTGAAAGGCATGGTGTCCGGCCTTGATCCTCATTCTGAATATTTCACCAAAAGCGAACTGGCAGACTTTGATGAGCTTACATCAGGGAATTACGCTGGCATTGGTGTAGAAGTCGAGATGAAAGATAACCTCTTGACGATTATCACTCCGATTGACGGTTCTCCTGCGGCAGAAGCGGGTATCTTACCGGGTGACGTTATTGTCCGAATCGACAGCACATTGATTTCCGATTTAAGCATGCAGGATATTGTTGGCTTAATGCGTGGAGATGTTGGCTCGAAAGTGAAATTGGCAATAGAGCGTGAGGGTGAAATCAAAAATTATGAGTTGACTCGTAGGCTGGTGGAAGACGAAAGTGTGTCGAGCAAATGGCTAGGTAATGGTATTGCGTATTTTCGTATCAGTCAGTTTCAAAGTGACAGTAGCCGAGAATTTTCTAGCGCGATTAAAACGATGACCAAAGAGGAGCCTATTCAAGCGGTTGTTTTGGATCTTCGTAATAATCCAGGCGGTGTTTTACAAAGCGCGGTGGGCATAGTTGATGCTTTTGTTGATGAAGGCTTAATCGTCTACACAAAAGGCAGACACGAGCTTTCTAGGAGTGAATTTACGGCCACTAAAAAGAACACCTTACTAGGGAAAGTTCCTGTCGTTGTCTTGATTAATGAAGGTTCTGCTTCTGCATCTGAAATTGTTGCGGGCGCTTTGCAAGACCATAATCGAGCTGTGGTCTTAGGTACAGAAAGTTTTGGTAAAGGTTCCGTTCAAACGGTTATTCCTCTATCAAATGGCGATGCTGTAAAGTTAACGACAGCGCTTTACTACACGCCAAATGGTCGCTCTATTCAAGCTCAAGGCATTACGCCTGATCTCATTGTGCCGCAGGCGACTTTGTCTGTAGAAAAAGGTCAGTTCTTCGTCAAAGAAGCGGAACTAAAAGGTCACTTAAGCAATGGCACTGGTGGTGAAGAACGCACCAGCGCTGACGCTCAACCTGAGATTGGTGAGCTAGCAAACTCGGATTTTCAGTTATTTCAAGCTGTTAGTATTTTGAAAACCTTGCCTAAGTTAGTTCAAATCCAGTGATTTCTTATTTAAAACTATTTATGTCTCTCTACGCGTTAAAAAGCTCCTGTAAAACTTGGTTTACGGGGAGTCTTTTTTTATTTTTTCTGTTACCTGTATCGCCGCAGAATTTAATGATGAAACCTCTACTCTTGTACATCCTGAGTCGCTTGGCCCTGTAATAGAAAAGTCTCAAGGTGAAGTGGAGTTTTTTGGTGAGCCCATTATTTATACTGCCAAGCCTTGGCAGCCAGCGCTTGTGCCTTTTTTGGATGAGCAGCTGAAATATGAGGCGTTAAAAAATGCATTGCCTGAAACTCAATCGACTGATGAGAAATCATTGGTAGAAAAGACACAAGACTCAACCCCAGAACCAGTTGTTGCTCCTGAAACAGAAGCGGCGGATTCTTATCCAGAGCAAGCTGTTATCGCTATCTTGATTGATGACTTAGGTTACAACCGACAAGGTATGGAAGCTTCTCTCGCATTACCTAAAGAAGTCGCGCTCGCGATCTTGCCAGAAACACCTTACGCACAAAAAACGGCTGTTACTTCACAGGAGCAGCAACGCATTACCTTATTGCACGCTCCTATGGAAAACCAACGAGAGTTGGCGCTTGGGCCTGGCGGCTTATATGCAAAGATGACAAAAGAAGAGTTGAAGGCGACACTAAAAAAAGATCTGGATGGTTTGCCTGGAATACAGGGCGTTAATAACCATATGGGAAGTTTACTCACCACGAAAGCTGACTCGATGACGTGGGTAATGGAAGTGTTACAAGGTCGCTCGCTTTTCTTTATCGACAGTTTAACGAGTCCAAAAAGTGTCGCGGAAAAAATAGCGAAACAGCATGGTTTGAAAACAGTGACACGAGATGTGTTCCTAGACAATATTCGTACTGAACAAGCGATTGATAAGCAGTTCTCTCGCTTGATAAAGCTTGCTCGACGTCATGGTAGCGCGTTGGCAATTGGTCATCCTTATCCAGAAACAACTTCCTATCTTAAAAAGCGTTTAGAAAGCTTAGAGCAAGATGGCGTTGTTCTTGTTCCTTTATCTAAAATTCTACTGGCTCCTGATTTAGCTAAGCCTTCGACTAAATAGAATAAACGAAGCGACATCTTGCTTATGCACAAAGCAAAATGTCGCTTTTTTTATGTCTGTGAATAACTTATGTTGTTTTGCACAGGTTTTTTATATGTCAGGCTCTGAAAAGTGTGTCTGAAATGATGTCTCGAACTTGTGACGGCTGGGAAGCACCTCCTAACGGCGCATCATAAATAGCATCGACTTTGTCACCAAAGTAAGCACTTACTTCTTCCGCTGTCATCGCTGGATTTAATCCTGCAGGATTGGCTGATGTCGATACAAGGACGCCTTGAAATGCTTCACAAAGTGCTTGAACTGGCTTGTGTTGAGACAAACGAATAGCGACGCTTTGGTGTTCCCCTCTGACCCAACTTGGAGTGATGCTTGTGTCTGGCACAACCCAAGAAGTAGGTGTTTCGTTAATACTAATCAATCGATCGGCAACCTTGGGTTCTAAGGTATTTAACCAAGGTGTTAGTTGTTGTTCAGCTCCTGCAATAAGAATAAGCCCTTTGTATTCTGGTCGAGATTTAAGGTCCAGAATTCGTCTTACGGCAGATTCATTGAAAGGGTCACAACCTAGACCCCAAACCGCTTCGGTTGGGTAGGCGATAACGCCACCTTGTTTGAGAATAGTGGCAAGCTCAGAAGGCGAACGAACAAGATTCATAAAAGTAATACTCAAAAAGAAATAGTAAAACGGGAATTGTAGCGGGATATGCTGAGTGGAGCTAGTGAGGCATTGGCTGACTGTGTTGGTCAGCCAATGTGAGCAGAAACTAGGTATGTATGTTTCAAGAGAGCCAAATTACATGGCGTCAATTTTTGCCTTAATTTCTTGAATTTTGTTTGTCATAACTCTTTCTAGGTGTTCAAGCTCTTTCACTAGATCTTCTTTCGTGGCTTTCTCTTCATGCTGTCTACCAACAATTTTTTCTAGCTCTTCCATTGCTCGTAGAACAGTTAAAGAAGGTTCTTGTACTTGGCGATAAGTTTGTTGACCACCGTCTGCAAGTACGGTTTTTGTAGAACGGCCAAATTTGAACTTTTTGCTTTTTGGAAGCAAAGAGCCTTTTTCGCGGCGGTAGTAAATTTTTAAAACGTCGTTTCCGCCTTCATAGCGAAGCGTGAATTTTTCAATATCCTGGATGCTTGTGATGCCCATGGATTGAAGTGTTGGATACATAACCATTTCCCTTCATTAATAATCAGTTAACAGACTTTATTAGTATGGGATTGCACGTATAAAAGCAAGTCAAAATGCGTAGAAAATTGAGATAGCACAGACAATGACGTATTAAGCCTGTCTATGCTATCTCATCTTTATGGGAGGTGATTAATCTTCGTCTTGCTCTGCGTGATCAATATTCAACTCTTTGATCTTTCTGGTAAGCGTATTTCGTCCCCAACCTAATAGAAGGGAAGCATCACGACGACGACCGCCAGTATGCGCCAAAGCGGTTTCTATCATGATGCGTTCAAACTTAGGGACAGCTTGATCAAGAATGCCTTTTTGGCCTGTTGCTAGCGTGCTGTCTACCCAGTTCTTAAGCGCATCTTCCCAAGAAGCAAAAGGTTGTTCTTGAGGAACAGAAGTCAGCAACTCTGGTGGTAAATCTTCAACGAGCACTTCTCGGCCAGATGCCATCACAATTAACCAGCGACAGGTGTTCTCTAATTGACGAACGTTACCTGGCCAATCGAGCTGAGTAAGGTAGTTTTCTGTTTCTTTAGTGAGTATTTTTGGCTCAACAGATAACTCTTCTGCGGCACGGCTCAAGAAATGACGGGCAAGCTTAGGAATGTCTTCGCGGCGTTCAGCAAGCTTAGGCAAATGAATGCGAATTACGTTTAAACGGTGGAATAAATCTTCACGGAACGAACCTTTTTGCACCAAGGTTTCTAGGTTTTGGTGAGTCGCCGCAATAATTCGCACATCTACTTTTACAGGTGTGTGACCGCCAACGCGATAAAACTCCCCATCGGCCAAAACTCGTAACAAACGAGTTTGTGTTTCCGCTGGCATATCACCAATTTCATCTAGGAACAGGGTGCCGCCATTTGCTTGTTCAAAGCGTCCGCGACGCTGTGTGTTTGCGCCAGTAAATGCGCCTTTTTCATGACCAAATAACTCGGACTCGATTAAATCGTGCGGAATGGCTGCCATGTTCAAGGCGATGAAAGGGTTTGCTGAACGAGGGCTGTGAGTGTGGAGTGCTTGAGCAACCAACTCTTTACCTGTGCCAGATTCACCATTGATTAAGACGGTGATATTGGAATTAGCAAGTCGCCCAATAGCACGGAAGACCTCTTGCATAGCCGGTGCTTCACCAATGATCTCTTTGTCTACTTGAGGAACGGCTTCTTCCTCTGGCATATCGTCCGTACTAGGGCGTGAATTTTTGTGGTGCAGCATGGCGCGTTTTACAAGGCTTACCGCTTCTTCCACATCAAATGGTTTTGGTAAATATTCAAATGCACCACCTTGATAAGATGCGACGGCACTTTCAAGGTCTGAGTGAGCTGTCATGATAATAACAGGCAAGTAAGGGTGGTCATTTTGCAGCTTATCAAGAAGCTCTAAACCGTCCATGCCAGGCATGCGAATGTCACTGATGATGGCGCTTGGCTGTTCTTTGTCTATCATGTTGACGAGGTTTTCAGCCGAGTCAAACAAACGACATTGGATGCCTTCTTGTTCTAGAGTCTTTTCCAATACCCAGCGAATAGAGCGATCATCGTCAACAATCCATACAGTTTCATCTTGTGTCATGTGTTTTTCTCCTGGCCTTGGACTGATGTCTCAATGGGAATTAATATATTGAATTCGGTGTGTTGTGGGTGGCTATTGCATTCGATGATGCCATGATGCTGATGAACAACCGATTGGGAGATAGATAAGCCCAGTCCGGTTCCGTCAGCTCTGCCACTAACCATGGGATAAAATAACGTTTTCATAATGGATTCAGGTATGCCTGGCCCATTGTCGATAATGCTGATTTTGCAAACTAGACGATGTCGTTTTGAGCCGATAGTAAATTGGCGCAAGGTACGAGTGACCATGCGAATTGTCTTTTGCTGGCTGTCTTGATCTTCCATCAATGCTTGCATGGCATTTCGAGTAATGTTCAACAGCGCTTGTATCAGCTGAGATTCGTCGCCGATTAAATCTGGAATACTTGGGTCATAATCTCGAATCAATTTGATTTTATTGTCCGTTTCAACGGAAATCAGTTGTCGAACACGCTCAAGCACTTTGTGAATATTTAATGGCTTGTTTTTAGGGATTTGTCTTGGGCCGAGCAAACGATCAACAAGGTCTCGTAGACGATCGGATTCTTCAATAATGACTTGGGTGTAGTCATTTAAAGCTTCGTCAGTAAATGCACGGCTAATTAATTGTGCAGCACCACGAATTCCACCTAATGGGTTTTTAATTTCATGGGCAAGTCCACGAACTAATTCTTTGCTGCTTTCGTGGTTCGCAATAATTTCGTCTTCTTGGGAAATTCGCTTCATTCTATCGCGAGGGTAGAGTTCTATAATGAGGCTTTCTGTTGCGTTTGATGACCCCATAATTGGCGTCACAGTGTAATCGCAGAAAAGCTTTTTTGAATTTACTCGCTCAATTTCTGCTTCACGTTTCGTAAAGGCATGACCTGTCTCAATAGCAGAATATAAGGCACTGATACTGTTCTCGTTTTCACGAAAAGCAGAGCTTAAGTCGTTACCATAAATTCGGCGACGGCTAACCGCGAGCAGCATTTCTGCAGCAGGATTTAAGTATTCTATCTCTAATTTATTATTCACTTGAATAATAGCGGTAGATAGATGATCGATTAATAAACTATACAAAACAAAGCCTCTTTATTGACCATTCACTATGTGCAAAAAGCGAACCAACATTGGGCACTTTGAAATGGCTTATATATATAAGGTATCTGTTTTAAACAAAAAATAATACGCACAATTGTGGTGCGTTATGTGGTGTGCATTTTTTAAGTGCAAAAAAAAGCCTCGATCTAAATCGAGGCTTTCGTGTTTACTGAGCAGTTTTAAAGATTAAACGCTGTAGTAAAGTTCGAACTCAAGAGGAGTTGTTGTCATTGCAACGCGTTGAGCTTCACCTGCTTTAAGGTCGATGTAAGCATCGATCATGTCGTCAGAGAATACACCGCCTTGAGTCAAGAACTCACGGTCTTCGCTTAGGCACTTAAGCGCTTCTTCTAGGCTGCCAGCAACTTGTGGGATAGCTGCTGCTTCTTCAGCTGGAAGATCGTACAAATCTTTGTCTGCTGCATCGCCAGGGTGAATCTTGTTTTTGATACCGTCAAGGCCAGCCATCAACATAGCTGCGAAAGCTAGGTATGGGTTAGCAGTTGGATCAGGGAAACGAGCTTCGATACGCTTGCCTTTAGGGCTTGCAACGTAAGGAATACGGATAGAAGCAGAACGGTTACGAGCTGAGTAAGCTAGCATAACTGGTGCTTCAAAACCTGGAACAAGACGCTTGTAAGAGTTAGTTGAAGCGTTTGTGAATGCGTTCAACGCTTTAGCGTGCTTGATGATACCACCGATGTAGTAAAGAGCTGTTTCAGATAGACCAGCGTATTGGTCACCAGCAAATTGGTTAACGCCATCTTTCCAGAAAGATTGGTGAACGTGCATACCAGAACCGTTATCGCCAACGATTGGTTTTGGCATGAATGTCGCTGTTTTGCCGTAAGCGTGAGCAACATTGTGTACACAGTACTTAAGGATTTGAACTTCGTCTGCTTTTTTAACTAGTGTGTTAAATTTAGCGCCGATTTCGTTTTGACCAGCAGTTGCTACTTCATGGTGATGAACTTCGATTTCCAAGCCCATAGATTCCATTGCGCCACACATTGCAGCACGAAGGTCATGGTGAGAGTCAACTGGTGGTACTGGGAAGTAACCGCCTTTAACAGTTGGACGGTGGCCCATGTTGCCGCCTTCAAATTTCTTGTTTGAAGCCCAAGCAGCTTCTTCTGCGTTGATTTCAACACAAGAACCTGACATGTCAGTTTTCCACTTAACATCGTCAAATACGAAGAATTCTGGCTCAGGACCGAAGAATGCAGTGTCACCAAGGCCTGTAGATTTAAGGAATTCTTCTGCACGTAAAGCAACAGAACGAGGATCGCGATCGTAACCTTGCATAGTAGAAGGTTCGATAATGTTACAACGAACAATAACAGTCGCTTCTTCAGTGAAAGGATCGATAATAGCTGTATCGTCCTGAGGCATCATGATCATGTCGGATTCGTTGATGCCTTTCCAGCCAGCGATGGATGAACCATCAAACATCTGACCAGTCTCAAAAAACTCTTCGTCTACCGTAATAGCTGGAATAGATACGTGTTGCTCTTTACCTTTAAAATCGGTAAAGCGAAGGTCAACCCACTTCGCGTCATGCTCAGCAATCAAGGCAAGGGTCTTGTTTGACATAGTTGTTCTCCAGTCGTAGTTAAAGCGAAATTACTTTCTATTTAAAAGTGCTTCAATATAAAGCGCCATTTGCAGAATAGAAAGCACAACTTGTGCCAGAAATTTGTGCGATCGAATAATTCTATCTATAACAATAATTTAGACCCAATAAATATTATTTCCGCTTGGTTAGTGAACATAAATAGCGCTCTAAATATAACTTTTGCACTTTTATGGTTCATTTTTTTGTGAATTTGTTTTGTTTTGGTGCAAATTTAGTGTTTTCGTATCGATTGTCTTTTCTTTATACTGTGCGCCTTTCTAACCTCCGGTATATATCGCAACTCCTATGAAATTTATTGTTAAATTCTTTGCAGAAATCACGATCAAAAGTCGCCCTGTAAGAAAGTCCTTCATCAAGCAACTCAGACATAACGTTAAGTTGGTTCTAAAAAAATACGATGCCGATGTTACCGTTGCCGGTAATTGGGATTTTATTGAAATATTTTCTGAGCGCGATGATTTACGTGAAGAATTTACAGAAGCTTTATCTAACATAGCCGGTATTGCTCACTTCCAGTTTGTACGTGAATTTCCACTTGTTGATTTAGATGGCATTGTTGATGAAGCGCTTGTGTCTTATGGCGACGTTCTTAAGGATGCCGTTTTCGCGGTACGCGTGAAGCGTGTTGGTAAACATCACGATTTCACCTCGGTTGAAGCTGAACGCCATATTGGTGGTTGTTTAAAAGCACGCTCTGGCGCGCTGGCCGTTCGTTTGAAAAATCCAGAAGTCTTGGTACCTATCGATATTCGTGACGACAGAGTTTGGATGATCGAACAGCGAGTGGAAGGTTTAGGTGGTTATCCTCTTGGTTCACAAGATCCGGTTTTGTCTCTTATGTCTGGCGGTTATGACTCTACCGTGAGCTCTTATCTAACGATGAGTCGTGGATTAAAAACGCATTTTTGCTTTTTTAATCTTGGTGGTGATGCCCACGAAATTGGTGTGAAGCAGGTTTCTCATTATATTTGGGAGAAATACGGTTCTTCATTGAACGTAAAATTCATTACGGTTCCATTTGAAGCGGTTGTGGGTGAGATTTTAACCAAAGTCGATAATGCCGAAATGGGCGTTATCTTAAAGCGTATGATGTTACGTGCGGCTTCTCAAGTAATGGAAGAGGTCGGCGCTAAAGCCTTGGTGACGGGAGAAAGCGTTGCTCAGGTATCAAGTCAAACATTGATGAATTTGAAAGTGATTGATCAAGTTACTGAAGAGCTGGTGCTACGTCCTTTGGTGACAATGAACAAACAAGAAATTATCGATAAAGCCATTGATATTGGTACGGCGCCCTTTGCGGCGAGTATGCCTGAGTTCTGTGGTGTTATTTCGGTAAAACCGACGACACGAGCAAAGATGCACCGTGTTGAAAAACAAGAATCTAACTTTGATTTTGATGTGCTTGAGCAAGCCGTTGCGAATGCGAAGATTATGTCTATCCAAAACGTGATGGATGACGTAGCGAAGCAATATCAAGGTGAAGTGCCAGTGGTGAGAATGCCTGTTGGTGATGAAGTGATTATTGATATTCGTCATCCAGATGAAGCAAGTCATCGCCCATTGAAAGTAAGTGGACGTCCAGTCAAAGTTATTCCATTTTTTGCTCTCGATTCTAATTGGGCTGAAATGGAAAAAGACGTCACTCATTTACTTTATTGCGGTAAAGGCGTGATGAGCCGAATGCATGCCTCTTACTTATTAGGTAAAGGCCATGAGAATGTTGGTGTTTATTTACCTTAATTAAGAAATGAAAAGTCGTAGCATTTTTGTAGTAAATGAATGCTACTGTTTTGAATTCAGCGCAGTTTATTACTCGATTGGTCTATTTTTGTGGATTTTTTTACTCACTTTAATGGGATATTTATCAATATAAGGGTACAATTGCGCGAATTTTACCCCGCACCAAGATCCGAGACGCTTGAAGAGCATACCCGCCCGAGTCAAGCGGCGGTATATCTTTTTGCTCAAATCAAATGCAGAGAATTATAAATGTCTAATGATATTAGTAAGTTACGCAATATAGCCATTATTGCGCACGTTGACCATGGTAAGACTACCCTAGTTGATAAATTGTTAAGCCAGTCTGGCACCTTGGATCGTAAAGACGAAGGTTCCGAGCGAATCATGGACTCTAACGATCAAGAAAAAGAACGTGGTATTACCATTTTGGCGAAAAACACAGCCATCAAATGGAACGACTACCGTATTAATATCGTAGACACACCTGGGCACGCCGACTTCGGTGGTGAAGTAGAACGTGTACTTTCGATGGTTGACTGTGTATGTCTATTGGTTGATGCCGTTGATGGTCCAATGCCGCAAACACGTTTTGTAACATCAAAAGCATTTGAGCAAGGTTTGCGTCCTATTGTTGTTATCAACAAAATTGACCGTCCTGGTGCTCGCCCTGATTGGGTTATGGATCAAGTATTTGATTTGTTCGACAGCCTTGGTGCAACGGAAGATCAGCTAGATTTCCCTGTTATTTATGCTTCTGCAATCAATGGTATCGCTGGTACTGATCCAGAAGAAATGGCAGAAGACATGACGCCTCTGTATCAAATGATTGTAGACAGTGTTCCTGCTCCAGATGTTGATCCAGCTGGTTCTTTCCAAATGCAGGTTTCTGCATTGGATTACGACAGCTATGTTGGTGTAATCGGTGTAGGTCGTATCACTCGTGGTAGCTTGTCTCCAAACCAGCAGGTTGTTATCAAGTCTGCAGACGGTTCTGAGCGTAAAGGTAAAGTACTTAACGTGAAAGGCTACCTTGGTCTTGATCGTATCGATACAGATCTTGCAACAGCAGGTGACATCGTTTGTATCAACGGTATCGATAAACTAAGTATCTCTGATACTTTGTGTGATCCTGATTGTGTTGAAGCTTTGCCTGCATTGAGTGTAGATGAGCCAACGGTAAGCATGAACTTTATCGTTAACAACTCTCCGTTTGCTGGTAAAGAAGGTAAGTTCGTTACTTCTCGTAATATTAAAGATCGTTTGGATCAAGAGCTTATCCACAACGTAGCATTGCGAGTTAAACAAGGTGATACGCCAGATAAATTTATCGTTTCTGGTCGTGGTGAATTACACCTTTCTGTATTGATCGAAACAATGCGTCGTGAAGGCTTCGAGATGGGTGTATCTCGTCCTGAAGTAGTAACAAAAGAAATTGATGGCGTAAAATGCGAACCATTTGAAGTTGTGGTTATTGATGTTGAAGAACAGCATCAAGGCGCGATCATGGAAGAAGTTGGTCTTCGTAAAGGCGAACTAACTAACATGGAACCAGATGGTAAAGGCCGTATTCGCCTTGAATTCATGATGCCTTCTCGTGGTTTGATCGGCTTCCGTGGTTTGTTCCTAACATTGACGTCTGGTTCAGGTATTTTGACCAGTGTATTTGACCATTACGGACCAGTGAAAGACGGTGAAGTACAAAGCCGTAAGAATGGTGTGTTGGTAAGTATGTTGTCTGGTAAAACAGCCGCTTACGCTTTGTTCAACTTGCAGAGCCGTGGCCGTATGTTCCTAGGTCATGCTGTTGAAGTTTACGAAGGTCAAATCATCGGTATTCACTCTCGTGACAATGACTTGGCAATTAACCCTATTAAAGGTAAGCAGCTGACTAACGTGCGTGCATCTGGTACAGATGAAGCGTTAACTTTGACGCCGCCAATCAAGCATACACTTGAGCAAGCGCTTGAGTTTATCGAAGACGATGAATTGGTAGAAGTAACGCCAGAAAGCATCCGTATTCGTAAGAAGCTATTGACTGAAAACGAGCGTAAACGCGCTGGTCGTAAGTAAGAGCTTCACTAAAGCGACTGGTCGAGTCGCTTTTAAAGAGCAGCAGCAAATGAGTTTATGCAAATAAACTCAGGAGCGACAGAAGCGCCTTCGGGCGCTTTTGTTTTTTTCTGGCATTTGATAAAGTGAAATGTAGCAAGCAGGTTTGATTTAAAAAGAGGCCGTTATGAAGGTTCTAATACAAAGAGCATTAAGCGCCAGTGTGGTTGTAGAGGGTGAAACCATTGGCGCTATCGATCACGGGCAACTGGTTTTGGTCGGTATAGAAAAAGGCGATACGGAAGTGGATACACAGCGCTTGGCAGATAAACTTCTTAAGTATCGAATGTTTGGTGACGAAGAAGGGAAAATGAACCTGAACGTTCAGCAAGTGAATGGCGGTGTTTTATTGGTGTCGCAATTCACCTTAGCGGCAGAAACCAAAAAAGGCTTGCGTCCAGGGTTCTCAACAGCAGCCATTCCAGCGGAAGGCGAACGTCTCTTTAATGACTTTGTAGAAAAAGTACGAGCACAATACAGCAAAGTAGAAACAGGGCAGTTTGGAGCTGACATGAAAGTCTCTTTTACCAATGACGGCCCTGTTACTTTCATGTTGGATTGAACGTAATCATCAGGTTATAGGTAGTGAGTGATTGGCCCTTTAAAAAAGCAAAGCGCCGGATGTATTACATCAGACGCTTTGGTTGTTTTATAAGTATGAATGGGCAAAACTTAATTTAAGTGTGATGGATTCTTGATCCATTTTACTAAGGTAAAACTACAAGCCAAAATAATGAGTGTTGCCGGCAAGCCTCCAAGATTAGACAAAGATTTCACCCCACTAATACCAACAGTACTGACCATTATCCAAGCCACTAAACCTATGATCGTTCCCCATAGAATTTTTATTGGTAGCCCTGTCCCTTCATTTGAGTTTGCGTCGAAGCCTTTTACACACAAGTCTCCAATAGCATCTGTACTTGAATCGGCTGCGGTTACATAAGATATAAACGCAATGAAAACCAATATAAGCGATGTAATAGCGCCGATCGGAAGTTCACCGAATATATGATATAGAAGGTTTTCGATACCTCCATCATTCAATACAGCATATAGAGCGCCGTTGCTTGTTTGATCCATGTAAATGGCTGTGCCAGCGAAGACAGAGATCCATAGCAAAATAAATAAGCTAGGGTAGACAACATTGACAGTAATGAACTCACGCACAGTGTAGCCACGAGCAATTTTACCTAAAAACATTGCAGTAATTGGCGCCCAAGCAAACCACACAGCCCAGTAGAATACACTCCACCATTGTGGCCAAGGGTCATTGGCTGCTTGTCCAGTGAACAGGCTTAAGCGGAAAAAGTTTTGCAAGAAAGCGCCGGCCCCTTCAACACCAATACCTAAAATGTACAGAGTTGGGCCAAAGATGAATGTAAACACAAACAATGCAATTAACAGCCAAAAGTTTACTGCGGAAAATTGAGCGATTCCTTTGATTAATCCACGAGTGGCAGATAAGACAAAAGTAATGACAACGACACCAATAACAATGCCAAGAGTAAGAGCATTTTTATCTATGTCGATAAATTGATTCATTCCGCCTAGCAAGGTTAAAGCGCCTGTCCCTAAAGAGGATGACATGCCAAGTACTAAAGAGTACAAAGCCAAAGCGTCAATGATGTCGCCCATTTTGCCAGTAACATACTTGCCGAATACAGGTCGCAATAAGCTGCTAATTGAATATGGCATTTTTAGGTTGTGGAAGGCTAAAGCAAAAATCAGAGCCGGAACAGCATAAATGGAATAAGGCGTCGGTCCCCAATGTAAAAACATGGCAGAGAAAGAAAACAGTACAGCGTCTGCACTATTTGGCTCGATCCCCCAGCTTTCTGGTGCCGAATGTAGGTGGTATAAAGGCTCCGCTGTTGTCCAAAACAATACACCGACAGCTAAAGTGGTACATAGTACAATCATAAACCAGCGTGCTTTACTGACTTTAGGAGTGGCGTTATCACCACCAATTCGGATATCGCCGAGTTTGGAGAAGTACGTAATAACTATGAGTACTAATAAATAAAAGCTACCTAAACTGAACAACCAAGAAAAGTGAGATAGCACAAAGTTATTGGCAAATTTGGTATAAGCCGTAAACAGCTCTAAATCTACCAAACTGAAAATGAGGGCTCCTACTAATACCAGAAAAGTAGGGAAAAACACTAATGGCCTTAGTGATTTAAACATGTCTATATTCCTCTGAGTGATATTCGACTATACGCCGATTCTTTTAATGTTTTCTTTAAACTCTTTACTGAACACCTGCTCTCCATCACGGAATGCTTTCCATGTGCAATTGACGTAAAAATATTTATCGTCACATTGCATGTGATATTCTCCTTGTAAACTTGTCCACCAGCCTTCACGCCCCATTTGTAATTCAAATTGTAGCTTTGATTCAGCACTGAGCGGATCATCAGGGTGAATGTTTTGCCACTGACTCATCTTCATATCAATTTCAGTATCGCAGGAATTTAAGTGCTGTCGACCAAAGTCGTCATGGGTTTCTAAAGTCACTAAGCCTGTTTTGTAGTTCTTTTTCACAAAGCGTTGGCTGTCTGATAGCCGCATAGATGAACCGTCATAAGATACTGGTGTGTCGTAGTAAGGTGGTTCTTGTTCGGTAAAAATGTTGTCTCGGTACGGTACGTCTATATAGCTTTTTGAAGCGTCTATTGTGATGGTCGCTTTATCCGGAGAAGGCCAAATAAGTGGCCAGTAGGCTGTAGATATCGCGATTCTTATTCGATGACCTTTAGGGACTTTGTAGGCAATATTTTTAAGCGGTAAAGAGATTTTATAGCGCTCATCAGGTACTAATGGGCAGACCTCTTCATGACTGTTTCGATGAGTTAGATTTAGCACACCAATACTGATTCGTGTTGCTTGGTTATCTGGTGAAACATCACAGATGCGTACAACCAAATTGGCTGTTGGTGTGTTAGAGCTTAAAGCTAAATTTGCTATCACTTTACCAGTAATTGCAAAGTCTTCGTCTAATGGTAAGGTGTCGAAACATAATGAGCCAGCATCATCTGGACTTTGCTCAGCAGGTTGTTCCATATCTAAACGAATTCCCACACACAAGCGCCCGCCTTCAAGTCCTAACGATTGCGGTGAACAAATGCTTTGCTCTAGTGCTTCTGGTTGGTGCTCGGTCGCTAATCTGCCGCTATTAGGGTAAAAGCGTTTGTTTTTAGTGCGAGGTGAAGGCCAGCTTGGCTCAGAGATCCATTGTCCTGGGCGATGTTCATAATCAACTTTGGCTGGCACGCTATCTTGTAAGTAGTAGTTCAACACTGGTTCGTCATCAATGCCGTTTTCAATCCCTTTTAACCAGCGATCCCACCATCGTACAGACTCTGAAACATAATCTATTTTAGGGTTAGGATAAGCGATGTTTGGGTATTTATGAGCCCAGGGTCCTATCAGGCCACGGGTTGGCACTTCAAGGTTTTCCAATAAGCGAAACACGGTGTCTCGGTAGTTGTCCGCCCAACCACCTATCGCATAAACAGGGATTTTGATGTCGCTATAGTTCTCACAAATAGAGCCATGTTTCCAATAGTCATCACGAGTTTGATGGCTTAACCATGGTTTAGCTAAAAATGGCATGTCCTGTAAGCGCGCTAACCAAGTATCAAACCAACTTTCACCAACCAGCTTTTTATCTGGTGCTCTTCCTTGGGCGTAGGCCCAAAAGAAGGCGGCCCAATCAAGGTTGTCATTAAGTAGGCAGCCCCCCATATAATGAACATCTTCATTATAACGATCGTCAGAAGAGCAAATTGTAATAATACTTTTTAAGGCTGGTGGACTTAGAGCGGCGATTTGAAGTGAATTAAAGCCACCCCATGAGATTCCCACCATACCAACATTGCCATTACACCAAGTTTGATCAGCAATCCAAGCAATAACATCAACGCCGTCGTTTAGTTCTTGTTGTGAGTATTCATCATCAAAGAGGCCTTCAGACTCCCCACAGCCGCGTAAATCAACACGAATGCAGGCATAACCTTGCTTGGCTGTTTGCGCCATGGTTATTTCATCTCGTATGACTGTGCCGTCGTTTTTTCGATAAGGCAGGAACTCTAAAATGGCAGGTACTGGATTGTCTTCGGCGTCATCCGGCAACCATGCACGGTAAGCTAATTGAGTACCATCTGGTAATGGCAGCATGCTGTGGTGTATTTGCTTAATCGTTTTCATAATGCCTTAATCTTAATGTTTACACATTACATACTAGGAAGCTGGCGTTGTAAGTAAAACGCTATTTTGTTAGTGTGCTTTGAACTAAAAGTTCATATTGGAATCTTAAGTGCCTATCCGTAACCGCTCAATCCCCTCTATAAATAGCTTAATTACGTTTGAAGCTGCGGCTCGTCTTGGAACCTTTACTCGTGCGTCGAATGAACTTTGTGTTACACCGACAGCCGTCAGTAAGCAGATTAAGTTGCTAGAAGCCTTTTTAAATACCGATTTATTTTTACGAAAAAAAGCAGGGTTAGAGTTAACAGAAAAAGGACAAAGCTATTTAAAAATAGTCACGCAGGTATTGAATACACTGGCGGAAAGCTCAGAGTGTATGAATGATGATGCGAATGTAGTTGATATTTCCATAGAAGTTGGCGTCTGTTTTTCTCATTTTTGGTTGATCCCTCGATTAGACGATTTTCGTGAAAAGCACCCTGATATTAGGTTAAGTATCAGTACTTACACTGAAAATAGACGCACTACGGAAAGTGAATTGCTATCCAAACCTGATGTTAGCTTTTATTACGAGGCGGTTAACGATAATAAAGAGCAGGGTAGTGTTCAGCTCTTTAAAGAGCGAATTATGTTAGTGTGCAGTCCAAGCTTTTTAGAGAAACACCCTGATGCAACGGACTTGTCTCAGCTTTGGCAGCAGCCTTTGTTAGGGCTTCGAAACTCACCGGATTTTTGGGAAAGTTGGGAGACTTGGGCAAATGTCTTTGGTATCGCTTATAGCCCGCCTAGAAATGAGTTAAGAATGGAAGATCAAATTGCAGTGCTTCATGCTGCGATGGGAGGGGCGGGAATTGCTCTTGCTTGGGATTGGCATGTTGATAGCTTATTAGAAACTGGACAGTTGATCACACTTACAGAGCCAGTTGAATTTCATAATAATGCGTATTTTCTGACTCGATCAACGTCTCCTGCAAAACAGAGAAATATAGATTGCTTCTTCGATTGGGTGGTTGGAACGGCTTCTTCTACATAGGAGCTGATATTGAGCTTCTAATTATTAAATCAGCTTAAAGGTTCGCCTCGGAAGTGGCTTCATCCTTTTCTTCATCTTCTTCGACGACTTTTACTGTTCTTCCGGCAATCAGGCCAAGTTCAAACAGCATCCACATTGGAATGGCTAATAAAGTTTGGGAAAAGATATCTGGAGGCGTGATTAACATGCCCACAACAAAACAACCAAGGAAGATATAAGGGCGCTTTTTGGATAGCGTTGCTACGGTAGTAACGCCTGCTTTTATCAACAAATAAGTCGCCACCGGAATTTCAAACGTCACACCAAAAGCAAAGAAAAGCTTTAAAACGAAGTTTAAGTAGTTGTTAATGTCTGTCATTACTGTTACTTCGCCTGGTCCAACTGTGGTGAAAAAGCCAAAGATCAACGGCAATACCACGTAATAAGCGAACAAGACGCCAGCATAAAACAGAAAAATACTCGAAATGAGTAAAGGAATCGCGATGCGTTTTTCATTCTTATACAAAGCTGGTGCGATAAAAGACCATGCTTGGAATAATGAATAAGGTACAGACAACAAAACAGCAACGGCAAAGGTTAGCTTGAGAGGCGCCAGAAATGGTGAAGCCACTTCGGTTGCGATCAAAGAGCTACCAGCAGGAAGCAGCAAGCGTAATGGCTCAGAAACAAGCAAATACAGCTCGTTGGCAAAAGAGTATAAACCTAGAAAAAGAACCAGAATAACCAGAACCGCTTTTAATAAACGATTTCTAAGCTCAATAAGGTGAGAAACTAAAGGGGCTTGGTTAGAAGAACTTGTACTCATAATGCGTTCTATATCCGCAGGTCGTTGGAAAAATCAAAATGGATGCTAATTAACCACGAGGTTGTGTTGGCTCTGCTATTGGTTCTTTCTCTGGTGCTGGAGACGCCTCATTTGTCTCTTCGGCTTTCTCAGGTTCAGGAAGGTCAGCTGTTTCTCGCATTGGCTCCTGAGCATAAGACTCAGGCATAGGCGTAATGGTATTTTGAATACTTTGGCCTTCTTTGAGAATACGCTGATTTGTTTCTGAGATTTTCTGTTGCAGCTCTTCTTGATCAAGCTGAGCATTAATCTCCCTTTGTACCGAGTTAATGCTGCGACGGATTTTACGTACCCACAGTCCCGCCGTTTTTGCGGCGTGTGGTAAACGTTCAGGGCCAAGAATTAATAAGCCAACAACAGATACAACAACCAGTTCAGAAAAACCAATATCAAACACGGATTATGCGCTCTTGTCGTCTTTTTTTGCTTCAGAATCAATTACTTTGTTCTGAGCTACTTTTTCATCTTCTGGCGTGTCCTTATCAACGGCTTCTTTAAAGCCTTTAACCGCGCCGCCTAAATCAGAGCCTAGATTCTTAAGTTTTTTTGTACCGAATATAAGCACCAAAATGGCCAAAACGATCAACAATTGCCAAATACTGATTCCACCTAACATGCATTTCTCCTGCTTATTAATAAAGTGTGGTCTGTTCTTTCATGGATTATTTTGTGCGATTGGCTTTTTCTTCTAAACCAGACAAGTTAAATCGGCGCGCTAATTCATCCAATATGGCATCAGGGCCAATATCTAAATGGGATAACATAACGAGAGTATGGAACCAAAGGTCGGCTGTTTCATACACTAGGTCAGACTTATCACCGGAAACCGCTGCATCTTTTGCTGCAATAATGGTTTCAACGCTTTCTTCACCTACTTTTTCTAGGATTTTATTTAATCCTTTTGCATGTAGGCTTGCTACATAAGAAGAGTCTGCTGCAGCCTTTTTACGTTGTTCTAGAGTTGCCGCTAATTCAGCCAATACATCGCTTTTCATTATAGTCTCTCAAATGTTACGGTTTTAATACAATTAAATATAAGCCAAGTAAAACTAATCCGAAACTGGTTAGGTCGGCGGCTTGTAAATGAGATAGTGAGCTTGGATCTGTGATGGCCCAAGCGCCCCCTAAACTTAATAAACCTAACAGCCTTAACGGTAAACGGCTGCGGTTTTTTTTCATTTCAACACCAAGCTGATGAATGGCGTCTGTTTGAGCTTGCATGCGTTCTTCTTGCTGAGATATTTGCGACAAAGCAGAGAAGATCAAGTTTGGAATTTGAGGAAGCTGTCCAGCCCATTGTGGTGCTTGTTTACGAACTTCTTCCATCACGCGTTTGGGCCCCATTTGTTCTCGCATCCAGCGCTCTAAGAAGGGTTTTGCTGTTACCCAAAGATCTAAGTCAGGGTAAAGCTGGCGGCCTAATCCTTCAATGTTTAATAAGGTTTTTTCCAAAAGAACCAGCTGCGGCTGAACTTCCATATTGAATCGACGAGCCGTTTGGAATAAGCCAATTAAGACTTGGCCGAAAGAAATGTCTTTGAGTGGTTTGGCAAACATGGGTTCACAAACACTGCGAATAGCCGATTCAAAAGCATGAACCGGAGTGCCTTTAGGTACCCAACCACTTTCGACGTGCAGCTCAGCGACTAAGCGATAATCTCGTTGGAAAAAAGCCAAAAGGTTACGCGCTAAATAGTTTTTGTCTTCGTCGTCTAGGCTTCCCATGATGGCGCAATCCAGAGCAATGTACTTTGGTCTTTCTGGGTTGGTTACATCAACAAAAATGTTGCCAGGGTGCATGTCTGCGTGGAAAAAACTGTGGGAAAAAACCTGAGTAAAGAAGATTTCAACACCGCGTTCGGCCAAACATTTCATATTAACGTTAGCTTTGTTTAGTGCTGGGATATCGGCCACAGGAATGCCAGAGATGCGCTCCATCACCATCACATTACGATGACTGTAATCCCAATAAACCTGAGGCACATACAGCAAATCTGAGTCCGTGAAATTGCGTTGCAAAAGGCCAGTGTTTGCTGCTTCTTTGGCTAAATCTAATTCATCAAGAATGGTGTATTCGTAATCTGTAACCACTTCAACAGGGCGTAAACGACGGCCATCTTCGCTTATTTTGTTTACTAAGTGCGCCAATGTATAAAGCAACTTGATGTCTTTGCCGATGGTCTTTTCAATGTTTGGGCGAATGACTTTTACAACAACATCTTCACCGGAATGAAGTTTGGCTGTGTGTACTTGAGCAATAGAAGCGGATGCCAAAGGCTCAACAGAAAATTCAGCAAATAATTCAGATACCGGCGCTTTTAAGTCGCGCTCAATGATTCCTTGAGCTACTTTCCCTGAAAATGCAGGGACTTTGTCTTGTAGCTTAGCCAGCTCATCGGCAATGTCGTCATCTAATAAATCCCGACGAGTAGACAGGATTTGTCCGAACTTAACAAAAATAGGGCCGAGCGATTCCAGTGCTAAGCGCAAGCGTTCGCCCTTGTTTTTACTGGAGTTTTTACGACCAATAGAACAAATCACACCGAGAGTGCAGCGTATGTACCAAGGTAAGAGCGAAAAGGGAATAAACACATCAAGGCGAAAGCGAATTACCGTAAAGATAATCCGCAATAGACGAAAAACACTGGTCAACATAATTAGAATTTAAACCCTTTGTGCAGCGCCACAATACCGCCGGTTAAGTTTTGGTAGCTTGTGCGCTCGAAGCCAACTTCATCCATCATGCTTTTTAAGGTTTCTTGATCAGGGTGCATTCGAATAGACTCAGCCAAATAACGGTAGCTTTCTGAATCATTGGCGATCAACTTACCCATTGCTGGTAATAAGCGGAAAGAGTATTGGTCATAAACCTGAGACAGCATTTCTGATTTTGGCTTGGAAAACTCCAAGACCAATAATCGGCCGCCAGGTTTTAATACGCGGTACATAGAAGCCAATGCTTTGGATTTGTCTGTTACGTTTCTGAGGCCAAAAGCAATAGTGATGCAGTCGAATGTGTTATCAGGGAAAGGTAGCGCTTCCGCGTTCGCTTGAACAAATTTTACGTTACTAACCACACCTTGGTTCGCTAATTTATCGCGACCAACTTTCAGCATGGAGTCGTTAATGTCAGCCAGAATTACTTGGCCTTCACTGCCAACTAAGCGAGAGAATTTGAGGGTTAAGTCGCCAGTTCCACCTGCAATGTCTAAGACTTGGTTGCCTGCGCGAACACCAGATTGGCTGATAGTGTGTCGTTTCCAAAGACGATGAACACCACCGGACATAAGATCGTTCATGATGTCGTATTTGGCAGCGACGGAATGAAAGACTTGTGCAACGGCTTGGGCCTTTTCATCCGTAGGGATTTCTTTAAAGCCAAAGTGGGTGGTTTTATTCTGATCGTCTTGCATAAACTACTTCTTCATCCTATATGACGGTATAGAACAGTGTATAAGTAACAACACTGCTTTTATGTGAATAGCTATTGTAACCGTGACAGTGGAGTACGGGTACCGCTTTTTATTGCTTCTATCTTTCTATTAAGACTTTATTTCGGCCTGATTCTTTTGCCAAATAAAGTTGTTTATCTGCCCGTGAAAATAAAGATTCAGGGTCTTCTTCGGGAGCTAGCTGAGCGACACCGATAGAAACAGAAATAGAAACGGGCTCGCCTTGCATATTAAAAGGCGTCTTTTCTACGGCTTGGCGAATTGTCTCTGCTCGTTTCATGGCTTGTTCGCTGGTGGTGTTTGGAAACGCTAGTACAAACTCTTCTCCGCCATAGCGAAAGAATAAGTCCTCTTTTGCTAATACGGTGCGAATTTGTTTTGGGACTAGTCGCAATACTTTATCACCCGCTAAATGCCCCCAAGTATCATTTACTCGCTTAAAGTGATCTATATCGCACACAGCTAAACAAAGTGGCTGTTGCTTTTTTTGCATGAGTTTACAAAGCGGTAAAATGGCGTCTTGGTAAGCGGTGCGATTCGGTAAATCTGTTAAGGAATCAGTCATAGCTTGAGCCAGTCTTTCTTGCAAAAGTGAGCGCAAAGAGGTGGTGTCTTTTTCCATCCTAGTAACTTTGTTTTTTAGCATGGTAATGGACTGAGCCGCTTGCTTTTCCTTTTCTAACATACTGGTTCGGTATTCCGTCATAGTGTCAGAAATGGTGGTGAGACGGTCGTTAATTAAGTCTTTCAAGCTGTCCAAATTGTTTGCGCCTTGAACGGCTTTAGAGGTGTCTTCTACTTGCAGTTGAAGTTTTGTGTTCAAGCCTTCTCGACTTTCAGAAAGTGATTTCTGAGACTGATAGCTTGTCACGACTGTCGCGTTAATGCTGGCTAGTTGCTTGTTTAGTTGGCTGAGGTAATTAGTCAGATTTTCTTGGGTTTTACCAATAATAATCATGATGAAGTGAATGACTTCATCTAGTAGTTCTGGGAGTCTTTGTAAGTTGTCATTCTTCAGTAATGCTTTTTTTAATAGGGCAACTTCTTCATCGTAATGACTGGGTAGTTGCAAGTTATTCATCAACCCTGAAAGAGCATGGCTAATTTGCAGCATAAGCTCTCTATCATTGGCTTGTTGAATAGTTTGTCGTTTTTGATTCAGTAAGCGTTTAAAGAAAGAGCTTTTAGCTTGGCTAGCTTCATCAATAGGCGTGTTTAGTGTTTGTTCAGCAAGAGATTGGAAAGCTTTTAAAAGCTCTGGCCATTTAGAGGGTGCATGCCAATGTGAGCGAATTTGAGCTTCTAATTGTTTCTTTTCGTTTTGTGGGACAAGCCGATTGTCTTGCTTTTCAAGTAGGTCGATTAAATCTTGTAGAGAGCTTCTGACTTGTTTGGCTCTATTATGTTGAGCCGCATCAATTTTGATGAGCAGAGGTTCTGCATTGCTAAGGGCATCAAGAATTTCTTCAGTATTGGCGCCCTTGGCAATAATGTGGCGAATATGACGGACAACAGGGTCCAATTCTGGATCATTCCCCTCAGCCAGCATACTGGTTCGGGAGACTGCTTTCCTTAGCGCTTCAATCAGTTTATCACTAGATGATTCCGTCATATCGCCTCATTTGTTAATTTTGTCTTTCTTTTTCTATTAAGAAGTTTACGACATTAAAAATGTTTTGGTTACCGTTCGCTGTTTGAGCAGACACTAGGTATTTACCATTTACTATAATACCTGGGACGCCACGAGCGCCATAAGCACGGATTTTTGCATCGGCTTGGCTTAAACGGCTGTTCACTGCAAAGGAGTTAAATTGCTTACGGAACTCATCTTCGCTGACTCCGTAGTTCTCAAAGAAGTTTGCTAGTGCATCTTCTGAGTTTAGACCGCGACGCTCAACATGAATAGTATTAAAGATATCGGCACGCATTTTTCCTTCAATACCTAATAAATCAGCAACGTAAAACGCTTTTGCGTGAGCTAACCAGTTACGACCAAATACAGCTGGAAGGTATTTGAAATCCACATCGTCGGCTAGGTCTTTTTTCCAAGCGTTGACATAAGGTTCAAGGGCGTTGCAATGCGGGCAGCCATACCAAAAAATCTCGGTGACTTCTATTTTACTTGGATCGCTGGTGCGAACTGGGGTTTTAATCGTCGTGTAACCATTCCCATCACTGTATTCTGCTGCAAAAGCAGGAAGTGACATAAAGAAAGAAAGTACCACGGCCGAGAACAGCTTGATCATGAATTGCTCCTAATAATATAAATGACAGGTATCCGTACATCATGCACAGAATCGCTATGGAATACGATTATCTAATAGTGCGAATGTTCCGTGTTTCCTGCAATTTTACATAAAGTTTACATCAAAAAGTTTTTATTTAGCGCTTTTTCTCAAGATTAATGTGAATGGCTAACTCATTGCCTTTGTTAAATAAACTTCCAGCAATCTGTTTGTGAGGCTTGTATGAGTCGTCGTCAGGGACTTATTCCTTACTCGCTGAAGGTTTAGCGTGGTAAAAAATCCTATTTACTGGCATTATAGACAGCTAATGAATGAAACCGAATAACCGCTTAATCCAATCTATTGACGAATATCAACTTATGACGCCTTTTGACTCTATTTTCCAGTCTGCACACTTTATAAAAAGTGCCGAGAAACTTTCTCAATGTCCTTTAGACCAAGGAGTTGAAGTCGCATTTGCTGGTCGTTCTAATGCGGGTAAATCCACCGCTTTGAACACGTTAGCGAACCAAAAAAAGCTGGCGAGAACATCGAAAACACCAGGTCGTACTCAGCTTATTAACTGTTTTGGTTTGAATGTTGAAGACCGTCGATTGATTGACCTTCCAGGTTATGGTTTTGCAAAAGTGCCAATTGCCATGAAAAAAGTATGGCAAGCACACATGCAAGATTATCTGATGAATCGCCGCTCTTTAGCGGGCGTTGTTTTGGTTATGGACATTCGCCATCCATTAAAAGAATTCGATGAAATGATGTTGGATTGGGCGCGAGCAAACGGCATGAAAGTGCATGTGTTGTTGACCAAGTCAGATAAGTTGAAGCGTGGCCCGGCAAAATCGACCATGTTAAGCGTGCAGAAAGTGATTAAAGAGCAGGGAATTGAAGGTTCTGTACAAACTTTTTCTGCTTTAAACGGTGATGGCGTAGATGCATTAAGAATTAAACTTGCGGAATGGTTGGTACTTGAAAACCTAGAAGAAATTCCAATTTCTCCCAATGCATAAGGTTTGACGCTTAACCGCTTAGAAAATACGACATAAAAAAAGCCTGTTAAGGCTTTTTTTATGTCTGTCGTTTTACTAAATGATTCGCTTATTGGGGCTTTAAATACGCTTTTAGGAAAGTATCGAAGTCTACTTCATCGGCCGCTTCTATTTCGGTTTGTTCTTGCAAAGAATGTTCTGCTTTTGCTTTAAACTCATTGGTCAGTGAATCCGATAACGGCATAGTCATCCACTCGGCTTGTTGCTCTTTCGACAGTGTTAACATGGCATTTTGGAAGCCTTGATCTGTTTTGCAGCGTTCCAATAATTGAGCAGATGGAAGTAGGCTGATGTCTTTGAGTTTTTGAATTTGCGTTTCCACCGCTTCTGTATAGGCTGTGTTTCCAGTTTTGCTAGAAAGGAAAGCAGCCACTTCGGTTAGTTCGCTCAGCATACTGTCTGCTTTGTCTCTTAGTTTTACTGGGCCTTGGCCAAAATCAAAATTCATTTCCAAATCACGACCATGCTCAGCGATTTCTTGCTGCATTTTGCGAAGTTGGCTGCATTCCTTCATGTCTAAATGCTCGTCACCGCGTAACATGCAATACAGCAAAAACACATCAATAAAATACAAAGTAGAAGACTGCATACCAATGGAAGAACTAGGGTCCAAATCCATGATACGAACTTCTATGTATTCCACACCTCGGGATTGCAGTGCTGCACTTGGGTGTTCGCCTGGCTGAGTGACACGTTTAGGGCGAATGTCACTGTAGTATTCGTTTTCGATTTGCAGCAGGTTGGTGTTTAGCTGGCGATACTCACCATCCACTTTAACGCCGATGTTTTGATAAGTCTCATAAGGCGTTTGTAGGGCTTTTTTGATGGTTTTAATGTAGGTGTCGACTTCGTTATAGCAAACGTATAAATCCGCTTGAGCTTTATTCTGGTAGCCAAGATCACTCATGCGAAGGGACGTGGCTTTTTCACCGAACCAAGTGTTTTTGTTTAACTCGCCTAAATGATTTGGCTTGGAGGCTAAGAAGCTTTCGTCAATGGCAGGAGAAGCACCAAATAATAAAGAAAGCATCCATGAACTACGACGGAAGTTTCGAATTAAAGCAAAGTAGCTTTCAGACTGAAAAGCCTGTTTTTGCGAAGGCGTAAGATTGGTTTTTCCTTTGTAGTTCTCTAGGAACAGCCAAAAATCTTTATCGAAAGAAAAGTTATAGTGCATGCCTGCGATGCATTGCATGATGCGACCATAACGATTGGATAAACCTTCGCGATAAACACGCTTCAACTTGCCTGTATTGGATTCGCCATAATAGGCAATAGGAACATCTTCATTGCCGCTCAAATAACACGGCATGCTGGCTGGCCACAAACATTCATCTTGTTTGTAAAGCTCATGATTCACTAGGTTGTGAATGTCTTCGAGCTCTTTGATAACGCCTTCGACACTTGGGTGAACTTGTGTGATGAACTCCATCAAGGATTCAGAATAATCTGTGGTAATTGAGCTGTGAGTTAAAGGCGAGCCTAAAGACTTGGGATGTGGTAAGTGGGAAATGCGTCCATCGGCTCTAGTGACTCGAAGTGCTTCTCGTTCAACGCCACGATGGAAGGTTAATGCGGAGAATGAAGTTGTCTGTTGGCAGTGTTTCGCCAGTGCTTGTAACGCATCAGTTAAAGTAGTCAAGAAGTCATCCTTCCAATATGAAGCCGAGGCTTGAGGCTTATGCAAAAATAAATTCTTAGGATTGTACAAGGCTGAGCTTCTTTTCAGCAAGTCAGAGTTCCCAAGTGCACAAAGTATGCGGATTTAAAAAGCAAAAACGCAACATCAAATGATATTGCGTTTTGTTTTTTATAGCAGAAACAGCGTAATAATCTTTTAAACTTGTGATTACAAGCGCATCTCAATGCCTGCATCTGTCATACGCTGCTTGGCTTCCTCGATACTGTATTCACCGAAATGGAAAATACTGGCAGCTAATACGGCGTCCGCTTTGCCTTTGGTCACGCCTTCAACAAGATGATCCAAATTACCAACACCGCCAGAAGCGATAACAGGTACATGAACTGCTTCACTGATGGCGCGAGTGACGCCAAGGTCGAAGCCGTTTTTTGTACCGTCACGATCCATACTGGTTAAGAGGATTTCACCAGCACCGTATTCGACCATTTTCTTCGCCCATTCAACGGCGTCCAAACCAGTCGGTTTACGACCACCATGGGTGAAAATTTCCCATTTGTCAGCTTCGCCTTCAGCACTGACTTTCTTCGCGTCAATAGCAACGACAATGCATTGTGAGCCAAAGCGTTCTGCGGCTTCACGGACGAACTCAGGGTTGAAAACGGCGGCTGTATTAATGCCCACTTTGTCGGCGCCAGCGTTTAGCATACGACGAATGTCGTCACAGGTACGAATGCCGCCACCAACGGTTAAAGGAATAAACACTTGGCTGGCGATGGCTTCGACCATGTGAACCGTTGTGGCTCTGTCGTCAGAGCTGGCGGTTATATCAAGAAAAGTAATTTCGTCTGCGCCTTGCTCGTTATAACGTTTGGCTACTTCTACAGGGTCGCCTGCATCACGGATATCAACAAATTGAACGCCTTTAACAACTCGTCCGTTGTCCACGTCAAGGCAAGGAATAATACGTTTTGCTAAGCCCATTTTTGGCTCCTACTAACGATTGAGATGATGAAATATGCTGCTGAGCCCATAGAAAACTATGGCTTGCCATCCCAATGAATAAAGTTCTTATAAAGCTGTAAACCGTCTTTGTGACTTTTCTCAGGGTGAAATTGCACGGCAAAGACATTGTCACGAGCCAGTGCAACGCAGAATTCCAAACCGTAGTCACAGGTGCCAGCTACTTCTTCTTGATGTTCTGGCACAACGTAAAAACTGTGTACAAAGTAGAAGCGAGCATTGTCTGGAATACCTTCCCAAAGAGGGTGTTTAATGGTCTGCTTTACTTGGTTCCAGCCCATATGAGGCACTTTTAATTTACTGCCATCGTGGTCTTTGTGTTGTTCGCCAAAAAACAGCGCATTGCCTTGGAAGTGATTAAGGCAATCGACGCCACCGTTTTCTTCACTGTGGCTCATTAAAGATTGGATGCCGACACAAATGGCAAGAAACGGTTTTTCTGCCATGGCTTTACGAATGCTTGGTACTAAACCTGTATTGTGCATTTCACCAATACAATCACGGATAGCACCAACACCTGGTAATAAAACTCGATCTGCCGCATCAATAACAGCGGGATCACTGGTCACGACTACCGAAGTGTTTTCATCGGCAACGTGCTCAAGCGCTTTGGCAACCGAATGCAGATTGCCCATGCCATAATCAATGACAGCAACCGTAGACTTTTTTGCTTCACTCATACTCTTCACTCACACACTTATCTAAACAGAGAGAATCTTACAAACAGCCTTTTGTAGAAGGCATTTGACCAGCCATGCGCTCATCCACTTCCAACGCCATACGCAATGCGCGACCAAAGGCTTTGAAAATAGTTTCCGCTTGGTGGTGAGTGTTTTTGCCACGCAAGTTGTCTAGGTGCAGTGTCACTTTGGCGTGGTTGATGAAGCCGTGGAAAAATTCTGAAAATAAATCCACGTCAAAACCGCCAACAGAAGCACGAGTAAAAGGCACGTGCATTTCTAATCCAGGACGACCAGAGAAATCGATAACGACACGTGAGAGCGCTTCATCTAGAGGAACGTAGGCATGGCCGTAACGCTTGATGCCTTTTTTATCACCAACAGCGATCTCAAAAGCCTGACCTAACGTAATACCCAAGTCTTCCACTGTATGGTGAGCATCAATGTGAAGATCGCCAACGGCGTGGATGTCTAGGTCAATTAGACCATGACGAGCCACTTGCTCAAGCATGTGATCAAGGAAAGGTACGCCAGTAAAGCACGTAAATTTACCTGTACCATCTAAGTTAATTGATACCTTGATCTGAGTTTCAAGCGTATTTCGCTCTACGCTAGCAATGCGATCGGACATTGATTGGTTTCTCCACAGTGGTTGCGACGTAAAAAGATCGTCACTTTTATGACATAAGTTACCCATTATAGAACGTGGGCTCTCAGGCTTCTACGCTTTGACCGAGTGTTTTTTAATGAGTTGTTTCTATTGGATCGATAATCACCCTCTTCGGGTGCTATGATATGTCCATCTATTTGCTGTTTTCCTCGCTCAAGAGAAGAGTTTACAGGGCAATGTTTTTATAAGGAGTTTTACATGGTTTGGCTGAAGCGTTTATCCATTTTAATCGGTGGCCTATTGGTTCTTGTGGCACTGTTGTTGGCGTCGGTGATTTTATTCGTCAATCCAAATGATTTTAAAGACGAACTGAAAACCGTAGCCCTGGAAAAAGCGAATGTTAATCTACGTTTGGATGGCGATATTAGTTGGTCGTTTTTTCCTTGGCTTGGACTTGAACTGGAAGACATTGGTGTCGCGTTAGGCTCTGATGCGGAAATTCTGCAATTCGACCGTGCTGAGTTTGGCTTAGCCATCAAGCCTTTGTTACAGCAAAAAATCCAAGTGAATAAGGTCAACCTTGTGAACTTGAAAGCCAGCTTAAATAAAGACAAAAACGGCCAAGGTAACTGGGAACTCGATATCCCAGAAAACACTGCTGAAGCGGCGCAAGCAGCGTCTGAAGAAGAAACGACAAGCCTTGCATCGAGCACGGAAGATGATGCTACAGAAGCGGAACCTTTTGTTATTCCGGAGATACAACTGGATGAATTACGCATTGAGAATGCGCAGCTTCAATATCGAGATGAACAAACGAATCAATTAGTTAACGCAACGTTAAATGTACAAATCAACGATGTTCAGTGGGACAAAGCTTGGCCAATGGCCATGGATGTGGCATTGACGCAAAGCGATTTGCAGGGCAATTCTCCAATCAAGGCAAACGTGCAG
This sequence comes from Marinomonas sp. 15G6-16, assembly GCF_055809555.1. Lineage (NCBI taxonomy): Bacteria > Pseudomonadati > Pseudomonadota > Gammaproteobacteria > Oceanospirillales > Oceanospirillaceae > Marinomonas > Marinomonas sp. 15G6-16. The sequence goes on along the minus strand of NZ_CM147916.1, from coordinate 1,349,660 downwards.
CTAAGTGCCAACTTGTCTGTTTTTCCAGAGCGTGAAGCTTTTTCCGTAGATGCTTTGGCTTTGTCGGCAAAAGTAGAAGGTGACCTGTTGCCAGCCAGCCCGTTAGAAGCCAAGTTAAATGCTATTCGAGTTGATTTTGACTTGCCGCAGGAAAATGTCTTATTAGAAGGTATGACACTAAGCGCTTTGGGTGTCAATTTAGATGCTAAATTAGAAGCTTACCAAGTATTAAGTGACCCACAATTTACGGCGATATTCTCTGTAGGAGAGTTTAATCCAAGAGACGTCATATCGGCGCTCAATATTGAATTGCCTGAGATGTCTGACGATACCGCTCTTACTAGTGCGCAAATGAATATGTCGGTAGAGGGAAGCTTAGATAGCTTGGTTGTGAAACCTATGTCCCTTCAATTGGACGAAACAAAAATCGAAGCCAATGCGGCGCTAGACTTGTCTCCACTGTATTGGGATTTACGTATTGCTGGCGCGAATTTAAATCTTGATCGTTATTTGCCAACACCTGTTGAAGGCGAGAATGAAGAAGCGCCAGAAAATACAGAGCAAGCGATTGAAAGCGAAGCAGGTGATTTGATTCCTGTTGAGCTTATTCGCCAATTGAATGGTCATGTTGGTTTTGCTTTCGACAATCTGACAGTGAAGAACCTAAAAGTCGATCGAATTGAACTGGATTCCACCCAGTCGAATGGCATTGTAAAAGTAGCTCCATTGAAAGCTTCGTTATACGAAGGGACTTTTTCAACAACGGCGAATCTTAATGCTCAAAGCAGCACACCGACCATAGCGCTTGTGCCTTCGATTGATGCTATTCAAATTCAGCCTTTGTTAGTCGACTTTATGGATATGGATAAAGTGGCGGGTGCGACTTATTTAAATGGTGATCTTTTGATGCAAGGAAACCGTATTGACGACTTGATGGCATCATTGCAAGGCGATTTGTTGGTTGAGATTAAAGACGGCGCGCTAATCGGAACTAATCTAACCAAGTCTGTTTGTGAAGGCATTGCTTCTGTTCGAAAAGACGCGCTAGATAGTTCGAAATTTGGTGAAGACACACCTTTTGAAGCTATGACATTCCCTGCTCATATCGTAAATGGCCAAGTGTCTACGCCTGGACTGAAAATTCGCTCAGCGGGCATAGAAGTCACGGGTGACGGTGTTATTTCTTTAACGGATTCTTCTTTAAACTATCAAACCAACGTAGGTTTCCCAGGCAGCACTTTGGACGATGCTTGTCAGGTGAATGAGAAAGTTGCGGAATTGACCTTTCCTATTATCTGCCGTGGACAGTTTAGTGATGACCCAGCTGGCTTATGCCGTCCAGATCTAAAAGGTTTTGGTGATTTGTTCTTGGATCTAGCGTCGACTGAACTGAAGCTAAAAGCAGAAGAAGAGAAAGCCAAATTAGAAGCTGAGTTGGAAGCAAAGCTAGCCGCAGAAAAAGCGCGCCTTAAAGCTGAACTTGAAGCCAAGAAAGAAGCGGAAGAAGAAGCTTTGAAAGAGAAGCTGAAAAATAAACTAAAAGACTTGTTTTAATTATCCAAAATAAACAGGTGGTAAACGCGAGACATACATGCAGCCAGTAGAGAATTTTGCGCCCCGTGTTTTGGCATGGTTTGACGAACATGGGCGTAAAAGCTTGCCTTGGCAAGAAAACAAAACCCCTTATCGAGTGTGGATTTCTGAAATCATGTTGCAGCAAACGCAAGTGACGACAGTAATCCCGTATTACCATAAGTTCATGACATCGTTTCCCAATGTCGAAGCGTTAGCCAATGCAGAGCAAGATGATGTGTTGGCTCACTGGAGCGGATTGGGTTATTACGCCAGAGCCAGAAACATGCACAAAGCGGCAAAAATGCTGGTGGATGAATTTGACAGCGAATTTCCTCAAACCGTAGAAGGTGTGTGTGAATTGCCTGGAATAGGGCGCTCTACGGCGGCCGCTATTTTGTCTATCTCTCGAGGTGTTCAAGCTGCCATCTTGGACGGCAATGTAAAGCGAGTATTAGGTCGCTTTCATGCTGTACCGACTTGGCCGGGTGAGAAAAAAACCGAAAGCGCACTTTGGGATTTAGCGGAATACTATATGCCAAGTGAGCGTTGTGGCGATTATACTCAAGCCATGATGGATTTGGGGGCGACGCTTTGTACTCGCTCAAAACCTCAGTGTTTGATTTGTCCATTAGAAAGCGACTGCCAAGCGCGTCGCACGCCAGACCCAACTCAATTCCCTATTCGAAAGCCGAAAAAAGCCGCAAAACCAGAAAAGAGTATTCAACTGTTGGTGTTGGTGAATTATCAAGGTCAGTTGTTATTAGAAAAACGCCCGCACACTGGTATTTGGGGGGGATTATGGAGCTTGCCTGAACTGGCTTCTGACGATTCCATTGTGATGCATATTGAACAAAGATTTGCCACGCAAGTGCAAACTGTCACACCTTTGTCATCTTTCCGACATACTTTTAGTCACTACCATTTGGATATTTCCCCAAGCCATGTTGCAATCGATGCTCTTGGTGTTGTGATGGAAGGTGATAAGTATCAATGGTTTAGCCAACAAGATGCTTTGACGCTCGGCTTGCCGGCCCCTGTTCGGAGTATCTTAGAAAGTATCAATTCATAATCTGAATGAATCGCGTGAGCTGGAAAATACATGTCGCAGAGCCGTACACCTTCTTATTTGAAACGTCTTAGTGAAGTCTTTGTGGCTTTCTTCCTTTTAGGCTTTACCAGCTTTGGTGGTCCTGCTGCACATTTAGGCTATTTCAATCAAGAATTTATCAAGCTGAAAAAGTGGGCAACAGAGTCCCAATATGCTCAGTGGGTTGCATTAAGCCAAATTGTCCCAGGACCTGGGTCGAGTCAGGTAGGCTTTGCCATTGGGTATCATAGAGCGGGATTGGTTGGTGGCTTAGCGGCGTTTGTTGGTTTTACCTTGCCGTCGTTTGTCTTCATGGTGTTATTGGCCATGTTTGGTGAGGCTTGGCAAGGAAGTTCGTGGTTTGATGGTGTGGTTCATGGGTTAAAACTCTTAGCCGTCGTTGTCGTGGCCGATGCTTGTCTTAGTATGTGGCGCTCGTTTTGTAAAAGTAAAGCTACAGCCTGTATCGCGCTTTTCAGTGCGTTTTTTATTGCGTTTAGTTCCTTCGGTTTGTCTAGCTTGATTGTTTTATGTCTGGCAGCAGGTGTTGGCCTTATGCTCCCAAGTACTGATTCAGAGAATAATGAAACCTTACCTAAAGTGCGGTTTTCTGGTGTGTATTTGCTTATCGCGCTTGTTTTATTTGGCGCGAGCTTCTGGCTAACCAATGGGCTGAGTGGCTTATTCGCTAATTTTTACCAAGCTGGTGCCTTGGTATTTGGTGGTGGCCATGTTGTCTTGCCAATGTTGTCGGCTTTTGTGTCGGATAGCGTTTCTGAATCCAACTTACTATTTGGTTATGCGGCGGCACAAGCTGTTCCCGGCCCCATGTTTACTATGGCGAGTTTTCTCGGAGCGTCGGCGGTGCCGGCAGGTGCAAGTCTTTGGGTGTGGGCAGGTGTTGCAACGTTGGGTGTTTTTTTATCTGGCCTATTGCTTATGTTGGGCGCGCAGAGTCTGTGGCGAAAGCTGTCTAATAATGCGCGTTTTCGTTCCATTGTCGGCAGCTTGAATGCGGCGGTGGTCGGCATATTGTTGGCGGCTTTATATCATCCTATTGGCACCTCGAGTCTGCAAAGTGTTTTGGATCTTTTATTGGTTGTGGCGGGTTTTGCTTGGCTAAAGTATAAAAGGCCATCCATTTTCTGGCTGATTACTGGATTTATATTCGTCGGGATGGTTAGGGCTTGATTTCTGCTGCTTTAGCGCCATTATGAAGACATCCTTTTTGAATTAAGAGCGACCTTTATTATGTCGAATACTGTTTTTTGTAAGAAATACCAGAAAGACATGGAAGCATTAGAACGTGCTCCTTTGCCAGGCACGAAAGGCCAAGAGATTCTTCAAACTGTCTCTAAGCAGGCATGGCAAGAATGGCAACTTCTGCAAACTATGATGATCAATGAAAAGCAGCTAAATCTGATGCAGCCAGAATCTCGAAAGTATGTGATGGAGCAAATGGAGAAGTTCTTCAATAACGAAGCAACAGATAAGTTATCTGGCTATGTCAGCCCTGATGATATGGTTGAACTCTAGACTATAGAGCTTCCAATAAAAACGCCCTCTGCAAGAGGGCGTTTTTATTGGTTCTTGGTGAACTTTATTGAGTAACAAAGCTCGAAAATAAAATGTCTTGAATGGGTGACGTTCCCGTTTCTGCTTGTAGTGCTTCGTTGACGGCAACTGCGCCAGCGGCTCTGGTTGCTTCTCTTGCGATAGCGCCTGTTACCTGTGCATTGGTGCGAGAGCTTAAAAACATCACCAAAGCGTCTTGTACTAATGGCATATTGGCCTCAATTAAAGCTCGTTGTGCTTCGCTGGTTCTAAGGCTGATGTCGGCTTTGATATAGGTTAGCTTGGAGCCGTCACTAATATTATTAACAACGAAGCTTGGTTTTAGCTCAATATAAGCGGTTGATGCAGGGTCAACATCTTCTGCAAAAACATGGGAATTTATTAGGTTGCTAAATAAGAATAAAAAAAACAGCAATAGCTTATTGCGCAAAGGTATCATCAATGACATGTTAGACTCTCATATTTATTCCAATAAACAGTATACTAACTGCCATTAAAGCCTGCTGTCAGTAGGAATTTGTACTTTCTTATATATCTGTTAATTGATCGTGTTTTACATTTAACTTATTTCGTTTAGGAATTTTTAAATATGTTCTCTTTGTTAACTGCTCGTCGTTTTCATGGACTTGTTGCTGTGGCTTCTTTTGCATTGCTTGCTGTGGCTTTTTATATGGAATATCAAATGGGGCTAGAGCCTTGCCCGTTATGTATGCTGCAGCGCATTGTGTTTTTCTGCATCGGTGTGGTGTCTCTACTATCTGCTTTAACTGGCTCTCTAGGTGTTCGTCGCTTTATTGCTTGGATAGTGGTGATCTTATCTTTATCTGGCGCTGCTTTAGCGATACGCCATTTGTATTTACAGAACATTCCTGCGGATCAACTTCCTGCTTGTTTACCGGGTTTAAGTTACATGTTTGAAGTTTTCCCATGGCAAGAAATTATGCAAGCCATGATTATGGGAACAGGGGAATGTGGTGATGTGGTTTGGACCTTTTTAGGCTTGAGTATTCCTGGCTGGACATTGGTTGTGTTTGCTTCTATGGCCATCATTAATGTGATTATTGCCTTACGTTCTAAGAAGCGAAAACATATATTTCGATAGTATTAAGGGTGATGCTCTGGAATAACGTTTCAAAAAGAACGGTTACAAATCCTCATATGTGATTGCCTTGCAGGTGATAAGTTAACGGAATATGCTTGAACTAGGTATTCAATAACAATTATCGCCTAACTCTAATGGGAGTTTGTATAATGCTAGAAGGTTGTAAAACAGCACAAGAAAGATGGGGTGGTGTACATGACATCATTGACCGTTGGTTAGAGCAGCGCCGCCAGCTAATCGAAGCCCTAGTTTATATACGGGAACGTGGCGATCTTACCCCGACGGATACACCAAAAATTCAATCAGCCTGTGAAATGCTAGTGGACTATGTTTCTGCTGGCCATTTTACCGTCTATGAGCAGTTGGCGTTAGAAGCAAAAGAATTCCATGACGATGGCGCGGTTATCTTATTAGGTGAATTGCTGCCACAGATTGAAAGCACCACCGAAATTGCCATAGAATTCAACGACAAATACGACACAAAAGAGCACTGTAATGCTCAGTTAGAAGCTTTGCCTTTTTCGTTGCAGGCATTAATGCTTGTGATGGCAGAAAGGTTCCAACATGAAGATCAATTGATTGAGGAATTGCATGAAGCGCACAGTGAAAAAAGCGCTTAAATTTGGCTTATTAATTACTTCTGCGGCGGCGTTATTGTCTTGTTCCGCGGAAGCGCCTGTGCGTACTGCGCAATATGCAGTTCAAGGTTTGCACTCGGCTGCATTGAGCGATGACGGATCTTCTTCAGTTGTCGGTTCCATTCAGCATGGTGGGAGCTATTGGAAAAACGCCAGAAACGAACGTAGCTTTAATTGGAATCATGCGTCAGGCGAATACACCACATTAACCAGTGTAGACATCGATCCAAGTGGTGAGTTTGCGGCGACAGGTAGCGCGCGTACCCTTGTATTATGGAGCGCACTAACAGGAAAATTAGATGGCTTTTGGACAACACCTGGTGATATTCAATCAATAAAGCTCACCCAAAATGGTGATTATGCTTTACTCGGTTTAAATGACCAAACAGCTCGCTTCTTTGATATTAAAAGAGGTGGCATCAAACAAACTTTCAGAACTAATTCGACCGTTCGTGCCGTTGATGTAACGCCTGATGTGACATTTGCTTTAACTGGCGATGACAACGGCAATGTGATTTTGTGGGATATCTTAACAGGCGAACAGAAACATCAATGGAATCTAGGGAATAAGATCTCCACTGTCGCATTATCAGCCGATGGGAAATACGCTTTTGGCGCTGCGCATCTTGGGACTGCTAAAATATGGTCTACTTTGACCGGTGTAGAGCTGTCTACCATTGATACAGGCTCCTTGAAGTACCGTAACGTGACGATTAGCCAAGCGGTATTTTCAACCAAGGATCGAAGTATCTTAGTGGGTGAAGCCAATGGCCGAGTGTCACTTATTCAGACCAGTACTGGTGTTGTGCAAAAAGAATGGGATCTTTACGCTGCGAAAAACCGACCATCTGGCACCAATGTTTTAGCACTTGCTTATGCTCTTGGCAATCGATATTACGCGATAGGCAGCAATGGCTATCTCAATGTTTTGGAATAATTTATGTCGGCGCCTGAGTATCCATCTGTAGAAAAACATACCGCTACTTCTTATACAAAATGGTCCGCGGCATTTGCCTTCCAAGCCGCTCTTTCTGTCGCCGCAGGCGCTTTCGGCGCTCATGCTCTAGCAGATGCTTTGGACGCTAGCGCATTGGGCTGGTGGCATACAGGCAGCCAATATCTTATGTATCACGCCTTAGCAGGTTTAATCGCTTCCTCTCTGTTGCATTATTTACCTTCTCTCAAAACAATTTTACGCTTCTTCTTTGTGGGTAATATTTTATTCGCAGGAAGCTTATACATCATGTCGCTAACCGACTTTCGTATATTGGGGGCTGTCACGCCTTTGGGCGGAACCTGTTATGTGATTGCTTGGTTTTATTTAGTCTGGAGTCTATGGCGTTATAAAAAGCCGTAGAAGGTGTTTAACCTTCCTTAATGTGATGTAGACAAAGAAGGACAGGATTCAGTTTTTCAGGTAGGATAGCGCGCCAATTATTTAAACAATATAGACGAACAATCATCGATTAGGCCTAATAAGCAGTTAATTGCTTGGCTTATTAATAGAGAACAAACGAAGCGATACAAAAACATGTCAGAGCAAAAAACAGAAAGCCAAGAAGCGACCGAAAAAGAACCTTTTAAAAAACGTACTATCCGTAGTTTTGTTGTCCGCGGTGGTCGTATGACGGAAGGGCAGCAAAAAAACTATGACACGAATTGGGCTGTCTATGGTTTGGAACTTGAAAATGGTCGAGTTGATTATCTAGACGTATTTGGTCGTGAATCCGATGTGGTGATCGAAGTCGGTTTTGGTATGGGCGCGTCTTTGGTCGAAATGGCAAAAAATGCCCCAGAGAAAGACTTTATTGGTATCGAAGTGCATCCTCCTGGTGTTGCCAAATTAATGATGTTGGCTGCTGAAGAAGGCGTGACTAATCTTCGAGTTTACTGTGATGATGCTATTGAAGTAATGGCAAAATGTTTGCCTGAAAAAACGGCCAGTGGTTTTCAATTATTCTTTCCAGACCCTTGGCATAAGAAAAAGCACAACAAGCGTCGAATCGTTCAACCTTTGTTTGCTCAACAAGTAGCGGATGTATTAAAAGAAGGTGGTAGCTTTCATATGGCAACCGATTGGCAGCCTTATGCCGAGCACATGATGGAAGTGATGGAAGCACAAGCTAATTACACAAACGCAGCAGGGAAGGGAGAATATCACCCTCGCCCAGAATGGCGACCACTGACAAAGTTTGAACAGCGTGGTGAGCGTTTAGGGCACGGTGTTTGGGATTTGATTTATACAAAAAATATGAACTAAGAGTAGATCGTGAGATAAAAAAATGGCGCATTTAAATGCGCCATTTTTTATGCGAACAATAAAAGTGTGAATTATTTGATTTCAACACTCTTACGGCTATTGCCTGCGTTAAAGTATTCTTGGAATACTTTAGGAGTACGGCCACGGCCAGTCCATTCGTGTGTTTCGCCATCAACAACAAGACGGTATTTAGGTGCAACAGTTTTTCCTTTTGTAGCGCCTGCTTTCTTTGCTTTTGGAACGCTTAATAACGCTACTTCTTCCATTGTTAAACCGCTGCTTGCGATTAGCGCTGCAATTTCTTCTGCACGAGCTGATTTTGCTGCTTGCTCCGCTGCTAGTGCTGCTTCTTCCGCTTTTGCTTTTTCTAGCGCATTTGTAAAACCTTCAATTAGGTTTTCAAGTTGTGGAATAGTTAGTTCTTTAGCGGCCGCTCGAGCTTTTGCTTTGTTGCCAGCTAACTCTAATAATAAACTCATTGATTTCTCCTAGTTATCTTTAAAATGGGTACTACCCTGCACCGAAGAGATCCCTTATGCTCAGTAAAAAGTGTTAAAATTCAACCCTAAAACTTTTTTAACCGATTGTATAAAACGGTAGTATTCAGGCAAGAGCTTATAAGTCAGACAAATTAAATATTGTCTGTTGGTTATAATATGAACTCTTAATTTTGAAAGATACTTAAATTACTATCAGTGCATTTTAGTATGATTTTATAATGTTGCATGACATTATGGTTTTTCATAATTCCATTAAATAATTCTAATGAAAAAAATCTTAACATGCTAATGAAAAAATGTGTTTTAAACGCCATAAAAGTGTAAACAATAGGACAATTAATGGATGCTATATCAAAAGAACTGAGTACCGATTTTTCCATTTCAATGAAATACAGTGACAACATCATTCAATTATTTGAGGAAGGATCAACGGTTCCTTTCATCGCCAGATACAGAAAAGAAAGTACTGGTGGCATGAGTGATATGGATTTACGTTCTTTTTATGATAAATGGCAATATCTTGTTGAATTAAATAAGCGCAAAGAAAGTATTCTTGGCTTATTAGTAAAAGAATCTTCTGTATCAGAACAGATAAAACAAAAAATCCGAAATGCGAAAACAAAAAATGAATTAGAAGATTTATACGCACCTTTCAAGAAAACCCGAAAAAGTAAAGCGGATGATGCTAAGGATAAAGGGTTGTACCCTTTGGCATTGGCTATTTGGTCTGGAGACTATACAGACAGCACATCTGCGGTGCAGGCATGGCTACGTAAGCATAATGTGAATATAACACCTGAAGCCGCTTTAGAAGGTGTTGTTGAAATATTGAGCGAAGCAGTTTCAAGTGATAGTGAGGTTTTAAAGCAAGGTAGAATCGAGCTTTTAAACAATGGGCAATTATGCAGCCGAGTTTTACGAGGAAAAAAGAGCAGGGCGAAAAATACCGAGATTACTTTGAATATCAAGAACCTGTCAAAAAAGTACCAGATCATAGGGTTTTAGCATTACTTCGCGGAAAGAAAGAAACCATATTAAAATTAAGCATTCATTTAATGGGTGAGGCAGGTTATCCAAGAAGCCTTGTTTTTCCTCATCTGAGTCAATTATTGGACTCGAATGCTCAAATATCCCACAACCTTAGCTCTGTTCAATGGCGTTATTTAAACATCATATGGGAGCATAAGCTCCTCGCCAAACTAGAAAGTGATGTATTAGCACAATTAAAAGAGAGAGCAGAAGAAGGCGCTATTCAAGTTTTTGCAAACAACCTTCAGGATTTATTAATGGCTGCGCCAGCAGGCGCTTTTCGAGTTCTAGGAATGGACCCAGGTTTTCGAAATGGTGTGAAACTAGCTGTTATCGATGAACAAGGTAACTTGTTAGATCACGGTGTTATTTACCCTCATGGGCCGCAAAATCGCACGCAAGAAGCGTGTGCATTATTAACCAAGCTTATTAAGCAGTACGAAATTGGCTGGGCCGCCATAGGCAACGGAACGGCATCTCGTGAAACAGAAACACTCATGAAAGAACTGATCGCACAGGCAGATTTAGATTGCCGAGCGATTGTGGTTAGTGAAGCGGGCGCGTCCGTGTATTCGGCCTCTCCCATTGCGATACAAGAGTTCCCTGATTTGGATGTCACTATTCGAGGAGCAATTTCCATTGCACGTCGCTTCCAAGACCCACTGGCTGAACTTGTTAAAATCGACCCACAAGCCATTGGTGTTGGACAATATCAGCATGATGTCAAAGCGACTCAACTTAGTAAGTCGTTAGGGAATGTCGTTGAGGACTGTGTAAACCGAGTTGGTGTGGATATTAACTTGGCGTCTGTGTCTTTGCTTTCTTATGTTTCAGGCTTAACGAATCGAATAGCGCAAAATATCGTGGACCATAGACAGCAAAAAGGCCGTATTGAGTCTCGGGCGGAATTACGAAAAATCAAAGGCATTGGCGATAAATGCTTCGAGCAGTGCGCGGGTTTTCTTCGTATTCTCAATGGCAAAGAGCCTCTCGATGAGTCTGGTGTGCACCCTGAGTCTTATCCATTAGTGCGAAATATGGCCGATCATCTCGCGTTAAAAGCCAACGAGTTACTAAACAACAGCGGCGCTTTGCAGCAGCTGAAACAGCTTGCTCCTAACTTCGCACAGGCAGGCGATTTCACCTATACAGACATCTTGAATGAACTGGCCAAGCCCGGTCGAGATCCGCGCCCTGAGTTTCGCTATGCGGCTTTTGATCAAAGCATACAGACACTTGAAGACCTGCAAGAAGGTATGACATTAGAAGGTGTGGTGACAAACGTGGCCGCATTTGGTGCCTTTGTGGATTTGGGGGTTCATCAAGATGGGCTTATTCACATATCTCAACTAGCTGATAGGTTTGTAAAAGACCCAAGAGACCTTGTACGTGTCGGTCAGGTCGTCAGTGTGACAGTGTTAGAAGTGGATGTAAGACGTAAACGTATCGGCCTAAAAGCCAACGGTTTATAAATTCACACAGGTTAGATGGTGAGGCAAGAAGGCAATCCAACGAGATACGAGACCTTGTTGGATTGCGCTTAATTTTATTAATGAAGCAGCTACGAGACAGTCAGTTCTGCTATTTGTGCTTTCGCTTTGTTAAACGCTTCTTCACCAACTTCGCCCATTGCTTGCCCGCCAGCAACAAACGTTTGTTTCACTTCAATACCTACAAAACCTAAAAACGTATTGAGGTAAGGAACTTGGTGATCCATTGGGGAATCTGTTAGGAAGCTGCCACTGGCAACAAATACATACGCATTTTTATTCAGCAAACCGATAGGGCCAGTTTCTGTATATTTAAACGTGCGGCCTGCACGAGCAATATAATCAAAGTATGATTTCAGGGTTGAAGGAATCCCGAAGTTATACATAGGTGCTGATATTGTCACAAGATCAGCTGATTCAATCTCGTCGATCAACTCATCACCTATCGCAACAATGGCTTTCTGTTCTTCAGAACGACTTTCTTCTGGAGTGAATAAAGCCCCCAAAGTTTCATTAGTGAAGTGAGGTAATGGGTTTGCATCCACATCGCGTGTCACGACTTTGCCATCTGGGTTGTTTTGTAACCATTTTTCAACAAATTCGTTTGCTAGCTGACGAGACTTTGAATTATCTCCAGAAGCGCTGGAATCAATACGTAATAAAGTAGCCATTAAAAATTCTCCGTAGCAGATGTGAGCTTGATCAGCTCGATGTTTTAAGATGTTTATATCCTATGATTAGTTTATTAGATAAAAAAGTGAATTTTTTAGAAGATAAGTATCGAAAAATACGATATTTTTAAAGAAGTCTTATGCCCGCGTCAGAAGGAAATAAACATTGAAAGCCCCTAGAGTTACATTGGAACAATGGCGAGTATTGCAGTCTGTCGTCGATAAAGGTGGTTTTGCTCAAGCGGCAGAGGCGTTGCATAAAAGCCAATCTTCTGTGAGTTACACGGTGGCAAAGCTGCAAGAGCAGTTAGGTTATCCTTTATTAAGCATTGAAGGCCGTAAAGCGCAGTTAACGGAAAGAGGCGAAGTATTGTTGCGTCGCTCTCGTCATTTGTTAAAAGAAGCTGTGGAATTAGAGCAGCTGGCTCATACGTTAGGGCAAGGTTGGGAGCCAGAGTTAGAGTTGGTAGTTGACCAAGTTTTCCCGACACCTGCGTTACTGCGCGCATTAAAAGCCTTTGAACCACAAAGCCAAGGTACTCAAGTACAGCTACGAGAGGTGGTGTTAAGCGGTGGAACGGAAGCTCTCACTCTTGGTAATCCTGACTTGGTGCTTAGTTCTATTGTTCCCAAAGGCTATCTTGCTGATCCTATTGTAGAAGTGGAAATGATGGCGGTGGCTTCTCCAGATCACCTTCTATTTCAAGAAGAAGGTCCAATTAATAACGAACGTTTAAGTCATGAATTGCAGCTTGTCATTAGAGATTCCGCCGTAGAGAGCTCAGTGGACGCTGGTTGGCTTGGCACTGAACGTCGTTGGACTGTGTCTAGCGTGCAATCGGCTCTGGAAATTGTCGTCAGTGGAATCGGCTTTGCTTGGTTGCCTAAGGCTGATATTTTCGATGAACTGAATAGCGGCAAATTAAAAAAGTTAGATCTTGTTTCAGGTGGTGATCGCAACTTTTATCTTTACGCTATTTTCGGAAAAGGTGAGCGCACAGGACCTGCTACAAGGTTGCTTGTCGATCTGTTACAAGCTGAATGTAATGTCTGTCCTAAACCAAGTGTTAGTGGTGGAATTTAGAAGATTCTTTCTGACAATTTTTTTACTTTCTGTCTTTGGAATGACTAAAAATCATCAGCTTATGAGGTTTTATGAAAAATTGTCATTTTTTTTGTGACAAGTTGGCTTGTGGTGTTTTGGCGAAAAAGATCTAATAGCGACTATTCTAATTTTCTTCTTATTTTCAAACGCCAACACAAGGACGTTTCATGACTCAGGACATAGTAATCCTCGCTGCCGGAAAGGGCAGTCGAATGAAATCACGCTTCTCAAAAGTACTTCATAAGATTGGCGGTGTACCTATGGTAAACCGCGTATTAGCCACAGCAAGTACCCTTACCAATGCAAAATTACATCTTGTTGTTGGTCATCAAGGTGAGCAGGTCGAAGCCAATTGTCAGGATTTTTCAGCCAATGTAGTCTGGCAAAATGATCCGCAAGGAACGGGTGACGCATTACGTCGCGTTGCGCCTTTTTTACAAGCAGACGGAGCGACTTTAACACTTTATGGCGATGTGCCTTTGATTCGCGCCAGCACTCTTGAAAAAATGTCGGCTTTGTCGACACCAAACACATTAGTTTTGCTTACCATTTCTTTGGATAATCCAACCGGTTATGGACGTATCGTGCGTGATGAAACTGACAAAGTAACCGCCATTGTTGAACAAAAAGACGCTTCAGAAAATGAATTAGCGATCAAAGAAGTTAATACTGGTATTTTGCTTGCTCCAAATAATCATTTACAAACTTGGTTGGCAGACTTAACCAACGATAATGCTCAAGGCGAATATTACCTAACTGATATTATTGCTATGGCAGCGCGAGATGGCGTCGAGATCGTTACGGTTAATCCAGAAAACGAAGCCGAAGTGGCAGGTGTAAACGATCGAGTGCAATTGGCGGCATTAGAACGTGAATTACAGAATCAACAAGCTGTTACCTTAATGCAAAATGGTGCGACTTTATTGGACCCATCTCGCATAGACGTACGAGGCGAATTAACCACAGGACAAGATGTCACCATAGACGTGAATTGTGTTTTTGAAGGCAAGGTTGTGTTGGGGAATGGCGTAGAAATTGGACCAAACTGCCACTTAAAAGATTGCTCCATTGGCGACAATACCATTATCAAAAGCAATACTTTAATTGATGAGAGCCAAGTTGGTGAAGCTTGTGACATTGGTCCATTCGCTCGTTTGCGTCCTGGCACCCAATTAGCGAACAAAGCCAAAATAGGCAACTTTGTTGAAACCAAAAAAGCGCTTATCGGCGAAGGTAGTAAGGTGAATCATCTGAGTTATATCGGTGACACAGAAATGGGTGCCAATGTAAACGTAGGGGCAGGAACCATTACTTGTAACTACGACGGGGTGAATAAACATCTGACCCAAGTGGCCGATAACGTCTTTATCGGTTCGAACACATCATTAGTCGCGCCAGTGAAGGTCGCTGAAGGTGCAACTATCGCGGCTGGCTCAACCATTACAAAAGCCGTTAGCGAGAAGCAATTAGCCTTCGCCAGAGCGCGCCAAACAAACAAAGATAATTGGCCTCGACCAGTTAAAAAATAAGACTCGAATAATAAAAGGGGTCAGATCCCTTAAATGAATACTATTAAATCAAATGAAAACTCTATTTTTTAAGGGATCTGACCCCTTTTTGTGAACTCAAAGAAGGATTCTCCCATGTGCGGAATAGTGGGTGCTATAGCGCGCCGTAATGTATCAAAGATTTTAATCGAAGGTCTTAGTCGTCTTGAATACCGTGGTTACGACTCATCAGGTGTGGCGATTAACAACGAGAATGGTGTTTTTTCACACCGAGCGGTTGGTAAAGTACAAGCTTTAAAAGATAAGTTTGCAGTACAGCCTTTAGATGGAAAAATCGGTATTGCTCATACCCGTTGGGCGACTCACGGCAAGCCAACAGAAGCCAATGCTCACCCTCACTTTTCGGGTGATGATCTTGCGTTAGTACACAACGGAATTATTGAAAACCACGAACCGTTGCGTCGCGAGCTTAAAGCAAAAGGCTATGAATTTAAGTCTGAAACGGATACGGAAGTGATCGTTCACCTTATTCATGATGCACTAAAAACAGAGTCAAGTTTGTTGAAAGCAGTTCAAGCTAGCTTGGAAAAGTTGGAAGGCGCATTTGCTATTGGTGTGGTGCAAAATGACGATAACGAGCGTTTTATTGCAGCACGAAAAGGTAGCCCGCTCGTTGTTGGTGTTGGTATTGAAGAGAACTTCGTCGCATCAGATCAGCTTGCATTGTTGCATGTGACAGACCAATTTATCTTCCTAGAAGAAGGTGATGTAGTTGATGTTACTCGTGATCAAGTCACCATTTATAACGACAAAGGCGAAGTGCAAGATCGTCCTGTTAGCGTGTTTAATCACAGTGTAGACGCTACAGATAAAGGCGAATTTCGTCATTACATGATGAAAGAAATCTACGAGCAACCAAAAGTTATCAGCGCTTGTTTGGAAGGTCGCATCAGTGAAAGTAAAGTATTAACCAGTTGCTTTGGTGCAGACTCTGCCTTTTTAAAAGACATAGAAAACGTCCATATCGTTGCTTGTGGTACCAGTTATCACGCTGGAATGGTGGCGAAATATTGGATCGAAGACCTTGCTGGATTGCCGTGCAGCGTCGAAGTGGCCAGCGAATATCGTTACCGTAAAGTAGCTGTACCAAAGAAAACCTTGTTTTTAACCTTGTCTCAATCGGGCGAAACGGCTGACACTCTAGCGGCCTTGCGCATGGCCAAAGAACTTGACTACTTGACCACATTAGCCATCTGTAACGTGCCGTCCAGTACGCTTGTGCGTGAGTCAGCACTTACTTTATTAACTAACGCAGGCCCAGAAATTGGCGTTGCTTCTACAAAGGCTTTCACCACACAGCTTACCGCTTTACTGATTACCAGTGTCGCGATTGCGGTTGAAAATGGTTTGTCCTCAGAGAAAGAAAAAGAATTGGTTCAAGCGATGCGCTCTCTTCCTGCTTATGTGAACGCAGCTTTAGCAGAAGATGCGCATATCAAAAAAGTTGCAGATCGCTTTGCCAACAAGCATAACGCCTTGTTTTTAGGGCGCGGAACCATGTTTCCAATTGCTCTGGAAGGCTCTTTGAAGTTAAAAGAAATTTCATATATCCATGCCGAAGCTTACCCAGCAGGAGAGCTAAAACATGGGCCGTTGGCCTTGGTTGATGAAAACATGCCAATTATCGCCCTTGTTCCTCATAACGATATGTTAGATAAGCTTAAATCTAACTTACAAGAAGTCGCAGCGCGCGGCGGTGAGTTATACGTATTCGCAGATAAAGGCACAGACCTTCATAGTGAAGACAACATTATCTTCACAGAAGTGCCAAAAGTTGACAGTATTTTGGAGCCAATTGTCCATACTATTCCGTTGCAGTTATTGTCTTATCATGTCGCTGTTGTGAAAGGTACAGACGTAGATCAGCCTAGAAATCTAGCGAAGTCTGTTACGGTAGAGTAGAGGCAGCATAAAAAATTGGGAATTTATAGTTGGACGAATTGAATAAAGAACCTGTTTTAATCGAGCTCATAAATCTTGCGTCTCGTGATCGTGATGTTGCTGCATTATGGTTATATGGTTCCCGTTCGAAGGGGACTTCCCATAAAAGCAGTGACTACGATCTGGCCGTGCTTTTTCTCAGCCGCGTAGACGATCCTCTAGAGCGTCGTTTACGCCCTGAACTGCTTGCATTGAGTTGGGCGAAAGAGCTTGAGTTAGAGGAGCGAGATATTAGTGTCATCGATATTCAAGTCGCCCCCGTCCCATTGGTCATGAATGCTATATCAGGAAAACTTCTATACTGTGGTGATCACAGTGCACGATATGTCGCAGAAGGCATTATTATGTCGAAAGCTGAATTAGACTATCTGCACCACTCAAAATATAACTAAGGCGATATTCATGGCAGATTCATATTATATTTCTTCAGTTCGTTCCAACGTACAAAACTATCAATGGGAACTCGAAGAGCTTAGTAAAATACTCCAAGAACGTAACTTATCGACCTTTGAATACCGAGCCTGTGAACGAAACCTTCAAGTCAGTATCGAAACCGCCATTGGGGTGGCCAAGCATTGGACTAAATCTATGACAGGTAGGAGTTCAGCAGAAGCCTATTTGTCTTTTGAACTACTTTCTCAGAACGGGCAACTGACATTAGACGAACTGATAAATTGGCACAAAGTCATCGGCTTAAGAAATGCACTGGTTCACGATTACCTAAACATAGACCCTGAAATCATCCGTTCCATTGTTTCAAACACCTACTTCACCGATATTTTCAGCTTCATTGAAAAAGGGCTTTCCGCTTTAGAAAAGCAAACACAGTAGGACGTTTGATTTAATGTAAATCAATTAAACAAAAAACATCAAACCTCTTTTATCATTAACACTGCAAAAGAGGCTTTTTTATCTCTGTTGATTTATCACGCTAATGGTGGCGTTCAAATCAATCTTATTTGTATTGTCTAAATCCATCTGGATAATTTCTGCATCAATCGATAATGGATTAATATCCATGATCTTTGTACTCAAGTTTTTGAGTTTATAGTTCAATGAATAACCTAGAATTAGCGTGGTTTCTAGCTGTGGTTTAGCTCTATTACCGGTATCACAGGACAGAGCGTAGCGATGGATTTCACCAAGGTGCATGTTAATTAGAATAGGTAAAGCTTCACATTCGTATACATCGTCTTTGAGTTTCGTTTTAGAGATAAAAATCTTCACAGGCTGAGCTTTAGATGAAGCTATCTTAATGGTGTTGTTCACTGTATCTGCATTGCTATTAATCCACTTTTGCGCACTTAAAATATTGTCTATGTAACTTGTCTTATTGTAAGAAATCTTTATGTAGGGTTTCTTAATCACCTTGTCGTTTGTGAGTTCAATGTACTTTGTCATCACAGAGTATTGGCTTAGAAGTGACTTCTCAATGGATTTTAGATCACTTAGTGGTAAAGAAAGGAGTTCTTGTTTGGATAACTTCAATGGCGTCACCGTGGCCATGGTTAAGTTTTGAGAGTGCAACTCCATATTAAAAAGTAGGGTGAGGAAAAAGAGTAAAGGTTTCATTTAATCGTCCTGTCTAAATAAAAATCAGCTTAATAATATCGTACTTTTGATAATGATTATCAGTGCTTTAGTGAGCTTTGAAAAAGTGTTTGAGAAATAGTCAATATGCCTCTGTAAGCCCCATTAAATCTTGAATGCTATTTTGGAGGCCTGTTATAGTATTATAGTATTAACATTAAATTCACAGGGTAAGTAATAATTATGTTTTCATTTAATAAAGACGTAGAACTTGAAGATTTGGGCGGCGGTTTATCACGTAAAGTGATGCAGTATTCTGAGAACATTATGACTGTAGAAGTTCACTTTGAAACAGGCACCGTTGCGCCAATGCACAACCATCCGCATGAGCAATTAACTTATGTTAAGTCTGGTAAATTCGAATTTACCGTTGGTGATGACACTCGACTTGTGCAAGAGGGTGACACCATCTACAAAGTGCCAAATATCATGCATGGCTGTAAGTGCATTGAAAAAGGTATATTGATTGATAACTTCACTCCAATGCGTAAAGATTTTCTAGAAACAAAAGGTTATTAGGATTTTTCTTTGTGCTTTCACGTGCAAAGGTCTTAAGATGACTTAGTAAATTATTTTTACCATCTCTCTAATAAACATAAAAACTCGGAGACAGTTATGAAAATCGCACTCATGATGGAAAATAGCCAGGCAGATAAAAATGCCGTGGTGTTAGAGCAACTTAATACAGTAGCGCTTCCTCTTAATCACGATGTTCACAATGTAGGAATGAGTGATAGTAATGATCACCACCTTACCTATATTCACTTGGGCATCATGGCAAGTATTTTACTGAACTCTAAAGCAGTAGATTTTGTCGTGGCAGGTTGTGGAACAGGACAAGGCGCAATGATGTCTTTAAATGTTCACCCTGGTGTTGTGTGCGGTTACTGTCTTGAACCTTCCGATGCTTTCTTGTTTAACCAAATTAATAACGGCAACGCTTTAGCTCTAGCCTTTGCAAAAGGCTACGGCTGGGGCGCCGAGCTAAATGTACGTTATATCTTTGAGAAAGCCTTCAGCGGCCCTCGTGGTGAAGGCTACCCTCAAGAACGTAAAGAACCGCAAGTTCGCAATGCGAGCATCCTTGATGATGTGAAAGCGGCTGTTATCAAAGAAAACTACCTAGATACATTAAAAACCATCGACCAAGAACTGGTTCGAACAGCGGTATCTGGTGAGCGTTTTCAACAATGCTTCTTTGAAAATAACCAAAGCCCAGAAATCGAAGCTTACGTTAAAAGCTTATTAGGTTAACTCCTCCCTAACCCTCCCCTAGAAAGACAAAAGGGGAAGGAACTTAAGGTCTTAGCTCCTCCCCAGATCTCCCCCTTGCTAAGGGGGAGGCTGGGAGGAGGTTAGTCTTCCGGTATGATCACGTCCATTTCTGGGTATTTTCTTTCCAATATTTCTTTGAGTGTTTGTTTGGCGTTGCTGTCGCCGTGGACGATGCGGGTTTGTTGTGGCTTCACCCGCATGCGCTTTATAAAATTCAATAAATCATTTTGTCCTGCATGAGCAGAATATCCACTTATCTGCTGTACTTTCGCGTTAATAAAATAACGCTCGTCATCAAACATGACATAACCATTGGGTTTGTCGTGATAGCGCAAGATATCTCGCCCTGGCGTACCTGCTGCTTGATAACCCACAAACAAAACGTCGTTTTTCTCATCGCCCAATAAAGCTTTCAAGTAATTAACGATCCGACCGCCAGAACACATGCCTGATGCGGCGATAACAATGGCTGGGCGAGTTTGTCTTTGTAGGTAAGCGACGGTTTGCAGGTGTTCTTTGTGGCTGTCGATGGTGGTGACTTGCTCAAAGCTCAGTGGATGTCTGCCAGATTTTACGCGTTTCTTTGCTTCGTTATCCCAGTAGTTTTCTAGTTTTTGATACACCTTAGTGAAGCGGCTCGCCAGTGGTGAGTCGATTATAATGTCTATGTCTTCCCAGTTGAGTGTTTTGCCGGAACGAGTTTTGCTCACGGCTTTTTGTTTGTTCTGGTGCATTATATGTTCTAGCTCGTATAAAAGCTCTTGAGTGCGGCCAATGCTGAATGCCGGAATGAGCACGCTACCGGAATCGCTCAAGGCATGTTCTAAGCTTTCTTGTAGCCTGTGGCGACGTATTGACCTATCTTCATGGTTACGGTCGCCATAGGTGCTTTCAATAATGAGTTGGTCTGCTCGATAAGGTGATTTTGGTGAGGGCAATAAAGGTGAATAGGGCGCGCCCAAATCCCCAGAAAACAAGACATCATGATAACGCTTGCCTTGCGCTTTGAGTGCAGGTGTTGCAACGCGAAACACGCCAAATGCCGAGCCAAGTATATGACCAGCTTTTTGTATCTTAAGCTGAACCTTGGTGTCAGACTGTTTATCTGAGTCATCAATAGGAATATCTACCCAGTGACCATAATCGATAGGGTGTAGTTGTTTGGCTAAACGATTTAAACAAGCTTCTATGATGCTGGCATTACGTGTGACGCCAACTTTTAACGCGTCTTCGATTACTAAAGGCAAGAGTTCGGCACTGGGCTTGGAACAATAGATGGGGCCAGTGAACCCAGCTGCGAGTAAGTAGGGTAAACGCCCAACATGGTCAATGTGAACATGGGTGACAAGCAAGGCTTGAATCGCAGTCATATCAAAGTCAATTTCTAAATGGTTGGAACCCGCTCCAGAACCCGAAACCTCCGCTCCTTGAAATAAACCGCAATCGATGAGAACCGAATGTGTGTCGTCGATAAAAAGCTCGTGGCAAGACCCAGTTACACCTTGCACCGCACCATGGTGTTTTATTCTTAGCATACAAAATCCCTCTGTATTAATTGTGGTGTTTTTATTGAAACATAAAATCAGAGAAAGTCGAGTTAAGAGACTACCCCCACCCTAACCCTCCCCTTAGAAGAAACAAGGAGAGGGAACTTTAGGGGCTGCTGCTCCCCAAAGCTCCCCCTTGCTAAGGGGGAGGCTGGGAGGGGGTGACATCAATTCCTACACATTTTTTGCATTTTCAAATATCTTAATCTAGTATTGTTCACTCACTGAACACAACAACAATACTTCTTAATTCACCCGTTAAGCCAATCAAAAGGTAAGTTTCTGTGTTAACAGAGGAATATCGCTACAAGATTCTTAAGGAATTACAGCAAGACCCAGACATAAGCCAACGGGAATTGGCAAAACGCTTAGGTATTAGCCTAGGAAAAGCCAATTTTTGCTTAAAAGCATTGATCGAAAAAGGCTTAGTCAAAGCTGAAAATTTCAAAAACAATACCAACAAAGTGAAGTACTTATACTTGCTTACACCAAAAGGTATTGAAGACAAGGTGTCGCTCACCAAGAGCTTTCTGAAGCGAAAGCTAAAAGAGCATGAAGAGCTAGAAAAAGAGATAGAACGACTTCGTGAAGAAGTAAAATTATAGCAATTAAGTGGTAGATCGGATAAGGCGAGGTACGAAGTGTAATCAGACAATTAATTAGGCGCAAAATATTGAATGTAGGTAGAAAATTAATTAGGCGCAAAATATTGAATGTAGGTAGAAAATTAATGGAAATTATAAACAACACCTCTATAGGTAACCAAAGTCAGTGACATCCGATACGACTAACCAAAATTACAAGCGCATGGCAAAAAACGCAGGTATGTTATACATCCGTATGATGCTGACGATGGCTGTTGCCTTATATACTTCAAGAGTTGTTCTACAGACTCTTGGAGTGGATGATTTTGGTATCCACGGCGTAGTTGCTGGCTTTGTTACTATGTTGGGCTTTTTAAACAGTGCTATGTCTTCAGCTACCCAGCGTTTCCTCGCATTTGAGTTAGGTAAATCAGACGTTAAAAATATGCACGGAATATTTAGCATGAGTTTGAATATACATGTGCTTATTGCTGTGTTTGTGGTCCTGTTAGGAGAAACTGTTGGCCTCTGGTTTGTTAGAACTCAGATGACCATTCCAGTTGATAGGTTAAATGCCGCAGAATGGGTTTTCCATTTTGCTCTGCTGTCGGTTGTCGTCACAATTATTAGTGTTCCTTATAACGCTCTCATTATTGCCCATGAGCGTATGAATGTATTTGCTTGGGTTGGTGTTATTGATGTGCTACTCAAGTTGTTGATCGTGTTTATGTTAGCTTGGTTCGGTATAGATAAGTTAATTTTGTATGCCTTACTGAGCTTAGCCGTCGTTTTTATTATATTTATTGTGTATCGCAGTTACTGTAAAGCACAATTTACTGAATCTCGTTTTCAACTGTATTGGGATAAACAGCTTTTCAAAATTATGCTGTTTTATACTGGCTGGAATTTATGGGGGAATGTTGCTGCAGTGATGAGTGGGCAAGGTGTAAATGTCTTATTGAATGTTTTCTTTGGTCCAACTGTAAATGCCGCTAGAGCTATTGCTATGCAGGTTTCTAGCGCGTTAAATAGTTTTGTTCAAAATTTACAAGTGGCAATTAATCCGCAAATTATTAAGTCTTATGCTGCAGGTGATATGTACTATATGCATCAACTGGTTTGCTATGGTGCAAAATATAATTTTTTTGTACTACTTTTATTATCTCTCCCTGTTTTAAATAATACGGAAGAAATTCTTTCTATTTGGTTAGGTGTAGTTCCGGAAAACGCAGGGGGTTGCGAAACTTGTAATTTATACTATTTTAATTGACAGCCTTTCTCCTTCATTAATGACTGCAGCACAAGCCACAGGGCGGATTAAGCTTTATCAGTTTGTAATAGGTGGAATCTTATTGTTAAACGTTCCATTCTCTTACGTTATTTTAAAATTTGGTGCTGCACCACAGGCAGTTTTTTATATTGCAATTTTATTGTCTTTTATAGCGTTAGTTTTTCGAATTATTTTAATTTCAAAATTAGTAAATATGCAAAAGTCTAAATATATAACTGAGGCAGTTTTTCCGGTACTATTTGTCTCTATTTTAGTTTATGCACTCAATAAATTCATTGATAACTACGTGGTAGTTTCGTTCTTAGATTTCTTATTTTCTGTTGTGAAGTCATTCTTTTTAGTGGTTATTACTGTTTTAGTTTTTGGTCTAAAGCGAAACGAGCGTGCTTTACTAAGTCGAGTGTTGTTGAATATAAAGAATAGGATATGGAAGTGATATGACAATAAAACCTCAGGTTATAGTGCAAGTAGTTGATAATGATATGTGTACAGGGTGTGGTCTTTGTACATATAAGTGTACATCTGATGCACTGACTATGGGGTGGAGCAAGGATGGTTTTCTGGTTCCTGAGTTGACAGGCTCTTGTGATAATGATGCTGCTTGTATTAGTGTTTGTCCGTTTAATCCAGAACCACTTGAGGTTGTAAAGAATGAAAGTGTATTAGCTGATCTTTTTCTTTCCAAAGAAACACAAACCGAGAAAAAATTAGGTAATTTGATTGGTATTTATGCTGCATATTCTAAGGCGTTTCGCGAAACATCTTCGTCTGGTGGAATTGCAACTTATGTTTTCGATCAATTGCTTGATAAAAGTATTGTTGATCATATTTTTTCAGTTCGTTCGTCGGCTGGAACCGGTTCGCATTATCAGTATAAAGTCGCAAGTAATAAGTCGGAATTAAGAGACTCTGCTAAGACTAAATACTATCCAGTAACCTTGGCAACAGTATTACCCGAATTAAATAGACTAGAAGGCAAAATCGCCATTGTTGGTGTTGCATGTTTTGTAAAGGCTATTCGCTTAGCTCAGTACCATGACTCCGCTTTAAAAGAAAAAATCCCTTTTGTGGCCGGTATTATTTGTGGAGGTGTTAAAAGTAAGTTTTTTACTGAATATTTGGCATCAAAGGCTGGAGCAAATCCTGAGAAAATTCAGCAACCTGATTTTAGAATAAAAGATATTTCTAGCTCATCAAGTGATTATGCCTTCGGCTGTGAAGATGTTTCCAGTGGTGAATATAAAAGAATAAAAATGCAGGAAGTTGGTGACATGTGGGGGACAGGTCTTTTTAAATCGAATGCTTGTGATTTTTGTGATGACGTAGTTACTGAGCTAGCTGATATTTCTTTAGGTGACGCTTGGTTAGAGCCATATAGACAAGATGGACGTGGTACCAGCGTGGTTATTACCCGAAGCCCTTTAGCGGAAGAGATTATACAAGAAGGCGCTAATAGCTCGGCTATTTTTATTGAATCTATTAGTCCTGACATGATGCGTGACTCTCAGAGAGGTAGCTATAACCATAGACATGACGGTCTTTATGTTCGCGTTAAAGAGATGCAAAAAAAGGGGATAGCTATTTCTCAAAAACGATATGGGAAAAAAATCGTATCACTCGATGTGCTTTTAGTACAAAAGTTGAGAAGAAAAATCAGGCAGAAAAGCTTAGATGTCTGGCGGCAAACTCAATCAGCAGTGGTATTTGATGAAAAAATGAAAAAACCGTTACTAATGTTAAAATTGGCTACAAAAATCAACCACTTCAAACGGATGGGGTTAAAACACTTTTCACAGCGCGTAGTAGAAAAGATACTGAGGAAAAAATGAAAATTGCAATACTTACTTATAATCTAGGGCAGAATTATGGTGGAATGCTTCAAGCGTATGCTTTAATGAGTGTGTTAAAAAAACTTAATCATGAGCCAGAGCTATTATATATCCAGACTAAGTATAGCAAGAATTGGAAATCATTTATTAAGAAAAGGGTTTTATCACTCTTTACTGATAGGTATAATTTTATTAAATATGAAAATATCATATTTAAAAATAACTTTAATTTTATAGATAAATATATAAACCCTAAAACAAAACCATTATCTGAAGAAGGTGATTTTATAAGAATTGTAGATAATGATTATGATGCATATATAGTTGGTAGTGACCAGGTTTGGAGACGCGATCTTTATAAATATATTGACTATGCTTTTTTTGGTTTTGTTGCAAGTGATTCTCCAATCTTAATGTCGTATGCACCGTCTTTTGGTGTAGATTGCTGGACTTTTTCAGATGAAGAAACAGTAAAGTATAAAAAACAAATAAAGCGATTTAAAGCTGTTTCTGTTCGGGAGGAGTCTGGAGTGATGCTTTGTGAAAAAAATTAAATGTAAAAGCAACTCATGTTTTAGACCCTACTGTATTATTGGATAAGTCTGATTATAAAAAATTAATCACATCTGAAAAAGAAGTAGAAAATAAAGATAAGTTGCTTGTTTATATATTAGATGAAACTGATGATAAAAATATATTAATTAAAAAAGCATCAAAATTTTTTTCATATAATTGTTTTAGTGTCAGTGCAAAATCGAAAAATAGTCATAAGCTTGAGGATATGGTTTATCCAAAAGTCACTGCTTGGTTAAAAGGTTTTGATGATGCGGAATTTGTTATTACTGACTCATTTCATGGGTGTGTTTTTTCGATAATATTTAACAAGCCTTTTATTGTTTATGGGAATATGAAGAGAGGGCTTGCTAGGTTTGAGTCTATTTTATCTTTGTTTGGTTTGGAAGACAGATTGATTTCAAATTTCTCAGATGACACAGTAAATATCTTTAAAAAAGAAATAGACTGGGATGCGGTTAATAAAAAACTGGATATCGAAAGGGCGAAGTCTATTGGTTTCTTGAAGAGGAATTTGTGTTGATGAGTTTTAATTTAATTGGAGTATGCTTTTTATGAAAAAAATAATTTGCTATCCGTTTGAGTCGAAAACAAATCGCTATATTGAAATACAAAAAGGGCTTTGGAAAGAACTGGGGTTTGATGTTATTTCTTTTCGGCACCTTAATTTTAAGTCATTTTTCGAAAGAAGAAATAATATATCAATAATTAATTGGTTGGAGGATGGAGTTGTAAATCCGGAAACAGGGACTACAAGTATTTATATGTTCTTTAAAAGGTTTTTTTTCTTATTTTACTCAAGCTTATGTCTAAGAAGCTGGTTTGGGTTAGGCATAACTATAAGCCTCATAATTTAAAGGAAGGTAGTTCTCCGTTTTTATTTATTTTGCTCTGTAAGATTATTTGTTTTTTTTCGGATGAAAGAATTACTCATTCTATTTTTGAGGGGAAAGGATGGAGAGTTATTGACCATCCTTTATATCCAAGTTTAATTTATGGCGACCTCAAAGAGAGTAGGGATTTTTTAATATTCGGGACAATAAAAAAATATAAAGGAATTGAATCTATCCTTAAATTTTGGCCAGAAAATATTAGCCTAACTATAGCAGGTATGTGTACTGACCGTGATTTAGAGAAGAAAATAGAAAAAATCATTGTTCAAAGAAAACTGGATGTCTTTTGGGATAAACGTTTTTTAAAGGATGTGGAATTAGATGAATATCTAAAATCAAGTAAAGTTGTGATTTTACCACATAAAAATAAAAGCATGATTGTTTCAGGGGCATTTTATCATGCTGTGTCTCATGGTTGTTCGATAATGATGAGAGATAGCTCTTTTTATGAGTATATTCGTGGTTGGTTTGCTAATGTGACCCGATTTGAGTATCGGGATATAGCTTATGAATGTCGTCAGGCATTAAGTAAACATGATCGTAATAATGTAATAGACTCAGCCCAAAAAAGATGTTCTAACTATGTTTTACTGCCCTTTTGGATGAGAGTTTTAAAGTAAGAATTTTATAAAAGCGGATTTGATTTTTAATGAAAAAGTAAGCCTGAAATTGTAAGGAAATATATTAGAGTAGTTTGCTTCTTGAGGGATATCCGCGTAGATGTAGTCTAATGTATTTGAAATTCTTGAAAAATAATTATTTTTATATGGATTCATAATGAATGACTTAGCTGATTATCCATTGATTAGTGTTATTATTCCTACATTAAATCGTAATTCAATGCTTCTAGATGCAATCAAGTCTGTTGAGGTGCAAACTTACCCAAATATTGAAATTATTGTTGTTGATGATTTCTCCGATGCCCCCGTTTCAATTAATAGACATGATTTTTCAAGAGATATTATTATTATACGTAATGAAGAACGCTTAGGTGGTGGTGCTTCTAGGAATATAGGAGTTTCAGAGTCTAGTGGGGATTATATTTGTTTTCTTGATGATGATGATTTGTATTTTAAAAATAAATTACTTTTTTTGTATAATAAATTTTTAGAGATACCTGGTTTGTCTGTCGCGTTTGGCTCTGTTAGTGTTGATGGCAATATTCGAGAAAGCTTCTTTCTTAAAGACTCATGTGCTATTAATTCTATTTTTGCACTCCCAGCCATGCACACAAATGGCTCCTTAATTGATATAAAGATATTTAATAGTGTTTGCTTTTATGAAGAATTGAAAAAATATCAAGACACTCAGCTTCACATTGAGTTTATAGTTAATAAAAGCATAAAAGTTTTTTATTTTAACGAGCCTGTTGCTCTGTGGAATAAGTCTCATGGTTTTGGTCAAATTACAGATTTAAAGGGAAAGCGGGATTATATTGAAGGTCTTAATGCTTTTTTTATTATGAGAGGGTTTATATTTGAAAAATATAAACTTTCTTTTTTTGATAGGGTTGCTTTATTTAAAATGAAAATTTCATTATTGATAAAAAATGGTATCAATGGTGCTCCAATAATTAGGTGTGGTTTTTTTGAGAAATTTTTAATTTTTTTGTTGTTGTTTTTCATAAAAAAATAAATTTTAATTTTATGTGAGGAAATGTTTTGAAATGAAAGTTAACGAATTTGTTTCTGGGAAAACTCTTTGTATTCTTGTCGATAATATTGAACAGGTTTTATTTTTTAAAAAATATTATCTAAAAATGAAGCTCGTTTTGTTACTTTTCTTCATTCTTCATTGTATGGTTTTTTGAAATCAAGTCGTAATGTTTCTTCTGAAGAAGAGCATATTCTTCTTACAAAAGAAAGTACTGATAATTACAAGTCACTATCAATTGATGAGTTAAAACTTGGTTGTCGAATAAAAAATAAATTATCCAAATCATTGGTTTCTATTATAAATAAAAGAATTTCAGAGTCTGATTACACCTTTATATTTTCTGGTTTTCAGTTTTCATATAGATGCATAGAGAGTTTTATTCCTGAGGGGAAGGCTATTTTTTTTGAGATTGGTAATTTCCCTAATAAGTATCAATGGAGTGTTAAAGGGGTAAACGCAAACTCAGATTATGGATATAGGGTTTCCCAAGTAGAAGATGTTAAGGATCTTGATATAAAAGATCTACAGGAGTTGTTGTTAACATTTAGACCTCCTCATGTTTCAAAGAAAATTAGCTCTAAAGCGCTTGAATCTATAATCAATAAGTTAGGTAGTATCGTTAAAAAAACTTTATTTCCAGAACCTTCTTTTTTTCCTATTTAAGTATCGCTTTAAATGCTGTTCGTTCTAGAAAAATGATTAAAAGATTGTCTAAAGTTAATTACGATTTTAGCGATGACAAATACTGTTTGTTTATTGGTCAAGTAGAATATGATACACAAACTGTATTTCAATCTAATGAGGTTGGAATATCTGCTCTTAAAAAAGCCAAAAAAATTGCAGATGAAAGAGGTGTTCGGTTAATTGTCAGATTACACCCTGGAGAAAAAGATTTATTTAGTCTTAGGTCTATGGTTAAGTTTTGTCAACTTCATAGAATAGAAATTAATAATTCAGGGGCACTATTAGAATCTGTTCAGTATGCAGAGTTTGTTATGACAATTAATTCCACAGGAGGTGTGCATTCTATTCTATTTGATAAGGAAGTTATTACTTTCGGAGACACCTTCTATGAAGGGTGGTCTCCAAAAGATGTAGTTAAGTATTATAAGGGAGTATTGGAAGATTTGGTGTAAATATTATGACAGCAAATCCATATCTAATTGGTTGATTTGTTTTAAATTTTTCCTGCTCATTATAATAGTAAGATGACTCTTTAATATTAATGGCTTCAATAGAAGGTTTTCAGTGATAGAAAAAAATATTCCCCGATATCAATCAAAACAAGTGCTTTGGGCCTATGGCATTGTTGATTTGTGTTTTCCCTTGCTTCTATTGCTCTGCATACAGCCTTTTTTGAGCTCTAATCCTTGGAAAGATGCTTATTCTTGGCTTGGTTTTTCTAGCGGCGTATTGTTTGTCTTATTTACTCAGCTTTTAGGTGGCTATAGTCGATTTCTTGAGCGCTCGATAGCGAAGAAGCTTGAGATTACCTTCAAGGCGTGGGCTGCCTGTGTGCTTGCTCTTTCTTTTTTGTCTTATCTTGATCATAGCGTTTTTAGTTTTGCTCGATCTGTGATTCTTACCTGGATCGTCGTTACTCCTTCGATTGTTTTCTTATTGAAGTTCTTCATAAACCGAAAAAGTCGTTCCACTTCTCGTGGCAGCACGGATGTACTTGTATTGGGTAATGGTTACTCCTTTAACGAGTTTGAGCAGGCTCAATTGGAAAGACATAACATCCGTTTACATACTATGTTGGATTACGATGTCGCTTCTATAACACAGATGATTGATTCTAAATCCCCTGATTTTATCGTCATTAATCTAGATAAAGCCGCGGAGCCTAGGTTAATTAAAGAGTTGACTCATTTAGACCTTAAAGGTGTTCATTTACTTGCTCTTCATCGTTTTATGGAAAGTTTTTTACGGAAATGCTACATCCCTTATGAATCTATAGGATTGAGTTACTTAGATCGAATTAGCTCTTATAATCGAATTGATTTTCTTTTAAAAAGGTTTTTTGATATTTCAGCGTCCGTGACTCTTGCTGTTCTCACTTCTCCTGTCATGCTATATGCAGTGCTGAAAATTAAACGTGATTCTCCAGGCCCTGTTATTTTTTCACAAGAAAGGGTTGGCTTTTCTGGTAAGAAGCACACTGTTTATAAGTTTCGTTCTATGCATTTGGACGCTGAAAAAGATGGTGCTCAGTTTGCCACTGAAGATGATCCTAGAGCTTATGAGTTTGGTGCGTTTATGCGTAAAACTCGTATTGATGAATTGCCGCAGCTTTGGAATGTAATTAAAGGTGATCTGCATTTTGTAGGACCAAGACCTGAGCGTAAGGTTTTTACAGATCAATTAGAGGAGGAAATTCCTTACTACAATGAACGCCACTTAGTTAGTCCTGGTATTACAGGTTGGGCCCAGGTTATGTATCCTTATGGTGCAAATACAGAAGATGCTCGTCAGAAACTTATGTATGATCTTTATTATATAAAGCATTGGTCTATCTGGTTAGAGATTGAAACTTTGATTCGGACGGCGTTTGTTGTGTTGGGGCGGAAGGGGTTGTAGTACCCCTTCTCACTGTCGAACTCAAAACCCCTCCCTAGCCCTCCCCTTGGAAGATATAAGGGGAGGGAACTTTTAGTCTGTTGTTTTCCTCAGGCTTTTCTTGGAAGAGGCAAGGGTAAATGTTCTTAGTTTCCCCAAATTTACTGTTACTAAATTAACCCCTCCCTAGCCCTCCCCTTGAAAGAGATAAGGGGAGGGAACTTTTAGTCTGTTGTTTTTCTCAGGCTTTTCTTGGAAGAGGTAAGGGTAAATGTTCTTAGTTTCCCCGAACTTACTGTTACTAAATTAACCCCTCCCTAGCCCTCCCCTTGAAAGAGAAAAGGGGAGGTGGTTTTTAGTCTGTTGTTTTCCTCAGGCTTTTCTTGGAAGAGAAAAGGGAGGGAGCGTTGATTATGCGATTGGAGTATTAAATGTTTGTTTTGGTGACTGGTGGGACTGGTTATATTGGTTCACACACTTCTATTGAGTTGATTAAAGCGGGTTTTTCTCCTGTCATTGTTGATAATTTATCTAATAGCAGTGAGATCGTTTTAGATCGTATTGAAACCATTACTGGTAAACGTCCTGATTTCTTCAAGGGTGATGTTTTAGACATCGGTTTTCTTAATCGTATTTTTAGTCAATATACGTTTTCTGCTGTTATGCATTTTGCTGGTTTAAAAGCCGTTGGCGAGTCTGTTGAAAAGCCATTTTTGTATTATGAAAATAATGTCTCTGGCACGCTTAACCTTATAAAGGCAATGGAGTTAGCTGGGCTACGTAATTTGATTTTTAGTTCCTCTGCGACTGTATATGGTTTGCCAGAATCTGTGCCGATTCGCGAAGACTTTGCCACTTCTACCCAAAACCCGTATGGGGCCAGCAAATTGATGGTGGAAGGTATGTTAACGGATTTAGCTTATGCTAATAGCGAATGGAATATAGCTACCTTACGTTACTTTAATCCTATTGGTGCGCACGAGTCGGGTTTGATTGGTGAAGACCCAAAAGGCATTCCTAATAATCTATTGCCTTATATTAGCCAAGTTGCTGTGGGGAAATTGGCTTGTTTGAGTGTGTTTGGTGATGATTATGAAACACCTGATGGAACTGGTGTTCGTGATTACATACATGTTGTCGATTTAGCTCGCGGTCATGTTTGTGCATTGGAAAAGGTGCTTGCTCAGTCTGGTCACTTTGTTGTGAATTTAGGCACGGGTAACGGTTATTCAGTTTTGGATATGGTGAAAGCTTTTGAAGCAGCTTCGGGTCAGGTGATTAATTACAAAATTGTTGATCGTCGTCCAGGTGACATTGGGGCTTGTTATGCTGATCCTAAATTTGCGAAGGATTTTTTAGGATGGCAAGCTGAATTTGATTTGTCTCGTATGTGTGAAGATTCATGGCGTTGGCAATCGAATAACCCGAATGGATATGTGTCGGAGTAGATTCTGGTTTATGATTTGGTTGTTAGTCATGAAGTGCTGAGGTTGCCAAATTAACCCCTCCCTAACCCTCCCCTTGGAAGAGATAAGGGGAGGGGATTTTTAGTCTGTTGTTTTCCCAAGCTCCCCTGTAAGAGGTAAGCCGAAAAGGCGTTTAGGTCTGCTCCTCCCCAGAGCTCCCCCTTGCTAAGGGGGAGGCTGGGAGGGGGTAGATTAACCCCTCCCTAACCCTCCCCTTGGAAGACAAAAGGGGAGGGGATTTTTAGTCTGTTGTTTTCCCAAACTCCCCTGTAAAAGGTAAGCCGAAAAGGCGTTTAGGTCTGCTCCTCCCCAGAGCTCCCCCTTGCTAAGGGGGAGGCTGGGAGGGGGTAGATTAACCCCTCCCTAACCCTCCCCTTGGAAGACAAAAGAGGAGGGGATTTTTAGTTATGGCTCCCCGACCGATGTAGCCATATTTCTTGAATACTTTTTGTTGCTTTGTATGCTGTGTCTCCTTGTTTTGATAGACTTGCAAGATTATTTCTGTTGCATACAAAGGATCTAGTGTGAAAATTATACCTGTTATCTTGTCTGGTGGTGTTGGTAGTCGCCTCTGGCCTTTATCTCGCGAACATTTCCCTAAGCAATGCCTTCCTCTTACTGACACTCAATTCAGTTTATTACAACAAACCGCGAAGCGTACTGGCGCGTTGTTAGACGTAAGTACACCAATTGTGGTGTGTAATGAAGATCACAGATTCCTTATTGCTCAACAGTTACAAGAAATTGGTGTGAAAAACGCTAGTATTATTCTGGAGCCGAAAGGTCGTAATACCGCGCCAGCCATTGCTTTGGCGGCGTTGGAAGCTAAATATAAAGAGCAAGAAGATACTTTGTTGTTGGTTTTGCCTGCAGATCATGTGATTCGTGATGTGGCGGCGTTTGAAAAAGCGATAGTAAAAGCCACAGAGCTGGCAAAAGACAATGCGCTTGTCACCTTTGGTATTCAGCCAACACGACCTGAAACTGGCTATGGTTATATTCGTGGTGGTGAGGATTACGCCGTTGCCGAGTTTGTTGAGAAGCCTGATTTAACAACCGCACAAGAGTATCTGGCTTCTGGTGACTACTTGTGGAACAGCGGTATGTTTTTGTTCCGTTCTCAAGTGTATTTAGACGAACTGTCTTCCCACCGACAAGATATATTTAAAGCAGTCAGCCTAGCTTATGAACAGCGCAGTGAAGACATGGACTTTGTTCGTGTGGATGCAGAGGCTTTTTCTGTTTGCCCTGAAGATTCCATTGATTATGCGGTTATGGAGCCAACCAAAAACGCTAAGGTTGTGCCATACGCTGGTGATTGGAGCGATATTGGCGCTTGGGACGCTTTGTACGATTACGCAGACAAAGACCAAGATCAAAATGTGCTGTTAGGTGATGTGATGGCCGAAGGCGCATCAAATTGTTTGATCCGCTCTGAGTCTCGCCTTGTAGCGGCTGTGGGTGTGAAAGACCTTGTGATTGTTGAAACCGCCGACGCGGTTTTGGTGATGGACAAAAACAACGCTCAAGACGTTAAGAAGATTGTTAAGCGCATTCAAGCAGAAGGCCGCGAAGAGCACATGTTCCATACAACGGTTCATCGTCCTTGGGGAAGTTATGAAACGGTCGATCTAGGCGATCGCCACCAAGTGAAACGCATTATGGTGAAACCGGGCGAAAAACTCAGCGTGCAAATGCATCATCACCGAGCTGAACACTGGGTTGTCGTCTCTGGTACAGCGAAAGTGCAAAACGGTGACAACGAGATATTACTGACGGAAAATGAGTCGACTTACATTCCTGTGGGCGTGGTTCATGCTCTGGAAAACCCAGGAAAAATTCCATTACAGCTGGTGGAAGTGCAGTCTGGTAGTTATTTGGGTGAAGACGATATTGTCCGTTTCTCAGACCGTTATGGACGTTAGTCGCTGATGAATAAGCAAGTAAAAGTATTGAGTGAAGAATTGGGCGTGGCGTTTGGCACCAGCGGCGTTCGTGGCTTGGTGAAGGATCTCACGCCAGAATTGTGCTTTGCCTTTGTTGCGTCTTTTTTGCAGGGCGTTTGCTCTGGCTCTGAACGAGTTGCGGTTGGCTTGGATTTGCGCCCTAGCAGTCCTGAAATCGCTAAGGCTTGTATTTCGGCTATTGAAGCCAGCGGCGCAGAAGCGGTTTATTGTGGTGTTATTCCTACGCCTGCATTGGCTTTTTATGCCATGCAACACCAAATGCCTGCCGTGATGATTACGGGCAGTCATATTCCTTTTGATCGTAATGGCATTAAGTTTTATCGTCCTGATGGTGAAATCAGCAAAGCAGATGAAGCGGTTATTATGGACGGTTTTGTCACCTTGCCAGATGCGTTTCCTGATACCTTGCTTCCAAATATTAATGCCGATGCCATGACGACCTTTGAAGGTCGTTATAAAGCATTATTCCCAAGCGACATGCTGGCTGGCAAAAAAGTTGGTGTGTATGAACATTCCAGTGTGGCTCGTGATGTGATTAAGCGACTGTTAGCGCATTTTGGTGCGCAAGTTGTGTCACTAGAGCGTACAGACACTTTTGTTCCCATTGATACTGAAGCGGTGTCGCCAGAAGACGTTGCCAAAGGTCTGGCTTGGTCTCAAGAGCATCAATTGGATGCCATTATTTCTACCGATGGCGATGGTGATCGTCCATTAATCGCCAATGAAAAAGGCGAATGGTTACGTGGTGATATTCTTGGTGTGTTGTGTGCGGATTATTTAAAAGCCAGCCACGTTGCCGCGCCAGTGAATGTGAATACCGTTCTCGAATTAAGAGGCGAATTACAAGGCCTGGAACGTAAAACATTACGAACTAAAATTGGCTCGCCTTATGTGATTGCTGGAATGGAAACCTTATTAAAGCAAACACCTGATGCACGCCTTGTGGGTTACGAAGCCAATGGTGGTTTTTTGGTAGGCTCAGATTTTGAGGTGAATGGTCAAACACTTCATGCCTTACCGACTCGTGACTCTGTTCTGCCTGCTTTGATCTTGCTAGCGATGGCTCATGAGAAACACTGCCCAATTAGCGAATTAACAAGTGACTATCCTGCTCGTTATACCGCAAGCGACCGCATTCAAAATATTCCAACGCAAACCAGCAAACAGCTTATTGCCGAGCTAAGAAACAGCACAACGAAACAAGCTGAGCTATTGTCTGTGATAGCAGAAGAAGGTGAAGTACTGGAAGTGGTTTCTATGGATGAAACCGACGGATTACGTATGACGCTAAACAGCGGCGATATTGTCCACTTACGACCTTCAGGGAATGCACCAGAGCTGAGGTGTTATGTGGAGAGTAGTGGATGGAGTAAACATAAGGTAATGATGCAAAGTTGTATTAAATGTATTGGAGAGAATTCAATGCCGAAGCGCACCACTCCCTAATTCAACCATGAGTGGTGCACTTATTATCTGAATTTTTACATCGTTTATAAAACTGTGAACTTTAGGATTCAAAGAATATCTTCAGGAGGTACTCCTGCAAGCAAATCACATATCGCTCGATATGAACGCTCAGAAAAACTTGTTTTGCTATAAGAAAACATATTTTTGTAGTGCTCTTCTATAATTTTCTGGTAACTAGAATTATCAGCCCACTTAGATAACACTATATTATCTACTAGCTCGTCAACTGAAGTTACAATGTCACCAAAAGCAAACTTATTGTAATCCACATATAAATGGCGACATTTTAAATAGTCCTCCAGATCAAAAGGGAAAAATAATACTGGTTTTTTCATATATAAGGCATCAATAATAGCTCCTGAATAATCAGAAATTAGTAAGTCGCTATTCGTTAAAGTGTGTGCCAGACTATCGATGCTAATGATTTCAAATACATTAGAAATTTCACTAAAGTCTTCCAATTCTTTGACGTTGATGTGGAAACAAATTTTAAAAGTATAGTTTGATTTTTTTAACCAATGAATTAATTCTTGGTTAGATACTATTTTTCTTATAATCTCAGATACAGTTTCTTTAGGATTTAATTTTTTATCTCTCCATGTTGGGAAATAAAGTATCACCTTACTATTCGCACTATTGTTGATTCCCATTTCCCTTAATGTATCGAGATGTGCACCGCCACCTAGAATAATTTTGTTTTTCATGTGAGGCAAAGAAAGTCTAAAGTTCTCTTGTTCAAGTTTTGAAGATGATAGTAAAAAGTCAAATTGGTATATTTTTCGTTTAACTTTTTTTAACTGGCGATTTGACATGGTTTCTAATAAAGGGTTGTATAGGTGCCCGCTTTTTAAATAATTCATGGAATGATTTAAATTAATGATTAAGCCTGAAGGCTTAACTGTTTTCCCTATGTATTTATCTAGATCTGCATGTCCGTGAGAAAATATTAGAACCTTTGCTTTTATTATAGCCATTCTCGCTGCAAGACTGTCTTTTCTTAGAACTTGGGCCCCTTGCTTTTTTAAGTTCTCAAAAACTGCGTTACTTTTGGTAATCCAGATTACTTTTTGATCTGTGTGTTTTGTTATGAAGGAATGAAGAGCAGCAGAATTGTCTTCATATGCTTTACCAGCATGGCCTCCAATCACCCATATTGAGCTATCATCATGACGGTTCAGGTATAAAAAAATGGGACGAAGAACATAATAAAAAAATAGAAACTTAATCACAAAATATCCCCAAAATAGATCTTTACATAATCAAAAGAGGGCATACTAACGTAACTTTCAAAAAATAGGAATGACGGCGTAGGTATACCTCTGTATTCCTATATTCAATTCCGAAGTCTATTTTCTTCAC
This sequence comes from Marinomonas sp. 15G6-16, assembly GCF_055809555.1. Lineage (NCBI taxonomy): Bacteria > Pseudomonadati > Pseudomonadota > Gammaproteobacteria > Oceanospirillales > Oceanospirillaceae > Marinomonas > Marinomonas sp. 15G6-16. The sequence goes on along the minus strand of NZ_CM147916.1, from coordinate 1,313,063 downwards.
TGCAATGTTTCGGAGAACTGTTCCTTTAGGTATCGTTGCTGTTTTTGTTCGTGCCACATTCTAGCAAGTTATATGAGGGAGTCTAGTTGTGTATGCCTGATAAAAAACTAGGCTCTTTTCTTTGTCTCTAATGACGGTAAAGTGCTCCTTTGTTATCATGGATATGTTGACAGATCTATTTATGACTAAGATAACAGGAACATCAGAGTTTTTATGTGTTAGAGGCTCGCTCAGGATGCTGGTCGATTTCATGTGAAATACGAGCAAAATCCATTACCCTTGATGATTGACGATATTTAGCGTATATCCTTTGCTTTAATTCACGATAAAGCCTGGTTCTATTGCGATTCAGTGTTCGTGTAATATTTTTCACTGATATTTCTTGCCCTAAAAGAGCAAAAATCTGGTATCTTTTGTTTTCTGTCAACTGCTAATACTTGATGTTGGGAGTGCTTAATTTTGTGGTGAAAAGGTGTGTGCCAACTTGAACAGTTGACTTCTTCTACCTGGTAGCAGTGCCGCACCTTATTATTTGAATTTAGGACTATATGAGAATAAAAGATTTAAAGCCCATTCGCCTAGAAGCATTAGTTTGTTTGATAACTATGACTCTTTTTTCAACTATCTTATGGGTACAAGACTTCAGCCGTTCGTTGTTGGTCATCTTGCTCTCCATTGGTGTATATACAGCAGTGAAATTAAAACAAAAATGGTACAAGGAGCAGCTATGGTTTGCTTTCCCTATGATATTGTTTTTTATCGTAGCAAGCGTTTCATATTTTTTGAATGACATGACTTCGAGAGGGCCATCGATCCTATCGGATAGATACACAGTATTACTAGCTTCAATACCATTGCTTCATCTGTATGCTCACAGATATACAAGCACGTCGTGTATATGGCTAACATTCGCCTTCGCAGCCCTCTCGGCAGGAGTGGTAGCAATCATTGATGTTTCTTATTTCAATGTTAGTCGTGCAACGGGTGATAACAACCCTATCTTATTTGCTATTATCACATTGGGGTTTATTAGTGTGTCATTAGCTAGTTTAGAGTTTTTCCGGTCATTCCAATTTGGAGCGATACTATTTGTAGTCCCTTTGGGTTTTGGCATATTAGCCTTATTTTTAACTCAATCTAGAGGTTCATGGATTGTTCTTCCAATTATTTTTGCTGCAAGCGTCTTTTTTTATTTTAAAAAAATCTCCTTAGTTTACAAGGTGGTTTTTGTTTTACTTGCTTCGATAGTCCTCCCTTCAGCTAGCTATTTTTTTGTCCCTCAAGTCCAGAGTCGAGTTGATAAGGCCATTGAACAAGTGACGCCCTACATGGTCGGCATGGAGTCTGAGCGTGATCGAGGAACCAGCGTGGGTTTGAGAATTGAAATGTGGAAAACCTCATTGAGTATATTTTCAGACAACAAGCTTATTGGCACAGGAACCGGTAGTTTCAAGCGTGAAATGAAAAAATACGCGGCTGAAAATAGTGATGCATACCAAGGATTAGCGACAATGAAGCACAAACATGCTCACAACGAATATATTCATACTTTATTAACAAAAGGTATTCTGGGTTTTATCTGTCTCATTTTAATTTTGACGATTCATTTTTTCTTATTTGCCAAGTACCTGAAATCATCTTACGATCCAGGCGTTAGAAGTCTTGCGTTAGCTGGGTGTCTCATTGTTGTAAGTTATGCCATCACTGGATTAACGGATGTTCCTTTTGAACAAAAAGTGACACTAATTGCCTATTCAGCATTTACTTCGATACTTCTGGGAAGCATTTTATCTCTTTTGAACCGACGTGCCTCTGAAGTGACTCCACCTTGAGGTTATTAAAGCACTGTAGATTAAGCGTAGATTTAATCGAAATAGAAGTCGTGCTAGTAAAAGAATAACTTCCACTGATGAGATAACTTAATGACATGTTTTTAAGAAGGAATAGAAAGTATAAGATATTTGATTCTAGAATAAAGATAAATGCCTTTATGATTTTTTGGGGGAAATTAATAGATGTGGTTCAACGGAATCTTATCTAAAAAATACAGCTTATTAAGAACTTAAGATTCGATCCCTCACTCAATTAGCTAAAGAAATCTGATCTTTAAAAGCTGATGTCTTGCTCTCAGTTTTGGAAGTAGTCGAGCTCATTTGTGTAGAATGGGGAATTTCTTTAAATAAGCTAATTCTCCAAGATAAAGTATCTACTACTTTTATCTACCGCTATATATCATTTTTATTAGCACAAAAGAAAGCGCGTAGCTCAATTAAATGATCTATGCGTTTGGTTATCGTCTATTTAGGGCTTTATGTCGTAATATTCGCAAAGTGCCAACCACTGTAGTCTATTTTTATCCTCTCTAATATTTGTTTTCTTTAAAGATATCGCTTGTGAGCCCGCAATTGGAATAGGTTTTTGACACGGATGTGATGACCGTCTTACCGCTGTTCCTTTTAGTAGGGACATCATTTTGAACCACAAGTCGTCTGCCTTTGGTGCTAGTTTTAAAAAAAGGTCAGGATTGGTTGCATCTTCATGTAAAGCATTTTTAGGGTATAAAACACCACCATATCCAATAGGAAGTAATTTTTTATCGACAACACCTGGTGTTTTTAGATATGTCCATTGTTTGTATGGTAATAACTCTCCACTTTCATCATATGTAATCATTCTACATTCATTTGCAATGACACTGTTTGGGTAGGTTTGGTGGTCGTTGTAAAGTGAAGCAAGCCATTCTGGGCGGTAAATTAGGTCGTCGTCGCAAGTGATAAGAGCTGTATCTAGAAACTCTTTTAGAGAGTAAATCAGTTTTCTATGTGAGCAAGTAAGCTCTTTTTGAAAGCGTATTTCAAATATCTCACCTACAAGATCAGTTAGCTTTTTGGGAAGCTGGTTTTGCAGCTCCTCATGCAGCCAAAGTACAATTTTTTGCGGCTTCTGAGGTTGGCTTAAAATACTGCGAATCGTAATGTCAATAATATGCAAGCGGGAAGGGATGGAGGTTAAAGTGACAATTACTGGAAGTGTTGGGGCATTTGTTGACTTTAGCTTTTCTAGAGGGAGACTTCTTAGTTTGATGATATTTATGAATGAAGGTATGTATTCTTTAAGTTTCACGTCTTTCCCTTTTCTAGCAAGTTCTGAGTTAGCCGTTATTCTCCTTTAGTCGCTTGCTTTCTTCAATAGCTTTCTATTGTGTGTTTGAGAGGAATAAAAAAGCTGCTTCAGGAAACCTGAAACAGCTTTTCGTTTTTCTCGTTAGTGTAGCGACAGAGAAAGAAAGTTACTCTGCAGCTTGAATACCATGTAATTCCACTACAAACTTAAGTGCAGCGTATGGAGGAATTGGGCCTGTGCCGCCAGGGCCGTAGGCTAGGTCTGTTGGAATGTATAGCTCGTACTTAGAACCAACAGGCATAAGTTGTAGGCCTTCTGTCCAGCCAGGGATAACACCGTTTAGCGGGAAAGTGATGGATTCGCCGCGCTGGTATGAACTATCGAATACAGTACCGTCAATTAGGCTGCCTTCGTAGTCTACTTCTACTGTGTCTGTTGCCGCTGGTTTCTCACCTGTACCTTCGGTGATGACTTTATACAACAAGCCAGATTCCGTTTTCATTACGCCTTCTTCAGCTTCTTTCTCTTTCAACCAAGCTTCGCTTGCGGATTTTGCTTCAGCGGCTTGTTTTTCTTGCTCAATCTGAGCAAGTTCTGCCTGCTCTTGCTGGTAGGCTTGGATAGTTTGTTGAACTTCATCCAGTGTCATTTGGCCTTCTTCACCAGCAAATGCGTCTTTGAAGCCCGCCATGAAAGTTTCCATATCCAATTCAGAGAAGTCTTGTGACATACGTGAACCAAACATTGTGCCTATGCTGTAACCAAGACGCTGTTCTTTTGAATCCAGAGTGACCGTGTCAGCTGCGTAGGAAAAAGACGCTGAAGACATAACCAGCGCTGCAATAAGAGATTTTTTCATAAAAAGTGTTCCATGATTATTTTGAAAGTTATCACTGAGTGATCTAAGCACTTAGACAGAGTTCAGTTCGCATAGCGTTTCGATTCAGCATTTTATCAAGCGGAAAAAAATTAGAAACATATAAATTCAGATATTAATACGCTTTGTGCTTCGCGGAGCCAGATCCGTTGGTATCTGTTCTAACATAAGCTAGGTGTTTTATGCCAATTTTATGTTCGAGCGTTTTTACCAAAGCGACCCCTTCACCTGCACACTTTGTTTGAGTTCCAAAAGATCTTTCTTCCATTTTCAAGCGGCCCCGCAAAGGACAAAGCATGCTATGAGGTTAATCTGCAGTTCTTATGGGAGACAATCGCTTTTACACAAGCATGACGGTGTTTGCTAAAGGTCGTTTCTTTACAATTCGATCTTTACGAATTTTTGACGCTTTCTTTTGTTGTTGAGCTCTGTGCATCTCCGATATGTATATCGACCTCGTCGAAATAAATTTCGACCTACGTATTATTCATTGTTGGTTGTGGTTACTTAGTTTGGGTTGATGCCAATAAAAAGCGGAATCAAGATTGGGCAGAGTATGCTCATGATGAATCCGCTGGCGATGCAAACAGGGACGATTTGCGCGCCATGAAATTTCCCTAGCATAGGCAAGGTGAAGTCCATTGCCGTGGCGCCAGAGTACCCAACGGACATGTGGCTGTTTAATCGAGCAAGAAACGGGATAAGCATCAGAGCAAGGATTTCGCGGCTGAGGTCAAGCAAGAAGGCGGTGGTGCCAAGTACGGGATCACCAAGTCCGGTGATTAAAATGCCCGATAGACTGTACCAACCAAATCCAGAGACAACCGCAAGCCCTTGGTGCCAGCTGAGGCCTAATACTAAGCTACCTAACCAGCCAGCGAATAAGGTTGTGATGATGGTAACCAGCGCAATAATAACGCCTTGAGAGTTTAAGAAGAGTTTGCGTAGGCGATAGTTACCTTGTCTTAGCTGGCAGCCAATCAAGAACAATAAGAAGTAGAGTAAAAAGGTCACCATTTCATCGATGCCGGATACCCAATTTTTGGTAAAAAATCCCACAATGATCCCGACAACGACCCAAGCTATGGATTTCGCGGCATCCATTAAAGCATGGCTTTGTTTGCCCTCTGGGTTCTGTGATAAATGCTCTGAATGTGTGCCACCGAAACGCATTCCACTCAAATAAAGCCCGAATAAACTGATCGCACTAACGAGCACAAAGAACACGACAGCTTGGTATCCAGCAACCAGTAGCTTTTCTGCAAGGTTGTCGAGCGCACCAAGGCTGAAGCCGATTAAACCCAAAATAAGGTACACCAACTGTTCTAGCCATTTCGCTACTCGAGCGGGAGAAAATACCTTTATATTCACCCAATAACCGAAAAGTAATGAGATAAGTAATGGGCCGAGTGTCGCGAGAATAGTCATGTAATAAAGATCGTCCATAATTGAGTTTTTAGGGCGCGTTATTGTCGCGAGAATTTCCAGTAAATACAATGATGCAAGCGAGTGTGTTTTGGCCTTGGTGGTTTTCTGTGCATTGTTGGGTGATAGGTGGTAAATTGCTCGGCTGTTTTTTGTGTTCTATGGATAGTCGGCGGTGTTGTGTGGTTAAGCGTTTTCCTGTTTTGAAAGAAGTTCTCCATTTATTGTTTCCTATGGTACTCACGATGACCTTGGAGTTGTCGATCAGTGTGGTAGATACCATCATGCTGGGGCATTACAGTGCGTTGCATTTGGCAGCGGTTGGATTGGCGTCGAGTCTTTGGTTGCCAGTAGGGTGCTTTTTGATTGGGGTGACGTTTGGAATCACGCCTTTGGTGACGCGTCATTTGCATGGTCGTCAACCTAAGTTGGTAAATTTGTATATGTCTCAAGCTGTCGGTTTGTCTGTCGGCTTGGGGGTGTTGGCGAGTTTGTTGGTGGTTTTTGTGTTGCCACATTTTGCTGGCATGATGGCGTCAGAGGAAGAAACGCGTCGAGTGTCGGTGAATTATTTGTATATCTTCGCGCCTGCTTTGCCTATGTTGGCGTTGATGACGTCCTACAAAAACCTATTTGAAGCCGCAGGCCGTCCTGGCTTTCCTTTGTTTGTTGCGAGCACGGGTTTAGTGCTGAATGTTCTTTTTAACTATGTGCTTATTTTCGGTAAATTTGGCTTTCCAGCAATGGGCGCAGAAGGTGCGGCGGTCGCGTCTTTGTTGTCTTTGTATTTGGCTGTAAGCATCTTCTTTGTGTACGACCGCTTTATTAATAAAACGCCGTTATTTACTCGATTAGTGTGGCGTTACACACGTAAGTTCTCGATTTTGTTAAACGTTGGTGCGCCAGCGGGTTTTGCCTTTGCTTTTGAAGTTGGTCTTTTCTCTTCAATGACTTGGTTGATTTCTTCCTTTGGCGATTTGGCGTTAGGCGGCGGACAAATTGTCATGTCTTATACATCCTTCTTGTTCACACCTTTGATGGCGATGAGTGCGGTGACGGCCATTGTGGTGGCGAAAGCCATGTCTAAGGAAGGCGTCGAAGGTGTTATCAAACGGGTTCGTGTCATTGTCGGACTTGGTCTAACTTACGTGACGGCTTGTTTTATGGTGACTCAGCTTTTCCACAATCATATTCCTTATATCTACAGCAATAACGAAGAGGTTGTGGCTTTGGCAGCGGGTATTTTGGTGATCTCGGCCTTTTATCAATTCCCAGATATGCTACAAGCGGTTTTTACTGGTGCTTTGCGTGGTTTCCGTGACACACGTTCTTCTATGATTGCTTTTGGCGTGTCTTTGTTTGGCTTGAGTATGCCATTCGGTTACTGGTTATCTCATTACAGCCCTTGGTCTGAAACCTTGTCTGTTCGCGGCTTTTATATCGGCTTAGGTGCTGGTTTGTGTTTATTGGCGACTATCCTCGTCTTGCGTTTCCGTATAGTGTTGAAGCGTTACAAAGGCAAACGCATTGGGTCGCCAAGAGAAGTGGCTTAATAAAGTACGAGTGAAAGTGGAATAGGAGACAAGCATGCAATACGCCGTTCTAATTACTGGGTGTTCTTCTGGGATAGGTTTGGAAGCCGCGAAGATGTTGCAAGAGCGCAATTTCTTAGTAGTGGCCAGCTGTCGAAAAAAGGAAGACGTGGAAGCACTAAAAGAACAAGGTATTAAACACGTTGTTCAGTTGGATTTGGCGGATTCGGCTTCTATTCAGCAAGGCTTAGAAGATACCTTGGCGATTACTCAGGGCAAGTTGTTTGCTTTGTTTAACAACGGCGCTTATGGGCAGCCCGGTGCCGTGGAAGATTTGCCAGTCGAAGCGTTACGAACTCAGTTTGAAAGTAACTTTTTCGGCACGCATGAACTCACAACAAAAGTATTGAAGCTGATGTTGGTGCAAGGTTATGGACGTATTGTGAACAACAGTTCAGTATTAGGTTTGGTGGCTGCGCCGTTCCGTGGCGCCTATAACGCCAGTAAGTTTGCTTTAGAAGGTTTGACAGATACCTTGCGATTGGAGCTTTCAGATACACCAATTAAAGTAAGTTTGATTGAGCCAGGCCCGATTGAGAGCCGTTTTCGTGCCAATGCTTTGGTGGCACTCAAAGAAAATATTGATATGGAAAACAGCCGTCATAAGAAAGGCTATGAAGAGGCAATTGCCCGTTTAAGTAAGGAAGGCGCAACGTCCTCTCAAACATTGCCAGCGAGTGCGGTAGTGAACAAGTTAATTCATGCGTTGGAGTCGCCACGACCAAGGGCGCGTTATTATGTGACCTTACCTACTTACGGAGCTGTCCTAATGAGACGAGTTCTACCAACTTGTTTGTTGGATTGGGGGATGCGTCGTCAAGGTGCTTGATGTCAGCGTTTAAGCCATTTAGATATGGCGGACAAATAGGCTTCACGCGCTTCTTTGTGAGACAGATAAAGGTCGTGGAAGCCTTTTGGAATCACGGCTTTGTCTAGATTCGAAAAAGTCTTTTCCGCCGCTTGTTCCATGCTGTCTATGTCTAATACGCCATCCCCTTGTTGAGTTTCTTCTATCGTTTCTTTGCCAATTGTGCTGATTTCCGAACGACAAAGCAGGGTAGGAATGTCTATTTTCTGTGTCGCGAGATTATGTTGCGCACGGATAATTTCTTTTAGCCAATGGAAGGATAAATTAAAACCTTCCGCGGGTTTCCAATCTAATCGGTAATCCCATTCGCCCCCAAATCGCGTGTGCAGAGTTTTAGCGTAAGTAGTGATTTTCTTAGCTCGTAAAAAAGCAAAAGGAAATATCGATACTAAAGCGCGTATTGGCCAGCTGATTCGATTAAGCAGAGCTGGTGGGAATGGCAGAGCCAGAAATGGGCTGTTGAGTATGAGTCCTGTGACTTCTGGAAAAGCTTTGTTGTAATGGCTTTCTCTTTCGGGAAGTGCGTAAGGTTGCGCAAGATAAGACGACGCAATAAGCCCGCCTGTTGAATGTGCCATGATGACCACTTGTTTCACGCCATCTTGTCGCATTGTCGCGAGCGCTATGTCTAAATCTTGCCCGTATTGTTCGATGGAATCGCACCAATTTGGTGGCGTAGATGGACGAATCGAGCGACCGTAACCCTGTAAATCCACGGCGTAAAAGCGATAACCAAGCTTGATAAAGTGTTCTGCTAAGCCTTTTTGAAAAAAGTAATCTGTGTATCCATGAACATAAAGAATGGCTTTGGCGGTTCTTGGTCGGCCGATATGATGAACCAATGTTGTGTGTACTTGCGTTTTCGGCCCAGGAAATGCGAAAGTGCGGGAGATGAAGTCTGCGCCCAATAAGTCTTCACCTTGGCTGACTTGTGTCCAGTGTTGTCCTATTGGTGCGCTCATTATGACCTTCTTATTTTTCTAGTTTGTGTGTTTAACCAAAGATGTTGTCGCCAAGTTGGTCGATTGTCATTTTGGCTTTGCGTAATGTCACTTCGATGCATTCGTCACGGCTTGGAATGAGGTCTGAACGAATGAAGTTGTGTACTTGTTGTTCCTCACCTTCGCCTTTGGTAATGGTCGCTGCGACTCTCAGTTGGCCTGCGTCTTTGATTGGTGCTGGGGTGATCATAAAGCCTTTGTATTCGATAGCTTCTTCTGTCGGCTCTGGTGTGCTTTCGCCTCCGGCAAATAAACTTTTTAAGCCTGATAAGATTCCCATTGTTGTGCTCCTAATGATGAATAAATACTCTGTTTGAAGCTATTCTTCTGGGAACGGCGTCATTAGTCAAATACCAATGTGAGTATATTGCAGAGTCAGTGAGTTTATTCCTGCTTGCTGTATACTTCAGCTTAGTATGAATTAATGAATAGGGCAGATTAGAAATGAATGAAACACAAGCCAATAATCCGTTGCATGGCATTACGTTAGAGCAGATATTGATAGAATTGATTGATCATTACGGTTGGGAAGAGTTGGCTGAGCACATCAACATTAATTGCTTTAAAAGTGACCCTTCTATCAAATCCAGTTTGAAGTTTTTGCGTAAAACTCCTTGGGCGAGAGATAAAGTCGAGAGCTTGTTCTTAGAAACCTTCTTTTGATGACCTTGTAAAAAGTTGAGTGTTAGCTCATTTCAGGGCAAAGGCCGCCATCATGACGAACGATGTTTCGGCCTTGGTTCTTAGCAAGGTAGAGGTTTTGGTCTGCGTTTCGTAAGAAAGCGTTGAATTCCATTCCTCTTTTTAACTCAGATATACCAATGCTCACAGTTAACGTGATGGTGTTGTCCGCGACTTTAAACTCATGTTTTTCAATGCTTTCACGAAGGTTTTCTGCAAACTCGCAGGCGTCTAATGGAGAGGTGTTTTGTAAAGTGACTAAGAACTCCTCTCCTCCAATCCGGTAAGCGTTGTCTTTGCCAACGTGCTTTCTTAAAAGGCTAGAAAATTCTACTAAGATGAGGTCGCCCACTTCGTGACCAAACTGGTCGTTGATCTTTTTGAAGTAGTCCACATCCAAAATTAAAAGCTGGGTTGTTTTGGCATTGTTATCTTTCGAAGAATTAAATTCCTCGAAGAAAATTTCTAAGGCATGACGATTCTTTGCCTCTGTGAGCGGGTCTTTATAAGCCATGTGATGGAGTATTTGGCTGTTTTTAATGTATTGGTTCTCGTATAAAAAGCAGACTGAATAAGCTAAAAAATAAGCGCCAGTGAAATTCAAGGCAGAGCGATAAGCGAACATTTGCTCTGTGTCACTTTTAGTGATGATCAAATACAGTGTTGGAATCAACACCAGAATAGAGTAAATCAGGCCTTTTTGGGGTCCTAAGAAAATGCAGTAAAGAGGAGGCAGAATAAGCAACCAATAACTGATGCCTGTTCTTAAGTCCACCATGCTGAAGGTGTAAAAAATGACCGCTGAAATGGAAAACAGTAGAAAATTGATACGACGAGCGTTAACTGTACCAGTGCGTTTTGCAGACCAAAAAAGTAAACATTTAGCGCTCCGAGAACGGCTTCTAGGAAAGCGATATCAAACTGTTGAAGATAGAGATTTATAACACTGAACGCCAGCACGATTAGCCCAGTAATTAGGCTAAGGCGTCTGTGCAATACAGCTTTGGTTTTAACGAATTGTATGTCAGTTTGAATGCTTTGCATGTAAATTCAACGCTATGAAAAGAATTGCAATGCCATATTGTAATCATTTGTATTCAATAAAGCTTATGTGAGCAACAATTTGTTACAAACTGGAATAAAGTGATCGGCAGAGTGAATGAGACTTTGTGCAGTTAAAGCTTCCACGCCGTAGACTTCTACCTTGGTTTGGTATTTTTCCCGAAGCGTATCCGCCAGCAAGGCAAAATCCCCGTCACCGGAGGCCAACACCAATACATCGCTGTCTTTGCCGTATTCAATGCCATCAATTGCAATGCCCACATCCCAATCGCCTTTGGCAGAGCCATCGGAGCGTTGAATAAAAGGTTTTAATTTCACTTCAAAGCCAATGGCTCGCAGTATGTTTTGAAATTGTCGTTGTTTCTCATCACCTCTGTCTATGGCGTAGGCGATGGCTTTCACCACGTTTCGGCCTTCTGTGGCTTGCTTCCAGAAAGCGTTGTAATCAAAAGGACGTTTAAAAGTATCCCTCGTTGTGTAATAGACGTTTTGTACGTCCACTAAAATGGTGACGTTTTCCATGGCAATCCTGATGGTCAATTGTGACGTTAGTGGGTTAACCGCATGTTGCTGTCTTTGTATAAGCGCGTTTCATGAGCCATTAGCGCCAGTTCCTGCAAACTGAGCGGCTTGGAAGGCGACATTTCTAAGCGTAGTTGCTTTTTGCTTGCTTGAGTGTTTGATGATGGATCTTGAGAAGGTTTCAAAAAACCGACTATGGTGTTGGCAATTTCATCCGCTTCCACTGAGTTCGCTTTCGCGACGCCTAGGCTTTGGCTTAGAAACTTCAGTAAGCTAGCCAGTTGATTTTCTTCCTGCTGACTTTTGGGTGTCTCAGGAATCAGCCGAGTAACAAGCCCTGAATCCTGATAGCGAATGTCCAAATCGTTAATTTCCAAAGCCTCACCATGAATGAAGAAGAGCCCTAAAGGTTGCCCCATGGCGATAGATGCAAGTAAATCTGTACGTATCTCGTGCATGGATAGCTCGTTGTTCAATAAACGAATATGACTAGAAGTCGATAATATGCCCAAGTCTTTAATGTCGAGCTTGAATTGGGAAGTTACTTGGTCTTCATTGATTGTAGAAGATAAAGAGCCTTTGCCTAGCAATGTGGTGATGCCAGCGATTTTCATTAGACGCCTTGTGTCATCGGAAAGGCTTTCTGCTGGGCTGTTTTTTATCCAGAAATCCACATCTAAATCAGGGTAGGTTAATGGGTAACTGTTTAGCGAAATTCGGCTGAACTGCAACCAAGGCGAGTTTTCGAAGCCAAAGCTCACTTCTTCGATAGATGGCGTCAGTGTAAAAGGGTTAAAGTGCACGGTTTGATAATGAACAAAAGGCGTTAAACCAGCATCGTCGAGTTGTTTTTGAAGGGCTTCTTCCGTGTATTGTGTGCCAAAATATTTGATGGCGTAGAGACCTAAAACAGTTAGGCTGAAAACCACGAAAAGCGACACAAGAATGCCGACTTTTTTGTCTTTAATGTTTGCTATAAAACGGCTCAATGCATTAATCCATAACTAAAAAGATGAGAGAAATTTATGGTGAGTTAGGTTAAGTGCCTTGTATTGGGGATGCAATGAAAAGTTGAAGGATAAAAGAAACTTAGAGGGATAAAGTGTGGCCGCACCCTGTCTATGTTATAAATAATCAATTCTCCTCACTTTTGATGGACTCATCCAAAACATGCACACACTCACTTTTATTCTAGTTGCCTTAGTCGCTGTCGAGCATTTTTATATTTTGGTATTGGAAATGTTTATGTGGACTAAGCCAAGAACCTTAAAAGTATTTGGTATTGATCCGGCTTTGGCTGAACAAACAAAAGCCATGGCGGCAAATCAAGGACTTTATAATGGCTTTTTGGCGGCGGGTTTGGTGTTTGGTTTAATGCATGGTAACGAAGCTTTTGCTATGCAGCTGCAAGTTTTCTTCTTGTCCTGCGTTGTTGTCGCAGCAATTTATGGCAGCCTGACAGTGAAGAAATCCATTATTTTTATTCAAGGCTTGCCGGCAGCTTTAGCGCTTTTGAGTGTGTTGCTACTCGGCTAATAGCTTGTTCCATATAGTTCAGTTTTTATAAATACTAACAAGGAGTGACTTATTTCATTTCTGATACCAGGACAAGACGATTTGTGGTTTTTGCCATTGGGTGGCACGGGCGAAATCGGTATGAATATGAACCTGTATGGCCATGACGGCAAATGGTTGATGATAGATTGCGGCGTTTCTTTTAATGAGCCTTTAAAGGCCGATGACATTCATACTGCAGAAGTGGTTTGTGCCGATCCTACTTTTATTACCCAACAAAAAGAGCGCCTCGCGGGCATTGTCATTACCCACGCCCATGAAGATCATGTGGGCGCTTTGCCTTTTCTTTGGCGTCGTTTCAAATGTCCTGTTTACACCACGGCTTTTACTGCCGAAGTGTTACGTCGCAAACTGGTTCAAGTGGGTTTAGCAGACGAGGTTCCTGTCATTGTGGTGAAAGAAAATGAGAGTCAAAAAATCGGCGTGTTTAACGTCACTTGGCTCGCCTTGACCCATTCTGTTCCAGAACCTTTTGCCATGACCATTGATACGCTAGCAGGGCGAATTTTCCACACAGGAGATTGGAAAATTGATAAGAAGCCTATTATTGGCGAAGGTTTTTCTCCTGCAAATTTCAAAGCACTTGCGAAAGAAAACATGCTTGCCATGGTGTGTGATTCCACGAATGCGTTACAAGAGGGTCATTCAGTTTCAGAAACGGACTGCTATGAAGCCTTATTAAAAACCATTTCGACAGAGAAAAACCGTGTTGTTGTCGGTTGCTTTAGCAGCAACGTGGCTCGGCTGGTGGCGCTCGGTCGCGTGGCTCAAGAAACAGGGCGCTATTTGGCGCTGATTGGCCGCTCTTTAACCAACATGGTGGGTGCGGCCAAGGCGACAGGACATTGGCCCGATGATTTGCCTTTAATTGATGCGGCGCATCTTGGGTATTTGCCGCGAGAAGAAGTGCTTGCAGTGGTTACTGGAAGCCAAGGGGAGCCTCGAGCGACCTTGAATCGCCTTGCTGCAGGAAACTGTTTCGACTTAACGTTGGAAGCGGACGACATGGTGATTTTTTCCGCCATGATGATACCCGGTAACGAAGGTGCCATTATGCGTTTGGTGGAACAATTCAAAGGCCAGAAAATTCGCACCTTGCAGCAACAAGACACAGAACTGCCCATTCACGTCAGCGGGCATCCATGCAGAGAGGAACTTAAGCAGCTTTATACCTGGGTTCAGCCGCAGCTGGCGATTCCGGTTCATGGTGAGCCAAAGCACCTTGTTGCCAATGGCGACGTTGCGAAGTTGAGCCATGTGCCGAATCAATTAGTAGGCCGTAATGGCGACCTTTATCAGCTTGCTCCCAGTGTAAAAATCCTTCGAGAGCAAGTGAAAGTCGGACGTATTGCTTTATCGCGTTAGTGATTTATGAAAAAGTCGGTGCGAACACGGTTTTTGATGTTTGCCCCGGAATCTCTTTCGCGAGTTTAGGCACTAAATAACCGGGTAATTCTGCGGCCACTTTACCCATTAATTTTTGCGCTTCTTCAATGGATACATCAAAATGCGCTGCGCCTTCTACGGGGTCGAGCGTGAACATGTAATAAGGCAGAATGCCTGCAGAAAATACCGCTTCACTTAAGTTCACTTGAGCGTCAACACTGTCATTTATCCCTTTTAAAATCACGCCTTGGTTGAGCAAGATAACGCCCGCTTGCTTCAGTTTGAATGCGGCTTGGGCAAGCTCTTCATCTACTTCGTTGGCGTGATTTATGTGCCAAACCATAATGATGTCTAGGCGGCTTTGTTTTATCCAATCCAGCATGTCATCACACACACGAGCAGGAATCACCACAGGTAAACGGGAGTGAATGCGCAGGCGTTTGATTTGTGGCAAAGCCTCGATTTGACGGACTTTATTAGCGAGTAAAGTGTCTTTCATCATTAATGGATCGCCACCACTCAGGATTACTTCGTTGACCTCTGGATGTGCGATTAGGTAATCAATCACGGACTGCCATTCTGCTTGAGCCAGTTGATTGTCGCCATAAGGGAAGTGACGGCGGAAGCAATAACGACAATTTACCGCACAGGTTCCTGTGGTGATAACCAGCAAGCGGCGTTTGTATTTATGCACAATGGCTTTTTGCGGATTGTGGTCGGCTTCTTCTAATGGGTCTTTGTTGTAGCCTGCTACTTTCAGCATTTCTGCTGCGTTTGGCATGACTTGGCGTAATAAAGGATCGTTCGGATTGCCGTATTCCATTCGAGACAAATAAGGTCGTGGCACCAGAAGTTTGAAGCTGTGTTGAGCGTCTTGGCCTTGAGTGATGAGTTCTTTGGGCAAACCAAGGCTTTCAATAAGGTCATTCAGAGAGGTGATTGCCTGTGTGAGGTGTTGGGACCAGCTTGTTGTGTTCTGTGTTTTAATGGGAATCACGTCAAATATCTGCAAAATGTTGTTGATTTGGGTTATTATGGCGCCAACTTTTTTGGCCTTTCGTAGGCTGATGGCTTTTAAAGATCTTATAAAAGACCTTTAGACTGACATGATACGCCAGTCGGAGCCTTTTCTCTAAATTTATACCGTGAGGATTTATGGCTAATATTTCTACTAGCGATATGCGCACTGGCGCGAAAGTAATGGTTGATGGCGACCCATGTTCTGTTTTAGAAAACGAACATGTAAGACCAGGTAAAGGCCAAGCTTTTAACCGTTTAAAATTGCGCAACTTGAAAACAGGCCGCGTTTGGGAGCGTACTTTTAAATCAGGCGAATCTCTTGAAGCTGCTGACGTGATGGAAACCGATATGGAGTACTTGTACACCGACGGCGAATTCTGGCACTTCATGGCGGTTGATGGATCTTTCGAGCAACACGCTGCAGACGAAAATGCCATTTCTGACACGAAAAATTGGCTGAAAGAGCAAGAAAAATACGTTGTGACTTTATACAACGGTGCACCTCTTGCTGTAACGCCACCAAACTTCATTGAACTTGAAGTGAAAGACACGGATCCAGGTGTAAAAGGTGATACTGCAAACGGCGGTTCTAAGCCTGCTTACTTGGTGACTGGTGCCATGGTTCGTGTGCCACTGTTCATCAACATCGGTGAAGTACTGCGTATTGATACACGCAGTGGCGAATACGTTTCCCGCGCAACTGGTAAGTAATTTCTTGGCTTCTTAGCCGAAGCAAGCAAATCAAAGAAAAGCCTTCGATAGAATACTATCGAAGGCTTTTTTATTGCTATTCGTTTCAGAGTTTAATCGTCTTAAAGCTCTACAATTAATTTGCCTGTATTTTTACCGTCGAATAAAAGATTTAAACCGCTTGGTGCGCTTTCCAATCCTTTAATAACATGAGCGCGATACTTCAATTCGCCTTTCATTAGCATGCCGCCAAGTACTTGACCGTATTCTGGAATGCGGTGGAAATGATCTGGCATAGTAAAGCCTTGAATGGTTAAACGCTTTTTAATGATGTTTAACCAGCTTGGGCCAAGGTCTGGCACTTCTTTTTGGTATTCTGCAATTAACCCACAAACCGCGATTCGACCATGGGCGTTCATACGCTCGAAAATGGGTGTTTGTGCAGCACCGCCGGTATTTTCAAAGAACAAGTCAATGCCCTTTGGGGTCGCTTGAGTCAGCTGTTCAGCGAAGTCTGCGTCTTTGTAATTAAGTGCGTGATCAAAGCCTAATTCGTCTTTTAGCCACTGGCATTTCTCTTCAGAGCCTGCGACACCAACAACGGTTAAACCAAGATTCTTCGCCATTTGACCAACGAGGGAGCCAACAGAGCCCGCAGCAGCTGTGATAGCAATGGTCTGTCCTGCTTCTGGTTTTAATACTTCAAATAAACCGTGGTAAGAGGTGATGCCTGGTAGGGCAATGACAGACAGAATCGCTTCGGCTGGTAGCTCTTTTGGAATCAGATTAATACCTTTGCCATCCGTTAAAGCGTATTCAGTCATTCCCATTAACCCCATTACACGGCTACCAACAGGGAAGCTTTCATTTTTGGATTCAACCACTTCGCCAATGCCGCTGGCACGCATTACATGACCAAGCTCTACAGGTGGAATGTAGCTTTCTGGATCTGGGCTCATCCAACCACGCATGGCAGGATCGAGAGAAAGGTGTGACAGCTTAACCACAAACTCGCCTTCGTTTGGCGTTGGGATCTCTTGAGTGGTGATTTCAAAAATGTCTGCTGTGATTTCCTTTTCAGGGCGCGCAATAAGCTTGATTTGGCGATAAGTCATAACCTGAATTCCTATAAAAAATGTGGTGGCATTTTAACGTATTCTTTCTATCGGATTGGCGGCGTTATTGAGGAGAAAATATGAATTATACAGACTAGACAAGCGGTAAATAAGGCTGGGCTATTCACATCTTCTCTAGAAGATATAAAAGACACTTTTAATCACTTATGAGGGTGTTTATCTGCTTTGTATACACCATGTATTTTTACCGAGAGACCAGAACAAAACTTAATAGCACCAATAGATATCATGAATTCTGTGCTGAACTCACCTGTGCACTCGACGTCTCTATACAAGCGCAGATCTTAAACATCCTTAAAGATCTACAAGAACACTTCAACCTCACCTTAAGATAACTACATGCAAGAGCTTCTATCATTTTATGCTACAGCGGAAAGAAGTAAGCTTAGAGCTTTCTATTTTAAAAAGAGATTGAATTAACTCTAAAGAATGTTAAATAGCAACTCAATATAGGATATTAAATGTCGTTACTTAAAAAATTGAGGGAGTCAAGGAACCTAAGTCACTCTGAATTAGCTAATCAAATAGGAGTGTCCTCTGACGAGATAAAAAGCTGGGAGAAAGAGGCTAGTTGTATTTCTAAAGATGGGCTTAGTAGTCTTGCATATTATTTTGGCTCAAGTTCGGAAGAACTTCAGGATATGTTTGCAGGCAATGAATCTTATATCATGACGAATACACATTATATTTTCGCTGAAGATGAAGAAAGTGGTTGGTGGGGGCATTTTGGATTATGTCTTAATGGGCAAAAAGATTCTAAGTGGTTTCCAATAACATTAGGACAGGCCAATAGGATATCGAATGCCTTAGACAATATGAGCTCAAGAGATCAGTGGCTAACGGTAGAGACATTGAATAATAGAATTCTACTATTTAGGCCCACTATGGTAAGCCGTATGTGGACTCTGGATGATGATGCTGATCAGCCTATGGGAGATTGGAATCCTCCTTGGGACGGTTATTCAGGTAACCCCAGTGAGTTCTATAAAGGGTTAGAAGAGTACTATTGGTCATCTATTGGTTGTGAAGGTGAGTATACTGTTGCGAAAAATGTTCAAGCGGCTGTTGAGTCTTTTACTGATATCCATGATTTAGACCTTGAACAAGTAGCGGAGCTTGTTCTAGAAACACAAATTTATAATCTAGAGGGTAGGACTTTTTCTCATATTGTTGATGGATCTAGATTATCTGAACTCATGTTTAGTGCTGACATAGGGGAATCAGTAATGATATTAAACCTGAGTAATGACAACTTTGATTTTTATATTCCCAGCGATAATGTGGCGTTAATTGATATGCCTAAAAGGTGTGTAGATCAATACATTAGGGAAGAGGGATATTTCGAGGAAGATGAAAATGCAAACTGAGACGGTTAACTCTGTGACCGAATTCTTATGTTTGGTGGAAGAGATAAATGCTAGGCATTTTGATGCAAAGTATAAATATGATGTTAAGCAAGAAGGTCACCTTTTATATCGTGGTCAAGGACAAGACTTTCCACTGCTTCCGAAAATTGCTAGAGGCGAAAGTTACCAAAATCCATTAATTAAAGAATCGTATTTGCTTTCTGAATTTAAAGTTAGAGGGAGATTACATCGAGAAATTTCTCAACTGGATGTTTGGGGGATGTTAACGTTAGCTCAGCATTATGGGCTTGCTACTAGGCTATTAGATTGGACAAAAAATCCTTTGGTTGCGATGTGGTTTGCCTGTAGTGATCTAAAGTCTAATGATAATCCGCATGTTTATATTTTATTACCTCATTGGGATATTGATTATTTAGACCGAGATACGATTTTAGAAACAAATCAACATAATGGGATATCCATATTGAGGACTCAATTAGAAGATACTAGAGTGGTTGCTCAAGATGGCTGGTTCACAGTGCATTCACCATCGAAAAAGTATGGGAGGTTTATACCTTTAGGCGAGCTTGAACATCATGCAGAAGGCATGACTAAAATTAAAATCAACCCTGATAATAAAAATAAAATTTTAAAAGATTTAGATACGCTTGGTATTAGTTATCAAACGATATTTCCTGATCTTGAAGGGGTATGCCAATATATAAATTGGCAATCTGAAGTACGTGTCGAGGGAAAATGATCTATGAGTTATAAACCACCTTTTATTATCACCTCCGATATTCTTAACCTAGTAGCTGAAATTAGTGAGCAAGTGGGTCGGTTAAATACCAGTGTCTTAAATACTTCGTCACAATTACGTAAACAAAACCGCATTAAAACCATTACAGGAACACTAGCGATTGAATGTAATACCTTAATGACAGCTAGGGAAGGTGTGTCTAGGGTCAGTAAGAAGTCATATTGATCTTGTCCTCCATTCCCATGCTCATTGGGCTTTTAAAAGCAAAGGCAGGCTTTGGTCCGACAATGACTTTTCTTTTTACCTCTTCTTTATTGAACCCTATTGTGATGGCGCTCTTCGTGCCCATTTTAGGCTTTAAGGTGGCCCTGTTATACGCGTCTCTTGCCGTGTTTGTCTCTTTGTTTTCTGGTTTTGTATTACACGCTTTGGGTTTTGAGCATTTTATCAATTTTTAAAAACCTCGGCTACGATAGTTTGCAGGTGTGATGCCTGTTACCAGCTTAAAAGCTCGGCTAAAGTTGCTGACATCGTTATAACCAAGTTGGTAAGCAATTTGCTCTATGCTTTGCAGGCTAAGGCTTAGAGCTTGTTTACTCTGTTCGATGCGTGTTTGCAAAATATACTGACTGGGGGATAGGTGCAGTACTTGCTTAAAGCGTCTCATTAGGGTTCGCTCTGTCATAGACACATGTTTACAAAGGCGTTTTACCGTGAGCTTCTTGATATCAGAGGTATCGCAAAACTGTTGAGCTTTGAGAACCAATGGATCCCCATGATGGTAATTAGGTTGAAAGTGCTGATAGTGGCTTTGTAAACGTGGACTTATTTCTAACATGGCGAAGTCAGCGACTTCTTTAGCGATGTCAAAGCTGGTGAATTTTGCAATTAGGTGCAAGATCAAATCTTGGTAGGCGAACAAGCCAGCTGCTGTTATCACACTTCCTTCATCGACCACCACATCTTGTTTTTCTATGGCTTTAATCTTGGGGAATTGTCGGGATAACGGTTCAAAGAGCCGCCAATGTGTGGTGGCCATTTTGTCGTCTAATAGTCCGGTTTCTGCCAACCAGAAAACACTTGCGCAACAGGCCACTATGATGGCGTTTCTTTGCTGCCATTCGTTAAGGTAATCTGTCAGACCTTCCGGTTTTATCGTATCGCTAAAAGGCGTCATACAAGGGGGTAAAAACAGTATGTTAACGTTTTCAGATAAGGTTGGATAATTGCCCACACAGACACGTTCACTAAGAAAGCTTGCCTCGTCACTGAAACGATTTGCCAATGTCAGAATATCTTCCACGCCAACGAGGGCGGCTCCCATCGCAGCGGGAAAATCTAAGAGAAAAAAGTGGCATTTCATGGTGTAAATCTCGTGTCATAAATTGACTTAAATTTGTCTATTTTAGACATAAAAGGCCAGTATAAAAACCGCTAATCTAGCGTCTTCATTTTATATCGCACTGATTAGGAGACTGATGATGCAATGTGCTTTACTCATTATTGATGTACAAAACGATTACTTCCCTGAGGGGGCATGTGAACTGAAGGCACCAGATAAGGCTGTAGAAAAATTGCTGCCATTGTTGGCTGAATTTAGAGAAAAGTCGTACCCCGTTATTCACATACAACACCTGAGTAAACAAGGTAGCCGACCTTTTCTTGTAGAGGGAACGGAAGGTGCAGAGATTCATACCAGTGTTCAACCACTAGAAAACGAAACCATTATAGAGAAAAGATTCCCCAACAGTTTTTGGCAGACGGCATTGGAAGAAACCTTACACGCCATGCAAGTGGACACACTGTTTCTTACTGGCATGATGACGCATATGTGCGTCAGTGCCACCGCTCGAGCCGCAATGGAACGTGGATTTAAGGTGATTGTGGTGGACGATGCTTGTGCCACACGGGATCTCGTTTTTGATGGAGAAACCATTTCTGCAAACACAGTACATAAAACCGCGTTGGCAGAAATCGCCAGTTTCGTCACATTCCATAAAGCCGCAGCAGTTAACGGGTTGATATCATCTCTGAGATAATCTCACACAAAGACATTAGCTGTTGATAAACCTCTGTCTTATTAACAGCCTTGTCACCTCTTTCGCAAAGTGAATCGTACAGTGGCCAACCGCAATTAATACGGAAGCAGTCGTGGAAGTAATCGTGGGTGCTGAAGCAGGCTCCGCTGCGCATGTCGATGTGTTTTTCTAGGGCGGCTTTTTCAAGTTCTAGGCAGTTCAATTTTGGCATCTGAATCCAGAGTACAACGCCACCTTGTGGCAGGCTGATTTTGGCATTGCTGGGTAAGTGTTTGATCAGAAATTGGCGATATTGGTTCACTTGTTTGATGAGCATTAAGCGGGTCTTGTTGATATGACGACGGTAATCTCCTGTGTTGATGAATTCGGCCAAGGCGGATTGCATGAGGCCATTGACGCCAAATCCGGCCAGATAGTCATCGAAATATCGGCCCGGTAAACACCAGCCAAGACGTAATCCGGCGGCTAGTGTTTTTGATACCGAGCCGCACCAGAGTACATAGCCTTCTTTGTCCCAATGTTTGGTTGGTAGATCTTGTTGTTTTTGGTGGCTGAGTTCGAAATAGATGTCGTCTTCGATCATTGGGGTTTGGTATTTTTCGGCCAATTGTGCCAGTGCTTGTTTCTGTTTGGCGGGCAAGGTTAGTCCTGTTGGGTTGATGTTTGAGGTGCTGAAAAGCGAGGCGGTGACGAGCCCTTGTTGCAATACAGATTCAAAGTAGTCTAGGTCGATCCCATTTTCTTGCACTGGAATTTCAATCACATTACGAGAAAGTCCTACCAGTAAATCCAGCAAGCCACTGAAACAGGGTGAGCCTATGGCGATGGTGTCGCCTTCTTTTGTGACGGTTTCTATGGCCGTTCGTACTGCATCTATACAGCCGTTGGTAATGACCAATTCATCCCCTAAAAAACCAAAGTGTTCATGTTGAAAGTGGCTTGCTAGGGCGTTTCTCAAGGCTTGTTCACCTTGTGCGTCTGGATATTCGAAAAGTTGTTTACTGGCTCTTCTGGTGACGCGTTTTATGCAGCGTTGCAGCTCTTGGATGGGTTGTAATTCTGGGGCAATCATGGAGGTGCCCAGTGGGGTGAAAAGTGTGGATGTTGGGTTGTAGCCGTTGTCTGGGGCAAAGGCTTTTGGGTCTCGCTGCTCTATGTTGTTTATTTGAATGGTTGGAAAAATAGAGTGGCTGGATTGGCCAGCCACGTGTTGGTTGGTAACAAAGTAGCCTGATTGAGGCTGTGCGTATATCCAGCCTGTTTGTTGTAGGTAGTCGTAGGTTTTTGTGACGGTTGTCATGCTCACTTGGTGTTGTTTTGCCATAGTACGCAAGGCCGGTAAACGGGAACTAACGGGTAATTTTTGCGCTTTTATGTCGGCAATAAATTGGTTGGCGAGGTCTTCGTATAGTGGCATTGGGTGGCCTTTTTCTGAGTGAGCGAGAGTGTTATTTTTAAATTGTACTCTAGTTTTTGTTAAAAATTGAATCTGCACTCTTTTTGTTTTTTTGTTGATACTGGTGGCCTTTTTACTCACAACAGGTTAACGGAAAAAATGAGACTACGAGATTTGGGGTTATTATTCGCTTTAATGGCGTTATGGGGATTCAACTTTAGTGTGATTAAGCTTGGAGTGAATACGATTGACCCTTTTTTGCTGACGGCATTGCGCTTTAGTTTTGCGGTTTTTCCTTTGATCTTTTTTATTAAAAAGCCAGATGTGCCGTGGCGTTATTTAATCGCTTATGGCGTGTCTTTTGGTGTGGGCGTTTGGGGTATGACGACCTTGTCGATCGGAGCGGGTTTATCGGCTGGTATGGCGTCTTTGTTGTTGGATATGAGTGCAGTGAGTGGCGTATTTGTCGGTTGGTATTTTTTTAATGAGAAGATTACTCGAAATAAGTTATTGGGCACTGTGTTGGCTTTGTTCGGTTTGGTGTTGATCATTTATTCAGAAGGGGGCGCTGTAACGATAAAAGGCTTGGTTCTTGTTCTGGCCGCTTCGGTGTTTTGGAGTGTGAATGGTTTGATTGTAAAGAGAGCCAATACCACATCCATCTTCGCTTTTAATATTTGGGGGATGCTGTTTGCACCTTTGCCTTTGTTACTGTTGGCCATTACCTTTCATGGTACAGAAACGCTGACGAATTTGCCGACTCAGTTTACTGAGTGGGCCTTGTTCTCTGTTTTGTTTCAGGCGTATCCAACGACACTTTTAGGTTACTGGTTTTGGAATAAGATGATTATGAAATACGGTGTTTCAAGTGTCGCACCCATGACATTATTGGTGCCTGTGTTTGGCATTTTGGGTGGCGCTGTGTTTTATGATGAAGTGGTTGGTGTGAATCAGGTGGTGGCAACTGTGTTGATTCTCGCTGGGTTGTTCATTGGGCAAATGACGTTGCCCCGATTTTTAAAAGCAGTAATCGTAAAAGATTAGAAACATGTTTCATGTAAAAGGAGTGGCTATGCAGGAGATTCAGTACGGTTTGATTTTAATGGCGGCGTTTCTTGGTGTGGCAAGCCCAGGTCCTGCGACTTTGGCGATTGCGGGTATGTCGATGAATCATGGGCGTTTGCATGGTTCGGCATTGGCGGCGGGCGTTTTTTCTGGGTCGTTGTTTTGGTCTTTTTCGGCTGCGTTTGGTTTAGGGGCTGTGCTGTATGCGAATGTTTGGTTGTTTGAAATGTTGCGTTATGTGGGAGGTGGGTATTTGCTTTTTCTTGCCTACAAGTCGGCCCGTTCATTATTTGTTAAAAATACGAGCTCGGACATGACATTAGCGCTTAATAATACTCTTGGTGTGTCACTGGGTTCGGCTTATTTGAAAGGGTTAGCGATTCATCTTACGAACCCTAAGGCGATTTTGTTTTTCAGTGCGCTATATACTCTGGGCGTTCCTAGTACGATTACCGTTGAAGGTTTATTGTCCATTATCGCTATGCTTGCTGCTCAAAGTAGTGTGGTGTTTTTTGGGTATGCGTTTTTGTTTTCAAACCAAAGTATTCGCCAAGGGTATTTTAGAATGAAGCGCTTTTTTGATGGAGTTTTTGCGTTTTTCTTTGGGCTGGCGGGAGTCAAAATATTGATGAGCAAATTGAGCTCATGATTCATGTTGTTTTTTTAATTTGATTCATACGTTTTTGTAGTTCTTTTTCTATTTTGTTTTTGTCATAAGGCTTCATTTTTTGCCATTGGTTGCATTCTGGACGAGTACGAGCGCAGCCCAAACACCAGCCTTTTGGCCCTGAAAAATCACAAAGGTCGATGCAGGGACTTTTCTGGCGCTTTACCATTCGGGCTCACCTTTCACTTCGTCAAGTGCTTGTTCAATACTGTCTGCCAGTTGGCGCAGTCGGTTCAGTTCTTCAAAGATACGTTGCTCTAGGTTTTTGAAGTTAAGCGGCATGGTGCGTTCGCAGATGTGGTAGCCCTTACCGATAGTTTGGTAGCCTTTCCAGCTTTTTATGCGGTCGTTTTCTAGTTCAAGAAATTTTTCAATGAATTCTGGTTGTGAAGGGCAGTCTTCTTCGGCGTGCATGCAGATAGGAAACGACTTTTGTTTGATTTGTGGTGCTTCAATGAAGGTCTCGAAATGAACTCCGCCTTGATTGTGGTTGTGCCAATTTGATTTGTAGAGTTGCAGGTAAGGGCCACGGTTGTATATTTCCCAGTCATCGTCAAACCAGCTAGCGTCTCTTAATAGCTTTTCGAGATTACGGAAAACATTTTTTATATCTTTCATAGAATTAAAGTCGTATTGGTCATTTGAGATGGAGAGAGCAATGAGTGATTTTGCTTCCACCTAATGCTCTATTTTATATCACTAAGGGCGGAAGTGTTATTTATATAAACATCTTTCCAATGAGCCGCGAATGTAGTCTTCATCAAGGTTTTTGCCAATAAAGATCATGCGGTTGGTGGGTGTTTCATCTCCCCAAGGTTTTTCAAGTTGTCCGCCAAATAGCATGTGAACGCCTTGATAGACAATTCGATGTTCTTCGTCATGAATAGCAAGTACGCCTTTCATACGATACACATCGACGCCTTTTTCTTGTAGAAACATTCCCATCCAAGCATTAAGGATGTCACCGTCAAATCTGCCTGCTAACTCGATGGAAATGGAGGAAACCGCGTCGTTATGTTCATGTTCTGCATTAAAATAGTGTTCTGCCACAGGGAAATGCTCGGCGTTGTCTTTGTCTAAGAGTGCCAATTCAAACTCTTCCGGTGTGTGTTGAGAGAACACGGCGATGTCTTGATTCGTGGCCAGTTCTAAGTGAAATTCATAGTGATCTTGGCCTTCAAGTTGTAGGCGGTAGCATTGGTTTCTTTCGCTTAGTGTTTGCCCATGAGAAATAGGCTCTCCAGATTTGGAGAATTCCACAAAGACGATTTCTGCTAAATCCAATACAGTCGCTTCGGTTGTGCTTTTAATGTCACTGATAAGAAACGCCATATCAGGATCTGGGCCGTTGGCCATTTTGAAACGGTATTGGCCAGCAGGCAGTTGCCAAACTCCACCCCATTCGAATGGGTACTCCGGCTCTAGGAAGTTGGGTTTCATGTCTATGGCGCGCTGAATGTTAAATCCGCCAATGTCCAGTAATTCTGCAATCGGTGCATCAGCCATGGTTGCAGAATAGAAGCCCGCCATTTGGTTCATGCTTTTTAGGCGCTTTTTCAGGTTGAGCATGTCATCTTCTGTGACCAAATCCGCTTTGTTCAATATGATGCGATCAGCGAAGGCTACTTGTGCCATGACTTCGTCGGTACTTTCATCTAAGTGAGTGCTGACGTGTTTGGCGTCTACTAGAGTGATGATGCCATCCAGTTCATATTGTTCGCTGATCGAAGGATCAACAAAAAAGGTTTGTGCCACAGGGCCAGGATCTGCCATGCCAGTGGTTTCCAGAATCACGCGATCGAATTTGTCTTTACGTTCTGCTAATTCATGAAGGATGCGAATTAAGTCGCCACGTACGGTGCAGCAAATGCAGCCGTTATTCATCTCGAATATTTCTTCGTCAGCATTGATGACTAGGTCTTGATCTATGCCAATTTCACCAAATTCATTTTCAATCACCGCAATGCGCAGGCCGTGATCTTCAGACAATATACGGTTAAGCAAGGTGGTCTTACCGCTACCAAGAAAGCCAGTGAGTACGGTAACGGGGATGGGGTTAGACATGTTGCTCTCCTAAGGGATTAATAAAATATTGTTATATTATAACGTATCTTTGCCTGATAAGTACTTTTTAATAAGTGCTCTAGCCGCCAGTATTTTTTATACAGATAGGAAGTGCGTGTTTTAGTCACTCAATGAAGCAAATAGGCTTCAGCGCTCACCATGGAACCTCAGTATTTGCTATGATGGATTTTATTTTTACAGAGCTTTTACTATGTACAATGCGTCCTTATGGCAACCCAGTGCAGACCTTCCTGTTTTAAAAAAGCGAGCCCAACTCTTAAAAGCAGTTCGTGCTTTTTTTGATGCTCGCGGTGTGATGGAAGTGGATACGCCTTGTTTGTCTTTGGGAAGTATTTCTGACCCACATATCGAAGTCTTAACTAGCCAGACTCGCTCGCAAGGCGAAGACCTAACCTATTACCTGCAAACGTCCCCTGAATACGCTATGAAACGCCTACTTTGTGCAGGCTCCGGTTCTATTTATCAATTGGGGAAAGTGTTTCGGGCGGAAGATGTTGGGCGTCGTCATAGCATCGAATTCACCATGCTGGAATGGTATCGAGTGGGTTTTGATCATTGGCAGTTGATGGATGAAATTCAAGCTTTGCTCGCTCACATATTGGATGATGATACTTTGGTGTGCGAGCGGTTAAGTTACCAAGATGCTTTTTTGCGTCATACTGGGTTGGATCCCTTGTCTGCGAGTCTGAGTGAATTACAAGAGTGTGCTCACAAACACACAGAGTATGGCTTGCAGGAAACAGATAGAGACACCTTGCTGGAGTTAATTTTCGCCAGCGTTGTAGAAGCTGCAATTGGAACAGAGCAACCTTGTTTTATTCACAGCTACCCTGCGTCTCAGGCGGCTCTTGCGAAAACTCATATGGATGATAATGATCAATGGGTTGCCGCGCGCTTTGAGCTATATTGGCAAGGCATGGAACTGGCCAATGGTTATCACGAATTAACTGATGCTGAGGAACAGGCGCATCGTTTCGAGAAAGACAAAGCGTCTCGCAATGAGATGAAATTGGCTGATAGACAATTCGATGAGCGTTTACTCAGTGCTTTAAAAAGCGGCATGCCTGAATGCGCTGGTGTGGCCTTGGGAATAGACAGATTGTTGATGTTAATGTGTGAAAAAAGGCACATTGCAGAAGTGATGCCGTTTGCTCATTCGCGTTCTTAGGTTTTTGATAATAATAAAAAGGTGAAAGTGTTGAGAGAGAAAGTTGGCTTGAACATACAGGGTTTACTGTCACCAAAGCGGTCTGCTTTGATGTATCTCTGTGCTTTTTTTGTTGTGTTTTTGCTGATCTGGAAAGGCGGTGAAGCACTGCGCCACCAACAGATAAAAGCCTTGGAAGTGGACTCTTTTGAGCAGCTTGGTCAATTGGCTAGCGTTTTGGAAAGTGCGATTGCCAAATACCAACACATGCCAACCTTGCTGGCTTCTAATGACCGAGTGAGAAAAGCACTTAGGGATGGTTTTGAATCTGACATTCATCAGCTCAACCGTGAATTAGAACAGATTAACCGTATCACTGAAGCTTCAGATAGCTATATTCTGAACGCAGATGGCTTGACCATCGCCGCTTCAAACTACGCTGGCCCAAGCAGTTTTGTCGGCAGTAATTATGTGTTTCGCCCTTATTTTAAAGACGCCATTAAAGGCAAGCCGGGGCGTTATTATGCGCTGGGTATTATGTCGAATCGCCGTGGCTATTATTTTTCGTATCCGATTTATGAGGGTGATTCCATTATTGGTGTGGCGGTTGTCAAAGTCGATTTGACGCAATTTGAGAAGCGCTTTGCTAATCAGCATTATGAATTTGTGCTGTTGGATCCAGATAATGTTGTGTTCAGTGGTTCCCGCTCTAGCTGGCTCTATCGAGTATTAGGAGAGCTCTCCCATGAAGAGCTAAAGCGTATTGCTGATTCTCAGCGATACGGTGATAAGGTGATTGAAAAGTTAGCCATTACTTATCAAAAGCCGTTCGATGAAAATGCGTCCATCGTCGATATTGTTGAGAGTCGCAATATAAATAATGGCGAGCATTTGAATCGCGTGTCTTATCTCAAGATGAGCCTTCCCATTAGCCAATTAGAATTTCAAATATCCATATTGGCACCGCTAAAAACCATTAATGAAGACATCGCATTATGGCGCGCAATTTTTGCTGGTGGTGTGACAATTACGGCTTTGCTATTTGGCTTAGCCATGCTGCGCACACGAATGTTGCGGGAGCGATCTGACGCCAATGAAATGACTCGTCACAATCAGGCGTATATTCGTGAAGTCATTCAAAATACACAGGCGGGTTTGGTGACGTTAGACGACAACCACAAAATTGAGTCCTTTAACCCAGCGGTTGAAAGGCTCGTTGGGCAACCGTTAGCGCCTTTGGTTGGTCAGCCTTTATGTCAGCTGTTCCGAACAGAAAAAGAAGGTTCTTCTCCTTTTTCTTCGGATGATTTGTTTGACGCTATTAATAATCTTGGGGTTAAAGTACTGACGAGGGAAGGCAGCTTGTGTTATCCAGATCAAGCGTCTGTGCCAGTGGAAATGACCTTGTGTGAGATGCAATTGCCTAATCGCTTAAGCTATTTGGTGACCTTCCATGATATGACAGAGCGGAAGCGTTATGAGCAAGAAATCACTCAGGCGCGGATCGACTTAGAAGAGCGCGTTCGAGAGCGGACTTATGAACTGGAAGGGGCGAACACTCGTCTTCGTCAGGAAATTGAAGAACACAAAGGTACTCAGCGAGAGCTTATTCAAACAGCTAAATTGGCGGTACTTGGTCAGCTAAGTGCTGGGTTAAATCATGAATTAAATCAACCATTAACCGCGATTCGAGCTTTTGCTGGGAATGGTTTGAAGTTTCTTGATCGAGGAAAATATGATCAGGCGCAGATAAATTTGCAACACATTAGCCAATTAGGTCAGCACATGAGCGACATCATTGCTCGCTTTAAAGTGTTTGCGCGAAAAGGCGATGTTCATCAAGGGCCAATAGCCGTTCAGACCGCCATTATGGGCGCGATTAAAATCATGGGGACTCGCTACAAAGAAGTGGGAATTGAGCTTGTGGTGACGGACGATAAAGACTTGATCGTGAATGGCGACATGGTCTTTTTAGAGCAAGTTTTGGTGAATTTATTGGCTAACGCTGCAGACGCTATTTTGGAGTCCTCTGGCTCTGAACGACGGGTTTGTATTGAGCAAAAAGCCACCGCAGACGATGTGATTATTTGCGTTCAAGATACGGGGGATGGCTTGAGTGAAGAAGCAGTGCGAAATCTCTTTGAGCCTTTCTTTACGTCGAAATCGTCAGGTTTAGGGTTGGGATTAGGTTTGTCTATCAGTCAGCGAATTATTGACGCCATGGGCGGACAAATTAGTGCCAGTAACCTGCCCGCTGGCGGAGCTGAATTTTGTGTTAGGCTACCGCGTTTTCATTCATCGTCCGTGACTCATGACGTTAAGTCATAATGCTTTTCAAAAGGAAGATTCATGCTAGATAACAAGCAGGTAATATTAATTGATGATGAGCAAGCCGTTCGTATGGCAATCTCTCAAACCTTGCAGCTAGAAGATTTTGAAGTGGCTGAGTTTTCCAGTGCTCAGGGGGTTATTGAACGTCTTTCTCTAGACTTTTCAGGCGTTATTGTCAGTGATATTAACTTGCCCGGAAAAAGCGGTTTAGCGCTGTTTGAAGAGGTGAAGAAAATTGATGCCGAGATCCCTTTTATCGTTATAACAGGTCATGGCGATATCAGTATGGCGGTGAATGCAATTCGAGATGGTGCTTACGATTTTATTGAAAAGCCTTTTTCCAACGAAGACTTTATTGAAGTGGTCAGACGTGCCACAGAGAAACGTCACTTAACTTTAGAAAACAGAAACTTACGTCTTGAATTAGTCGCTCAAAATGCGCCAGGACCTCGTATTATCGGTAATACAGCTGGCATTCATCGTTTGCGCCAAGCGTTATTGCATGTGGCGGATACGGGCGCGGATATTTTAATTCAAGGTGAAACCGGTACAGGGAAGGAGTTAGTCGCTCGCTATATTCATGAGCATAGCTCTCGCCGAGGCCATGCCTTTGTGGCGATTAATTGTGGTGCTGTGCCGGATTCTATTATGGAATCTGAACTTTTTGGTCATGAAAAAGGCGCTTTTACCGATGCTAAAACTCAGCGTATTGGTAAGTTAGAACACGCCAATGGCGGTACCTTGTTTCTTGATGAAATTGAAAGCATGCCCATGTCGATGCAGATTCGCTTACTGCGAGTGTTGGAAGAGCGTCGTTTGGAGCGCTTAGGCTCAAACACATCGATTGATTTGGACTTGCGTATTTTGGCGGCCACCAAAGTGGATCTAAAACAGTTAAGCGAAGGCGGTACGTTTCGGGAAGACCTTTATTATCGCCTGAATGTAGTACGTGTGGATATTCCACCATTGCGTGAACGAAAAGATGATATCTCATTGTTATGGCAGCACTTTTGTTTGGTGGCGACTGCGCAATATAAGCGTGAATCTGAGCCTCTTTCTGCGGCACGCATGCACAGTTTATTAAGCTATGAATGGCCGGGGAATGTTCGTGAGTTACGAAATCTTGCTGAGCGTTATGTCTTGATGGGGGAAGCGGGCTCTTTTGAGTTTGATGAGATCATTACCAATGAAAATAATCCAGGTGTGATGACCTTGCCTGAGCAGATGGAACGCTTCGAGAAAACCTTGTTAGAACAAGAGTTGATGCGCCAAAAAGGCTCTATAAAAGGGACGATGGATGCACTTGGCTTACCAAGAAAAACCCTTTACGACAAAATGCGAAAATATGGCCTAGATAAGGACATATTTAAATTATAACCCTTTGGTTAGAAATATAACTGTAATACAATCGAGAGTATGTTTTTCAATGAATACTCTCATTGAATCGTTTAAAAGGACAGGCGTTTTATAATTGCATTCAAGGTCAAGAAAATGGACATGAACAGCTCTCCTAAAAAGCATTATTTCGTGGCGGTCTTATGACATCCTTAATCAGATCTATGCTGCGAAAATTAGGGCGTTTTGGCTTAGTGTCTATTTTGACTGTGTTGGCTACAGTCTTGGCCTGTTTGATTAATTACCTTCTTGTTAAAGCTTTTCATTTCACTGATGTTTTATTAGAAGACATCGTGCTTATTACCTGTATCACCTTTACTGTAACACCTCTTTTATCTTGGTTTTTAATTGGCTTATTTTTCAAGATTGATTCTTTGGAAATTAAAATGGCTGAGTTGGCCAGCATAGACAGCTTAACTCAAGTATATAACCGAGGTTATTTCTACCAAGAAAGTAAGCGAACTCTTGCTGGGTTATCGACTACATCAGCCTCACAGACAACCGAAGAAACAGCAAATCGATCTGCGGTTTTATTATTAGATTTAGACGATTTAAAAGTTATTAATGACAAGTTAGGGCATGTCGGTGGAGACAATGTCTTAATGGCTTTGAGTTCTATATTGAGTGATTTTATTAAAAAGCCCAATTTGGTTGGGCGTTTTGGTGGTGATGAGTTTGTGGTGTTTTTAAAACAAACCAATTCCGTCGATCTAGCACACTTAATAAACTCAATATTAAAGGATGTTCGAGCACATGAAGTAGATGTTGAAGGTAAAAATCATCATTTTACTGTTAGTATTGGTGCTGCTTTTATAAATATGAATAATGAAAAGCCGTTAGAAAGAGCCATAAAAATGGCCGATGCAGCCCTATATGAGGTTAAAAAATCGAATCGGAACGGATATGTTATTTATGAGGGAGATAGTTAAAAAGTAAGCCCTTTTTTATTGCTCCCCCTCGTTACTTAATATTCCCCGCCCGTTTATTTGCACAAGTTAGGAGACACGATGAATAACATGTTTGATCTAAGTGGTAAGGTCGCCATTATTACTGGCTGCAATACAGGACTAGGACAAGGTATGGCGTTGGCACTTGCGCAAGCAGGGGCAGACATCGTGGGTGTAAATAGAAGTGTGCCCTCTGAAACCGAGGCTCTGATAGAAAAAACAGGCCGTCGTTTTCACAGTGTTATTGCAGACATGAGCAAAATAGAAACGGCTGATCTTGCTATAAAAGAAGCCATTTCAACCTTTGGTAAAGTCGATATCTTAGTAAACAATGCCGGCATTATTCGCCGTAATGATGCCATTGATTTTACGGAACAAGATTGGGACGACGTGATGGACCTGAATGTAAAAATGGTCTTTTTTATGTCTCAAGCTTTTGCGAAACAAGTTATCTCTCAGAAAAGTACAGGTAACATCATCAATATTGCGTCTATGTTGTCTTATCAAGGCGGCATTCGAGTGCCATCTTATACTTCTTCAAAAAGCGGTGTGTTAGGTTTAACCAAAGCCTTAGCCAATGAATGGGCGCAACAAGGCATTAATGTTAACGCCATTGCACCGGGTTACATGGAAACCAACAATACCGAAGCATTGCGAGCGGATGAAAACCGATCTAGTGAAATACTAGGACGAATTCCTGCTGGTCGTTGGGGAACGCCTGACGATATGGCGGGTCCGATAGTATTTCTGGCGTCTGATGCTTCCCGTTATGTACATGGTTACACCATAGCGGTTGATGGTGGTTGGTTAGCTCGATAGTTTTTCAACACCTTGATTTAGAAGTAAAAAAAGCGCCAGTCGGCGCTTTTTTGCTTTCAGCTGAGAATAAACACTCAGTTATTACTGAACAATCTCTGGTCCCATGATGCTGTAAGGCAAGGCAGTAGAAAGCGCTGGAATGTAAGTCACTAGAATCAAGAACACCATCAAGACAGCAACGAATGGCATTGCGGCTTTTACAACGCGAGCCAAACTCATTCCTGTGATACCAGATGTTACAAAGAGGTTCAGGCCAATCGGCGGTGTGATCATGCCGATTTCCATGTTAACCACCATGATGATACCTAGGTGAATCGGGTCAACACCCAGTTCCATCGCAATTGGGAAAACCACTGGCGCAACGATAACCAAAAGACCGGAAGGCTCCATAAATTGGCCACCAATCAACAACAAGATGTTCACGGCAATCAAGAAAGTGAACCAGTTGAAGCCAACGCCTAGCATCCATTCGGTGATCATTTGCGGAATACGCTCTGCTGAAAGCGTGTGAGCAAACAACAAAGCATTGGCGATGATGAACATCAGCATAATGGTGGTTTTTGTGCCTTCCAACATGACTTTACGAGATTCATTACCAAACATAGTTGGGAAGAATTTGCGTGTCATAAGAGACAGGTTGCGTCCCCAAATAGGGAAGCCAGCCGCAAGACAAGTTAAGATGGATTCGTCTAACTTACTAGAGCGCTTATAGACATAGAAAATGCTCAACGCGACAGAGAGAATTGCGCCCCATGTTGCGCGATCTCCGCCAGTTATGGTTTCGCTTTCAGCCCAAATAAAGAAGGACATAATTTCCCAGATAAGGAAGAAAGAGACACCATAAACCAGTCCGTTAAACCCAACACGAGCATGAGGTGCGTCGTCTTCATTGACCCAAGCGTGACCTTGTAATGG
The DNA here is from genome assembly GCF_055809555.1 of Marinomonas sp. 15G6-16. Classification (NCBI taxonomy): domain Bacteria; kingdom Pseudomonadati; phylum Pseudomonadota; class Gammaproteobacteria; order Oceanospirillales; family Oceanospirillaceae; genus Marinomonas; species Marinomonas sp. 15G6-16. Next base: position 1,279,193 of record NZ_CM147916.1, on the reverse strand, counting down.
TCCCATATCACGGTAGACAAAAAGTGCGATAAACATAGAGTAAACAGCAGCAACCACAGCCGCTTCCGTTGGTGTGAATACACCGCCGTAAATACCGCCCATGATGATAACGATAAGGAACAAGCCCCAGCCCGCTTCTTTACCACCACGAATTAGGTTACCAAAGCCTTTCCATTCTTCAGCAGGAAGCTTCTTGATACGAGCAACAACATAAATCGCCAACATTAACATACCGCCAGCCATCAAGCCTGGAATAACCCCAGCCAAGAACATACGACCAACAGAAACGTCAACTGATGCCGCGTAAACCACCATGACGATAGAAGGTGGAATCAAGATGCCCAACGTACCTGCATTGGCAATGATGCCGGCTGCGAATTCTTTTGAGTAACCTACTTGTGTCATGCCTGCGATAGCAATAGTACCAATCGCAACCACAGTCGCTGGTGATGAACCAGATAAGGCTGCGAACATCATACACGCCAAGACAGACGCCATTGCTAAGCCGCCACGGAAATGACCAACACTGGCGATCGCGAAGTTAATCAGACGTTTTGCCACACCGCCGGTCGACATATAAGACGACGCGATGATGAAGAAAGGAATCGCCAATAAGGTGTAGTGATTACCGACACCAAATAAAGAAATCGCCACAGAAGACAAAGAGTCATGGGAGAAAAAAGTAATGAATAAAATGGACGATAAGCCCAACGTGATGCCCACAGGCAAGCCGATAAACAGCAGGGTGAGAACCATAGAAAATAGAATGATTGAATGCACAATAAAGCTCCTGCGTTAGTCTTTTAGTACGTTTTGGTTTTCTTTCACAAGGTCTTCGGCTTCATGTCCACTGATCAATCTTGAACGTTTGCCGCGAGCGATGTCGATAAAGGCTTGTAAAGAGCGATAAGTCAGCAGGGCTAAGCTTATCGGTAGAATAACCAGTACTAACCAACGCTGAACGCGTGGACGTAGGTCAAACATATCTTGTATGAAAATAGGGTAGCGCAGTTCTTCTGTGCCTATGCCGATTTTGAACATCTTCGACCAGTAAGCAATGGCGCCACCATTTACATCAATACCTAATAGCGCCAACCAAGTAGAATCCAATAGGATTAGGCCATAAAGCATGGCGCCAGCTGCGCCGATCAAAGACAGTGTTTTCGCTATGCCTTTTGGTACAGCGTTCAAAACGATGTCGACACCAAGGTGCAAATTGGTTTTTATGCCGTAACTCATGCCCAATAAAATCAACCATGAAAAAGCAATCGTATTGAACTCAAGTGCTGCATCCCAGCCTGTATTGAATCCATAACGGGCGATAACTTGTCCGAACGACACCGCCATAATGGAAAAAATGACAAGAACGAGTAGGTTTTCTTCTGCTTTGTTCATCGCCTTAGGAAATAAGCGTTCGAGTATCCAAAGAATAAGAATAAAAATACATAAATAAAGATGCGGCCAAAGTGCCATGGGAACTCCTAAATCAAATGCGTCTTAACAGATCAAAGCAGTGAAGGGGAATGTCTGGTGTTTTTGAATCTATCTAACAAAGATGGATATCGAGAGGTCACAGAGTAAAACCACAAAAGCTGACCTTGCTTTAACGCAACAAGGTCAGCTCACTGCTGGGTAAAAAGTGATTAAGCGCCAGCAGCAGCTTGAATCAAATCTTTACCAATATAACGCTCAAATTGCTTCCAAACAGGTGCCATTGCATCCACCCATTCTTGGCGTTGTTCTGGCGTTAAGGTATTAATTTTACCGCCTGCTTTTAGAATGTTTGCACGGTTAGCGGCTTCAGCTGCTTTCACGTGTAAGTTTGCTGCTTGAGTCACTTCGTCCGCAATTTGCAAGAACTGCGCGCGATCTTCGTCAGATAGGCTGTCTAGGAATTCAGAAGACGTCATGAACAAGTAAGCCAATAATTGGTGACTTGTTTCTGTTGTGCTGTCTTGAACTTCGTAGAATTTCTTCGTGTAGATGTTAGACCAAGTGTTTTCTTGACCATCCACAACGCCGGTTTGTAGTGCGCCGTAAACTTCAGAGAACGCCATTGCTTGTGGTGAAGCACCCATTGCATCGATCATCTGTTTTGAAACGTCTGATGTTTGAACGCGGAACTTCATGCCTTCTGCATCGCTAGGAACAAGCAGTGGTTTCTTCGCAGAGAAGTACTTCATGCCAGACATCCAGTAGCCTAGGCCAACAAAGCCGATGTCGTCTTTCATTGCGTTAAGAAGGTCTTTACCTGCTGGAGTATTGGTAAAACGGATCGCGTGATCCATGTCTTTAAAGATGAAAGGTAAGTCAAATACGCCCAGTTTGTCAGTGTAAGAACCAAACTTAGAAAGAGAAGGTGCAAGTAGCTGAACGTCGCCTAATAGAAGAGCTTCAAGCTCTTTAGAATCACCAAACAGTGTTGAGTTTGGATAAACTTCTACACACAGCTTACCGTTCATTTCAGCATTGACACGCTCTGCCAAGCTATTCGCTGCAACGACTTTAGGGTGAGTTGTACCGCCTGTTACATGGCTGAATTTAACAACGCGCTCGCCTGGATCACAATTGGCGATAGCCGTTCCTGCAGTTAGAGCAAGAGCTAGAGAGGTCAGAGTAAGGCTGATTTTTTTCATTGTTATATGACTCCAAAAAACGAATTTATTATTGTTTAGCCGCTTTTTCAGTTTCATTGGGCGCTATCTAAAAAGATAGACGGCACCTGAAACAAACCATAAAAGCGGATTTGCTTTGGTCCTCAGTCATTACAGGAAACGTGCCAAATGTTTCACTTTTATTTCAACCTTATGATTTAAAAAGAAAATATTCGTATATTGGGTGTTTTAAGGTTTGTGAGAATTGAATGGAAAGCTAAAAAAGGGGGAGATTACACACATAGAAAAAATTCAAATGGGCGGAATTCCACCCACATCTTAAAGAAGCAATTCGCCTACGACCTGTTTCAAATGCTTCTCTACTTGCTTCTTCGTTTTTAGCCCGAAGTGCGTAAAGTTTATTTTGTCATGTGGTTGACTAACAACGGTGTTTAGTAAGTTGTATTCAGTATGTGTTTTAGTCAGCTGACCACTTGCTATGACACTTTGAACAAGTCGTGTTAGTTGCGCTCGAATGGTTGGATAAGGTCGGTGATGTTGAGTGAATAAGGTAAGGTCGAGTACATCTTTCTGGTACAAGCTTTCTTCTGTAAGGCCGGTTGTTTGTGTGGATTGAACAAGTTTTTCTACAAGATCGGCTGAGAGGTCTTGATAGTCTCTAGACAAATTGAGACTGAGGTTCGCACAATAATACTGGTGCCATAATGAGGCGAGACCGCAGGCTTTGGCGTGCATGGGTTTGACCATCATTAAGGAATAACAGCCGCTGGCTTGGTCTTTCCCTGTACCGAGGCGAACAGGGATAAAACCATTTTTGAGCCAAAAAGCCACTACATCCGCGGTTGCTGCAAAGCTGGTACAAAGAAAATCACACTGCCCTTTAGCAACTTCTTCGATATGACGAATTAGCTCGCTGGCCAAACCTTGGTTTTGTTGCGCTTGTTCTGTGGCAATACGACTGATTCGCCAATAAGTATATTGCCCTGCGTCTGCTATGCCTTCATGAGCCAATAAAGACTGAGGAACGAGATGTCCTCTTGGACGTCGAGTGCCTTGCATGACGTCAAGGCAAAGCGCATCAGGAAGATCGCCTTCTTCCGTGACGATAGCCACACTATTCAGCGCATCTTCTTGTAACGACAAAAAGGTGGAAACAGAAGGATCGTCTAATATCCAACGCAAATTATCGGACGAAGTTTGATAGTGAGCACTCACTAAAAGTTGGAAGGTTTGAGCCAATAATTCTGTCTTACCTAGCCATTCCTTGCCTACAAGTTGTTGGTATTCGTTCGAGCCTGTTGAATTATGGGCTGTAGCGGCTTGGTTGATGGCGCCTAAAAAGAAGCAATCATTGATCCAATTCTCTAGTGGGTCATTTCCCCCCATCGAATCGGCTGTTGTAAAGAAAGCTCTTTTAATGACGAATTAAGCTGTTTCAAGTATTGGCAAAAACGTATTCCAAAGCCTTTTCCTGCGCCTTCGTAACCATAATCTGTGGTACTGAAAACACTGTGTTTTGCTTTTTGATTGAGCGCAATGAGTAAAGGCACAGGAATCATTGAAGCTTCATCAACGAATAAATAATCCCATTGGTTTTCATCGGCCAATAACGCATCAGGGGCGAAAAACGGTAAATTCTGGCTTAGATCGATAGATTGAGCTGTATGCTCAAAGCGAGCTTTCAATGTGCTGATAGCAGCTTGATTCGGTGCAGTTACAGCAACTCGCTTTCCTGCTTTTAGTAACTTGGCAATGCTGTCTCCAAGCAAGGTCGATTTACCACGCCCGCGAGGAGCAATAAGGACATAAGACTCTGCTTGCTGATCTAGCAAGCTAGTTTGAGCGTGAGCCTGTTCCTTGGTGAGAGGAGCATTTTCATCAACAGATATGAGGGCAGGTAAGGCTGTAATTGTTTTTCGGCTTATCGATTGGAAAGGCGAGTTTGGGCTTTCTAAATGATTTAAGAAAAAGCGTTTAAAGCTGGAATCAATTTGCTCTGGTTTATAAGGCCAAGGTAAGTAGCGAGGCAAATCCTGATCCACCAAAGACAGCCAATCATCACTAGGAAGCGCAATGGCAAAGATGCCGTTGCCGCGAACTGTTCCAGACAAGATAGCCAATACGCTGGCGGAGATACCTTGAGTTAAATCGACTAAGACAGCGTCATGAGTGCTACCGAGTTCTTGACGAACTTGTTTGAAAGTTCGTGTGAGGAATGGCGTTGATGGATTCATAAGTGCGTCATAAGCGCTGACATCGTAAGCGCAAACGAGCGGGGCGGAAAACGCTTCAGTTAAACGTAAGAAATCTGACAAAACCTCATTAGTTGAGCCCTTCAATAAAAAACAGTGGCGATGCTGGCCTACTAAATTGACGGTCGAATTATCAGGTGAATACATAACGTCTCCTTATGATCCCAGTATCATACTGAGATCATAAAGTTGCGCAAATATTATGTGTCGTTTACCTCGTTTTAAGGTCATCTTGGCATTTTAAAATACCTTTTAACCAATGACGAATAAATCCATAAAGCGATTAACAGGTGTTTGTTCCAGTGCTTGTTGATCTTTACACAAGGTGAAAATCGCTTGGCACTGACGATTCGGGAAGCGGGTTGCCAAGTTGTTTTTGAATTTTTGTTCTAGCAATGGAATGCCTTCCGCGCGACGACGGCGGTGACCAACAGGATATTCGACGGCCACTTCTTCTGTGCTGCTGCCATCTTTAAAGAAAACCTGAATGGCGTTAGCAATAGAGCGTTTGTCTGCTTCCAAATATTCGGCAGTGAAGCGTTTATCTTCGATGATTTCCATCTTGTCGCGTAGCTCATCAATGATCGGGTTCGCCGCATGAAAATCATCTTCGTAATGTTCAGCCACCAAGTTACCAAAGGCTAATGGCACGGCCGCCATGTACTGCAAGCAGTGGTCTCGATCGGCTGCGTTTGCTAAGGGGCCAGATTTGGAAATGATGCGAATTGCCGATTCGTGGGTACGAATGACGATTTTGTCGATCTCTGCCAAACGATCTTTGACTTGAGGATGCAAGGTAACAGCCGCTTCGGCAGCCGTTTGAGCATGAAATTCAGCCGGGAAAGAAATCTTAAACAAGATGTTCTCCATGACATAAGTTCCGTAATCCTGAAGGAAAGAAAACTGGCGTTGCGCATCGGGTTTGATGGCTTGGTCTTTGTTGGTTTTTGAAAAAGACACGTCATAGAAGCCCCATTGCGGCGCTGTTAAAACACTTGGAATACCCATTTCGCCACGCATAGACATATCAGCTAAACGCACTGCTCGAGATGTCGCATCCCCTGCCGCCCAAGACTTACGTGAGCCAGCATTGGGCGCATGGCGATAGGTTCTTAGGGCGGAGCCGTCCACCCAAGCTTGAGAAATCGCCGCCATGATTTGCTCTCTGTCACCCCCCATCATTTTAGTGACGACAGCCACAGACGCGACGCGAACCAATAAAACATGACATAAACCAACGCGGTTAAAGGAGTTTTCCAAAGCAATCACGCCTTGAATCTCGTGAGCCATTACCATGGCTTCTAATACTTTTCGCATGGTAAGAGGGCTTTCGCCATTGGATAAACGAACTTGAGAAAGGTGATCGGCCACTGCCAAAATGCCACCAAGGTTGTCAGAAGGGTGTCCCCATTCAGCCGCAAGCCAAGTGTCGTTGTAGTCTAGCCAGCGAATAATGCAACCTATATCCCACGCGGCTTTCACTGGATCGAGCGACAAAGACGTACCCGGAACACGCGCACCATTTGGAACGACCGTGCCTTGAACAATTGGCCCTAAATGTTTCGTGCATTCTGGGAAGCGTAAGGCGAGTAAGCCGCAACCAAGTGTGTCCATTAAACAGTTACGCGCTGTGTCTAACGCTTCTTGGCTTTCGACTTTAAAATTCATCACATAGTCAGCGATGTCTTGAATGACTTGGTCGTAATCTGGACGATTATTTACATCTACATTGGTGCTCATTTTTGTGTCCTTTAGGTAAAGTTCAAAGATTGAAATTAGACTTATGGTCGTTCGTCGATAGCAACCCAATCCGCATGATCTGGCCCTGTATAATCGGCACTTGGACGAATAATTCGGTTGTTGGCTCTTTGTTCCATAACATGCGCTGTCCAGCCTGTGACGCGTGAGCACACAAAAATTGGCGTGAATAATTTGGTTGGAATGCCCATAAAACGATAAGCGCTGGCGTGGAAGAAATCGGCATTGCAGAAGAGTTTTTTCTCGCGCCACATAACCGCTTCACAACGCTCTGAAACGGCGTAAAGGTGAGTGTCACCTGCTTCTTCGCTGAGTTTTTTCGACCATTGTTTGATGATCTCGTTACGCGGATCGGATTCACTGTAAATAGCGTGACCAAAGCCCATGACGGTTTCTTTGTTGGCGAGTTTTTTTAGCAATTCAGCTTCGGCTTGGTCTGGAGTCATCCAAGGTTCTATCATTTCCATTGCCGCTTCGTTGGCGCCGCCATGCAGTGGACCACGCAAACTGCCGATACCGCCAGTGACACAGGAAAACATGTCAGACATGGTGGACGCGCACACTCGCGCAGTGAAAGTGGACGCGTTGAATTCATGCTCGGCATATAGAATCAAAGAAGCGTCCATGACTTGGGTGTGTAATTGACTCGGTTCAATGTCATGAAGCATGGTTAAGAAATGCCCCGCCAAAGAAGGAACGTGAGCGTTCAATGTATCGACACGAACACCGTCATGACTAAAGCGATACCAATACAAAACAATGGCTGGCAAGGTGGCGATCAAGCGATCGGCGGCTTGATGTTGTTGATCAAGGTTGGTTTCAGCTTCTAAATTACCCAAAAAAGAGCAACCGGTGCGCATGACATCCATGGGGTGAGCGTTTTTCGGGATCAACTCTAGGGCTTTTTTTAAGGTTTCGGGAAGCGACCTTAATCCCATGAGTTTTTCCTCATAGGCGGTTAATTGAGCGCGGTTTGGAAGTGCACCATACAACAATAAATACGCCACTTCTTCAAAGCTGGCTTTACTGGCTAAAACATCGATGCCATAGCCACGATAAGTTAAGCCTGACGCGGCTTTGCCAACGGTGCAGAGTGCGGTTTCACCTGCGCTTTGGCCACGCAGGCCAGCGCCAGAAAGTATCTTCGTCATCTTCTATCCTCTTATTATTTTTTTTGAGAAATCAGCTGAGTATGTTTTGCTTTCTTTTTTTATATCTTGGCTATCTTTTAGTTGTTTCTTCCTGAGCCTTTTTGTTCAGTGAAAAGCGCATCTAGCTTTTCTTCGTATTCATGGTAGTTGAGAAATTCATAAAGCTCGTTGCGGGTTTGCATGGCGTCTACTACGTCACGCTGGTGGCCATCGTTTAATAGATGTTGATACACGTTTAGCGCCGCTTTGTTCATGGCGCGAAAAGCGCTTAATGGATACAGCACGAGATCTACTCCTACGCTGGCTAACTCTTCTTTACTGAATAGCGGAGTCGCACCAAATTCAGTGATGTTTGCTAATACGGGAACGTTAACGGCTGCGACAAACTCTTGGTATTGTTCCAAGGTGATCATGGCTTCAGGGAAGATCATATCTGCGCCCGCTTCGACGCAAGCAATGGCCCTTTCTATCGCGGATTCCATGCCTTCAACGGCGAGAGCATCAGTACGCGCCATGATGACAAAGTTGTCATCCACGCGAGCATCCACACAGGCTTTGATTCGATCGACCATTTCACTTTGGCTAACAATGGCTTTGTTAGGGCGATGACCGCAGCGCTTTTGCAGCACTTGATCTTCGATGTGAACCGCCGCTGCGCCTGCTTTTTCCATCTGTTGAATGGTTCTGGCGATGTTGAATGCGCCGCCAAATCCTGTGTCGATATCGACTAATAAAGGCAATTGAGAGGCGGCGGTAATACGGCGTACGTCTTCTAAAACATCGTGAAGGTCTGTCATGCCAAGATCTGGTAGTCCATAGGAGGCGTTGGCAACACCACCACCAGACAAATAAAGCGCATGATGGCCGGTTTGTTCCGCCATCATGGCGCAATATGCGTTTACTGCTCCCACCACTTGTAAGGGGGATTGTGTTGCGACGGCTTGTCTAAAACGAGCGCCTGCAGAATCTGCTGTCATCGTTGTTCTCTCTTTTTTATTGGTTTTGTTAGGGTGAGACCAGGGCGATTTGCTCCATGGCTTGCTGTAACAAGTGGCTTGCGCGACTAATATGGCGTCGCATTAATAATTCAGCCAAGTCGCCTTCATGGTTGGCGATCGCATCTAAAATGGCTCTGTGTTCGCGTAATGCTTGGCGAGGGTCGCTGCGTTGGTCTGCGGTGTGACGTCGATACATACGAATGACGGCATACAATTCTTCGGTAAGTAGACGAATGAGTTTGGCGTTGCCGCTGGCGTGAATAATGCGCAAGTGAAAGTCGTCGTTGCCGCCTTGTTGCAGATAATGTTCGTCTTGGTTGTCATCAAGATAGGCTTGGTGTTTGTCGAGTAAATCATACAAGCTGCTCACTTCTTCGGCTGGCATTGTGGTTGCCGCCAATCTTGCTGCCATGCCTTCTAATGCTTCGCGCATAGTAAAGGTGTCGAGCATGTCTTGAGTGTTTAATTGAATTACCCGTGCGCCAACATTTGCAGTGCGAGTCACCAGCCCTAAACCTTCTAATTTGACGATGGCTTCTCGCAGTGGACCGCGAGACACACCATATTGTTTGGCGAGTTCCGGTTCAGAAATCTTGCTGCCTTGGGGGATTTCGCCTTGCACAATCGCATTAGTTAGCTGTTGTGCGAGATCTTCTGACAAGGTCGCGGATTTGATAGAAACAAGGTTACTCATAAAATCGACTTATAGCTTAATTGTTGACAATATTATTCTTTATAGTCCTGTTTTAAACGATTATCAAGATAGATTGTCGACACTTTTCTGTTTTTACACTTATCCTTTAGTCGTATATACCAATACTGAAATAGTTTCTTTTCCTGCTAGAGTAGGGTTTTATAGCGGTTTTTTGGATTTCTATTGTGAGAAAGATTCAGCAACTTCTAAAAAACTGATAGAGTCTGAAACCGAGTCCTAATCGCGTTTTTATTCCGTGTGTCGACAATCTTATTGCGTGAGTTGTGCTTCCATAGGCAAGTATTCAATAAGCCAAAAGATGAGGAAAACATGAAAAAAATAAAGAATGAGGCGGCGCTTAGTAAAAAAGCCATCCAAGTTGGTGAAAATTACGCACTGAAACGAGGCTACGATGGTTTCTCTGCAACCATGTCGGCCAATGAAAAAACCGAAGCGATTTATCGTCTTTTGGTATTGGATAAGTTGGTTGTGGCGTTACCACCAGATAAAGAAGATTTACCTAGCATGAAGCATAAGTTGGCTTTGTGGATTCAAAAACTCTTACCAAAAGATGATCCTTTGCTGAAGTAAAATTAAAGCAAAGATTACATTACTGATTAGAAAGGAAAAAATGATGGATAATAAAGCCTTGGCAATCGAAGCCATAAACCTTGTAAAGCCGGCGATTGATCAGCTGTTCAATAAAACATGCCGCAAAGAATTGCATATTGTCATTATGAATCCACAGCTTAAGCCGTGGGAAGCCCCTTTCGAAGACGCTATTTTGCACGAGTGTACTTTTGGTACGCCAGAAAATTGGCCAGCGCCGTTTGATGAATTAGCACGTAATAAAGCGGCACAAGCATGGCGTGATTCGGTTTCAAATATTGATCATCAAACGCTTCACCCTTCTTCTTTGCGTGAAGGCGACGTGTTGTTCTACGGCTCATTTGTTTACGGCAACATTGTTGTGGCTTGTAGTGGCGTTGAGCCTTGGTTTGATATGTTGGTGAGTGGTTGGATTGCGGTGGCACTTGAGCAGCTAACGATTAACGAATACCAAACGACGAAAGCGTCTGATCCAACTCGTCGTTACAGAGCTTAATCTTTCCTGACAACGCTCGATGAAGAAACCAAGCAATCACCAATTGATTGCTTGGTTATTCCAATCTAAAAACGCTGCATTTTTATTCCCTTCAATGGAGTGCCCTTCAATGGCATTCATCTCGACAGAATCCATAATGGCTAATAGCTGAGAAGCCACAAATTCAGGTGTAAAGAGCTTGTCTTTAGGTACTGAACGCTGAAAAGGCTTGGATAATGGCGTGTCTGTTGTGCCCGGATGGAAAGCAATGAGTTTGACGTTTTTGGCTCTTCTAGCGTATTCGATAGCACTGTTTTGAATCAGCATATTCAATGCAGCTTTGGAGGCGCGATAACTGTACCAGCCCCCCGATTTATTGTCTGAAATACTGCCAACTCGGGCGCTGAATAATGCCACTTGTGTTGCTTCTTTGCCTTTTACTAAAGGCACAAGTTTACTGAGCCAAAGCATAGGAACCACGGTGTTTGCATGGAAAACGGCTTCCAATTGTTCAGCGTTAATATCTTCTAGTTTTTTCTCAGGCATCATGGTTTCGTTATTCTGCTGCGTACCATGTAATACGCCGTTGCAGATCAGTACTTTCGTGATATTTGGGGAATGTAGATTGATCTGTTGGACGACGTCTTGGATGCTCGACTCGGAATTATCGCAGATGAACCAGCGGACTTTTTTCTCGACTTTGGCTGAGTCGCTATCTTCATGGGGTAAAGATCGACTTACCGCAAACACACCAAGACAATCTGGGTTTTGTTCGAATTGCTCTATGGCTGCTTGAGCAATAGTGCTGCCAGCGCCAATGATGAGGGCGTAAAAAGATGACATGTTAAAGCTCCTTTTGGCAGGATGTGCAGCGTGGTTTACCAGTGACAAAGGATGAAATAGAGTGGCGATAACGGGCAAAAAATAGGTAGCCAAGATCTGCAAAAAGACGAATCACAGGCCAACGTAACACTTGCATCCATTTGTGCTTTCCAACCAATTTCCAAGCCAAACAAGTAACCTCTAAACCCTTTATCAATTCACCGTTTTGCAGTTGTCCATGAAGTATTTTATCGGCTTGGATTGGATCAATATGGGGAAAACGTTCGGAGAAATCAGCAGCGTGAATGTCTTCAAGTATAAGCTTTTTTTGATTATCTAAATCCCGCAGCAAGTTCATTTCTGCTGTGCAAAGTGGGCAATAACCATCATAAAAAATCGTCAGCATGATCAATACTCTATCGTCTTTAATTTGTTTAGATCAGAGAGTATTGATACGCGACCAAAGGAAAGTTAGATCAAATTTGATTGGATTTATTGATGTGGGTAGAGCACAAGTAGGTGCAAAACGCAGACTATGATAGTCAGGAAAAACCGCATATTTAGATAGCGAGCATCAGAGGATTCGCTTTGTTTTAATGACCTAGCTTCGACCCAAAATAAGCTAATAAAGCCTAAAAATAATAACGCGATGGAAAGAACCGGAACGTTAATTAATAGAGAAAGCCAAGCGCCAAGAGAAATAATGTTACTTGAGATCAGTACATATTTGCTCAAGGAATTAATGTCTTTATGGATACGTTGCCCCCACAAAGTCCCTGCCATAAAACTGAGAATGATGGCACTGTAGGTGATGAATAGCTCTAGTCCAGAGACGCCGAATAAGGTGCCGTTTGACCAACTCAAATAAGTGGCAAAGACAAAAGGGACGACCCCAAAGGAAGCGAGAACAATAGGGTGTGTGGAAGCAGACGTACGCATGAAAAGAAAATCCAGTATTAAAACAATGTGCAAATATAGTGTATGAAAGAGTTTTATACGAATTATTCTATAAATGCCAGCTTATATCGTCTTCTCTTGTGCTTTTTACATAGCTTTACCCTCTATCTGCTAGATGAATCGCCATTGAGCGAAATACGGGCAAAGAGTACAATGTACGGCTATAACGATTGCTTGAACGTAGAATCGCTTGGTTTTACGTCTTTTTTAACGAATTTTGCTTAAGGTGTGTTTAGAAATGCCAGCTAAAACAATGGATGAACTCGTCTCTCTTTGTAAACGTCGCGGATTTATTTTCCAAGGCAGTGAAATCTACGGTGGTATGCAAGGTGCTTACGATTACGGTCCGTTAGGTATTGAGTTGAAAAACAACCTAAAAGCGGCTTGGTGGCGTTCGATGGTTTACGAACGTGACGACGTAGAAGGTTTGGATGCTGCGATTATCCAAAACAAAAACGTTTATAAATATTCTGGTCATGAAGATACTTTCACTGACCCAATGGTTGATTGCCACGAGTGTAAATCTCGTATGCGCGCCGACCACATGAAAGACATCAAAATCTGTGACAACTGTGGTTCTGACAAAGTAACGGAACCTCGCGATTTCAACTTGATGTTCAAAACCAACGTTGGCCCAATGGTGAATGAAGAGTCTTACACTTATCTTCGTCCAGAAACGGCTCAAGGTATCTTCACTAACTTCAAAAACGTTGTGGATTCGACTTCTCGTTCTTTGCCTTTTGGTATTGCGCAAATTGGTAAGTCTTTCCGTAACGAAATCACACCACGTAACTTCATCTTCCGTGTTCGTGAATTCGAACAAATGGAATTGGAATTCTTCTGTAAGCCGGGTGAAGACGAAAAATGGCACGAATTCTGGGTGAAGACGCGTAAGCAATGGTGGTTGGATCAAGGTCTAACGGAAGAAAATATCGAGTTTGAATACGTTACAGGTGATGATCTTGCCCATTATTCAAAATCAACTGTGGATATCTTGTACAAGTTTCCACATGGTTTTGAAGAGTTAGAAGGTGTTGCCAACCGTACAGACTACGATTTGGGTTCTCACACCAAAGCTCAAGAAGAATTCGGCCTGTCTGCAAAGGTTAAGAAGAATGAACACTCAACGTCTAAGTTGGCGGTTCGTGATTTAGAAGCGAACAAGTGGGAAGTGCCTTTCTGTATCGAGCCTTCTGCTGGTCTTGACCGTGGTTTGTTGGCTGTCATGACTGAAGCCTACACAGAAGAAGAGTTGGAAAACGGCTCGACTCGTACTGTTCTTAAATTCAAGCCACATCTAGCGCCGATTAAAGTAGCGATTATGCCGCTTAAAAAGAACAAGCCAGAGATTGTTGCTTTAGCGAAAGAGCTTAAAAACAAGCTTCAAAAACTGGGCTTGGGTCGTATTCTTTATGAAAACACAGGTAACGTAGGTAAAGGCTACCGTCGTCATGACGAAGTCGGTACACCAATCTGTGTGACAGTCGACTTTGATTCTATCGAGAAAGAAGGCGCACCAGTTACCGTTCGTGACCGTGACACAATGGAACAAATCGTTGTTCCTGCGGCAGAATTACCAGCTTACGTGATTAACTACTTTATCAACCAAGACTAATTTCTTTGGTTCATAAAAAGCGTTTTAGAATCCCTTTAAGGCGAGAGTCTTAAAGGGATTTTTTGTTTTTGGAGAGTCGATATTCCTATCCACCCTTTTGAAAAGAAATGTTATCTCTGTTTAATTTTTAAACAAAATAATTGCAAAACCCTGATTATCGACCAGACTAAATTTACCCAGCTAATAAAAATTCCAAATGGCTGAATGTCGGGAGGGTACTATGAAACGTCTATTTTATAGCACGAATGACCTTGATGATGCAGAGTTGATATCTGATGAGGTTCATAAGCAAGGTGTTGATGATGAACACTTTTTTGTCTTATCTCGGGATGATAAAGGAATTCTTTCCCACCACCTTCATGGTGGCAATAGTTTTGAAAATACAAAGCTACTCACTTCTCGTAGTCGTGCAGGTTTATTTGCTTTTTGCGTACTGGCACTGATTCTTGTTATTGGACTTGGAGTAATGGAAATCACAATACAGAATCTATTGTGGTTGGCTTTGGTGAGCGGTGTTGCTTTCATCGCAACTAAAGTACTGGCGGCTATAGTTTGTGATTCTTATGACGCTTACTTTAAAAGTGTCTTTGATCGACACTTAGATAATGGTGAAGTCATTGTCATTATCGATGTGACTCATGATCAGAGTCCAAAAATCATTTCACAGCTGAAAGAGCATCCTGCGGTAAGCTTCATTGCTGAGAGTTCCAATATGGACTCTCCCATTCCAGCTTAATGATGACAGGCGAGTAAGCTTGTAGTTTAAGCTTCTAAATCTATGATTGGTTAAAGAAAGAAACAAAAGCCTAGCATGCTAGGCTTTTTCATGTGCTTCTTGTACGGCGTTGCTTTAAAGCTTTTGCTTCCATTCTTGGAGCGCTTTGATGTGGCTCGGCTCAATCCCACAGCAACCACCGATGATATTGGCGCCAAGCTTGTGCCATTCTTTCGCGTAGTCTAGATACTCTTTCGGTGATAAATCGCGGGAGCCTTGTATATTGAGGTTGGCTTCATGGCCTTGGACTATGGGCTTGAAGCTATTGGCGTAGGCGCCAATGTTGAGTGTTTTTGTATGCTTTTCTAAGACGCTTTTCGTATCGAGAATGGCTTGTTTCATCACTTCTGGAATGGAGCAGTTGAAGAAAATGCCGTCTATTCCTCCTCTCAAATGCGCTTCTTTTAAGAGTGTTTCTATGGCATCAGAAACCGATTCTCCTGAACGCAATGTGGCAGTCTCACCTATTTCATCACTCAATGTGAAAGCGTAATAACAAGGCTTGGCGGAGTCTTTTAAAACATGGGCTATGACGCTGGCTTCTTTGATACTGGCGATGGTTTCAGCTATCCATAAATCCACGTATTCGTCTTGAGCTTCATACAGCGTCGTTAAAATGTCATGAGCTTTTTTCTTTTCGAATAAGTCTGGTCGATAAGAACCAAGTGGTGGTGGAAGCGAACCTGCTACCTGTACAGTTTGAGTGGCTTTACTGGCAACGTCTTTGGCAATGATGGCCGCTTGCTCTGCAAGAGCAGCACCTTGTTCTTTATAGAGCTCTTCACCAAGATGAAAAGGCACACAAGCATAGCTATTCACTGTGATGATTTCTGCACCCGCTGCGATGAAGTTTTGATGAGCTTGGGCAACAAACTCCGGCGCTTCAAGTAGAGCTTGCGCGCTCCAAAGTGGTTGCGAAAAAGGCGCGCCAATACGTTTAAGCTCGCGACCAATGCCGCCATCTAACAAGGTCAGATTTGATAAAGTTGAGTGCTTCATTATGGTCTTTGTATAGTGAAATTGAGATCGCGCTATTCAAACATAATGGCGCAAGAAAGGTAATGAAATTGGGTCATGATTCGGGGAAATTGAATCATAGTAATGAATGGCGGCTTTTTATCTTGTCGTTGTATTTACGTTTACGCCTGAGTCGTCTTCTGATGTTGCAATCGCTGAGGTGACGATGATAGCGGAGGCGTTGACAAGCACAGCAATGGTGAGGGTGTTTCCTATCACACCGGCTGAAGCTGCTAGAGCGCTAGCTTGGGAAGATGCCACAGTACCTTGTACGCTTTGTATTTGAGTGGGTTGATTGCCTTCAGCTTTCAGTGCTGGTGCTGAAATGATAAGAAACAGTGCAGTCAAAAAATTAACAAGCTTCATATTACATCCTTATGATTGAGCGCAGATCGATTTTTCAATGTTAACCTCAAGCTATTATTGAATATCGAGAGGTTTAAGGGCTCATTTATCTTGGCTTTTGATAGAGTAATGTTCTTCGTAAAGCATATCAACACGTTCGGAACACTCATCAAATTGCGCTGTTCCACGGTTGTAAGCATCACAATCTTCTTTGGCAATGTCCTTTGCCCAGTCTGACCAACTGATATTTAAACTTGAGCATCCTGTCATTAGTACAAGTGTCAGCATAAAAATGACATTTTTGAAGGATGTAAAAAACACTGCGCATACCTTATTTGTGTAGTGGTTTACCTAATTGAATGATAAAGCTATTGCCAGCATAACGGGAAGTGTTATGACACAAAAAAAGTTACTGAATAACACCATGGACGCGACGCGTTCAGGCTCTAAATCAAAACGTTCTGCCAGCATGTAATTGAGTACGGCTGGTGGGAAAAGAGTGAAAAGCAGCATCATTTGAAGGTGTAGCGTAGAGAGCGGGATAAACAGGTAAATTAATCCAAATGAAATACCGCCCGTCACCAGAGATAATCCGGTACACATTAGACCTGTCTTTAGTCCACTCAAGCGCATATTGCACATTTGAGCGCCCAAAGACACAAGCATAATAGGAATGGCGGCTTGTCCTAGTAAAGTGGTTGCATTCAGTAAAGGTTCCCAAATTCCCACGCCGATCAAGTTGAGTGTCAGAGCCAAAACAGCGGAGACAAAAATTGGCATGCGAATGAGCTGTAAAAGCGAAATGCCTTTGCTAACAATGGCTAAGCCAAGACTGAAGTGAAGACAAGATGACACGACAAATAACATAACGGCAGGCGCGACAGCCGTTTGACCAAAAGCATACGTGAACAGAGGAATTGCTAAATTTCCACTGTTTCGAAACATCAGCGGCGGCGCCCACACCTTGTACCTGATCTTGAGGAAGTAGCATACCGGTATCATCAATACACCCGGAATGATAACAGCGAAAAGTGAGGCGCTTAATAGAGGTATTTGGCTTATATCAAGCGGCATAACAACAAGAGAAGAGAAGGTCAGTGCAGGGACAAAAACGTCCATATTCACTCGATTGATAGGTCGGAAGTCCGGCTTAATCCAACGTCCTACACATAAGCCTGCGAATGCTAATCCTAGTATTGGAAACAAAATACTGACAACTTGATTAAACATACTCTTCCTTAAATTATTGTTAGTTAATGTAACGATTATCCTTCGACTGCTTACTATTTAATAGTCATGAAGTGTGGAATTCTCGATTATTGTTCACATACGTCAAATGACGTATACCTCTAGGTCATTTCGCGCATACCTTTCTTATTGTGATTTCTGAATACTGAATGGACTGATATTGATGTTTCGACGGTACTTAATCCGCTTGGGACTTTCTATCACTACTCAATACAAATTATAAATCACAATAGGACGGCTTCAATTATGAAAATCAAGACTCTTGCTTCTGCGATAGCACTTTCCGGTGCAACCTTGATCGCACTTCCTTCCATGGCGGCTGACACCATTAAAGTAGGTGTATTGCACTCTTTGTCTGGCACCATGGCGATTTCTGAAACGACATTGAAAGACACTGTCTTAATGATGGTGGAAGAGCAAAATAAAAAAGGCGGTTTGCTGGGTAAGAAACTTGAAGCTGTTGTGGTTGACCCTGCATCGAACTGGCCTTTGTTTGCGGAAAAAGGTCGTGAGCTTTTGACGCAAGAAAAAGTAGACGTGATTTTCGGAAGCTGGACATCTGTATCACGTAAATCTGTTTTACCTGTATTGGAAGAATTAAACGGCTTGATGTTCTATCCAGTTCAGTACGAAGGGGAAGAGTCTTCTAAAAACGTTTTCTACACAGGTGCTGCGCCGAATCAGCAAGCGATCCCAGCGGTTGATTACTTGATGAATGAATTGGATGTTGAGCGTTTTGTTCTTGCGGGAACGGATTATGTTTACCCACGTACAACCAACAAAATTCTTGAAGCTTACCTGAAAGCAAAAGGTGTGGCGGCGGAAGACATCATGATCAACTACACGCCTTTTGGTCACTCTGATTGGCAGTCGATTGTTTCTGATGTGAAGAAGTTTGGTAGCGAAGGTAAGAAAACAGCCGTTGTATCTACTATTAATGGTGATGCGAACGTACCTTTCTACAAAGAGTTAGGTAACCAAGGTATTTCAGCGGAAGACATTCCAGTTGTTGCCTTCTCTGTTGGTGAAGAGGAGTTGTCCGGTTTAGATACGACGCCTTTGGTTGGTCACTTAGCGGCATGGAACTACTTCCAAAGTGTTGAGAGTGATGAAAACGAAGAATTTATCACGAAGTGGAAAGCCTTCACGAATAATCCAGATCGCGTAACCAACGACCCAATGGAAGCGACTTATATTGGTTTCAAAATGTGGGCGAATGCGGTTACTGAAGCTGGTACGACTGACGTAGATGCAGTTGAACAAGCCATGATTGGCCAAGAAACAGAAAACTTAACTGGTGGCATTGCGGTGATGAACAAAAACCATCATTTGAGCAAACCTGTTCTGATTGGTGAAATCCAAGATGACGGTCAGTTTGAAGTGGTTTGGGAAACGGACGGTGTTGTTCCAGGTGATGCTTGGTCTGACTTCTTACCAGGTTCTAAAGACTTAATTTCTGATTGGACTGCGCCAATCAAGTGCGGTAACTACAACACGAAAACCAAAGCGTGTTCTGGTCAGAACTACTAAGTTACTTGCTTCCCAGCAAACATTGGCTCTCTACCTTATAGGGTCTGAGAGCCTTTTTTGTTCCCCCTTTTCTTAATACATGGAGTATGACCTTGAGACATTTAATTGCACTCTGCTGCTGTCTTTTTGGGCTCTTATCCTTTTCAGTACAGGCCGCTGAAGTTAGCCAACAAGAAACTTTGCTTACTGCGCTTACAGACGCAAAATTCAAAGAAATGGCACCGATTCTAGATCAGCTAGCTGAGCTTCAAGGTGAGGCGGTATTGCCGCTTTTCTATACCTTATTAGGTGGCGATCTGTACTACATAAAAGCAGATAAGTCTTTGGTCGGTAAATCAGACGAACAGGGCGATACCGTTTATAAAGACGTATTTAGCCAAGTAGTTGTACCTGATTTGAGTACACGGGACGTAAAGAAAATTCGTGTAAACAACACGTTACGTGGCTACTTGCGTAATGCCATTGCGCAGATTCAATTAACAGCAAAGTCGCCAGCTGTACGAGAATCAGCAGTGCGAGAGCTTTTATCTAAGCTGGATTCTGACACGGTTGATTTAATTGAATCTTTGTACGCGAATGAAACGAATAGCAAGGTAAAAGAAGCAATGGGCTTAGCTTTGTCTATGCATACTGCTTCTTCTACAGAATTGGCCGCTTCAAATCGAGTTGCGGCGATCGAGCGTTTGTCTTCAAGTTTAGAAGGCGATGTTCGAAACCTTCTAACTAAGTTAACAAAAGATGAAAGCCCAGCGGTGGTAAAAGCCGCGACGACGGCATTAGATAAAATTGCACAACGAGCAGAGCGTTTTGCATTTGTTGATCAGCTCTTTTTCGGTTTGAGCTTAGGGTCAGTGCTCTTACTTGCTTCTATTGGTTTAGCGATTACTTTTGGTGTGATGGGCGTAATTAATATGGCTCATGGCGAAATGATCATGTTGGGAGCCTACACGACTTATGTGGTTCAGCTGATTATGCCGAACTACATTGATTACTCTATCTGGGTGGCGATTCCAGCGGCCTTTCTTGTATCCGGTTTAATGGGTGTACTGATTGAACGTCTGGTTATTCGACATTTGCATGGCCGACCATTAGAAACCTTGTTAGCAACGTTTGGTATCAGTTTGATTTTACAGCAGTTGGTGAGAACCATTTTCTCTCCACTGAACCGTCAGGTTTCTACGCCAAGCTGGATGAGTGGTTCATGGGAAATTAACCCTGTCTTATCTTTGACTCTGAATCGTTTGTACATCTTAGCCTTTGCTTTGTTGGTGTTTATTGCCTTGGTTATCGTCTTGCGCAAAACCTCTTTGGGGCTGAATGTTCGAGCGGTTTCGCAAAACCGAAACATGGCAAAAGCCATGGGCGTGAAAACCCATTGGGTAGACGCGATGACATTTGGCCTTGGGTCGGGTATTGCAGGCATCGCGGGCGTTGCTCTCAGCCAATTAACCAACGTAGGACCAAACTTAGGTCAGGCGTACATCATCGACTCTTTCATGGTAGTAGTGTTTGGTGGTGTTGGTAACTTATTGGGAACATTAGTAGCGGCGTTCTCTTTAGGTATTGCAACCAAGTTCCTAGAGCCAACAACGGGTGCCGTTCTCGCAGCCATTATTGTCTTGGTGTTTATTATTCTCTTTATTCAAAAACGTCCTAAAGGACTCTTTCCACAAAAAGGGAGGGCGGCAGAATGACACGTCTTAAAGAATGGTTTTCCGCAGGGCGCTCAACGGGCAAACATACGCTGCCGTTTGTAGTGATTCTGTTAGTGGTTTCTTTGTTAGCGTCTGCGGCGAATCTGTTTTTACCTGAAGACTCCGCGTTGTATGTGAGTACTTACACCATCACCTTGTTGGGTAAATATCTTTGTTATGCCATGTTGGCATTAGCAGTGGACATTATCTGGGGATACTGTGGCATTTTGAGCCTAGGTCACGGAGCCTTCTTTGCGCTCGGTGGCTACGCAATGGGAATGTATTTAATGCGTCAGATAGGTGACCGTGGTGTTTACGGTGACCCTTTGCTACCAGACTTTATGGTGTTCTTGGATTGGAAAGAGTTGCCTTGGTTTTGGCTAGGCATGGATCAATTCTGGTTCGCTATGTTAATGGCGGTAGCCGTGCCTGGTTTATTGGCTTTTGTGTTTGGTTGGTTAGCCTTCCGCTCACGAGTGACGGGTGTGTATTTATCGATTATGACGCAAGCGCTAACTTACGCTTTGTTGTTGGCATTTTTCCGCAATGAAATGGGCTTTGGTGGCAATAACGGATTGACCGACTTTAAAGAGATTATCGGTTTTGACCTGCAAGCGGATTCGACTCGAGTGAGCTTGTTTATGATTACAGCTTTCTTATTGGCAGTACTGTTTGTTGTGAGTCAGCGCATTTTGGCTTCTCGCTTCGGTAAAGTGGTGTTAGCCATTCGCGATGCAGAATCCCGTTCGCGTTTCATTGGTTACCGCACAGACCGCTACAAAGTTTGGTTGTTTGTTTATTCTGCTGTGATCGCTGGTATTGCTGGTGCTTTGTATGTGCCGCAAGTTGGCATTATCAATCCGGGGGAATTCTCGCCAATCAACTCCATCGAGATGGTGATTTGGGTGGCAGTGGGTGGTCGAGGCACTTTGATTGGTGCTGTGATTGGTGCAATTCTAGTGAACTACGCTAAAACACGATTTACCGCTATTTTACCTGATGCTTGGTTGTTCGCATTGGGTGCCATGTTTGTCTTGGTGACCTTGTATTTGCCAAAAGGATTGATGGGGTTATACGCACAAATGATGGCTAAACGTCGCCCGAAAATAGCACAGGAGTCTGAAGCATGAGTGCAATTGAAAACACAGTTGAGAGCTTTCGTGAAACGTTTCGTCGTGACCAAGTTTGGCCATTTTTAGCGCCAGCTCAAAGTAAGGTAAACGTAGACAATCAGATGATTTTATACGTGGAAGATTTGAATTTGAGCTTTGATGGCTTTAAAGCGCTGAACAATCTTAACCTTTATGTGAATGATGGTGAGTTACGTTGTTTGATCGGTGCTAATGGTGCGGGTAAAACCACGCTTATGGATGTGATTACAGGGAAAACACAATGTGACTCTGGCACGGTTTTCTTTGGTCAGAACCATAATTTGTTGAACAAAGATGAGGCTGCTATCGCTCAGCTGGGAATCGGTCGCAAATTCCAAAAGCCGACTGTGTTTGAAGAACAAACGGTGTTTGATAATTTGGAATTGTCATTAAAAACGGACAAGGGTGTATTGCCGACTTTGTTTTCTCGTTTAACGCCGACTCAGATTGATCGCATCGATGAAGTGTTAAAAATCATTGGTCTTGCGAAACACCGTTTTATGTTGGCAGGAGCTTTGTCCCATGGTCAAAAACAATGGTTAGAGATAGGTATGTTATTGGCGGCTGACCCTCGTTTGTTATTGATTGATGAGCCTGTTGCTGGGATGACAGCACAAGAAACAGAGCGAACAGCTGAGCTGCTAACCTCTCTTGCTGGTGAGCGAACTGTTATCGTGGTTGAGCACGATATGGAATTTGTTCGTAGTATTGCAAGAACCGTAACTGTGTTGCATCAGGGCTCTGTATTGGCGGAAGGCACTATGGATCAAATCCAAAGCAATAAAGATGTGATAGAAGTTTACCTAGGAGAAGAAGCGGTAGAAGAGGGAGCAAACGCATGATTTCAATTAATAATGTTGACCAACTTTACGGCGGTACTCAAATTCTTTGGGGCTTAGATTTAGAGATCGAAGCAGGCTCGATTACCTGCATCATGGGGCGTAATGGTGTTGGGAAAACCACCTTGCTAAAAGCCATTATGGGATTGTTACCCATCAAAAGTGGTGCAATTACTATGGAAGGGGCTGAGTTGAATAAGCAAAGTGCAGAGAAGCGTGCTTATTCTGGTATTGGTTATGTGCCTCAAGGGCGAGATATTTTTCCTATGCTGACGGTAGAGGAAAACCTGCGCATTGGTTTGCCTGTCCGTGGTAAGCGAACAGATGACAGCCCAAAGGACATTCCTGAAAAAATCTTTGAATTATTTCCCGTGCTAAAAGACATGTTGCATCGTCGCGGTGGGGATTTATCGGGTGGTCAACAGCAGCAACTGGCGATTGGCCGCGCCTTGGTGTTAGAGCCGAAAGTATTGATTCTTGATGAGCCAAATGAAGGTATTCAGCCGAATATAGTGAAACAAATTGGTGACGTTATTCTTAAGCTCAATGAAGAGGAAGGCCTAACGGTAATTCTTGTTGAACAAAAACTTGGCTTCGCAAGACGAGTGGGCAAAGAGTTTCGATTAATGGAAAAAGGACGTATTGTTGCATCAGATAAAATGGAAAATTTGAATGATACTTTGATAAAACAATATTTGGCGGTATAGCTTTGACGGTTTCCCAATGGCATGCCTTTCTTACTTTAGGCTTTAGTAAGACAGCACGCGGTACAGTATTAAAAACTTGCGATCATAAAGGGCCTTTGTATGTACAAAAGCCTTTTTATCCTGAAGGCGCTGAGACAGCTCATGTGTATTTATTGCATCCACCAGGTGGTTTGGTGTCAGGTGATCGTTTAACGATTACTGCGAATTTGGCTGAAAATACTCATGTTCTGATAACCACTCCCGGTGCTGGACGAGTGTATCGAGCTCGTGAAGACAAAACCTTACAGCACCAAATTACTCAATTAAATGTGGGGAAAAATAGCCTGATGGAATGGCTTCCACAGGAAACCATTCTTTACCCTAATGCGCATACCCGACTTGAAAATTGCATCGACCTAGAAGAAAACGCACAGTTTATTGGCTGGGAAATTACTTGTTTTGGATTGCCTGCTAACAAAGCGAGTTTTGGAGAAGGGCATGCTGAACAGGGTTTTCAAATTCGACAAAACGGCCGTTTGAAAGTGCGTGAGCGTTTTGTGATAGACAAAGACAGCCAAGATATTTTTCATGCTAAAGCTGGCTTGGATGGTAACCCAATTAACGGTCTGATGATCGCCGGCCCATTTGATGCAAAT
Organism: Marinomonas sp. 15G6-16; assembly: GCF_055809555.1. Classification (NCBI taxonomy): domain Bacteria; kingdom Pseudomonadati; phylum Pseudomonadota; class Gammaproteobacteria; order Oceanospirillales; family Oceanospirillaceae; genus Marinomonas; species Marinomonas sp. 15G6-16. Next base: position 1,255,306 of record NZ_CM147916.1, on the reverse strand, counting down.
GCAAATCATGATGAGTTGATTGATAAACTCCGCACACATTGTACGAATCACGTCTCTTTAAGTGGAGCAAGCTTGGTAGACGAATACATTATGGTGCGAAGTGTGCATGATGATTCTGAGCAAATGAAACAGTTATTTATTCAATGTTGGCGAGACATTCGCCCAGTATTGACGGGAAAAACAGCGTGTGAGCCTAGAATCTGGGCAACTTAATTTCGTTTCTGAAGGTGACAATATGGAATTGCTTCCAAGAGAAAAAGACAAATTATTGGTGTTTACAGCCGCCTTATTGGCTGAACGTCGCTTAAATCGTGGGCTTAAGCTCAATTATCCTGAAGCCATGGCGTACATCACCATGGAAATTATCGAAGGTGCTCGTGACGGAAAGACCGTGGCTGAATTAATGAGTTACGGTAAAACCTTGCTCAGTGCAGACCAAGTGATGGATGGCGTGGTGGATTTGATTCACGAAGTACAAGTAGAAGCGACATTTCCAGACGGCACTAAGTTGGTAACAGTCCATAACCCGATCAATTAGTTCCTTTTTTGATTCCTGAAAAGAGAAGGAGAAACATCATGATTCCAGGTGAAATACAGGTTGCGGAAGGTGATATTGAACTGAACGTAGGCCGCAGAACGCTTAAAGTCCGTGTTGAAAATATGGGTGATCGCCCAGTTCAAATCGGCTCCCATTACCATTTTTATGAGGTAAATCCTGCGCTGACGTTTGATCGTGAGCCCACTAAAGGCTTTCGTTTAAATATCGCATCTGGCACAGCGGTTCGTTTTGAGCCAGGCCAAGGTCGTGAAGTGGAACTGGTGGAATACGCTGGCACGAAAACCATTTATGGCTTCCGTGGTGATGTGATGGGAAAACTTGAGACGGAGGACGCCCAATGAGTACGACGAAAATGGACAGACAGAGTTATGCACAAATGTTTGGCCCAACCACAGGTGACCGAGTACGTTTGGGCGATACAGATCTTTGGATTCAAGTAGAAAAAGACTTCACTACTTATGGCGACGAAGTAAAGTTCGGCGGCGGCAAAGTCATTCGAGATGGTATGGGGCAAAGCCAAGTTACCAATGATATCGCCGTAGATTTGGTGATTACCAATGCCTTGGTTTTAGATCATTGGGGGATTGTAAAAGGGGATGTGGGTGTCAAAAACGGCCGCATTACCAAAGTCGGTAAAGCAGGCAACCCCGACGTTCAAGACAACGTTGATATCGTTGTTGGCCCTGGAACGGAAGTCATTGCCGGTGAAGGTTCGATTCTCACCGCGGGTGGTATAGATGCGCACATTCACTTTATTTGCCCTCAGCAAGTAGAAGAAGCGTTAACCTCGGGTGTTACGACAATGATTGGTGGCGGAACAGGGCCAGCGACGGGCACGAAAGCCACTACTTGTACACCGGGACCTTGGTATCTTGGCAAAATGCTCCAAGCGACAGACGATATGCCAATGAATCTCGGCTTTCTTGGTAAAGGTAACGCTAGCTTACCCGAAGCATTAGAAGAACAGTTAGAAGCCGGCGCTTGTGGTCTAAAACTGCATGAAGATTGGGGCACCACGCCAGCCAGCATTGATTGCTGTCTGTCTGTTGCGGAAGCTTATGATGTGCAAGTGGCGATACATACAGACACCTTGAATGAATCTGGCTTTGTTGACAGCACATTGTCAGCGTTTAAAGACCGTGTGATCCACACTTATCACACGGAAGGCGCGGGCGGTGGCCACGCACCAGATATTATTCGCGCGGCAGGCTTTCCCAATGTTTTGCCTTCTTCTACCAACCCAACGCGACCTTACACTCACAACACAGTAGATGAGCATTTAGATATGCTCATGGTATGTCATCACCTTGATAGCAATATTGCGGAAGATGTGGCGTTTGCCGATTCTCGTATTCGTAAGGAAACCATTGCTGCGGAAGATATTTTTCATGATCGTGGTGCGTTTTCGATGATTTCGTCTGATTCTCAAGCCATGGGGCGAGTGGGTGAAGTGGTGACGCGTACTTGGCAAACGGCTCACAAAATGAAACAGCAGTTTGGTTTATTGCCAGAAGATAAAGAGCTGGGCGCAGACAACTTTAGAGCGAAGCGTTACATCGCCAAATACACAATTAACCCAGCGATCACTCATGGTATTAGCCACGAAGTTGGCTCGATTGAACCAGGTAAACTGGCGGATTTGATCTTATGGAAACCGGCCTTTTTTGCGGTGAAACCTTCCGTGATTATCAAAGGTGGCATGATTGCGAGCGCACCAATGGGTGATCCAAATGCGTCCATTCCTACGCCGCAGCCCGTGCATTATCGACCTATGTTTGGTGCCATGGGGAAAGCTGCAGCAGCAACCTCTGTGACTTTTGTTTCTAAGGCTGCATTGAATAATGGCTTGCAAGAAAGTCTTGGGTTAGAGCGCACTTTGGTGGAATGCAAAAACACTCGTAACTTATCGAAAAAAGACATGATTCATAATGCGTGGATGCCAGATATTACTGTGGACCCACAAACATACGAAGTACGTGCGGATGGCGAGCTATTAACCTGTGAGCCTGCGGAAACTTTACCGCTTGCTCAGCTTTATACTCTTTTTTAGAAAGGCCTTTTACCAAGGCTTTTTTGGAGCTTGAAATGCTAGATATATACGAACGATTAGGCACCCATTGCCATGATGAAGTCTACACGACTGTGACCTTAACGCACGAACAACGAGATCGTGGGCGCCTTAAGTTAGTGGGTGAAAACAAGGAAGAAGTGCGAGTGTTTTTGGAGCGCGGGAAGCCTCTTTTAGTTGGGGAGTTTCTAAAGTCTGAATGCGGCAAAATCGTTCAGGTTAAAGGCGCAGTCGAAGCGGTGGCTCACGCCAGTTGTGATGATTGGTTGGCGTTTTCCAAAGCTTGTTATCACTTAGGAAATCGTCACACCAAAATTCAAGTTGGTGAGCGTTGGTTGCGTATTAAGCCTGACCACGTTTTAGAAGATATGCTGCACTTGTTAGGCTTGGTAGTTACCCACGAAGAAGCGGTGTTTATTCCTGAATCTGGAGCCTACAGTCATGGCCATAGTCACCACTGACGCCAGCATATTACGTCTTTTACAGCTAAGCAGTGTGAGCTTGCCTGTGGGCGGTTATGCGTTTTCACAAGGCATGGAATATGCCATTGATAGAGGTTGGGTGAAGCGTAAAGCCGATGTTTTAGATTGGGTCGGTTTGCAAATGCAACAATCTGTGGCTCGGGTCGATTTGCCTGTCTTGCGCCTTTGTATGCTGGCAGCAGAACAACAAGACTCAGTACGATTAAAAGAACTGAATGACCTCGTTTTGGCTTGTCGAGAAACCAAAGAGTTGCGCTTGAATGATACGGCAATGGGTGAAGCCTTGTTTCGACTGATGGGAAGTTTGGACATAAAGACGCCTTTTGAGCGTGGCGAGGTGATGAGTTTTGTTCCTCTATTTGCGATTGCGGCAGCTCATTGGACATTAAAATTCGATGTTGCGGCATTGGGGTTTTCTTGGTCTTGGTTAGAAAATCAAATTGCAGCGGCGACAAAACTCGTGCCTTTAGGGCAGACTCAAGCACAAGAATTATTAGGGGAATTGCAGGGAGATATTCACCAAGCGATTTCACTGTCATTGACCATTGAAGAAGATCGTATTGGCGCTGGATTACCCATGATTGCCATTGCCAGCGCCCAGCATGAAACACAGTATTCAAGGCTGTTTCGCTCATAAAGATAACAGCAAATTAATTTAGAGTAACAATACATGAGAGTAAGACAGTATGAGTAAACCAAAACAAACTTTACGCGTTGGAGTGGGCGGCCCTGTTGGTTCAGGCAAAACAGCTTTATTACGCTCTTTATGTTCTGCCCTACGCGAGCATTACAATATTGCGGTTGTGACAAATGACATTTACACCCAAGAAGATGCAAAGTTCCTAACAGAGCATCAGGCTCTGGATGCAGACCGTATTCTCGGTGTTGAAACGGGTGGTTGCCCTCACACAGCCATTCGTGAAGATGCGTCGATGAATTTGGCGGCGATTGACCAATTATTAGCGCGTCACGGTGAACTGGATGTGGTGTTTGTTGAATCCGGTGGTGATAACTTGAGTGCGACTTTTAGCCCTGAATTATCGGACTTAACTATTTACGTTATTGATGTATCGGCAGGGGATAAAATTCCTCGTAAAGGTGGACCAGGTATTACTAAGTCGGACTTATTGATCATTAATAAAACCGATTTGGCACCTTTGGTAGGCGCTTCATTGGATGTCATGGATCGTGATGCAAAAATGATGCGTGGCGATCGTCCTTTTGTTTTTTCTAACCTGAAACAAGCGCAAGGTCTGGATGACATTATCCAGTTTATTGTGGCTGAAGGCATGCTAGAAGTAAAAGAGTTACCGCCTGCAAAAGCAGTCGTTTAAAGATTATTTAAGAAAAGAATGATTAGGAGAAAACGATGGTTTCATTGATGTATAAAGGTATGACAGCAGCGGCACTTCTATTGGTTTCTAGCATGACGTTTGCGCATCCTGGGCACGAACATACTTCTAGTTTCATGAGTGGTTTGTCTCATCCTTTGGGTGGCTTAGATCATCTTTTGGCGATGCTGGCGATTGGTTTGTGGGCATCCAGTATGAAAGGTCGTGCTTTGTGGGCTGTACCGACGGCGTTTGTGCTGACTATGTTGGCTGGCGGTGGCTTAGCGCTTGCCGGTTTGAATTTGCCTTTTGTTGAGCAAGGCATTCTGCTTTCTGTGATTGTTTTAGGCACCTTGGTGTTCGCTGCTAAGCGTTTGCCATTTATCGCTTGTGTGGCGGTTGCGGGTAGCTTTGCCTTGTTCCACGGTGCAGCTCATGGAGTAGAAATGCCGGTTGATGCCAACAGTGCTCACTATGCGTTGGGCTTTGTCGTTGCAACAACGGGATTGCATGCTCTTGGGCTTGGTTTAGGACAACTGATGACACGCTTTGCGTCACCTATGATGCTTCGTGTTAGTGGTTCTATGATTGCGGCGACAGGTTTGCTATTGAGTGTTGCGTAATTTTTCGTCTTCACTTTGGTGTTTTCATTTTTAATCGTGAGTAAATATGCCCGCTGCGCAGAAAATCTTTAAAGTGCGACGCCACTACAATAAGTGGGTTGCTGACCAAACTATGGAAGATTACGCATTGCGTTACACTTCCAAGCAAGGTCACACCATGAGTATTGAGCGGGTCGGGCATACTGCGCTTGGCGCCGCCGCCTTCTTGGCGTTAGAAGGTTTGGCGGCGGTTATCACCTTAGGTTACGGTTTTACCAATGCGGTCGCCGCCATTCTTATTGTGTTGGCGGTGTTTTTCGTTACTGGTTTCCCGATTGCTTATTATTCGGCGAAACATGGGTTAGACATTGATTTGCTGACTCGTGGTGCGGGTTTTGGTTATCTTGGTTCAACCATTACGTCGCTTATTTATGCCACTTTCACTTTTATCTTTTTTGCCATAGAAGCGGCCATATTAGCGTCGGCTATGGAGGTACTACTCGGTATTCCTTTGCAGATTGGTTATGCGCTTTCTGCTTTGTTTGTGATTCCAATCGTGACGCACGGAATTCGAGCCATTAGTCGCTTTCAAAATGGTACACAATGGATTTGGTTCGTTCTTCAGTTTGCCGCAGTGGGCGTTGTTCTTTCTCAGGTTGTGCAGGAATACCAGCAATTTGAAGGCTGGACGGAATACACTCCTGAACATTTATCCGCCAACATTGGATTTGATTGGATTTTGTTTGGTTCCGCCGCTTCTGTGTTATTCGCTCTGATGGCGCAAATTGGCGAACAGGTCGATTACCTGCGCTTCTTTCCGAAAAAGACGAAGCAAAATCGGAAACGCTGGTGGTTTTGGCTCATTTTAGCGGGTCCTGGTTGGGTGTTTATTGGCGCAATTAAAATGCTTTTAGGGTCGTTTTTGGCTTATTTAGCCATTTCGGACGGTGCAACGGCGATACAGGCGACAGATCCAACCTATTTGTATCAGCGCGTTTTTTATTTTCTAACCAATTCTCCGACAAGCGCATTGATATTGGCCGCGGTTTTTGTGTTTGTCTGTCAGATGAAAATTAACCTGACCAATGCGTATGCGGGCTCGATTGCTTGGTCCAATTTCTTCTCTCGTTTAACTCACTCTCATCCAGGTCGAGTAGTGTGGTTAGTTTTTAATGTGATCATTGCTTTGTTGCTGATGGAACTCGGTATTTATCAAGCGCTTGGTGCCATATTGAGCGTGTTTGCCATTAGTGCAGTGAGTTGGTTGGGCAGCTTGTCAGCGGATTTACTTATCAATAAGCCTTTGGGTTTGAGCCCAAATTATGTGGAGTTCAAACGGGCTCACCTTTATGACATAAATCCTGTTGGCACGGGTTCTATGTTGATTGCGACTGTATTGGGTTTGGTGAGCTATTTGGGTGTCTTTGGTGAAGTGGCAAAAAGCTTGTGTCACTTTATTTCCCTTGGTAGCTGTTTTGTATTTGTTCCTTTAATTGCTTGGCTTACCAAGGGGAAATATTATCTAGCGCGTCAAAGCCCAGAACTGGTTCCTATGGTGGAGTTGGCTGAGAAAACCAAGATTAATTATGTGACGCTGACGTGTGGGGTTTGTGAAAACGATTTTGAAACAGAAGACATGAGTTTTTGCCCAGCTTATATGCTGCCGATATGTTCTTTGTGTTGCTCCTTGGATGTGCGTTGTTTAGACAGTTGCAAGCCACAAGCCAGTATTAGCCAGCAAAGTGATTACTTTTTTAAGCTGTTTCTGCCTAGAGATTTGGTGAAAGCATTGAAGTCTCGGTTCGGCCGATTTTTGTCTTTGTTGACGGGGATTAACATCATAAATGCGGCTTTAATGATGTTGATTTACCGACAAATGGCACCCAGTACAGTCGAAGGCGAGGCGTTATTGCAAGATACTATGTTTGCCTTGTTCTTCACCTTATTGATTGTTTCAGGTGTTTTGTCTTGGTTGTTCTTACTTGCCCATGAAAGTCGAGTGGTCGCTCAGAAAGAGTCGAATCGTCAAACTCGTAAGTTGATTCGTGAGATTGATGCTCACCAAGAAACAGATAAAGCCTTGCAGGATGCGAAGGAGCAAGCTGAAAAAGCAAACGAAGCAAAAAGCCGTTACCTCACAGGGATCAGTCACGAATTACGCACTCCGTTACAGTCGATTATTGGCTATGCTCAGTTGCTACTGAAAAAGGAAAATACGCCTTCAGGTCACCAAAATGGATTGGATATTATTCAACGCAGTGGCTTGTATTTGGCAAACTTAATTGAAGGTTTGCTGGATATTTCAAAAATTGAAGCGGGTCGTTTTGATCTGTATCGCAATACGGTCGATTTGCCAAAACTGATAGACCAATTAAACAGCATGTTTGCGATGCAAGCTCAGGCAAAAGGCATTGAGTTCAAGTCGAAGATCATTGCGCCTTTACCTCAATATGTGGTGACGGATGAAAAGCGACTTCGTCAAATATTGATTAACTTGTTGTCAAATGCGGTGAAATACACACCAAAAGGCACAGTTTTGTTTGAAGTGAATTATCGTAATCAGGTGGCCGATTTTGTTATCCGCGATACTGGGCTAGGAATAAAACAAGAACATTTACAGCGTATTTTTGATCCGTTTGAGCGAGTGCGTGACATTAGTACAGGGAATTTACCCGGTACTGGGTTAGGGCTGACGATAGTGAAATTGCTTACTGAAATCATGGGTGGTGATTTAAAAGCACAGTCTGTGGTTGGCCAAGGTAGCGAGTTTCGAGTGAGTCTAATGTTGCCTTGGGTGAGCCAAGGCGAGTCTTTTGCATCGGAAAATAAGCGCATTGTGAGCTATCGAGGTTATCAACGTACTTTAATGGTGGTGGATGATGATCCTGTTGTTCGTGGTCTTTTATCGGATATTTTAGTGCCTCTTGGCTTTAATGTATTGGAAGCGAATGACGCTCAAATGTGTTTGGAAGAGTTGGAAACTGCTGCTCCTGATTTGTTTGTTTTAGACGTTTCTATGCCAGGTATGGATGGATTGACGCTGGCGAAGAAGCTGCGTGATCAAGGTGTTTCTGTACCTATTGTGATGCTGTCTGCTGATGCACAAGAGAACCAGCGTGAGCCAGATGAACAAGCTGCATTTGATCGATATTTAGTGAAACCTATTAGTAATAGTATGCTGCTTGAAACCATTCAATATTTGTTGAGCCTTGAATGGGATTATCAGGAGATAGATTCGATCGCTTTTTCTGAAGAACCTATTTTACGTTCGGAAAGCAGTTTTCAAGATGACGAGGAAACTTCGGTTGTGGCGAAAATTCCTGATCATGAAAGTGTTCGAGAACTTATGGCTTTTGCGGAAATGGGATACAAAAAAGGGGTTCGAGGTGTGCTTGATCAAATGGATAAATCGGACGTGATTGCATTGGCACATAAGCAGCAATTGGAAAGTTTGTACCAAAGCTTTCAGTTCGACGGTATTGTCCAATATTTAAAACAACATTCTTTATGATGTGCTTTTTAAACCGGAAGTCTAATGATGAAACCCAACAGTAAGAGCGACATTGTATTAGTGGTTGATGACTCGCCAGATGCGCTGAGCCTGATTCACGATACTTTGGAAACAGCTAATATGGATGTTCTCGTTGCATTAGAAGGAAGGCAAGCCTTAACCATTGCGAAACGTATTCGCCCAGACATTATTTTGCTCGACGCCATTATGCCGAATATGGACGGTTTCGAGACCTGTCGAGAACTTAAAGCGGATCCTAGCTTGGCATCTATTCCTGTTATTTTTATGACAGGTTTGAGTGAGACGGATGACATTGTCCGAGGGTTAGAGGCAGGTGGCGTGGACTATCTAACCAAGCCCATTCAACCCAATGAATTGATTGCTCGGATGCGAGTGCATTTGTCGAATGCGAGGTTAAGCAACAACGCACAATCGGCGCTCGACAGCATGGGGCAGCATTTGATGACAACCACTCATGCAGGTGTGATTGCCTGGGCGACTCCTCAGACTTATGCCTTGCTCGCCAAGGCGCGAGTCAGTGATGATTGGCAGCAGAGCGAAATGGCGTTACAAATTCGTTTATGGCTAGCCCATGAGCCGGCTGTTGGTAATGTGTTGAAGCTAACTGGATTAGACTATCCCTTAGCGCTGAAAATGATGGGGCTGACAGAGCAGAAAGAAGTGCTCTTGAAATTGGAAGATGGTAATAAACCCACGGGGCCAACATTGTTGAAGCTTGAGCTTGGACTGACGGATCGGGAATCAGAAGTTTTGCATTGGATTGCAAACGGTAAAACCAATCGGGAAGTGGCTGAGATTCTTGAAATGAGCCCGCGTACTGTGAATAAGCATTTAGAGCAAATCTTTCCAAAGTTGGGCGTTGAAAATCGAACATCAGCGGCGGGAGTGGCGTTACGCGTTTTGGCAATTGATCATTAATATTTCAGCTCGCTTTAATATAACTAGATATGTATATGACATATTCTTCCTTTTTAGTATCAATTTATTCACAAACTCTTGAACAAGATAAGAATGTTCATATGAACTGTGGCTAATTGTTTCGATCTTCTTTTATTTTTACCATGAAACCTTTCTTGAGGTGATTGATAGAGGTTTTAAGAAGCAATTTGCATGCTTTTGATTCTTCTATAGTTGTTACCTCTCAAATTGCATATTTAAAAGAAAGGCTTTATTCATGAAAAATGATGTCGCAGTACCACGAGAGAAGCTAGAGTGGAGTTTGTTAGGGTTACGTCTAGGGGTATTTATTGTCTTGTTAATGTGGACACTGGATAAATTCGTTAACCCTGAACACGCAGCCATTGTGTTTAAAGTTTTTTACTCTATTCCAGAGTTAAGCTCAGGCGTTTCTTATTTACTGGGCGGCTTGCAGTTGGCTCTTATACTGAGTTTTTTGATTGGCTTCCAAAAACGTTGGGTCACACTGGTCATTTTGATCATGCATTTGAGTTCGACCTTGGTGTCATTCGGTCGCTATATGGATCCTTGGGGGCCATCAAATCTTCTCTTCTTCGCAGCGTGGCCGATGTTAGCTGCGATCGTGATGCTGTATTTGCTCCGTGAATTTGACAATAAGTTCTCGATCTCAAAGTAAATCAAGCTCTCTATCCTCTTTTGTTTCTACTGAAATAGCGCCTAAGTTAGGCGCTATTTTTTATTCATAGTCCTAATTGATCTTTCACTATTTCTCCTAACGACGGCAAAATGTCGTAGATAAGGAAAAGAGTATTATGTAAAAAATGGAAGGAAACTCATAACTTATACAAAGTTATTATGTCTTGCCCTGAATTGATCGTTTATTAATTAATGTTAGTTTAAAATAGAACATAAATTCTTATTATGGATAGATAGTGTCATGAGTTGGATTTATATCTCGTTGATTTTGCTGGGCATGGTGGCGTTGGTGTTAAGCCTGAGGCCTACCTATGATATTTGCTCTAGGGATAAGGGCTTAGGTTGGAATATCCTACTTTTTTTAATTGTCCTTTTTATTCTTGGTTATGGCGGGATGCTTTATTTTCAGCTTAGCCAGCCAGCGACAGGTCTGATTTATGCTGTCATTTCTTGTATTTTATGTGGTGGTGGCATGTTTGTTTTTGTGGTGAGTAAGTTGAGCCATAAAAGCATTATCAAATTGGAAGAAGTCGCTGATGTAGAACGCCACAACGCCTTGCATGACAGTTTGACCGATTTGCCCAATAGAAAGCATATTTTGCAGCGCATGACGGAATATGCAGAAAGCCAAACACCATTCACTTTATTGTCGATTGATTTAAACAACTTTAAGCAGGTAAATGATGCTTTAGGCCATCATTATGGCGATGAATTATTAATTGCAGTGTCGGCTCGTTTTAGAGAGCTTTTACCCTCTAACACTTTTGTTTCCCGTATGGGCGGTGATGAGTTTGCTTTAATTGTGAACACCAATGAAGAGAAAGCTTATCTTCACGTCGTGGACCTTATTCACGACACCTTAAAACAGCCTTTTCAAGTAATGGGCTATGACATCAATGTGTATCTGAGTATTGGTGTTAGCCTATTCCCGAACCAAGCGACCGAATTAGATGAGTTACTGAAACAAGCAGACATTGCTATGTACGAATCTAAAAAGCATCGTCAAAAATATGTACTTTATAGGGATGAGTTTAATGCTGGTGGAAGTGAAAAACTTGTTATTTCTACAGGTATAAAAGCAGCACTAGAAAGGGAAGAGTTTGAGCTGCATTATCAGCCTATTGTGAACCCAGATAACAGTATTTATGGTGCAGAGGCACTTATCCGCTGGCCTCAAACGGACGGCAGTTACATCTCGCCGAATAAATTTATTGGCATTGCCGAGCAGAGCGTTTTGATTGGTGAAATTACGGCTTGGGTTTTGAATAAATCGTTTTTAGATTTACAGGAAATGAAAAAAGGTGGCTTCACTGGTTGCTTGCATATCAACCTATCTGCTCAAGATTTACAAAATGACGCTGTGTATCAATTGGCCCTGAAATTTAGTGAAAAAGACCCATCCTGCGTGGACCAGCTAGTGTTTGAAATAACAGAAAGCGCCATGATGAAAGACCTGTATGCTGGTAAGAAGATGATGCTTAAGTTAAGTGAAATAGGTTTTCGATTCAGTATTGATGACTTCGGCACAGGCTTTTCTTCTCTTTCTTTATTACGTGAGCTTCCAGTTAATCAAATAAAAATTGATCGTTCATTTATTACGGATATGAGTGTTGGGTCCGTCAATCACTCAATAGTAAAATCCACACTGTTTTTAGCCAAAAGCTTAAACTGCAGTGTGGTGGCGGAAGGGGTAGAAAATCAAAATGTTGGACAAGAACTAAGTCACTTAGAATGTGATTATATGCAAGGCTTCCATTACAGCCGAGCGATACCTTTGACAAAGTTTGTTGATAAATTCATTACCGCTTAGCGAATAAAAAAGCCCGATAGACTCGATTTAATACGAGTTTATCGGGCTTTTTAATAGCCGTTGTTACTTGAGGCTATTTGATGATTTCTTGCATTAAGACTGCAATGTCTGGGTTTGCGTAAAGCGCATCAAGCTGGCGAGTGTATTCACTTGTGAATGCATCCGTTTGAGCCAATTCACCAAAGATGTCATCAAGCTTCAGGAAGGACAGTTTGTCTTTCGCTGTGTTTGCTGCCGCTTCGTGTAATTCCGCTTTCATTGCATCGACGATGTCGAGCGCGACGCCATTTTTGTCTGTGCCTTTGTCTGAGTAATAACACCAAGCCGCGATGACCAAAGCGGCGTATTTTACGCTACCGCCTTTTTTAAGGTTTTCTGCGATGGTTGGAATTAAGAAAGTTGGCAATTTTGCTGAGCTTTCTAGACAAATGCGCGCTAGGTTATCTTTCACATTTGGGTTACCAAAACGTGTGATTAGCGTGCTTTTGTACTCTTCCAAGTCAATGCCTTCAACTGGCGCGAGAACCGGAGTGGCTTCAACGTCCATGAATTGACGTAAGTAAGTTGCGAACAATGGATCTGCGATACAGCCGTCAATTGTTTGGTGGCCGTGAATGGAACCCAACAAACCTAAAACAGAGTGACCTGCGTTTAGAAGGCGAATCTTCATGGTTTCGTAAGGAGTTACGTCAGGCACAAATTGCGCGCCAACACTTTCCCATTCTGGGCGACCATTTGAGAATGTGTCTTCAATGACCCATTGGTGGAATGGTTCGCAAACGACAGGCCAAGCATCATCGACACCGGCGTCTTTTAATGTTGCGATATCAGCAGGTGTTGTGACTGGCGTAATGCGGTCTACCATGGCATTCGGGAAGCGAACTTCTGCTTCGATCCACGTTGCTAAGTCAGAATCCTGTTTACGAGCAAATGCCAATAGCATTTTGCGTGTCATGTCACCGTTGTGCTGGATGTTGTCGCAAGACTGAACAGTAAAAGCTGGCAAACCTGCATCACGACGTTTTTTCAATGCAGCAGTCAAGTAACCGAACACCATTTTTGGTGTAGCTGGATTGGCTAGATCGTGCTGAACGTCAGGATGATCAAAGTCGAATTCATTGGTCACAGGGTTAAAGTGATAGCCACCTTCTGTGATCGTCAATGAGACTATTTTGGTTTCTTCGTTCGCCATTTTGTTAATCACAGCAGAAGAATCATCGCTTGCCAGCATGAAATCAATGATTGAACCAATCACTCGATTTTCTATTTGTCCGTTAGGGTGTTTGACGATCAAGGTATAAAGATAATCTTGCTGTTTAAGAACATCACCGATTTTACGGTCAGCTTCACGTAAGCCAACGCCGCAAATGCCCCATTCTGTTGATTGGGTGTTTGCTAAAAGCTCATCTGTGTAATAAGCCTCGTGAGATCGGTGAAATCCACCTACGCCAATGTGCACGATTCCAGCCTTGAGTTTGCTTCGGTCGTACGTCGGACGAACGAAAGACTCTGGCAAGTGCGGTAGGTTACTTTGATTCAATGCTATGAATGTTGTCATCATGATTCTCGAATGATTAATTACGCTTGTAGCGCTTTTTTCCGACGCAATACCCAATAAGCCGCTACGAAGTAGACGACAGTACAGATAAAGCCATAAAAATAGAAAGTGTCACGGTTTTCTAAATACGCTGCCATGTCAGCACTGCTAAACATGGTGATGGAAGCAAGAGTTAAGGTGACACCTAAGCTCAACCAAGCAATGACTTTTAGCGCTGTAGACAATAGAGAATTGTCTTCTACTATTGGGCTTTCTTCTTTTGCTTGTTGCTCATGGAAAGCGGCAACCAGTTTGTTGTGCTCTGCCATTTCTGCTTTTTCTTCTGGGTACTTTTTGTCTGCGCCATAGCGTTTTGCAAGCAAGGTATAAACGACAATAGTCACAACCCATGTCGGTAAGAATAGGTAGTAAAATGAGATCACATCAAGCGCGTTTAAACCAAAGCCAAACACGAGACCAATCGCCCAAGACGCAACCGCTGGCGTGCTGTGAGTTAGCTTTTGGTAACTAACCCAGTAACGGCTGAAGCCAATTCTTGGGAAGATAACGTGTTCTGCAAAAACGATTGCACCAACAGGAACAACCAACAAACCAGCGTAAGTTAGTAGTGGCAAAATCTTACTGAAAACGAATGGGAAACACGCCACGATGACAGTTACGACACCAACTGCAAGGGTTGTTTGTCTTCTTGAGTAACGGTGGAAAATGCCTTGAGCAGCCAAACCAGCGCGATACAAGTTCGCGTTTGCGGTTGTCCAACCTGCAATGATAACAATGACGAAACCAGATAGACCTAATGCTTGGAAAGCCACATCACCTGGATCAAGCTCAATGATGGATTTCTTAACCAAAACAGCGGTACCTGCACCCATGATGCCGGCAGAGATCCAAGCAATAAAGTGACCGAAAAGCATACCTGAGCTGGTAGAAAGGCCGTAAATTGGCTTTTTCGCGTAACGCAACAACGCCATATCGATAAGACCGAAGTGGGTGATTGTGTTTGCTGCCCAAGCGAAACCGATTACTTCAAGCAGGCCAATTCCGGGTTCCCCCTGAGCATTGATGCCAGTCCAAATTGACTGGTCGCCTATGGTGATAAAGTCCTTGAAGCTGTGTAGTGATGTTGTGCCAAGAACAGAGTCGGCAAGTGCAGGCATCATGACAAGTGCGCCAGAACCGAACATCACAAATAACCAAGGGCCACAAATACCAGAAAACTCAGAAACGGCTTTAAATCCGTACATGGCAACAAATACCACGACGATACCAACAGCGAGTACAACTAGGACAAACCAAGGGTCTGTTGGGAACCAGTTTAACTGAGCGGGAATGTTGAATAAGTACCTGACAGCGGTACTGGAGACCGTGATCATGGCGGCGGATATGACGGTAAATATCACCACGTTAGCCCAGTTATAGAGCTTGGTCATGGATTTACCCGCAATTTTATCTAAGTAAGTGTAAAGGCTTAGACGTGTTTGAGTGGCGATCGGCGCAGTGATTAGCGTCCAACTTAAAATCGCCAAAATATTACCGATTAAAAGACCGAGTAATATATCCATTGTCTTTGCGCCCAGCGCAACAAAAGTTGCACCGATAACAAATTCTGTTGCGGCAACATGCTCGCCTGCATATAGGCCTAGGAAATGCTTCCAGCCATGACGTTTATGTTTTGCTATTGGCAGCTGTTCTTCGCTGACATTCTCTAGTTGTTTGAAATTCATCTTGCTATCTCATTATTTTTTTTTGCCAAAGGTTTATTGATAGAAATCCATTCTAGGCAACATCGAAAATTGCGTATTCTTCAGTCATTGACTCAAACAAACTCGATGTATGAGGTAATGCTGAAAAGAGTATTGCTGTTTTGCAGTGCAGAGGCGTTTGGTTGGAAGTGAAATCATGGAATTTGAAACATACAAAATAGAGGGTTTATTTATATAAACTCACTGATTTAATGTTCCTGTTTCTTATGAAATCAGTTCCCAGCTTCGCAGAACGCATATAAAACAAGCAGCAAAAATGTTTAATTATTTTTACATCAAGATAGTCAATAGGTATCAGTAATTATTTTCTGATAGTTAAATTGGCTCTAATATAAAATAGCGCTGAACTATATCAGCCCTTTTTTCGTAGTGATACTGGTACATTGGGTAAAGAGTGCGGCAAAATGTGCAAATATTGTGAACTTAGTCTTTATTTGTATTGACTTGATTGGTTGTGATACTTTTTTGCTGTTTATTGGTTGTTCAGAAAACAGATATGTTTTCTTTTGTTAGTTACGGTGTATTGTTTGTGAGTAGTCAAAGTGTTGCTGACTTTTGAGAAGCTTGTCTTGTGTTTTGTCCTATGAGCTTTAACCTGTTACCAAGGTAGTGAATACAAGGGAGCCCCTTATGATTAAAGTTCATCATTTAGAAAACTCACGTTCTCAGCGCATCTTATGGTTGTTAGAAGAGCTTGAGTTGGATTATGAAGTAATAGAATACAAACGTGACCCAGAAACAGCCTCTGGCCCTGAATCACTAAAAGCGGTTCATCCTTTGGGCAAGTCCCCCGTTATTGCTGATGGCGAACTTACGGTTGCAGAATCCGGTGCGATTATTGAATACCTATTAGACAGATACGATACGGAAAAGCGTTTAAGGCCTACAGAAGGGCAAGCTTTATTGGATTATCGTTATTGGCTGCATTTCGCGGAAGGCTCTTTAATGCCGCTTCTCGTCATGAAGTTGGTTATGATGAAAGTGCCTCAAAATCCCATGCCTTTTTTCATTAAGCCGATTGCCAAAATGATCACAGGCAAAGTCCAAGAGAAATTCATTAACCCGCGAATTGAGCCTCAGATGAGTTTTATTGAGGAAACCCTAAATCAGCAAACCTGGTTTGCAGGTGACAAATTAACCGCAGCCGATATTCAAATGAGCTTCCCTTTACAAGCGGCAAGCACTCGAATGGATCTGACAAAGTTTCCAAATATTAGCCGCTTCTTGAAACAGGTAGAAAAAGAACCTTCCTATCAAAAAGCCATTAAGAAAGGAGGCGTGTTTACGACTTTGTGAGATAAGGCGCTTTAAGTGGCTATAATTTAATCTCTTTGTTTGATATTGATTCTCATTTAGTGTATTTTTTGCTCACTTTCAAATTTCTATTTAAATGAGGTTTAGCTGAGCAATGAGTCTTAAGTGTCAAACGACCCATAATGTTGAAGAGCTGTATGTGGAACACAGCCGATGGTTAACAGGATGGATCCGTAATCGCTTAGGCTGTCATGAGTTAGCTGCTGATGTTGTTCAAGATACATTTCTTCGTTTGCTTAAAAAGCCAAAGTATTTTTCAAACATGGATGAAGCAAAAGCTTTTTTGAGTACCGTTGCTAAAGGGTTATGTGTCGATCATTGGCGTCGTAAACAAATAGAGCAAGCTTGGCTAGAATCCTTAACTCATAATGAAGAGCAATATACACCTTCTGCTGAGCACACCAATGTAATGATTGAGTTGCTGTGTGAACTCGATGCTATGATCTCTTCCCTTCCTAAGAAAGTAGCAAATACGTTGATTTTATCTCAACTGCATGGTCTGACATATCGTGAAATCGCGGAAAGGCTGTCTGTTTCAGAGCGTATGGTAAAGCGATATATGGCTCAAGCTATGTTGCAATGTGCCTTATTTAAATCCAATTTATAGTATAAGTTTGTCTTGTCATGATCTCTTCTAAATCCACAAGTTTTAAAGCATTGGAAGCCGCATCCGATTGGTTTGTTGTGTTATCTGATAAGCCTGTTTCAGAAACTGATTATTCAGCATGGCAAGATTGGTTGGCGATGAGCGAAGAGCATCGTGACGCGTGGAAAAAAGTCACTGAAATAGGGGATATGTTTTCTTCTTTCCAAGATGCAGGAAGCAATCAATCTGCTCGATATGTGATGGAAGAGCAGTATACGAGAAGCCTTAATAGGCGACAGTTTATGAAAGGTGCTATGGGGTTAACGGGTGTTGCTGCATTGGGTTGGTTCAGTTGGGAACACACAAAGTTACCTGTTCTGGCGTCCTCTTGGAATGCTGACTTCCGTACGCACGTTGGGCAGGTTTCTTCTTATGGTTTAGAAGATGGCAGCAATGTTTGGTTGAATACCAACAGTGCTATTAATCATAGTTATGATACTCAATTTCGTAATGTCTCATTGGTTGCAGGTGAGATACTTATTCAGACTCAGCCTACTTTGGACAGTAGGCCGTTCACCGTATCTTCTAATAATGCTGTGATGAATGCAGGTAAAGAAGCGGCACGTTTCTCTGTGCGGAACTTATCCAATCAACAAGCCGTGCTGGCTGTTTATGAGGGTGTGGTTTCTTTGGCGCCCTTAGATGCTAACTCAATCCAAACATTGCATGCAGGGCAAGAGGTAAGGTTTTCGGCGCACTCCATGACGGCTTTGCGTCCGGTTGAAGCAATGTACGAATCTTGGGTGAAGGGACTGTTAATTGTTGATGGGATGCCTTTATCTGAGTTCTTAAGTGAAATTGGTCGCTATCGATACGGCTACATTAATATTGATCCAAGTGTTGCGAATTTAAAAGTGACAGGAACCTACCCAATTAATGACTTTGATCTTGTGATCAATATGCTAGAAAACTCGTTCCCTATTCATGTGAAGCAGTCCTTGCCATGGTGGGCAAGTGTCTCTTCAGCTTAAGTATTCAGGATAAAAAATATTTTTTCTTAAATACTGATTTTATTGTGTCCCTTTTCTTCCCCTTCGTTCGGTATAGAAGTAAGACTCATTCTTATTAATGGCTGAATATATCTATGTCGACTTCTATTTTTACTAAAACTCGCGTCGCGAAAGTAGTGCAAGTTGCGATTATGGCGTCTGCTATCTATAGCTCATGCTCTCTTGCTGACGATCTAAATGAAATCCAAAACTACAATATTGCTTCTGGACAGCTTTCTGTTGCGTTAAATCAATTTGCGGCTCAGACTGGTGTGTTTTTATCGGCAGACTTTGCTTTATTGAGCAATAAAAATACGGCTGGAGTATCGGGTAGTGCGACTGGGCTAATGGCTTTAAGTCAGTTACTCGCAGGCACTGGGTTGACCTTTAAAGTGGATGATAAAGGTACGGTTATGATCCTTTCTGAAGAGGAGATCATAAAAGATGAAAACGGTGTGAATTTGCCTGTTTTGTTAGTTGAAGACAGCGAGTCTACGGCGGTTGTGATAGGTAAGCGCGTTTTAGATGCCAGTGAAATTGACTCAATGGCGGGTGGGGATGGAAATCTAACTGATTTGCTGCAAGGGAATGGTGCGGTTCGATATAGTTTGACATCAAGCTCTTCTGCTAATAGTGCAAGCATGCGACCTGATGAAATATCTATCCATGGCCAATCTCATTATCAGAACGCTTATATTATTGATGGCATTTCAGCGAATAATGACCTGAATCCTGGAGATTCAGAGGATACTTACACGAATCCTATTACACCGACGAACTTAAGTATGTTGGGTGGCAGTTCATCTCAGGCTTATTATGTAGATCCAGATGCCTTGGAGTCTGTTGAAGTTTATGACTCTAATGTTCCGGTTGAATTTGGCGGCTTTCTTGGGGGCGTTGTTTCTTCAACATTAAAGCGCTATGACGGAGAGGATTCTCTATCTATCAAGTACGCTATATCAAAAGATGAGTGGACCGAAATGCACGTGGATGAGTCATTAGAAGAAGACTTTTCTGATGGTGATTTGATTGATGGCTCATATACACCAGACTTTTTGAAACAGCGACTGACTATCTCTGGTGCAAAAGGCATTACTGAAGATACTGGGGTCACCTTTACCGCTTCAAGAGCGACTTCTAATTTTTCTCAAAGTTATGTCAAAAACATAGGTTCAACCATTTATGGTCAGCAGGGCATTGAATACGATGATACGGTTGACAACTTTATGGGACGTGTAGATCACAAGGTAAATGACAAGCTTGATCTTGGTATGTCGATATTGTACGCGAACCGTTATCACGATGGTTTGACTTCGGCTTCTTATGAGTCCGGTTTTGTTAAGTCTCACCAATCTAATGGTATTGGTATCGATGCTGAATATCTTGCTGAAAACGGAACACTAAAAGGTAAAATTTCTTATAGTGAGTCCAGCGATAACTTAGACTCAGATGACTCTTTCTATACCTATCACCAAGCTGATTATTATGCTGGGGGTTGGCCTTATGAAGGTGGTTATGGCGACATTAATCAACAGCAGAATACCACCGAGTTATCTTTAGATTGGATACAAAATACATTCTCCTTCGCTAATGCAGATCACATTATTAAAACGGGTCTTAAATTAGATTACGAAACAATGTTTTATGAAGTTGAAGATGATATCTCCTATTCTTTCTATCGATGTGAAACAACTGGTTGTACTGATCGTGACGATGAATATTTGTATTCCACTAGTGAAGTTGAGAAGAACAAGTTAGACGTTTCTGGCTACTCTGCAGGTGTGTATTTATCTGATAACTTTACGGTAGGAGATTTTGACTATTACCTAGGTGTGCGTGCTGATTATAACTCTATATTAGAAAACCTTGATTTGTCTCCACGAGCAAATGTTACTTGGGATCTTTTTGGTGATAGCAGTACCAAATTGATAACAGGTGCCAGTCGATATTATGGGCGCAGCTTTTTCCGCTATGAAGTGAATAGCACATTACGCTCATGGCGAACGTTTACCAGATACAACTCAGATGGCAGTGTATACAGCACAACCGAATACTCAGACGATTCTTTATCTGATTATGATTTAAAAACGCCTTATTCTGATGAGTTGATGATTGGTGCTATACAAAGGTTTGGTGTCATAGATGCGAGCTTGACGTTTGTAAATCGAGAAAGTAAGGATATGGTGACGCGTGCAGAAACCGACGATGGCTTAGATTACTACGATAACCTTGGTGAAAGCTCGTCTTTTAATATCTCCTTAGAGCTAAAAACTCGTGAGCCAATCGAGATTGGAAACACAAAAACTTATGGTACCTTCGCTGTAAGTTATCAGGAAAGTGATTCTAACGTGACGAGCGATGTATCTTATGAGGATGAGATTTCATCAAGCCAGGTTTACTACAATGGAGAAGTGGTTTATCTAACCCAGCTGCCTTCCGTCGACTATAACATCCCCTTTGCAGTGGACTTTTCGACAACGACTCAAATACCAGACTGGAATATTGTTTGGTCTAATAGAGTGAATGTGAAATTTGGCGGTAAGGTTGCTCAAAATACATATGAAGACTACACAGATAGTGCAGGCGTTGATTACGACATTTATGCCGATTTAGACTTTGACGGTCTAATTACATTAGATACTTCAATTGAGTGGAAACCTCAATTATTCAAAGAGGTTTCAGGCAGCATAGAAGTCTCTGTAAATAATGTGTTTGATGATGTTGTAGATATGTCTACTAGTTCAGGCACTTATTCATATACGGCTGGTCGTTCGATCAGTTTGGCTTTTGGAGCCTATTTCTAATCTTTTCTTTTTCCTAAATTGGTACTTTTTATAAATTTTTGAAGACAGAAGCTCATTTGATGAATGAGCTTCTGCTTTACCTGTTGAAGGTTTTGTTGTGATTTTATTTATGTCGTCTCGTAGAAAACTGCTTAGTTTTGTTTGTGTATCATGGTTATTTTGTTGGCTGTCACCTGTATTAGCGGCCCCTACTGATGGAAAGTTGGAGTGGGATAAACGAGTTGTTAATGGCACATTAGAAAATGGATTTCGTTATTACTTGTTTGATTCAAGGCAGGATGAGACCTCTACAGAAGGGTTAACAATCGCAAACTTGCTGGTTTTAGCTGGTGCGATTGATGAGGAAGAGGATCAATTAGGTGTTGCCCATATGGTTGAGCATATGGTATTTCATGAAAGTAATGGTTTGCCCGATGGAGTTCGAAAGGCTCTAACGGATTTAGGTCTTAAGCAAGGTCGAGGTTTTAACGCCATGACGAATAGTGAAAATACTCGCTACATGGTGAATTTGCGGAATACTACTCCTGAAAACCTGGACTCACTTTTAAATATTTATCAGCAGATGGCATTTCAAGCGCAAATTAAAGCGGAGTCCTTAGTCAAAGAACGCTTAATTATTGAAGAAGAGTGGCGTGGGAAATTAAGCCATCGCTCCCGTATAAATGAGGACAAAAAAGCGATTTTACGTGTTGGATCCTTGTATCCAGAACGACCAGTAATCGGCACTCAAGATTCAATACAGCACACTCCTGCTGAGCGCCTACAAGCGTTTTATCGTGATTGGTATGCTCCCAATAACATGGCGTTGATCATTTTTGCTCCGACCGACATGAAAGCTTTAGAAGCTAAAATACAGTCAATATTTAGTAAGGAGAAAGCTAGAACGCTTCCTCAACGCCATCCTAAAAATCCTGTTTTAGACTCTAATATTAAAATGGGGCAGCTCATAGATTCTGGCAGTAAAATTAATCGTGTGGCTTTCTTGTACCGATTTGATAAGGCGTTTGTTAACACTGACGAAGGCAGACGTGATGGTTTGATTAACTACATGACGCGTCGATTATTAACCCAACAAGTTAGACGTCAAAGAGAAAACCTACCTGAGCACGTGCGGGCATTGACTAGCACGAAAGGAGAGCTAACAGAAAACGTAGATATTGTCGGTTTCTCTGTCAACGTTGATGGTGGTTTTCATAAAAAAGGGCTGATGGTACTTGCCCAAGAGATAGAGCGTCTAAAGCGTTACGGCTTCTTTCAAGAAGATTTTGAAACCTTGTTTGAGCAAGTTATTGAGACAACGGAAAGAAATAAACGCGTGTCTAAAGAGCGGGGCAATATTTGGTCAATTAAAATGGTTGAAGCGGTGGCTTTAGGAAAACCATTAGCAGACCCCGAGGAAAGCAATGATCAAGCACTCAGACTGATAAAAACAGTCTCTCTAGAGGATGTGAACACTCGTCTTCGGGAGTGGTTGTCGTCTCCTGATAGAGTGCTATATACACAGGCAGTGGGCGGTGAAAGTGTTGACCTTGGCTCACCTGAAGATGTTGGCGCTGTTTTTGAAATGGCTCGTAAATCCTCATTAGACGGTCTAGAAAGTAAAACCGTTGTTACGGAAAAAGAGTTGCCTAAAGTGAAAGAAAAAGGCTCGGTTGAGTTGTTATCTCGTGATGAAACGATTGGTTTGTCTAGGTGGCGTTTATCTAATGGTGATCAGCTATTATTTTTAAATCCAAGCGTATTGTCAGGTTCATATGAGTCAGAAGAAATAGAGGCGCGAGAAGAAGCGAATATAGAGGACGAATTCAGTTATTTTTCTGCGTTATCTTCTGCTGGTTATCAAGTGCAAACAGGCTCTACTTGGGCTCAACAAATTGCACAACAAATGTCTGAAGCTTCCGGTGTATATGGTTGGAGCGATGATGAGTTTCAGCAGTGGCGTCGTAATAACAATGTTTTCTTATCCTCCACGCAAAAGTCACAAAGTCTCATTTATCGAGGAAGTGTCCGCGATAAAGGTTTAGAAAAAATGCTTGGATTGTATTATCAAGGCCATGCTGTGACGGGGATTGCGCCAGATGTTTATGCTTCAGTGATGGAGGATTTAAAAAGGTCGGCTGGAGTTTCTGTCGTTCGTCCAATTGAGGCGTTTTCTCGTGAGTTGGCAAAAGCTCGATTTGGTGGCAAGGACTCAATGGTGCCTACTTTGTTGGATCTACAAGAGCTGACCCATGAGTATTTAGAGGAAGTTAGGCAGCAGCAAGTTAGTTTGCCAACACAATACTTTATTGTGTCTCATATGGAGGAGGCTCAAGTTCTCGCGTTAGCCGCTCATTATCTAGCGACTATCCCAAGAGCTTCGAGTAAGGACTACAAAGACTCACAAGAGCGCTTTATTACCAAGAAAAATACTGCACCAGTTTTGCAGCTACCTGGGCAGAGAGTGGTTGATGTTGCCTTAAACCCTGAGCCTAAGGCGGAATATCGATTACATGCTTATCAGTCGTTACCTTGGTCTCCTCGAGCTGCGGTTCAGCTCTTGTATTTAGGTGAGCGACTGGAAGACGAACTGCAGAAACGATTACGCAGTGAAGTGCAAGGTGTTTACAGTGTTAGGGCTGTATTGGAGCTTAATCAAGATACTGACCGAGCAGAGTTATCTATTCAATATTCAAGTGACCCATCGCGTTTAGATGATTTGGCTGCTATGACTGATGATGTTTTGGCTACATACGCTAATAGCATTACACCTGAATGGGTAGAGCAGGCTTATGACGGTTTTGTCGATATAGAGCAGAATCGTTTAAGAAACTCATTTGAAGCAACTTTGATGCATCGTTTAGAGCTAAGTGAAAGCTATTATGGTGATGCCCGTTACCTTAAAGATATGAAGCAATTGAAGGAAGGGTTAGAAGAGGAGCAGCTTAAGGCATTAGCGCAGCGTCTGACGTTCGAGAACAGAGTGAAAGGCTTCTATCGCCCCTTGGTTAATTGATCATTTAGTCTATTCCTTGTTATTTTTTATACTTAAACAGCCTCTTTAAGATGATTACCTTAAAGAGGCTGTGTTTTGTTCAGTAAGTATTAAAGCTCTTGTTGCAGTGATGCTTTCTTTGATTTCTTCCTTTCTAAAATCCCGACGTTCAAATGCAACAAAGTCGTTTTATGATAAAGCCTTATGTCGCTAATTCCGGCTAAATAATTGATTTTATTCTGAGTCTTTTTCCATGTCTTATAAGCCTGCACTTGATAAATACGCAGCTAGCAACCAATATGATAGATGAGAATGAAAAAACAATTCCCTTAGAAACCAATGAAATAATAGTAAGGAGGGCGATCATGCAGTATGAAGATCGCGTTGATGCGTTAGTGGCACCTAAAGGTGCTTTGGAAATGTTGTCCCATGATGAAATTACTCGTTTGTCAGAAGAAACAGGTGAGTTACATGATTTATTTCATCGTTGTGCTTTGGCTATTTTGAATTGCGGTAGTGACTCTGACGATCCACAGGCCGTGATGGATGAATTTAAAGATTTTGATATTCAAGTGATTCAACAGGAGCGCGGCGTTAAGCTGCAGCTGAAGAATGCCCCTGGCAGTGCGTTTGTTGATGGTAAGATGATCAGCAGTGTTCGAGAAATGCTGTTTAGTGTGTTGCGTGACATTATTTTTACCCAGCATGAATACAATCTCGCGAGCAACTTGAAGGGCGCAAGCTCGGATAAATTAACCAATGTCGTGTTTGAGTTATTACGCAATGCAGATGTGTTCCGTCGTATTCAAAACCCTGACATGATTGTTTGTTGGGGTGGGCATTCAATCGCACGTCATGAATATGATTACACCAAAAAAGTTGGCCATGAGTTAGGTCTCCGCGAATTAAATATTTGTACTGGCTGCGGCCCTGGTGCAATGAAAGGACCAATGAAAGGTGCTGCGATTGCTCATGCTAAGCAACGGATTAAAAATGGCATTTACTTAGGGTTAACTGAGCCGGGTATTATTGCTGCTGAGTCACCTAATCCAATTGTGAATCAGCTGGTCATTATGCCGGATATTGAAAAGCGCCTTGAGGCTTTTGTTCGTGCTGGTCATGGCATTGTTGTATTCCCTGGTGGTGCGGGCACAGCAGAAGAGATTCTTTATATATTGGGGATTTTATTACACCCTAAAAATGCTGATGTGCCTTATCCTTTGGTGTTTACCGGCCCGAAAGAAAGTGCAGATTATTTCGAACAAATTCATGCTTTTATTGGTGAGGTGTTAGGTGAAGAAGCACAGAGTAAATATCGCATTATTATCGAAGATGAAGTGGAAGTCGCTCGAGTAATGAAACAGGGGATGGAAGAGGTGCGTCAGTATCGCAAAGCGCATCAAGATGCTTTTTATTACAACTGGAAGTTGCATATTCCAGAGGAGTTTCAGCATCCATTTGAGCCTACTCATGAAAATGTTCGCGAGTTGAACCTTCATTTTGGTCAAGAAACGCATTTATTAGCGGCCGATTTACGTCGTGCTTTTTCGTCTATCGTGGCGGGGAATGTGAAAGCGCAGGGAGTGGCTCATATTAAAGAGTTTGGCCCATTTGAAATTCATGGCGATAAGGCTTTACTGGCAAAGCTTGATTCTCTGTTAGAAGCCTTTGTTGATCAGCAGCGTATGAAGCTTCCGGGAAGCGCATATGTGCCGTGTTATAAAGTCATCACTGAATAATGTGAATTGATAAAACGTGAAAGGCCTCATCATGAGGCCTTTTTTATTTGTCGTGGTTTCTTAACCAAACACAGACCAGCCAATGCTTTCAGATAGGGCTTCTAAGGCCGCCATTCCTGCTAATGAGTTTCCTGATTTATTGAGTTCAGGGGACCATACACAGACAGAGAAGCGATTAGGGACAATAGCGATAATGCCGCCGCCAACGCCACTTTTACCGGGTAGCCCTACTCGGAACGCAAAGTTGCCTGCCTCATCGTATAGTCCGCTGGTGGCTAGCAAACCATTGACTTGAGTGGTTTCCCTGGCGGTTAAAACTTGCTCGTCATTGTGCCTTGAGTAGCCTTTGTTAGCTAAAAAGCTGAATGCCTTGGCAAGGTCAATGCAGTTCATTTGCATGGCACAATTGTCAAAGTAGTTACGCAGAACGTCTTCTACATCATTTTCGAAATTGCCAAACGCTTTCATTAAATAAGCCATCGAAGCATTTCGAGCGCGGAATTCGTATTCTGAGGTAGAAACAATTTTGTCCGAATGTATATTCGGATTGTCTGCTAGTCGACGAATAAACTCTCTCATTGCGTAATGGGGAGAAGCAAAGCGAGATTGATTCATATCACTGACGACAAGAGCGCCTGCGTTAATGAAGGGGTTTCTGGGGATGCCTGCTTCGTATTCTAGTTGTACTAAGGAATTGAAGGGGTTACCGGATGGCTCTCGCCCAACACGTTCCCACATGGTTTCACCATAATGTTTCATGGCAAGTGTTAAGCTGAAGACTTTAGAGATACTTTGGATAGAGAAGTCGGTATGAGCTTGTCCCGCATGATATGTTGTGCCGTCATTTCCGTACACAGCAATACCAAATTGGTTTGGGTTGACGTTTGCCAGAGCGGGAATGTAGTCAGCGACTTTACCTTGTCCTATTAGTGGACGTACTTTTTGTTCTATTAATGCCAGTAACTCGTTCACATAGTTCTCATTAAGGTAATATAAATAAGTCAGATCATATAAAAAAATATTGAATAGTCTAAATAAAATTGAGTGACTATTTTTGTTCTTTTATGTGTTTTATATGGTTCAGGATGAGTTGCCCTGAAATCGTCACGCTGTTCGGAATATGAGGTAGGTTATCAATAGGATACCAATCGGCCTCATCTATTTCGCCCGGAGCTGGAGTGATTTCACCACTTTCGTAATCGGCAAAAAAACCAACCATAAGTTGATGTGGAAAAGACCAAGGTTGGCTGCTCGCATAACGTATGTTTTTTACTTCAATTCCAACCTCTTCTCGTATTTCACGAGCAACGGCTTGTTCCAATGTTTCGCCGGCTTCAACAAAGCCTGCAATGTTACTGAATTTTCCTTTTGGTGCATGCAGACCACGGGCAAGCAATACTTGATTGTCTTTTCGAATCGAAATAATCACACAAGGAGAGATACGTGGGTAGTGACGAAGATTACATGACGGGCATATCTTGGTGTGTTCCTTCGCATGCTTTTCTTCCATAGCGGTGCCGCATCGCCCGCAGAATTGATGATCTCTATCCCAAGTCGATAATTGATGTGCTCTGCTGAGTAGAATGTAGCTGTCTTGGTCTTGGAGGAAAAGCAGCTCCCTCAGATCCATTTCTTTAAAGCCTTTTGGAACTGACTTAAAACGGCAAACAAAGATGTTTTGTCCATGCCATTGACCGCAATATACTGCGTTCATATTGGCGTTGGGCTGAAAGTGAGTAAAAGGAATTAAAAATTGATTATCTTGCTCAACCAGAACTTGATTTCGATGCAATAAGATATAAAGGGCATCTTGATTAGGAAGAGGGTGAGTCTGAGTGCCAATTTCTAACATGTTGTTACTCTGTTTGCGTCCAAAAGAATTACGCTAACGCGATCGCTTACGAGACGCAATATTCAAATAGATTTAATTTTAGATGAGACCGCTTTAGAGCTTCTAATCTGGTCATCGACTTAGTTAGTCGCGTAGAATGAGCACAAATATTAAACAAAGAGGAAGAGGTATGTTATCTAAGGTTCGCTACGGAATTGTGATGGGGGCGTTGAGTGCTAGTCTTTTGGCGCAGGCTCAAGATTATTTGCCTGTTCTCCAATACCACCATGTGAGTGCTACGACACCTAGATCAACTTCTCTTACGGAAGCTGAATTTACCGAACACATGAATTATTTAGAAAGTGCTGGATTCGAAGTTGTGGATCTTCGTACTGCTTTAGATAAATTGAAGTTGGGGGAGGATTTGCCTGATAAGGCGGTGGCAATTACTTTTGATGATTCCTATCGTGATATTTATAGCGGAGCCTTTCCTATTCTATCTGAACGTGATTACCCATTTACGGTATTCATTAATAGCGAGCCTGTTGAAGCGTTGCGTGGCAATGCTTTGACGTGGGAGCAAATGAAAGAGATGGAGCAAGCTGGTGGCGTGTTTGCAAATCATACAATTAATCACCCTTATATGTTGCGTAAAGAAGAAGGGGAATCTGATGGCGCTTGGTTGTCTCGAATGGAAAATGAAGTGGATTATGTAGAAGACTTATTGACTAAAGAGCTTGGTCATTCACCAAAGATGCTAGCGTATCCCTATGGTGAGTCTAATATTACCCTTCGCAATATGTTGAAAGAGAGAGAGATTGTGGCATTTGGTCAACAATCTGGTGTGGTAAGTGCGGACTCCGATTTTCAGAACCTACCTCGTTTTCCTGCGTCCGGTGCTTATGCAAAGTTATCTACTCTAAAAACGAAACTTAATTCGAAGCCAATGCCGCTTATCTCTGAGAAGACAGGCGGTGATTTCGCAACGGACAAGCCTGTTTCTATCAGTTTAACCTTTAAACAAGGTAAATATCGCTTAAAAGACTTGGCGTGCTATGTGTCAGGTCAAGGTAAGGCGACGTTAGAGTGGGTGTCTGATACGGAAGTGGTTGCTACGGCAAGTAAGGCATTTAATACAGGTCGTGGTCGTATTAACTGCACTATGCCGGATAATTCTGGTCGCCAATATTACTGGTATTCCAATGTTTGGATACGCGCTTCGGCTGAACAAGGCTATATAAGTGAAAAAAGTTAATTTTTTTACAAAAAAATGTTGCACTGAAATTTCAAATCAGTAATATACACCTCGCTCGCAACGGAGGGGTGGCAGAGCGGTTTAATGCACCAGTCTTGAAAACTGGCGTAGGTTAATAGCCTACCGAGAGTTCGAATCTCTCCTCCTCCGCCATCTTCCTTAAGGGGAGTGTGTTGCGAACAAGATAAAATTAGTTCCTCGATAGCTCAGTTGGTAGAGCAAATGACTGTTAATCATTGGGTCACTGGTTCGAGTCCAGTTCGAGGAGCCATCGGAGTATAGCGCAGTCTGGTAGCGCGCCTGCTTTGGGAGCAGGATGTCGGGGGTTCGAATCCCTCTACTCCGACCATTTTTTATCGTCACCTTGTAATGGTGGGCGTAGCTCAGTTGGTAGAGCTCCGGATTGTGATTCCGGCGGTCGTGGGTTCAAGCCCCATCGTCCACCCCATTACTCTGATAGTTGGGTCGTTAGCTCAGTTGGTAGAGCAGTTGACTTTTAATCAATTGGTCACTGGTTCGAATCCAGTACGACCCACCACTATCCAATGCTAAAATTCTGCATTTCTGATTAATTCCTCGATAGCTCAGTTGGTAGAGCAAATGACTGTTAATCATTGGGTCACTGGTTCGAGTCCAGTTCGAGGAGCCATCGGAGTATAGCGCAGTCTGGTAGCGCGCCTGCTTTGGGAGCAGGATGTCGGGGGTTCGAATCCCTCTACTCCGACCATCAGTGTTGTTAGTATTGTCTTTGAGCGGGTCGTTAGCTCAGTTGGTAGAGCAGTTGACTTTTAATCAATTGGTCACTGGTTCGAATCCAGTACGACCCACCATTCTTAGTAATTCCTTCTTTTTCTTTTTGCAATTTTTTCACTAAATTTTAATTTCTGCTATCTGCTATCTGCTATCTGCTATCTGCTATCTGCTATCTGCTATCTGCTATCTGCTATCTGCTATCTGCTATCTGCTATCTGCTATCGATATTTGTTTGTCTTGAAGTTTGCTGCTTGTAATTGCTTGTGCAGAGTTTGGTGTGGTGTTGCTGGCGTGTGTTTGGTTTTTTGATGGGTGTTGTTCTGGGTTGGGTTGGTTGTGTCTTGTGTGGGTTTTATGGGCGTGATAGTGCCTGAGTGATGTGGATGTGTTTTTGGTGTGAGTGGTAGCTTATATTGCGTGTAAGTGGTTTGTGTGATGTAAGATTATTTTTAATTGGAAGGTTTTTTATCTTGGATGTAGTGCGATAAGTGATTGTTTCTACAAGGAAAGTAGAAATGGTGGAGGGAGGTGGATTCGAACCACCGAAACTTTCGTGGCAGATTTACAATCTGCTCCCTTTGGCCACTCGGGAACCCCTCCACAGCAGCGCGGCATATATTATATGCCGCGCTAAGATATGTAAACAAATTTTTATGATTTATTTAGTAATTTTTCCAGTTTTGCTTTCATACGCTCTTCTGGAGAAAGGTTGTCATAAACATCATCTTGGCGAGGTGTGTTTGTGGTTTTGTTGTTCTGCTTAGCCCTGGTTTGATTTTTTGGTTTGGGCTTTCTCGGCTGTTGTGTGCCTTTTTCGCGGGTCGGTCTATTAGTTGTTCTGGTGTTGGTTGCTTTGGTTTTTGCTGGAATCATTGATTCTGGCAAGGCTGGCTCGTTATTAACAGCAACGCCTTCTAGATCAACTCTTGGTTGACCTGATAGTAAGCATTTTTTGTATCTGTCTGAGCGAGTGTATGCAGCCAAGGCGCGCTTTTGTTTGCTAGCGTTAAAGTCGTCGTCTAAAACCATGTCTTGGTCTATACCGACTTTAAGAGGCTTTGGCTGATTCCAGTCGAATGCTTTTGGATAGCGATCTTCAAGCATCTTTATCAGGCGGCGATTGTTCTTTTGGTTTTTTTGGCGCTTCTTTTGCTCTGGCGTCAACGTTACTGTCTCTGCTGAAGCGTCATTAGCCTTTGGTGTGCTTATGTGGCTTTCATTTGTTGTTGTGTCTTCTGGTGAGTTTTGAGACTCAGGCTGTTGTGTGCTCATATCATTAATCTGTTCTGTCGTGGTTGTAGTATTTTCGGTATTCATATCAGCATGCTCGTGCAATAAGTCAAAATTCAGCTGATATTCAACTGGCTTTGCGTTCTTAGGTTGTTGGTTTGGAGAGTCGCCTTCCAATAAACCAAGAGAGTCTTTTATATAAAGCTGTACTTGATCTTCTGGTTGTCGGTCTGTCATGTGTTGTAATAGATCCATTGAGGCGCTGCATTCAACGGGGCTTTGATATTCTTCCTTTAGCTTTAGTATTTCTTCGTTGGCATTTTCTAGCTGTTGAGTTAGCTGGTTAATGCGCGCTTCAAGTTTTTCTATAAGTTGGTCCATAAAACACAAGGCTCAGTTTTGCGTTGTTGTTAGTGGAATGGTTGGGGTGTTATGTAAGCCAACCATTTCATTTAGCTGAGAATCACTTGGTAGGGTGATGAGTACGCTTTGATTGCTTTGCCACCAAAAATACAACGCAGGTATGGATAGAGCGGTCATAAAGTAGAGTGCTATTTTCATGATGTCTAGAATGTCAGTCCTGCGCCAATCATTACGTGATTGTCATACGTGTCATTGGAGCTGTTCAGGATTTTCATATATACATCTACTCTAGAGGCATTGGATAGGGCTATGCGAAAACCTGCTTCTGGGTAGTATACTGAGTCTTCAAGGAAGGATATACCGCCGCCAATGTATGACCAAACGGGGACACCAGTGAATGCTTGAAAAAGAGGTGTTGAGCTGTAATATCTCGAGCCAAAAGTAACACCACTCTCAAATTTTTCGCCGAGTACGAAGGAAAAGCCTCCATAAAAAGAAACGTTAACAGGAAGTGTGTATTCTATTGAGGTATTTACAATAGATGTGACGTTGTTGTCGTCTTGATTGGCTGGGCGAGCAGCGGTGGACTCATAATTTATAAGTGTCGCAATTTGTCCCTCTGCGAAGGCGTTGATACTGACTAACATTAAAACCGCAAGCGCAAGTGACTTCATTGTTTATTGTCCGTTATCTATTTGATTTAGTTTGTTTAGCATCTGAGATAGGGAGGATTCCCAGTTAGATTGCTGTTCTTTTGTTTGTGTTAAAGTGTTTTGAAGCTCATTTTTCTCTTCCGCAAGTTCATAGTTTTGCATTTCTAGCTCGGAAATTTTTGTTCTCAAAGAGCTTATTTCAGCTACAGCTGCATTTATGCGTTGTTCTAAGTGCTGTAATAATTCGTTGTTCATTGGTTTTGTCCTAAAAATATGGGTTATTAATTCGTGTTATGCAAGGGGGTGTAATCTACCAAGCAATAACTACATCCTGTTGTTGTACGTTTAATATGTGAGCGTCGACAACGAGTTCACCAATTGAAAAATTAGGCTGAACTTGTTTGATTGTAACACTGATGTTGGCATTGTTCAGCTGAGTTTGCGTCGACTGTCTTTGGTTGAATACTTCATAGCGACGATAGACATTAAATGTGTCGCCTTGCTTTATGCCTGATAATGAGCCGGCCGCTATATGTATTCTATTGCCTTCTGTACGAAAAATATTGGCCATGAATGGCTGGCATCGCAATTGTTCGCTAGTGTCTAATGCGCTTTCTTTTAATGCTTGTTGTACGACTCTACCATAATGAACTGTCCAGAATTTTGCACTACCAAAACCTATTCTGGCGTGGTCTGAAATATCCCAATTACCTATTTCATTGTATCTATGTTCAAAAAGTAGGGCGCCGCTGAAACCATCGTATATATAAATATCGACCACAAAGTTTCTTTCTTTATCTATATCTTCATCTAAAAGGTCTTTTGCGTCTTTATTGTTTGGCTGTCTGAGGTAGACTTCACTGATGTCTCTGATAACGCCACTAACAATATACTGAACACCCAGTTGTTCGCTTATCCTAGTAACGTTTGTGAGAGAGCCATCGAAGTTGGTTGAAGAAGGGGCGTTGATAAGATCAGGGTAAATGGCGATGTTAGTTGCTGTAATTGCTCTAACGTAACCTTGTTTGT
Source organism: Marinomonas sp. 15G6-16 (assembly GCF_055809555.1). Classification (NCBI taxonomy): domain Bacteria; kingdom Pseudomonadati; phylum Pseudomonadota; class Gammaproteobacteria; order Oceanospirillales; family Oceanospirillaceae; genus Marinomonas; species Marinomonas sp. 15G6-16. Next base: position 1,222,407 of record NZ_CM147916.1, on the reverse strand, counting down.
TGATTTCGTCAGCGAGGTGCTTTGGGAGTTCTCTTGCGATGTTGCTGAGTTCGCCCAGTCTTGCTTGCTGTGGATTCTGTAATTCAAATCCTGTGACGCCTACTGTTTTTCTATAATAACTTGTTGGGCCGCTGCTGCACTGTGAATCAGGAGTAACTTCTATACGCGCAATAAGAGATAAAAAGTCTCCATTAATCTCTTCGGACAAAATGCGTGCCCGTTGAACATGGCCAGAGCTTCGAATTTCTATATTGGATTCGAGTTCTCCATTATTGAGTTCATCTTTTACATTTACTCGAGAGCCTGATTCAAGAACGGCTTGTTTTATGGCTTGTTGAGTGGCTCTGTATCTTGCATCGGCAATGTCATCATTATAGATGATGGCCTCACCTGCAACATCAACAGTTTCCGCAAAAATGTTAATGGAGATTAAGAGACCTAATGTAACAAACAGAGCATGCTTCAAGATCAATACCGTTAATCAATGCTGTAGAAGTTTGTTGTTGGCGGAGAACTTTCCACATTAATTGCTCGGTAGCCTGGAGTGACTTGGCAATTAGGGTCCGTATTGATGCCTTGGGAGGAAGTCACACATTGACGGAAGTTTTCTTGCAGTGCCATTTCGACTACGGTTTCAAATGTACCATCTTCATGTTCACGTTGAGAGACTACTTTTGCACCTACGAGATAAGCGTCTACATACGTTCTTAATTCATCATTTTGAATAACCATGTTGCTTAAGGAGCTAGAGCCATCGATTTTCAAACCATAAACTCGCTCTGATAGGTTTCTATAGGCATCCAGCATAGAGCTACGAAGTGTCATTATGCGAGCTTGAGATTTAGATAAACGCTTGTTGGTTGTTAAAGCCGCGTAGCCTGTCGCTGTTACGACAATTGGTTCTTGCTTGATAACAGCAATAGTGTTGTTTGCGTTTGCTGCACCATTTTGTGTGGTTGGCGTATTGTAAGTATTAGCAGTAGTTGTGGTGCCAAAATTACCAACTGTATTGCCATTACAAGGTGCAACAGAAGTACATTCTCCAGTTGAGCCTTGCTGGTTTAGGTTTTGGCAGCCGGCAAGGATGATTGCACCCATGGTTATTAATAAAATTCGTAGTGATAGTGTCATTGTGTGCCCTTTAAATGGAAGTCCTTGCTGCAAATGTGACTATACAGGTATTCATCATAAATAAATTATTCTAAAAATACCTTTGCTTTTCAATATCTTTAATTTGCTCAATAAAATGTAAACCATTTTACGCTCCAGCGTCCATGTTTGCTCGTGTAAAAAGGTGCTTTTATTGGCTTTCGGCACAAAAAAAATCATTTGAAGGAGTTTTTTTTAACATTAGCTAACAATCTTCTGTATTAATAAGGTGTTAATGAGAAGGTTTGTTTACTTTTATTGGCTATGTAAATTACCAGACTAATGGGTGTATACTGTTTTTTTATACAGTTGTTCTTGGTGTTGCAATGCCAATGTCCCGAAAAATTATCCATATAGATGCTGACTGCTTTTACGCGGCGATCGAAATGCGTGATGATCCTAGTTTGCGAGATATTCCCATTGCTATTGGTGGGCCAGTGGATCGTCGTAGTGTTTTGGCGACGGCAAATTATGCTGCCCGTGTTTACGGTGTTCGATCGGCGATGCCCACCTCTGTAGCTAAGCGACTTTGCCCTTCATTGCTTGTTATTCCTGGAAATATGGCGAAATACCGAGAAGCTTCGCAGCAAATGCAGGCCATCTTTCGTGAGTTTACTCATATTATTGAGCCCTTATCCTTAGACGAAGCTTATCTTGATGTGACGGACTCAGAGCATTTTCAAGGTAGTGCGACTCGAATAGCCGAAAAGGTCCGAGCCCGGATTTTTGAAGAGGTTGGAATCACTGTTTCTGCTGGTGTTGCCACTAACAAATTTATTGCCAAAGTCGCTTCTGACTGGGAAAAACCAAATGGCTTAACGGTTGTTTCGCCGGAGAAGCAGTTTGAGTTTGTGTCAGAGACCCCTGTGAAGTTTATTTCTGGAATTGGGCGAGTGGCACAAGAAAAGCTTGCTGGGCTTGGTGTGTATACTTGTGCAGATTTACAAAAGCAGGAATTTTCTGTGTTACAGAAAACATTCGGCAGTATGGCGTTTCGATTGTCTCAGCTTGCTTTGGGAGTAGATGAACGCCCTGTTGTGGTTTCTAGAGAAAGAAAAAGCATTTCAGTCGAGCGCACTTTTGATAAAGATTTGTCGGATATGAAAGCATGTCGAGATGTTCTACCTATGTTGTTGGCTGAGTTAAAAAGGCGGATGATGGGTAAAGGCGTTGATTCTCAGTTAAGTAAGTACTATTTAAAATTGAAGTTTGATGACTTTAAGCAAACGACAATAGAGCAGCCGATTAAAAGCAAATTAACCGATGAAATCTTTTTTTCTTTGCTTGCGCAGGCTTGCTCTCGGTCTCTACGTCCAGTGCGCTTAATTGGTGTTGGTTATAGGCTTTCCCCTCCAAAACCGCTGCAATTGAATTTTGAATTTTGATGTGCAGTGTAAATATTGATCATTTTTCGTACGGCTGACTATACTCATTAGAATAACTTCTATGGGAGGTGTTCAAATGTTTAAGCAGCATAATAAATATAATTACGTCCATATGAGTCAGCCTGACTCTTTGTCTCATCGACTGCGCTTTGAAGTTGAGCAAACTTTGTCTTCTTTATATGCCGATTCTTCCTTAGTAGATTTACTTGATAGTTTGTATTTACCTTTTTCGAGTTGGATTAATAAAAAAGCCAGTGCAGGGCAAGGTACTTTGTTTGTTGGTGTTGGAGGTGCGCAAGGTTGTGGTAAAACGACTTTTTGTAGTGTTGTTCGTCGAGTTTTGCACAAAGGGTTTGACTTGAATTGTGTGGTTTTGAGTTTGGATGATTTATACAGCACTCGATATGATCGACTTAAGTTCGCTAATAAAACAACAAATCTGTTTTCCGTCCGAGGTGTGCCAGGTACCCATGATATTGAGCTAGCCATGATTCTTTTTGAGCGTTTAAAGAACCTTAAAGAAGGAGAGGTGATGCGACTGCCTTGTTTTGATAAGTCGATCGATGATCGTAAAGCGGTTCATTTGTGGCAAGAGGTTCAGGGGCCAGTTGATGTTGTGTTGTTTGAAGGTTGGTGCGTGGGTGCTCCTCCGATGAAAGAGGGGCTAAATCATCCAATTAATTCACTTGAAGAAGAATTGGATACGGATGGTTTATGGCGAAAAACGATGAACCAGCGTTTGAAACAAGATTATAAAGAGTTGTTTTCTAAAATTGATTTAATGGTTTGGATGCAGGCGCCTCATTACGACGTGGTATATAACTGGCGCAATAAGCAGGAACGCATGCTGGAAAGCCATCTTCACGATATTCATGGCATTTTACTGGATACAATTGATTTAAAAGTCATGTCTGAAGCTGAGTTGAAGCGGTTCATGCAATATTACGAGCGCCTTACTCGCCATTTATTGGCTGTTATGCCAGACCAAGCCGATGTGCTTTTTACTTTAAGTGAGGCTCAAGAAGTGATTAAGACGCGCTATCCAACTGAGCATTAGTGTCTAGGGAAGGTGTTAACAAGTCCACTGGCTTCAGCGTGTGGATAAATCTTTATTACTCGAGGCAAGCTTCGCAGTCCAATATGAATATATTGGCAAGAAGCTTAACGAAGAATAAAAAGCGTTTAGCTCACGCCCTTCGGGTCTTTCAGAGAAACGGCCTCTCTGCGTTAAGAGTGATTGAAAGGTATTAACATTCCTGCTCACTCTTGCCTTGATAGACCGTTTCTCTGATAAGACTGAAGCTCAGAAGACTTATTCTCATCTTCCCTAGATATATCGAGAGAGAAACTTCATTGTGATAGGCTATGGCGATTGACATAGCCTATTTTTTTGGAGAGAGAAAGAATGACTGATTTATTGCCTTCTGTCATCGTAGAAACCAACCCTCAACCTGATGCCGCGATTATTTGGTTGCATGGCCTTGGATCGGATGGTCATGACTTTGAGTCTTTAGCGCCTGCTTTGTCTTTATTGCCAGATCTTGGTGTGCGATTTGTGTTTCCTCATGCCCCTAAGCGTCCAGTAACCATTAATGGTGGTATGGAAATGCGCGCTTGGTATGACATTTATGAAATGACACTAGAGCGCAAGGTGGATATGGCTAATATCGATGAATCTTATCAGCAGATTGAAACCTTGATTGAAGATCAGATTAAACAGGGTATTTCGGCTGATCGTATCATTGTTGCAGGCTTTTCTCAGGGCGGTGTTATTGCTTATCAAGCAATGTTACGCACAAAACACACACTGGCAGGTGTACTTGCCTTATCGACTTACCTGGTAAATGGTGATGCTGTGCCTGAATCAGCAGAATGTATTAATGGCCAAACTCCGATCTTAATTCACCATGGATCGCAAGACCCGATTGTTGCGCCTGTTTTAGGTACACAAGCGAGGGATTTATTAGTCTCAAAAGGCTTCAGTGTCTCCTATCAATCTTATCCAATGCCTCATTCGGTGTGCCCTGAACAGGTTGACGATATTTCAGTCTGGCTTAATGAAAGATTGGCTTAACTTAAAAAAGCTGGGTGGATCTTATGATCAGTGGTTCTGATATCGAATGGTTAAATTTTGCTAAGTCGCTTGCTGTAAGCGCTGGCGAAATGATGATTGAGGCGAGAAATAAAGCGGCGTTTGTTCGTGATTATAAAAGTGATCACGAACTCGTGACGAGTACGGATTTAGCGATTGATCAGTTTTTATGTTCGAGTATTGCAACGCGTTATCCAGAACATCTTATTTTATCTGAGGAGTCTTCACCGGATCTTCAATTCACCTCCAGCAATACACCTGTTTGGGTAATTGACCCGATTGATGGCACAGTGAATTTTGCTCATGGTCATGCACATGTCGCTGTTTCAATTGGCTTGTATTTAAATGGAGAGCGAGTTGTTGGTGTGGTGAATGCCCCATTTCTTAATGAATGTTATTGGGCTAGAAAGTCTCATGGTGCGTATTGCAATGATGAGTTGCTGAGTGTGTCTGGTAATTCAGTATTGCGTAACTCGCTGGTTGCAACAGGTTTTCCTTATCAAAAAGATGCTTTGAAACCGATACTTGAACGTGTTTCGCGTATTTTGCATGCTTGTCAGGATGTGCGACGTAATGGTTCTGCTGCGTTGGATTTATGTTGGGTCGCAGCGGGTCGTTTAGATGCGTACTTTGAGACGGTAAAGCCTTGGGATATGGCGGCAGGAGCTCTTATTGCACAGGAAGCTGGTGCAAAAGTTGGGCGTTATTCTGTACCTCAGAATGATTGGCCAGAAGCGATCAATGGTGACTCGTTATTGGTGTCATCACCGGCTCTATATGATGACTTATATGCTTTATTACAGCCTGAGTATTCGCTGTAATAAAGGGGTAAGTTTGTTGTTTTATAAAATTAGGTGGATTTAACCGCTTGATATATTGGTTGTGAGTAGAATTTACTATGTCTTTAACAGTGTTCTTTGTTTTTCTTTTTATAGCTGTCAGTATCATGGCGGTGTCACTTTGGTTTATTTTTCGTCAGCTTAAACTTAATAAAATGCGTAAGCAGCGCATCCTTGATGGTGAAGCTCGGATCATTGCTGAGCGTCAGAAGAGAATTGATAGTATTGAAGTTTTATTGAAAGTAGCTAATACAGATGAGATGGGATGGATTGAAGCCAGTATTAGAATTAAAAACCTTCTAGATCAGTTGGGCGTTGATTTATCTGATCATGAAGACATTTCAGCTTTTTATATAGTGACTGAAAGTACGATGCATATTCCAACCCATGAGCAATGGAATTTGTTGCCTAAAGAGGCGAAAAAGAAATTCCGTAATGAAATGGCAAAATGCGAAGCCGATAATGCCGAGCATTTATTGCGAGCTCAGAAAAGCTTGAGTTCTTATTCCTTTTCCCGATGATTGTTCAGCTTATCGTCTCAGCCGTTCTTTTGTGCTTGCTCTTGTTGGGGCTTGTTTTGTTTTATGTAAAACGCCCTACAAAACTACCTTATTATATTTTTTCGCCCCAAGATTGTATTGAGTTTTTAGCGAAGGCAATAAAGGGTGAGCTGCTAGAGCATGAGTGGCATGCTTTTATAGGCATGGCTTTGAGAGGGGATGAGGAATTAGAAAAGTTACGAAAAAGCTGTTTATTTATCGATGAATATTGTGTAAAACGTACGCATTTATTGCACAATCGAAAGTGTTTGGCTTTTGATGATGAGGCAAAATCGCAGCTACAGGAATTGTTGGATGAGTGGCGCCATAAAGTGTCTTATGTAGCCTAATATGTTTTATATAGTGAAGGAGTTAATAGTATGAATGATATGCAAGATCTACTGGATCAAGGTGCCAAGTGGTTGCCACTTATTACTGAAGGGTTAATTAACCTGTTTTTTGGTTTAGTTATATTCTTTATTGGTAAATTTGTCGCTTCTAAAGTAGCTAAGTGGTGTGAAAACCGCATGTTGAAGTCTTCTGTTGATAAAGCAGTGGCGGGTTTTACGTCAAGTATTCTTTATGCCTTGATGTTTGCTGCGATTACTTTAATGGCATTAGGTCAAGTTGGCGTTGAAACTACTTCTTTTATCGCGATTCTTGGTGCCGCAGGTTTAGCGGTTGGCTTGGCATTGCAAGGCTCACTATCTAACTTCGCGTCTGGTGTGTTGATTATTATCTTACGCCCTTTCAAAAGTGGCGATTTTATCGATGGCGCTGGTCAAATGGGTACGGTAGATCGTATTGAATTGTTCCACACTTATTTAAAAACAACAGATAATCGTGTTGTGATTATTCCGAACTCAGCGGTAATGGGTGGCTCAATTGTTAACTTCTCTCGTGAAGCAACTCGTCGTGTAGACTTGGTTATTGGTATTAGTTACGATGCAGATATTCGTTTGGCTAAGCAAATCATGGAAGAAATTATCGCTGCTGATGAACGTATTTTAAAAGACCCTGCATGCACTATTGCAGTATCTGAATTGGCTGACAGTTCTGTTAACTTTGTTGTGCGCCCTTGGGTGAATGCGGCAGATTATTGGACTGTTCGTGCAGATGTATTAGAAAAAGTGAAATATGCATTTGATGAGCGTGGTGTTGGTATTCCTTACCCTCAAATGGATGTTCATCTTCACAAGCAAGAGTCGTAATATCTAGGCTCTTTGCTTTCAAAATGCCGCCAAGTGATTATCATTGCTTGGCGGCATTTTTGTTTTTCAAGAAAGCTGCTTTTCTTTCGATTAAAAAACTATTTTTTTAGGTTGTTGCTAATGAGTCGCTATCGTCCACCATCCTCCCCAAAATCAGCTTATATTACCCAAGAAGGTGCTCAGGCTCTGTTGGCTGAACTGAAGTATTTGTGGAAAGAGAAGCGTCCGGCGGTTACTGAAACAGTGCGAGAGGCGGCTGCGCAAGGCGACCGCTCTGAAAATGCTGAGTACATTTACGGCAAGAAGCAGCTACGTGAGATAGATAGGCGAGTACGCTATCTTGAGAAACGTCTAGATGCCTGTACGGTCGTTGATCGTTTTCCGAGTGATCAAAGTCGAGTGTTCTTTGGTGCATGGGTAACCTTAGAAGACGAAAGTGGCGAAATTAAAGAATATCGTATTGTTGGTCCTGATGAGTTAGATCATCATGCTAGCTACATTAGTATTGATTCGCCTGTGGCTCGAGCTTTACTAAAGAAGCAAGAAGGGGATGAGGTGGCCATTCGTCTTGCAGCAGGAGAGAAAGTATATTTTATTGAGGCGATTGAATATCGATCTATAGAGTCGTGAGAATTCATTATGGCATGGCGCAGTGGCAGCACCCTGCGTGGACAAACTGGCTTTATCCAAGTTCGCTTCCTGCCTCTGAAAGAATAGGGCGCTATTCAGACGTTTTTTCCACCGTTGAAGTCGGTAGTACTTTTTACACAAAAGTCGATCAGGCTCAGTTGCAGCGTTGGTATGAAATGGTGAGTGACAACTTTCGCTTTTGTTTTAAAGTGTCTCAAGAGATAACTCATCGTTTAAATGAGCGTTCTTGGGAAGAGGTTGTTGCAGATTGGTTGAGCTTTATGGAATCGCTTGTACCTTTGCAGTCAAAGCTAGGCCCTACTATGCTTCAATTTCCTTCGTCTTATGCCGGAGAATCGCTGGAAAAGATATTGTCTCTGTGTGATTTGTGGAAGCTAGAGACGCCTTTATCTGTTGAGGTTCGGCATTTGTCGTTCTTTGATAAAGGAGTGGTTGAGAAGGGGCTACTTGCAGGGTTGTCGAATGCAGGTGTTAATCGAGTAGTGATGGACTCAAGGCCTATTTTTTCCACGCCAGCCTATTGTGAAAGTTTGGTTGATGCTCAGAAAAAGAAGCCAAGGGTGCCTTGCCACCCAGTTGCTACCGCTCAACATCCAGTTGTGCGTTTTATTGGTCATCCAGACTTATCGTTAAATGAGGTCTGGCTAGATCAATGGGCGCTAAAATTGTCTCAATGGTTGAAAGAAGGATTACAGCCGTTTGTGTTTGTTCACTCGTCCGATAATATTGCTGCGCCAACATTAGCTGCAAGACTGGATGAAAAGGTAAATTTGCTTGTCCCTGATTATCAGCCAGCTTTGTTATTGCCAGACTCTCAGGAACAAATTGCGCTTTGGTAGGGGATGTTTGCTTCTTACTTTGAACAAAGCTGATCGACTAGAATGACGTCGTCATGAAAACCATAGTGCCCAGCTTCATGGTCTTGAATAAAGAGCTTTAATGTTTTGCTAACGCTGCTAAACGCAAGCTCATTCCAAGGGATGTCTTTTAATTCAAACAGTGCTACTTCCGAGCTTTCTTCTGTCGGATGGAAGTCGTCTTTTTCTAATTCGGCTAAATAGAACAGGTGAATCTGATTGATATGAGGGATGCTTATCATGCTAAAGAGTTGTAAGCATTTAGCGACTGAACCGCTTTCTTCTAGGGTTTCTCTTAGTGCGCCTTCGCTGGTGGTTTCTTGGTTTTCCATGAAGCCAGCTGGTAAAGTCCAAAACCCTAGACGAGGCTCAATATTGCGTCGGCACAACAGAACTTTTCCCTCATAAAGAGGAATGGTGCCTGTAATAAGATTTGGGTTGTCATAATCGATGTTCCCGCAACTTGGGCACATTGCCCGCATTCGGTTGTCTCCGGCCGGTATCGTCATGTTGACTGAGTGGCCGCACTGGGAACAAAATCTCATTATGTTTCCTTATCGCTTTAGTTGGAGCTTAGCGTATTTCACAACTTTGTCTTCGATCTCTTGGATTTCAATCATATAGTGGCCAACCCATAAACTGATAGGGTGTTCTGGGATGAATTCCAATGTTTCTATGATTAGGCCGTTTAGTGTTTTGGGGCCATCAGTAGGCAGGTGCCAGTCGAGTGTTTTGTTGATCTCGCGGATGTGAGTGGAGCCTTCTATTCGGAAGGAGCCATCGTCTAGCGTTTGTATCTCTTCTTCTTCATCCTGAGTTGGTGGAGTGAACTCGCCAACGATTTCTTCTAGTACGTCTTCTAGAGCGGCAATACCTTGGACATCACCATACTCATCCACCACTACGCCCATTTGTTGATGGTCTTTTTGGAAGTTGAGAAGCACTGTGTTTAGAGAGGTGCTTTCAGGGATGAAATACGGTTCAAGTGTTGCCTTTAATAATGCGGCTTTGGATGGTGTGGGGTCGCGCAAGAACATTGCAGCGTGTCGTGCGTGAAGAATACCAATGATTTTATTGATCTCGCCGTTGTAGACAGGCATTCGGGTGTGTCTGCTTTGGCAAATTTGTTCGATGATCTCTTCGATTGAGTCTTCAATGTCTATGCCGACAACTTCGTTTCGAGGAATCATAATGTCTTCAACAGAAACTTTTTCCAGGTCAAGAATGGAAATTAACATTTCTTGGTGGGCAGCAGGAATCAGCCCACTGGCTTCGTTTACAACCGTTCTTAATTCTTCGGAATCCAATGTGTCTTGTTTGTTTTGAGAGGCGTGAACGCCAATTAAGCGTAACAGGCCATTAGATAAGCCATTAACTAACCATACAAGTGGGTAGAGTGCTTTTAATAAAATGGCAAGCACCCAAGAGGCTGGGAAGGCAATTTTTTCTGGGTGGATAGCGGCTAATGTTTTCGGCGTAACTTCGGCAAAAATCAATACGATCATAGTAAGTGCCGCTGTGGCTATTGCTACACCGGCATCGCCCCATAAGCGAACAGCAATAATGGTTGCTATTGCGGAAGCTAGAATGTTGACAAAGTTGTTACCAATTAAAATAACGCCAATGAGTCTATCAGGGCGTTCAAGAAGGGTGTTTACCTTGATTGCAGATCGGTTCTTGCTTTTAACGAGATGCTTCAGGCGATATTTATTAATCGACAGCATTCCTGTTTCAGAGCTCGAAAAGAAAGCGGAAAGTAAGATAAGACAAAAAAGTATTCCACCAAGAATACCTAAGGGTACTTCGTTCAAAAAGGGATCGCCTCAATTATTTAGATAAATGGATTATTAGTTCTTAAGATCTGACTGTCAAACTACTTTGATCTAATTGTGTTTAATGAAGCAAAATTTGCAATGCAATACGACTACCGAAGTAGCCAAGCATTAACAGAAAAAAGCCACTTAGCGTAAGTTTTACGGCTAGTTGTCCGCGCCACCCTACAATGTGCCTACCTAACAAAAGTCCTGCAAAAACAAACCAAGACATAATGGTGAAGAAGGTTTTATGAGCAAGGTGTTGAGCAAACATGTCTTCGATGAAATAAAAACCTGTCGCTATTGTTATGGTTAACAATACAAAAGCGGCCCAAATGAACTCAAACATAAGCTGTTCTAAAACTTGCAGAGGGGGCACTCTTAATAGCTGTTTTAGTTTGTGATGTTTGAGTTGGTATTCTTGAATTGCCAGCAAAATGCCAACTCCGCAAGCGGCAGTAAACAAACTATAAGCAGCGGAAGCAATTAATATATGAGCGCTGGTGCCCCAAGAGTTGCTATGCAGTTGCATTAGGTCCCAAGGCTCTATGGCGTTGAGGGCTATAATGATGGCGCCAAGAGGGAAGGCAACGCCTAATAATAGAGAGAGATCTTTATCGCGATTGCTAAACCAAAGTAGGCTATTGCCAATAAACGCAATTAAAAGGCCGATGGTTAAAAAATTAAAACCGTCTTTATTGAGTAAAAGTTGGATCAAAGAAAATGTATGGGTAGCGAGAGCTAATGCGCCAATGTGCTGTGTGAAGCGGCTTTGCGGACGGGCGAAATAAGCTGCGCCGGCAATTATAGAAGCGAGACAGGCAAGCCAAAGCGATAATTGAATCATGAAACTAAAGGTTCCGCTGAGTAAAGGTATAGGGTGAAAAACATTTATCCGTTATAATAGAGCCAATTTCACCTTGGATAAACTGAAACCGTAGGTTTTTTCCATTTAGAACCAAATTTGAGGGCAATATGTTCGACAATTTATCGAATCGCTTAACTTCCTCGCTTGATCATATTCGAGGTCGAGCCAAACTGACAGAAGAAAACGTAAAAGATGTTTTACGTGAAGTACGTATGGCGCTCCTTGAGGCTGACGTCGCGTTGCCTGTTGTAAAAGATTTTATTGCCGCTGTAAAAGAGCGAGCAATTGGTACTGAAGTATCAAAAAGCCTAAGCCCTGGCCAAGTCTTCCTTAAGATAGTGAAGCAAGAGCTTGAAAACGTAATGGGGCAGGCGAATGATGGCCTGAACCTTCGTGTTGCAAGTCCAGCGGTTATTTTATTGGCGGGCTTACAAGGGGCGGGTAAAACCACTTCTGCGGCTAAGTTGGCAAAATATTTAAAAGAGCGCGAAAAGAAATCTGTTTCTGTCGTTAGTGCTGATGTATATCGCCCGGCTGCGATTAAACAGCTTGAAACGCTTGCGGGTGAAGTCGGTGTTGACTTCATTCAGAGTGATTTATCTCAAAAGCCAATCGACATCGTAAATGGTGCTATCGATTACGCTAAGAAAGCGCATAAAGATGTATTGATTGTTGATACGGCAGGTCGTTTATCTGTTGATGACGCCATGATGGCGGAAATCAAAGAGTTGCATGCAGCTGTTAACCCAATTGAGACCTTGTTTGTTGTTGACTCGATGACAGGTCAAGATGCAGCGAATACAGCGAAAGCCTTTGGTGATGTGTTGCCGCTAACAGGGGTTATTTTAACGAAGACGGATGGTGATGCCCGTGGTGGTGCGGCATTATCTGTTCGTCATATTACTGGTAAGCCAATTAAGTTCTTAGGTGTTGGTGAAAAAGTTGACGCACTAGAGCCATTTCATCCTGATCGTTTAGCTTCTCGTATTCTTGGTATGGGCGATATGCTTTCTCTTATAGAGCAAGCTGAGCAAAAAATCGACAAGGATAAGGCTGAAAAATTAGCTGGTAAGCTTAAAAAAGGTAAAGGCTTTGATTTAGAAGACTTTAAAGAGCAGCTTCAGCAAATGAAAAACATGGGCGGAATGAGCTCTATGTTGGATAAGCTTCCAGGTATGGGGCAGCTGGGTAATATTCAAGATAAAGTGAATGACAAAATGTTCGTTCAAATGGAAGCCTTGATTAATTCTATGACACCAGCGGAACGTCGTAATCCGGATGTGATAAATGGCTCTCGTAAGAAGCGTATTTCAGCCGGTGCAGGCTTGCAGATTCAAGATTTGAATCGCTTGTTGAAACAACATAAACAAATGCAAAAAATGATGAAGAAATTCAGCTCTAAGGGCGGAATGCAGAAAATGATGCGCGGATTAGGTGGAATGATGCCGGGTGGCGGTATGCCAGGCGGTGGTGGTTTCCCTAGAATGTAGAGCTAATTAGCTGTTTTTACAGGTGGTTTTTAAAAAACTACTACTTTAATTGAAAGGGCGAGCAAATCGCCCTTTTGTTTTTCTAGTTTATCGACTAGAATATGCCGCCTTCTTGTAGTATGAGTCCAAAATTCGACTCGGCAAGAGGGTTTCGTTAAGCAATAAGGAGCCAATCAAATGGTAACTATTCGTCTTTCTCGTGGTGGCTCTAAAAAGCGCCCATTCTATCACTTGAACGTGGCTGATAGCCGTCGTGCACGTGATGGTCGTTACATCGAGCGTTTGGGTTTCTTTAACCCTATTGCTCGTGGTCAAGAAGAACGTCTACGCATCGACTTAGATCGCGTAAATCACTGGGTTAGCCAAGGCGCTCAACTTTCTGACCGTGCTGCGCAGCTTGTAAAAGATGCTAGCAAAAACGCTTAATACTGAGGTAGTGCTATGTCTAAATTGAAACAAGCGGCCGCTCCTGAGCAAGCCCTTGTTGTTGGACGCATTACATCAGTTTACGGTGTTAAAGGGTGGGTGAAGTTATATTCACACACTGACCCAATGCAAGGAATCTTTGATTATGCGCGTTGGTGGTTGAAAACTCCTAGTGGGTGGAAAACCGTAGAATTAAGCCAAGGGCGTTTGCAAGGGCGTGGTTTGGTGGCATCGGTGAAAGGTTATACCGACAGAGATCAAGTTAAAGAAATCTGTGGTATGGACATTTACATTGATGGCAAGGATCTACCAGCATTAGATGAAGGTGATTATTACTGGAGTCAGTTGGAAGGTCTAAGGGTTATAACCAAAGAGGGTGTCCTCTTGGGGAAGGTTTCTCAACTTATGGAAACCGGTGCGAATGATGTTGTTGTTGTCCGTGCGTGTGAAGGCAGTTTTGATCGAGAAGAACGATTGATTCCGTATGCTCCAGGAACTTATGTTTTGAACGTTGATTTAGAACAGCAGGAAATGGTAGTAGATTGGGATCCCGAATTTTAAACAGATAAGCTGAGGTCACAACGTGAAGGTTAGCGTTATATCGCTCTTTCCGGAAATGTTTCAGGCCATTACTCAATATGGAGTAACAGGCAGAGCCATTAAATCAGGGTTGGTTGAAGTGGATTTTTTTAATCCTCGCGACTTTACTCATGATAAACATAAGACTGTAGATGATCGTCCTTATGGCGGTGGCCCTGGGATGCTGATGAAAGTTCAGCCTCTCAAAGATGCGATTGAGTGTGCCAAGAAAATGGTGCCCAATGCAAAAGTTATTTATCTATCCCCTCAAGGGCGTACGCTAACGCAAGAAGGCGTGCAACAGCTTGCTAAACAAGCAGAATTTATTCTGGTAGCAGGTCGTTATGAAGGAGTCGATGAGCGTTTGATTCAATCTGAGGTTGATGAAGAATGGTCGATTGGCGATTTTGTCCTAAGTGGTGGTGAGTTGCCGGCTATGGTGCTCATGGATGCTGTATTTCGTATGGTTCCAGGAGTGTTAGGAAAGCAGGCCTCCGCAGACGAAGATTCGTTTGCCGATGGTTTGTTGGATTGCCCGCATTATACTCGCCCAGAAGTATTAAATGGTGTGCCTGTGCCGCCTGTACTACTTAGTGGCAACCATGAGGAGATTAGACGTTGGCGTTTAAAACAAAAGCTCGTAAGAACTTTTCAGCGCCGGCCAGACCTTCTGCAAGAACTTGAGTTGGACAAGGAACAGCAGAAGTTGTTAGAAGAGTTTATTCGCGAAACTGAAGATTCAACCTCGGCAGAGTAGGAATTGCGAGCTTATCAGAAAGAAGAACCTTCGCACTGATAAGAAACCATATCATTAGGAGTCACATCCATGAGCAATAAAACTAAACTGATTCAGCAATTAGAAGCTGAACAGATGACAAAAGAAGTTCCAGCATTCGGTGCTGGTGATACTGTTGTCGTTCAAGTTAAAGTTAAAGAAGGTTCACGCGAGCGTCTACAGGCCTATGAAGGTGTTGTAATTGCTAAGCGTAATCGCGGTCTTAACTCAGCATTCACTGTTCGTAAAATTTCTAGCGGTGTTGGTGTTGAGCGTGCTTTCCAAACATACAGTCCTCTAGTTGAGAGCATTGAAGTGAAACGCCGCGGTGACGTGCGTCAAGCTAAGATCTTCTACCTACGTGATCGTTCTGGTAAGTCTGCACGTATTAAAGAGAAACTAACTAAACGTTAATATTCTCTACCTAAAAAAGGCGACGCAAGTCGCCTTTTTTTATGGAACTAACGCCCTTCTATATGGCCTAATAGAGACTGTTTCTGTCTTTGAGGTCCTTCATGAATAAAGTTTTCAGTTCACTGGCTCATCGTTTTGTTATGGGGGCGGTGATGTTCTCGTTGTCTAGTGTTTCTTTTGCGGATGAGGCGACTGTTTTGTCGTCTATTCAAGCTGCTTTACCTCAATATGAAATAGAAAGTGTCGAATTGCATAATGGTGCTGGCTTATATGTTGTGACTCTGGCTGGTGGGCCTGTGTTGCATGTCACTCAGGACGGCAAATATTTTGTTGCGGGTGATTTGTATCGTATCGAAGGTGAGTTGCTGGAGAATGAAACAGAGAAAGCCAAATTGGCAAAAGTCGAAGCGATACCAGAGTCGGATATGATCGTTTACAAAGCGCCTAACGAAAGGGCGCATATTACTGTTTTTACGGATGTTGATTGTGTTTACTGTCGTATGCTTCATAAAGAAGTGGCTCAGTTAAATGAGTCTGGTGTGACGGTGCGTTATCTTGCTTACCCTAGGTCTGGAGTCGGTTCAGAGTCTTATCAAAAAATGGTCAGTGTTTGGTGTTCAGATGATCCGAAAGAGTGGCTTACCGATGCAAAACTAGGGAAAAGTGTCCCAGCTAATAAATGTGTGAATCCAGTTGCAGATCAATATAACTTAGGTAATGAAGTTGGTGTGCGTGGTACACCGAGTATTATTTTAGGTGATGGTACGCTTTTGCCAGGGTATTTGCCTGCTGCGCAATTGGTTGAACGTCTTGGGTTATAGCCTTATCGCAAAATATTTCACCAAACATAGGCCTACTTCAGCCTTTTGTGCGTTGGGTTTGCGCCGTTCTCTCGGTATAATGTGTCGGTTTTACATTTAATTGAATTACTTATAAATAAAAATTAAATCATCTCTGTGGGGTATTGTTTTGAAACCGGTAAAAGTCGGAATTTGTGGGCTAGGAACTGTTGGGTCTGGCAGTTTTAACATTCTTCGGAATAATGCGGAAGAAATTACACGACGTGTTGGTCGCAGCATTGTGATTGAGCAAATTGGCGCTCGTCGTGATAATGATATGTGCGACACCACCGGTATGAATGTTACACGTGATATTTTCGACGTTGCTAACAATCCAGAGATTGATATTGTACTGGAACTAATTGGCGGTACTACGGTTGCAAAAGACTTGGTTTTAACGGCTATAGCGAATGGCAAGCATGTTGTAACAGCCAATAAAGCGCTTATTGCGGAGCATGGCAATGAGATCTTTGCTAGAGCCCAAGAAAAAGGCGTTATGGTCGCTTTTGAAGCGGCAGTTGCTGGCGGTATTCCGATCATTAAAACCTTGCGTGAAGGCTTATCTGCCAATCAGATCGATTGGTTGGCTGGTATTATTAATGGTACTGGTAACTTTATTCTTTCAGAAATGAGTGAGAAGAAGCGCGACTTTGACGATGTTTTGGCTGAAGCTCAAGTGCTTGGTTATGCTGAGGCCGACCCTACATTTGACGTAGAAGGGATTGATGCTGCTCATAAGTTAACCATCCTTGCCTCTATCGCATTTGGTATTCCTCTACAGTTTGAAAAAACCTACACAGAAGGCATTAGCCGAATTACAGCTGAAGACGTGGCTTTTGCAGACCAACTTGGTTACTCGATTAAACACCTTGGTATTGCTCGTCGCACTAAGAGTGGTATCGAATTACGTGTCCACCCAACCTTGATTTCTCATAAGCAGTTGCTTGCCAATGTAAATGGTGTGATGAACGCTATTATGGTTCAAGGTGATGTTGTTGGACCAACGTTAAGCTATGGCGCAGGCGCAGGTGCTTTGCCAACAGGTTCTTCTGTTGTGGCTGATGTGATTGATGTTGCTCGTACGCTTACTGCAGATCCAACCAATCGAGTGCCTCATTTGGCTTTCCAAGCAGACGCTTTGTCTGATACGGAAGTGTTGCCGATTGAAGAGATTGAGTGCGGTTTCTTTCTAAATATGACGATTCAAGATCGTGCAGGTGTATTAGCCAATATTACTCAAATCTTGTCTTTGAATGGCATTAGCATCGAGTCTCTGATTCAGCGTGAGAGAGAAGGCAGTGATTTAGTGCCGCTTGTCGTTATGACTCATGATGTGAAAGAACGTAATATGAATGCTGCTATTGCGGCAATTGAAGCCTTGCCGGATGTTGCGGGTACTGTTCAACGAATCCGTGTCGAAAACTTGGCATAAGAGAGAGTCAAAGATGAAATATATTTCTACTCGAGGTAAAGCGCCTGCATTGTCTTTTGGTGACGTGCTTTTGGCTGGTTTGGCGAATGATGGCGGTTTGTACGTGCCAGAAAGCTTGCCTCATTACAGTAAAGAAGAGATCGCTTCGTGGGCGAATCTTTCTTACCAAGAGTTAGCGTTTAAAGTGATGTGGCCTTTTGTTGAAGGTGACATTCCTGAAGCAGCTTTCAAGAAAATGATTGATGAAGCCTACGCTGGCTTTAATCACTCTTCTATTGCTCCTATGGTTCAGGTTGGTAATAACGAGTGGATTCTTGAGTTATTCCGTGGCCCGACTTTGGCGTTTAAAGATTTTGCTTTGCAATTGCTTGGTCGTTTGATGGATTACGTTCTGGCTGAGCGTAAAGAAAAATTGGTTATTTTAGGTGCTACATCGGGTGATACTGGGTCTGCCGCAATTGAAGGTTGCCGTCACTCAGAACATCTAGATATCTTTATTTTGCACCCTTACCAGCGAGTGTCTGAAGTGCAGCGTCGTCAAATGACGACAGTAATCGACAATAATGTTTTCAATATTGCAGTGAAAGGTAACTTTGATGATTGCCAAGGTATGGTGAAATCAAGCTTTGCTGATCAGTCTTTCTTGAAAGGCGCTAAATTAGGTGCCGTAAACTCAATAAACTGGGCGCGAATTATGGCTCAGGTTGTTTATTACTTCTCTTCAGCTTTGTCTGTTGGTGCTCCGCATCGTGAAGTGTCTTTCTCTGTTCCTACTGGTAACTTCGGGGATATTTTTGCTGGCTACTTAGCAAAACGAATGGGTTTACCTGTCGATCAGTTGGTTGTTGCTACGAACCAAAATGACATATTACACCGTGTCATTGCCGAGAATGATATGAGCCGTCAGTCATTGAATGTGACCTTGTCGCCAAGTATGGACATCATGGTATCCAGTAACTTCGAGCGTTTGTTGTTTGATGCTCATGGCCGTGATGGTGCTCAAATTGACGATCTAATGGCGCGCTTTAATCAAGGTGATGTTTCTTTGAATGATGACGCTTGGTCTTTTGTAAAAGAGAACTTTGATAGTTATAAAGTGGATGATGAGAAGACATGTGAAGTCATCGCTGATGTTTTTGCATCGACGCAATACTTGCTTGATCCACATACAGCAATTGGTTTAGAAGCAGCGCGTAATTGTTGGAAAGATAAGTCTGTTCCTATGATCACTTTGGCGACCGCTCATCCGGTTAAATTCCCTGAAGCAGTGGAAAAAGCGGGCTGTGAATCACCAAAATTACCTGAACATATGAAAGACCTTTTCGAACGTGAAGAGTCCTACTCTGTTTTGGAAAATAGCTTAAGTGATGTTCAGGCCTTTGTTGCTGAGAAAATCTAACTAAGTCTATTGAACCAATGAAACGGCCAATCCATGATTGGCCGTTTCTGTTTGTCCTCCCATTTTTTCTTTTTAAAGCGCTACTTTTATGAACCTTATTCTGCTTGACCCTGAAAACACATTAGGTACAGATCAATACACGTTAACAGATCGTCAGCAAACTCATGTGTCTAAAGTAATCAAGGCTCAGCAGGGAGATGTATTAAGAGTCGGTGTGCTGAACGGCAAAATAGGTGAGGGAATATACGAGCCACCGAGTGATCATCAGCCAGGCTATATTCATTCCTTGAATCTATCTTTATCTGCGCCTGAGCCACTACCAATGATCTTGGTAATGGCATTACCTAGACCAAATATGCTGAAACGTACATTGCAGAATATTACGGCAATGGGAGTGAAGGAGCTGTATTTGATCCATTCTGCCAAGGTTGAGAAAAGCTACTGGCAAAGTCCTGTTCTGCAAACGGATTCTATTAATGAATGCCTTATGCAAGGGCTTGAACAAGCGAAAGATACCTTGATGCCAAAATGGTCTTTGATACCAAGATTTCGTCCTTTTGTTGAAGACCAATTACCGGATCTTTTAGAAAATAAAATAGGCTTATTAGCGCACCCTTATCTGGCCAAACCTTGCCCGATTAATATTCAAGAACCTTGTGTGTTGGCTTTGGGGCCGGAAGGTGGCTGGAATGAATTCGAAGTGAGTAAATGGTTAGAGGCGGGAATGGAGTCTGTGCATCTAGGTGAGCGAATTTTGAAAGTAGAAACGGTGGTTCCTGTGCTTTTGTCTCGTCTATATCCAGCTTAAAAGGCTTTTGGGAAGCGCTAAATGTTGTTATTTGTAACGATTTGACAATATTTAGGGAGTCGTTTTATGTTTTAGTGTAAAGTTTGGTTATTAAATAGCCTTGATAGCTTCTGGGTCAGAACTATGGACAAATCGAATAAAGCTAAGCAAATTGCGAAGCCTAATAAAAAAACACAAAATAAATCGGCTTGGTTAAAGTTCTTTTATGTCGGGGTCGAAGATGAGCCTTTTTCTGAAAACGCTCGTCGAGTTCTTATTATTAACCTTTTTACCATTGTTGGTATTTGCTTCACACTTCCACTCGGAATTATTTCTCTCTTTACAGGTAGAACTACACTAGGTTTGTGTTTGGTTTTAATCGCGGTTTTGTATGCGATGAACCATGTTTTTCTTCGATTTTCCCATAATCACTCCCTTTCTGGCAGTTTTGTTATTTATCCCCTTTATGCCTTGATGATTTACCTTGTTTATACTGGTGGTATGAACGGTACGGGGCATGTATGGATTTTTTGTGTTCCTGCTGTGTCTTTGTTTTTGCATGGCATGAAGCAAGGGTTAATTGAGCTGGGTGTTTTTACTGCAGTTTTAATTATTGTTATGTTCTTTACCGATAACCACTTCTCTGAATTTGGTCATCACGAAACACTGCCGTCTAGAATCCTATTTTCTTTTATGGTGGTGATTTTCTTATCCGGTATTTATGAATACTCCATGTCTCGCTTTAACGATGAATTAAAAAAGACGACAGGCAAGTTAAAGTTATTGGCGTATATTGACAGCTTGACTGAGTTGTTAAATCGTCGAGGTATGTTGCAGCGCTTAGAAGCCAAAGAACAGGAAATCATTCATTTGTTATTGGCAGATGTGGATTTTTTTAAGCGTATCAATGATCAATATGGTCATGATGTTGGGGATTATGCGCTAACAAAAATAGCAGAAATTATTAAAACCTCCTTACCTGAGCACGGCTTTGCTGCGCGTTGGGGCGGTGAAGAGTTTCTAATGGCGCTGCCTGAAGGTAGTGTTCAAGAAGCCAATGAGTTAGCTGAGTTGATACGTAAGCGTATAGAAAGTTATGAGTTCTCTTATGAGGGTCAAGCTTTTAGTGTAACGCTCAGTGTGGGTGTGGCAAGTACGACGTCATCTGTGACTTTAAGGGAAGCCATTACTTTGGCTGATAGCCGATTGTATCTTGCAAAGCATTCAGGCCGTAACCAAGTTTGTACAGGCTAGCATTTTTAAATAGATGTTCTAATTCGTGGTATCCTTTCTCGATTCATTTTTTGATTCCTGAGATCTTATATGCGCATTGAACGTCGGATACTTCCTACCGAAGAAAATCATTTTCCGAACAATATGTCCGCGACATTGCAGCGAGTCTTTATGGCTCGCGGTGTTATGTCTGAAGCGGATTTAGATTACCGTCTTCCTCACTTACTCCGTCCAGACTCCTTATTTGATCTCACAACGGCGGGTTCTATTCTTGCGGATGCCATAATGGCAGGTCAAAAGATTCTAATCGTTGGCGATTTCGATGCCGATGGTGCAACTAGTACCAGTCTTGGTATTTTGGCGTTAGAGGCGATGGGCGCAGTTGCCCCTGATTATTTAGTGCCCAATCGATTTGAATTTGGCTACGGTTTAACCCCAGAGATTGTCGAAGTTGCTAAGGAAAAAGAGCCTGCCGTATTAATGACGGTGGATAACGGAATTGCCAGTATTGATGGTGTTCTGGCTGCTAAATTCTATGGAATGAAAGTCGTGGTGACAGACCACCACTTACCCGGTGATTACTTGCCAGAAGCCGATGCGATCGTGAACCCTAATCATCCAAAATGTGGTTTTCCAAGTAAAAATTTAGCGGGTGTTGGGGTGATTTTTTATGTAATGTCGGCTTTGCGAGCGGAATTAAATCGACGCAATTGGTTTGCTGAACAGCATATTCCTGAGCCTAAAATGGCTGATTATTTGGACTTAGTGGCTTTGGGAACCGTAGCAGATGTTGTTCCCTTGGATGCGAATAATCGCATTCTTGTGCAACAAGGGATTAAGCGCATCCAAGCTGGATTGGCACGACCGGGTATTTTGGCTTTATTGGATATTGCGCATCGAGATCATACGCAGTTAAAAGCGTCTGATTTAGGTTTCGCTGTTGGCCCTAGGCTAAATGCCGCAGGACGACTTGATGATATGTCGATTGGCATTGAGTGCTTGCTTGCCGTTCATCCTCATCAGGCGCGCGAGTATGCGCAACGGCTCGATCAATTTAATCGTGAGCGAAAAGCCATTGAGTCCGACATGAAAGAGCAGGCAGAGCTAGTATTGGAAGACTTGTTGGACGATGAACAAGAAATCCCAAATGGCATGTGCTTTTATGATGCAGATTGGCATCAAGGGGTTATTGGTATTTTAGCTTCTCGAATGAAGGAAAAGTGCCATCGACCTGTTATTGCCTTTGCTCGAGTTGGCGAAGACGAATTAAAAGGCTCGGCTCGTTCTATTGCCGGTGTTCATATTCGTGATGCCTTGGATTTATTGGCCAAACGTTATCCACAATTATTGAGTAAGTTTGGTGGTCACGCGATGGCTGCTGGAATGACGATTCGAGAATCTCACTATGAGGCTTTTCGTTTGGCATTTGATGCTATCATCACGGAATGGGTGACGCCAGAACAACTTGAAGCGCGAATTTTGACAGATGGTCCTCTTGCTGCGGAGGACTTCAGTTTGAGTTTTGCTGAGCAGGTAAGATTATCTGGCCCTTGGGGACAAGCCTTTCCCGAGCCTATTTTTGATGGTGTTTTTGATGTACTTCAACAGCGTTTGGTTGGCGAAAAACATCTGAAACTTATGGTACGCGAGCCAAGCAGTGGGCTGCTTTTGGATGCGATTAGCTTCTTTGTTGATTTAGCTAAATGGCCAAATGATAAGGCGGAAAAGGTTCGCTTAGTATACAAACTGGATATTAATGAATTTCGTGGGCAGCGTAACTTACAGCTTCTTGTGGATTATTTGGAGCCAGTTGCAAGCTAAAATTGTAGGCTTTTAGTGTGGTTTTGAAGAACAAATTGCGCTTCAAAGTGCCTATCGAATCAAAACTTGAGGTACAATATCCGCCCCTCATATATCACTCTATTATTATTGGAGCTCTTTCATGACTGCATTGGTTCTTGACGGCAAACTTTGCGCCAAAGAAACTGAAAACCGCTTACAAGCTCAAGTTGCCGAGCTTAAAGAACGTACCGGTTGTACGCCTATTTTAGCGACTATTTTGGTTGGTGCTGATCCAGCCTCAGCCACTTATGTAAAAATGAAAGGCAACGCTTGTCGCCGTGTTGGTATGGATTCTAGAGCGATTGAGCTACCAGAAACCACTACGACAGAAGAGCTGCTAAACACAATTGAAGAGTTAAACGCTAACCCTGATGTGCACGGTATTTTATTGCAACATCCAGTGCCAGAGCAAATCGATGAACGTCTTTGTTTCGATGCCATTGAAGCGCGCAAAGATGTAGACGGTGTTACTTGTCTTGGCTTTGGTCGTATGGCGATGCAAGAGCCAGCGTATGGCGCGGCAACACCAGCAGGGATTATGCGTTTACTTGAAGCATACGATGTAAACCTAGAAGGCAAACATGCTGTGGTTGTTGGGCGTAGTCCAATTTTAGGTAAACCAATGGCAATGATGATGCTGAATGCGAATGCAACCGTTACTATTTGTCACTCGCGTACTAAAAACCTACCTGACTTGATCAAACAAGCGGATGTGGTTGTTGGTGCTGTGGGCAAGCCAGAATTTATTAAAGCAGAATGGATTAAAGATGGCGCGGTTGTTGTTGATGCTGGTTATCACCCAGGTGGTGTTGGCGATATCGAGCTAGCTCCGTTAACAGAGCGTGTTGCTGCTTACACGCCCGTTCCTGGTGGCGTTGGGCCAATGACAATCAATACTCTGATTTTACAAACCTTGGAGTCTGGCCTGAAGCAATTAGGCTAATTGTTAAGATTGAAACGAAAAGCCGCACCATTAGGTGCGGCTTCTTTTTTATAACGAATTGAACAAGATTAGGTAGGAAGACTATGTCCAGAACGGCTACGTCCACAGAAATGTTAAAAGACGCATTGGACTTTGATTTAATCGCCGATGTTTTTGTTTCTGAATCTATTACGGCATCGCCTGCTGAGCTACACGGCCAACTGTGTGGTTATCTTGCCTCTGGTGTGACTTTGTTACTAGAAGACTGGCTGACTATGGTAGCTGAATTTTGCGACATAGAAGGTTGGAAAGAAGAGGCTAGCCGTGCTGCCATTGTTGAGCTTTACACAGCAACGCTTACTTTATTTCAGAATGGCGAATACGCATTGGTGCCGAGTATTTCTGACGACGATGCTGAGCTTTGTGAAAGAGGCGTTACCTTGTCCCAATGGGCGCATGGTTTCCTAGCGGGTTATGGTTTGTCTGGCCAGAAAAATACACTTTCGGATGAGACAAAACAGATTCTTCGTGATTTCGCCAATATCTCTGGTATGCAAGCTGAAATGCGATCTCTGGAAGACAACAATGACAACGAAGCCGATCTCACAGAGTTGGTTGAATATGTTAGATTGTCTGCCATGATGATGTATTCAGAACACCATGATGTAAATCCAGACGCCGATCATACAAAGAAAAATCCATTGCACTAATTTCTACATTGGCAGTTGTTGGCATTAAGTGAGGCATTTTATGAAAATTGAAACTCAAACTTACCAAGCGCGCCGCGAGCGCTTGATGCAATCTTTACCTGAAAACAGTGTGGTGGTTATCCGTACTGGCGAGCTGTCGACTCGCAATAATGATTGTGAATACGAGTTTCGGCCTCATAGCAGCTTCTTTTATTTGACTGGTTTTCCTGAGCCAAGTGCGTACGCCATTATTCGTGCTGGTGGTGAAATGACATTGGTAACCTTGCCGAAAGATCCTGAAAAGGAGCAATGGGAAGGCTTCCGCTTTGGTTCAGAAGGCGCTATGCAGAGCTTCGGAGCAACGGATGCGTTAGATCTTGATGGATTAGACGACGCTTTGTTTTCTGCTTTAGATGGCGCAACGAATGTGGCTTATCTGTTCGATGATGGTGTCTTGCGTGAAAAAGTGGCTGAGTGTCGCGATAAACTGTCTGCTCGTGCAAGAGCGGGAGCCGTTGCACCAACGTCGTTTATTGACGCTGGGCCTATTATTGCTGAAATGCGTTTAATCAAAGACAAAGAAGAAATTGCCATTATGGAAGCGGCTGCGCAAATCAGCGTAGAAGCTCATAAACAAGCCATGAAGTCAGTTCGACCTGGCATGATGGAATATCAGCTAGAAGCCGAATTGAATTACGTCTTTATGAAATCCGGCGCGCGCCAACCTGCGTATAACAACATTGTCGCATCAGGAAGTAATGCTTGTGTTTTACACTACATTAAAAATGATGAACGAATTGAAGACGGTGATTTGATTCTTATCGACGCGGGTGCTGAGCTCGGTTGTTATGCCGCAGACATTACTCGTACTTTTCCTGCCAATGGCAAGTTCAGTGAACCTCAAGCGGCTTTGTATCAAGTTGTGCTCGACGCTTATCATGCGGGTATGAAAAAACTTGTCGTTGGTGCGCCTTATGAAGCCTTTCATAATGCGGCAGTGCGAACGTTAACAGAAGGTTTAGTTACTCACGGTTTATTAAGTGGCGATGTGGATTTGCTGATCGAAAGCAAGGCTTATCGAGATTTTTATATGCATAATACAGGTCATTGGCTAGGTTTAGATGTTCATGACTGTGGCGCTTATAAAGTGGCTGGCGAATCGCGTTTGCTTGAAGAAGGCATGGTGTTAACCATCGAGCCGGGTTTGTACGTGTCAGCTGATAATGAATCTGTAGACGAAAAATGGCGTGGCATTGGTATTCGGATAGAAGACGATGTGCTTATTCGCGCTGAAGGTCCGTATGTTTTAACTCATGGGCTAGCAAAAGAGATTGCAGACATTGAGGCGTTAATGGCGCAAGACTAACTGTCTTGGCTTGTGAAAAAATAGAGTGGAGTGTTAGACACATGGCTAAATCGTACGATGTAATCATAGTTGGTGCTGGAATGGTTGGCGCACTATCGGCGATTCTTTTGGCTAAATCTTCTTTGCGAGTGGCGTTGATTGATAAACACAACGGTGATTACACTTTGTCGGTTCCGCCAGCTTACGATGCCAGAGTAAGTGCCATTTCTAGTCAATCAAAAGCTTTATTAGAATCCGCTAACGTCTGGCAAAACATTCCTCAAGGGCGAGTGGCCACCTACGACAATATCGTGGTTTGGGACGGATTGGGTTCAGGTTATATCGATTTCAACGCTGGTTCTGCTGCCATGCCTGAGCTAGGCGACTTGGTTGAGAACACCGTCTTGAGTCAACAAATGATGGTGCAAATACAAGACAATCAAAATATCGATTTGTATTTTGACAATGCTTTGGTATCGCATGAATTAAGTGAGAGCGGAGCAGAAGTAGACTTACAGTCGGGTGATCGACTGACGTCGCAAGTGTTAATCGCTGCCGATGGTGGTGGTTCCAAACTGCGTTCAGAAAATGACTTTTCGACAGTAGAATGGGATTACGGCCATACCGCGATTGCTGCAACCATTGAAATAGATAAATCTCATAACAACACTGCATGGCAAAGTTTTGGTGAAGAGGGGGTGTTGGCCTTTTTGCCTCTGCCTGCCGTGGATAACCGACACTTTGTTTCAATCGTTTGGTGTGTGCCACCTGAAGAAGCAAGTGTTCTCAAGGCGTTATCGGATGATGCATTTTGTCGACGCGTACACTACGCTATTAACAGGCGTTTTAATGTGCTGTCGATCACGCGCTCTCGCCAAGCTATTCCTCTTCGTCAAAGACACGCGAAAGAATATGTTAAATCCGGTATTGCTTTGATTGGTGATGCGGCTCACACCATTCACCCGCTGGCAGGGCAAGGAGCGAACTTGGGCTTCTCAGATGTGAAAGCTTTGGTGGATGTTCTAAGTAAAGCGCATAAACGAGGTGAGAACCTTGGCTCAAGCAAAGTCTTAAGACGCTATCAGCGAGCGCGTATGTTGGATAATGTTGTCATGGCTGCAGGAATGGAAACCTTTAAACGTTTGTTCTCGACTCAGCATCCATTTGTCGTTCAGCTGAGAAATACCGGAATGAAAAGCTTCGATTGCAACACATCCTTGAAGAAAAAGTTGATTGCCCGTGCTGCAGGTTTAGCGTCTTTTTTATGACGTAAATTAAATAAAGTATTTAATCGCGGTATTTGGCAGAATAAAGCAATCGCGTTTTTGACATGAAACCAATGAAAACAAAGGTGCAGAAGTATGCAAGTCCAAGAACTTTTAAAGAACACTGATAAGTTGCCTAATGTACCGGATGTTGTGCGTGAATTGATTCAAATGCTTAACGACCCTAATGTTAAGTATGCAGAAATTTCAGAAAAAGTGACTCATGATCAAACTATCTCCTTGAAAGTTCTGCGTGTTGTGAACTCTGCTTATTTTGGCTTATCGAGAAAAATTTCATCGATTGACGAAGCAACGGTTTTGTTGGGAATTGATAAGCTTAAAACCTTAGTTATTGCGTCTGGCTTCTCAAATTCTGTAGCAAAAGTAGATGGCATTAAGCTACCAGAGTTTTGGGCGGATTCGTTCCGTGTCGCAGAACTATCTCAATGGTTTGCTAAACGTACTTCTTTGGTTGAAGCGGATGAGGCTTTTACGGTAGGTATCGTTCATAATATCGGGCGTTTATTGTTGCACCTTACTGTTCCAGACACTGCACGAGAAATTCGACAGCTGGTTGTGAATCGTAAGGCTGGCTTTGTGAAAGCCGAGCTAGATTTGTTGGGCTTTACTTCTCAAGATGCGGGTAAAGCATTGATGGATTTATGGAAGTTCCCAGCCTCAATTGGCGATGCGGTGAAGCATCACCCAAGACCGTTTGAACTTGATCCTCCACAACCTTTAGCGTGTGTTTTGAATTTGGCTTGCTATTTAAATGCCTGTATTCGAGCGGAACGTGATTCGGACCTGGTTCGTGAAGGTTTTCCGATTGCTGTTGCAAAGGCGGCAGGTCTTTCAGAAGGTATTATTTACGAGCTTGATGATGCGCTTATTATCAGTGATGGGTTGAATCAGTTGCTTGATTAAGGAAGGTACGAACAAGTCCACTGGCTTCAGCGTGTGGATAAACCTTTATTATTCGAGGTAAGCTTCGCAGTCCAATATGAACATATTGGCAAGAAGCTTAACAAAGAATAAAAAGCGTTTAGCCCACGCCCTTCGGGTCTTTTAGAGAAACGGCCTCTCTGCGTTAAGAGTGATTGAAAGGTATTAACATTCCTGCTCACTCTTGCCTTGATAGACCGTTTCTCTGATAAGACTGAAGCTCAGAAGACTTGTTCGCACCTTCCTTAACTGTGTAATTAAGAGGCTTTTATCTTCAAATTTTGAATACAGTAAAACAACATTTTTTTCCTCATTCTTAAATGAGAATCGCTAGTGTTCATTCTTAGCCTGTGTTAATTTCTTGTCTCAAATTTAATGACTTACGCACTCCTAATTGGCCTTTAAAAGGCTCAATTCTGGGGTGGATCTTGAGCTAGGTGGAAAGTTTTTATGCCAACAAAGTTACGCGCAATAGTCGAAAAAATAAGTTCTACATCCTTTCGAAATAGTATGGGCTTTCTTGCTCTTACATCTTCTTTAGTGCTTTCTGCCAATGTTCAGGCTCAAGGTGAAGTGAATGTTTATTCTGCTCGTAAAGAGTCGTTGATTGCACCGGCTTTAGATGCCTTTTCAAAAGAACACGACGTTGTTGTGAATCTTATTACTGGTTCTGCGGACGCCTTGCTTAGCCGATTACGAGCAGAAGGCGATGCTAGCCCAGCCGATGTATTTATTACGGTTGATGCAGGGCGTTTGTACCGAGCGAAAACAGCCGGTGTGTTGAAGCCAATTAACAGTGACGTGCTTAATGCTAACATTCCGAGTCATTTACGTGATGTAGATGGTTATTGGTACGGCTTATCACAACGTGCTCGAGTGATATTTTATAACCCTAAAAAAGTCTCTCCAGCAGACCTTTCTACATACGAAGATCTTGCTGACTCAAAATGGAAAGGGCGTATTTGTGTTCGCTCATCGGCAAATATTTATAACCAATCTTTGGTTGCTTCCATGTTAGAAGTGGATGGCCGAGAAAAAACACAAGCTTGGATTAAAGGTTTGGTGTCTAATTTGGCTCGCCCTCCATTCGGTGGTGATGTTGACCTTCTGAAAGCAGTTAATGCTGGGGTTTGTGATCTGACGTTAGCGAACACTTACTATTATGGCCGTCTTGGTCAAAGTACAGATGCAAGCGAAAGAGAAGTTTATCAAAACGTTAAACCATTCTGGCCTAATCAAGCGGCAGACGATCGTGGCGCTCATGTGAATGTTAGTGGTGCTGGTTTAACTGCGGCGGCAACGAATGTAGAGAATGCAACTCTATTGCTAGAGTTTCTAACCAACCATGAGTCACAAGAATGGTATGCTCATGTAAACAATGAATACCCTGTTGTGGAAGGAGCAAGTGCGCCAGAAATGTTAGAACCATTTGGCGAGTTCCGTGCAGATACGATTTCGCTGAGCACGTTGGGTGTGAATAACCGAGCGGCAGTTGAGTTAATGGATCTAGGCGGTTGGAAATAACGTCCTCTTTAAAGTGAGCTTATATTATTAATGGTTGACTCCACTTCTCCCAGTGCAGCCCGCAGGCTTAAATGTAACTGGTTAAAAATCGCTGCAGTTTCGATTGCGGCGATTTTAGCATTACCTATATTAGTCGTATTAGTGAATGTCCTGATCGGTAATGGCGATGTATGGCGTCACCTTTATGAAACGGTTCTAGCTGACTACATTCAAAACTCTCTTCTCTTAATGTTAGGTGTGGGGATTGGCGCTTTTGCAATTGGCGTCCCTTGCGCTTGGCTAACCAGTATGTGCGATTTCCCCGGCCGTAAACTCTTGTCTTGGGCTTTGCTTCTGCCAATGGCCATGCCGGCTTATATTATTGCTTACACCTATACGGGAATTTTTGATTTCGCTGGACCAGTGCAAACTTTTATTCGTTCTGTAACTGGTTGGAGTTACGGAGAATATTGGTTCTTTGAAGTTCGTTCCTTAGGTGGTGCGATCGTCATGCTTACTTTGGTTTTGTATCCTTACGTTTATTTGATGAGTCGCGCGGCATTTTTAGAGCAATCTGAAAACACTTTAGAAGTGAGTCGTACGCTTGGTTATTCAAGTCGAGCCGCGTTTTTTAAGTTGGCATTGCCTCTTGCTCGTCCAGCCATTGTGACAGGACTTACTCTGGTGTTGATGGAAACATTGGCCGATTACGGAACCGTTCAGTTCTTTGGTGTGAATACTTTTACGACGGGAATTCTGCGTACTTTCTACGGCTTTGGTGACGTAATGGCGGCATCTCAGTTAGCGGGTATTTTGCTACTATTTGTGATTGTGCTGATTTTATTAGAGAAGCATTCACGTCGACGTATTCGTTATCATGCTTCGGGGTTAAGGAAAGCCAGTAATCGACGGATTCAATTGACAGGGAGCCGTGTCTTTTTCACCTACTTTGTTTGTTGGTTACCTATTTTGTTTGGTTTCCTTATTCCTGTGGGGATTCTGTTGTATTGGGCGCTGTTTAAGGCCGAAGTGCCTGACTCAAAATTTGTTCAGCTGGCGTGGAACTCTTTATATTTAGCTGCTTTAGCCGCCATGATTGCCGTAGGGCTTGCATTGGTTTTGAGTTATGCAATACGTCTAAACCGAGGTGTGAGTGTTAGAGCCTCTATTGGTATTGCTGGAATGGGCTACGCCTTACCTGGAACCATTATCGCAATCGGCACAATTGTGCCATTGGCTTGGCTTGACCATAGAATTATTGATTTCATGAAGCAGTATACAGACCAAAGAGTCGGTCTGATCTTCTCTGGCACATTAGTTGCGCTCTTGTTTGCTTATACGGTGCGTTTCATGGCGGTGTCGTTAGGTGCTGTACAAAATGGACTTGGTAAGATTAAGCCGAGTATGGATATGGCTGGGCGATCACTAGGTATGACGCCCGCAAAAGTATTGGCTCGAATCCATGTTCCTTTGCTGAAAGGTTCTGTACTCACGGCCATGTTGATTGTTTTTGTTGATGTATTAAAAGAATTGCCTGCGACCTTGGTGTTGCGACCTTTTAATTTTAACACCTTGGCTGTTAGGGCGTTTGAATTGGCGTCGGATGAAAGATTAATCGATGCTGCACCGGCATCCTTAATGATAGTGCTGGTGGGACTGGCGCCAGTCATACTCTTGAGCCGTTCCATTTCCTCTCGTGCTGAATTTTCTAAATAGGTTTGTATATGACGTCGTTACCTTCCCATGAGAAATTAAAAGAAATGACCTTAACCAATGTGACTGTGGGTTATGATGGTGACTCGATTGTTAAAGAGGCGTCATTTCAACTTTTAGAAGGTCAGATTGGTTGTTTGCTTGGCCCGAGCGGTTGCGGAAAGTCGACATTATTACGTGCTATTGCTGGCTTCGAGCCCTTGATGACTGGTGAAATCAAAATAGATGGAGAGATTATTTCCAGCCCATCTATTACCACCAATCCGGAAGAGCGCCGTATTGGTATGGTGTTTCAGGATATTGCTTTATTTCCTCATCTGACGATTGCTCAGAACATTGCTTTTGGATTGACAGCTTGGCCAAAGAAAGCGGCCAACGAGCGAGTGGATTATTTATTAGATTTGGTTGGTTTATCTGGCTTTCAAGCTCGTTACCCGCATTCTCTTTCAGGTGGTCAGCAACAGCGTGTGGCCTTGGCTCGTGCTATGGCGCCAAAGCCCAAATTACTTTTGATGGATGAGCCTTTTTCTGGTCTTGATGCCAAGCTGAGAGAAGAGCTAGTGCCAGATATTCGTGAAATATTGCAGCATGAAAAGATGAGTGCATTGTTGGTAACGCACGATCAGATGGAAGCCTTTGCAATGGCGGATCAAGTGTCTGTCATGGATGCTGGTGAAATACATCAAACAGGTTCACCTTATGAAGTTTATCATCAGCCAGAAACGCGTTTTGTGGCGAGCTTTATTGGGCACGGTGACTTTTTACCCGCGACGGTTTGTGGTCCAGATTGCGTGCATTCTGATTTAGGCAACATTCATGGAGATTTAGATCATGGCTTTGCCGACAATACGGATGTGGATTTATTGATTCGACCAGATGATATTTTGCATGATGACGACAGTGAGTTTGTTGGTGTTATTGTGAGTAAGTGGTTTAGAGGGTCGCACTTTCTGTATCGAGTAAAGCTGTCTTCTGGCAAGGTTGTGTATTGTTTCGCGTCGTCACATCACAATCATCATGTAGGGCAAGAAATTGGTTTGACGGTACACCTTGACCATCTTGTGATGTTTCCCCGCTAGCGCCAATTCTGTTGCTAGCTTTTTAGGCTATTCCTATGCCTTGCTCGTGACATACTTCTATTATCCCTTCGAAGTCATATTCTGTTAAATCTAAGTGATCTAAGGCGTAGTGGCCGATTTGTTGCCACTCGTAGTCTTCATTGGCTTCTCCTATGTGTTTATGCACAGAAGCAATGTGTTCCGCCATTTTTAGGATAGCTGCAAAAGTGAGATAAAGACCATCGCCAGGTACTCTGTTGTTGAATAGGCGATCTATTCTGTGGTGTTTTGCAATAACGGAGCAGCAGCTTTTTGGTAATCCCCAAGACTTCGCCAGAAAATAGCCAACCACAGAATGGTTGGTTTTAAAGGCTTGATTCTCAAGATCCGTTAGTAAGAAATTTGGATCTTGGTAACCTTGCTGTAAAACCTCTTTATAACCGTCAAAGCGTTTTAGCATCAAAGGAATACCAGCGTTGTGGAATAATCCTAGCGCGTAACATTCGTCTTTGAATTTGAAGTTGAGTTGATCGGCAATACTGGCGCTGATTGTTGCGACGTCTGTTGCTGTATCCCAAAAGCTATGTAATGACTTTATGTTGTCGTCGGATAACTCACTTTTCACCGCAATGCTATTCAATATGCTTGCTAAGCTATCCGCTCCTAGCATCATGACGGCTTGTTGGATGGAAGTGATTTTTTTCTCAAGATTAAAATGAGCTGAATTGACGAACTTAAGAACAGCAGCAGAAAGGCTAACATCTTGCGATATGGCGGACGAAATAAAGCCCATATCGGAATCTGGCATAGCCTGCTCCATTTGCAAATCCACCAAGATTTGAGGCTGAGGTGGAATGCTGATGCCTTGCAGAATGTGCTTAAGTTCGCTTTCGTTTAAGAGGTTTGTCATAAAGATACGTCGTTCAAAGCCAATAACTGTTCTTTAACTAGTTTTACACTAAGTATGTAATTCGTAGCAATTGAGTATAGAGTCACTATAATAACGTTTTTTTAATTTACTGGGTGATAATTGTGAGTGTTATTCGACTAAAAGGTCAGGCTGATCGTCGTATTCGAGCTGGGCATCAATGGATTTATAGTAATGAAGTAAATACTTCAGAAACGCCATTAAAACAATTTACCCCAGGCGATCAGGTTGTGGTTGAAACAGCACAAGGCAAACCGCTTGGTATTGCGACGATTAACCCGAATGCATTGATTTGTGGACGCCTTATTAGTCGTAGCACAGACACAGTATTAAATAAGTCGACTTTGGTTCACCGTCTTAAAATTGCGTTGTCGTTACGTGAAATGACCTACGCTGCGCCTTATTATCGCTTGGTGTTTGGTGATTCTGATGGCTTGTCTGGATTGGTAGTAGACCGCTTTGCCGACATTTTGGTGGTTCAAATATCAACCGCTGGTATGGAGCGCGTTAAAAACGAAATCATCGAAGCACTGCAAGATGTTGTGAAACCATCCGCTATTCTTATGAAAAATGATGGCAAGATGCGCCAAATAGAAGGTTTGGAAAGCTATGTAGAAGAAGCTTTCGGAACCGTGCCTGAGACAGTTTTCTTACAGGAAAACGATGTTTTATTCCAAGCGCCAGTTTGGGATGGTCAGAAAACAGGTTGGTTTTATGATCACAGAGAAAATCGCAAAACCATGCAAGGTTTTTGTGATGGTAAGCGCGTGTTGGATGTGTTTTCTTATGTTGGTGGTTGGGGGGTTCAGGCTGCTTCCGCAGGTGCAACAGATGTAACTTTCATCGATGCTTCTGAAAGCGCATTAAGTCATGTTGATGAAAATCTAAAGCTAAACCAATACGAAGGCGATGCAAACTTAATGCATGGCGATGCGTTTGAAGCGATGCAGTCTTTGATTGAAGATAAAGAGCGATTTGATGTTGTGGTGATGGATCCTCCAGCTTTTATTGCTCGTCGAAAAGACATTAAAGCAGGAGAAGGGGCTTATCACCGAGCAAACCAATTGGCGATGAGATTGGTCGCGAAGGGTGGCATCTTGGTGACAGGTTCATGTTCTATGCACTTGGAAACGGCGCGTTTACACGAAATTATTCGCAGTAACAGCCGTCAATTAGAACGCTTTTCTCAATTGATTTATCGTGGCACACAAGCGCCAGATCATCCTGTTCATCCAGCCATTGATGAGACTGAGTATTTAAAAGCCTTGTTTTACAGAATCCATAACAATATGGGGCTGTAGCGGCAAAACAAAAAAGGGAGCCGATATAAATCAGCTCCCTTTTTTTAGATTCGCTTTTAATTACGTAAAGAAATATGTGGCCAATCTCGTTCTTCGGCTAGCTTAGACAGAGTGTCATCTGCATCAACCGCAACAGGATGAGTAACAAGCTCTAGTAATGGTAGGTCATTGCGTGAATCACTGTAAAAATAACTGCCTTCCATCGAATGTCCTGTTTCGGCTAGCCAATCATTTAAGCGTGTGACTTTGCCGCCTTGGAAACTTGGTACACCAACGATTTTTCCTGTGTAGTAACCATCAACAATTTCAGGCACTGGCGCAATAATATGATCCATGCCTAGTGCGTCGCTGATTGGCTGAGTAACAAATTGGTTTGTTGCTGTGATCATGAGCAAGAAATGCCCTTGCTCTTTATGGTACTTCAATAAATCCGCGGCTTTTGTTTGCATCATAGGGCGAACTTTTTCTTCCATAAAGGTGTTATGAAGTTCATTGAGTTGTGCTCTGGTAAATTGAGTCAATGGAGCCAGACTGAAAGCGAGGTACTCATGAATGTCTAATGTGCCAGCTTGGTATTCTAAGAAAAATCTGTCATTGGCTTCTTGATAAACTTGCGTATCAACCAACCCTTTTTCAACTAAAAATTGTCCCCAAGCATAATCGCTATCGCCGCTCAATAAAGTGCCATCTAGATCAAATATTGCAAGTGTCACAAGCTTTCCTCAATTCTTCAAATATGCATAGATTATAGCCCTGACGACAATAAATAACATTAGTCTTAATTGTGCGAGTGGGCGAATTATGGAACAATGAATCTAATTTATTCTTATATTGGAAGGTAAAAGCTCGTGATTGATGCAGACGGATACAGACCGAATGTGGGCATCATTCTGATGAACGAGCGTGGTCAGCTTCTTTGGGCGAGGCGTGTTGGACAAAACGCATGGCAGTTCCCCCAAGGCGGCATTAAATCAGACGAGACACCTGAAGAAGCTTTATTTCGTGAATTAAAAGAAGAAGTAGGGCTGGATCCTCATCAGGTAGAAATTGTAGGGAAAACTCGCGGTTGGCTGCGTTATCGTCTTCCTAAACGTATGCTAAGACACAATAGTAAGCCTTTATGTATAGGGCAAAAACAAAAGTGGTTTCTTTTGTCTATTCGTTGCCCTGATGCTTCTGTGTGCGTAGATGGAACAGAATGTCCAGAATTTGATGGTTGGCGTTGGGTGAGTTATTGGTACCCGCTAGGCCAAGTGGTGGCGTTTAAAAAAGATGTGTATAGAAGGGCATTAAAAGAGTTAATCCCAAGCGCACACAGCTGGTTAGATAAGCGGACAAAGCCAAGGACCTAATCCCTTTGGGTTTATAAATTGACAGGAAAACTATGTTAAGTTTGTTAAGACGTATTACGCAAGAAGTGACGGCTGCGGAGTCTTTGTCCGCCGCGTTGGATATTATTGTCCGCCGTGTTCGCCGATCTATGCGTGCTGAAGTATGTTCTATTTATCTAGTAGACAGCAGTACATCCGAATACGTTTTAATGGCAACGCGCGGTTTGAATGAAAACGTGGCTGGCAGCGTTAGTTTGAAAGCGGACCAAGGCTTGGTAAGTTTGGTTGGCCGCAGAGCAGAGCCTGTTAACTTAGAAGACGCACATATTCACCCTTCTTTCCATTATCTCAGTGGTACTGGGGAAGAACGTTATCGCTCTTTTCTTGGTGTGCCAATCATTCACCATCGTCAAGTTTTAGGTGTGCTTGTTGTTCAACATGAAGACAAGCGACGCTTTGACGAAGGGGAAGAAGCCTTTCTTATTACTTTGTCCGCGCAGTTAGCAGGTGTTATTGCTCATGCTGAGGCGACAGGCGCCATTGCGAGTCTTAGTGCGAATACTATACAAGGCGGCGCAGATTTCCGCTACAAAGGTGTGCCAGGCAGTTCTGGTGTGGCCATTGGTCGTGGCGTTGTGGTGTTTCCTCCTGCTGACTTAGATGTTATCCCAGATCGATTAATTACCGATTTTGATGGTGAAATTGAAGACTTCTATCAAGCCTTAGAGGCTGTTAGGCAGGACATTCGTAAGGCAAGTAACCGTATTAGCCAGCATCTTTCAGCTGACGAAAAAGCACTATTTGACGTGTACCTTAAAATCTTGGACGACAACTCTATTGCAGGAGAAGTAGTTCGTAAGATTCAGGACGGTAACTGGGCGCAAGGTGCATTAAGACAAGTTATTCAAGCTCATATAAGTCAGTTCAATCGTATGGATGACCCATATTTACGCGAGCGAGCATCTGACCTGCGTGACCTTGGTCGCCGAATCTTGTCCCATTTACAAGAAAAAGCTCCTAATCTGGTTGAACGTTTTAGTGAACCTTCGATTATCGTAGGGGAAGAACTCACTGCGTCTATGTTGGGTGAAATTCCAATTGATAAAATCAAAGGTCTGGTTTCTGTTATGGGATCGGGGAACTCTCATGTGGCTATTTTAGCTCGTGCTATGGGGATTCCTACTGTGATGGGGGCGCTGGATTTACCTTATGCTCAATTAGATAAAGTTGAGCTTATTGTAGATGGTTATCTGGGACAGATTTTCACCTCGCCCTCTGAAGCGCTGAAAGAAAACTTCCAACAAATCGTTGATGAAGAGCGTTTGCTAGAAGAAGAGTATGAAACGCTCAAAGATCTACCCTGTGAAACGCTAGATAACCATCGCTTAGCCTTGTATGTAAATACGGGGTTATCTGCCGACATTGCACGTTCATTGGATCGTGGTGCAGAAGGAATTGGTCTTTATCGTACAGAAGTGCCGTTTATGGTCCGTGACCGTTTCCCGACTGAAGCGGAGCAAGTGCAGATTTATCGTATGCAATTGGAAGGCTTTGCGCCTAGTCCAGTTACGGTAAGGACGCTTGATATCGGTGGTGACAAAGCCTTGCCATATTTCCCTATTCAAGAAGAAAACCCATTTTTAGGTTGGCGTGGTATTCGAGTAACGCTCGACCATTTGGAAATATTTATGGCACAAATTCGTGCCATGATAAAAGCTAGCGCGGATCTGCATAATTTAAAAATCATGTTGCCAATGATTTCTAATGTCGCAGAAGTTGAAGAAGCCTTAGCTCTTATTCGCCGTGGTTATGCTGAGGTGAAAGAGGAAGGTTACAACGTCAAAATGCCAACCGTTGGTGTGATGATAGAAGTGCCAGCAGCGGTTTATCAAGTCAAAGAACTTGCAGCCTTCGTGGACTTCCTATCCGTTGGTAGTAATGACTTAACTCAATACTTGTTGGCGGTTGACCGTAATAATCCTCGGGTTGCAGATTTATACAACTCGTTTCACCCTTCCGTTCTAAGAGCCTTGTACAGCATTGTTGATCAGG
Organism: Marinomonas sp. 15G6-16; assembly: GCF_055809555.1. Lineage (NCBI taxonomy): Bacteria > Pseudomonadati > Pseudomonadota > Gammaproteobacteria > Oceanospirillales > Oceanospirillaceae > Marinomonas > Marinomonas sp. 15G6-16. The sequence continues at coordinate 1,184,737 of NZ_CM147916.1, read as the reverse complement.
TGAGAGACGAAGGTGTAGGGCTGAGCGTTTGTGGTGAAATGGCCGGTGATCCAATGGGCGCTATTTTGTTGATGGCAATGGGTTATGACGTGCTATCTATGAGCTCTACGAGTTTGCCAAAAGTGAAAGCTGTCATACGCAACATTACTTTGGAGCAGGCGCAAAGCATGTTGAATGAAGTAATGAATTTATCCCATGCTGAAGCAGTAACGCAAACCATGAGTCGATTAATGCGCGAAGCCAATATTGAGCGCTTAATTCGTCCAACTAAAACGACAATACAATAATTTCTATTTAAGGCTTGTACATGATTGCTTACCCAGATATTGATCCTATTGCAGTATCACTTGGACCAATTTCCATCCACTGGTACGGCATTATGTACCTTATTGGCTTTGCAAGTGCTTACTTGCTTGGTAACTATAGAGCTAAAAAATCTGGTGGATTGTGGACTGCTGAAATGGTTAGCGATGCCATTTTTTATGGCGCTTTAGGTGTGATTTTAGGTGGTCGAATTGGTTATGTGTTCTTTTATCAATTCTCAGGTCTGATTGCTGACCCTTTAAGCTTATTCAGAATCTGGGAAGGCGGTATGTCTTTTCATGGCGGGCTAATTGGTGTCATTGTTGCTATGGCCATTTTTGCTCGACGCTACAATAAACACCTCGTTGATGTGACTGACTTTCTAGCACCTTTTGTGCCAGTAGGGCTTGGTGCTGGGCGTTTAGGTAACTTTATTGGTGGAGAGCTGTGGGGCAAGCCAACGGATGTGTCTTGGGCGATGATTTTTCCAAATGACCCTTTGCAATTGGCGCGTCATCCGTCGCAGCTTTATCAGTTTGCATTAGAAGGTGTCGCACTTTTCGCTATTCTTTGGTTTTTCTCTCAAAAGACCAAGCCTCGTTACTGTGTCTCCGGAATGTTTTTACTTTGTTATGGCATCTTCCGAATTCTTGTAGAGTTTGTTCGTCAACCAGACGCGCAAATCGGATATCTTGCTTTTGATTGGTTTACCCAAGGGCAGTTGTTGTCTTTGCCTATGGTTGTAGCTGGGATTACCTTAGTTGTATTAGGCTTTAAGTATAATAAACGTCCAACTAATTAATAGGTAAGTGAAAAAGAGAGTGATTATCTCTTTTTCACTTTCTCACCATATCAAAACTTACTGGTGTGCCAAAGCTGACATCCTGCAAGGCTGTTTTTCCCAGTATGTCATCTAAATGTTTTGGCGCGAGTCCGTAGCCTGGACGAATGCTTCTGACATGTTTATCGGTAATGACTTCACCTGCCTTGATATCCTGCACAAAATACAGTGAACGGCGGAATTTAATATTACCTTTCTCGGCTTCGGTTTTTTCGTAGTTGATTTGGCCCAGTGATTGCCATGCGGTTTTCGTGTCTTGGCATAATTGAGTTAGCTCTTTTGACTCAAGGGAAAAACTATCATCTGGCCCGCCGCCAGTGCGATCCAATGTGACGTGCTTTTCTATTAAACAAGCACCAAGTGCCACAGAGGCAACGGCTGTTGCATTATCAATGGTGTGATCAGAAAGGCCTGCAAGAACATTAAAGCGCGACGCCATATCAGGTATGGTTCTTAAATTATACTGGTCAGCAGGTGCGGGATAGCCGCTAACGCAATGCAATACGACTAATTCGCTGCAGCCGTTGTCACGCGCAGTATCGATGGCTTCTTGAATTTCGATTTGATTCGCCATACCTGTGGACATGATCATTGGTTTGCCTGTTTTGGCAACACGCGCGATCAGAGGTAAATCTACAAGCTCAAACGAGGCAATTTTATAGGCTGGTGCGTTCAGTTCTTCTAATAAATCAACAGCGCTAAAGTCAAAAGGTGAACTGAAAATGGTTATCTCGAGTTCTTTGGCTTTTTCAAATAAAGGTTGGTGCCAATCCCATGGCATGTGAGCGCCTTTATAAAGGTCATATAAGCTTTGTCCGTCCCATAAACCACCATGAATTTGAAACTCTTCACCTTCACCGTCAATGGTAATGGTTTCATGAGTATAGGATTGTAATTTAATGGCGTCAGCACCAGCGGCTTTCGCGGCTTCCATGATAGCGAAAGCGCGTTCAATATCACCGTTATGGTTGGCGGATAATTCCGCAATGATATAAGGCGGGAAGTCCGCGCCAATTTTTCGATTATCTATCGTAATAAATGGATTCATAGTAGGTTCAGCTCAGCAATAATGGTTAGCAAGATTCCAACTTCATGGCTGAAAACAAGGCTTCTGCCAGTTCCCAATCTTCTTGAGTGTCTATGTCTTGAACAGTCTTTCTCGGTAAAATAACAGCCTTTGAAGACTCACCAAAAAACGCTTTTTGTTGGAGGTAAGCACTCATTTGTCCCCAATAAAATTGTCCGGCATCATGGATGGCTTCTGGTAAGTCTTGAGAGCGCGTGTTTTTATGTTCAGGTTGTATCATTTCAACATGGCCGCTTTTATTTACCAGTAGCGCACGTTGAATAGGGAAGGCGAACGTGGTGGCGCTAAAAGCATAATGTACATTTGGGTCTGTTAGTTTGCTTAAGCCTTCTTGTAATGCCGCACTGGATAGGAAAGGTGCGGTGGCATAGATGCAGCACACTTTATCAACCTGCCATTTTGCTTCAACACACCAATCAACGGCGTGCTTCATGACATCCATTGTTGTGGCAAAGTCATCTGCAATATGTTCAGGTCGCATAAAAGGGACTTCCGCACCCCATTTTTTTGCTACTTTGGCAATTTCTTCATCGTCAGTAGAAACCAAAATGCGATCAAAACAGCCTGACTTTTTTGCGGCCTCAATTGAGTAAGCTATCATCGGCTTACCATGAAAAAGTTTAATGTTTTTACGTGGTATTCGTTTACTTCCGCCACGTGCAGGAATGATGGCTATGTTCATTAGCGCTCTACCAATACCTGTGTCAGTTGCTTGATGACTTCGCTCTGTTGACCTTTCGTCATGCCATGAAAAAGAGGGATTGAGATGGCTTCGGTGTAATATTTTTCTGCTTCTGGAAAGTCTCCCTGCTTGAACCCAAGTTTTTGATAATAGGGTTGAGTATGTACAGGAATATAATGAAGGTTGACGCCTATGCCGTTTGCTCGTAATTCATCAAACACTTGTTTGTGGCTTTTGTTTATCTTATCGAGTTGGAGTCGGATAACATATAAATGTAGGCCAGAGTATGTGTCATCAAGCTGAAAAGGGAGTGTGATGGGAAGCGCTTCTAACTCGGAATTGTATCGAGCGGCAAGCTGGTGGCGTGCGCTGACAAATTCAGCCAGTCGTTGTATTTGAGAAACACCTAATGCGGCTTGTAGCTCGGTCATTCGGTAGTTAAAGCCCAGAGCCACTTGCTCGTAATACCATCCGCCATGAGGTGTATTTTCCATCAGTTGGTCATCACGAGTGACACCATGACTGCGATATAGATTCATCTTTTTTGCAAGGTCTGTATCATTGGTTAACGCGGCGCCACCTTCGGCCGTGGTAATGATTTTGACAGGATGAAAGCTAAAAACAGTAATGTCAGAATATTTACAGGCACCAATAGGGCTTTCTAAGTAACGGCCACCAATGGCGTGTGAGGCATCTTCTATAATTTTAAAGCCGTATTTTTTGCTCAAAAAAGAGATGGCTTGCATATCACAAGGTTGTCCACACAAGTGAACTGGAATGACAACTTTCGGTGATTTTCCTGCTTTTTCCGCCGCGATCAGCTTTTCTTCCAGTTTCTTCGGGCATAAGTTGTATGTATGAGGGTCAATATCGACAAAATCGACTTTAGCACCACAATATAAGCCACAGTTGGCGGAAGCCACAAAGGTAATTGGCGTGGTCCAGAGAATATCGTCTTTCCCTAATCCAAGGGCAAGGCAAGCAATATGCAAGGCAGAGGTTGCGCTGTTTACCGCAAGAGCATGTTTTGCTCCCGTCGATGCTATTAGGGCCTTTTCAAAAGCGGGAACTTGTGGGCCTTGCGTTAAAAAGTCAGATTGTAAAACCTGAACAACAGCATCGATATCTTGCTGAGTTATGGATTGCTTGCCGTATGGAATCATGCTTTTTTACACCTCAAAATTGGCGTCAACATGTTCTTTGATTTGTGCTCTCAAACTGTCGATTGTTTCCCACTCGGTATTCGTGCCAGAGCTGTAGTGAAAACCAAAGGGCACTTTTTCTGCCTTGTGGTGCTTTATGTAATCTTCTTCGTTATACACAAAGGAGACGGAAGGTAAGATAGCGTAGTACTTACCTAAATCTATGGTGTTAAGAGAATCTGTGTCTGTGATCATCTCTTCATGTAGCTTTTCACCTGGACGAATACCGACCACTTTGATTTCACACTCTGGTGCAATGGCTTCTGCAATGTCTAAAATCTTATAAGATGGAATTTTTGGAATGAAAATTTCGCCACCTAAATGATGTCCTAATGCGTACATCACCATGTTTACGCCATCTTGCAGAGAGATATTGAAACGTGTCATTTCTTCATGTGTGATGGGTAAAACGCCTTCTGCTTTTTTATCCATAAAGAAGGGAATGACTGAGCCGCGAGAGCCCATGACGTTGCCATAACGAACAATACTAAAACGTATGTCTTTAGAACCCTTGATGTTGTTCGCAGCAGCGAAAAGCTTGTCTGATGCTAGCTTAGTGGCACCATATAGATTGATCGGTGCACAGGCTTTGTCAGTAGAGAGAGCAACAACATCTTTCACGCCACAAGATAACGCAGCTTGAATGACATTTTCAGCACCGTCTATGTTGGTTCTAATGCATTCAGTTGGATTGTACTCGGCGGTATCGACTTGCTTTATGGCTGCTGCGTGAATGATTACGTCGACATTTTCGCAAGCTTGAATCATGCGATTACGGTCACGTACATCGCCGATAAAAAAGCGTAATTGTGGGAACTCATTATGAGGGTATTTTTGTTTGATCTCGAATTGCTTTAACTCGTCACGGGAGTAAATGATAATTTTTTTGACGTCAGGGTATCTGTCTAAAATCGTTTCAATAAACTTTTTACCAAACGAACCTGTGCCGCCAGTGATTAATACCGTTTTACCATTCAACATATAGTACTTACCTGATGATCAATATTTTCTTATATTCCTTTATTCCCTTGAGAAGTGCAATTTCAAATGGAATTGTAGAGAGCACAAATGCTGCTTATGCTCTGGTTAAGTGCGCTTACTTAGCTACTTTATCTCTTATGGCTTTTTGCTTTGTAGAACTAATAATCTTACAAAGACAAAAATCTTTTTAATTTCAGACACTTCATTGTCCTATTTGTAAAATATAGCCTCTAAAAGCAGATTGGCCAATGTTTTGCATTTCTTGATAGGAAAGAAATATTCTCAAGGGTGTTTTGGCTTTTCTCTGAAATAATATCATCTAAATGGGAATGCTTAGATTTAATGTAAATAGAATACTAAGGAAAAGTTTATGTCATGGGTGTATTTGGTGATAGCGGGTGTACTGGAATTTTTGTGGGCCATTGGGTTAAAGCAGAGTGATGGTTTTACTAAACTGTGGCCTTCCATAATCAGTGCCATATTAATTGTGGTTAGCCTCGTTTTGCTTTCTTTAGCAATGCGTACCATCCCAGTCGGGACGGCTTATGCTGTGTGGACTGGTATTGGTGCATCGGCTTTGGTGCTGTTCGGTATGATATTTATGAACGAGCCTGCAAGTGTAGCTAGGATTGTTTGCTTATGTATGATTGTTGGCGGTGTTGTTGGATTACAGTTAGTTAGTGAGAGTTGATCTTCACAGAACGCATAAAAAAAACAGCCCCTTCTTGGGGCTGTTTTGATTTAGCGGCTTTTCTTATACTGAGAAAGGGTAAGCAATGGCTTCGTGGTGTTGATAACCCTCGACTTCGAAATCGTCCATTGTGACCCAAGTTTCTATGTCTTTTAGCGTTTTTATTTCAGGATTTATTTTGAGTTTAGGCAAAGGATAAGGCTCACGCTTAAGTTGAACGTCACGCATCAATTCTAGTTGGTCTTCGTAAATGTGTGCATTCACTATCTTATGGAAAGCTTGACCTGCTTTCTTTCCTGTAATTTGAGCCACAATAGCCAGTAACACATACACTTGAACCATATTGAAGTTTAAGCCTAAAGGCACGTCACAGCTTCGTTGAGTGCTGTTTAGATACAATGTGTCGCCAAGCAGTGAGAAGTGATGACTGTACATGCAAGGACGTAAGCAGGCCATGTGAAATGCGCCCGGGTGATAAAAAGTAAGGATTTCCCCACGGTTATCCACACCTCGACTTAAGTCGTCGATGATCTGCTTTAATAAATCGATGTGGCCGCCATCCGGCCTTGGAAAGTTACGCCCAATGGCACCGTAACAAAGGCCCATGTCATCTTCACCTTTGCGATAAGGATTGTTTAACCAGACTTCGTTTTGGTTCGCGTTCGCATCCCATGTTTTTGTGCCAAGTGCACGGAAATCTGCGGCGTTATCGTAGCCTCTTAAATAACCTATGATTTCAGCAATGGCAGATTTATAAAAACTTTTTCGAGTCGTTACGAGAGGAAATTCCCCTTTGCCAACGTCGTAGGTTAGGTCAGCATTAATAACGGTGAGACAACGTTTGCCAGTGCGCTCGTTATTTACCCATTCGCCTTCATTGATGATGCGATGGCATAAGTCTAAGTATTGTTTCATGTGATGCCTCTTCTGAGTGCGAATGTGGCAGATAGAGCAAATGCAATCTGACTCGCGATAGGTATAATAAAATGGTTCCAACTATACCAGAATTGAAACTCGAAATAAGGCCTTTATATGCTCTCACTTATTGTCGCCATGTCTACTAACCGAACTATCGGTATCAATAACTCGTTGCCTTGGCATTTGCCGAATGATCTCAAGTATTTCAAACAAGCGACCATGGGGAAGCCTATTGTAATGGGGCGAAAAACATTTGAATCCATTGGTAAGCCTTTGCCTGGTCGACGCAATATAGTGATTAGTCGGGACCCATCTTATCAGGCAGAAGGTATTGATGTAGTGACATCGCTCGAAGATGCTATTTCACTTGGTGAAGACATTTGTCTGGTGAATGGGCAAGAAGAAGTTATGGTGATTGGTGGCGCACAAATTTATGAGTTGGCATTAGAAAAAGCGAATCGTCTTTACATCACTCATGTGGATGCAAATGTAGAAGGTGATGCGTTTTTTCCAGAAGTAGATTGGTCGTCTTACTCCTTAATAGGTGAAGAGGCTTTTGCTGCGCAAGAACCTAATCCTTACGATTACCGTTTTTCCGTATATCAACGTGTTAGTGCAGAGTAACGAGTAATGTGGCAACAAGTTGAACTTCAATTACCAGCGATGCATCGTGGTTTTCATTTGATTACTGGGCAAATAGAGAAGGCGTTGGACGATATGAAGCCAGTATCGATTGGTTTATTGCATATACAGCTTCTTCATACTTCTGCTTCGTTAACCATCAATGAAAATGCAGATCCTTCTGTTCGCCGAGATATGGAGCGTCACTTTTCGCACATGGTGCCTGAAGATCAGCCTTACTATGAGCATGTTTATGAAGGTAGTGACGATATGCCAGCGCACATCAAAGCCAGCATGCTTGGCTCATCTTTGACGATTCCTATTAAAAATGGCGAATTACGCCTAGGCACATGGCAAGGGATTTATCTCGGAGAGCATCGAGATTATGGTGGCGCTAGACGTATGGTTTTAACGCTACAGGGAGAGTGAGTCGATTTTTGCTAGTCAATCATTATTCTAGAGGGTAACGCCATATAGATTATGGCGTTACCCATCCGGTTTTAGTTAACAACAATTTTTTGTTGTTTGGCTTGGCCTTCTTCTACTGCTTGGTTCGCACTTAATGCAAGCTCTTCAATGTTTTCACCATCTTCTGGGAAGGTCGCAATACCAATGCATAAGTCCATTGGGTTAGCATTCCCATTTAATAAGATGGACAGCTCTTCTTCATTCGGATTGATTATATGGTTAAGCAATTGCTTGGCATCTCTGACACTTGTGTTGGGTAAAAGCAGCAGTAGTTTGTCACTTTCCACGCGAGCTAAAACATCGGCTTCCCTGATCTTTTTGTAGATGTGTCTGGCAGAGGTTTGAATCGCAATATTACGTTCTTCCATCGGCAGTTCTGACAGGCGGTTATTGGAATCAAGGTGTATTTTAGCCATGGTTAATGGCGTGTATTGGCGCTTTGCTAAGCCTAATTGTTTGGTGAAATGGGTAATCGCAGCGCCTCTTGTTAATAGACCTGTTAATTCGTCAAAAGTCGCTTGGTTTCTAAGGTGCTCTTCCAATGCCTTTTGGTGGCTAATATCGACAATAAAACCAATGATCTTTTTGATTTTTCCATCTGCATTTCGCGTATAGGTTCGACCTCGCTCTTTAACCCAAAGGTAGCTTTGGTCATATTTGCGGATGCGATATTCCACTTCATAGTAATCTTGGCTGTGGTCAATGTGCTCATTTACCAATTTATCTAGTCTCTTCACATCATCAGGATGAACACGGTTATGCCAGTCGAGAGTGGACCTTGGTGTTTCTTCTGGTGTGCAGCCAAGTAGTGTGGCGATAGATTTGGAGCAGGAAATTAGATCGGAATGTGTTTCCCAAATCCAAAGGCCGGCAGATGATTCAGTAAGGGCAAATTTCAGTAAGGTGTTTTCTGCAACAGAAAGATCCATGTGGTCTGTGTCATATATGCAAACGAGTACGGACTCTCCAAGATGCTGCAATTCTAGTTGCATATTAACAAGCTTGTCACCGACTCGAATTAAGCTTTCACAGCGATCAATTTTTCCTGTTTTAATGGTTTCATTGAGGCTTTGCCAGTTACTAGATGTTGAGGCATCTTCGCACAGAGTGTCCCATGTCATTGCAGGTGTGGCGTGAAATTTATCGAAAAAAGCCGCAAAGTTTTGGTTGTACGAGAGCAAGTTACCTGTACTACTTTCTACTATAAAAGCAGGCGTTGGCATGTGTTTAAAGGCCAGTTCAAAAGGGGTATTCATGACGCTCTCCTTGTGTAGTGTAGATTACTCAGGTGTGATCCAAGTGGCTTGAAAGCTTGGTTCATGGTCTTCTGCTAACAGTTTGCTGAGTACAGGTAAAAACTCTTGGGCTTCTTTTTCGAGTGTCCAAGGTGGATTGACGATGATCATGCCACTTCCTGCCATGCCTCGCTCGTTCTCTGTGTTTCTAATGCATAACTCAAGTAAAAGTACATTGCGAATTTTTGTGTTTTTCACGTCTCGTATTAGATCGTTTGCTTGTTTACGATTTAATACTGGATACCAAATTGCATAAGTACCTTGAGGAAAGCGCTTGTGCCCATCTTCTAGCGCTTGAACCACATACTGATAGTCTTTTTTGACTTCATAAGGTGGATCCATCAATACGAAACCGCGCTTTTGTGGTGGCGGCAGCATGGCTTTTACTGCGCCGAATCCATTTTCTTTTACTACATTCGCTTTTCGCTTATTTGGAAATAAGGCTGCTAATGTTGGGTAATCGTTTGGGTGTAACTCACATAGATGCAGCTTATCTTTTTGGCGTACGTAGTAATCGACAATCTTTGGGCTACCAGGGTAATACTCTAAATTATCATTAGGATTCATCTCTCTAACGATATCGAGTAGTGCATCAATTGGTTCAGGTAAATTGTCTTCTGTTAATAGACGAGCAATACCAGAATGAAACTCTTTATTTTTTTGTGCCTGTTCAGAATTAAGAGAATATTGTCCAATGCCTGCATGTGTATCTAAGTAGAAAAAAGGCGCCTCTTTCTTGATTAGATGACGGCATATTTGACTCACAGTCAAATGCTTCAATATATCGGCGTGATTGCCTGCATGATAAATATGGCGATAGCTAAGCATAAATTCTCTTTAAATAATGAAAAAAACATGGCTATGAAACGAGGTGTTCCATAGCCATTTTATAGTGCTGTTACGTTTTTGTGCTGACTAAATGAACTTAATCTTCTAGTAAGTCCAAGTTACGTACTGCGCCTTTGTCAGCACTGGTTGCAAAGTGGGCATACACTTTTAGTGCTGGTGTGACTTTTCTTGGTCGTACTTCAGCAGGTTTCCATGCTGCTTTGCCTTTGGCATCCATTACCGCTCGACGAGCATCAAGCTCTTCGTCTGAAAGCAACACATCGATAGTACGATTTGGGATGTCGATACGAATAATGTCACCGTTCTCAACAAGACCAATAGCACCACCAGAAGCGGCTTCTGGGGAAACGTGTCCGATGGACAGACCCGATGTGCCGCCAGAGAAACGACCATCTGTTAATAGGGCACAGGCTTTGCCTAAACCTTTTGATTTTATGTAAGACGTTGGATAAAGCATTTCCTGCATACCTGGGCCGCCTTTCGGTCCTTCGTAACGCACGATGACCACTTCACCCGCTTTTACTTTATCGTCTAAGATGTTTTTAACCGCTTCATCCTGAGATTCAGTAATGTGGGCAGGGCCTTCAAATACAAGGCAAGATTCATCAACGCCAGCACTTTTTACAACACAACCGTCTAGGGCGATGTTTCCGTAAAGAATAGCCAGACCGCCCTCTTTAGAAAAGGCATGTTCGATAGATCGGATACAACCATTTTCGCGGTCGCCGTCTAATGTTGGCCAGCGAGTCGCTTGACTGAATGCTGTTTGTGTTGGAATGCCTGCAGGGCCAGCTTTGTAAAATTCCATCACTTCAGGCGTTGGTGAGCGCATTATGTCCCACTTTTCTAACGCTTCTTCCATGGTTTTTGAATGTACTGTGTGTACTTGATTATGCAGTAAACCTGCACGATCTATTTCACCTAACAAACCGAAAATCCCGCCAGCTCTATGAACATCTTCAATGTGGTACAGCGGAGAGTTCGGCGCTACTTTACAAAATTGTGGAACATTTCGAGATAATCGGTCGATGTCTTTCATAGTGAAGTCAACGCCCGCTTCATTTGCCAAAGCAAGCAAGTGAAGAATGGTGTTAGAAGAACCACCCATCGCAATATCAAGAGTCATTGCGTTTTCAAAAGCTTGGAAAGAGGCGATAGATCTTGGTGCCCAATGACTTTCATCTTGCTCATAGAAACGACGAGTGATGTCTACGATTCTATGGCCCGCTTCTTCAAATAAACGGCGACGATCTGCGTGAGTTGCCAATGTTGTACCGTTACCAGGCAAGCTTAAACCAAGGGCTTCAGTCAAACAGTTCATGGAGTTTGCAGTGAACATACCAGAACAAGAGCCACAAGTTGGGCAAGCAGAACGCTCGTATTCAGCAACCTTTTCATCGCTCGCTTCTGAATCAACGGCAATAACCATGGCATCAACTAGGTCAAGCTTGTGTTCTGAAAGCTTAGTTTTGCCTGCTTCCATTGGGCCGCCAGATACAAAAATAACTGGGATATTAAGGCGCATCGCAGCCATTAACATTCCAGGTGTGATTTTGTCACAGTTGGAGATACAAACTAATGCGTCTGCGCAATGGGCATTTACCATGTATTCAACGGAGTCAGCGATCAAATCTCGTGATGGCAAGCTGTAAAGCATGCCGTCGTGTCCCATTGCGATACCGTCATCAACAGCGATAGTATTGAATTCTTTAGCAACACCGCCGGCTTTTTCAATTTCACGAGCAACAAGCTGCCCCATGTCTTTTAGATGAACGTGACCTGGTACGAATTGAGTAAAAGAGTTAGCGACGGCAATGATTGGTTTTTGAAAATCATCGTCCTTCATTCCTGTTGCGCGCCACAAGGCACGAGCACCCGCCATATTACGGCCTGAGGTGGTTGTTTTGGAACGATATACTGGCATTGTTTTTCCCCGCAGATTTATGCTTTTATTTTTTCTATATATAGCTGCTTATATTAGCAAGTTTATTGGCCGCGCCCAATGGCAATTTTAAGGCAATATTGAGACACTATATAAATACGAAACTGGTGTCTCAATCCTGGATGAAAAAGATGACGGAAAATAAAGTATCAGCCCATTTTAATATTTCATTAGCTAGACAGCCGATTATCGATAGTCGGATGGCTGTTATGGGTTATGAGTTGCTGTATAGGAAAAGTGCAGACGCAATTGAGGCTGATGTTTTTGATGAGGTGGGAGCAACGGCACAAGTGCTTTCCGCTAGCCTTTTGGAATTGGGCATGGAAAATATTGTCGGTTCCAATAAGGCGTTTATTAACTACCCAAGAGCCTATCTGCTGAACTCAAAAAGCATGCCTGTTAACAAGGATAATGTGGTTGTTGAGGTACTTGAGAACTCTGGCTACGACGCTATTTTGTTGTCCTCGTTACGACGTTGGGTGAAAGCAGGCTGCTCGATTGCTTTGGATGACTTTGTTTTTGAAAGTAAATTGACGCCTTTCGTTGAATTAGCTGAATATGTGAAGTTGGATATTCTGGCTTTAGGTCATGATAGTTTTCATGAGCAAGTAGCGGCTTTACGAGGCTTTGACGTCAAAATCATCGCTGAGAAAGTAGAGACTTGGGAAGACTACCAATTTTGCCGACTCTTGGGTGTTGAGTATTTTCAAGGCTATTTCTTTGAAAAGCCGGAAGTCATGTCTAGTAAGACGTCAAAAGTTAACAGCATGACATTGTTGCAGCTGATGTCCTCATTATTAAATGCAGCTGATATGAGTATTGATGAGTTGGAGCGCATTATTAGTCAAGATGCAGGTCTAGTTCATAAACTGCTGCGCTATTTGAATTCTCCTATAACGGGCCTTGTCGCCTCGGTGGATTCTGTGCGGTTGGCGATTATGTTGGTTGGTATTGAGCACCTTAAGTCTCTCACAAATATCTTGCTAATGTCTGAAATGGTCAGTGACAAATATGTTTTGTTAGAAAATATTATGGTCAGAGCAAAACACGCTGAGTTGCTTGCTGGAACGCGTGGCTATGGTAATCAAGATAAATACTTCCTAGCAGGCATGTTATCTATGATGGATGTTTGTACTGGGATGAAACTAGAAGCGGTGCTCGGAGAATTGCCTTTGCCCGTAGAGTTTATTAATGCGATTGTGCATCGTTCTGGAAGAGTTGGAAACACTTTAAGCTTGGTAGAGAGTTATAGTAATGGTCTGGCCATTAATGACGTCAAAGATCTCGAAGATTTAAAGTCCACCTACCTAGATGCAATCAAATGGACTGATGATTTTATTGCTGTGATATAGGTGAAAGCTTGGATTAGCTGGGTTTGATGACTGTATTTCCTGTTGTCTTGTCATCTTTTTCCTACATGCTTGTCAGTGTTTGCTGTTTGTTTTGTAGATAATCATCATCTTTGTTGTAGTTTGTTTTTAAAGTATTGATTTTAAAAGGGAATTTGTCAGTTTTGGTCTTTTTGTGTTTTTTTGCAAATAAATTCAAAGCTGATAAATTATCTATATCCAAACGACATTCATGGATGTAGATCGGATGAAAATTAATACAACACCATAGACGGTGTGATGGATTGAACTGGGATGTTCGTGAGTAAAGGATTGCTCGAATGGACGACATAGTTGAATGGATCAGACTATGGTATTAAAAAGGTTTGGGCGCTTAATTATTAAGCCAACAGTGAAGTTTACTCATAGGAAGAGTGGTTTAAAGGGAAGTAAACAAAAGCGGGCGACTTTGAAGTCGCCCTTTTTTGTGGAATTTTTCTACCAACTAGCGTTCTAGGTGCTCTAGTTTGTCTTCGACACCATCCCATTCAGCAGCATCAGAAAGGGCGTCTTTCTTCTCAGAAATGTTTGGCCAAATTAAAGCAAGGTCTCTGTTTAGCTCTACAAAGACTTCTTGTTCTTCCGGTAATTCGTCTTCAGAAAAAATCGCATTAGCAGGGCACTCTGGTTCACACAATGCGCAGTCAATGCATTCGTCAGGATTGATGGCCAAAAAGTTTGGGCCTTCGTAAAAACAGTCAACTGGGCAAACTTCAACACAGTCTGTGTATTTGCAGCGAATACAGTTATCGGTAACGATGAAAGCCATTCGACTTCTCCTTACAAGCTATAAAAATAATTGCGCACTATTTTAGAGGTATAGGCTATTTCGCGGCAAGCGACAATCGCCAATCCCCTACATTTATCTGATATTAGCTTATATCCTGCATGAATCTAGGTGCTTGACTGAGACTCGCTCTCATTCAAGCTGAGATTTTAGTCGATAAAGGGCATTCATCGCTTCTAATGGCGTCATGTTGTCTAAATCTAATTCTTCTATGCTGCTCTTTAATTTGTCCTGTTCTGCGAAAGCAAATAAGTCTGTTTGCTGAGGTTGAGTCTGAATAGGTTTTGAGGTGAACGTCTTTTCTTGTTCCGCGACACCTGTTACCACTTCTAGTTCTTTTAGCTTTTGTTTTGCATGGCCAATGACATCTCGCGGAACGCCGGCAAGCTGAGCTACCTGAAGTCCATAAGATTGGCTTGCAGGCCCTTCATGAACCTTATGCATGAACACAATTTCATCTTCGTATTCGGTCGCGGTCAGATGAACGTTAGCTGCGTTATCCAATTGGTCGGCTAACGTCGTTAGCTCAAAGTAATGAGTGGCAAAAAGCACGTAGCATTTTAATTCTTTCGCTAAATAGTCCACGGCAGCCCAAGCTAAAGATAATCCGTCAAAGGTACTTGTGCCTCGTCCTACTTCATCCATTAGAACCAAGCTGTTTTTGGTCGCATTGTTTAAAATGTTCGCGGTTTCTGTCATTTCGACCATAAAGGTTGAGCGACCACCGGCGAGGTCATCTGAAGACCCCATGCGTGTGAAAATACGATCTACTACTGAAATCGACGCGGCTTCAGCGGGTACAAAGCAGCCGGTGTGTGCCAATAATGTGATTAAAGCTATTTGGCGCATATAAGTGGATTTACCACCCATGTTTGGGCCTGTGATCATTAATAATGAGCGTTTATCGTCCAGTTGAAGATCGTTAGGAACAAACGGTTCTGATATTACAGATTCAACAACTGGATGACGTCCACCGGATATCTCGATTCCGCCTTTGTTATGAAGTTCAGGGCAAGCAAAATTCAATGTATCAGCTCGTTCTGCGAAGTTGTGTAGAACGTCTAATTGAGCGAGGGCTTGGCTGGTGGTTTGCAGTTCTCCCAAAATCTCATTGAGTTGATCCAACAGTGCTTCATAAAGTTCTTTTTCTCGCGCAAGGGATTTTGATTTTGCACTTAACGCCTTGTCTTCAAAAGCTTTTAATTCAGGGGTGATGAAGCGTTCAGCATTTTTTAATGTTTGACGGCGAATATATTCAACTGGAGCTTGCTCCGAATGTAATCGACTTATCTCGATGTAATAACCATGAACTCGGTTAAATCCGACTTTTAATGAACTAATACCTGTGCGCTCTTTTTCGCTGCGTTCCATTTCCGCTAGGAAGTCAGACGCGTTAGTTGAAAGCGAGAAAAGCTCATCTAATTCTTCATCGTATCCTTCTGCAAAGATACCACCGTCACGAACAACTGAAGGTGGGTTTTCAACTAAGGCTTTCGTTAAAGTGCTGGTGATTTCTGGCTGCGCAAGAATACGTTGATTAAGCTCCAGAAGACGGGGGAGGTTGCATTCTCTAACAGGCTGTTTATTTCTGGGATGGCTTCTAAGGCGAATCTCAAACGCAGCAAGTCTCTTGGTCGAGCTGATCGTAATGCGACTCTGGAAAGGATTCGTTCTAAGTCACCAACCTTTTTTAATGGCGCTTGAAAAGCGTAATAAGCTTGATGGCTTTTCAGCTCTGCAACCACCTCTTGTCGAGCTTGGATTTCTTTGACATCTCTAATAGGAGTATGTAACCAACGCTTTAATAAACGACTTCCCATTGGCGTTGCACATTCGTCTAGCACTTCGGCAAGAGTGTTACTTGTACCACCCGTTAAATTGATATCAATCTCTAAGTTGCGACGTGTTGCGCCATCGATGAGTACAGAATCATCTTTGTGTTCAACCATAATGGATTGAATGTGAGGTAAGGCTGAACGTTGAGTATCTTTTGCGTATTGAAGCAGTGCGCCTGCTGACGCAATCGCAGCGGTCAATGCTTCACAACCAAAGCCAGATAAATCTTTAGTGTTAAATTGTTGAATTAATTGGCGGTAGCTGGATTCATAATCAAAATGCCAAGGGCCAAGTTCAGAAACACCTTTCTCTAGTTTTACTAGGTCACGAGCAGGAAAGTCTTCAGATATTAAGATTTCCATGGGGGCTAATCGTTGTAATTCACTCGAAAGCGCTTCGTGCCCGTCGACCTCAAATAAACAGAATCGGCCACTTGCCATGTCGAGGTATGAGAAGCCAAAGACATCTAAACCTTTTCTTGATTGATGAGCGAGAGACAGTAAGAGATTCTCTCGTTTTTCTTCTAAGAAAGCTTCATCACTAATGGTGCCAGGTGTCACAATTCGGGCGATTTTTCGTTCCACTGGACCTTTGCTTGTGGCTGGATCGCCTGTTTGTTCGGCAACGACAACAGATTCGCCCATACGAACTAAACGGGCGATGTAGTTTTCGGCGGCGTGAAAAGGAATGCCTGCCATTGGAATTGGCTGGCCGCCAGAATGTCCGCGAGCCGTTAGTGTAATATCAAGCAATTGAGAAGCGCGTTTTGCGTCATCGTAGAAGAGTTCGTAAAAGTCACCCATTCGATAAAATAGCAGCTGATTTGGATGCTCAGATTTAAGCCCGAAATATTGGCGCATCATAGGAGTGTGATTATCTGCTGTTGTTTTGCTCATTTGGGTGTGCTCGATTGTGATCTAAAAAATAGAGCGTTATTCTACGGGATATTCATTCAGTATTTAAGAGATAAGACCAATGAATCAAATGCAAAATATGACTCAGGCGGCGCAGAAACTTAGCGAGCTACTGCAACAAAAGGGTTACCTATTGGTAACAGCAGAATCCTGTACTGGTGGTTTAATTGGTGCGGTTTGTACCGAGATCGCTGGTAGTTCTGCTTGGTTTTATGGCGGTGTCATTAGTTATGCCAATGAAGCGAAAATGCAGGGTTTGGCAGTGAAAGAAGACACGTTAGCGGCTTTTGGTGCTGTGTCTGAGCAAACTGTACGTGAAATGTGTGCGGGTGCTTTGCATTTAGGTGGAAATGTTTCTGTTGCCGTGAGTGGTGTAGCAGGACCTGGTGGTGGCTCTGTAGAAAAACCAGTTGGTTGTGTATACATAGGTTGGCAAATTGCAGGTCAGGAGGCGAAAGTGGAGCGTCATCAGTTTTCTGGTGATCGACAAGCAATAAGAGAAGCAACTGTTTTGGCGGCGCTGGAAGGTGTGGCTGAAGTCTTAAAAAATGCGTGAAAAAATAATACTGTTTTTATATACAGTATTTCTTGAGCTTATTAAAAAAAGCGATAGAGTTACTCCAACGAAAATTAGCCACAAGGATTTCATTATGTCATCTATCGCAGACAACAAGAAAAAAGCCCTAGACGCAGCGCTTTCTCAGATTGAGCGTCAATTTGGTAAAGGCGCCATCATGAAGATGGGTGAAGGTACTAAACTGGATATAGAAACAGTTTCTACCGGTTCACTAGGTTTGGATATTGCGCTGGGTGCGGGTGGTCTTCCTTATGGCCGAATCTGTGAGATTTACGGGCCTGAGTCTTCCGGTAAAACAACACTAACATTGAGTGTTATTGCTGAAGCGCAAAAGCAAGGTAAAACCTGTGCTTTTATTGATGCTGAGCATGCATTAGATCCGGCTTATGCTGAAAAATTGGGTGTAAATATTGAAGATCTTTTGATTTCTCAGCCTGACACAGGTGAGCAAGCGCTTGAAATCGTTGACATGTTGGTTCGATCAAACAGCGTTGATGTTGTTATTGTTGACTCGGTTGCTGCGCTTGTTCCTAAGTCTGAGATTGAAGGTGAAATGGGTAGCTCATCTGTTGGTGTACAAGCGCGTTTATTATCACAAGCGATGCGTAAACTAACAGGCTCTATTAAAAATGCTAACTGTCTTGTGGTCTTTATCAACCAAATTCGTATGAAAATTGGTGTTATGTTCGGTAGCCCAGAGACAACAACTGGTGGTAACGCACTTAAGTTTTACTCTTCTGTTCGTTTGGATATCCGTCGTATTGGTTCGGTGAAGCAAGGCGAAGAGGTTATTGGTAACGAAACTCGTGTCAAAGTAGTGAAGAATAAAATTGCGCCTCCGTTTAAACAGGCTGAGTTCCAAATTCACTACGGTGCTGGTATTTATCGCATGGGTGAAATTATTGATCTAGGTGTTAAGCAGGGTGTTGTTGATAAAGCGGGTGCTTGGTATGCCTACGCAGGAAACAAAATTGGCCAAGGTAAAGCAAATGCAGCGCAATTCTTAGCGGATAACCCAGAAATTGCTCAAGAGATAGAAGCAAAAGTTCGTGAAGATTTATTGCCAAAAGGCAAACCTACAGCAGAAAAAGCGAACGAAATGGAAGAGCCAAACGAGCTAATCTAGTAAAAAAAGCTGTATAAGAAAACGTTCTAAGAAACGCCCAATGCATTGTATTGGGCGTTTTTTTTATGGAGTGATTTCGTTTTTCATGGAATTACTTTGAGTGTAAAGATCATCTCAAGCTGCTTTAAGAAGTGTTGCGCTCCTATACCTTTTATAAAATATGTTTATCATTGCGGTTATAAGGATATAAGTGATCATTTTATGGTTTACTTATTCTGTTGATGGCGTCCTTTAATAAAATCAATAAATTCAGGTCTCATTAGAAAGTGATAATTAGGTGTCGTTTTTTATCTAGTCAGGAATCTAGATACATAAAATGGCTAGATGTATATGACAAAGAGAAATGAAACCATGTTAGTGCTAAATGAAAAGCTACAAACAGATCAATCATTGCATAGATTTGTTAGAAAAGTAGGGCATAAAATAAGTGCAATAACTGTTCTTTTAAGTGCTTTCACTTTGCTAGGTTATGCATTCAATATTGAGTTCTTATATAGGCCGATAGCAAGTGAGCCTGCAACAAATCCTTTAACAGCGATTGTTGTTTTGTTTTTGGCTTTAGGATTGGAGTTGAGTGTTCGGGCTAAACAGAAGTTATATTCTAAAGTTTTAGCGCTGTTGGCTGTATTGATTTGCAGTACTCATCTTATCGGTTTTGTTGTTGGTAATGATTTCTCGCAATACTTTATGCTTTTCTCGAATGTGGTTGAGCAGGATCTATTGTCAGGCAAAGATAATTCGATGGGCTTGAACACCACGGTCATGTTGCTTTTATTAGCCTTTTCTTTATTGCTTTATATTTTCAAGTTTCCAATTCACTCGCAGCTACTGTCTTTCACTTCTTTATGCATCCCAATGGTTTCCATTACGGGCTATGCTTATGGTTTAACGGCTTTTTATGGTGCGATGTCTATATTATCGACGACATTTGGCGTGTTTTTGTGTGTTAGTGCTTTGGCTATTACTGCCAATAAAGGTGGCGTAAAAGCTGTTTTGTCTCCTTATATCGGAGGAAGAATTGCGCGAATGCAGATGTTGCTAGGGTACTTCGTTCCTTTGTTGATTGGCTATTTGGTTGTTAGATCTTTGGTTAATTCAAACGAAAATAGTATTTTTGGGGTTTATGTTGTCGCCATTTGTTGGTTTATTGCACTGCTCGTTGTTATTAGTGCGATAGTGCAAGAGCAGGTGGATAGAAAGCGCCGAGAAATGGAGAAGGCATTAAAAGTATCGGCAATGACAGATGAATTAACCTCTTTGCCAAATCGTCGTTATTTTATGCAGGCAGCTGCTGAAAAATTAGAGGAGCAAAGGGCTCGAAGCTCATTGGCTTCTTGGTTTTTGATGATAGATATCGATCATTTTAAAAAAATTAATGATGCTGCAGGTCATGATATGGGAGATCGTGTTTTAGTTGAGTTTGGTAAAACGCTAAAACGAGCTGTTGGGGCGCAAGGTTTATTGTGTCGTTTAGGTGGCGAAGAGTTTTCCTTGTTGTTGCCCTCTACGAGTAAGGATAAGGTTGAGAAAATAGCTGAGACGATTCTGCGATCTGTTGAGTCTATGGTGGTTCCTGGTTACACAGATGTTCATGGCTGTATTACAACTTCAATAGGATGTGGAGCGGCTAATCAGGGTAATGATGTAGAATATGGCTTAAAGTTGGCTGATGAAGCTCTTTATCGTTCGAAAAGCGAAGGTCGAAATAGAGTTATGTTTGCAGCGTAACAGTATTTTGAGAGATAGATAATTGAGAAAAGAGAGGTGGTTATGTTGATATGGCAATGGGGGCTGATTGCATCAAGCGCGGTGCTTTTTGTTGTGCTCATATTCACTTTTTTACGTTATCTATCTTTAAAAAAGCAGGCTAACGGTCCGGACTCTGAGAAAAATGATAACGCTAAGGGTGGGAATAGTGATGATGTTTCTGCTGAAGAAAAAGAGCTATGGTTAGGTTTGCTTAAAGAGCAAAAAAGCATTTGTGCTCAACTGCTTAGTAATGTTCCTGCCTCCGATTTCCAAAACAAGGCTGCGTTGTCTTGTTGGTCGATATTTTTAGATGTTGAAATAAAAATCATCGAGCAGTCCGTGCCTCATTCTGAGGTTGTGGGTTTGCTGGATGCATTTAAGAGTCTTTTGTCGAAAATCGATAAGGCACAAGAAATCGACGCTCTTTTCAAATCTTTAAAAGTTAATCAATCCATCTTGAATGAGCTTAATAAAATTATTCAGCGGGCCAGCGATAAGGTTTCTGCGCAAGTTAACATCACCTCAGAATTAAATGCTCAACTAGAAAAACTGCATAACGAGTTAAAAAATGAGGCGAGTTTAGATGACTCGTTAGCACTGTTGCGAGCTGAAATGGCGAGTTTATGTGAGTTCGCTGAGCGATTGAAACTGCACCTTGATACGGTGAAAGATGAAGAGGGCAGTGCGCAATATATTGATGCGTTAGAAACCTTCTTAGATGAAGCAAAAGAGTCTACTTTCCTGAACTCTATGCGTTCTGAACTTGATAATAAAGTAGCCGATCTTAAGCTGCTAGCGGAGCATCAAAAAGAAATTATTGCTGACTTAAAAGAAAAAGTACGCGAAGCCAAGGGTGGAGAAGAAGGCGATGGAAAACATATTGGAGCCTACGATATTGCCATTGTTCGTCTTGAAAAGGCTTTGTTAGAGAGCAGTCATGTAGTGAAGCGTCTTGAGAGTAAATTGGAAAGCCTTCAGCTGGTAAAGTACAACCTAAATATCGATATGATGAAGCGTGATGAGGCTCTGAAAGAGAAAAAAGCCCAATTGGAAGGTGAGGCGGGTAAGTCTGTTCAGGGAATAGATATTTACAATGTTTTGGATGAAGAAAGAAGTACCATGCAAAACATGGAGGATTTGCTTCACCAAGGCGATTTTACAGAAGAGTCTGATGCGTTTGCCAATGAGCAGGCCTCTAAACTGAATTCTTTGCGAACCATGGTAAATGAGTCTGAGCTTTATGTGGAAATGCTAGAAAAAGATTTAGATAAAGCGAAAGCATTACGGGAGAACTTAGAATATAAACTGCTTCATCCAGAAGAATCGACTTATGATGAGAGTGAAGCCGCTCGCGACTTGGAAGAAGCTCGAAATTTAAGTGAAATTAATGAAGAGCTTGCTAATGAGCGAAAACGCTTAATGGCTGAGTTAAGTGAAAGCCAGGATCAGACTCAGTCATTTAATGATTTAGAGAAAAAAGTTGAAGAGCTTGATGAGAAGATTGAAACAGTTCAAGCCAAGTATGTTGAAATGGAAGAGCGCTATTTGACAGCTTTAATGGCCAAAGAGGATGAATAGAAAGGTTGAGTGACAAAGCTCAATATTCGTCCTCTGATGAAATGGCGTATTTTATTTCGTCAAAATTAAACCCCCTGTATTGAAGGTAGCGAGATTGTCTGCCTTTTTCTTTGAAGTCTGTGGCGACCTCTTCGCCGAACTTTCTAATTTTTAGTGTTTTCGCTAATTCAAACCAATCGGCTTCAGCATTATTAATGGCTTCTTTTGCTAATGCGCTGTTTATGCCTTTCTGAATAAGCTCTTGCAGAATACGATTGGCACCAAGTGGCTTGCTGACACGACTTCTGACGAAAATCTCAGCAAAACGTTCATCGTTTAGGTAGTTAATATCTTGTAGTTGCTCTATAGCAGAAGCAATGTCTTCCTCTGTGTGTCCTTTTAACTTTAATTTATTAGCAAGCTCTTTTGTCCCATGCTCTCTATGGCTTAATAGTGATAAAGCTTGATCGAAAGTGGAGAGTGTTTGGCTTTGCATATTGTGTTCCTTGTTGCTTTTTTGTGTGTCTATTTTAGCAGTTGAAAATGACTCTCACACTGATTTTATAAAAATCTATAATATGTTTATTTATTGGTTTTTTATTTTTATTTTTTATAAAAAATAAGATGATAAAACTGAAAATCTTATGTGAATATAGGTGATATAACTATTCATTAAGTTTGGGGCATTGTTATGCGTGTTTGTGTTCTTGGGGCTGGTGTTGTTGGTCTTACTTCTGCGTATTATTTGGCGAAAAAAGGGTATCAAGTGACGGTGATTGATCGTCAGGCTGATGTCGCTTTGGAGACAAGCTTTGCTAATGCTGGGCAGATTTCTCCTGGGTATTCTGCTCCTTGGGCTGCGTCGGGCGTTCCTTTAAAAGCGATTAAATGGCTAATGCAAAAGCATGCCCCGTTAAAGGTGAGTTTAGAGCCTGAGCTTAAGAAAATAGATTGGATGATTAAAATGTTGGGGCAATGCACCAATGGTGCCTATGACACTAATAAATCCAGAATGATGATGTTGGCGGAATACAGCCGAGACCAATTTATCGAGCTGAGAAAAGAGATTGGTATTCAGTACGAAGACGGTCAGGGTGGTACATTGCAATTGTTCAGAAAAATAGAGCAAGTTGATGCCGCTGAAAAAGATATCAAAGTACTTAAAGCGTTGGGCGTGCCGCATGAATTGCTGACGCCGGAGCAAATTATTCAGGTTGAGCCTGGGTTGAGTTCTGTTGTTGATAAGCTAAAAGGCGGTTTACGCCTAACAGGTGATGAAACAGGGGACTGTTATTTGTTTTGCAAGTCGCTTAAAACCACTTGTGAAGAGCTGGGTGTTACCTTTCAATTTAACTCTGATATTGAGTCTTTGAGCGTTCAAGCGAATAAAATTAAGGGTGTAGTGACTCAATTAGGTCTTCAGGAATTTGATAATGTTGTCGTTTGTTTGGGCAGTTACTCGAAAGAGTTGTTGAAAGCCTGTGACGTGGACATTCCTGTTTATCCGGTAAAAGGTTACTCATTAACAGTGCCTATTTCAGACACGAATTTTGCGCCTATTTCTACTGTTATGGATGAAACGTACAAGGTGGCCGTTACTCGCCTTGGTAATCGTATTCGTGCTGCTGGAACGGCTGAATTAACCGGTTATAACTTAGATCTCCCTAAATCCAGAACTGAAACCATTAGTCATGTGGTAGGAGATTTATTTGGTAAAGGCTGTGATCTGGCTGAAGCTGAATACTGGACTGGCTTACGTCCGATGACACCGGATGGAACGCCAGTTGTTGGCGGAAGTAGTATCGATGGTTTGTATTTGAATACAGGTCACGGAACTCTTGGTTGGACAATGAGTTGTGGTTCTGCAGCGGTGATTGCGGATATCATAGCGGGTGACAAAACAGATATTGATTCTCAGGATCTATCTGCTGAACGTTATAAAAAGTAAGGATTAGAAATGGCAAGACCACTCACTGCAACGATAGATCTGAATGCAATTTTACATAACTATCGTTACGCAAAAAAACTTCAGCCAACCTGTAAAGCCTTTGCTGTTGTGAAAAGTAATGCTTATGGTCATGGTGCCATTGAAGTCGCAAAACACCTTGATGAAGAAGTGGATGCCTTTGCTGTTGCGGCTATTGAAGAAGCAATGTCTCTTCGAGAAGCTGATGTGAAATCACCTGTTATGTTGTTGGAAGGTGTTTTTGAAGCTGAGGAATGGTCGTTGTGTGAGCAGCACGGTTTTTGGGCTGCAATAGAAAACGACACTCAGCTTAAATGGCTATTGGACAGCGAAGCAAAAATTGAAAAGGTTTTTGTTAAATTGGACACGGGAATGCATCGTTTAGGCACAGATAAAGACGGCGCCAAGTTACTCGTGGAGAAATTGAAGGAAAGTGGTCAAGTAGGCGAGGTGTTGTTAATGACGCATTTTGCTTGTGCTGATGATTTGTCTGATATTACAACGATGGAGCAGCTTACTTATTTCGAGCAAGCTCGTCGCTCTATTGGTGGTATCGAAGCCAGTGTTGCGAATTCTGCAGCCATTATGAAATGGTCTGTTCCTGAAGGTGGATGGATTCGCCCAGGCATTATGTTGTATGGAATTTCCCCTTTTGCAGGTCTGACGGGACAGCAGTTGGGGTTGGTTCCTGCCATGACTTTGTCGTCGAAAGTGATTTCTGTGCGGTCTTTGAAGCAAGGTGAAAAAGTTGGTTACGGTTTATCTTATGTTGCTAAGGAAGATCATCAATTAGCAACAGTCGCGATTGGTTATGGTGATGGCTATCCTAGGCATGCTCAACATGGCACACCTGTTAAGCTTAACGGGCGACCGGGCGAATTGGCGGGTCGAGTATCTATGGATATGATCACAGTGAAGCTGTCTAACTCAGATCAATTGCTCGAAATTGGGCAAGAGGTGGTTTTATGGGGAGAAGAAGTCCCTGTAGAAGAAGTGGCGGAGTTTGCTGGCACCATTGGTTATGAACTCGTCACTAGAATGACCTCCCGCCCTAATTATCGTTATCAAGCCCTTAACGAAATCAAATTGTAACCCCCTATAAAGCCTCGATTCTTAGCGAAAAGAGGCTTTAGTTTAAGAATTGTACAAAATAACCTTAAAATTCTACGGTTTCTTTTGAAAACACCCATCCTTTGCGTGTACTATTTTGTGCTTTTCGTTGTACAGAATAGGCGCTTATTAATATGCCGTTCACGCAACCCAATTCGTCCTGAAAAATAGAGATAGAGACGCACCTTATTATGAAGAGTTCTGAGTTACGCCAGTCATTTTTATCGTATTTCGAAAGTAAGCAGCATCAGATTGTTGATTCTAGCTCTCTGGTTCCTGGTAACGATCCGACTTTGTTGTTTACTAACGCGGGTATGGTTCAGTTTAAGGATGTATTTTTGGGTGAAGATCAACGCCCATATACGCGAGCAACTACGTCTCAGCGTTGTGTCCGTGCAGGCGGTAAGCATAACGATCTTGAAAACGTAGGTTATACAGCGCGCCACCATACTTTCTTTGAAATGTTGGGTAACTTCAGTTTTGGTGATTACTTCAAAAAAGACGCTATCTCTTACGCTTGGGAGTTTTTGACGGTTGTTTTGAAATTGCCGAAAGAAAAACTGCTTGTAACCGTTTATGCAGATGATGATGAAGCCTTTGATTTATGGCATGACATGATAGGTGTGCCGAAGGAAAAGATCATACGCATTGGCGACAATAAAGGTGGTCGTTACCAATCTGATAACTTCTGGGCGATGGGCGATACAGGCCCTTGTGGTCCTTGTTCTGAAGTTTTCTACGATCATGGTGAGCATATTTGGGGTGGGCCTCCAGGCTCTCCAGAAGAAGATGGCGATCGTTTTATTGAAATTTGGAACGTCGTCTTCATGCAGTTTAATCGTTCTGCTGATGGCACTATGGCTCCATTGCCTAAGCCTTCTGTTGATACAGGAATGGGGCTTGAGCGAATTGCTGCTATTTTGCAGGGTGTTCACAGTAACTACGAAATTGACTTGTTTCAAAATTTGATCGCAGCATCCGCAAAAGCCGTTGGTACTGATGATTTAGCTTCTCAGTCATTGCGCGTTATTGCCGATCATATCCGCTCTTGTTCATTCATGATTGTGGATGGCGTTATTCCTTCCAATGAAGGGCGCGGTTATGTTTTGCGTCGTATTATTCGTCGCGCGGTTCGCCACGGTAATAAATTGGGTCAAAAAGGTGTTTTCTTCCATAAGTTGGTTGAAGCGCTTGATATTGAAATGGGCGATGCGTATCCAGAGTTACGCAAACTTAAAGACCGAGTGACCTCTATCTTGCTAAAAGAAGAAGAGCAATTTGCGAAAACTCTTGATCAAGGTATGAAGATCCTTGAAGAAGCGATTTCTCAGCTTGGCGATAAGAAAGTGGTTCCAGGCGAAACCGTTTTTAAACTCTACGATACTTTTGGTTTTCCTGCGGATTTGACGAACGATGTTGCCCGTGAAAATGGCTTGGAAATTGATGAAGCTGGCTTTGAAAAAGCGATGGACGAGCAGCGTAATCGTGCCCGTTCTGCTAGTAACTTCTCAATGGATATGTCTGGTGGCTTAACAATTGACAGTGTTACTGAATTTACAGGCTACGACAATTTAGATGGCCAATGTGAAGTGGAATCTATCTTGGTTGATGGCGTTGCTGTTGATTCTATCGAAGCGGGTCAATCTGCTGCTGTGATTTTAAAAAGCACGCCTTTCTATGGTGAATCCGGTGGTCAAGTTGGTGACAAAGGCTGGTTGCGTGGTGCTGGTGCTTTTAAAGTGTCCAATACAACAAAGCAATCAAAAGCCCATTTGCATCAAGGTGAATTAAAAGAAGGTCGTCTTTCTGTAGGCGATTTGGTAACAGGTGAAGTGGATCGTTCTTTGCGTATGGCGACCACATTAAATCACTCTGCAACGCATTTATTGCATGAAGCGCTTCGTCGTGTTCTAGGTGATCATGTTACTCAGAAAGGTTCTTTGGTTGATCCAGAGCGTTTGCGTTTTGATTTCTCTCACTTTGAGGGTGTAACGGCCGCAGAAATTGAGCAGATTGAAGATATGGTAAACGAGCAGATCCGCTTAAATCGTCCTGTTGAAACGGATCTGATGGATATTGAATCAGCAAAAGCGAAAGGTGCTATGGCGCTGTTTGGTGAGAAGTACGACAGTGAAGTTCGTGTTCTAACAATGGGTGCGGATTACTCCATTGAGCTTTGTGGTGGAACGCATGTTAAGCGTACAGGTGATATTGGTTTATTCAAAATCGTTGCGGAAAGCGGCATCGCAGCTGGTGTGCGTCGAATTGAGGCGTTAACGGGTAAAGCCGCGATTGATAGCACTCGACACATTGAAGCTTTGCTTAGCAATGTGGCTGGCTTGGTAAAAGGCAATAAAGAAAACGCTTTTGATAAAGTTGTGGCGTTAAATGACCACGCTCGTAGTTTGCAAAAAGAGTTAGACCTTCTTAAAGGTAAAATGGCTGCTCTCGCAGGTGCTGATTTGGCGTCTCAGGCGGTTGCGATTGAAGGTGGCAAGTTATTGGTTGCTCAGATTGATGTGGCTGATCCAAAAGAATTGCGTGATTTGCTAGATGAGCTGAAAAGTAAGCTAGAGTCAGCCGTTATTCTTTTAGCTGCGGTTAATGATGGCAAAGTGAGTTTAATTGCTGGTGTGACAAAAGAGTTAACCAAAAAGGTAAAAGCGGGCGATCTTATTAAGATGGTTGCACCTTTGGTCGACGGTAAAGGCGGTGGTCGACCAGATATGGCTCAAGCAGGTGGTAATAATCCTGATGGATTGCCAGAAGCGCTTGCTTTGGTTCCTAGTTGGGTTGCTGAAAGAGTTTAATTTGATCGGCTCTATTGAGCTTTGATGTAGGTAATAAATAGATTATGGCGTTGTTAGTTCAAAAATACGGTGGCACTTCTGTTGGTACGGTTGAACGTATCGAGGCGGTTGCAGATAGAGTTTATAAGCATAAGCAAAAAGGCGATGACGTTGTTGTCGTTGTATCTGCTATGAGTGGCGAAACAAACAGATTGATTGAGTTAGCGAAAAGTGTCATGCCTTCGCCTAATGCTCGTGAGATGGATGTTTTGCTTTCAACTGGTGAGCAAGTAACCATCGCTTTGTTGTCTATGGCATTGATGGAGCGTGGTCTTGATGCTCGTTCTTATACAGGCTCTCAGATTCGTATTACAACTGACAACGCTCATGGTAAAGCTCGTATTCAGAAGATAGATACCGAAGCAATGAGAGCGGACTTAGATGCAGGTCGTGTTGTTGTTGCTGCGGGTTTTCAGGGTGCGGATGAGTTCGGCAATATTACAACGCTAGGTCGAGGTGGCTCTGATACAACGGGTGTTGCTTTGGCTGCGGCTTTAAAAGCGGATGAATGTCAGATTTATACTGATGTGGATGGTGTTTATACAACGGATCCTCGTGTTGTGGATAGCGCTCGACGTTTGGATAAAATTACATTTGAAGAAATGTTGGAAATGGCGAGCTTGGGCTCAAAAATATTGCAAATTCGTTCAGTAGAGTTTGCTGGTAAATATCAAGTGCCATTAAGGGTACTGTCTAGTTTTGTTGAAGGTGAAGGTACGTTGATTACAACAGAGGGGAGCGAGAATATGGAGCAGCCAGCGGTTTCTGGTATTGCGTTCAATAGAGACGAAGCAAAGTTAACATTAAAAGGTGTGCCTGATATTCCTGGTGTTGCTTCGCGAATTCTTGGGCCAATCAGTGATGCCAATATTGAAGTGGATATGATTGTTCAGAATATCTCTTCTGTAGATGGTACAACAGACTTTACTTTTACTGTGCATCGTAATGAGTATGATCAGGCATTGTCTACGCTGAATGGTATCGCTGAAGAGTTAGGTGCCACAGAAGTGCTTTCTGACGCTAAAATTGCGAAGGTGTCTATCGTGGGTGTGGGTATGCGCTCACACGCCGGTGTAGCAAGTAGTATGTTTAGAGCGTTGGCGGAAGAGTCAATTAATATACAGCTTATTTCTACATCAGAAATTAAAGTGTCAGTGATTATTGACGAGAAATACATGGAGTTAGCTGTCCGTACTTTGCACTCTGCGTTCAAGTTAAGCGACGGTGCATTAGGGGTTAGCGAAGCGTAACAATTGGATACATAAAGTCATAAAATTTTTGATGGTTAAATATTTGCCAAAAAGCTACAATTCGTTTTGTAGGATTTCCCCTACAAAGTTGTCGGGGAATTCATCTTGGTGAATGTGATAATTAATTTCAGGGAAAAATTTTATGCTTATTTTAACTCGTCGTGTTGGTGAAACCTTGATGGTTGGTGATGAGGTTTCTGTTACTGTATTAGGTGTTAAAGGAAATCAGGTTCGTATTGGTATCAATGCACCTAAAGACGTTTCTGTACATCGTGAAGAGATTTATCTTCGTATTCAACAGGAACAAGATGGACAAGACACTGCGGAATAATTTTTTTAAAAAAATTTCCAAAAAGTCTTTACATGTTTTTTAGGCAGTATATACTACGCCGCACTTGTTTGGAGAGTTGGCCGAGTGGCCGAAGGCGCTCCCCTGCTAAGGGAGTATGGGGTGAAACTCATCGAGGGTTCGAATCCCTCACTCTCCGCCATTCAAGTATGTCTTTTAAGAACTATCCTTCTTAATAAAAAAAGACATCGTGATATGTGATTATGCACCCGTAGCTCAGCTGGATAGAGTACTCGGCTACGAACCGAGCGGTCAGAGGTTCGAATCCTCTCGGGTGCACCATCCATAAAAGCTTTTAGATTCTTCTTTAAGTGTTGCAAAGAAATTATAGTGAGCACCCGTAGCTCAGCTGGATAGAGTACTCGGCTACGAACCGAGCGGTCAGAGGTTCGAATCCTCTCGGGTGCACCATTTCTAAAACACATTCCAAATTGTTTCTTCAAAAGTATTTCATTTCTTAATGTTATTGAGCACCCGTAGCTCAGCTGGATAGAGTACTCGGCTACGAACCGAGCGGTCAGAGGTTCGAATCCTCTCGGGTGCACCATTTACTACCTCTCAATTCTTGCTTTACCCTTTCAGAACTATTTCTATGTTTCTTAGAAACTCAATGACGCTATTGCTTCTTCTTAGAGTTGTTAGGTTGTCTCTTATGCTTGCATGCTCAAATCGTAAATGACCGCACCATTGCTTTAATCTTCCTAGAGTGGCAACTTCGTCGTATTTTTCTTGTAGTTTCATTGTGTAGATGGAGAAGAGGTTAAATAGCTCATGTTCTTGCTTGTTTCTAGTCTCCCCACTTAGCTCAGCTAATATATCTTGAAATACAAAGGGGTTATTCAAAGACCCTCTACCAATCATAAAGTGGCTGCATCCCGAAATAGATTGGCACTTTAATAGTGATGTTACGTCTGTGATGTCTCCATTGGCGACGACTAACATTTTTGTTCTATCTTGGATTTCGCCTATTTTTTCCCATCGAGCTGGTGGCTTATAGCCGTCTTTTTTTGTTCTGCCATGCACGGTTAGTTTGTTCGTTCCAGCCGCTTCTATCGCGGCAACATTATCAAAAAGTAAGGCTTCATCTTCATAGCCTAAGCGTATTTTTGCTGAGACAGGTATGTTTTCGGGTAATTCGTTTCGAATGGTCTTCATAATTGTGTGAAGCGTATTTGGGTCTTGTAGTAAGACAGAGCCGCCTCCATGACCGTTTACCCTTTTTGCTGGGCAGCCAAAGTTAATGTCGATATGAGTTGCGCCAGCTTCAATCGCATTGATCGCACTTTCAGCCATAAGCTCCGCATTGCTACCAAGCAGTTGAGTGTGTACTGGATGTTGGTATGCAGTTTGGGCGTTGTTTCTATTTTCTGGTACTAGGTGTTGGAATGTGCTGGTGGGAATTGGGTACTGAGTGACTCTCACAAACTCTGATACAAGGTAGTTCATGCCTCCGATACTTGAAAGTAGTTCGCGCATGGTGTGATCCATTACGCCTTCCATAGGTGCGACGGCAAGAGTGACTGGATTGTTCTGTACTAATTTATTCAAAATAAGGGTGCTTTCTACTGAATTGTTCACGAAATAAGTATAACTGTTATGCAAAAAAATATGAAACTGTTCTGGTTTGTGGTAAAAAACTACCCATTAAAAAGAAACTATTCTATTTGGGGTGCATCTGATCATATTCGATCGGCACAAACAAGATAATAGCAAGGGTATTGATGTTATGAACGGGTTGCTCGGAGATGGCTTTGGGTTAATGGTATTGGGGATGGGCTTTGTCTTTCTCTTCCTGTGTATATTAATCGTTGCGACGGGTTTTATGTCTCGTCTACTGAACCAATTTTTTCCAGATGTTTCTGTCGCTGCGCCAAGCGCGAAGCCAGTTGCTGCACCTGCAGCAGGTAGTGTTGATCCGAAGATTGCGGAAGCAATTACGGCAGCAGTTCACCACCATAGAAACAATAAGAATTCTTAAACTACTAACTATCCAGATTTTTTGAGGCTGAAACATGACAACCACTAAGCAACCTCTTGGCATTACAGATGTCGTTTTGCGTGATGCTCATCAATCTTTGTTTGCTACACGCATGCGAATTGATGACATGCTTCCCATTGCTGAAAAGCTTGATAAAGTTGGCTTCTGGTCACTTGAGTCATGGGGTGGTGCAACATTCGATTCTTGTATTCGATTCATTGGTGAAGATCCATGGGAGCGTATTCGTGAATTGAAAAAAGCGATGCCAAACACGCCTCAGCAAATGCTGCTTCGTGGTCAGAACTTATTAGGTTACCGTCATTATGCTGATGATGTTGTAAATAAGTTTGTTGAGCGTGCTGCTTTTAATGGCGTAGATGTCTTCCGTATTTTTGATGCGATGAATGATCCTCGTAACTTAGAAACAGCGATTAAAGCGGTTAAGCAACAAGGTAAGCATGCTCAAGGCACGATTTCTTATACTAAGAGCCGAGTTCATACGACCCAAAATTGGGTAGATTATGCGAAAACGCTAGAAGATATGGGTGCTGACTCTATTGCTATTAAGGATATGTCTGGCATTTTGACTCCTTATGATGCGTTTGAGCTAGTTAGTCTTTTAAAAGCGCAAACAGACTTAGAGGTTCAATTGCATGCTCACGCAACTTCTGGATTGTCCGATATGACGATTCTTAAGGCGGCTGAAGCGGGAGTTGATCGTGTTGATACAGCCATCTCTTCTATGTCTATGACATACGGTCATAGTGCAACAGAATCTGTCGTTGCTGCTTTGCAAGGAACGGATCGTGATACAGGACTGGATTTAACTCAGCTTGAAGAAATTGCTTCTTACTTCCGTGAGGTAAGAAAAAAATACGCTAAATTCGAGGGTTCTTTACGCGGAACAGATTCTCGCATTCTTATCGCTCAGGTTCCTGGTGGAATGTTGACGAACATGGAGAGTCAATTAAAAGAGCAAGGCGCAGCGGATAAGTTTGATGATGTGCTTAAAGAAATTCCTAAAGTGCGTGAAGACCTTGGTCTGATACCACTTGTAACGCCGACATCTCAGATTGTAGGTACGCAAGCTGTATTGAACGTATTAACAGGTGAGCGTTACAAGTCTATCTCTAAAGAAACGGCTGGTATTTTAAAAGGCGAATATGGTGCGGCGCCTGCTGAATTTAATGCGGAGCTTCAAGCGCGTGTGCTTGATGGTGCTGAAGCTATTACATGTCGTCCAGCTGATTTGTTGTCTCCAGAAATGGATAAGCTAACAGAAGAGTTGGTTGGTTTGTCTAGCGAGAAGGGAATTCAGCTAGCTAATGACCAAATTGATGATGTCTTAACATATGCGCTATTCCCTCAGATTGGTCTTAAATTCCTTCAGAATCGTGGTGACGCTAGTGCGTTTGAACCAGCACCTGTTGCGGAGTCGATTGTAGATTCTTCTAGTGTGGCTAATTCTTCTCCTGGTGGTGAAGGTGTTTACACTGTTTCTGTTTCTGGTGAAGAGTATGTTGTTCAAGTGACAGAGGGTGGTGTTGTTGGCGCTATCCAACCTGCAGGTTCAGCATCGGCCTCAGTTGCAGCGCCTGTTGCTCCAGTAGCATCTTCTGGTGAAGCGGTTCCATCTCCACTTGCAGGTAATATTTTCAAAGTGCTTGTTTCTCCTGGTCAGCAAGTTGAAGAAGGTGAAACGGTTATGATTTTAGAAGCTATGAAAATGGAAACTGAAATCTCAGCCCCTAAATCTGGTGTGGTTGGTTCCATTAATGTGAAAGAAGGTGACTCTGTACAAGTTGGTCACACGCTTCTTACTTTGTAATCTAGGAAAACTTAGAAATGGAAAATAAGCTACTAAATTTGCTTCATGATACTGGCTTTTACCAGCTTGAGCTGGGTCAGTTTGTGATGATGTGCGTTGGCCTTTTGCTTGTCTTTTTGGCTATTAAAAAGGGCTTTGAGCCATTATTGTTATTACCAATCGGTATTGGTGCTGTGATGGTGAATATTCCGGGTGCAGGTTTTATGGCCGCACCTGTTTATGATGCGACTGGACATTTAGTCTCGCCGGGTGGTCTTCAGTACTATATCTATCATGGTGGTATCGAAACTGGGTTGTTCCCATTGCTCATTTTTATGGGTGTTGGTGCTATGACGGACTTCGGCCCTATGTTGGCTAATCCTAAAACGCTTCTTTTAGGTGCCGCAGCTCAGTTCGGTATCTTCGCAACGGTCATTGGTGCTGTGGTTCTAGGTGCGGCTGGAATTATGGATTTCACCTTAGCGGATGCGGCAGCGATTGGTATTATCGGTGGTGCTGATGGTCCTACGGCGATCTTTGTTGCGAGTCGATTGGCTCCTGACTTGCTTGGTGCTATTGCTGTTGCTGCTTACTCTTACATGGCTTTGGTTCCATTGATTCAGCCGCCAATCATGAGAGCACTTACCTCTAAAGAAGAGCGTGCTATCAAGATGGTTCAACTTAGAGAAGTCTCTAAGAAAGAGAAAATCATCTTTCCTATTGTGGTGATTTTTCTAGCGGCTATGTTCTTACCGAGTGCGGCGCCATTGTTGGGTATGTTTTGCTTTGGTAACTTGATGAAAGAATGTGGTGTTGTTGATCGCTTAAGTGATACAGCTCAAAATGCTCTTATCAACATAGTTACTATTTTCTTGGGTTTGGGTGTGGGTTCGAAGCTTAGTTCTGAAGATTTCTTAAATGTTGAGACATTGGGTATTCTAGGTCTAGGTTTAGTGGCTTTCTCTATTGGTACCGCTTCAGGTGTTATCATGGCTAAGATCATGAATAAATACTCAGCTGAAGATATCAACCCTCTAATAGGTGCGGCTGGTGTGTCGGCGGTTCCTATGGCGGCACGAGTGGCGAACAAAGTTGGTCTTGAAGCGAACAAACAAAACTTCTTGTTAATGCATGCTATGGGGCCAAATGTTGCAGGCGTAATTGGATCTGCAGTTGCTGCTGGTGTGATGCTAAGTTACGTTGGTGGTTAAGCATTAGTTTTTAGTTTGCAGATAAAAGCCCTGTCGCTGAAAAGTGATGGGGCTTTTTTATGTCTATTTGATGTGAAGTGAGATGTTGTTTGGTTGTTATGTGATCAGTTTATGGTTGTTTTGATGTTTTATTGATCAGAAAATACTTCTTTATCATTTAATTAAAAGAATTGTCAGAAAAGGGTTGCACAAAATCTGTAGATCCTTAATATACGCCCTCGCTGACACGGACAGGGCTTAGCATCTTAATTAGGTTTAAGAGGTTTGGCGGCTTAAGTGTAACGGCAACGCTCTTTAAAATAGATAATCAGATAATTTGTGTGGGCGCTCGCTGGAGACTTCAGAAGATTGGCTGCTGACTTTTAGTTAGTAAGTTGATCAAAAAAATTGAAGTCTTACGAGACGTCAAACACGTCAATTCGCTTTATAAGTAAATTGTTAGTGTTTCGATACTTGAGTAAGCAAACTTTTTAACTGAAGAGTTTGATCATGGCTCAGATTGAACGCTGGCGGCAGGCTTAACACATGCAAGTCGAGCGGAAACGATGATAGCTTGCTATCAGGCGTCGAGCGGCGGACGGGTGAGTAACGCGTAGGAATCTGCCTAGTAGAGGGGGACAACATGTGGAAACGCATGCTAATACCGCATACGCCCTACGGGGGAAAGGAGGGGACTTTTCGGAGCCTTCCGCTATTAGATGAGCCTGCGTGAGATTAGCTAGTTGGTGGGGTAAAGGCTCACCAAGGCGACGATCTCTAACTGGTCTGAGAGGATGACCAGTCACACTGGGACTGAGACACGGCCCAGACTCCTACGGGAGGCAGCAGTGGGGAATATTGGACAATGGGCGCAAGCCTGATCCAGCCATGCCGCGTGTGTGAAGAAGGCCTTAGGGTTGTAAAGCACTTTCAGGAGTGAGGAAGGGCATTTGGTTAATACCCAAATGTTTTGACGTTAGCTCCAGAAGAAGCACCGGCTAACTCTGTGCCAGCAGCCGCGGTAATACAGAGGGTGCAAGCGTTAATCGGAATTACTGGGCGTAAAGCGCGCGTAGGTGGTTTGTTAAGTCTGATGTGAAATCCCAGGGCTCAACCTTGGAATGGCACCGGATACTGGCAGGCTAGAGTACGGTAGAGGAGTGTGGAATTTCCTGTGTAGCGGTGAAATGCGTAGATATAGGAAGGAACATCAGTGGCGAAGGCGACACTCTGGACTGATACTGACACTGAGGTGCGAAAGCGTGGGGAGCAAACAGGATTAGATACCCTGGTAGTCCACGCCGTAAACGATGTCTACTAGCCGTTGGGTTGTAATGACTTAGTGGCGCAGCTAACGCAATAAGTAGACCGCCTGGGGAGTACGGCCGCAAGGTTAAAACTCAAATGAATTGACGGGGGCCCGCACAAGCGGTGGAGCATGTGGTTTAATTCGAAGCAACGCGAAGAACCTTACCTACTCTTGACATCCATAGAACTTAGCAGAGATGCTTTGGTGCCTTCGGGAACTATGAGACAGGTGCTGCATGGCTGTCGTCAGCTCGTGTTGTGAAATGTTGGGTTAAGTCCCGTAACGAGCGCAACCCTTATCCTTACTTGCTAGCAGGTTATGCTGAGAACTTTAAGGAGACTGCCGGTGACAAACCGGAGGAAGGTGGGGACGACGTCAAGTCATCATGGCCCTTACGAGTAGGGCTACACACGTGCTACAATGGCGTATACAAAGGGCTGCGAGCTAGCGATAGTGAGCGAATCCCATAAAGTACGTCGTAGTCCGGATTGGAGTCTGCAACTCGACTCCATGAAGTCGGAATCGCTAGTAATCGTAGATCAGAATGCTACGGTGAATACGTTCCCGGGCCTTGTACACACCGCCCGTCACACCATGGGAGTTGATTGCTCCAGAAGTAGCTAGCTTAACCTTCGGGATGGCGGTTACCACGGAGTGGTCAATGACTGGGGTGAAGTCGTAACAAGGTAGCCCTAGGGGAACCTGGGGCTGGATCACCTCCTTAAACGATAGAAGCTCTGGTGAGCGTTCACACAAATTATCTGATACCTATCTTAAGACGTTAGAACAGAGTTCTAAGCAAGATGTTGATAACTCAATGTCTGACTTAGTGCTTTGCACTAAACTTGCTCTTTAACAATTCAAATTTTGAAATAACGATGAATCAAGCGTTAAACCGGTGGAAGCTCACTTTAACCTAGTGACTTCTATTATCGTAAATCCTTAGGAGAGACAAAAGCTCCTTAGGTATGTGATCCGAAACTATTTTGGGTTATATGGTCAAGTGACCAAGCGTGCACGGTGGATGCCTTGGCAGTCAGAGGCGATGAAGGACGTGGTAATCTGCGATAAGCTCGGGGGAGTTGATAAACAAACTTTGATCCCGAGATTTCCGAATGGGGAAACCCACCCGCTTGCGGGTATCGTTAAGTGAATACATAGCTTAACGAGGCGAACCCGGGGAACTGAAACATCTAAGTACCCGGAGGAAAAGAAATCAACCGAGATTCCCTAAGTAGCGGCGAGCGAAAGGGGATTAGCCCTTAAGTTGATTTGGTGTTAGTAGAAGACTCTGGAAAGGGTCGCCATAGTGGGTGATAGCCCCGTATACGAAAACGCCATTTCAATGAAAACGAGTAGGACGGGACACGTGTTATCCTGTCTGAATATGGGGGGACCATCCTCCAAGGCTAAATACTCCTGACTGACCGATAGTGAACCAGTACCGTGAGGGAAAGGCGAAAAGAACCCCTGTGAGGGGAGTGAAATAGATCCTGAAACCGTGTACGTACAAGCAGTGGGAGCGGACTTGTTCCGTGACTGCGTACCTTTTGTATAATGGGTCAACGACTTATTTTCAGTAGCAAGGTTAAGCGATTAGCGGAGCCGTAGGGAAACCGAGTCTTAATAGGGCGTTTAGTTGCTGGGAATAGACCCGAAACCGGGCGATCTATCCATGAGCAGGTTGAAGGTTGGGTAACACTAACTGGAGGACCGAACCCACGTACGTTGAAAAGTCCGGGGATGACTTGTGGATAGGAGTGAAAGGCTAATCAAGCTCGGAGATAGCTGGTTCTCCTCGAAAGCTATTTAGGTAGCGCCTCGTATCTCACCATTGGGGGTAGAGCACTGTTTGGGCTAGGGGGTCATCCCGACTTACCAACCCCATGCAAACTCCGAATACCAATGAGTGCAATTACGGGAGACACACGGCGGGTGCTAACGTCCGTCGTGGAAAGGGAAACAACCCAGACCGTCAGCTAAGGTCCCAAAGTTACAGTTAAGTGGGAAACGATGTGGGAAGGCTTAGACAGCTAGGAGGTTGGCTTAGAAGCAGCCATCCTTTAAAGAAAGCGTAATAGCTCACTAGTCGAGTCGGCCTGCGCGGAAGATATAACGGGGCTAAACTGTACACCGAAGCTACGGATGCGTATTTATACGCATGGTAGAGGAGCGTTCTGTAAGCCGTTGAAGGTCAAGCTGTAAGGCAGGCTGGAGGTATCAGAAGTGCGAATGTTGACATGAGTAACGATAAGGGGAGTGAAAAACTCCCCCGCCGGAAGACCAAGGTTTCCTGTCCCATGTTAATCAGGGCAGGGTGAGTCGGCCCCTAAGGCGAGGCAGAAATGCGTAGTCGATGGGAAACAGGTTAATATTCCTGTACTCGTACATATTGCGATGGAGAGACGGAGAAGGCTAGGCCAGCACAGCGATGGTTGTCTGTGTTTAAGGCGGTAGGTTTGGGACTTAGGCAAATCCGGGTCCCTTTAAGACCGAGAACTGACGACGAGCCCTCTTTTGGGCGAAGTGGTTGATGCCATGCTTCCAGGAAAAACTTCTAAGCTTCAGATATGATCGAACCGTACCCCAAACCGACACAGGTGGTCAGGTAGAGAATACCAAGGCGCTTGAGAGAACTCGGGTGAAGGAACTAGGCAAAATGGTACCGTAACTTCGGGAGAAGGTACGCCGGTTAGTGTGAAGGACTTGCTCCGTAAGCATTGATCGGTCGAAGATACCAGGTGGCTGCGACTGTTTATTAAAAACACAGCACTCTGCAAACACGAAAGTGGACGTATAGGGTGTGACGCCTGCCCGGTGCTTGAAGGTTAATTGATGGGGTTAGCTTCGGCGAAGCTCTTGATCGAAGCCCAAGTAAACGGCGGCCGTAACTATAACGGTCCTAAGGTAGCGAAATTCCTTGTCGGGTAAGTTCCGACCTGCACGAATGGCGTAACGATGGCCACACTGTCTCCACCCGAGACTCAGTGAAATTGAAATCGCAGTGAAGATGCTGTGTATCCGCGGCTAGACGGAAAGACCCCGTGAACCTTTACTATAGCTTCACAGTGAACTTTGAACCTACTTGTGTAGGATAGGTGGGAGGCTTTGAAGATAGGACGCCAGTTCTATTGGAGCCAATCTTGAAATACCACCCTGGTATGTTTGAGGTTCTAACTCAGGTCCATTATCTGGATCGAGGACACTGTGTGGTGGGTAGTTTGACTGGGGCGGTCTCCTCCCAAAGAGTAACGGAGGAGCACGAAGGTGTGCTCAGCATGGTCGGAAATCATGCATAGAGTGTAAAGGCAAAAGCACGCTTAACTGCGAGACAGACACGTCGAGCAGGTACGAAAGTAGGTCTTAGTGATCCGGTGGTTCTGTATGGAAGGGCCATCGCTCAACGGATAAAAGGTACTCCGGGGATAACAGGCTGATACCGCCCAAGAGTTCACATCGACGGCGGTGTTTGGCACCTCGATGTCGGCTCATCACATCCTGGGGCTGAAGCCGGTCCCAAGGGTATGGCTGTTCGCCATTTAAAGTGGTACGCGAGCTGGGTTTAGAACGTCGTGAGACAGTTCGGTCCCTATCTGCCGTGGACGTTTGAGATTTGAGAGGAGCTGCTCCTAGTACGAGAGGACCGGAGTGGACGAACCTCTGGTGTTCCGGTTGTCACGCCAGTGGCATTGCCGGGTAGCTATGTTCGGACGGGATAACCGCTGAAAGCATCTAAGCGGGAAGCCTCCCTCAAGATAAGATCTCACTGGGACATAAGTCCCCTAAAGAGCCGTTCGAGACTAGGACGTTGATAGGTTGGGTGTGTAAGTGCTGTGAGGCATTGAGCTAACCAATACTAATTGCTCGTGAGGCTTGACCATATAACACCAAAGTGGTTTTTGGATGAGAAAGCTCATCAAAGATTACAGAGACACATTACGATAAAGTACTGAAATTGTTCCTGACAATTTTCAGCATTTCCTCCATCCATGGAGGTCGCTGGTTTAACCTTGATACACGTTATTTCAAAATGAATTGTTAAAGATCCAAGCAACGTATTCGCGTGAAAACGCAGCCGAATTGCTTGACGATCATAGAGGCGTTGAACCACCTGATCCCATCCCGAACTCAGAAGTGAAAAGCGCCATCGCCGATGGTAGTGTGGGAGATCCCATGTGAGAGTAGGTCGTCGTCAAGCTTATAATACTAAGAGCCCCACATAGCCAACGCTGTGTGGGGTTTTTTATTGCAGATATGCATGTGAGAGCAGTAAGTCGACAAGCTTATAATTAAGAAAGCCCTGATAGCTAAGCTGTCGGGGCTTTTTTTCGTTTGTAGGAAATGGAAGTCCTAATAGGGTGCAGATATAAGAACAGACCAGAAAGCAGAAAGGTGTTGAGTCACCCGATCCCACCCCGAACTCAGAAGTGACTCTTTATCCGCCGCTGGCGCTCGCCATCGCCGATGGTAGTGTGGGAGATCCTATGTGAGAGTAGGTCGTCCCGCAAAGGGGATAAGCATCGTCAAGCTTATAGTTAAGAGAGCCCTGATAGCTAAGCTGTCGGGGCTTTTTTTCGTCTGTAGGAAATGGAAGGTCTGATAGGGAACAGAGATAGGAACAGATCAGATGAGAAACAAGAGTGTCTTAGTCGTCATTTACTTGCGCCTGTTTCGTACCTCAACGCGTCTGCGTAAATAACCACTAAGATGCTCTACTAACTGACTTGTCCTGTGACTCGATGTATTAGTGCAAATAAAATTCTACAACGCTATATTTTAGTTAGTTAAGTTGGTTCGATGCGTTAGTGCAAGCTTTCATTAATAATCACCTAGCATAACAGATAGAATTCGCTGCCTTTCTTCCTGTGTAAGTGATTATCCCCAATATATTACTATGCATTAAATACTTTCTAGGCTTGGGTAAATAAGCGCAATTATGGCGATAACCTTATGGATCTGAGGTATTTAATTAGGGAGAGGAATGGATGGTACTTGTTTTATTTTATCCAGTACTACAGTTGAAGTGATACCTTTGACACTTGATAGTATGGATATGGACCCGTTTAAGAATACAGATAAAGAAGGCAAGTCTTCACTAATGACTTTCAGCCAGTAATCACTGTCCCCACTTATAGAGTAGCATTCAAGTATTTGTGGCATG
The DNA here is from genome assembly GCF_055809555.1 of Marinomonas sp. 15G6-16. Classification (NCBI taxonomy): domain Bacteria; kingdom Pseudomonadati; phylum Pseudomonadota; class Gammaproteobacteria; order Oceanospirillales; family Oceanospirillaceae; genus Marinomonas; species Marinomonas sp. 15G6-16. The sequence goes on along the minus strand of NZ_CM147916.1, from coordinate 1,143,954 downwards.
TTAGCAATAGTACTTTTAAATTCTGAGTCACTGTTTTTTATGTTTTTATCTAAGGTGACATAGATAAAAGCGGTAACTTTGTAGCCTAGCTCATTGGCATTTAATTGAGTGAAGTAGGATTCGATTATGTTGTGCTGCTCTAACCTTTGGAGTCGTCGCGAACATTGAGATGGGGATAGGTTAACTTGCTCTGATAATGCGACATTAGATAATCGGGCATTTTGTTGAAGGGCTTGAAGTAATCGCCAATCATAACTGTCGAGTTCAATATGATTCATTGATGGTGCCTTATTTAACTGTATTATTGTTGTTATGCTGTTTTCAGCTAATACATTTAGGATAAGGTCTTTTATAAACTTAACAAGTTTAAAATCATTATTTTTTCCTTTTTTATGTCTTTTTCGCTTGTAGCCTCCAATATTTTGGATAATTCCTTTCATTAAACATAAAAAAAGCCGCTGATGATTGCATCAGCGGCTGATATTTATTTAGGCAGATTATCTTCAAGCCAAGAGATTGCTTCAGGGTAAGGGGAAGGTAGATTTAACTCTGTCAGAGCGCTACGTAAAATAGCGAGTTCATTGGAACAGAAGTTCAAATGGCCGACTTTGCGACCAGGCCTTACTTCTTTTTTATACCAGTAAAGTTCTAAGCTTTTTATTTTTAACCAGTCATAGTTGAGGTCTACACCGATTAAGTTAACCATCATACTTTGGCTTTTAACTTCTGCTTGAGCCAGAGGCAAGCCTGTAACTGCTCTAACGTGGTTTTCAAACTGATTAACACTTGCTCCTGCTTGAGTCCAATGTCCACTGTTATGAACTCTAGGTGCAAGCTCATTGATGAGTAATTCATCTCCAACACGGAAACACTCCATCGCCATTACGCCTACATAATCTAATGTATCCATCAGCTTACTAAGCATTTCTTCTGCTTTAGCTTGAAGTGGTTTTAGGCGCTCTAGAGGAGAAATGGAAGCGTACAAAATACCATTAATATGTAGGTTAAGCGTTAAAGGGTAAAAATGCTTTTCTCCATTTTTGCCTCTTACACCAACAATAGACACTTCTTCATCAAAGTTGATTGCCTGCTCTGCGATAGCACAACCTTTCCAATCTTCCGGTATTTCTATTGATTCAGATTGTTTTAACCAATATTGCCCTTTGCCGTCATATCCGCCACGACGTTGCTTCATCAACACTCTATCGCCAAGGGTTTTATATGCGTATTCAGCTGTTGAATCACTTTTTACTGGAAACCATGGCGCTGTGGCAAGATCGAGGCGATCTAGCCATTGCTTTTGTGTTAAACGGTCTGCTAATTGAGGGAATGTCGTTAAGTTAATAAAATTGTTATGTGTTGCAAGTTGTTTAGTGGCAACAGTTTCAGGCCACTCTTCTCTTTCTGCTGTTACTATGTCGCTTTCTTGCAAAGGCAGTGTTTCTGTTGATTCAATATCTACAGGACGAACATCGACACCAAGAGGAGTGCCAGCTTGTTTTAGCATAGCGCCTAATTGACCTGCTCCTAATACCCATAAAACTGACATATATTAAGCCTCTCTTGGGTCCGGGTTCGCTAAAACTGTATTGGTTTGATCTGCTCTGAATTTCTCTATTCTTGCTGATAACTCAGGGTTTGATGTAGCAAGAATTTGACAGGCCAGTAAGCCTGCGTTGAAGGCTCCAGCGCTTCCAATTGCTAATGTTCCTACAGCAACACCCTTAGGCATTTGGGCTATAGATAATAGACTGTCCATACCGTTTAATGCTTTGCTTTGAACTGGTACACCTAAGACTGGAAGGCTCGTGTGTGCGGCAACCATGCCAGGTAGGTGAGCAGCGCCACCCGCACCACCAATGATGACTTTGAAGCCATTTTTGATAGCATTTTCTGAAAACTCGGTAAGTTTAGCGGGAGTTCGGTGAGCAGAAACTACTTCGACATGATAACTAACACCAAGAAGGTCCATGATTTCAGCGGCGCCTTCCATTGTGGCCCAATCACTTTTTGATCCCATTATAAGGGCAACTTCAGCTTGCAAAATATTTCTCCTGTCGATGGTATCCAACGTGGTGTTTGAGAGGGGAGGTACGTTGAATTTATTTGTCTTTAGATGAAAATTTCATCAAATAATAATGGCCGCTAATATAGCCGATTTTGAGTCAAACCGCGAGTATTGAGGAGGGTATAAAAAAGAAGAGCGACTTAAAGTCGCTCTTGAAGATATTTATCGTAATCGGGAACTTGTCGTTCAAACTCACTTTCGAATAAAGGTGACGATACAAGAAAGTTAGCTGAAGCTACGCTACATGCAATTGGAATATTCCAAACCGCAGCAACTCGAAGCAAGGCCTTAATATCTGGATCATGAGGCATTGGCTCGAAAGGGTCCCAAAAGAAAATCAGCACATCAATTTTTCCTTCAGCTATCAAGCCTCCTAATTGCTGATCCCCACCAAGAGGGCCGCTAATAAGAGATTGAACCGGAACATTTAATTGCTTTTGCATTAAATTCCCAGTAGTGCCTGTCGCTAATAGATTATGTTTGATTAGCTTGTCTTTGTGTTTCTCAGCCCAATCAATGAGTGCTGGCTTCATATTGTCATGAGCCACCAGAGCGACGTTTTTACGCTCTGGTGTTGTGATGGTTTTTTGTTGCAGTTGCACTGTTTAACCCTTCACTTGATTATTCTTTTACATCACCAACTTTCACGATTTTCATCATATTAGTTGTACCGTAGCTAACTAGGTGATCGCCTTTTGTCACGATAACTAGGTCGCCGTCTTTAATCAAGTTCAGCGATTTAACATGGTCAACCAAACCTGCAACGATAGTATCTACGTTAAACTCTTGAGAAGAGAAAGACACAGGCGTTACACCACGATAAAGATTTACTTTATTTAGTGTTTCTTGGTTTGGAGAAAGTGCATAAATAGGCAAGCCAGAACTAATGCGAGACATTAGAAGTGGAGTTGTACCTGATTCAGTTAAGCTGATGATGGCTTTTACACCTTCTAAATGGTTAGCTGCATACATAGCTGACATTGCAATGGTTTCATCAACATCTGTAAAAGTAACATCTAGACGATGGCTAGAACGGCTGATTGCAGGTTGCTTCTCAGCACCTAAACAAACGCGATTCATTGTTTGAATTACTTCAACTGGGTATGCACCAGCTGCCGTTTCTGCAGACAACATAACGGCGTCAGTACCATCAAGAACAGCATTAGCTACGTCAAATACTTCAGCACGCGTAGGCATTGCGCTTGTGATCATGGTTTCCATCATTTGCGTTGCAGTGATTACTGGACGGTTCAATTGACGGCAGCGTTTGATCATGTGTTTTTGAACGCCAATCAGTTCGGCATCACCAATTTCAACACCCAAATCACCACGAGCCACCATGACAGCGTCAGAAGCAAGAATAATGTCATCTAGAGTTTCGTTATCTGCAACGGCTTCAGCTCGTTCTACTTTAGAAACGATGCCAGCTTTTAAGCCTGCAGCTTCTGCCAATGAGCGTGCTTCGTGTAGATCTGCAGCGCTTCGAGGGAAGGAAACAGCTAAGTAGTCTGCTTTTAATGCTGCAGCAGTGATGATGTCTTCTTTATCTTTTTCAGTCAGAGCGGCAGCAGATAAACCACCACCTTGGCGGTTAATGCCTTTGTTGTTAGACAATGGTCCACCAACAAGTACTTTAGTAATAACCTCAGTGCCTTTTACTTCAATAACTTCAAGTACCACTCGGCCATCATCAAGAAGCAAGACGTTACCTGGTTCAGAGTCTTCTGCAAGTTGAGGGTAGTCGATACCAACTCGGTTTTCATCGCCAGCATTTTTATCAAAGCCAACGTCTAGAATAAATTGTGCGCCATCCTTGAGTTCAACTTTAGTATTTTTGAAGCGAGCAATACGTATTTTTGGTCCTTGTAGGTCTCCAAGAATAGCGATGTGGCGGTTGTTCTTTTTCGCCATAGCTCGAACAACTTCAGCTCGGTTGATATGGTCTTCCGGTTGACCATGAGAGAAGTTAAGACGGAAAACGTTTGCACCAGCTAAGATCAATTTTTCGATCATTTCTGGTGAACTAGAAGCTGGACCTAAAGTTGCAACAATTTTTGTTCTGCGAGTCATTTTATTTACCAAAGGTTATAAACTTGAAGAGAAGTACATGAAACGACAAAGGCTGCTAAAGCAGCCTTTGTGCTATATCAACTATTTTGCATTCATCAATGCAATAGTGTTGTCGAGCATGCGGTTTGAGAAGCCCCACTCGTTGTCATACCAAGCCATAATCTTCACTAGCTTACCTTGAACACGCGTTTGTGTTGCATCAAAGTTAGATGTGAATGTGCTGTGGTTAAAGTCAGAAGAAACAAGAGGATCATGATTAACTTGCAATACTTGAGCAAGAACTGGATCCGCTTTGATTGCATCTTCAATGATGCCGTTTACTTCTTCTACAGACGTTTCGCGTGGCGCCAAGAAAGTTAAATCAACAAGAGATACGTTGATTGTTGGAACGCGTACAGCCATACCATCGAATTTACCAACTAGCTCAGGAACAACAAGACCTACAGCGGCAGCAGCACCTGTTTTACTTGGAATCATGTTCATTGCAGCAGCACGAGCACGGTAAAGGTCTTCGTGATATACGTCAGATAGACGCTGATCGTTTGTGTAAGCGTGGATAGTTGTCATCAAACCGCTTTCAATACCTAACTTGTCGCTTAGTGGCTTAGCAACAGGTGCTAGACAGTTTGTAGTACAAGAAGCGTTAGAAATAACAGTCATATCAGATGTTAGTACGTTTTGGTTAACACCGTACACAACAGTAGCGTCAACTTCTTTACCTGGTGCTGAAATGATAACTTTTTTAGCGCCAGCGCTGATGTGAGCACTTGCTTTTTCTTTCGTTGTAAAGAAACCAGTACATTCGTATACAACATCAACACCCAACTCAGCCCAAGGAAGGTCTGCAGGGTTACGCTCAGAAAATGTGCGGATTTTATCTTTGTTTACATACAAAGCTTCGTCGTCAAAAGTAACTTCTTCGCTGAAACGGCCATGAACTGTGTCGTATTTTGTCAGGTGAGCATTGGTTTTTGAATCGCCAAGATCGTTGATCGCAACAATCTCAATTTGATCACGTTTACCAGACTCATATAAAGCTCGAAGAGTGTTGCGTCCGATACGGCCATAACCGTTGATAGCTACCTTAATTGTCATACTTACCTCTAAAATAGTGCGAAAATTACTGAATATTCAAACTTGAGCGTTCAGTGTTTGGTCTTGTTCTTTGATGTAAAAATACTACAGAAGTAAATTTTTACGCAAGGATTAGTAACAAATCCTTCTCAGCTTGACTATATTTTAATCATACCATGGCTTGTTAACCATATTACCTTTAATTGTATTACAAAAGCATTGCAATTGCTGAGATATTTTAGCCGAAATAACGACTATTAGATCTATTTATGTAAAAAAATTACATATTTTTCGTTTGAATCTGGGTTTTTGATAAATTTATAGGTAACTATTGCTAAAAATGTAGTAATATTACGAAACTAGTCAGAACAGATGATCACAAAAATAAATGAATTCAAAAACGGAGAGAGGCATGAATCCGATTGTTGCGAAGGTAACTAACGACATCATTGAGCGAAGTAAAACACTGCGTAAACAATATCTTACGGACATGAAAAAGGCTGAAGAACAAGGCCCGCATCGTGGAAAATTGTCATGTGGTAATTTAGCTCATGGCTTCGCAGCGTGTCAGCCTCAGGAAAAGCAGAAATTAACATTAATGGAAGCGGCTAATATAGGCATTGTTTCTTCATATAATGACATGCTTTCCGCTCACCAGCCTTATGAAGCTTATCCAAGTCAAATTAAAGCTGCCGTTCAAGAAATGGGGTCGATTGCACAATTCGCGGGCGGTGTTCCAGCTATGTGTGATGGCGTGACTCAAGGGCAGGACGGCATGGAGCTGAGTCTTTTTAGTCGTGACAACATTGCTCAGGGTGCGGCTATTGCTCTATCCCACAATATGTTTGATGCTGCTGTGTATCTAGGTATTTGTGACAAAATTGTTCCAGGTTTATTAATTGCAGCTTTGCGTTTTGGTCATCTCCCTTCTTTATTTATTCCTGCTGGCCCAATGCCATCCGGTATTACCAATGCTGAGAAAGCGGCGGTTCGTCAAAGATACGCTCAAGGTCAGGCGACAAGAGATGAGCTACTAGAAGCCGAGTCTTCTTCTTATCACAGTGCAGGTACTTGTACTTTTTACGGTACAGCGAACTCAAATCAGTTGCTTGTTGAAATGATGGGACTACAACTACCAGGTTCTTCTTTTGTGAACCCAGATAATCCTTTGCGTCCTGCTTTGACAAAATACGCTTCGCAGCTTTCAACTAAGATTACGGCATTAGGTCGAGATTACCGTCCTTTGTACGAAGTCATTGATGAGCGCAGTATCGTGAACTCCATTGTTGGCTTATTAGCAACAGGCGGCTCAACCAACCATACAATGCACATTGTTGCCTATGCGCGCGCGGCAGGCATTATTGTTACTTGGGATGATTTTTCAGCGTTATCGAAAGTTGTGCCATTAATGACACGTATTTACCCTAATGGCTTGGCTGACATTAACCATTTCCACGCAGCTGGCGGTATGGCTTACCTTGTGAAACAACTATTGAAAGGTGGTTTGTTGCATGAAGATGTGAATACCATCGTAGGTAAGGGTTTGTCACATTACACCAAGGAACCATTTTTGGATGGCGAAGAATTGGTGTGGCGCGAAGGGCCAGAAAGTAGCTTGGACGAAGAAGTTATTCGTCCGATTGAAAACCCATTTAGTGCCGAAGGTGGCTTGTCTTTATTGAAAGGTAATCTTGGTCGTTCAGTTATTAAGGTATCTGCTGTAAAAGAAGAGAACCGAGTAATTGAAGCTCCAGCGGCTGTTTTTCATAGTCAAAACGAATTGGCAGAAGCGATTGGCAGTGGCCAGCTAAAACGCGATTGTGTGGCTGTTGTACGCTTCCAAGGGCCAAAAGCTCTAGGCATGCCAGAGCTACATAAATTGACGCCTTTCTTAGGGAATTTACAAGACCAAGGTTACAAGGTTGCTTTAGTGACTGATGGTCGAATGTCAGGCGCTTCCGGTAAAGTACCAGCGGCCATTCACTTAACGCCAGAAGCATTGGCTGGCGGTTTGATCGCGAAGATCCAAGACGGTGATTTGGTTCGTTTAGATGCAAATGAAGGCACTTTATCTGTATTGATTTCTGATGAAGAACTGAACAATCGAGTGGCAGCAACACAAGACCTGTCTGATTCGCACCAAGGTATGGGGCGTGAGTTGTTTAGCGCGCAGCGTATTTTAGTGAGTGGTGCTGAGCAAGGTGCTTGTAGCTTATTTAATGATTAGTGTTTCCTCTGATTACTAACGTCTTGTTAGTAAACTGGTGTTTTGGGGCTTATTTAAGCCCCTTTTTTTGCCTATAAAAAAGCCCGAACCAATTATTTGGTTCGGGCTTTTGAATCTAAAGAGCAAATTAATTGTCTTAAGAGAATGGATTAATCCATTGTCTTAAGTGCTTCTTCGTAATCATCAAACGTTTTGGTCACTGACTCTTCTGGTGCGCCAGTAGCAATGCTGACAATGATTATTGCAAGGCTTGATAAGATAAAGCCTGGAAGGATTTCGTATAAATCGAAAATACCACCAGATAGTTGCTTCCATACGACAACAGTAACACCGCCAATGATAATACCGGCAAGTGCGCCATTTCTGTTCATGTTACGCCAGAATAGACTCAATAAAATAGCAGGGCCAAATGCCGCACCAAAACCAGCCCAAGCGTAAGAAACCAGACCAAGAACCGAGCTTTCAGGGTTTAATGCAAGGAACAGCGCAACCACAGAAATCATAACAACAGCGAGGCGGCCAACTTTTACGATTTGCTCCTGTGTTGCGTCTTTATTGAAAAGTTGTTTGTAGAAATCTTCTGCCAGTGCTGAAGAGGACACTAATAGTTGTGAATCAGCCGTACTCATAATGGCAGCTAAGATAGCGGCTAATAAGATGCCTGCAACAACAGGGTGGAAAATAGCATTCACTAAAATCATAAAGATTTTTTCAGAGTCTGCTAAGTTGCCAGCTAGGTTAGTGTCAACATAAGAGATGCCAACCAGACCAATTAACAAAGCGCCAATCATGGAAATCAACGTCCAAGAAACAGCAATATAGCGAGCGGTTTTCACGTCTTTGTTAGAGCGAGATGCTTTAAATCGAGCCAAAATATGTGGCTGCCCAAAGTAACCTAATCCCCATGCAACAAGAGAGATAATAGCAATAGCGCTTAAAGGTTCGCCGCTGACATTAGTCCAGATGTTTAGTAGCTCTGGGTTCTTTGTCATTAATGTATCTGAAAGTTGTGACCAGCTCCCATCAAGCGCAATGATAGGAACAATCACCAAAGCGGCGCTCATCATCAAGCCTTGAACTAAATCTGTCCAAGCAACAGCTAAGAAGCCGCCAAATAATGTGTAGGAAACCACGCAAACTGTTCCGATAACCACAGCGTATGTGTAATCTAAGCCAAATACAGTTTCAAATAACTTACCGCCTGCCACTAAGCCAGAGCTTGTGTAGAACAAGAAGAAAAGCAAAATGAATAAAGCAGAAATAGTCTGAATCAGTTTCGATTTATCATTGAAACGAGTGGATAGGAAGTCGGGTAACGTCAGAGCGTTATTGGCTTTGATACTGTATGTGCGTAAGCGTTTTGCACACAACAACCAGTTTAGCCATGTACCAACAAGTAAGCCGCCAGCGATCCAAATAGACTCCAAACCTGCTGCATAGGCGTAGCCAGGTAAACCAAGCAAAAGCCAACCGCTCATGTCTGATGCGCCTGCTGAAAGTGCTGTAGGCCAAGGGCCCAATGATCTTCCACCTAGAAAGTAATCTTCTGAGCTGGAGGTGAGTTTATAAGCGTACAGTCCAATGCCTAGCATAACGACTAAATAAGCTAGGAATGTAAAACTGATCGCGTAGCTGCTTTCTATCATTGTTATTTTCCTTTATTGAAAATGTGTGGATGAAACGGTCTGTGAATGACGACGTGACACATCAGGTCACTTTATGGTGTAAGTCACTAGTGCGTACTTAACACGGTGGATAAAAGATGCCATTCGGACCTCACCCTAAAGAGTGGTATGGCGTTATCTTTATTCTGAGAGTCATTGATTTTTAATGTCCAAATCACCATAGCCTTGTAAAAACTGTGAATTGTTTTGGACTCATTTCAAGACGAACCGTGATTCTAGGTGGCTGAGGTAGGATAATCTTTCAAAATCCTCTGACAAAGTTGTAAAAAAGTCGGGCAAATTGCTTTGAGTTGTATGTAATGCTCGAAAAGTTCTTTAAATCGAACAAGATAAGCTGCCAAAAACATTTGTCCATGACGCAAAAAAGGAAGAATGCAAAGCACTCTTCCTTTTCGTTTAACCATCATTTGAGTGGTTTATTTGTTGTCTATCTTTGGCAAGCGAGTGTCTTGAACGCTTTGTTTAAGCTTTTTCAAGTGCGCATTAAATTCAGGACCACGTTTCAATAGAACACCAGTTGCAAGAGCGTCTATCAAGGTAAGATAGACAATACGAGAACTCATTGGTGTATAAATATCCGTGTCTTCTGTTTCCTCGATTGGTAACACAATAGAGCAGTGTTCCGTGAGAGGAGAGTTTGGATTGGTAATGCCGATAACAGATGCGCCGGTTTCTCGTGCAACGCGTGCTGTTTCAATCAATGGCAAAGTGCGACCTGTATAAGAAATAATAACAACAGCATCACCTGGGTGAGTGCCTGCTGCCGCCATGCGTTGTACTAAAATGTCTGTGTAAGCAACAACTGGCATATTTAAGCGGAAAAACTTGTGGTGAGCATCTTGAGCAACAGGTCCAGAAGCGCCTAAGCCGTAAAACTCAATTCGACGAGCTTGAGCTAGTACGTCAACAGCACGACTAATTAAAGACTCAGGAAGAATTTCTTGTGCTCGAGTTAGGTTGCTTTTTGCCGCTTCAAAAATTTTCGTAGTGACTGCGCCAGGAGCGTCATCTGGTTCTACGTTTAAATTCACATAAGGCGTGCCCGTTGCCAAGCTTTGAGCAAGGGATACTTTGAAATCAGGGAAGCCGCTACCAATCAAGCTACGACAAAATCGATTCACTGTAGGTTCACTAACTTCAGCCCGTGCTGCAAGTTTTGCGATACTAGAATGTATGGTGGTTTTTGGGTCGGCAAGAATCGCTTCAGCTACTTTTCGCTCAGATTTGCTTAAGGTGCTTAGGCGTTCTTGTATCTTACGAATAATGTCTTCGTGTTTATTCATCTATCTGCTTCAATTTTGTCTATTGACTCGAATGGCTCAGTTGTTCATTCTGACAGCCACATACAATTCTGGCAATAAAATCATTATAAATGAACGCACTATCTGAATATTTTGTGGAAATAGGCAAGCTATTGCCAAACCTTTCTAAGGTCGAAGCCACTTTATTGACTGAAGGCTTTTCAAATAAGGTGTATTTACTGAGTGTGGAGCAGGTTCCTCGCTTTGTATTACGCATTCCATGCATCGATTGCGATGCTTTTTTTGTGAATCGTATGGCTGAGATCAGTGCACTTAAACAAGCGGCTTCTATGGAGTTATCACCGGGAGTTGTTTGGACAAATGATGAAGGAGGGATTGTTTGTGAGTTTGCCTCACAACCGACAATGGATTGGTCGGTAAATCATAAAAATGAGGATGTAAAACGCATTGCTCAGGCGCTTGCTAAAACCCATAAACTTGCTGTGGTTGATCATGAATACAATGTGTTTGATGTGATAGATCATTACCTGAAGCAAATTCAGGGTTTTGTGTTAAATAACGAGTTACTTAGTCGTGAATATGAATATCTTTTAGATTGTTTTCAGGAATTAACTCAGCCTCGTTTTTTGCTGCCTTTTGCGCTTTGTCATAATGATTTAAACCCTAAAAATATTTTAATGGACGATGATGTCTTGTGGTTGATTGACTGGGAATACGCTGGCGTTGGCGATCCTTTGTTCGATCTTGCTGTTGTTGCGAAATCCCATAATTTAAACGATGAGCAAATAGAAATTCTGTTATCGACGTATCAGGCGAGTTTGCCCTTGCAAGAAGCAAGATTAGCCATTCATACCTATAAACAGTGTTACGCTTTACGAGAAATGGCTTGGCTGTTTTTAAAGCACCTAATAGATTCAGAAGATAAAATGGCATTGAAGCAGTACTTTGAATTTAAGACGTCGCCAGAGCTAAACACTTTTAACCTATAAGAAAAATGAAGCAGATTAAATGAATGAGAACACAGTAACAGTAAAAAGCTGGCATGAAGATTTAGCAGACGAGTTAAATCAGGATTATATGCAATCCTTATTGGCTTTTTTATCAGCAGAGAAAGCCGCTTGTACAATTTATCCTGATGAGAGCCAATATTTTTCTGCGTTAAAAGCAACGCCTTTTCACAAAGTGAAAGTCGTGATACTTGGTCAAGATCCTTATCATGGCGAAGGCCAAGCTCACGGTTTGTCTTTTTCCGTACAACCGGGAGTAAAGGTGCCACCTTCTTTGGTGAATATGTACAAAGAGCTTGAAACGGATTTAGGTATTCCCCCTGCAACTCATGGTTATTTGGAGCAATGGGCAGAGCAGGGCGTTTTGCTGTTAAACAGCGTTTTGACAGTCGAAGCAGGCAAAGCGGGCTCTCACCAAAATAAAGGTTGGGAAGCCTTTACGGATAAGATCATTGCTTTGATAAATGAACAACACCAAGGTGTAGTGTTTATGTTGTGGGGCGCTTACGCGCAGAAAAAAGGCAAAGAAATTGATCGTGATAAACACTGTGTTTTAGAAACGGTTCATCCTTCGCCTTTATCGGCTTATCGTGGTTTCTTCGGGTGCCAGCACTTTTCTAAGGCGAATCATTATTTAAGTGAGCAAGGAAAAACACCAATTCAATGGGCTTTAAATCCGATTGAATTGGCTGAAACAGGACAAGTTGAATTGCCTTTTTGATCAGTTGACGCTGTCGATGGAATAAGGCAAGGATAGGTGATTGATGGTTTGGTTATCTATTAAGAAACCATCGATTTCACTTGGGTCAGTATTGATAATAGCTTGTGCTAAATATCCATTGGATAAAGCCGCGGCTTTGATGACTTGCCCAACGTTTTTGCCTTCTTTATCTAGAATGTCTTGGTTTGTTTCCATTGGGGTTTCCGACTGAAAAAGTGCGAGCGCTGTTTTTTGGATTTCCCTCTATATTGCATTCTCGCGACAATTTCTTGTCCTGTATAACAACCTTTTGTGAAGCTAATACCGCCGGTTCTTTGCATGTTTAACCATTGTGGCAAGATGGTTTCACTTTGTTCTAGGTTGATCACTGGACGAGCAGACAGTATTTCGAGCGCTGCGAGTTCTTGGTTTTGCTCTTCTATTTTGTTGCTTGAGTCGGTAAGTAGCCATTGAACGGTAATTGGATACTGGCTAACCGTTAGATTGATTCCATTATCACTTGTAATAGTGGGCAGTTTCTCTGTAAGTGTTTCTGGTGCGGATTCAACAGAAGCCATTGTTAATCTTGAATACAAGTGAAAATGTTCACTTTCATCTGATAATTCAGCCTTAAAGAAAACAGCGTACTTTTTTAAATGTAGTAATGTCTTTTCTACTAGGTCCGCACTCATTAGCATCAGCACGTCGTCGTTGTTTTGGACGAGATAGAAATTCGTGATAATCCGTCCTTTGATGCTGCATATTGCACCATAGAGTGCATCAGTTTGAGTAAGCTTATTGATGTCGCAGGTAATTTGACCTTGTAAGAATTTCTTTGCATCTGGTCCCGCTGCCTTAAGCACTCCAATCTTTTGTTGAGCAATAACCTCTTTATTTTGTAATAGGGATGTCATTGTGTCGTTAAATGAAGTCATATCATGATTTCCAAAAGTAGAGTTGCAGCAGATTAATTCGGTAATGTATCAGTAATGGCTATTTCTGTATTTTCAATAGGTATGAAAGAATGATTTCATTATGATGGCACGCTTATTGGTCGAATATCCACAGCCCAGTTGTCGCGTCAGTTTCACTTAGTATCTTTAATGAGATGAGTATAGGTATGTATTTAGGTCTTGATCTTGGAACTTCGGGTTTAAAAGGCGTCATAATTGACGAAAAAGGAAATGTATTAGCGCAGGAGTCTGCTTCTTTATTGACTGGCTCACCTTTTCCAACTTGGTCAGAGCAAGACCCTTTATCTTGGTGGCAAGCGTGTGTTGATGTTATTGAGCAATTACAGCAGCGCTTTGATTTGGCTAAGCTGAAAGCGGTAGGTTTATCTGGACAAATGCATGGTGCCACTTTATTGGATAAAGATGGCAATGTTTTACGTCCTTGCATCTTGTGGAACGACGGTCGAAGTCAGGCACAATGTCAGGCTTTAATGGAAGAATATCCAGACTTAATTGAACGCTCCGGGAATCTTGCTATGTCCGGCTTTACTGCACCTAAGATACGCTGGGTACAAGAGAATGAGCCAGATATTTTTGAAAAGCTTGCGTTCGTATTGTTACCTAAAGATTACATTGCATATCGACTAACTGGCTTTATGTCTTCTGATTGCTCAGACGCCGCAGGTACCTTGTGGCTCAATCCAGAGACTCGCCAATGGGATGATATATTGTTAGCCGCAACGGGTTTAACTAAAAGCAACATGCCAAAGGTTTATGAAGGTTGTGCTCTTGTGGGAGAGTTATCCACTGATGTTGCCAATGAACTAGGCTTGCCTAAGTTACCGCTGGTTGCTGGGGCTGGGGATAATGCAGCTGGAGCCGTTGGTATGGGTGTAACGAATCCAGAGCAAGGCTTTATCTCTCTAGGGACATCTGGCGTCTATTTCACCGTAAGTGAATCCCATAAAGCGAATCCCCAAAACACAGTGCATGCGTTTTGCCATGCTTTACCGAATCGTTGGCATCAAATGGGAGTGACATTAAGTGCGGCGAACTCATTGGCTTGGTTTGCCAAGCTGGTGGATAAAACTGTTCCTGAGTTGTTAGATTCTCTAGAAGAGTCTGATGTACAGAAAACCAATGTTGTGTTTCTTCCTTATTTAAATGGTGAGCGTACGCCTCATAATGATCCTCTGGCAAACGGCCAATTTGTTGGACTTGTTAACTCCTCAAGTAGAGAGGAAATGACGTTAGCGATTTTAGAAGGTGTGGCGTTTTCTCTGCTGGATTGCCAAAATGCGTTAATGAGTGCGGGCAGTAAAGTGAGTGAGTTATCACTCATTGGAGGAGGTGCGCGTTCTGCTATGTGGCGTCAAATTATAGCGAATGTTCTTGAGAAACGATTAATTTACCGTGATGGTGGCGATGTGGGTCCTGGTTTGGGTGCCGCAAGGTTGGCATTATTGGGCGAGCAGCAAAGCCAAGGGAAAGATATCGAGTGGCTTATAAAAGAATATTGCACTATGCCAGAAGTTCTAGAAACTCATGAGCCTGATGCAACAACGGCTGAGTATTATAAGAAGAAGTACGCTTTATTCCAAAAGCTTTATCAATCGACTCATATGCTTAATGCAGAGCTCATGACGTTATCGTCTATTTAACGTCTCTTTTAGTATGTGAAAACAAAAACGCCGCTTAATATTAAGCGGCGTTTTTTTGTGAATATTCGTTTAGGAATCAATGTGTAACGGTTGCTAAACCATCGATGCGAATGTTGCTTTGAGAGCGGAAATCTCTTGGTGTGACGCCTTTTAGTTCGTGAAAACGTCGGTTGAAATTAGCCACGTTGTTAAAGCCTACTTGGAAGCAGATGGTTGCAATTTGTTGGTCAGTTTCTGTTAGCAGGCTGCATGCACGACTGATTCGAACGCGATTTACGAATTCGATAAAACGGTTGCCAGTCGCTTTTTTAAAGAAGCGTGAAAAATGGCTATCTGACATACCAATTAAGCTAGCTACGCTGGAGAGCGTGATGTCTTGGCTGTAATTTTGTGAGACATAATCTACAACAGTATTGATTTTACGTTGCAATGTTTCATTGGATTTTAAGTCAATTTGTACTGTAGAAAGTAAGCGGTAATTTGGTGTTTTTGCCAGTTTTTGTAATAAAGGCAAAGCGACCATTAAGCGAGATAAACCACTGGTATCACGTACTTTTCTAAAAATATCTTTTAGATACTCCGGGTCTAGGTCAAAAAACTCGATGCCCGATTTTGCCTTAGCAAGCATAGGAAGAATTTCAGCGAGCTCAGGGATGATTTTCATACCATTTGAAAAAGATTCGTGATCAAAACGAATCAGCATATCGCGGGTTTCAACACTTTCTTGGTCGTTTTGGCAGATCCAATTATGGGGAAGCCTTGGCCCTGTTAAGATCAGTTGTCCGGGAGAGTAGTTACCAATAAAGTCACCAATAAATACTTTACCTGATGTCGCTACAATAAAATGAAGCTCGTAATCGTCATGGGCGTGCCAGCGAATAAGATCGCATGGATATCCATGTTCTTGATAGCGAATGGTTTCGTTGTCGTCGACAAGCTCATATTCTGGTGTGAGGCGTTTGGCTGTAGTGGTCATAGTACTTTCCCGTATTAACAAAACAAGGTACAGAGTGGAGACTCTATTTTTACCTTGCCATTTTTTCTTATTTTTAATTAAGAGGCTCAAGAAGCAAAAGCCCATTAAACATAGGCTGGCCAAAGTTTGCTTCTTGAGCTAGGTAGTAGCTACCTAAGCGTACTTTTCCATATTGGCGTGAATAGCTTGAGTCAATTGAGTTACAAACTCAGGGAATTCTGTCGGTACATTGCCCCACAAAAAACTGTCTGTGACAAAAGCGTTGATTCCTTCTGCAGTGTTAGTAAAAGCAGCTACTTCGGCTTTGCTTGGTTCATGATATTGAGTCTTTATTTTACCTTCATTCGTTAACTGAATAAATGTAAACCAGCTAGCGATGCCTTGAATTGTCTTACTTGGCGTTCTGCCTTTACGGTATGTGCCTTCCAATGTCGGGAAAACAAAAATCGGAAATTTGGCATAACCATCACTACAGATACGTTCAACAGTGTCACCAATATTGGCGTTGCTAAAGCGTTTTGCAATGATGTCTAAGTAAGCTGGTAAATCCACGACAGAGTCACCAATGGCTGGAATCGAATCTTGTAAAATGAAGTCTTTGAAGTACTGGTGTAGTTCTTCATCACGCATTGCTTCATCAAAGTAAGTCAGACCTTTTAGCGCCGCTTGATAAGTGACACAAGTATGGCCTGCATTCAAAATACGAATCTTAGCTTCTTCGAATGGCACAACGTCTTGAACAAATTGAACACCAACTTTATCAAGAGATGGCTTTTTACCGGCAAAATTGTCTTCCACAACCCACTGGATGAAATCTTCACCCATAACCGTCATTTGGTCATCAACACCGAAGCGAGACTGAACGTCATCAACATGTTGCTGACTTGGTTTTGGTGTAATGCGGTCTACCATAGAGCAAGGGAAAGACACGTTTTGCTTGATCCAGTTAGCCAGTTCAATGTCTTGCTTGGCTTCTAGGAACTGCATTAATCCAGCTTGCAATAATTCACCGTTGTGGCGAAGGTTGTCACAGCATAATAGTGTGATTTTTGCTTTGGATGTTTCACTGCGTTTCTTCAGGCCAGCGTACAAGAAAGCATAAAGAGTGTTTCTTGTACCTTCTATGTCTCCTTTAATAGCTGGGTGATCGAGCATTAACTTGCGGTTTTCATCAAGGTAATAACCACCTTCTGTTACTGTTGAGGTAACAAGCTGAATGCTAGCATCTGCAAGCGCATTATCAACATCGTCTGGAGCTTGTGCACCATCAATTTGTTTGATCAGAGAGCGAATGTGTTCGTAATTTGTTTCGCCATCTGCTGCCATGGTTTTTAAAACGTATTCGCCATCTTGTTCAATGAAGCGTGAAAAAGCTTGGCTGTCTTGTGGGCGAATATTGACGCCAATGATTCCCCAGTTTTGTTCGTCTTCATTTGCTAATAGACGATCAAAATAGACTGCTTGATGGGCGCGGTGAAATGCACCCACGCCCAAATGTACGACTCCAGCCTGAACAGCATCTTTCTGATAGTTTTGAACAGAAAGTTGGTCTTGGTTAAGTGAAGCTTGAAGATGATTTGACATGTTACGCTTCCTCAGGGATCACCGAAATCACACGATCGTTTTCATTGAATAGGATGACTTCATCAATATCGATTTTGATATTAACTTCTTGGCCATCTTGCAATTCGCTACGTGCAGCCGCTTTTACAATAATTGTTTGGTTATTAGACAGCTGAATGTGTGCATAAGCTTCTGAGCCCAAATGCTCGATTAACTCGATGCGACCTACGATATCACCATCTTGCTCAACCAGTTGCATGTGCTCTGGACGGATGCCAAGAATAGTGGAAGCAGATAGAGATTCTTTTAGGCGTTTAGCAGGGAAGTCAATGTGCTTGCCAAGTAAACCAATGGCTAGGCTGTCACCTTCTAATGTCGCTTTATCTGTTGGGATAAGGTTCATTTTTGGCGTACCAATAAATTCAGCAACAAATCGGCTGTTTGGCTGACGGTACAATTCTAGTGGCGTGCCTACTTGCTCGATTTGACCAGCGTTCAAGATAACAACTCGGTCTGCTAGTGTCATCGCTTCTACTTGGTCGTGGGTTACATAAATCATGGTTGTACCAAGTTTTTTATGTAGACGAGCTAACTCAAGACGCATTTGTACACGAAGTGCTGCGTCAAGGTTAGATAGAGGCTCATCGAATAAGAAGACTTTAGGTTGACGCACAATCGCACGACCAATAGCAACACGTTGACGCTGACCACCAGACAGTTCTTTTGGTTTACGATCTAGTAATGGATCAAGTTGCAATGAAGCAGATACAGAACGCACTTTCTCTTGGATCTCATCGTCTGGGATTTTTGCAAGACGTAGAGCAAAAGATAGGTTGTCTGCCACTGTCATGTGTGGGTATAGAGCGTAAGACTGGAACACCATTGCTAAATCACGCTTTGATGACGCTAATTCAGTGATGTCACGATTATCTAGTTCAATCGTACCACCAGAGCTGGACTCAAGTCCTGCGATGGTACGCAATAATGTTGATTTACCACAACCTGAAGGCCCAACAAAAACAACGAACTCGCCTTCAGTAATGGTTAGGTTAATACCACGTAGAGCGTGGTAGCTATCATAATGTTTTTGTAAATCTGTAATAGTTAAGTAAGACATGAGAAAACTTCCTAATAATTATTTTACGGCGCCGAATGTAAGGCCTTGGACTAATTGTTTTTGACAGAACCAACCGAATATAACGATTGGAGCACACGCTAAAGTTGATGCAGCAGATAGCTTCGCCCAGAACAAACCTTCAGGGCTTGAGTAGGATGCGATCATCGCTGTCAATGGTGCTGCTTCTGACGCGGTTAAGGTGATAGACCAAAAGGCTTCATTCCAGCACAAAACGATAGATAAAAGTGCAGTGGATGAAATGGCACCAACTGATAAAGGCATAACCACTTTTATCATTTCATCCCAAGGTGTTGCGCCATCCATACGAGCTGCTTCTAAAATCTCTTTCGGCAAGTCTTTAAAGTAAGAGAACAGCATCCACACAATGATTGGTAGGTTCATCAAGGTGAAGATAATCACCAATGCAGTACGAGAGTCTAATAACCCGTAGTCACGGCAAAGGATGTAAATTGGTACTAATACACCAACAGCCGGTAGCATTTTTGTAGATAGCATCCACAAAAGAATGTCTTTAGTGCGTTTTCCAGGGAAAAAGGCCATTGAGTAGGCTGCTGGGATCGCAATGATCAGAGCGATAATAGTTGAACCAAATGCCGTCACGACAGAATTAAGAGCATGGTGTAGATAGTTACTGCGTTCCTGTACTTCTACAAAGTTTTGCAAAGTAGGCTCAAAGAACAATGACGGTGGAGTGGAAATCGCTTGAAGCTCTGTTTTAAAAGAGGTGATAAACATCCAGAAGATTGGAAAGAATAAAACCAATGCCACCGTCCAAGCGAAAAGCCCTGTTATTATCGTTTTTAGTTTGCGTTGTTGAGTAAGAGTCATGGTTATTTACCTCACACCGTTAAGTTTTTGCCAACGGCACGAATTAAGAAGAAGGCGACAATATTTGCTAGTACAACCGCTAGCAGGCCACCAGCAGAAGCTGCTGCAACATCAAACTGTAGAAGCGCTTGATTGTAAATTAAGTAGGTTAGGTTTGTGCTGTCATAACCTGGTCCACCATTTGTAGACACAAGGATTTCAGCAAAAACAGCTAATAGGAAAATAGTCTCAATCATAACAACGACCGCAATAGGGCGTGCTAAGTGAGGAACGGTTAGGTAGCGGAATATATGAAAGCCATTTGCGCCATCCATTTGAGCCGCTTCTTTTTGTTCAGTGTCTTGTGACTGAAGAGCCGTTACAAAAACTAAAATGGCAAATGGTAGCCACTGCCAGCTCACCATTATGATGATTGACATAAGCGGATAAGTAGACAACCAGTCAATAGGCTCTAACCCTAATGAGGTGGATATCCAAGCAAAGATGCCATACACGGGATTCATCATCATGTTTTTCCAAATCAATGCATTGACGGTTGGCATGATGAAAAAAGGTGAGATTAATAATACTCGAACAATACCTTGACCAAAGAAAGGCTTGTCAATCAGTGCTGATAAAATGACACCGAATACCACTGTAATGAACAAAACAGATAGCAGCAGGATTAATGTATTTGTTACTGCAGGTAAAAATGCTGGATCAGTAATGAAAAACTCAAAGTTTAGCAAACCAACAAAGTCATTTTGATCTGGATTATACGCACTAAATTCGATAGTCGAAAAGTAAATAGTCATGGACAAAGGTATGATCATCCAAGCTAAAAGCAGGATGACAGACGGCGCCATTAATAAGCGAGTGATTGAACGCTTCATGTTATATGTCTCTTATTATAAGCAGAAAAGCTCGTCCTGAAAGCGGACGGAATTAGATAGAAATAGGGCTAAATAGCCCTATTTCTTAGTCAGTCTAGACTAGTAGTAACCTGCACGACGCATTTGACGATCAGCAGAGATATTCGCAGATTTTAGAGCTTGATCTATTGACATAGAGCCAGATAGAGCGCCTGAAATCATTTGTCCTGCAGTTGTACCAATTGCTTGGAACTCAGGAATCGCTGCGAATTGAACACCAACGTAAGGAGATGGTTTCAATGTGCTGTCAGTTGGATCAGCTGAATTGATTGCTTTCAACTCTGCGTCTGCAAAAACAGCAGCTTCTTGGAACTTAGGATTAGCATAAGTACTAGAACGAGTACCTGTAGGTACTGCAGCCCAACCATTTGTTTCACCAACTAGCTGGATGTACTCTTTAGATGTCGCCCAACGAACAAACGTTTGAGCCGCTTCTGCTTTCTTAGTCGCTGCTGGGATTGCTAGAGACCAAGACCAAAGCCAGTTAGCGCCTTTGTCTGTTGCGCTGATAGGAGACTGAGCGAAACCTACTTGATCAGCTACTTTACTTTGTGATGGATCAGTTACGAAAGACGCTGCGATTGTTGCGTCAATCCACATGCCGCACTTGCCTTCGTTGAACAACGCCAAACTTTCGTTGAAGCTGTTGCTGCTTGAACCTGGAGGGCCGTACTTAGTCAAAAGATCAACATAGAAAGAAACGGCTTGTTTCCATTCTTTTGATTCTAACTGTGGCTTCCAGTTCTCATCGAACCAACGAGCACCAAACGAGTTAGCAATAGTTGTCATAAGTGCCATGTTGTCACCCCAACCAGCTTTACCGCGTAAACAAATACCGTAAACGCCTTCGCTTGGGTTGTGTACAGCGGCTGCAACATCACGGATGTGCTCCCAGCTATCACGATCACTTACTGTCATGCCTGCATTTTTCACTAGGTCTTTACGGTACATAACCATAGAGCTTTCACCGTAGAATGGTGCGCCGTATAGAGTGCCTTCGTGAGATAAACCTTGACGGATAGAAGGCAGAATGTCTTGTACATCGTAAGAGCCGCTAACATCGATAGGAGTTAACCAACCACGATCGCCCCAAATAGGCGCTTCGTACATACCAATTGTCATAACATCATAAAGACCACTTTTGTTAGCGATATCTTGAGTAACGTTTTGACGTAATACACCTTCTTCCAAAGTCACCCATTTCACTTTGATATCTGGGTTGGCTTTTTCGAATTCTGGAGTAAGTTTTTGCATTTCAATCATGTGACCGTTATTTACAGTGGCCACTGTGATTTGAGTTTCTGCGAAGGTAGTGCTGGCTGCCGTCATGGCTGCAGAGATGGATACCGCGTAAGCTAAAGTATTTTTAGTAAGGCTTTTCATAGGTTTCTCCCAGTTTGGAGTTTCTTTGTTTTTATATAATTTGACCTAATTTCTCAGTGAAGTATCACCAAGTGGAACCTAATATAGGTCATCTCACAATTGACGCGTTAATACATAAATTGCCAATATATGTACTATTTTGTTTCATTTCAATTGTTACTGACAAAATAAAGTCAATTTAATATGCGTTTTTCGAGGCTTTGACCATTTTATCTTTCGTCATATTAGAACTTTTTCTGATTTGCCTCAGTTAATTAGCGTAAGGGTTTGCGTTTTTTTGTGTGAGAAATGGCTATAATGCAAAAGTATGTATTCGAAAGGTGATTTTATGATGGAAACTGCAGATTCATTAAGCTTTAAGCGCCTAAAATGGCATTGCCGTCGTGGCATGTTGGAATTGGATCTTTTATTAGAGCCTTTTCTAGATGAAGTTTTTTTGACCCTAGATGAAGAAGATAAAGCGCGCTTTTATAAGCTCATAGAGTGTGAAGACCAAGATTTATTCTTGTGGTTTATGCAAACTGACGTGCCACAGGATCCAGATTTGGCTCGTATTGTTGATATTATTGTGACCCGTGTACAGCCTGAAAACCACTGAGCTAAATTTCTCTAAAATCAGTTGCTGCTTGTGGGGCGTCATGTTTCTTTCCTATGCAGCACTTTTTCAACTCTTCTGGATGCCTGCTTTGTTGCGGGCATGTCTACTGCTCGGTACTTTTTTGTCGGGCTTTGCTTTCTTGCTTTATCGACACAAACAGAACAAAGCGAAAATTGGCATTGATGCTGATGGCGCTTTTTTGTGTAGGCGAGGTCGTGTTGTAAGGTTACTGTTTGTCAGAGTAAATAGTTTCCAGCTCATTGCTAAACGAGAGCAAAAATCAAAGTTATTGGGATGGCTTTGGCCACAATTTCATGTGGTTTATTGTGATAGTGTGAGCGCAGAAAAGTACAGAATGTTGCAATCCTTTGCGGCGCAACAAATCTTGTTGAGCCGCAGTGAAGAAGCAAGGAAAAGCTTCTCGAAGGATTAGCTTGGTTTGTGAGGTGATAATATTGTTGGAGAACTCGGTTCCTGTTTATTAGGGTAATCCAAGGTGAAGTGCAACCCTCTGCTTTCCTTTCTAGACATGGCCGAGCGAATGATCAAATCTGCCACCATCGCAAGATTCCTCAGTTCCAGCAAATCGTTCGATACCTTGTAATTCGCGTAAAACTCTTGAATCTCAGAAAGTAAGAGATCGACCCTGTGTTTGGCTCTCAATAAGCGCTTGTCTGTTCTTACTATGCCGACATAATCCCACATGAAACGTCTTAACTCTTGCCAGTTGTGCGTGATCACCACATCCTCGTCCGAGTTAGTGACCTTACTTTCATCCCAATCTGGAATGGTTATTTTCTCGTGTTTGTTGTCATGTTTGGCTATGTGGTCTGCTGCAGATCGGGCGAATACAATACATTCTAACAATGAATTACTGGCTAGTCGGTTTGCACCATGCAGCCCTGTGTAAGCGGTTTCACCAATAGCGTAGAGGTTGTCTATGTCTGTTGCGCTGTGTTTGTCTACGACAACGCCACCACAAGTGTAGTGAGCCGCGGGGACGACAGGAATCGGGCCTTTTGTCATATCGTGACCGTATTCCAAGCAGCGTTTATAGATGGTTGGGAAATGCTCTTTAATGAAGTCTTCGTCTTTATGGGAAATATCCAATAAAACGTGATTGATACCCAGTCGCTTCATTTCATGGTCGATTGCTCTAGCGACAATGTCACGAGGAGCCAGTTCTGCTCGTGGGTCGAACTTCGACATAAAACGTGTGCCATCCGGAAGTAAGAGCTTGCCGCCTTCTCCTCGAACAGCTTCAGATATTAAAAAGGTTTTCGCTTTAGCGTCGTACAAACAAGTAGGGTGGAATTGGTTGAATTCCATATTGCCCACCCGACAACCTGCTCGCCAAGCCATTGCAATACCATCGCCGGATGCTGTGTCTGGATTGCTTGTATATAAGTAGACCTTACTGCTGCCGCCACAAGCTAAGGAGATGAACTGGCCATGAAAGGCTTCAATAACATCGTCTTCTTGATTGAGTGCATAAACGCCAACCGCGCGATTTTCACCTGGAAGTCCCAATTTTTTCGTGGTGACGATATCGATAGCGACACGATCAGGGTAAAAATCAATATTAGGGTGATCCGTCGCATTTTTAATTAAGGTCTTTGAAATGGCTAGACCTGTTGCATCGGCGCTATGGATAATGCGTCTGTGGCTGTGGCCACCTTCTTTTGTTAAGTGGTATTCGTCTCCCTCGCCATAGCGAGTGAAAGGAACGCCTTGATCAATCAACCAGTCGATACTTTCTTTAGAATGTTCAACAGTAAAGCGGATCGCTTCTGGATCGCCCAATTCAACACCGGCATCGATTGTGTCATTGATGTGTGAATCAATCGTGTCCGTATCTGATAATACGGCCGCCACGCCACCTTGAGCGTATAAAGTTGACCCTTCACGTATGTCGGTTTTTGTTAAAATGGCGACGCTGTGTTTATCTGCGAGTTCTAAAGCGAGTGTTAATCCAGCCGCGCCGGCGCCAATAATGACGATGTCGTGTTGATAATGTCGACTCATGGTATTGATCTAATATTGTGATTAAGAAATGAATGTTACTATTGTTGATCAGTAATAGTGAATACTTTCTGTCTATTCCATTTTCATTATTCTAAATAGTTTTTGTAAAAATGAAGCATTTGGTTATAAATGACCGAATTGGCGGTTCTCATTGGGAACTCGTAAGCCTCCTTGTTGTCTGTATATTCAACAAAGAGGCACACATGAAAAATAAGAGTTTAGTATGAGGTGCCTATGCAGCACGAAACGTCTTCCGATCAGGCGTTAGTTGAGAAAGTACAGCAGGGCGATAAGAGAGCATTTGACCTTTTAGTTGCTAAGTATCAGTACAAAGTAGTAAGCCTGATTGGGCGTTATGTACAAGATAGAAGTGAAGCATTGGATGTTGCTCAGGAAAGTTTTATTAAGGCCTATCGTGCCATTGGGAACTTTCGTGGTGAAAGCGCATTTTATACTTGGTTATATCGAATAGCGGTTAACACGGCAAAAAACTATTTGGTTAGTCGTTCCCGTCGACCTCCAGAATCTGATGTTGAACTTGATAATGAAGAAGTTTTTTGTGCCTATGAAGCCTTGGCGGATATCGACACACCTGAAGCAAATTTAAACACTGACCGTCTTGAAAAGGCGGTGCATCAAGCCATCAAAAATTTGCCAGAGGAATTGCGCAGTGCACTAACTCTGCGAGAGTTTGATGGATTAAGTTACGAAGATATTTCATTAATTATGGACTGTCCTGTTGGGACGGTTCGATCACGTATTTTTCGCGCGCGAGAAGCCGTTGAAAAACACATACGCCCCTTGATGGGGTCAGGAGAGTAATCATGGCAACGACAAACGATCATTCCCTAGCCTCACCTTCTAGTTTGTCTGCAATGTTTGATGGCGAAGCAACAGAGCAAGATATTGAGTCTTTGCTTAGCGAAAGCCATGTTGAGATCAATCGGCAGTTAGAGAGTTTTCACTTGATCCAGCAGACTTTGCATAAAGAGTCCAAAGTGTCGATTGGATTGCAAGATAGTTTGGTGTCTCGTATTCGAGCAGAAATTGATGCTGAAGATGCATTGCAAGAAGATATGTCTGATGCAAGCAGCCATCACTTTACTTCTTTGGAAAAAGTGCCAGAAAGCATCACGAAAGACCTAAAAGTTGCGAATGACCAACTGTTGGACAATGAAGAATCTGCTCAGAAAGTCATGCCATTTACGTGGAAAACAATGTTTTCTAATGTGGCGATCGCAGCGAGTGTGACTTTTGTGGTGATTTTTGGTGGCAATTTATTACTTACTCCCGAAGCGAATACAACCGCGGTGGTTGCTGACGTTCAGGAGCCTTCGATTGTGACAGACACAGCTATAGCGTCTTTGGATGAGCTTAAAAATGAAGCCTTACCAGCCGATAATATTAGGTTGCAGCATTACTTGCGCCAGCATGCAGAACAAGCGGCGATGGCGGTTGGGCAAGGGATGATTCCTATGGCGCGCGTTGTTAGCTATCCAGTGGAAGAATAGGTGATTATGGTGGTTTTGCAATTACGAAGTTTTATCCTATTTCTGGCATGCATACTGATTTCTGGCGTTGTATCCGCTAGCGGTTTGCCTTTGAATGATCTTTCTTCAAATAATCATAACGAGCCGAAAAACAGCCATGCTCTAGGACTTTCATCTTCCTCTGCGCTGGAGCTATTAAGCAATATGACTCAGTCGTTTGCAGGGTTGAAATACGATGGAGTCTTTATCCATTTAGAAGCCATGAATATGAACAGTATGCGAGTTCGTCATGGGGTTATGGATGGCGTCGAATATGAAAGTTTAGTGGATTTAGATGGTGATAAGGTTGAAGTTCTCCGAGTCGATGACACAATCATTTGTGTTTATCCCAATGCGTCTGTAGCGAACATGAGCCAGCCATTAGTGCCACCTTTTAAGCGTTTTAAAGACGTAGAAAGTGATCGCTTAATAAAGGGCTATGAAATGCTTGTTGGGCAAGGTGTCAGCCGAATTGCGGGACGTGACGCTGTTGTTGTGAGATTGATACCAAAAGATGAATATCGCTATGGTCATGAGTTTTGGCTAGACGAGGAAAACCATTTTCTACTGAAACACGACATGATGAAAGAAGATGGCAAACTGTTGGAAAGAATCCAGTTTACCTCGGTGAATTTTTCTCCCGACTTGAAACGGGAAGATTTTGCCCCAAAACAAGGGAGTTATTCTGAACCTGTTGTAAAAGCCGTGCCTAGACGAGTAAAAAACTTATGGCGCTTTGATTGGTTGCCAGCAGGGTTTTCTTTGGTTTGGCCTGAAGCAAGAGCGCTGAATCATGGTACAAGTATGCTGCTTTTATCGGATGGAATGGCAACCGTATCTGTTTTTGTGGAACCGGCAACGAAAGAGAAAGAAATGTCGATTTTCCGCACTGGTGCCACCATTGCAGGGGAACGTAGCTTTACAATAAAAGATCAGTTGTATCTATTAACTATGGTTGGTGAAGTCCCACAAGCAACCATAGAAAAGTTAATGTCTGTATTTATGCCAAGGCAAGATCATGATTGAAGAAACTGGAAAGGTCCTATCAATAGAGAATGGATTTGCTGACGTAGAAACCATACGTACTAGCAGCTGTACTTCTTGTCGCGCTCGTCACGGGTGTGGTCATCATGCAATTGCACAAGTGTCGTCGGCTAACCGTATGAGAATGCGAGCGGTTGACCCATTCATGGTGGAAGTCGGTCAGGAAGTCGTTGTCGGCATACCTGAAGATACCTTATTACAAGCATCTGTCTGGATGTATTTGATCCCATTGCTTGGCTTAGTTAGCGGTGCTGTTCTGCCCTCGATATGGGGTGGCGGATCTGGTGTCGCGGTTATTTTATCGATTATTGGTTTTGCGGGTGGTTTGTTATTAGCAAGGCGTAAGTCCAAACAGGAAGAAAGTAACCTTGATTACTACCCTAAGATTCTCAGAATTGCATCACAAGAAAATCACCAAATCCCTTTGGTTGTAACGTCATAAGTGATGAATCATCTTCACCTGGCACTGTAATGAACTTGGTATGTCTTAAGGAGACCAATCAATGAACAGATTGCTTAAACACCTTGGTATGGTTGTCATCAGTACTTTTATGATGGTTTCTATGCTTTCCCACGCGGCTTCACTACCTGACTTCACGGAGTTGGTGGACGAGGCTTCCCCGGCTGTTGTGAATATCAGCACAGAGCAAACAATCACAACCAAAACAGCCAATCAAAATGGTCAGCAGTTTGGCCCAAATAGTGAAGAGCTTAACGAGTTCTTTAAGCACTTTTTTGGTCAACAGCCGTTTGGTCAGCAAGCGCCTCAACAAGGACAAAGAAGCTCTTTAGGCTCTGGTTTTATTATTTCTCATGATGGTTATGTTCTAACGAATAACCATGTTATCGACGGTGCGGACGTGATTCATGTGCGTTTAAGTGACCGCCGTGAATACTTGGCTGAATTGGTTGGTACTGACCCTAGAACCGATTTGGCTTTGTTGAAGATAGATGCAGAAGATCTTCCTATTGTAAAAATGGGTGATTCGGACAAGTTGAAACCGGGGCAATGGGTGTTGGCAATTGGTTCGCCATTCGGTTTTGATTACACAGTGACGGCGGGTATTGTCAGTGCGACTGGTCGTAATTTACCTTCTGATAGCTATGTGCCGTTTATTCAAACAGACGTTGCTATTAACCCAGGTAACTCTGGTGGTCCTTTATTCAATTTAGATGGTGAAGTGATCGGAATTAACTCGCAAATTTATACTCGCTCTGGCGGTTTTATGGGTGTGTCTTTTGCTATTCCCTCTAAAGTCGCAATGTCCGTGGCTGATCAGCTTAAAAATGAAGGCAAGGTGTCTCGAGCTTGGTTGGGTGTATTGATTCAAGACGTCAGTAATGATTTGGCAGAATCTTTCGGTTTAGATCGATCAAACGGTGCCTTGATTAGTCGTGTATTGCCTGATTCTCCTGCGGAAAAAGCAGGCCTGAAACCTGGTGATATCATTATGATGTTCAATGGCGAAAACATTGAGCACTCTGGTGAATTACCTTATGTGGTTGGGCAGCTAAAAGCGGGCGATAAAGTCGATGCGAAAGTTTACCGAGATGGTAAAGAGCAAACTATTAGCGTGGCATTAGATGAACGCCCAAGTGACCCTAAAGTATTGGCGCAATCACAACAGGATCAAAATCGACTTGGCATGATAGTGGGCGAAGTGCCTGCTGATATGGCAAAAGAGTTTGATATCGAAGGTGGTGTTGTAATCGAACAGATTATAGGTGGTACAGCCGCTCGAAATGGCCTTCAACAAGGTGATGTGATTACCATGTTAAATGGTAAACGCGTTGAAGGAGTATCTGACTTTACTGCTACAGCGAAAGACATTCCGAATGGTCGCTCTGTTCCAATTCGAGTTATTAGACAGGGTTACCCAATGTTTATTCCGTTTAAGATAATCGAGTAATAAGGCAAGAAATTAGCCAATAAAAAGGAGATCCAATTGGATCTCCTTTTTTGGTTCAAGCTCAAAAACTAAAGCGCTTTAGAGAAAATCTTTGAGTTACGCTGATAATTGTACAGTGCTTGTTTTTTGGTCGGCAGAGTCGCCAATGTCGTCTCACTGAAACCACGTTCGATAAACCAGTGAGCGGTTCTTGTGGTTAGTAAGAAGAGTGTCGACAGGTTCAACGCTTTAGCCGCTTTCTCAATGCCTTTAAGTAAGCGTTCACCTCGGTTGGAGCCTCTATAATCTGGTGAAACCGCTAAGCATGCCAATTCTCCAGCGTATTCTTGCTCAAAAGGATAAAGTGCTGCGCAAGCTACAATAGCCCCATCTCGTTCAATAACAATGAAGCGATCGACTTCATTTTCAAGCAACTCTCTTGAGCGTCGAACCAAGACGCCTTTTTCTTCGAGCGGTGCGAGTAACGCCATCATGCCGCCAACATCATCAATTTGGGCGGGACGTAATTGCTCGTAGCTGTCTTCGTCTATCATGGTTCCAGAACCTTCACGAGTGAAAAGTTCTCTTAATAACCCACCGTTTTCATTGTATGAAATCAAATGCGCTCTTGGCAGGCCTTGGCGAACGGCTTGAACGCAAGCTTCTAAAGCAGCGTGAGTCACACTGTTTAGTTTTCTTTCCTTGAGAATCAGATCAGCATCTTTGGTGAGTAACTCTGAGTAAAGTTCACCATCTTCTTTAAATATGCCTTCTTCTTCTGAAAAAATGATCAGCTTATCGGCCTTTAATTGAACTGCGGCTTGAAGGGCAACGTCTTCACTTTTTAGGTTAAATACTTCACCTGTTGGCGAAAAGCCAAGATGTGGCAGCAGCACCATGTTGTCATCTTCCAGAAGGCGGAAAATAGCTTCGGTATCAATTCGACGCACTTCCCCTGTATGGCCGTAATCAATGCCATCAACCACGCCCAAAGGTCTCGCAATCACGTAATTGCCACTGCACACTTTGAGGCGAGCGCCGTCCATAGGCGTATTGGAAAGTCCCATTGATAGTTGTGCTTCAAGTTGGACTCGTACGGCAGCCGAAGCTTGGATGACATCAAGGAGCTGATCTTGTGGCGTGACGCGATAGTCTTCTTCTACTTTGCTTGTTAAGTGTCGGTTAGTAAGTACTCGACTGATTTGTGGGCGTGCGCCTTGTACTAGAACCAAGCGAATACCAAGCGAGTCTAGTAAGGCTAGATCGTGGATGATGCTTGAGAAGTGAGCGCATTCAACCGCTTCACCAGGAATCAAGATGACAAAGGTTTTCCCTCTATGGGCGTTGATATAGGGGGATGAATGGCGGAACCAATCTACATAGTTGAGTTCGTCAGGCACGCTGTTCCTCATTTTTTCTGCTCGTGTGATTGAAGGCAAAAACGTTCGATTAAACCACGTATTACCTGTTGCATAGGTTGAATTTGATCCAACGCCATGAATTCGTTTGGTTGGTGAGCTTGGTCAATAGAGCCAGGCCCAAGTATTAGAGTTTCCATGCCCATTTGATTTAAGAAAGGGCCTTCTGTTGCAAAGGCAACGGTACTGGCTTGACGCTTAGTAAGCGCTTCACATGCTTTTATGATATCCGATTCAATCGGAGTATAAAAAGAGGGCACATCAGGGAATAAGCTATTCAGTTGAATTGTCGTACCTGTTCGCTCTTCAATGCTTGGCAATATTTGTGCGATTTCAGCCATGAGAGACTGATTGCTCATGCCAGGCAACGCTCTTAGGTCAAATTCTAATTCGCAACGACCACAGATTCGGTTTGGATTGTCGCCACCATGAATACAGCCAAAGTTCATGGTCGGATAGTCAATCACGAAGTTAGCGTCACGGTATTGTTTTTTAAGTTGTTTACGAAATGTCATCAGCTCAGACATGACGGAATGCATGGCATCCATCGCATTATTACCTAATGCTGGATTAGATGAATGGCCAGCTTGCCCTGTTACTTGAATGCGTTCCATCATGATGCCTTTATGGGCATGAATTGGCGTTAAGGAAGTCGGCTCGCCAATCAAGGCGTAGCGGGCTTTGACGGAACCTTGCTCTGCCAGAACTCGTGCGCCAGACATGGAGCTTTCTTCGTCTGCGGTCGCTAGAATGATGAGCGGTTGCTTCAAGTCGCTAAGCTGCATTTGCTGAACTGTGTCCAATACAATTGCGAAAAAGCCTTTCATGTCGCAAGAACCCAGACCGTATAATTTTTGGTCTCTTTCTTCTAAGGCAAAAGGGTCGGATTTCCAGCGACCTTCATCGTAAGGTACTGTGTCTGTGTGGCCTGATAGCACCAAACCACCATCACCACTGCCAAGTGTCGCAATTAAGTTAAATTTATTGGGCTGGTCTGGCAAAGGCATGATTTCGCATGCGAAACCGAGCGAAGTAAGCCAGCTTTCGAGCAACTGAATCACGCCTTTATTCGACTGATCCCAACTTGCTTGACTACAGCTGATAGAGGGCGACGCAATTAATTGCGTCATCATACTGATAAGTGATGGAAGTGCTGGCATAAGGATTTCCTTGAATCCGAGAGATTCCCTAATATTACTACTGGAAGCTAGGCATCTGGTACACTTACAACAACAATATTTTTCTTTGTTGTTGAATAAACAATGAAGTGCTTAGAGGTTTATCTATTATGGCTACCGAGCTAGAACTTAAGTTAATGGTTCAGTCTGAGTATCTCAAGTCTGCCAGCGATTTTCTTGATGAAATTTGTACACTTTCTGACAATGAAGAGCAAAGTCGTCAGCCTACCTTGTCGTTAATGAATGCTTATTTCGATACAGAAGAGGCAGATTTAATGAAAGCCGGGATCGCAATGCGCATTCGTGCTGTGAATAACAAATTCATTCAAACGGTAAAAACGCGCGGCAGCAGCCGTGTTGGTATGCATGCTCGTGGTGAATGGGAATGGCAGGTTCCTTCTGACCAACTGGATTTTTCATTATTGGCAGAAGTCCCACTTCCTGATGAGCTAAAAGACATGTCTTGGACGAATAGGCTTGTGGAAGTTTATCGAACAGACTTTGAGCGACAGGTTTGGAACATAGAAGCCCAAGGCTCAACAATGGAGGTGGTTTGCGATCACGGCTTAGTGACGTCGCCTTACGGTGAGGATTCTATTTGTGAGTTGGAACTAGAACTCAAAGATGGAAGTGAGGCTGGTTTATATCATTTTGCTCTTGAGCTTGCGCAGCAAATCCCTGTACAAGTGAGTACCGTTTCAAAGGCGCAAAAAGGTGTGCGTTTGAAATATGGACAGATTGAATTTCCCGAAAAACCTCTGAATATGGCCTCTAGATTGGAGTTGGCTTCTTATTGGTATGAAGTCTGGCTCGTATATTGGGAAGCCATGCACTTTATGCAAGATGAAGCGTTACTTCAGCCAGTACGTCATTCGATTGAAGAACTTGGCAAATATTTACCCGCGGAGCTTCAAAAGCAATTGATAAGCTTGGATGGGCAAATGGATGAATGCTTTATGGAAGAAGAACTACTTACGATTAAAAAACTGATGAGCATGACATCGGTTGGCATCGCCATGTTGGAAGTTGGGCAATGGCTAAATAAACAAGTTCATACAGACTAAACGTCGATCAATAAAACAATAACGATTCACTTGAGAAAGATCTATTTTCTGAGGGCGGCCTTTTGATATCACCTGATTTGAATTCAAGTTACGCATTTTTTCACGAACAAAGCGATTCTCAGCTCTTGCTGGAGCACATTCAAGATGCGCGAGAAAGAGCATGTTTATCACCGCTAGGCCAAGAGCAAATTAAGGCTTTGGAGCCGCTTTGGCTATTAAGTGATTATGTACATCAACAATGCGTGCGTTTTCCCCATTGGCTTGACGATTTATTGGTTCTTGAAACCTTGCCTGAGTCGCCTTCTCAAGCGGCATTAATGGCGGGAGAAGCGTCTTTTGCACTTGAGCCAGAAGCATGCCCTAAAGATGAATTCGATCAGTTTGATGAAGCTTCGCTTCTAAAGCGTTTGCGTCTATATCGACATTGGTGGATGGTGCGTCTTATTGCTTTGGATATTCAGCAACGTCTGCCGTTAGCAGAATTGACTCGCCGTCTTAGTGGTTTGGCGGATGCTTGTGTGAACGCCAGCTTGGCATGGACAGAGCAAAACTATCTTTCTTTGTATGGCAGAGCGTTAGACAGCAATGGTTTGCCGCAATCCTTAATTGTTATTGGGATGGGGAAATTAGGTGGTCATGAGCTGAACTTGTCTTCAGACATCGATCTTATTTTTGCCTTTCGAGAACATGGCGATACACAAGGCGGTAAGAAAAGCCTTTCTCACCAAGAGTACTTTACAAAGCTAGGGCAGAAATTGATTCAGCATTTGGATCAAGTCACGGCTGATGGTTTTGTCTTCCGTGTCGATATGCGCTTGCGTCCGTTCGGACAATCAGGGGCGCTTGTGTTGAATATGGATTCCCTTGAAAACTATTACCAAGATCAAGGTCGAGATTGGGAAAGATACGCCATGATTAAGGCCAGAGTGATGTCTGGCAGTGAACTGGATATCCGTGAGTTTGAAGCCTTACGAAAACCATTTGTTTACCGTAAATACCTCGATTTTGGTGCGATAGGCGCATTGCGAGACTTAAAGCAAATGATTGCCAAAGAAGTCCGTCGTAAAGGTATTGAGCACAATATCAAGCTTGGCGAAGGTGGCATTCGCGAGGTGGAGTTTATTGCTCAAGCATTACAAATTCTGCACGGCGGTCGCGATCAAGGTCTACAAACCCCTTCTTTATTAAAAGTGCTGCCTTATCTTGCTCAGCAAGATTATTTGTCTGCTGAAGAAGTGGGTATGCTCCAAGAGGCTTATGTATTACTAAGGCGAACAGAGCATGCTTTACAAGCAGTCAATGACGAACAAACTCAGCTATTGCCAGACAGTGATAAAGCCCGTTTGCGTATTGCGTTGATGGTAGGTTATCCATCGTGGCAAGCATTGGATGAGCGTTTATGGGAAGTGCGTAAAAAAGTTCACGCTTGTTTTGTGGATCTCATCGATGACGGTGAAGACAGCACAGAAGAGGTTAAACACCAAGAAACGTGGCGCCTGCTTATAAAACACCCTGAAGATTCAGAAGCCATTTTAGACGCGATAGAGCACATTGTTTGGCAGGATAAAGACGCTGTTGTTAAACGTATTGCTCAGCTTTTAGGTTCGCGAACCGTTGTTTTTATGCAGCCAATTGGGCATGAAAGGTTAGCGGTATTTTTGGCGTCTTTTATGTCTCAACTGGCAAATGAAGGTAAGCCTGATTTGGTGTTGGAGCGGGTTTTTCCAATTTTAGAAGCCGTACTTCGTCGTACTGCTTATTTGGTCTTGTTGTGCGAAAACCAGACGGCCATGACACACCTGATTCGTTTATGTCGAGAAAGTGTTTGGTTTACCGAAGCTATTTCAACAACACCTGCTTTGTTGGATGAATTGCTAGATGCCAACACTTTGTTTTCGCCGCCAGACAAAGCCATGTTAGTGGAAGAATTACAGCAGATCTTATTGTGTTTACCGGAAGATGATGAAGAAGCTCAAATGGATGCTATGCGTCGGTTTAGGCGCTCGATTATCTTGCGTATTGCCGCTTGTGATATCACGGATATATTGCCGATTATGAAAGTGAGCGATCACTTAACTTGGTTGGCTGAAGTGCTGCTAGAGCAAGTATTGCAGCAATCATGGTATAGCATGACGAAAAAATATGGCTATCCTGTCAGCCGCGGGGAAGTGTCCCATGCTCCTCAATTGGCAATTATTGGTTATGGTAAATCTGGTGGTTGGGAGCTAGGTTATGATTCTGACTTGGATTTGGTGTTTATCCACGGAGCTGAATCAACGGGTAGCACTAATGGTGAACGCAGTGTGGATAATTTGACCTTTTATACACGACTAGGGCAGCGGTTAATCCACATGATCACCAGTTTTACCGCAGCAGGGCGCTTATACGAAGTAGATATGCGCTTACGACCTTCTGGTAATTCTGGTTTGTTAGTTTCAACTTTGGATGCTTTTCGTGAGTACCAACAAAAAGAAGCTTGGGTTTGGGAACATCAAGCTTTGACCAGAGCGAGAGGATTAGCAGGAGAGTCTGGTTTGCTGGCTCAGTTTGAAGCTTGTCGAAAAGAGGTTATTTCTACGGTGCGAGATAAGCAGGAGCTCAAAGCTGAAGTGATTAAAATGCGCGAAAAAATGCGTACTCATTTAGACACTGGTGGCAAAGACAAAGGCTTCGATCTGAAACAAGGTGCTGGTGGCATTATTGATATTGAATTTATGGTTCAGTATTTGGTGTTGGCTTGGTCTCACAAATACCCAGAGCTGATGCGCTTCTCGGATAATGTTCGTCAATTGGAAGCGGCTTCACAAGTTGGTTTGTTAGATTCAGACAAAGCAGACAAGATGATAGAAACTTACACTCTTTACAGGGCGAGAGCGCATCGATTGAATCTCCAGCAACAAGGGCGAGTGATCCAAGACGATACCTTGGTGCAAAGGCAAACTCTGATGAGCCAATATTGGGGCTCTTTTGTGACAGATGACTCTATTTAAAGAGAGCGGAACTCGTTGCAGAGCTGCTTTGTTACAAAAAGGTGGTCGTAAATTATACGCTACACAGCTATACTGATTTTAATTGGTGATTTATTAGACAGTTAGATGCGGATATAAATCTTTTCTCTAACATAAGTAAGCTGATGGCTTCGAGTGAATAGGAGATGAAAATGGAAGTAAACGGCGTAAGCGGTGGTCCAGGAATGGATTATGCGAGCGAAGTATACAGCGCGAGCTTAGCGAAACGAGCTCAACAACAAGAAGGTAGCCAAAACCTTGAATTGTTGGAGCGAGCTGTTGAGTCGGTAACACCGGCAGCAAGTAGCGGATCACATACAACGACAGATAACTTAGGGCAGAATATCAACATCAACGTTTGATCATTCACCTAAAGAGTTAAGTGCAAAGAATACAAAACGTATTTAAAAAAATCCCTGCTATGGTGAAACATATCAGGGATTTTTTGTGTCTTTAATCTTGTTGATTAATCTGTGCTCGAAGAGTCCAAATCTAGCTTGGCTTCGTTTTCATTTATGGCCATTTCAAACGCTTTTAAACGTTTATAAATCGACAGTAGTTCAACGATTGTTGTCCAAGAGTTAATCAAATATTGGAAAGAGTTTTCTACTTGGTTAAAGGCATTCATAACTCGCTGCATTACACCAAGGGTGAAAGCGCCCGCGATAATGGAAGGCGCAAGCACAATCAATGGCACAAACTGACCTACGTTTAAGTAGCCGTATCGCACGATATTAAAGTAGAGGTAATTGGCATACAGACGGAAGTAGTTTTTACGCACGTTGTCGAATAGCTCGTTTAAAGTGATCGGATCTGCTCGGTCTGCATGATCTTCTCCATAAACGAGTTCTTTTCGGTAAGCGGCTTCTACACGCTGGTTTTTGAACTCCAGTCCTGGCAGTTTGATACCAGCAAGAGCAAGTAAAAGAGTACCGAAAACAGACCACATAATTGCCGTGAAGACCAAGGCTTGAGGAACTTCTCCAATTAGTGGTAACTCTTTAACGTAGCCAGATAATCCCCACAAAATAGGCAAAAAGGCAATCAAGGTCATAACGGATCTAAGTAAGCTAACACCTAAGCCTTCGACGATAGAGGCAAAGCGCATGGTGTCTTCTTGTATACGCTGAGATGCCCCTTCTATGTGACGAACTTTATCCCATTTTGAGGAATAATAACTTGTCATCGCAGTACGCCAGCGGAAAACGTAATGACTAATGAAGAAGTTACTTAATACAGACACTGTGATGGCGACTAAAATGATGACTGCTACAGTGGACAGCTCGGCATAATAATCAGCCAAAGGAATACTATTTGGCTCGCCCAATGCCTTTTGAATAAGGTCATAAAAGCTGCCATACCATTCGTTAAGCATGACGCTCACTTGTACTTGGAACCAAGTGATGAAAACAATTAACGCGGATCCAGAAACAGACCATTTCGCCCACTTTTGTCCGCCGTAAATAGTCCAAGCACCGACAAATAATCCGTAACAAAGAATCATGTATTGATATAGCCAAATATCTAGCGCGGTGCTTTGTGCGCTTGTAAAAGCGACTTGAGCTGCGGCGTCCGCACCTTCGGTTAGTGCTTCGGGGAAATTAATGCCGAACAGTGAGCCTAAACTTAAACTGGCTCCAAGGTCTTGGGCAATAAGATACCAGCCTAGAACGCATGCAATTGCCCAAAGGGCGAAACTTATAAAAAAGAGCTTAGGTTTGGGAAAGAAAGATTGAAACACAGTTTAGCTTCTCTATATTGGTGAATAGTGCGTAAGCCATTGATTTACTCGAAAATGTATAATGGCGCTTTATAGGAGCTTAAACCAGTCCATGAATAAGCACAATCAGCCGGCTTTTAAGGAATCTGCAAAAAAGACGACAATAGGAACAAATTTGCCCATTTTTAGTCTTATTCGAACTTAGACATAAAAAAATCGAGCCGAGGCTCGATTTTTTGTTTCTGCTTAGTCACTTTTATTAAGTGTCTTATGCGTTAGCAATCGCTTTTTCAATGGCTTTTTCTAAACGAGAAAGGCCTTCTGCAATATCTTCTTTTGGGATAACCAAAGAAGGGGCTAAACGTAAAACATTTGGTCCAGCTACTAAAACAAATAGGCCTTCTGCTGCGGCCGCTGTTACGAAAGTCCCTGCTTTTCCAGCAAGAGAATCAACCACTTCAGCGCCAATCAAAAGACCCATACCACGAATGTCTTTAAACACATTAAGTTTTTCGTTGATGGCTTTTAGACCTGCAACAAAAATATCGTGACGTTCTTGAATGCCACTTAGAACTTCAGGAGTATCAACGATATCAATCACAGCTTCAGCAATAGAACATGCCATTGGATTGCCGCCATAAGTACTGCCGTGAGTACCGAAGGCTAAGCTTTTTGCTGTTTCTTCTGTTGCCAACATAGCGCCAACAGGGAAACCATTGCCTAGTGCTTTTGCAGTCGTCAGCACATCAGGTTTTACACCTAGTTGCTCGTAGGCATATAAAGTACCTGTACGGCCAACACCAGATTGAACTTCATCAAAAACAAGTAAAGCATTGTGCTGGTCACATAGCTCACGAACTTGCTTAGCGAATTCTTTATCAGCAGGAATAACGCCGCCTTCACCTTGGATTGGCTCGATTACAACCGCGCAAGTTTTGTCACTGATGATGGCTTTCAATTGCTCAATATCATTGTAGTCACAATGTTTGATGCCACCTGGAGTCGGCTCAAAACCCTCTTTGTATTTTGCTTGTCCACCAACAGAAACAGTAAACAAAGTACGGCCATGGAAAGACTTATTGAAAGCAATGATTTCGTGCTTTTCAGGACCGAAATGATCAAATGCGTAACGACGTGCTAGCTTAAATGCAGCTTCATTTGCTTCTGCGCCACTGTTTGCAAAAAAGACGCGATCTGCAAACGTTTTGTCAGTCAGCTTTTTAGCTAATCGTAATGCTGGCTCGTTGGTCATAACATTGGCTAGGTGCCAAAGTTGTCCAGCTTGTTCGCGCATGACGTTGACTAGAGTTGGATGGGAATGACCTAATGCAGTAACCGCAATGCCGCCTGCAAAATCGATGTATTCTTTGCCTTCTTTGTCCCACACGCGAGAGCCTTCGCCACGCACTGGAATAATTGCCGAAGGTGCGTAGTTAGGAACCATTACTTCATCAAAGGTTGCTCTCGTTACTTGTAATGTCACTTGTTTATTCCTCTTAAAAAATAGGTGGCCGAGGTAACGGCCACCGTTAAATTTATATCAGATTTCTTAACTCTCGAATAGCGACGGTTACCATTGGTAGCGTTAATTCACTTTCAGCTTTGATCTCACCGAAAGTCGCGCGGTAATGGTTTATATTTTCGCTATTTGACTCACGCCAATGAGTTAAGCGTTCCTCCAGTTTCTTGATGTCAATGCTAGATTGAATCACGGCTTGAGTTAATGTTCTTAGGCTGCTGTCGACTTCGTCGCCCAATCCTGCTTTCGCCCGTTGTTGCCACATATCATCAGCAGGCAGTTCGCTTGCTTTATGGCGTAACCAATGTAGCTCTAAGTCCATTTCCAAAGCGAAATAGGTTTGAGCAACATCAAGTACTTCTGTGTCTGTATTGGCGGCAACACGAATGATGTCCAAGCCGTAGAATAGCGCTTGAAGAGAAGACAAGGTGTCTGCCAGTTCCGCTGGGATATTCTTGCTAACAAGGTCGGCAGAAATATCCGCTAAGTGCGCTTTGCTTGATTCCGTTAAGATCGCTTGCATGTTGGCTCGAATAATATCGATACCAGGTTTGTAAGTGTCTTTTAAACGCTGGATAGACAAGCTTTCGCGGGTGTTGCGTAGCAACCACAATGTTGCACGTTCGATGAGCCCTTGGATTTGGATCAACAAATCATTCAACACAGCATTGGAAACAACAAAGTCTAAATCATTGATTGCATCCCACAGTGCTGCAATGCCGAAGATATCTTCTGCCGCCATGTAAGCTCGAACAACATTCAACGATGATGCGCCTGTTTCTTCTTGCATATAAGTCGTAAAGGTTGGCCCCATACGGTTGCCAAGATTGTTTGTTACATGCCCAGCAATGATTTCTTGAATCAATGGGTGTGAAGACATTTGGTTGCCAAAACGCTTCGTCAATTGAGTCGGGAAATACTCATTGATTTGAGTCGTTAAATCCGAATCTTCGCCAATACCATCGATGACCAATTGTTCAGAGAGCTTAATTTTCGAGTAAGCCAACAAGACGGATATTTCAGGGCGAGTAAGTCCTAAACCTTTGTTTAAGCGTCGTTTAATTTGAGCATCACTTGGCAAGAACTCGATCTCACGGTTCAATCGACCCTCACGAACAAGAGACTGAATCAAACGCCAATGATCTGCTAAACGCTCTGGTGCTTGCGCATTAGCAAGCGACAACACATGGCTCTGGCCAAGGTTGTGACGTAAAACAAGATTACCGACTTCGTCTGTCATTTCTGCTAACAAGCTGTTGCGTTGCTTCTCAGTCATGTCGCCGTTTTCAACAACACGGTTCAGCAAGATCTTAATGTTTACTTCGTGGTCTGAGCTGTCTACACCGGCTGAGTTGTCGATGGCATCTGTGCTAATCAAGCCGCCGTTTTGAGCGAACTCAATACGACCCAGTTGAGTAAGGCCTAAGTTGCCGCCTTCGCCAACAATTTTGCAGCGCAACTCTTTACCATTTACACGTAATCCATTGTTTGCACTGTCGCCAGCATCGGCGTGAGACTCACCTTCAGATTTAACGTAAGTACCGATACCGCCGTTCCAAAGTAGATCAACTGGCGCTTTAAGAATGGCGTTGATTAAATCAATCGGCGCCATGGACTTAACATTGCCTTCGATACCTAATGCTTTGCGAATGTCTGCATTAATCGGAATCGATTTCGCAGAGCGGTTAAAGATACCGCCGCCTTTTGAAATCAATTCTTTGTTGTAATCTTCCCAAGATGAACGAGGCAATTTAAACATGCGTTCACGTTCAGCGAAGGATGACGCCGCATCTGGCGTCGGATCAATAAAGATGTGCATGTGATTAAAAGCAGCCACT
Source organism: Marinomonas sp. 15G6-16 (assembly GCF_055809555.1). Taxonomy (NCBI): domain Bacteria; kingdom Pseudomonadati; phylum Pseudomonadota; class Gammaproteobacteria; order Oceanospirillales; family Oceanospirillaceae; genus Marinomonas; species Marinomonas sp. 15G6-16. Next base: position 1,103,618 of record NZ_CM147916.1, on the reverse strand, counting down.
AAGCGAGTATGTTTTGATAGCAGCATGCCGTTACCAAAAACGTCACCGGCCATATCGCCCACGCCCACGGCAGTAAAGTCGGTTGTTTGGCAATCGATACCAATTTCTTTAAATTGGCGTTTAACCGATTCCCATGCGCCACGCGCCGTGATGCCCATTTTCTTGTGGTCGTAACCATTTGAGCCACCAGAAGCGAAGGCGTCTCCTAGCCAGAAACCGTATTTCTCTGAAATGCTGTTGGCTAAATCAGAGAAAGTTGCTGTGCCTTTGTCTGCTGCGACTACTAAATATGGATCGTCTTCGTCGTAACGCTCAACAGAAAGAGGAGCAACGACTTCGTTCTGTACTAGATTGTCAGTAATGTCTAACAAGCCGCTAATGAAGGTGGTGTAACAATGAACCACTTCCGCTTGAACTTCTTCGCGTGAAGCGTTCTTTTTCAATTGCTTCGCAACGAAACCGCCTTTTGCGCCCGCAGGAACAATAACGGCATTTTTAACCATTTGGGCTTTAACAAGACCAAGAACTTCGGTTCTAAAGTCTTCCATGCGGTCAGACCAACGAAGTCCACCACGAGCCACTTTTCCGCCGCGCATATGCACGCCTTCCACCCAAGGAGCGTAAACGAAAATTTCAAATTTAGGGCGCGGTAAAGGAACCGCTGGAATCAGAGAAGGGTCTAATTTGAAAGACACATAGTCTTTGATTCCGCCTTCTGCATCGGCTTGATAGAAGTTAGTTCGTAGCATTGCTTGAAGAACGGACAAGTAATGTTTCAGGATTCTATCTTCATCTAGATTTGCAACTTGATCTAATTCAAGATCAATTTTCTCAAGTAGTTTTTGTACTTTTTCAGCGCGCTTAGTTGTTTGGCTAGGGTCAAAGCGTTGTTCAAAAAGTTGCACAAGCAAACGTGTGATGCTGGTGTTTTTCTCTAGGGTTTGTTGCATGTATTGGCCAGAGAAAGGCACTTGAAGTTGCATCAAGTATTTGGTTAATGCTCGCAGCATAGTAATTTGGCGCCACGTTAAAGAAGCGTTAAGTACTAAGGCATTAAAGCGATCGTTTTCAACTCGACGGCTAAATACTTGATTGAAAGCATCTTGGAAGGCTTCGCGCTGTGCTGGTTTTTCAAGGTTTACATCTGCATCAACACAGATAGCGAATTCAACAACCCATGTGTCGGCTTTGCCATCGCCGTTTTGGTCTAGCTCGTAAGGGCGAGCTTCCAAAACGCGCAGTCCCATGCATTCTAAAATTGGCAATACATCGGACAGAACCAGTGTTGTGCCAGCGCCATAGACTTTAAAGAAGTAATTGTTTTGCGCTTGGCCAACTTGACGGTAAAGGTGTGTAGATATATCGCCTTCGCCTCCAAGTAGGCTTAAGCGCTCAATATCTAATACTGCAGCATTCGGAGAGAAGTCTTCTCGGTAAGCCACGGGTAGATAAGGCGTGTAAGTGTTGTACAGTTTGTTGCCGCTTTCTTCACCATGACTTTTGTACAATGCATTTAGAAGCTTATCTTCCCAAGATGTCATTGCATCTTGCATACGGCTTTGGATTTCTTCTGCATCAATTTTTGGGCTTTGCTTCGGATCTGCAATTTGTATTGTGAAATTGACGCGAGCCAAGACCAATTGAGAAAACTGTACATTGAATTCTGAACTGGTTCCGTTGCATGCATTCATCAGAATTTCTTGCATTTTAATACGGAGTTCAGTGTTGTAGCGGTCTCTTGGTACATAAACCAATGCATTTAAGAAGCGACCATAAATATCCTTGCGTAGGAAAACGCGTAATTGGCGGCGCTCTTGGATAGCCAAAATGCTTTCAATCGCGTTGAAAAGGTGCTCCGCTGGTGCTTGCAACATTTCATCACGAGGATAACTATTTAGAATGTGCTTGAGGTTCTTGCCCTTGTGGCTGTTTGGATCCACATTCGATTTTTCAATGATCAATTCCAGCTTTTTACGCAGCAATGGAATATCTTGTAGGCGTGCGATGTAGGCAGTAGAGGAATACAAACCGAAGAAACGCCACTCGCCAATCACATTGCCTTTCTTATCAAAGCGTTTGATGCCCAAATAGTCCAAATGAACAGGGCGATGGATGGTCGAGATCGCCGTTGATTTAGTTAAAATCAACATGTTTGTATTATCGACAGCTAGTTTGGCAAGATGATCGTGCAAAACGATGTCACGTTTTACTTTCTTGTCACTCAGGTCGCGGAACGTGCCCAACCCTGAACCATCAACAAGCTTTAGATGCGTTTCATCGTTTTCTATAACTAGGTCGTATGAACGAAAGCCGACAAAAGTGAAGTGGTTGTTGGCAACCCAACGAAGAAAGTCTAAGTTTTCTTGGTGTTCTGCGTTGTCTTTTAGGTGCGCAATGCCTTCTGACTCTGTGATGATGTCATTAAGCTTGGTTTGCATTGGCGGCCAATCATTCACGGCTTTGGTGATGTCGCTAAATGTTTTAGTAAGCTCGTCTTTGATTTGATCTAAAACATTAGTATCGGATAAACGGCCAATTTCAAAACGCATTAATGAGTCGTTGGTGTTGGCAGACGATCCTATTTTGATAAGTTCGCCTTTTTTGTTTCGCTCGACAGGTACAAGCGGATGCACTGTCATGTGTATTGTGTAGCCCAAGCGAACAAGCGTCATGCTGAAGGATGACACTAAGAAAGGCATGTCTTGCGTTAAAATTTCAACGACTGTGTGCGTTGATTGCCAACTGTGTTCTTCATAATTCGGGTTGTAAACGCGGATTTTAGGTTGGTCTGGAGCGCGATTTTGCAAGAAATCCCATAGGCAGATAATTGTGCCGTATAGGTTTTCAATGGATTCGGCTGCCAAATCTTCTGTTAGAGAGTCTTGGAAATAAAGGTGCGCGAGCTGAATAATGTTGCTTGCTTCAGCATCACTAAAGTTTTCATTTATTTCTACTTCAACGCGTTCGATTAATTCATTTTTTTTGTGGTCAGTCATTAGAACTCATCCCTTGTGAGTGGTGTTCATAATAAAACTAGTTGTAAATGCGATTTTGCGAAAGTATTTGGCTTAGACTCTGCATAAGATTATTATGAAAAAACCAAACCTTTGATAGTTAGTAACTTTCTTAATAGCGACATGTTGTTTCCATGTGTGGTTTTCAAAGGCTCTTACATCTTGTGAAAGAAGTAAAAAACCTTTGTTATCCATTTTAAACGAAATAAACTTCTTTTTTGCCTATAGTTCGCAGGATAATATTTTGTACAAGAGTGAATTCGCATCAAGAGAAATCATGCAGGCAAGTAAAAAGCCCCTAAAATACGGTTTTTTGCTGTTGCCTAATTATTCTATGCTGGGTTTTTCTTCTGCAATCGAAACCTTGCATATGGCGAACTGGGTAACAGGAAAAGAGCTCTATTCTTTTTGTACTATTAGTTACGGTGAAAGAGAAATGCCTTCAAATACGGGGGTTGTAACCGTCTCGGACTACTTAACTTGTGATGCGCCGAGTGATTTAGATGCTATTTTTGTGTGCGGGTCTTCACCTGTGTCAAAAAACGAAAATCAAACTTTAGAAAATTGGTTAAAAAAACAAGCAAAAAGAAATGTTGGACTCGGTGGCGTTTGCACTGGAAGTCATTTACTAGCCAAAGCAGGGTTGTTAGATGGTTATCGAGCGACGATTCATTGGTGGAGTATTGCTAACCTCCGTGACGAGTTTCCACAGACGATTGTGTCTAATCATTTGTTTGAAGTGGATAGAGACCGCTACACCTGTAGTGGCGGCACAGCAGCCATGGATATGATGTTGTTTCTAATAGGAAAACAGCATGGTATGAGTTTGGCGAGCAGTATTTCTGAGCAGTTTGTGTGTGAGCGAATCCGTACACACGACGACCCGCAAAGGATTCCTTTGCAAGCGCGTATCGGCACCGGACAGCCAAAACTGGTTGAAGCTGTTCAATTGATGGAAGCCAATATTCAAGAGCCGCTTTCTTCTGATGATATTGCTTACCACGTTGGCGTTTCTAGACGGCACTTGGAGAGGTTGTTTAAAAGTAATTTAGACATTGTGCCTTCTCGCTACTATTTAGAATTGCGCCTGCAGCATGCTAAACAGTTGTTAACTCAAACAGATAAAGCTATTAATGATATTGGTAATGAGTGTGGGTTTTCTACAGCGCCCCATTTTAGTACGACGTATAAAAGTTTTTTTGGTGTGACGCCAAGAGAGGAACGTAAGAAAACCCATAACAAGGTTTCAATTCCGTTACAGAGCGACCGGAAAAAAAGGCAACTTTGGAAAAAATAATTTAAACTACTGGTTAAGACTGTTTTTGGCGTGATTTTTGTATTCTTCGTGACAGTATAAATGGAGTTACAAAGAGGTGTATGCGTTTATTACGCCTCGTTAGAGACAGTTAGCTGCTAATAAAATAAGGTAAAAAAACCATGTCGAAAGCCCCAGCGTTAGAACTCATTGATATTCATAAGACATTTGGCGATGTTGAAGTACTCAAAGGTATTTCTTTGAAGGCTTATGATGGTGATGTTATCTCAATTCTTGGCTCTAGTGGTTCTGGTAAAAGCACGTTTTTACGTTGTATCAACTTACTTGAGAACCCAACGCAAGGTGAAATAATCTTCAATGGCGGTAAGTTGGACTTGGTGCAAGGTGAGACGGATCTTGTTGCTAATAATATGAGGCAACTTACCAAGATGCGCCAGCAAATCGGATTTGTTTTCCAGAGCTTTAACCTTTGGCCTCATATGACTATTTTGCAAAATGTAATGGAAGGCCCTTTGAATGTTCTAAAGCGTCCGAAGCAAGAAGTTGCTGAATATGCAGAGCATTTGTTACGCAAAGTAGGAATAGCAGAAAAGAAAAATATGTACCCAAATCAATTGTCTGGTGGACAGCAACAGCGTGTTGCGATTGCCAGAACATTGGCTATGGACCCTCAGCTTATTTTGTTTGATGAGCCAACTTCTGCACTTGACCCTGAATTGGTTGGGGAAGTGTTAGGTGTTATGCGTAATCTAGCTGAAGAAGGGCGCACAATGCTTATTGTGACCCATGAAATGAATTTCGCACGTGAAGTGTCAAGTGATGTTGTCTTTTTACATAAAGGCGTTGTTGAAGAAAAAGGAACACCTGACGAAGTGTTTGGCTCGCCTAAATCAGAGCGTTGCAAAGCATTTTTGTCTAGTGCATTTTAAGAAGTAGCAGGGTTGGAAGGACAGATTTAACTCTTGTTATCGTGAATAATTTAATAATCAAAAAGGTAGTGTTATGAAACTTAAAAAAATTGTCTTAGGTTCTGCTTTATTAGTAACTGCAGCAATGTCTACTATTTCTGCTCAAGCAGCAGATAAAGTACGCTTTGTGACTGAAGGTGCTTGGGCACCATTCAACTTTATTGATGCTGCGGGTATGCCACAAGGTTTTGATGTTGATATTGCGCGTGCCTTATGTTCAAGAATGGAAGCGGATTGTGAAATCCTGACTCAAGACTGGGATGGTCTGATTCCTGGTTTAAAAGTACGTAAATTTGATGCCATTATTGCTTCTATGTCTATCACTGAAGATCGCTTGAAAGTCGTTGATTTTACTAACAAATACTACTCTGGCGGATTGCGCTTCATGGGCCGTGTTGGTGAGACATTTGACCTAAGCGATCTATCTGGCAAAACAATTGGTGCGCAGCGTGCAACTTTGGGTGCTCAATACCTAGAAGATAACTTCACTGGCAAAGCAGATCTAAAATTCTATGATAACCAAGATAACGTTTATCTAGATCTTCTTTCTGGCCGTTTAGACATCGTTTTGTCTGACGAACTACCAACTTACAACTGGTTGAAAACAGCAGAAGGCGCGTCTCAGTTTGAGTTCAAAGGCAACTCTTTCATGAAAAACGACGAAATCGGTATTGCTGTTCGTAAAGGTGACTCTGAGTTAAAAGAGAAATTGAACAAAGCGCTTGATGAGCTGATTGCTGATGGCACTTACGAGAAAATCAACGCTCGTTACTTCCCATTCTCTATCTACTAAGGGTGACTTGTTAATTTAAGTCTCCATATAAAGTTCCTCGGTGTTTAAAAGCCGAGGAACCTCTTTTTCGCTTACTCTGAGAAAAAACTATGATTGATCTTCATGGATTCGGTGACCAGCTGCTGCAAGGTGCTGTCGTTACCTTAGAGCTAGCATTGTCTTCTCTGTTTGTCGGTTTAATTCTTGGGTTATTGGGTGCTTCCGCCAAATTGTCCTCGATTAAACTCTTCCGATGGATTGCTCATGGCTACACAACCATTATTCGTGGTATTCCTGAACTATTAACGGTTCTTATTATTTACTTTGGCGCCACCAGTGTTTTGATGGCCATTGCCAGCGTATTTGGCTATGACGAATACATTGAAGTAGGTGCGTTTGCCGCGGGTGTTACAGCACTTGGTTTAACCTTTGGAGCTTATGCGACAGAAGTTTTCCGAGGTGCTTTACAGTCAATCCCTAAAGGGCAGCATGAAGCTGCAATTGCTTTAGGTATGGGGCCTGTTCGTAAGTTTTATCGCATTATTTTACCGCAGGTTTGGCGTATTGCCTTGCCAGGTATTGGTAATTTATTTCTAGTCTTGCTGAAAGACACCGCGCTTGTTTCTGTTGTTGGTCTTGATGACATCATGCGTAAAGCTAACATTGCCGTTAGCAGTACGAAAGAAGCGTTTTTGTTTTATTTGGTGGCCGCTTTCATGTATTTGGCTTTAACCATTGTTTCTATGGTTTTGGTTTCTTACTTAGAAAAACGAGCCAGTCGCGGTTTAACAAGGGGATAATGAATGGACTTTTCAGTTGTTGTTGAATACTTTCCCCGTTTGTTAAGTGGCGCTTGGGTTAGTTTACAGTTAGTGGTTTTATCTGTTGTGTTAGGTGGAATATTGGCCTTGCCAATTGCTTTAGCGAGAATTTCCCCTGTTGCTTGGATAAGAGCATTTCCTTTTGCTTATATCTTCTTCTTCCGTGGTACGCCTTTGTTGGTGCAAATCTTTTTGGTTTATTACGGTGCGTCGCAATTTGATGTAGTACGAGAAAGTATCTTTTGGCCTATTCTAAGAGAACCTTTTTGGTGCGCCATTATTGCTTTTACTTTGAATACGTCTGCTTATACGGCAGAGATTTTCAGAGGCGCGATTCAAGCCATTCCTCAGGGTGAAGTTGAGGCTTGTAAAGTAGTCGGTATGACGAAAGTACAAATGTACCGTCGTATTCTTTTGCCTCGGGCATTTGGTATTGTTTTACCTGCTTACGGTAACGAGATTATCTTGATGCTAAAGGGCAGTGCGTTGGCAAGTACCATTACCATTTTGGACTTGACCGGTATGGCAAGAACCATCATCGCAAGAACCTATACGCCGATGGAAATTTTCTTGGCGGCTGGTGGCATATATTTGTTGATCAGTATTGTTGTTATTGCGATTTTCCGTCAAATAGAATTACGTCAAAACCGTTACCTAGGTACTTTATCTATTAAGGTTCCAGATAAAGGGTAATGTGAGGCTGTTTTTTGAGAATGGATTCGGAGCAATAAAAAAGAGGCTTAAGCCTCTTTTTTATTGCGATTCTGATCGTACTTTTGGTTCTGAAAATGAAGTGTTAAATCGCTTCGTTTCCAGTTTCGCCTGTACGGATTCGGATAACTTGCTCAAGAGTAATAACGAAAATTTTACCGTCACCAATTTTTCCTGTGTTCGCGCTGTTTTGTATTACTTCGATTGCACGTTCAACTTGGTCGCTTTCTATGGCAAGTTCTAGTTTAACCTTAGGTAAAAAATCAACCACATACTCAGCGCCACGGTAAAGTTCGGTGTGGCCTCGTTGACGACCAAAACCCTTCACTTCTGTTACTGTGATGCCATTAATTCCTATTTCGGATAATGCCTCACGTACTTCATCTAGTTTGAAGGGTTTAATAATGGCTGTAATTAATTTCATTTCTGCTCTCCATAGGAATAAAAAGTATTCTTTGGATTTAAAATACCACTCTCTTATTAAAGGCGCTACATACTTGATGTTTATGAAGCTTCTTTCTAGTGTTATTTACTAAAGGCCATTCATCGCGTCTAGGTCATCAAACTCAGGCTGATGATACTTTTCACCCAATTTATGCACAGCGTCAATTAGGTATTTTGGGTGATCAGGGTTGACGAACTGATGTATGCCGTGACCAAGATTAAATACATGGCCAGTACCATGACCAAATCCCGATAGTACGTTTTCCACTTCACGCTCGATGACACTCTGATCTGCATAAAGCACGCTAGGATCGATGTTTCCTTGTAATGCCACTTTATCGCCAACGCGAGCGCGAGCTTCAGAAATATCAGTTGTCCAATCTAAACCTAATGCATCTGGACCAGTGGCTGCCATGTTTTCTAACCATTGGCCGCCATTTTTAGTGAACAAGATCACTGGGATTTTTTGCCCATTATGTTCACGGATAAGGCCATCTAGGATTTGCTTCATGTAGAGCAATGAGAACTGCTGGTACATCGGGCCACTCAAAACACCGCCCCAAGTATCAAATATTTGTAGAGCTTGTGCGCCAGCTAAAATCTGCCCATTTAGGTAGGCTGTTACTGATTCAGCCAATTTGTTTAATAGGGCATGAAGCGTCTCTGGAGATTGGTACATCATGGCTTTAATGTGACGGAAATCTTTGCTTGATCCGCCTTCAACCATATAAGTCGCTAAAGTCCATGGACTGCCAGAAAAGCCTATTAGTGGCACATCGCCGTTTAACGCATGACGAATAGTGGTGACAGCTTTCATCACATAATCGAGGTCGTTTGCTGTTGTAATTGGTAAAGCTTCAACATCTGCTTTTGTACGGATTTTATGTTTGAATTTTGGGCCTTCCCCTGTTTCGAAATATAAGCCTAAGCCCATTGCATCAGGGATGGTTAAGATGTCTGAAAATAAAATCGCGGCATCTAATTCATATCGTCTAAGTGGCTGTAGCGTCACTTCACAGGCAAATGCGTCGTTTTTACATAAGCTCAAAAAATCTCCAGCAGTTGCTCGACTTGCTCGATATTCTGGTAAATAGCGTCCAGCTTGTCTCATCATCCATACAGGGGTTGTGTCGACTGGCTGTTTGAGCAATGCGCGCAAGAAGCGGTCATTTTTGAGTTCTGGAAACATTAATACTCTCCGATGTGAATTTTATTGAGCGCATTTTACCTAACTTGTAAGGGAAAAGCAGAGGGAATAAATACAATTTATGAGAAGCCCGTTGAAAAGACCAATAATATTGATCTATAGCAGGGTTTGTTAATGGCTATTTATAAGAGTAATCAATCACCTAGATATCTTTTTAGGCTGTGGAACTGTACTTGTTGGGTTGCATTCTCAATGTTTTTATTGGCATGTAAATTCTTTAAAACGGATGGGAACGCCGCTTTGGTTTGCTTTTCATCCATACCTTGTTTTAGCTTAGAAGAATACAGGGCTTTTAGCAAAATATAGTCGAGAGGGCTGAGGTAAGTATCAATACTAATGTCATTAAAAATTGAGGGAAATACATCGTCAGAATCATTGGGCAGTCCGAGTAACTGGGTGATTTCCTCAACGATACAATCTAAGAAGCGAGCTTTTTCCCGTGCATAGTCCACTGGGATAATAATGATGCCTTTAGTTATTTCATAACGTGAGTTGCGCCTGAATGTGCCGAGACATATCGCTTCGTTCAAAGCTGCGCGAATTTTTTCAGGATCGCCAATATACTGCTGAACCTTGTTTTCCATGTTTTCGTAGCGAGTGAAGATGGCAAACATGTTTGCTTTTTTAGGATTGTCTGTAAATTCAATCGATAAACCTGTGATGGACGCAAGGTGCTTGGCGTGGACACTTAGTAACTCTTTTTGCAGTTCGTTGTCTCCGCTTTCGCTTTCAAAGAACAGTTTTATAGGCTGATTCCAGCGTATGAGTTTTGGGTATTTTGTTTCTTTGTACTCACGTCCCAATGCAATTTTAATGAAACTGTCTTGGATGTATTGATCGCTTTGCCAACGCTCTTGAGCAAGAGACGGAAGAGCGAGCCAAAGGAGTGAAAGTAAAAGACTAAAGCGGATCATCTGATTTAGCTTGGGTTAATTGGCCAGTGAAATGCTGTAAAGCATCCAAAGAATCAGGCGTGAAAGGCAAATTATTTGGGTTGGTGAGAATATCATCAATACTCATTTCATGGATTGAAGCGACTTCTTTTTGTTGGAGTGTTAGCTCCCCATGCTCTTCTTGATCGTAGTGACACACGAAGATTTTGCCCCAGATGTTAAACCCTTCTCCTTGGGTGAGAAAAATACCTTGGCTTTCTAATGGCGCATCAAAGCCAAGCTCTTCTTGTAATTCGCGGTGTGCTGAGTCTATATAGGATTCGCCTTTTTCCACAACACCACCGGTTGTTATGCCATAAAAGTTTGGACAAAAGGCTTTGTCCGCGGCTCTTTTTTGAACAAGTAGGTTTCCGGCTTTATTGAACACAAGAATGTAGGTTACGCGATGGAAGTCAGTGCTAAAGTCCATTTTGCGTCGTGGTACATCACCAATGATGTTGTTGTGTTGATCGACTAATATAATGACTTCGTCATTCACTGGCATAAAGTACTCGATTGGTTGAAAACATTGCTGTAAATAAAGAGGGTATCGGCATTTTACTTGAAAGAAAAGATTTCTGTTTTCTTGTCATTCGTTTCTGGCCTAGTGGAGTATAAATAAAGCGACCTATTATTTTGTTTTATGCATGAAAATCTTGAATGTTTCGTGTGAAAATCGCAAAAAACAGTATGATAAGCCTCCTATTTTTTATTTTAAGGGTGGCTTTAAGGAAAAAATGACTATTTTGAATAATGACTTTTTGGCATTAACCTTGGCTAATCCAAAAGAAATTTCCCCTTTTCATTTTACCTTTCCTAGTGGCACTGCCTTTGTTGAAGACACTGGAATCTTAAGACTTGAGCCAACAGAGGCGTCTTCTACTAGTCTTGTTTTATCTGCCGGCATTCATGGTAATGAAACAGGTCCGATAGAGTTACTCAATAATCTTGTTAAGTCGATTCTTAAAGGTCAGTTAACATTAAATATTCGACTTCTTGTGTTGATCGGAAATCCTATTGCTGCCAACTGCTCAAAACGCTTTTGTGAAGTGAACCTGAATCGGTTGTTTAGTGGAGCTTGGCAAAACTACGAAGGTTTTGAAGCCGATAGGGCGCAACAACTTGAGTTGGCCGTCAGTGATTTTTATCAAAAGGAAGACCAGCAAGGAGAGCAAGTCCGGTTGCATTATGATTTGCACACTGCCATCCGAGGGTCTATGCATGAAAAATTTGTTGTGCATCCATTTGTCGAAAAGGCCGTTTATGACAAAGAGCAATTGGCCTTTTTAGCATCTAGCGGAATAGAAGCTGTGTTGCTATCCCATCAACCAACCACGACTTTTTCTTATTATAGTCATGCTGCTCATGGCGCTCATGCTTTTACCGTAGAGCTTGGGAAAGTTCATCCGTTTGGCCAAAATGATCTGTCACGCTTTGATGATCTAGAACGCAGTTTGGTTTTATTGCTACAAGAGAGTGTTTTGGCGCAAAAACCTTTGTCTACTTTGCAGGTTTTTCAGTACTTGAGGCTCTAATAAAAGACGATGAAAGCTATGAATTAAGTATTGCTGATGATGTGAAAAACTTTACTCAATTTGAGGAAGGTTATGTTTTAGCTCGTTCCGAAAAGAGCCAGTATCAGGTTGAAAAAAACGGAGATGCGATTGTCTTCCCTAATACGAATTTACCTGTCGGGCAAAGAGCGGGTTTAATGGTTCGACCAATTGAGCTTGAAGCATTGCAACTTGTTTGATTGCTGTCCTTTTTAGTGTCTTAAAGATGGTTTATTTATAAGAGATTTTAGTCAAATGACTTGAATCTCTTTTTTTAATATCGTACCGTTATGTTATAACATCTTAACCGGTACCCAATAATGAACAAACTCTTTTTTGCGCTAGGCGTTTCTGCCTTATCTCCTCTTGCTTTAGCAAAACCAACCATTGTTACAAGTATCAGTCCTGTTTCCATGATCGTGGCAGCCATTGCTGGCGATAAAGCGGACATACAACAAATTGTATCAAGCACAGCATCACCTCATGACTTCGCGTTGCGACCATCTGACCTTAGAAAAATTTCGAATGCAGATGCTGTTGTTTGGGTGGGTGAATCACTAGAAAACTTTCTAGAGAAACCGCTTAAAAACGCAGGAAAAGAAGAGTCCTCTATTGAGTGGCTTGCTCTGAAAGGTGTGGAGCTTCATAACTTTGGTGAAGAGGGTCACGACGACCACGATCATGATGAGCATGACGACCACGATCATGATGAGCATGACGACCACGATCATGATGAGCATGACGACCACGATCATGATGAACATGACGACCACGATCATGATGAGCATGACGATCACGACCATGATGAGCATGACGACCACGATCATGATGAACATGACGATCACGACCATGATGAGCATGACGACCACGATCATGATGAACATGACCACGACGAGCATGAAGGTCATGAAGGTCACAGCCATGAAGGTGTTGATCCACATGTTTGGTTGTTGCCTGATAATGCTCGAGTCTTGGCGGAAGCTGTGACTATGCGTATGGTGTACTTAGATTCAGCAAATGCAGAATATTACAAAGCTAACCTAGCAGCATTCGATAAAGGTTTGTCTGCAAAAGATGACGAGATACGTCACTCTTTCGATAAGGTTTCTAAAGTACCTTATATCGTTTTCCATGACGCATATACTTACTTCGAAGAGCATTATGGTTTGAATAATTCTGGCGAAGTATCAGTGAGCCCAGAGCGTAAACCTGGAGCGAAGAAAGTTGCAGAGCTTCGCCATCAAATTGAAGAAAACAAAATTCAATGTGTATTTAGTGAACCGCAATTTAGCCCAGGCATTGTTAAAGCCTTGCTAGATGGCACTAACGTAAAAACAGCTGTTTTAGATCCTTTAGGCAGTGAAATTCCTCTAAATAAAGATGCTTACTTCACATTCTTAAGCACCTTGAGCGGTCAATTCCTTAGCTGCTTAGATTGATGTGTTTCGCCTACCACTAGAGTAAGCTGTGAAAGCTTGCTCTTTGGTAGGCGATTTACTTTCTACTCTGTATAATGACGCAACTTTACGTTCATTATGGAGAGCAGAGAGGCTTTATGAGCGACCTAACGACTAACAATACCCACTCAGACGCCCTTATCCAAAGTGCTCAGCGCACCTTATCTATTCAAGCTCAAGCTCTTACTAATTTATCGAATCAAGTTACAGAAGAATTTGCCAAAGCTGTTCGTATGATTCTTGCCAGTAAAGGCAGAACCATTATCTGTGGTATGGGGAAATCAGGCTTGATAGGCAAAAAAATCGCAGCGACTTTTGCTTCTACTGGAACGCCTAGTTTTTTTCTTCACCCTGGCGAAGCGTTTCATGGCGATTTAGGTATGATTCAGCCAGAAGATGTGTTGGTGTTAATCAGTTACTCAGGTGAAACAGAAGAGCTGATGAGACTGTTACCTTCACTGAAAAACTTTGGTAATCCAAGTGTTGCTTTGGTTGGTAATATGGATTCCACCTTAGCCAAGCATTGCGATTGTGTGTTGGATATTTCGGTAGATAGAGAAACCTGCCCGAATAATCTAGCACCAACCACATCAACAACCATGACAACGGCAATGGGCGATGCTTTAGCCGTCGCCTTGATGGAGTGTCGAGATTTTCAGCCGCAAGATTTTGCACGTTTTCATCCTGGCGGAAGCTTAGGGCGTAAGCTCTTGACGCGTGTGAAAGACCTAATGCATAAGGAAAACTTACCTGTATGCTCGTCAACAGCTACGTTGAAAGAAGCCATTTCTGTGATGACCCATGGCCGCATGGGTGTGGTTTTGATTCAAGATGAAGATAAATTATTAGGGATTTTTACCGATGGTGATTTGCGTCGTGCTATGTTGAAAGAAAGTGAAGGCATGATACAGAAACCCATGGCAAGTTTAATGACACCAAACCCGAAAACCATCAATGAAAATGTCATGATAGTACAAGCTGAAGAGCAAATGTTACGCGACAAGATTACCTTATTAATTGTTGTGGACGATGATCAAAAAGTGTCTGGTATTTTAGAAATTTACGATCGATAAATATTGATGTCTATCTTGCTGCTCTGTTTGACTTAGAGTGTGCGAATTGAAATTTTAATGGAGCAACCATGTCTCAAGAATCCAAAGTGATTAAAATCGGCAACAAAGTTGAAGTAGCCAACCATTTGCCGTTTGTATTATTCAGCGGCGTTAATGTTCTAGAATCTCGTGATCTCGCAATGCGAGTAGCAGAAGAGCATGTGAAAGTAACGCAGGCATTAAATATTCCTTATGTGTTTAAAGGCTCGTTTGATAAAGCTAACCGATCTTCCATCAATTCTTTCCGTGGGCCTGGCATGGAAGAAGGTTTGAAAATTCTTCAAGAAATCAAAGACACTTTTGGTGTGCCTGTTATCACAGATGTTCACGAAGGTTATCAGTGTGCGCCGGTGGCAGAAGTTGCTGATGTGATTCAGTTGCCAGCTTTTTTATCTCGTCAAACGGATTTGGTTGTTGAGATGGCAAAAACAGGAGCGGTAATTAACATCAAAAAAGCCCAATTCCTTGCGCCTCATGAAATGAAACACATACTGACGAAATGCCAAGAAGCAGGCAATGATCAGCTGATGTTGTGTGAGCGTGGCACCATGATGGGTTACAACAACTTGGTTGTAGATATGCTTGGTTTTGGCGAAATGAAAAAGATGGGTTATCCAGTGATGTTTGATGTGACGCATTCATTACAACGTCCTGGCGGTCGTGAAGATTCTGCGGATGGCCGTCGAGCTCAAGTAACAGAGCTTGCTCGTGCTGGAATGTCTTTAGGCTTGTCGAGCTTATTCCTAGAAACTCACCCAACACCAGACAGTGCAAAATGTGACGGGCCTTGTGCTTTACCATTAGGCAAATTGGCGCCTTTCTTGAAGCAGATGAAGCAGCTTGACGAACTGGTCAAAACGTTTGAAGAATTAGACACGAGTGCCTAAATCATGGATTCGACTTTTCTTTCCTTTTACCCTTCATTGCAGAATGATGATTCATTAGTGGCCAAATTACAGTCACTGAAACTTGTCGTGTTTGATGTGGATGGCGTACTGACAGACGGTCGTTTGTTGTATACCGATCAGGGCGAAAACATTAAATGCTTTAATGTGAAAGATGGGGTTGCAATGAAATTGCTGCCTAAGTGGGGGATTCAAGTCGCGGTGATTACGGCCAAAGATTCCGCACCCTTGAGACTTCGAATGAAGGACCTAAAAGTCGATCATTTTTATCCCGGTTGCCATAATAAAGCGGAAGCGTTTGACGATTTAATCGCTCGTTTGAATCTGGATCCTGCAGAAGCGGCTTATGTCGGTGATGATGTCATCGATTTGCAAGTGATGCCTAAGGTCGGTGTGGCTTTGTGTCCTGCAGACGCTCACCTTCTATTGCATCGCCATTGCTCTATTGTTTTACATAAAGCCGCGGGAGAAGGGGTGGCAAGGGAAGTTGCTGACCTTATTTTATCTACACGTATGCCCTTAGAAGAAGCGTATGAATTGGCGCAGAAGCCGGAGTTCGAAAAATAATGACAACACCTAAAAATACACAAGGGCTACCAGAGTTTCATATTGTGATTCCTGCCCGTTATGCGTCTCAACGTTTTCCTAAAAAACTGATGGCGGATCTAGGTGGTAAGCCAGTATTACAGTGGGTTTATGAATTGTCTTTAAAGGCTGGTGCTCAGACGGTAACCGTTGCAACAGATCATGAGATTATTTATCAAGCGGCATCAGAATTTGGCGTGTCTGTCATTATGACTCGTGATGACCATGAAAATGGCACAGAACGCCTTGCAGAAGTGGCCGCTAAAATGGACTGGAAAGACAATGAAATTATTGTCAATGTGCAAGGTGACGAACCTTTTCTGCCAATTGAGCTGATTCATTCCAGTGTGATGGCTTTAAGCCAAGACAATGAGGCAGAGATGGCAACGGTGGCTTGTGTGATTGACGATGTCGCTGACCTTTTGAATCCGAACGTGGTCAAAGTGGTTTGTGACGAGATGCAGCGAGCATTGTATTTTAGCCGAGCGCCCATGCCTTGGGATCGCGATGGTTTTGCTGGCATTGGCTCTAAAGAAGGTTATTTACCCGTAGACTTTCCTGCTTTGCGACATATTGGTTTGTATGTTTATCGTGCAAGTTTATTGTCCAAATACACCGATTTACCCATGTCGCCATTAGAGCGTTGGGAAAAGTTAGAACAGCTAAGATTCTTGCACCAAGGAATTAAAGTCCAAGTTGCACTAGCGGATAGCTTGCCTATGCATGGCGTAGATACGCCGGAAGATTTAGAGAAATTAAGGCATCAGTTAAGCTTATTAGACAGTTAATTAGATTGATAAAACATCTAATATAAGCATTAAAAGCTTAATAAAAACCGCAACTTATTCTGCATAGGTTGCGGTTTTTTTATGCTTCTATCGAAGGCTGGCTTGTTGATCACTTCTCTTTCTTATCTATGATTTTGGCTGGATAATGTAAAAAAGTACTTTTTTTGTAGAGAATGTGTAAAAAATAGGTCTATAATTGTTTTAATGTAATGATTTGTTTTTATTGTCAAGTTTTTTGATTAGCTAAGGAATAGGAAGGATTAAATCATGAAAAAGCTTATATTAATGTCCACGACTTTGTTGAGCTCAGCTGTTATGGCAGCTATGCCAGTTAACCACCCTGTAGGCTCAAGCTTTACATTAAGTAGCTCGCCAAACCTGCGATCGCTTTCCACTGCCTTAGGCAATCCTGCCGCTCCTTTCTTGATGGTTAATGAGCAAGACGATGATAGCTTCCGTTTTGGTATTCTTGGGCCACTTGGTGTAGGTGTCGAGTTTGGCGATGTAAGTGACCTTGAAGATCAAGTGGAAGAGTTAGAAGATATTTTAGATGCAAATTATGCAGATGCTACAGAAGCTCAAGCTGGAATAGATGAGGCTAATGCAATTTTAGATGAAATTGGGGATTCAGCGTATGTGAAAGTTTCTGCCAGTTTGCAGGTTCCTTTGATGCCGATTATCTATAAAACGAAGAATAGCGGCGCTTTCATGTTAGATTCAAGTCTTTCACTAATAACTAAAGGTAGTTTATTAGCTGGTACAGTTGATGATTCAGATAATGATAACGAGTTAGATACAGACAGTTCTTTTTATGCTCAAGGTGTTACAGACTTAAAGATAGGTTTAGGTTACAGTCAGGCTATGTGGCAAAATTCACATGGTATTTTGGTTGGGGGTGTGAAGGCCAATTTCCATCAATTATCTCAAGGTCGTGCATTGGTTGAACTAGATGATGATAGCTCGGATTCAGAAGATGCTTTAGAAGACGCTTTTGATGATACAGTAAGTAGCTCTGGTATTGGCTTAGATTTAGGGGCTATTTGGGTATCTCACTATTACCAAGCAGGTGTAACATTCGCCAATATCAATGAGCCTGAATTTGACGGCATGGATATCACCGGCAATACGGTATCTGATTCTTATGGAATTAGTGATGAAGGCGTTTATATCATGGAAATGCAAACGACCATTGATGCTGCTGTTACGACGCCAGGTAAGCAAGTCACTTTAGGCTTTTCATATGATGTAAATCCAGTAGAAGACGCTGTAGGTGATGAATATCAGTGGGCCGCTGCTTCTTTGTCTTACTATGGTGATTCGCACTTCTTACCAGGTCTGCGCCTTGGTTTTCGTCAAAATATGGCAGGCTCTGAATTAAGTTATGCATCTGCAGGTTTGACTTTGCTTAAGCGCTTAAACTTAGACCTTGCTGTTGCCTTAGACACAGTTGAAGATGAAGATGGAGAAGAAATCCCACGTAGCTTCTTCTTTTCTTTAGGCTACTCAACTGCTTTTTAATATTTAAACTGTAAAGTTTTAGTCAAAAAAGCCGATAATCTTAAAGATTATCGGCTTTTTTTCTCCTAAATTCTAAATATCAGTTATGGGCATTCGTAATACATGAAGAAGTACTTAGTTTTCACTTTTCTTAGTTTGTTCAGCTCTATTGGTTGGGCATCCATGTATTTATACCAACCGATAGGCTCCAGTATTGTTTTAGGTGGCTATGGAAATCGTCATGCCTTATCTACTGCTTCTGGGAACCCCGCTTCCAGTTATTTGATGGCAAACCTAGAAGGCTTTCGAGTCGGTTTTCTTGGGCCGTTGGGTATCGCTGTTGAAGGTGGTGGAGTCAGTACTATTAATGATGACATTGATGATCTTACGGATATTTTGGATTCTGACTTTATTACGGACAGTGATTTGCAAGATATAGAAGACAATGCCACTGCTGCTTATAATGCTGAATATGCCTCGAGTGGGGACAGCTCTGCAGCTGAATCGGCTGCTGTAGCCTCTTTTGTGTCAGATGTAGATGATCTTGAGGTGAGTATCAATGATACTCTATCTAATGCAGATGGTGTGATTTCCAATATCACTGAAACAGTTTATGCGAAGTTTGCTACAACACTACAAGCTCCTTTTACACCTATTATTTATAAAACCCGACGTCGGAATGTGTTTACACTCGAAGCCAGTGCTTCAATTGTGGGGCGTGCTAGTTTGTTGGCAGATAGTCTAACCTTAACGGGACTGGATGGTGAGGGGGAGCTGTATGATGATAACCTGACATACAGTGAAATTTATAATCTTTCCTTAGATGATGTGGACTTGGAAACAGACACAGCCGCTTATATAAAAAGGGCGTCGAATTACCGATTTAGCATTGGATACAGCACGATGCATTCTAGAACACCGACAGAAGCCATTCTTATCGGTGGGCGTTTGAACTTTCATCGTTTGGCATTAGGGCAGAAACTCACTGTGTTGACAGAAGAGGATGACCCTTCTGTGTCTTACGGTGACTTTTTCATCAGTCGCGATAAAATTTCTACCGGTATTTCTTTGGACTTAGGGGCTTTGTTAGTAAGGCGTAATTTTCAATTAGGGATGACGCTTTCTAATGTCAATGAGCCAACATTCAAGTACGAGGAAATAGGGAATTGTTCAGGCTTAACTGGCGCAGACTTAACGAATTGCAATGCTGCGGTAAATTTTGCTTCGAGTGGTGATATTGATCTTAATGAAACCTACAAGATGGAAGCTCAAATGACCATCGATGCGGCGATAAAAAGTAAAGATCAGCATCTTTCTTTAGGTGGCTCTTACGATGTAAACCCGATTAAAGACCCGTTGGGAGATGAGTATCAGTGGAGTGTCGTATCGCTGTCATTTTTTAGTGACTACCTGCTGATTCCAGGTATTCGAGCAGGAATCAGACAAAACTTAGTAGGAAATGAACTGACCTATTACACAGCTGGAATGACTTTGTCGAGACGTTTGGATGTAGATCTTGCCTATGCCCCAGAGAATGACTCTGGGAATTCTGGGCTCTTTTTCTCTATGGGTTACAGCTTCGTTTTTTAATTGTGCGAGTTAAATTTATACCTTAATGACTTGTGTCGGAGTGACAAAGGCTTGCAATGGAACATCCCAGCCTTCTATTGGCAGTGACTTCACTTGCTGGCAATCGTGAGCCAAACCAATCAGCAAAGGTTTTTCTGTAGACTTTTTACCTTCAAAGGTTCTATCGTAAAAACCGCCTCCCATTCCTAAGCGACCGCCATCAGAATCAAACCCAACCAAGGGCAAAAGGACAATATCTAACTCTTCTTTGGCTAGATAATGTTCCGTCATGGGCTCTTTTATACCGTAGATATTCTCTTGCCAAATGCTTTTTTCAGAATACAGGGCAAACGCTAACTGCTTATTTTGAATAACAGGAAGATAGGTATTAATGCCTTGTTGCCAGAAGTATTGGCATAATATATGAGGGGAGATTTCTCCATCGTTTGCTAAGTATAAGGCCACGTTTTTGATGGCTTTACTTTCTGGAGCGTCGATATCAGATAAATATTGTTTAAAGCTTTCGAGTAAGTCTTCGGCGGCGAGCAGTTGCTCAACTGAAGATAGGTTTCTTCGAGTTTGGCGTAATTGACGACGAAGTGTTTGTCTGTGGTCTAGATGTGAAGGCATAAAGGAGTTTCCCAAGTTGCCGTTTCGGCTATTGGCCTTGAACCCAGTGGTTCAAGGTGGAAAGAACTGTGACTCTTTAGGCTTTCCGACGCACGGACATGCACACCAAACCAACAGGTTCTTTCCGGGGTATTACTCATAGGCTCAAGGGCGTTAAGCCGCTTCGAACAACCCAGGAAACAGATTGGAGTATAGAGCAATTTTTACTGGAAATCACTTAGAGCTCCTATTCGGTTTCTAGGGTGTATGAAGAAAATTCGTGTTATTTAACTTGCAATCAAAAAGTAGATTAAGGAGTAAACGATTGATGATTACTCCTTGATCAATTTTGTTGATGCGTCAAAGCGTTATCAAGTTGTGATGTCAGTTCTCGCAATAGTTGTTCATTCGCTCGAGCGTATTTTTTGCTTGAAAGCATATCGTGAGTAATATTCAACGCAGCGAGTACGGCAAGCTTTTCAAGAGGGATGTTTTTCCCACTTGATTGCATATCACTCATTTGGTCATTTAAATATTCAGCTGATTCTTTCAAATCTGCTTCATGCCCTTTAGGACAATTTATCTTATAAGTTTGTCCCAGTATGACCACTGAAACGGTTGGCTTATCCATATAGACTCCATTTGATAGCAAGGCCCACAAAAAATGGTCTGTTTTTCCATCATTGAGTAGCGAATGGCATTTTATGCTGCGAGTAAATTCGTTACAATTCCGAATTAATTTTATTCACACTGTTTATAGCAAATTGACGCCAATATGGAAATAAACCCGATACTTTCAAAGATAAAAGACCTTTCTGCTCGTGCTCTAACCCTTCGGGGGTATCTTTGACTACGATTCAAAGAAAGAGCGCTTAGAAGAAGTAAACCGAGAACTTGAAGATCCAGACGTTTGGAATGATGCAGAATACGCGCAAAAGCTAGGTAAAGAGCGAGCGTCACTTGAAGCGGTTGTTGAAACACTAGATAGTTTGGAATCCGGTGTAAACGATTCCAAAGAACTGTTGGAAATCGCTGTAGAAGATGGCGATGAAGATTCTGTTGAAGCCGTTCAGCTTGAGCTTGAAGAGTTAGATGCTCTGTTAGCTAAGTTAGAATTCCGTCGTATGTTTTCCAAAGAAATGGATGAAAGCAGCGCCTTTTTGGATATTCAATCTGGTTCTGGCGGTACAGAAGCACAAGATTGGGCCAACATTCTATTGCGTATGTATTTGCGTTGGGGTGAAGACAAGGGCTTTAAAGTTGAGCTGATGGAAGTGTCCGCAGGTGATGTGGCAGGTATTAAATCGGCGACGATTCGTTTTGAAGGCGAATACGCATTTGGTTGGTTAAGAACCGAGACAGGTGTTCATCGCTTGGTGCGTAAGTCACCGTTTGATTCTGGTAACCGTCGACATACTTCTTTTGCCTCTGTGTTCGTTTCTCCTGAAATTGACGACAATGTTGAAATTGAAATCAATCCAGCGGACATTCGTACCGATACCTATCGTTCGTCCGGTGCTGGTGGTCAGCACGTAAACACGACAGATTCCGCGGTGCGTATTACTCACATACCAACGAACATCGTTGTGCAATGTCAAAACCAGCGCTCTCAACACGCTAACCGTGACTTTGCGATGAAACAACTTCGTGCCAAGTTGTACGAATTTGAAATGATGAAACGTACGGAAGCTGCGCAAGCGGTAGAAGACAGTAAATCGGATATCGGTTGGGGAAGTCAGATTCGTTCTTATGTATTGGATGCATCACGAATTAAAGATTTGCGTACAGGAGTGGAAAGCTCCAACACTGGTGCTGTGCTGGATGGCAACTTGGACCAGTTTATCGTGGCAAGTTTAAAGCAGGGCCTATAAGCGCCGCCCCATTTTTAACATTATTGAATATTAAAGAGTAATAGCAAATCATGGCTAATGAAAACAACACAGAATCCACACAATCTGATGACAACCGTTTAGTTGCGGAACGTCGAGCTAAATTGGCTTCTATTCGTGAAGAGCGTAATGCGTATCCGAATGACTTTCGCCCAAATGCTTATGCAGCGGATCTGCAAGCGGAATTTGGTGATATTGAAAAACCAGATTTAGAAGAAAAAAACCACATTGTTAGCATTGCTGGTCGTATTGTACGTAACCGCGGTGCTTTTATGTTGCTACAAGACATGACGGGGCAAATACAGGCCTATGTAAACCGTAAAGCCTTATCTCCTGAATTGCTTGCCGATCAGAAAACATGGGATTTAGGCGATATTATTGGTGTATCAGGCCCTGTGCATAAATCTGGCAAAGGCGATTTGTACATTGACATGCAAGAAGCGCAACTACTGACTAAATCTTTGCGCCCGTTACCAGATAAGCACCATGGTTTGTCTGATATGGAAATGCGCTACCGTCAGCGTTATGTTGACCTGATCGTAAATGAAGAGTCTCGCGATACTTTCCAAGTGCGTTCTAAAATCATTTCTACGATTCGCCGTTTCTTAGAAGATCGTCGCTTCATGGAAGTTGAAACACCAATGTTGCAAACCATTCCTGGCGGTGCAACGGCGCGTCCTTTTATTACGCATCACAACGCAATGGACATGAGCATGTACTTGCGTATCGCGCCAGAGCTTTATTTGAAGCGTTTGGTTGTAGGCGGTTTTGAGCGTGTGTTTGAGATTAACCGTAACTTCCGTAACGAAGGAACGTCAACGCGTCATAACCCAGAATTCACCATGATTGAATTCTACCAAGCGTACGCAGATTACAAAGACTTGATGGACTTAACAGAAGACATGCTACGCACTGTCGCTGAGAAAGTGCTAGGGAAAACGACCGTTACTTATCAAGGTTCTGAATACGATTTTGGCGCGCCATTCGTTCGTATGACCATGCTTGAGTCTATTTTGCATTACAACCCAGAATTAACTGCGAAAGATTTAGAAACACTAGAAAGTGCGACAGCCGTTGCGAAAAAACTCAAAATCGACGTAAAACCGATTTGGGGCTTAGGCAAACTTTGGACAGAAATCTTTGAAGAAACTGCTGAGCACAAATTGGATCAGCCGACTTTCATCACAGAATACCCAGCAGAAGTGTCGCCTTTGGCGCGTCGTAATGACGATAATGAATTCATTACTGACCGTTTTGAATTTTTCGTAGGTGGACGTGAAATCGCCAATGGCTTCTCGGAGTTAAATGACCCAGAAGACCAAGCTGAACGCTTTAAGCGCCAAGTCGCGGAAAAAGACGCAGGTGATGATGAAGCTATGCATTACGATGCGGATTACATCAATGCCTTAGAATACGGTTTGCCACCAACAGCGGGTGAAGGTATCGGTATTGATCGCTTGGTCATGCTATTCACTGATGCGCCTTCGATCCGTGATGTTTTGTTGTTCCCACATATGAAGCCACAAGATTAATCTTAGGCCAGTTCATAGTGTGTTAATGAATTTATAAGGCCTCATTTGAGGCCTTATTTTATGAAAAGTACGGAGCATTCCATGAGTCGTTTTTGGACAGATAAAATTTCGTCACTTGACCCTTATGTGCCAGGTGAGCAGCCACAAGATAAAAAATACATAAAGTTAAATACTAACGAAAGTCCTTACTCGCCATCACCAAAGGCTTTGTCTGCTATGGCGGCACAAGTGAGTGAAAGTCTGCGTCTTTACCCTGATCCAAATTGCATGACGCTCAAAAATGCCTTGGCGAAAAGCTATCAGCTGAATAGCAATCAAGTGTTTGTGGGCAATGGGTCGGATGAAGTGCTTGCCTTGGCGTTTATGGGCTATTTTGCTGGTGGCAAGCCACTGGCTTTTGCTGATATTACCTACAGTTTTTATAAAGTGTACGCAGGCTTGTATGGTATTGAGCCAAAGCTTATTCCTCTTAATGAGGATTTCGACATCGTGCCAACGGATTATCAGAACCTGAATGTGTCTGGCGTTGTGGTGACGAATCCAAATGCCCCGACGGGCAAAGCCTTACCTTTAACAGATATTGAATACATCCTAAAAGCTAACCCTGATGTGGTGGTTTTGGTGGATGAAGCGTATGTGGATTTTGGTGCACAAAGTGCAGCGGCTTTAGTGAACCAATACCCAAATTTATTGGTGGTACAAACCTTGTCTAAATCCCGTGCTTTGGCCGGTATTCGAGTGGGTTATGCATTAGGTCATCCTGAGCTGATCGAAGGGTTGGAGCGTTTGAAGAACTCGTTCAACTCTTATCCAATTGATCGTATTGCCTTGGCTGGTGCCACTGCGGCGGTAGAAGATGATGCCTACTTACAGGATATTTGTCAGAAAACCATTGCAACCCGTGAACGCTCAATAAAAGAGCTTAAAGCGCTTGGTTTTAATATCGTTCCGTCAGCGACGAATTTTGTCTTTGCGACGCACCCAGAAAAAGACGCAGAAGCCATTTATTTGGCATTAAAAGAGCAGGGCATCTTGGTTCGTTACTTCGGTAAAAAGCCAAGAATTGGTAACCACCTTCGAATCACAATCGGTACGGATGAAGAAATGGATGCGCTGATTGTTGCATTGAAAAGCCTGTAATCTAATGGGCTATTGCTAGGTTCGATATAAAACCGCTTAGTTGGGCGGTTTTATTGTATGTAGATGATGAAATTTTGCTTTCTAATGGAGAAGATAGCTTCGATAAATTAGGCACTTAGGATATTTTCAACTAGTATTAAAAAAGCTTGAAAGGCTACTATAATTTGCTCTGCGGGTTTTTGAATAACGGATAAAATAAGACTACTTAAAAGCACTTTGGAATTCGCTATTTCGGTAAGTAGTGTTCAAAATGATTTTTCAAACTAAAAGTATTTACAGGTTATAGATTTTGACAATTAATCAAAGACTAACAATAGGCTTCGCTAGTGTGTTACTGATGATGCTGATTTTGACAAGTATTGGGATTCATCGAGTTAATTTCATTAATGAATCGATTACACAAATAAACGACGTCAATTCGGTTAAACAACGCTATGCCATTAACTTCCGTGGCAGTGTACATGATCGAGCGATCGCCATTCGAGATGTTGTTTTCTCCCGTAATCAAATAGAGCTAAATGAAACGGTAAGCGAGATTAAGGAATTTGATAAGTTCTATCAAATGTCTGCTAAGTTGCTTACGCCTGCCAAAATAGCCATGTCTTCCCAAGAAGTTGCTATCTATAACAAAATTAAGAGCATTGAACAAAAAACAGTGCCTTTGATTGAGCAGATTATTAAATATCGAGCGGATAACAACACAGAAGCAGCTGCGCATTTATTATTGACTGAGGCCAAGCCTGCTTTTATTGAATGGCTTGCGACGATTAACCAGTTTATTGATTTAGAAGAAGCAAGTAACCAAGCCACGACGGTGGAAGTTCGCGAAGTAGCGAGCAGCTTTTCTGGTTGGATGATTGCTTTAACGGCCGTTGCTTTTCTCATTGGCTCTTCTCTTGCTTACTTTATTAGTGTGAGAATCCGCAACTCTGTTGGTGGTGAGCCACAAGAAGCCGCTGACGTCATTGCAAAAATAGCGAAAGGTGATTTAACAGGAAAAATTGACTCTTGCTGTGATGGCAGCATGATGTCTTCTGTGCAAATCATGCAAACCCAGCTAGAGAAAACTGTGAATAGCATTATGAGTTCTTCAGATGAGTTGTCTCATCGTTCTTCTATTGTTGCTTCTGGGTCTCAACAAGCTTTGGTTGCAGCGGAAACTCAGGTTTCTTATACCAACTCAGCGGTTAACAGTTTGGCTGCAATGAGCAACAGTATTAATTCGGTTGCAGACACCGTATTGCAAACAGAAAGTAACTCTAAGCTAACAGCAGAGCTTTCTTTGAAAGGGCGAGCGGCAGTGCAAGATGTTGCTAGAGAGATCGAGAAAATCTCTACAACCGTGAAAGCAACCGTGAACCAAGTGAATGTTTTACAAGAACGCACGAGTGAAATAGGTGACATTGTTAATGTTATTTATAGTATTTCAGATCAAACAAACCTGCTGGCTTTGAACGCTGCTATTGAAGCCGCGCGAGCGGGGGAATATGGTCGTGGTTTTGCTGTTGTTGCTGATGAAGTAAGACAGCTGGCTAAACGAACAGGCGAAGCAACAGGCGATATTGAGAAGATGATCCAGCAGGTTCAAGAAGATACTCAAGCTTCTGTTGTTGCGATGGAAGCAACCGTGCCACAAGTTGAACACGGCTTACAATTAATGAGTGACGCGAACCAGTTATTGAGTGACATTCAAACTCAGGCAAATGACTCGTTAGAAAAAGTGTTAGAAGTTGTGCAAGCCACTTCAGAACAAGTCGCCACTGTTGAAGAAATTACAAAAGGTGTTGAAGAAGTTGCCAATATGGCGAGAGAAAGCAGCCTTTCATTGAAGAGTAACTCGGAAGAGGCTGTGTCGCTTGAACAGTTGTCTGATAAGTTGAAGCGAGACATTAATTATTTCGTTGTGAAGTAACTGGTTAAAGCAAAGCAGCAACAAGAAATGAAAGCGTATCTAATGAAAACTTAGATACGCTTTTTTTATAGCCCTTGTTCTACTAACCAGTAATATCCATAACCTGCGATTAATGCAGGAATGGTTGAATAAACAGTGGCAAATAAAGCCGCTTTCGGAGCTAACGCAATGGCAGGAAACAGCGCGTCGCCATCATTGCTTATTGCATTGGCAATTTGTGCAGATAAGGGAATGGCATTCTGCAAATATAAACCTGTCACCATGATTTGTGGGCCGCATCCAGGCAGTAATCCAATGACGGTCGCGAAGAATATGGTTGTGCTCCCCCAATATTCTAGCGAGCTAAATAAATCGTCCCCAGCGAAATGCAGAATCAATTCAAAGAAAACAAACGCCACCACGACCCAGCTTGTGACAAATTGGGTGTCTTGCGCCACTTTGCGGATCCAGTGTTTTGGTAATAAGTTATCGTTTTCTTTTGCCAGTTCTGAGTAGCTGTCATTTTTAGCAGATAAAGCCCAAAGTAAAAGGCAGATAAAACCAGCAAGAGCGCCAAAAGATTCGATTGATTCTTCGGGTAACATTAATAAAGCATTTACGTCGTATTGTGCTGCAACCAATAAAGCAATAATGCCGGCGGGTATGATGAGTAAACACCAGAACGCCACACTTATACGGGTTATCCAAATTTCAAAGTGACTTGGATTTTGTGGTGAACAGGTTGGCGCTTGAGCGGCCTTCTTTATGGATTCTGGCTTAGGTGAAGGCAGAAAAGCATCGACAATAAGGCCAGATATAATGCCGATTACTATGCTGATCGAAAGCACAATAATAGCGTCTTCAGGCCGCTGACTAATTAACAAAAATGCGGCGTCACCCATTGTGCTAGTGAGCACAGCAACCACCGCGCCGAAGCGAATTTTTCCTTGGGTATATTGAGTGATTACGACGATTGCACCACCACAACCGGGTAAAACGCCCATCAAACCTGCAAAAATGATTTCACGATGACTCTTTTCCTGCATCCAGTTTTGTAGCTTGGATGTGTTTAGGTTATGACTCACGCCGTAATACAAGGCCAATGTTAGTGCGACAAAAGCGGAGACTTGTAAGAATGCCTCCGCTAATAGAGTGTAAATAATGTCCTTAAACTCAGGGATAAGCCAAAGAGCGGCTAATGCAAGAGGAATAAACATACGTTTGTTTAAAAGCGTTTTGCTAGTCGTGACTGTTTTTATCGAGTCAGTGGGCTCGGGTGATGTTTGCATACGATAAACCAATGTTTTATATAATAATGATTATCGTTTATATCCTTTCGTTTGTGCAAGAATTGATATGTAATCGTTGTGTAGTTTTATCAATGTAGGACTCAATTGAAGAAATATAAGATGGGTTGTCTATGTGAAAGCGTCAGAAGTTTCTTTGAAAAAGGAATTAATGTGCATGCATAACAGTGATGCTTTCAAAATAAGAAGCTTTAATGTTATCTGGTAACAGGAAAACTAAAAAAATAATATGAACTGTTTAAAAGGATATATTTTATGATCAAGTTAACATCACTCGGTGCTTTGATTTTGTCGGCGTCTTTCTCTTTAAGTGCTGCTGACAGTATGGTGAAAATGCAAAGTGCCCACTCCGTTCAAGAAACAGCCGATCGATTTACCGAGATTGCTGAATCTAAAGGTCTGAATATTTTTGCCCGTATCGATCATCAGAAAAATGCAGAAGCTGTTGATCTAGATCTTAGACCGACTCAATTAATCATCTTTGGTAACCCGAAAGTCGGCACATTGTTAATGCAGTGTGAGCAATCTATGGGCTTGGATTTGCCTTTAAAAGTCTTAGTGATGGAAGATGAGAAGCAACAAGTATGGTTGTCTTATTATGATCCTATGTACCTTAAAGGTGTCCATAATATGGAAGGCTGTGGCAAAGTGATTGAGAAAGTGTCGGGTGTTTTATCGGCATTATCTTCTGCTTCTGCCTCTAAATAGAAAGTGCTCAAAATGAAAATATTTGGCCTATCTTGTTTGTTGTTTTTCATGACGACCTTTGCCTTTGCTTCTGACACTGTGCATAACTCATTAGATTACGCACAAGTTCAATATGTTAAAGCAACACAAAGCGCGAACGGCACTTGGTGTTTTAATACTCAAGTACGCCATAACGATGAAGGTTGGGAGCATTATGCGGACGCTTGGCAAGTTGTTGACTCAAAAGGCGATGTGTTAGCTGAGAGAGTATTGTTTCATCCTCATGATAACGAGCAGCCATTTACTCGCAGTGTTTGTGGCGTAAACATTCCAAGTGATAATAACTTGGTTACCGTCAGAGCAAAATGCAATCTGCATGGCTTTGGCGGCCAAACTGTGACGATTGATTTGGTTCGCTCTGAAGGTAAAAACTACTCGGTAGTTCGATAGTAACTGTTTGATTTGTGTTTTGGAGTATTGCATGGGATTTATTGTACCGAAGCAGGAAGGCGTATCTTTACCTGTAGAAGGCTCTCAAGACGTTTTTCCAGTAGGAAGAGTGTATTGTGTTGGCCGTAATTACGCGGAGCATTCCAGAGAAATGGGTGACGATCCAGATAGAGATCCGCCATTCTTTTTTGCGAAAGACGCTTCTTGTGTTGTACCTGTTGGTTTCTCAGAAAAAGCTTCGATTGCTTACCCTATGGCGACATCGCAATTTGACTACGAAGTTGAGCTTGTTGTAGCCATCGGAAAGGGCGGACGTTGTTTATCCATAGAAGAAGCCCGTGAGTCTATTTTAGGTTATGCGGTAGGCTTGGACATGACTCGTCGTGATCTTCAAGGACAAGCGAAGAAGAAAGGTCGCCCATGGGAAGTTGGTAAGTCTTTTGATGAATCCGCGCCTATCAGTCCGATTGTGCTAAAAAGTGACTCACTGATTGCTCAGGTTGAACGAGCGGAAATCGGTTTGAAAGTGAATGGCGAATTGAAGCAAATTAGCCATGTTTCTAACTTAACTTGGTCGATTGAAGAAGTTATTTGCAAGTTGTCCGAAGTATTTGAACTACGAGCTGGTGACTTGATCATGACTGGAACCCCAGAAAACGTCGGCGCTGTTGTTTCCGGTGACGAAATGCTTGCTTGGGTGGAGCACCTTGGCGAAATTAAAGTAGGCGTTACTGATTAAACTCAAGAAATCTATCTCTCAGTGTTTTTGCAGAAGGGTGATCTCGCTCGTCTAATAAGTAGATCGCCACTTCTGCCGTACATAAGCCGATGCTTTTTTGGTTACGTCGCTTAGTGTAGATAGATTTCACATCTTGTATTTCTTTGTGTGGAAAAGCGTGTAAATAGGGAGATCTGTTGTAGATCTTCCTTGCCTGTTGCCAAGTTCCATCAATGATAATGATGTTTTCTATTTTCGATGTGTCGCCATCAAAGCTCGTTGCTTGATTATTTTCATTAGGGTAAATGAGTAGCGTATTGTTTGGTGGTAGCGTTAAAATCGACTCGCTTGGTATGACTCTTGACCAAGGGATAATTTCACAATATTCACCTAATGTTTCTTTGATTAGCTTTCCTGTCCCTGTGGTTTTCTTCAGCTCTTCTGTATGCGTTAATAGCCAGAACTTCATGTGATTTTTACCTTACGAGCACTACTGTAGCGAGCCATGTTAATGGCTTTCCTTGTTTAAGGGAAATCGACGATTCTTTATAATGGCTGTTTAGCCAGTCCCTGCGTATTTCACTGAGGAGCTTTTTGTTTAAGGGAAATCGACGATTCTTTATAATGGCTGTTTAGCCAGTCCCTGCGTATTTCACTGAGGAGCTTTTTTGTTACCTATTCTTTATTCATTCAGACGATGCCCTTATGCAATAAGAGCGCGATACACGATTGCCACTTTGGGTGTTCCTGTTTCTCTGCGAGAGGTTGCCTTAAAAGCCAAACCAGAGTCTTTATTAGCATTGGGTGGGCGATCAAGTGTGCCTCAGTTAATCGACACAAATGGCACTCGATACCCAGAAAGTCTGGATATTATTTATTGGGCATTGTCTCAGATAAGCGATCAACCTAGAGCGGATTCTCTTTGGCCTTCTTCTGCCATTCAGCAAAATAAAATGCGGGCTTGGATTACTTACAATGATCGCTTTTTTAAGCATTGGCTAGATCGCTACAAATATGCTGACCGACACCTTGAGCACACGGAAGAATATTATCGGCAAAGAGGTGAAGTTTTTCTAAAGCGATTGGAAAAGCGTTTGGCTAAGAATAGCTATTTATTTGGGGAAACGATGACGTTGGCAGATATTGCTATTTTTCCATTTATTCGTCAGTTTGCTGGCGTGAATTCTGCGTGGTTTGAGGCTTCCGAATATAAAAAGGTTCGAGAGTGGCTAACAGGCTTTTTGGATTCTGAGCTGTTTCAAATGGTTATGGCGAAGTTTCCCAAATGGGAAGAAGGTGAGGAAAGTCCATTATTTCCCATGAAGTCGTCATTATCATAAAAAAGCCAAGTACTTTCATTGAAAATACTTGGCTTTATGGATGCTTTATTTTTTAGGGTGATTAATCGAATAACCCAAAGCTGATCCAGTACAAGAAGCTCGGATCGGCATCGCTAGGTAATTTTAATGGTATGAAGTTTCCTTCTTCATCAACATAAGAAGACGCAGGGAAACTTTGCTTTAATACCGCTAAATTGGTTTCAGCCAGTTCAGTTTTCCCTAAATCATTATACGCTTGCACGCTCACTGCCAATGCGCCTTCGACAGAGCGAGTGCTTGGGTAGTTTTGTACCACTTCTTGGCTGCGGCGAAGCGCTGAAAGAGGTGCTTTTCTTTTCAGATAATAATGCGCAACGGTTAACTCATGACGAGAAACCATTTCTCGCAAGTAATACATCCGAGCTTTGGCGTCTGGCGCATAGCTGCTGTTAGGGAAACGCGCAGTAAAATCAGCTAATTCACTGAAGGCTTTAGAAAGCTCTTTTGAATCTCGCTCACTTGGGTCTAAATCCAGAAAACGAGACAGTAAACTTTCCGCTCCATTGTAAGTTGATAACGCACGCATGTAGTAGGCGTAGTCAATAGAGTCATGGTCAGGGTGGTTCTTTATGAAACGATCCGCTGTCGCATGAGCCGCGATATTTTCATTCGCTTCTATTTGCGCGTAGATCAGGTCTAATTCAGCGCGTACACTGAACTCGCCAAATGGATAGCGTGAATCCAAATCCTTGAGGTGTTTTATAGCGGTTGAAGGTAAGTTGTCTTCTAAAGCTTGTTGTGCTTTTTCATAGTAAACGCGTTCAGGTAGGTCGGGTTCTTGTACCTGTTTGCTTGAACAAGCCACAATCAATAAAGAAAAACTAACTATTCCAGAGAATCGGAGCAACGAGTGATGAAATCCCATGTATAATCAAAACCTTGATATGGTGGTAGATAAGCCTAAATCGGCATTTTGTAGCGTTATATTGCGAAAGATGATGAAGTGCAAGCGCTACACGTTTTTTTCACTTTCAGACTCAATGATAAAATTAATGAGCTGAAAACAACAGACATAAGTACATTGTATGGCAGAGCGAATAGTAAAAGAAGCCCAAGTCCCGTTTGATTTGGGTGGTAACCGATTTGATCAAGTCGCGACAGAATTGTTTAGCGATTATTCTCGTGCGCGAATTCAAAGTTGGATCAAAGAAGGCGTCTTAAAAGTAGATGGGAAAGAGACCAAGCCGAAGGAAAAGCTTTTCGGTGGAGAGACCATTACGCTTGATATCCTGATCGAAGATCAAGAAGCCCATGAAGCGCAAGAGATGCCGCTGGATATCGTTTATGAAGATGACGACATCATCATAGTAAACAAACCAGCTGGCTTGGTTGTTCACCCTGCGGTTGGTAATCGTGATGGCACCTTGATGAATGCCATTTTGCATCATGCTCCAGAAACAGCGCATATTCCACGCGCAGGTATTGTACATCGCCTTGATAAAGAAACAACGGGCTTGATGGTTGTTGCGAAAACATTGGCGGCACAAACTGATTTGGTGTCGCAATTACAAGAGCGAAGCATGGGACGTGAATACGAAGCGATTACTATCGGCGTGATGACTGGTGGTGGCGTGGTAGATGAACCAATTGGACGTCATCCTCATAATCGTCAGAAACAAGCGGTCGAGCCTGTGCATGGCAAAGATGCGGTGACACATTATCGTCTGGTTGAACGCTTTAAAAACCACACGCATATTCGTTTGAAACTGGAAACCGGCCGTACTCACCAAATTCGTGTACACATGGCATTTATTCAATATCCGCTAGTTGGTGATCCGCAATATGGCGGCCGTCTGAAAATGCCAAAAGCCTGTTCTGAAGAGTTACAGGAAGGATTGCGTAATTTCCGTCGCCAAGCTCTGCATGCGAAAAGGTTAGAGCTTGCTCATCCTATTACGGGTGAATGGATGGAATGGGAAGTAGACTTGCCGGAAGATATGCAGCACTTATTAGGGGCGCTGAAAAAAGATATGGTAGAGTCTGGAAGTAACGACTCGGAATACTTCTGATAAACGGAAGGCAGCTTGAAGCTGCCTTTTTATTTGCCTTCAATTTCATTTATAGGAGGACACATGCCTTCTCATAATAAATCAGTTATTTGTGCTGATTGGCCAGCGCCAGCGTCGGTTCGGGCCTATGTTTCTACGCGATTAGGCGGGGTGAGTCATTCACCTTTTGATAGTTTAAATCTTGGTGCTCATGTTCAAGATGAAGCCAACTCAGTGCAAAAAAATCGTGAGATTTTCGCGTCTTATATTGATATGCCAGAGACAGTGACTTGGTTAAATCAAGTTCACGGCACACGTACTGTTTTTTTACCTTGTGACAAATTACCAGAAAGTGCTGATGCCGCGTTTACGGATACAAAAGATCAAGTTTGTGCAGTTTTGACGGCAGATTGCTTGCCTGTCTTCTTCTGTAATGAGTCTGGATCCAAGGTGGCTGTGGCGCATGCAGGCTGGCGAGGGCTTTGTGACGGTATTTTAGAGTCAACTTTGGCATGCTTTGATGAGCAGGACAAAATTATGGCGTGGCTTGGCCCTGCTATTGGACCTGCGGCTTTTGAAGTGGGCGGTGAAGTGAAAGAAGCCTTTATGAAGCAGCTTCCAGAAGCTGAGGTAGCATTTAAAGCGACTCAGAACGAAGGGAAATGGTTAGGCGATCTTTATTTGTTGGCAAAGCAAAGGTTGGCTGCCGCAGGTGTAACGGAAGTGTATGGCGGCGACTTTTGCACTTTCACTGATGAAGCTCTTTTTTATTCCTATCGACGTGAAGGAAAAACTGGCCGAATGGCGTCTGTTATATGGACTGATGGGACGAATTGTTAAGTATTTACTGATGGGTGTCAAAAAAATGACACCCGGATCTTGAAAAGCCATTTTTGGGAACTATTAAGTCTGTAATTACTTATTCCTTTAATTTTTACCCAGGATGTTCGTTATGCGTATAGATCGTCTTACTAGTAAATTGCAGTTGGCCCTTTCAGATGCTCAATCTGTTGCTCTTGGTCAGGACCACTCTTACATAGAATCTCTTCATCTAATGATTGCGTTGCTTGATCAACAAGGCGGCAGCACTCGTCCGATTTTACAACAAGCTGGAATCCCAGTTGCCAAGTTTCGTGAAAGTTTAAATGGTTTATTGAATCACTTGCCTAAGGTGAAAGACCATGACGGCAATGTTCAAATGTCTCCTGAATTGGGGCGTTTATTAAACTTGGCAGATAAAGAAGCTCAAAAGCGCAAAGATCAATTTATTTCATCTGAACTGGTTGTGATGGCCATGTTTGATGGTAAAGATGAATTGGCTAAAAGCCTCAAAGCGAGTGGCGTCACAAAGAATGACATCGCTG
This sequence comes from Marinomonas sp. 15G6-16, assembly GCF_055809555.1. NCBI lineage: Bacteria > Pseudomonadati > Pseudomonadota > Gammaproteobacteria > Oceanospirillales > Oceanospirillaceae > Marinomonas > Marinomonas sp. 15G6-16. The sequence goes on along the minus strand of NZ_CM147916.1, from coordinate 1,069,053 downwards.
CTGTGATAGACAGCATTCGTGGTGGCGAGTCAATTAACGACCCAGATTCAGAAGAAAATCGCCAAGCTTTAGATAAATACACCATTGATCTAACAGCGAGAGCAGCGGACGGTAAATTGGATCCAGTTATTGGGCGAGATGATGAGATTCGTCGCACAATTCAGGTATTACAGCGTCGTCGTAAAAATAACCCAGTGTTAATTGGTGAACCTGGTGTTGGTAAAACTGCGATTGTAGAAGGTTTGGCGCAGCGAATCATTAATGGTGAAGTGCCGGAAGGGCTGAAGAACAAACGTGTCTTATCTCTTGATATGGGCGCTTTGATTGCTGGAGCCAAATATCGTGGCGAGTTTGAAGAGCGCTTAAAAGCTTTGCTAAATGAATTATCGAAACAGGAAGGACAAATTATCCTGTTTATCGATGAAATTCATACCATGGTCGGTGCTGGTAAGTCAGAAGGCTCTATGGATGCGGGGAATATGTTGAAGCCTGCGCTTGCCCGTGGTGAGCTTCATTGTGTTGGTGCTACAACGCTAGACGAATATCGTCAGTTTATTGAGAAAGATGCGGCGCTAGAAAGACGCTTCCAGAAAGTCTTGGTAGAAGAGCCAAGTGTGTTGGATTCGATCGCTATTTTACGTGGTTTAAAAGAGCGTTATGAAATTCACCACGGTGTAGACATTACCGATTCTGCGATTATTTCAGCGGCTAAGTTGTCTCAGCGTTATATTACAGATCGACAATTACCAGATAAGGCGATTGATTTAATTGACGAAGCTGCCAGTCGTATTCGTATGGAAATGGATTCTAAACCAGAAGATATGGACCGGTTAGAACGTCGCTTAATTCAGCTAAAAATTGAAAAAGAGGCTCTGAAAAAAGAAAAAGACAAAGCGTCTAAGTTACGCCTCGATGACCTTGATGCAGAAATCAATAATTTGCAAAAGCAGTTCTCTGATTTAGAAGAAATATGGAGTGCTGAAAAGGCCGCAGTTCAAGGTGCTCAGAAACTTAAAGAAGACCTAGATTCGGTTCGACATGAAATGGAAGAAGCTCGTCGTAATGGTGATTTGGCGAAAATGTCTGAGCTTCAATATGGCGTCATTCCAATGCTGGAAGCGGAAATTGGAAAAGCTGGTCAGGAAGAAGAGCAAACGGAAACCAAGCTACTTAAAAGACGAGTTACGGAAGAAGAGGTTGCGACGGTTGTTTCGCGCTGGACCGGTATTCCAGTAGACAAAATGTTGGAAGGAGAGCGCGATAAACTCCTGCGTATGGAAGATGTTCTGCATGAATCTGTAATGGGGCAGAATGAAGCCGTTTCAGCTGTTTCTAACGCGGTTAGACGCTCTCGTTCTGGTTTAGCTGACCCTAATCGACCAAATGGCTCTTTCCTTTTCTTGGGCCCTACAGGCGTTGGTAAGACAGAGTTATGTAAGTCGTTAGCCAAGTTCTTGTTTGACACAGAGCAAGCCATGGTTCGGGTCGATATGTCTGAATTTATGGAGAAGCACTCTGTCGCTCGTTTGATTGGTGCGCCTCCAGGTTATGTTGGTTATGAGGAAGGCGGTTTCTTGACGGAAGCGGTAAGAAGGCGTCCTTATTCGGTCTTGTTGCTTGATGAGATCGAAAAGGCGCATTCTGACGTTTTTAATATACTTTTACAGGTGTTGGATGATGGTCGATTAACAGATGGTCAAGGACGCACTGTAGACTTCAGTAATACTGTGATTGTGATGACGTCGAACTTAGGTTCGGATCTTATTCAAGAGTATCAGTCTGATGATCAGTACGAGGAAATTAAATCAAAAGTGATGGATGTGGTGGCTATGCATTTCCGTCCAGAGTTTATTAACCGTATTGATGAAACGGTGGTTTTCCATCCTCTGATGAAGAATCAGATTAAAGGCATAGCGAGCATTCAGTTGGCTCATCTGAATGAAAGGTTGGCTGAGATGGGAATGTCTTTAGAGTTAACAGAAGAAGCTTCAGAGCAACTAGTCGAAGTGGGTTATGATCCGATTTATGGTGCGCGCCCTTTGAAGCGAGCGATTCAAAAATGGATCGAGAATCCATTGGCGAATGAATTGTTGGCTGGCAACTTTATGTCGGGTGACTTAATCAAAGTAGAAGTAGCAGATGAGCAATTAGTTTTTAACAAAGGCTAATTGATTATTCAGAGCAAAAAAAACTCTAGTCTCTTAAAAAGAGCTAGAGTTTTTTTATAAGTAAATTCTCTTTAATGATTAGATATCGATTGTTAAACCGATGAAGTAACCATCGTAATCAGTGTCAAGGAAATCAGTTTCTTGATCGATAGAGCGGTAGCCTGCTTCTAGACCAAGGATTGGGATAGGTTGGTATTGAAGTTTGAAAGATTGATCAGAGATTGTGACATCATCAAAAGAAGAAATGCTTTTAGACTCAGCTGCTAATGTAATACCTGTGCCTGGAATGGCAAGAGAAGCGGCTAAGAAAAGCATAGGGACAGATTCGCTGTCGTCAGAAGAACCGACTGTCATGTCTAAATTACGGAATGTTAGACCACCTTCAAGGCTTGCCCATAATAACCCTACACCGTAATAACCTGTGAAATCTAAGTGGCTGATTTCTGTTCCAGAAGGGTCAGACTCGTAGTCCCAAGTGTCTACGCGAAGATTTGGAATGAGTGGAATAGGGTGTTGAATTGCAAGGCTTGCGTAAGTTGCAGAACCGTCGCTACTATCAAAAATACCTGCCTCTGCGTTAGCGCCAAGAAAATCGGCATGAGCAGAAGTTGCTAGCAACACTGTTGATAAAGCAAAAGCGGATTTTATTGATTTCATAATTGGCACTCACAATTGTTAATTAACGTAAATTATTTGGCAATTATAGATGATCAGTGAGTAAAATCCAGAGAAATGAGAAATTATAGAAAAGTGTTGTATGTGAAGAATTAGAATTGGCTGGGGTAGCTGGATTCGAACCAACGCATGACGGGATCAAAACCCGTTGCCTTACCGCTTGGCTATACCCCAATAATTCTGAACTTGCTGGTGGCTATGACTAGATTCGAACTAGTGACCCCATCATTATGAGTGATGTGCTCTAACCAACTGAGCTACATAGCCTTGTGCAGATATCGATGGCTGGGGTAGCTGGATTCGAACCAACGCATGACGGGATCAAAACCCGTTGCCTTACCGCTTGGCTATACCCCAATACTATCGATAATTATTGGTGGCTATGACTAGATTCGAACTAGTGACCCCATCATTATGAGTGATGTGCTCTAACCAACTGAGCTACATAGCCTTTGTCTGTGGCTGGGGTAGCTGGATTCGAACCAACGCATGACGGGATCAAAACCCGTTGCCTTACCGCTTGGCTATACCCCAACAGACAACACAAAGCAGTTAATTCAATTTGAACCACTGCCTCTGTGGCGCGATATTATTCATATAACCCGTTAATGGGTCAAGTGTTTTTCTAAAAATGTTTGTGATTGATTAAACATTAAAGCGGAAATGCATCACATCGCCATCTTTTACTATGTATTCTTTCCCTTCTAGGCGCCATTTTCCGGCTTCTTTAGCGCCGCTTTCGCCACGGTATTGAATGAAATCATCATAGCTGACAACTTCTGCACGGATAAAGCCCTTTTCAAAGTCCGTATGGATAACACCAGCGGCTTGTGGGCCTGTTGCACCGTGTTTAACCGTCCATGCACGAACTTCCTTTACACCTGCTGTAAAGTAGGTCTGAAGGCCTAGGAGCTCGTATCCGGCACGAATTACACGATCCAGTCCTGGTTCTTCCATACCCATTTCATCTAGGAACTCTTTCATCTCATCAGCATCCAGTTCTGAAATTTCAGCTTCAAGCTGGTTACAGATAGGTACAACCATTGCACCTTCAGCATCTGCAATTTCTTTAACTTGGTCTAGATAAGGGTTATTTTCGAAACCATCTTCAGATACATTGGCAATGTACATGGTTGGTTTGGTTGTTAATAGGTGAAGTGCTCGGACTTCTTTTTTCTGATCGTCAGACATTTCCATAGAGCGTACAGGTAAGCCATTTTCTAGATGCTCTTTAATGCTTTCTAAAAAGGCTTTGTGAGCAATGGCTTCTTTATTGCCGCTTTTGGCATTTTTAGCTGTACGGAAGATTTGCTTATCAATGGATTCGATGTCCGCAAAAATCAGCTCAAGGTTGATGACTTCAATGTCTGCCTTAGGGTTTACATGGTTAGCGACGTGAATGACGTTTTCATCTTCAAAGCAACGAACGACATGGGCAATGGCATCTGTTTCACGAATGTTTGCTAAGAATTTGTTTCCAAGGCCTTCACCTTTCGATGCGCCTTCTACAAGACCGGCAATGTCGACAAATTCCATCGTAGTTGCCAGTACTTTCTCAGGCTTAACAATTTCTGCGAGCGCGTCGAGTCTTGGGTCTGGCATAGCAACGACACCGGCATTTGGCTCAATCGTACAGAATGGGAAGTTTTCTGCTCCAATACCTGCTTTTGTTAATGCATTGAAAAGAGTCGACTTACCAACGTTAGGTAAACCAACGATGCCGCAATTAAAGCCCATAATGAAATTCCTAAATATAATTTAATGATTATGCTTTGAAGCTGTGTAGTTGGTTCATTACAGGGTTTAAATCGCCCCGTACAATGTCATCTACATAGCGCAATGATTCGTTAATTGTTGTTTCAATTTTTGCGTACTCGTCGGGAGCCGCTTTTTTCAAAACGTAATTTGCAACTTGGCTTGCATGACCTGGATGGCCAATGCCTATTCTAAGACGAGCAAATTCTCTGTTGTTCGCTAATTTAGCAATAATGTCTTTTAAACCGTTATGGCCGCCATGTCCACCGCCTTTCTTTAATTTAACTGTGCCGGGCGGAATGTCTAATTCGTCATGAACAACAAGAATTTCTTCAGGAAGGATTTTATAAAACTGGCAAACGGCTTGTACCGCTTTTCCGCTTAAATTCATATAGGTGGTGGGAATGAGTAAATAGCATTCTTCACCAGCTATAGAAACTTTACCGAATTGACCAAAAAACTTTTTCTCAGTACGTAAAGAGCATTGGCTCTGTTGAGCCAATGCTTCAATCCATTGAGCGCCTGCATTGTGACGCGTGTTCTCGTATTCGCTGCCAGGGTTACCTAGGCCGACTAATAATTTGAAACTTGCCACAATGCTGCCTTCAATGAGTTATCTTAACGTTTTGACTTACTGATACGACCGATAGGTTGGTTGTGATCTTCGCCTTTCAACAAAGAAACCAACTCAACGCCTTCAGGAAGAGTTACGTCAGATAGGTGGAAGATTTGATCTAGTTGGCCATTGATAGTATCAACGATCAATGCTTCAGGTAGGTTTGCTGGTAGGCAACGTACTTCAGCCAATTTAGATTCGATAGTCAAACGACCACCTTGCTTGCTAACACCTTCACTTTTCGCAGCGTTGATGAAGCTTAAAGGAACGCGAGTAGTGATCGTTCTGTCTTCTTGAACGCGCTGAAGGTCCATGTGCATAACAGCGCCAGTTGCTGGATGACGTTGTAGAGCTTTAACAAGCAATTTCTCAGCTTTGCCTTCAACAGACACTTCTACTAGACCAGTTAAGAAACCTGGAGTAGCAACAGCTTTTAGAAGCTCGTTGTCTTTGAATGCGATAGATTGTGGAGCAGCTTCGCCACCGTAGATAACAGCTGGCACTAAGCCTTCGTTGCGAAGGCGGCGGCTCGCACCTTTACCTTCTAGAGTTCGTGCTACGGCATTAATAGATAATGACATGATATTTTCCTAATAATAATAAAGTTTGTGCCCAGAACTGCGACCCATTCCGAGCGTAAGTGTTTGGTTTAGGCCCCAAACATGGCACTAATAGACTCTTCGTTGCATACGCGACGAACAGCCTCCGCCATAATGTCAGACATCGACAATTGGCGTATCTGAGGGCAATTAAGCGCCTCTTGTCTCAATGGAATGGTATCAGTCACAACCAATTCATCGAGCACGGAATTTTTAATGTTTTCAATTGCTTTGCCAGAAAGAACAGGGTGAGTACAGTAAGCAAGTACTTTTGAAGCGCCATGTTCTTTCAATGCTTTAGCGGCTGCACATAAAGTACCGCCAGTGTCACACATGTCATCAACTAGGACACATGTTTTGCCTTCAACATCACCGATCAAATGCATGATTTGAGCTTCGTTTGCACGAGGGCGACGTTTGTCGATGATTGCTAAGTCTGCATCATCTAACATTTTCGCAAAGGCTCTTGCGCGTACAACGCCGCCTACGTCAGGAGAAACAACAGCAATGTTCTCATGGCCTTGGCGTTGTAGATCGTCAAGTAATAAAGGTGTTGCATAAACGTTATCAACAGGAATGTCGAAGAATCCCTGGATCTGATCAGCATGAAGGTCAACCGTTAATACGCGGTTGATCCCTACTGCAGAAATCATATCGGCAATCACTTTTGCTGTAATAGGTACGCGTGCAGATCGTACGCGACGATCTTGGCGAGCATAACCAAAATAAGGGATAACGGCGGTGACGCGAGTAGCGGATGCACGACGTAAAGCGTCTGCCATAACAATGAGTTCCATTAGGTTGTCATTGCTTGGTGCACAAGTTGACTGGATGATAAAAACGTCTTTACCGCGAACGTTTTCATTAATCTCAACTGTAATTTCACCATCGCTGAACTTACCGACTGTTGCATTACCAATAGGTAAACCTAGGCGACGTACGACTCTACGAGCGAGTTCCGGGTTTGCATTACCGGTAAAAACCATCAACTTGGACACTGTGTATACCCTTTGTATATTATCTGCGATGAAAATAGATTGGCTTAGTATAAGTGAGCCTTGCCTTGCTAACTTTTATTTTGCTCAATCCACTGGTTTAATGCGTCATGAGTTGGTGACGTATTTGTGCTGCGACATACCCAACTTTGCCATTTCTTTGGTGTTAGCTGTTTTACTCGCTCAGCTTCGAGTAAATTATCAAATGCTAGAAATAGGCAAGCACCTGTCCCGGTTAACTTCGCATCTCCATGATTTTTAAGCCATAAATACGCTTCGTTTACTTCAGGATTGTGCTTTTTTACGACATCAAGGCAATCGTTATGACCACCCAGCTTCAAGGCGTGCGGTATTTTGATGGGAGGGGTGTCTCTTGTCAAATATTTATCGGTAAATATTTGAGCAGTAGAGACGTGGCAATTGGGCTTTAAGAGTAAAAAATACGGCGTATCTGGCTCGACTTTTTGGAGCCTTTCTCCAACACCTTCGGCAAAGGCTGAAAACCCCATCACAAATACTGGAATATCTGCCCCAAGCGTGACACCCATTTCGGCTAATTTTTCGAGAGTTAAGTGGCATTCCCACAGAGTGTTGAGTGCCAATAACGTTGTCGCGGCATTTGAACTTCCGCCACCGATACCGCCACCCATTGGCAGTTGTTTTTCGAGTCTAATATCGACGCCAAATGTTTTGTCTTTTTTGAAAGGTGTGAGCAACTCAGCGGCTTTATGGATAAGGTTCTCTTCGGTTGGTAAACCTTCTATTTCTGGGGAAATAGTAATGCGATTATTTTGCGTAAGAGAAAACTCTAAAGTGTCGCATAAATCAATGAATTGAAAGACGGTTTGTAACTCATGATAACCATCTTCTCGGCGACCTGTAATGTGTAAAAAGAGATTTAGCTTTGCTGGAGAAGGTAATCGCATTGTGGTTACTGAACGGCCCATTCGTTGATAATCAAATTTACTCGAAACGGAGAGTTTGAAACTTGCATTTTTTGCGGCAAGGATAAACCGTCTATTTTAGTGAAATTACTATAGGTAACAACCCAGCCATCTTGTTCTATTTTGTCCACCGTGTCGGAGTCTGCTTCTTTAGTGATTTGGGCTGGCGAATGTGGCGAAGCCAAACCGCGAATCCAATAAGTGACCTGCTCAACAGGAAAAGCCCAACCTAGCTCGTCGTGCAAAAGTGTTGCTGGGTTATCACCTGTAATGACTTTGTCTTCATAGGCTAATGTGACTAAGCCGTTTTCGTTTTGATTGAGTTTGGTTGCACCTTGACCAAAAGGGCCAACGATAGACAAAGAAAAGGTATCTGTGGCTTTTTGCCAGCTGAAATTTCCTGAGATCGCATCATCTTGAGTACGAATGCCGACTCGACCTGAGGTTTCCCATTTTGATATGGCATCGACACTAGACGGTGGTGGCGTGACAGGGCCAGAAGGCTGTGTGCTACAGGCACCTAAAAAAGCCGTCAGTGAAATAATACAAAGTGCGCGATAATTCATGGCGTAATATCCTGTTGTCTTTCTTCTATTAAAGACGGCGACAGTCGTTTAATCGTTTCTAATAAAAGTGGTGAGTTTGGTTCGCTGTCTAGGGCAGTTTCCCATATCTCTATTGCCTCTTTGTAATGTCGCTGTTTCCATAAGGTTTCGCCATAGTGCGCTGCTATTTCAGCGTCAGGCAAAAGACTCCATGCTTTCTTGAGATAATAAGATGCTTGTTCTAGCTCGCCTTTTAAAAAGTGTCCCCAGCCTAAGCTGTCTATGACCGCAGGATCATCTTCTGCTTTTTCATAGGCTGATTCTATGTATTTCATGGCCTCATCAATGCGAGAGGTTCTAGTGAGCAAGGTGTAACCTAAAGCGTTAAGATACTGAGGGTTTTCAGGATCTTTCAATAATAAAATGTGGATTTCAGTTTCCGTAGTTTGCCAATCGCCTAATGATTCTGCCAATAATGCTTTTCGGTAACGTAGCGCATTTGATTCAGGGTAAGTGTCAGAGGCTTGGCTCACTAAGTCGTAGGCTAAACGTTCGTTATCGTTTTGTAGATGTAACTGACTGATCAGTGTGACTTGCTCAGGAATGTTTTCTCGCAAGGTTCTTGTTAAGACCATCTCGTTAATGTCTTGTTCTTTGTTTTCCTCATAAAGCCATAACGCAATTTGTTGTGTGGCTTTTGTTCGTAGGTTGCCTTCCACATTGCGCATTATTTCAATGGCTTTGGTTGTTTCTTTCAATTCTGCTAACGCGATGGCTTCAAGGAATTGGATTTGATCGCCAAAACCGAAGCTTTCTTCCGGCAAAGTGGCGGACACTTCTAAAACATGCTTTGGTTGGTTGTTTGCCAATAAAGTACGCATAAAGCCAATACCAACTTGAAGCTGCTCCGAATCGTCTAATGTTTTCTCGTTATAAATCGACATGGCTTGAGAGACATCGCCTCGCTCCACAAGGAAGTCAATCAAAGAGGCCATGATTCGAGTATTCTCTGGGTGATGCTTTGTTGCTTCTAATAAGGTTTCGATCGACTCATCAAGTTGACCAATATTCTTTTGACTAAAAGCGAGAATCAAAAACAATATTTCATTCTTTTCTAAGTCTGGACGCTCAAGCAGTTGTTGAGATGCAGTGATGGCTTCTTCATATTGGCCAGCTAATAAGAAAATATGCGCTTGGCTAAGTTGAATGTACTGGTCTTTTTGGTACTTAGCGGGCAGTTCGGAAATGGCTTCGCTAATCACAGCGACTTTCTCACTGTCACGTACATGGTCTTCTAAATACAGAGGCAAGAATTGTAGAGAAACGCTGTGCCTTATTGCATTGATTAAGAGTGTGGCGGTTTCTTCTGGGCGTTGATTTTTAATCAGAACTTGAGCCTTTAATGAATATGCTTGCTCAGCAAAAGGGTCGGCTGCGAGCCATAGGTTCGCGCTTTGTTCTACATAATTATCGTTCTGGGATGCAATGGCGACCTGAATTAATCTTTCGAGTAATTTATCGTCTGCAGTTTTACTGGCGAGATCATAAAAAGTGTCGAAGGCTTTTTCTGGGCCTTCTCGCTGCAAAAGGAATTCAGCTTCTAGCAAGGCTTCTATTTGTTGAGCGGTAGATGTTTTGTTTTGTGTTACGGATGCTTCTTGTTGGCTTGAGTCATTTGTTTTCGCCATCTGTTGGCAAGCAGTAAGAATAGGAAGGCTTACCACGAAAAAAAGCGTCAGCCACTTTTTGTTGTCGCGCTTTTCTTTCAGAAAATTGTGTAGTGTGCCGAAACAAGATGGCATGTTTATTCTCGATGCTGAATTCATATAGCTCTTATATTATCGTTAGCGGCGTCTTATGTCAGTTACAACTATAAATTAATCCTATTACTTTTATTGGTAAGATAGGGTGCGCAAAAAAGTGAATTTCTCGTATAATGTGTCTTCTTTGTGTAAAGAGTCATGTTGAAGCTGCGCTTCCTCCTGTCATGTCTTAAAATCTCGATTTTTGAGAAGAGTCCTGAATGCCGCTAATTACTGTAGGTGTAAATCACAAAACAGCGCCCGTTTCGATACGTGAGCGTGTGGCTTTTGCGCCTGAAAAGATGGTCGATGCGTTGTCTTCTCTGTTGTCTGAGAAAACCGCCAATGAAGCTGTCATTGTCTCTACTTGCAATAGAACCGAACTTTACTGCTCGGTAGAAGATGTCCAAAAAGCGGATGAGGTGATTACTTGGCTTGGGCAGTATCATGACATCGATGCGGTTGACCTCAAGCAGTATTGTTATACCCATTGTGAAGATGACAGTGTACGCCATGTGATGCGCGTTGCTTCCGGTTTGGATTCTTTGGTTTTAGGTGAGCCACAAATACTCGGACAAGTTAAATCGGCTTATGCGGTTTCGCAAGAAGGTGAATGCCTTGGTCCGGAGTTAGAATCTTTATTTCAGCGTACTTTCTCCGTCGCAAAACGTGTTCGAACCGATACAGCCATTGGTGAGAACCCTGTTTCAATTGCCTTTGCTGCGGTGAGTTTGGCGCAACGTATCTTTGCTGATATTAGAAACAGTACGGCGTTATTGATTGGTGCTGGCCAAACGATTGAGTTGGTCGCGCGTCATTTGAAAGAAAATGGCGTCAAACGCATCATTGTCGCGAATAGAACCTTAGCTCGAGCAGAAAATCTAGCGACTGAACTCAATGCAGAAGCCATTATGTTGGGTGACATTGGTGATTATTTGTCACAGGCTGATATCGTGATTTCATCTACGGCGAGTCAATTGCCTATCATAGGTAAAGGCATGGTTGAACGCGCAACAGCAAAACGCCGACATTCTCCTATGTTGTTGATTGATATTGCCGTTCCGCGAGACATCGAGCCAGAAGTCGAAAATGTTAAAGACGCTTATCTTTATACTGTTGATGACTTGCATTCAGTCATTGAAGAAAATGTAAGAGCAAGGCAAGATGCTGCGAAAGCAGCTGAGCAGATGATTGATGAAGGCGTAGATGCCTATCGTCGAATCGTTGAATCAAGAAAAGTTTCAAATCTGATTGTGACCTTTAGACAATCTGCTGAAGAAATTAAAAACACAGAATTAGAAAAAGCACTGAAAGGTCTTGAAATGGGCCAGGCGCCAGAGCAAGTAATGAACAAACTTGCTCATGGTTTAATGAATAAGCTCATTCATGCACCGACTCGCTATTTGCGTGCCGCTGGCGCAGATGCAGATCAAGACGCATTAACTATTGCCTCGAATGTATTGGGCATTCACGAAGAAAAAGATAATTAAAATGAAAGAATCGATTAAATTAAAGTTAGAAAGTTTGTCTGATCGTTATGATGAGTTGGCTGCGTTACTAGGTGTGGCTGAAGTTATTATGGATCAGGATTTGTTTCGTGCTTATTCCAAAGAATATGCAGAACTTGAACCTGTTGTTAAGTGTTTCAATGAGTTCCAGCAAATTGATGAAAACATTGCTGAAGCAGAACTTATGATGACAGACTCAGACCCAGATATTAAAGAAATGGGTGTGGAGGAATACAAAGCGGGTCAGGCTCAAAAAGAAGAGCTTCAATTGGTTCTACAGAAATTGCTTTTACCAAAAGACCCAAATGACTCTAAAAACGTTTTCTTAGAAGTGCGAGCGGGTACAGGTGGTGATGAGGCGTCTATTTTCTCAGGCGATTTGTTCCGTATGTATTCTCGTTATGCAGAGACTCAACGCTGGAAGGTTGAAATTGTCAGTGCGAACGAAGGTGAGCACGGCGGTTATAAAGAAGTAATTGCTCGAATTGTTGGTGATGGCGCGTATTCAAAGTTGAAGTTTGAGTCTGGCGCCCATCGTGTTCAGCGAGTGCCAGCAACGGAATCGCAAGGCCGTATTCATACTTCTGCTTGTACTGTTGCCGTTATGCCTGAAATGGATGAGTTAGATGACATTGTCATTAACAAGGCTGATTTACGAATCGACACTTTCCGCGCCTCTGGTGCCGGTGGTCAGCACGTAAACAAAACCGATTCCGCGATTCGTTTGACTCACATTCCGACTGGCGTGGTTGTTGAATGTCAGGAAGAGCGCTCTCAACATAAAAACCGTGCGAAAGCCATGTCTTTACTGGCTTCTCGATTACAGGCTGCGGAACAAGAGAAAGCGGCAAGTGAACAATCCGAAACACGTAAATCCTTGGTGGGAAGTGGTGATCGTTCTGAACGTATCCGTACTTACAATTACCCACAAGGCCGTGTGACAGATCACCGTATCAATTTAACCTTGTACAAATTGGACGAGATCGTAACAGGTGATTTGGATGTTTTGATTAATCCGTTGGTTAACGAGTTCCAAGCAGAACAGCTTGCTACTTTGAGCGGCGACAATTAATCAATAATGTACTTTTCTTTCTACAGGGTAGTCATCTCTCATGCGAATTGATGAGTTACTAAAAGGCGCTTTAGAGCGCCTTACTTTTGTCTCAGATACAGCGCAATTAGATGCGCAGCTGTTATTGGCTCATGTGCTGTCTGTTTCTACGTCTTATTTTTATACTTGGCCAGAAAAGCAGGTGGATGGGGAACAGGTTGCTGTATTCAATCAGTTATTGGCTCGTCGAGAGAAAGGAGAGCCAGTTGCTTATTTGCTTGGGCATCAAGCATTCTGGAATTTAGATTTAGATGTGGCGCCTTGTACTTTGATTCCTCGTGCAGACACAGAGCGGTTGGTCGAAGTTGTCTTGTCTCTTGTTGATGATGGTTTAAAAGTGAAGCATATTTTGGACCTTGGTACAGGAACTGGGGCAATTGCCTTGGCGTTAGCGTCGGAGTTGCCTGAGTCGCAGGTTATTGGTGTTGATCTTGTGCAGGATGCGGTGTCACTTGCTCAAGGTAATGCTAAGAAAAACCAATTGCATAATGTTGCGTTTAAGCAAAGTAGTTGGTTTGATGCGTTAACAGATAACGAACAGTTTGACCTGATTGTCTCTAATCCGCCTTATATTGACCCTGATGACGAGCATTTGTCTCAAGGTGATGTGAGGTTTGAGCCTAAAAGTGCTTTAGTGGCAGACCATCATGGTTTGGCTGACATAGAACGCATTATCAAGGAATCTCCTCGATTCATGACGCTAGATGCTTATTTGGTGTTTGAGCATGGTTACGACCAAGCAGAAGCGGTTAGACACCTTCTTATTCAGGCAGGTTTTGATTCTGTAGAGAGCTTTCAGGATCTGGGTGGTAATGACCGAGTGACCATAGGTCGCTGGCATTAAGTGTATTTCGTCCATTGGAAAGTCAGGAATATAAAGCAACAAAATTGTGGTTATATTCCTGACTTTATTCAGCGACTGCGCTCTGTTTACTTCTTAGGCTGCGCATCTTCTGGGCGAATAAACACAGGTGCAGCGTCTGTTGATTGTTCTGGGTCGTAACGATATCCAGCCAAATCAAATGCCTTCAATTCTTCAAGCGTTTCACAGCGGTTTTCAATGAGGTAACGAGCCATTAAGCCGCGTGCTTTTTTTGCATAAAAGCTGATGACTTTGAACTGACCGTTTTTCTCATCAAGGAAGTTTGGCGTAATTAAGGTAGATTTAAGCTTCTTCTTATTCACCGCTTTGAAATATTCGTTTGATGCTAGATTGACGAGCAACTCGTTCTCTTCAAGCGTATCGTTTATTTTATCGACTATGATGTCTCCCCAGAACTGATACAAGTTGCTGCCGCGATTATTGGTCAGCTTTGTTCCCATTTCCAATCGGTAGGCTTGCATTAAATCCAAAGGCTTCAAAAGGCCGTATAATCCACTTAGGATACGAAGTGATTTCTGTGCATAATCCATGTTTTCATCGCTTAGAGAGTAAGCATCTAAGCCTGTGTAAACATCGCCCATGAAGGTATAAACTGCTGGGCGGCTGTTGGATGCTGTGTGCTCTTTTTGCCATTCTTGGTAGCGTGAAACATTTAAGGTTGCTAAGTTGTCACTTAGCTTCATTAATGTGGCAATTTCTGCAGGAGTATATGGCTTGATTGTATCAATGAGCTCTTGAGAGTTATCAAGCATTTCAGGTTGACTGAAATGACTGTTGGGAAGCTCAGAGGTCAAGTCCAAAGTTTTTGCGGGAGAGATTAAAAATTTCATAATTTTTCCATTTGCATAATGATTTTGCTTGTTAAAGATTATCCATGGAGTGCCGATAGATATCCAGACAATGCTTTAATAGAGATAATTTATGAAGAATAATCTGATACCATTTCCGACGTCTCGTCAGCGTGTTGAACATAAAGCAGCAATACGTCATTCGAGCGATAAATTAAAGGCACTTCGTGCGGCGTTTGACCAAGCTCGTAATGGCTGGGAATTGGAAGCGGCTGAATTGCCTGAAAATAATAAAATGTACTGCGGCTCTAAAAAGTAATGGAATAACTCTTTATTTCTATTTCGGGCTGCTTCTTTAAGGTGTTAGTCCTATGTTGTTCCTTGTTCGTCATTCTCTTCTTTTCATGTTTCTCTGTGCCATACTTGGCTTCTTACTTCCTTCACTTTCACTCACGCTGTTTCCCTTCTTATCCATTGTGCTTTTTGGCTTGATGACATTGACTCTATTGGGCATGAAGCAAAATGAATTGATTAAGCGTTTGGCAAGTTTTGCGGTTTGGCGTTACACCTTGTTGCACTCCATTGCCTTCATGGCATTTGTTGGTATTTTGGGGCGAATCTTATCTTTCGATGGTGATCTTCTATTGGCGGTTGTTGCAGTCGCAGGAACAGGATCTTTGTTTGCAACGCCAGCGATTGTTCGTGCTTTAGGGTTTGATAGTGTGCAAGCCATGGCAATGACCATTGCGACGACACTGTGTTTGCCTATTGCGATTTGCATTGCATTGCTGTTTTACCAAACTGAAGAGCTTGATTTAAATTGGGCGAATTACTCACTTCGTTTAATCATTTTTATTTTTGGCCCTATGTTTTTTTCTTTCTTGGTACATCGCTTTGTTCCCGAAGAATCGTTAAGTAGATTTTTAGTGAAAATCTCGCCTTATACTATTCTGTTGGTATTTGCTTTCCCCTTTGGTCTAGTTGGCAGCTTTAGGCAGCTTTATGATCAAGATCCTATGATGGCGCTCCAGTACTTTTTGATAGCAACTGGTCTGTGCTTTTTGTTTTTTGCATTAGCGTTTGTTGTGTACAGGAAGAAGGGTAAAACGGTTGCGTTAACCGCTGCGATCACTTCTGGAAATCGGAATGTTTTATTGACCTACACCATTGCTGGTGGATTGTTAGGGCCGGCTTTTTTACCAATGGTGGGGGCTCTGCAAATTCCGACATCTTTATTACCTGTTTTGACTCGCTGGCTTAATAAAGTATTGACCAAATAACACTTAAATAATCAGGTGCTTATTTAGTTAAATCTTATGTTAGCCTTTTTGTAAAGTCGGCTTATACTGATAAGAGTTTTTATCTTTCCCGAAAACTTAAAGGATGTTGGTTTTATGAGAAAAAATACACCAGTGACAAATCACGAGAAAACGTTTGATAAAAGCGTTAAGTTGGTCACGACAACAGATTTGAATGGCAATATTGTTCATTGTAATGATGCCTTTATTGATATTAGTGGTTTTACGAAAGAAGAATTAATTGGCAGCCCGCATAATATTGTTCGTCACCCTGATATGCCGCAAGAAGCCTTTAAGGTGATGTGGGAAACGCTTAAGCAAGGCAAGGCTTGGATGGGATTGGTGAAGAATCGTTGTAAAAATGGCGATTTTTATTGGGTTGATGCTTATGTGACGCCTGTTATGGAGTCTGGAAAAGTTGCTGGCTATGAATCAGTAAGGACATTACCAGATAAAAAAGACGTTGCTAGAGCAGAAAGAATATACAAAAAAGTCATCAATGGGCAGCGTGTATTGCCATTGAAGTTTTTGTCTTGGAAGTTCTTGGTGCCTCTTGTTGGCGGTGTGCTTGGTGTGTTCGCTGGCTTTGTTGAGCTTTCTTATGGCTTAGCTATTTGGCTACTGACGAGTTTACTGATGAATAGTCTTTTTGTTGTAAACCATTCACGCTTACAGAAAATACTGACGGCTCGTTTGTCGAAGTCTTTTTGCATCCATTAGCCGGTATTACTTACTCAGATAACTCATTAGATGACGCTATTTTAGATGCAGGTGCAAAAAGCATGGAATCTAGAATAGATGCCATTTTGACGCGTTTTGAAGATGAGTCTCTAAAGGTATCGAGTCAATCTAAACTTGGCTTGGCATTGACGGTTGAAATGGCTAAAACCATGGATAACCAGCAGCATGAAACACAAAATGTTGCGACAGCCATGCAAGAGATGACGGCTACGATTAATGATGTGGCTCAGCAAGTACAGATTGCTGCAGACAGTGCAAAATCTTCTTCTGAATCTGCAGAGTCTGGACAAAAAACGGTTCAAGATACGCGAGGCTCAATTCAGCAACTTAGTATAACGGTTGATGAGATTGGTGTCACCGTTCAGAATCTAGCGAATCATTCGGAAGAAATCGCCCAAGTTGCTCAAATGATTGAGCAAATAGCAGAGCAAACAAATTTATTAGCGCTCAATGCGGCCATTGAAGCAGCACGAGCAGGGGAATATGGTCGTGGTTTTGCTGTTGTTGCAGATGAGGTGCGTCAACTTGCACAAAGAACTCAAGGCTCGACACAAAATATTCACAAGATTATCAGTACTTTGCGAGAAGGTGCCACAAGCTCGGTTGCCATTGCTGAGAAAGGCAAACAAGATGCAAGGGAAGGCTTAGACAAAATTGTTGAAATGGAAAAGGCTTTTGACAATATTGTTGAGGCTGTTTCCAATATCACTGATATGACGATGCAGATGTCGACAGCAGTTGAAGAGCAAGCTCACGTATCCGAAGATATTAATCGACAAGTGGTGCGTATATCTGACCTTGCAACAGAGAGTTTAGAAAAATCTAACCAATCAAGTGACAGTATTAAATCTTTAGAGCAAGTGGCTGATGGCATGCATGAGTTAATTGTTCGATTCAAGTAAAGAGTGTTTTGAGACGAACAACGAGCTTTTGAAATGAAAAACGCTGCTATGAACATAGCAGCGTTTTTTTATTAGTAGAAACTACCGGTAAATTGAAAGGTTTGCTTAAGGTAAAGGTAGAGCTTTTAGTCGTTTACTTGTGTGATTAAGATTGATCATCATTAAGTCTTGGCTGGCTTTCGTTTCGCCCATGGCTTTGAGCAGTCTGCTCAGCTCAGCTAATGCTTCATTTTGACTGTCTAAGGCTAAAGCTTGTTCATAGTAATCTTTTGCCTTGCCCCACAACATCATGGATTGACTCAAGCGTCCGCAAACAAGGTATAAATTCGCGCTGGCTGGTTCTTTCTTTAGCCAGTTTTCACAGTTTGCGAGCAGCTTTTTATAAGTGCCTTGATCAATATTTCCATACTCGAAAATAAGCTCTTCAGACCATTTTTGATTCAGCTTATGACGAATGAAGTTTTCCGCTTTGGCGTGGTCGCCAAATTGAATTAACGTTCGAGCATATAAGACACTCATTTCCGTATCTTGAGACAGTGTGTCTAACTTATTCCAAAGTGTTTCTAGTTCAGCCACTAGCTCTTGGCTGCTTTGTCCAAGTTTATTACGGAATTTGATCTTATCTAACAAGGCTAAAAAAGCATTACGTTCAAGCTCAAGCATGTTGTCATCATCAAATATGCCGTCTTTCTTTAATGTTGGTGTCAAAGTCAGTAGAGCGTCCCAGTCTTTTAGCTTGGTGTAAACCGTGACGAGCATTTTCAAAACTTGTTTATGTTTTGGCTTGAGTTTCTGTAGGCGAAGCAAAGAGGCGAGAGCACTTTCGTAATGACCTTGCTTCATTTGTATTTGACTTTGCGCAAAGCCAATCGCAAATTCGGCTTCTGGAGTGGATTTGTGGGCGGATCTGAGCAAGGCTTTAGAGCGCTCGTGTTCGTCTTGCTCACTCGCTGCGTACGCTGCACTGATGTAGTTTATAAGAGGATAAGGTACCTTTTCAGCACTGTTTGTTAAGAGTTTTTCCGCTTTATGCCAGTTCCCTCCAACAAGCTCCAGCATGCCTCTTATTGTATTTCGAGATGCTCTCTTTTGAGCCAAATTTCCTGTCACTTTTGCCAATGAACTGCTTGGCTTTAATGCAATAAATAGAATGCGTTTTACCCAGCTCATAACAAATAAGGCGACAATCATCCCTGCGAGCAACACCCACAAGCTGGTTTCAATTGTTATGCCATTGTAAGCAACTAAAACATAGCCACTGTCTTGGCGCATCAGCAGTCCTAACAAGCCGCCGACAGCCATCATAATGACTAATAAGAAGAGGAGTTTTTTCATATCTCATCTCCTGAATTTGTTTTGGTTGCTGCTTTTGGTGTTACCGCTTCTGGTGTAGTTGCAATAGGCGAATCGGTAGAGGATGGCGTACTGTCTATTCTGCTTGTCCAATTTTGCATTAAAGATTTCATTGCTGTTAATGAATCTCTAGGCAATGGGAAGCTAGGAGCAGGGTTGAGCTGCTGCATGGATGTTAAGTTCGATAAGAACGACGTGACTGCTTTTGATTGTGTATCAAAATGTTCTGTTACTGCGTCACCAACACGTTTGAGTGATTGCTGATAAATGACAGATTCGCCTTTTAGAAGTGCTACTTGAGCGACATCTAATTGCAGTTGTAAGCCAGTAACAAGCTCTTGATACTCAGCTGGTGGCAATAATGTTTTGATAGGTTTGTGGTCGTAATTGATCACCACCAAAGAGCGCAGAGATTGCCAGAAGCTAGCCAATGCGGCTTCAATCGAACTTACTTCAGTATTACTGCTTTCTGTTGATGCTGTCTCATTTGTTGAAGATTGCCACTTTTTAGAAGGCTCTCTTTGTGGAAGAGTGGGCACATTGTCGTATAACGCACTTAATTTTAAATAAGCGCCTTCTAAGTCAAATTGGCTGACAGAGCTTAATGCTTGGATATCTTTTGCTAATGCTTTACGCGTTGCAAAAACGATCGGGTCTTCCAACTCATTTAAAATGTCATCGGCATTATTTAATAATGTAATTGCGCCATTGCTGTCGGATTCTAATAACAGGCGTTGGTTTGCTAGGCGAATAAGGTATTCAGCTTCTGCTAACTTCCAATCTTCTTTTGTGGTGTTATCCAATCGGCTGAGTTTGGCCTCAAGAGAAAGTATCTGCTCGTCTTGTTGGTTCTGTTTGTCAGCCAGCTGTTGTTTTTCTGTTTGAGTTGTTTTGTCTGTGTTTCGTATTTGCTCAATGAGTGTCTTGAGTTGAGCTTGATTCAGAGTATTTGTACTGATTTTTTTATCTAAATTGTTCTGCTGATTTTGCAGTAGTGTAATGTCTTGTGGAATTGAGCTTTGCGTACTTTGGTAGTAGAGCCATCCGCTCGCCGCCAAAGCAACAAGAGATAAGCAAAGCGATGCCGCAACCAAGGATTTTACTTTTCCTTGAGAAGCTGTTTCTTGCTGCGCATCATCTTTTTTTACTGGCTGTGTTTCAGTTTTGTCAGACGTGTCTTTTATTGGTGTAGAGTTGTTGTCTTCAGCGACCGAAGTTTCTTGTTTGTTATTCTCTGTCATTCTATTTTCCTATATAAAATTCCGTCGCTTTGAGTAAGCTGTTGTCGTCGGCGCCATCGGCGCATGAAGCATTAATCCAACCCATGTTTATTGCTTGCTGATTCACTCTGAGACTGGGTGTCAGTATCGGAAGTGCTTTCCATTCGGGCTTATATTGAGAAACGTATTCTGAAAGATTACTTAAATTTTCGCCACTGGTTACCCAGATTAAGTTGATATCTGGCAACATGAAAAAAGTTTGAGCGTGATATTCAGGTTTTTTTCTTTCGTAAAGAGAAAGATAGCTGATTTTTGCGCCTTTCTCCTCAAGTTTATCGCCTAACTCGGTTCGTCCGCCAACGCCACGTACAATAAGTACTTTTTGTTCTGACATCTTAACGGGTTTCAACCAGTCTAATAAGGCCTCACTTGTGTTTCCTGGGTTTGATAGCGCAGGAATGCCTTCGTTAATCAATGTTTGCGTGGTGCCTTGACCAATACCAATCCAATGAACTTTTTCCGGCAGCATTGGCCAGCATGTGTCTAGCCATTCGGCGGCATATCGGGCGGCGTTTTTACTGACAAATATGACGTAATGAAACTCATCGATATTAAATATTTGCGAACGGATTTTTGCCTCTTCATCTTCACCCTGTAGAGCTTGTATTTCTAACATGGGCAAAGAAATTGGAGACAGACCCATACTGCTGAGAGTGTTACAAGTCACTGAGTTCTCAGGTTCTGGGCGAGTGATTAGAATGCGATAGTTTTCCACTGTTAGGCAGCCTGTCTATGACTCTTAAGAGTATATTTCAGCGAGAATGTCATTTGCTCCCTGAGCCAACAAGTTATCAGCTAACTGGACTCCAAGAGATTTAGCATCCTCTTTGTGACCATGTATTTCACTTTGAATCATGGTTTTTCCGTCAGGGCTACCAACGAGACCTCTTAACCAAATAGTGTCGTCTGTGAGTGTCGCAAAACAAGCGATAGGAGCTTGGCAGCCACCGTTTAGGCGTTCGTTAACCGCACGTTCGGCAGTTACTCTGATTGCTGTCTCTTCATGTTGCAGAGGGGCTAGCATTTCAATTGTTTGTATATCATCTCTACGACACTCAATGCCCATAGCGCCTTGGCCGCCAGCGGGAAGACTCTGTTCAGCTGACATTCTTTGACGAATTCGGTCTTGCATTTCCAAGCGAAGAAGGCCGGCTGTGGCAAGAATAATAGCGTCGTATTCGCCATTATCTAACTTGCGCAAGCGAGTATTCACATTGCCTCTGAGGTCTTTGATGACAAGATCAGGACGGTTCATTCGTAACTGACAAGAGCGACGTAAGCTTGAAGTGCCAACCACGCTGCCTTTAGGAAGATCATCAATAGAGTTGAAGTGGTTTGATACAAAGGCGTCAGTAGGGTCTTCTCGTTCACAAATTACCGCTAAGCCTAAACCTTCAGGAAAGGCCATTGGCACGTCTTTCATTGAATGTACAGCAATGTCTGCTCGGCCATCCAATAGGGCGGTTTCCAATTCTTTGACAAACAAACCTTTACCGCCAATTTTTGATAAGGGCGAATCTAAAATCTGATCGCCTTTTGTTGTCATGCCTAGAAGTTCTACTTTTAGTTCAGGATAGAGTGCTTCCAATTGTGCTTTTACATTGTTTGCTTGCCACAGGGCAAGTTGACTTTCACGAGTGGCAATGACGATGGTGTCTTTCACGGTATCTCCCAAAATATTAATGCTCAGAAGGCAGTTTGGCATTCTTCTAGTGTGTATTACTTTCAATGATACTCGTTAAGCACAAAGTCGTCATCCTTGATGCTTTATAAGTCAGGGCGCTTAAGGTAATCTTGGCAGCTGATTGAATCTTGCGTAGGAACCTATTGAATGACTGATACAAATAAAACCACTAACCAACAATGGGGTGGTCGTTTTTCTGAGCCTGTTGATGCTTTTGTTGCTCGTTTTACTGCTTCTGTTGAATTTGACCAGCGTATGGCGAAACAAGATATTCAAGGCTCGATTGCCCACGGCAAAATGTTAGCAAGCGTCGGTGTGTTAACAGAAGAAGAGCGTGATCAGATTATTCAAGGTTTGACGGAAATCGAACAAGAAATTGCCAATGGGGAATTTGAATGGTCGATTGAGTTAGAAGACGTGCATATGAACATCGAAGCGCGCCTGACTCAAAAAATTGGTATTACAGGGAAAAAACTTCACACTGGACGTTCTCGTAATGACCAAGTGGCGACGGATATTCGCTTGTACATGCGTGATGAAGTGGATTTTCTTCTTGAAGAAGTGACTCGCCTTCAACAAGGTATTTTAAGCTTGGCTGAAAAAGAAGCCGACACCATTATGCCTGGTTTCACTCACTTGCAAACGGCACAGCCTGTGACCTTTGGTCATCATTTGATGGCTTGGTACGAAATGATGCAGCGTGATTATGAGCGTCTTGTGGATTGCCGTAAGCGCATTAATATTTTGCCTCTTGGTGCCGCTGCGCTTGCCGGAACCACTTACCCAATCGATCGTAATATGACGGCGGAATTGCTTGGTTTTGAGCGCCCAACTTACAACTCTTTGGATTCCGTAAGTGATCGTGATTTTGCCATTGAGTTTACCTCAACAGCATCGATCATCATGATGCACATGTCTCGTTGGGCAGAAGAAATGGTGATGTGGGCGTCTGCTCAATTTAACTTTATCTACTTGCCAGACCGTTTTTGCACAGGCTCTTCGATTATGCCGCAGAAGAAAAACCCAGATGTGCCTGAGTTAGTACGTGGTAAAACAGGTCGAGTTTATGGGCATTTGATGGGCTTGCTAACACTGATGAAATCTCAGTGCTTGGCTTACAATAAGGACAACCAAGAAGATAAAGAGCCTTTGTTTGATACGGTTGATACCCTAAAAGGGTCGTTGCGTGCGTTTGCCGATATGATTCCTGCTATCGAATCTCGTAAAGAACATATGTATGAAGCGGCTCGTCGTGGTTTTTCTACAGCAACGGATTTGGCGGATTACTTGGTTCGTCAAGGTGTGGCTTTCCGTGATGCACATGAAGTTGTTGGTAAAGCAGTTGGCTATGGCGTTAAAGAAGGCAAGGATTTGTCAGAAATGACATTGGAAGAATTACAGTCTTTTGGCGATATGATTAAAGCGGATGTGTTTGATGTATTGACCTTAGAAGGTTCTGTTGCCGCGCGTGATCATGTTGGTGGAACAGCGCCAGCGCAAGTCTTGAAAGCCGTTGAACGAGCGAAAGCGGAATTGGCTGCTCGTTTTGCTTAAAATATAAGCATTTTTCTCATGAAAAGCGGTGGATGGCGCTTTTTCTACTTAGGTGTTTCAGCCAAGTAGAAAAGGTTTCAGTCACCGCTTTTTAGTTGCTCAATCGAAAAAGGTGAGTCCGTCCCTAAAAAGACGCTAGGCGCAATGTTTAGCTCAAATAGAAAGGTTTTACTCTTTCCTGTGCATCCTGCAAAAACGACGGCCCACGGCTCATCACTGCCTACTGCAGGAATGCGCCAACACACACCATCTATGTTGACGTAACGTGCGCCATCTGGCCCAGTGGTGACTGGGTAATCTATTTTTTTGATTTGCCCTTTCAAATATTCTTGTTGAGCGACTTCTGATGCGGCTATTTTCTCTCTTAATTCTGGCGAAAAAACCTTATCCGCAGCATCGTGACTATTGCTTGAAGGTAAGTTGATTGAAGATAAATCCAGCAAGCTAGGTTTCGTAATTATCACATCATTATTTTCTATTTCATCGCTTCTCACTTCGCTGCTTTCTCTCTCACTGTTTAAGCGGTTATTTTCTGTTGAAAGGTCAAAAAAAGCTTCGTTGAATAATTCTGTACCGTTAAAGCTTTCTACGTCACTTGATGTGGTTTCTGTTATCTGAGATGGCGGCTCATCGCTAAATTCTTCACTTGTGTTTAAAGAGTCTGTCGCGGTCTCCTCATTTTTCAAAAGAGGTTCTTGCGTTGTATTGGGTAGTAGTTGTAGCTCAAAGCGAGAGTCGCTAGAGGTGACGTCTAGTGCTTTGAACCAATTAAACTGGGGCGATATGAGGAAAAATAGTATGTGCAGAAAGATCGCACAGAGAATAGCCACCACCCATGGAAGGATTTTTCTTTTCATTAAATTTCATAGACCCTTTGCGCTTTGGAAAAAGAATACGGTTAACAGGGTTCGCTGTAAGCGCTTAAATGGAACTGTACACCTTATATTGAGGTTAACAAATCCAAGTGCGCCTTTATTTATATTTTTCGTAAAGATTATCGATGTTATTGATTGGCTAGGGTTGGGAAACGAACTGGCCGCAAGGTATACTCTGTGAATCAAAAATAGAGAGAAAAGATGATGTTTAAGTTGTTTTCTGTATGTATGTTGGCTTTTTTTCTTGTAGCGTGCGGCAATAAAGGCGCTCTTTATTTGCCGAGTGACACTGTCAGTGAACAGCAAGCATCTTCTTTATAGCTGAGGATTCCCCTTTGGATTTTTTTAATTATTCTAATCAGACTCTGCAAGCAGAGAATGTTTCTTTATCTGACATTGCGAACCAATACGGTACGCCTTGTTACGTTTACTCGCGCGCGACATTAGAGCGCCATTATAACGCCTATGCGGAAGCGTTTGCTTCTCACCCAACTCTGATTTGTTATGCAGTAAAAGCTTGTTCAAATATTGCTATTTTGAACGTATTAGCAAGATTAGGTTCAGGGTTTGATATTGTTTCTGTCGGTGAATTGGAACGTGTTCTTAAGGCGGGCGGTGATCCTGCCAAAGTGATGTTTTCAGGTTTAGGTAAACAAGCTGGTGAAATGCGTCGCGCTTTAGAAGTGGGTATTCATTGCTTTAACGTCGAATCTGAAGCGGAATTGTATCGCCTTGATCAAGTGGCAGGTGAAATGGGTAAAAAAGCGCCAGTGTCATTGCGCGTGAATCCAGACGTAGACGCTAAAACGCATCCTTATATTTCTACCGGTTTGAAAGAAAACAAATTTGGTATCGATATTCAAGATGCCGTTCGCATTTATCAAATAGCGCACAAGTTGCCAAATTTAGATGTGATGGGCGTTGATTGTCATATCGGTTCGCAGTTGACTGAACTTAAGCCTTTCCTTGATACATTCGATCGTCTGATCGGCTTGGTTGATCAGTTAGCCGAAGTTGGTATTAAGATTAAACACCTTGATTTAGGTGGTGGTTTGGGCGTTCGTTATCGTGATGAAGTGCCACCATCGCCAGCCGATTACGCTGAGCTGTTGCTAGAAAAAGTAAAAGGCTTAGATGTTACTTTGGCGTTTGAACCAGGTCGCTCAATTGCTGCTAATGCGGGTGTTTTGTTGACTCAAGTTGAATTTTTGAAGTGCACTCCTCATAAAAACTTCGCGATCATAGACGGTGCGATGAACGATTTGATTCGCCCTTCTTTATACAGTGCTTGGATGGATATTGTGCCTGTGTCTTTGGTGCCAACGCCTGAAGGTAAGCGCAGTTACGATTTGGTTGGTCCTATTTGTGAAACAGGCGACTTCTTAGGCAAAGATCGCGAATTGGATATTCAGGCTGGCGATTTGTTGGCTGTGCGCTCTGCCGGTGCTTATGGCTTTACTATGTCTTCAAACTACAACAGTCGTAATCGTGCGGCAGAAGTGATGGTAGATGGTGATACTACTCACTTGATTCGTGCCCGTGAAACAATCGAACATCAGTTAGCTGGTGAACAAGTTCTACCAGACTGAGGAGCTTTTTGTGTTATTGAAGTTTACAAAAATGCATGGGCTTGGAAATGACTTTGTTGTTGTCGATGCGGTTTCGCGAAAAGTGTTTTTTAATAAGCAGCAAATTGAACGCTTAAGTGATCGTAACTTAGGAATTGGTTTTGATCAGCTTTTGGTTGTTGAGCCGCCATCGAATCCTGACATGGACTTTCGTTACCGTATTTACAACTCTGATGGCAGTGAAGTAGAGCATTGTGGCAATGGTGCTCGCTGTTTTGTTAAGTTCGTTCTTGATAGAGGGTTAACAAATAAACGTGTCATTGACGTTGAGACAAAACGCGGAGCGATTCAGCTACGAGTTATGGATGACGGTTTGGTTACAGTTGATATGGGCAGCCCAAGTTTTGAGCCAAAAGACTTACCTTTTACGGCAGACGCTTCTGAGTCACTGTACGAAATAAAAGCTGGAGAGAAAGATTACCTAATTACGCCTGTTTCGGTTGGTAATCCTCATGCTGTTATTAAAGTGGATGTGCTGGTGGATGAAGAGGTCGCGACAACAGGGCCTTTGCTTGAAAGTCATGAGCGTTTTCCGCAAAACGTTAATGTTGGTTTTATGCAGGTTGTTAGCCCAACTGAAATTAATTTACGTGTCTATGAACGTGGCGTTGGTGAAACGCAAGCCTGTGGAACGGGTGCATGTGCAGCGGTAGTTGCAGGTATCAAACAGGGCTGGTTGTCTCCTAGGGTTACTGTTCATGCCTTGGGTGGAGATCTACATATCGAGTGGCAGGGCGAAGGTCAGTCAATTTTTATGACAGGACCTGCTGTGAAAGTATTCGAAGGCCAAATTTATCTATAGAGGTTGTATGAGCGAAGAGGAAGTAATTCAGTATTTGTTGAGTACGCCAGATTTCTTTGTTCGAAATTCTGATGTATTAGAAAGCTTAACGCTTCCTCATCCTGTTAGCGGTAATGTCGTTTCTTTGCTTGAGTATCAAGTGAGTGTGTTACAGAAGTCGACAGCTGGCTATCGAAGCCAATTTGAACGACTTGTCGATGTTGCACGAGAAAATGAATCGACCATGCAGAAGAGTCGTCGGCTTATATTGGCTGGCTTGAACTGCGAATCGTTAGACGACTTTTCTATGGTAGTGGGGGACATGGTTAGAGATGATTTCCAAGTTCCTTATCATTCCCTTATTTTATTTGGTGATGTTACAGATAGTGCTGTCAGAACTCATAACCTTGTTAATGAAGATTCTGACTTGTCTCATACTTCAGGGTTCACTGAATGTTTCTGTGGTATCTTGCCTGCGAATGAAATGAGCTATTTCTTTTCAGACGATGCAGACCAAATTCACTCCGTGGCTGTATTGCCTCTTCTTTCTCGCTCAGGCGGTGAAGTGAAAAAATGTGGTGTTCTCGTTTTGGGTGATAAAACGCCTACGGCTTTTAGCAAAGATAAAGGGAGTTTGTTTCTTCAATATCTTGCTGATTTATTGAGTGCCATTCTACTAAGGTTGTTGAAATGAGTGTTTTGATTACATTTGATTTAGATAATACCTTGTGGGATGTGGCGCCAGTTATCACAAGAGCAGAATATGCAATGGAATCTTGGTTTGAGGAGCGCTTTCCGGGCTATAGTCAGCAGTTTCCATTTTCTGTTCAGGAAAGCATCAAGCAACGAATTATCGATGAAGCCTCAGAAATTGCTTTTAATCTGACTGAATTACGCTTGAGAGTGTATAAAACGTCGTTAAGAAAGTTCGGCTTACCAACAGAAGAAGCGGATTTAATGGCGAAAGCGGCATTGGCGCATTTTTGTGAGTGGCGCCAAAGAGTAGATCTTTTTCCTCATGTTATGGATGTTCTGGAAGAGTTAAGTCAGGAATATGATTTAGCGGTTATCACAAACGGAAATGCTGATGTTTTCCACCCTTATGTTGGTTTAGGGCAATATTTTCAATTTGCCATTCGCGCTGATCAAGTTGGAGCTGCAAAGCCCAGCGCCGATGTTTTTTCTATGGCTGCTAAGAAAGCAGGATTGGACTTCTCTCAAATTATCCACGTTGGAGATCATCCAGTTGACGATGTTTTAGGGGCGACAAATGTTGGAGCGAAAAGTATTTGGTTTAACCGTCATGGGGCAAGGCGGTGGGCGGATGAGTGGGGAGCTAGATCCAATGCTGAAGTGCACTCGTTATTAGAGTTGCCTTCGGCTATTTCCTCTCTGGCACTATAGGCTTTGTCTATTATTTCAATTGAAAGATATAGATTCTTACCCTAAGTATTTAGTGGTACACTAACCCCATTAATTAGTACAAACAGATTTTAAGGGAAACTTAATTATGAGTGAAAACACAATTCAAATCACCGACGCACAATTTGCGGAAGAAGTATTGAATTCAGATATTCCAGTAGTTGTTGATTTTTGGGCTCCTTGGTGTGGTCCATGTAAAATGATTGCTCCAGTTTTGGAAGACGTTGCAGCAGAATACGCTGGTAAAGTTAAAGTAGTTAAACTTAACGTTGATGAAAACCAAGAAACGGCACCTAAATACAATGTTCGCGGTATTCCTACATTGCTTGTTGTTAAAGGCGGTGAAGTTGTTGCAACGAAAGTTGGCGCTGTATCTAAGTCTCAGTTGGTTGAGTTCGTAAATAACGCTATCTAAGAAGAGGTGTTAAGAATTTTTAAAAAAGGCAGCTAATAAGCTGCCTTTTTTGTTTTATCTATTTTTGATTGATGCGAGTTTTTGGGCGAAAGCTGGTGAGTGAGAACTTTCTAATGTCGCCACAACTTGTTTGGCGTAAGGCAAGAAGGCTTGTAGGTCGCTTTTTGGCATTGGCTCATCGTTGGGTAGTTTCACTGTTACAGGGTTTTTGTGAACACCATTGATGCGAAATTCGTAATGTAGGTGAGGTCCAGTTGCCCAGCCCGTTTGTCCTACATAAGCGATTATTTTTCCTTGAGATACTTTGGTGCCTCGTTTTGTGCCTTTAGCGAACCCTTTCAGGTGCGCATAAAGTGTTTGGTAGCCTTTACCATGATCAATAATAACCACGTTTCCATAACCATTTTGTTTTCCTGCAAAGGAGATTTTTCCGTCACCTGCTGCCTTTACTGGCGTTCCGCTTGCTGCTGCGTAATCAACGCCTCGGTGAGGTCGGCTTGTCTTGAAAATAGGGTGTAGTCGGTTTGGGTTAAATTTAGATGAAATCCGAGTGAAATCCACAGGGGTTCGAATAAAGGCCTTGCGCATAGCTAAACCGTCTGGTGTGTAATAGCTTGAACCTCTGGATGTTGTGTAACGAATTGCTTGAAAAGTGCGTCCATTATTAATGAATTGGGCCGCTATGATATTGCCGTGGCCAATTTTTTCACCATCTAGAAATTTTTCTTCATACAGAACGCTAAGGCTGTCACCCTTACGAATATCAAGGGCAAAGTCGATATCCCAGCCAAAGATGTTAGCAAGTTCAATGAGCAGAGATTGCTCTATTCCAGACGCTAATCCATCAACAAAAAGAGAGTTGTTAATCTCAGCTTCTTTGTAGGTCTTTATGATGTCGGGCTCTCGAGAAACCTCTGTTCGATCAAAAGTGTTTTCGTTGCGCTTAAAAGTTACCTTATCTAAACGATTTAGCACAAGAGTAAGCTGGGTTAATTCTCCAGTTTTTTCATTGGTGGTAAAGCTAAGCTCCTGTCCAGGTAGCATTCGTAATAAGGTTTTTTGCTCTTTATCAGCAATAGAAACTTTGTAGATATCTTGAGCGGAAATTCCCTCTTGAGATAAAAGCTTTGATAAAGAGTCGCCTGAAGAAACAGTAATAGTTTGCTCTTTATAAGTTGGGGGGCTGTTCTTTTTTATCAATGCTTCTGGTGTTGGGGCACTGTATGCCGTATCGATACTGTCTTGATCGGATGTGTGAGCAGTAATATATGTTGGCTGTTGTAGGTCGTTAAATACGAGATCAGATTGGTGAACTTGCTCAAGATTAGCTTCAAGAGAAATTACTTTGTTCTGAGAAGGCTGCTCTTCTGGAATGACGATTAAAAGTATGGCGAGAAGTGTACAGACAACAGCAATAAGAATTAAATGTTTTGTAGGTAGTAATTTGATCAAAATAGGTATCCAAAAAATCTTTAAGAAAGCCTTATCATCCTATCAAGATTGCTTTTATAATTGAATGCTTAACTCACGTAAACTCACTAGGAAATGGATCAAAATAATGACGGTAAGCAGTAAAGACCTTATAAATGACTTGCAGGCTCGCGGACTTATTGCCCAAATGACGGCAGAAGAGGAGCTAAAAAAACATCTTGAAGATGAAAGTCGTACACTTTATTGCGGTTTTGATCCAACAGCAGACAGTTTGCACCTTGGTCACCTTGTTCCTTTGCTTGTATTAAAACGATTTCAGGACGCTGGACATAAGCCAATTGCATTAGTTGGTGGCGCAACGGGATTGATTGGTGATCCAAGTTTTAAAGCAACAGAGCGACAATTAAATACATCAGATGTTGTAGCTAGTTGGGCTGAAAAAATTCGAGGTCAAGTAAGTCAATTTGTGAAATTTGATGACGTGCCAAATCCAGCAAAAGTTGTTAATAACTTAGATTGGGCTGGCGAAATGAGTATGCTGGATTTCTTGCGGGAAATTGGTAAGCACTTCTCAGTAAATGCAATGATAAATAAAGAGTCTGTACAGCAGCGCCTTAACCGTGAAGGGGCTGGTATTTCCTTTACTGAATTCTCTTACGCTTTGTTGCAGGGTATGGATTTTGCTGAACTTAACCGGACTTATGATTGTACTATTCAAGTGGGCGGTAGTGATCAGTGGGGGAACATTGTTGGTGGTATCGACTTGTCTCGCCGTCAGAATCAAGCTCAAACATTTGGCCTAACCGTTCCATTAGTGACAAAGTCAGATGGTACGAAATTTGGTAAAACAGAATCTGGTGCTGTGTGGTTGGATTCAGCTAAAACCAGTCAGTATGCTTTTTATCAGTTCTGGATGAACACAGCAGACGCTGATGTTTATAAGTTTTTGAAATTCTTTACCTTTTTAAGCCTTGAAGAAATTGATGCTATTGAAAAGGCTGATCAAGAAAGTGCTGGTAAGCCAGAAGCTCAATCTATCCTTGCCCGCGAAGCAACTAAATTAGTGCATGGTGAAGAAGGGTTGCAAGCAGCAGAGCGTATTACAAAAGCCTTGTTTAGTGGCCAAGCGGATGACTTGAGTGAGCAAGACTTAGAGCAGATTCAATTGGATGGTTTACCAAGTAGCTCTTTACAAGGGATTGATTTGATGGCAACGCCGCTAACATCTCTTTTGGCCGATGCTGGTTTGGCTGCAAGTGGCAAACAAGTTAAAGATGCATTGCAACGTAATTCTGTTGTGGTAAACGGTCTGGCTCAAGGGATTGATAACAACATGGATGCTGCTGCAATTTTTTCAGCAGAAAAGGGTTACTACAACAAGTATTTCTTAGTGAAACTGGGTAAGAAAAAACACCACTTATTTGTTCTTTAAATGAGTGGTTTATCTATTTAGTAAAAAGGCGCTTATGCGCCTTTTTTTATATGCAGATAAAAATATTAAAAAACTTTTAAAAAGTACTTGCGCTAAAAAAATCAGAATGTATTATACCCACCCACTGACACAGTCGCTGAAGCAAATTTGATTTTGCAGCTTGGTTTTCTAAGTAGGCCGACATGTAAGTCAAACGCTCTTTAAAATAGATAATCAGATAATTTGTGTGGGCGCTCGCTGGAGACTTCAGAAGATTGGCTACTGACTTTTAGTTAGTAAGTTGATCAAAAAAATTGAAGTCTTACGAGACGTCAAACACGTCAATTCGCTTTATAAGTAAATTGTTGGTGTTTCGATACTTGAGTAAGCAAACTTTTTAACTGAAGAGTTTGATCATGGCTCAGATTGAACGCTGGCGGCAGGCTTAACACATGCAAGTCGAGCGGAAACGATGATAGCTTGCTATCAGGCGTCGAGCGGCGGACGGGTGAGTAACGCGTAGGAATCTGCCTAGTAGAGGGGGACAACATGTGGAAACGCATGCTAATACCGCATACGCCCTACGGGGGAAAGGAGGGGACTTTTCGGAGCCTTCCGCTATTAGATGAGCCTGCGTGAGATTAGCTAGTTGGTGGGGTAAAGGCTCACCAAGGCGACGATCTCTAACTGGTCTGAGAGGATGACCAGTCACACTGGGACTGAGACACGGCCCAGACTCCTACGGGAGGCAGCAGTGGGGAATATTGGACAATGGGCGCAAGCCTGATCCAGCCATGCCGCGTGTGTGAAGAAGGCCTTAGGGTTGTAAAGCACTTTCAGGAGTGAGGAAGGGCATTTGGTTAATACCCAAATGTTTTGACGTTAGCTCCAGAAGAAGCACCGGCTAACTCTGTGCCAGCAGCCGCGGTAATACAGAGGGTGCAAGCGTTAATCGGAATTACTGGGCGTAAAGCGCGCGTAGGTGGTTTGTTAAGTCTGATGTGAAATCCCAGGGCTCAACCTTGGAATGGCACCGGATACTGGCAGGCTAGAGTACGGTAGAGGAGTGTGGAATTTCCTGTGTAGCGGTGAAATGCGTAGATATAGGAAGGAACATCAGTGGCGAAGGCGACACTCTGGACTGATACTGACACTGAGGTGCGAAAGCGTGGGGAGCAAACAGGATTAGATACCCTGGTAGTCCACGCCGTAAACGATGTCTACTAGCCGTTGGGTTGTAATGACTTAGTGGCGCAGCTAACGCAATAAGTAGACCGCCTGGGGAGTACGGCCGCAAGGTTAAAACTCAAATGAATTGACGGGGGCCCGCACAAGCGGTGGAGCATGTGGTTTAATTCGAAGCAACGCGAAGAACCTTACCTACTCTTGACATCCATAGAACTTAGCAGAGATGCTTTGGTGCCTTCGGGAACTATGAGACAGGTGCTGCATGGCTGTCGTCAGCTCGTGTTGTGAAATGTTGGGTTAAGTCCCGTAACGAGCGCAACCCTTATCCTTACTTGCTAGCAGGTTATGCTGAGAACTTTAAGGAGACTGCCGGTGACAAACCGGAGGAAGGTGGGGACGACGTCAAGTCATCATGGCCCTTACGAGTAGGGCTACACACGTGCTACAATGGCGTATACAAAGGGCTGCGAGCTAGCGATAGTGAGCGAATCCCATAAAGTACGTCGTAGTCCGGATTGGAGTCTGCAACTCGACTCCATGAAGTCGGAATCGCTAGTAATCGTAGATCAGAATGCTACGGTGAATACGTTCCCGGGCCTTGTACACACCGCCCGTCACACCATGGGAGTTGATTGCTCCAGAAGTAGCTAGCTTAACCTTCGGGATGGCGGTTACCACGGAGTGGTCAATGACTGGGGTGAAGTCGTAACAAGGTAGCCCTAGGGGAACCTGGGGCTGGATCACCTCCTTAAACGATAGAAGCTCTGGTGAGCGTTCACACAAATTATCTGATGTATATCTACTTTATAAGACGCACAGAAAGTGTTTGGGTCTGTAGCTCAGTTGGTTAGAGCGCACCCCTGATAAGGGTGAGGTCGGCCGTTCAAATCGGCCCAGACCCACCAAATACTAGACAGTGAATAATGGGGCTATAGCTCAGCTGGGAGAGCGCCTGCTTTGCACGCAGGAGGTCTGCGGTTCGATCCCGCATAGCTCCACCATTTACTAACTTCTTCTGTGTTTAAGATTAGCGAGAGTTCTAAGCAAGACACTAAACAGAATCGATTCAAAGCGTGCTTTGAATGTGTTCTGACTTTTTAGTCTCTGACTTAGTGCTTTGCACTAAACTTGCTCTTTAACAATTCAAATTTTGAAATAACGATGAATCAAGCGTTAAACCGGTGGAAGTTCACTTTAACCTAGTGACTTCTATTATCGTAAATCCTAAGAGGAACAAAAGCTCTTAGGTATGTGATCCGAAACTATTTTGGGTTATATGGTCAAGTGACCAAGCGTGCACGGTGGATGCCTTGGCAGTCAGAGGCGATGAAGGACGTGGTAATCTGCGATAAGGTTCGGGGAGTTGATAAACAAACTTTGATCCGAACATTTCCGAATGGGGAAACCCACCCGCTTGCGGGTATCGTTAAGTGAATACATAGCTTAACGAGGCGAACCCGGGGAACTGAAACATCTAAGTACCCGGAGGAAAAGAAATCAACCGAGATTCCCTAAGTAGCGGCGAGCGAAAGGGGATTAGCCCTTAAGTTGATTTGGTGTTAGTAGAAGACTCTGGAAAGGGTCGCCATAGTGGGTGATAGCCCCGTATACGAAAACGCCATTTCAATGAAAACGAGTAGGACGGGACACGTGTTATCCTGTCTGAATATGGGGGGACCATCCTCCAAGGCTAAATACTCCTGACTGACCGATAGTGAACCAGTACCGTGAGGGAAAGGCGAAAAGAACCCCTGTGAGGGGAGTGAAATAGATCCTGAAACCGTGTACGTACAAGCAGTGGGAGCGGACTTGTTCCGTGACTGCGTACCTTTTGTATAATGGGTCAACGACTTATTTTCAGTAGCAAGGTTAAGCGATTAGCGGAGCCGTAGGGAAACCGAGTCTTAATAGGGCGTTTAGTTGCTGGGAATAGACCCGAAACCGGGCGATCTATCCATGAGCAGGTTGAAGGTTGGGTAACACTAACTGGAGGACCGAACCCACGTACGTTGAAAAGTCCGGGGATGACTTGTGGATAGGAGTGAAAGGCTAATCAAGCTCGGAGATAGCTGGTTCTCCTCGAAAGCTATTTAGGTAGCGCCTCGTATCTCACCATTGGGGGTAGAGCACTGTTTGGGCTAGGGGGTCATCCCGACTTACCAACCCCATGCAAACTCCGAATACCAATGAGTGCAATTACGGGAGACACACGGCGGGTGCTAACGTCCGTCGTGGAAAGGGAAACAACCCAGACCGTCAGCTAAGGTCCCAAAGTTACAGTTAAGTGGGAAACGATGTGGGAAGGCTTAGACAGCTAGGAGGTTGGCTTAGAAGCAGCCATCCTTTAAAGAAAGCGTAATAGCTCACTAGTCGAGTCGGCCTGCGCGGAAGATATAACGGGGCTAAACTGTACACCGAAGCTACGGATGCGTATTTATACGCATGGTAGAGGAGCGTTCTGTAAGCCGTTGAAGGTCAAGCTGTAAGGCAGGCTGGAGGTATCAGAAGTGCGAATGTTGACATGAGTAACGATAAGGGGAGTGAAAAACTCCCCCGCCGGAAGACCAAGGTTTCCTGTCCCATGTTAATCAGGGCAGGGTGAGTCGGCCCCTAAGGCGAGGCAGAAATGCGTAGTCGATGGGAAACAGGTTAATATTCCTGTACTCGTACATATTGCGATGGAGAGACGGAGAAGGCTAGGCCAGCACAGCGATGGTTGTCTGTGTTTAAGGCGGTAGGTTTGGGACTTAGGCAAATCCGGGTCCCTTTAAGACCGAGAACTGACGACGAGCCCTCTTTTGGGCGAAGTGGTTGATGCCATGCTTCCAGGAAAAACTTCTAAGCTTCAGATATGATCGAACCGTACCCCAAACCGACACAGGTGGTCAGGTAGAGAATACCAAGGCGCTTGAGAGAACTCGGGTGAAGGAACTAGGCAAAATGGTACCGTAACTTCGGGAGAAGGTACGCCGGTTAGTGTGAAGGACTTGCTCCGTAAGCATTGATCGGTCGAAGATACCAGGTGGCTGCGACTGTTTATTAAAAACACAGCACTCTGCAAACACGAAAGTGGACGTATAGGGTGTGACGCCTGCCCGGTGCTTGAAGGTTAATTGATGGGGTTAGCTTCGGCGAAGCTCTTGATCGAAGCCCAAGTAAACGGCGGCCGTAACTATAACGGTCCTAAGGTAGCGAAATTCCTTGTCGGGTAAGTTCCGACCTGCACGAATGGCGTAACGATGGCCACACTGTCTCCACCCGAGACTCAGTGAAATTGAAATCGCAGTGAAGATGCTGTGTATCCGCGGCTAGACGGAAAGACCCCGTGAACCTTTACTATAGCTTCACAGTGAACTTTGAACCTACTTGTGTAGGATAGGTGGGAGGCTTTGAAGATAGGACGCCAGTTCTATTGGAGCCAATCTTGAAATACCACCCTGGTATGTTTGAGGTTCTAACTCAGGTCCATTATCTGGATCGAGGACACTGTGTGGTGGGTAGTTTGACTGGGGCGGTCTCCTCCCAAAGAGTAACGGAGGAGCACGAAGGTGTGCTCAGCATGGTCGGAAATCATGCATAGAGTGTAAAGGCAAAAGCACGCTTAACTGCGAGACAGACACGTCGAGCAGGTACGAAAGTAGGTCTTAGTGATCCGGTGGTTCTGTATGGAAGGGCCATCGCTCAACGGATAAAAGGTACTCCGGGGATAACAGGCTGATACCGCCCAAGAGTTCACATCGACGGCGGTGTTTGGCACCTCGATGTCGGCTCATCACATCCTGGGGCTGAAGCCGGTCCCAAGGGTATGGCTGTTCGCCATTTAAAGTGGTACGCGAGCTGGGTTTAGAACGTCGTGAGACAGTTCGGTCCCTATCTGCCGTGGACGTTTGAGATTTGAGAGGAGCTGCTCCTAGTACGAGAGGACCGGAGTGGACGAACCTCTGGTGTTCCGGTTGTCACGCCAGTGGCATTGCCGGGTAGCTATGTTCGGACGGGATAACCGCTGAAAGCATCTAAGCGGGAAGCCTCCCTCAAGATAAGATCTCACTGGGACATAAGTCCCCTAAAGAGCCGTTCGAGACTAGGACGTTGATAGGTTGGGTGTGTAAGTGCTGTGAGGCATTGAGCTAACCAATACTAATTGCTCGTGAGGCTTGACCATATAACACCAAAGTGGTTTTTGGATGAGAAAGCTCATCAAAGATTACAGAGACACATTACGATAAAGTACTGAAATTGTTCCTGACAATTTTCAGCATTTCCTCCATCCATGGAGGTCGCTGGTTTAACCTTGATACACGTTATTTCAAAATGAATTGTTAAAGATCCAAGCAACGTATTCGCGTGAAAACGCAGCCGAATTGCTTGACGATCATAGAGGCGTTGAACCACCTGATCCCATCCCGAACTCAGAAGTGAAAAGCGCCATCGCCGATGGTAGTGTGGGAGATCCCATGTGAGAGTAGGTCGTCGTCAAGCTTATAATACTAAGAGCCCCACATAGCCAACGCTGTGTGGGGTTTTTTATTGCAGATATGCATGTGAGAGCAGTAAGTCGACAAGCTTATAATTAAGAAAGCCCTGATAGCTAAGCTGTCGGGGCTTTTTTTCGTCTGTAGGAAATGGAAGGTCTGATAGGGAACAGAGATGGGAACAGATTAGATTAGAAACAAGAGCGTCTTAGTGGTCATTTACTTGCGCCTGTTTCGTACCTCAATGCGTCTGTGTAAATGACTACCAAGACACTCAACTACCACGCTGCCTTGTGATTCGATGCGTCTGTGTAAATGGTAACTAAGGCGCTCTATTGCCTTGCTTATCTCATGCCTTGTTTGATGCGTTAGTGTAAATGTTTAGAGTCTGTATTAAGTTGGCTCTCTTCTATAGAAAATTAATTCACAAGAAAAAGTTGAATTTTTTCTTGCACAATATATTCACTGTTTGATAGTGTTATTTACAGACAGGGGGCAATGGATTGCCCAAGCCTCCAAGGTGGAGGCCCTGTCTCCTTTTCATGATGATTCAGAGCTGCATGGATGCAGCAGAAAATCCTTCTCTATTTTATTATTCCTCAGTTTTATTTTTTATGATCTAGCGAGCATTTTTATAGTCTCTAATCTTAAGAGACATGTAGCTATTATTTGCTATAAAAGGCTTTTTTTATTCTTTTATAGCAAATGAATGAAAAATTGTTCAAAACTTGATTGACCCAGTGACTGAAAGCGGACTACAATCAATTTCGTTTAAAAGAGTTGGCAATATTTATGTCCAGAGTTGCGAATACTACGCTATGTATGTTCGGTCCTGTTAAGTCATAAGTAATACCGAGTTTTTTTAGCACTATAACGTATGATGATTTACATCTGCGTATAAATTAACTTAACCTACAGGATAAACAGACATGTCTGACGTAGTAACTGGTACAGTAAAATTTTTCAACGAAACTAAAGGTTTCGGTTTCATCACTCAGGATTCAGGTCCTGATGTTTTTGTTCATTTCTCTGCAATCAACACTTCTGGTTTCAAAACTTTGGCTGAAGGCCAAAAAGTTGAATTCCAAGTAGCTCAAGGTAAAAAAGGCCCTGAAGCTCAAAACGTTACACCTTTATAAGGTAACGTTGCTGAGATTTTTCTCAGCGGTGTGAATGCTAAAAAAGCGACTTTTAAGTCGCTTTTTTTGTTTTTGTACTTGATAGATATATGCAATAGAGAAGACTTCAATATTCTCTAAATTTTTTGATTGTAGAAAATTCTATTAATTAGGAGAAAGTAATGGCGGCCAAATCATTGCAGGAACAGCTGTTAGGAGCTGGTCTTATTGATAAAAAAAAGGCAAAAAAGATAAAAACTGAGCAGATGCAACATAAGCAAAAGGTGAAAAATGGCAAGGCTGCACCAATAGATGAGAGCGCGCGTTTAGAAGAATTGAAGCGCCAGCGTGAAGAAAAGGCCGAGAGAGATCGCGCTCTTAATTTAGAGCAGCAAAAAGTAGCTCAGAAAAAGGCTATTCAAGGTCAGATCCGTCAGATGATAGAACAGAATCGAATCCGTAAAGAAGAAGGCGATATTGCTTATCATTTTACTGACGACAAAGTAGTCAAGCAGATTTATATTAGCCAGGTTATGCATGATGATTTGAGTCGTGGTCGCCTTGCTATTGTGAAACTTGATCAAGCTTATGAATTAGTAGCTGAACCAGTCGCAGCTAAAATCAAAGAACGGGACGAAGCTTATGTTCTCGTTTGTAATAACCGACTTGATGACGCTGTTGATGAGGATGACCCATATGCGGACTTTAAGATTCCTGATGATCTAATGTGGTGATATGCTCTTAGTGAAAGTGGGTCTTTTATACTCATTTTCACTGTTTAGTTCTCCTTTCATTTCCGTTTTCACCTCCTTTGTTCCAAGTTCAAGTATGCAATTTACACTTTGATTGCAAATGAGCTGGTTTTTTCTCCTTACCTTTTTCTAAGTTTTGCACATTAACGCCTTATTCATTTTCAACCTATTGAAAAATAAGGTTTATTTTCTCCATTATTCAGCTTAAAAATCTTGATATTCCTTTTTCTTTAGTTTTTTTCAAAAATAAAGAACCCTAAAAGATAAGACTGTGCAAGTAAGTTTTACACCGTTGTTAATTATCTTGAAATGTTTAGATTATTGTCCTGTTACTTGCACGTATCGTGCATTTTTACGAAGAAAAAGAAATTGCATCTATAAAAAGGAAACGAGAATGAAAAAATCGATTATTGCTCTTGCTGTGTCTAGCGCAGCATTGACTTCTGTTTCTGCTATCGCAGCAGAAGGCTCAACATTTGATGTTTACGGTAATATTCAGTATGCAATCACTGATACTGAAGGTACTGGTGACTTTGCTGACAATGGCTCGACTTTGGGTGTACAAGGTGAGACTAAAATCAATGATGATTTGACTGGTTTCTTCAAATACGAACTAGAGTTTGATGCTGATGAAGATAATGAAACTGATGAAGCGAAACTTGACCAAGCATTTGTTGGTTTAAAAGGTAACTTTGGTACAGTAAAAGCAGGTTCTTTCGACAGTATTTATAATGATGCAATTCAAGATTCTGTAGATCAATTTGAATTTATTGGTTTTACAGGAGCTGATACTACAGAAGAAGGCGATACGATTGCTTACTTCTCTCCGTCTTTTAATGGCTTAGAACTGCAACTTTCTTCACAAGTTAATACGGCAGAAGGTGCTGGAAATGCGACAACTGCTGTTGCTAAGTACAGTGTTGATGCGCTTACTTTTGCTGCTGGTTATGACTCACTTTCTGATGATGCGGAAGAAACAATTGGTTTCTCTATCGGTTACCAAGTAACGCCAGCACTTTCTGTTTCTGCGAAACTAGAAAGCAACGATGATCAAGATATTACAGGTTTGTCTACTCGTTATGGTTACGGTGCAGGTGATCTTTATGCTTCAGCTCAAGTTGTTTCTGAAGATGGTTCTGATGATTACAACGAATATGCTGCAGGCGTTAGCTACAGCCTTGCTTCAAACATGTATGTTTATGGCGAAGTAGGTCAGCTTGGTGACACTGAAGACACTACGACAGCTGTAGGTGTTTACTACGGTTTCTAAGATCATTAATTAAATGATTTTATTTACTCTAAGGCTCCGGTTATAAGGAGCCTTATGTTAAGTAGGATCATTCAAGGTTCCATATTTCTTCTCTTGTAGGCAGATTGTTGGAATTCTTTTGGCATCAAATGGCAACATTTGGTGCCTTTTTTATTTTGTTTCCAACCCTCAAATTGCTTTATAGCTAAGCTGCTATAATGTCTAATTATTGCTCTTATTTTAACTGTTTGATGTATTGGAAAAATTTATGAGGCACTTTGTCTATCTTGCCCTAAACACTTTGTTGTTAACTGGGTGTGTTTCTTCACAAGAAGGAACTATTAATAGAACACTTGACTCCTTCCGAGGAGAGTCTGCCTGCTATGACAGGGAAACTGAGCCTTATACTCCTGTTGTAGATACACACCTGCATTATCGACCTTTCGATGGCAAAGCCATTCCTTTTGACGAGATGAATGAATATTTGTCTCGAACCAGTGTCCGTTTCGTCAACATTTACGGTATCGGGCAAATGTTACCAGCCCAGTCTTCTTGTTCTAATTATTCAAAATGCCCTGGTGTCCCTGTTTTACCAACGACACGAAGCGATTTTGTCAATGCAGAGAATATGATTGCCTCAGCTCCTGATGACCTGCATTTGACGTTATCAATGACCTTTACTGATTTATCAAACCCTGAGTCGACTATGGCTTTGATGGCATTGTATGAAAAAGAATACCCAGGTTTGTTTCATTGGATGGGAGAGGTCAATCTAGTTAAACAAGCTCAGTTTAATAATCACCATGTTCCTGCTAGTCCTCAAAATATTGAACAATGGTCTGACTTCATGACAGAACTCAGAGCAAGAAATTATCCGATTACGATTCATTCAGATATCGGTAACGACGCTCATCCAACCTATTATTTGCATCTAATGGAAAAAGCCTTAGCACGCTATCCTGATAATAAAATTGTTTGGGCGCACATGGGAGTCTCCTATGAGCAAACTAGGTTAGATGCCCGCGAGCATATTTCCATTTTGTCTCGTTTACTGGATCAATACCCTAATTTGATGTTGGATATTTCGTGGAGAATATTGGACGACTACTACTTTAGCCGACCTGGTAATCAGCCATTGTACGTTGATTTTATGAACCAATATTCGGAGCGAATTCTTCCTGGTTCAGATTTTGTCGCTTTTCGAAATAATTCCTATGAGGTGTATCAAGAAGAGCTGAATGTTACGAGTAGGATACATCAGTACCTTAATGATGATGCATTTCGTAACATTGCATTGGGAGCAAACTATTTTAAATTGCTAAATCTGGACTATCAGGCGCCAGCGGTTTGTTTATAAGGTATCCTGCAGTTATGGATATTAAATTAAACAACGTTTTAGAACCTGAAGTTGCTTGCTCCAACTGCCAAGCCTCCTGTTGCCGGATGGAAGTTATGATCATCAGTGACACTGGTGTTCCTGAAAAGCATATTTCTGTTGATGAGTGGGGCGGAGAAACCATGCTGAGACTAGATGATGGTTGGTGCTCTGCTGTGGATCGAGAAACTTATTTTTGTACAATTTATGAGAATCGCCCTTGGATTTGTCGAGAATTTGAAATGGGTTCTTATGAATGTCGAGATGAATTTAAGAAGGTATGATGCAAGCGGCAACGATTGGCTTTAATACAGAGTACTCTGAAGATGCGCCAAGCCTTGAAGAAATTCATGGCTTATCAGGCTTAACTTTATTGGAGTTTGGTGCACCTTGGTGTGGTCATTGTCAGGCTGCTCGTAATGCCATGCAAGAAGCCATCGACGAACATTCTGGCTTGGTGCATATCAAGATATTCGATGGAAAGGGGAAAAGGCTAGGACGGCAGTTCGCTGTAAAGCTTTGGCCTACTTTGATTTTATTGCGTGATGGTAAAGAGGTTGAGCGTATTGTACGTTTCACATCAGCAGAGGAAGTCCGTCGATTATTATTACTTTCATGATCCTATCTAACAATAAGGCTGGAGAGTTATGTTGAATTTGGCCTCTTTCTTGGCCTTAGTGAGTTTCGCTGTGCTTTATGTTGCACCTGTGGCCGCCAGCGTAAAAACAGAGTTCTCTTATCAATCCTTGTTTTATCAAGAACTTGAAAATACTCCGCATGTTGTCCCTTCAGAAGAACGCATTAACTCTTTAAGTAAAATATTTTTAGGTGTGCCTTATGTTGGCGGTGGTTTAGGGGAAGGCGAGCAAGGGAAGTACGATAAAGATCCTTTGGTTCGGTTTGATGAGTTCGACTGTACAACGTATGTGGAAACTATTTTAGCGGGCGTCATGTCGAGCTCTGAGAATGGCTTCATGCCCAGCTTACTGAGTTTTCGCTACAAAGATAGTAATGTCACTTTTATCTCTCGCAATCACTTTCCAAGTTTGGATTGGATCCCAAACAACCAAGATAAATTAAAAGATATTACCCAGTTAGTGGCACAAGAATCGTTAATGACTGCAGAAGCCTTCATTGATAAAGCCTCTTGGTATCAGAAAATGGAGAAGAAAAACCTTTATTGTGACAAGGATTTATCTGCCCAGTGTGATGGCTTATTAGACCAACTTCATGATGAAGGTGATGCGTTTTTGCCAGAAGTCGCTAGCCTTGATTATGTTCCATTAACCGCACTTTATTTGCCATCATCAGACAAGTCCGATGATGCTAGCTTTATAGTCGATCAATCTATTTTAGACCGGATTCCCTCTGGTAGCGTGATTAGCATGGTACGACCAAATTGGGAGCTTAAACAGTGGATTGGCACAAATATGAATGTTTCCCATCAAGGGTTTGCAATACGCAAAGAGGGTCAATTGTTACTTCGTCACGCCAGCGTGCTTCATAAAAAAGTGATTGATGAAGATTTTGTTGATTACTTTTCTCGATATACCAGCACATCGTCTCTAAAAGGTTTTAATGTACAAGTGTTAAGAAATTGATATTAAAAGAATTTTTAAAGCCTCTCTCTTGATAAATAAGGCTTTTAAAAAGCGCTTTTTATGCTTATAAGCAGTGTTTTTGCTCTCTTCTAAAAGTATAAAAAATATACATTGTGTCTGCTCAACTTCCTTCTATAATGCGCTCATATTTGGGCTAGGCCCTTTCTTTTAGAGTGAGAAGTAAATGAATGATATGTTGAGTATTGGCTTATTAATTATTGCTGGTGCCTTATTTGCTATGTCTGAAATTGGTATGGCGGCAGCAAGGAAAATTAAGCTTCGGGTACTGGCCGAAGAGGGAGACTTAAAAGCTCAAGCTGTTATTAATCTTCAACAAAAGCCTGGGGCCTTTTTTGCGATGATACAAATTGCATTAAATGCCATTGCAATCTTGGGCGGTATCATTGGTGAGCAAGCGCTTACACCTTATATTAAAGATGCTGTTAGCTTTTTTTATACTGGGCCTTTGTTAGCTCAAATTAGTTTCACACTGTCGTTTTTGGCGCTGACGTCGTTGTTTATTTTATTTGCGGACTTACTACCAAAACGTCTTGCGATGATTATGCCGGAAGCTGTAGCGATTCGTATGGTAACGCCAATGCTTTGGGTAACGTTTTTGTTAACGCCAGTGGTGTTCTTATTTAATGGCATCACCAATATTATTTTACGTTTATTCAATGTACCGATTGAGCGGCAAGAAGTGGTGACGACTGAAGACATTGTTGCCATGATGGACGCTGGTGCTGAAGATGGCAGTTTACAGAAACAGGAATATCAGCTGATCGGAAATGTGTTTGAGTTAGAAACTCGTAATATTTCTAGCACTATGACGCCACGAGATCAGATTATCTACTTCGATATTGATGACAGCAGTGAAGTGATCAGTCAGAAGATCATTGATCATCCTCATAATGACTTCTTAGTTTGTAATGGCAGTTTAGATAAAATTGAAGGCATTATCGAATCAAAAGAAATTCTGCGATTGGTTTTAAAAGGTGAGCCTGCACAGATTAAAGCAGAGAAAGTAGACAAAGATGTTTTCTATTTACCAGAAACATTGACGCTTTCAGAAGCGTTAAATGCCTTTCGTGTGGCGCCTCAGGCTTTCGCTGTGATCGTGAATGAGTATGCAACCATTGTTGGTATTGTGACAGTCAAAGACTTGTTAGCTGGCTTCATGGGAGGTTTGCTAACACCTGAAGATGAAGAGCAAATCGTTCAGAGAGATAAAGATTCATGGTTGATTGAAGGTTTAACGCCGATCAGCGATGTTATGCGCAGCTTAGACATTGAAGATTTTCCAGATCGCACTCAA
Organism: Marinomonas sp. 15G6-16; assembly: GCF_055809555.1. NCBI lineage: Bacteria > Pseudomonadati > Pseudomonadota > Gammaproteobacteria > Oceanospirillales > Oceanospirillaceae > Marinomonas > Marinomonas sp. 15G6-16. The sequence continues at coordinate 1,024,819 of NZ_CM147916.1, read as the reverse complement.
TATGAAACCCTTGGTGGTTTCATGACATACAGCTTGAAACGTTTGCCGAAGCGGACAGACTCTTATATCTACGAAGGATATAAGTTCGAGGTGCTTGACCTTGAAGGGGTTCGAGTTGAACAGCTATTGGTGACTCGTTTAAAGTAAAGGCACCTTAAGTCGGAAAGTGAACACGATTAAACGCAGAATAATGACAGGATGCTTAATATGAAATTAGTCATTGGAACTTTATCCACTTGGTCATTAAGAGCTTGGATGTGTGGCCAGCTGGCTAAAATAGAGTGTGAAATACACGCAATTGACTTGTCTAAAGATAGCTACAAGGAGGAAGTGCTGAAATATTCTCCTACAGGCTTGGTTCCCGCTTTAGTCGTAAAGGATTTGGTTATTCATGACTCTTTGGCAATTACAGAATATTTTAATGAAGAGTCCAATGGTGCCTTGTATCCAGAAAGCTCATTGGAAAGAGCATTGGCAAGAAGTCTTTGTATGGAAATGCATTCTGGCTTTATGAACTTGAGAAGCCTGTGTCCGTTCTCGTTAGAAGCGGTGTCACCATTAATGGATAGAAATGAGGGCATTCAAAAAGAGCTGGATAGACTCGCTGTTATTTTTCAACAAGCCAGATTGCCTTTTATGTTCGATAACGCCGGTGCTGTGGACGCTTTTTATGCCATTCTTGCATATCGATTACACTCCTATGGTGTTGAATTTAACGGAACGGCTGGAGAATATCAGGAGAGTTTGTTGAAATGGCCTTTATTAGAAAAAGCCATTCAGTTCTCGAATAGTTTATAACGCAGGGATCAGATGACTTATTTTTCAAAGATGATAAATGAGTCACTGATGTCTGGTTTTAAATACTCTTTTTATCCCTCGACTTTATCGCTTTAACTCTCTATATTCGCACCCCTTTGTGTTTATCTTTTGTACGCTTGCTTAAGCCGCATTGATAAACCGCTTTTCTCATTACTTACTCTCAGGACTTTCTTTTGATTTCCACAGCTAATATCACCATGCAATTTGGCGCAACGCCATTATTCGAAAATATCTCTGCTAAATTTGGTAACGGCAATCGCTACGGTTTGATTGGCGCGAATGGCTGTGGCAAGTCGACTTTCATGAAAATTCTGAGTGGTGCTTTAGTGCCGACATCAGGCAATGTCTCCATTACACCAGGTGAAAAAGTCGGAACCTTGAGCCAAGATCAATTCGCTTTTGAGGAATACTCTGTCGTTGATGCTGTGATTATGGGCGATGTAGAGCTTTGGAAAGTGAAGCAAGAGCGTGATGCGATTTATGCTAAGCCAGAAATGAGCGAAGAAGACGGCATGCGAGCGGGTGAATTAGAAGCCGAGTTTGCGGAGATGGACGGCTACAGTGCCGAAAGTCGCGCTGGCGATATCTTGCTTGAAGCGGGCATCGAAGAAGAATATCACTTTGGTTTAATGAGCCAAGTAGCGCCGGGTTGGAAATTGCGTGTGTTATTGGCACAGGCTTTGTTTGCTAACCCTGATATATTATTGCTGGATGAGCCAACCAACAACTTGGACATTCACACAATCAACTGGCTAGCGGGTGTATTGAACCAACGTAAGTGCACCATGATCATTATTTCCCATGACCGTCACTTCTTAAACACAGTATGTACTCACATGGCGGACATCGATTTTGGCGAATTGAGAATTTACCCAGGTAACTATGAGTATTTCATGGAAGCTTCTTCGTTAATTCGTGAGCAATTACTCACAGAAAATGCGAAGAAAAGTGCTGAAATGGATGACTTACAGGCCTTTGTAAACCGCTTTTCTGCCAATGCATCAAAAGCCAAGCAAGCCAGCTCTCGTGCGAAGAAGCTAGAAAAAATTGAACTATCAGAAGTAAAACAATCGAGTCGAATGACGCCGTCGTTAAATTTCAAGCAAGATAAAAAGCTGCATCGCCAAGCCTTGATATTAGAAGATCTGGGGCATGGCTTTGAAGATGAAATGTTGTTTACGGGCGGCAGTATGATTCTTGATGCGGGGGCGCGATTAGCGATTATCGGCGAAAACGGTGCGGGTAAGACTACCTTCCTTCGTTGCTTGATGGATGAATTGAAAGCCAAACAAGGTGAGATCAAATGGGCGGAAAATGCGGTGATAGGTTATTGCCCACAGGACAGCACAGAAGATTTTGATTGTGACTTAACCTTGTTTGATTGGATGTCTAAATGGCGCACTGCGAAACATGATGACTTGAAAGTTCGTGCCATGTTAGGCCGTTTATTATTTACAGCAGATGACTTCAACAAGAAAGTGCGTGTCTGCTCTGGTGGTGAAAAAAACCGCTTATTATTCGGTAAGCTTATGATGATGGACTTGAACGTCCTGATTATGGATGAGCCAACTAACCATATGGACATGGAAGCCATCGAAGCCTTGAATAATGCGTTAATGGATTTTGATGGTACGTTGATATTTGTCAGCCATGACCGAGCCTTTGTCTCTTCTTTGGCGAACCGTGTGATTGAAATCAAAGATAACAAGGTTATTGATTTCCAAGGGACTTATGATGAGTATCTAACGCATATTGCTTAAGGCCTTCATCGAAACATTTTAATGATGCAAAAGATCACACCCAATGCCGCTTTTAGAAGCGGCATTTTTGTTGGTGCTTACAAGTATTTTGGCTTCTTGAGTGATTAATTTAGGTGAGCAGTAAGTATTTTTCAGCGGACAAAGGACAGTATTGCTCTGCAAATATAAAATGTTATATCATAACATTTTATAAGGAGTATCCAATGCGCAAAAATATACACCCAAATTACCGAACGGTTGCCTTCCATGACACTCAAATTGACACTTATTTCTTTATTGGGTCTACCGTTGAAACACAGCAAACGATTGTGCGAGATGGGACAGAATACCCTTACATGGCGATTGACGTCTCTAGCTCGTCTCACCCTTTCTATACAGGTGAACAGAGAACGCACGGCACAGAAGGCCGTATTGCACAGTTCAAACGTCGTTACCGCAAGAGCAAATAAAGGAAGATTGTCATGAAAATTCTCAGCTCTTTAAAAAGTGCTAAACATCGTCATAAAGATTGTAAGGTCGTAAAAAGAAGAGGGCGTCTGTTTGTTATTTGCAAATCAAACCCTCGTTTCAAAGCTTCTCAAGGCGTTAAAAGTAAACGCTAAGAGATGAGACAATCACTGGAAAAAAGCAGCCAGCTAATATATTAGCTGGCTGCTTTTTTATTGCGTTGATGTTGCTGTTTCAACTCACTTTCTTAGAGCTTAAACGTCGACATCACCTTGCGAGTTTCTTTTGATGTGTCAGCGAGAGCTTCACTTGTTTGATTATTTTTCTGAACTTGCATACTGGCTTGAGCGGAAAGCTCGGCCACTTTTGTATTCAAGTCATTCAGCCTTTGTACTGCATCACTTTGCATAGAAACACTTTGTATTACGGTGTTACTTGCTGTGTTTATGTCATTAACCGAATGTGCGATTTCTTGTAGATACTGTGAGGTGCGTGACATTTCTTCTGTGGTTTTTTGCGATTGCTGATGGCTTTCAGTAATACGAGATTCCGCTTCTTTCGCGCCATCTTGCAATTTGTTTATCATAGCTTGAATCTCGTCTGTTGATGCTTGAGTTCGGCTGGCTAAACCACGAACTTCATCTGCAACAACAGCAAATCCACGGCCTTGCTCACCTGCACGGGCAGCTTCAATTGCCGCATTCAAGGCCAACAAATTAGTTTGCTCAGAAATGGCGCTAATAACATCCAGTACGGAACCAATTGTTTGTGACTGCTCGGCAAGCTGGACAACAGTTTTAAGTCCTAACTCAAGTTCATTAGACAATTTATCTAATGATTCAACGGTTTGCTTGATTGACTCTTGACCTGTTTGGGTTTTACTAGCTGTATTTTGTGCTGATGTGATAGTGGATTGCGTTGTTTCAATTACTTCATCTTTAAAGCTATCAACTTCTTTAATCGTATCTGTCATCTGAGCAAACATGCCTTCACGTTCTTGAGTGATTGCTTTGGTTTTTGAAGCAACAGTTTTTAGCTCTTGGCTTTTATTTTCAACTTCTTGGTTGAGTGTGACAGCTTTTGTGAGTGTTCCAGAAAGTCGGTTTACAAAAGTATTATAGTGAGCTGCAATCTTGGTTAATTGGTCATTGCCGGCTTCAGGTAAACGAGCGGTTAAATCACCATCACCATGTGAAATGTTTTCCATGGCTAGGCGTATTTGGCCTATCGGAAGCAGAATTGAGCGCATAATTAAGAACGAGATAAATAAAGCGGCTAAAATAATCACGCTACTAATGATGCTGAGTTTGATGGCTTCTTTATTAAATTGAGCATCAACATCATCTAGGTAAATACCAGAGCCGATAATCCAGCCCCAAGCTTCAAAGCCTTGAACATAGGAAATTTTTTCAACCGGTTCTTCGCTACCAGGTTTTGGCCATAAATAGTCAACGAACCCTGCGTTTTGCGCTTTTACGACTTTGATAAATTCAGAAAAGATTTTTTTCCCATTTTTGTCTTCAAGACTTAATAAGTTCTTACCATTCAATGACGCGTTTGCACCATGCATTATCATGTTGCCTGCATTGTCATTTATCCAAAAATATTCGACTTCTGAATAGCGAGTATCTTTGATGGTTTCCATAGCAAAGCGTTGTGCCTGCTCTTTGCTCAGCTCGCCAGATTGCTGGAGTGTATGAAAATACTCAAACACGCCAGTGGCAGTTTCAACAACATGCTTTGTTTGTGAGTATTTCTCATTGAGAAGAGATTGTTTGTTGGTGGTTAAGCTTAAATAAATAACGAGTAATAAGCCTAAGGAGAAGAAAAAAACTAAGCTGACTAAGCGTAGATTGATCGAGAATTTACGTAGAGTGTTGATCATTTCAATATCCTCAAAAGCATTATTATTTTATATGCAACTAGTCTCAACATGTTGCCTTTTCCTCATATAACCATAATGCAATCTAGCTGTCATTTTAATGCCATTTTTTCACTGTAGTTTTATGTACAACTTCCTTTTGCAGGGGGAAGTCTTCTTTTAACAGTCAGTATTTACAGAGGCTAATGCGGAAAGCAGTGTTGCTGAGCGGCAGTCATCTATTAACAATATTATAGGGCAGTATTATGAAAACCGTGCAAAAACATGATTTAAGCTTTGATGAGTTAGATGAATTAGTACGACCAGCGCCAGAGGTTGTAGAGTTTGAAAAAGTATCGAATAAGATGGTTTCTCGCCGTGGTTTTTTGGGTGGCGGTGTCGCTGTTGGCGCGGGTGCTTTTGTTATGGGATCAACCACATTAGCCGCTGGTAAAGCGCTTGCTGCTGGGTCAGAAGAATCTCGCCTTGCTTTTAAGATGGTGAAAGCAAATGCGCTTGATACTGTGACTGTTCCAGAAGGTTATAAATGGGAAATATTAGCGTCTTGGGGAGAGCCTATGTTTTCCAGTACACCAGATTTTAATGGTGCTACTGGCGGTACTGGTGCATCTCAAGAAGCTGCGTTTGGAGATCATTGTGATGGTATGGCATTGTTTGCCCATCACGGTCGTCAAATTCTATGTGTAAATAATGAATACACGAATTTAAAAACACTTCACGCCAATCGTACGGATGGTGTGCCAACAACAGCAGACGATATTCGCAAAAGCAAAGCGGCCCATGGTGTCAGCATAGTTGAAATAGCCCATAAAAATAATCAATGGGGCATAGTAAAAGATTCGGAGTTTAACCGCCGTATTACTGCCGACACAGAAATGGACATTACAGGTCCAGCTCGTGGTCACAAATTGATGCGTACTTCATCTGATTCTAAAGGTGTTGTTGCAAAAGGCACTTGGAACAACTGTGGTAATGGTCAAACGCCTTGGGGAACTTACTTAACCTGTGAAGAAAACTTCAACGGCTACTTCTCTTCAAGTGACGAAAACTTCTCATTAACTCCAGAAATGAAGCGTTATGGCATCAGCCATAAAGATTGGGGTTACAAGTGGGCGATGTCTGACTCTCGTTTTGATGTATCAAAAGAACCTAACGAGCCGAACCGTGCAGGTTACATTGTTGAGATTGATCCATTAGACCCTAAAGCTCGCCCTAAAAAACGTACTGCGCTTGGTCGTTTCAAACATGAAAATGCAGAGTTAACTATTGCTTCTAATGGTCATGTTGTCGTGTATTTAGGCGATGATGAGCGTGGCGAGTTTTTATATCGCTTCGTTTCTAAGCATAAATATTTAGCAGGCGGAAACAACCGTGATCTATTAGAAGAAGGCACCTTGTATGTTGCCAAATTCCACGACAATAATCGTGGTGAGTGGTTGGCGTTAACGCCAAAAACAACAGGTATGACCGAAGCGGAAATTTCAATTCATACTCGTATCGCAGCCTCTAAAGTTGGCGCAACGACAATGGATCGCCCAGAATGGGTAGCATCGAATCCAAATAAAGTGGAAGTATTCTGTGCGCTAACCAATAACAAAAACCGTGGAGTTAAACCAAATGCGGGTGGTGATGCAACGCCAGCTGGTGGGCCAAACCCTCGTGTTGAAAATAACTTTGGTCAAATCGTTCGTTGGACGCCTATGAATGAAGACCACACAAGCAGTGACTTTAAATGGAATTTGTTTGTGTTAGCGGGCAACCCTGCTGTGTATGATGATGCAAATGCAGGCTCTCAAAATGTGAATCAAGATAACATGTTCAACTCGCCAGACGGCTTGAAGTTTGACTCTAAAGGCTTGTTGTGGATCCAAACAGATGGCAACTACTCCAATGCGAAAGGCTTTGAAGGGCAAGGTAACAACCAAATGTTGGTTGGAGATCCTGAAACAGGTGAAATTCGCCGCTTCTTAGTAGGGCCTAAGGAGTGTGAGATTACGGGCGCTGCTTGGAACACTGAGCGTACTACTATGTTTATCAGCGTTCAGCATCCAGGTGAAAAAGGTGATTCTCATTGGCCTGGTGGCGGTCAGTCTGTGCCTCGCTCAAGTGTGATTGCTATCTCGCGTGAAGATGGTGCGGTAATCGGTTAATTATTCGGCGTTAGTCGATCATTGAGGCACGAAAAAAACCAGTATGGTATTCATGCTGGTTTTTTTGTATTTTACCTTTGTGCTATAAGAAAAATTTATTCGATTGGTGTGAGTTTAGGCTCATCCTTCTTTTGATGTAACTCTTTCTTTTTCATATTTTGTGTCATAGTCTTAGTGACACACGCTATTTTTTTATATATTCCTTAACTATATTAATAAGTTAAGGGGAGTGTATAAATGCCGCCACTCTCAAGGTTATGGTGAGCAAATAGCCGTTTTATTAGATATTAGTAAATACTTTGATCTACATCAGTTTATAAATGAAGGGAGCACTTTCATTTATAAAGTATTCTTATACTCTAGATCTATTGTGCTGGCTTCGTATAGCACTTTGGCATGCACTCAAACTAGGGACGTTTTAAGTGAGTAATAATGGCTGTTGTGTTATCTAAATCGTTATTTATAAAACAGGCTGTTCTCGTTTTAATACTGGCTGTTTTTTTGAGCTTGCTGAGTAGCGCTTTTCAGGTTGTAGAAAGCGTCGAGGCTCGAAAAGAGAAAATAAACTCAAATTTTGACGAATTATTGGCGGTGGTTGAAAGGCCTCTTGCTGAGGCTTTGTTTCGTCTGGATATGACGTTTGCTCAACAGCAAGTTGACAGTTTGTCACTGAGTCCTTCCATTGCTTATGTCGAAGTGCATGATGAAAGCGGAGCTTTATTGGTTAAAACAAAGGAGAAAGTGCGAGATTTTACCGTTTCACAATCGCTAGCGGATTCTGTACTGTCTGATTTGGAAGAGTATAAGAGTGGTTTACACATGGAAACCCCTAAATTCTATGCTGGCACTTTATCTGTTATTCCAGAGAAACGTTACCTGCTAGACAATATTTTCGCTGAGCATTTGCCCATTCTGACTTACAATTTGTTCAAAGACGTTTTGTTAGCCTCTTTGATATCTTTGGTTTTTTATTTTTTAGTTACCCACCCTTTAACTCGCTTAACCGATGCTTTATCGACACTTGGGCGAAATGCAAAACTTTCCTTACCCAAATCTTTTTTTCGATACCATCAATCCGATGAGTTAGGTCGTCTTCATTTTACCTTTTCACAACTTCTCGAAAAACTAAACATTGCGTTAGGCGATCTAGAGCGCAGTGATAGTCACAATCGCGCGGTTATTGAGCATGCAGCGGATGGCATTTTTCTATTAAACGAAAATTATCAAATTACCCGCGTGAATGCTGCCGCTGAGCATTTATTGAAGATGAGCTCAGAAAACATTATATCCAGCTCGTTAGAGAGCTTATTTACAGTTTCTTCTTGGGGCGGTTTTTCAAAAGTACTTGATGGCTTGCAGGTGATGCCTCAAACATTCGAGGCCGCTTATCAAGTGGAAGGCGCTGCGCTTCCAGTGGAAATACGAATCGCAAAATATACAATAAAAGATAAGTTTGAAATTCTATTATTGGTGCGTGATGTTTCCGAGCGTAAGGAAGCAGAAGCGCACATACATCATTTAGCGTATTACGATTCGGTCACCAAACTACCTAATCGACAATATGTTATAGAGCAGTTAGATGGCTTGTTATCTGAAACGGAACAGCAGCAAGAATATTCGGCGGTTGTATTCATGGATATTGACCGTTTTAAAGTCATAAATGACTCTTTAGGGCATTCCGCAGGAGACCAATTGCTGCGTTGTGTGGCTGTGCAAATATCCAAACAAATCTCGAGCGACATCACATTGGCTCGCATGGGCGGTGATGAGTTTGTTTTGCTACTGAGATATTTAGGTTCAGACAGGTCTCAAGTCGAACAAGACCTTAAAAACTTTGTGGAGAGTATTCAGTTTGCTTGTCAGCAGGTGAAGCAAGCAGGCAATCATGAAGTTCATATTACTGCGAGTTTTGGCGCTACTTTATTTAAGAGTGCCGATGATTCTGCTGAAGTGATTTTGAAACAAGCAGACACGGCTTTATATCGCGCTAAGGAATTGGGGCGAAATACTTTTTCTTTATATGAGCCTGACATGCAAGTTGCGTCAGATGCTCGCCTAGAAATGGAAAAAGCGCTTCACAATGCAACAGAAGGGAAGCTGTTTGAACTTTATTATCAGCCTCAAGTGAACCAAAAAAATGAGTTAATTGGTGCAGAGGCGCTGATTCGTTGGAAAGATGAACGCAGAGGGTTTATTTCTCCTGCTGAGTTTATTCCCGTTGCAGAAGAAATTGGCTTAATTGTAGAAATTGGTGAATGGGTATTAGACGAGGCTTTGTCGCAGGTCGCGACTTGGCTGAAAGAAGGCAAATGGCAGCCATCATGGCGTATGTCAATCAACGTGAGCCCTATACAGTTTCAGCAGGTAGGCTTTTTACCCATGTTAAAAGCCTTGTTAGAAAAACATGACGTTCCGCCAGCTTGTGTCGATTTAGAAATTACAGAAAATATGCTCTTGAACGATTTGTCGTCTAGTTTAGACAAGATGAATAAAATTAAAGAGCTGGGCGTTTACCTTTCTATTGATGACTTTGGTACAGGGTATTCTTCTCTCAAATATTTAAAGTCATTGCCTGTGGATAGATTGAAAATCGATCAATCTTTTGTTCGAGATCTATTAACGGATAAAAGTGATGAGGCGATTGTGTTAGCCGTTATCGCCATGGCAAATGCCTTAAACATGAACGTACTTGCGGAAGGTGTAGAAACCTTAGAGCATCATAATCGTCTAGAAGAAATCCATTGCTATAACTATCAAGGGTACCACTTCGGTCGTCCTGTACCGCCCAGTCAATTTGTTACGGACTTTATAAGCAAGTAAGACCAGAAACGATATAAAAGACTTATCCCACTCTCTAGATTATTATCTAATACAGAATAAGTATTTTTCACATACCATAAGGGCCAGTTATGGATTATTTGTCTTCGTTAGCCTCCCTAACCATTCAGTGGGGAGCCTTGCTATTAGCCTTTTGTCTTCTCGTTGCCATTATATCTGTCGCGACAATGTACTGGATCGACAAGAATCAAACAGCACACACCATCAGACGTAACTATCCTGTTATCGGTCGATTTCGCTATCTTTTTGAGCATATGGGAGAATTCTTTCGACAGTACTTTTTTGCTCAAGACAGAGAAGAGTTGCCTTTCAATAGAGCAGAGCGTTCTTGGGCTTATCGTGCGGCTAAAAAAGTAGATTCCACAATTGCGTTTGGCTCTACTCGGTCTCTAGAAACACCGGGAGATATTTTCTTTTTAAATGGGGCTTTTCCAACACTTGAAGAAGATGCTCAGTCTCCGAAAGAGGTTTGTATCGGACAATATACGGCAAAGACGCCATATCGAACGAGTTCGGTTGTGAACATTTCAGGAATGAGCTTTGGTGCTTTGTCAAAGCCAGCAATCCAAGCTTTATCAAAAGGCGCTGCCAAAGCAGGAATTTGGTTGAACACAGGCGAAGGCGGATTATCTCCTCATCATCTTGCTGGTGGCTGCGATATCGTTTTCCAAATTGGTACGGCTAAATATGGTGTGCGTAATCATGAAGGTCATTTGGACGACGAAAAGCTAGCGAATGTTGCTGAGCATGAAAATGTTCGAATGTTTGAAATCAAAATGAGCCAAGGAGCCAAGCCTGGTAAAGGTGGCATGTTACCTGGTGAGAAAGTAACAGAGGAAATTGCTCAGATTCGTGGCATTCCTGTTGGTAAGGATTCAAACAGCCCAAATGGTCATCCAGATGTAAAATCCATTGATGACTTATTGAATATGATACATCGTGTTCGCCAAGTTACTTCTAAGCCTGTCGGGTTTAAAATGGTGGTGGGCGATTTGAGTTTCTTCAATACAATGTGTGAATTAATACACAAAAAAGGCATAGAGTATTGCCCTGACTTCATTACCATCGACAGCTCTGATGGTGGCACGGGAGCGGCTCCACAGCCACTTATGGATTACGTTGGTATGCACCTACGGGAAAGCTTACCAACAGTGGTTAATATTATTACTTCTTACGGTTTGCGGCCTTATATCAAGGTTATTGCCTCAGGAAAATTGATCGTTCCTGGAAAGGCGGCTTGGGCTTTGAGTGCGGGAGCGGATTTTGTTGTCTCAGCACGAGGCTTTTTATTTTCATTAGGTTGTATTCAAGCATTACAGTGTAATAAAAACACTTGTCCCACAGGCATTACCACTCACAATACGGATTTACAGCGTGGCTTAGTGGCAGAAGAAAAAGCGGTTCGGGTTGCCAATTACGCACAAGAACTTTTGCACAGTATTGAGATGATTGCTCACTCTTGTGGCGTTAAAGAGCCAAGAGAGTTAACCAGAGAGCATGTCCGCATTATAGAAAATCAGAGCCGTTCAACACTGTTTTCTGAAGCGAATCCACTTCCGAATGTTCAAACTGAATACATCAATATTATGTCGCCATCTCCTCAAGATGCTTCAACGCCAGTAGAAGAGCGCTTGCAATAGCGCTTTTCTACATTACGTTTTTGAGCGTATCTCAGTGTTGTCGCTTGTCTATATTTTATCTTATTAGGCTCTCATTTTTTATCCGAATTTAACTATGGAGTACGTTTTATGATTCCCTTTCTTGGTCGTGTTGATGAGCGAGAGCAAGCCATGTGGATAGAAATGTTATCCGACAATATGCCAGATGAAACGATAGTTGCTTTTGCAGATTTAACGGATGCACAGAAACAAGACTGTGAAATCGCTATTGTTGCTAATCCTAACCCTCAAGATTTACTGGCGCTGCCTAATTTAAAATGGGTTCATAGTTTATGGGCGGGCATTGAGCGCATAATGAACGAGTTAGTTTCGCCTCCTTTTTCGATTGTCAGATTGTCAGACCCAGAATTATCACAGGCCATGTCTGAAGCTGTGTTAGCTTGGACTTTGTATCTTCACCGTGACATGCCAACGTACGCTCGCCAACAACGTGAGAAATCATGGATAGAGCAGCCTATGGTAAAAGCGCAAGACCGAAGAGTTGGGGTTTTGGGGTTAGGTGCTTTAGGCCGTGTTAGCGCACAAAGGCTGGCGCAGAATGGTTTTTCTGTTGCAGGGTGGAGTCGCAACCCAAAACAAATCGATGGTATAAACTGCTTTTATGGTGAAGATGGCTTGGCATCATTGCTGAATCAAAGTGATATACTCGTATGCCTTCTACCTTTAACGCCTGACACGACAGGTTTGTTAAATGAGCAGAGTTTGTCTCATTTACCAGAAGGCGCCAGCATCATTAATTTTGCGCGTGGTCCTATTATTGATGATCAGGCGTTATTAGCACAGCTGGAAAAAAGACACTTATCTCACGCAGTGTTAGATGTTTTTATGCAAGAGCCGTTGCCTGAGCCGCATCCATATTGGACAAATGCCAATGTGACGGTATTGCCTCACATCTCAGCTCCAACGCATCCTATGAGCGCGAGTAAAACGGTAGCTGAGAATGTGCGGCGTTACCGGTCGGACGGAACGATTCCGTTGTCTGTGAATCCGGAGTTAGGCTATTAGATATTGATGAGCAGAGTTGGTTTGGTATCGATAAGATTCTTAACTATTTGTATTTGATAAACTGAAAGAATGGAGAAAAGCATGCCACATTGTATTTTGGAATACAGCCAGAATTTAGAGCAAGAAGTGCCACCAGCGGAATTACTTGAGACTGTTAAAGAAGCCTGTGTCGCATCTAATTTATTTTCCGTAGAAGACATCAAATTACGGAGCAGTGCTTATAAAAGCTTTATTACTGGCGGACAAGAGGATGCTTTCATACACGTGATGATAAGGCTTTTGTCGGGTCGTACAAAAGAAGAGAAAAAGCAGTTGTCTACTTTGGTTCTGAATGCTTTAACACAATTTTCATTAAAAGATGTTAGTTTGTCTGTTGAATTGTGCGATATGGATCGTGATACCTACGCCAAAAAAGTTGTGTTGTCTCAATAACCTGAGGCTTGTCTAAATTCGTTAAAGTGGCTTATGTCACTCGATAAGGTTTTAAATAATGAAAGCCATAGTCTATTCGATGGTATTACTTCCTAGTTTGCTTTTGGCTCAAACCGAAATAAACACGCCGGATTATACTACAGCGGAATCGGCTGAAAACGCGGCTGTTGCTGAGGAAGAAGACACATCTTTTTCCCCAACAGAGCCTGCAGTGCCTGAATCTATTTCCAAGCGAGCGGAGAAAGCCAAAGGCTTATTTCAGCAGCGAGTGGATAAAGAAGTTGTAACAGTAGACAACCCATTCGTTTTAACACCTCATAAACCAAACTACTTCTTACCGATTGCTTATACTTCTAACCCTAATGACAGAGCTTTTTTAGGGGACGATGAGACAGAAAGCCTGCAAAGCGTGGAATTCAAATTTCAGTTGAGTGTGAAGTTCCCCGTTGTTTACGATGTGGTGGGGCGTAATTCCAGCCTATGGTTTGCCTATACTCAACAAGCTTTCTGGCAAGCTTATAACAGTGATATTTCAGCGCCTTTTCGAGATACGAATCATGAACCAGAAGTCTTTATTGTAGATAAGCCAAAGAATGGCTTTTTAGGCATTAAGCCTAGTTATATTGCTTACGGTTTTAATCATCAGTCGAATGGTCAATCCGGTGATCTTTCTCGATCGTGGAACCGGTTTTACGTGGATTTTTTGTTTGAGAAAGGCAACACCGCCTTTTCCTTTAAGCCTTGGTATCGTATTCCTGAAAGCTCAGACAATGACGATAACCCAAATATAGAAAGATATTATGGTTACGGTGAGCTGAGTGTCATCCATGTTATTGATGATTACAGTATTGATATTATGCTGAGAAATAACCTCAAAGCGTCCGATAACAAAGGGGCTTTGCAGGTTGGTTTTAACTTCCCTTTATGGGGGAAAACGCGAGGCTACATCCAGTACTTCAATGGTTATGGTCAGTCGCTGCTTGATTATAATCACCAAACACAATCTTTAGGGATTGGTATTATGTTGTCGAATTGGCTGTAATTTAATTGTCTTTGTATTCTTATTGAAAAGATTTTGTCATTGTATTGTCATTTTTTGCTTCTAAGGTGTTTATAAATCTAACCTAGGAGCTATAAAATGAAATTGAAGTTTTTACCAGTTACAACAAGTTTAGTGGCACTAACTCTTCTAACGGCTTGCGGTAATGAGTCTGTGAAAAGTGGTGACACTGCGTCTGTTGCTGAAGCGATGTCTTTAAATAATGAAGATTTATATGAAGTTCATCATGATGGTCGAATTCATATTTTTGATGACCGCGCAACATACGAAAGCTTCCTTGAAGTAGGTGAAACTTCTTTCCGTAAAGTTCATATCGGTGAAGGTCCAAAAGGTGAGACGCTTGTTTTCGGTTTAACAAACGAAGACAAGAAGAAAACATCAGGCATTGCTTCTATGGACATGTATCACGGCACATTAGAAGGTGCTACGCCTTTCTACGGTGAAATGCGCGTTGAAGGCCGTATTTTTGTTTTCTCTTCTTTGGCTGAAATGAACAATGCTCGTTTGGTTGGTGAAGTGCCATTACGTTATACAGAAATTGGCGCTGGTCCAAATGGTGAAACTGTTGTTTATGCGTTAAACAGCAGCAATAAGAGCGTGAAACCTGTTGCCATGATTGAGCAGTTCCACAAGATGAACGATCTTTAAAGAAGGTATTTACTTCAAACTTTGAGCTTGAAGTAACACCAAATAATGCCTCGCTTTATGCGGGGCATTTTTGTTTGTGTGGTATGTCATCAAGTTGTCATTTAAGTGCCATCTAACTGACATTTTACTCGTCTATGTTTGAGAATAAGATAAACAGCGAGGTGATAGCATGAACATACTTCAGAATATACATGCATTTGATGTACAGACTTTTTACTGGTTTATGGCTCGTAAACACAGAGCAAAATTAACCAGTATTGGGCGTGCTATTTCATTCACAGCCGATGGCCCTCTTTATGCCGCTGCCGCAATCATATTTTGGGTTGCGGGTTATGAAACTCTAGTCACTGTTTTAGCTTTTGGTTTCTTGCTTGAGCGTATTGTCTATTTTGTTTTAAAGCGTGGTTTTAAACGGAATCGTCCAGCAGATGCGCTTGATGACTTCCGTAGCTTTATTATTCCATCTGACCAGTTTTCTTTTCCATCTGGTCATACGTCAGGGGCTTTCTTTATGGCGTATTGCCTAAGTGAATGGTTCCCAAGCTTCAATATTATTTTGTATTTTTGGGCGGCGCACGTTGGCTTGTCGCGTATTTTTTGGGTGTGCATTTCCCAACAGACACAGTGATTGGTGCTTTATTAGGAAGTGCCTGTGCGGCCTTTATGATTGGAGTTCTGGTATGAAGATTTTATATGGCGTTCAAGGAACAGGAAATGGTCATATTACCAGAGCAAGAGCCATGGCTGCTGAAATGAATGCAGCTGGCGTAGAAGTAGACTTTATTTTCTCTGGTCGTCCGCCTGAAGATTATTTCGATATGTCGGTATTTGGCGATTATCGTACCTTTCAAGGTCTGAGCTTTGTTGCTCGCAATGGCAAGTTAGATTTATTGGCGACTTGTCGAAATGCGAATTTCTTTAAGCTCATTCGAGATATTCGCTCATTAGATCTTCGTGGTTATGATTTGGTTATTACGGACTACGAACCGATTGTTGCTTGGGCGGCAAAATCTCAAGGTATTCCTTGTATTGGGTTTGGGCATCAATACGCTTTTAAACATGACATTCCTCGTTATAAGAAGAACTTTATTGCGCAATGGATTATGTCTAATTTTGCGCCAGCTGCGATTCAGCTTGGCGCTCATTGGCATCACTTCGGTTACCCAATTTTACCGCCGTTAATTCATCATGAAGAAAGACAAAACACGCCAGACTCTATGGACGTGCTTGTGTATTTGCCTTTTGAAAACAGCGAAGAAGTCATGGATTGGTTGGAAGGTGTGCCGGATTATTCTTTCAGGTTGCATTGCAAAGACATTGAGCCAGGTGTGTATGGCAAGGTTGAAGTTTTTCCGTTTAGCCGGGAAGAGTTTCAGAAGAATCTGAGCGAATGTGAATCTGTCCTTTGTAATGCGGGTTTTGAACTGAATTCTGAAGCATTGCAGTTAGGCCGAAGAATATTGGCGAAACCGCTTAAAGGACAAATTGAGCAACATTCCAATGCCATTGCCTTGGAGCAATTAGGTGTGGCGAAAACAACAGAGACTTTAGATTCTGGGATTATTCAAGAGTGGCTGGAAACCGGTCGAGTCGTGCAGATATCTTACCCTAATGTGGCTCGTGCAGTGGTGTCTTGGTTGCAATCAAGCAATGATGTGAGTGTCTCTGATTTGTGTGAATCTTTATGGCAACAAACGCCAAATGTGCGTGGAATTGATTTTAAATACAATCAAAAACCGGCATCACTAAATACAAAAAGCGTTACAGCATAATTTCTTGCTGTAACGCTTTTTTACTTTTCTTCCTTTCTTAAGCGTTCAGGTTCTGTTTAAAGAACCCAATGGTTCGCTCCCAAGCAAGCTCTGCATTGTCTTCTTGATAACGACCAGTCGAGTCATTATGGAAACCGTGGTTCGCTTTCGGATAAACATAAGCAGTGTAATCAACTTTGTTGGCTTTTAGTGCTTTTTCATAGTCTGGCCAAGTCGCATTAACTCGATCATCTAATTCCGCAAAATGAATTTGCAGCGGAGCTTTGATTTGATCAATATTAGATTTTGCTGGCGTTCCATAATAAGGCGCACCGGCATTGATTGTGTCTGGCATATTTGCTGCTAGAGAGTTGGTTAAGTAACCACCAAAGCAGAAGCCAACCATGCCCACTTTACCCGTGCTGAACTCGTGGTTCTTAAGTAGCGTTGCGGCATCTTTGAAGTCGCCTTCAATTTTGCTTCCGTCGAGTGTTCTTTGCATTGCGCGACCTTCGTCATCATTTCCTGGGTAACCACCTAAAGGAAACAAAGCGTCAGGTGCTAAAGCGATGAAGCCAGCTTTCGCCAATCGACGAGCAACGTCTTCAATGTATGGGTTCAAACCGCGGTTTTCATGAGCCACTAAAACTGTTGCAGCTTTATTATTTGCATCAACACCTTTTGGAACAACTAGGTAGCCGCGCGCTTTACCGTGTCCGTTTGGCGAGTCAAATTCCACGTAGCTTGCTGTAATGTCTGGATCATTAAAAGAAACTTGCTCTGCTAGCGCGTAATTTGGAGTAAGTGCTCCAGCAACGACGGATAGAGTTAATCCTGCTACGCTTAGTGTGCCAAGGCGAGATAAGAAGGTGCGACGGTCAATGTCTCCATGAGCATATTCGTCGTACCAATCAAATGCTTCTTGAGGGATGTCTTTTGCCGATAAAGCAAGGGCCGTTTTTTCTGTTTGTAAGCTCATTTCAACTCCTTTGTACTCTTTCTATTTAAAGTGGGTAGTCATAAAGGTCTTCGAACGCTTTCTTTAGATGTGATAGTTCAAAATTAGTTCAATCATTACGATGCAAAATAAATATTAGATGACTTTTTTTGGTATGAGTAGAATCTTTTGTGTAAAGACATAATTGGCTTAAATGTAGATTGGGGATCAATCCCTTTCCGTGTTTTTATCGTACAAACAAAGGAAGGTGTAAACTGACAATCGTCGTTAATACAAGCATTGAAAGCTTGAGCGAAACGAACGGATGAATGAATGGAGAAAGATGGATGACGCTTAAAGTGCCAATAGTTATTACTGGTGGAGGCCAGCGTCTTGGCTTGGCTTGCGCAAAAGCGTTAGTTGAGCAAGGTTACGATCTGGTTGTCACCTATCGCACCATGCGTGAAAGCATTCAGCAATTGGAAGAATTGGGAGTGGATTGCATTCAAGCGGATTTTTCTACTCAGAGTGGTGTAGATAATTTCATCAATAAGGTACAAACTGGCTATCAAGCACTAAGAGGCGTTATACACAATGCATCAGAGTGGGAGTCGGAAGATGCGGGTTTAGACTCGGCTTTGTTGATGGAAAAAATGTGGCAAATACATGTATTTTCGCCTTACCGTATAAATCTGGCCTTTGAGGCATTATTATTGGCAGGATTTGAACAAAGTGGCGCTGCTGATATTATTCATATGACAGATTATGTCGCAGAAAAAGGCAGTAATAATCACATTGCTTATGCATCCAGCAAGGCAGGTTTGGCTAATTTAACCTTGTCATTTGCTAAGCGTTTTGCACCGAAAATAAAAGTGAACACAATTGCACCGTCACTTCTTATGTTTAATGAAGAAGATGATGAAGAGTATCGTCAAAAGGCGCTCAATAAGTCATTGCTGCGTAAAGAGCCAGGCGAGCAAGAAGGTGTGCAAGCCATACAATATTTATTAGATAGTCGTTACATGACAGGGCGAACCTTGTCTCTCGACGGAGGCCGGCATCTGGTCTAATGCACCAAATGCGACTTCTTTTTTAATGCCTCCGTGTCATGTGACAGGGCCAAGCAATTTAGGATACAGAAATGAACACAGCAGAATCAAATAATGTAACAACTCTTGGCCTATCCGATGGGGCGCGAAAAGTTCGTGACGCTCTAATCAGTAAGGGCTTAGAAACTCCGATGATTGATAACGGCTTATCCAGTGAAGAAAAGTACC
Organism: Marinomonas sp. 15G6-16; assembly: GCF_055809555.1. NCBI lineage: Bacteria > Pseudomonadati > Pseudomonadota > Gammaproteobacteria > Oceanospirillales > Oceanospirillaceae > Marinomonas > Marinomonas sp. 15G6-16. The sequence goes on along the minus strand of NZ_CM147916.1, from coordinate 1,006,134 downwards.
AGCGTATCAAAAGTGCTTTTGAAGATGTGGTGACGACTTTGGGTTTGGATTTAGCCGATGACAGTTTAGCGGAAACGCCTCATCGCATTGCCAAAATGTACGTGAAGGAAATCTTTTCTGGTTTGGACTACACCCAGTTTCCAAAAATCACAGTGATTGAAAACAAGATGAAAGTCGATGAAATGGTGAAGGTCAGCGACATTAGTTTTACCAGCACCTGTGAGCATCACTTTGTGACGATCGACGGATTGGCAAAAGTGGCTTATTTACCTAAAACAAAAATCATCGGTTTATCGAAAATTAACCGTATTGTTCGTTTCTTTGCGCAACGTCCTCAGGTTCAAGAGCGTTTGACTCAGCAAGTATTGGTGACATTACAAACCTTATTGGAAACCGATAACGTCGCAGTCACTATGGATGCGGTTCACTATTGTGTGAAATCGCGTGGTGTTATGGACGCAAGCTCTTCGACTCAAACGACAGCGCTTGGTGGGTTATTTAAGCGCAGTGATAAAACTCGTAGTGAGTTTCTTGCTCGATAATGGTTTGATGACATCCGTGAGACGAAAAGCCTTTCATAAGGCTTTTTTTGTTGCTGTATAAATAAGAAAAAGGCGAAGACAATGACAGATAAGAAAACAGTTTGGTTTCCTGCTAAAAAGAATGGTTTTGGATGGAGTCGTCCAACCGCTTGGCAAGGTTGGTTTGTACAAATGTTTTATCTTTTTTCGGTCGGCCTCATCAGCTTTTTTGTAGACCCAAAAGAAGAGCTTTCTATATGGTTAATATTGGTGTCTATTAGCACTGTGATTCTGCTTGTGGTGTATTACGTGAAAGGCGAAGCACCTAATTGGAAGTGGAAAACAATTGATAAAGAAAAACGTCGATTATTTAAATAACCTCTAAAGTTTATCTTAAAATCTTGTCTGGTTTTTAAGATATAACTTATCTTGTCTATCTTTCATAACCTTAATGAAGTGGCATTAACGTATTAGGTTGATTGTAAAAATATGTTACTTTACCAACCTTATTAAAAGTCAGGCGACGAGTTATCTTTGCTTGGCTTTTGGCCTGATAGAACAAGGGACTCACATTGACTACTACGGATAATAACATTTCTTTTCCTGAATACCTTTCACGTGGATTATTGCTTTTTTGCCTTGTTGCAGTCGGCATTGGCCAATCTTTTATTTTTACCTCTTTGCCACCAATTGGTCGTGAAATCGGGCTGGCTGATGTTCGTATTAGTACCTTGATTACGGCTGGTGCGGCGACGTTTGTTGTCGCCGCTTTCTTTTGGGGAGGCATCATTAATCGAATCGGTCGTGTTCGTTCAGTCATTATTGGTATGAGCTGCTATGCGGTTACCATCGGAATGACGGGCTTTGTATTGCATGAAGCGTTAGAGCGTAATATGTCGGCTGAGCAAACTTACTATTTTGTCTTTGCGTTGCGCATTTTATTTGCCTTGGGAATTGCAGGGATTTTACCGTCTGTGCAGACTTATTTGATTGCGCACACAGACATTAAGCATCGTAGTGCAACCATTGCCAAAATAGGCGCGTCTTTTAGTGTGGGGATGATTTTAGGGCCAGCGTGCGCATCTTTGTTAAGTGGATTAGGCTTAACCGCACCGTTTTATATTATTGCTTTTCTGGCTGGTGGCGCCGCTGTATTGGCTTCGTTTTATGTGAAAGATACAAAACATGTTCGCCAATTTGAAAAGCCTCCAGCCATTAACTGGTTTAAAGAAAGAGTTGTGCCATTTTTAGGAATGTCGACCTTGGTGATTCTTTCTATTACCGGTGTGCAGCAAATTATGGCGTTTCTGATTCAAGACAGATTTCATTTAGATGTGGCTGAAACTACAAAACAAGTTGGGTTTGCCATGATGACGATGTCTTGTTTCAGCATTTTGGTGCAAATGATACTTGTACCGAGATTTCAGTTTGGCGTGATTACTTTAATCTTCACAGGTACAAGCATTGGCATATCAGCGCAGTTGGCGTTTATATTTTTAGACTCTTATGCCGGTGTGCTGTTTGCTATGGGATTGTTTGGTACAGGCGTGGGCTTTTTGTTTCCTGGCATTGTGACGGCACAAACCTTGTTAGTGAAAGACGATCAACAAAGCCGTTTGGCCAGTATGAATGCTTCGATGCAAGGGTTAGGAGCGGCGTTAGGTCCAGTCGCTTTGGCATCTTTGTATCAAGTTGGGCAGTTAGTGCCATTCTTTGCCTTAATGTTTGGGTTGCTGTTGATATTGTCGATCTTCAGCTACTGTAAATCAAAGCTAGGTTATACATTTTAGCTATTTTAATATTTGACTAACTAAGCTTATGAGCTTGAGTGACTTGCCGTGGTGAAATGCCAAAATGTTGGTGAAAGCGTCGGCTAAAGTGGCTCAAGCTTTGATAACCTAATTCATAACTCACTTCGGTTACAGAACACTTTTCTTGTAGGCGCTGATAGGCTCTCTGCATCCTACGTTGGTGTTGATATTCCAATGGTGTGCAAGCCAGTTGGCGTTTAAAGCTTTCGTAAAATCGACTGCGGCTCATACACGCCATTTTAGCCAATTGATTGATATCGAGTGGCTCCGCAAGATTTTGCTCTATCCAAGATATAACACAAGTGAGCCCGTTTGCATCAGGTGAATGTTGAGTAAAGCGTAGCAGCGCATCTCTGCCATGATGTCTTAATATGCGAGTGACTAATTCACTTACCCCAAAATCCACTAAGAGGTCTCGGTCGGGATCATTCTGAATGAAGTCACTGGTCAAACGATCTAATACTTGTTGAGTGGCTTGAGTATGAATGGTATGCAAATGCTGATTCGGGTCGATGACGGCATCGTAAGGAAGAGATTTAAACATGATGTCGTTCATTCGATCACAGATCTGAGCGACTCTTTCTTTCGAGATGGCAATGGTGAGACAGGTCGTCGGTTGTTCCCATCGAGCTTCTGGAAAATCAATGAAGACTTCCTCTTCTGGTGCCAATATAAAAGATTCGTGAGGGAGAAAGGGCACATTCCCATTGTATTGGGTATGCATCACTTTAGCGCCAGTCACCATGCCACAATAAAGTAATGAGTCCGCTTTTAAGCTGACTTTCTGGGCTTGTTCATAGGTATCGTAGATGCTTAGCTCAGAATTAGGCCCTGCAAAACATACCCGATTTTCGACTAACTGAATGGGTGAGCGCTTATCTTTCAGTCGATCTTTTGCCATAGAGAAAGAACGGTTCATTAACACACCTCTTTTATATTTATAGTTGGCGTGGATCATTTTTCTTTCTTCTATCATTACTCTTGCTTGCCTGTTGGTCAACACAAAAACATGGAGAGAAATGGATCTTCAGACAAGTATCATGGACTGACAGACAAGTTTTCTTTGCTAATTGTTTCTAGAGTGGAGGTTCAGGTAAATACCTTGCTGAATGAACTAATAAAAACAATAAAAGTGGAGAAATTACTATGATTTATGCAAAACCTGGTACTTCTGGTAGCCCTGTGACCTTTCAAGCTGAGTATGGAAACTTCATTGGTGGTGAATGGGTTGCACCTGTTAAAGGTCAATACTTTGATAATGTCAGCCCTGTTGACGGAGAAGTGTTCTGCCGAATTCCTCGATCAACAGAAGAAGACATTAATTTGGCTTTAGATGCCGCTCACGCAGCTCGCGCAGCTTGGGGAAAAACGTCTGTAGCAACCCGTTCCGGTATTCTATTGAAAATAGCCGATCGAATTGAGCAGCATTTAGAAGCGCTCGCTGTTGCTGACACTTGGGATAACGGTAAAGCCATACGTGAAACATTAAATGCGGATATTCCTTTAGCCGCAGATCATTTCCGTTATTTCGCTGGTTGCTTACGTTCACAAGAAGGTACGGCAGCTGAAATCGATGAACATACAGTGGCGTATCACTTTCATGAGCCGCTCGGTGTTGTCGGTCAAATCATTCCTTGGAACTTCCCTATCTTAATGGCTGCATGGAAACTTGCTCCAGCACTTGCCGCTGGCAACTGTGTGGTTCTTAAACCGGCAGAACAAACTCCGGTTTCAATTCTTGAGTTGGTTAAAGTCATTCAAGATCTATTGCCACCAGGTGTATTAAATATTGTTAATGGTTTTGGTAAAGAGGCAGGGCAAGCTTTGGCATCAAGTAAACGTATTGCCAAAATTGCTTTTACTGGCTCCACACCAGTCGGTTCAGGGATTTTAAAGTGTGCCGCAGAAAATATTATTCCGTCTACTGTTGAGTTAGGAGGGAAGTCTCCAAATATCTACTTCTCTGACATTATGAAGCAAGAAGATGACTTCATTAGTAAATGTGTTGAAGGGTTGGTATTGGCCTTCTTTAACCAAGGTGAAGTTTGTACTTGTCCATCTCGAGTTCTCATTCAAGAAGATATGTACGACGAATTTATGGCTTTAGTGATTGAGCGAACAAAAACAATTAAGCGTGGCAATCCACTTGATACGGAAACTCAAGTTGGTGCGCAAGCTTCAAAAGAGCAGTTTGATAAGATATTAAAATATATCGACATAGGTAAGGGGGAAGGTGCTGAGCTTTTATTGGGAGGCGGTATTGCACCAGTGGATGGTTTCAATAAAGGCTATTATGTACAACCGACCTTGTTTAAAGGGTCAAACAATATGCGTATTTTCCAAGAAGAAATCTTTGGCCCAGTTGTCAGTGTGACGACCTTTAAAGACGAAGCGGAAGCTCTCGCAATTGCCAATGACAGTGAATTTGGGCTTGGTGCAGGTGTATGGACACGAGATACTAACCTTGCTTATCGCATGGGGCGAAACCTAGAAGCCGGCCGAGTCTGGATGAATTGTTATCACATGTATCCTGCTCATTCTGCGTTTGGTGGTTATAAAAAATCAGGTATTGGCCGCGAGACCCATAAGGTTGCGCTAGAGCATTATCAGCAAACGAAGAATATGCTGGTGAGCTACGATATTAATCCAATGGGCTTTTTCTAACCCTTTTATTCTAATTGTTCTGCAAAAGCCAAGAGCCAGTCTCTTGGCTTTTTCGTTTTCTTAGCTTCTACGTTGTTACACCTTCTCACTTTGATTTGTTTTATTGGCTCGTTTCTTCATATAACCCTGCAATATGTTTCTTATTGGAAACTTTTTGTCGTAAGTGATAATTTTCTTAGCTAGGTATTCTGCTAATGTACTTATGGTGTTCCATGGGTTGGCGATAGAGGATAAAGCATGGCAATCAGTTTATTTGATCTTTTTAAGGTAGGTATCGGTCCCTCCAGCTCTCATACAGTTGGGCCAATGGTTGCTGCGAACCAGTTTGCTTATCAATTGCTAAAAGGTGATTTGCTGAAACAGGTATGCAGGCTAAAAATAGATTTATATGGCTCTCTAGGCGCGACGGGCAAAGGGCATGGTACAGGAACGGCTGTATTGATGGGGTTGGAAGGCGAGCTTCCAGAATCTATTGATCCTACTTTGGTCAGTGAACGTGTTGAGCGTATTAACCAGACATCGCAGCTGAGCTTACTTTCAGAGCACAATATTTCTATAGATGTTGCTAATGACCTCATTTTTCACCGTATTGATCGCCTTGATTTTCATGCTAATGGAATGACGCTAGCTGCCTTTGATCAAAATAATGATGAAATTCATAAAGCGACATTTTACTCCGTTGGTGGCGGGTTTATTGTTGAAGAAGATGAAGAGGGTAATGTTGCTTTAGTCGAAGATACGACAGAGCTTCCTTATGTTTTTCATGATGCAGCGACACTTATTAAGCTTTGTCGAGAAGAAGAGAAAAGCATTGCTCAAATCATGATGGAAAATGAGAAAACCTGGAGAACAGAAGAAGAGATAAAGCAGGAAATTTTGTCGATTTGGGCCGTGATGAAATCCTGTGTTCAGCAAGGAATTCAAAATGAGGGAAGCTTACCTGGCGGTTTAAAGGTAAAACGCCGAGCCGCTAGCCTTCATAAAGATCTCATGAAAAAAACGAACATGGATATGATTACACCTTCTCTTGGAGCAATGGATTGGGTGAATCTTTATGCGTTGGCGGTAAATGAAGAAAATGCCGCGGGAGGACGAGTTGTCACGGCGCCAACTAATGGCGCAGCGGGCATTATTCCTGCTGTTTTACATTATTATTGGGATTTTTGCCCTCGCTCTAATGATGAAGGTGTTGTTGAATTTTTTCTTACGGCGGCGGCCATTGGTTTTCTTTTTAAAGAAAATGCATCCATCTCTGGAGCCGAAGTCGGATGTCAGGGAGAAGTCGGTTCTGCTTGTGCCATGGCAGCGGCTGGTTTGGCTGCGGCTACAGGTGGAACACCAGAGCAAATTGAGAACGCGGCTGAAATCGGTATGGAGCATAATTTAGGGCTAACTTGTGATCCTATTGGTGGATTGGTACAAGTACCTTGTATTGAGCGTAATGCAATGGGAGCGATGAAGGCCATTAATTCTGCCTCTATGGCATTACGCGGTGATGGAAATCATTATGTATCGCTAGATAAAGTCATTAGAACCATGCGAGATACAGGAAGAGATATGAATGATAAATACAAAGAAACCTCTCGCGGTGGTTTAGCGGTAAATGTTATCGAGTGTTGATGCTTTGTAACGATTTATTGTTTTTTATAAAGGCGCTGTTAAAGGCGCTTTTTTTGTTTGTATATGCTCTGAATATTTGAGGTTTTTAGGTCTTTTTATCTATAAAAAGCCCGTGTAGAATGACGCCAAAATTGTGTTGCAGAAATATGACAAGCAATGGCTAAGATGTAATATAGCCACCCTTTGGACAAGAAAGCAGTTAATAAGATTTTATTAACTGCTCTTGGTACTGATTAATTCTATGAAGAAGAGCCCTTATGGATCTTACAAATACCTCAAAAAAAGTGCAGCTTTGGCTAATGGTCATGAATATATTCGTGTTCTGATTGCGTTAGCGTTTGTTTTAGCTGTTGGCTTTTATGCGACAACCAATGGAGTGGAAGTTTCTAATATATCTATTTTAGCCATCGCAGCAGCGATTGGTGCTTACATGGCTGTGAATATCGGTGCAAACGATGTAGCGAATAATGTGGGACCAGCAGTAGGGGCAAAAGCTTTGTCCATGACTGGCGCCATTGTTATTGCCGCAATTTTTGAAGCTTCTGGTGCTTTAATTGCCGGTGGTACGGTCGTTGGTACAATTAAAAACGGCATTATAGACCCTAACTTTATTGGTGATTCAGGCACCTTTATTTGGGTCATGATGGCGGCATTATTGGCTGGAGCGATTTGGCTTAACCTAGCAACGTATCTTGGTGCTCCTGTTTCAACAACACACTCGATTGTTGGTGGTGTATTAGGTGCTGGTATTGCTGCTGGTGGCTGGGATATTGCGAACTGGGACAAGATGACTGCCATTGTTGCTAGTTGGGTAATTTCCCCATTATTAGGCGGCATCATTGCGGCACTTTTCTTAATGTACATCAAACGCGCTATCACATATAAAAGCGATATGATTGCAGCGGCTAAGAAAGCGGTTCCTCTGTTGGTTGGATTAATGGTTTGGGCTTTCTCTACTTATTTGATTCTTAAGGGCTTGAAGAAAATCTGGTCTTTGGATTTCGTCACTGCAGCTATGATTGCTTTTGCAATTGCTCTAACAGCTTATTTCATTGTTCGTCCTATCGTCGATAAAGCAGCGGCGGCACTTGAAAACAACAAAGACTCTGTTAATAGCTTATTTACAATTCCATTAATTGTTTCTGCCGCGTTATTGAGTTTTGCCCATGGTGCAAACGATGTTGCCAATGCGATTGGGCCACTAGCTGCGATCAATGAAGCTTTGTTAACGGGCGCCGTTACGGGTAAAGCCGCTATTCCATTGTGGATTATGATTGTTGGTGGAATAGGTATTGCGGTTGGTCTTGCTTTATTTGGCCCTAAGCTTATCAAGACAGTTGGTTCTGAAATTACAGAGCTAGATAAAACACGAGCATTTTGTATCGCTATGGCGGCAGCAATTACGGTTATCGTTGCTTCTCAGTTAGGCTTACCTGTTAGCTCAACACATATTGCTGTTGGTGGTGTTTTTGGTGTTGGCTTCTTGCGAGAATACCTAAAGCAGTCTTATGAGAAAAAGTTGAAATCTATTGTTGCTCACTCTGAATCTGCTGGTCATGATGGTTATCAAACTCAAGAGTTCGTAAAACGTTTTCAGGATGCTGATGTTGATGAAAAACGTCTGATTTTGAAAGAGTTGAAATCGGCTCAAGCATCTTCGCCGATTTCATCTGCTGAGCGTAAAAGCTTGAAAAAAGCGACGAAGAAAGAGTTAGTGAAGCGTTCTGCATTATTACGCATTGCTGCAGCTTGGGTGATTACTGTACCTGCGTCTGCGACACTTTCTGCTATGTTGTTTTATATGTTGCTTGGTTTCTCTGTTTCTCGTTAAACTTTGCAGCATTAAGAGTACAAAAAAAGACCAGCTTGTCTGGTCTTTTTTTGTGTTACAGTTCTGCTCTGTGTTATATAAGAGAATTGCTTTTTAAAGTGTCTAGGGATAAAAACTTAATAAGCTGACGGCCTTCACGATTTGAAGACGTATGCGTTCGATTACAGATGGAGTTTGTGTAATGTGAAGTGACTATTTCACATTATTGTATTTCGGCTCATTTTGAGAGCCTTTTGCATTATCCAGTTATCAATATTAAGGTAAACATTCATCCAATGACTGCTGTTAGTATCACTGTGCTTTTACTTGTTATAGGCGGATTTATAGTCTTCGCCATTGTATTGCAGCTAAAAGAGCAGGCAAGATTGGCTAAGTTGCGCAAAATCGCTACTTTGAACAATCAATTGCGTCAGGTTCGTCGTTATTTGGATGAAATGCCTCCTCAATATCAACCAAAAGACATGCGTTTATGGCTATTTTCTCGCATGCTTCAACTCTATGATCAATTACTGACTTTACAGCCGGATGCCACTTTAACGCGCCGACGAAATCATCTTGCTGAAGAAATAGAAGAGTTTCAATCAAGTAAACAAAAACGTCGTGCTAAGCCGATGAATGATGAAGTGCTTATTGTTGAAGTAAAGCGTTTATTTGATTCGTTTGAAACGTTTTTGACCGTGGCGCAAAGAGACAAAGAAATCGATTCTGATTTAGCTTATCGCTATATTCAGTTAATGCATTTCTTCAAGTATAAAATTAATGCTGACCATTATGCTTACCTTGCTCGAAAAGACTTTCTAAGTGGAAGAATAGATAAGGCGTTAGAGCAATATAAAGAGGCTTTGTCTCAGTTATCGCCATTAAAAGACTCTGCCCAAGCCCAGCCAGCAATTTTGAAATTAAAAGATGTCATTCAAGAGCTTGAAGAAGATTTGGCCTTACAGAAAGCAGAAGAAGAAATTAGTAAGACGATGACGAACGAGAAAGAAGAAATGGATGATGAATGGAATAAGTTTATTGAAAATTCTGACTTCAAAGAGAAAAAACGTTTTTAATTTGTGTGAATTGAACTTTTAATTTAGATAAGGATATTGTGTGAACCTCGCTCTGCTTTCTGCTTTTATACCTACTTTCTTTTTTGTCTCTATCACGCCTGGTATGTGCATGACTCTTGCCATGACGCTTGGCATGACAATCGGTATTAAGCGCGCACTTTGGATGATGTTTGGTGAGCTTATTGGTGTTGCGACCGTAGCCACTTTATCTGCTATTGGCGTCGCAGCTTTACTTTTAAATTATCCGAATGTTTTCCTCGTTTTAAAATATTTAGGCGGCGCTTACTTGGCGTATATCGGTATTCAAATGTGGCTATCTAAAGGCAAAATGGCCATTAAAATGGAATCTGAAGAAGAGCCTGCTTCTCGTATTGATTTAATCTCACAAGGCTTTGTGACTGCCATTGCCAACCCTAAAGGTTGGGCGTTTTTTGTGGCATTATTACCGCCTTTTTTAGATGCAACTCAACCACTCGCTAGTCAGTTGATCATATTGATTAGTGTTATTCTCATGCTTGAATTCAGCTGTCTGCTTATCTATGCGGCGGGCGGTCGAACACTCAAATCTTTGCTTATGCAAAGTGGCAATGTTCGTATAATGAACCGCATTGCTGGAACCTTAATGATTGGTGTCGGAGCTTGGTTAGCAATAGGCTAGCTTTTTGAACTTAACTTATTTAGCGCTTTGCAGTAGACCGTCTTGTTCTCGTTTTTGATGTGCTGTTTGAGGGCTTCGATGCGGACTTTCTTTTGCCTGTTGAGCGCTTTGAAAAAGCTTTCTTAGCTGGCGCAGGCAAATGCTTTAATGACGCTGAAGACAGGCTTTTCGAGGCGTCTAACAGTTCTACTAAATTACTTTCTAAATGTGACATAAAGCTTTGATAACTTGTTTCACCGAGGCTTATTGTGTTTAGTGTTGATTCCCATTGAGCTGTCATATCAGGTGTGACCAATTGGCTAGGTAAGCAGTCTACAAACGCTCGGCCTGTTTCGCTGGCGTGTATTTGTTTCCCTTGTCTGATTAAGAACCCTCGTTTAAATAACAACTCAATAATACTTGCTCTTGTGGCGTCTGTTCCCAGTCCATCTGTGTCTTTCAAAATGGCTTTTATGTCTTTATTTGTGACAAAGCGACTAATTCCTGTCATTGCTGAAAGCAAGGTAGCATCAGTAAAAGCGGCTGGCGGCGTGGTGACTTTGTCATGAATAATACCCTCATGACACCAAAGTGAATCGCCTTTCTGAAGTTTAGGCAATTCATTTTGTTCTTCGCCGTTTTGCTCTCCTTTATTGCTCGACTTTGTTTTTTGCGGAAGCAGTGTACGCCACCCAAGAGAGATTGCTGTATTGCCCTTTGCTTCAAACTGACCACCAGCGATATCGAGCTTGATATAAGAGGCGAGGAAATCATAATCGGGATAGAACTGCATTAAATACTGGCGAGCAATCAGCCCAAATACCTGTGATTCTACTTTTCCGAGAGAGCCTGCTTTATGGGCTTGGCTAGTCGGAATGATCGCATGGTGAGCGGTAACTTGTTTGTCATTCCATGCTTTGCTGCGTATTGCTGGGTTCGCATTCTTAGCACCTTGTGCAAGTTCTGCTGTGGCCTTACCTAACGAGGCTAAAATACCTTTCGCGTCTTTGTGTTGAAGACTTGGTAGATAACGACAATCTGATCTCGGGTAGGTGATCATTTGATGGCGTTCATACAAGGTTTGGCAAGTATCCAAAACTTGTTGAGCGGATAACGAGAAAATCTTCGCTGCATCGATTTGAAGGCTTGATAAATTATAAGGCAAAGGAGGCGCTTGCTTCTTTTGCTTATAGCTCGCCTCAATAACATTGGCTGGTTGGTTGGTGATACGAGAAGCGACATTGACGGCTAAAGCTCGATTTAGAACGCGGTTTTCTTCATCCATATGCGGCTTGCAAGCTTCACTTGGCAGCCACTTCGCTTGAAACCTTACTTTCAGATTAGTTTCTAATTGAGCCCAGACTTGGAAGTAGTCTTTCGGAATAAAGTGTTCTCGCTCCTTGTCTCTCGCCGCCACAAGGCCCAATACTGGCGTTTGCACTCGGCCAATGGATAGAACGCCTTGATAGCCAGCTTGTCGGCCTCTAATGGTATAGGCTCTAGTAAGGTTTAAACCAAATAACCAATCGGCTCTGGCTCTCGCTAAGGCTGAACGGGAAAGAGCAGCGAACTCGCTGTTTGGGCGTAAGTTGTTTAGTGCTTTTTTGACGGCGCTTGGTGTTAGGTCATTAATCAGGAGGCGTTGAGTATTTTGCAGTTTGAGCTTAGGCACTTTGGTGAAATGAATGACCTCATCAACTAACAGCTGACCTTCGCGGTCTGGGTCACCTGCATGAACAAGATGCGTTGCTTTTTTAATGAGTTTTTTTAAAACACCTAGCTGTTTTTTTGTGTTGGCTTTTTCCTGCCATTGCCAGTCGGTTGGGATAATTGGCAGATGATCCAAGCTCCATGATTTAAAAATAGGATCATATTGATGAGGTTCAGCTTGCTCTAGCAAATGCCCAATACACCAGCTAATACAGTCTCCATTAGGCAACCAAATACAGCCGTCTTCTTTTTTCTGTGGTGATGGGAGGGCGGCTGCAATGGCGCGAGCAAGGCTTGGTTTCTCTGCAATATAAAGAATCATGAATACACTTACTGTTTATATATACAGTAAGTGTATCGAACAAATGTAACCTTGACTAGAGTGGCGTTGCTTTATTGAATCCGCTGAGAGAAGTGAAAGGTGTGTCGGTTTAGCTTTTTATTTTCTGATTTTTATTCACCACTACCGTATTTGTTTGGTGTGATGTACTCGAGACATTATCAAGCTGAGGGCGATCAATGTGATTTGCAAATAAAAAGCTACTGATAGCCGACAAAAATAAGAAGCTGATGAATAGCATGCCCCAATAGTCAGAAGATTTTTTGCTGACTCGATTTTGTATGGTTGATGGTATAAAGCGCTTCGTTTTCATAATGGGTTCCTTCGCTCAATGAATTCATTAAATGATAATGGATATCATTTAATAAATCTATCGATTTAATATAAAAAATATTAATCCAGCAGCGGCAGTTTAATGGTTTTGAAAAATGAGCCCATGTGATTCTGGCTATGTTACAATTTGCGCTCAATTTTTATGTGTAACGAATAAGAGAGTGTAAACATGTCTGAACTGTCGTTCGATTCGAATGAAGCAAAAATCGCATACGGTATTGGTCGCCAAATTGGTGATCAACTACGTGGTAGTGACCTTGGAGAATTATCTCTAACGCATCTTTTTGCTGCGATTGAAGATTCTTTGAATCAAGCTGAAATGCGCGTTCCAGGTGAAGAATTGGAAGCAGCTTTTGCAGAACTTCAGCAAAAAATGGAAGAAAAAGCTCGCGCTGGATCTGAAGAAACAGTAAAAGCTGGCGAAGCATTCCTTGCAGAAAACAAAGCAAAAGATGGCGTTCAAACAACGGAAAGCGGTTTGCAGTTCGAAGTTCTTGAAGAAGGTACTGGCGCAACTCCTAGCCTTGAATCAACCGTTCGTGTTCATTACGAAGGTCGCTTGATTGATGGTCAAGTATTCGATAGCTCAATTGCCCGTGGCGAGCCAATTGAATTTCCTCTAACTGGCGTTATTGCTGGTTGGACTGAAGGTCTTCAGTTGATGAAAGAAGGCGCGAAATACCGTCTAACAATTCCAGCTGAATTAGCTTACGGCGCACAAGGCGCAGGCGCAATGATTCAGCCTTTCTCTGTTCTACAGTTTGATGTTGAGCTAATTGCTGTTGTTTAATTAGCGATTTAGAACGAAAAAAAACGAGCTTTCTAATACAGAAAAGCTCGTTTTTTTATGTCTAAAAAGCAGTAAATTTAAACTTAAGTTCAAAGGCCGGTTATATTTCCCGTTCCATTCGGACGTGCATTTTTCCTGCTTCTAGAAATATCTTACCGTCAGAACGGAAGTTTTGCTTTGTGTAAAATTGCTGGGAATCGACTTGGGCATTGAGGAAAACTTTTCTGAGCCCCATTTCTCTCGCGACTTTGATGGCTCTAGCCATCAGCATTTCACCGTAGCCTTGGTGTCGATAAGCAGGCAATACTGCTAAACGGCCTAATTGACCTTCTTCTGTCAGTCGACAAGTTCCTGTCGGTACGGCTGTTGTGCCAAAAGTTACAAAGTGAACGGCATCTTCATCATGGTCATCCCATTCGTCTTCTGGGTCGATGCCTTGTTCAATAATAAAGACTTGTTTGCGTACAAAGGTTATTTGGTCTTTGCTGCTGTTCCAGTCCGAAGTTAATACCTTCACCTTGTTCTCCTGTTTTTATTCTGGCGCGACGAGTTCAATAACACCTTGTTGGCGAATAAAAAATCGCACAAGAGGCTCTAAGTCATCGTTTTGGCTTAAGTCTAAACCAGAAAAATCAAATTCAACCTGATCTGTAATTGCTTGAACAAATGGGGCTAATTCACTGTCCAGATTAATACTTTCACCGTTGCAGAAAACCGTCATATGATTTTCTTTGTCATTGAGATAGTAGCAAATACGCGCATCACCAGGTCGAATAAAGGTTCGGCCTTGAATCGCATTTTGAAACGCTTTATCTAAGTCGCTTGAGTTTAGCGGCGCTAAATATTCAGGGTATTTGCTTTCGCTCATGGTTTCGCCTAACCAGTTTGCTAATACATCAGGCTGATTTATGAGCTTAGCTAACTCAGCTTGCAAATAGGAAACATCATCTTGATGTATTTGAGCGCTATGATCGCGATTTCCCGTTTCTGGTGCCGCAAAGCGGTTTTTGACATTGATGTTTTCGCACAGTTTGTTGCGAATTCCTGTCAAAGCATCTTGTATGCTTGGTGCACGGAAGCCGACAGAATAGGTCATACATTCGTCGTCTAAAGCGCGACCATTGTGGGCGAAGTTAGGCGGTAAATACAAAATATCACCGGCTTCTAATTCCCAATCCATTTCTGGGTTTACAGAGAAGTTATCTAAAATGTGTAGAGATATGTCAGCAATGGCTGAGTCTTGATATTCCTCAGGCGCGAGAACTTGCCAGCGGCGTTTACCAGCAACTTGAATTAAGAAAACATCGTATTGATCATAATGAGGGCCAACGCTGCCGCCTTCGGTTGCGTAGCTGATCATCACATCATCAAGGCGCCAGCTTGGGAGGAATTGGAATTGTTCTTTTAATGCTTGAATCTCAGGAACCCAGTGATCAACCGCTTGAACGAGAAGTGTCCATTCTTTTTCTGGTAAGTTAGCAAAGGTGTCTTCGTCAAATGGCCCTTGTTGTGTCTCCCATGGTGTTTTACCGTTTTCAATTACGAGGCGTGACTCGACTTCTTCTTCCATTGCCATGCCGGCGAGTTCATCTGCTTCCAGTGGCACTTCAAAGTCTGACAGACCAGCACGAATGAGAAGAGGCTTCTTTTGCCAATATTCATTCAAGAATGTTTGTGCTGTCATTCCGCCAAGAATGGTTAACGGCGTATCTAGGTCTATCATAGGTTTCTCGTAAAAATATAAAGAATCAGTTGGAAGTGTAAGACAAAAAAGAGCCGATAAATCGGCTCTTTTCTTAAGGCTATAAAAAGTAAAGCTTAGTTACGAATAGCTTTCGCTTGCGCAACAGCATTACCAATATATGTGCCTGGTGTTAAGATTTTTAGCTCGGCTTTGGCTGCTTCTGGCATGTCTAAGGTTTCAACAAACGCTTCGATTGTTGCTTGGTCAATGACACGGCCACGAGTTAGCTCTTTTAGTTTTTCATAAGGAGACTCAATGCCGTAACGACGCATCACAGTTTGAATTGGCTCAGCCAAAACTTCCCATGCCGCATCTAAGTCTGCATCTAGGCGAGGCGCATTGATTTCAAGCTTGCTGATGCCTTTTAGCGTGGATTGGTAAGCAATTAAGCTGTGAGCTAAGCCAACACCTAGGTTACGCAATACCGTTGAATCTGTTAGGTCACGCTGCCAGCGAGAAATCGGTAGTTTCGCGCTCAAGTGTCCCATAATCGCATTCGCAATGCCCAAGTTACCTTCAGAGTTTTCGAAGTCAATTGGGTTGACTTTATGCGGCATAGTAGAAGAGCCAATTTCACCTGCAATGGTTTTTTGCTTGAAAAAGCCCATAGAAATGTAGCCCCAAACATCACGATCGAAATCGATCAAAATCGTATTGAAACGACAGATAGCATCGAACAATTCTGCGATGTAATCGTGTGGCTCGATTTGAGTCGTGTAAGGGTTCCACGTTAAGCCCAAAGAGGTCACAAACTTCTCTGCGTGTGCTTGCCAATCCACATCTGGGTAAGCGGAAAGGTGAGCGTTGTAGTTACCCACCGCGCCGTTGATTTTGCCTAAAAATTCAACGCTTTGGATTTGCTTAAGCTGACGGCTAAGACGTGCAGCAACGTTCGCCATTTCTTTACCCATGGTAGATGGAGAGGCTGTTTGACCATGAGTTCGAGACAACATAGGTTGCTCAGCATGTTCAATAGCTAGGTCTTGAATGGCTGTAATGATGTTGTTTAACTCTGGAGTAATGCCTTCTTCCAAAGCTTCACGAAGCATCAAAGCGTGAGACAAGTTATTAATGTCTTCCGATGTACAAGCAAAGTGAACAAATTCAGAAATTGCAGCCAATTCCGCGTTGTCTGCCATTTTGTTTTTGATGAAATACTCAACCGCTTTCACATCGTGATTGGTGGTTTTCTCAATGTCTTTAATCGCTTGAGCATCGGCTTCACTGAAGTTGTCTGCTAATTGGTCTAAGAAAGTGCTGGCTTGAGCACTAAGAGCAGGAACTTCAACAATTTGTGGGTGACTGGCAAGAGCCTGTAGCCAGCGAACTTCAACTATGACTCGCATACGTAGCAAACCGTACTCGCTTACTGAGCGACGTAATACGTTTGTTTTCGATCCGTAACGACCGTCGATAGGGGAAATTGCATTTAAGCTAGTTAATTCCATTGAGATAACGCCTCGAACATGGTTTTCAGGGAGCCGCTATTATAGGCAAAAGAGGCGAGGTAATACAGGGAGTAGGTGCTTGTATAGGCATAAAAAAAGCCCAGATTTCGTTTAAATAGAAATATCTAAACGGCATCTGGGCTTGGTGTTACTGAAACCTCTCTAAATAGAGATAAGGTTTAGGCTTACAGTGTAGCTAAAGCTTGGTTGAATGTAGCGCTTGGGCGCATGACTTTTTCAACTGCATCTAGGTCAACGTGGTAGTAACCAGATAGGCCAGCAGGCTTACCTTGTACTGCAGCCAGTTCAGCAACGATAGTATCTTCTTTCGCTGTTAGCTCTTTTGCTAATGGTGCGAATTTCGCAGCAAGGTCAGCGTTTTCAGTTTGTGCTGCCAACTCTTGAGCCCAGTACATTGCTAGGTAGAAGTGGCTACCACGGTTGTCGATACCGCCAACTTTACGAGAAGGAGACTTGTTAGTGTCTAGCAATTTGCCTGTTGCTTTATCTAGGCATTTCGCAAGTACTTTTGCTTTCTCGTTGTTGTTCTTGATGCCAAGCTCTTCAAAAGAAACCGCCACAGCCAAGAATTCACCAAGTGAATCCCAACGTAGGTAGTTTTCTTCCATTAGCTGTTGAACGTGCTTAGGAGCAGAACCACCCGCGCCAGTTTCATACATGCCGCCGCCGTTTAGCATTGGAACGATAGACAACATTTTCGCAGACGTACCAAGTTCCAAGATTGGGAACAAGTCAGTTAGGTAATCACGCAGGATGTTACCTGTTACTGAAATCGTGTCTTCGCCACGAATGATGCGTTCCATAGAGAAACGGATCGCTTCGTTGTAAGGCATGATGCGAATGTCTAGGCCTGTTGTGTCGTGGTCTTTTAGGTAAAGCTCTACTTTCTTACGAAGTTCGTTATCGTGAGAACGTTCTTCTTCTAACCAGAACACTGCTGGTGTGTCAGATTGACGAGCACGAGTAACACCAAGTTTTACCCAGTCACGGATTGGAGCGTCTTTTGTTTGACATGCGCGCCAGATATCGCCTTTCTCTACAGCGTGCTGCATAAGAACGTTACCTTGAGCGTCTACAACGCGCATTGTGCCAGCTTCAGCGATTTCATATGTTTTGTCGTGAGAACCGTATTCTTGTGCTTTTTGCGCCATCAAACCAACGTTTGGAACCGTACCCATTGTTGTTGGGTCGAATTCGCCGTTTGTTTTACAGAAGTTAATAGTCTCTTGGTAAATGCGAGCGTAAGTGCGATCTGGAATAACCGCTTTTGCATCGTGTGCTTTGCCGTCACGGCCCCACATTTTACCAGAGTTACGGATCATCGCTGGCATAGAAGCGTCAACGATCACGTCACTTGGTACGTGCAAGTTAGTGATGCCTTTGTCGGAATCAACCATGGCCAACTCTGGACGCGTGTTGTAAACGTCTTGAATCGCTTGTTTGATTTCTTCTTGTTTTGCTTCAGGAAGTGTTTGGATCTTGTCGTATACGCTGCCTAAACCATTGTTTGGGTTAACGCCGATTTCTTTAAACAATTCGCCGTATTTTTCGAATACGTCTTTGTAGAAAACTGTTACAGCATGACCGAATACGATTGGGTGAGACACCTTCATCATGGTTGCTTTCAAATGCACAGACCACATGATGTTGTCTTCTTTTGCTTCTTGCATAGACGCTTCAAAGAATTCACGTAGTTTCGTGCAGCTGATGTTCATGCTGTCTAAGATTTCGCCTTCAAGAAGAGGAAGCGATTTTTTCAATTCAACAGAACCGTCTTTTCTGACGAATTCGATGTTCACGGTTTTAGCAGAATCCATAGTTACAGATTGCTCAGAAGAGTAGAAGTCGCCATCACGCATGTGATCAACATGAGAAATAGAGGTTTTTTTCCATTTGCCCATTGAATGTGGGTTTTTGCGAGCAAAACCTTTAACCGCTGCTGGTGCGCGACGGTCAGAGTTACCTTGACGTAGAACTGGGTTTACTGCACTACCAAGTACTTTTGCATAACGCGCTTGGATGTCTTTTTCTTCGTCAGTTGTTGGATTTTCTGGGTACTCAGGAAGTCCGTAACCTTGTGCGTTTAGTTCTTTGATTGCAGCATTAAGCTGAGGCAAAGAAGCACTGATGTTAGGCAGTTTTACGATATTTGCTTCAGGAGAAGCGGTTAAGTCACCTAAGAATTGAAGGCCATCTTCTACTTGCTTATCCGCAGGAAGAAGGTCAGAGAAGCCTGCAAGAATACGGCTTGCTAAAGAGATATCTGTTAGTTGTAGTTCGATATCTGCTTCTTTTGCAAAAGCGCCAAAGATAGGAAGCAAAGATGAAGTTGCCAATGCTGGTGCTTCATCGGTCAACGTGTAATAGATGGTTTGTTTCGACATGTAATTCCCCTAACATTTCAGGCAGTGTTGCCCATTGAATCGAAGATGACTTTTAGCCGCCATTCCCTAGGTTTTAACTGGTTGTGCATAATATCTTGCACAGGTTAAAAATTTGCTCAACATACTACCTAAAAAACCAAGGTAGAGATATTGGCTCTAAGATATACTCAAAATTGATTTCAGTTATCCTATGAATTTGTTCTATCAAGCCTAGCTAAAATACGTGATTAGCTGCGAGATTCTAGTGCTTTTAATAGTGCCTTTCTTTTAAAAATCAAATGCCAGCGTTTACCGCCTAGCTGACGCCACAACATAGCGGCGCGAATACCAGACATTAAAATAGTGCGAACTTGGTTGGCGATATGTGGCTGTTGTAAAAAGCGGCTATCGCCTTGTACCTGAATGCGGAAAGGCAAAGTACTTAGGGTTTCTTGATACATGCCTGAAATAGCAGCAATGATGTTTTCGTGAAGTAGGCTGTCGTAATGAGCTTTCTTTTGCTCTATCTGAGAAATCTGTTGGCCAATAGTGGACAGCATTTGTGGTGTTTTAGCGAGTTTGCTTTCAAGGTGGACTAAGCTGAGAGCGTATCGCAATGTATCAGGGTTTACACTACTGCGATCTTTGCTTAATGCTTTTCTCGTGACGTTACGACCAAGTGATAAATTGCTCTGACAATCCCACTGTCCACCATAAATGTCTTCAGTAGAGGGTGCGTTGACGAGTAAGATGCTTTCGATCATAGGCTGTAAGGCCGCATTATCGACTTTTCCTGTCTTGGCTAAAACCGCAACCAATTCTGCTGCTTGAAACACAGCAGATAGCGCAATAGTTTGTTCTTTTTCTTTGCTACTCACGTGATAGGTTCTCTATTTATTAAAGGCGATGTTGATGATGCCGCCACCTAGACACAATTCATTTTGGTAAAAAACAATGGATTGCCCTGGTGTAATGGCCCTTTGTGGCTCAACAAAAGACACTTCAATTTGGCCTTTTTCATTAAGATACACAGTACATTCTTGATCGGGCTGGCGGTAGCGGCATTTTGCTGTGCAAGTCATAGGCAAACTTGGTGTTTGGCGTGCCACCCAATCAAAATTTTCAGCAATTAAGTGGGTTTTATAGAGCGACTCATGTTGGCCGCCTTGAGTCACAATCAGCACATTGCGTTTAAGGTCTTTTTCTACCACATACCAAGGGTCGTCGGAATAGTTTGCTAAACCGCCAATGCCTAACCCTTGGCGTTGACCAATGGTGTGATACATCAAACCATGGTGGCGCGCAATCACATCACCTTCAAGGGTTTCAATATTACCTGGTTGAGCGGGCAAATATTGTTCTAAGAAATCTTTAAAGCGGCGTTCGCCAATGAAACAAATACCTGTACTGTCTTTTTTGTTGTGTGTGACCAGTCCAAACTCTTCTGCGAGACGACGTACTTCTGGCTTTTCAAGCTCGCCAACGGGGAAGAGTGTTTTGGCTATTTCGTCCTTGCCGACAGCGTATAAAAAGTAGCTTTGGTCTTTGTTGCCATCCAAACCCTTTAATAAAAGTGGCTCGCCATCTTGCTCTCCACGACGCACATAATGCCCTGTGGCAATGTAATCAGCGCCAAGTGCCAAGGCGTATTCAAGGAAGGCTTTGAATTTGATTTCTTTATTACAAAGGATATCTGGATTCGGTGTTCGGCCGGCTTTGTATTCTTCTAAAAAGTGCTCAAATACATTATCCCAATATTCGGCGGCAAAGTTTGCAGTATGAAGTTTGATACCAAGCTTGTCGGATACCGCTTGCGCATCGGCAAGGTCTTCTTTGGCAGTGCAATATTCTGTACCGTCGTCTTCGTCCCAATTCTTCATGAACAGGCCTTCGACCTGATAACCCTGCTGCATCAAAATAAGTGCTGAAACGGACGAATCCACACCGCCAGACATGCCGACGATAACTTTTTTTGTGCTGTTTGCGTTGTTCGCAATAGGGTTTTCTTTCATGACCTGATCATTCTCATTGTAAAAACGGTGGTAAAAGCTCTTTCAAAAAAGGCTCATATTTAAACGGTTACGAAGAGGCTGACGCCTCAGGTAAAATTTTGCTGGCCATTGTAGCATTTTCTCTACGGTGAAACAGGGTGGAGAAACCGATCAGACAAAAACGACAAAGGTATTATGGGGTTGCGAAGCGAATCTTCAATGCAGGCTTTGATTAATGGACTGCGATGAGGCAGAGCCATGATTTCCTCATAGGTTAGCCAATGACTGGATTCTATGTCTGGATCTAGCTCTTGGCTTGCTTCTTCTAGGGCTTCACACATGAAACAAAGTCGATGATAGGTATCGGCCCCTTCAAAAGGCGTAAAGCTATACAGACCAAGTAAACCAATAGGCTTTACTCGCCATCCTGATTCTTCTCGTGTTTCTCGAACAACGGCTTCTATAGCGCTTTCGTTATTTTCTATGTGACCGGCGGGCTGGTTGAGAACCAGTTGGCCGTCTTGCCACTCTTTCACCATCAGATACTTGGTTGGCTGATTTTGAATGTCTTTTTTGACCAGTGCGGCGACGGTGAGGTGAGGCAGTCTTTCTCTTTCTTTGTTGTTCAAATTCCATTACCTGCTGAGTAAGTTGTGCGGTTGGTTCTATGTATTGCCATTCACCAACAGAAACATCATCCAATGTGTAAGGTCCAATGGCATAACGTATTAAACGTAAAGTGGGAAAGCCGACAGCGGCTGTCATGCGACGTACTTGACGATTTTTCCCCTCATGGATTTGCAGTGAAATCCAGCTTGTCGGGATATTTTCTCTGTGTCTGACAGGCGGAGTTCTTGGCCAGATATTGGGCTCTAATATAGGTTCTGCCAATGCAGGTTTGGTTAAACCATCTTTTAGTTCAACACCTTGCCTTAATTGTTCAAGCGCCTCATCGGATATATCGCCTTCCACCTGTACCCAGTATGTCTTGGGCATTTTAAAGGTTGGAGAAGCAATGAGGTGTTGGAGCGCTCCTTGATTGGTCAACAATAATAAACCTTCAGAATCATAATCCAAACGCCCAGCAGGATAGAAATCAGGAGCTTTCACATAAGATGCCAGTGTTTCTTTATCGCCTTCTTGTGAAAACTGGCTGAGGACTTTAAAAGGTTTATTAAGCAAAATTAGATTGGAAGACATGCGTACAAGCTATGATCAAGTTTTTTTGTTTAGGTAAGTGTTGCTGATATCAAAATACCAAACTAAGACACCTTACCCTTCGTGTTGGAAGGGTAAGGTAACAAATTCGAGTTTGGATAGCGATGTGGCTATTTGCTTACAGCGGTATTTTTATGCAGGTTGGTTGCTTTGTGTTGAAGGCTCCTCTGCTTGGCTGATCACCGGATTGATTTCTATGGCGTGTAAGCCTCGTTCTCCAGGTTCAACACTAAAGGTAACCGTTTGGCCTGCTTTTAAGGTTTTATAGCCTTCCACATTAATCGCTGAATAATGAATGAATAAATCTTCATCAAAATCTTCCGATACGATAAAGCCATAGCCTTTAGCATTGTTAAACCACTTCACTGAACCTTGATGCATTGAGTCACTCCTTATCCACTCTAATCGCTGTAAAGCGTTTAATTTCTGTTAATTTGAGCTATCAATGTGAGAATTTCACTCATAAAGATTGATTGAATATATGATAGTCCCAATAATGAAGGTAGAAGCCCTTTTGGAATTTGTAAAATCTAAGTGGTAATCTGTAATACAAAATACGACGTATAAGCAGTAATGAGTCAAATTTGACGCGTTACGTGAAGAATTTTAGCCTCAGAGGCGTGGGATGATTGTAAATCAACAAATTAGACTAATATCAGAAGATGACGAGCAACGTGGCAACACGAATATTGCGATTGCTCCAGAGGAAACAGAATTAAAACCACCTTCCATGTATCAGGTGGTATTGTTTAACGATGATTATACGCCAATGGATTTTGTCGTATTTGTTCTACAACGTTTTTTTTCTATGGATGGAGAGAAGGCTAATCAGGTAATGTTAGAAGTGCATCAAAAAGGAAAAGGCGTTTGTGGCGTTTATCCTTTTGATATTGCAGAGACAAAAGTAGCAATGGTACAGCAGTTCGTGGAACAGAATGAGCACCCTTTAATGTGTGACTTGGAAAAAGTCGACTGATTCAGAGTGAGGGAATAGCAATGTTAGATAAAGAACTAGAGCAAACCCTAAACACAGCTTTTAAAGCGGCGCGTGACAAGCGCCATGAATTCATGACGGTAGAGCATTTACTATTAGCTCTGATTAATAACGACGCTGCCTCAAGCGTCCTGAAAGCATGCGGTGTCAGTTTAGACGTTCTAAGCAAAGAGTTGGAAGAATTTGTAAACAGTACAACACCTTTAATTCCTGAAGACGACGAAGAACGTGAAGTGCAGCCAACGCTTGGTTTTCAACGTGTTTTACAGCGTGCCGTTTTTCATGTGCAGTCGTCTGGTAAACGAGAAGTGACGGGCGCCAATGTGCTGGTGGCGATTTTTAGTGAGCAGGAAAGCCAAACGGTTTACTTGCTGAAACGTCACGGCGTGGCACGTATTGATGTAGTGAATTACGTTGCTCACGGTATTTCTAAAACAGGCGATGCTGCCCAAGAAGCGGAGCAAGATGAAGACGCAGAAGATACCAATACAGCGCCTTTGCAGAAGTTTGCAACCAACCTTAATGAAGAGGCGAAAGCTGGAAAAATCGACAAATTGATTGGTCGTGAATACGAAGTAGAGCGAGTAATACAAACACTTTCTCGTCGTCGTAAGAACAACCCGTTGTTGGTGGGTGAATCTGGCGTGGGTAAAACCGCCATTGCTGAAGGTTTGGCTAAACGTATCGTTGATGGGCAAGTGCCGGATGTGATCGCCGATGGCGTGGTTTACTCCTTGGATCTTGGTGCTTTATTGGCTGGTACAAAGTATCGTGGTGACTTTGAAAAACGCCTGAAACAGTTATTGGGTGAATTGAAAAAAATGCCCAATGCCATTTTGTTTATTGATGAAATTCATACCATTATTGGTGCTGGCGCGGCATCCGGTGGCGTAATGGATGCTTCTAACTTATTGAAGCCAGTCTTGAGCTCCGGCGGCTTACGCTGCATTGGCTCGACGACTTTCCAGGAGTTTCGAGGTGTATTTGAAAAAGATCACGCCTTGGCTCGTCGCTTCCAGAAAATCGATGTGAATGAGCCAAGTGTTGACGATACTTATCATATTCTAAAAGGCATCATTGGTGCGTTTGAAGAGCACCATCAAATCAAATACGAAGAGCCAGCTTTACTGGCGGCAGCAGAGCTTGCTCAGCGTTACGTGACAGACCGTCATATGCCAGACAAAGCAATTGATGTGGTTGATGAGGCAGGTGCTTATCAGCGCCTACAGCCAGAGGAAACGCGTAAATCTGTGATTACGGTTCAAGAGATTGAAGATATCGTTTCTAAGATCGCCAGAGTGCCAGTTCGAGCGGTTAACTCAGATGATAAAAAAGTGCTTTCTAATCTAGAGCGCAATCTAAAAATGGTAGTGTTTGGCCAAGACAATGCCATTGATTCTTTGTCGTCGGCGATAAAATTGTCTCGTGCAGGTTTAAAAGCAGAGCAGAAGCCAATTGGTTCTTTCTTGATGGCAGGCCCAACAGGGGTTGGTAAAACAGAAGTGACCAAGCAGCTTGCTAAGCAATTAGGCTTGGAATTGATTCGCTTCGACATGTCTGAATACATGGAGCGTCATGCGGTTTCCCGCTTGATTGGTGCGCCACCAGGTTATGTCGGATTTGATCAAGGTGGCTTGCTAACTGAAGCTGTGACTAAGAATCCTCACAGTGTGGTTCTGCTGGATGAGATTGAGAAAGCTCACCCAGAGGTTTTCAATTTATTACTGCAGGTTATGGATCATGGTACCTTGACGGATAACAATGGTCGCAAGGCGGATTTCCGTAATGTGATCTTGGTGATGACGTCCAACGCCGGTGCAGAGGAGTTAGCTCGTCGCTCGATTGGTTTCTCTAATCAGGATAATTCAACTGATGGTATGGAGGTGATTAATCGTACCTTTACACCAGAGTTTAGAAACCGCCTGGATGCTGTGATTCAATTCCAACAACTTGATGAACGTATTATCTTCAGTGTGGTGGATAAGTTCTTGGTTGAGTTGCAGGTTCAGTTAGACCCTAAAGGCGTTATGCTGGAAGTATCTGACACCGCAAGGGGGTGGTTGGCTAATAAGGGTTATGATCGTCAGATGGGCGCTCGTCCAATGGCTCGGGTGATTCAAGAGCATTTGAAGAAACCATTGGCAGATCAAATCTTATTCGGCGATTTACATGATGGCGGTCACGTCAAAGTGTCGCTGGATGAGAAAAGTGATGAACTGAAATTCGAAGTAATAAAAGAAGCCGCGGTTCATTGACCTCCTCTAACTCCCCCTTGATAAGGGGGGAGGACTTGAAAATTGAGAGCATAAAAAAACCGGACAATTCAGTAAGATGAAATGTCCGGTTTTTTATATTTCTAATTTAGATGTTTGCTGCTGGTATGGCGCAATGACTAAATTAACGAGCTCGGTAAACGATACGGCCTTTTGTAAGGTCGTAAGGTGTTAACTCAACTTTTACTTTATCGCCAGTCAAAATACGGATGTAGTTTTTACGCATTTTTCCAGAGATATGAGCAATTACAACGTGTCCGTTTTCTAGTTCGACACGGAACATGGTGTTAGGCAACGTATCAATGATAGTGCCTTCCATTTCTAAGCCTTCTTCTTTTGCCACAATATGTGTCCTATGGTGTTAACTTGTATATTTAGTAGACGCCGACCATGGATTACTCGAAGGTCTACAGAAAAAGAAATTCATGTTTTTCTTTTCCAATTGAGCGCTAAATTTACTAGTCATAAAGCCTAATTTAGCGACGTCTGAATTTTGATCGAGCATATTTTGCCTAAAAAAGTATCGTAAGGCAAACTTAGTTGTTGGGTTTTCTTGTCTCTTTTCGGGCTAAATCGCCCATTTTTCTGTTTTTTGGCCAAGCTTTATAAGCTCTGAATTGGTATGAGTGTTTGAAATAAGTTGCTGCAAAATGGTGACAAAATTCTCTCTTGGCATTAATTCGGCGCCCAGCGAGAGCAAATGTTCGGATTCAACTTGGCAATCTATTAATTCAATGCCACATTTTTGAGCTAGCTCACAGAAGGTTTTTAAAGCAATTTTTGATGCATTTGGTGCAAGTGAGAACATGGATTCACCAAAAAACATTCTTCCCATTGCGACACCGTAAAAGCCGCCCACTAATATGTCGTCCTGCCATATTTCAATAGAATGCGCATAACCAAGGCGGTGAAGCTCAGAATAAGCGGTTTTTATGTCTTCTGATATCCAAGTTCCTTCCTTATCTGCCCGTAATGAAGAGCAGTGTCCAATCACGGTTTCAAACGTTTTATTAACAGAAAATTGCCAGTTGCCTTTCCTAATTGCCTTTTTTAAGGATTTCGAAAAATGGAATTGTTTAGGGGTAAGTACACATCTTTGTTCAGGGTGCCACCACAAAATAGGATCTGGGTCGCTGAACCAAGGAAAAAACCCTTTACTGTAAAGGTGTATTAAGCGAGTTGACGATAAATCGCCACCTATAGCGGATAAACCCTCTGGATCTTGTAATGCCTTATGTGGGAGAGGAGTGTCATAAGGTGATTCAGTCAGCAAAATCAGCTCTGGTTGATTGTCTTCTGAAGGTGCTTGCATTGAAGTGGGTTCCTAAAGCTAGCTTCGAATAATAAAGATTTATCCACATGCTGAAGGCAGTGGACTTGTTCGTACCTTCCCTAGATTCAATAACGTGTTTTTTAGGTGAAATAAAAACTTGGGAAAATTATACAAAAAAACTAAAGATATTGATTCATATCCCGATACATCAATTAAGCAAGAAAAAGTACTGGGCTTGCAATGAATTGACACATTGTCTGGATGGATTCTTGTGATTGTGTAGGAATAAATCAAGGGAATGACCTTTTTTTGCTTTTATTGAGTGTTTTTCGATCAAAAGAGAGCGCAAAATGAAAAAAAAAGAAAAAAAGCGCAAGGAATGCTTGACCAGTACCTTGAAACTTGGTTTTAATCGATGCAGTCCTAAACTGTAATTTGAAGTGACCTTGGGGTTGCTGTGTTAGGAACTACAGAATAGCTAGCTTTTTTGGCATTTGTCACAAAAGTGAAACTGATTGGTTTTAAGATGCATGAGTCGTTGATTTAACAACGTTTCTTGAATTGACAGAAACTTATCAAATCGGTCTACAAGGCCACATAATATAATATAAAGGGGAATCTTGAATGAAAGCGATTAAACTTGCTTCTATCTTCGCGGTATCTGCTGTTGCAGCTGCTGTTTCTACAACTACTATGGCTGCTGAAGCTGTATTCTCTGGTACTGCTGGTATCGAATACACTTCTTATGATGAAGCTAGCCTTGCGGATGGTATCGATTTAGGTGAAGTTGAAATCAACGTTGATAATGGCGTTGTATTTGCTGAAATCGAACTTGCTGCTGGTGTAGACGGTGCGACTACTGTAACTACAGAAGAGCTTTTTGTTAAACAAGGCGCTGTATCTTTCGGTCGTTTCGACGGTTCTGTAGCATCTGGTGCTTTCATGGGTATGGACGAGATCGGTTACACTGGTATCGCTCCATCTACTGATGATACAGGTATCCGTTACGCTGTTTCTCCAGAGTTGACTGTTGCTCTAGAAGCAACTCAAGGTGATACTACTACTGAAACTGATTCTGATATCGGTGTTGCTCTATCTTATGTTACTGAAATGGATGGTTTCTCTTTCGGTGTATCTGGCGGTTCTGTAGGTGATGCAACTGCTCTTAACGTTGGTGTTCAAACTTCTATCGATGCATTGACTCTATCTGCTAACTACGGCATGGGTACAGATTCTACTGATGCTGATGTTGCTGAAATGGGCTTCTCTGTAGCTTTCGCTGCAACTGAAGCGCTTACTTTGACTCTTCAGTATGCAAACGAAACTGAGTCTGAAACAGATGGTACTTACTTCATTGCAGCATACAATGTTGGTGATTTGACTTACTACGTAGAAAACTACGCTGGTGATTATACTACTGAAGCAACAATTGTTGGTGTTACAGCTTCTTTCTAAGACCTTTCTATTATTAGAAACGTTTACTTAGTGTAAAAGCGAAAGCCAGCCCTTTGGGCTGGCTTTTTTTATGGTAAGCTTGACGAAATTGTCACTCTGTTTTTTTAGAGTATGTATTTGTTTTGGTTAGCATAAAAATAGGAAGGCGTGTTTTGTCAGAAAAAGCGAGTGAGTCTGCACACTCACCAATATGGAATATGTTTGCTAAACAAGCGGCGTTTATTGCAGCGCTCTTGTGTTTATTTTTTTTCGGGTTGGCAACTTACACCTATAACCCAAACGATGCTGGCTGGTTTTATTCTGGTAACGGCCAAGCGATTCAAAACTCCATGGGGCCAATTGGCGCGACGATTGCCGATTTAATGTCTGGCTTTTTTGGATCTTTATTTTACTCTCTACCGCCTTTATTTTTTGGGTTGCTATTATTTTGTGGCGCAATCCTCATTCCCTTCTTCCTATTAATAATGCTTTGCTCTGTACATTGGGCAGTATTTTATATTTATCCTTTGGTTCTGTGCTGTGCTTTTTGCACACAGTCGGTGATTCGACTCTGCAGTATGGCGCAGGTGGTGTCTTAGGTTTAGGTTTAGGTAAATTATTATATGGCTTTATTGGTTATGATGGCGCAACGCTGGTTAGCTTAGCTTTAGTGATTTTAGCGTTTACCTTATTATCTCAGCTGCATTGGCTGAGTTTAATGGATCGTTTAGGGGAAACTCTTTTTAGGTTTGGATTGTTTCTTCGTGATAAGCATCAGAATCGCCAAGAGGTGAAAGCCAGTAAAAAGTCTGATTCTGCTGATGTATCTTTGGATTCCGATGAAGTAGAAGAGCCGGCTATCCTGCGAAAAAGACGAAAAGAAAAAACGATCAATAATGAACAAGTCAGTGAAGATATTTTGCTGGACACATCCACAGAGCAAGACTTGCCTGAGCCGTTAACGACTGAGCAAGAAGAAGCTAAAGCATCTAAATTTCGTCTCTCTTCTTTGTTTTCAAAAGCTAAGTCTTCAAAACCGAAAAATGAAACGACAGATGAAAGCCCAGCTGTTCATGAAGAGCCCGACTTTGATGGTTTAGACAGCTTGTCGTTTGATGAGCCGGATATCAACTTTGGCGACACTCTGTATATTGAAGAATCATGGTCTGATTCTAATGCTGATTCTTCAGACGCAACGTCAGATACGAAGTCAGATGCAATAGAGTCAAAATCAGCGACTATTACAAAAGAGCAAGCGGATGCGGCTTTGTTCGGTGAAGAGGCTGAACCTGTGCCTTCGACTCCTGCAGCGCATAAACCGGCTTTCCGCACTTTGTCTGAAGCTAAACAGTTAGATTCACTTGGCGGGCCTTCTTCCAACGATGTTGAGAGTAAATCAGATCAAAAAGCCTATTCGTTACCAAGCCGGGAAGTATTAACTAAGCCGAAACCGAAACAGGGTGGCTACACTGAAGATGAGTTGTTGGCCTTGTCTGAACTTCTTGAACAACGTCTGCAAGACTTCGGCGTCAAGGCAGAAGTGGTAGAGGTGAACCCAGGCCCAGTCATTACACGCTTTGAGATACAGCCAGCGCCAGGCGTTAAAGTGTCTCGTATTACCAATTTGGCGAAAGACCTTGCGCGTTCTTTAAGTGTCATGAGTGTTCGTGTTGTTGAAGTCATCGCTGGAAAATCCACCATCGGTATAGAAATTCCAAACCAAGTTCGCGACACAGTGTACTTTTCTGAAGTCATTAACTGCGACGGATATGATCATTCATCTTCACCGTTAACTTTGTCTTTAGGACATGATATTTCTGGTGAGCCAGTTGTTGTCGACTTAGCGAAAATGCCTCATGTCTTGGTTGCAGGCACAACAGGTTCTGGTAAGTCGGTTGGTGTGAATGCCATGATTCTCAGTATGTTGCTGAAATCGACACCAGACGAAGTGCGTATGATCATGGTTGACCCTAAGATGCTTGAGCTTTCTATTTATGAAGGTATTCCACATCTGTTGACGCCAGTTATTACTGATATGAAGGATGCGGCGAATGGGTTACGTTGGTCAGTAGACGAAATGGAACGACGCTATAAGCTTATGTCGAAATTAGGTGTGCGTAATATCGCAGGCTACAACAAAAAAGTGCGTGATGCCATTGAAGCGGGTAAGCCAATTGAAGACCCTTTATGGCAGCCTGAAATGGCGATGTTCTCTGAAGACGGTGTAGCGCGTACTGTGCCGCACCTAGAACCTCTTCCTTACATTGTGATTGTCGTTGACGAGTTCGCAGACATGATGATGATAGTCGGCAAAAAAGTGGAAGAGCTGATTGCACGTATTGCCCAAAAAGCCCGTGCCGCTGGTATTCATTTGATCTTGGCGACACAGCGACCTTCTGTGGACGTTATTACTGGCTTGATTAAAGCCAATATTCCGACGCGTATGGCGTTTCAGGTGTCATCAAAAATCGACTCTCGTACCATCTTGGATCAAGGTGGCGCAGATCAACTCTTGGGAATGGGTGATATGTTATACCTTCCAGCGGGTCTGCCAACGCCGATCCGTGTTCATGGTGCTTTTGTTTCTGATGAAGAAGTGCATGCGGTTGTGGAAGAGTGGAAGCAAAGAGGTGAGCCAGAGTACATTGAAGACGTTGTGGTGAACCCAGAAGACTTAATGTCTGGTGGTGACAGTGAAGACAAGGATGCACTTTATGACGAAGCCGTGAAAATTGTCATTGAAACGCGTAAAGCTTCCATTTCCTCTATTCAACGCCGTCTTAAAATAGGGTACAACAGAGCGGCTAATTTGGTGGAAGCAATGGAAGCAGCCGGCTTAGTAGGGCCAATGGGCACCAATGGTCAGCGAGACATTTTGATTCCAGAATAATTATTTTATCTTCCTGTTTTATTGGAAGTGTTTGGAGAAGCAGTTTGATTAATAAATTAGTTGCTGTATGTGTATTTAGCATTTTTTTGGGTTTTCAAGCGATTGCAGTGCAAGCCGAAGACAGTGTCGAAAGTAGAATCGAGCATTTGTTAGAAGGAAATCGTGACATTGAAGGGCAATTTCGTCAGGTAACGTATGATGAAAAAGGTCACGAGCTTCAGGTGAGTAAAGGGGTTTTCTTGTTAGCTAAGCCAAATCAATTTGTTTGGGACAGCATTTCGCCTTTTGCACAGCGAATTGTATCGGATGGTACAAGCATTACCGTTTGGGATGTGGATTTGGAGCAGGCGACCATTAAGCCTCTTGCTAGCTCTATTGGTAACTCTCCCGCTGCCTTGCTTGGCCAGCCAGCTGCAGAGGTTTTACCTAACTACAGTGTGACGACAATGGGGCCTGAAAAATTTCGTTTAGAGCCTAAGAAAGAGCAGGATTTATTCCAAACTCTTACTTTATCTTTTAGAAATGAAGTGATTACCTCCATGAGTATCGTCGATGCGCTTGGGCAAACCACTGTGATGGAGTTCCAAAACGTCGAGCAGCATGAAGGCGTCGCGAAAGAAAACTTCGTGTTAGATCTTCCAGATCATGTGGATGTGATTGTAGAAGGTCAGTAATGAAAGATCTTTTCTCGGATATACCAACAGGTGCTTATCAGCCTTTAGCTGCAAGAATGCGGCCTTCTAACCTAGACGATTATATTGGGCAGTCGCACCTAGTTGGCCCGGGAAAACCATTACGACGGATGGTTGAAACAGGTAATTGCCATTCTTTTATTCTTTGGGGCCCTCCGGGCGTTGGTAAAACAACTTTTGCTCAGTTGTTGTCTCATGCGCTGGATGCGCAATTTATCGAAATCTCAGCTGTTATGTCTGGCGTGAAAGACATTCGTGCCGCTGTTGATCAGGCGAAGCAATTGCGTATGGTGAAAGGTACGCAAACAGTGTTGTTCGTTGATGAGGTTCATCGATTTAATAAATCTCAACAAGATGCATTTTTACCTTTTATCGAAGACGGCACTTTCTTGTTTATTGGTGCCACGACCGAAAACCCTGCCTTTGAATTGAATTCCGCTTTGCTGTCGAGAGCCCGTGTTTACCGATTAAAGTCACCTACGGTCGAAGAAGTAAAATCTGTTTTAGTGAGAGCTTTGCAAAGTCACGAGAAAGGCATGGCTGAATATGGTTTCCAAGTCTCTGACTATTTCCTCTCTGTATTGGCGCAGGCAGCCGATGGCGATATTCGTCGTGGCTTGAACTTTTTAGAAATATTGTCTGACTTGGTTGAGCCTGGAACGGAAGTGACGCAAGAACAGCTTGAAGATGTTCTTGGTGGCAGTGTCCGTCGCTTTGACCGAAAAGGAGATGTTTTTTACGACCAGATTTCAGCGTTTCATAAATCGGTGCGAGGTTCGTCTCCAGATGGTGCTTTGTATTGGATGGCGCGAATGCTAGATGGTGGTTGCGACCCTTTGTATATCGCGCGACGTCTGTTGGCGATTGCTTCTGAAGATATTGGCAACGCAGACCCAAGAGCCTTGCAAGTCGGTTTAAACGCTTGGGATGTTTTTGAGCGTGTTGGCCCAGGTGAAGGAAATCGTGCGATTGCTCAAGCGGCTGTTTATATGGCTTGTGCGCCAAAAAGTAATGCGGTTTATAAGGCGTTTAATCAGGCCATGTCCGATGTTGCTGCGCAGCCAAGCTATGAGGTGCCTGTGCATTTACGGAATGCTCCGACGTCTTTAGCCAAAAGCATGGGGCACGGTGATGAATACCGTTATGCTCATAACGAAGAATACGCTTACGCCGCTGGCGAAAATTATATGCCAGAAGAATTGGCCGAAATGCGTTATTATCAACCGACAGATCGTGGTTTAGAGAAAAAAATCGCGGATAAGTTGGATTGGCTATCGAAGCTTGATGAAGAAAGCGCTCTACAGCGCTACCGTGGGAATGTAAGAGAGCAAGATTTATGATGTATCTTATGATTGCAATAGGTGGTGCTTTTGGAGCCTTAAGCCGATATGGCATGACAAGGTGGATTAATAGCTACTGGCAGCATCATTTCCCATTCGCAACCCTGTTCATTAATGTGTTGGGTTGCGTGTTGATGGGCGTTGCATTTGTAGTGGTAAGTGAAAGGATGCCGTCACTTGAGCCTTATCGTCCTTTGGTTATGGTGGGTTTTTTAGGGGCATTTACCACTTTTTCTACCTTTTCTTTGGAAATTGTCTCGCTTATTAACATGCAGGCTTGGCTAAGTGCCATAAGCTATTTATTATTGAGCTGCATTTTGGGTGTTGTTGGCCTCGCGATTGGTATGGCGGCGGCTCGATTTTTCTAACCCCATTCATGATCAGTATTGATCACATTTTTTATTACATTGTTTAAAGGATATTGTTGCAGAGATGTTAGACATTAAAGCATTGCGCGCTGACCCAGAAGCCATTGCGGCTCAACTTAAAAAGAAAGGCTATGAGTTGGATGTGGCGACTTTTTCTTCCTTGGAAGAGCGTCGTAAGGCCATTCAAGTAGAAACAGAACATCTGCAACAAACCCGTAATTCGGTATCCAAAGAAATTGGTCAAGCCATGAAGTCTGGCGATAAAGACAAAGCGGCGGAATTGAAAGAACAAACTGCGACATTAGGCGATGACCTAAATGCCGCTAAAGACCAATTGAATGATGTTCAGTTGGCAATGGAAGCTTTGTTAGAAGGTATTCCAAACCTACCTCATGAATCTGTGCCAGAAGGCGCAACTGAAGACGATAATGTTGAAATTCGTCGTTGGGGTGAGCCGAAAAAATTCGATTTTGAGCCAAAAGATCATGTAGATCTTGGTGAAGCTTTGGATATGTTGGACTTTGAAGCGGCGGTAAAAATAACGGGGTCACGCTTTGCTGTGATGCGTTCTGATCTTGCTCGCCTTCATCGTGCTTTGACTCAGTTTATGATCAACACACACGCTGATGAACATGGTTATTCTGAGGTTTATGTACCTTATTTGGTGAACTCTCACTCTCTTAAAGGAACGGGGCAGTTGCCGAAGTTTGAAGCAGACCTTTTCAAAGTGCCTGTCGATAAAGAAAGTGGCAACAATGATTTGTATTTGATCCCGACTGCGGAAGTGCCTGTTACCAATTTGGTGCGTGACGAAATCCTAAATGATGCAGACTTACATAAAAAGTTTGTGGCTCATACGCCATGTTTCCGTAGTGAAGCAGGCAGTTATGGTCGTGATACCCGCGGTATGATTCGCCAACACCAATTTGAGAAAGTTGAGTTGGTGCATGTTTGTCGTCCAGATCGCTCTGAAGAAGTGCTTGAAGAACTTGTTGGCCATGCAGAAACTATCCTACAAAGATTAGATCTGCCTTATCGTACGGTGATTCTATGTGGTGGCGACTTAGGTTTCTCTGCTCATAAAACTTATGACATTGAAGTGTGGTTGCCAGGCCAAGGAAAATATCGTGAGATTTCTTCTTGTTCTAATATGTGGGACTTCCAAGCTCGTCGTATGCAAGCTCGTTGGAGAAACCCAGAAACAGGTAAGCCTGAATTGGCACACACCTTGAATGGATCTGGTTTAGCCGTTGGGCGTACTTTGGTTGCTGTGTTGGAAAACTATCAAAACGAAGACGGTAGTGTTCGTGTTCCCGGCGCTCTAGTACCTTATATGGGTGGTAAAACCTTATTGAAAAAAGCGTAAGTCACGCTTTCGAATAAAAAAGCCTCCCACAGAGGCTTTTTTATTCTCTATAGACAGTAGTGGGCAGTAAAAAAATTATGACGGGCAAGGTCTATTTGATTGGTGCGGGTCCTGGCGATCCAGAATTGTTAACGTTAAAAGCGCATCGCTTATTAAAAGCAGCGGATGTGGTTCTATATGATCGTTTGGTCGGTAAAGAAATTATTGAGTTGATTCCTGAAACCGCTGAGAAAATGTATGTCGGCAAGGAAAAATCACTTCATAGCTTACCTCAGGAAGACATAAATGCCCTTCTAACGAAGAAAGCGAAAGAAGGCAATATGGTGGTTCGTCTGAAAGGCGGTGATCCATTTATTTTCGGTCGTGGCGGAGAAGAACTAGAAGAGTTGATCCAAGAAGCTGTGCCTTTTGAGGTTGTGCCAGGCGTTACGGCTGCGGCGGGTTGTGCGGCTTATGCAGGCATTCCTTTGACCCATCGAGACTATGCTCAGTCGGTTCGTTTTCTAACAGGTCATTTAAAGGACGGCACAACAGATTTGCCTTGGGAAGAGTTGATTCATCCGGCTCAAACCTTAGTGATTTATATGGGGTTGACGGCCCTAAAAGACATTAGTGCGTCTTTGATTAAATTTGGTATGAAGCCTTCTATGCCAGTAGCGGTTGTTGAAAAAGGTACGACTAAAGAGCAACGCGTTTTTACTTCAACCATTGATCAAGTTTATGATGTAGCGACGAAAAATGAAGCCAAATCACCTGCTTTGCTGATTATTGGCGAAGTGGTGGCTTTGCAAGAAAAACTGGAATGGTACGGAAAGTACTAGATTACTTTAGACTTTTAGAGCATTCATAAAAACGGAGCTTATTGATGTTGTCAGTAAGCTCCGTTTTTTATAAGCAGTTAGCAGGCTTTGGTAAACCGGCAATTTTTGCGGCTAATTTTGGTGGGCTGCCTGGAAACAGAGTCATTAAATAAATGCTTTTGCCTTTTTCTGCTCCGAGCTTTTTGGTCACGGCTTTTACCAATGGACGCATGGCGGGAGACACTTCAAAGTCTTTATAGAAATCCCTTAGTAAATAAATGATTTCCCAATGCGCTTCTGTTAATTCTAGCTCAAGTTCTTGCGCCAAATGAGTCGCCAGTTCTGGCGTCCAGTCTTCTAGGTTGAGTAAATAACCTTCTTCGTCTAAAGGTGGTGTGTTTATTTCCATTGTGATTGTCATTACCAAGTTATGTTTGATGTTGCAGAGAATGTCAGATCGATCCATTCTTCGTCAGATAGTGCTTTGCCTATTTTGGGAGACAAGCCATAGGCTGTTGCATCGCTTTGTAAATAGAGCACCTCAACTTGCTTTGCTTGGGACAGCTGCTGTAATGCTTCTAACGTTTGAGTTGTCCGTAAGATGCCTTCTTCAATCAAGAGAACTTGGTCGCCTTCCTTGAGGCTGTTTTGCCAAGTCATTTCCAGATCTGCTGAATAGGATAATTGGTTTATTTGATGAAGCTGCATAATGAAAACCGAAAGTTAAAATCGAAAGACTTGTTGATAGTTTGAAAACAATGAATGCCAATCCTGACTTTCAAGGGTTTGAATGCCTTGCCAAATATCTGAGCCAGCTATTTGATCGCTTTGTTCTACGAAAATATTTTCAATGTCGTAAAATTCCAGACCTTCTAGTAGTTTATGAAGGTTCTTGCCCTGTTCTGCACTAGGGTTTTGGTTCGTTACCAGAATGGCTAAGGCGCCGCCAGAGATGCAAAGATCGACAGGTTGTTCGAACGTTGCTAATACGAGAGCCAGATCTAGCCCTTCTTTACAGGAAAGGTTGGAATATGGACTGCTGTTTAGGTGAATTAAAGTGTGTTTCATATGGCTACCTAAACTGAATGATTTTGTCTGTGGTGTTCATGAGATCAACTAAGGTTCCCAATCCTTCTAATTGGAAATGTTCCGCCAAAGAGTGTTGTGTTAACTCATAACGCTGGCTTTCACTCTCATTAATAATTCCACGCCTTACTGCTGCGGCAATGCATAAATACAAAGAAACATCATGTTGTGTGGCGATGTCTTGCCAAGCTTGTAGAAGGCTTATTTCATCTCTTGGTGGCTGGCTAAGTTGATTGCCAAGCAAGACGGCATCCTCATAAAAAAACACACCTTTAATGCAATTAGGGTATTTGGCCAAAGCGGCTTTTATAAAGCGCAGTGCAGTATGGCATGCTTTGGTTTGATAAGGAGAACCTGTGATAAGCAGGGCGTATTGCATTAGAAAAACCTGAATAAGAATAGAAAAACGATTTGGTAAAGTTTACACATAAAAAAGGCCGCGGTCAGCGGCCTTTCATGATGGCTGGGAAACTTAATCGTCGTTTGCCATACCAAGTAGAGACAATATGCTTAGGAACATGTTGTAAATAGATACGTACAGGGTCACAGCCGCTACGATGTAGTTTGTTTCACCACCACGAACGATTTGGCTTGTTTGAAGCAAAATAACGGCACCAGAGAACAAGGCAAAACCCGCAGAGATGAAGATTTGCAAGGCTGGCATTTGTACGAAGAATCCTGCAATAACCGCAAACAATAAGACAAAGAAACCTACTGTAAGGAAGCCGTTAAGGAAACTGAAGTCTTTCTTAGAGACCAAGGCGTAAGCCGAAAGGCCTAGGAAAGATAATCCAGTCATACCCAATGCGCTCATGATCATGCTCGCACCATTGGTCATATTTAAGTAGGCGCTCAATATAGGACCTAGTGTTAAGCCCATAAAACCAGTCAAAGCAAAAACGCATAAAATGCCTGCTGAGCTGTTTTTAAATTTGTGAGTTAGAAACAACAAACCGTAAAATCCCACTAGGGTGATGATCAGCCCTGGATGAGGTAGGTTCATAGTCATGCTCAAGCCTGCAGTGAAGGCGCTGAACAATAGGGTTAGCGACAACAGTCCGTAGGTATTACGAAGCGTTTTGTTTGCCGCTTGTGACGTATGTGTCGAAAGGGCTTCTGTGTAACGCATGAGTATTACTCCTTTAGGTTTATAACAATATCTATGACGTAATATGAGGCTGAAAGTTCCAAAGTTCAAGCTTGTTTCTTCATCAAGAGAAAGAAAAGCGCTGATCTAGTGAAGAAATGCCAAAAAATAGCCTTGAAAGTACGTCATTATGCCACCTTGTTGTGTTTTTATTGTTACTTTTTATAAAGAGAAGATGTGAAGGTTGTCGTGCTTCTGGGAATGGCTTTTGATAGACTGTGACGCTCAGTATGCGAAGCGAGATTTATGTTGGATAACGACTATTCATTACCGATATCATTTTCAATGGCGGCTCAAATTGGGCTAGAAGAAACGGTATTATTAACATTTCTGAAGCAGCAGGTTTACTTAAGCGGCTCTCAGGTTTTGCGTGTCGAAATGGGGCGATTAAGCGCTCAGTTACCATTTTGGACAGTGCCAATGTTGATGCGTTTATTAGCTAATTTGCAACTTAGTCAGCTATTGAACTTTCAACGAAAAGACGAACTATTGGAAATTCAATTAGGTGCAACAAGTGCAGCGCCTACAGCAAATTCTTCACATGTACCTGTGGGTGATCCTGCTGATTCTTTGATGAGTAAAATGGATCGTTTGCATAAAGCTTCAAGAGAAAAGCAAGAAAGCGCGGGTGCTCAGTTTAAGAGTACGGTTCCAACAAGAAGCGCGCCTCAGCCAAAATCGTATCCTGCAGCACAAGTAAATAGACAGTATGATGCTCCTTCCTCTCCGCCTGTAGCGAATGATCGTCGAGGCGTGACAGATTTTGATTTGTATTTGGAGCAAAAAGAGCGTGCTCGTCAGCCAGATCAATGGCAACCTGAAGAAGCAACTTTTGAGCAAATTACCCAAGCAGGCATCACACGAGAATTTGCTTCGTCATTACAAACAGAATTTTTGCTAAGAATTAAAGAACAGCGTAAAAACGTTAGAACTTGGAACAGCGAATTTTTTAAATACGTAAAACGTCAGTGGCAATACAAACAATCGGATCGGTCTTCATATGAAGGAACCTCAGGCAATTCAACATTTACTAAAACCTCTCGAGAACAAGTTAGCGACGCCCTCACAAACATACACGACACAGACTGGTGAGCCAGATGCTGGCCGTAACCCTGACTCGGGACCAAGTGAGGCGGAACAGCAAACACGTGTTCTAGTGAATATGCTGTTCGCTCGATTTAAAGCAATTTATACCCATAAATTTGCCTCGGCTTACAGTAACCCTGATGAAGTGAAATTGGCTAAGCGCGAATGGGCCATTGCTCTAAAAGGTTTTCAGGAACCACTATTAGCTTATGCGGTGGAACGCACCAAAGAAGTGTATGCGTGGCCGCCGACGATTTCAGAGTTTTTAAAACTGATCAGCACGGCTTATAAAGCCTACGGATTGTCTGACCCTCGTTCCGCTTACCTTGAGGCTTGTGCCTGTCGAGTTGATCCATTGACTTATAAGTGGAGTCATCCAGCGGTGTTTTTTGCAGGCTCTGAAGCCGGTTGGTACAAGCTAAAATCAGAAGAAGAACGCGTTTCTTGGCCACTGTTTGAGCAAAGTTATTTAAAAGTTGTAGATAAAGTCATTGCTGGCGAGCGTTTGGTGATTCCAAAAGTTGTCATGATCGAAGACAAACACACATTGAGTGTGAAGGACTTAATTGCCAAAATTGCTCAAGATTTGTCTGTTGAAGAAGATGAAATCGCTCCTTTGCTTTATTACACGCAAAAAACCTTTGGTTCTGGTGTGCGATTACGTTATCGCGAAGTGAGCCAGAAAAAGCTATTGGAAATGGGCTATAAAGGCGAACTTCCCGCATAAGGCATTAATACATTGGTGAGGTGGTTATGTTAAAAGTGTTGATAGTAGATGACCATGACATGGTCAGCCATGGTATTAGTCGAGTATTGCAAGATGTGAATAGCGTTGAGGTTGTTGGTGTTGTGCTCAGTGGCGAGGAAGCGATTGCTCAATCAAGGGAGTTAA
This sequence comes from Marinomonas sp. 15G6-16, assembly GCF_055809555.1. NCBI lineage: Bacteria > Pseudomonadati > Pseudomonadota > Gammaproteobacteria > Oceanospirillales > Oceanospirillaceae > Marinomonas > Marinomonas sp. 15G6-16. The sequence continues at coordinate 966,396 of NZ_CM147916.1, read as the reverse complement.
AACCAGACATCGTATTGATGGATGTTCATATGCCGGGCATTGGTGGTTTGGGAGCGACAAAAGAAATAAAGCGCCTTTTACCTAAGACCAAAATCATTGCTTTATCGGCATTAGACGACAATATTTATCCAGTAAAACTATTGGAAGCGGGCGCATCGGGTTATCTGACAAAAGGTACCAACACGCTTGAATTGCTAGAAGCCATTGATGTTGTTGCGAAAGGTGAACACTACATTTCCAAAAGTATTGCTCAGAAAATGGCCTTGTCTAAGTTTTCTATTGATGGGCAAGGGTCGCCATTAGGGCAGTTGTCAGACCGTGAGCTGCAAGTCGCTCAGATGATCGTTGATTGCAAAAAATCGAATGAAATTGCCGATCACTTAAATGTCAGCCCAAAAACAGTGAGCACTTATCGCACGCGAATTTTTACTAAATTGAACATAGAGAGCGACGTTGAATTGATCCGTTTGGCGGTTCGTTACAATGTGCTTGGTATGGGCTAGGCGAAAAACGAGGTTTGTTTGAGCCATTCAGAATTTGATCCAAAACACTTTGTTAGCAACTTAACGACTCGTCCAGGCGTTTACCGCATGTACGATAGTAAAGGTGCTTTGTTGTATGTTGGCAAAGCCAAAAACTTAAAAAATCGTGTGGCGAGCTATTTTCGAGTGACAGGTCTAACGACCAAAACCATGGCTTTGGTGAGTCGCATTCACACCATTGAAATTGCTGTCACCAAAAGCGAAACCGAAGCTTTATTGCTTGAGCAAACACTGATAAAACAGCACCGTCCGCCATACAATATTTTGTTGCGGGACGACAAATCCTATCCTTATATTCTCTTATCGAATCACCAACATCCGGCATTATTGTTTCGTCGTGGCGACAAAACAGGTCAAGGGACTTTATTCGGTCCGTTTCCCAGTGGTAGCGCGGTAAAAGAAAGTTTGAATACCATGCAAAAGGTATTCAAAGTTCGCCAATGTGAAGATTCGACCTACGCAAACCGCTCACGACCTTGTTTGCAATATCAGATTAAACGCTGCTCTGGGCCGTGTGTTGGACTTATTAGCGACGAAGAGTACGAATCAGACGTGCGTCATGCTCGAATGTTTTTACAGGGCAAAGACCAAGAGCTGACGTCAGAGCTGACAACGCAAATGAGTTCGGCTGCGGCGGATATGGAATTTGAACGAGCGGCAGAATTGCGCGATCAGATTATTCAATTGAAGCACATTCAAGAGCAGCAGCACGTTTATGGGCAAACGGGTGATGCGGATGTCATTGCGTCCATTATTCAACCTGGCGGTTTATGCGTTCATGTGATGATGGTGCGAAACGGTAAAGTAGTTGGCAGCAAAAGCCATTACCCCAAAATGCCCATCGAAATATCAGAAGGCGAATTGCTGTCTTCCTTTATTGCGCAGTTCTATCTTGGCGGTATTCAAGAGCTTCCTAAAACATTAATTGTCAGTCATGAGTTGGATGACTGTGAAGCCTTGGTGGACGGTATCTTTGAGACGACACAAAAGAAAATTGAAGTGCTTAGTAATGTAAGAGGTCAGCGAGCTCGTTGGTTGGATCTTGCAAAACTCAATGCCGAGCAAGGTTTGCAGGCGCGTTTGTCTGATAAACGCAATCACTTCAGTCGAGTCACGGCCTTGCAGAAATTGTTAGGTTTTGCTGAGCCGCCGAGTCACATGGAATGTTTTGATATTAGTCATTCAAGTGGGGAGGCTACGGTGGCTTCTTGTGTTGTTTTTGGCCCCGATGGTCCAGATAAAAAGCGTTATCGCTCTTTTAATATTGAAGGTGTCGAAGGTGGTGATGATTACGGCGCCATGAAACAAGCTTTGACTAGACGCTACAAGCGTGTCAAAAGCGGCGAGCTTGATCCGCCAGACGTTTTATTAATAGACGGTGGCAAGGGGCAGCTCACTCAAGCGGAAGAAGTATTAAAAGAATTGGGTTTGGTGGATATCTTCTTATTGGGTGTCGCAAAAGGTGATACGCGTAAACCCGGTTTAGAAACCTTGTATATTGGCTCTAAAGAAGATGAGGTGGTTTTGCCTCCAGATTCAGCCGCATTGCATTTGATTCAGCATATTCGTGACGAGGCTCACCGATTTGCCATTAAAACTCACCGACGTAGACGGGATAAGAAACGCCGCCATTCTGTCTTAGAAGAAATACCGGGAATTGGTCCTAGTCGTCGTAAAGAGTTACTTACCGCCTTTGGTGGCTATCAAGAGCTGCTGTCGGCAAGCCAAGAAGACATTTCTAAAGTAAAAGGAATTGGCGTGAAAAAGGCAGAAGAAATTTATCTTTACCTTCATAAAAGTTAAGCTTGTCGAAAGATAGAAAATTTCGCCTAAGAATTAGGAATAAAATGAACATACCGAATATATTGACCTCTGTACGTATTTTTATGATCCCCGTTTTGGTGGTGATTTATTACCTGCCTTGGGAAGGTCGCTATCATGCTTGCGCTATTATTTTTGCTCTTGCCGCTGTAACGGATTGGTTAGATGGTTATTTAGCGCGGAAGCTTAATCAAACAACGCCTTTTGGTGCTTTCTTCGATCCTGTGGCCGACAAAATTATGGTGGCCATTGCGCTTGTCTTATTAGTCGCAAGTTATGCTAATCCATTATTAACGCTCGCCAGCGCTGTGATTATCGGTCGAGAAATAGTCATTTCAGCATTGCGGGAGTGGATGGCGGAAATGGGTAAGCGCGCCAGCGTGGCAGTGTCTTACATAGGCAAGCTTAAAACCGCCATGCAAATGTTGGCTATATTTATCTTGTTAGGCAGTCGACCTGATACTGTTTTGGCTCATGTCGGTGAAGCGGTTCTGATTGCGGCGGCTTTGCTAACCTTATGGTCTATGTATGTTTATTTAAAAGCCGCTTGGCCTGAGCTTAGGTCTCAAGAGTCGAATAAAAAATAAACAGACAGCAAAAAAAAACGCTAAGTTAGCTATTTATTTGGATTTTTTCCTTGACGTGAAAGCTCAAATACATAGAATAGGCACCGTCTTTTGAGACGCGGGAATAGCTCAGTGGTAGAGCACAACCTTGCCAAGGTTGGGGTCGCGAGTTCGAGCCTCGTTTCCCGCTCCAAAAAACAGATTTCTGATAGAGGCCGGATGGCAGAGTGGTCATGCAGCGGACTGCAACTCCGTGAACGCCGGTTCGATTCCGACTCCGGCCTCCATAATCAGAATTGCCCGGGTGGTGAAATTGGTAGACACACAAGACTTAAAATCTTGCGCTTTAACGAGCGTACCGGTTCGATTCCGGTCCCGGGCACCATTTATGGTGCCTTTTTTTATGCCTGCACTTTCTTAAATACGCCTTATCTCGTTCAAATCTCAGCCCCTTTTATTTTTCTCATTTATCTTCCTCATATAAATTCTATAGACACTTTTGTTTATAGATCGCTTTTTTCTCTATGCTATAGTGACTAGAAATTCATTGTCTGTTTAATCCATGAAAGGAAGAAGTATCGTGAAGTTTTATGTTGGCGCTTATGCAAGTTCACCGAATGTGAGTGGTTGGGATGCAGAGAAAGAAGGTGAGTATTATTCACAGTTGAAGTCTTTAGATTCTATTAAAGGGTTAGAGCATCCTTTTGTGGGTAATTTACACGGTCACGATGATGCATGGTTTTTAGAGAATATCGATCCAAACTGGGATTTCGTTTTTACTTGTATTCCTGGTGTGATGGGAGCCTTGAGTAAGAATCCAAATTTTGGTTTGGCTTCAGATGATGAAGAAGGCCGTCAACAAGCCATTGAGTTTTGCGCTCAAGCCCGTGATGCGATCGCCAAATTGAACCAGTCTACAGGTCGTCAGTCAGTGAAAGGGATCTTTCTGCAAACGGCTCCAAATCGTACGAAAGCATCAGGCTCGGCTCAGGCATTTGAAAAGTCTTTGAATACCTTGTTAGAGTGGGATTGGCAAGGTGCTCAGCTTCTGATTGAGCATTGTGATACGCCAAATGAAGGTCATGCACCAGCGAAAGGTTTCTTGAGCTTAGAAGATGAAATTAAGGTTTTAAAAGCTTTAAACGAGCAGACGAAAACGCCACTTGGTATTGTCATTAACTGGGGGCGATCTGCATTAGAAACTCAGCGTGCAGAGCAAGCGTTAGAACATATTGAAGCGGTGAAAAAAGCGGAATTGTTAGAAGGCATTATGTTCTCTGGTGCTTCAAATCAAGAGTCTGAATACGGTGTTTGGAAAGACACTCATATGCCGCCAGCACCAATAGAACCCACTTCTTTGATGACTGAACAAGTTATACATGATTGTTTGTCGGCAAGTGGTTTCGCGAAAGACAGTGATGCAATCGTAGGCATTAAACTGGGTATTCGTCCTAGTTCTACCGATACAGATACACGAGTTGGAATTAACCGTGATGCACTAAGTATGCTGACGCGCTACTTCGATAACTAAAAGCAGTTTCGTTGTTCAAATTTAGGTTTTAAGAGCCTGGAATATTAAGGTAAAAACAGACAGGCGTTTGTTTTTACCTTTTTTTATATCTGCGGGTTAAATAGTTTTTGCTTTAAAAGGCTAATAGTTAAGTTTGACGAGATATTTTGCCTTCTTGTGATAGTATTTTGTCATCAGATCCTATTAAACGTTTGGTTGTGAGGTGTTATGTCAGAGGTACAAGAACAGGCAAAAGGTCGTCTTACGACAAGAACAGTAGCGATGCCGGGTGATACGAACCCAGCTGGCGACATCTTTGGTGGTTGGGTTGTATCTCAAATGGATATTGCCGCAGGGATATGTGCAGGGCAGCGTGCTCAGTCTCGTGTTGTGACTGTCGCTTTGGATGGGATGAGTTTTATTCGCCCTGTTAAGGTTGGGGATATCTTAGGGGTTTATACAAGAGTTGAATCCGTTGGCCGAACCTCTATGAATATTTTAGTGGAAGCTTGGGTTAGACGTGGGCGCATTGGACACCGTGAAAAAGTGACTGAAGGTATGTTCAAATTTGTGGCAATTGATGACAACGGCAAGTCAACACCTATTCCAAAAGAAGAAGATTTGCCTGATTACGTAAACCAAGGTTTTGATGATTAGCTTTTCGAATTAACTGTTTTTAGCGCAAAAAAAAGCGATTACAAATGTAATCGCTTTTTTAATGTTGGTACCAGTAGGCGGACTCGAACCGCCACGCCTTTCGGCAACGGATTTTGAATCCGTCGTGTCTACCAATTCCACCACACTGGCCTTGAAAAAGGTGAAGCGTATTTTATGACTTTTTCTTTAAGTGTCAATCGTTTAAAGGAAAATATACGGATTAAATTTCAAGTGGAGTTAATTTATTGATCTCATAACGTCTTTTGCCCAGATCATTGCATCTAGGAAAGATCGGTTGAGGTTTGCGAGTTGTTCTGGTTTCATGGCTTGCATGGTTTCCCAGTCTTGATTCTCACAAAGTAATGTTTGGCTGAGATAATCGCCCAACTCACCAGTTTGGTTGATTATGGCGTCAAGCATGCTTTTTTCTAAGGCGATTTGAGCCAAGGCGCTCTTTTTTTCCAAATTAAGCATGGCATCAATGCCAGACATTAAGCCGACCATAAAAGCAGAATCAGCATTTTTAGATTGATTCTTTTCTGCGAGCAACTGACAGCAGCGCCCACGGATTAATAGTATTTTAAGCAGTGATGGTGGCTGAGCTGCAGACGATGTCATTGTAATGAGCAGAGCCCACTTTTTAAGCTGGTTGAGACCTAGGTAAACAACGGCTTCTTTAATTGAAGTGACTTTTCTTGGAATGCCGCAAATAGGGCTGTTTAAAATCCGAAGCAATTGATAAGAAAGTTTGGGGTTTTTTGTAACAAGTTCGGTGATGTTTTCTATGCTTATGTCGTTGTTTTGAAGCGCTTTTAATAATGTGATGGCGCTTTGAGTTGCTGAGCTAATCTTTTTGCCCTTAATGATTTCTGGACGTTGTAAAAAGTAGCCTTGAAAGAGTTCGAAACCAAGTTGCTCACATTGTTCGAACATTTCAGCATCTTCAATTTTTTCAGCTAATAAAGTAATCCCTTTACTTTTTAAATCTGCGATTTCTTTTGCGTATTGGCTTGGTGGCGTTGACAGAACATCGACCTTTACAATGGAAATCCAAGGTAAAAGAGCTTGATAATCAGCACCGAATTGGTAGTCGTCTAAGGCAAACTGATAGCCAGCGGCTTGCCATTTTTTGAGTGCGTTTAAGAAGTCTGGCGTTAATGTTTGGTCTTCAAGAATTTCAATGTATACAGAGCCTGGGTTTGTCGGAAAAAAGGCGTCAGACAACATGAGGTCTGTGGTCATGTTAATAAAAAAAGGTTTGTTAAGTTGGGCGCCGATTTCAGTAATGCCAATACATAAATTCACTAATACTTGGCTTGTCGCTGTTTCGCCATCAGTAACATTGGCACTCTCTGTATTTTTTCTCGGAATAGCAATTCGTACCCAAAAATCTCCTTTGATTTTTTTAGGATAGGTTGCTGAGCCATCATAAGGTCATCTAAAGCGCTTGGAAATTCCATCGATGTACTTTTTACCTGTAAAGTAGTTGCATATATTTTAACCGTTAATAAAAACACATTGTTTCCTAGTGCCATAGCGCTAGAATTCGGACTTTTGTAGCTTTATGTACGAAAACCTCCATGCTTAACAAAACTATGGATTTCAGTTGACACTCAAATAAAGTGCTCATAAAATTCTGCGCTGTTCGATGGGGCTATAGCTCAGCTGGGAGAGCGCTTGCATGGCATGCAAGAGGTCTGCGGTTCGATCCCGCATAGCTCCACCATCGAATGCAAAACCTTTCTACCGATTCGATCCAATTACCCTCTCTGAATGAATTCTTCATTTTTATTGCTTTTAGAATGTTTGACGGCCTGCAAGCATTAAGTTGATTCCCCGTGATCTTTTACCTAAGCCATATTGTTTAGTATTGTGTGAGCTACTTAAATAAATCGAGCTGAGACTTATTATGAACGCACAATTAGCATCAATTTCCTTGTTGAAATGTCAGTCTTATATTGATGGAAAATGGCAAGAGGCAGAATCCGGTAAGACCTTTGCCGTGACTAATCCTGCGAATGGTGAGCACATTATAGATGTGGCTGATTCAGGAGCTGAAGAAACTACCTTGGCGGTAGAAGCGGCTGCAAAAGCTCAAAAAAGTTGGCAGGCATTGACTGCTAAAGAGCGTACAACTTTGCTACGTCGCTGGAATCAACTCATTCTCGATAACCAAGATGATTTAGCAAAACTAATGACCTTGGAACAAGGCAAGCCACTGGCAGAGGCCAAAGGGGAAGTAGCCTATGGTGCTTCTTTTATTGAGTGGTTTGCCGATGAAGCGCGTCGTTTATATGGCGATGTTATCCCAACCTTTGCTAATGACCGTCGCGTCTTAACCATCAAACAAGGTATTGGTGTGGTCGCGGCCATTACGCCATGGAATTTCCCCATCGCCATGATCACCCGTAAAGCCGGTCCTGCTTTGGCAGCAGGTTGTACTATTGTGATTAAGCCGTCTGAGGAAACGCCTTTGTGTGCTTTGGCCTTGGCCGAATTAGCCCATCAAGCTGGCATTCCAGCTGGTGTGTTGAATGTGGTTGTAGGTAAAGACGCTAAAGCCATTGGTGGCGTATTGACCAGCCATCCAACCGTTCGCAAACTGAGCTTCACAGGTTCAACGCCCGTGGGAAAATTGTTGTTGTCCCAGTGCGCACAAACCGTCAAACGCACCTCAATGGAATTAGGTGGCAATGCGCCATTTATTGTTTTTGATGACGCGGATTTAGACGCGGCCGTCGAAGGAGCCATTGCTTCAAAATACCGCAATGCAGGTCAAACTTGCGTGTGTGCCAACCGAATTCTTGTGCAAGATGAGATTTACGATGCTTTTGCAGAAAAACTTGCGGCACGAGTAGCGACCTTTAAAACCGGAGAAGGGTTCAAAGATGGCGTGACCATTGGCCCACTGATTAATCCAGCCGCCATTAATAAAGTGGAAGAATTGGTACAAGATGCAGTGGGCAAGGGCGCGAAGACATTACTTGGTGGCGCCAAAGCCAGCGAAGCCGGTTGCGCAATTCTTTGAGCCAACTATCCTCACTGATGTTACCCGTGATATGGCGATCTTCTCCAATGAAATTTTTGGCCCTGTTGCGCCATTGTTCCGTTTCAGCACAGAGGAAGAGGCTGTGGCATTGGCGAACGATACGCCATTTGGTTTAGCAGCTTATTTCTACACACAAAACATTGGTCGCACTTGGCGAGTAGGCGAAGCTTTGGAATACGGTTTAGTAGGCATTAATGAAGGCCTTATCTCGAATGAAGTGGCGCCGTTTGGCGGCATGAAAGAATCCGGCAGTGGTCGCGAAGGTTCTAAATACGGCATCGATGAGTACGTCGAAATCAAATACCTATGCATGGGCGGTTTGGCGTAAGCCTCACCGCGTTTTTCGTCTGCATGAAATGTCTTCTTTTTTGAGCCTTGCAGGGTTAGGCTTATTTCGGTTGTTTCTTTGAAATAGTAGGATTTGTAAATGTTTCAACTTTATACAGGTAATCGGCTAGAGGATTTGGCCGTATTGCTTGCGAAGATTTTGTCTGTCTCTCCGCCAGAAAATCCATTTGATGACGAGTATATTTTGGTGCAAAACCCTGGGATGGCTCAGTGGTTGAAGATGTTTCTAGCTCAGTCTCATTCTATTTCAGCGGGCTTTTCTTTTCCCTTGCCATCTACTTTTGTTTGGCAGACTTTTGCCCAAACGCTGAGCGATATTCCTTCTCAAAGTGAATTTAACAAACCTTTCTTAGTTTGGCGCTTAATGCGCATTCTAGATTCTCGCTTAGGAGGTCCAGAGTTTCAGGCGCTGAGTTGGTATTTAGAAGACGACGACACACAAACTCGACGTTTTCAGTTGTGCAGTAGTATTGCGGATATTTACGACCAATATCTTGTTTATCGCCCTGACTGGATCAAAATTTGGGAATCCGGTGAATGCCAAGATGCTTCCTTAAACGCCTTGTTTGAGCAGCAACCTTGGCAAGCGATTTTATGGCGGGATTTGGTTGCAGACATCAGTGAGCAAAGCACTTCCTTATATCATCGTGGAAACTTGATTGAAGCCTTGCAAGAAGCGTCTCAATCCTCGTCTCGACCTGTGGGTGTGCCGGAACGTATTTTTATTTTTGGCGTTTCTTCGCTTCCACCTAACACCTTAGAATCACTTCGTGTATTGGCCGCATCTGGTTGGATTGAAATTCATCTTTTCCTACAAAACCCATGTCGTTTTTATTGGGGTGATGTGGTCGATAAACATTACTTTGGCCGAGAGATTAAACGCCAAACCCTTAAGCCAGGTTTGAGTGCTGATACCTTGCACCTTGATGCGAATCCTTTGTTGGCAAGTTGGGGGCGTTTGGGAAGAGATTACATCGCACAACTGCAAGACATGGCAGACAACCAATTAGAAGTATTTGAAGATTATGCTGTCGCTAGCGAAGCGCTTAAAAATAGCGGAGCGTTTGAGAATCAAGAGCTTGCATCGAATTTACAAAAAAATGGTTTGTTGCAATGGGTTCAGCAAGATGTATTAACCCTAGAAAATCATGGTTCAAAAGAAGAGCGCGACGCTCATATTGCGACGGCCGAGTACCGTCACTTGGTGGATTGTGATGATCAAAGTATTCGAGTGCAGCTTTGCCACAGCCCATTGCGTGAAGTGGAAGTCTTGCATGATCAGCTTTTGCAAATGTTTGAGAAAAACCCAACATTGACGCCAAAAGACATCATTGTGATGTTGCCAGACGTAAACACTTACAGCCCATTTGTTAAGGCGGTTTTTGGTGCGAAAAACAGCGCACAAAGCAAGAAACACATTCCTTTTGCCTTAATAGATCAATCGGGTGGAATGGAAAATCCTATTGTCGATGCCTACTTGTATCTACTCGGGTTAGGCGAAAGCCGCTTTACTTTGTCGGAATTAATCAGTGTGCTGGAAGTGCCAGCGGTGTTGGCGCGTTTTGAGCTGACAACAGATGAGTTAGAGCGCATTCGTCTTTGGTCTACAGAAGTCGGTATTCGCTGGGGCATGGATGGCAAAACGGCTCAACAGCATGACCTTCCAATTCAAGAATCTCACACTTGGCTAAATGGCATGCGACGCATGTTGTTAGGTTATGCAATGGGTCATGATCATATTTGGGAAGGCACATTAAGTTATGGTGATGTGGAAGGTTTGGAAGCGTCTGTTGCAGGAAAGCTAGCAGAATTCCTCGTTGCGATTGACGATGCTCAAGTGCGCCTTATGCAGGCATTATCACCAAAAGAGTGGATTTCAACCTTATATTATTTATTAGAAAGGTTCTTTTTAGTTGAAGAAGACGATGCGTTTCCTGCGTCATTGAGTAAGCATTTGGATACGTTAACGCTGCAATGGCAACAAGCGCATTTTGACGCACCTTTAGAGCAACAGGTAATACGCCAGCTGTTGTCTCCTATGCTGCAAGAGTCTCAAGGAAGTCAGCGTTTTCTTGCTGGGCGAGTGAATTTTTGTACCTTGATGCCGATGCGTTCTGTGCCTTTTAAAGTGATTTGTGTATTGGGATTAAACGAAGGGGATTATCCTCGAAGCGTTGCGCCAATGGGCTTTGATTTGATGGTTGGGCAATATCGCAGTGGCGACCGAAGCCGCCGAGAAGACGACAAATACTTGTTCCTTGAAGCTTTGATGTCCGCACGAGACTGTTTTTACATCAGTTATGTTGGCCGTAGCATTCAGGATAACAGCGAAAAGAATCCATCTATCTTGGTGAGCGAACTATTGGAATACATCGGACAAAGTTGTGTGTTTGAGGGTGATCAAAATCTGGCGCCGGATGAAGCGCAAGTCGCTTTGTTGGAGCGACTGATTGTGAAGCATCCTTTGCAACCCTTTAATCCGGCTTACTATTCTTCAGGCAATTCTTCTTCAAGTGAACGATTTTACAGTTATGACGAGCAATGGCTGCCAGCTTTAATGAGTGTTCAAGAAGAGGAGGTCGTGTCTGGATTCACGCCTTTGGAAGGGCTGGAGCAACCTAGATTAGAGCTGGCCTTGGATGAATTGTCGCGCTTTATCAGTCACCCAACACGTTATTTCACCCAACGTCGTTTAAAGGCGTATTTGAGCTTACGAGAAGAGGAAGAGAGAGAAGACGAACCTTTCGCTTTAGACGGCTTGGCTGGGTATCAACTGCGAGAAGCCTTGCTCCAAGCCATGTTAAAAGGCGATGAAGCGACTTTTATTGAAAGATTGTCTTTGACAGGAGAGTTACCTTACGGCGCATTAGGGCGTTTGTCTTTGCAGAAAAGTCGAAGCCAATGCCAACAGTTGTTTACGGCTCTGCAAGGATATTCATTGGAAGAGTGCGAGCCAATCGAAGTGAATTTATCGCTAGGCAGCATTCTTCTTCAAGCTTGGTTAGATCGTCCTACAGCCACGACGCGTTTGTCCTATCGAATAGGTGATTTATCGGCCCATCAAAAAATGCAGGTCTGGATTGAGCATTTGGCATTGTGTGCTCAAGGTACGCCGAAGCAACATCACCTTATTAATCTCTCGAAAACAGGTAAATTGCTGCAACATGGCTTTATCTTAATCTCGCCGGATGAAGCGAAAGAGCACCTAACCAATATGCTGGCTTTGTTGCAGCAAGGCTTATGTCAGCCTTTGGCATTGCCTGCGAAAGCAGCCGATGCTTGGTGTAAAAGTTATTGCTCCAGTAAGACGGAAGGTGATGCGGATACGGCATGGGAGCAAGCGTTGAAAATTTATCAAGAAAGCAGCAGTGCCTTTACTAGTAGCGAAGTTGACGACGCTTATTGGCAGCGCTATTACCCAGATTTAAGCGAGCAAAAAGACAACTTTGTCGCTATGTGTGAATTAATTTGGTTGCCGATGCACCGTCATTTGGAGGTGCTCGAATGAGTCTTTTTTCTCCCTCTTTAAATTCTCCAACGCCAGAACAGTTAAACGCGTTAACCTTTCCTTTGTTTGGGAAGCGTTTGATTGAAGCCAGCGCAGGAACAGGAAAAACCTACACCATCGCCAATTTATATTTAAGGCTTCTTGTACCAACAGGCTGCGAAGGTGACTTAAACAAGCCGCTGACAGTCGATCAAATTTTGGTGGTGACTTTTACTGAAGCGGCCACAGCAGAATTGAAAGCCAGAATTCGAGATCGAATTCGTGTGGCGCGTAAGGCTTTGTTGCAAGGTGAAAGTAAAGACGTGTTCTTGAAAGATTGGCTGGCACAAATGTCGGACGACCAACGATCAGGCGCGATAGAAAAATTGCTTTACGCTGAAAAACAAATGGACGAAGCGGCAGTATTTACCATTCATGGTTTTTGTCAGCGCATGCTCAGTCAGAACGCTTTTGAAAGCCGTATGTTGTTTCAACAAACCATAGAAACCGACGAGCAAGCGCCTTTGTCTATGGCGGTTAAAGATGTCTGGCGAAGTGTGTTTTATCCAATGGATGACACAAAAGCGGCTTTGATTCAGCCAATTTGGTCATCGCCAGACGCCTTACTAAAAGATCTGTCGTTACTAAATAATCAGCCAGACGCTCAAATTGTCGCGCCCGATTACGATTGGGAAAGCGCATTACTGCAATCACAGCAAACCATGGTCGCTGTAAGAAGTATGTGGCTGGCGCAATCCCAAGACATTATTGATGCCTTAGAACACAGTGGTATTAAGCGTAATTTTTGGCGTAAAGACCCATCAAAAGACATTCAAGCCATGACTCAATGGGCGCATTCATCTCGTTTCGAGCTGGATAAATGCCTTGAAAAGTTTGACGCCAATGAGCACGCGAGTCGCATAAGTAAAGGCGGTGAGCCACCTGTCCATGCGTTTTTTGACTTGGTGAAAACTTTACGAGAAAGCTTTCCAGAAGCGGGCCGATTAAAAGCGGTATTGTTAACCCAGCTTTGGCAACACACCCAAGAGCGAATGAAGCGTTGGAAACGCAGTACACAATCGCTGACCTTCACCGATTTATTGACCTCATTAGACGTCGCGTTAGCGCAAGACGAAGCAGGGAAATTGGCGGAGCGGATTCGTCACCTTTATCCGATTGCTTTAATTGATGAGTTCCAAGATACCGATGCGGTGCAATATCGGATTTTTTCTAATGTTTATGCGCCTGCAACGCCAGATCAAAATGCCTTAGGTTTGATCATGATTGGCGACCCGAAGCAGGCAATTTACGCCTTTCGTGGCGCGGATATTTACACTTATTTGGCGGCGAAAAAACAGGTCGACAGTATTTATTCTTTAGCGACGAATTACCGTTCCTCAGCGGCCATGATTCAGTCGGTTAATGGGCTTTTCACCACTCAAGATAAACCGTTTCGAGTAGACGGAATTCCATTTGTTGAAGTGCAAGACCGAGGCATCGCCGGACGCTTTTCCCGACAAGGGGAAACCCAAGCCGCTTTGCAGTTTTTGTATCAAGAAACAGATGAGCCGGTTTCTCCAGCGGATTACCGGAACATCATGGCGGAATCCTGTGCTGCGCATTTACACGCGTTATTATTGGAAGGCCAGCAAGGGCAAGCGCTTATTGATGGTGAAGGTGTTCGACCAAAAGACATTGCTTTGCTTGTGACGAACTTTAGCCAAGCAAATGCCTTGAAATCGGCACTGCGTCAGCGTGGTATTGCCAGTGTGTATTTGAGTGACAAAGGTTCCGTGTTTGAAACCGTTGAAGCCCGTGAGCTATTAATCGTATTGACAGCTATTTTGTCCAATGGACAAGAACGTAAGCTGCGTTCCGCTCTGGCGACCAACTTGGTTGAGTGGTCTTTGGAAGATTTAGACACTCTGAATCACGATGATCTTGTGTACGAAGAGTGGGTGAAAAAGTTTCGTCAGTACCTTGAGGTTTGGGATCAACAAGGTCTCTTGCCGATGTTACGAATGTTTATGCAAGAAGTGTCTTTGGCGGCGAATATGCTGAGCCATATTGGTGGAGAGCGACGTTTAACAGACTTCTTGCACCTGACCGAGAAGTTACAGCAAAAATCCCTTGAACTGGACTCGAAAGAAGGCGTTTTACGTTATCTCAAGTTGGCGATTCAAAATCCGAATGGCAACAGTGATGAACAGAAAATTCGTCTTGAGACAGACGCTGAGCTGGTGCGTATTGTCACTATTCACAAAAGTAAGGGCTTGGAATACCCGATTGTGTATTTGCCTTTTGCTTTAACGCCGTATCGAGATCAAAAAGGTTCTGCTTTGTATCATGATGACCAGCAGCAGTTATGGATTGCCATTGACCCAGATGAAGGCGAATGCGAGCGGCATAAAGAAGAGTTGTACGCTGCGGAAATTCGTTTGGCTTATGTCGCGCTTACTCGTTCAAAAGAAGCCTGTTTTATTGGTTGTATGGAGGTTGGAAAGGGCGCGACAAAACAGAAAGAAGCGGAATCGAATGTGCATCTAAGTGGCGTTGGCGCTTTGATCTCGGAAGGTGAATCATTAGATGCTGGTGCTTTATACCCAAGCCTTGAACGTCTTTGTAGCCGTTATCAGCCTCATCAAATGTGGTTGCAAAACTTACCTAACGAACCTTTAGAATTGCCAAGATTTAAAATGGCTGAAGCGGCAGTGATTCACCCTGAAGCACTCGAATTTAAAGGCCGAATTGAACGAGATTGGTGGGTGGGAAGTTATTCGTCTTTGGTTGTGGAAGACAAAGAGCATCACGACGAAAGTGTGCCTGGTTTGGATGAAATGACCAATGTGGTCGACCCGCTAGCGGATCTTATAGACGAACCTGAACTCTTGTTAGAGCCAGTGAGTAATCGATTTACTTTTCCAAAAGGCGCTAAGCCGGGAACCTTTTTGCACGATACTTTGGAAGGCAAAGCCTTACATGATGTGACCTCTACGCCGAGTTTTAAAGACTTGCTCAAAACAAGTCATCATAAACTGATGGCGGATTATTATGAGCGTTATGGCTTTGCAGAGTGGCAATCTGTGTTGAATGAATGGCTGCCGGATATCGTGAATACAGAGCTATTTGAAGGCATGAGCCTTGGTGCATTGACTCAGTCGGCTTGCCGAAAGGAAATGGAGTTCTTTATTCCTGTCGATGGCATGAACGCTTTGCAATTGGATCGAATTTCTCGTGAGCATGACGCTGTATCGCGTATTGCGCCAATGATTCAAGATCGTCCATTAAAAGGCATGTTGAAAGGATTTATCGATTTGTTATTTGAGTGGGAAGGGCGTTATTACGTTCTGGATTATAAATCGAATTATTTGGGTGACGAGTTTGCCGATTATGAGCAGGGTAAGCTTGTTCATGCCATGGGCGAACACAGATACGATTTACAATATCAACTTTATACTTTGGCTTTGCATCGCTTGTTAAAACAGCGTTTACCTGATTATGACTATGAGAAACATGTCGGCGGTGTGGTGTATTTATTCCTTCGAGGTATGCGCTCTGGACAGCAAACGGGCGTCTTCCAAACTCGTTTAACGCTTGAACATGTCAATGCCTTAGATGCGCTTTTCTGTGGCGATGCAGATACCAATGAGGCGGTGCAATATGGACTTTTCTAATGGCTTGGATTTATCCATTTGGCAGGAAAAAGGGATATTACGTGCGATTGATTGCCAATGGGTTGAGCATCTTTCAAATCATGTCGAGGAAGACATTGATTCGGTGTTAGTGGCGGGCGCTTTATGCAGTGCTTATCTTGGCGCGGGGCATATTTGTATTGATTTAGCGGCCATTTGGCAAGCGCCACCAGAAGGTATGACGTTAGAAGAGCTTCGTCGTGCATTGGCTTTATGTGGTGTTACAAGTGTTGATGAATGGCGAAACGCACTGGTGAAAAGTGCTTTGGTGACGTTAGATGAGCAACTTGCTGAGCGTCCAATGGTGTTGTCTGGAACACGTTTGTATTTATATCGATATTATCAATATGAACAGCAGGTTCTGATCTACTTGAAGAAGCAGTTTGATATGTCGCCTTATGATGTGGATGCGAATCTGATTGCGCAGCTTTTCCCGAATAAAAGTGACTCTGTAGATTGGCAAAAAGTGGCTGTCGCGAATGCGGCGAGTTTACCGTTCGCTGTAATTAGTGGAGGCCCTGGAACAGGTAAAACAACCACTGTCACTAAGTTATTGGCTTTGTTGGTCGCGCAAGCGGCAGAGCAAGGTCAAGCTTTGCGTATAGAACTGGCTGCGCCAACCGGGAAAGCGGCAGCGCGTTTAACGGAATCCATTTCTAAAGCCAAATCTGGCTTACCCTTAAGTAGCGATATTAAGCAAGCGATTCCAGAGCAAGCCAGTACTTTGCACCGTTTATTAGGCAGTGATTTTGGCCGCAGCCGCTTTAAGCACAATAAAGAAAATCCCTTACATCTTGATGTGTTGCTGGTGGATGAAGTGTCCATGGTGGATTTACCCATGATGGCAAAACTGATTGATGCCATGCCATCCCATGGGCGATTGATTTTATTGGGCGATAAAGATCAATTAGCGTCTGTGGAAGCGGGCGGAGTGTTAGGCGATTTATCCTTCGGTATCGAGAAGGTTTATTTTCAGCCAGATTGGGCGGAACGTTTGGCGCAACTAACGGGTGAAAATCTTCAGCCTTATTCCAATGCTTCGGCTCCTTCTATCAGCCGAGCTTTGACCTTATTAAGAACCAGTTATCGTTTTGCCGCAGACAGTGGAATTGGTCAGCTGGCGAAAGCCATGAACGCAGGTGATGTTAAAGGCGTTTTGCATTGCCTTGAATCGAACAAAGCAGATGTTCATTGGCAAGTACCCAAAGAAGGGCAAACCAAAGCTGACATTGCGGCCTTGGCAAAAGGTTATGATGGATATTGGGATGCGGTGCGAGAGGTGAATAATAGCGCTTACGACAGTCAGTCTATTTCAAAAATATACTCTGTGTTTTCTCGCTATCAAATTTTAACCGCTGTGCGCCAAGGTGAGTTTGGTGTGGAGAAGGTAAACGCTCAACTTGAACAGTACTTTTATCAACGTGGACGAGTAAAAGATCCTCATGTTTGGTATCCCGGTAAAGCGGTAATGTTGACGCGAAATGATGCGGCGTTGGGTTTGTTTAATGGCGATATTGGTTTGTGCATGCCGGATGAATCGCAGCGATTGAGGGTTTGGTTTATTCAACCTGATGGCAGCTTTACTGGGTTATTACCGAGTCGATTGAGTGAGTTCGAAGTCGTGTTTGCAATGACAGTGCATAAATCTCAAGGCTCGGAATTTGAGAAAGTCGATTTGCTGTTGCCTATGACGCCTTCGCCAGTGTTAACCCGAGAGCTGATTTATACAGGTATTACAAGGGCGAAAAAAGACTTCACCTTGTGGGGATCCGGCCATTTGATTCGCGCAGCGGCTGAATCTCGAATTGAGCGACATTCAGGTTTGGTTGAGGCGTTGTGGTCTGTTTCTTAAAACTTGATATTGCGCCATTAACCCCCATTAAAAGATAACGAGTAAGTCTTTGAATCGTTAGAAAAACATTACATTAAATATTATTTAGAGTCGTTCTTGCTTTAATACTTTTGTGATAGGGTAAGCACCGATATTAATGTCGTCTTTTAAAGAGAGAAGAGCAGTAATGGCAAAAGAAATTGTTTTAACGGGTGTTACCACAACAGGAACGCCTCATTTAGGTAATTATGTAGGGGCAATTCGTCCTGCAATAGAAGCAAGTCGTCAAGAAAATACAGAGTCGTATTTCTTTCTTGCCGATTACCACGCTTTGATCAAATGCCAAGATCCAGAGCGCGTAAAACAATCTCGATTAGAAATTGCTGCAACATGGCTAGCTTGTGGATTAGATACAGACAAAGCGACGTTTTATCGTCAGTCTGATATTCCTGAAATAGCGGAATTAAATTGGTTGCTAACTTGTGTAACAGCCAAAGGTTTGATGAACAGAGCGCATGCTTATAAAGGCGCTGTGGACGAAAATTTAGCCAATGATCAAGACCCAGATTTTGGTATTACCATGGGCTTGTTCTGCTATCCAGTTCTAATGGCTGCGGATATTTTGGCGTTTAACGCTCATAAAGTGCCTGTGGGCCGAGATCAAATTCAACATATTGAAATGGCTCGAGATATTGCGGGTCGTTTTAATCACCTATTTGGTGAACATTTTGTATTGCCTGAAGCGGTTGTTGGTGAAGAAGGTTCGATTCTTAAAGGCTTAGACGGTCGTAAGATGAGTAAGAGCTACAACAATACGATTCCGTTGTTTGATACAGAGAAGAAATTGCAAAAAGGCATTAATAAAATCAAAACTAACCTTTTGGAACCTGGTGAAGCGAAAGATCCAGATGATTCTGTTGTTTTTGATGTTTATAAGTCCTTTGCTACACCTGAACAAATTGCAGAAATGCGTCAGAAGTTTGCTGATGGGATTGCATGGGGAGAGGCGAAAAAGGAACTTTTTGCTTTAGTAAACGGTCAACTTAGTGGACCAAGAGAAAAATATTTAGAACTAATGGCAAACCCTTCTCATGTGGAAGACGTATTACAAGCAGGTGCAGAAAAAGCCAGAGCTCGTGCGCGAGCAATGATTGCAGATCTGCGTAATGCTGTAGGTTTAGTGAACTTCAAATAATAAAATTTAAAGGAGAGTTTTGTGAGAACAACCGTATTTGCCATGTTTATGGCGTTTGTTTTAGCGATAGGTGCCGGTGGTTACAGTGCCGATGTCCAAGCTAAAAAGTTCGGTGGTGGTAAAAGTTTTGGTAAAAGCTTTTCTATTTCAAAGTCTAAAACGTCATCTGCTGCCACAACTGGAGCGGCATCTACTACGAAAAAATCAGGTTTCTTAGGCGGTCTAGGCGGCGGTTTATTGGGTGGATTACTGGTTGGTGGTTTGTTTGCAAGCCTAATGGGCGGCGCTTTTGAAGGCATTTCTTTCGGTGACATCTTGTTGTTCGCTTTGATTGGCTTCCTCGTTTATAAGTTTTTCATCGCGCCAAAACGTCGTGCTGCTGAGCAGGCTGCTGGAAATGGTATGTTCCGTGAGATGCCGGGCCAAATGGGCGGTAACTCTCAGCCTTCTCCTATGGGCGGAATCAGTGGTTTTGGCGGTCAGCCAGAAATCCAATTGCCACCAGGCTTTAATGAGCAAAGCTTTGTTAAAGAAGCGAAAGACCATTACATCACCTTGCAAAAAGCATGGGATGACAATAATTTTGATGAGATTCTAGATTATGTTAGCCCTGAACTTTACAACTTGTTGGTAACAGAACGAGCTTCTTATGGCGACGATAAGCCTCGCACAGAAGTTGTTTCGTTAATGGTTGAGATTGTTCGTGGAGAAATTGTTGGCTCTACAGCGTCTATTTCCCTGCAATTCTCTGGTTGGATCAAAGAAGGTGATGAAACATCTGATACGAATGAGATCTGGCATTTAGAGAAAAACATGGTAAATGCGAATAGTAACTGGACGATTGTTGGTATCCAGCAGGACAGTTAATTATTAGAGAATTAGTACTCGTAGACTCGTCATAGTGCGTTTTAAACTAGACAAAGCCCGTGATGAGTTCTACATTATTCTAAACAAATTGAATACGGATGTGAGCCATGTCTGAATTAGCGCCTATTAAAGAAAATGGGAAAGCCTTAGCAGAATCGCAAAAAGGTGAGTTGTTACAGTATCTGACGTTTAAACTGATTGACGAGACCTACGGGATCAACGTCATGCAGATTAAAGAGGTACTTCGCTATAGTGAAATTGCCCCTGTGCCAGGTGCGCCTTCTTATGTGCTAGGTATCGTTAATTTACGTGGTAATGTCGTTACTGTGGTTGATACGCGTGTTCGTTTCAGCTTACCAGAATGTACTATTACAGATGAAACTCGAATCATCATTATTGAACACGATGGCGAACAAATTGGTTTGCTTGTTGATGCTGTTCAAGAAGTATTTTATCTGTACCAAAATGAGATTGAGCAAAGCCCAAGTGTTGGTAATGACGAAGCTTTGAAATTCATTCAAGGTGTTTACCAGAAAGAAGAAGAGTTGGTTATTCTGCTTGAGCTTGATCGTATGTTTGAGCGTAATGAAGCACTTGGTATTGAAGCAATGTCTTAATACTTGTTTTAAGAACTCAGTATCTTAAACATAAAAAAAACCATGCCGCGGCATGGTTTTTTTTATGTTCTGAATAAAGTTGTACGACTTAGTGCGTAAGACGTTATTTTTCCCAATAGGCTTCTTCTAGGCTGTCTTCCCTTTCTGGTAAACCGCGAGATAAGCGTGATGCGTTTTGTACCAGAATCTCGTAGCTAACTCGGTTTGAGTATTTACAAATCTGAGCAAAGGATGAATAAGTTAAAAATGGTGCCGAGTGTTTGCTGGAATTCGGGATGGTTTCCTTATGAAAGTGATTTGCTGAAATGTCATGTAACAACGCAGACAAAGCACCGTCTCCAGCGCCATTTGTGTTGCGTATTTTCTCAGGTCCGCCCATGTAAGGGTCAATGTGAGAAAAGACTTTAATTGGCTTCTTACAAGTATTTCGTAGCATAGGGCGACTAAACTCCCAGCGATTGAAATCCGCTAAGCTGCCGGATTTTATGGGATTGCTTGTTTCGCGTTTTTGTTCGTCATCTGTGTGACCGCATAAATACATGCCATCAGGTCCTGCTGTCAGAAGCACAATGTCAACATGATCTAGTATGGCATCAGCGGCTTGAAGTGGGTCTGAAAAGCCTGTGAGTGCTTCTGCTTCCAGCTCATTCATCGCTAATACGTTGACGTAGTTTTTGATAAGTTCAAGCAGTTCTTCTTTGTGCTCGTCCACTACATGCTTTGTGCCTAGGGTAAGCACGGTTGGCACATGATGATTATGAGCATATTTTAATGCTTGAATCATGGCTTGCTTGATTGGCTTACCTTGGTGTCGCAATGGATATGCACAAGTAACAAGTGCTGCACTGCCTGCAATAATGTTTTCTGGAATGTGGTCTTCGTCCAAGTCATCCATATCGCCTGGAGCGATTGCAAAGGTTCTTTCGCCATCTGGGGTAATCAAGGTGATGCCACGACCAATGTCGCCAGATACGCCCTGTAAGTGGTTCATATCAACTTTGCTGCTGGTGTGACAAATATAGTGATAAGCTGGTGAGCCTAGAGTGATATTGGCTGACATAACGCCCAATAAAACAGATTTATCATCAGCAAGCACTGAGTAGTTATGGATTGTGTTACCAATGGTGCCGCCAGCAAAGTGGTCAGAAATACAGCCTTGATTCGTTAGCTCTCGATAAATCGCAGAAGCGGTGTCCGCATCAACAAGATTCGAAAGACCTTTTTGAATATTAAAGGTTTCTAGAAATTGATCAGTAACATTAGCAACCACATCGACAATGGTTTCATCTAAACCAACAATATAAGTATCTTTGTCGGGTTTTACTTCGTGAGTAGGTAAAATGGGTTTTGGTTGAGATACTGGGAAATAATGTTTAAGTTTGCGTTTGCCGGGAAACTTCATTTAGATGCTCATGGTCGGTGGTCATAGGTAATTTGTTGAGTTTATCAAAGAATGGAACGATCGGGCAGAAATGAAGAAAAATAAAGTAAGGTGCGCATGAACGAATTAGAGCTAGATCGTTACAGTCGACAGTTATTGTTGTCCAATTTTGACGTAGAAGGGCAGTTAGCGCTTTCTGGGGCCAGCGTTTTAATCATCGGATTAGGTGGATTGGGTAATGTGGCGGCCACTTATTTAGCGACATCTGGCGTTGGAAGCTTAGTGTTAGCAGATGGCGATCAGTTAGAAAGCAGCAACTTGCCACGCCAAGTGCTTTATGATGAAAGTCAGATAGGGCTGAATAAAGTCGTCGCAGCAAAAGAGCAGATACTAAAGAAAAACTCGGCGGCGAAAATACGTACGATAGATCAGAAGCTATCAGGAGAAGCCTTATCTAACGAAGTCATGAAGGCTGATGTTGTATTAGATTGCACCGATAATTTCACGACAAGGCAAGCGATTAATCGAGCTTGTTTGCAGCATAAAAAGCCTTTAGTAAGTGCCGCCGCCATTCGTTGGGAAGGGCAGTTGGTGAGCTTTTTGTATCACCAGCAATCCTTCCTTTGCTATGAATGTCTTTATCCTTCCTTATCAGATCAACAATTGAGTTGTAATGAAAGTGGTATAGTAGCGCCAGTCGTTGGTATGTTAGGCGTTTTTCAAGCTTTGGAAGCGTTGAAGGTAGTCAGCAAATGCGGCGAAGTGAAACATGGCGTATTAAAGTTATTTGATGGTTTTGAAGGGAGTTGGCGCGAGATGCGTCTTACAAGAAACCCAAAATGCTTGGCTTGTTCGGTTGAAAAGCCATAGAAAGCCCCTATGTTAGTAATTAATAATTTTTGCTAAGAATGTCATCAGATTTTCATTAGAATTCATACAAATTTTTAAGCGGTACATAATAGTTGATGCCGCACACTCATTTTCAGGAGTAATAACATGAGCGATGTTAAACACGCTAAATTAATGATTTTAGGTTCTGGCCCGGCAGGTTATACAGCAGCGGTTTATGCAGCACGCGCCAACCTTAATCCGGTGATGATTACAGGTATGCAACAAGGTGGTCAGTTGACGACAACAACAGACGTTGATAACTGGCCTGGAGATGACCAAGGTGTACAAGGTCCTGAGTTGATGGATCGTATGCGTAAACACGCTGAACGTTTTGAGACAGAAATCGTTTTTGATCATATCAACAAAGTAGATTTAGAAAACAGACCGTTTCGCTTAGAAGGTGATGCGGGTGTTTATACTTGTGATTCTTTGATTATCTCAACAGGTGCAAGTGCTCAATACCTTGGTCTAGAAAGTGAAGCGAACTTTATGGGACAAGGTGTTTCTGCTTGTGCTACTTGTGATGGTTTCTTCTACCGTAACCAAGATGTTGCGGTTATCGGTGGTGGTAACACAGCGGTTGAAGAAGCGCTTTATTTGTCTAACATTGCTAAAACAGTGACAGTAATTCACCGTCGCGACAAATTCCGTTCAGAGAAGATCTTGTCGGATAAATTGTTAGAAAAAGCGAAAAACGGTAATGTGAAGATCGAATGGCACTCCGAGTTAGATGAAGTGCTTGGTGATGCATCTGGTGTGACAGGTATTCGTATTAAAAATAATGAAACAGGCGAGAAGAAAGAAATTTCACTTGCTGGTGTTTTTGTTGCCATTGGTCATAAGCCGAATACAGACATTTTCCAAGGTCAATTGGAAATGAAAGATGGTTACTTAAAAGTTCAGTCTGGTTCTGAAGGTAATGCGACTCAAACCAGTGTGAAAGGGGTTTTTGCTGCAGGTGATGTGAGCGATCATATTTATCGTCAAGCTATTACATCAGCTGGAACGGGTTGTATGGCTGCGTTAGACGCTGAGCGTTTCTTGGATTCTTTGGAGTAAGTTTTCGATGTAAATCGAGAAACTGAAATGAGACATAAAAAAACCGATCATAAGATCGGTTTTTTTATGTTTTCAAATAACAAGAAAATGATCTGTTATTTTATTGAGCGTTGTAAGCTTCGATACCTTCAACGATGGCTTTGCGTGCTTCGTCAGCACTTGCCCAACCGTCAACTTTTACCCACTTACCTTTTTCAAGCGTTTTGTAGTTCTCGAAGAAATGCTCGATTTGGTCACGTAGTAATTGAGGAATGTCGTTCACATCTTGAATGTGGCCGTATTCTTTACTTAGCTTTTCATGAGGAACGGCAACTAATTTTGCGTCCATACCAGCTTCGTCTGACATATTCAATACGCCAACAGGACGGCAACGAACAACAGAACCAGCAACAACTGGATGAGGTGTGATAACCAATACGTCAACTGGGTCGCCGTCATCAGCTAATGTGTTGTTTACATAGCCATAGTTAGCTGGGTAAAACATTGGTGCTGTCATAAAGCGGTCAACAATAAGCGCGTCCATATCTTTATCAATTTCATATTTGACAGGGTTTGCTTGTGCTGGGATTTCGATGATTACGTTGATGTCATTTGGAGCATCTTTGCCCGCTGGAATTTTACTATAGCTCATTATTATTTCTTCCAATGTGGTAAATATGGGCGCTATTATAAAAGCTAGATTGCTTCTATGCTAGTTATGGAAGGCTTCCTTTTATGATATTCGCTATTCTTAGTTAAGAAAATACGTAAAAAATGCAGCTTAAACGTGTTAAGTTATTGCTTTCTTTCTGAATTTAGCTAGTCTTACAGTGTGATCAAAATATAGTCGCGAGGACAGTAATGACAAAATCTGAGCTGATAGAGCTGCTAATAGATCAGCAATCTCATTTGCCTGTAAAGGATGTAGAGCAATCTATTAAGGCGATGCTAGAGCATATGTCCGATTCTTTGGCGAATGGTGAACGCATCGAAATACGAGGTTTCGGTAGTTTTTCTCTTCATTATCGCGCTCCTAGAATAGGTCGAAATCCTAAAACTGGCGAGTCTGTAGAGTTGAACGCGAAATATGTTCCTCATTTCAAACCAGGGAAAGAATTAAGAGAATTGGTTAATTCATCTGATGACGAGATGAACGAACTTAACTAATTTACTTCTAATCTCTCGAAATTTTTGAGCTATCACGGCATAATGTAGCCATTATATTTTTGGTAGGTGGTTTTATGCTTAAATGGCTGAAAAGAGTTATCTACATCATTTTTGTTGTCTTCTTCCTCGTCGTAGGAATGTTTTTTGCCATCCGTAATCCGCAACTTATTAGTCTTGATCTTGTGTTTTGGAAAGCACCAGAGCTGAGCGTGGCTCTGTACGTTATTTTATCTTTCATGTTTGGCGCCTGCGTGGCACTACTGGCCAGCTCGGTGAACTACTTACGCAGTGAACGAGAGATTAAGGTATTAACTCGAAGATATGAAAAAGCGCGTCAAGAAATTGATGCTCTGCATAAGGCCTCTATCACCAAAGAGCTGTCTGTTGAGAAGAGGTGATTGAGTTGACCGAAATTGGGTTGTTTTTGGTTCTCTTCATTGCCCTTTTCGTTGGTTGGTCAATGGGGCGTAAGAACTCTGCGAAAAAAACTAAGCAGGTCAGTCAAAATATTCCTACCGACTACTTTCGTGGTCTTAATCATTTATTGAATGATCAGCATTCAGAAGCGATAGATGCTTTTGTTGATTCATTAGAAGTTAATTCAGATACCTTTGATATTCATCTCACCTTAGGGAATTTGTTCCGTAAAAAAGGTGAAATCCAAAAAGCCATTCATATTCATCAAAGCCTTCTTGCTCGTCCTGAAATCTCTCCGCGTGAAATGCGTATGGTGCAATTAGAATTGGCCAGCGATTTTATGTCAGCTGGTTTGTTGGACCGAGCAGGGCGCCTGCTTCTCAACATGGCTTCGACATCTCGAAAAAGCGAGTTTCACTCAAAGATTTTGACTTTGTTAGTGGATCTTTATGAGTTCGAGCAAAGTTGGGATAAAGCCATTCAAATAGGCACCGAATTAATCAAAGAAACGCCAATCAAAAAAGAAATTAAACGATTAGCGCACTTTCACTGTGAGCTAGCGCAAGAGCAGCAAAATAAAGAGCAATGGAAAACGGCTTTCCAGCATTACAAATGGGCGTTAGAAGTGGACTCTACTTGTGTCCGTGCCAGCATTGGCGCTGCTGATGTATTAAATAGTCAGCGTCGTTATCGTGATGCGATTAAAGAGCTAAAGCATGCGGCGGAACAAGATCCAGAGTTTATGTCATTGATTATTCCCAAGTTAAAAGAGTGTTATCAAAATATTTGGGGCGGCAGTGGCTATATAAAATTCCTGCAAGAACAAAATCAAAAACGACCAACAACAGCACTAATTATGGCGCTGGTTCAGCATTATATGGAAACAGACAAAGACTACGCTGAAATGTTTTTGGTGGAACAGCTTAGAGCGCATCCAACAATTAAAGGGTTTAAAGAGCTGATCAATCTGCAATTAGCCGATTCACAAGGTTATAACCAACAACATTTGGTTGTACTTTTCGAGTTGATCGATCAGCTTATTCAAGCAAAACATAAATACCAGTGCCGTCAATGTGGTTTCCCCGGGCACCAACTTCACTGGCAATGTCCAAGCTGTAAAAGCTGGGGAACGGTGAAACCTATCCACGGCCTAGAAGGCGAGTAATTTCTTGTACAGATTAATTAAAACATTAAAAAGAGGACACTGAATGAGCTGTCAATCACCTATAGTCGTAGCCTTAGATTTTCCAACTATGGCGCAATCTATTGAAATGGCAAAACGACTTGACCCTAATCAGTGCCGAGTGAAAGTAGGTAAAGAGTTATTTACTACAGCGGGACCTGTGATCTTAGATGAGCTTCATAAATTGGGCTTTGATATTTTCCTTGATTTAAAATTCCACGATATTCCAAACACAGTTGCGAATGCTGTTAGCGTTGCTGCTAAAGCGGGGGTTTGGATGGTCAATGTTCATGCTTCTGGTGGTCGTCGTATGATGGAAGCGTCTGCGAATGCATTGCAACAATTACCAGATCAGAACACGTTATTGATTGCCGTTACTGTCCTGACTAGCATGGATCAATCTGATCTTATGGAAATTGGTATTGATGGAACGCCGGAGCAACATGTGAAGCGTTTGGCTACTTTAGCTAAATCATCTGGTATGGACGGTGTAGTTTGTTCTGCTCAGGAGTCGAGCATGCTTTCTACTGATCTTGGTAAAGACTTTGTCTTAGTGACGCCGGGAATTCGCCCAACTGGCTCTGATCAAGGGGATCAGAAGCGTATTATGACACCCGCTGAAGCAATGGCTGCTGGTAGTCATTATCTTGTTATGGGGCGTCCTATCACTCAAGCAGCAGACCCAATTGCAGTTTTGACACAAGCCAATTCTGACTTAGGTATCGTGCTGTAAATATTTTCATTGACTATTGATGTCTTAGAAAAAAGATTCTACTCTGAAACCACTTAGCGCTTTTTATGAAAAAGACTAAGTGGTTTTTTATTGGCAAGATGCCATCTTTTGAAAGACGAATCTGAAAAGGAATTTATGATGAATCTAACACGTATGCTCCGCGTAGGTATTTCCCGTTCCCTTCTTGTGTTTTCTCTGGCTCTGACGCCTTTTTCTCTTTTTGCTGCGACGCCTTTAGACATAAATACCGCTACAGCGGCACAGCTGGCGGCTGTTATGTCGGGTGTTGGCGAGAAAAAAGCAGAAGCCATTGTGGCTTATCGAGAAGCTAATGGCGACTTTAATTCTATTGAAGAGTTGTCCAATGTGAAGGGAATTGGCAACGCTTTACTAGAACGTAATAAAGCGTTGTTGCAGATAGGAAATGGAAAGAGCTCAGAATAATCTTTGCTTTTTATAAGACTGATAAACAAGCTAATTTAAGTATTAGCTTGTTTTTCTTCCAATTCTTTTATGGCTTGGTGCTGAGTAATAAAGACTTTGCCGCTGAGATTTTTGATTAAGTCTGAGCCTTCGAGCTTGTCTATAACTGGGCCTTTCACTTCTGATAAGTGAAGCTTCACTCCAGCGTCATTTAAGCGATCAGCAATTTTTTCTAAACTTTGTAGGGCGCTGGCATCGATCATATTGATGGCTGTGCACATTAATACAAGGTGTTTGATTTCTTCATTTTGAGACACAAGTCCTTGCAGCCTTTCTTCAAGAGATCTTGCGTTGGCGAAAAATAAGTTTTCGTCAATGCGAACTGTGAGAATGCTTGGGTGAGTCTCTACAGAGAAGCGCTGAACATTTCTAAAATGCTCTGTCCCTGGAAGTCGTCCAACAATGGCAATATGTGGGTGGCTGGTATGCCACAGGAAAAACAATAGAGACAAAATAACACCGACAATTAAGCCAGACTGCATTCCATCTATTAGTACAATGAAGAAGGTCACCAATAATAAAATGGCTTCCTTACGAGAAAAACGCCACAAGTACCGTAAGTCTTCTAAGTTCACCAATTGCATCATGGAAATAGAAATGATGGCCGCCAAAATAGCCTTAGGCAAATAGAAAAATAATGGTGTTAAGAACAGCAAAATTAACAAAATGAAAACAGCAGACAAAATGCCCGTCATTGGGTTTTTAGCCCCACAATCGGCATTGAGAACAGTACGTGAGAAGCCGCCAGTAACCGGAAAAGCACCCGATAAAGCAGAGCCGATATTAGCCAGTCCAAGCCCAACTAATTCTTGGTTTGGATTAATATCCTGACGACGTTTTGCGGCAAAAGATTGGGCAACAGAAACGGACCCGATAAAGCCTACAATGGTGATTAAAAATGCCCCTGGCAAAAGCTGCCATATCATATCTAGGTCAATTAATTCTGGGTTAATGCTAGGTATTTCACTAGGAACAGCACCCACGATGCTCACACCATGTTGATCTAGAGACAGAACTGCGACGCTTACAGTGGCGATAGCAACGATAATGACAGGGCCTGATTTACCAAATAGTTGAACGGTCTTTGCGGAACATCCAATGTATTTTAAAAAACGAGCGAAATTGCGTCTTACAAATAATAGCGCCGAAATAGAGACGACACTTAATATAAACGTTGGCATGTTTATATCTGTAATATGAGCAAATAAGCTGGTGGCCAAAGGGATGAGTGTGTCACCTTCTGATTGAATACCAAGTAAATACTTAATTTGCCCAATGACAATGAGAAGTGCGGATGCGCTAATAAAGCCTGAAATAACCGGATGGCTTAATAAGTTAGTTAAGAAGCCTAGCCGCAACAGACTTAAAACCAGTAAAAATACACCAGATAATAAAGCTAATAAAATAGCGACTGTGGCGTATTGTTCCGTGCCTGATACGGCAAAAGGCATTATGACAGATGCCGTCATAACGGATGTTAGTGCCACTGGGCCAACGGCTAATATTCGGCTTGTGCCAAATAGAGAATATAAGATAGAAGGCAAAATACTGGCGTATAAACCAGTAACAGCAGGTAATCCAGCCAGCATGGCATAAGCTAAACTTTGCGGTATCACCATAATTGTAAAAACGATACTTGAGACAGTATCTTGCTGGAAATCAGTTTTGCTGTAGGTTTTAAGCCAATCAAGGGCTGGAAGAAGCTTGTTTAGTTTCATTGTGTCTACGCTATGTTGAAGATGAGCGAGTCAACGCCGACCATATTTTATATTTGTTATAAACTTAGATCGTTATGGTATATAGAAGGGCGGATCAGGTAAAGTTGAATTTTTATTCTTTACGAATCTTGCTTAAAAGTCAGACGCACGTTGTAAGATTTGCTATTCTGTGAAGTCAATTTAAAGCTTAGGAAAAATCCGTGTCGCAAGAGTTTCAAGTTGTCTCACCATACTCTCCCGCAGGCGATCAGCCAAAAGCCATAGAAAAGTTGGTTCAAGGTGTCGAAGCCGGTTTAGCTCATCAAACCTTATTAGGTGTAACGGGCTCTGGTAAAACTTACACCGTCGCCAATGTGATTTCTCAGGTAAAACGCCCAACCATTGTTATGGCTCATAATAAGACCTTGGCAGCTCAGCTTTATGGAGAGTTCAAGGAATTCTTTCCACACAACGCAGTGGAGTATTTTGTTTCCTATTATGACTATTACCAGCCTGAAGCCTATGTTGCCGCTTCCGATACTTTTATTGAAAAAGACGCGTCGGTAAATGAACACATAGAGCAAATGCGCTTGTCTGCTACGAAAGCTTTACTTGAACGAGAAGACGTTATTATCGTCGCGACAGTTTCGGCAATTTATGGTTTGGGTGATCCTCAATCCTATTTGAAAATGATGCTTCACCTAGATCGTGGTGATCGCATTGATCAAAGAGACATATTACGTCGCTTAGCTGAGTTGCAATATAGCCGCAATGATTTGGTGCTAGAGCGCGGTAATTTTCGCGTACGAGGCGATGTGATTGAAGTTTTTCCTGCTGACTCTGAAGACATAGCGGTTCGCATCGAATTGTTTGACGATGAAATCGAAAATCTATCGATGATTGACCCGCTTACCAATAAGACAATTCGCAAAGTCCCTCGTTTAACGATATATCCGAAAACCCACTACGTGACACCAAGAGAAACAGTAGAGGGTGCTATAGAACGCATTAAAGTTGAGTTAGATGAGCGTTTAGAACAGTTAAAATCGTTAAACAAATTGGTTGAATTACAACGTCTTGAGCAACGTACTCGCTACGATTTAGAGATGATGCAAGAGTTAGGGTATTGCTCTGGAATAGAGAACTACTCTCGTTATTTGTCTGGCCGAGAAGAAGGGGCACCACCGCCAACGCTATTTGATTATTTGCCCCCGAATGCACTGTTAGTCATCGATGAATCCCATGTGACCGTTTCGCAGATTGGTGCCATGTACAAGGGTGACCGATCGCGTAAAGAAAACCTTGTGGAATATGGCTTTCGCTTGCCTTCTGCGCTAGATAATCGACCAATGCGATTTGAAGAGTGGGAGCAAATTAAACCGCAAACTATTTTTGTATCAGCGACACCTGGAAAGTACGAAGAAGAGCATCAAGACTGGGTTGTAGAGCAAATTGTTAGACCGACAGGATTGACTGATCCTATTCTAGAAGTTCGACCTGTCGCAACGCAAGTCGATGATTTACTGTCTGAAATTAACCTTAGATTGCCAGTAGGTGAACGCGTTTTGGTCACTACTTTAACCAAGCGTATGGCAGAAGACTTAAGTGACTACCTGAACGAGCATGGAATCCGAGTTCGCTATTTACATTCAGATATCGACACGGTTGAACGGGTTGAAATCATCCGAGACCTTCGTTTGGGCGAGTTTGATGTGTTGGTGGGGATCAACTTGCTGCGGGAAGGTTTGGATATTCCAGAAGTGAGTCTTGTTGCTATTTTAGATGCGGATAAAGAAGGTTTCTTGCGCTCTGAAAAGTCGTTGATTCAGACAATCGGTCGTGCTGCTCGTAACGTAAATGGTAAAGCCATTCTTTACGCTGATCGCATAACAGGTTCCATGGAACGTGCGATAAGCGAAACAGATCGTCGTCGAGAAAAACAAATCGCGCATAACAAAGAACATGGTATTACACCTAAAGGTATCACTAAATCGGTTGAAGACATCATGGAAGGGGCTTACAACCCTGGAGCGGGTAAGCGTGGTAATAAAACTAAGAAAGTGGCTGAAACCGCGAAAGATTACCAAGTGGAAAGCATGGAAGACGTGGCTCAAGTTCGTAAAGCTATGGTTCAACTGCAGAAAGAAATGATGTTGGCATCGGAAGAGCTTAAGTTTGAGTTGGCAGCAGGTTATCGAGACCAAATACGTCAGCTTCAGAAAAAGCTAAAAGATGTAGGCGAATCATAAACGAGTTTAGGAAGTAGGCATGGCAATTACTTTAAGAAATTACAACATAGTCCGAGTCATCGACAACGGTGTTATTGTGAATTGCACTGTTATCGAAATGTGCTACGACCATGTGCTTGTGAAATTCAAAGGAAAAAAATACAAGGTGCCTTATGACCTGATTGACGAAGTAATAGGGCATGAATTACTCATCCCAACCAATGAGTAATCTATTTGAAACAAAGGTGTCAAAAAGTACTATTGAGGGCTTGTCAAAACTAACCCTCTGCGTATAATAGCCAACACTTTTTTAGGACTATAGCTCAGTTGGTTAGAGCGCATCCTTGACATGGATGAGGTCAGCAGTTCGAATCTGCTTAGTCCTACCA
This sequence comes from Marinomonas sp. 15G6-16, assembly GCF_055809555.1. Taxonomy (NCBI): domain Bacteria; kingdom Pseudomonadati; phylum Pseudomonadota; class Gammaproteobacteria; order Oceanospirillales; family Oceanospirillaceae; genus Marinomonas; species Marinomonas sp. 15G6-16. Next base: position 934,607 of record NZ_CM147916.1, on the reverse strand, counting down.
TTCTTTTTACAAAATACAAAAAAGCCGAACCCAGTGTTCGGCTTTTTTGTGCCTAATTCTCCTTTTCTTTTTTAAATCTGATATGCATGCGGAAATGAAAATCAAAAGATTTTTCCTGCTTTTTAAGTTTAAATTTACTGGTTAACTTCGTTAAACAAGTCAGGAAATATGCCCTTAAGTATGCTAAAATGTATTTTATTTCGCTGAAGTTGAAGAAAATTGAACGAACATATTTTTCATATTGAATTCGATTCAGGTAGAACTCTACAGGAACAGATTCGAGAATATCTGGTGAATCTCATCCTTAGTGGAAAGCTTTCTTCTAATGATCCATTGCCATCATCTCGTAATCTGTCTCAGATGCTGGGCGTTTCAAGAAATACCATTATTTTAATCTATGAAAGTCTGGTCGACAGTGGCTATATTGAGTCACGATCTCGAAGGGGCTATTTCGTCTCAGATAACTTCTTAAAACCAGAGGTATTGGAATCTCAAAATTTAGAGGATTCTGTTTTCCTACCAGACTGGTCCAGTCGTTTTATTCGTCAATCAAGCAATAAAAGAAACATAGTTAAGCCAAGCAATTGGCAGGATTTTGAGTATCCATTCATCTACGGACAGATTCAAAAAGACGTGTTTCCAATCGATCTTTGGAGAGATTCAGTCAGAAAAAGTATGAGTGGACATTGGAATAAATATTGGATCAACGACATGGTTGATTCTGATGATCCTATGTTGATTGATCAAATACGTACTCGAATCCTTCCTAGACGAGGTATATACGCGGAACCCCAGGAGATTTTATTTACGCTGGGTACACAGAACTCTTTGTATTTATTGGCGAATTTACTCTGTAATAATAGATCGAATGTGACGATTGAAGACCCAGGTTTCAGAGATGCGGTAAATATTTTCTCATTGTTTGATAGCAATATAGGTTATCAGCCGGTGGACTCATCTGGCATTCTGGTTGATGATAATTTAAAGAAAAGTGATTACTTATATATTACGCCAAGTAGTCAGGTGCCAACGGGAGCTGAGCTGATTGAAGAGCGCAGACATGCTCTACTGAAGATGGCAGATGAAAATGACTTTATTATCATTGAAGATGATTACGATTCAGAAATCAGCACAAGAGAAAACCCTTTACCTTCCTTGAAAGCGCTAGATAAAAGCAACCGTGTAATCTATATCGGTAGTATGTCGAAGTCTATTTCTCCAGGTCTTAGAATGGGTTACATGGTGGCAGATGAGCAACTTATCAAAGAAGTGCGCTCATTAAGAAAACTAATGTATCGTCATCCGCCAATGAATAATCAGCGCTATTTAGCTTTGTTTTTATCTTTGGGGCATTACGATGCTTATTTGAAAAAATTACGTGTCATTTATTCTAAAAAAGAAAGCGTGATGATTGAGTCAATTGATAAGTACCTGCCAGAGTCTTTTGCAGGTGATCATTCAAGAAAAGGTGTGACGTCTTTCTGGTTGACTGCAAATGAGAATGTTTGTACAGAAGAGTTGTCTCAAGAAGCCGCCAAAAATAGCATATTGATCGAACCAGGAGCGGTGCATTTTTCCACTCCAAATCCGCCTTCGCATTTATTTCGTTTAGGTTTTTCTGCTATTGATATGAACAAAATTGAGCCGGGCATTAAGGCGCTAAGCAAGGTTATTGATCAGTTTGGTAAGTGATTGGAAGGCGTAAGTCTTTCTGAAATACTCAAATAGAGACGCAAATAACAAAAAGCCATCGCTATCTTCAAGTAGATAGCGTTGGCTTTTTTAATGGGATTAATAACCTAGCAGTCTAGGTAAAGTAAGTGATATGGCTGGAATGTAAGCCACTAATATAACAGCAATAGTGGACATTAGGGCGAATGGTAAGGCTTTTGCTGTTACTTCTTCTAATGGCGTTTTGGATATACCAGATGCGACAAATAGGTTCTCACCCAATGGTGGCGTAGAGAAGCCAATTGATAAGCTACAGACCATAACAATACCGAAGTGTACTGGGTCAATACCGAGGGTGTAAGTGACTGGTAGTAACACAGGTGTCAATATCATGATGGCCGCTAGAGTTTCCATAAACATACCAACAAACAGCAAGAATCCAATGAGTAGCAACCAAATAAGATAGAGGTTATCTGTCACGCTCAGCATTGAGTCTGCAATGATAGCGGGAATTTGATTCTCTACTAAGATTCGACCAAAGGCCGTTGCTGTAAACAGAATTAGCAGGACGCGGCCAGAAATCCATGTGGTGGTTTCTAAGCAGTGTGCTAGATCTTTCCATTTAAGTTCTTTGTGTACGAAAATTCCGATGAAAAGCGTATAGAAAATCGCAACAATCGCAGACTCTGTTGGTGTGAATAATCCTGAATAAATACCACCAAGAATGACGAGAGGAGCGAGTATTGACCATACTCCTGAGCGAATGGCTTTGCGTATTTGATCAACAGACCAACCTTCTCCTGTTCCTTTATAGCCATAACGACGACATTGGATGTAGTTTAAAGTCATTAAACTCACGGCCATAACAACGCCGGGCAAAAAGCCAGCAATGAAGAGTTTCGGAATAGAGATACTTTGGAATTCACCATGCTTTGCAATCGCGTCTAATGGAACTGTCATGCCTAGCGCTGAAATGCCAAAAATAACCATAGGAATAGAAGGAGGAATAACAATACCTAAGCCGCCGGAAGAGGCTGTAACAGCAGAGGCGTAGCCTTTGTCGTAACCTCGTTTCACCATAGCTGGAATCATCAACATGCCAACAGCGGCGGTTGTCGCTGGACCTGAGCCAGAAATAGCACCAAAAAACATACAGGCCAAAATCGCAGCGGCTGACATACCGCCAGTGACGGGGCCTGCAAAGCTTTCAGCTAGATTTACTAAGCGTTTTGATATGCCTGACGCTTCCATAAGAGCACCCGCTAAAATAAAGGCAGGCAGGGCCATCAAAGGGAATGAGCCAACTGAGTTAAAGGCAATTTGTACTAGCTTAATTGGGTTCTCGTCTAAGTATAAAAAGGAGACGAGTGCGGCAACACCAAGTGAAGCCATAACAGGGGCGCCTAACACGAGTAATAATAGAAAGGAGCCAAATAGGGTTAAAACAATGGAGGATTCACTCATAGTCCCTTCTCCTTGTTTGCTTCTTGTCCAGTTTCTTCAGTTTCCTGCATAAGTTCGTTCACTTCTTTGGCTTCAGGGTCAACAGTGTCTATGCCTTTCACAAACTTCAAATAATTTACTTGAAGGATGCGTATTGTCATTAAGGTAAAGGCAATAGGGAGAATGAGATAGATGTACTTCATTGGAATGCCAAGAGTTTGTGACTTCCAAAATAAATTCATACGGTTAAACACGAAGTCATAACTGATGATGATGAAGTAGCAGTTAAATCCAATCCAAGCCAAATCCGACAGTAGCTCACAAGCCACCTTTAGTTTGTGAGGGAGCCATTTGTATTGGAATGTAACGCGGTTGTGTGCTGCTAATTTGGCTGCATAGCTAGAGCCAAGAAAAACGAACCAAACGAACATGTAAACAGACAATTCTTCACTCCAAGTAATGGAGTAGCCAAATACCTCGCGGGAGATGATTTGAGCAAAAAGAAGCATTACAAATGCGGACAACAAGGCTCTACAAAGGTAGCTTTCCAGGTTATTAACGATCTTTGATAGTAATTTCATGGGGCTTATCTTGTTTCCTTTAATAGAGAACAATATTTTTAATATAAATGTGAGAGAAGACAAAAAATGTCTTGTTTTATATAAGCATTTAATATGCCATCTTGTTTGTTTTTTCTGATTTTTATTTTTTATTTTTGATCTGTTTGTTTTTAAAAGGTTTTAGTTTTTCGAATTAAATTTTTCTGGTTTTACTTGAAGTTTTTGTTGGTCTGTTTTGGTGCTTCTCGTGTTTTTATGCACTCTTGTTGTGCGATATGTGTTTTTAAGTATTTGTTTTTAATGTGTTTTTGCTTTTGATTTTTTGTTTTGTTTTGGTGCGTTGTTTTTGTGTTGAAATAGAAATACCCCGAAATATATTTATTATATTTCAGGGTGTTTCTATTTTTTGTTTGGTTTTTTGTTGTGTTTTATTTAGTTTTCTTTTTGGAATTTAATCATAAATTCAGAAAGTTTTTCTGTGTCTTTTATGGTTATTCCATTATATAGACTGGCTCTTAAATAATCCCCAACACCAAATGGAGTTAATGTTCTTAAGCCGACAATCCCTAAATCCCAACTTTCTATTAGAAATTTTTCGGTTAATTTCTGATCGCCGCCTTTTATGTTAAATGGGACGTTCATTCGGCTTCTTAATGATTTGTTTTTGACTGGAGTGCTGTAGAAATTGTTGGATTGATCTATGGCGTCATAGAGTAGCTGAGCTTTTTTGATAGAGCGCTGTTCGTTTTCATGAACGCCGCCTTCTTTTTCTAGCCAATCCATTAGTATGCCAACGACTTCAATATTAAACGTTGCTGGTGTGTTCCATAGATTTCCAGCTTTAGCGTTGGTTGTGTAGTTGAATACGCCAGGGCAAAGATCGGAGGCTTTGTCATCACCCAATAGGTCTTTGCGAATAATTGTGATGGTTAGTCCTGGGTGACCAATGTTTTTAGATGCACACGCAAATAAAATACCTACACCTGCTTCTACCCAATCAATTGGTTTCGTTGAAAAATCTGAACTTGCATCAACGATTAAAGGTATGTGCTTTCGTGACTCAGGGAGCGTTGGTAAGCGGTGTAGTTCAATCCCATTAACCGTTTCGTTTGAGCATAAATAAACGTATTTACTATCAGGATGAATATTGTCTTCGGTAAACTCTGGGAAGTGAGTGTAGAGACCACTTTCAGGGTCTTTTCCATCAATAACTTGAACAGAGCAAAATTTATCGCCCTCGTTTTTGGCTCTTTCTGACCAAGTGCCGTTCACGACGTAGCTTGCTTTGTCTGTTAAATTGCGGCACAGGTTTAATGGAAGTGCCGCGAATTGACCGTGTCCGCCACCGTGAGTAAATAGGATTTCATACTCATCAGGAATTTCCATAACACGTCGAGTGGTGTTAATGGCGTGATCAAGAATAGCTTGGAATTCAGGCGTACGATGTGACAAAGCTAAAGAGGTTAAGCCAGGTTTTTGGAAAATTTCTGCGATTTTTTTCTCTACCGCTTTAGGTAAAGATGTTGGACCAGGGCTAAAGTTGATCACTTCTTCAGAAGGTGCAGTTGAGCTTAGTGAACCAATAAGAGCTGGATGAGAAGTGTCTTTCATTCGTATTTATCCTTTCAAACAAAAATATTAAATGGCAGAAATAGTCCGTAACAATAACTCTAAATCGAAAGTTCTCCGGCAGATGCGCTGATCCCCAATAAAGCAACCATGACTAAAATAGGAATAGCGAAATGTTTTAGCGATTTAGGTGGGTGCTTATTGAATAACCATTGGCCGACACGTACCGCAATGAGTGTGGGAATAAGCAGTATGCCGGTAAGCAGGAGTTCTTCTTTTCCAACTAATCCACTGAAAAACAGAGCAGCCAATGCGAGAGATTCACTGACAACGAAAAACATGATCATGGTAGCTCGTTGTGTGGCTGCACTTAGAGTGCTAGAAAGCATGTAACACACGATAATTGGCCCGCCAACCGAGGCAGCGGCTGTGCTTGCGCCAGCACCAATACCAAAGCCAAGTCTTACTGGTGTTTTGTCTGTGTTGCTAACTCGGAAATCCATAATCAACAAGGCAGAAAAGAGTAGAATCGCGATGCAAATCGCAAGCTTTAACGTAATGCTAGGCACGAAAAGCAGTAAGCCTAATCCAAATGGAATACCAATGATTGAACCAAGAGTAAGGAGTTTAAAAGTAGGCTTGTCGCCTTGTTTAATAGCTTGGCGAATAAGAGGAGCACAGCAGAGAATATCTAGCCCAAGAACAACTGGTATGCTTTGCTGAGGCGTCAGAAATATGTTCATGCCCACTACCGCGACAGCAGCAAACCCAAAGCCTGTAAAGCCCCGTATGATGCCTGCGATAATGACGATACAGGCTAAGATGGAAATAGTTTCTAACGACACCTAAACCTCTTACTTAAACAAAGATATGTGATATTGGATTTAGTATGCCTTTTGTCTGGACTGATGCTTTAGAGCCAAAAGGTGATATTTATGGTACCAATGTTGTTATCGAAGTTAGGGGCGGTTTGGGGTTCTTTTTAGGGCTAAAAAGCGAAGAGGGAAAAGAAGAGCAGCCAGTATTAAGCTCAAAATTAGAGTCTAATACAATTGCGTCCGGTTCTTTTTGCTTCATACATTAAGTCATCTGCGCGCTTGAGCAAGGCTTGGTACTCTTCTTTATCTTGTCTTTGAGCTATGCCTGCGCTGAAGGTGGTCAGTCCGTTTTCAAGTTTGACCGAAGCAAAGTTGTTTGCCAGTTGTTGGAGGTATTCTTGGCTTTTCATTAGGTCTGTTGGCAGTAGTAGAACAAATTCTTCCCCACCTAATCGAATCGCGTGCCCTGCGTATAAATTAGCAATTCTTCGTAAAGCGTTGGCGAATTCACACAGCACCACATCACCGTAGTTATGTCCCCATTGGTCGTTTATCGATTTAAAGTGGTCTAAATCGATAAGGGCAAGGCTAAAGGTTTTCCCTTGAGCGTCCCATTGATCTAAATAAGTTTCTAAAACGCGGCGATTGTTGAGTCCGGTTAATGGGTCTTGTTCGGATAATGTTTGCAGCTGAATAGATAGAGCGTTTGCTTTGTCTCGTTCTAGTTTGTAGCGCTTGGAATGGTTTTCCATCATGAGCATTAAGAAAAAGCCCGTGACAATGAAGCTGATGGTTAAGTCTAACTGGAGCAATTCTGTTGTTGGGTGTTTGAAAATCAAATCAGGGTAGTTATTTTCAATGAGAATTAGAGGGACCGGCATAAAAATAGCCAAGGCTTGGCCTAGCCTTCGGTAAAACCCCAAATCACGGAAAGCGACGGAAATATAGATAAGTACGCCTAAATTCATGAAATACGTTGGCCCGTCATAACCGCCGTTACCTATCCAGTTGAATGGCAAAGAGACTAAGGTCACCAAAAACATGAAAACAATGGCCATGCTTTTAAAATAATTGCGCCAGCGGGATAAGTACCAAACACCGAGAATGACAGGGCATAAGACAAGTTGTAATAGAATGTTTGGCATGCTGGCCAAATCAAAAAGATAGTTAGCCAAGGCACAGTAGAAATAGACAATCGAGCCAATCAGTAGAACAGCATGATGGGTGTATTCGAAGGGCTTGTCTCGACTTCCTAACAGCCAAGTCAAGGTTCGTCTAATTACGCCATCGTTCACTGAAAGCTCCTTTTATGTGAAGTTTGGGTGAGAGTCTTTAATGATTGCTTTATAAGCTGTTTTTATTGCAGTAAAGCAATTGGTTTGGGTTGCTCAGATGATATGAAATTTTACCTTCGTTGACCTCTAAGTCAACGTTCGCTTGATAAAAAGCCAAGAATATACTTGGCTCGCTTGCGTTTTTATTTTGCTAAGGTGTTAAGGAAGGTGCGAATATATTGGGCTGCGAAACTTGCCTCGAATAATAAAGGTTTATCCGCACGCTGAAGCCAGTGGACTTGTTCATACCTTCCTCAAGCGTTCTTTGAGGTTTACTTCTTTGTATTCGTCTCTGAACCAGCCGCTTTCAACCAGCATGGGAATCACTTCTTCGAAAAACAATCGCATGGAGTTTTTATCTCCACCAGGAATGGCAATAAATCCGTCTAACGCATTGGCGTTTGCTCTTTCTACAATAGAGTGAAACGCATCCTCTGGCGTGCCAATGACCAGCCAATGAGAAGAACCAATAACTTCAGGTCGCTCAAGCAATTCTGCCAGTGTGGGAGACTCTCTATGAATGTAGGTTAATAAAAGTTGGCTGTGTGTTTTGCTACGAACATTCTCATGTATTTTTGTTATGTTGGTTTTTATCGGTTCATGAAGAGGCCAATTTGAAAGGTCGAGTCCTATGGCGTCTTTTATGTATTCTATTCTCTTTTGTTTGCTAGGTTGACGATGAGTCGATTTATACAGTTGCAGAGCTTCTTCTTGAGTCGATGCTAAAAACAAACTTAAACCTGGAAAGACTTTTATGCTGTTTTCGTCTCGGTGTTGTGCCTTGGCTTTGGCTCTAAGGTCTTGTCTAAGCTCGATCCCAGACTCTATATCTGGTGTTGCCGCGAAAACGGCATCCGCGATGTTGGCTGCAAAATGTCGTCCAGATTCAGAAGCGCCTGCTTGAAACAACGCAATGTCTTTAAATGGTGACTCAGGTAAATTTAAAGGGCCTTTAACACTAAGGTGTTTGCCTTCGTGATGAACCGGTTGCACAAGCGTTTTATCGGCAAAAGTGCCTGTGGTTTTGTCTTGTTTTAATGCGGCATTAGGAAAGCTCTTCCAAAGCTTCATGACCACTTCTAAAAACTCGGAAGATTTTTCATAACGTTCGTCAGAGCTGAGTCTTTCTGTTTGGCCGTAGTTCTCGTGTCCATCAATGGCGGTGACAATATTCCAACCCGCTCGGCCTTGGCTTATCCATTGTAATGTCTGCAATTGTTTTGCCACGTAATAGGGAGGCAGTAACGTGGTAGACGCAGTGGAAATTAAACCAATGGATTTTGTATGCTCCGCAATAGCGGCAAGCAGTAACATAGGATCAAGATTACAAAAGCCGGGTTCAGTATCAAAGAGCTCTTCGTTCAGAAACTGAGTGTCGGGGCGGAAGACAAAATCCAGTTTATAGGCTTCTGCCAGCTTGGCCATTTCAATATAGGGTGCTGTGTTGAAGGCGGATTCCACGTCGCTGTCTGGTCGTTGCCAGCCTTTACCGCTTAACCAGCCCATTGCTAGAGCCAATCCAATGTGCAATTTTTTGGGTTCCATTTTGTCCGTATCGTAAATTGTATTCGTTAATGAGAAAGGTTATTGTTTGCGTCAAATTGTATTCGATAATGTTTCAGCTTCGGTGTTGAAAACAAGCCAACCTATATTGAAAACACGACAACCTATTTAGAACGGAGGGAATTGTGGCTCATACTTCTTCCTATGACATGACCAGACACTCAGATACGCACAGCATGACAGAGGGCTGGCGCGGTAAATCTTGGCACTATAGATTAAAAAGTGGTGTGCAGATTCGCGGTGCTCAGACCCGATATGTGTGCGATGTTGATAGCAGTGCAGAAGTGCCACCTCAGATTACTTTTATCTATCTTTTACAAGGAAATATGACACTCATACTGCGTAGGAAAAAATACGTATTTTCTGCCGGTGAACATGGCTGTTGCATCATGATGAGTTCAAAAGAGAGCGAAGTGTTGAGGCGTTTGGCTAATTCTGGAGAGTGTAATAAGCATGTTGTGCTGACTGGAATGGAACAGTGGTTAGACGAAGATGTTATGGAAAATGTCGAAGAATATGACTTGTATAACGAACGTTTGAGAAGTTGGCCAATGACCGCTTCGATGCGAGAAGGCTGTGAACAATGGATGACGCTAGACACTAGCCTAGGCACATTGCAACGTGACATTTTAGGTCTGACTTTACTCAACGCAACATGGAATTATTACCTCTGGTGGCGGAAGCGAACCACGCTCTGTATCAGAGGCTCTGATTATCAGCGTCTTGAGTTAGCGCAATCTTTGGATGTGTTGATGCGCAAGGGCATTTTTGATGCTCAAAGGTATGCGGACGCTTTGAATATGAGTGTTCGGACGCTGCAAAGACGAGCCAAAGAGCAATTGGGTTGCACTCTTAAAGAATGGATTACCGAACAGCGTTTGTTATTAGCAAAGAACGCCATGTTAGAAAAAGGGGTCTCTATTTCGGAGGCAAGTTGGATTGCAGGCTATCAACATAATTCGAGTTTTATTCTGGCTTTTCGTAAGGCTTTTAACGTGACACCCAAGGTGTATCTGTCACTTCAAAAGAGACATTATTAACTCCAAAAATGGTTCAAGATTAGATGAATGTTAGCGTTTTTATTAGCTTAGTAAGTCTGTGTTTCCTGTTTTCAAATGCCGCTCAAGCACTGACTGTATCGACTTTTCGTGGAGAGGTGTCTTTCCCTCAAACGCCACAAACAGTGGTCGCTTTTCCTGCCGGTGTTATTGATACATTGGATGCTTTAGGTGTCTCTGTACAAGGTGTGCCAGAAAACCTTTTTCTGGATTATGTCGATACGCAAAAGGCGCAAACTGTCGGCACACTTTTTACCGCAGACATTGAGAAAATTCATAAAATGTCGCCAGATTTGGTGATCATTGGCGAGCGTTCCGCGCTGCAATATGATGTTTTAACAGACGTGGCTCCCGTGATCGATTTATCCATCCCAAGAGGAAACACTTTCCAAGAAAGTCTTAAAAGAATGCACAGTCTTGCCAAATTGTTTGATAAAGAAGACAAGGCAAAAGAGATAGAAAACAGGCTTAATGAATTACGCGATCAGGCAAAAAAATGGATTAACCCAGACGAGTCTGTGATGGTGGTGATGCTGATGGGGCGAGCTTTAAACGTACTCAGTAGTCAAACTCGCATTGATTGGTTTCAAGAAGAGTTAGGAATGAACTTGGAAGCCAGCGATGTGAAAAGTTTGAATGAAGTGGCTCCTATTTCCTATGAATACATTTTGTCTAAAAATCCCGATTGGCTGATTGTCATGGACCGAGACGCATCCGTAGGAAGAAGCGCGAAGGATTTATCGAAAGAATACATGGACACACCGCTTATTCACGCAACGAAAGCGTGGCAGAAAAATCAGATTATTTATTTGAATGGGGTGGGAACACTCAATTCTGTGGGTGGCGTACAAGGCATTGAACACACTCTTGAAGAGCTGATTAAGACATTCTCCGCACGCATGAATGGACAGCCATAATAGATGATACGACACACTGGGCTGACTCAGTCTCTGCTCTTGTTATTGTTTGTTTTATGCTTGATGACACTGATGCTCGCCAGCCTGTTTATTGGCACTTATGACTTAACCTTGGCAAGTGTGTTTGAAAACGAACAAGCCAGTATCGTGATGTTATTAAGCCGTGTTCCGAGAACATTAGCGGTTGTCATCGCAGGCGGTGTGCTTGGGCTTATTGGCGGCTTATCGCAAGTGGTGTTGAACAACCGCTTTGCCGAACCAATAACAATAGGCACAGCGCAAGGCGTTGCCATTGGTTTATTAGGCACGCATATTTTATGGCCCGAATCGCCTTTGTATGTGCACACACTGGTTGCTTCAGGCTTTGGCCTATTAAGTCTTTTTGGCTTTTTCTCTATTATTCGCCAGCTCAAACTCAATGATCCAATGTTGCTGCCTTTAATCGGCTTAATCTATTCCGCCATTCTAGGCGCAATCGCCACCTTTATTGCTTTTGAATTTGACCTCATGCAGTTTTTGATGGTTTGGCTAAACGGCGATTTTTCCACCGTGATCAGCGGTCGTTATGAGTTGATATGGGGCGCTGCGGCGATTGCTGTGCTGGTTTATTGGTTAGCGAATCAACTCAACCTACTTAACTTGGGAGAACAAACAGGTCGCGCTTTGGGAGTACCGTTTAGAACACTGGTGTTCATTGCCATGGTAATGATTGCTTTGTCTACTTCTATGGTGGTGGCGACCGTTGGCATGATCAGCTTTTTAGGTTTGGTTGTGCCAAACATTGTGCGCTATTACTTGGGCGACAATTTGAAACAGAGTTTGCCTTGGTCGGCCTTGATTGGCGCTTTTTTGTTATTAGGCTGTGACATGTTGGGTCGCTATTTGTCGAACCCTTTTGAACTTCCAGCAAGCTTGGTCTTTGGTGTGTTAGGTGGATGTTTTTTCATTTGGGTACTTTATAAAGGTGAGCCAAATGTCTAAACGTGCTTTGACCATGATTATTGCAATTTGGATGGTGGCGTCTTTATTGTTTCTCTTGCTCGGCAGTGGCGGCGATTTGGATTTTGTGTGGCGGTTTCGCGTTAAGAAATGGTTGGCACTGAACTTTGTGGGAGTTTCCGTTGCCTTGGCGACCTTTTTATTTCAAACCGTTTCTCAAAGTAGGGTGCTAACACCAGCCATAATGGGATTGGATTCCGTGTTCTTATTGTTCAATGTTCTATTAATTGGAGTCATTGGCGGCGCTGAGTACGCCAAGATCTCTGGCTCTATTAAATTTTTCCTACAAGTTGTCTTGATGATGCTCTTTGCTGTGGCGGTATTTGGTCTGCTGGTGAGGCGCTTTTCAATGGATATCAGCCGACTCTTGCTCATAGGCATTGCGCTTGGCTTATTGATTCAATCTTTGGTTGAGTTCTTTGCAAGGCTGATTACACCAGAAGATTTTTCTCTGTTTCAGGGCATTGCGTTTGCCCAATTTAACCGTGTTCAAACAGAGCTTTTAGGTGTCGTCGCAGGTGTTCTGTTGTTTGTTATTCTTATGTTGTGGCGCATTTATCCGGCAATCGACATCTATCGTTTAGGACGGAACAGTGCCATCAATCTTGGTATTCCTTATGTGAAAATGACCACGAACTTACTGATGCTGGTGGCCATATTAGTCAGCGCATCTACGGCTTTAGTCGGTCCTATTTTTTTCTTTGGCTTGTTAATCACTGCGATTGTTTTTGCTCTTTTTCCCTCAGCTCGATCGGGTTCATTCATGATCATGGCGGCTTTTATTGGCGCGATTTCTCTGGTGGGTGGACAGGCAATTTTTGAGCATGTGTTAGGGCTAGCATCCACATTAAGCGTTGTCATCGAGTTTATTGGTGGCTTGGTGTTTTTTATGCTTTTACTGAAGAGTCGCAAATCTAATTGAGTGTATGAATGATTGAACTATTAAACGTACAACACAACATCTCAGGCAATAGCGTGCTTGAAAACACAAGTTTGACGCTCACTGGGAATCAGGTCATTGCTCTGATCGGGCCGAATGGTGCAGGCAAATCGACACTCTTGTCCTTGATGTCTCGTTTGTCGCCTTTGCAAACGGGCAAGATACTGTTTGATGGAATGGACATATCGACCACGAAAAGTGACGAAGTGGCTCGTAAAATAGCAATACTTCAACAAAGTACACACTTTATGAGCCGTTTAACGGTAGAGGATTTATTAATCTTCTCTCGTTACCCTTACCATAAAGGCAGACCGAAAGCCGAAGACAAAACCAAGGTAGAGGACATTATTCAATACTTTGGCTTAGAGGCTTTAAAGCATAAATTTATTGATCAATTATCAGGTGGGCAAAGACAAATTGCCCTTGTTGCCATGACATTCTGCCAAGACACCGATTATATCTTGCTGGATGAACCCTTAAATAATCTCGATATGTATCATGCTCGACACTTGATGAGAACACTCAAGCAAGCGATTACAGACTGGGGAAAAACCATTGTGGTCGTCATGCATGACATTAACTATGCCAGCCAATATGCGGATTATATCGTCGCCTTACAACAGGGCAATGTACTCTTTCACGGCCAAACACTTGAGGTATTAACCGAATCCAATATAGGGCAACTGTATAACCTTGATGTGTCCATGTTAACGCTTGGAGACAAGCGATTTTGTGTTCACTTTTAACGGGTCGCGTTATTGATAATGAAGAGGGTAGTCAAGAATTGGTAATCTCACTGTTCCAACAACCATTGGATAAAGGTGGTGACGCGTTGGTCTTTGGCGAGGTTTTTATGGTAGACGATTCCCCATTCGCCAGCGCCTTTATCTTGATGGGAAACGGGAATCACTAGGCGGCCAGAGGCGATGTCTTTGTCTGCAAAAGGGCCATTTACGAGGGCAATACCTTCGCCCACTATGGCCATTTCTAGAGCCGCGGCGAGTGTGTCTACTTCGAGTATTTTTAAGTCTGTATTGTGTGTGTTTGGGTTGTCATCAATAGAATCAAACCAATCTTCCCAGTTCCAATATTTGTTTTCGGTGTGAACAGAAATTAATGGATATTGGCTCAGTTCATAAGGTTTCGGTGAACTCGGCAATTCAGCCAAAAATTCTGGACTGCAAACAGGGAAGACACTTGATTCAAAAATAGGCTGCCAACTTAAATGATCAGGTAGATCATCGGTTCTATAGATAATGGCAATGTCGGCATGCTTCTCATCAAAATCCCAATTGGCATTGTAGGTGCTTACTTCCAATTCAATATCAGGATAATGCTTTTTAAACTTAGGCAGACGCGGAGCCAACCAGCGGATGGATGTGGTGATGTAGGTTTGTACTCTTAAGCTAGGTTGACTAATAGAAGAGCGAATTTGCTCCGTAGCAGATATTAAAATCCCCAATGCTTGGCGTACAAACTGATAATATTCTTTACCTTCATTGGTAAGACGAATGTGTCTTCCTTCTCGTGAGAAAAGCTTTACGCCTAGGCTGTCTTCTAAGGTTTGTATCTGGTGACTGATGGCCGGATGAGTGAGGCTGAGTTCCTCTGCAGCACCACGAACACTGCCTAATCGTGCCGTTGCTTCGAAACCTTTTAATGATTTTAAAGGCGGTAACTGGCGTAAATCTATTTTGCTTGTATCGTTTTCTTGCTGTCCCTGATTACCAATACTTTTCATACCGCTGCCTATATCGAATCACTTACCTAGGTTCTGAGGTTGAGTGTAAAACAATTGGAAAATTTTTTTTACCAAAGAGAGAAAAAAAATCAATTTTTAACGGATTCTTTGATGGCTACTCTTTACGAAGTTTATTCTGCGGTACTTTGTGGCTCACGAGAGCAAAAAGTACCCATTCACTTTGGTTGAAGGGGCGTCATGATGAAGGTTGGTTTTATTGGGTTAGGTAATGTTGGTGGGCAATTAGCAGGCAGTTTGTTGCGTAATGGTTTAGACGTGATGGTGCGTGATCTAGACGACGCATTGATGTCTAAATTTAAACAGCTAGGCGCTGGAACAGCAGCATCTCCTAAGGAATTAGCCGAAGCATGTGACGTTGTAATCACTTGTCTTCCTTCTCCTGCTGTGTGTTCTCATGTTATGGAAGCAGACGATGGTGTTATTGCCGGCATCAAAGACGGCGGCGTTTGGCTGGAAATGAGTACAACAGACGAAGCAGAAATTCGTCGTATTGCTGAAAAAGTAAAAGCCAAAGGCGCCTTCCCAGTGGATTGCCCTGTATCTGGTGGTTGTCACCGTGCGGGAACAGGTAACATCTCTATCTTTGCAGGTTGTGACCGATCAACGTTCGACAAGGTATTGCCAATCCTAACCACAATGGGTCGTCGTATTATTCACACTGGTGAATTAGGCAGCGCGTCTAAATTGAAAGTTATTACTAACTACTTATGCAGTGTTCACCTTGTTGCTTTGTCTGAAGCACTGACTTCTGCAAAAGTAATGGGCTTAGACATGAACGTAACTTACGAAGCAATCAAAGCATCGTCTGGTAACTCTTTTGTTCATGAAACAGAATCTCAAGTGATCTTGAACGGTAGCCGTGACATCAGCTTCACACTGGATCTTGTATCGAAAGACGTTGGCTTGTTTGATGAAGTCGCTAAGCGTCATGGCTTACCACTAGAACTTGCGCCACTTGTGGTTGATATTTTCAAAGACGGCCAAGAGCGCTACGGCGACCGTGAGTTTTCTCCAAACATCATCCGTCGTCTAGAAGACGCGTGCAATGTGAAAGTATTAGGCAAAGGCTTCCCAGCACAAATGGTCGATGACGAGCCAGAAGAGCCAGGTTACGAAGTGAAAATCCCATTCCGTAGTGACTACTAATTCTTCCAGAATTTAATTCAGAAAAACTAAGGCCATCTTAAATAATTAAGATGGCTTTTTTTGTTATCAATTGGGCTCTCATTTCTTAACTTTCTTAGCTCTCCTTTATAGGCTTTTTATTGCGTTTGTTTTTGGCAGGAGGCAGAAAAGCCTTCTAGAATAAATGAACTATTAAAACAGTTGGGGCACATTATGAAGAAGAATCCGGTGGCTTGGTTTGAAATTTATGTTGATGATTTGTCGAGAGCAAAAGCGTTTTATGAGTCGGTTTTAAATGTCGAGTTAGAAGTATTGGGTGATCCAAACGATCCGAGTATAAAAATGCTCGCTTTTCCTTCTAATATGGAAGGTTATGGCGCTACAGGAGCGTTGGTCAAGATGGATGGCGTGCCTGTTGGCCAAAACAGCACTTTGGTTTATTTTTCCTGTGAAGACTGCTCTATAGAAGAAGCCAGAGTGGAAGGCGCTGGCGGTAAAGTAAATCAAACCAAGATGTCTATTGGTGAATATGGTTTCATCGCTATGGCTTTTGACACAGAAGGAAATATGTTTGGTTTGCATTCGTCCAAATAGGTTTTGAAAACGAGTTATTCAAGAGGTTTTATGTCAAAGGTAACGTTAAAAGGCTTTATTCTGGTTCCTGAGTCTGAGCTTGAAGTGGTAAAAGCAGAGCTGGTTAATCATAAGCGTTTGACTCTCGAAGAGTCAGGATGCATTCATTTTAGCGTTACAGAAAGCCCGATAAACCCTCTTCGTTTTGATGTGTATGAAGAGTTCAAAGACAAAGCGGCTTTTGATCATCATCAGAGCAGAGTGAAAGCCTCTCACTGGGGAAAATTGACGGTAAATGTTGAGCGTCATTATGAAATCACGGGCTAAATAAGCCGTAAATCTTTCAAGGCTTGAAGGTCAAGAAGTCTTCGCACGCAATGTCTTTAAATCGTATAAAAAATAAGCTGACAGGCTTTTTATTAAGCGGTAAAGTGGCGCTGTTTTTATGGTTGTTCTAACCATTTTTGCTTCCTGTTTTGTGAGATCGAATCAATATGACTTTCAGCGTTTGGTTGGCGGTTGCGCCTTTATTAATGTTGCTTTCTTTAGGGCCAGGTCCGAATAACTTTTTGGCGATGCATAACGGTATGCAAGTCGGAACTGCAAAGGCGGTGACAGCGGTTGTTGGACGAAATTTAGCCTTTAGCATTTTGATGCTGCTATCCGCTTTGGGGCTAGGAGCAGTTATTGTGGCTTCTGCCTTTTGGTTCAGTGTTATTAAATGGTGTGGTGTTGCTTACTTATTTTATGTGGGCATCAAAACATGGCGCAGTGCCGCCATTGTGCTTGAAGAACATGAAAGTGAAGAAGGCACAAAGGCGAAGCGAGGCAATTTTGCTCGTATGCGTCAGGAGTTCTTAGTGGCGATTGGTAATCCAAAAGCCATCCTATTGTTTACTGCGATTTTCCCTCAAATGCTCGATCTAAATCAGCCAGTGGCTGTACAATTTTTCTGGATGGGGCTGACTTTTTGTGTGACGGAATTTATCGCTGCGTATGTGTATGCGATGAGCGGTAAACAAATCCGTCGATTGATTCGCAGTCCAAAAGGCATGAAAAACCTGAACCGTGGTATGGGCAGCATCTTTGTCATGGCAAGCGGGCTATTAGCAACGGCAACAAGAGCGTAAGCTTGTTTTCTTTTTCAGTATAATCTTCATAAATAGGGTGGCTTAATGTCATCCTATTTTCTTTCAAGTATCTGTTGGAACTTTTTCAGGTGCTCATTTTCCAAGTGGTTCTTATCTTCTCTCGGTATTTTTATTATGACTAAAAACTTTGCTCCTTCATGTGATCGAAACCAACAACCAATTTTAGATCAGCTTGTGGTGCATTTTCAGGGTTGCCAGCAAGTGCTTGAGGTGGGTTCTGGTACAGGTCAGCACGCGGTATTTTTTGCCAAGCATTTACCTCATTTAATCTGGAATACCAGTGATATGTTGGAGAACCATGACAGCATTAATGCATGGATGAAAGAAGCAAACTTAAGCAATGTGATAGCACCTTTTGAATTTCACTTTGGTAAGAACGATTGGCCGGATCTTCCTTTAGATGGCGTATTTACAGCGAATACCACGCACATCATGCAGCGTGATCAAGCAAAGTTGATGATGAAAACAGTGGGTGAAAATTTACCTTCCGGTGGCGTGTTTTGTCAGTATGGACCGATGAATGTAAACGGCGAATATACCAGTGAAGGCAATCGTGAATTTGACCAAAGTTTGAAAGCAGGCGGTTACGGTGGAATTTGTGATATTGCAGAATTAATGGAATGGGCAGAGAAAATGGTGCTTGTTGAAACCATTCCTATGCCAGCAAATAACATGCTATTGGTTTGGAAGGTGGCTTGAATTTGGGCTTGAAGAACACCATCCTATGATGCTGCCTGCTGTGTTTTAACAGGCGTTTTATATCACTCATTAATATTTTACATCTGAGGTTTAAGATGACGAATTCTCCCATTCAAATAGTTTGTCAAAGCTGCCATACAAAAAATCGTCTGCCAAAAGAGAAATTGAGTGATAAGCCGCTGTGCGGGAAGTGCGGTAACCCTGTACTTGCCACTCATCCTATTGTGGGAAGTGATGCCAATTTCAGATGTTATATTACAGAGAATGCTTTGCCTGTGGTGGCGGATTTTTGGGCTTCATGGTGTGGGCCGTGTCAGCAGTTCGCGCCTATTTTTGAACAAGTCGCAGGAGAAATGTCTACGCAAGCCTGTTTTGTGAAGCTAGACACAGAAAAGAATCAAATGATCGCTGGTGGTTATAATATCCGCTCTATTCCTACGCTTATGATCTTTCATCATGGAAAAGAAGTAGCTCGCTTGTCTGGCGCCTTGCCAAAAGCGCAATTCAAGCAATGGCTTGCTCAGAATTTACCGACTATTTAACCGTGTTTTATAGCGTTTAATGTTTCGTCCGGATATTAAACGTCAAAGTGTAACTCAACGAATTTCTCGTATAGGGCTTCTTCGGTTTCTCTTCTGTTTGGATCCGGTTTCACACAATCGATAGGACAGACAGCCACACAGGTGGGTTGGTCATAATGACCAACACATTCTGTGCATTTGTCTGGATCAATAAGGTAAATCTTAGCACCCATAGTAATGGCTTCGTTAGGACACTCTGGTTCGCACATGTCGCAGTTGATACAACGATCATTGATTAATAATGCCATTGCTTGTCTCTATGCTGTTTTGCTTGCATGAGGCTGGCGAGTGGTTTGTCCTTCCGAGAGATTTCTCAGTAAGATTCCCATGGATGCATCGATACCTTGAGGGCAAGGAATGTTAACGATGTGACCACTGCCTTTGGCAACCTCGATGGCTCGTCCTTGTTTATCGTTTAGCTCTGCTAGCTGAAAAATAACATTTCCTTTCGGTGTCATAAGCTCTAATGAGTCGCCGACGCTAAAACGGTTTTTCACTTCTATCGTAAGAGCGTTGTTGTTAGTTGCGATGACTTCACCAACGAATTGTTGGTGCTCGCTGATGGAGTTGCCTGTGTCGTAGTTTTGCATTTCCACATGACGATGACGTTGTAAAAATCCATCGGTGTAACCTCGGTGAGCTAGGTTTTCCAGAGTGTTCATCAGTTGATTGTTGAAGTCTTTTCCTGCAACGGCATCGTTTATTGCTTGACGATAGACTTGCGCGGTTCTAGCGCAGTAGTAAAAAGACTTAGTGCGACCTTCTATTTTTAACGAATGAACGCCCATTTTCACCAAGCGTTCAACGTGTTGAATGGCGCGTAAATCTTTTGAATTCATGATGTAGGTGCCGTGTTCGTCTTCAAACGCGGGCATGTATTCATTGGGACGACCACGCTCTTGTAATAAGTAGAGCTGATCCGTTGGTTCTTGGATTTGCACGGCAGAGGTTTGAGAGTGTGTAGACGAATCGCTGCTGGCGATAATTTGTCCAACCTCGTCTTGTTTGGCGTCGTGAGCATTGTATTGCCAGCGACAAGCATTGGTGCAAGCGCCTTGGTTAGGGTCGCGTTTGTTCATATAACCAGAGAGCAAACAACGGCCAGAATACGCCATACATAAAGCCCCATGTACAAAGACTTCGAGTTCCATATCTGGCACTTTTAGACGAATTTCTTCGATCTCATCTAAAGACAATTCACGAGATAGAATGACGCGGGAAATACCTTGTTGCTGCCAAAATTTTACGGTTGCCCAATTCACTGCATTGGCTTGCACCGACAGATGAATTTGTTGATCTGGAAAGGCTTCTCGAACCATCATAATTAAGCCTGGATCTGACATGATCAGCGCGTCTGGATTGAGTCGGATGACAGGCTCTAAATCTTGAATGTAGGTTTTTAATTTGGCGTTATGGGGGGCAATGTTACTCACAACATAAAGCTTTTTGCCTAAATTATGTGCTTCGTTAATGCCTATTTCCAGCTTTTCTAAATCAAATTCGTTATTGCGCACACGAAGAGAATAGCGTGGTTGCCCCGCATAAACCGCATCGGCGCCGTATGCAAAAGCATAACGCATGTTTTTTAATGAACCGGCTGGAGACAATAATTCTGGCGTAAACATAACACTCACTGATCGATGAAAAAACGCGCAGTTTACCTGCCCATTTATTCAACTCAAGATGTGTCGCTAGGATTGTTTGTTTAACTCATGGCGATTTGATTTAGGTCAAATTCTTATTGTATCGATAGCGAATGAATGCATTTTTGGAAGGTGTTTTAAGTAAAAAAAGCCCCGCAAGTGCGGGGCTATAAAACTAGAGAGTAGCTAAGGAAGCCACGCGCTGTTGCTACACAGCATTCTGATCTAATGAAGTCGATTTCAATACTTCATCAAGATGCAGCCAGGTTTCGACAACGGTGTCAGGGTTAAGAGACATGCTCTCAATGCCCTGAGCCACAAGCCAATCTGCGAAATCGGCGTGGTCAGATGGGCCTTGCCCACAGATTCCCACGTATTTGCCTTGTTTGCGGCAGGCTTGTATCGCCATCGTTAGCAGCTTTTTCACTGCTGGATTTCGTTCGTCGAATTTGTCTGCGATTAAGCCTGAATCGCGGTCAAGTCCGAGGGTTAATTGGGTTAAGTCATTTGAGCCGATTGAGAAGCCATCGAAGTATTGAAGGAACTCATCCGCCAATAATGCATTCGAAGGCAGCTCGCACATCATGATGACTTTCAAGCCATTCTCGCCACGAGCCAAGCCTTGTTCTGCAAGTAGCTCAGTTACCTGTTTTGCTTCTTCTAGCGTACGTACAAATGGAATCATGATTTGTACGTTGGTTAAGCCCATTTCGTTTCGGACTCGGCGAATGGCTTCACACTCTAGGGCGAAGCAATCACGGAAGGAGTCGTCGATGTAACGAGCCGCACCTCGGAAACCAAGCATTGGGTTTTCTTCGTCTGGCTCGAACAAAGGGCCGCCAACAAGGTTGTGGTATTCGTTCGATTTAAAGTCGGATAAGCGCACGATCACAGGCTTTTGCGAGAAAGAGCAAGCCAGTGTGGCAACGCCTTCAACAAGCTTATCGACGTAGAATTCGACTGGACCTGTGTAGCCAGCGATTCTGTGATCAATTTCTTCTTTGAGTGCTGGCGCCATGTCTGCGTAGTTGAGCAATGCTTTCGGGTGAATGCCGATCATGCGGTTGATGATGAACTCCAAGCGAGCCAAGCCAATGCCTGCGTTCGGTAGCATGGCGAAATCGAAGGCGCGATTCGGGTTGCCTACGTTCATCATGATTTTGACTGGCAGTTCTGGCATGTTGCCCACTTCCGATGTAATGACATCGAATGGCAATTCACCTTGGTAAACAAAGCCCATGTCGCCTTGAGCACAAGATACGGTGACTTTTTGTCCGTCTTTTAAAACCTCAGTGGCATCGCCACAGCCAACCACAGCTGGAATACCAAGTTCACGGGCAATGATGGCCGCGTGACAGGTTCGCCCACCACGATTGGTGACAATCGCAGACGCACGTTTCATGATGGGTTCCCAATCTGGATCGGTAATGTCAGTGACCAATATATCGCCCGGTTGGATGCGATCCATCTCTGCAATCGAAGACAGAACTTTCACTTCACCTGTACCGATTTTGTGACCAATGGCTCGACCAGTCATCAGCACTTGAGAAGTCTTTTTCAGGTTGTAGCGCTCCATGCTTTGGGCATTACCTTGGCTGCGTACGGTTTCTGGTCGTGCTTGAACGATGTAAATTTTTCCATCGATACCATCTTTCGCCCACTCAATGTCCATCGGGCGTTTGTAATGGTCTTCGATGATGCAAGCTTGTCGAGCAAGATCTTGGATCTCGTCGTTGGTAAGGGCGAAGCGGTTTTGGTCATCCAATGCAACGGGAACGATTTTGACAAATTCGTCATCGCTGCCAGCTTCGGCGTATTCCATTTTTTGAGCTTTACTGCCAAGGCTTTTGCGCACAACCGACGGGCGATTCGCTGCAAGGGTTGGCTTGTGAACATAGTATTCGTCTGGGTTTACCGTGCCTTGCACGACCATTTCGCCCAAGCCGTAAGCGGCCGTAATAAAGACCACTTCATCAAAACCTGATTCTGTGTCTAGAGTAAATAAAACGCCGGATGCACCAATGTCACTGCGTACCATTTTTTGAATGCCAGCAGACAATGAGACGCCTTGGTGTTCAAAGCCTTGGTGAACACGGTATGAAATCGCACGATCATTAAACAAAGACGCAAACACACGCTTGATGGATGCTTTAATGTCAGCCAAACCAACGACGTTTAAGTAGGTTTCTTGTTGGCCTGCAAAGGAAGCGTCTGGTAAATCTTCTGCCGTCGCAGATGAGCGTACCGCGAAGGATGTGTCGCTGGCGTTGTCATCACACAATAGGGCGAAGGCGGCTTCAATTTCTTGGTCGAATTCTTTAGAAAAATGGGCTTCTTCAATCCATGCTCGGATTTGCTCGCCTGTTTTGGCAAGTGCTTGAACATCGTCCACATCGAGAGCATTAAGTGCATCGTGGATTTTATCGTTTAAGCCGCTTTCTTCTAAGAAGCTTTGATATGCGTAGGAAGTGGTCGCGAAACCGTTAGGCACTTGAATGCCAAGGTCTGTCAGATTAGAAATCATTTCTCCCAAAGAGGCGTTTTTGCCGCCAACTTCACCGACATCTTCTAAACGAAGATCTTTGAACCACTTCACAAATTTGCTCACAAGAAACTCCTATTATTTTTATGAGAGAAGGTTGCATCACCCTAATATTGGCTAGGCTGAGCGATACCTTCTATATTTTTGGCGGGTTGCCAACGAGATATCAGCGTTTATTCCTAGAGGTTGGTAGTGTTTCTCTAGCAATCTTGGTGCTTGTCAAAACGCTGTGTCTGGGGTCATTGTATGTAGAGGCGTTGCTTTGAATAAAATCGATTATTCGATGTAGTTTTATTTCAATCGAAAAAATAAATGTCGTTAGATAACAACAAAACAGGTGAAGACGGATGAAAGTGTATTTTGTTTCAGACGGGACAGCGATTACCGCCGAAGTG
Source organism: Marinomonas sp. 15G6-16 (assembly GCF_055809555.1). Lineage (NCBI taxonomy): Bacteria > Pseudomonadati > Pseudomonadota > Gammaproteobacteria > Oceanospirillales > Oceanospirillaceae > Marinomonas > Marinomonas sp. 15G6-16. The sequence continues at coordinate 911,264 of NZ_CM147916.1, read as the reverse complement.
TTTGGCTCAGCGATGTTGTCGTTTTTTGATGTGGCTGTGGAAACCCAAAGCGTGCCATTTTTGGTGACAAAAGATCAGGCAAATGGTTTAAAGCAACAGATAGATTTGGAAGTTGAGCAAGGTTTGGCTTTGTTGGTTTTTTATACTATTTCTGATGTGGGAATTCGTGAGATTATTCAATCTTGCAACTGTCATTGCTACAACTTGTTCGGTGATTTGTTATCGCCCATCGAGCAGGCGTTGGGTGTAAAAGCACAGCCAGCGGCGCAGAAAGCTCACGGCATGAAAGAGGGCGTTTATGATGGTCGTATCGACGCTATTAATTATGCTTTAGCAAACGATGACGGCGTTTCTGTTAAGAACTTCCAAGAAGCCGATATTATTCTGCTTGGCGTATCTCGCTCTGGGAAAACGCCAACCAGTTTGTATTTGGCGATGCAGTATGGAATTAAGGCGGCGAACTATCCGATCACTGAAGATGACTTTTCTTCTTCTGGGTTGCCTAAAGTTTTAAAAGAGCACAAGAAAAAACTGTTTGGTTTGACGATCGATGCCCAACGCTTACATGAAATCCGTACGGGAAGAATGGCGTCTAGCAAATACGCTTCCGCTCGACAATGTCGTTATGAAGTGGATGAGGTGGAATCTATTTATCGGCAAGAACGGATTCCATTTTTAAACTCGACTAAGCTTTCTGTGGAGGAAATTTCCACCAAAGTCATGGCGGAGATGAATTTAGTGCGTCACAGGCAGTAATTATGAATGGCTGATCTATCGAATAATTCGATTAATGGCCTGTTTTGGGTGAAAAATACCGCAAAAGACTTGTGTAAAAGTCAATTTACCAAGACAAGAAGTTAAGGCGTCAGGTCAAAAAAGCCTGAAATATCGAGCAAATCCATCTTTTTGTTGTGTAATTACGAAATAACTCATCATAAAAGATGAAGATAAGGCTAAGTGCTTTGCTAACTTGGAGAGTATTTAATCAGAATGCTCTATAATATTGACTAATTGAACGTGTCAGAGGTTTGGGGCAAGAGATCACCAAACGAGGCAGATGTTCTAAATAATAAGATGTTCATATTTGAATTGTATAAAAGAGAGACGTCTTATCGAGAAACCAAGGATAACTATACATTGAGTAATAAAAAAATTAACGACCCACACATGCAACGAGAAGCGTCTAAGTACGATAACCCAGTACCAAGCCGCGAATTCATTCTAGAGTTTTTAGCCAGCCAAAATACAAGCATTGGTCACCTTGATCTATGCGAAAAGTTCGCGCTTACCGGTGAAGACGAAATAGAAGCTCTTCGCCGCCGCTTGATCGCCATGTGTCGTGATAACCAGTTAACCAGCAATCGTAACGACGAATATAAGCCGCTTTTAGAAAGTGAGCTGATCGAAGGTTACGTGCAAGGAAACAAAGAAGGCCACGGTTTCTTATTGCGTCCAAGTGACGACGATATTTTCTTGTCTGCCCGTCAAATGCAAAATGTGATGGACGGTGACAAGGTAAAAGTGCGCCTTTCTGGTCGTAGCGTAAAAGGTCGTTTAGATGGTGTTGTGGTTGAGGTGTTAGAACGTAAACACACTCAAATGGTTGGTCGTTACTATTTGGAAAGCGGTACGGCTTTTGTTACACCAGAAAATCCACGCATCGCCCAAGACATTCAAATCACCACAGATTCTGGTTTGGCACCAACTCACGGCCAGTATGTTTTAGCTGAGATTGTCTCTTATGCAGAGCGTGGTAAACCTGCTCAAGGCCTTGTGAAAAAGATCTTAGGCGACTTTATGGCGCCTGGCGTTGAGATCGAAGTCGCTATGCACCGCTACGAAATTCCGAATGAGTGGCCAGCGGCGGTTGAAAAGCAGATTAAAAACTTTGTTGCGGAAGTGGCAGAAGAAGACAAAGCGAATCGAGTGGATTTACGCGATACGCCATTTGTCACGATTGATGGCGAAGACGCGCGTGATTTTGACGATGCAGTGTATTGTGAAAAAACACCAGGTGGTTGGAAGCTGTTTGTTGCCATTGCTGATGTTTCGCATTATGTGAAAAAAGATTCGCCATTGGATGAAGAAGCGATTGTTCGTGGTAACTCTGTTTACTTTCCTGGACGCGTTATTCCAATGTTGCCAGAAGTCTTGTCGAACGGCTTGTGTTCATTGAACCCAGACGTTGACCGTTTGGCGATGGTTGCGGAAATCTCTTTGACTTCCAGAGGCAAGATGCGCGGCTTCAAATTCTATGAAGGTTTGATCCGTTCACACGCTCGTTTGACCTATTCTAAAGTCGCTAAAATGATCGCTGCTGAACCAGAAGAACAAGGTTTAGAATTGCGCGAGCGCTACAAGTCGATTGTTTCTCACATCGATGACTTAAATGGTTTATATCACACATTAAAAGGCGCTCGTGATGAACGTGGTGCAATGGAGTTCGACACTGTCGAAACTCGCATGGTGTTTGATGAAAACTCTAAGATCGAACACATTGTTCCAGTAGAACGCAATGACGCTCATAAGCTGATTGAAGAATGTATGCTGTGTGCCAACGTAGCAACGGCGGAGCTTTTGATTAAGTCTGATTTGCCTGCGTTATTCCGAGTTCACGAAGGGCCAAAAGATGATCGCTTGTTAACCTTGCGTACTTATCTTGGTTTGCTTGGCTTGGAATTAACTGGTGGTGCTAAGCCGACACCAGCCGATTACGCTATGTTGTCCGAAACGATTAAAGATCGTCCTGATGCTCGTAGTATTCAAACTATGATGCTTCGTTCTATGTCTCAGGCCGTTTATCAAGCAGATAACATGGGGCACTTTGGCTTGAATTATGAAGCCTACACACACTTTACTTCGCCTATTCGTCGTTATCCTGATTTGTTAGTGCATCGTGCGATTCGTTATTTGATTCGTGGTGAAGGTCGTCCTGTTGTGCGTCAGGTTCATCGCGTAAAAGGCAGTCCAGAGCTTAAAAAACGTAAAATATATGGCTACGAACATGCGGATATGGACGGCTTTGGTGATTCTTGTTCCGTGACAGAGCGTCGTGCTGATGAAGCGACTCGCGATGTGGAAGCATGGTTGAAATGTCAGTACGTTGAACAACATCTTGGCGAACCTTTTGATGGTGTTGTGACGGCGGTGACTTCGTTCGGTTTGTTTGTTGAGCTACAAGGTTTATTCGTTGATGGTTTGGTGCATATTTCCGGTCTTGGGCAAGATTACTTTGTTCATGATATTGAACATCAAGCGATTGTCGGTGAGCGTACAGGACGTGTTTTCCGTCTTGGTGATTCGTTGAAAGTGCGTGTTTCGAGTGTGAATTTGGAGCAGCGTAAAATTGATTTGAGCTTAGACGACACAGCGCCAAGAGCTCGTAAGAAGGTTGAGCGTAACGATCAAACCGAGCTTGAAATGCAATTGGCTCAATTGCCTCCTATCGAATTAGGCGGTCGCTCTAAGCCGAAAAGCTCTGTAAAAGGTGCTGATGCGAAGGCTGAATCGGGTAAAGATTCTAAAGAGTCGAGCGGAAAAGCGAAGAAAAAGCGTCGCCCTCCTGTTTCTAAAGGTAAGCGTATCCGCCAGAAGAAATCGGCATCTGCTGCTTCGGCTAGTAAACCTTCTGCTTCTGCGGCGAAAAAACCGAAGAAGCCGAAAAAGCCAAAAAAGAGCAACGCTAAGCCTAAAGCGAAAGATTGAGTAGAAACTCGAAGTACGACACATAAAAGAATAGAGTAAATAATGTCAGATTTAGAATGGATATACGGTATTCATGCCGTGGAAAATGCGTTGACTCAACAACCTGAGCGCGTGAAAGAAGTACGTTTTCAAGAAGGCCGAGACGATAAGAAAAATCAGCGTTTGGTACAGCTTTGTAAAACTAATAAAGTGCGTTACAGCATTGTTCCCCGTCGTGATATCGACCAGTTGTTCACTAAGAATAAAGACCGCGTTGTACACCAAGGTGTTGTGGCTTTTACCACAATGACCAAAGCCGGTAACGAGGCAGATTTGCATACCTTGGTTGCGGGCTTAGAAGAAAATCCTCTGATTATTATTCTAGACGGCGTTACTGATCCGCATAATTTAGGTGCTTGTTTACGAAGCGCCGATGCAGCAGGCGCTCATGCGGTTGTTATGCCAAAAGACAATTCCGCGCCATTGAATGCGACAGTAAGCAAAGTTGCCTGCGGTGCAGCGGAAAGCATGCCTGTTTTCTCTGTCACAAACTTGGCTCGCACCATGAAAAAGCTCCAAGACCAAGGTGTTTGGATTTTTGGCACGGCGGGTGAGGCAACGCAAACGGTTTATGAACAAGATTTCACCATTGGCACTGCGATCGTAATGGGAGCAGAAGGCGAAGGTATGCGTCGTTTAACCAGAGAGCAATGCGATTATCTTGTTAAGTTGCCAATGGCGGGTGTTGTTTCAAGCCTGAACGTTTCTGTTGCAACGGGCGTTTGTCTTTATGAAGTAGTGCGTCAACGTGCTGTGAAAGCACAAGGATAAGGAGTTTTCGTGTTTCCAAGTTTTACGATTCAATCACCTTCGTCTTCTATTGAAGTTGAGTTACAACAAAAAATCGATACTAAAACCAAACCGTTAGGTGCGTTAGGTGAATTGGAAAATCTGGCTTTTCAATTAGGTAAAATTCAGAACAGCCTAACGCCAGATGTTTCCAAAGCAAAAATGATTGTCTTTGCGGCAGACCACGGTGTTGTCGCACAAGGCATTAGTTTGTTTCCTCAAGAAGTGACGCCTCAAATGGTGATGAACTTCTTAATGGGCGGCGCTGCGGTTAGCGTATTTTGTGATCAACATAATGTGCCTTTGCGTGTTGTCGATGTGGGTGTTAACGCCAAGTTAGACGAACATCCTTTATTGGGTGCGCGCAAAGTTGCTATGGCTTCCAAAGACTTCAGCCAAGAAGCGGCGATGACATTGGAAGAAGCAGCTCAGGCGATTCAAGCGGGTGTAGACGAAGCGGATCTTGCGCTTGATGACGGCGTGAACTTGCTAATGTTTGGCGAGATGGGCATCGGCAATACTTGTGTATCGTCTTGCATGATGGCGGCTTTGGTCGGCATGAGTGCTGCGCAAAGTACTGGACGCGGAACAGGTTTAGATTCAGCGGGTGTGTCTCATAAAGCTTCTATTATTGAGCAATCTTTGAAACGCGCAGAGCAAGCGACGGGTCAGTCTATGGCGGACTGGAGCGCGCAAACGTTAGCGGAACAAGTTGGCGGCTTTGAAATATTGGCGATGGCGGGCGCTATGTTGCGTTCAGCTGAGCGTCAAACGGCCTTTGTTGTTGACGGTTTTATTTGTACGGTTGCTTTATTGTTCGCTCAAAAGGTTGCGCCGAATGTGCGTTATTTCGCCGTTTTTGCCCATCAGTCGAACGAACAGGCTCACCGTTCTTTGCTTGAGCATTTTGATGCTTTGCCTATATTGTCCTTGAACTTACGCTTAGGTGAAGGTTCTGGTGCTATCTTGGCTTACCCTTTGATTCAGAGTGCTTGTGTGTTTTTGAATAAAATGGCGAGTTTTGAAAGTGCTGGCGTGAGCGATTCAAAATAGCCTATTGGCGTATTGTTTCCCCAGACTCTGATAGATCAATCTGAGAAAGTATAAGATGAAAATCACCATGTTAGATCCTTATTGGCAAGGCTTTAAACGAAGCCTTGTTACTTATACTCGAATCCCTCTTAAAGTGGATTGGAGTGATGATATAAAGCACATTTCACCTGTGTGCTTTTTACCATGGATTGGTATCGTTGTGGCTTTGATCAGTGCTTGGCCGCTTTGGTTTGATTGGTCTTCTTCTTTGCAAGCCATTTTAATGCTGCTGACTGCCGTGTTGCTGACAGGCGGATTTCATGAAGATGGACTGATGGATGCTTGTGATGGCTTGATTGGCGGTTGGGACAAAGAAAAACGTCTGACCATTATGAAAGACTCACGGATTGGCAGTTACGCTGCTTTATCTATTTGGTTCTCTCTGACGATTAAATGGTTGCTGTTGAGCGAGCTTCTGGACGTTATTCCTGAATCCTTCTTAGGCTTTATTTATACCTTAAGTGCTTGGTGCATCGTGCATGTTTTAGCGCGGATTATGCCGTTAATGCTAATGAGTACCTTGGATTATGTGACGCTGGGCAAGAGTAAAGCGTCTGGAATGATTGCGAAACTCAGCCCGATTCATTGGGCGATTGCCTTAGCACCTTGCTTGGTGATTGGTTTGTTGGCGTTCAATGTGGTCGCTCTGCTTATTACGCTGCTCATAACTGTGGGTGTGGTGGTTCTCTTGCGCATGTATTTGCAGAAGAAAATAGAAGGTTTTAACGGTGACACCTTAGGAGCAAGTGAGCAGATTGGTGAGATTTTGGTCATTATTTGTTTGCTGGCATCTTATTCGTGAAACTGTTTTTAATCCGTCACCCAAAGCCAGATGTAGAAAAAGGTCTGTGTTATGGCGATATGGATGTGCCATTAGCTGCAGGTTGGGAAGACGGCGCAAATGCTTTAGTAAAATCCCTTTCATTGGATTTCTCAGATACTTCAAATGCTTGCTATCACAGTCCATTGAGTCGAGCGGCTCAATTGGCGGACTATGTTAGTGGCGGCCATTCTCAACCAGTGTCTGCTCTGAAAGAGTTGGACTTTGGTGATTGGGAAGGGCGTTGCTGGCAAGATATTTCCAAACAAGAAATAGACACTTGGATGGAAGATATTGTTAACGGCGCGCCTTATAATGGCGAGTCGCTTCAAGTTGTTGCTGATCGCGTTTGGCGTTGGTGGTTGTCGATCAAAGACCAGCCAATGCAAAACTGCGTATTAGTCGCTCATTCCGGTGTGATTAAGGTGTTAGTGAGCTTATTGTGCCAGTGGCCTCTTGCTCAATCTCACCGTATTGATGTTGGCTTTACTAGCCTGACGGAATTTATGGTGCAAGGGGATTATGTCACCTTAAAGCGTCTTGGCGCTGGTGATTGGGTGACAGCGTAAGGTTTGGCGTTCGCCAAGTTATCTTTGGTTTTATTGAGACAAATTACATAATGTTGCTATATCTTTTGGGTATGTTTGGTATTGCTGCTTTTGCAATCACGGGCGTTATTTCGTCTGGTAAAAAAGACATGGATATTATCAGTGTGGTATTTCTTGGGATGGTGGCATCGCTTGGCGGTGGAACCATTCGAGACACGATTTTATCTGTCGAGACTGTTTATTGGGTCGCGGATACCTCGTATTTATGGGTCGCGTTTGCGTCTTCTGTTTTGGCCTTTTTTGGTGTGCGCTTTATGAATGACCGTCAAAAAGTCTTTCACTATGCGGATTCTTTTGGTCTTGCTCTCTTTACAGTGGTGGCAACAGAAAAGGTGTTAATGCTTGGTTTTGCTGCGCCGATTGCCATTACCATGGGAATCATCACTGGTGTTGCTGGTGGTATCATTCGTGATGTTTTAAGCCATCGTCCGCCTTTGGTTTTAGGGCGAGAGTTTTATGCAACACCGGCTTTCTTGGGTGCTTTTTTGTTTATCCTACTTCAAAAAAACATACCTTCACATGAATTTAACTCCATTTACGCGGTGTCTTTAATCTTTATACTGAGGGTATTCGCTATACATAAAGATTTGTATTACCCAAGTTGGTTACTCTATAAAAAAGAGATACATCATGAGCAAAGAACAGATAACGAAAACAACAATCTCAAACACTGATCAAGACGCTTTGGATAAAAATGAAGCCCGTTTGTTAAAGAAAAAGGCCGTTGTGGATCAGCGTATTGCTGCCGCGACGGAAGAACGTGGCGTGACGATTTTGCTGACAGGAAATGGCAAAGGCAAAAGCTCAAGTGGTTTTGGCACTATGGCGCGTGCTTTGGGTCATGGGCAAAAGTGTGGTGTGATTCAGTTTATCAAAGGTCGAAAAGCAACAGGCGAGCAGTTGTTTTTTGGCGAACATCCTTTGGTGGATTTTCACGTTATGGGGCACGGTTTTACTTGGGAAACTCGTAATCCAGAATTGGAAAAAGAAGCCGCAGAGCAAGCTTGGGATTTAGCGAAGACAATGTTGTCTGACCCAAGTATTCATTTCATTTTGTTAGATGAAATAACCTACATGTACAAATATGGTTATCTGAATGAAGATGATTTAGTGGCGGCTTTAGCGGCTCGCCCTAAACATCAGAATGTCATGATGACGGGTCGTACAGCACCTAGAGTATTGTTAGACAGCGTTGACACACACAGTAAAATTGGCAATGAGCGTCATGCTTTTGCTAATGGTGTGAAAGCTCAAGTCGGTATCGAATGGTAATACTCACCGTCTTTTAATCTGTTTCTCATAACGCCCACTCCTTCTACATTATGGTCGCATTACTGCGGCCATTTTTGTTTCTGTGTTGCTTTTTTTATATCTAGATTTTAATGAGATTTATTCTCAAATAAGTGGATTTTTTCTCCCCTTTATATAATAATGATTCTCATTAGGTTTCAAAGAGTGATATTCATCATATTCGAGGAGAACGTTATGCAGAACTGGGAGCGTTTAACAAGGCAAGCAAATCGAGCTTATTCAAATCATGCTTTTTCTGATGCCGTTGAGTTAAATCGAGAGGCATTGATGCAAGCGGAGAAGAGTTTTGATGATGACTTCCATCGTGATGCAGAGTCTGCAGTTGCGGCCGCTGCCGTGAGCTTCTTGAATATTGCTGAATCTTATACCGCGTTAGGTGACTTCATTTCAGCGAATACACAGTTTGAAAACGCCGTTAATTTTTTACAAGCCATCATGGTGCGTCCAGATATGGACGATGAGCAAAGACACCTGATTATGAGAACAGCAACACACATTCGTTTTGAGTGGGAGTTGTTTGCTCAGAGCCACGGAAAAAGTGTTTCAGCACAAAGCAAAACACTCATGCGAGCCTTGTCTCATGCTGTTTCCAGTGCAAAAGGTATGGTTCAACACTAACGAATTAAATTCGGTTTAACCCATTTCGTAAAACTCATAAGGATACTTATATGAAATCTATTGTTACTAGCTTATTTGTTACTTTCTGCCTTGCAGTTAGCCAGATTGCGCAAGCTCATCCAGGCCATGATCACTCCCATTGGATGAGTGGATTTATCCACTTAGTGACTATTTTAGCCGTTGGTAGTGTCATTCTTGGTGCTGTTGTCGCTTTTCAACAACATACACGCCGTAAAGGCTCGAACAAAGAGGACTAAGTTATGATGCACAGTTTTGTTAAGGCACTAGACAAGGTAATTGGTTTTAAAACCGCGCAAGCTCATTGTGATATTCCTTGTAAAATGTACGACCCATTCACAGCGCAACTAGCAGCATTAAGCTGTGTGCGTCTATTGGACTTGATCAAAGAAGTGGAAGATAAAGGCCCGCTTGATGTTGCAGGTTTCGCACAGATTTCTCGTCTAGTAACTGAAAAAGAAGCGGCTTGCACCGAAGTAAAAGAAGCCGTGCGAATCATTTGGGGCGATTATTTTAAAGCGCCACAATTTGAGCAAGTGCCAACTATTCATGACTTAACCCACTCTATCATGTTGCAAGCTTCAAAATGTAAGCAAGGCATTGACCGTGAAGAAGGTGAAAAGCTGGTTGAACTTGTTAACCAATTTGCCGATGCTTTCTGGTTAACGAAAGGCGTAGCGACATACCGTGCGACTTGCCCTTATCCACCATTATTAACAGTGGTTTACCCTGATCTGAAAGATTAGGTTGTGATTAGTTCAAACAAATGACACTGATAAGAAAGGAGGCAAAATGCTGAACCTAATCAAAGTACAAGGAGATAGTATGTCTCCTAGATTACAGGATGGTGATTTTGTTTTTACCAGTCGTTGGTACAAAAAGCTTAAGGTCGGTCACCTTGTGGTGGTCGACCATGCGCTTTATGGCTTTATCGTCAAAAAAGTCCTACACATTGCACCAGATGGCCAGCTTTGGTTAGGTGGTGAGAATGATAAAAGTATGCAATCAGAACGAATTGGCTGGGTGTCGGCTCGACGGGTTATTGGCAAAGTCATCTTCTGTATCTGCTCATCGAAAGTGTATAGAAAATAAGACACTTTTAAAGAAACAACGAAAAAATGCTTTTTGGTCGGATATTGGTCTGGCGTGGTTTTTCTCTAGAATCCACGCCATCACAACCCCCCATCCTTTATTTAAGCCAAAGAGATATCTATGTCGACAGTAGACGCAAAGAAATCACAAAAACATACTCGCCTTGAAGATGCCCAAGCTATGATCCTTGGGACATTAATTATTTCGTTAGGTGTAAACCTTTTTATCCAAACGGGTTTGCTCTCTGGTGGATCGGCAGGTTTGGCCTTTCTAATTCAATATTCCACAACGATTAGTTTTGGTCAGGCGTTTTTCCTTATTAACCTACCTTTCTACGCACTGGCTATTATTCACTTTGGTTGGGAATTCACGCTGAAAACATTCTTTGCTGTGTTTTGCTTATCGGCATTTTCCGATTTAACCGCCATGATGATTTCCTTTGAAAGTGTTAACCCAATTTATGCCAGTATTGTTGGCGGTTCTTTAATTGGCGTTGGCTTTTTGATGTTGTTCCGCCATAACGCGAGCTTGGGTGGCATCAATATTCTTGCTCGTTATGTCTCTGAGAAATACGGCGTTTCAATGGGGAAATTCCAGATGGTGGTCGACTGCTGTATTGTTCTGTTATCTATTTTTGTCGTTGATTACACTTTAATCGCTATCTCCATTGTTGGCGCTATCGCGCTGAATATGATCATTGCGGTTAACCATAAACCGGGACGTTACATGGGCAACGTGTAAACATTCCAACGGATCTTTAAAAGCGACTCACTTGAGTCGCTTTTTTGTTTGTAGGTCTGGGCTTTAGCCCGACAAAGACTATCAGCTCCATTCAAATGCTTTGTACCTATCCGCATTTTAAAAAACTCCCTTTCGCTCATTTGCACTAGAAGAAAAGAAAAAATCACCTTAGTATCAATAAGTAATCGTATTCACAGCATAAATAGTAGGCTGTGAATGAAAGCAGCAATGTGCATATGTGCACTACTAAATAATTATGTCTTTCTATGAATTGGGATGAATTTAAAAAAGTTGCTTCTTGGGGGCAGTATGTCTACTGGGCACAGCTGAATGGTGACCAATGGATTTGTTCTGAGAAACACATACCATCGAAGTCCGTGGCATTATCGTTTCAGTTTTTTGCCTCAATGTATGTGGTAATCGAGGGTTGGCAACAACTAAAACTTCAGGATGTAGAAATTGATCGGATACTTCAAAAAAATCAAGATGGGGTCTTATTGCTAAAGCGAGCCAGAAACGCCGTATATCATTTTCAAAAGGAAATGTATGGTGAAAAAATGACTTCATTTGCGTATGAATTTGGTAAGGATAGTTGGGTTGTTGATTTATATTATGAGTTCGTTCGTTTTCTGGGTGAGTACCCGAAAAAGATATGCCCCTTTGGAGAGCAACAAGAGCATTTTGTTTTCCAGTTTTATGAGATTCTAGGTTGGGAACCGGAGTAAGAATAACCATTGCAGATGTTGAAATACTCACCATATTGCGCTTTTAGCTCTATTTCAAAGTACTGTTAATGTAATTTTTAACTGTCTAAGGAGGAAGTTTTGGATATTGATTATGCATACATAAAGAAACTGCTAGAAGAAATAAAGCAAGGGCAATCGCCTTATATTAAGTCTGGTGACTTGTTTAAAAAACATCTTGAGGAGCATTCAAAACAGTTTGTTTTTCATTGGCATTTGATCGTGGAAAATGGGTTTATTTCTACCAATACAAGTTCGATATATGATCTCAAAGAAAGTGGTTTGGTCCCTAGTTCTCAAAACCCAATGCATTTTATGGTTAATAGCAAACCAATTCGTTTGACTACTGCAGGTATTGAATTTTTACAGTCTTTAAATGAACCGAAAGTACTCGAAGTTATTCAAGAAAAATTCAAAAATGAAGGTTTATCTGCAGTAATGGACATCTCAAAACAACTAGCTATGAAAGTACTAAATAAGAAGTTAGAAAGCATCAATATTTAAACAGGAGAGTAAAAAGATGTTTAAGGCCGACTCATAATTATGTGTCATTTTTGCTTTACTCTGTTTGATGAAGATTTGATGTTTTTGAATTATTCTTTTACGGAAATTAGCCTGTTTCTTGGCTAAGTTTGGGAGCTTGCATAACCCCACAGCTTCGTCATTATTTTAGAGAGAACTGAATTGAAAGCGGTCATTCAAGAAGAAACAACAGGATGTGGTATTGCCTCAGTCGCCAATATACTTGGTAAGACTTATTCTGAAATGAAGGCGATTGCTAATGACATGGGGATTTTTGCAGAAGACGAATCACTCTGGTCTGATACACAATATGTACGAAACATGCTGGCTAAATTTGAGGTGTCGACTTCGTCTGTTGAGGTTCCATTTGAGGCATGGGGAAAAACTGCCTGATCTTGCGCTCCTATCCATTAAATATCATTACGAAGAAGGGAAAGCTTTTTGGCATTGGGTGGTTTTTAAACGTGTCGATGGGCAAGATTTTGTTTTGGACTCAGCCAGTTATTTACAATCGAATGTGCGAACCGATTTCGATGACATGCAGCCTAAATGGTTTATTGAAATCAAAAATCTGTTGTTAGATTGCTAGATGCATCTTTTGCCGTTTTATAGAGAAAGTTAAGTAAGCCCAATATGATAGAAGCCGTAATATTTGATATGGATGGGACTTTGATCGATTCAGAGCCTATGTGGAAAGAGGCTGAGAGGTTCGTTTTTTCATCTCTTGGGGTTGACGTGACAGACGAACTTTCATGTCAAACGGCTGCGATGACGACACGAGAAGTGACTGAGTTTTGGTATAAGGTGTTTCCTTGGTCAGGAAGAAGTTTAGAACAGGTTGAGAATGATGTGGTTGATCGTGTCGCAACACTTATTGCTACCGAAGGCAGGGCAATGGAAGGTGTTAAAACAGCGCTCGATTTTTGTCAAAGCAAAGCGCTTAAAATAGGTTTGGCGACAAATGCACCAGCTAGATTAATACCTGTCGTTTTGGAAAAACTCGACGTAGCTCATTACTTTCATGCCGTTTCTTCTTCCGAGTATGAAATACAGGGAAAACCTGATCCTGCGGTATATTTATCGACCGTTAAGAAGCTTAATGTTGAACCTTCAGCATGCATAGCAATTGAAGACTCTGTTTCTGGCATCATGGCAGCGATCAATGCAAACATGAAAACAGTTGTCGTTCCTCCTGTTGTCGAATACTCCGATAAAAAATACGACATTGCGGATATTAAGCTTAAACAACTCTCTGAGCTTTCTGATGTACTGCAAAGTAGTTGCGTGGCAGCGGGGTAGCTTTGTCGGCATAAATGCCGACAAACAACTTTGTGACTAAAGATCCGTTTCCTAAGTTTTCGCCTCTCCTGTATGATTACGCCAATCAAAAGACTGAGGAAATGAGTTTGGAGTTACTGAAAGTAGACAATCTTAATCCCTACCTAGATGATCTTATCGAGTTATTGTGTGACGCTGTGGATTCCGGTGCTCCGATTGGCTTTTTACCACCAATGAGCGAGCCTGAAGCGAAAGCCTATTGGTTGTCTGTGAATGACGATCTACAAGAAAATGCCCGCCAAGTTTTGTTGGTTCGCGAAGATGACAAAGTCGTTGGCAGTGTGCAAATTGCCATGTCGCCGAAGGCCAATGCTTTACACCGTTGTGATGTTGAAAAACTCATGGTTCATACGCAAGCCCGTGAAAACGGTTTGGGTGGTACCTTGATGCAAGGTGTTGAACGTGTCGCCGCGGCAATGCAACGACAGCTGCTTATTCTTGAAGTTCGCAGTGACGATATCGCCCATGATATGTACGTCAATATGGGCTATATTCCGTTTGGTGAAGTGCCTGGCTATACACGCAGCGCGAATGGCATGCTGCATAACTCGACGTTTTTTTATAAAGAAATTGAAACCACCCACGAAGTGTTTTCTTAACCTAAATATAGCGATAGGCGATACCCTTGAGACTTGATTTTTATTTATCCCATGTAACGGAATTGGCTCGAAAAGCAGCGAAAATTGCTGCATCAAAAGGCCGTGTTACAGTAAACGGTGACGTTATTAAAAAAGCGAATTACACCGTAAAAGAAGGGGATGTTATCTGCCTAGATGATATGCCTTTGGCTTGGCCTTCTGAAGGTTATTACTTGATTCATAAACCAGCCGGTTACGTGTGCGCTAATCAAGACCCTGATCATCCTGTGGTATTGGATTTATTGCCTTCTCACTTAGGGCAGACATTAAATATTGTTGGGCGATTGGATAAAGATACAACGGGCTTGTTGCTACTGACGACAGACGGACAATGGTTGCACCGCATTACATCACCACGAAATGCTTGTGGTAAGCGTTATCGCATGACCTTGGCTGACCCAATCAGTGATGATGATTTAAAACAGTTGGAAGAAGGCGTTTTGTTAAACGGTGAATCTTCTCCTACCTTACCTGCGGTGGCTGAGCGAATCAGTGAAAACGAAATTTATCTGACGATTCAAGAAGGTAAATATCATCAGGTGAAGCGTATGTTGGCTGCCGTCGGTAATAAAGTGGAATTGTTGCACAGAGATCAAATTGGCTCGTTAGCCTTGGATGTCGATCTTCAAGCTGGCGAGTTCCGTCAATTAACTGAAACAGAAGTCGCGTACTTTTGATCTTAGCGTGAATGATAAAGAGGTCTCTATAATGAAAGAGTTATCAATGGACGAACGTGTTCAGTTATTGGTTTCCCCTGATAGTGAGCGTTTGGCGTATTTTGTGGAGCAAGCAAAAGCCACAGAACTTGTTTGGAGCTTAAGCAACGAAGAAGGTTTTGTGATGGTTGAAACAGACGATGGCGATTGTGTTATGGTTTGGCCAGATGCTGAATTTGCGAGCCAGTGGGCGATTGATGAATGGGACGATTGCGAACCCGTTTCTATCTCGCTTGATACGTTTAAAGGCGAATGGTTACCAAGTTTGGCACTGGATAATATTACCGTCGCTGTTTTTCCGAATATTGAAGATGAAGGTAAGTTGTCAACCGCGGCTGAGTTGACAGAATTGTTTGCGTAACCCAGTGTCGAAAGATTGATTATTGTATTCGGGAAATAAATAAGGACTTAACTCCCCATGAGTAAACGTCAAAATAACCGTGAAGAAGTGTTTGTTAAAATTCTAGACGCGGCAGAAATTGAATTTGGTTTGAAAGGTTATAACGGCGCTAGTTTGCAACATATTGCAGAGCGCGCCGGTTTGCCAAAGCCAAACATCATTTATTATTTTCAGTCTAAAGCCAATTTGTATAAACACGTGCTTGATCAGACGTTGATGGGGTGGAATGACCTTTTTGATCGTGCCACGTTAGATGACGATCCTGCTGAGGTGTTAGACAGCTTTATTCGCGTTAAATTGAAGCAGAGCTTTGAAAAAGGCGTGGCGTCACGCTTATTCGCCATGGAAGTGATTGGCGGTGCTAATCATATTGGCGACTTTTTGAAAGAAGAGCTGAGACCTTGGTTTATGTCTCGGGTTGCTTTGCTTCAAGGTTGGATGGATGCAGGGAAAATGCAGCAACGAGATCCTGCAAGTTTGATCTATATGATTTGGTCTACCACGCAACATTATGCTGACTTTGAAGCGCAAATTTTGGCGTTAAATGGGGCGAAGTCTTTAACCGAGGAAGACTTACTTCGCGTAGGCGATACAATCAGCAGTATTATTTTGGACGGTTGTGGCCTTAGTCTTCCGCCTAAATCATAGACCGTTTTTTTTATTGCTCTTCGTTTTCTCTTAATTGGTGAATATGCTGAACCAAAGCCCGTAATTTTGCGGGCTTTGCTGGTTTTGCCATGTAAGTAATGTTCAGCTTTTTGCACTCTTCAACCAATTCAGGGTCGCGTAGGGCGGTAATCAGCACTGCTGGAATCTCTTTTTGAGCGCGTTCTCTAAGCGCTTTTATTAGCGACACACCGTCTTTGTTGTCATCTAAGTGATAATCCACCAAGAGTAACTCTGCTTCTCCTTTCGCTTCTAGCGCTTCCTCGTAACGATTGAAGGTGCGACAGTCGCATTGCCAGTGTGTTAAGAGTGTGTTCATCGCTGTTAGGTTGTTTTGCTCATCATCAATACACCAGACATAGCAATGGGCGGTTTTGTCTTTTGCTTCTTTCGCTGCTTCCTTCATTGGGAGCTCGACAATGACATCGCTTTGAGCAAGCGGTATACCAATGCTGAAGCAGCTTCCTTTGCCCGGAGTTGAGTGTATGTGTGTGACCAGTCCGAGTTGTTTTTGCATGCGGCGCACTAACCCAAGCCCTAATCCCATGCCGGGTTCTTGGGTGTTTTCCCAGCGATAGAAATCATCGAAGACTTTTTGTTGTTCCGCTTCTGGAATGCCAACGCCTGTGTCCCAAACTTGCAAATAGGCGAAGTTATTACGCAGTCTCACGCCGACTAAAACACGACCTTTTTCTGTGTATTTGACGGCGTTTGAGACGAAGTTTTGAATGATTCGACGTAAGTAAATTGGGTCTGTGTGAACTCTTAAAGCTCTAATGTGAGTGGTGAGTCGTATGTTTTTGTTTTCTGCAATCACATCAAATTCAGAAATAATTGGCGTGAGAATATCTTGTAGGCTGCAATCCATCAGTTTTGGCTGTATCGCGCCTTGGTCTAATCGTGCAATTTCGAGCAAGGTGGAGATCAGAGCTTCGGTAGATTCTAAGGAATCAAACAGTTTTGCGACGACTTGGCCTGTGTCTTCGGGAAGCTGAGTGGATTGTAAAATCCCCATGTAAAGTTTAGCGGCATTGAGCGGTTGTAAAATGTCGTGGCTTGCTAATGCTAGGAATTCTGTTTTAGACGCATTGGCTTGTTCGGCTTCCGCTTTGGCGCTTATTAACGCTTTTTCTGCCTGATTACGGCGCTCGATTTCTTGCATGAGTTCGTTGTTGACGCCTTGAACTTCCTCAGTGCGCGCTTCAACCCGTTTTTCCAAATCAATATTGGCTTCTTTTAAGGCTTGTTGGCTTTCGATGTGTTCGGTGACATCGGTAAAACTGGTGACAAAGCCGCCATCCGGTAATGGATTACCGACCATTTCGATGACTCGCCCGCTGGCTCTGCGGCGTAAGAATCTGTGTCCGGTGCCTTTTCTAAGGTGATCTAGGCGTTTGCTAACAAGCTCTTCTATGTCGCCCACGCCACATTCGCCGCGAATCGCATTGTAGCGAATGAGCTCTTCAACGGGTAAGCCAACGGTCAACATACCTTCTGGGTAAGGGTAGAGGGATAAATAGGTTTTGTTCCATGCGACGATGCGCAGGTCTTTATCTACCACGCTGATGCCTTGGTCTAGGTTGTCCATGGAAACAAACAAAAGGTTCTGGCTGAACTGAATGGCTTGAGTGGTTTCATCCAGATAAGTCACCATTTCTTCAACTTTGATTTGTTTATCAACCAAGATGGAATTAATGATGGTTCGAGCTGAGGAACCACCTAAAACACCCCCTAGAATGCGCTCACAATAATCGACAAATAAGCGGTTTGGCGAGGCATTTGATGGAATACTTTGGCTGTAGTCTCGCTCATAATTTAGCAACACTTGTTGGCTTTTTTGTTTGCCTAGAAAGGTTTCTAACAGGACAAAGAAATCGCCATTGGTTGCTTTGCTTTTGGGTTTGAAAAAGCCTTTTTCGAGTTCTGTGGTTGGGCTGACAAAGGCCGTGGCTTGGATTCGATCGATCAGTCTTTCATTGGATAGCAAAGAGCCTACAACATAACCAAAAATATTGGCCAATAAGCTGATGAAGGCGCCGTAGCTAATCAATTCTGAGCGAGATTGAGCGTTGTCTAGACCCCAATCGATTGAGCCAGTTAACGGCAGCATCATAAGCAGAACCCAGCATAAAAAGCCTAGAGTTAATCCTGTATAAACGCCGTAAGCGTGAGCTCGTTTCCAATATAGTCCGCCTAACACAGCTGGCATGAGTTGCAGTACAAGAGAGAAGGCCAGTACGCCAGTTCCGGCTAAGGATTCGTTATTGGCCATTTTTTGATAGTACAGAAAAGACAGCATCAATATGCCAGTCATGGCTAATCGTCGAATGGTTAGTATTCGTCGTCTATATAAAGGCAGAGCTTGTTGCTGTGAACTGGCGCGCGCAAGCATGATTGGCAAGATGACATCGTTGCTGATCATGATGCTTAGGGCAAAGGTAGCAACAATGATCATGGCAGTTGTCGCAGACATGCCACCTAAGAAAATCAGCATTTGCAGAGGCAAATTGTCTGAGGCCAAAGCGAATTGGATAACATAAGTGTCTGGGTTTATGTCAGCCGAAAATAGACTTTGACCCGCAATAGCAATCGGTGGAATGATGACGGCAAAAATCAACAAATATAAAGGGAATAGCCAGCGAGCCATATTGGATTGTTTGTTTGTTTGATGATCCACCACGGTGACGTGAAATTGGCGTGGCAAACAAATAACCGCTGCAGCAGACATGAATGTTTGCATCAAAAAAGGGAACGACAGCATTTGTTCAGATGACCAGACGGACATGTCCAGGTTGTGCCCAAACTCATCCGCTTTAAAGTCTTGCGTCATGATGATGGCGACAAGGCCAACGGCCACAATGGCGATCAGTTTAAAGAGGGATTCTGCGCCAATGGCGAGCATCATTCCAGAACGATACTCTGTAACTTCTACTTTTCTGGTGCCAAACAGCATGGCGAAGACACCAATCAAAATGGTCGCAATTAGCACCACTAAGCTGGTGGATGATTCATCTTGGTTAACAAACAACGCGAAATTGGAACCAATCGCCTTGAGCTGCAAAGCAATGTAAGGGATGACCGCAAGCATACTAATCAGTATGACTAAAGGTGCGGTGATGGGACGTTTGCCATATCGAGAAGAGATGAAATCTGCGATGGAGGTAATATTCTGTTTGCGGCTTACTGTGATCATTTTTCTGAGCACAGGGAAGGCGAACAAATATAAGAGAATAGGGCCTAAAAGAATGGGAAGGTAGCTCCAGCCTGAGCGAGAGGCCTCTCCAATCGAGCCGTAAAAAGTCCAAGCGGTACAATATATCGCAAGAGATAAACTGTAGACCAAAGGATGACGAGTGAGCTTCTTCGCTGTAGTGCTTTCTTTATCGCCCCAAATGGCAATCCAGAATAAGCCTAAAACATAAAAAATGGCTAATAGAATCCAGAAAACAGTCATGTATAAATTACCTGAATATGGTCTTTATTATTTAGAATTTAATGTAACACAGTGGAACTTATAATCCTCTACGACTTAGGTCGAGAGCAATAATAAGGGATGATAATCCTAATCATCCTCAAATATAGGAAGTAATTAAGCAGGCCATATTTCAGGGTGGGTTTGATATTCTTGTCTAACTAGACAGAAAATTTGAATTTTATATTACTTCACCCCTTTAAAAATCGTCGAACGTACCAAACTTTCTGGTTATACGGTAGTTATTGAGTGTATGGGACGTTATCATAGCTTTATGAATTATCGTTTGGGTTCGTGTTGTGGCGGTGTATCGCTTATTGTTGAAATGTAAGATTTGCTTGTATCAAGCGCTCGTTCCCTCATCATTTATGTTTTTGTTTATTAGGAGAATACAATGCAAATTACTGAAAACACTGTTGTTAGCATGCACTACACCTTGACTGACGAGCAAGGCCAAGAGCTGGACTCTTCAGTTGGACAAGATCCTTTAGTATTTTTGAGTGGCGCTCAAAACATCATTGATGGTTTGGATAAAGCACTACAAGGTAAAGCAGCAGGTGAAAAATTAGCTGTATCAGTGGCTCCAGAAGATGGCTACGGTGCAGTGCATCAAGAATTGATTCAAAAGGTTCCTGCAGAAAATTTCCAAGGTGTTGATGATATCCAAGTGGGTATGCAATTCATGGCGCAAACGCCAGGTGGTGAGCAACCTGTTACTGTTATTGGTGTAGAAGAAGACGGCATCATGTTAGATGGAAATCACCCATTGGCAGGTAAAACATTGAACTTTGATGTTGAAATTGTTGATGTTCGAGAAGCTTCTACAGAAGAATTAGAGCATGGTCATGTTCATGGTGACGGTGGTCATCATCACTAATATGTAATTACTAAGTTAGTTTTTACTATTTAATTTTTAAAGAAAGCAGCCTTCATATTATGAGGGCTGCTTTTTTATTGACTTATGTTAATATGTTATTAAGTAACGTCTATATATTAGTGTTGTTAATGTAAACTGTAAAAGATCAAGGTAGATTCTTTTTGTTTACTCTAATTGTTTTACTCTAATTTTTCTTGAAAAGAAGGAACCATAGGATTTTCTATAATGAAAAAATTTAAATTACAGGTCATTTTTGCTCTTGGAATTATAATTGCAGCAATCATTTTGATTATTGCATTACTAGATTTTCTGGCATTTAGATCTGAAAGTATGGATCTGAATAAACAAATTCTTAGAGAGAAAAATGAGACATTAACAGCAGGGATAACTGAAAAATTTGAAAATTATCGATTGATACTTGCCTCGATTGATTTGAAAGAACACTCATTAGGTGCAGATGCTTTATCTAAGCATAACGCAGCGAGTTTGGGAGCTGTATATGGCCTCTTAAAAGAAAGAAGTAATGGTGTTTACCTTTTTGATAAGACAGGAGCTTCTTACCGAAGAAACGGTACGAATACTGGTAGAGATTATAAAGGCCGTAGCTACTATAAAGCGCTTTTTGATAGAGATGAAAAGTTCTACGTTTCTTCCCCTTATATGTCCAAAGACCTTCGTTTTGTCGCTATTGCTTATCGAGTAAATGACGATGTGGCATTAATGACAACTATTCAATTAGATACCTTCTTAGTTGAACTTCAAGATAGAAAGGATCTATTCCTCTATACAGGTAATGGCACAATTATTATTGCGCCTTATGAAGACTTTATTGGTAAAAAAATTCTCGATGTTCGCCCAAGGTATGAGCAGTTTAGTCCAGAGACCCCTGAGTTATCTTATACAGCACCTGGCGTGGGTGATAATGGCAGTAATGTTGACTTCACTGGTTTCTGGGGGCGAATGGATATCAATGACTGGGAGTATGTCAACGTCATTAAAACTGAGCAGATACATCGAGGGGCAAATAACCAGCTTATATCTTCCCTAATTATTGGCTTGGTATGTTTTGTTATAGCATGCGTTATTTTATTGATGGTAATGAATCGACTTGTTTTAAAACCTGTGGGCGGTGCGCCGGAAGATATCGCCAAATTAATTGAGAAAATGGCGACAGGTGATTTAACAGTCAAATTAACGCCATCTAGTAAAGACACAGGTATTTATCGTTCGCTTGTGACGCTTTCCAATCAGCTCTCTGGTTTGGTGAGTAACTCATTAAACATTTCAGACAGTGTGTCCTCTTCTTCTCAAGAGTTGAGTGCGGTAATGAATGACACCTTGAATAACATGGAAAACGAGAAGCTACAGGTTGAGCAAATCTCTACCGCTATTTATGAGTTATCTAGTACATCGCAAGAAGTGAGTAATAAGGCTCTAGAAGCGGAAGAAGAAACCAAAGTTAGTCTGAAAACAATAGAAAACGGCAAAGTGACATTAGAGAAAAATATTGCTTTAACCCGCGATATAAATAACTCGGTAACCGACACAGCCACAATTGTTAATGAGTTGAAGAACTTTTCTATTGAGATCGGTACTGTTATTGATGTGATTAATGGTATTTCTGAGCAAACCAACCTACTTGCGTTAAATGCTGCTATTGAAGCTGCTCGAGCAGGTGAAGCTGGACGAGGTTTTGCTGTAGTTGCTGATGAAGTTCGAACATTGGCTTCGAAAACGCAACAATCTACAGTCAGTATTCAAGAGATTATTTTGAAACTGCAAGAGAAGTCAGAAGAAGCAAGCAGCAATATGACGCAAAATGTCGAATTAATCGATGGCTCTGTTGCGTTGGCAGATCAGGTGAAATTGGCTTTTGAAGAAATCTCTCAAGCTATTAATGCAATTTCTGAGATTAATGCACTTGTGGCTACTGCCTCTGTTGAGCAAACGGGTGTAACAGAAGATATTTCTAAAAATACCACTCAAGCTTTTGATTTGGTTCAACAAAATGCTTCGGCAATTAATGAAACCTTACAAGCATCAACTGAGTTGGCACGTTTAGCACAAACTCAAAAAGATGAGATGGAGTTCTTTAAGGTCTAAGTCTTTATCGAGCAGCTCTCTGAGCTTTTAAGCTTATCTAACTAAAGCAGCCTCTAGAAATAGAGGCTGCTTTTTTTGTTTTTAACGAAATGAAAAACAATAGTCTAATTTTATTAGCACTATAAAAACTATAACTTTTACTGATTTTGTGGCGTTGATTAGTATTCTAACTACAAACTTAGTAGGAGTAATGAAATGCGAGACTTAATCACTATCATGGGGCAACGATTTTCAGGTTTGCTGCGTGGACATCGAACCTCTCAAGAGGTTAGCTGTAATTATGGAGATAATTACTATGGTGATAAAAAGTGCTGTTCAGGTAGAAAATAAAACTCAATGGTCTTTTATTTGTCTTGTGTTGATAGCGTAAGGAAATAGCACTGTACAGTATCAAGTTGTAAAAAAAGGATACTGTACAGTGTGTGATGAGTTAAGTTTTAGAAGTTAAGTTCTACGCGAGGTTGGCTGCTTCTCGATAGATCAACTTCTGGGGAGCAGATTAAGATACGAGAAGAATCAATGCCTTTCTCCACCAAAAACTCTTTTAAATTATCCGCACGTTCCTGAGCCAAACTAAGCGCTTGTTCTTTCATTTCATCATTCAATTCTGCTGGTGGTTGCTCGAACCCTAAGTCAACATAACTTGTGACGCCGCAGGCCTTTAATTGGCTCTCTTCTTTGTCTTTCATTAATGCAACTAGCTGTTCTAAAAATGTATCTTGCGAGCTATTTAGTTGAGCCTCTTCTGGTGTGAACATAAGAGGCTCCACACGCACTTTAAGCAATTGTTCTCCGGCAAACTGTGCAATGGTGATGACGTTTGCATAAGGAATGAAGGTTTGCATAAGGTAGTTGCTTGATACTTTATAAAGAGCGGTACGCACTGGTTGAACAAGAAAACTCTTCCAGCCGAATTCTGGATTATTAACATTACCGGAAAGCGGTATGTCTAAGTCAATGTTGTCATCGCTGTCCTTTAATATTCCCACTGCGATATTAAGAGGCACAGCCCCCGCTTTGATAACGGAACTGCTTTCTTGGCGTCCACCAAGATTAAACTGTCTAAGTAAAACATGAGAGTTGCCATCTAATTCGCCGTTATCTGCATCTAGTTTTAAATCTAAATTCAACTGCCCTGAGTCAATTTGATAGCCAAGTGCATTGGCAATATAGGACGAGTAAGGTGGTAATTCGGCTTCTTTAATCACCAATGTACTTTGCATCGTAAGTTCATCTGCTAGTGGCCAAATCGTAATGTCACTGTCGAGTGTTGAGTACTTCCCATTTCGTGCTTTTAAAGATAATACTGTTGCTTGTTTTTTATCTTGTGTATTTAGATTACGCAAAGAGAGAGTGTCTATATTCAGAGTTCGTTGTAACGCTGGTTTAATGCGTTGATCTTGTACATAAACCGCTGATTCTCCAGTGACGTCAAATGACTTTAGAGCGACATAATAAGGTGCTTTGAATGCCGGTTCTTGTTCGGCGTTTGGTGTATTTTCGATAGCGTGTTGAGCGTCTGAGGCTTTTGGTGATCCTGAACCCTGCAAAGACGCTTGAGGTAGGGTGTTTGATGTTGACTCTGAGTCTTGTTCCTCTTGGAAAACGAGGTTTGCCAATGTTTTATTTGGGCTGATAATCGTATTAACTTTCACGGCGTCTGAGACGATAGAATCGATGCTCGCACCTTTGGAATCTGCTTTGATATTTTGTACTTGAATTTTGCTCACATGTGTTAAAGCTGGCAGCGTTTTTTGACTTTCCCCTGATGCTGTTAGTGCCTCAGAAAATGTTAAATTATCTACAGCTAATAAATCTAATACGACGTCAAATGCTTCACCCTGTTGAGTGAAAGACAATCCATTGAAGCCTGCTTTGTCGAATGAAGCGATACGCTTATCATCTGTTAAGAAACTATCGAAAAATGTGCTTTCAAACTGCAAGTTGGTGCCAATGATAGAAGGTGCTTGTTGGTTGTCTATATCGGCATTGATTTGTTCTGCGGTTAAAGAAATCGCCCCAATGGAGACCTTCTTTTCTTTCTCAAGAGCGCCTTTTAATCCTTGAATATTAAAACTGAGTTGATTGTTTTGAGCAGTGAGTAAACCGTCATTTATTTCGACAGACACAGTGTTTTCGAAATCGAATGACTCATAACTGGCGATGATATCTTCTTGATTAAAAGAAAGATCTTGTGACTTAAGAGTAACGTTCGCTGTGGCTTTTAATTGCTCAGCAGACGTAAATTGAATATCAGATTGGCTGATAGAGAGTGCAGTCGATTTTGTTTGAATCCTTTCTCCAGTGTTTAGGCTGAGGTCTAGGTCTTCTATAACGGAATTCAATACAAGCTGCTTTATTTCAATGAAGGGTTCATTGTTTACTTGGGTTTGCTCTAACTGGAATTGCCCATCTAGCCCCAGCTTTCCTATCGTTTTATTGTACGGCTCTGGAATAAAGTGCTGGAAGCTGTCGATAGGTAAAAGGGTGTCTTCAATTTTTACATCTAGGCTTGTTTTCTCAGGAGAATAATCAAATAAGCTGCTTACTGAAAAACGAGCTTGATTAACTAATGCAGACAAGCTGATTTCTCCATTCCAACTTTCTCCTTGTCCAGAAAGGTCTTTTATAACCAGTTCTTTCAAAGTAAAGGTATCTAATTGGGCTGGTGTATTCGGATTAGGTTGACGTGACAAATGAAATTGACTGTCAGTGAAAGAGAAAACGGGCAAGTTAATAGACCATGGAGTGCTGTTCTCGGAAGATGTTTCTTCAACAGTGGGGTCTTTTTCTTCCGTTTCCTCAGCAAGGAATTGAGATGTGTTGATACCCGCTACGATCCAGTCTTTTTCTTGCTGAGCCAATGCAATCTCGAAGCCATCAATGTTGGCTTCTGATATGCGAACTGTACGAGTGAGTAGAGGCCAAATTTCCACTTCAAATGTTGCGCGTTTTAAAGATAAGGTTTCCTGCTGTTGCTTTGTCACAACAAGATTTTTCACATCAATTTTTGGAGGGAAAAAATTGACAGAGATAGAATCGACAGACGCTTCTTCACCTTGCTCTTGGAAGAAGGTCGTTAGGTAGTGTTTGGCTATAAAAGGAGTCGCAACCCAGATTAGGATGACGATGATAACTAAGGCTGAAAAAGGAAAAAAGATAAAGTTCCGAAAGTGTCGGCGAGTCATTATTACGTGGCCTTTAGATAAAAAAGTATGGTTCAGTATAGGCGTATTTTCTAGCCACTGAAGATAAAAAAACAGCTTAATAGACTAAAGGTTTTCTTCTTTATCTTCTACCGAATTAGGTGGTAAAGATTCTGTACGTAAAGGCATTCTTAGCAAATAAATACTGACACAGATGCCGATAAAGATAAGTCCCACCGTAGCCCAAAAGCGCCAAACAAGCGTGATGGAAATCGCCATGCCTGCCCACATGAAAATAATCGCACGGTTTCTGGAGCGTTTCGGAATACCGTCAGAGGATTGCCAGTCTTTTACGATTGGGCCAAAAAACTTATGGTTGAGTAACCAAGCATGGAATCGGTCGGAGGATTTTGAAAAGCACCAAGCAGCGAGTAACACCAAAGGGGTTGTTGGTAGTAGAGGCAAAAAAATACCAATAATGCCTGTGATTAAGGAAAGCCACCCTAAAATCAAATATAAAATTCGCTTTCCTGTCATATTGTTAACTCATCATCTGAATAAAAAACGAACCCTAGCTTGGTGAAAGGAATAAGGTTCGTTTTCAGTGTGTCTTATTTCCCTGAGTGGAAAATAGACGCCATATCATCTTCTGTTTCATTGGCAATCAGTGGCCATCCACCGAGTTGCTTCCAGCGGTTAACCATTTCACAAAATAATTCAGCTGTTTTCTCTGTATCGTATTTAGCTGAGTGTGCTTCGGAGTTGCTAAATGGAATCGAGGCAACTTCACAGGCTTTTGCTAAGACGGTTTGTCCAAATACTAAGCCTGCCAAGCTGGCTGTGTCAAAGCTAGAAAATGGATGAAAAGGGTTGCGCTTTATTTCTGCACGTTCAATGGCGGCATTTAAAAAGCCGTGATCAAAAGCAGCGTTATGGCCTACTAAAATGGCACGTTTACAACCTGAAGATTTGAGCTCCTTACGAACTTTAGAAAACATTTGTGATAATGCTTCTTGCTCAGTAATGTCTTCTCTTCCAGGTGCAAAAGGGTCAATGCCCGTAAAGTCTAAGGCTGACTTTTCTAAGTTGGCACCTTCAAAAGGCTTAATAATATACTCTAAGGTTTCATGGATATAAAAATCGCCATTTTCATCCATTCTTAGGATACTGGCAGCCATTTCTAATAAAGCATCAGTTTTTTGATTAAAGCCTGCGGTTTCTACGTCGATAACAATAGGTAGATAACCTCGGAATCGATCTTTAATTTCGTGGTTTGACAAAAGAAGGTCCTTAATTCTGCCGCTTGATGAACAATGACGGTATATAATAGGATCGAATCATAACACATTTGATAATGCTTGAACGAGACGTCTCAATGGGAATTACCCAACAACTTCTAATTCGTACTGTATTTACGCTAACAGCTTGTTTGCCGTTTGGGCAAGTGAGCGCATTAACACATTATCAATCTGGCATTACGGATTCTGAGTGGCTGTTATCAGGCGATATATTTTCTTGTAGCTTAACGCATCCCGTTCCTCATTACGGCGAAGGGCACTTTATAAAAGAAGCCGGAGAGCCAATGAAATTTATTCTGCAGCCGCAAAATGAGAAGTTAGGTCCAGGTCAAGTTTACATTATCTCTCAAGCGCCGAGTTGGTCGCCTGGCGTGAAGCCTGAAACCTTAGAAATTCTACCTTATCCAGGTTATGGCCTAACGGTTGAAGTGGGTGGCAAAGTAGCAGAAAGAATGCTCACCAGTTTGGATCGAGGTCGTCATCCTGTTGTGGCTGGCACCGCATGGGAAAATAACCGAGAAACCGTTGAAGTGGGTTTGTCGAACATCAACTTTGCCCCAGCCTACAATGAATTTCGTCGTTGTTTGTCTGGCTTGCTGCCTGTTAACTATGACCAAATCGCAAGAACAGCGGCATTGTTTCCGGTTAATGGTGTGGATCTAACGGAGCGAATAAAAGCTCGTTTAGATTTAGTCGCTTTGTATGTGTCTTCTGATCCTAGTGTGGAATACATCTATATTGATGGTCATACGGATTTAATTGGTTCTCGCCGAGATAACCGTGAGTTATCTAAATTAAGAGCGGAAAAAGTAACGGCTTATTTGCTCGACAAAGGCGTTCCAGCGGCAAAAATAGTCTCTCGTTATCATGGTGAACGTTACCCATCTGCTTCGAATAATACGGCTCAAGGCAGAGAGCGAAATCGACGAGTAACGATTCGTTTGGAAAAATCTGAAAGTAACTGATTCCGTTATATCAATGAATTATCAAAAGGCCTTGTTTGTCTCAATTTTATGAGGGAAACAGGGCTTTTTACTTGCTAAGCAAGAACCGAAATCTTACACTTACAGCCCATTTTATAAATCATTTGCGCCGCCATGTATTGGTTTTAAAACATTGGTGTCGGAGCGCAAGCCCGTTGAGGAGAATAGAAATAATGTCTGACGTGAAGAAGGTAGTGCTTGCCTATTCTGGCGGCCTGGATACTTCCGTAATCGTGAAGTGGCTTCAAGAAGAGTATAACTGTGAAGTGGTTACCTTTACCGCTGATTTGGGTCAGGGTGAAGAAGTTGAACCAGCTCGCGCTAAAGCTCAAGCGTTGGGTATTAAGGAAATCTACATCGAAGATTTGCGTGAAGAGTTTGTACGCGACTTCGTCTTCCCTATGTTCCGTGCCAACACTATTTATGAAGGCGAATACCTATTAGGTACGTCTATTGCTCGTCCGTTGATCGCGAAACGTTTGATCGAAATCGCCAACGAAACAGGCGCCGATGCCATTTCTCACGGCGCGACTGGTAAAGGTAACGACCAAGTGCGTTTCGAGTTAGGTGCTTA
Source organism: Marinomonas sp. 15G6-16 (assembly GCF_055809555.1). Classification (NCBI taxonomy): domain Bacteria; kingdom Pseudomonadati; phylum Pseudomonadota; class Gammaproteobacteria; order Oceanospirillales; family Oceanospirillaceae; genus Marinomonas; species Marinomonas sp. 15G6-16. The sequence continues at coordinate 882,955 of NZ_CM147916.1, read as the reverse complement.
CGCATTGAAACCAGGCGTTAAAGTGATTGCGCCTTGGCGTGAATGGGATCTGACTTCCCGTGAAACTCTAATGGCTTACTGTGAAGAGCATAAGATTCCGGTTGATTTCTCGACTAAGAAGAAGAAATCGCCTTACTCTATGGACGCTAACTTATTGCACATCTCTTATGAAGGTGATCAGTTAGAAGACCCTTGGACAGAAGCAGAAGAAGACATGTGGCGTTGGTCTGTGTCTCCTGAAGATGCGCCAAATGAAGCTACTTACATTGAAATCGGTTACGAAAACGGTGACCCAGTTTCTTTGAATGGTGAAGCTTTATCGCCAGCGACCATGCTAGAAACATTGAACAAAATCGGTGGCGCAAACGGTATTGGCCGTGTAGACATCGTAGAAAACCGTTTTGTTGGTATGAAAGCTCGCGGTTGTTACGAAACACCTGGCGGCACTATCATGATGAAAGCGCACCGTGCCATGGAGTCTATTACGCTAGACCGTGAAGCGATGCACCTAAAAGATGAAATGATGCCACGTTACGCAAAAATCATTTACAACGGCTTCTGGTGGTCAGAAGAGCGTCGTATGATGCAAGCATTGATCGACGCATCACAAAAATACGTGAACGGTACTGTTCGTCTTAAATTGTACAAAGGCAACGTTAGCGTTGTTGGCCGTCAGTCGCCAAACAGCTTGTTTGATAGCTCTATTGCGACGTTTGAAGACGATGCGGGTGCATACGATCAGAAAGATGCAGCTGGCTTCATCAAGTTAAACGCATTGCGTATGCGTATTGCTGCTCAAAAAGGCCGTGGCTTTTTAGACAGCGATAAATAAGCTAATAGGCTTCTTTATTAAAACGCTCCATTCTTCAGGATGGGGCGTTTTTTTATTGGTGTTGTTTCATTGATTTTTGAAGATAAATAAATATTTGTTCAATCGGTCAGAAATTTATACAATCGAAGCAAGATATTAATTCTTGCGCTATGTTGATGACACGCTATTTAGCACAGTAAACGATAGGTTCACTCTTAAGTAAGCCCTGAGGAAAATATGACAATTTATAACTTTGGGTCTATTAATTTAGATCACCTTTACCAACTGGACCATTTTGTGCGCCCAGGTGAAACCATGGCGTCAGACAGTTACCAGTGTCTGTTGGGTGGAAAGGGAGCGAACCAATCCGTCGCATTGGCGAAAGCCGGCGCAGAGGTGAAACACGTTGGTGCTATCCACTCTGTTGACCGATTAATTTTAAGGCAATTGCAAGAATACGGTGTGAATGTTGAGTTGGTTGAGTCTATTGATACGCCAACAGGTCACGCGATTATTCAGTTAACCAAAGAAGCTGAAAACTCGATTATTTTGTACCAAGGTGCGAATCATTGTTTTGAAAAAGCGAATATCGACCGTATTTTAGATCAAGCTTCGCAAGACGATTGGGTGCTATTGCAGAACGAAACCAACCTTGTTGATTACATTATTCAGCAGGCGCACAGTAAAGGATTAAAAGTCGCTTTTAATCCAGCGCCAATGGACGCTGGATTAACCAAAGCTGTTCTGCCTTATGTAACTTTATTGATTGTAAACGAAGTAGAAGCCATGGATTTAGCTGGCGTGGATTCAATCGACGCCGCGACGAAAGCGTTGCCAGAACAATACCCAGAATTAGCGGTTTTGATGACACTAGGCAGTGATGGTGTGCGCTATTTTGATTGTGGTGAAAACCTATACGTTCCGGCGTTTAAAGTGGACGCGCAGGATACGACAGCAGCGGGCGATACCTTTATTGGTTTTACAATCTCAGCCATTTTATCTGGTGCTGATACAGAAAAAGCCATGCAAAGAGGTTGTGCGGCTTCAGCCCTGTGTGTGACTCGAATTGGCGCCATGGTCGCAATCCCAGACTCCAGTGAAGTAGATGCCTTTCTTTCTACTCATAACTAATACAGACTCAAACGACTCAGTCGTTTATGACAGACAATGATTAAGGACTTTTAAAATGGCTCGTAAAATTATTATTGATACAGATCCGGGCATCGATGATGCAATGGCAATCTTTTTTGCCTTCCAAGCACCGCAACTTGAAGTATTAGGTTTAACAACGACGTTCGGAAATGTGCCCGTAGATTTGGCGACACAAAATGCCATTACGCTGACAGAAATTGCAAAAGTAGATGTACCTGTTGCGCAAGGTGTATCCGTTCCTAGTGTGATCGATCCTCGTCCACATCCAGACTTTGTACATGGAAAAGACGGCTTCGGTAATATTGATTGGCCAGCACCAAAAGGCAAAGCAGTTGATAAAAATGCCGCGCAATTTATTGTCGATACTGTACGTAAATACCCGGGTGAAGTGACTATTATTGCGTTAGGGCCTTTGGGTAACTTGGCAGAAGCATTAGAACTTGATCCAGAAGTGGCAAGTCTAGTTGACGAAGTCGTATTAATGGGCGGCACAGCGATTGAATACGGTAACGTTTCACCTGTCGCTGAAGCCAATATTATGAATGATCCACATGCGGCTGATAAAGTTTTCACAGCAGCTTGGCAGGTTACTATGATTGGCCTAGATGTTACTCATCAGGTTCTATTAGACAACCCAATTCTAGAACGTATTCGAGAAGCAAACCCAACCGAAGGTGGTTTCTTATACGACTGCGCACAGCATTATATTAACTTCTACAGCAGCCGTTTTGATATGGATGGCTGCTACTTCCATGATGCATCAACGATTGCTTACGTGATTGATCCAAGCATCTTTGGTGTTGAATTAGGCGCAGTTCGTGTTGCTTGCGAAGGCATTGGTATTGGCCAAACCATTTTTGCGCCAGAAGGCATGGATTTCCCAACACCACATTGGAATGATATTCCTATGACTCAAGTGTGTATGGAAGTGGACAGTGAGCGATTGCTGAAACTGTTCGAGACAACCTTGTCTTAAACCATTAGAATTGCGTTATCAAAAGGCATGGAACCCTGGTTTCATGCCTTTTTTATTGAAGCCTTTGCACGACATTGTGTTTTGTAATTATGAATGAAGAGGCTGCTTAGCAGTCATTCAAAAAAGAGTGATATGAATGAAATTATTAGTAAGAAACCTCGCCCGAAACACGACGGAAGATGAATTAAAAAGCCTGTTCGCTGTGCATGGTACTTTGCAGTCTTGCAACTTGGTAATGGATAAAGAAACAGGCGAGTCAAAAGGTTTTGCCTTCGTTGAAATGCCAAAAGTAGGCGAAGCGAAAGCCGCTATTAAAACGCTAAATGGTAAAGAAGTAGATGGCGCTAAGATCCGTGTGAAAAAAGCGGAAGATGCTTCAGCAGCGAAAAGCGATACCGAAGAATAAAGCGAAGTTTATACAAATAAAGGGCTATTCATATAGCCCTTTTTCATTTCTTTCGCCGGTCGTTTTATAGTGAGCTTTTTCTAAGAATGTGCATCAGCAAACTCTTTAATAAAGCTCACATCCTTGTCTGAAATCGTGTGAAATGCCAATTTCATATAGTGCTTGTCGTGCTCATTAAATATGTCAGCCAGTGGATCACACAATATTTTAATTTTTGCCATCTTTCCTTCATGAATAGCGTTTAACTCCAACTTCACCATTTTAGAACCTTGTAACCCATTTGGCGCTTCTATCTCTATTTTCTTTGTTGAAATATGAGTGCAATGAATTGGCATAACAATGCCATTCGTTAAATAAAGAGAGCCTGTCCAGAAGCAACGAACATAAGGAGAGTGAGTTATCGACACTGATTGTTTATCCTTTCCTAGATGAAGATCCAACACCGTGTGGCGTATTCCTGAGGATTATTATAGAGCAAAAAATATTGAGTGTAATGAAGTTAAATTCAATTTAAATAAAGGAAATGAAGGCGCTTTGAATTGATATAAGGCTTTGTTATAGATAGAGAAAGTGCTCTTTTTTAAAAGTAAGCCCATGGATAAATGGGCTTACTTTTTTGTCTAAATGTCTAACCTAACTTTTGAATGGAATCTCCAAGAGCATTGATCATGCTGTCTATTTCAGACTTTTCTGTTGTAAAAGGTGGTGCTAATTGAATCGTATCAGCGCCGTAGCGAACGTAATAACCTTTGTCCCACATGTCCATGGCAATTTGGAAAGGACGTTTACCGGGCTCATTATCCACTGGCGCAATGGTAATGCCTGCTGCGAAGCCATAGTTACGAATGTCGGTGATAATAGGGCTTGTGTCCTTTAGTTGATGAGCGCTGTCTTCCCAAAATCCACTCATGTTTTTTACACGCTCTATTAGCCCCTGTTTTTTGATTTCCTCTAAAGACGCGAGACCTGCAGCGCAAGCAATTGGATGAGCGGCATAAGTGTAGCCGTGAGGGATTTCGAGCATGTAATCTGGGCCGCCAGTATCCATGAAGGTGTCGTAAATTTCTTGTTTAAAGGCAACAGCTCCCATTGGAATAACGCCATTTGTTACCTGTTTCGCCATGGTGATAACATCTGGCGTGACGCCAAATGCCTCAGAGCCTGTTTTCGCGCCCATTCGCCCAAAAGCTGTGATGACTTCATCGAATATCAACAGGATATTGTGTTGGTCACAGATTTCTCGTAAGCGCTTTAAATAACCTTGTGGCGGGATAATAACACCGCCAGAACCGGACATAGGCTCAACAATGACCGCTGCAATATTGGAAGCGTCATGCAGAGTAATAAGGTTCAGCAAATCTTCAGCACGCTCTTTGCCAAACTCAGACATGCCTTTTGTGAACTCTGTACCTGGAACTTGAGTGTGAGGTAGGTGATAAGACTCTAACCCTTGGCCGTATAAAGTACGGTTCGCTGGAATGCCGCCCACACTAAAGCCTGAAATGCCGGCACCGTGATAGCCTTTTGCACGGCCGATGAACTTGGTTTTCGTGCCCATGCCTTTCTTGCGCCAATAAGCTCGAGCGACTTTTAAAGCAGTATCGACAGATTCAGATCCAGACCCTGTAAAGAAGATACGATTCAGACCGTCCGGCATAAATTGAGTGATTTGCTCCGCCAATAGAAATGACTTCTCATGGCCGAATTGAAATGCAGGAGAGTAATCCAATGTTTTTACTTGCTCAGCAACCGCTTCATTGATGGCAGGAACACTGTGGCCTAAGCCACAAGTCCAAAGACCGGACAAGCCATCAAAAATCTTTCGACCTTCAATGTCTGTGTAGTAATGACCGGCCGCAGACGAAATAATACGCGGGTCTTTTTTGAATTGACGGTTGCCTGTGTAAGACATCCAATGGGCATCAAGCTGAGCTTGAGTTAAGCGGGATTTAGCAATATGGCTCATAAGGACATTCTCTAAAAGTAAAGTCTCAGAAATAAAATCGATAAATAGAGAATGCCGAGCTAGAAAGGTTTATTAAATTCGAGCTTATTTAATTTTAGATTAGGATTAAGTTAACTAAGTGAGTGTTATTTAACCTAGTAGTAAAGAGATATTCTGAGGAGGATAGATAAAGAACTAGGTTGATGTCTTCTCTTTGAATTCGCAAAGATCTTCAATAATGCAGGCGTCACATTTGGGTTTACGCGCTACACAAATGTAACGACCGTGCAAAATCATCCAGTGATGCGCGTCTAAAAGAAACTCTTTAGGGACGAATTTCAGCAGCTTCATTTCTACTTCTAAGACGTTTTTGCCTGGAGCAACCTTGGTGCGATTACCAAAGCGAAAGATATGAGTATCCACCGCCATAGCCACTTGTCGAAACGCGGTATTCAATACCACATTGGCAGTTTTACGACCAACGCCGGGTAAGGCTTCTAGCTCTTCACGGGTTTCAGGAACAACACTGTTATGCTTTTCAATGAGGATTTTGCAGGTTTTGATGGCGTTTTCTGCTTTGGCATTAAAAAGCCCGATGGTTTTAATGTAGCTTTTTAAGCCATCTACGCCTAATGCGAGCATTTTTTCTGGGGTATTTGCGACAGGGAAAAGTTTTCTGGTCGCTTTATTAACACTTACGTCTGTGGCTTGGGCAGAAAACAAGACGGCAATTAAAAGCTCAAAAGGCGAGCTGTATTCTAGCTCGGTCACAGGATTTGGATTTTCTGCTCGTAAGCGGGAAAAAATCTCGTAGCGCTTTTCTTTATTCACCTGAAATTGCCTTTCGTTCTGTCCAGATTTTAGTTAACTTGCCCAGTCACACGAACACGTTTGGATTCACTTGGGCCGTCTTTGGCTTTTTGTGCAGCAAGGCGTTGTTTTTCTCGCTCATCAAGGTAATTCTTAAAGGCGATAAGCAAGCCTAAACCAATGAAGGCACCTGGCGGTAAAACCACGAATAAAACATTCGGGTAATCATCAAAAACCACCCATTTCCAGTTGATGGCGATATCACCAAATAGCAATTGCATGTCAGCGAATAACGTACCTTGTCCGATCAGCTCACGCATTGCGCCAAGTGCAACAAGAATCACTCCGAAACCTAATCCCATCATTAAACCATCTAATGCCGACGGTATAATTGGGTTGCGGCTTGCAAAGGCGTCCGCGCGGCCAAGAATTGCACAGTTTGTCACGATCAAAGGAATGAAAATCCCCAGAATCTGATACAGCTCATAAGTATAAGCCTGCATGATCAATTCGATGCAGGTTGTGAAAGAAGCAATAATCATCACAAAGGCAGGTAAGCGAACTGCATCGGCAACGTAGTTCCGAATCAAAGAAACCGCAACGTTAGAGCCAACCAATACCACTAAAGTCGCCAATCCTAAGCCCAAAGCATTAACTACTGTACTGGTCACCGCCAGCATTGGACACAATCCCAATAATTGCACTAAGGCTGGGTTATTTTTCCAGATGCCGTTGTAAACGATTTCAGCGTAGTTTGTGCTTGGTTTGCTGTTATCAACCGCGTCACTTGTGTCTGTTTCAGCGCTCATTTTTTTATCCTAACGCGCTAACAGCGCATCTTTATGTTGTTCAAAATATACGAGAGTATTCTTCACGGCACGAACGACAGCGCGAGGAGTGATTGTCGCACCTGTAAATTGATCGAAGTCACCGCCATCTTTTTTCACTGCCCAACCTTCAATTGTTGGATTGGACAAGGAAGTGTTCGCAAAGCTTAAGATCCAATTGGATTTTTTCAAATCAACCTTGTCACCTAAACCAGGTGTTTCTTTATGACTAATCACGCGGCTGCCGGTTACTATGCCGTTTTTATCGATGGCAACGAGCAAATCCAAATTGCCGTTGTAACCACTTGGAGCAATGGTTTCAAAGATGATTCCAGTGACATCGCCATCTTTACGGGCGATATGGATTTTGATCCCTTCTGGGCTGCCGAGCAATGGATCAGCAGGCAAAGTCGCAACGTCTGTTGTTAAGTCGTTATCGTATAATTCAGCAGGCAAAATTTCGTTGAAGGCTGAGATTTGCGCATTCAATATATTGTCTTTAATGGTGCCTTTAGTGAACTGATGAGTCAGAGCAATAAGTCCAGCAGTTAACACTGCAAAGATACCCAAGCCAAGACTATTACGACGGATAGAGGCTAATAATTCCATTAGTTATCTTCTCCTATCTTCAAGCCTTTTTTGGCCTTTTTGTGACCATAAGTACGAGGTTGAGTGTAGTAGTCAATAAGCGGCGCAGAGAAATTCATTAGCAGTACCGCAAAGGCCACACCATCAGGGTAACCGCCCCAAGTACGGATAATGTAAATTAAGATGCCAATGCCAGCGCCATAAATCAATTTACCCCGATTACTGGTGCAAGAAGAGACAGGGTCTGTGGCGATAAAAAAGGCACCAAACATAGCGGCACCTGTTGTCAGGTGAAACAATGGTGTTGCTGTGTTGCTCATGTCAAACAAGTGGAAGATGCCAGCCATGACAAGCAAAGCACTTAAAACGGCAACAGGCGTGTGCCAAGTAATAATGCGCAACCAAAGCAAGCCAAGTCCGCCAACTAGGTAAGCCATATTGACCCACAACCAGCTATTAAGGTTAGCACTCTGTAGCGCTTCAATGGTTTGGAATGCTGTTGCGCTATCAAGCAAATCTTTATTCTTGAAGCCATCTAACGGCGTCGCCATTGTGTAACCATCTACATTGGGTAAGTGATGGAAAATAGCTTGTAAGCTTTGTAAGAAAGACAGGCTTTCACCAGGTGCGACAATGGATTGAACGCCCAGCCATTGGCTCATCGGTACAGGAAACGACACAAGTACGATGGCATAACCCACCATAGCTGGATTAAAAGGATTGTTGCCCAAGCCGCCATAAAGCTGCTTCGCAAAAATAATCGCGAAACCGACAGCGGTTACTGTTACCCACCAAGGCACAGTTGGCGGCAAAGCGACACCCAGTAAAACGGCAGTGAGTAGGGCGCTGTAATCTTTTAGAAAGAAAGCAACAGAACGGCGACGGATCGACAAAATAGCCGCTTCACAAGCTAATGCGGCGATACTCGCAATCATTAGGTTGATTAACGTTCCCCAACCGAATAGCCAAGTTTGTACTGCGATACCAGGAATGGTCGCTAAGATCACCATCTGCATAACCCAAGAAGTGCGATGTCCTGCACGTTGAGTGTGGGGTGATGAAATCCTCAATAATGCCATTTAGAGACTCTCTTGCGAATGAGTAAGTTTTGCTAATAAAGCTTCTGCGTCTTGTTGTTTTTGACGTGTGGCCGCGATTTCTTGCTGAATACTGTCAGCAGCTTCTGGCTCACTGTCTAGACGCTTAGTTAGCTTATTGATTTGTGCTTTTGCCAATGCGGCTGCAATTTTTTGCTGTTTTATTTGACCAGCCAAATCAGCAGGGCTTTGGGCTATTTTGGGTTCTGGAGATTTCTCAGCGTTTTTCTCTGTCGCCGAGTTACCATCGTTCGATTCCAGTGCAGTAAGCTTTTCTTGTGCTTCCGCTAGCTTTTTCGGCCATTCTGATGCGTCTATTTCAGCGTCGTCTTTGCCTTGTTCCTTCAAGAGAGCGATGTTCTTTTCAGCTTTCTTGATGCTCGCTTTGGCGATGGCTAAGTCGATCTTGCGTTTCTTCTCGGCATCCGCGTTTGCAGGCGCCGCGACTTCAGCTTTCGCTTCCACAGCTGGTGCTGGTGCAGATTCATTCTCAAGTGCTGCCAGTTTTTCTTGTGCTTCCGCTAGCTTCTTCGGCCATTCCGATGCGTCTATTTCAGCATCGTCTTTGCCTTGTTCTTTCAAGAGAGCAATGTTCTTTTCGGCTTTCTTGATACTTGCTTTAGCGATGGCTAAGTCAATCTTGCGTTTCTTCTCTGCATCCGCGTTTGCAGGTGCGGTGACTTCTGCTTTCGCTTCCACAACTGCCGCTGGTGCAGATTCGTTCTCAAGCGCTGCCAGTTTTTCTTGTGCTTCTGCGAGCTTCTTCGGCCATTCCGATGCGTCTATTTCAGCGTCATCTTTGCCTTGTTCTTTCAAGAGAGCAATGTTCTTTTCGGCTTTCTTGAGACCTGCTTTGGCGATGGCTAAATCAATCTTACGTTTCTTTTCTACGTCAGCATTTGGGCTGCTTGGCGCAGGTGCAGAGTTAGTGTTGGTCGCTTGTGGATTTGCTAACGCTTTTTCTAATTCATCTGCTCTTTGTTGAGCTTCTTTCAGCTGTTGACGAATCGCATCCACTTCTGGCGCCTGAATTTCTTCCGCTTTCTTCAGTGCCTTTTCGACTTTCTTGACTGCGGCTTTGGCGATAGCGGCATCGATTTTTAACTTTTTCAGCTCGTCATTGATGGCTGCTTTTGGTGCGGCCGCAGGAGAAGGTGATGCTGCTGAGTCAGTGCTTAGTTTTTCAACTGTCGCTTGTGCGGTTTTTAGATCCGCTTCCAAGCCAGCTGCTTTCTCTTTTAGCTCTTGGTCATCAGGCGTTTCTTCTAATTGCTTATTCAGCTTTTTCAGTTTCACACCAATGAGAGCAACATCTACTTTTGCCTTTTTCAACTCATCACTAACAGCTGGTTTTGCCTCGGCTTTCGCTGGAGCAGCCGCAGGTGTCAGTTTGCTCAGCTGATCTTCTAATGACGCAAGCTGTGTTTCTTGCTCTGTCACCTTCAGTTGTAGTGACTTGATGTCTTCTAGGTGCTCATTTTCTTGAGCTTCAAGCAGTAGCTTCTGAGCTTTCTTCAGTTTTGTTTTGCCAATAGCGATGTCTACTTTTAACTTTTTAGCTTCGTCACTGATGCCAGGTGTTGCAGAAGGCGCGCTTGGAGCAGCCTTAGGTGCAGCGGTTTTCGCCGCAGGTTTCGCTGACGATGCTTTTTGACGAGCTAAGCGCTTCGCTTCTTTTTCAGCGGCTTCTGCTTCTTGGCGCGCTTTACGAGCTTCAAAGCGCTGTTTCGCTAAATCAGACTTCACATTGGCTTCGCGGGCTTCTCGAATGGCACTTTTCGTGTGGCGGTAGTACTGAACCAAAGGAATGCTACTCGGACAAACGTAAGAACAAGCGCCACATTCGATGCAATCAAACAGATTGTAGTGTTCGGCTTTTTCATGCTCTTGGCTTTTGCTGAACCAAAGCAATTGCTGTGGTAACAAACTCGCTGGGCAAGCCTGTTCACACATACCACAACGAATACAAGCTTGTTCTGGCGCTGGTGGCGGCAGTTCTTCTTTTGTCGTAGCCAAAATACAGTTGCTGGTTTTCACGATAGGCACAGCAGCAGAGTCCAGCGTGTAACCCATCATTGGGCCCCCCATCACAAGTCTGTGAAGGTTATTTGGTTGGGATTCTGCGTACTCTAATAAATGAGTCACAGGTGTTCCCAATAACACTTCAACGTTCTGAGGTGCTTTTAGCGCGTCACCTGTTAGTGTGGTGAATCGTGAAATCAAGGGTTGGCCGTGGAAAATAGCGTCGTGAACCGCGACACATGTACCGACATTTTGACATAAAACACCAATATCAGCAGGGTATTGTCCACTTGGAACTTCTTGGCCTGTTAATAGTTGGATAAGCTGTTTTTCACCGCCAGAAGGGTATTTTGTTGGTACAACAGCCACTTGGATGCTGCTGTTTTGTTCACTCAATAAAGCATTAAGTGCAGCAATGGCGGTTGGCTTGTTGTCTTCAATACCGATAATGACTTGTTCTGCGTTCACAATATGCTGCAAAACTTCGATGCCAGAAATAAGCTCTTGAGTCTTTTCTCTGATCAGCATGTCATCGGCTGTGATGTAAGGTTCGCACTCTGCCGCATTAATGATGAAATACTTTAGCGCGTTTTTATGAGCACCTTGTAGCTTCACTTGGGTTGGGAAACCAGCGCCGCCCATCCCTACAATGCCCATATTGGCTAGGTATTCAAGGATCTCTGTCGCAGGTTTTGCTTGCCAATCTTCCAATGGCGTGCGTTCTACCCATTGATCTTTATGATCAGGGAAAATTACCATGCACAGATCGCTTAAACCAGAAGGGTGCGCAATCGCACGTTCTTCAATGCCAGCAATGGTGCCAGACGTCGGCGCGTGTAGATGGCTGCTTAAAAAACCATTATTAACGGCAATCGTCTGGCCTTTTAAAACATAATCCCCAACCGCCACAATAGGACGTGATGCCTGACCAATATGCTGACCTAAAGGTAAAATCAGCTCATTTGGTAGGCTTGGACGACCCAAAGGAAGTTGCAAAGATTGCACTTTGTTTTCGGCTGGGTGAATGCCGCCGTGAAACGAAAAAATGTTTGCAGATGTTGTGCTTGCTGTCGCCATTAGTGAACAACCTCCGACTGACGGTCAGTTGCAATAATGCTCAATGAGCTTGCTGCAATACCCTGAGGTTTATCCCAAGACCATGTTTTTGCTGTCACGCCAACTTCTACCATATCAATACAATCTACTGGACAAGGTTCAACACAAAGGTCACAACCCGTACATTCGTCCGAAATGACGGTGTGCATTTGCTTTGCTGCGCCCAAAATAGCGTCTACTGGGCAAGCTTGAATACATTTAGTACAGCCAATACATTCGTCTTCACGAATCACGGCGACTTTGGTTGCTGTTTCTTCTCCGTGGTCGCCGTCCAAAGGAATGGCTTCTACGTCTAAAAGATCCGCCAAGGCTTGAATCGTTGCTTGTCCGCCTGGAGGGCAATGGTTAATGGCTTCACCATTGGCAATGGCTTCGGCATAAGGGCGGCAACCAGGATGACCACATTGGCCACATTGGGTTTGTGGCAAAAGCGCATCGATCTGATCAACAATTGGGTCGCCTTCCACATGGAAGCGGACGTTGGCATAACCTAGAATTGCACCGAAAATAAGCGATAAAAGAACCAACACACCAATGGCAAGTAAAACAGTTAACATGACGGCTCCTAAATCTGTACAAGGGCGGTGAAGCCCATGAAAGCAAGCGCCATAAGTCCTGCTGTGATCATGCCGATCGCAGAGCCTTTAAAAGCAACCGGTACATCAGCCACGTTGATACGTTCGCGCATAGCAGAGAATAGAATCAAGACAAAAGAGAAGCCGACCGCTGCCCCGAAACCATAAAGAATGGATTCGACGAAACCGTTTTGTTTGCTTATGTTTTGCAATGCCACACCCAATACTGCGCAGTTTGTTGTAATAAGAGGCAAGAAAATCCCCAAAACGCGATAAAGCAAAGGACTAGTTTTACGCACCACCATTTCAGTGAACTGAACCACAACGGCAATCACCAAAATAAAGGAGATGGTTTGCAAGTACTCAAGGCCAAATGGCTGGAGAATATAAGTGAAAGTGAGATAGCTACATAGGCTCGACAGAGTCAATACAAAGGTTGTGGCCATTGCCATGCCAATAGAGGTCTCCAGTTTGCCAGACACGCCCATAAAAGGGCAAAGTCCTAAAAACTGTACTAAGACAAAATTGTTAACCAGTATGGTACTGACTAGTATCAAGAGATATTCAGTCATCTCACGTCCAAAAAAATATATGGTGAATTGAATAGTATAGATACGAGTTTATAGATGTATCTTTAATGGCGTAACTATACCAATCTGCTTATAACTAACAAAGCTAAAAGTGCTGCATTTTTAGTCTGATTAAGTATATAGATAATAAGCTAGACTTATATAAATAGAGTTTATATTGAATTGAAAATTCTATTGCTTAGCTTATTAAGAACTCTTCTTATTTAGAGTGTTAATTTCCAATAAGCCAAGCAATAGAGAGCAGATCAGCGCTGATCTTACATGACACGCTGGCCAGGCTTGGCACCACTGTGAGGCTCAAGCAGGTAAATTTCTTCACCACCAGGGCCTGCTGCTAATACCATGCCTTCAGACAAACCAAACTTCATTTTACGAGGCGCTAGGTTAGCAACCATCACGGTTAATTTGCCTTCTAAATCTTCTGGCTTATAAGCTGACTTAATACCAGAAAATACAGTGCGTGTTTCACCACCAATATCCAAAGTCAGTTTTAATAGCTTATTGGCTTTTTCAACGTGCTCTGCTTTTGCAATCAATGCAATACGAAGATCTACTTTCGCGAAATCATCAAAATTGATTTCTGCTTCAATAGGTTCTTTGCTGAGTTCTGTTTCTACTTGGCTCGCCTGAGCGGTTGCTTGTGCAGCGGCTTCCGCTTCAACTTTGCCTTCTTCGATCATGGCGTCGATTTGTTTTTGATCGATGCGGCCGATAAGAGGCTTGAAGGTGTTTACCTTGTTGTCAAACAAAAGTTCGCTACGGTTGTCCCATGTAAGTTCTTTGTTCAAGAAGGCTTCTGCATCGGCAACCAAGCTTGGCATTACTGGTTTTAAATAGGTTGCCAAAATACTAAATAGGTTTAAGGCAACAGTACAAACTTCTTGAACCTTAGGTAAAGTTGCTTCGTCTTTCGCTAATACCCATGGCGCTTGTTCAGCAATATAAGTATTGGCAATATCTGCAAGACGCATAATTTCACGAACCGCTTTACCATATTCACGGCTTTCAAAGTGCTCAGCGATCAGGTCGCCCGCATCAATGAAAGATTGGATCATGGCTTCTTCGCTTACTTGCGCAGCTAATTGTCCGTCAAACTTTTTCGTGATGAAGCTGGCTGTGCGGCTTGCAATGTTAACAACTTTACCTACTACGTCTGAATTCACTCGTTGGATGAAATCTTCTAAATTTAAATCGATGTCATCCACGCTTGAGTTTAATTTTGCTGCAAAGTAGTAGCGTAAGTATTGTGGATCAAGGTGGTTCAAATAAGTGCGAGCCTTAATGAAAGTGCCGCGAGATTTGGACATTTTCTTGCCATCAACGGTCACAAATCCATGGGCATTCACCTTAGTTGGTGTGCGGTAACCAGCGCAATCTAACATCGCAGGCCAGAATAAAGCATGGAAGTTAATGATGTCTTTACCGATGAAGTGGTACAGCTCAGCATCAGAATCTTTCGCCCAGTAATCGTCGAAGTTTAGGCCTTCTGTACGGTCACATAAGTTTTGGAAGCTGGCCATATAGCCGATAGGAGCATCCAGCCAAACGTAGAAGTATTTGCCTGGCGCGTCTGGGATTTCAAAACCAAAGTAAGGAGCATCACGGCTGATGTCCCATTCTTGTAGGCCAGAATCTAACCACTCTGAAAGTTTGTTGGCGACTTGATCTTGCAAGGTGCCACTGCGTGTCCATTTCGCTAAGAAGTCTTGGAAGTCTGGCAGTTTGAAGAAGTAATGTTCTGATTCTTTTTCAATTGGTGTAGCGCCGGAATACACAGAGCGTGGGTTGATCATTTCCATCGGGCTATAAGTGGCAGAACACACTTCACAGTTATCGCCGTATTGATCTTCTGCTTTACACTTAGGACACGTTCCTTTTACGAAACGATCGGCAAGGAACATTTCTTTTTCAGGGTCGTAAGCTTGCTTAATGGAACGAACAGAAATCTTACCGTTGTCGCGCAACGCTTTATAAATACTTGAAGAAATCTCACGGTTTTCTTCCGAGTGTGTGGAGTGATAGTTGTCGTAGCCAATTAAGAAGTCATTAAAATCCGCCATGTGTTCTTGGCGAACACCGTCGATTAGCTTTTCTGGCGTGATGCCGTTTTGGTCAGCTTTGATCATGATGGCAGTACCATGAGCATCATCGGCACAAACAGCTGTACACATGTGACCGCGCATTTTTTGAAAGCGTACCCAAATATCAGTTTGGATGTGTTCAATCATATGGCCAAGGTGGATAGGGCCATTTGCATAAGGAAGCGCGCTGGTAACTAATATTTTGCGTTGCGTTTGTGCCATTTTTGATAAGCCTGCTGGATTAAAAAAGGTCGATTATTCTATCGGTAATTAAACTAAGATAATGGTTCAATAAATAGCCAAAAATACGGATAGCATTTAGAAGGCGTAATTATAAGTCTCAGCCTCTCGTGTGCAAGGGCTAGACTTGCTTTTCCGCAATTTGCCCCCACATTTGCCACATGATTTTAATTTACTTTTGCAAAGAGTGCTGAGAACGAAGTTGGAATGAAGGCAAGGAAAAGTGTTGTACTTCTTATTCTTGTCCGTTTTACAAGTTTTCTTCTCACCACTAGGAGCGCTAAATGACAACAAACACGCAACAAACAGAATTGCTCGCCAAGCTAGAAAGCCTGATTGATGAAAACAGCGGTCAGCCCTATGGCGCAGTTTGGGAAGTCACTGGTGATGAAAGTCGCCTGCATATCGTATTAAATTTGAGTTATCCAGCAGAGACGGAACAGGCTTCATTGGAAGCACGTATTAAAACGGCATTGGGCGATAGCCGAGAGATAATTTTAGAAATAACGCACGAGATAAAAAGTCAGCCGACTCAAGGTAACATCCCAGGCTTAAAAGGCGTGAAAAATATTATTGCGGTTGCTTCTGGTAAAGGAGGTGTTGGTAAATCCACAACCACAGTGAACCTTGCATTAGCGATGGCGAAAGAGGGCGCGCGCGTTGGTATTTTAGATGCGGATATTTACGGCCCAAGCCAAGGCATGATGATGGGCTTTGCTGATGGTACTCGACCAGAAGTACGTGAAGAAAAGTTCTTCATTCCACCAACTGCTTATGGCGTGCAAGTGATGTCGATGGCGTTTTTGACGACCAAAGATACGCCCGTTGCGTGGCGTGGACCAATGGTAACAGGTGCGCTAATGCAGATTTTGACGCAAACGGATTGGAATGATCTTGATTACTTGTTCATCGACATGCCACCGGGAACTGGCGACATTCAACTTACCTTGGCGCAAAAAGTGCCAGTAGCTGGCTCTGTGATTGTGACGACGCCACAAGATATCGCCTTGTTAGACGCTCGCCGCGGCATTGAGATGTTTAATAAAGTGAAGATTCCTGTGTTGGGTGTGGTTGAAAATATGTCCACACACATCTGTTCTAATTGCGGTCATCATGAAGCAATATTTGGTGACGAAGGTGGCGCGAGCCTTGCCAAAGAATATGATGTTAACGTATTGGGCAAGTTGCCATTGAGTTTAGCGATTCGCCAACAAGGTGACGCAGGCAAGCCGATTGTTGCTGACGCGCCAGAAAGTGATGCGGCAGGCATTTATCAGTCGATTGCACGCAAGCTTGGTGCTACCCTTACGTCCCAACAAGGTGCTTCAGATAATCAGCAATTTGTCATGCCAACCATTGGCATGAGCGATGATTAAAGAAAGACAATGATTTAACTGCCTATTAAGGAAAAGTAATGCGTTTGTGTGACCGAGATATCATAAAAGCCTTAGATGAGGGTTCTATCGTCATTGATCCTCGTCCTGATAACAGTGTTATCAGTGGAGTGTCTGTGGATCTTAGATTGGGGAATTCGTTTCGAGTTTTTCAAGGTCACCCAGCACCGTATCTTGATCTTAGTAGCTCAAAAGCGGATTTAAGCAAAGTAATTGAATCCGTTATGAGTGATGAAATTTTGGTGGAAGACGGCAAACCTTTCTTTATCCACCCTGGTGAATTGGTGTTGGGTGTGACGAAAGAATCCGTCACCGTGCCAGATAATCTGGTTGGTTGGTTAGATGGTCGTTCGTCTTTGGCGCGCCTTGGTTTAATGGTTCACGTAACGGCTCATCGAATCGACCCAGGTTGGAGCGGCGGCATTGTTTTGGAATTCCTCAACGGAGGCAAACTGCCAATTGCCCTCAGCCCAGGAATGACCATTGGCGCAATCAACTTTGAAGCCATGTCTGGCTCAGCAGAGCGTCCTTACAACAAACGTGACAACGCGAAATACAAAAACCAAACCTCTGCAGTTGGCAGCCGGATTTCGGGTGATAAGTCTTAGGCTAGCAGTTAAAGGGGTCAGAACCCTTTTAATAAATTCATATCGAAATGCACACTCTTATTGGATTTAAAGGGCTCTGACCCCTTTAAATCCAATATTCTTTTTCACTTCAACAACCACAGTATTCTTCTTTATGCGTCTGTTAAAATCGACCGTTCATCCAAGCCTGAATTCACTAGATAAATCTTCCTTTTTGCGCCTTGCTGCACGAGGGATTGTGTTAAAAGGCGAGGAAATTTTAATGCTTTATACACAACGTTATGATGATTACACCTTGCCGGGCGGTGGCATAGATGAAGGTGAGAATCAGGTTGAAGGTTTGATCCGTGAATTGGCAGAAGAAACGGGCGCGCAGAATATTCGTAATGTGAAAGCCTTTGGTATGTATGAGGAATTTCGCCCTTGGTACAAGGAAGATTTCGACATTGTTCAGATGAATTCTTACTGTTATACCTGCGATATTGATGAAGAATTAGGCGAGACGAACTTAGAAGATTACGAAGTAAAAAATGGCATGAAAGCTGTGTGGATTAATGTTCATGATGCGATTGAACATAATCTGAATACGATCAAAAACAGCGACAAGAAAGGTATGTCCATTGAGCGTGAAACCTTTTTGTTATCCTTGGTGAGAGATGAATTTCTGGTGGCTTCTTAATCGCTTTTCGTTCATCGCAGTGAAAACCCTCTTGGCGTGATTTTCACTTTTGGACTTTCTAAAAAACTATGTGGTTTGATCGTAGGCTAGGTCTTTTTGTTCAGATTCAGGCTCAGCTTCACTCTGTTCAATGATGTTTTGATCACTTGTTAGTTCTTCTGGCGATTTGGTGACACCCATAAACTTGCCGCCAGATTCGATGCTTAGGTTGTCACTGTAAACCGTGCCTGTGACTCGGCCAGAGCTGAGTACTTCAATGTAGGTGGCTCGGCAAACACCTTCAAATGTGCCGTTAATGATAAGGCGTTCGGTAAGAATTTCACCTACGACATTGCCTGTCTCACTGATTCTCAGTAGATTTTTTACTTCAATTTGTCCTTCAACGTATCCGTCAATTTGAAGCTGGTTTTCTACTTTAATGTGTCCGTTGATTGAGCAGCCTTCTGCGATGAGAGTTGTAGTTGATGACTGACTCTTAACTCGATTTTTCCCACCAAAGATTCCCATCCTATTCCTCTTACGTTTTTGAAAATTGAATCAAAATTATCGACATCCCAATCCAAAAAAGGTTTCGGATTAAGCGCTCGCCCAATAAACCTTACTTCATAATGAAGGTGTGGCCCAGAAGATAAACCACTGTTTCCTGAATAAGCAATGAGATCGCCTTTTTTTACAAAGTCGCCTTTATTAGCGGCGAACTTACTTAAATGAGAGTAGGAACTGGAAAAACCATGAGCATGAAAAATGCGTAGGTAGTTTCCAGAGCCTTCATTGCTTGGTCGGGTCACTTCAATGACACCGTCAGCAGGTGCATACACTGGAGTGCCTGTGTTTACTGCGAAATCCTGTCCTCGGTGAAATTTTTTGATACCGGTAACAGGGTGTATTCTTTCTCCGTAACCAGAGGAGGTTCTGGCGTTTTTAACGGGAGCACCACTGGGAATCTGAGTGAGCATGATAATACGTACGGACGAGTGAATGGCGGCTGTGTCTAAGCGTGATTCAAGCTCGCTAGTCGCATCGTTTTCCATGCCTAACAGGTTTTCTAAATCGCCCAATCGGTCAGAGACCAATTGCATTTTTTCTTCCCGCTCTAATAGGTCACTTTCCAAGTTGGTCTTGAGCTCAGTTAAGGCGGTAAGTTCACGACTTAAAGAAGACGATCTTGTTTCCAGTTCATTTTGTTTAATCTTGGCAAATTCGGCTTCATTAACTAGGTAATAAATCACGCCAGCCATGACGACCAGAGCAATAATGATGGCGTAACTAATAATTTTAAATGTATGGCGAAAACTCTTCCCAAAACTAAAGTGCTTGCTTCCATGAACCGAAGAAATGGAAATGGTTAAGTGGTCTTTCATTGCCTGTTTTTGTCACCAACATAAAAATGATTGTTTAGGTATACAATAGAACATTTGTCTTTGTATAGTTTTTCTTACATATCAAAAGCGGCCTTTACACTTGAGATAAGTTTTTATTCAACTGTAGATGAGCGATAGACTTGGTAGGAATCTGATAGAAGTTTTTAGATGATATTTTTAGCGTATTACTTTGCTTTCTTAAGCGTGCTGACTTTCTTTATTTACGGTATTGATAAATACGCCGCAAAAAGAGGAAGCCAGCGTATCAGTGAACGCACCTTACATATCTTATCGTTTCTGGGGGGATGGCTTGGTGCTATGTTTGGCCAAAGTATGTTCCGTCATAAGACTAAAAAGCGCCGTTTTCAGGTGGTGTTTTGGTTGACTCTTGTTGCCAATATTCTTATTTCAATGCTTTTTATCTGGATCCTGTAGAAGCTGGTTTTAAAGTGTTTTTATGGTTCTAATTCTTAGGTTGTTGATGCTAGGAATGAAAAAACGTGCCTAAGGTGCAAAAAGGTGTGATTTTATCTGGCTGCATGAAACGATTTACTTTCCTCAATCTGCTTTCCCCTTTAATATCTTGTCATTGGGTCGTAACGTGGAATTTTAGAGCCTTACTTTTTTTGCTTTGAATTTGCTGTTACTCGTAATCATTTATTTATATAGGAAACAAAAATGGCGGCTTTTGGTAGCGTGTTTATGCCGAAAATGGCATTAGCAACATTTGAAAACAATCAATGGAGTGAAGCAAACCTAGTCTCTTCAGATAGCATTCAATTGCATCCTGGTGCGCATGTGTTGCATTACTCAAGTACCTGCTTTGAAGGTTTGAAGGCTTTTCGCCACGCTGATGGTAGTGTGCACGTATTTCGAATGGACCAAAACATTAAGCGCTTAGCGCAAAGTAGTCGTTTGTTGTCATTGCCTGAGTTGGATGAAGCTCAGGTTACAAAAATGATTTTAGATGTTGTTGCTGAATTCGCAACAGATGTACCAGAGCCACCAGGGTCTATGTACATTCGCCCAACTCACATAGGAACAGAAGCAAACGTAGGTAAAGCAGCAGGCGCAACAGCGGCTTCTATGTTGTACGTTTTGTTGTCTCCAGTAGGCGATTATTTCACAGGTGGTGCGAAAGCATTGCGCCTTTTGTTGGATGAAACGGGTATGCGTTGTGCGCCTCACATGGGCATGATCAAAAGTGGTGGTAACTACGCCAGCGCATTAGGTCCAATCAAGAAAGCCAATGAAGAAGTGAAAGCTGACCAGATTTTGTTCTGCCCAAATGGCGATGTGCAAGAAACCGGCGCAGCAAACTTCTTGTTGATTGATGGCAACGAAATCATCACCAAAGGTTTGGATACGTCTTTCCTACATGGTGTGACTCGCTCTTCTATTTTGACGTTAGCGGCAGATTTGGGCATGACGGTAACAGAACGTGATTTGACTGTTGCAGAATTGCTAGAGCGCGCCGCTAAACCAGAAGTAGAAGCGGTATTGTCTGGCACAGCAGCGGTATTAACTTCTGTCGGTACGTTTATTCATAATGAGAAAGAATACAAAGTGGGTTCTGGTGAGCCGGGGCCAATCGCAAATAAACTTCGCCAAGCATTGAATGATATTCAATGGGGTAAAGCAGAAGATACTCATGGTTGGTTGACAAAAGTAAGCTAATTTAGTTTTTCTTTTGACATAAAAAAGCGAGTAGAAATATGAAGTTTCTACCCGCTTTTTTTATATCTATTTCTAAAAGATGAATTTAGAAACTGATTCTTGCTGAGAAAGAAGTGATGTCTGCGAAATCAAGAGACTCATAGTTACCAGAAATAGAGAAGTTTTCTGTGAAGTAGTATCCCAATCCAACTTTAAAACCATCAAAACCATCATGATCTGTGTATGTAGAGTAAGACGCTCTTAGCTCTAAACGATCCGTTAATGTGCTGTTTACACCAGCCGTTATGCTGAAGTCGCTGTCAGCTTCGTCGTAGTCGTTGTAATGAACAAAGCCAAATAGAGTCGTGTAGCTGCCTAATTCAATATAGTTACCGATACCTAGTTTCAAAATATCAGCGCCACCATAATCAACAGATTCAAGTGAAATTAACGGAACAATGGGTGTTTCGAACACGGCAGACAAATTAGAGTAGTCGCCATCTGATGCGCCAGAACCGTAATCAACTGTGCCCATAGCGTAATCGATATAATTAAAAGGTGCAGCTTGTGCGCCAGCAGACAAAGCCATTGTGGCTACTGCAATACTTGAAACGATAATTTTTTTCATGTCCTTTTCCCCTAGTTCTCATTGAGACAACAAATAGCGAAGTGATAGCTGTATGGCAACTTCTGTACTACTTCAACGGCTTGCTTTGATAAAAGTTTAATGATGAATTGGGATATTTTATGAAGAGAGTTCTTATTTTTAGGTAACTTAATGATATAAATAGAGTTCTCTTATTTGTAAAGATTATGAAGACGTGTACTCCAGACATTAAGGCGATGATCAATGAAAGAAATGATGAAAAAGTTATGTGCTCCGATTTTGAATATGTTTGAGTCTGGGGAAGGGGAATACGATTATAAAAAGTCTCACCGTACTATTTTGCTGGTATTAGGTCTGCTATGTTTTGTTATTGCCACGGTATCCTTGGTGTTTACATTGAAAACAGGCGAGTTCGCAGGGATCATTCCAATTGCTGTTTTTGGTATAACGGGCATCGTATGTGAAATTGTTGGGTTATTGGGCAGTGATCAGGCTGTTGCTAGGATTTGGAAGCGCCGTTGATAGAATCGATAGTTTAAAAAGAAACATAAAAAAGGCGATTCACTGTTAAGGTGAGTCGCCTTTTTGCTAACTAGGGGGAGCGTTTTTGCTATTTAGAGCAATTATTTACGGTCTTTACCCTTGTGCATTTTTTCAGCGCAATTGTCTAAACGCTCTTCCTGAAGCTCAACGAATTTTTCTTTTTGCTCAGGTGTCAAAATGCTGATCATTTGGTATTGCTTGTTCAGCATACTCACTTGGCGTTTGATGTGTTTTTGAGCCATTTCTTGTGCGATTTTAGTCGCTTCAGCTGGATCAAACTTGTCTGCTAATAGTAAGCCGTTTAGTTGTTCAAGCTTTTGCTCTTGAGCTTCTTTGCGCTCTTCAGGAATACCGTTTTCTTCGCGATCTTCTCGAGCTACTTTACGCTCTTCTCTATCTGCTTTGCGGTCTTCTTTGTCCGCTTTACGCAACTCTTTTAGTTGATCTTTTTGAGCATCAGTCAGTTCTAGTTGTTTCAAGATGCCGCGGTCTAAACCTGGGAAGCATTGTCCGTCTCCGCCTTTATGGTCTTTTCCGCCAAAAGCCAACGCGCTACCAGCACTTAATGCGAATGGAAGAACAACAGATGCTAAGATGATTTTTTTTGCCATTTTCATATTCATTTCCTTCTATATTGTAGGTTGGTATTCGTTATTGCGCTGTGTGTTCAGCGAATAGGGATAGAATAGAGTTTGTTAGGTAAAGTGGCGTATTGCTAAGGTAAAGTATCGTAAAGGCCTGATTATTGTTGTCATTTCAACGTAAAATATACTTAATGACTTGTCTCTTTAATCATTTTTCAGGAAAAGCACATGCCACATATATTAATCATTGATGACGACATTGAGTTAAGTGATTTACTTAAAGAAGTGTTGTCGTTTGAAAATTGTACAGTCTCTACCGCCTATGATGGGATGGAAGGATTAGATGCAATGGATGAAAGTGTGGACTTGGTTTTACTTGATGTAATGATGCCTAAACTAAATGGCTTTGAAACCTTAAAACAGCTGCGCGAAAAATGGGACGTTCCCGTGTTAATGCTAACAGCGAAAGGCGATGAAATAGACCGCGTTGTTGGGCTTGAGCTTGGTGCAGATGATTACTTACCTAAGCCGTTTAGTGAGCGTGAATTATTAGCAAGAATTCGTGCCATATTACGAAGAACTCAAGTCACCAAGGCTGGGACTCAAAATGACTTTGTGATGTATCGAGACATTAAACTTTACCCTGGTCGATTAGAAGCTTATTGCAATGGTGATCTTTTGGATTTAACCAGTACGGAGTTTGCTTTACTGCATTACTTCCTACTTAACCCTGGGCAAGTACTCACGAAAGAAGTTTTGAGCTTAGAGGTTTTAGGTAAACGCTTGGCAGCATTTGATCGAGCGGTAGATATGCACGTATCTAACTTAAGGAAGAAGTTACCAGATTGGCCGAATGGCAAACCGAGAGTTAAAACATTGCGTGGTCGAGGTTACTTATTGGCTGAGGGGGAATAATGAAACTACCCAAAATCACCAGTTTGTATGGTCGTATTTTCGCTATTTTCTGGTTCACCATGTTCTTAGTGATTCTGGCTGTGCTGGCTTTACCGCGCTTAGATCCTCGATTAACCAAAGACATTTCACCACCTCATTACAGCGATATGCTCCAAGTGAGAGACAGAATTGAGCAAGAGTTTGTCAAAAACAAAGAGCTTTATTCCGTCATTGATGAAATAGAACGCCGCTCGAAACGTGGTGACGAAGACAGCAAACTGCGTTTGTATATTACGGACCTTGATGGTGAAATTCAGGTTTGGTCTCGTCGGTCTGATTTCACATTGAGAATGTTACGAAATTTCGTTACTCGAGTAGAAGATCCTCTTAAGCCCCAACAAAAGTTATATGGCAGAGTCATGTTATCAGGGCCTTTCCCGATTAAGCTTGGCGATGAAGATCGTCTTCTTTATATCGGAGTAAAAAAGAGTGAGCCACCAAGTTTCCTATTGCAACTGTTTGATCAACCATTTCGTCTACTTTTAGCGGTTATGCTGGTCAGTACGCCTTTACTTTTATGGCTTGCTTGGGCGTTAAGTCAGCCTGCTCGTCGATTGGAAAAAGCAGCGCAAAGAGTGGCTCAAGGTGTGTTTGAAACGGACCCTAGCTTGGAAAAAGGCACCTCTGAATTTCGCCAAGC
This sequence comes from Marinomonas sp. 15G6-16, assembly GCF_055809555.1. NCBI lineage: Bacteria > Pseudomonadati > Pseudomonadota > Gammaproteobacteria > Oceanospirillales > Oceanospirillaceae > Marinomonas > Marinomonas sp. 15G6-16. Next base: position 858,714 of record NZ_CM147916.1, on the reverse strand, counting down.
AGGAGAAAGCTTCAACCAAATGGTGGAAGCGGTGAACAACATGATTTGCCGACAACAGCGATTGTTGTCGGATATTTCTCATGAATTACGTTCGCCATTAACTCGATTGAGAATGGCGCAAGCGTTGGCCACAAGAAAGCAGGGTGAGAGCACGGAACTGACTCGGATTGACACAGAAGCTCAGCGACTTGAGCAAATGATAGGTAAGCTGCTTGAGCTATCAAGTATGCAAGTAGACAACCATACAAACAGAGAAGCACAGCCGCTTTCTAGCTTGTGGGAAGAGCTGCTGACAGATTGTCAGTTCGAAGCCGAACAAATGGGCAAAGCACTCCATGTGTCGGCGATTCCAGATCGCTCTATTGTTTGTTATCCGCAGCTTTTGATGAGTGCGCTGGAGAATATTGTTCGTAATGCGATTTCTTATAGTAAAGATGAAATACGCGTTGATATGAGAGAAGAAGCGAAAGCGTTACATATCCGTATTGAGGACAATGGTGAAGGGGTTCCTGATGAAGAGTTGGAATCTATCTTCAGGCCTTTCTATCGAGTGTCAACGGCTCGTGATCGTCACAGTGGCGGAACAGGTTTAGGTTTGGCCATTACAGAAAGTGCGATTCGTCAGCATAATGGTTCTGTGACGGCATCTCGTAGTGAATTGGGTGGATTGTTAGTTGAAGTGACCTTGCCATTGGTGTGACTTAACCCGTAAAACTTGACCAATAAAAAAGAGAAGCAAATAACATTTTGCTTCTCTTTTTTTGTGTTTATTGTCGTTTTCTTTGAGTGTTATACGAACACAAAGAACTTGGCAATAAACAATGCTGCTAGAAGGTAAACTGCAACGCTAACTTGCTTACCTTGACCAGATAATAATTTAATGACCGCGTAACTGATGAAAGAAAGCGCGATGCCGTCAGCGATTGAGTAAGTTAATGGCATAGTGAAGGCTGCGATTAAAACCGGTGCTGCTTCAGAAATATCATCCCAATCAACATGTACCAAACTGCCTATCATTAGAACCGCTACGTACATCAAGGCACCAGCCGTTGCGTAAGCTGGAATAGAACCTGCTAATGGCGCAAAGAAAAGGCTTAACAAGAAAAGCAAAGCGATCACAACAGCAGTTAAACCAGTTCGACCACCAGCAGATACACCAGAAGCACTTTCGATGTAACTTGTTGTAGAAGAGGTCCCTAATGCAGCGCCAACGACCGTTGCGCTTGAGTCTGCCAAAAGTGCTTTTTTCAAACGAGGCAATTTACCTTCTTTATCAAGCAATCCACCACGTTGACCCACACCGATTAGCGTGCCGGAAGTGTCAAATAGATCAACAAAGAAGAAAGCAAAAACCACACTGATCATACCAATTTGAAAAGCGCCTTCTATGTCCATAGCAAGGAAAGTCGGTGCGATAGATGGCGGCATAGAAACCAAACCACCAAAACTGTTTTGACCAAATATCATAGATAAAACAGTGACCAGTAAAATGCCAATCATCACGGCGCCAGTGACATTTAAGTAAGCCAATGCACAGATCACAAAAAAGCCTAGAAAGCCGTAAATAGCAGAAGGAGAAGACAAATCACCTAAAGAAACCAAAGTCGCAGGGTTTTTAACAATGATGCCCGAGTTTTGGAAAGCAATCATCGCCAAGAACAAACCAATACCTGCAGCAATGCCTAGCTTTAGGGAAGATGGAATAGCGTTAATTACCCACTCACGAATGCGGAATATACTGATGAAAATGAAAAGAATACCGGATAGGAAAATGGCTCCAAGAGCTTGTTCCCACGAGTAGCCCATGCCTAAAACAACACCGTAAGTGAAGAAGGCATTTAAGCCCATGCCCGGAGCCAAGGCGATTGGGTAATTTGCATAAAGACCCATAATCAAACAACCAATGGCTGCAGCTAGACAGGTCGCGACAAATACCGCTCCTTGGTCCATACCTGCTTGAGCAAGAATAGATGGGTTCACAAAGATGATGTACGCCATGGTTAGGAAAGTCGTGATGCCACCGACGACCTCATTGCGTATGGAGGTATTATGCGCTTTAAGTTGGAAATAACGTTCGAGCATGAAAATTGCCTTTTTTGCCTTTAGTGGGGGAGTGTTAAAGCTGATCGTTTAGTCAGCCCTAAAATTAAAGGCGGCTAGTATAAAAAAATAGGCCGTGATTTGGGAGAAGAATTTGTCTGTTTTAAGGAAATGGGCTCTTTTTTGAGCCCAATTAGGTGCTTTTACAGTTGTTTCACCTCGTAGCCTCTGTTCTTAAGCTTTTTCAAAATGCTGTCTGGTCCTGCGAGATGCATGGCGCCAACCATAATAAATTCAACTTGTGAGTCATTTAGCATGGTTTCTATCTGAGGCATCCATAGGTTGTTACGCTTTGTTAGAAGCGATTCATACACGTCTGGGTAGTTTCTTTTGAGATCTACAATTTCTAAACTTGCCATGGTTTCCATGTCGCCTCGACGCCAGCTGTTCCGAAGTTTATCCATTGTGCTTGGCATCTCTTTAATATCGTCTAGAGCGTATTCTATGATTTGCTCTTCGTTTTCCTGGTTGAAGCTACTGAGAGCAGAGATTTGCTCTTCTGGTTCTTCTAGCCAACCTTTTGGTTTGTTTTCCTTTGTGGCTTTGCGTGAATAAAACATATCCACACCTTCACTGGTGTAGCCCAGATGTTTTAGTTCAATCATATTCAAAGACATTGCCAATGAACTTGGCTTGAGGTTTTGTACCGCGTTGATCGGAATGTTTCGGCTGTTCAGGTAATCGACAAGGGATTGATAAGTGTCAGATGGCAGTATCTTATCCAGTGTCGTTCCGTCGGTATAAAGCATGTTATTTTGAAGATTTTTTTGAAAAGCAGCAGAACTAATGGTGTCCATGTTGGTTTCAAAAATGACTTTCGAGGATGCTTGGTAAGCAATGTCGTAGGCTTTAGGCAAAGGGTAATCTTGCGGTGTTAAAAGATGAATAGTACCGCCAATGTAAACTGTGTTTGTCTCAGATGAGACCTTCCAGACGGAAGCTGCTTGCGTTTGAAATGTGGCAGCGGCGAGAAGAGTAAAGCCAATTTTTTTTAAGAAATGCATGTCTGCCTCGAATAAATCTTGTTTGTTGGAACAGGAGATGTCGTCACTGTCTCTTTAAATAGTGGTACTATCTCCGCCGTTTTCAATGTCAGTGTAGTGTCTATCGATGAAAAAAGAATATGTTTCTATTGGTCTTACAAACCCGAAAGGGGTTGAGAATGTGGGGTCAGTAATGAGAGCGGCGGGTTGTTATCAAGTGGATCAGGTTCTGTATTCTGGCCAGCGCTATGATCGTGCGGCAAAAATGACGACAGATACCAAAAACGCCAGTTCTACTATTCCTTTAGTCAATATAGAAACTCTGAGTGCTGAGACTCTAATCGATGCTGTTGAGCCTGACACTCAAATAATATGTGTCGATTTAATACAAGGTGCGACTCCGTTACCAAGCTTTCAGCACCCAGAAAAGGCGTTATATATTTTTGGGCCAGAAGACGGCACGATCTCCCAAAAGATTGTCGATCGAGCCGATCATGTGGTGTTTGTGCCAACGGTTGGTTGTATGAATCTGGCCGCTTCGGTGAATGTGCTGCTGTATGACCGTTTGGCAAAATCCGCCAGAGCAGACGCGGGAGATGACTTGATTAAGCAGAGTAAAGACGTAAATAACAATGTAAAAGTGCGTTCTTAATAAAGCTTTTTCTTTGTTTTATCGATTAGTTTTCAAATAGTTAACTCTATGTTGACTGAGATAAAAAGAGATCAATGAAAGAATATCTTCTTCGTTTTTTTAAACAGAAAAAGGAAGATGTTCTCATGAAAACGCTCAAGTTACTGACGCTCACTGGTTTGACTCTAACGATTCCGACTCTTTATGCAGAAGAACCACCAAAAAAGCTAGAGCCATTCAAAGCCGAATTAGAGTTAGGGATTATCGCTACGTCAGGTAATACAGAAAGTACCTCTTTAAAGGGGAAGGCGACGCTTCATCAAGACTTTCGGGCTTGGAAAAATAAATACTTGATCGATACACTCTATAAAAAAAGTGAATACGATGGTGAAACGAAAACCACGGCGCAGAAGCTATTTTTATCTGCTCAAAGCGATTACAAATTAAGCGATGAGGATACTTCTATCTTCGTTTATGGATCTCACACAGACGATCGTTTAAGCGGTTATGAGTACCAAAATACGGTTGCTGTTGGTTATTCTGCAAGGCTTTTCTCTAACCAATATTCCTTCTTAGATTACAGTGTGGGTCCGGGTTATTCTTTTAACAAGACGGATGAAGGTGAGAAAGGAGAATCTGCGATTGTTCACCTTGAAGCAGAATATCTATTTAATATCAGTTCGACAGCCAAGTTTACACAGACGTTTAGTACAGAAATGGCGTTAGAGTCTGATGAGAATACTCAGACGAAATCAGAAACAGCGATTAGCACAAAAATTCGTCGAGATTTAAGCATGAAAGCGGCTTACAGCATTACTCACAACAGTGAAGTGCTGAGCACAAAAGAGAATACAGATACAGTGACGAGCGTGTCATTGGCTTATACCTTTTAATTGAAATAGTTGAGATTTTGGATATGCGCTATCAAGGAATAAAAGTGACTTTAGTCACCGGATTTTTAGGAGCAGGCAAAACGACTTTGATCCGTCAGCTACTGGAAAAAGCCCCTGCAAACGAAAAGTGGGCCGTTCTGGTAAATGAGTTTGGTGATATTGGGTTAGATAGCGCGTTTTATTCAGAATCGGGTGTTGCCATTAAAGAAGTTCCAGGTGGTTGCGTTTGTTGCACCACTTCGGCGGCTTTCCAGCAAGGCTTGAATCAACTCATTCGACAATACAATCCGGATCGAATTCTCATTGAGCCTTCAGGTCTTGGTCATCCAAAACAAATTGTCCAAAAGTTACGCAGCGATTTGTACCAAGATGTTTTATTGCTTACCGGTGTTTTCTGCGTTTTAGACGCTCGTAATTTACAAGATGAGCGTTATACCCAACACGAGATTTTTAATGATCAAATTGAGTCAGCGAATGGCATCGTTTTGAGTCACTCTGACAAATACAAAGACGCTGACATAAGCTTTTTAAACCATTACTTCGGTGATGAATCTAAAGCACAACCTGAGCTCTTTATGTCTAATCCTATGAAGCTGGATCTTGCAGATTTAGATGTCGGGCTAAAAGATGTATTGGTTGAGGATAAAGTGTCTGAGCATTCTCATACCCACTCGCACTCGCACTCGCACTCGCACTCACACGAGCATGAGCATTCACATAAGCATAAGCATGAGCATCATGCCGCTTCCGAAGATTGTTTGCTGAATTCCCCTTGGCATTATCAAAAGCATCAGGATGCAATGCAGGTATTGGGTTGGCGTTGGCCGATCGAACAGCACTTTAATGAAGAGGCTTTACAGTCTACGATTGAAGGCATGTCGACATTGGAAGGGGTTTATCGAATCAAAGGTGTTTTTTCAATTGACTCAACAGAAGCATTATTAGTGAATGTTTCCCGTGGGGAAGTGAGTTTTACGAAAACGCTATGGCAGGAAACAAGCCGAATGGAAGTGATTGGAAGCCTAGAAAGTAATTGGCCTGTTAAGGTGAATATTCAGGGGTTAGAGAAGCATTAAAGAGGCAGCATGAAAAAGATTGTTAAGTCAGTTTTAGATTTTTTGGAATTAAGCCCAGATTCACCATCTGCTCAATGGAAGAGTTTTGTTGTCACGGCTCATGACTATTTGTCTAAACGACAAAAGTCCTTGGTTTCTACCTATAAAATTGGAGAGTACAAGCGTTTCGACTGGGATCAAGAAAATAGCACCTTAGTATTTTCTGATGATGACGGCCCTGTTGTGATGGCTAAAGTTCAGTTTGTTGGTTCTTTATCGACGAAAAGCAAAATGTGGATTTGGTCTTGGGCCAATGGCACTATTCTGGACAATGCAAAAAGCCAAATACACAAGGTTAAAGAGCACGGTGAAACAAACAACTTCAAACTTTTGAAGAAAGACACATGGCACGGCAGTGAGTCTGATGGTTGGGATATGACGTCTGTCAGTTGCTATTTGTTAAAAGGAAAAGGGGCTTATAGAACCTCTGCAGAAACAGGCTTTATCTATATGGTGATTACGGATATCAACTGGGTTAAAGATCTAAAACAGAAGAAAAAGTAAAGTTTCGCCCCTTTTTATTCTTCGTTTGTTTTGTTGTCTTAAAGTCTCGAGATGCTTTTGAGATAGGTTTATGACATTCAGAAGCAACCGCCTTGATTTATTTTGTCATTAACTTTGGCATCTTTTGTTATTGAGAGAATGACGCTGATAGAGGAACCTTTCTACTATAGAAAGAGTTCTTCTTTGGGCTCATAAAACAATAACAAAAAGAGGTCTTAGGCTATGCCTGAATATAAAGCGCCATTACGAGATATAAAATTTGTTACCGAAGAAGTGCTTAAATTTAATGAGCACTATTCGAAGTTGCCAGGTGCAGAAGATGCCACACCGGATATGGTATCTGCCATTCTTGAAGAAGGCGCTAAATTTGCTGAGCGCGTTCTTTCTCCTCTAAACCGTGTTGGTGATCAACAGGGTTGTCAATTCAAAGACGGCGTTGTGACAACGCCAGACGGATTCAAAGAAGCTTATCAACAATACGTTGAAGGTGGCTGGCCGTCGTTATCTCATCCTGAAAGTGTTGGTGGACAAGGCTTACCAGATTCCCTTGGGATGATGGTGACAGAGATGATTGCGACTTCTAATTGGTCGTGGGGCATGTATCCAGGCTTGAGCCATGGTGCGATGAATACTATTGAAATTCATGGTACGGATGAGCAAAAAGACACCTATTTAACCAAACTTGTTTCTGGCGAATGGACAGGCACCATGTGTTTGACTGAGCCTCATTGCGGTACAGACTTGGGTATGTTGAAAACCAAAGCTGAGCCTCAAGAAGACGGCAGTTATGCCATTACAGGCACGAAAATCTTTATTTCGGCTGGTGAGCATGACATGGCTGAAAACATTGTTCATATCGTGCTGGCGCGACTTCCTGATGCACCTGCTGGAACAAAAGGGATTTCACTCTTTATTGTGCCAAAATTCAGCGTAGATGCGTCAGGTGAAAAAGCCGACCGCAACCAAGTGTCATGCGGCTCGATTGAGCACAAGATGGGGATTCATGGTAATGCCACTTGTGTGATGAACTTTGATGGCGCCAAAGGCTTTTTGATTGGACCTCCAAATCGCGGCTTAAACTGTATGTTCACCTTTATGAACACGGCACGTATTGGTACAGCCTTGCAAGGTCTTGCTCATGCAGAGTGGGCTTTGCAAAATTCAGTTGCCTATGCCAAAGATCGTCTCCAAATGCGCTCTTTGTCTGGCCCGAAAGCACCAGAAAAAGCAGCTGATCCTATTATTGTTCACCCAGATGTTCGTCGTATGTTGCTGACACAGAAAGCCTTTGCTGAAGGTGGTCGAGCACTTATTCATTACTGTTCAATGCTGGTGGATACCACGAAGCGCGGTACAGAAGACGAAAAAGCTGAAGCGGATGAATTGATGTCTTTATTGACGCCAATTGCAAAAGCCTTCTTAACAGAAACTGGTTTTGAATCTGCTAACCAAGGCCTACAAGTGTTTGGTGGTCATGGTTTTATTGCAGAATGGGGTATGGAACAAAACGTACGAGATTGTCGTATTTCCATGTTGTACGAAGGCACAACAGGAATTCAAGCTTTGGATTTATTGGGCCGTAAAGTCCTAATGACACAAGGCGCGACGCTACGTCGTTTCACCAAAATTATCCATAAATTCTGTAAGGAACATAAAGGCGATAAGCGCTTCAAATCTTATATTACTGCGTTAGATAAGTTAAACGGCGAGTGGGGTGATTTGACCATGAAAGTCGGCATGAAAGCCATGCGTAATAAAGACGAAGTGGGCGCGGCGTCCGTTGATTATCTTATGTTCTCAGGTTATGTCGTATTAGCTTACTTCTGGGCCCGTATGGCTGTGGTTGCCAAAACAAAACTAGAAGAAGGCACAGATGAAGTCGGCTTTTATACTGCGAAATTGCAAACAGCCACTTTCTATTATGAGCGCCTGTTGCCTCGTACGAAAGCGCATGCCGAAGCTATGTTGTCAGGCGTTGACAATCTATTAGCGATGGATGAAGAAAACTTTCTATTTCTGAATGCTTAATGTTTTAACTGTTTATAAAAAATAATTCTAAAAAGATTGAAGAGGTAACTATTATGAGCGAAGCAAAATCAGTATTTGAATCTATGCTTGGTCGTTTTGATGCGGATGAAGCAGATGATATGGAAGCGGTGTTCCAATTTGACTTAGACGACGCTGACAGCTATCACTTAAGTATCAGTGATGGGAAATGTGAGATGGGTGAAGGGGAGCATGACGATCCAACTGTAACATTAAGTATGGACTTAGATACATTAAAAGACGTAATGAGTGGAGAATTAGATGGCATGGCCGCTTTCATGCAAGGTAAAATTCGCGCAGACGGAGACATCATGTTAGCGACAAAACTGACGCAAATTTTCCCTTTATAGGTTCGTGAATAAAATTTGATCAAGTGCTTTACGATAAGCTCAGCAAAGATACATTTGGCTGAGCTTTTGCACTTGTTTTGCTCTCCTCAATAAAAACAACAAATGGAGCTTTATATGAATGTGGATACTTCACCTCATAATGGTTTAGACGCTAGACCAGAGCCCGGCAGCTATTTGCCTGATTCGTTAAATCCACGTAGTTACCGTTCTTTGACAGATATTTTTGCGGTAGCAACGGACAGGTTCGCTGATCTTCCTGCTTTTACCAGTGTGGGAAGAACACTGACGTATCGTGAATTAAATGAAAAATCCAATCAGTTTGCCGCTTATCTTCAGCACGAAACAGATCTGGTTCCTGGTGATCGAATCGCCATTCAATTACCGAATGTTATTCAATACCCTGTTGTGCTTTTCGGCGCGATGAAAGCAGGGCTTATTGTCGTTAATACAAACCCTTTATACACACCAAAAGAGCTAGAGCATCAGTTTAATGATGCGAACGTGAAGGCTCTGGTTGTGTTCGCTAATATGGCCAGCAATGTTGAAAAGATCATTGCTAAGACTTCAATCAAGCACGTTATTGTTACCGAAATTGCAGACTTTCATGCGCCAGTCAAACGTCTTTTAATCAACTCAGTTGTTAAGTATGTGAAGAAAATGGTGCCTGCTTATAACCTTCCGAGTGCTGTCAGTTTGAACAGTGTACTGGCGAAAGGTGCTGGTAAAAAAGTGTCTGTTTATGAAGCAACACCTGAAAGCATTGCTGTATTGCAATACACAGGTGGTACAACGGGTGTAGCAAAAGGCGCGATGCTTACTCACGCCAACTTGATTGCCAATATGAATCAATTAAGTTCCCGTTTGCGCAGCATAATAGATGCAGGCAGTGAAACCTATATTGCGCCGTTACCGCTTTATCATATCTATGCTTTTTTGATTCACGGCTTAACTCTTTTAGAGCAGGGCGGCCACAGTGTTCTGATTCCTAATCCAAGAGATTTGCCTGGTTTTGTTAAAGAGCTTAAAAATTGGGATTTCACTGGTTTTGTGGGGCTAAACACCTTGTTTGTTGGCCTTTGTAATAATCCAGAGTTTCGTGAGTTAGATTTCTCACACCTTAAGCTAACTTGTTCAGGCGGTATGCCACTGACGCATTTTGCTGCTGATGAATGGAAAAAAGTGACAGGCTGCCAAGTGGTTGAAGGTTACGGTTTAACCGAAACATCGCCTGTTGTGGCATTTAACCCAATCGGTAAAGAACAGATTGGTACGATCGGTGTGCCTGTTGATGAAACCGAAATAAAGATACAAGGTCGCGATGGTCAAACCTTGCCACAAGGGGAATCTGGCATGTTGTGCGTGCGCGGTCCTCAAGTGATGAAAGGTTACTGGAAACAAGAATCGGCGACTCGTGATGTGATGACGGAAGACGGGTTCTTAATCACGGGTGACATTGCGGTACAGCACGAGGATGGTTATTTACAAATCGTCGATCGCTCTAAAGATATGATTATTGTCTCTGGCTTTAATGTGTACCCAACAGAAGTGGAAGATTGTGTGTCGTCGCATCCTGATGTGCTGGAATCTGCTGCGATTGGTGTTCCTGATGATAAAGCTGGTGAAGCGGTAAAAGTGTTTGTGGTGTTAAAAGGAGACGTAGAAACCTTAGATGTTCAAACTTTGCGTGCGTATTGCAAAGAGAATTTAGCCGCCTATAAAGTGCCTAAATATGTTGAAGTGAGAACAGATTTACCGAAAACCAATGTAGGTAAAGTTCTACGTCGAGCCTTAAGGGAAGAAGAAAAGGCTAAGTAAGGAATAAGGTGAACGAGTAAGCCATTGCTTTGGGAAAGCCTATTGCAATGGCTGAATCACCATTACATGAGAGATAACCTAGTTATTTTCACAGGAGGCAAGGATGAGTCAGTTTATTACTGAAAATATTGAGTCTGGTATTCAGATTCTATGTTTTGACAGAGTAGAAAAACGGAACGCCATTACGTTAGATATGTACCAAACCTTGGCTGATCTGTTGCATGGTGCAGAAAGAAATCCTGATATTAAAGCAACTTTAATAAGAGGTGCTGGTGGCCATTTTTCTGCGGGTAATGATATTAATGAGTTTGTCGAAATTGCCCAGAAGCCAGAGAAGATGGAAGCGACTATGACTTTTTTACAGGCGATAGCAACCTATAAAAAACCGCTTATTGCTGCGGTCGAAGGTCGAGCCGTTGGTGTTGGTGCCACCATGCTGCTGCACTGCGATTTAGTACTATCTTCCCGTGAAGCGCGTTTTCAATTTCCTTTTGTCCAGTTGGGCTTAGTGCCTGAAGCCGCATCGAGTTACTTTTTGCCAAAATTCGTTGGTCATCAAAAGGCCTTTGAATTGTTGGTTTTAGGAGAAACGTTTGATGCTCAAGAAGCCTACGAAATGTCACTGATTAATCACCTTTGTGAAGAAGGTGAAGCTTATAAGCTAGCCTTGTTGTACGCGGAAAAAGTAGCGGCTTTGCCTCCAGAGGCGGTGGCTCTCAGCAAGGATTTATTGAAGTTCCATGATCAAGATAATGTGCAGATGACGCTAATGCGTGAAGGTCGAATATTTAAAGACCGTTTACGCTCGCCAGAAGCTCATCAAGCTTTTGCTGGTTTCTTATCTCGCAATAAATAATCTATTTAAAGTGATACAAAACAGAACGGTTCCATTTAAATAATGGAGCCGTTTTTTGTTTGTACTGATGAAAGGTTGAATATTTTTGTCAGTTAACTGGCGCTTTTTTGTTATTGATGAAAATCATTCCCAAACTACTATAGATAGTATGAAAATAATAAAAAACGAGGGGCTTATGAAAATCCTAGTATCCGTAAAACGAGTCATTGACTACAACGTTAAGGTTCGTGTCAAAGCCGACCATACAGCGGTCGATCTTACTAACGTAAAAATGTCCATGAACCCTTTTTGTGAAATCGCAGTAGAAGAAGCTATCCGTCTAAAAGAAAAAGGCGTGGCATCGGAAGTAGTTGTGGTTTCTGTTGGTTCTAAAACATGCCATGAAACATTACGAACAGCATTGGCTTTAGGAGCTGATCGTGCCATTCAAGTGGATGCAGAAGACGGTTTAGACTCTCTTTCTGTCGCCAAACTCCTAGCAAAAGTAGCTCAAGAAGAATCGGCTGATTTGATCATTATGGGCAAACAAGCGATTGATTCTGACAATAATCAAACCGGTCAAATGGTGGCTGCCTTGTTGGATTACCCACAAGCTACTTTTGCTTCCGAAGTTGTTATTGAAAATGGTGAAGCGCAAGTGACCCGTGAAATCGATGGTGGACTACAAACCTTGTCGATCACTCTTCCTGCGGTTGTCACAACCGATTTACGCTTAAACGAGCCACGTTTTGCGTCTCTACCAAACATTATGAAAGCCAAGAAAAAGCCATTGGATGTGAAAACGCCTGCGGATCTTGGTGTCGAAATTGGTTCTAACGTCAGCATAGTTTCTGTTACGCCTCCGCCACAGCGAGCTGGTGGTATCAAAGTGGGCTCGGTTGCTGAGTTAGTAGACAAACTAAAAAATGAAGCGAAGGTGGTGTCATGAGCGTATTAATTATTGCAGAACATGATAATAAGTCTTTGAAGCCAGCGACATTAAATGCCGTAACGGCTGCAACACAAATTGATTCAGAAGTGCATTTGTTGGTAGCAGGGTTTGAATGTCAAACCGTTGTAGAACAAGCTGCGCAGGTGTCAGGTGTCACGAAAGTTATGGTGGCTGATAATGCCGTCTATGAACACCAATTGGCAGAAAACGTTTCTAAATTAGTGGTCGAAATTGCCAGTGGTTATGGTCACATTTTGGCGCCTGCAACCACAACAGGTAAGAATACCTTACCACGCGTGGCTGCTTTGTTGGATGTTGCTCAATTGTCTGACGTCATCAAAGTGGAATCACCAGATACTTTTGTTCGCCCTATTTATGCGGGCAATGCTATTGCGACAGTGAAAAGCACGGACACAGTGAAAGTCATGACGGTTCGCGCAACAGGATTTGATGCTGCGTCGGCGCAAGGTGGCAATGCAGAGCGTGAAGTGCTTTCTCAAGTGATTGCTTCTGACCGTAGTCGATTTGTGAAAGAGCAGCTGGCTGAATCAGATCGACCTGAATTAACCGCTGCGGGCGTGATTATTTCTGGTGGTCGCGGTATGGGGAATGGCGATAACTTCAAATTATTAGAAGGTGTGGCAGATAAACTGGGTGCCGCGATTGGTGCTTCCCGTGCAGCCGTTGACGCAGGCTTTGTACCTAATGATTTACAGGTTGGTCAGACGGGTAAAACGGTTGCTCCTGATCTGTATATCGCAGTCGGTATTTCCGGTGCGATTCAGCATTTGGCTGGCATGAAAGATTCTAAAATCATTGTTGCTATTAACAAAGATGAAGAAGCTCCGATTTTCCAAGTGGCGGATTATGGTTTGGTAGCGGATTTATTCGAAGCCGTTCCAGAACTAGAAAACAGCCTTTAGGCTTTAGGCTTTAGGCCGCTTTGTATAGATAACAGAATTTTCAAATACCAGACAATGGCGGAAAACATGACCGTCATTGTCATAATAAAAATAATTGGAGACCAGCATGATATTCGAAGGACAAGCAGTCAAGGTTGCAGTCGATGATGCAGGTGTGGCAACCGTCACTCTGGATTTGGTTGGCGAATCGGTTAATAAATTTAATAGCCTGACACTGAAAGAACTGGCCGAAGCCGTTGATGCGCTTAAACATACGGCAGACATTCAAGGTGTGATTTTTGCGAGTGCCAAAGACGTTTTTGTTGTTGGTGCTGACATTACGGAATTTACTACTTGGTTTAAGCTGGATGATGAAGAGCTTGCCGATAAGCTCCGAGACGCACACGCTATTTTCAACACGATTTCTGATTTGCCTTACCCAACAGTTGCCGCTATTAACGGCATCGCATTAGGTGGCGGTATGGAATTGTGCCTAGCCTGTGATTATCGAGTCATGGCAGATTCAGCGAAAATTGGCTTACCTGAAACTCAGCTTGGTATTTATCCAGGTTGGGGCGGAAGTGTACGTTTACCTCGTTTGATCGGCCCTGATAATGCCTGTGAGTGGATTTGTGGCGGTGCTCAAAAGCGCAGCGAAGATGCATTTAAAGATGGTGCCGTCGATGCGGTTGTTCCGGCAGCGAAAGTCAACGATTCGGCTCGTCATCTTATTCAACAGGTGCTTGATGGCAAGCTAGATTATCATGCTCGCCGTGAAGAGTTGCGTGCGCCAATGGTGTTTTCTCCAATCGAAAAAATGATGATATTTGAATCGGTTCGCGGTGTGGTTGGTGCAAAAGCGGGTAAACATTATCCTGCGCCAATGCTAGCGATTAAAACGATCGAGAAAGGCATCAGCCAAGATATGGAAAAAGCCCTTGATACCGAAATCAAAGGCTTTATTAAATTGGCCAAAGGGCCTGTTGCCAAGTCTTTGGTGAATCTATTCCTAAGTGATCAGCAGATTAAGAAAACCGCGAGCAAATATGCGAAAAACGCAACGCCAGTAAAACAAGCGGCCGTATTAGGTGCGGGTATCATGGGCGGCGGTGTGGCTTATCAATCGGCCTCTAAAGGCACGCCAATCATCATGAAAGACATTCGACCAGAAGCCTTAGAGCTTGGTTTGAGTGAAGCGAACAAGCTCTTTAATGGGCAAGTTGAACGCGGTCGTTTAACCGCAGATAAAGCCTTTAAAGCAATGAATGGCATTGTTCCGGCACTAAGCTACGGCGAGTTTGAACATGTTGATCTTGTCGTTGAAGCCGTTGTTGAGAACGTCAAAATCAAAAAGTCTGTACTTGCCGAAGTAGAAAGCAAAATCGCAGATGATGCCATTTTGACATCGAATACCTCGACTATTTCCATTACCGAATTGGCAAAAGACCTAAAACGCCCAGAAAATTTCTGTGGTATGCATTTCTTTAATCCAGTACATCGTATGCCTTTGGTTGAAGTTATCCGAGGCGAAAAATCCAGCGATGCAGCGATTGCAAAAACCGTTGCTTATGCTCAAGCCATGGGGAAAACGCCTGTTGTGGTGAATGATTGTCCTGGCTTCTTGGTTAACCGTGTGTTGTTCCCTTACTTCGCTGGTTTCTCTTTGATGATGCAGGAAGGGGCGGACTTCCAAGTGGTTGATAAAACCATGGAGAAATTCGGTTGGCCAATGGGCCCTGCTTACTTGTTGGATGTAGTTGGTGTTGATACTGCATTCCATGCAGACCAAGTTATGGCGGAAGGTTTCCCTGATCGAATGAAACATGAAGGCAAAAACGCCGTAGATCGTCTGTTTGAGCTAGAGCGTTTTGGTCAGAAAAATGGCAAAGGTTTTTATACCTATGAGCCAGATCGTAAAGGCAAGCCGAAGAAAATCTTCAATGATGAAATTAACGATCTACTTGCTCCTGTTGTTTCGTCTCAATCTGAGTTAACAGAAGAAGACATTATTGCTCGTATGATGATTCCACTTTGTATCGAAACGGTTCGTTGTGTGGAAGAAAACATCGTGGCATCAGCAGCGGAAGCAGACATGGGATTGATCTATGGTATTGGTTTCCCTCCATACCTTGGTGGTGCTTTGCATTACTTAGACCAAATGGGACTGCAGGCGTTTTGTGACCTTGCAGACAAATACAGCCACTTAGGTAAGTTGTATGAGCCAACCGCGAAAATGCGAGATATGGCGAAAAACAACCAAACTTATTACGGCGCTTAATTTCCCATAGGCTAGAGGAGAATGACCATGAAATTGAATCCAAATGATGTCGTGATTATCGACGCAATTCGCTCACCGATGGGTAAAACGAAAAACGGTGTGTTTCGTAATGTTCGTGCCGAAAACTTATCGGCTGGCTTGGTAAAAGCCTTGTTTAAGCGTAACCCAAATGTAGACCCAAAAGACGTAGAAGACTTGATCTGGGGCTGTGTTAACCAAACTCTAGAGCAAGGTTTTAATATGGCCCGTGCGGTGTCCTTGTTAGGTGGCTTGCCTCTTACTTGTGGAGCCCAAACGGTGAACCGTTTATGTGGTTCGTCTATGTCTGCGATTCACACGGCAGCTCAGGCGATTATGACAGGCCAAGGCGATGTCTTTGTTGTGGGCGGTGTTGAGCACATGGGACACGTCGGCATGATGCACGGCGTTGATGTGAACCCAGCTTTGTCTAAGCACATGGCAAAAGCGTCCATGATGATGGGCGTAACGGCTGAGATGCTCGGTAAAATGCACGGTGTAAGCCGTGAAGCACAAGATGAGTTTGCGGTACGTTCCCACCGTCTTGCCCATGAAGCTACACTTCAAGGCCGTTTCAATAATGAAATAGTCGCTCTTGAAGGTCATGACGCTGAAGGTAATAAGATTCTGGTAGAAGTGGATGAAGTTATTCGTCCGGAAACCTCTATGGAATCTCTTGCTGGTTTGAAACCTGTCTTTATGCCAAAAGTTGGAACCGTGACAGCGGGTACATCGTCTGCTTTGTCCGATGGCGCGTCTGCTATGTTGATGATGTCAGCACAAAAAGCGCAAGATCTTGGTTTAACGCCGATTGCGAAAGTTCGCAGCATGGGCGTGGCGGGTTGTGATCCAGCGATTATGGGTTATGGACCTGTTCCTGCAACGAAGAAAGCCCTAAAGCGTGCAGGCTTAACCATTGATGACATGGATATTGTGGAGTTGAACGAAGCTTTTGCTGCGCAATCTATTCCAGTATTGAAAGACTTAAAGTTGCTTGATTTGGTGGATCAGAAGGTAAACTTAAACGGTGGTGCGATAGCTCTTGGCCATCCGTTAGGTTGTTCTGGTACGCGTATTTCAACGACGCTGTTGAACGTGATGCAAAGCAAAGACGCGACCTTAGGTTTAGCCACCATGTGTATCGGTATGGGGCAAGGTATCGCAACGGTATTTGAACGGGTTTAATCGCTAGAAACCCTTAGTTAAGCAAAGCCTCGTACCTTATTGGTACGGGGCTTTTTTGTTTGGCGGCAAGTAGTTTAAGGTGGAATTTCCTCTTGTCTTGGTGGATTATTATCGCATCTAAGAAAAATAATGAGGGAGATATAAGATGAAAGTGGCGATTCTAGATGACTATCAAAATGCGGTAAAAGACTTGTCGTGCTTTGAGCTTTTAAAAGATCACGATGTGCATGTTTTCAATGAAACCTTTTTGACCGTGGATGATTTGGTTGATCATCTTGTCGATTTTGATGTGCTTGTTTTGATTCGTGAACGTACAGTGATCACCGCAGAATTATTATCTCGCTTACCGAATTTAAAGCTAATTAGCCAAACAGGAAAGGTCAGCAATCATATTGATGCCAAGCTTTGTAAAGAATACGGCGTGGCGGTTGCTGAAGGTGTTGGTTCGCCTGTTGCGCCATCTGAACTTTGCTGGGGGCTGATTATGTCAGCCAGCAGACATATTCCTTCTTATGTTTCTCATTTCACACAAGATCAATGGCAGCAATCCGGCCCATTAGGTTTGGGTCGAGTATTGCACGGCTCTGTATTGGGCATTTGGGGATACGGAAAAATTGGTCAACGTATTGCTCAATACGCCAAGGCTTTTGGGATGAAAGTGATGATTTGGGGAAGAGAAGCGTCCAGACAGTTAGCACAGGAACACGGCTTTTTAGTTGCTGCATCTAAAGCCGAGTTTTTCCAATCCGCCGATGTCATTTCCTTGCATTTAAGACTCAATGACGTCACAAAAGCCTGTGTTACAGAAGGCGATTTAGAGCAAATGAAAGAGGGTGCTTTGTTTGTTAATACCAGCCGTGCTGAGTTAGTGGAAAGTGGCGCCTTGTACCGAGTGATGTCTGCGAATCCATCGAAACAGGCTGCTGTTGATGTATTTGAAACAGAGCCTGCCAATACGCAAAATGAACCTTTATTGTCGTTGCCAAATGTACTTTGTACGCCACATATTGGTTACGTTGAGAAAGCTAGTTATGAACTTTACTTCAATATCGCCTTTGAGAATGTTGTCTCTTTCGCTAAAGGTGAGCCTCAAAACCTTGTATTCGATCTTTAAAGGAATGAGCTGAATGTCGTTTAATTCAACATCTGTTGCTCATGATCAAATTCACTTGTCTGTTTTATCTTCGCCTCTTGATGTTAAAACAGGGAAAACAGCTTCTTCTGTTTTCAACGATGTGGTGTATTCCTTAGAAGACTATAACGGCCTGTTTATTACAGACAGAATAGATGCATTGAACTTTCGTCATCGTATGAGTCAGCCTGGTTATTTCAGCTCGTGGCATGTGGCGGGCGATCCGACTTTGATCATTGTGCGTTCGGGCGTATTGCGAATCGCATTGCGTAATGACGAATATCGAGATTTTGCCGCCGGGGACATGTTTATTGCTCAAGACTATTTGCAAGACAATGAAACCTTTGATGATGACATTCATGGTCACACCGCAGAATTAATAGGTGACGAGCCCCTACTTGCGGTGCACATTAAACTCTCCGCAAGAGAGAGCTAAATCTCTGTAATCCAAGGCTTGCTAATGACCTGAGCAGGCTGGCGTTGCATGATGATTTCTCCGTGGCGTACTGACAATAAAACCTCGCCTTGTTTGCGCAGTACGCTGTAATCGTCAAAGCCTTCTAATAAAATGAAGTTGGCTGGGTTTCCAATTTTGATTCCGTAATTTTCTAAGCATAGAGTTTTTGCGCTGTTGTTTGTGATCATATCAAGGGCTGTTTCGTAGTCTTTGTAACCCATCATTTGGCAGATGTGCATGGCGAAGTCTAAGGTGCGCAGCAGTTTGCCATTGCCCAATGAATACCAAGGGTCAAAGATGGAATCTTGCCCTAGACACACATTGATGTTCGCGCCACGTAGCTCTTTGACCCGTGTTACACCACGGCGTTTTGGGTAGGTGTCAAATCGGCCTTGAAGATGGATGCTTTCTGTCGGGCAGGAAATGAAGTTGATCCCTGAGTTTTTCAATAAGCGAAAGAGTTTCGAGCAGTAGGCGTTGTCGTAAGAATGCATGGCCGTTGTGTGGCTAGCGGTGACTTTGTGACCCATTTCATGAAACAAAGCTTCGCAAGCAAGAAATTCTAAAAAGCGTGAATTCGGATCGTCGATTTCATCACAATGAACATCGATTAATCGATCGTACTTTTTGGCTAGTTCGATAATCTTCTTGACGGATTGTTCGCCTAGTTCTCGCGTGTATTCAAAATGAGGAATGCCACCGACCACATCCGCGCCTATTTCTAGCGCTTCTTCCATCAGTTTTAAACCATTTGGATAAGACAGCATGCCGTCTTGAGGGAAGGCAACGACTTGTAAGTCGATCTTGTCTTTCAGTTCATCTCGTAGGGCGCATAAGGTGCGAACGCCCACCAAGGTTGGGTCGGTTGTGTCTGCATGGGTACGAATGGCTTGTACACCGTTTTGTATTAACAATTCAATGGTAGAAAGGGCGCGCTGTCGAATGTCGTCTTCGTTCAACATGGGCTTGCGCTGGCTCCAGCGCTCGATCCCTTCAAAGAGCGTACCGCTGTGGTTCCATTCTGGCTCGCCAGCGGTTAACGCTGCATCAAGATGAATGTGAGGTTCGACAAAAGGGGCGCAAACAAGGTTGCCTTGTGCGTCTATTATTTCTGCGACTCGCTCTGAACCAGAAGGGAGGGACGTATCTTGTTTCTCTATTTTGCTAAAGCAGCCGTTCTCAATATGTAAGGTAAACAGCTCTGGTTGCTGGCGTAAACGGGCGTTAATAATCTTCATAGGAAACCTCAATTTTAGTGGCTTATTGGTCGGCCTGTCTTTTGTCATTCATGGATGAACGGCCTACTTTTGATTCGGTCATAGGAGCCAAGTAAAACGCAAATTACATATATAGCCATTGTGAAAGAAAATGTATATGTCTGTCTCATTAATGACTTGATAGATAGTTAGTCTATATTTAATGGTGGCTTAGACAACCAAGGTCAAAAGGAGTGTGTTGACCTGACTATCGTAATGTTAGTTTTTATTTATTAGTTAGATGAGTTGTTTAAGGTTATAACTATGTACAGTCAAATGAAACAAATTACTAAAGCAAGCAGGAGAGTCCCTTATGTCTAATGAAGGCAAGTGTCCATTTAATCATGGTGCTACTGCACCAGCACCTCAGTCAGCCGCTCGCGGTACATCAAATAAAGATTGGTGGCCGAATCAGTTGGATTTGAGCATTTTACATCAGCATTCTGACAAATCGAATCCAATGGGTGGAGACTTTGATTATGCAGAAGAATTCAAAACTCTAGACCTTGAAGCCTTGCGCAAAGATCTTTATGACTTGATGACTGATTCACAAGACTGGTGGCCAGCAGATTACGGTCACTATGGTCCTTTCATGATTCGTATGGCTTGGCACAGTGCAGGTACTTACCGTACAGCAGATGGTCGCGGTGGTGCGACAGCGGGTACACAACGTTTTGCGCCTCTAAACAGCTGGCCAGATAACGTCAACCTAGACAAAGCACGTCGTTTGCTTTGGCCTATTAAACAGAAGTACGGCCGTAAAATCTCTTGGGCAGATTTGATGATTCTTGCGGGTAACTGTGCATTAGAATCTATGGGCTTCGAAACCTTTGGTTTTGCTGGTGGTCGTGCCGATGTTTGGGAACCAGAAAACGATATTTACTGGGGTTCAGAAGGCGTTTGGTTAGAAGAAAGTGGCGGTAAGAACAGCCGTTACTCTGGCGAACGTGACCTAGAAAATCCTCTTGCCGCTGTACAAATGGGCTTGATCTACGTTAACCCAGAAGGTCCAGACGGTAAGCCAGATACACTAGCTTCTGCTCGTGACATCCGTGACACATTTGGCCGTATGGCGATGAATGATGAGGAAACCGTTGCTTTGATCGCAGGTGGTCACACATTCGGTAAAGCTCACGGTGCAGGTGATGCAGCTCAAGTGGGCGACGACCCTGAAGCGGCTGGTATTACAGAGCAAGGCTTTGGTTGGAGTAACTCTCAAGGTACCGGTAACGGTGCGGACACTATTAGTAGTGGTCTTGAAGGTGCTTGGACTAAGAACCCAATCAAATGGGACAACGGTTTCTTTGACAACCTATTTGATTACGATTGGGAATTGACTAAGAGCCCAGCTGGCGCTTGGCAGTGGACTCCAAAAGGTACAGCTGGTTCAAACAGTGTTCCTGATGCTCATGATGCAACGAAACGTCACGCTCCAATGATGTTTACATCGGATTTGGCATTACGTGATGATCCAATTTACGGGCCAATCTCTAAGCGTTTCCATGAGAACCCAGATCAGTTGGCCGATGCGTTTGCGCGTGCTTGGTTCAAATTGACGCACCGTGATATGGGACCAGTTTCTTGCTACCTTGGGCCTCTAGTACCAAAAGAAGAGCTTGTATGGCAAGACCCAGTGCCTGCTGTTACTCATGAGTTAGTTGATGAAGCAGATGTTGCCGATCTTAAAGCGAAAATTTTGGCTTCTGGTTTGTCTGTATCAGACTTGGTATCAACCGCTTGGGCATCTGCTTCTACGTTCCGTGGTTCAGACAAGCGTGGTGGTGCAAATGGTGCTCGTATCCGTCTTGCTCCACAAAAAGATTGGGAAGTGAATCAGCCAGAGAAATTGGCTACGGTATTGAAAACACTTGAAGCGGTTCAAGCTGACTTCAACCGAGACAACTCTGCTAAACAGATTTCTCTTGCTGACCTAATTGTCCTAGCGGGTTCTGTTGGTGTTGAAAAAGCGGCGAAAGCAGCAGGTAAAGAAATTACTGTGCCTTTCACTCCAGGTCGTACAGATGCTTCTCAAGAGCAAACAGATGTTGAGTCATTTTCTGTACTTGAGCCAATTGCAGATGGCTTCCGTAATTACCAAAAAGGTAAGTACACAATATCAACAGAAGAGATCTTGTTAGATAAGGCGCAGTTGTTAACTTTGTCTGCCCCTGAAATGACAGTGTTGGTTGGTGGCTTACGTGTATTAGGTGCGAATACAGAGCAATCTGCTCACGGTGTTTTCACACAAACACCTGAGACATTAACAAATGATTTCTTTGTTAACTTACTTGATATGGCGACCAAATGGACGGCTGTATCTGAAGAAGAGGAAGAGTTTGAAGGCCGTGACCGTAAAACAGGTGAAGTGAAGTGGACAGCCACTCGCGCAGACTTGGTTTTCGGTTCAAACTCACAGCTTCGCGCTATTGCTGAAGTGTATGCTTGTAATGACTCACAAGATCGTTTTGTGGAAGAGTTTGTTGCAGCATGGACGAAAGTAATGGAGTTGGATCGTTTCGATCTAGCTTAATCTCCTAGAGTTGCCAACAACTCTAAAGCCCCGCACCCGAAAGGTTGTGGGGCTTTTTATTGTTTAAACTTAAATCTTAGAGTAAAAATGTCTAAATGCATGCACGTTAACAAAGTATTATATTTTAAGGTCGAACCAAATGTTCTCTATAGATGATCTGCATCACGATTATTTACTTATATCAAAAATGAAAATGCCGGTAAAAAGAAAAGTAAGGTTACTCACCGAATTATTTGGTCAATATGATGATGGATGGCGAGTTATTGGTATAACAAAATTAGCACTTCAAAAATTTATTGAATGTGACTTTGAGAGAACTTCAAGAATGGGAATACAACGTGCTCACATTAC
The DNA here is from genome assembly GCF_055809555.1 of Marinomonas sp. 15G6-16. Lineage (NCBI taxonomy): Bacteria > Pseudomonadati > Pseudomonadota > Gammaproteobacteria > Oceanospirillales > Oceanospirillaceae > Marinomonas > Marinomonas sp. 15G6-16. The sequence continues at coordinate 836,381 of NZ_CM147916.1, read as the reverse complement.
TGATAGAGTAAGCACGTATACCTACATGTTTGAAAATGTATTTTATGATGCTGATTCTTGGTGGGAATATCACCTCAAACATGATGAAACTATACTATCTACCTCATCCGAAAATATGTCTTCAATATCTACAGATATAATCTATTTTGATAATAATGACTCATATTTTAAAGGTTCCGGTTTCTCATGGGGATATAGGAAAAAAGAGAAAGCTTTTCTTAAAGAGATCGCTGATATATATAAAATATAACAAGTTGCTCAAGCGGGATAAATAACAGTTGGTTGCGCTCGTCCCCCGCACATTATAGCCAACCATTATTTTCCCCTTAGCAAGGCGTTATAGGCCATTTAATCATCCTATTCTATAAGGAAGTAAAATGATCTCTTCCAAATGTGTACTCTGTGACGTAGAAATTACAGAAGTAAATGACACAAAAGAACACCTTATTCCCAATTCAATTGGTGGAAGAAAGAAGGTTAAAGGGTTTATTTGTGAAAGCTGTAACAATGCGTCAGGAGATGATTGGGAATCGGAGTTAGCGAAGCAACTCAACCCCTTGAGTCTATTCTTTGGGATTAGTCGTGAGCGTGGGGAAGCACCATCTCAACTGTTTGAAACTACAGGCGGAGATAAGTTAAAGCTTAATGTAGATGGGAGCATGAATATAGAGAAGCCTCTGTATAGTGAGAGCCCATTAGAGTCTGGATCGGGTGTAAAAATTCAAATTAGAGCCCGCTCTATGTCTGAAGCAAAGCGAATGCTTCAAGGCGTGAAAAGAAAATACCCTCAAGTTGACCTCAATGAATTATTGGGTAATGCAAAATCAGAAGCATCTTATTGCCAAGATATGTTGAATTTTAACTTTTCCTTTGGTGGCCATAAAGCAGGTCGCTCAATCGTGAAGTCAGCATTAGCATTGGCCGTTTCTTCAGGCATTTCAGCAGAGAAATGTTCTGAAGCCACAAACTACTTAAGGAATGACGAAGCAGAAGCTTGTTTTGGATATTTCTATGAGACAGATTTAATAACAAATCGCCCTGAAGGCATTCCTCTTCACTGTGTCTCAATTAAAGGGTGTAGAAAAACCAAGCAAGTAATTGGTTATGTAGAGTATTTTGGTGTCCAACGAGTTGTTCTTTGCTTAGCTGGATCTTATGAAGGTGAAGATATATCAGATACTTACGCTATCAACCCAGTTACGGGTGAAGAGTTGGATCTTATAGTAGATTTAAATCTCTCAAACTCTGAGATACGCGAGGCGTATGATTATAATAAGATTCCGAAGGGCTCTGTCGAGACTGCATTTCATGAAGTGATTCCTGCTGGCATGAAAGCTTCGTTTGAGAAAGAAAAAACTCGCGTTCTAAATGAAGCTGTAAAGCATGCATTTGAAAATTGTGGTGCGAAAGAAGGTGAAATGTTGATGCCAGAACACGTAAACAAGTTAACCGGTCTTATGATGGAAAAGCTAGAACCGTTCATCCTTCATCAGCTTGCACAGTCACGGAAGCAAAAATAGCTTATAACAAGTTGCTTCACACGGTTAAATTACTCGCTACGCTCCAAATTTGCCACAGAGCGCGGCGTTCGCATCAAAAAAAGCATGAGAAACGTACTAATTAGAGCACTTTTATTTGCTACGAATGTAGCCGCAGGTACAAGCTAATATTGTGACAGCGCAAGTTCATTGGTAAGTATGGAGCAGATACTAGTTTCTATCTTTTCAACGTAATGGAGTTAGCTGGCTTCGATCTAGCTTAATCTCCTAGAGTTGCCAACAATTCTAAAGCCCCGTACTCGAAAGGTTGTGGGGCTTTTTATTGTCTAATGTTAGGCGAGAGTTGGATTTATTCGTTAAAAATTGCTCATAAAAAAGCCCCTCAAATTGACTGATGATTTGAGGGGCTGATTGTTTAAATTTAAACCTTAGGTTTTAAATTTATTGGTTACTTTCAGGATTAGTTGAGATTGCTCTTCTAATCTTGAGAATTGAGCATTGGTGTCTTTCGAGCTCTTGCCAATAGAGTCTGCAAGATCAGCAATGCCACTGATATTTTGAGCCATGTCGTTCACAACACTAGATTGCTGGTTGGCCGCGTTTGAAACATCAATGTTCATGTTAGTAAGCTGTTTAATGGACTCAGAGCTTGAATTGATGATGTCTGTAATGGCATCCATAGATTCAATAACAGCGGTTCTTTTCTCTGTTGTGTTGGCCATATCTTGAATGGTTTTTTCTGCGCTGACTTGTAGCTTATCAAGAATGGTTTGAATCTGAACCGTGCTTTGTTGGCTGCGTTGCGCCAAGTTTCTAACTTCATCAGCAACAACCGCGAAGCCTCGGCCTAGTTCACCGGCGCGAGCCGCTTCAATGGCGGCGTTAAGCGCCAGTAGGTTGGTCTGCTCTGAAATGCCTTGGATAACACTCAGTACGGAGTTGATCTCTTCAACGTTTCCACCAAGTTCCTGGATGGAACCTTCGACGCTCATCAAAACACCATTTAGAGCATTTAATTCTTCGCCAGAAATTTGAACTTGTTTTAGAACATGTTGAACTTCAGCGTCTGTGCTTTCAGCGGAAGTGCGTGTGCGTTCAGCGTTATCAGCAATTTCCATTGCTGTTGTCGACATTTCTTCTATTGCTGTGGCTGTATTGGCTGTTTCTTGAACTTGTTTATCAGATGCGATGGCCAGTTCTTTATGTTGTTGCCTTGATACTGTTGCAACTTCATTTAATTGGTCGCAAGCGCTCTTCAAACTGTTGATGTCTCCTGCCATGGAAGCTAAGAAGCGATTAAAGTGGCTGGAAATATCGTCCAAAATATCTAAAGAGCTTCCAGGTAATGTGGCGGTTAAGTCACCTTCGCCATCGGCTAGGTCTTCAACGGCATCTCGTAATGAGGTAAGCGCAGTCAACATGAGGCGAACCGAGAAGAAAACAACAATCGCAACAAAAATAGCCAATCCAAATATCACTAGTAAGTTTTGAGTAAGGCTAGATTGTTGGGTTTCACTAAGAGAGCTATCTATATTGCTTAACATTTCTTCTGTGCCATCAATGAAGAAGCCAGTTGCGATAGCAATATTCCATTTATCTATCCAAAGAGAGTAGCTGTATTTTGCAGAAGGTTCTGTTTCACCTTTTTTCGGGAAGTAGTAAGTTGTAAAGCCTTCACCAGATTTGGCAGCAGTTATTATATTTCTAACGATAAAGTTGCCTAGCTTGTCTTTTGAGTCGATAAAGTTTCCGCCTACACCGACACCAGAACCACTCATTAGACGATTGCCTTCACCATCGTAAGCAAACAAGTAGCCGATGTCGTTATCAAATCGGTAGTTATAAAGTAAGGCTAACGCGTCTTCCATGCCTTCTTTACCCGGCATGTCTAAGTATGGCTTGATGATGCTTAAAGAAGAGTCAATGACAGTGACAAGACGTCTTTTCTCGACCTCAATAATGGCGTCTTCAGAAATTTTAGAAACTTGTTGATTGATTGTGTCGAGTGCCTTTACTTGCATAAAAATGCCTACTGCTGCCACCAACAGAAAGGGGGCAAAGGCAAACATATAAATTTGGGCTTTTAGTGAACGAAACATAAGCAATACTCCGGGATACAAAGGTAAATAATACCCTTAATGACTTATTATTTGGCATTTAAACCATATTTAGTAAACATAATTATAGTATTTTGTAAGAATAAGAAAGTATCACTTACAAATTATGACAAGTAATTGTTTTAATATAATTTAAGCTTATGAAAAGTGAGAAAAAATGACGTTGCCTGATCTCGAAAAGGTGACTATTTATCATTCAAATGAAATGAGCTTGTACTCTATTTACTCGCTCTGAATTTCTTTAAAGAAAAGCTGGAATTATGAAGTTTCAAGGATTAAATGCGATTGCATTGTTGGAAGGTTTCAAAGGGATACTGGCGCTGTTCGTTGCGGTTAGTGTAAATGCACTCGTTGGTGAAGACCTTCATCAACTTGTTTTGGAACTGATGACTGAGTGGGGGATTTCACCTGCAAATCATTACTCTAAAGTCATTTTGATGATGGCGGATAAAGTGTCCAGTAATAGTTTGATTCTTGTTACTGTAGTGGCGCTTACCTATGGCATTTTCCGCTTCATATTGGCGTACGGGCTTTGGAATCAGCTCATTTGGATTGAGTGGTTTGCTTTTATTACCGCGTCACTTTATATACCTTTTGAGTTGTATGCCATCTATCAAGATCTCAATGTTTTTAGCGTGTCGGCTTTGTTGATAAACCTCCTTATTGCAGGGTATTTATTTCGTGTTTTAAAGCGTGGCAAAAAAGAAACGGCGACTCGTGTTTAAGATGATTCGGCAAGAGCAGCTTGAATTTTCATTTTGTAATCTTCAGGCAAGGGAACAGCGGTTTTTTGTTCTTTTGAAAAACAAACATATGTGACGTCTGCTTCGGCAACAAGTACATCGTTTTTCGCATTTAGGATTCGTTGTTTCATAGTGATACTGCGATTCCCCAATTTGGCAAATTGAGTATGTACTTCAAGAACGTCAGCAAAATTACCTTCTGCTTTGAAGTCGATATTTATATTGACAACAGCCCAAGCTAAACCTTGTTCCATCAAATCTGTACCAGCACCAAATTCATCAAAAAACGCCCAACGACCTTCTTCTAAAAACTCCAAATAGCGAGCATTGTTAACATGTTGAAAGACATCTAAATGATAGCCTCGGACTTTGATTTGAATGATGTTTAGCATGGTTCTTCCTTCTCATCTTGACGTAAAAAAGGTTACTTTTCTTTGCAGAATAAACATATGGCAAAATCGCTCAAATTTACTGACATGTTATCGACTTAAACTGACCTGTTTTGTGCTTTAATCTCATCATACTTTTCGTGACATCACCTCTATTAGGCAAACAGCATGAACTTAGATAAATCTAAAAAGCGTATCGCAAAGAAAGTGAAAATGGGTTTCAAAGGCTACCCACAAGTGACATTTTCTTACTTCGGTGAAACCACAGAGAAAGCGACAGAAGTGGTTGTGACATTTGTTTTAGAGGAAGGTGCAGAACCACAAGAGCAGAGATTTTCTAGCCAAGGAAATGTACGTGAAGACGAAGTAATACAATCTGCGTTAGTGAAAATTATGGAACGTACAGACGCTAAAACAGTACTAGAGGTAGAAGGAACGGTTGTTTTGAATTGATGGTGTTTTTTGTTAGAAAAAGGCGAATCAGAAATGCTGATTCGCCTTTTTTATATTACATACGGTATGTAGCGCTTACACCCACGGTACGGCTCTGGCCAACCGAAGAAGTGCTGCTTCGAGCTAAATATACAATATCTTCATTGGTAAGGTTTGTAATATAGCCATCAACAGTCAGGTTGCCCTGAATGTATTGAAGGCGAGCATTAGTAGTTATGTAATTACCGGCTTTGTAATCTTCGTCATTATCAAGGTCTGAGTAATATTCACTAACATAAGTCGCATCTGCGCCAAATGACCAGTTCTCATCAACAAACTGTGTGAAGCCGACACCAAGGTTTAGATCTGGAGCATAGGTTACTTCATTGTTATTCCAGTCGGATGTGTCATTAGTGTCTATTTGTGTATGTAATGTACCGATAGAGCCAGTTAATTCAAGGTCTTTACTAATCCTACTTTTAAGCTCTAGCTCTGCACCATAAGTGTTTACTGACGATAGATTTTCTATACCGCCATTTTCATAAGCTTGGTAATCAGAGTAATCATTGTAAAAAAGGCTAGCGTTAATAGACATGTGATTAAATTGACTTTTGCTGCTTATTTCATAGGCAATCACATTCTCATTATCATACGTATAATAATCATTGTTGTTATCCAGTCCAGCGCCACCTGAGTTATAACCAAGACGGACAGACGCGCCTAATGTCGTGTCTTTTGTTACGCCGTAAGTTGTACTTAAACTAGGTAATAACACTGTTTCTGTTGTGTCTTGATTTAATGTAGTTGTACTAGTTTTAACAAGTGTTCGCTTTTGGTTTTCATGAAGGATTCTTCCTCCAGCGATTACTGATATCTGGTTATTTACGTGGTAAGAGCTTTCGCCATAAAGAGATAATGTAGTTTTTGTTCCATCAGAAACATAAACATCGTCGAGAGCGCTAAAATCAACATCTAAGGTTGTATCACTCTGTTCTGCATATAAGCCAATAAAGCTTGTTATATTTGAGTCGTTCGGGGTGATAAAGACCCTATCTTCTAATGTGATTTTTTCTTCAGTTCTCGTTACATCAATAACACTTGGATATTGTTCAAAATAAGAGTCTTGGTTGTTATAACTTACTTGTAAATTATTTCTGATGCTGTCAGATATCTGATAGTCAACATCAAATGTAATCGTATCGTTTGTGGAGTCTTGTAAACGGGTGTTGTTACCATTTAAGTCTAATGTTTGTGTATCGGTATCGCTTGCCCAAGAAAGGTATTCTCCATCATATTTTCTATGACTGATTTTTAATCCTGCAGTTAAACCCTCTACATTAGAAGGGGTCCAGAGAAGTTTTCCTTGAAAGCTTGTTGACTCTGAATCATTCACGTCGATAGGGTCAGTTAAACTGGATGTATCATAATTCATCCACCCCTCACCTTTTGTACCGCTAAAAGTGAGTCTGTAAGCGAGTTCATTATCAATAAGCGCTCCGGAATTCATACCTGCTAGGTTATATTTTAGGTTGCCATTTTCATATTGTTCTAAACCTAAGCGAACGGCACTTTCTGGAGTAAAGGATGGTTCATTTGTATTAATAACGATTGCGCCACCAATAGCATTTGTTCCTTGTGTCGTCGATTGTGGCCCGCGAAGCACTTCAACTGTTTGAGTATCCCAAAGTCCTGCAGGAGTATAATTATATCCTCCCCAAGCTTCGGTCACGCCATCTATTGTGGTTGATATGCGAGGGCTTGCTCCACTGCTATATGCCGTACTTCCTGTAGCTGCCCCGGTACCGTTAATGCCACGGATATTCACTGTTCCAAATCCGGCTGATGTGACATTAGGAGCTTGGACCACTATATCGTTTACCTCTTTTGCTTCTCCGCTAGCGTAGCTTTCTTCGCCTATTACGGTTACAGCAGTAGTGGTGTCTTTAATATTTTTATCGACTTTTTCACCTGTAACAATTAATACCGGCAGACTAGCTTCACTAGTGTCTGTTGTATCTTCAGCCAAGGCATTCGCTGAAATAAAAGCAGCATTAATACTGATCACAGCGAGGGCGATACTTGATAGTTTGCTTGGCGTGTTAGTAGATACGATCTTTTTTGACAAGTACATAATTGTCCTTATTTGTCGTGGTTTGGTAAACTTGTTGGTGATGGTATTGTTAATAAGAATTATTATCAATAAGTTTTTTGATATTTTACGAAAGGTGTAGAAATTGGCCAAATATTTAGACTTAACCGTGTTGTTAGATTGCTTTGGTCAACTTCATCATCAGATTGGTAGTTTTGAATGGTGGGAGAGTATAGGCTCTTGTGGTATGCCGTTAATCAAGGCGCAAGATAATGGAGAAAGCCTAGTTGTTTTTGTGTGGCAGGATCCGCAAGGAAATGAAAAAACGTCAAGTATTGCGAGTGTTGTTTTAGCGGTTAACTCGCTAACAGATCATCATAGCTGGGAGCCTGAATGTTTAAGTCGAGTTGCAGGCACAGATGTCTGGTTTGGTCATTTAACCGTGAATTCAAAATGGCGTGGTAGTTATTCTTTTATTCCTCTTCAAGCAGATCAACTTCCTGAGTGTGTAAAAAAGCAGAGCGATGGGAGCAGAGAGGCTCAACGGGCGTGGTGGATAGAGGTTGTGGCGAATCAGATTCCAGATGCTTTGAATAAATCCCCTACATTAACGTCAGGTTGGGGAGAGAGCTCAGCACTTCATTTACCTCATGCACCAGAGGAAGAAGGCTGGAAAGAGTGGGACCAGGGAGCTTTGCCTCTATTGTCGGTGGATCAAATACAATCTATTCATTGGCACTCATTTATACTAAATAACCAACGTGATTGTCAGCTTTTCTCAACCGCGAAGGGTGATGCGCCATTAGTCATTTTGCTTGATGGTCAAAAATGGGGGGCTACCAGTGGAACCCTATCCGTTCTTCAATATTTAACTGCGATGAAGAAAATTACGCCAGCACATTACCTTTTGCTTCCTTGTATTGATGGTCAAACTCGTTGGAAAGAGTTGAGCTGTCATAAGCCTTTTTGGCAAGCATTGATTGATGAGCTTCTTCCGGATGTAGAATCTGAATTAGCAAAAGTAGGCTCTAGCATTTCTGATTATATTGTTGCTGGGCAAAGCTTAGGTGGACTTTCTTCTCTATATGCAGGGCTTCATTTCCCCGAGTATTTTTCTAAAGTAATTAGTCTTTCTGGTTCTTTTTGGTGGCCAGAAGTCGATAGAATGCAATCGCCAAAGAGCACAGACTTGTTACAGACAACACTTGTGCCTAATAGTTTGGCTGAGCAAATTCAGAATGATTTGGTCGATGTGCAACACCTTCATGCTTTTTTAACTGTCGGTTCAGGAGAAAAAGATATGTGCCTATACAATGATATGACTTATCAGGCCATTAAAGAGAAAGGTGGAAATGTATATTACGAAACCGTTTTTGGTGGTCATGATTGGCTCTCATGGCGCTCGAGTTTAACCAATGGATTGATGCATTTGCTTCCAGCACAGCACTAGATTTAAGAGAACTCATGTCTAAAAAAATATCATGTTGGATTTTAGTTTATTAAAAACCAACGCTCACTTTCGCGCTATTTTCATTGCACGCTTAATGTCTGTTTTGGGCATTGGCATGTTGAATGTAGCGGTGCCTGTACAAATTTATGAATTAACAGGGTCGAGTTTGCAAGTCGGTTATGCGGTAGCCCTTGATGGTATAGGGATGTTTATTGGTCTTATGTTAGGCGGAGTGCTGGCCGATCGCATGGACCGTAAGTATCTGATCTTATTTTCACGGTTTATCTGTGGTGTTGGCTTTGTGTTGTTAGCAGGCAATGCGTATCTGTCTGAACCGAGTCTTTTTGCGGTATACGCCATTTCTCTATGGGATGGATTCTTTAGTGCGATTGGTATGACGGCACTCATGGCGTCTATTCCTAATTTGGTTGGACGAGAAAACCTACCAACAGCAGGCGCACTAAGCATGCTGATTGTACGAATCGGTTCTGTTATTTCTCCAGCAGTAGCGGGTGTCATTATTGTGGCGTATGGCGTGACATGGAACTACACCTTAGCGGCCATTGGTACTCTTTGTACGCTTATCACACTAGTGACCTTGCCAAATATGAAACCTCAAAGCGGTGGCCCAAAAGAGCACCCTTTGAGATCTTTGTTTGATGGCTTCTCGTTTGTGTTTACCCATAAGGTGATTCGAGCGGTAGTGGCGCTTGGTACTTTGGAAGCGGTGACCAAATCGATTCGTATCTTATTCCCAGCTTTGGCGGCAACGGCGTTTGGTGGCGGTGCCTTTGAAGTGGGCTTAATGTATGCGGCAGTGCCTGTGGGTTCTGTTATAGGCGCTTTGACCAGTGGTTGGGTTCGTCAGCTGGAACGCCCAGGTATGGTGATGCTGATAACCGCCTTTATGTCTTTCTTGTGCGTTGCTGCATTAGGCGTGATAGGCCATGTATTTATTATGCTGTTTGCTCTAGCTGTATTTGGCTACTTTGGTTCTATTGGCGGCTTGTTGCAGTATTCGATTGTGCAAGGTCATACGCCGGATAATATGTTGGGACGTATGGGAAGCTTCTGGACAGCGCAAAGCGTAGTGGGCGACTCCGTTGGTGCACTTGGTATCGGCTTAATAGTCAAAGTGTTGTCACCTGTATTAGGCTTGCTCACACTTGGTTTCGGTTGTGCTGCAACTAGTTTACTTATCAGTAAAGCAGCAAGCGAACTCAGAAAAGCGAGTTTAACGGATACGAGTATTTGTTCAGCAAAAGTTGAGCCAAATAAAAAACACATTGAAGATTCAGTTTCTTCCTCATAGGGTTATGGTTACTGACGGCTAAATGAGTCACTACCTATTAGTCTTTCTTGAACTGCCTGGATATGATTTGGGTCGTCTTTGCTGATACGGGGAATGCAATAAACGTATTCTAGATAAGAGAAGAATTTCATACGTACTTGATCATTCGCTTTCCACCCTTGGTTCATTTGCGTCAAACAATTCACTAATTGCTGTTGATTGTTAGCATGTAAGACAAGTCCCTCGATGTTGTAGCATGCATCACCTAGAGTGATTACCTCTTTGTTCAGAAGCAAAGACTCTAATCCAACTGTAGAGTTTATGGTTAATACAGCAACAGATTTCTCTATGAGTTCGACCGTATCATTACCGTTTGCAAACACGCCAAGCGGATCTTTTAAGTATAAAGAGTCATAGTGCTTATGCCAGGAAGGGTGTTCCTTGAAAACAACCTTGAGTGATGGATCTTTTAGGCCACGTACAGCTTTAATTACCTCATCATAAAATGCTTCCATGGACTGAACCCAAGACGAGTGATAAACAATTTGCGTGTCATGAGGCACTTGAAAGGGAACAAAAATATACCTTTCTGGGAGTTCAATTGGAGAAAACTTATTGCGTTTTTTACTGCTCTTTCTAGGTGTGATAGTTGGAGGAGAAAAAGTGTCAGACAAGTTGTATTCGAGATAAAAATTCGGGTCTTTGCTTAAAGAGGACAGGAAGTTAATACCTTTCGGGTCTAGCGATACTGTGTCCGGCAGTAGGCCATTTTCAAAATAGAAAATATTGATATTTAGACTTTTTGCCGCCTTGACGACGGTAATATTTGGAAGCTTTTGTCCATTCCAAATAACAAGATGCGTCGGTTTTTTTTGTTTTAGAATGGCTAGATATTTAGCGTATCTTAACCTTTCAAGAAAGGTAAGGGTAATAGAGTATAAAGAGGCTAATAGAGGATTATTCCATATCTTGTTATAAGCCTGTTTGCGTTGTAATTGCTCGTTTAGAATCTGATCAAAGTTGGCAGAGAATGCTTGCTTTAGGTAAGAAAGAGCTGACCATTTAGGCATTCCCATAACATATAATTCACAGTCAAGCTGAAGTCGCTTTGTTAGAATTTTGTAGTATCGGGCATGTACATTTTTTCGGGAAATAAATAAATAGCTCATATGGCTCTGTCTCTTTGATTTAGTTCTTTATATCACCAAAATAAGACAGAGATGTGACGAAGCCAGATGAGTAAAAATGAAAGGAATTAAGCGGCTAGCTAATTAAATAGATAGATTTGATTGCAGTATTTTTAATGCAATGTTTCCCATGCTAACCAAGGCAGACCAAGGCGAATGCCATTCATCAATTGCTCTTTAGAGTTTGTGTGGTAGCCATAAACTCGTATTCCAAATATATGCATCATGACACTGGCTGCTTTGGCACTTGCTTCGGCTTCGCTGTTGTTTTTCAAGAATCCCTCGAAATAAAGAGACTCCACTTTGCGAAGTCGTTGGGAGACATGTTGTTTTAATTCTGCCTGTTCATCGCTGAGTTCTAGCTGGCTTTTGACCAAAAAACAGCTGCAATATTCTGATTGGCTGGATTCTTCAATAAGCGCTAAGAGAATATGCGGAAGCGCTTCTTCAATAGATTCGTATTGTGCGAGCATGGCTTCTAAGTTTGCCAATGACTGTTCGGCGTAATAATCAAGAGACTCTTTGAACAGGCCTTCTTTATTTCCAAAAGCGAGGTAAATGCTTCCCGGTTTCAACCCCGTTTGCGCTACAAGAGTTTGCATAGAAGTAGCGGTATATCCTAAGCGCCAAAAAGCGTGAGTCGCGCTTTCTAATACTTTTGACTTATCGAACTGCACTCTAGCCATTGGGTTACCTATTCTTGATTAATACATTTTTGTGTCTGAATGATGACCAAGTATAACGAGTAAATTATGGCTTCTGCAAATTTTTGAGTGATCATTCAAAAAGTGGTTGAATGATCACTCAAAAGCTGTTTGAATGACTATTCAAGTTAATTTTATTGGTTATGAGGTTTACTATGTCATTACAAGATCAAATTGCAGAATACAAAGCCGCGTTTGTTAAAAAAGCACCATTAGAAGTACAAGAGCTGATGAAGCAGGTAACAAAAGACCTAGCGGAAACAGGCATTGTTGATAAAGCGCCAAAAGTATCTGAAAAACTACCTGCATTCTCATTACCAAACCAAAATGGTGAGACAGTAAATCTAGAAGATTTATTAGCGAAAGGTCCTGTTGTGATGACATTTTACCGTGGCGGTTGGTGCCCATACTGCAACCTAGAATTGAAAGCATACCAAGATCAGCTTGCTAATATTAAAGCAGCAAATGCTACTCTTGTTGCAATCACTCCAGAATTACCAGACATGTCATTGTCTACTGCAGAGAAAAACGCATTGGAATTTGAAGTTCTATCTGATGCTAACGCAGAGTATGCAAAAAGCCTTGGTTTGGTTTTCTCATTGGCTGAAGAATTGCGTCCAATTTACAAGTCTTTTGGTATCGAGCTTGAAAAACACAATGGCGAAGGCCAATTCGATTTGCCATTAGCGGCCACTTTTGTGATTGCTCAAGACGGTACTGTTGCCAATGCATTCGTAGATGCGGATTACACAACTCGCCAAGAACCAGCTGAAGTAGTTGCGGCTCTTAACGCGCTTTAATGCTTGTTGCGTTTTATAACGCGAAATTGAATTATCTAAAAAACCAGTGTGGAGTTTTATTCCATACTGGTTTTTTTATGGATTTGAAAAAGGTGAAAAGCTGTCATAAGTCGCTCATTAAAACTACCATAGAGACACTAAAATGCTGAAAGCCTTAATCTAGAGTCCATTATGAATACAAGAATATATAAACAGGTTCTTTCTTTAGCCAAAGAATTGATGAGTTGTGTCCACAAAAAAGATCAGAATCGTTTCGATACTTACTATGCCGAATTGAAAAAAGTATGTGACGAAAATGATGGCACTGAAAAAGACCATCCGGTTCAATGGGAAACTCTGGCAGATTTTACTGATGATCTAGAACAGGCGCTTTCCCTTTACGATAAAGCCTTATTAAAAGCCTCAGCGATTAATTCAAAAGATTATTTGTCTTCGATTGGCTTTTCTGCAGCACGTTTGCATGTGGATTTGGGTAATAAAGAGCGCGCCATTGAATATTTAGAACAGGCTAAAATTCACAGCAATAAAATTATAGATAAAGAACTAAAAGCAGATATTCATGATCTACTGAAAAAAGCTGACAACGGCTTAAATAGAGTGGTTAAACGGAATTTTATGGAACGTCCAACGAAAGAAGAAATCAATGCTTTGCCTTCATACATTGGCCTTGCACTGAAAGACATTGTCATTGTCGAAAATGAATCAGATGCAAAGCAAGCGCTGGAAATATTAGAAAATGAACCTTGTGTAGGGTTTGATACGGAAAGCAAACCGATTTTCCGTAAAGGGCAGGCCAGTCCTGGACCTTCCCTTATCCAAATTGCGACTGAGTCTAAGGCGTTTTTGTTTCCGGCAAGATTTCCTATCGCCGTTGCCGCGGCAGCAGAAATTTTGATGAACCCAGATATTCAGAAAGTTGGGTTCGGAATAAAAGGAGACAATAAAGAGCTTCGAAGTAAACTCGATATCGGCATAGTAAATACACAAGATCTGTCTTTTACTCTAAAGCGCATGATTGGCGATAAAAACGCCATTGGAGCTCGTGCGGCGGTTGCTATGGTATTAAAGTTTCGACTAGGAAAAGGAGCGCAAAAATCGAATTGGGGCGCTTACCCGTTAAGCAATTCACAAATCCTTTATGCTGCCAATGACGCTCATGCTGCTATTTGTGTTGAAAAAGCAATACTCGCTGCGCAATCGATCTGATGTCTTTTAAATAGTCATAGAGCACAAAAGGCTTTGATTAAAATAAAATACTTTCAAATTCAGTATCTTGGGCATGAAGTCTGCATGTGGACTTTAATTAAGAAGCTGTTTATTCTCACGTTAATTAAAATTACCCATTAGGAAAATGCTATGAAAAAAACCAGTTTTCGCCCTACAGCTATACTGTCCAGCATCTTGCTTTTATCCGCAACGGGCGCCAATGCAGACACTTTCCGTTGGGCTTCCAATACAGACCCACAAACTATGGATCCTCATGCGGTGAATTCCACACCAGTCTTGTCATTTTTGAACAATATTTATGAAGGACTGGTTAGACGTGGTGAAAATATGTCGATTGAACCGTCTTTGGCGACATCATGGGAGCCATTGGAAGGTAAAAACGGCTGGCGCTTTCATTTACGCGAAAATGTGACGTTTCAAAATGGCGCTGCCTTTACAGCGGAAGATGTGTATTTCTCTTATTTGCGAGCCTCTAATGAAGTAGCCGACGTACGTTCATGGTTTTCTCCTGTTTCTGACGTGATTGTGGTTGATGACTATACAATTGATTTTGTGACTAATAATCCTAACCCGCTTTTTCCAGATTCCATTGCGAATTTCATGATTTTGGATAAAGACTGGGCTGAACAGAACAACGCTGCGTTACCAGCAAAGGATGCGCAAAACTACGCCACGATTCATACTAATGGTACCGGACCTTTTACCTTGTCTAGCCGCGATCCTGGTGTAAAAACTACTCTAAAGCCTTACAGCAACTGGTGGGACACGGCGACTCATAATGTGACGGAAGCGGTTTTTACTCCGATTGGTAACTCAGCGACGGGCATTGCTGCGTTGTTGTCTGGGGAAATTGATTTCATTCAACCGATTCCACTACAAGACGCTAAACAGGTTGAAAGCCGTAAAGGTTTCAAAGTTTTAGAAGGTGAAGAAACTCGTGTCATTATGTTTGGCTTTGGTCACGAACATGACAAATTGCTTTATTCATCCGACGTTAATGATGCCAATCCATTTAAAGATTCACGAGTTCGTTTAGCCGCCGCTCATGCGATTAACATGGCATCAATTGATCGAGTGTTATTCCGTGGGAAAATTGAAGCTGCATCACAATTAGTGCCAGCGGGTATTTCTGGCTACTCTGAGAAAAATGCAGCACGTCCTGAATACAATCCAAAACGTGCGAAAGAGTTGCTAGCGGAAGCGGGTTATCCAAACGGTTTCAGCTTTGGCTTGAAATGTACCAATGACCGTTACATTAATGATGAAGCCTTGTGTCGTGCGGCAGCCTCTATGTTCAGTGCTGTAGGATTAAAAGCACAACTGAGCACAGGCCCAGTTCGCGATTATTGGACGCAATTACGCGCTGATGATTTTGATATGTACTTACTTGGCTGGTCTCCTGGTACCTTCGATGTAGAGCATCCAATTCGCTTTTTATTGCACACCCAAGATAACGAGAAGAAACTTGGTTCTTGGAACTTTGGTAATTACTCAAATGCCCGTGTTGATGAATTGCTTCCATCTATATTGCAGGAGATTAATCCTGCTAAACGCCAAGCTATGGTGGATGAAGTTGTTGCTATAACGCAAAAGGAAGTGGCGTATATTCCGCTTTATACGCAACCATTAATTTGGGCCACGAAAGAAAACATCGACATAACTCAACGTGCGGATAATTTCTTTATGCTGCGCTGGGTTACGATTAAATAGAATTTAAATTTATCTAAACGAATGGAACATTGATGTTTTATTTCATTTCTAAGCGACTCATTCAATCCGTTTTCGTGATGCTTGCGGTCGCTTTTTTGGCGTTTTCACTGTTTCGCTTTGTGGGTGACCCAATTACCCAAATGACAGGCGTCGAAACCTCTATTGCTGATCAAGAGCGATTACGTGAAGAATTGGGTCTTAATGACCCATTCATCAGTCAATTTGGGCGTTTTACTGCGGACATGCTGCAAGGGGATTTTGGTTTTTCGTACCGTACTCGTCAACCTGTGGCGGATATGATCGCGAGTCGTATTCCAGCGACGCTCGAATTGGGCGTCGTTGCTCTGTTGATTTCACTTATTATTGGTATTCCTGCTGGTGTTTATACCGCGCTTCGGCCACGAGGCGTTATTACTCAGACCATTCTGATGACCACATTGATTGGTATCTCAATCCCGACTTTTGTTATCGGTATCATGCTGATTTTTTTATTTGGCGTTCAGCTTGGTTGGTTGCCGACGTTTGGACGAGGGGAAACCGTTAGCATTGGTTTCTGGGAAAGCTCGTTATTTTCTATCGACGGTTGGCGAGCGCTTATTTTGCCAGCCATTACGCTTGGTGTTTATCAGCTTACATTGACGATGCGTTTGGTTCGAGCTCAGATGATGGATGTGATGCGAACCGACTATATTCGCTTTGCGACTGCTCGCGGTGTGCCAATGAAGCAGCTGTATTTTCGACATGCGTTGGCGAACACCATGGTGCCAGTTATTACTATTATTGGTTTGCAGTTTGGTGGCGTTATTGCATTTTCCATTGTGACGGAAAGTGTTTTTCAATGGCCTGGAATGGGGTTGTTGTTTTTGGAATCGATTCGTTTTGTTGATATTCCTGTGATGGGTGTTTATTTAGTCGTCATCGCTTTCTTCTTTGTCGTGGTGAATTTATTAGTCGATCTTTTGTATGTGGCCATTGATCCACGTCTTCGAGTGTAGGCAGGAGATAAATATGAAAGAGTTTATAAAACGCTCGGAAGGCCTTTGGCTGTTTACTCGTAGTCCTGCGGTTATGGTGGCTGCGGTTATTGCCATTATGATTTTTATTGGTGCGGCCTTTGCGCCTTGGATTGCATCTGTCAATCCTTACGACTTGAGCACCTTTAGTTTGATGGACGGGCTGCTTCCTCCGGTTTGGCTGGAAGGCGGAATCTCGCAGTTCATTTTGGGCACAGACGATCAAGGTCGAGACATGATTTCGTCGATTTTATACGGCGCTCGTTTGTCTTTATTGATTGGCTTGTCTGCAATGGTAATTGCTACTGTATTAGGTGTTGGACTTGGTCTTGCGGCGGGTTTTTATGGTGGTCGTTTTGATGCGATTATCATGCGAATTGCCGATGTTCAGCTTGCCTTACCCGCCATTCTAACGGCTTTATTGATTGATGGGATTGCTCGCGGAATTTTACCGCCAGAAGTACAACAGGACTTACGGGTTGTGGTATTAACGTTGGCGATTGCTCTGTCTCTGTGGGTGAATTTTGCTCGTACTGCTCGCGCTTCTACCTTCGTAGAGATGAATAAAGAATACGTGCAAGCGGCGATTATCATGGGGCAACGCCCAATTCGAATTATGTTTATCCATATCTTGCCGAATATTTTGGGGCCGCTTTTGGTCATTATGACGGTGGATCTCGCTTCCGCTATTTTGTTGGAAGCCACTTTGTCGTTTCTAGGAATTGGCCTTGCGGCAGACAGCCCATCATTAGGCACACTGATTCGCATTGGTATGCAGTTTATGTTGTCTGGTGAATGGTGGATTTTATGGATACCGACTTTGTTCCTTGTGGCATTAGTTGTTTCTATTAATACGCTTGGTGATTTCATGCGTGATGTTTTTAATCCGGGGTTACGCTAATGCTCAGAGTGGAAAATTTAACCGTACGCTTCCCAACACGATTTGGTGATACGACGGCTATTGAAAACATCAATTTGCAGGTTCAAGCCGGTGAAATACATGGTCTAGTTGGAGAGAGTGGTGCAGGAAAATCCACCGTTGGCGCGGCCGTGATTGGTTTATTGCAAGCGCCGGGTTATATCGCGGATGGCAAGATTATGTTGGGCGATACAGACTTGCGGGCTTTGGACGTCAATCAAGCTCATGCTTTGCGCGGCAAGCGTATTTCGATGATCTTTCAAGATCCGCAAACCAGTCTAAATCCTCTGATGACGGTGGAAGATCAATTAGTCGAAACCATTTTGGCCCATGAAGATATTACTGCAGAAGAGGCTCGCGCTCGTGCCATTCATTTACTAGAAGAGATTGGTATCAAGAATGCGGCAGAACGCATCAAATCTTGGCCACATCAATTTTCTGGTGGTATGCGTCAACGGGTTGTTATCGCTTTAGCTCTTTGTACCAATCCTGAACTCATTATTGCGGATGAACCTACAACGGCATTGGATGTGGCAGTACAAAGCCAAGTGTTGGAACTGATTCGCTCATTGGCCGATAAACGCAAAATTGGCTTCATCCTGATTACTCATGACATTGGTGTTATTGCACAAATTGCTGATTGCGTCACTGTCATGCGTAAAGGGCGAGTGGTTGAATCCGGTGAAACGCCTCAGGTGCTTGGACGACCAAAACATGCTTATACGCGAGCCTTGATGGACGCGGTTCCGCCGATGGATCATAAAATTGATCGGTTCCGTGTGCCAACGGAAAAAGAGGTTGAAGCCAAAGGTGCAGCCACAGGCGACCTTGCTGAGCAGTGGTTACTTGAAGAAAAAGCACTGCCAGAAGGTGAAAACAAAGAGCTTTCAATTGGGCTTTCTATTTCCGAATTAGATGTTCGTTTTGCTGGTACTCGTAAGTCGATTTGGCGTAAACCGGATGATTTTATTGCGCTCGATAAAATCAGCTTTAACGTCAAACCCGGTAGCATTATGGGGTTGGTTGGTGAGAGTGGTTCAGGGAAATCGACAGTCGCTAAAACCATTACAGGTTTGATTACGCCAAATGGCGGCACCATGAAACTTGGTGAGGAGCTATTGCCAGGAGGAAAGGCTCGTAGTCGAAAACATTCTTCACGTCGACTGATTCAAATGGTGTTTCAAGACCCATATTCAAGCCTTAATTCACGTCACAAAATTGGCTCTATTTTAATGGAACCACTTTGGTTTTATGGTTTGGAAAAAGATCCCGTTCAACGCCAAGAATTAGTGGCTTCTATGCTAGCGTTAGTTGGCATGGCACCTGATGCCATTGATAAATACCCTCATCAATTTTCTGGTGGACAGCGTCAGCGTATTGCTGTGGCTCGTGCCTTGTTAGCTCGACCAAGATTCTTGATATGCGATGAACCGACTTCGGCTTTAGATGTGTCGATTCAAGCCGAGATTCTCAACCTTTTAAAAGATCTGCAGTCAAAATTTGGACTGACCATTTTGTTTATCAGTCACAACCTTTCAGTGGTGCGACAAATGGCAGATGAAATGGTGGTGCTTCGAAATGGCGTGATTGAAGAGGCGGGGAAAACGGAAGACTTATTTGAGCGCCCTCAAGCTGAGTACACCAAGAAACTGCTTTCTTTAACACCTGTCATGCCAAAAGAATGGGGTTTTAATCCAGCAGGGTTTTGATTTTTCTGGCGCTAATTTGAGTTGTATATCGACAAATATATTCATTTAACCTTACAGGAGAGAGCATTATTTATAATGCATTTTCTCCTGCGTAGGTTTCTATCAAAACATCCAACATAGCGGCCGCAGCGATAGATAAACTGGACCTTGGCTGACATATGACACCAACGCGACGATGTATTTCTGGTTCTACGACAGGTCGACAAATAGCGCCTTGTTCTTTGGCTTGTTGACGACAAAGAGCAGGAACAACAGCAACGCCCATTCCATCACTGACCATTCGCCCAACGGTTGCAAGCTGATGGGCGTCAAAGGCGACATTCAATTCTATGTTGGCGTCACTGAGTGTTTTTTCTATCATGGTTCGTACGCTAGAAGGGCGCTGCAATGTGATGAAATCGTATTCTAGTAAGGATTCCCAAGTGATGCTTTCATGCACTTCTAAAGGGTGATCTTTCGGTAGTATCGCAATAAATCGGTCGTCGTATAATGGATAAAACGCTAATTCAAGCAAGCCTACAGGCTCAAATGAAATCCCCAGCTCTACTTGATTATTTCGCACCATTTCAACCACCACATCTGATAACACATCATCAATAGCGACCTGAATATCTGGATACGAGGCATGATAATTGCGAATGGCTTTTGGCAGTAACGACGCGGCAAACGAAGGCATAGAAGCGATGGTGATTTTACCAAGTTGCAAAGCAAAGCGTTGTTTCATCTCATCTTCAGCGTTTTCCCATTGAGCCAGCAAGCGCCTAGCAATCGGCACTAATGCTTCACCTTCTGGGGTGAGGGCGATGCTGCGAGTGGTTCGAGTGAGTAATTTCCCACCTAGGCTATCTTCTAAGCTTTTGATCGACAAGCTCAATGCGGGCTGAGACAGATGCAGATGGTTGGCTGCGTTTGCGAAGCTCATGGATTGAGCCACAGCAAGAAAAGCACGAACTTGTTTAATATTCATTGTGAGTCACTTTGTTGGTTTTTATTTATTTGTAAAACTTATTAATAAATATATAAAACAAATTTAATTAATTTATCTTCTTAGGTCAAACTGAACTTCCTTCAAAATAATAATCAGGAGAAAGGGAATGGCAGGTTTTGACAAAGTGGTTACCTCATACGAAGAAGCCATGGCTGGTTTAGAAGACGATATGATTGTTCTAGCTGGTGGTTTTGGCTTGTGTGGCATTCCAGAGAACCTGATCGCAGAGATCCAACGCAAAGGTACAAAAGGTCTGACAGTGGTTTCGAATAACTGTGGCGTTGACGGCTTTGGGTTGGGCATCTTGCTAGAAGACAAACAAGTTCGAAAAATGATTTCGTCTTACGTAGGCGAAAACGCTTTATTTGAAAAACAATTGCTCGATGGTGAATTAGAAGTTGAGCTCACTCCCCAAGGCACCTTAGCTGAAAAAATGCGCGCAGGCGGTGCTGGCATTCCTGCTTTTTATACTGCCACAGGTGTTGGTACTCCAGTTGCTGAAGGCAAAGAAACCAAATTATTTAATGGCAGAGAATACTTACTCGAAGAAGCTATTACGGGGGATTTCGCCATTGTTAAAGGCTGGAAAGCAGACCGTTACGGCAATGTTGTATATCGCCATACTGCACAAAACTTCAACCCACTCGCTGCGACAGCGGGCAAAATTACGGTTGTTGAAGTAGAAGAGATTGTTGAAGTGGGAGAACTTGATCCAACGCAGATTCATACTCCTGGTATTTACGTGGATCGTGTTGTGTTGGGCACATTTGAGAAACGTATCGAACAAAGAACCGTAAAAGCAGCAAAATAATAACGAGGTTTGACATGGCATTAACAAGAGAACAAATGGCACAACGTGTCGCTCAAGAATTACAAGATGGCTTTTACGTTAATCTGGGAATAGGTATTCCAACCTTGGTGGCGAATTACGTTCCAGAAAATATGGACGTCATGCTGCAATCTGAAAACGGTTTGCTTGGCATGGGCGAGTTTCCAACGGAAGACACCATAGACGCAGACATGATCAACGCGGGTAAGCAAACTGTTACCGCAGTCAAAGGCGCTTCTATTTTTTCGTCAGCAGAATCTTTTGCCATGATTCGTGGCGGTCACGTTGATTTAACCGTATTGGGTGCGTTTGAAGTGGATGTAAACGGCAATATTGCTTCGTGGATGATTCCTAACAAATTAGTGAAAGGCATGGGCGGAGCAATGGATTTGGTTGCTGGCGCAGACAACATCATTGTCACCATGACGCATGCTTCTAAATCGGGTGAGTCCAAGTTGCTAGAAAACTGCTCTTTACCTTTGACTGGTAAGGGCTGTATCAAAAAAGTGCTGACAGATCTTGCTTGGTTAGAAATTGAAAATGGTGCCTTTGTTCTTAAGGAAAGAGCGCCAGGTGTTTCCACAGACGAAATCATTGAAAAGACGCAAGGTAAGCTTATTGTTCCAGACCATGTTCCCGAGATGGTTTTTGCTTAAGATAAAGCCTTATTATTCAAAATTAGAAGAATAAACAGAATTTTATTAAGGAGCAGATCATATGAAAGCGGTTATCGTTGCAGCGGCGAGAACGCCAATTGGTGCTTTTAATGGTGCCTTATCTTCGTTAAGTGCCGTGCAAATCGGTACTCAGCTCTTGTCTGGTATGCTGGCCAAACAACCTATTTTGAAAGATCACATTGATGACGTTATTTTGGGGCAAGTTTTGGCGGCAGGCTGTGGGCAAAATCCGGCACGCCAAACGGCTATTCACGCTGGATTGGCGAATCATGTTTCTGCCATGACAATAAACAAAGTATGTGGTTCGGGCTTAAAAGCCGTACAACTGGCAGCGCAAGCGGTTCTAAATGGCGATGCCAATATGGTGGTTGCTGGCGGGCAAGAAAGCATGAGTCAAGCGGCGCATGTTTTGCCTAACAGTCGTTCTGGTAAAAAAATGGGCAACTGGGAGCTGGTCGATTCCATGGTGAGCGATGGTCTATGGGATGCGTTTAATAACTACCACATGGGACAGACGGCAGAAAATATTGCTAACCGTTGGGATATTAGCCGCGCCGAGCAAGACCAATTCGCAGAGCGATCACAACACAAAGCGGCACAAGCTCAGTCTTCGGGGCGTTTTGTCGAAGAAATTCTTCCTGTTTCAATTCCTCAACGCAAAGGCGATCCAGTGATCGTCGACGCTGACGAACAAATTCGTCCGAATACCAATGCGGAATCACTAGCGAAACTACGTCCCGCTTTTGCCAAAGAAGGCAGTGTGACGGCAGGGAATGCATCCACATTAAATGATGGTGCGGCGATGGTGGTTGTGACAACGGATGAAGAAGCAAAACGCTTAGGTTTGCCAATTTTAGCAGTCATCGAAGCGGCGAGTTCTGCTGGCGTTGATCCTGACATTATGGGAACGGGGCCAATCGCGGCAACCAACAAGGTGCTTAAAAAAGCCAATTGGCAAGTAGCTGATTTAGACCTTGTTGAAGCCAACGAAGCCTTTGCTGTGCAAGCTCTGTGCGTCAACAAAGAACTTGGTTTGGATGCTAATAAAGTCAATGTTAATGGTGGCGCTGTTGCTCTAGGTCACCCAATCGGAGCATCAGGTTGTCGCATTTTGGTGACCTTGCTTCATGAAATGCAACGGCAAGATCTTGAAAAAGGGCTTGCTACTTTGTGTATCGGCGGTGGTATGGGAGTAGCCATGTTAGTGTCGCGTTAAAAAATGCATTGATCAAAAAGTGCATGATATAGAAGAGAGGATTCGTCGGTGCCATAAGTGTCTGATTCGAATACCTCTCTTACTATTTTTCTAATAAAAAATATAAAAATAGGAAAAGTCTCATGAATACAATTCAACAAAAACAAACAGGTCTACAAAAAGTCAGTCAGTTCTTTGTATTGCTGTTGCAGCGTTACCTTCCTGATCCTTTCATTTTTGCCATTATCCTCACATTTGTCGTGTTTTTATTAGTGATGCCGAGCACAGGGCAAGGTCCCATGCAGGTTGTTAATGCGTGGGCGGGTGGCTTTTGGAATTTATTAAGCTTCTCGATGCAGATGGCGATGGTTGTGGTAACGGGCCACGCTATGGCAAGTGCCCCTGCTTTTAAACGCAAATTAGCCATGTTGGCTGGCGTCGCTAAAACACCGGGACAAGCTATTATTCTAGTTACGGCGATTAGCGCCATGGCATGCTGGGTAAACTGGGGCTTTGGTTTGGTCGTAGGCGCTATTTTTGCCCGAGAAATCGCAGCACGAGTAAAGGGTGTAGATTACCGATTGTTAATCGCTTCTGCTTACAGTGGCTTCTTATTTTGGCATGCAGGTTTATCAGGCTCGATTCCGTTGTCGATTGCTGGTGGCAATAATACTACTGTTACAAATGGTGCGGTAACAGGCGCTATTCCAACCTCAGAAACCATTTTCTCTCCGATGAACCTAACTATTCTAGCGGTTATGTTTGTCAGTATTCCTTTGTTAAATCGCCTGATGCATCCGGCGCCTCAGGATATCATTACTATTGATGCTGAGCTTTTGGAAGAAACTAAGGTTGAAGAAGTTAAGGATCGAAGTGAAATGAGCCCAGCTGAACGTCTTGAAAGTAGTCGTACTCTTTCTTTGCTTTTAGGCATTATGGGCTTTGTTTATGTGGTTTATTACTTCGTGACAAATGGTTTTGCGTTGAATTTAAACATCGTTAACTTTACCTTTTTGTTTGCTGCTGTTTTACTGCATGGTACTCCGAAAAGTTTGCTGACGTCGATTTCTCAGGGCGCACGTAACTGTTCAGGGATTCTATTACAGTTTCCTTTTTATGCAGGAATCATGGGCATGATGACGGCTTCAGGTGACTCAGGTGTTTCTCTCGCAGCAGTTATTTCACAGGGTTTTGTGTCTATCTCCAATGAAACAACCTTTCCTCTATTTACATTTTTAAGTGCTGGTATTGTGAACTTCTTTGTTCCCTCCGGTGGTGGGCAATGGGCTGTTCAGGCACCTGTTATGATGCCTGCAGGTGCAGCACTGGGCGTTGATGCAGCTAAAACTGCCATGGCAATTGCATGGGGAGATGCTTGGACTAATATGATTCAGCCGTTCTGGGCATTACCTGCGTTAGCGATTGCAGGGCTTGGTGCGAAAGATGTAATGGGTTATTGCTTGATGGCCTTAATTGGTTCTGGTGTGATCATTTCATTAGGCTTCTTGATTTTCTAAGAATGGCTTTTCATCCAGAAAGAAATACACAATTTAAAACACCATCTGGGTTTTTCTTAGATGGTGTTTTTTTATAGAAAAATTTTATCCTTGATAAGTTCATGATTATTCAATATTTCTTGGTCTATGTTCCGCTTTGTAAGCTTTATAATGATATCTCCTTAGTTATGTAACGTAAGAAAAATCAGCGAGCTGAAATCAAGTGAATACAACGAAAGACAGAAAAAGTCACAATAATAGAAAAGCGGAAAGTTTCTTGAAAACCTTCGCGTCTATTTTGTTTCTCTTGTATGGCACGCAGGCTTATAGCGATGTTAGTTGGATGTCTGCCACATTGGATAATGACTTTTTTGTTGGCGAAGACAATGGTTACACCAACGGAATTTATGTATCCAAATACAATGTTTATGATGGCTCCTATTCACAGCATGAAGCGGATATTTGGGTAAAACCTTTAATGTGGAGTATGCCAAATCGCTCGATTGATAGAGCTGTAAATGTGTACAGCTTTGGTCAAACACTAACGACCCCTTATGATATTTCACAAGTTATTCCATCCGAGTCAGATTTGCCTTATTCGGCAGTTATTAGCTTTACCAATACCTATATTTCTGCAGGTCCAAGTTATGCGGATAGAGTCAGTACAACCCTAGGTATTGTCGGACCACTTGCATTGGGAGAGGAAAGCCAGAAGGCCATCCATTCCATTATTTCTGCACAAGAACCGAAAGGTTGGGATACGCAATTAAATAATGAATTGGTATTTGAGTTTTCTCGTGGGCGAATATGGCGAGAGTGGATATCGGACAGCGGCCATGCGGATATCTTACTTGGAGGGAATATAGGTCTTGGTACCTTAAGCAGTAGTATTAGTACAGCCGCTGTTTTTCGATACGGTAAAAACTTAGAAAGTTCTTATGCTACCGCTTTATTTGCAGACTCAAGAACATCAAACCCTATTGCCGTAAATGGTGGATGGTTTGTGTATTCTGGACTGGCGTTAAAATACTACTTTAACCAAATTTACACCGACGGTAATACCTTCAGCGATAGTCGATCCATCGACTATGACCATAATATTAATATTTTAGCATTAGGCGTGACTTACTCTTGGGGAAATTCCTCCCTCGCCTTTGCGATCAATACGCCTTTCTCATTGCAATATAACGGCAGCAGTGATCATCGATTAGACGACTTTAATAGCTACGGCACACTGACATTTGCGTGGCAGATATAGTTGTTTTAAAAGCTGTATACGGCCTAAATCAGAAATAAATTTTGGTTAAAAAAGAGAATCATTCCTTATATATGTTTATTTGCATGTTTTAACTGAACTGTCACAAAGCAGGGGTAGAGTTTCGTGATTACTTAATCAGGAGCGACACTATGAAACTGTTATACCCAGTACTTTTGGCGTCAATGTTTGCAGCAGGCGCAGCCAATGCAGAGTTTTCTTTGGACAGCCGTTACACGGATAAAGACAATGATTTAATCGCTGATATCCCAACGGATGAGTCTAAGTTAATTGACCCTAGTACTTTGATTTTTGCTTATACACCAGTCGAAGATCCTGCCGTTTATGCAGATGTTTGGTCTGAGTTCCTAGAGCACATGGAAGACGTAACAGGCAAGAAAGTGCGTTTCTTCCCAGTACAATCTAATGCCGCGCAAATCGAAGCAATGCGCGCTGGTCGTCTTCACATTGCAGGCTTTAACACAGGTTCTAACCCATTAGCGGTTGCTTGTGCGGGTTATCGTCCATTTACTATGATGGCAGCAGAAGACGGTTCTTTTGGTTATGAGATGGAAATCATCACTTACCCAAATTCTGGTATCAATTCTCCTAAAGACATTAAAGGCAGCAAGTTGGCCTTTACGTCCCAAACCTCTAACTCTGGTTTTAAAGCGCCTTCTGCGATTCTAAAAGCGGATTTTGATTTGATTCCTGAGCGTGACTTCGAGCCTCAGTTCTCTGGTAAGCATGACAACTCTATTTTGGGTGTGGCAAACAAAGATTACCCAGCAGCGGCTGTAGCAAACTCTGTATTGAATCGAATGATTGATCGTGATGTTGTGAAAGCCAGCCAAATAAAATCCATTTATAAATCTGAAACTTTCCCAACAACAAGCTACGGCGTGGCTTACAACCTTAAGCCTGAGCTTCAAGAAAAAATCAAAGAAGCGTTTTTCTCTTACAAATGGGAAGGCAGCAAGCTGAAAGAAGAGTTCTCGAAAGAAGGTCAGTTCTTGCCAATTACCTTTAAGCAACACTGGAATGTGATTCGTAAAATTGATGACGCAAACGGCGTTTCATACAACTGCCGATAGGATCTTTCAGTGCTTAAAATTGAACACTTAAAAAAGCGTTATAAGTCTGGTCCTTGGGTTTTAAAAGACATTAGTTTTGAGGTTCCTGACGGTGAAATTGTTGGACTTATCGGCCCGAGTGGGGCCGGTAAATCCACTATGATTCGTTGTGTAAACCGCCTTATCGATCCAAGTGAAGGCAATATCCAGTTGGACGATGTGAGCTTGAGCAGTTTGTCTTCCAGCAAAATTCGCGAGCAACGTCGTCACATTGGGATGATTTTCCAAGAATACGCCTTGGTTGAAAGACTGAGCGTGATGGAAAACGTCTTGTCTGGTCGATTGGGGTATTTGTCTTTTTGGCGTTCTTTCTTACGTCGCTATCCACAAGAAGACATTGATAATGCTTTTGAATATTTAGACCGTGTTGGTTTGATTGATCATGCCAATAAACGAGCTGATGAATTGTCTGGTGGTCAACGCCAACGTGTGGGGATTGCCAGAGCCTTGGCGCAAGATCCTCGTTTGTTGCTGGTGGATGAGCCAACGGCAAGTTTGGACCCAAAAACGTCTCGTCAAATCATGCGTTTGATTCAGTCTATTTGCCGTGAAAAAGCTTTGTCGGCGATTATCAATATTCACGATGTGCCGCTGGCGATGCAGTTTGTGGATCGCATTATTGGTCTGCAAGGTGGCGAAGTGGTGTTTGACGGCAAGCCTGATGAATTAACAGAAGACGTGCTGACGCGCATTTATGGCGACGAAGATTGGACGGACGTTAAGCCAGACGACGAAGACGATGAACAGGAAAGTGAGGAGGCCGCTTAATGCGAACTTGGCAAAGGCCTCATTATCTTGTGCCAGATAAACGCTGGCGCATCGCGCTTTGGATCGCTTTTTTTCTGTATTTGATTGTCGGTATTGGCAGCATTGAGGTGAACTGGCAACGCGTCTACGAAGGTTTGGAGCGCGGTGGTCGTTTTATCGAAGGCTTTTTGAACCCTAATTTTACTCGTCGAGCGGCGGACATTTATTCTGGGATTTATGAAAGCTTAACCATGACGGTGACCTCAACGGTGGTTGGAATTCTGTTGTCTATTCCATTTGGAATGGGCGCGGCGCGTAACATTTCTCCAAAACCTATCTATTTGTTTTGTCGATCTTTTATTGCAGTTTCTCGTTCTATGCAAGAAGTCATAGTGGCCATCTTTTTGGTGGCGCTTTTTGGCTTCGGAGCCTTTGCGGGTTTCTTAACGCTAACCTACGCGACAATTGGTTTTCTAGGAAAACTGCTCGCAGAAGAAATCGAAGAGATCGATAAAAAGCAATTGGAAGCCATTGCCTCAACAGGCGCGTCTTGGTTGCAACGCATGCACATCGCGATTTGGCCACAGGTGATGCCGCGTATGATTGGTTTGTCGTTTTACCGCTTCGATATCAACTTTCGTGAATCAGCGGTCATTGGCATTGTTGGCGCAGGCGGCATTGGTGCGACCTTGAATACTTCGATTGATCGTTACGAATACGATTCTGCTGGTGCCATTCTCATTTTAATTATTCTTATTGTGTTGGCGTGTGAATACCTTTCTGGATGGATAAGAAAATGGGTGAGTTAGAACAAAAATTAGTATGGGAAAGTCATACTAGGCGCAAAGCATGGACCGTTTGGGGATTTTGGTTTTCCATTGTGTTACTGACCGTTTTTTGCTGGTTGGAAATGACGGAAGACACGATTTGGTTTTTTGTTTATGACGCACCTGTGCAAGCGGCTGATTTAATCGATCGCATGTTTCCACCAGAATGGTTGTACATCAATAAGCTGTATAAAGCCCTTTGGGACACCTTGAATATCGCGACTTTAGGCACCTTGCTTGGTGTGATTCTGGCGTTTCCTGTTGCTTTCTTGGCTGCACGAAATACCACGCCGTCCACAAAGTTTGTGCGCCCGATTGCGTTGTTTATCATTGCCTCATCGCGTTCTATCAATTCGTTGATTTGGGCTTTGTTATTGGTGACGATTTTAGGGCCGGGGATTTTGGCAGGTATTATCGCGATTGGTTTAAGGTCGATCGGGTTTGTGGCGAAGTTGCTGTATGAAAGCATTGAAGAGATCAACAGCACCAGCGTAGAAGCGATTGAGTCGACGGGCGCGTCTCGTTTTCAAACCATTGCTTACGCGATTATCCCGCAAATTTTGCCTGCTTTTTTAAGCATCACGATTTTCCGATGGGACATTAACATTCGAGAATCCACCATATTAGGCTTGGTTGGCGCGGGCGGCATTGGCTTGTTCCTGTCATCTTCGTTGAATGTCTTGGCGTGGCCTCAAGTGACCTTGATTATTCTGGTGATTTTGGCGACGGTTGTGGTGTCTGAATACATTTCAGCCAGGGTGAGAAGCTTGTTGATTTAACATCAGTGAATGCTTGTTAGATAAGATAAAAAGAGCCGCCAATGAATACTCAGTGTATTCGTTGGCGGCTCTTTTTTTGCAGGTGTTTACGCTAGTTTGTGATTAGCAGCAAGCAACCGTTCGCTCTGGGCGATCGCCCATATCGTTAAGTCGTTGCTGATTAATACTCATGAACTTGGTGTTGTTTGTTGCTGTTTCTGCAAGCGCTGTGAGTGCCCATTTTGGTAGCGCGGCATTGATTTTGTAATATACCCATTGTCCTTGACGACGATCCGTCAAGAGCCCGCAGTTTCTTAATAAAGCAAGATGGCGCGATACTTTTGGCTGACTTTCATCTAATGCCACCATTAATTCACATACGCATAATTCATTCTCTAAATAAATTAGTAACATGCTGCGTAGACGAGTTTCGTCGGATAAGCATTTATAAAATTGAATCGGATCCATTGTTTTCCTTAGGTTTGTTTGGGGAAACCAACCGTGTTTATTCTCTGTAGTTTATTGATCAATATTGGCTAGTTTAACAGATAGTTGGGAAAGGGTGCTGATCGGTTTTAAAGGAAAATATGAGACTTTTCAGTAGCTTTAATATATGAAATAAAATATATGCGGAAAAATGTATATTTCACTGTTTTCTGTAATCTTTCTGACATAAAAGTATCGCAAGATAGCCTCATCAATTTTATCAATCCAAGTAAATGAGGTGTGTTATGAATAAATCTAAAGTGATTATGTCTGCATTGTTGGGCGCGTCTTTAAGCATGGGAGCTTTCGCATCAGAGTTTGATTTAGATGGCTTTACAACAAAGATCGAAGATGGCCGTTTATGGGTTTTTGAAGCCGGTTCTGAGAACTTAGCATTCTTTGAAAAACACGGTGAGCCAGCAAAACAATTTAGCAATATTGGGGCGGGTCCAAACGGCATGACATTAAAAGCAGCAAGCCAAGAAACGCTGGATTCTTACATTAAAGCGATGAAAAAATAATCTCCTAGAAATAGGTTTAGAACTAAAAAACCGTTACTTTGGTTACGCCAGAGTAACGGTTTTTTGTTATTAGATTAGGTTTATTATTTTCTGAAGTGTTCTGCGATGGCTTGCCATTGTGCTTCAGATTGAGCGGCAAGCAGTTCGCCTTCTAACATGGCTGGGTTGTATTCTGTGCCATTCAACAGTCGGCAAACACCGCCAGCTTCTGTGTAAATAAGTACGCCTGCTGCATGATCCCAAGGAAGCATTTTGTAGGTGAGGCTGAAGTGAAAATGCCCAAGAGACAATTGGCGATAGGCAGGGCAAGAAGGCAGATTGTTGATTCGAGCAAAGCGGGTTGCTTTGATAGCGAAGTCTTTTTGTTTGTCGCCAGTGTAAGAGTGTATCGACATAATGCCTGCAAGCCTTTCAAGTTCTGCTTCGGCTGTTATCTTTAATGCCAATGGTGCTTGGCTTGGAATTTGTCCTGTGCCTCTTTCTTTCAAAGAAGTACGTTGGAAGAAAGCGCCTTCGCCTTTGTTGGCATAGATCCAGTCGTCATTTACTGGGTCATAAAGTAAACCGAAGCGTGTTTCTCCTTTTACTAGGACGGCAAGAATAATGCCGAAGTCAGCAATGCCGTGGGCGTAATTCCAAGTTCCATCGATTGGGTCGATAATCACGCAAATGTCTGACTGGTTGATCTTATCTGTTGTAGATGTGTCTTCAGCGGTGGCTTCTTCGCCTACAATCGCCCAATCAGGAAAGTGTTGCTGGATTTGCTGAGTAATGAAATCTTCACAGGCTTTGTCTGCAATGGTGACCAGATCGCTAAAGCTGCTTTTGGTTTCAACATCAGCTGAACTCAACTGGCGAAAGTTAGTCATGACAATTTCTTGTCCTGCGCGACGAACGATTTCTATAAGTTGATTTTGAGCGCTTTCGTTGAAATTCATTATCTTGCCATCCTTTTTTATTCAAACTGTTACGAATTATACGTGATCAAGGTGACAGTTTGTTGGCACTTTTAGTAAATCATTTCAATTAACCGATGAGCTTGGGTCTATCGCTGAGGAAGAGAATTGGCATTTAAATACTTAAATGCCAATTTTTGATTAAGCCAGTTGGCGTTGATGACTTTCTTCATTCTGATCATGCAGTAGGTTATCAACGGTTGTTTCCGCTATATGGCTTAACGCTTCGTCAGTGAAATAACCTTGGTGGCCAGTGACCACAACATTTGGGAATGTCAGCATGAGTTGGAAAACACTGTCCTGAATGATGTGAGAAGACATGTCTTCAAAAAACATTTCGTTTTCTTGCTCATAAACATCAAGGCCTAAATAACCAATTTTTCTGCTGTAAAGAGCGTCAATGGCTTCTTGAGCATGAACAAGTGCGCCACGGCTTGTGTTAATAATCATCACGCCATCTTTCATTTTACTCAAACTCTGATTGTCGATCAGGTGATGAGTTGATTCATTTAATGGGCAGTGCAAACTGATGATGTCACTTTGGCTGTATAGTTCGTCGAGAGACACGTATTTGCAACCTATGCTGATTAGCTCATCTGAAGGGTAAAGGTCGTAACATAAAACATCGCAACCAAACCCTTTCATGATGCGACAAAAAGCCGCGCCAATTCGGCCTGTTCCAACGCAGCCGACGGTTCTGCCTTCTAGGTTGAATCCCATTAAACCTTCTAACGCAAAGTTGCCTTCTTTGACTCTATGATAAGCTCTGTGAGTTTTTCTGTTCAGCGTCATGATCAGAGCAACAGCATGTTCCGCCACAGATGTTGGGCTGTAATCTGGTACATGAAACACCTTGATGCCTTCTTGTTTTGCTGCTTCTAAATCTACATTGTTAAAGCCAGCACAACGTAATGCGATGGTGTTCACGCCTTGTTGTTTCAGGCGCTTAATGACTTCTTCGTTCACATCGTCGTTGACGAAGCAAGACACAGCATCAAAACCTTTTACTAAGTCGATGGTTTCCATGCTTAAGCGACTTTCAAAATAGCTCATAGATAAATCTGTATTTTGCGTATAAGTAGAAAGTGTGCGCTTGTCATAAGGCTTGCAAGAGAAAACGGCGATTTTCATAAACGTAATCCTGTCGTTTTGGAAAAGAGAAGGTTTATTTATAGCGCAAAACCCTTGTCGTTGCTTTGCTTTTAGTGAGTCGTTTGATGTAGAGCAATAAAAGAATGGTAAGACCTACTTTTTTATTTATATTACTGCGCGTGTAAATGGTTTTTTGAATATTGTAAAGAAGTGTTCCTTTGTAATGATTTTATTTGGCCTTGTGAGAAAATATCTAATCTGAATTTTATATTAAAACCGAAAAAAAATTGGTCTGAGCTATACTGTTCTCATTACTGTTTGGTTATCGCCTATATTTTATATCGAATCGCTTTGGAGACTAGGATGTTTAATGGAAATTTGAAGAATGAGCTCGAGTTAGTTAAGGAGCAGCTGCATGCACTTAAGCAAGTGAAAGAAAGCTTAGAACTGGAGATGCTGGTTATAAAGTTAACCGAAGAGGGGGTTATCTCCTTTGTTAACCAAAAAGTGACCAATGATCTGGGATTTTCGGAAAAAGACTTGATCGGAAAAAAGTTAACTGACTTCACTCCTACTTATTCTAGAAATACTGGACATTATAACGCTTTTATAGATGCCATAAAAAATAAGAAGCATTGGGTCGGTGCCATAGAAGTTGAAAAAAGTGCCGACAATGTTCTTTGGTTAAGAGGGATTTTTCAGCCTATTTTTGACAGTAAAACAGGTCAAGTTAAAGAGCTTACTTTATATTGCAATGACTTAACGAGAACCATTAGTAATTCTCGAGAAGATGAAAACATCATTGCTGCATTGCAAAGGTCTACTGCTGTTATTGAGTTTGATATGACTGGGCATATTCTGACGGCGAATGACCTTTTCCTACAAGGAATGGGGTACAGTTTAGAGCAGATTAAAGGTGAGCATCATAGAATGTTTTGCACGACTGAAGAGTCGTCCTCAGAAGCGTACAGGCAGTTTTGGGAGCGTTTGAATAAAGGTGAGTTTGCTGCTGAGCGCTTCAAGCGAGTTGATAGCCGAGGCAATACAGTATGGTTAGAAGCGTCATACAATCCTATTTCAAATGTTCATGGTCATTTCTATAAAGTTGTGAAATTTGCCACCATCATCACAGATCAAGTCATGCGAGAGATGGCAGTTTCTGAAGCGGCTGATATTGCTTTTACTACGTCTAAACAAACAGACGCAAGCGCTCAAAAAGGCAGTGAAGTGGTAAAAGAAACGGTGCAAGTTATGCATCAACTATCAGATCAGATGGCACAAGCAGCAGAGGGAATCTCTGAATTAGATAAGCAGTCTCAATTAGTTGGTAGCATTATTCAGAGTATTCAAGGGATTGCAGACCAAACTAACTTGTTGGCTTTGAATGCCGCAATTGAAGCCGCACGGGCGGGTGAACAAGGTCGAGGTTTTGCTGTTGTTGCGGATGAGGTAAGGCAGTTGGCTTCACGAACCAGTGAAGCAACTGAAGAAATTGTCTCCGTGGTTATGCAGAATCAGGAGTTAGCTGAAAAAGCGGTTGCTTTGATCAATGAAGGCAAGCAGCAAGCAGAGAAGGGTTTGGAGCTATCTAATGAAGCAGGTGATGTGATTATCGAAATTCAAGATGGCGCACAGCGCGTTGTTGATGCGGTTAGTCAGTTTGCTAATCAGTTCTCTGAATAAAGAAATAAAGCATAAAAAAACCGAGCTTAAGCTCGGTTTTTTTATATGTGCTTTTTATGTTGTTTGTAAATTGATTTCACTGTTTGCTTCGTAGACTTCTAGTTCAATAGCGATGCTTTTTGACGTAGGAGTATTGCTGAATTCTCCAAGGCTATCGAGTGGCACCAATGGATTGGTTTCTGGGTAGTAAGCTGCGATGTTACCAGCAGGAATACTGTAGGGAACCAGTTTAAAATTACTCACTTTACGCTCTGTTTCATCATCCCATATTGACCGTAATGTTACACTTTGGCCTTCTTTAAAGCCTAGGCGTTGTATATCCGCAGGGTTAATAAAGACAACATTTCGCTCGCCTTTTATGCCTCGGTATCTGTCATTCATGCCATAAATAGTTGTGTTGTATTGATCGTGTGACCGTAAAGTCTGCAAGACAAGTGTTTTCTCGGAAGACAAGTCTTGCGCACGTTTTGGCAGAATGGATTCTGGTAATGGATGGCTGTGAATAATGGCTTTTCCAGATGGCGTTTTCCAGTTTCTCTCTCTTGCGCTGTTACCAAGATAAAAACCGCCATCTTCCAATATACGTTGATTAAAACCATGAAAGCCTGGAACGACCGCTGCTATATGTTCTCGAATAATATCGTAATCAGCGATTGCTTCAGCCCAATTAATTGGGAAGTTTCCTAGCGTCGCTTCTGCCATGCCAGCAATGATGGCAGGTTCAGATTTTTGCTGCTTGCTTAGCGGTTCCAGTACACCACCAGAAGCATGGATCATGCTAAAGGAATCTTCTACTGTTACCTTCTGTTGACCTTTTTCTTGATGATCAATATCGGTACGACCAAGACAAGGTAAAATGATGGCATCTTTACCTGTAATCAGGTGAGAGCGATTGAGCTTGGTGCTGATTTGAACTGTCAGCTCACATTGCTTAAGAGCATGTTCTGTTGCTTGTGTATCAGGCGTTGCCGCCGCAAAGTTACCGCCGAGAGCAATAAATACACCGACTTTTCCATCTCGCATGGCACGAATCGTGTCGACGACGGCTAAGCCGTGTTCTTTTGGTGGTGTAAATTGAAAGCGTTGTTCCAATGCATCTAAGAAGGCAGGAGAAGGGCACTCATTAATGCCCATGGTTCTGTCACCTTGTACGTTACTGTGCCCTCGCACAGGGCAGGCGCCCGCTCCCGGTTTGCCTAGATTTCCTCGTAAGGCAAGCAAGTTTACTATTTCATGAATGGTTGCCACAGAATGGTGATGCTGAGTGATGCCCATCGCCCATGTGATGATGACACTTTCTGCTTTGGCGTAGACATTGGCTGTATGAACAATGTCTTCTTTGGTTAAACCAGATTGTTGCAGGATGTCAGACCAAGAGGTTTGCTTCACCTGTTCTAGGTAGTCTTCTAGACCTTGAGTGTGTTGATTAATGAAGTCATGATCAAAAATGGCTTTGCCTTCTTTTTGAGCGGCTTCTTCCATTTCGATTAATACTTTCACAACGCCTCGAACCACTGCCATGTCACCGCCAATCTTAGGGCAGAAATAATTTGTGCTGGTTGGCTTTGAACCATTGGTGAGCATTTCAATTGGGTTTTGTGGATTCTGAAAGCGCTCTAACCCCCTTTCGTGCAAGGTATTAAAGCTTATCAACTGGCCGCCACGCTGCACGACTTCTTTGAGTGTTTCTAGCATGCGAGGGTGGTTGGTGCCGGGATTTTGTCCAAAAACAAATACGGCATCAGCCTTTTCAAAATCGTCTATTTCTACCGTGCCTTTGCCTATGCCGATACTGCTTGTTAATCCATAACCGCTCGCTTCATGGCACATGTTCGAG
Source organism: Marinomonas sp. 15G6-16 (assembly GCF_055809555.1). Classification (NCBI taxonomy): domain Bacteria; kingdom Pseudomonadati; phylum Pseudomonadota; class Gammaproteobacteria; order Oceanospirillales; family Oceanospirillaceae; genus Marinomonas; species Marinomonas sp. 15G6-16. The sequence continues at coordinate 800,622 of NZ_CM147916.1, read as the reverse complement.
CAATCTGGAAAGTTGTTTGTTCCGTAGGCACGAGCAAAGAGTTGATAGAGGAACGCAGCTTCATTACTCGCGCGGCCAGAGGTGTAAAAAGCGACCTTGTTTGGGTTCGATTGAGCTTTCAGTGTCTCGCCTATTTTTTGAAAGGCTTGTTCCCAAGAAATAGGCTCATAATGGTCTGTTTCTCGATTGTAGCTAAGTGGTTCTGTGAGGCGACCTTGATATTCAAGAAAGTAATCACTTTGCGTGTTTAACCAAGAAACACTGTGTTTTGCCATAAAAGCAGCGTCTACCTTGCGGGATGTTGCTTCCCAGTTGACGGCTTTAGCACCATTTTCGCAAAAACGTATTTTGGCAGGATCGTGCTTTTCGCCCCAAGCACAACCTGGACAATCAAAGCCATGAGGTTGGTTGGTTTTTAAAAGCGTGTGGATATTTCGCACCGCGTTTTCACTTTTAAACCAATGCTCTGTGGTGCTTTTTAATGCGCCCCAACCACCTGCTGGCCCTTTATAAGGTTTGTAAAAATTCTTTGTTTCATTAGTTGCGTTTTTACTCATTGACTGTGTCCTCTGACTGCATACAAGGTGCGAATATACGAGGCGCATCTTGTTTAGGTAAATGAATCAATGTAAGCCCATAGTGCTTAGCAAGTTTTACGGCAAGGGTGCTAGGTGATGCTAAATGTGTGAGTTGAGACAGACCAACACGGACTGCCTTTTGCACCAATTCTGTACTGCATCGGCTCGACATTAGCACATTATGATTATGTAAGCTTATGGCGTTTTTTTTAGCAAAACCAATTATCTTGTCTAGAGCATTATGGCGCCCAATATCTTCCATGCAACAGATTGGCTTGTTGTCAGGAGAAAGAAGTAAAGCCGCATGAATTGCTCCTGTGAGTTGACCAAGCTTTTGATGTTCTTTTAATTGCTGTCTTAGTGCAATGAGTGTGTCGGGTTCAATAGGGTTGCTTGATACTAACTTGGACAACTCTGGAATGGCTTGAGCTAAGGATTCGACACCACATAAACCGCACCCTGTTGCTCCAAGATGTGTTTTTTGTTTTTGCTTAAAATGATTAAACCTGCGCGGACTGATGTCTAAATTGATCGAAATACTATCAATGTCCAATTGAGCTTTAACGGCTTCAATATGGATATCACGGAGGTCGGATAAGTCTTCAATAATGCCTTCACTTAAAGCAAAGCCAATGACAAATTCTTCCAAATGAATAGGGGTTACCATCATGACGGCGTAGGCAATGCCACCAACACTAATGGCGAGAGGGGTTTCCTCCACCAAAATGGCTGATTCTAGGCTTGTTGATTCTGTTCCATAATGAAATGAACGTATCTGGTAACCGGAAAAATCTGACATAAGTAAGTGTGTTACTGATAGGGAACTTAAACTTTATACTACTCAGCAGGAAAGAGGCCGTCCAATATTTTTCGAGTGTATAAGTAGCATTTATGAACTCTTCAATAAGGAGTTAATGGGCAAGTGTGGCTTTCTCGTTAGAGTGGGTATTTCCTTAAAAGGGGAAATGCCGTATTCTACCCCGATTATTAATGTCAATAATGTTTTGTACGGGTTTTGTAAAACTCTATAGGAATCAAGCATAGAGTGGGATTATTTACCTCCCAACGGTAGTAAGGCGAATGCCAATACTACAAAGTGTGGTTCTACTTTTTATTATTTATTGGAATAAGTGTGGTCGATGGTATCGACATGGAGCTTATTTCCTCTTGAGCCACTTTTTGTTTAACGAGCTAGTTTATGCAATTTATAAGACGCCTTACCCATTGGAGCTTTTCTGCACCTAAAGTTTGGTTAACTATCAATATCAGCCTCTTCTTCATTTTTTTTCTGGTTTATAAAGCCCTAGTTGTGCCCGCTGATAACCTCGACGAATACGTTTTGCCTAATGGAAACAATCAGCAATCAAACGTAAGTGAACACAAAGATGATTCGGTTTTTATTGATCCATTGCAGGAAATAATCGACTCGACATTACAAAGTATACTGACTCCTCCTTTACAACCAGCTGTTGAAGAAACGCCTGCTTCTACCTATACCTCCATTGATTATGTGATTAAGTCTGGTGACTCATTGGCTCGTATTTTTTCTCGTCTTGGTTTGTCGAGAAAATCCATGTACGCCATTTTAGACGCGGATCAAGAATATCTGGTGCTTGAGCCTTTATTACCCAAAGAAAAATACACCTTCACATTGGATGAAGCTGGCGGTTTGGTTTCTTTAACTCGCCGTATTGATATCAGCAAAAGTGTGTCTTATGTACGACATGAAAGCGGTGGTTATTCGTACGAGGAACAGATCACACCTGTGAATTACTCGCAACAGGTGGTACACAGCCAAATTGAAGGCAGCTTCTATGAGTCCGCTAAGAAAATAGGTTTGTCGGACAGTAACATACTCATTATTCATGATGTGTTAGAAGGTCGTGTGGATTTTCGCAAAGACTTAAGAGCAAATGATGCATTCGATCTGGTTCTGAAAACGGGAAGTATTGATGGTATTCAGGTCGGCACCACTCAGCTAGAAGCATTGCAGATGACGGTGAAAGGCGAAACCTATCGAGCTTTTCTGCACTCGGATGGTCGATTTTATGATGAGGAAGGCAACAGCCTGACACCATCCTTAAGACGCTGGCCTACTGAAAAAGAATACAGAATCAGTTCCTCTTTTAATGCTAACCGATTACACCCAATTACTGGGCACCCTGCGCCACATAATGGTGTGGATTTAGCCACACCAACGGGCACAAAAGTACTAGCAACAGGTGATGGCATAGTGACTCGTGTTGCGACTCACAAATACGCAGGCAAATACCTAGTGCTTGATTATAACGGGCCTTATGGCGCTCGGTTCTTGCATTTAAGTAAAGTGTTGGTGAAAAAAGGCCAGAAAGTAAAACGAGGCCAAGTCATTGCTTTATCTGGCAATACGGGTCGAACAACGGGTGCTCATTTGCATTATGAATTGCATGTGAAAGGTCATCCAGTGAACCCAATGACGACTAAGATTCCAACGACTCAATCTATTCCATCTGAGGCGAAAGCGGAATATGAACAGCATGTTGCGAGTTGGGTGAAGATGATGGCTAGGGAAAGTTAAGCTCAACACTTCTTTGTCACAGTTAAAGACACAAGCGCGCTTATCCTGCACGCTTGTTTTGTTTTACTAAAGAAGACGGCTTCACTTTCTTCAAAAGTGAGCTTACGCCTTTTTCTTATAGGTAATATTTCCCAGTACGAAAACAACCAGAAATAGAGCCAAGCCAATCCCTTGAATCCATAAGTCTAAATTTGGCCATAGCATCATAAATGACGCTGCTAACATTAGCGCTCTTGTGACAATAGAAAGCTTATCTTCCAAATACCCTTCCATTGCCGACACCAAGGCATACATTCCAAAAATAGCAAAGAAAGTAAGTCGTAATAACTCATCACCATCGCCGCCAATTAATGGAGTGTAAGCCATTAATAAAGGGACGATATACAGACCTTTAGCCAATTTCCAAGCGGTCATGCCTGTTAACATAGGCGGCGTTTTGGCGATGGCAGCGGCAGCAAAGGCGGTTAGGCAAACAGGCGGCGTGACATTACTGTCTTGAGAGAGCCAAAAGATAATCATGTGCGCTGTCACCAAGATCATAGCGACTGTCTGAGCACCTAACGCTTGATCCATTAACATGCCTTTGAAATCACTTGGTACCTGAGCCAATAATGCTGCCGCTTGTTCGATTGGCATGCCTTGTGCCAATGTCGCAAGAGCCGCAGGATCAACCAGCATGAAAATCGCATTTGCTGCTTCAGGAAGAGTGCCCGATGCCATCATCTCAATCAGCTGACTTTCTGCAATTAAGTTATACAAAGCCGGTGCAGATAGCGTTCCCAAAACAATATAAGACGCTGTAACAGGCAATCCCATTCCAAGAATCAAGGAAGCAATAGCGATTAAGATAATGGTGAAGAAAAGGCTTCCACCGGCCCAATCAGTAATCAATAACGAGAAGGTGTTTCCTACGCCAGTGGTACTGATAACATTGACAACCAATCCAATTCCAACAAGCAAAACCGCCGTTGTAGACATGTTTTTAGCGCCTTGAGCCATGGCATCTAAAATTTCGATAGGCCCCATGCGATGCTTTTTAGACAAGAACGAGGCTGCAATGACGGCAAGAATACTAATGCCAGCGGCATAAGTAGGCGTAAACCCTTGAACAAGTAACGTGACAAGAACACCAAGAGGAAGAATATGATGCCATCCGCCTTTTAAGACTTCTGAAACCACAATCTCATCATCACCTTGGGTGGAGATTACCTTACTTCGTTTTGCTTCCACACGTACAAAGAAACCAACGGATAGGAAATAAAGTAAGGCAGGAATCGCCGCGACACTGATGATGGTGACATAAGAAACTTGCGTATAAGACGCCATGATAAACGCGCCTGCCCCCATAACGGGAGGCATTAATTGACCACCTGTTGATGCGGCCGCTTCTATGCCTGCAGCAAATCGAGCGGGAAAGCCTGCTTTACGCATCAAAGGGATCGTGATGACACCAGTAGAAACTGTGTTGGCAACAGAAGAACCAGAAACAGAACCCATCAAGCCTGATCCTAATACCGCCACAAAACCTGGACCGCCAATCATTTTACTGGCTAGGGAGCGAGACAAATCTATGATGAAATCCCCCGCGCCAGATTTCACCAGAAACGCACCGAAAAGAATGAACATGAAGACGAAGCTCCATGAAATTCGGGAAATAGAACCGAACATGCCATCGGTGCTGAAAAAGCTGCGATACATGAGTGTTTCTAGGCTTAAACCGGGAAAGGTGAACATGCCTCCAAGCCATTGTCCCCAAATCACCACATAGGTTAAGGCAACTAAAATCAAAAAGGGGATAAACCAACCACTGGTACGACGAATAAGCTCAAGCGCCAGAGCCACACTGACGAAGGAAACAATCCAGTCTCCAGTGTTAAAGGTTACGCCTCGGTTATACAAAGCGTCTTCAAATAGGATGATATAGAACACCATCGCAACCAGTGCCAATACAATGGCGCTGTCAAATATCATGGCAATTTTGCTGTTTCGCCATTTTGGATTTGCGGGTATTAATAAGGCGCATAAGGCACCAAATCCGGCAAAGTGAAAAGCGGACACCCATAACTCCGGCAATGTTCCCAGAGTATTGATATAAATATGGGCAACCGCTAATAAAACAGAAAGGGTAAAAACAAAACGATTCAACCAAGGTCCTGAACGGTGTGTTGTTTCAAAATCACTTAGATTGATTTCTTGAGACTCATTGGGTTGCGATGAAGCAGTCATAGACAAGCGACCTTATTATGTACAAAAAACGATTAGCACAAAAACAACACCGTAAGCGCTACGGTGTTGTTTTATGGGGAGGACTTATTCTGCGATTAGACGAGCAGGAATATTAATACCGCGTTCTCGGTAGTAACGTGCTGCGCCAGGGTGCAATGGCACAGGGAGTCCGGCAATGGCTTTTTCAATGGACATAACGGAGGTCGCTTTATGGATTGCGCTTAAGTACGCTAGGTTTTCATAAAGGGATTTTGTTAGCTCATAAACATCTTCTTCTGACATGTTTTTATGAGTCGCTAGGAAGTTCGGTTGAGCAACGGTATTGATCGCTTTTGTTTGGCCTGGGTAAGTATCAGCAGGAATAACGTAGCGCGTCCATAAATCATAATTTCCGTTGGCCGCTTTCATTTGCTCGTCTGTGTAATCCAGTACTTTTACTTTGCCATTCATGGAAGCATAAAGGCGAGTAACGGCGCTAACCGGCACACCCGCTGGTGTGTTCATGCCTTCAATATTGCCATTTTGCATCGCATCAGCACTGGCACCATAGCCCATGTAAGCGAGGTTGAATTTATCTGGGTCAATGTCTAAGCCTTTCAGCTGTTGGCGACCAGAACCTTCGGTACCTGAGTTTTTACTGCCTATCGAGAATTTATTGTTGGTTCCTTCAAGGGCTTTTAGATCGGAAACTGTGCCTGTTTTTACGAGGTCTGTGTGTAAAACAAGATGTTCTACGTTTTGCCAAAGCATGGAAACAGAACGTAGGTCTGTCTGCTTGCCGGAACTTTCAAATGGGCCTTCGCCATTCCACGCCCATGCGCCATAAAGACCTTGTAAAATAGCAAATTGCGCTTGGTTTTCTCGGATCAGTTTGATGTTTTCACCTGAGCCTGCAGAACTGATTGCAGAAACAGAGAAACCAAATTTAGGGGTAAGTTTTACTTTACTCAAAGTTGCAATCGCAACACCCACGGGGTAATAGGTTCCACCTGTTGAAGCGGTCGCTAGAATGTAGTCTCGATTGTCAGCAGCGAATGAGCTGCTTGCAGACAGAGTAAGGGCAACGGCGGTTGCACTGGATAGTATTGCTTTAGACACAAATCCCAATTTCATATTATTTTTCTCCTATAGTTGGGGTTGCTCAGGTAAAGGTATAGCTGAATTCGTTCTGTTGTGCTTCTATTTTTATGCTTTTCCTGTGTTTTCAGTCCAAGCCTATAGTATGCATTGGTGTGCTCTCTTCCTAGATAGACCATGGTCTATGTTTATTTTTGACAGGTTTGTTTTCTAAAAGGTGATCAATGGTTTAAGGTTAAGGCCGAAATTTGGTAGGAAGGGCGTATGGAACAGAATCGTAATATTCGTGTTGTATTGTTTGATTTAGGGAATGTGTTGGTCGATTTGGGTGATGTTTCGGAAATGCATGCCATGCTGAATACCCAAGGTGAAGAAGCGGAAGTGTGGTTAAAATGGCTTAAATCACCAGCAGTTGCCGCATTTGATTCCGGTAGAGTGTCGTTTGATCATTTTGCTGAAGCCTTACTGAAAGAAGTTGGCAGTAACACTGATAAAGAAACATTTAAAACGGCGTTTAAGGCGTGGCCAAGAGGCTTGTTTGATGGTGCTTTGTCGCTGGTGGATTCAGTTAAGCCTGAATACCATAGAGCGATTTTGTCCAATACGAATGCCGCACATTGGCCACGTTTAATGGATGAAATGGGCTTAGCGGGTAAATTTCATAGCTATTATGCGTCTCATTTAGTGGGAGCAACGAAACCAGATAAAACCATTTATCAGCACGTCTTAGATCAATTACAAGTCGCACCAAAAGAGATACTCTTTATAGACGATAATCAGGTCAATATTGATACAGCAAATGACATGGGAATGCAGGCGTATCGAGTAAAAGGAGTTGAGGAAGCTCGTTCCGTACTCAATCAATATGGGGTGTTATCCCAATAAAAGAGATCGTTTTAATAGGGAGTAACGCCCTTTAATTTTGAGGTTTTTATGCGCACGTTTGATGGACTGTCTTCTAATATTTACTCAAAAACTCGCCCTATGTATCCGGCTGAGCTTTACTATTGGTTATCTCAACAAGCGCCTTCAAACAGTGTCGTGTGGGATTGTGCTTGTGGAACAGGTCAAGCCTCTTTAGATCTTGCAGCGTATTTTGAAAGGGTCGAAGCCTCTGATATTAGTGCTTCCCAAGTTAATGCGGCAACTCCCCATCGTAAAGTAAATTATCAAATAGGCTCGGCTGAAAGCACCGCTTATCCTGACCATTTTTTTGATCTTGTCTGTGTTGCTCACGCGCTACATTGGTTTGATTTGGGTAAGTTTTGGCAAGAGCTGCGCCGAGTGCTTAAGCCCGGTGGCTTGTTTGTGTGTTGGGGATATAACTGGTTACAAATAGGGGAAGCGGAAGACAAGGTAATTTCGGAAAATATCTTGCCGCATCTTAGCAATTATTGGCCTTCCCAGAGCCGAGTGTTATGGAATCAATACAATGATATTCAGTTTCCTTTCGAGCTCATGAATGTGCCGAATTTTGAGCTAAATTGCCATTGGTCGGTTTCTCAAACACTGGATTTTATCCGTACTTGGTCGGCCTCTCAGTCATATATTCAAGAACATGGGGATGAGTTTTTGCTCAATGCAGAACCTATTATTCGCGATGCTTGGTCGGACCCACATCATAAGCAAGACGTGCGTTTGCCCTTTTTTGTTAAGGCCGGAAGAGTCTGGTGAGTTTTGATGCGTAGAAAGAGCTAATAAGACTAAAGTGGAATAGATTCGCAAATAGAGCGAGTTATAGTGGTCTCGCATCCGAATAACAAATTTAACAATGGAGCGGGTTATGAAGTCATTATATAGCGCAACCTCAAGTGAGGCGGCAAAAAACGCCAACGTAAGTCAGGCAGAATTTGAAAAACGCTATCAAGAATCGATTGAAAACCCAAACGAATTTTGGGGTGAAGAAGGGAAGCGTTTAGATTGGATAACACCTTACAGCAAGGTAAAAAATACCTCATTCCAACGTGGCAATGTCAATATTAAGTGGTTTGAAGATGGCGAACTGAATGTCGCTTACAATTGTATTGACCGCCATTTAGTGAAACACGCAGACAAAGTGGCTTATTATTGTGAAGGCGATGCCGAAACCGATGATAAAGTAGCCGTTACCTACCAAAACCTACACGACGAAGTGGGTCGTTTAGCAAATCTTCTCAAGCGACAAGGTGTTAAAAAAGGCGACCGTGTCGCTATCTACATGCCCATGATTCCACAAGCGGTTTACAGCATGCTGGCTTGTGCTCGAATCGGTGCGATTCATTCCGTTATATTTGGTGGCTTTTCTGCTCACGCTATCGCAGATCGTCTAAATGACTGTGAAGTGAAACTGGTGATTACAGCTGATGAAGGTCGTCGCGCAGGCAATACTATTCCACTGAAACACAACGTTGATATGGCATTGGATAACAATGCGTGTCCTTCTGTTGAGAAAGTTTTGGTTTATCGATACACGCAGAAAGATGTGCCTTGGTTTGATGGTCGAGATTTAGATTGGGCTGTTGAAGCAAAAGACGAAAGTACAGAATGCCCAGTTGAACCGATGAACGCCGAAGACCCTTTGTTTATTTTGTACACTTCAGGTTCCACAGGTAAGCCAAAAGGGGTTGTTCATACTACTGGCGGTTATTTGGTGTATGCCTCTTTAACTCATGAATTGGTGTTCGACCTAAAACCAGATGATATTTATTGGTGTGCTGCTGATGTGGGCTGGATCACTGGACACAGTTATATGGTGTACGGGCCGCTAGCCAATGCAACAACGAGCATTCTGTTTGAAGGCGTGCCAACTTACCCTGATTCTGGCCGAATTGGCCGTGTTGTTGATAAATACAATGTGTCTCTTTTGTACACAGCACCGACTGCGATCCGAGCTTTGATGTCAAAAGGCGATGAAGCGACTCGCTCTAGCAAGCGTGATTCATTGCGTGTCTTGGGAAGTGTTGGTGAGCCAATTAACCCAGAGGCTTGGTCTTGGTATTACTCTGAAATTGGTAACGCTTCTTGCCCAATTGTTGATACTTGGTGGCAAACAGAAACCGGTGGCATCATGATGACGCCGCGTGTTGTACAAGGTGACGCTAAGCCAGGTTCTTGTACTGGACCTTTATTTGGCGTGCAGCCTGCATTGGTCGATGCGCAAGGCGTTGAGCTTGATGAACAAGGCGTGCAAGTTGACGGTGGTTTAGTCATTACCGATTCTTGGCCAGGTCAAGCGCGTACAGTTTATGGGGATCACGAACGTTTTGAGCAAACTTATTTCAGTACTTTTGACGGTATGTACTTTACTGGTGATGGCGCATCAAGAGATGCAGACGGTCATTATTGGATAACTGGTCGTATGGATGACGTGCTGAATGTATCGGGCCACCGCCTTGGTACGGCTGAAATCGAAAGTGCATTGGTTGCTCATCCAGCCGTTGCTGAAGCGGCGATCGTTGGTTACCCTCATGATATTAAAGGGCAGGGTATTTATGTGTATGTCAGTGCTGTAGCCGGTGTTACGCCAGACGAAGAACTGACTAAATCTCTGAAGCAGTTTGTGCGTCAAGAGATTGGCCCAATTGCCACACCTGATTTGATTCAGTGGGCGAGTAAAGGGTTGCCAAAAACACGCTCTGGAAAAATCATGCGCCGTATTTTGAGAAAAATTGCAGCGAGTGAACATGATCAATTGGGCGATACAAGTACACTAGCCGATCCAAGTGTGGTTGATGATTTGATCGAAAACCGTTTAAATGTGTAACACTTTATACATTTAAAAGGGTAAGCAGTGATATCACTTATTATCGCGGATGATCATCCTCTGTTCCGTAGCGCGCTAAGCAGTGCGCTACGTGCAGAAATACAGGGCGTTGAGATAGCGGAATCCCAAGATCTAGACTCCACACTTCAATGTTTAGAGAAGACAGATGATTTAGATTTACTCTTGCTGGATTTAAACATGCCAGGCAGTGGTGAATTATATGGGTTGATTCGAATCCGAAAAGACTTTCCTGATGTGCCTGTCGCCATTATTTCTGGTAGTGAAGACAGTGCTATGGTGGCAAAAGTGATTGATGCTGGTGCTTTGGGTTTCATTCCTAAAACCAGTGAGCCTGCCACTTACGTACAAGCAATTAATGCGATTTTAGCCGGTGATATTTGGTTACCTGAGAATTTAAAACAAGCCGTTGAAAGCCAACCTAAGCCCGACTTATCTATGCAGAATAAAGTCGCAGAACTCACCCCTCAACAATATAAAGTGTTGTGTTACCTTCACGAAGGCCTATTGAACAAGCAAATTGCTTTTGAGTTATCCATTTCTGAGGCGACGGTAAAGGCACATATCACAGCGATTTTTCGTAAACTTGAGATTAACAATCGAACACAAGCTGTGTTGATTGCCAGTGATTTAAAGCTGCAAATTGGAACAATCGCTAGCTAACTCTCTTTGTTTTGCTTTTCGTTATCACATTTGCAGGGTGGAACTGGGTCTAGGCCGCTTTCACCCCACGGATGGCATTTTGATAAGCGCTTCACGCCAAGGTACACACCTTTTATGACGCCTTTTTTTTCGATTGCTTCAATCATGTAATGGGAGCAACTTGGGTAAAAACGGCAGTTACTTCCTATATATGGGCTAATGGCAACTTGGTAAGCTTTTACCAATAATATAAATATGCTTTTCATCACAGGGTACGTTTGTTTAATTAGCCACTTTTAAGACAAGATACTTACAATATAATGACAAAATCTTCGCATTTTTATGTATCTCGCCACGCCTATTTGTTACTGTAAAAGAAATATATCACAGAATTATTTTTAATATGCCAGAGCAACATCTTACTCTTGATGCAACTAAAATCGTTGCTTATCAAGGCGAGCCAGGTGCTTATTCGCATCTTGCTTGCAAACACACCTTTCCTGACTGGACCAGTGTCCATTGCGCAACCTTTGCTGATGCCTTAAAGATGGTTGAACGAGGTGACGCGTATTACGCCATGATCCCTGTTGAGAACTCCACAGCAGGGCGAGTTGAAGAGATTTATCGAGAACTCAAACGAACTCAGCTTTATGTCGTAAAAGAGCACTTTGAGCCAGTGAATCATTGTTTAATGGCTCGTCATGGTATGACGCTTGAGCAAATAAATCGCATAGGCAGTCATCCTCAAGCCTTGGCGCAATGTGATGCCAATATTAAGGCGCTAAACGCAAAAAATCAGGCGATGTATGACACGGCTGGTGCTGCAAAACACATTGCTGAGAATGAAGAGCCTGGGCTCGCTGTAATTTCGTCTGAGTTAGCTGCTGAGTTGTATGGCTTGAATATTCTGAAAACCCATTTCAATGACACGGTTGGAAATACGACTCGCTTCTTAGTTTTTTCCCGTCAACAAAAAATGCCTGTGTTTGAAGAAGGCCAAACATACATTACTTCCTTTATGTTTCGAGTTCGTAATATTCCTGCTGCGCTTTATAAGGCAATGGGCGGTTTTGCGACGCAAGGAATTAATATGTTGAAGCTAGAAAGCTATATGGTGAACGGGAACTTTACTGCAACTCAGTTTTATGTGGATGTTGAGGCGCACTTTCAATCATCTGCCATGCAGGCCGCCTTAGAAGAGCTTGGTTTCTTCTCAGAGGAAGTTCGCATCTTGGGAACCTATCTTGCGGATGATTATAGGCTGAAGTAAACATGATAAGACAAAGATTGTGGCGACAGCATTTCAGCCTTATATTGGGCTTATTCGTTAGCGTATCAGCTCAAGCAGACATGTTCAGTCTAGATGAATATGACACCTTTTCAGACACCATTCCTGTTGTGGTGACGCCATCAAAAATATCGCAACCGAGAGCCGATGTGTCATCCAGCTTGTCTGTTTTAGATGGCGACTTTATTCGACGAATTAATATTCAGTATGTGGAAGACTTACTGCAATTTGTGCCTGGTTTTACTGTGGTTGCTAATACATCTTCTAGTCAAAAATCTGCGTCTTATCATGGTACGGAGTTTAATGGATACCGCCGCATTCAAGTATTGGTTAATGGTCGCTCTGTTTACAGTGCAGGTTTAGCGCGTGTGGAATGGTCGATGTTGCCATTGAACATTGAAGACATAGCACGAGTAGAAGTGAACCGTGGGCCAAATGCTGCAAGCTATGGGCTGAATTCCTTTTTTGCTGTAGTGAACATCATTACTCGTTCTCCTTTAGAGACTTTAGGAAACAGCATTAGTGCCTATGCTGGGACTCAGGGAGACTACCGTATATATGGTCAACATAGTGGCTTGAATGGAAATTGGAGTTATCGAGCTTCCGCTTCGACAAATTCTGTAGAAGGGTACGACACAGATTTTTATGGGGATGAGCGCAACGATGGTCATCGCTCAGAAATGGGAAATGTTTTCATTCAGCATGAAACTTCCACGAGCTTCTTTGATTTGGATATTGGTGCGAGTTATGTCAATGCTGAAGCAGATAGAGATGATTACGCGGTTGATGTTGATTATGGCGGTTCAACTTTTGAGTATGTTGGGGGTTATGATTCAACAGATCCAACGAATGAAGTTGAAAGAGAGCACATCAAGTTTAGTTTTGCCAAACAAGTGGCCTCAAATCATGAGCTGAAGTTGCAATATTATTACGATCAATCAGATGCTAACGAGCAGCACGATGTTGTGCTTTATGATTTCTTTTATGACGTTATATTCAATGGTACGGATCCTCTTAGCTCGACTTACCTTTCAGATGCGCTAAGTGGTACTGAAGGCTCAGTCAATAAGTCGTTTGTTGTTGATCTGCGTGAGACTCGCCATGATATTGAATTGCAAAGCACTTTAGAGGCGTCAGAGAAATTGCGTTTAATTTCGGTGCTCGGCTATCGATACGATGAAGCAAGGTCGGAGCATTACTTTGGCGGGACGGTGAATGATGAAATTACCCGACTGTCTTCTAATATGGAATATCGCGCTAGTGAAAATTGGGTGATTAACACTGGCGCCATGTTAGAGCACAGTAAAATGGCTGGGACTTTTTATCACCAAAGTTTGGCGCAACGTACAAACTGTCTGAACACGAATCCATTCGCATGAATGCATCCCGAGCGGTACGAACGCCTGACCTATCAGACCAATATTTTAATTGGCGTTATGTGCTCACCTCAGGTGAAAGTTCATCTGCTACTTATGCTGAAGAAGGGGAAGAGGAAGAAATTGTCACTTCCTATGAAGTCGGCTACTTTCATTATTGGCCTTCCCAAGATTTATCTTTCGATGTGCGTTTGTACCATGATGAAGTAGAAGGGCTTGTGCTCAGTAGAAAGCACTTTGCAGGCTTTTTAGAGGATGCTCCGGTTGAGGAGGGAGTAACAGAGAACATAGATATAAACGGTGTTGAAGTGGAATTGGATTGGCGGTTTGATTCAGGAGCCATGACTCGTTTCACCTATGCTTATCAGGATACGCAAACGGAGTTGGAGCGTTTGCTCGAAACGACACCACCAATACTCATGTCCTTCTTTTATAGTCTACCTTTAAGTGAAAAATGGTCATATCAAGGCTACTATTGGTATGGTAAAGAGTTAGCGGATAAGGACTATGAGTTTTTTAATACTTGGTTATCTTATCAGACCTCTTTAGGTGGGTATTCAAAGGCGACCGTTGGAATAGGGTTAGAAACACGTTTAGATAATAACTCTCTTATTTCAAGACATAATAATTACGACGAAGACAGCTATGCCTATGTCTTCACCAATATTACTTTTTAATCTGGATTATTAGTAAGTTGAAAAGGATTTTTGTAACTTTCATCGGAATGCTGCTGTCCGTTAAGGTCTTTGCTTCCGTGTATGTCATACATGATGCTGAAGAAAGTTCAGTACGTTCTTTGACGTTTCAACTATCTGCTCTTTTACCTTCCTCTCTTCAAGCGAAACCTGTTCGTAGTTCTGCTTTCTATCAGAATATAGCTGCGCTTAAAAACGACGATATTCTAGTGACTATAGGCAGAGACAGTTATGCCCAAATTTGCTCGACCGTTAATACAGGTATTGTGATTGCTACTTTCATTGGGCAAGAAGAGTATTTGAATATTCAGAAAGACTGCTTAATACCAAGTAGTGGAGTGTTTTCTGGTGCGCCTTTGGATAAGCGTTTTGCGTTGCTTAATGCTGTTTGGTTTGACCGAAAACCATTGGCTGTACTTTATAGCGATACACTTTTTATTGATCAGCAAAAAATGGAAAAAGAAGCCGCAGAGTACGGTTTTGAATTACGCTTTTTAAAAACAGACACAGATCGTTTGTCTGTCCTGAAGTCGGTCAACTTTTTATTGGAAGAGTCTGAAGTGATTCTATCTTTGGTGGACACACAGCTTTATCAAGATGGGGTCGCGCAAGATATTCTAAAGCTCTTATTCCATAAACAACGCATAATGATTGGCTCTTCATTTGCTTTTGTTAGAGCCGGTTCGCTTTTTGCTATTCATTCCGATAGCCGTTCTAAACTGACAGCTTTGGTGGAAAGGATTCGAGCGTGGGAAGACAGCAAACTTTTGATAGAAGCCGATTATCCAGGCACATTGCGAGTGACGTTTAACCCGTATTTAATTCGATCTCATGGGGTTGTTTTACCGTCCGCATCTTACTTAAAAGACAAATACGGACTGTGTGCCGACACGCAATGTTAATCTTGCTGTAAAAAGCGCTTCACTAAGCTGCTAAATGGCAGCGGTTTTTCTGCATGAAGCCAATGCCCAGTTCCGGACAGTATTTTAAAAGAGGCATTTGGAAAGGCGGCCATAATGTCTTGTTGATAATCCGAAATGATATAGTCCGAGTGCTCGCCTTTGATGAATAGCGTGGGGGTATTAACTGCTTGGCTTATTTCAGGCTTTTTCAATATCGTACTGTAGCTGTCGTCAATGTCGTTGACGGACAAGGCGAGTTGATACAGTTTGTCTTCTGTTCTAACCAAGTTTTTCAATAAAAACTGTCGAATCGGCAGACTTGGCTCATACTGACTTAAAATATCATCTGCGGCTTTACGGGAGTTTACATCACTTGATTGAACCGCTTTTAAGCCTTTCAAAATGTCGGTGTGGCTTGGTTTGTAGTCGACAGGAGCAATGTCGGCGACGATGAGCTTTTCTATTTTAATATTGCTTGATTGCTCCGCCAGCGAAGCCATTTGCATAGCCACTTTTCCGCCCATGGAATGGCCGAGCAAATGGAAAGATTTGATGTTTTGAGACTCTGCCCAATCTAAAACAGCCTGAGCCATTTTTGGGTAAGTTGCGTTTGGCATAGAAGATGATTGGCCGTGGTTGGGTAAATCAATGCAAAACAAATTAAAGTGTTCAGATAAGCCTTGTGCAATGGAATGCCAGTTATCTGCGTTACCGAATAAACCGTGAATAATAATAAGGTTTGGTCCAGAGGAACTATATTGCTTTGCGTGTATCATAAGAGCCTTACATTCGATAAGTTTTAAGCCATTGTACCAAGTCTATAGCGGCTGAGTCATTCTTGATAAGTGAGAGTTGTTCTATTTATGTTAGATCCATTTTTTATTAAACAATTGAAAGCACCTTTGCGAAATATCGCGTTAAAGCTCGATGCAATGGGAATTAAAGCAAATCACATCACCGTATTTGGTTTTGTGATGGGGATCTTGTCTGTGCCATCCTTGAGTCAAGAGTATTACTGGCTTGCTTTGATTTTTATTATCCTTAATCGTTTGATGGATGGGTTAGATGGCGCCGTAGCGCGAGTGCAAGAGCCTACGGATCTAGGTGGTTATCTTGATATTACATTGGACTTTATTTTTTACTCTGCGGTTATTTTTGGCTTTGCATTGGCAAATCCGGCAGAGAATGCATTAGCGGCCAGCTTTGTTATTTTCTCTTTTATGGGAACGGGCAGCAGCTTTTTGGCTTTTGCCATCATGGCGGAAAAGCGCCATATTGAAAATCTGGATTATGGCGGCAAGTCGTTACACTTTATTGGCGGTTTAGCGGAAGGCGCAGAGACCATCGCTTTTCTCGTATTGATTTGTTTGTTGCCGTCGCACTTTGTTGTGTTGGCTTATGTCTTCGGAACGATTTGTTGGATTACAACAGCCACACGAATTTATGCAGGTTATCGCACTTTGAGATAGGTTATGGATTTATACAAATAGCAGGAAGTAATTAAAGAAATTTAGTTATTTAAATCAAAATATTTTTTCCACTTTAGGGCTCTTATTTTGTCTCGTTCTTCATAAAGATGAATAGCGCTTTCTAAATCCATGTTGAACGTATCTTCTTTGTTTTCGCTCAATGCTTTTAGGCGCATAGTGTACCAAGCTGTGATACCTCCAGCAGGACGAGAATCAAATATTGGAAATGCAGGATTCATATCGACGCCGCTTAACCAATAATTAGGTAGGCTTGGCTCTAATACCATTACTCTAGCTAAACCAATGAGGTCGGCTGCTCCACTAGATAGTATTGAGAGAGCTTCCTCCTTGGTTTTAATGCCACCTGTAAGCATTAATGGGATGTTTGTTATTTGTTTTGCTTGTTTAGCAAAATTGAAGAAGTAAGCGCCTTTTACGGTATTCTCAGAACTTGATTTTGCGCCGGGAAAGTAAGTGCCTCCACTGATATCGATTAAATCAAGGGAGGTATCATTAAGTTGAGCAATAACGCTTAATGACTCTTGCTCTGTTAATCCTCCTTCGAGTTGATCTGTAGCATTTATTCTAATGCCAATAGGAAAATCTTTACCTACCTTTGCTCTCACTTCATTAATAATATCTAAGATAATTTGACTGCGATTTTTAATCGAACCACCGTATTGATCGGTGCGTTTATTGAATAAAGGTGATAAGAATTGACTTAGTAGAAAGCCGTGTCCAGCATGGATATGCACACCACTAAAGCCTGCTTTCTTTGCGTGTAAAGCGGTCTTTGCATATAAGCTTGGTAGAGCTTGTATATCCGCTTTGTTCATTGCCTCACATTTTAGATTCTTTAAGTCGAGAGCAGAGGGCCCCTTGGGATGAGTAATAGGCAAATAAGAAAGTGCCCCGCCATGTCCTATTTGAGCCCAAAGGTGGGAGTTATTGATGGTCGATTGTTGGGTTAATAATTGAAGGGATGAATAATTTGAATTGTCATGAAGTACTAAGTTACCAGGGGCTTCAGGGTATCTTGGGTCACCTTGTACTTCACCAATAAAAGAGATAGCGGCACCACCTTTTGCCCATTTTTTGTATAAGTTAATTTGAGCTTCTGTTGGATTGCCTTCACCATCTCCTAGAGAGTCGGACATGGCTGATTTTGCTAATCGATTTTTTAAAATAGCTCCGCACGGCAGTTTCAAGGAAGATTGGATTAATGAGCTTGATAACGTCATAAGTATTACCTCCTTTGCTCTATGGGAGGAGCGAGTAGCTTATAAAAACTGAATTTCTATATCGCTTTTCACGATGGCGCAGCAAGCTAATAAATAACCACTTTGTACCCAAGCTAGGGGTTCAAAAGGGTAAATAACATTTCCCCATAAAAGCTTCACTGAACAAGAAGAGCAGTAGCCTTCGCGACATTGGTATTCCACATGTATTCCAGCCCGTTCAAGTTGAACCATTAAAGGCTCTTCTTCTGTTACCAGAATCTGTTTTTTACCTATTAGTACACGATGTACTACTTGCTCTTTCTTTGTTGCTGATTCTTGCTTAGAGATCGAAGTCATCGAAGTCTGAATCATCCAAGTTGTTATCTGTTTGTCCAACCAAGTAAGAGCTGATTTCAGCTTCTTGTGGTGCGACTTGAACGTTGTCACTAACCAACCAAGCATTAATCCAAGGGATTGGGTTATGCTTCGTCTCAAAGTGCGCATCAAGGCCAACAGCTTGCATACGAACGTTAGTGATGTATTCCACGTATTGACCCAAAATTTGCGCGTTAAGGCCAATCATTGAGCCGCTTTGGAATAGGTAAGTCGCCCATTCTTTTTCTTGTTCCGCGGCTTCGATGAAGATGTCGCGCATTTCGTCTTTGCACTCTTCGGCAATAATGGCCATCTCTGGATCATCTTTACCGGACGCCATTAAGTTAAGCATGTGCTGTGTGCCGGTTAGGTGCAAGGCTTCATCACGAGCAATCAGCTTGATGATTTTCGCGTTACCTTCCATCAAGGTGCGTTCAGCAAAGGCAAAACTACAAGCAAAGCTGACGTAGAAGCGAATGGCTTCTAATACATTCACGGAAGCAATAGTAAGATAAAGCGCCTTTTTCAGCTTCGGCATAGTGATTTCAACATCGCCTTTGCCCGGTACGTTAAAAGTACCAAATCCCATCGTGTTATATAGATTCACCATTTCGATCAAGTTGTCATAGTATTTCGACACACTGTCTGCACGCTTGGTGATTTCTTCATTGGTGACTATGTCATCAAAAATCAGCGTTGGATCATTCACGATATTACGAATGATGTGTGTGTAAGAGCGACTGTGAATGGTTTCACTGAATGACCAAGTTTCGATCCAGGTTTCTAACTCAGGAAGAGAAACGATAGGTAATAGGGCAACGTTTGGAGAACGACCTTGTACGCTGTCTAGCAGAGTTTGATATTTCAAGTTGCTTAAGAAAATATGCTTCTCATGCTCTTCCAATTTTTGAAAGTCTTTACGGTCATTAGAAAGGTCAACTTCTTCTGGACGCCAAAAGAAAGACAGCTGCTTTTCAATTAATTTTTCAAAAATAGGGTGTTTTTGTTGGTCGTAACGAGCCACGTTGACATTTTCACCAAAGAACATAGGTTCTTTCATACTATCGAAGTGCTTGCGGTTGAACGTCGAGTAACTCATTGCTTGGGTATATCCTCTAATGCGTAAGGCGAGTGATAAAGTACATCGGCCTTAGTTATTAATACTGTGAATTAATTAAATAAAAATGAACATTTAGAATGCCAGAAATCTAATAAGCTTCGCAGTGTAATACGAAGCTTATTAGTTTTTAGTTTGACTAGATTTTACAAGCGCCGCCTGCGCAATCATCGATGTCTTCTTGCTTGTCTTCCGCACCATCCCTTGTGTTGTGGTAGTAAAGCGTTTTCACACCGAGTTTATAGGCGGTGAGAAGGTCTTTTAAGATCACCTTCATTGGGACTTTTTGTGATTCAAACTTCTGTGGATCGTAGTTTGTGTTCGCAGAAATTGCTTGGTCGACAAATTTTTGCATGATGCCAACAAGTTGCAAGTAGCCGTCGTTTGATGGAATTGTCCACAACAACTCGTAGCTGTCTTTCAGTCTTTCGAATTCTGGTACAACTTGCTTCAAAATACCGTCTTTACTGGCTTTAACAGAAACGAATCCGCGTGGTGGCTCAATACCATTTGTCGCATTACTGATTTGCGAAGATGTTTCTGATGGCATTAGAGCGGTCAAGGTTGAGTTACGTAGACCATGTTCAACGATCTCGCTACGCAAGGCTTCCCAGTCGTAATAAAGCTCAGAAGGGCAAATATTGTCGATTTCTTTTTTGTAGCTATCGATTGGCAAAATGCCTTTCGCATAGGTTGTTTCATTAAATGCTAAGCAAGGGCCAAATTCTTTTGATAGCTTGTTAGACGCTTTCAACAAGAAATATTGAATGGCTTCGAACGTTTTGTGAGTTAACTCGTTTGCACTACCGTCTGAATATTTAACGCCATTTTTCGCAAGGTAGTAAGCGTAGTTGATAACACCAACACCTAAGGTGCGACGCAATTCAGTGGCACGCTGTGCCGCAGGAATTGGGTAGTTTTGATAATCCAATAGGCTGTCTAGCGCGCGAACGATTAGTTCAGCTAATTCTTCTAACTCGTCTAGGTTTTCCAATGCGCCTAAGTTGAAAGCAGAAAGAGTACAAAGTGCAATCTCGCCTTTAGGGTCATTGATACTGTCTAGAGGTTTCGTTGGTAATGCGATTTCTAAACATAGGTTACTTTGCTTAACTGGAGCGACAGCCGGATCGAATGGGCTGTGAGTATTACAGTGGTCGACGTTTTGAAGATAAATACGACCTGTACTAGCACGTTCAGAAGCAAACAAAGTAAATAGCTCAGTGGCTTTGATGGTTTGCTTGCGAATAGAATCATCTTGTTCATACATGGTGTATAGACGATCAAACTCTTCTTGGTCCGCAAAGAAAGCATCGTAAAGACCAGGTACGTCAGAAGGGCTGAACAAGGTAATGTTGCCACCCTTGATCAAGCGCTGATACATCAAACGGTTGAACTGAACGCCGTAATCAAGGTGACGAACACGGTTTTCTTCAACACCACGGTTGTTCTTAAGCACTAATAAGCTTTCCACTTCCAAGTGCCAGATTGGGTAGAAGACAGTCGCCGCACCACCACGAACACCGCCTTGAGAGCAGCTCTTAACCGCTGTTTGGAAGTGTTTGTAGAATGGAATACAGCCTGTGTGGAATGCTTCACCGCCGCGAATGGTACTGCCAAGAGCTCGAATCGCACCGGCGTTTACACCGATACCAGCACGCTGACTCACATATTTAACGATGGCACTGGAAGTGGCGTTGATCGAATCTAGAGAGTCACCACATTCAATCAATACACAACTACTGAATTGACGAGTTGGTGTGCGAATGCCAGACATGATTGGTGTCGGCAAAGAAATCTTAAATTGAGAAACCGCGTCATAAAAGCGGCGAATCAAATCCAAACGCTGTGCTTTGTCGTATTTTGCAAATAGACAAGCAGCAACAAGAATATAAATAAACTGTGGGCTTTCGTAAATTTCGCCAGTCACACGGTTTTGTACTAGATATTTACCTTCTAATTGCTTAACCGCAGCGTAAGAGAAGTTCATATCACGAGAGTGATCAATGATGTCGTTTAACTGGTTGAAGTCTTCTTCAGTGTAATCTTCAAGCAAATGAGCGTCGTAGCGATTTTGTTTCACTAAGTTTGTGACATGCTCATAAAGGTGTGGTGGTTCAAAATCACCGAATGCTTTTTTGCGTAAATGGAAGATGGCTAAGCGAGCTGCAAGGTACTGATAATCTGGTGTATTTTCAGAGATTAAGTCGGCAGCGGATTTGATTAAAGTTTCATGGATATCTGTGGTTCGAATGCCTTCGAAGAATTGGATTTGTGCTTTTAATTCTACTTGAGAAACAGAGACATTATCTAAACCTTCAGCGGCCCACATGATGACTTTATGAATCTTTTCCAGATTGATACTTTCGGTCTTTCCGTTACGCTTAGTAACTGTGAGAGTGCTCATGCCTTAACTTCCCATTAGTGCATTGTTGAAAAAAGAGGTGCTTTACTCTATCTAGTGTGTCTTTTTGAGATAAAGCACTATATGTAGTGTTTTATCTCAAGTCTGTGACGAACAATAGTGTGCAATGAATGTAAAATCAAGACTTGAAAACTCTGTAAAAATGAGAATTAAATAAAGGCTAAGTGCTCACTCACTTGCCCTGCCACAAAAAGTATAAAGTTGGCGATTGGCAAGATCATAAAAGAGTTTTTATCTATTTTTTTATGTATTTTTTGGCTTAATAAATGAACCCTTAATACGCACAAAAAACGATCAAGAAAACTGCAAAAGCACCATTTTGAACCCAGCAACTAAGGCAAATAAAAACACTTGATGGACAAGGTAAATTGGTAATGCATAGCGACCTAAAAGTGCCAGTATTCTAGTGAGTATTATTTTAGGTGTTTGGCACTTATGAAGATTTAAATAGCCAAATAAAGGGCCAAGAAGGACAACCCCAATCCATGGAAAGGGAAAGACAATATCAAGTGTTCTTTGTGGAAGAGCGAGAAAACTCGTTATAGTGCCGAAAGCATTTGGAAAGGTTAAATAATGTGTGGTGTGATAAATCAGCAGAATGATGATGCCAATCGCTGCGGATGCAATAGGCCACTTCACCAATGGCCGAGTCAATAATGAGGCAATGAAAATAAAATGCAGTATACCAAAGTAGATCCATTGATCTGGCGCTGCAAGATAGGTTACTAGGGAAATAGCAGAAGCTGCAATGAACAGCTTGATATCTCGTTTCCAGAATGACCAATAGTTGTCTTTTTTAAAGGTTAAGTAGCTTGACCAACCAACAGCAGTCAGAAATAGGGTGAGAATTAGGCTTCTAAAATACACCCAGAAAGGGTCATAAATAGAATATTCTAGGAAGCCAAAATGCCGTAAATCCCAACAAAAGTGAAATACCATCATTAATAGAACGGCTAAACCACGATAAGCATCTAAAAAATCACTGCGTTTTACTAACGCATTCGCTGGGGAAGGTTGCATTGAAATCCAAGGTAATTAGTTAAATGGAAGCAAAGCCATCATACCGATACTCATTTTCTAGCTCAAGCTTACCAAGCTTGATGTCTGAGCTTAAATTGCACCTGCCTTGGCAAAAGGAAGTTTTGTCTATGTTTGGGCGAGATGTGCCTGTCCCAAGGCTGGTGGCTTTTGTTGCGGATGAAGGCGTTTGTTATCGTTACTCTGGAAAAGATCATCACGGAGCCGGTTGGCCTGCATGGTTATTACCCATAAAAGCAGAAGCCGAGGCTTTGTCACAGCAATCTTTTAATTCCGTATTGCTGAATTGGTATCGAGACGGCGAGGAATATATGGGGTGGCATTCTGATAACGAAAAGGTATTAGGGCCAGCACCTATTGTTGCGATGTTGAGTCTTGGAGCGACGCGAGACTTTTTGTTTCGACTGAAAGCCGATCATAAAACCAAACATAGTATGGAATTAGAACACGGCAGTTGGCTAATTATGGGGACGTCAACGCAAGTATTGTGGCAACACTCATTGCCTGTTAGAAAAAGAATCAAAGAAGAGCGGATAAGTTTAACTTTCCGACTCTTGCTTTGATTGTTGTGGCGTTAGAAAGGAATACGACCTTAATGAAAGAGCTTTGATTAAGGGGCTTTACGTGTTTGTACCCAGCTATCGTCTTTAGATGTATAGCAAATCCGGTCATGTAAACGGCTCGGACGACCTTGCCAGAATTCAATGAACCTTGGCTTTAAAACATAACCTCCCCAATTATCAGGACAAGGCACTTCTTGACCATCAAAGGCTTGTTCCTCTTCATTGAACGCATTTTGCAGAGCAGCTCGGTTAGGGATTACAGCACTTTGTTGTGATGTTCGTGCAGCAAGCTGGCTGCCGCGAGGGCGACTTGCAAAGTAGGTTTCAGAGACATCACGAGCCACTTTTTCAATTGTCCCTTCAATACGTATTTGGCGAGACAGTGCAGGCCAGAAAAAAGTTATGCTGGCTTTGTTGTTCTGAGCAAGCTGTTGACCTTTCTCACTGCTGTAGTTAGTAAAGAAGGAAAAGCCTGATTCATTACGTTGTTTTAACAAAACAATGCGGGAGTGTGGCCAACCGTCTTTGTCTACTGTGCTCAATGTCATGGCGGTTGGATCATCTGGACAGGCTTCGATGGCTTTTTCTAGCCAAGTATCAAAAAGACTTAAAGGATCATTGCCTGCTTGATCTTCTAAGAGGTCTTCGAATTGATAGTCTCGTCGAATAGAGTGGAGATCTCTGTTCATAATTAAATCCGGTAAGTAGTGGTTGTCATGACTTTGGATACTTGCGTCATAATGGCCATAACAGGTTGTGGAAATTCATAACCGCCAGCGTCTAATGCTGCTTCTTTGTGCTTGGCTTCATCTATGTGCATTTGTGTTAAAACGGCTTTGCTTTTTTCATCTTGCGCAGGCAATGCTTGCATGTGTTTTTGTAGATGCACGCACACTTGATCTTCCGTTGCAGCGACAAACCCTAAACTCAATTTATCACTGATCAGTCCTGCGCCTGCGCCAATCATAAAGGACGCACTGTAGAATAAAGGGTTTAACAAACTCGGTCTGCTCTGCAAGTCATAAAGGCGTTGTTCGCACCACACGAGATGATCAATCTCTTCATCCGCTGCGTGTTCCATTTCTTTACGAACGGCCTCTAGCTTGGCTGTGGTTGCTTGCCCAGCGTAGAGCGCTTGAGCACATACTTCGCCAGTATGGTTTATACGCATTAACCCTGAAGCATGTTTGCGTTCGTCAGACGTTAATTCTGCTTCGGCAATCTGGCTAGCAGGAGAAACACGAGAAGCTTTTGCAGCATGGGGAACCAGTGTTTGTAGTGCTCGATCAAATTGTAATACGGCTTTGTCTAGAAAAGAGATCACTTGGATTTCCTCTTAATTAGCCTGGAGGCCATGTCATTTGACGACCGCCCAGTACATGCATGTGTATATGGTAAACAGTTTGTCCGCCCATCTCGTTGCAGTTCATGGCAACACGATAACCTTCTTCACTGATACCTTTTTGTTTTGCTACTTTGGCTGCGGTTATTTGCAGCTTACCTACAACGGCGGCATCGTCATCTGTTAAGTCATTTAGGGTGCTGATGTGGCGTTTAGGTATAACAAGAAAATGAGTAGGCGCCTGCGGCATAATGTCTTCAAACGCAATGACGTCATCGTCTTCATACAATACGGTTGCTGGAATCTCTCCGTTCACTATTTTACAAAATAAACAATCCATACCATTTCCTTTCATCTGTATTATTCAGAGTTCATTTACTGGCATCAAGGCGTTTTATTCAAAGTCTTGATGCGTGACAAAGAGGTGTTCTTTAATCTGTCGCCTTTTTGAATTAAACGAGAAAGCATTGTTTTAAATTGGCTGTCTAATTCCGAGCAAGGGAGTATCTCATCAAAGCCAAGCTTTTTGGCATAATCCGGTGACATTTTAACATTGTTGCTAATAAGTAGGCATTGATCTTCTATGTTCATCAAAGGCAATAACCTTTGCTGAGTGATGTGAGGAATGTGCCCACCGTTATCAAACACGAGAATAATCAGACCGGATGTTCTTTGCTTTGATTGGTTTAGGTGATCCAGCAAAGATTCTAGCGTGGCAAAATGCTCGATTTTGTTTTGATGGTTTTGCAATAGAGTGAGTGTTTTTTGTAGGTCATCGTCTTCTTGCCCAAGCAAAATAATATCAAAATGACCTTGTTGTTCGCTTCTGTGAGCCAAACTTCGGATATGGGACTGAATCGGAATTTGGATATTAAGGCGGCTGGTTTGGTCGTTGTCAGATAAATGGCATTCACCATTTAAATATTGCACTAATAGCTCGATATAGCTTGAGCCAAAATCGAAACTTGAGGTTTGAGTGCTGGCTCTAGTCGGCAATGGAGAACACTCAATTTCCAGCAACGTAATACCTTCTCTGTTTACATCATGATGAGTGATGTTAATGGTCAGCGTTTGGTTGGTGAAATGCTTAAACTCTTCGGCCAACACTTCAATAAGATGTTGCAGTACTTGCGCATTGTTTAATATTTCAACCTTGTCTGTTTTGTTGGTGTTTATCTCAATGAGCGCACTGTCTTGATCAATGCGTTGGAAGTTGTGATGAGCGTTATCAATCAGCTGGTTGAGTGATACGGGCGTCGTTTGTTCAAAGGCGGTCTTGTCTTCAAGATCGCTTAGGTAATCGATACGGGTAATCAAATTTTTCAAATTGTTGTTTGCTGTCTGGGTACTTGCGATGAGCAATTTTGTGTCTGGAGAGACAGCAGCTTGTTCTAGATGTGTAATCCCACCACCAATGATGTTGATTTGACGACGTAAACGGCTAGACAGGTCCGATAAAAGATCAAATATCTCATCTTGAGAGTGTTTAGCTTTATAAATGTGAGGTTGGAGCAAGGGGGATTTCTGAGAAATCATTCCTGTAAAGTGGATTAATGTCTCGATGATAATGGTGACGGATAATCCCCACTCTAATAATGTGGCGCTTGGAATAAGGCCATAAACTGACGTGATCCAAGCCAAATGGCCGATTAATAGAATGGAACGAGCAGCAAGGTAATAGCCAGAAAAGGGAATTTTCTTGATGCAAGAGATAATGGCGTGAAATGTTAATGTTGAGATGGTCACGACAGCCATGATCGACAGAATGACAATGTTCATCGACTCTGGTGCTGTATAGAAAATAATAGCGAAGAAAGCGTTTAACGAACCTATTACGAGTAAGACTTTGTCTAACATCGGAAGATGTTGTTTGGTATCGAGATAAAGTCGAGAAAAGAACACAATCGTACTAAGGCAGAGGAAAGAAGATAGGTTGTATATCCGTTCTTGCATCCCTGTTTTATTAGGGAAAAACTGAGATATTTGGTCGTGGAGAGCTAGGTGTAAAATGATGATAGAGACAAGTAACCCTGCATAAATTAAATACATCAGGTTGCGAGATCGGATGTAGAAAAAGATATTGCAGGTAAACAACGCTAATAAAACACCAATCAGTACACCTGTGAATATAAAGTCCTTTTGAGAGTCTGAACTTAATTTCGATAAGGTTTTAAGCTCTATTTGGGCATTCACAGGAAGGTGAGAAGAGAGTTTGAAATAGACGGTAAAAACCGCTGGTGTGTTGGTTGGTAAGGTGAATAAGTACTTTGCTGATTTGATCGCTTTGCTGTTGTAGGTGTGAGCGCTGCCGAACTCTGCCTGTATCTGATTGTCGTATAGTGTCGGTAAGAAGATTTCTAAATTTTGGATTCTTGGGGAATTCACTTCTAAAACAACGGGAATGTTGGTTGTTGTACGAATGGCTATATCGGAGCGAACCCAAATATTACCTTCAACTATGCCAAGCTGAAGAAAGCTGCGATTGATGGGGCGGAATTGTTTGGCGTATTCGCTTGATTGTATTTCATCAAAGGAAAGTGTTTTGTTTTTGTCGATGAAGAAGAAACCGCTTTCCGCGATATTGAATGTGTTGTTGTTGTCATCAATGATGGCAACGTCACTTGCTCCCCAAGTAAAGTTGGAGACAACAATTAAAAAGAGTAAAATTAATCGAGAAAACAAAACGATAGCCTATGCCCGTCAAAAGAAGGTGTAGGCTATCATTATTAACTAGATAGGGGATCGAATGCTATATCCAATTTTGGTGGAATATTACGTTTGGTTTAGTTTGCTGTTGTTAGCGGTCACTTGGTTTGCACGACAATCAACACCTAAAACCCGAACGAACCTCATATATGGTTATGGAATGATCGCAGTGCTTGGCTTTGTGTTGGCGTTTGATTGGGTAGCCGGAATTATTTTTGGTCTGATTGTGCTTGAGCTTGGGCGTTTACTTCGAGCTTGGCTGAATAAGAAAGAAGCACAATTAAAAAAGTAATAAAGAAAGCTAGATTGATATCTGCTTGCTATACAAGCAATGACTCATAAAAAAGGCCTCAGAAGAGGCCTTTTTAGTTTAATGAACTAAGGAAGATGCGAATAAGTCTTCTGAGCTTCAGTCTTATCAGAGAAGCGGTCTATCAAGGCAAGAGTGAGCAGGAATGTTAATACCTTTCAATCACTCTTAACGCAGAGAGGCCGTTTCTCTGAGAGACCCGAAGGGCGTGGGCTAAACGCTTTTTATTCTTTGTTAAGCTTCTTGCCAATATGCTCATATTGGACTGCGAAGCTTGCCTCGAATAATAAAGGTTTATCCACACGCTGAAGCCAGTGGACTTGTTCGTACCTTCCTTGAGTAAGCGTTATTTCTGCTCACGAGCAATGGCGCGATGGCCAATGTCTGTACGGAAATACACCTTGTCCCAAGACAATTTATTTACCACATCGTAAGCGCCAGCTTGTGCATCCGCGACGGTATCGCCAAGAGACACGGCACAAAGTACACGACCACCATTAGTAACGACTTGACCATCTTTCAATGCCGTACCAGCTTGGAAGACTTTTTGGTGAGCTGGAAGAGCGCTGTCTAAACCAGAAATAACATCACCTTTAGGGTAGCTTGCAGGGTAACCGCCAGCGGCCAAGACAACACCTAAGCTTGCTCTTGGGTCCCAATCTGCTTTCACTGTATCTAGCTTGCCATTCACAGCCGCCAAACACATTTGCGCCAAATCAGAACGCAAACGCATCATGATAGGTTGTGTTTCAGGATCACCAAAACGGCAATTGTATTCCAATGTTTTTGGTGTGCCGTCTTCTGCAATCATTACGCCAGCATACAAGAAACCACGATAGCGATTACCTTCAGCGTTCATGCCTTTTACGGTTGGCATGATGACTTCATTCATAATGCGATCATGAATTTCTGGTGTAACAACTGGTGCAGGAGAGTAAGCGCCCATGCCGCCAGTGTTAGGGCCAAGGTCGCCATTATCACGCGCTTTATGGTCTTGGCTGGTCGCCATTGGCAATACTGTTTCGCCGTCCACCATGCAAATGAAGCTGGCTTCTTCACCAGTCAAGAACTCTTCAATCACAACGCGGCTGCCGGCTTCACCAAAAGCGTTGCCTTGTAGCATGTCTTCAACGGCTTCAATCGCTTCTGCTTCGGTTTGCGCCAAGATAACGCCTTTACCTGCCGCAAGGCCATCGGCTTTGACAACAATGGGTGCGCCTTGCTGCTTGATGTATTCAACTGCCGCTGGAATCTCAGTGAAATTTCCGTAGCTTGCAGTCGGAATATTGTGACGTGCTAAGAAGTCTTTAGTAAAGGCTTTTGAGCCTTCCAGTTGTGCCGCGGCCGCTGTTGGGCCAAAAATAGCTAAGCCTTCTTTTTCAAAAGCATCCACAACACCAATGACTAGAGGTGCTTCAGGGCCAACAATGGTTAAGTCGATCGATTCGCTTTTTGCAAAGGCAACAAGCGCATCAATGTCGGTTACGCCAATATTAACGTTTTCCACTTTGTTTTCTGTTGCTGTGCCAGCATTACCTGGTGCAACGAAAACCTTGCTGACGTCATTTGATTCGGCTGTTTTCCAAGCTAGTGCGTGCTCGCGGCCGCCATTACCAATAATAAGAACTTTCATTTTATCTTAATCCTTTTAATGATTAGTGACGGAAGTGACGCATGCCAGTAAATACCATTGCCATGCCAGCTTCATCAGCTGCGGCAATGACTTCGTCATCACGCATTGAACCACCAGGTTGAATGACCGCAGTAATACCTGCTTCAGCTGCTGCGTCTATGCCATCACGGAAAGGGAAGAAAGCATCCGATGCCATAACAGAACCTTCCACTTGTAGGTTTTCGTCAGCGGCTTTAATGCCAGCAATTTTCGCGCTGTAAACACGGCTCATTTGCCCTGCACCGACACCGATGGTTTGTTCTGCTTTTGCGTAAACAATGGCATTGGATTTAACGAACTTAGCCACTTTCCAGGCAAACAATAAATCGTTTAGTTCTTTTTCACTCGGTTGGCGTTTAGAGACGACTTTTAGATCGTCTAGAGTGATGTTGCCATCGTCACGATCTTGAACCAATAGGCCGCCGTTTACACGCTTGTAATCCAGTGCGGCTGGTTTGTCTTGTGACCATTGACCGCATTCAAGTAGACGAACGTTTTGTTTTGCCGCGACAATCTCAGACGCTTCTTTGCTGACGCTTGGTGCAATGATGACTTCAACAAATTGACGGTCAACAATGGCTTGTGCTGTTTGTGCGTCTAATTCTTGGTTGAAGGCGATGATGCCACCAAAAGCAGAAGTTGGGTCTGTTTTGAAAGCTAGATCGTAAGCTTCAAATTGTGATGCTGCTGTTGCAACGCCACATGGGTTAGCATGTTTTACAATCACACAAGCTGGCTTGTCGAAGCTTTTTACACACTCAAGTGCAGCGTCTGTGTCAGCGATGTTGTTGTATGAAAGGGCTTTACCTTGTAATTGTTTCGCTGTGCTAATGGAGGCTTCTTTAGGATTAGCTTCAACATAAAAAGCGGCTTTTTGATGAGGGTTTTCACCGTAGCGCATTTCTTCTTGCTTGTTGAATTGTAGGTTAAAAGTACGAGCGAAATCTTCACTGCCGCCTTCGACTTTTTTGCCTAAGAAGTTTGCAATGGCACCATCGTAATGAGAAGTGTGCTCAAATGCTTGTACAGCAAGGTCAAAACGTTGGTCGTATGTTAAACCACCATCGGCTTTCAATGACGCCAATAGGCTGTCGTA
Organism: Marinomonas sp. 15G6-16; assembly: GCF_055809555.1. Taxonomy (NCBI): domain Bacteria; kingdom Pseudomonadati; phylum Pseudomonadota; class Gammaproteobacteria; order Oceanospirillales; family Oceanospirillaceae; genus Marinomonas; species Marinomonas sp. 15G6-16. Next base: position 770,191 of record NZ_CM147916.1, on the reverse strand, counting down.
GCTTGCTGGAGAAACAACAATCGCCACGTCTTTATGGTTTTTCGCTGCAGAGCGAACCATAGTTGGTCCACCGATATCAATGTTTTCAATGGCCATTGGCAAGTCGCAATCAGGACGTTCAATCGTTGCTTCGAATGGGTAAAGGTTCACCACAACCATATCGATTTCGTCGATGCCGTGTTCTTTCATGATAGCGCCATCGATGTCTCGACGACCAAGAATACCGCCATGAACTTTAGGGTGAAGTGTTTTCACACGGCCGTCCATCATTTCAGGAAAACCTGTGTAATCGGATACTTCAGTCGCAGGGACCTTGTTTTCAAGCAATAACTTGTAGGTGCCGCCAGTAGAAAGAATTTCAACGCCTTGAGCTGTTAATTCACGAGCGAACTCGACAATGCCTGTTTTGTCGGAAACGCTGATTAAAGCTCGTTTGATTGGAGTAACTGTTTTTTGATTTGCCATCGTGGTTCTCGCAATAATTTAACACTAAATAAACAAGGGGAGGATTAAACGAAAAAAGGGCGAATTCGCCCTTTTTTCTTGTGTTCTATAGCATGCCGTACTGCTTCAATTTTTTGCGCAGCGTACCTCGGTTTAAACCAAGAAGAGTCGATGCTTTTGTTTGGTTATCTTTGGTGTAGCTCATCACTGACTCCAGCAAAGGCGCCTCAACCTCAGCTAAAACCAATTGATATAAATCGGTAACTGGCTGCCCATCAAGATGAGCAAAGTAGTTTTGTAGTGCTTTTTCAACATTGTCACGTAGTGTTTGTGACTGCTCTGAAGAAGCGGCTTGAAATGTATATGTATGAGTTTGTTCTACCACAGAATGACCTTCTATTTTTAAAGCTAACCATTTATTAATGTAAATTAGGATTCAATACATTAAGTATGAGGTTTGTTTGCCTACTGACAAACAAAGAACTCTTCTAATTTATCAAGCTGCTCTTGCGTATTATCAATACGGTTAAACAGGCTTCGAAATTGAGTTTTGTCCGCTAACGTTTGCAAGTACCAACCAACATGTTTGCGAGCAATACGCACACCCAGATAGTCACCATAAAACTGGTGGAGGGCGTTAACATGGTTGATGACCAGCTGTCTCACCTCAGACAAAGACGGAGGCGCTAACAATTCATTGGTTTGTAAGTAGTGATTGATTTCACGAAAAATCCATGGTCTACCTTGAGCGGCGCGACCAATCATGATGCCATCTGCCTTCGTGTAATCTTTCACAAATTTGGCTGTTTCAGAATCTTTGATATCACCATTAGCAAAAATAGGAATCGTCAAATGCTGTTTGATCTCTGCGATCGTATCGTATTCGACTTGCCCTTGAAATTTACATTCTCGGGTACGTCCATGAATTGCTAAGGCTTGAATACCAATATCTTGAGCCATCTTTGCAATGGTAAGTCCATTTTTCTGATCCTGACTCCATCCTGTACGGATTTTTAGGGTGACAGGAACAGAAACACTATTTACAACCGATTCCAGTATTTCTCGAACAAGTGCTTCGTCTTTAAGTAATGCCGAACCAGCGGCTTTATTACAGACTTTCTTGGCGGGGCACCCCATGTTGATATCAATGATTTGCGCACCTAACTCGACATTTTGTTGAGCGGCTTCTGCCATCATTCTTGGGTCACCACCAGCAATTTGAACCGACCTAGGTGAAACCTCGGCGTCATGAACTAATCGGTGACGGCTTTTTGTCGAGTTCCAAAGGCGAACATCAGAAGTAACCATTTCAGATACAACTAATCCTGCGCCTTGGTCATGGCAAAGGCGGCGAAAAGGTAAATCGGTTACGCCTGCCATGGGGGCAAGGATAACAGGTTTATCAACGCGGTAAGGGCCAATAGCAAATGCCATGCTTTTCCTGAATACTGGATTGAATGTTAAAGATCGCCGACAGTGTCGATCGGGCGTGCATAATACCTAGGCAATTGTTATTTTTGAAGTCTTGACAGACTAAAAATTGATTATTTTTTGTGCTTTTTTTGACTAAGTAGGAAATAACACTCGTTCTAGTAAGAGCGAGTGTTCGAAGGGAAGGTTTTCAATTGGTGTGTAACAGCGCGAGCACCCGGATCTTGTATCGGAATGACAACATGAATCGGAGTGTTTGGTGGCATATAAGTGATATCTAAGAAATCTTTGTGTAGGTAGTCACTTGGCGAAAATAAGCGAGCGGCCACTGGTGAGCCATTTAAGTCTGAAAACTCTAAAGCGATTTTCGGCATAGGCTGAGAAAACGGGCTGACGTTCGTAATAATTGCATTCACGAGAAGCGAATTTGGGATAGAAGGGTGACTCTGAATTCGTACATGCTGGATGCTAATGGCATCGATATCTTCAAACCCCGGAAGAGTACAGCCTGAATAAGAGCAGATCATTTGATAGAAAGACCGGAAGTTAGAAGATCGGCTCCCTTCTTCAAAGAAATGCATCGATACTTGCCCTGCTAATAAAGCCAAGCCAAGCAATGAAGCGAAGAACCACAAAAAGCGATGCTTACTTTTGGGTTTGGTGTTTTTCGGGTTTTCTTCCAAAAGCGGAGCAAGGCTTTCTTGAGCCGATAATTGCTCAAGAATCGTGTGTTGATTTTTGGCATCAGAAGGGCGGGTTTGTTCGGATGCGGTTTGAGCCAAAGACTGTAACGCAACCATATAATCTGGTTCATTAGCAGTCTCTGCTTTAGGTGTTGGTTTGCTTTCAATAGAAGGTGTTGGTGAAGAAGGCTTGGCTTCTTCTTTTGTTTTATTAACGACTTCTTTTTTAACTCTTGGCGCTCTCGGTTGAGCACTTAACGCCGCTTCCACTTCGGCTAATTCAACTTCCCAGGGTGCGAGGGAATCATTTCTGTCCGCATGGAGTTCTTTATTGGTTTCGCCACGAGCCGATTTTGCTCTTTCTTGATATTGCTTGGCAGGCTCTTGTTCTTTCTGGGTGTCGGCATTTGCTTCAGCCTCTTTTGCTTTTTGCTCTTTCAGTGCTTTTTTGCTTGCCGCTAAATCTTCTTCACTGGGTGGTGTCAAATCACTTTCATTGAACAAATTCAGGATATCATCCTCAGTGATGATGCCTTGCTCGCTGATTAATACATTGGGTGATTCTGCTGTGCTTATGGAGGTTTCTTTTGGCAACGATTGTGGTGTTGTCTTTTTCTCTAAGGTGTCCGCTTTTTGAGCGGGTGCTTGGCTCTTTGTCTGGGGCTTTGGCGTGGTTTCAGGTTTTACTGCGGCTTCAGATTGTGTTGGCTTGGAGGCATTAGCATCAAAAATATGGAAACATTGTCCGCATCTGACTTTGCCTTTGGCCATGCTTAATACTTCATCGTTAACACGAAATGCAGTTGAACATTTTGGGCAACGTGTAATTAAGCTATTGGCCATGAGCGTCTTTCTTCCTGTTTTTAATCTGTACTAAATAATTGTTAATTATGGATTTTTTGTACCAACAATACGAACCCATTCTTCCCTTTCTGTGATGGATTCAATAGTAAACCACTCTTGGTACGCTTGAATAACTTCTTCTGCTTGATTGGCAAGAATGCCTGATAAAGCAAGTTGACCGCCAGTTTTTACGAGAGCCGAAATGGTCGGTGCAAGATGCGCGAGAGGTCCGGCGAGTATGTTTGCCACAACAATGTCCGCTTGCAAATCAGATTCATAAGGTGGCAGTTTGACTTCAATACGGCTTGGATCGATTTTATTGCGCTCAGCGTTGGCTTCTGTTGCTTGAACCGCTTGAGGGTCAATGTCGATGCCGACCATGTTGTTTGCGCCAAGAAGCAATCCTGCAATACCGAGAATACCGGAGCCACAACCATAATCTATGATGGTTTTATCTTGGCAATCAATGCTGTCTAGCCACTGCAAACAGAGTGCCGTAGTTGGGTGTGTGCCTGTGCCAAAAGCAAGTCCAGGATCAAGCATTAATGTGACAGCGTTAGGATCGGGGACTTCGCGCCAGCTTGGGCAAACCCAAAGGCGTTCGCCAAATTGGATAGGGTGGTAGCTGTCCATCCACTCTCTTTCCCAATCTTTGTCTTCAAGGATTTCTATTTTTAAATCCACATCAGTTTCACTCAAAGAGGCGGCTTTGTGTTCAACCACAGGGCGAACCGCTTCTACATCTGTGTCTGCTTCAAATAGTCCAGTGACTTTCGTGTTTTTCCACAATGGCGTGGTGTTTAAGTCTGGTTCATATACAGGGTCATCGTGCACATCTTCAAAGGTAACGACCATAGCGCCACATTCTAATAGAGTGTCTTCAAAAGCAGGCACGTGATCGGGTGTAGTATGGATACAAATCTGAAGCCAAGGCATAAAGTGGAGTCCAACAATGAATAAAACAGGAATAGAATAACGAAGCTTGGTGCGAGAGGCGAGAGGAAAATGATAGTCCCTAGTGATTTATGCAATCACTAGGGACGAAACTGCAGTTTTTATAAACCGAGTTTTTTCTCCAAATAATGGATGTTAACGCCACCAGCAATGAAGTTAGTATCATTTGCTAGTTCTTTTTGTAGCTCTATGTTGGTTTTAATACCGTCGATGAAGGTTTCATCAAGAGCGCCAGAAAGGCGTTTTAGTGCTGCTGTTCTGTCTGGAGCATGACAAATGATCTTGGCAATCATGGAATCATACGTTGGTGGAACAGAGTAGCCGCTGTACAAGTGAGAGTCGACACGAACACCCATACCGCCTGGTGCATGGAAGTATTCCACTTTACCTGGGCAAGGCATGAAGGTTTTAGAGTCTTCCGCATTGATACGTGCTTCAACAGCGTGGCCGTTTAGCTTGATGTCTTCTTGTTTCAAAGACAAAGGCAAACCGCTTGCAATGCGTAGCTGTTCTTTAACGATGTCAACGCCTGTTACCATTTCAGTAACTGGGTGTTCTACTTGAACACGTGTGTTCATTTCGATGAAGTAGAAACCGCCATCTTCGTACAAGAATTCAAATGTACCCGCACCGCGATAGTTGATCTTGATACAAGCATCAACACAGGCTTTTAAACAAGCTTGGCGAGATTCTTCATCCAGCATAGGTGCTGGCGCTTCTTCCAATACTTTTTGGTGACGACGTTGCAAAGAGCAATCGCGATCATATAAGTGAACGGCATTGCCTTGGCCATCTGCAAGAACTTGAACTTCAACGTGACGAGGGTTTTGTAGGAATTTTTCCATGTAAACCGTGCTGTCACCGAAGTAAGAACCAGCTTCAGATTGGGTGATGCTGATAGACTTTAATAGGCTGCCTTCGTTGTGAACAACGCGCATACCACGGCCACCGCCACCTGCTGCGGCTTTAACGATAACCGGGAAACCGATTTCGCGAGCAACACGTAGACATTCATCTGGGTCTGTTGGTACTGGACCGTTAGAGCCAGGAACCGTCGGAACGCCTGCTTCTTTCATTGCTTTGATCGCAGATACTTTATCGCCCATTAGACGAATTGTTTCTGCTTTAGGACCGATGAAAGCGAAGCCAGAGTTTTCAACTTGTTCTGCAAAGTCTGCATTTTCCGCAAGAAAACCGTAGCCTGGGTGAATGGCAGAGGTATCTGTCAATTCTGCAGCACTAATGATTGCAGGAATGTTTAAGTAACTTTGCGTTGAAGGATTTGGACCTATGCAGATAGATTCGTCTGCAAGGCGCACATGTAGTAAGTCGCGGTCAATTTTAGAGTGAACCGCAACGGTTTTGATACCGAGTTCTTTACACGCACGTAAAATACGTAGCGCGATTTCGCCTCGGTTAGCAATCAATACCTTATCGAGCATGATGAAACCTATTGCTTTGGATTAAATGATAGTAACAAGTGGTTGATCAAATTCAACTGGCTCGCCGTCTTCAACTAAGATAGCGCCAATTGTACCGGACTTGTCAGCTTCGATTTGGTTCATCATTTTCATTGCTTCAACGATACAGATAGTATCGCCAGCGTTAACTGTTTGGCCTACTTCGATGAAAGGCTTAGCACCTGGAGCAGAAGACTTGTAATAAGTACCTACCATTGGAGAGTTAACAGTGTGACCAGAAACAGCAGCAGGTGCTTCTGGAGCAGCGGTAGATGCGGCAACTGGAGCAGCAGCTGGTGCTGCGGAAACAACTGGAGCGGCCATTGGTGCCATAACCGGGGCACCACCACGACTAATACGAACTGCTTCTTCGCCTTCTTTGATTTCAATCTCGTAGACGTTAGATTCTTCTAAAAGCTCGATTAGTTTTTTAATTTTACGAATGTCCATGCTTACTCTCTTTTATCTGCATTTGTGACTCAGTGATAATAACTTTCACTGACGGTTGGTAATTCTTTTTTGAACTTTAGCTCATTTAAGAGCAAAGCATTTACAAATATGGATGTGTAAATGCTAACAAGGATAGAAATTATCGGTAAAAAGCTAGAAATTGTCCAGTTCTTCGGGAAAAAAACCAAAAAATGTTATCTCTGTTTGTTTTTTGATCTTCTGTAAACTTTGATTTTTTTGTAAGGTTTATTGTTCGGCTACAAAGCGTAAACGTTCGATTATTTCGGCTTTAGTCGGCTCACCCATTAGGGTTAGTGCTTTTTGCTCCTGACCTTGAGAGTCTAGGAAAACCAAGGATGGTGGGCCAAACAAATTGAATTTTTCCATCAGGGCTTTGTTTTGATCTGAGTTCTCGGTTACATCAACTCTGATCAGTTGCACAGTTTCTAATAGAGGAGATACGTCAGGAGAAATAAACATGGCTTCTACCTCTCTGCAGCTGATACACCAATCGGCATATAAGTCCAATAAGATAGGGCGCGAGTCTTGATTGTTCACTATGTTGCTAAGTTCTTCCAAGCTGCCAATATGACCATCAAAAATATCACTTTCTTGTGGAGCAGTTTGAGACTGAAAAGCGGTTGTCTTTAATGGTTGGAAAGGTGTCACATTACCCATTGCGCCACCTAAAAATTCAATGGCGCCTATTAATAAGCAAGCGAAGGCCAAAAACCAACGCACGGGGTGAGATTTGGCTTGATAGGCTCGATGGACAAAATAGCTGCCGATACCAATGGCAAGCACACTCCATAAATACAAATGGCTATCAAGAGGAAGCCAGCGAGTCACTAGCCAAATAGCGACAGCTAACAATCCAAATCCCATGAGCACCTTGATGTCTTCTAACCACTCACCATTTTTTGGTAATGCTTTAGGGCCAAATAACCCAACCAGTAAAAGTGGCACGCCCATCCCTAAAGCCATAACAAACAGAGCCAAAGCACCATACCAAGCATTACCTTGACCACTGATATACAACAAAGTTCCTGCTAAAGGGGCGGATACACAAGGTGAGACAATCAAAGTGGATAGCACGCCAGCTAAAAATATACTGCCACTTGTACGCCAACTAGAACCAGAGTGATTGGTCGAAGTTTGGAGTTTTTGCTGCCAAGATGCTGGCAGTTTTAGTTCATAAACACCAAACATAGCCAATGCCAGTAACACGAAAATAACCGCGCTAATGGCCAATAAAATTGGGTTTTGTAATTGTGCTTGTAGATTTAATTGGGTGCCAAATAAGCCAACCAATCCGCCAATGGCTGCATAAGTCAGAGCCATGGCCAAAACATAAACGGCGCTATAATAAAAAGCACGAGCAGTAGAGCTGCGTGCACCAACCACAATCGCACTGACAATCGGCACCATAGGAAGAACGCAAGGTGTAAGCGACAGCAATAAACCTAAACCAAACAGCACAAGCAATGTGCTCAACACATCACCGGATTGCAATAATTGACTGATGGATTGAGAACCAGACAAGGCAACATCTGTTGTCGGCAGCGCACTATTAGAGCCAGTCGTGGATGCTTGGTAAGAGCCAGAGTTGTTATTGATTAAATCAGGTGAAGATAACACAGGAACGGTGAAGTCTAATGGCACTTTTTGCGGCGCGTAACACAAACCTTTATCAGCACAGCCTTGGTAAGACAGTATGGCGCTTAACTGAGTGCCTGCTGGAAGGTTAATGTCGTAATAAATAGGTAAGGTAAACTGGTTTCGGTAAACGGTGACTTCACCGTAATAAGCGTCTTGTTTTTTCTCTCCGGGAGTAAATGGGGAAAAGTGCAGTTTATCTGCGTCTTTTCCAGACAAACCAAATTGTTCTTGATATAAATAGTAACCATCATGGATTTGCCAAGAAGCAATGATTTTGCCATCTTCAGCTGCTGAAATGGATAGCTGAAAAGCTTGATCGACAGGTAAAAAGTCAGGTTCAGAAAGCTTAGAAGTTGGGGCAAAGGTGAAAGCTTGAGAAGCCGTGTGAATCGTCAGTAAAAATAAACAAAAAAGTAAGCGCATAAACATCTTCAATTGGGGTGAAAGCGCGGTTTAAATGGAAAATCCAAATCCATCGCTCTAGGATAGAGGATGTAGACTATCAATCCATCTTAAAGTTGCCAATCGCAAGAGGATAAATTGAATAAAAATCTAATTTCTTTGCCATTTCTTGTGCTTTTTATTGTTGGTTGTCAGCAGAATGTCGCGCCTTCAAGCGACTCAGCTCCCATTGCGGAATCAGCGCAAGCCTCTCTTATTGACGAACCTGAATCAGAAGTAACGAATGATCAATTTGAATCGGAAGCGCTTGTTCAAGAGCAAGTCGAAACTATCGTTGTTGAAAAAGAACTGACAGCGTCTGAAAAATTGACTTTAAGTCTGATTGAAAGAGGCGAAGAAGCCTTGTCCGCGCAGCGACTTTTGACGCCAGAAGAAGACAACGCCAACTTATATTTCCAAGCGGCTTTGGGTCGAGATCCGGGGAACTTTCGTGCCACACAAGGCATCGCGAACATAGTTGAAACTTACACAGATTGGGCTTGGGTATCAGCGGTAGGAAGAGGTTATAAACAAGCCGATCGCTATTTAAGCCTTGCTCGTTCAGTAAATCCAGAAGATCCCCTTATTGAGGATATGGCGGCTCAAATCAGAGACCTGAAGACAAGGCGTGCGCAAGAAGCACAATATCGAGCACAGCAAGCGGTCAAAAAAGCGGCAGCCGCAAACAGTAATGAAGAAACAGCAGAACAAAATGAAGAAGAGCCTGTTAAAAAAGGCATTTACACCTTGCCTGAAACACTCTTTAGTTTGAGTGATGAAGAGATTATTGGCAAAATTCAGCCTATTATAGATGAAGTGGCTAAAACGGAGCAGTCAATTGCCATTTATTGGCCGAATGATAAAGAAGCGCGTCTGATTTATCAGATAATTAACAGTCGTATTCCAGAGTTTCGTGTGCGCGCAATGACATTTCGTCAAGCGGATCACACAGTAGAATTACAACAAGATTAAGGTAGGACAATAATGTCGTGGTTAGTTGATAAATTTAAAGGTTTAAGTGCGCGGGTGGGCTTTTCAGGGATTTGGAAAGTGATCATTGCGGTTGTTGCGGTTATTTGTGTACTCCTAAGTTTTCTAGGTATGTACTGGAGTAGTGAGCCAGATTCTTTTGATGTGGTTGCCACGGCAAAAGAGAAAGCAGAAGCCAAGGGCTACTTGAATAACAGTAAAAAATTAGTGGTTGGCTACACAACTGCCAGCACTTTACACACCATTATTGGTACTTTATTGGACAAACCAGGCGGCTTTATTACCAATGATGTCACGCCACCAGGGCTTTTTATGGACAACATGCCAGCATGGGAATTTGGTGCCTTAGTTCAGTCGCGAGATTTAGCAAGAGCCTTGCGTAAAGAGTTCAGCCGTTCTCAGTCTCAATCAACCGAAGATGTGAACTTAAAAATCGCCGAGCCACAGTTTAACTTTGACACCAAAAGTTGGGCGCTGCCTTCTAGTGAAAGCGAATATCGCCGTGGTAATAACGAGTTGATGGAATATCTTGATCGTCTTGCTGATACCAGTAAAAATGACGCACAGTTTTATGCTCGTGCTGATAATTTATCGGATTGGTTATCTGACGTAAGTACTCGTTTGGGAAGCCTTTCTCAACGTCTTTCTGCAAGTGTGGCGAATGTTCGTGAGAACACAGATTTAGCAGGAGACAAGAACGCTCGCCAAACCAGTGATACTGGCACTTATCAATATGTGAAAACGCCTTGGAGCAAAGTAGACGATGTATTCTATGAAGCACGAGGAGCAAGTTGGGCGCTGATTCATATGTTACGCGCAGTGGAAGTGGATTTCTTCTTTACCTTGCAAGATAAAAACGCCTTAGTTAGTTTGCGTCAGATTATTCGTGAGTTGGAAGCAACACAAACCAGTATTTGGTCACCTATGATTCTAAACGGCAGTGGTTTTGGAGTATTAGCCAATCACTCTTTGGTCATGGCGTCTTATATTTCTAGGGCCAACACCGCGATTATCGATTTGCGTACTTTGCTTGAGCAAGGCTAAACGGCAAACAGAAGCAATACGGATTTTATAAAGGCATTGATATGGGGAAGATTCGGACAGCAGAGTTAGACGATGCTCCCCATATTTTGTCTATTTTTCAACTCTGTGACCCTTTTGCAAAGAGCACTCAGCGAAACTCTCATATCAGCTTAATTGATGTTATGGACTGGCTGGAAAATGCCACAGACAAACACCCAATGCTGGTGTTTGAAGAGGCTGGGGACATCATTGCATGGTGCTCAATTGAACCTTTCTACGGGTTGCCTGCTTTTGACACTGCATCCGAAATTAGCCTGTATGTTTCACCTCAATGGCAGGCTAAAGGCATTGGAAAAAAACTCATTCAATATTTAGAAATGCAGCAAGCTAATATTGGCTTTACTCATCTTGTCGCCTATATCTACGCCAGCAATACCAAGAGCCAGACCTTCTTTGAAAAACAGACATTCCAACAATGGGGAAGTCTTCCTAAAATCGCGCAGCAACAAAATGAAAGAGAAGATGTCTATTTATACGGCAAAATTTATGGTGCCAGCGATTCATAGAAGCCTATTTTTAGTTTTAATATCAGCAGGAGAGGAAAGGCGATGATCAAGAATACTGAAAGAAGTTATGGCAGTGTTGCCAAGTGGTTTCATTGGCTGGTGGCGCTTTGCATTATTTCCGCCTACGTCATTATTTATTATAAGTTGTGGTTTTTGGATTCGGATGACGCTTCGTATCGCTCAATGTTAAGTATTCATGTGGCCATAGGCTTTAGTGTGATTGGCTGGGCGTCTTTGCGCATCATATGGAAATTTATGAACCCTCAACCTAAGATGCCAGATATGCCGAAATGGCAAAGTATGAGTGCTCATGGCATGCATGGGCTTTTGTATTTCTTTATGTTTGCTATGCCTATTTCTGGGTGGTTTGGCTTTGGCGGCTCCGTTAACTATGGTTTCTTTGAAATTCCTTCCTTTCGTAACACAGGCTTGGGGCAATGGATTCTAGATTTGTTCAACACAGAGTGGGACATTTGGGAGAAGAAGTGGGACTTTTTCCATAAAGACGTCAGTGGTCCTTGGATACTCTGGGTGTTGGTTGTTGCTCATGTTGGTGCGGCTTTACATCATCATATTGTTCAAAAAGACGACACGCTAACACGCATGTTGCCAGGGAAAAAAGAGAAATAGAGCAAACTCTAGGTGTTAGAGCTAACGAGCGGTGTTTGGATTCTTGTATCTAAACACTGCTTTCAAGGAAAAGAGGCTTATGTCGGATCCAACAAATCAAAACACATTAATGTTTTCAACCGCAAATGAGATTGCTGATTGGCTTAGGTCTCATCACGATTCAAAAATGGAATTGTGGGTGAAAATCTTTAAGAAACAATCTGGTGTGATGAGTGTGACTTGGGATGATGTTGTGGTCGAGTCCTTGTGTTGGGGCTGGATCGATGGCATTAAAAAGTCTCTTGATGATCAAGCGTATTTGCAGAGAATCACACCAAGAAAATCGCGTAGTGTTTGGTCAAAGAGAAACCGTGATCATGTAGAGCGGTTGATCGCTGAAGGTCGAATGGAGGAAGTGGGGCTTGTTCATGTGCGTGCGGCGCAAGCCGATGGGCGCTGGGAAAATGCTTACTCTGTAAGTGAGATGGAAGTTCCGGAAGATTTCATCAAGGCGTTAGATAATAACCCTGAAGCGAAGGCGTTTTATGCGACCTTAACCAAGTCCAGTCGTTATGTGATTGCTCATGGTTTAACAAGTGCAAAGAGGGCAGAAACAAGGCAAAGACGTTTCAGTAAATTTATGGACAGTTTAAAACAGTCCCAAAAGCCGACTTAAGTTCTTCGTTTGTGCCTATTGTTAGAAAAACAGTGGGGCATTGTCTTGAACTTCTTTCATCACGAAAAAGGTTCTAAGCTGGCGCACGCTGGGTAGCTCCAGTAGTTGATCGCTGTGCAGTTTGTTGAAATCCGCCATGTCTTTAACGCGAACCTTTAAAAAGTAGTCAAAATCTCCCGCCACAAGATAGCAATCTAAAATAAAAGGCAGTGTTTTTATAGAAGCTTCAAAGGAGGCAAAGCTTTCTTTTGTTGATCGATCAAGCACAACTCCCACCAAAACCAAGGCGCTGCGATCGACTTTTTCTGGCGCGATGATGGCTCTTACTTCACTAATATAGCCTTCTTTGAAAAGCTGGTGAGTGCGGCGATGACAAGTGGCTGGGCTAACGTTTACTTTGTCGGCTAAGTTGGCGTTGGTGAGTCGTCCATCTTCTTGTAAAAGATGTAAGATTTTCTTATCAACTTTATTCATGCTGGATTCTTCTCACTTTTCTTTGTTTGATGAAATTATCATATAGAAATTAAAAGAAGAGTGAAATAACACTTCTCGGGATTGTCCGAAAAGTGTTATTGCGTGGCTTTCAATCAGTCTTAACCATTACGATATGTGTAGCTGTACCCATTCAATGCTGGTGCGCCGCCAAGATGAACATAAAGAACTTTTGATCCTTCAGGAATGTCACCTTTTTTGATCAAGTCGATCATGCCTTGCATGGATTTACCTTCGTAAACAGGGTCTGTCATCATGGCTTCTGTTTGAGCAGCAAGGCGAATGGCATCATTGGTTTCTGCACTTGGAACGCCATAGGCTGGATAAGCGTAATCTGGGTTAATGACGATTTCTTCATCTGTCACCTTGCGGCCTAATTCAACTAACTCGGCTGCATTGTCAACAATTTGGCGAACCTGAGAGCGAGTTTGTTCAACGGTGCCAGAAGCATCAATACCAATAACACGATCTGCACGACCTTGGTCAGCAAATCCCACAATCATGCCAGCTTGAGTGGAGCCAGTAACAACACACACGACAATGTAGTCAAATTTGAAACCTAATTCTTCTTCTTGCTTTTTCACTTCTTCAGCGAAGGCCACATAACCAATAGCACCGAATTTGTTAACGGAGCCACCAGCAGGAATACCGTAAGGTTTGCCGCCTTCGGCCTTAACGTCTGCAATGGCTTTTTCATAGGAAGTACGAATGCCGATGTCAAAGCCGTCATCAACAATGCGGCTGTCTGCACCCATTAAACGTGTCATTAGGATGTTACCAACACGGTCATAAACAGCATCTTCATGTGGTACCCAACTTTCTTGTACTAGGCGGCATTTCATACCAATTTTTGCGGCTGCAGCCGCGACCATACGTGTGTGGTTTGATTGCACGCCACCAATGGATACTAAAGTGTCGGCGCCAGAGGCAATGGCATCAGGAATAATGTATTCCAATTTACGCAATTTGTTTCCGCCCATAGCTAAGCCTGAATTACAGTCTTCGCGTTTTGCGTAGATTTCTACTTTGCCGCCTACGGCTTCTGTTAAACGTGGTAAGTATTCAATGGCTGTTTCGCCGAAGGTGAGGGGGTAGCGTTCAAATTTATCGAGATTCATATTTCGTTCCTTTTGTTAGTTTGTGCTAAATAGATTAGCTTCTTAGAAATGAAATGTGCTCTCGATTTTTTATTAATATTTATTTTAAACTTTCTCAATTTTGTATATTTATAATTTTATATTTATTAACTATTGTATTTTTTGAAATATTCTTTCATTTTAAATGTTGGGTTTAAAAAATCCGCCAATAGGCGGATTTCTTGTAATGCTTGATATGTGGGGGCTTGTAAGGTTTGCCCTAAGTAATGACAGCCAGCTCTTCTAGGCTAAAGCGATTGGGTAGAATGACAATGCCGTCTGCACTGATATCAGCTTCATTCTCCAAAGCTTTTACAACTAAAGTTGTACGGCAAGGGTAAGGAGGACTGAAATAATGTTCGATTGCTTGGTTGGCGGTATCAAGATGAGATAGGTCTGTCAGATAGATATTGAGCTTCACCATGTTTTTAAGTGAACCGCCAGCGGCTTCACTCATGGCTTTTAAATTCTCGAATACTGTTGTGGTTTGCGCTTCTATTGAGGCTTTATTTGTATTTGATGGATCGGTTATTGTGTCAGTGTTGTGCCCAGAAATAAATAATAGCCTGTCGGCTTGAATCGCCTGGGAATACAATTCATGGGGCTCGATCGCCTTCTGAATGTTTGTGTGTCTAAGAAAGCTTGTCATGGATGTTCCTTCCGTTTAGTTATTTTATGAAATAAACCTTCACACACTTTTTTGTAATAAGAATGGTATAGAGAACGCTTTAGGGCGAACTCTATTGTGTGCATAAAATTTATACACTATTAGATTACTCTGATTGATGAGTAAAGTGCTTTCATAATTCGCTTATATCTTCCGTGATGTTTCTTATGATGAGATTTTATGAAGGTATATTTCAAATATTCGATAAAAAATGAAATATACCTTCATGGAGAGGCGTCTTTGGAGTGATGGTCTGATGTTTTGAAGTAAGCTCTAAACCGCTCTGGACTTACTTCTTAGCGCTGATGATGACAAAAAATATGCCACTGCAAATTAACAAGGCTCCAGCAATCAGTGGAATGGTGAGGGCTTCACTCAAAAAGAAGTTTGAAAACAGTAGTCCTGTTACTGGCACGCCAAGCATGGAAGTTGAGACGAAGGTGCCAGACAATTTTCGGCTTGCTCCGTTTACCGCGCAAAAGCAAAACGCGGTGGCAAGAGGGCCTAAATACAAGCAAATTGCCCAAAAGTCAGCACTGCCATCGCCGGTAAATGGGCCTTCGATCCAATAGGCTAGAAAAACTAATGGAACTGTTGCTGTTAGCATCTGCCAAGGTGCGAGTTGGTAAGCGGTGGCAGAGGATTTTGAATGACGCAAATGAATGATGCATAAGCTCCAGCAAAAAGCCGCAATCAGTAGCAAACCGTTTGCCATTAATAGTGACGAGTTGCTCCAGTCAAAACTAAAAGGGTTAAACAAAGTAATAACGCCAGCTAAACCTAAGATGACGCCGAGCCATTGCTTTGCCGCTAAGGTTTCGCGAAAAAAAGCCACAGACAAGGGGAGTACCCACAATGTGGTGGTGTAGGCGAGAATCGCTGAGCGTCCAGCGTCCACTTGCGTCATGGCAATGGAACCAAGCACTGTGAATACCATCATTTGTATCAGACCGATGCTGAGTATTAATGGCAGGTCTTTTTTTGTCGGAATATAAAGGCTTTTAGTCATGAATTGGAAGGCAAATAAAGCCGCGCCACCTAAAGCGAATCGCATCATGGAAAACCAGAATGGCGTAATGTGGTTCAAACCTGCTTTCATCACAGGCCAATTTCCTCCCCAAATGATGATGGCAACAAATAAAACACACAGGGCTTTTGTCTGCGGAGAAAGCAAAGAAATGTTCCAAGAATCTTTCGTGATAGGTGGCATTAAGATTTTAGACATATTGGACTCACATTCATTAGATGGCTTAGAAATAGAGTATCCAAATTCTTTCAGAGAAAGTTTCTTTTGTTTGTCGTATAAAACTTAATTGCAGTATATATTATCTAAATTAAGTTAATTTAAAGGATAATTTGTGTGGTTAAGCTCGATAATAAAGATATCGCCATTCTTAATAACTTGCAGATTAATGGTGATATGACAAATGCAGAGCTGGCGAGTCTGGTGAATTTGTCGCCGACACCTTGCTTTAATAGAGTAAAGCGACTTGAGGAAATGGGCATTTTAAATGGCAAGGTTTCTCTTGTTTCCGCGAAGAAGCTTGGCTTGCATGTGAACGTTTTTATTCACATACGGCTAAAGAAGCAAGATGAAGAAGCACTAGAAGTTTTCGAAAGTGCCATCGCCGAGTGCCCAGAGGTGATGGAATGTTATTTGATGACAGGGGATGAAGATTACTTATTGCGAGTCTTGGTTCCAGACATTCAGGCATTAGAAACCTTGATACTCACGCGATTAACCAAAATCCAAGGTGTGGAAAATATCCGCTCTAGCTTTGCGTTAAAACAGGTGCGATATAAAACGGCTTTGCCTTTACCAGAAAGTGGGATGGCGCTTAATTTGTAGGCGTTATTGCCTATAAATTACCGTAGATAATTTTTTAAATTAATGGCATTCTAGCGAAATTGCATTTTTTATAATTTATTTATAGGTTTTTGTATGATTGATATAGCTAAAGCGAATAAAGAATTGAGCGCTGCAACGCCATTAGAGATTATTAAATGGGCTGTTGAGCAAGGTAAAAAACCGATTGTTTCTACGCATTTTGGACCAATGGAAGCCGTGGTTCTTCATACCGCAGTACAGGCTAAAAAAGACATTACTGTGGTTTGGGCTGATTCTGGCTATAACACTCGTGATACTTACCTTGTGGCTGAAAAACTCATTGCTTCTCTTGAGCTGGAAGTAGAAGTTTACACGCCAAAAATTACAGCTGCTCGTTGGGATAATGCCTTTGGTGGTGTGCCAGATGTGGGCGAAGAAAGTCACGATGCTTTTACTCAAAACTTCAAGCTAGAGCCATTCACAAGAGCCATGAAAGAAGTTGCTCCAGATGTTTGGATCACCGGTGTGCGTTCAGAACAAACAGCCTTCCGTCAAAATATGGAAGTGATTAGCCAAGGCGCGGATGGTGTTATCAAGGTTGCACCTTTCTTACATTGGAAAGAAGCGGATATGTTGGCTTACTTGAAAGAGCATGACTTACCAAACGTTGAAAACTACTTTGATCCAACAAAAGGTTTGTCTAACCGCGAATGTGGTCTGCACACTCAGCTTTAATCAGTAGAATATAGCGAAATAGAAAAGCCCCAGACTCAAATGCATATTTTGAGTTTGGGGCTTTTTTATGTTCTATGTGCTCTTATGGAATGAGGTGGCAGGTTTATTGGATTGCGCTACATCGGCTCAAATACAGAGCCTAAGCTCGGCACAAACAACTTGTTGTACATACGGCTCGCATAATCGTCCGTCATGGATGCCATGTAATCACAAATTATTCTAAGCCCGTTTTCACCTTGTTCTTGGCTCTTACGCCATTCTGTTGCTATCTCTCTTGGCAACAGTCGATTTGGGTCTGCGGCATAAGCTTCAAACATTTCTAAAAGCATTTGCTGACCTTTATAGACGAGCATTTGTACTTCTGGTCGTTGAATTATGTGCTGCATTTCAAACTGCTTTAGCAAAGAAAGTGCTTGGCGCTGACCTTCTGGCAAGCCGACTTGGAAGCGCAGTAATGGGTGTTCAAAGTTTGTATTTTCAATCACTTGGCACGAAGTGATAAACCAACTGACAAGGTCGCCAATAGCCTCTTTTCGTAGATGACTCTGGCGGCTGAACAATTGTGTGCGAATGTTGTTTAAGTTTTTCGCGAGATAAGGCGAAGCAAGCGCGGAAAGCTTAGGTTCCAAATGCTCTAGCCACATATCTTTGGTCACCATGCCAAGCACAATGGCATCTTCTAAATCGTGTACGCCGTAAGCAATGTCATCCGCGAGATCCATAATGCTGGTATCAAAGCTCGAATGGGTTGCTTTTGCGTGATTATTGTCTGTTCTTCTGACTGCCTGTAAAGCCGTTTTATCGGCTTCACTGAAGGGTTGAAGAATCCAGTTTAATAAATCTTCTTCGTCTTGATAAACGCACTTCGGTGGCGCCCATTGGGATGCTTTAAATTGGCGGAAATTGGTGTGCTTTTCCGGATAAGTTCCAACCACGTTTTGGTATAAAACAGGGTATTTCAGAATGCCCAATAAAGTGCGTCGAGTCACATCCATACCAAAGTTTTGCGAGTAAGAACCTCGTTTTCCTAATATGCGCAGAGATTGAGCATTGCCTTCAAAGCCACCGTGGGACTGCATCATGTAATTTAATGCAATCTCACCGCCGTGGCCAAAAGGTGGGTGACCAATGTCATGGCTTAAACAAATGGTTTCGATGAGCGAATCGTCTGCGAGCCACTTTTGGAAATCCGCATCAGCAGGGGAGCTATGTTTCAATTGATGAACAATACCGCTGCCAATTTGTGCTACTTCTAAAGAGTGAGTAAGACGGGTGCGACTGTAATCGTTTTGGCGAATGGCAAGAATTTGAGTTTTAGACTGCAAACGACGAAACGCTGCACTGTGAATGATGCGGGCGCGATCTCTTTGATAAGGTGTTCGATAGTCGTTATCGCGGGATGCTTTGTGGCCAGATTGCCTTTCGTACCAAGGTTGTAGGTCATCTTGCGGTTTTGTCATTCTTGTCATCCACTCGGGTTAATTACCGTCAATCTTTCACGAAAACACGATATAGGTCAATGTTCCTATGAAAAGGCTTGGGCATAATGAAATGAATTATAAGGAATCTTTATGTTCAATACACAGCATCTCATGACATTTAAAGTGTTGGTCGAGACGGGGAGTTTTACCCGAACGGCAAAGCAATTGGGTTTAACTCAGCCAGCCGTGAGTCAGCACATTCAAAAACTGGAAGGCAAGTTGGGGAAACCGTTATTAACTCGACATGGCCGCACAACTGAAATTACGCAGGCGGGCAGTATTTTGCTTGAGCACATTCAAGCACTAGAAGAGTGTTACGAGCGTTTTGATACAAGATGGCAAATGCATCTCATGACAGAAAGTCCGAGGATGGAATTCAGCGCTGTAGAGCAAGTGGAAGCCTAATCCTGTTCAGGCTGGCAAGGTGGCAAGCTAATCTAGAAAGCTTTTTTCAGATAATTTTTTTAGAAAGTCGATAAGGAAGATCGACTAACGAATGTGCTCTGCTAGGGTTTGGTAAAGCCCAAATAAAATACCTGCGGTGACACCCCAAATCCGAATGTCTTGGTATTCAATTTCAAAATAACCACGGGAAATCGCATCGAGCTTTTTCTTTTTAAAACGGTAATTTTGTGGTGTGAGCAAGTGACGCAATGGCACCCAATGAACAGATTTTACCTCGTCTTCACAAAGGCTTAATTCACTTCTTCGGGTCATTTCTGCAATGATGGGCTTAATGCAATAGCCAGAAATGGTGCAATACTCTCCAAGTTCGCCTAATAAATCGAAGCAATCTGGCGCTAATCCTACTTCTTCTAAAGTTTCTCGTAGCGCTGTGTATTGAATGCTGGCGTCGTCTGGGTCGTGTTTTCCGCCAGGGAAAGCGATTTGTCCGGGGTGATTTCGCATGTGCAGTGCGCGCTGGGTTAAAAGCACGTAGAGTTCACCATCTTCTGGTTTGCGCCAGATTGGAATCAGTACTGCAGCTGAGCGGTAGTCTAAGTCATATCCATCTGGAAAGAGTTCTCTGTCCGGATTATGAATCTGCTGCGCATAAGGCGCTCTGTCTAGCGCGGCGCGAATTTCCTCTAAGCTCAGGTCGATAGGAGGAGCATTTAAAAACTGCTCTATGTCACTCATTGTACGGCCTACTTCAAAAAGACGTGTTCTAGAGTATGGGTCAATTTACCTACTTTGGTAAAGGTTTCTTGGTATTCTTCTTGGCATTTTGAGTCGGCTACCAATCCACCGCCAGCCCAACAATGCAAATTTCCATGGTCGGCAACCAATGTTCGAATGCTAATACTGGAGTCCATTTGTCCGTTGGAACTAAAGTAAGCAATGGAGCCACAATAAGCAGAACGCTGATGAGGTTCTAATTCGTCGATGATTTCCATAGATCGAATTTTCGGAGCGCCAGTAATAGAGCCGCCGGGGAAGCTTTGGTGAAACACACGAATGGCTTGGTCAGCTTGGTCTATTGCACCTTCCACGGTAGACACCAAATGATGCACATTGGCATAGCTTTCTAAGGCAAACAGTTTCGGCACCTTGATGCTGCCGGTTAAACAAGTGCGGCCAAGGTCGTTGCGTAGCAAATCGACAATCATTAAATTCTCGGAGCGATTTTTTTCCGATGCAATGAGCCAATCGGCATTGGCTTTGTCTTCTTCTGGCGTGGCGCCGCGAGCAATGGTGCCTTTGATTGGCTTGGATTCAACGCGGCCTTTATCACACAATAAAAAACGCTCAGGAGAATGGCTTAGCAAGCTCTGCTCGGGCGACACTTCAAGATAAGCAGAAAAAGGCGTCGGACAAACATCACGCAATGCTTGATAAGCGGTAAAGGTGTCACCTTGGTAAGTGCTGGAAAAGCGTTGAGCCAAATTCACTTGATAGCAATCGCCGGACTGAATGTACTCTTGTACCGCCGCAAATTTTTCCGCGTAATCGCCTTCTGTCATGTTGGAGACAAAAGGCGTTTTAAGGGTGAAGTCTTTTAAGTTGTCAGACTTAGCAGAGGTAAAGCGTTTGACTAGCGCTTCTGTTTCTTCATCAGAACACCAAGGCGTGAGAACCAATTGAGTGGTTTTTTCCTGATGAGAACTAATCACTGCCCAAGCATAAAGTCCCATATCTAACGAGGCTAACTGAATGTCATGTTTGACTGTATCGGGCAGCTTTTCGACAAAATGGCCGCTTTCGTAACCGTAATAACCTAGCAAACCGCCAGTAAAAGGCAGTTCTTTCGAGGCAGATTTCGCCCAAGGTTCTTGGCAAATCAACGTCATTAATTCGTTTAACAAATCCATTGGATTATGAGTGTTTTGTAACTCATAAACTGGCGTGTCTCGCCATGAAATCAAGTCGTTTGAAGTGTCATCCTGTGACGGGCGAATACGCGCCAAAGGATTGGCGACTAAAATATCGTACTGGGTATCGGAGAAATGTTCGTGATTACTGTCGAGTAAAGCAGGGTAGGGCAAATCTCTTACGGCAGAAAAGAAAGACAGTAAGGATGTCTGATAAGGGAGATTAACCCGTTTGATTTCTGACATTTTTTATCAATACCTAGTAATATGTAGTCATGTTTTTAATAGCAAATATTGTATTCTTTTAAATAGGTTCCTCACAGGTTAATTACAAGTGTCTGAGACTTTTTTTCTTACTTTACCCAGTGCGCGTCTAGCGTATCGTCTTTATGAAAATCCCAATGCCCAAACAGATCGAACCTGTTTGTTGTTGCATGGCGCAGGTGTCGCGGGGGAAATTACCTATTCGCCTATGTTGCCTTATCTCACACAATGGCGCTGGATGTTGGTGCCAGATTTAAAAGGCATGGGAGATTCCTTTCATCATCATGGTGAAGAAGAGGCGGTGACGATCGACGAATTAACCGATGAGATAGAAGCTTTATTGGCGCATCTTAAATGGGATGATTTCGATGCGGTGGCGTATTCGTTAGGTGGCTTGGTTGCTTTGAACTTGAATTATCGACGCCAACAGCAAGGCAAACCAAAAGCCAAAATGGCCTTGTTAGAACCCGCTTCTTTGGACCGAGAAGACTTATCGAACTTGATGGAAGTACGCTTGAAGTATCGCCATGCGTCAAAATTGATTCGTGAAACAGGCGATGTGGAATTGGGTGTGGCACAGTTTATGGACGGCGTTTCACCGAACCGTCGAAAACACCCAGTGGCGGAAGCAACCACTCAATCTCGTCTTGCTCATCGTCCTTTTGGTTTTGCTTATGCGCTGGATGCGGTCACAAACCATGTTGAAATAATGAGCCAAGAACCAAGCTTAAGAGAAGCACTAATCGATGCATCGGATCAGGTGTTTCTTTTCTCTGGTGAGCTAAGCCATGAAGCATTAAAGCAGCATTATGAATTGCTGAACCAGAACAAAGCAGAATGGGAACACAAGGTTATGAGTGCCTGTGATCATTCCTTGCCGTTCCAAAAACCAAGACAAATTGCCAATCACATCAATAAATGGTTTGCTATGAGTAGCTGATCAAGACAGTGAATCACACTCTTCATTAGAGCAAGGATGCTCGAAGTGATCGAAAACAAGGAGGTTTTCAATGCTGCATCAAAAAGGCTTTTCTCTGCTAGAAATGCTCTGCGTTCTGGCCATTCTCAGTGTTCTTGCTTATGCAGGCTCGGCGCAATTCCTAGCCGCCAGTCAAGATACGCAAGATCAAACCCTTCTAAATAATGCCATTAACGAATTATCCGATGCCTTGCTGCAAGCCCGTCAGTTGGCGGCCGTCAGTGGTTCGCCTAGTTTCGTTTGTGGTGGTTTAGCGTGTGACGGAAATTGGTCTTTTGGCTTTATTTTGTATCAAGGTGATGAATCAAGTTCAGACTATATCTCGTATCGCTCTATTGCCTTTCATGATCTGTTGGCTGTGTCTTGGGCTGGCTTTCCTGTTAACAAGCAGCAAATCGAATTTCACAGTAATGGTTTATCTGGCTATCAAAATGGCACCTTTGAATTTTGTCTAGGAAGTTGGCAAGCAATGCTGGTTCTTAATCAAAGTGGTCGATTCTACAGAACAGATATTCAGGAAAAAGACGAAGGTGATTGCTTATGAAATTTCACTCTTTTTCTGGCGGCATTTCTCGTAAATCACAGCAAGGCTGGATAATGCTAGAAGTCACTTTGTGTCTCGCCTTGCTGGCGTTTGTATTACACCTTGCTCAAGTTCAAAGCCAAACCCAGTGGCAATCCATTCAGTTAGCAGAAAACCAAAGAAAGCTTGAAGAAAACCAACAAAAGCAGGCCTTGATGGAAATGCTGGTAGTAGAGCGAAGTTGGTCTGCGGACGACGACGGCCAAGACAGTGATTCTTACCCCGAATGTCAGGAATGCACTGGCAGCCAACTAGAGCGCTGGTTTTATGCCTCGCAACATGATTTGTCTGAAACCTATTTGTCTAAAACGGGCTTGGAGGGCGAAGAATGAAATCACAATTGAAAGGCAGTTTGCTATTGGAATTGCTGGTGGTGTGTTTGCTGATTTCCCTGTTCTTGCCGTTTTTAGTCGCTGCGTTAGGGCGCTTGCAAGAGCGGCATTTTCTAGCGCAAATTTATCAAGATCAGCACAAATTTAAAGCCGCTATAGATGCTCATTTTAACGCCCAATGGGCGCGCTTGGTGCCGTCGAATTGTTACGATGGCAGTGATATGTTTTTAACCATAGGCTCAGGAAGCGCAAAGCCTGATCGCCTGTCTTCACGTGTGGTAATGGCCACTTCAGATTGGTTGAGAGGCGTGGATTATGGCTCTTGTAGAAGCACGTTAACAATATCAGAGAATCCATTTTCAACGACGCTCGATTGTCATTGGCAAGCCGGAGACAGCATTATTTTTTCCAACTGTGCTGCGCAGTTTCATGGGCAAGTATTGTCTGTTACCAGCACTCAGACTCAAATACAGCTCATGGATGATACGGCTATTGGGCAATCAGGTGTTTTGGAAAGCCAAGACGGTTTCTATTGGTATTTATCGCCCGGTAAAAACGGCGGAACCGCTTTTTGGCGAACACCGGAAGAAAGTGGCAATTCATTGGAGTTATTAAACGGAATAGAGCGCTTAGCGATTTTCCCTTTGTTGGATGAAAACAACGACGGCTCTGTTGATACCTTGGTCACAAACTATGGTGATTTCAGTCTAAAAGCGCTGCGAGGGTTATGGATAGAGTACCAATATGCTTTGGATGATTGTCAGTCTGAAAGAGGCGCTCAGTTAGAACAAAGCTACCTTTCGATGCGAGGCGAGACTTGGTCTTATACTTCCCCTTGCCAGAATATTGGCAATCAAATAATCGTCTTAAAAGGAGGAAGTATTTGATGTCTATTTCTTCTTCCAACTCTTTTTAGGTTCCTTTATAAATGATCAAAAAGGCTGGGTTTCATTGCCCATTATTGCGCTTTTATTGGCGATATCTAGCTTATCGACTCATTTTCAAAACACCGTAATTGCGTCTTATCAATGGCGCGGGCAGCTGAGTGATTTAGAAGAAGATCAGCAAAAATGGCGAGACTTTATTGACGACTATGTGACTTCTCCTTCTTTTCATCTGGCGACGCTAAGCGACTGCGTTGGTTTTTGTGATCTGGCTGAGCAACAAACCAGCGATGAAGAAAGTACTTGGAGCAAAGATGGGCAAACATTGCAGTATCAATGGTCTCGTTATGATCTGAGTGAAGATGAAGATGAAGATGAAGATGAAGATGAAGAAGAGAGTGAAGGCGAAACAACATCAGCCATCCAAACGTCTTACCGGCTCTGCGCCACACAAAACCAGCAAGTCTATTTATGCTGGTGGTGGCGCGATGGAAAACTGATTTCGAGCGGTTGGGTTACCGTGAATTAATCAGACTTTTTATTGAAGTCTTTTAAATGCTCTGCGGAGCAAAATGGACGTGCTTCTTGGTCATGAATAGCGTGGGAACGAGGCGTGAAAGTTTGGCATTCTGTGCAACGAACCATGCTTTCTTGTGCTTCTTCTTTTTTGGAAGATTTGACTTTTTCTGATTTGGTAGGGGATAGCCCACCTTTAAACGTGATAAATTTGCGGTACAACCACCAAGCGATGAAAAAAATCGCAATAAAAACGATCAAACGGACGATCATAGACTTTACCTAAGTTGTGTAATTCCAGACAATAAGCAGCATAATCTAACAGAGTTTACGAGATAGCAACTGTATGACATTACGAATTGCAATGGCCCAGCTTGACATGCTGGTCGGCGACATTACGAAAAACACTCAATCGGTTATTGATGCGGCAAACAAAGCCCGCGACGAAGACAAAGCCGATGTGGTGGTTTTTCCTGAATTGACCTTAACAGGCTATCCGCCAGAAGATTTACTGCTTAGACCCAGTTTAGATACGCGCATCGAAGCGGCGCTAGAAACTTTATTAAAAGAAGTGAAAGACATCTATTTGGTGGTGGGTTATCCGCGCCGTATTGATGGCGAGCTTTTCAACTGTGCCAGCGTGATTTACCAAGGCAAAATGCTGGGCGAATACGCCAAACAAAAACTGCCAAACTTCCTTGTCTTTGACGACAAACGCTACTTTAGCGAAGGCCAAGAAGCCGTTATCGTAGACATTAAAGGGGCAAAAGTTGGTTTAAGTATTTGTGAAGATATTTGGCATCCAGAGCCGATTGCGCAAGCCAAAGCCGCTGGCGCTGAATTGATTTTGAACTTGAATGCATCGCCTTATCACATTGAAAAAATGGGCGAGCGTGAAGCCTTATTGCATCAACGTGCGACGGAAGTCAGCTTGCCGATCGTCTATGTGAACTACATGGGCGCGCAAGACGAATTAGTCTATGAAGGTGGCTCTTTTGTCGTGAACGCCAAAGGCGACAAAGTCATGCAAGCGCCTTGGTTTGAAGCGGGCTTGTATTGCGTTGATATGATCATCAACGACGACCAACCGAATAAAGTTGAACCTGTTGCGGGGCAAATTGCGCCAGCGCTTAGCGAAGAAGCCAGCGTTTATCAGGCTATGGTTTTGGGATTGCGTGACTACATTGAGAAGAACCGTTTCAAAGGCATCGTACTGGGCTTAAGTGGCGGCATCGACTCTGCCTTGTCACTTGCTGTGGCGGTAGACGCCATTGGCGCAGATCGCGTACAAGCGGTGATGATGCCATACACTTACACCTCTTCCATCAGCTTGCATGACGCGGAAGAAGAAGCGAAATTACTTGGCGTGAAATACAGCGTGTTGCCGATTGAATCTATGGTGTCGGCATTTTCTGACGTGCTCGCGCCAGAGTTTGAAGGCTACGGAAAAGACACCACAGAAGAAAACCTACAAGCACGAACTCGCGGTGTCACCTTGATGGCGATCTCCAACAAAAAAGGCTACATGGTTCTTACCACAGGCAACAAGAGTGAAATGGCTGTGGGTTACGCAACACTGTACGGCGACATGGTGGGCGGTTATTCCGTGCTAAAAGACGTGTTCAAAATGCTCGTATTCAGACTGTGCCGATACCGCAACACACTTGGCTACGTGATTCCTGAGCGCGTGATTACTCGTCCGCCATCCGCTGAATTGGCACCGGATCAGAAAGACGAAGACTCCTTGCCAAGCTACGACATACTCGATGAAATCTTGCGCATGTACATAGAAGAAGACCAAAGCGCAGAAGCCATACTCGCCACGAAGAAATTCGACCGAGAAACCGTTTACCGCGTCCTTCGCCTTGTCGATTTAAACGAATACAAACGCCGCCAAGCACCAACTGGCGTACGCATCACCGCCCGAGGCTTCGGCCGCGACCGCCGCTACCCAATCACCAACGGCTGGCACATCGGCGAATAACCCCCTTTATTACCATACTCGTTCCCACGCACCTGCGTGGGAACGCATACAAATCTTCCTTCAGTAGGTCGCACTTCAGTGAGACAAAGATAGCCAAGGGTCGAACCCCTTTTCTATCCGAAAAACCTTTAATGAATAAAGAGCTAATTGAAAAGGGCTTTGACCCTACTAATCTGTACTGTGCGGATATTTGAAAATGACATTCCTCCTCGAAACTACCGCCTACCTCAGCGGAATGTCATTTTTCAAATCCTTCAATGTTCATATCTACAACCAAAAAAATTGACACTAGAAATCCAAACCAACTCACGCTACATTAACGTCACAACGGAATGAAATGACAGAGACTTACGGACGTTTTATCTACCATAAATCCTTCCCTTTTATTCTTTTTTAAATAACACGCACGCTCGTTTACCCGTTTTAAATTTTGTGGATAGATTTGTAAGGTACTGAATATTCAGTTAGTTGTAGAGATGTTTAGAGAGTTTTAAAAATATGTAAACGCGCATGTGCACTATTAAAATGTTAGTTTCCCATTACCCTGAGCAAAGGAGAACATAAATTGATACAAGGTGTTTTGAGTTTTATGGGGGCTTGGGGTCGAATTCAGAATTCATACTCGAATGAATATGAATCTCTTTGTACAGCCCTTGAAAGATTTGTTTTAGGTAAAGTAACTCTCGCTGATGAAGAGCGAATGGGAACAAGGGCTTTGTGGGAAAAGGCTTTATATGATGAAGGGTGGGAAGTAACTGAGCAAACGTTCTTTACAAATTCTGGACGGAGGTTACCTGTTCGTTTTATTGGTCCGCAAAAGAATGGCTTAGCTGCGCAGCACGGATTTGGCAATCCCGACTTTTTATCTAGATGGCTTTTCACTTATGCAACACTTGGAGTGAGGAATGGTGTCGCTGATATACCTATTCTAGTTATACCAATGCGGGATTCTATACCTGAAGACGAACGTGCTCGCCACATGTCAAGAATGAGCAATTTTGAATATTATCAAGAGCAGTTAGAGATGCTGTCACCAATAAGCCTGAGTGTGCCATTTCTTGTAATTGGTTATTCAACGCAAGAAACGTTATTTGATGTAAATGTAGTTGAATTGGTTCAAGAAGAAAACCCTCATTCTCGCAATGAGGAAAATGTAGTCATCAATAAAAGCATTGAATTTCCTCCAGAATATCATCAAGCTGGAATAGGTATTTTGAATTTCTTTTCTACGTATCTCCATGAGAATTATCCTAGTCAAACAGCAACAGTTCGTATTGAGCAGAAAGGCTTAAAAGTAAGGATGATAGTAGAGTCCGATGACGGGAACTCAGAAATTATCGAAAAAGCGCTACACGAATACGAACAAATTATGTCTGGCAGAGAGAATCCTGCTAAATTCACGCAGAACGATAAACTTATCTTAGATCTTAGAAATGAAGTAAGGGCCGCTAAATTTAGGATTGAGTCACAGCAGGATTTTATTGCGTCTCAGAATGATAGGATAAGAAGTAGTGAAGAAAGAATAGATTCCTTGCTTCTGTTAGTTGGGCAAGGATTACAAAAGGAACCTCGACATATAAATGTCCAAGTTAATCCCTGCATTCAAAATAATATGTCTATAACCATCAATGCAGATATATCTGCAAGCATGGGATGCCTTGAGGAGCTAAGCGATATACTTCCAAAGCAAGATGAAATTTCCTTGCCAATTATGGATCTATCGAAATCACTTCAATCAATAGAAGAGGAACAAAACCAAGAAAAAGTTCGGTCTTCTTCAGCAATGGTAAAGTTTTCCCGATTTATAGATAAACTCAGAGATACTAATAGCTCTATTAGAAAAGTCATTGATACTACACAACAAGGCTTCGAGATTGCTCAAGAATTGGTGGCCAAATACAACAAGATAGCATCATGGTGTGCGCTTCCAACTATCCCTACATTTAAATGAAACTAACAAGAACATGTAGTGTCAGCCCGAAAGACCCTCGCTCCGCTCAGGCGGGCTTTGGACTCGTTTTCGCTGGGCTCAACTCGCCACTAATGTTGGCGTTAAATGGCATCAAGGAATTTTATGTCACAAAATTATACTATGCACCACAAAGTATTGATCACAATTACTGTAATCCTCTTTATCTCGGTTCCCGTTCTCAAAGATTATGACTATATTACTTTGTCCTTGATTTTCTTATTCATATCTAACCTTATGGCTTTTATCTTTATATTGGATTATAAAGCAGAGAGATTTTTGAAAGGCGTATTTTTAATATTATTTGGCATTTTTTCAGGTATAGTAATTCCCGAAAAAATCTTCCCTGAATTTCTTTCTGGAGAAAAAACCACCGACGCATTAGGCTTAGATGTTTATCAGAAACTGGATATATTTAAGAACCTGATGATTTTTGCATGTTCTGGTGCAGGTGGCAGCATATTAGCTAACGATGCAGATAAAAGCGCTACAGATAGAGAGGATGTTGTTGTACAACAAATGGTTATTGATAAAACGGAAATGATTAATAACCTGTCACAACAAGTGGCTTCATTAAATAAAAAGTTAAGTTATCTATTTTCTTTAGTCTTATTTATTTTTGTAGTTACTTTGGTACTAATTGCTATTTAACAAGCCGCTTAAGAGGACAAAAAAACAGTTGGCTTTTGCTCCTTCGTCGCTAATTTTAGTCAACTATTTTATTGCCTCTTAACAAGGCATTCTATTGAAGAGTCTGGCGCTGGACAAACGTCTCAGCGAGAATTGATTGATGAGTAACAGGCTTTTAGTCTCGTAGAATCGATGATACCAATCGTTTAGTTTACGCTGTAGAAGACACGACAATTACGATGATCTCTTGTCGGTATCACTACTAGTAGGCAGCTGTTAACAAAGTACTAAAGTTCAATCTTTTTTCCCGCCGAACCATTACGTAAATCGAGAACTCTATGGCGAGGAGTTAGAGTTTCAGGGAAATAGAGCGATTATCTTGCCTTTGTCGAAGCCCTTGCCAGAAGCCATCATCAAACAATGTTTAGAGCTGGCTTTAACTTACCAACAACGTAAGCATTTACCTCTCCTTGGTGAGTGAAAAGTTGCTTGTTCTGATTAAAGAAAGCTCGGCTTTCTCCTTTTTCTTTCATAATTTAATCTTATTTCACCCACGATTATTGGTGTTATCGTATGACAGAGTTACTTATCATTTACGTTAAGCATTACGGAGCATTTTAAACGGTGTTTCTGTGTGTGATTGAATCGATACAATGAAGCCTCTAAAGGAAAAGTATACTTCTATGTTTACAAAAGAAATGGCACATACAGCACTGCAAACTTGGTGCGACAACGTCGTAAAAGTTGGACAAGTTCATGCGGAAGGTGGTGACGCTCAAGCGTTTTCTCTTAAGGTGTTATCTGAGAATTATGACTACGATAACGGCCACGTATTATTCAAGCCAACTCTTACATTTGGACAGCAAACCTTTCGCCCAACGAAAGAAGGCGCGCTTTCTTACTTTGTCGGTGGGAACAGTGAGTTTCCTGACGATACAGGTTTTAAACTTAAGCCTTGGGTAAAAGTTTGGTACAGCAAGGAAGATTTTATATTGCATAACGACCTAGCGATTGTGCAATGTAATGTGCACTTTATCGGTGATGACGACAGCCATATTTTTGTTAACAAAAGCTTTGTTTTCAAAGAGTGTGACGACGGTAAAGTTCGTATTATTTTGCATCAATCTTCACTTCCTTATCAGCCTTAAAGTCAGTAGGACTTTGCTCAGATAACGAGTGAATTGGCGTACGCAAGTTATTGCTTCTGCGTACGCCAAACTTTCTACAAGAGTGACATTTAGCCTGCCAATGCAGACTCTAATAGTTGTTTAAACGATTCTACTGGGTGCGCGCCAGCAATGGCATTTCTACGATTCACAACCACAGTTGGCACAGAAGAAATGCCCATTTGTTGCCATTGTGATTCGATTTGTTGAATGTGCTGAGCGGAGCTAGTGTCTTCGAGTCGCGCTTTTGCTTCATTCACATCTAAACCAACGGCTTCGGCTTCTTTGAGTAAAACGTTACGATCTGAGACGTCTTTATGTTCAGTAAAAAAGGCCGAGAAAAAACGTAATTTCATCTCTGTCTGTAAGTCGCATTCTTTCGCGTATTCCAATAAAACATGGGCATCGCGTGTGTTTACAATCTTCATTTCTGGGAAATAGTCAAAGTCGAAACCAACTTCTTTGCCGCGAGCTGTCATCTCTACGCGAAATTGTGCGCTGCTTTCAGGTGTTGAGCCGTATTTACGAGCAGAGTGCGCGCTTAATACTTCGCCTTCTGCTGGCATGTCTGGATTGAGTTCAAATGGCTGCCATTCAATCTCAACTTGATCCTGAACACCAAGTTCTTCAATGGCTTTTTCCAAATTACGATACCCAATGATGCACCAAGGACAAACCACATCGGACACAATGTCTATCTTCACTTTACTCATAATAAAACCCACTCACGATTCAAATAGTCTAGATAGCATTAATATAAAACGTATTAGACGAAGGGAGTGAGTAAATAAAGTGAACAATCGTTCAAGATGGCGTTTTCGCCATAAATGTCAAAGGATTTGGCCTTGATAGCCAGAATACTGACTGGAAATGTCATACTACACAAGATACATTGAAATCGTTAATGGAATGAAATGACAGAGAAATAAAGGTGTTTTTCCTCGATACATTCCTTGTTTTATTTCTCATAAGTATTGGTTGTCAATTGACAACCAATACTTGCCAATCTACACTCTTGCAAAGGATTGTGAGTGATATGTCTAGAAAAAAGCACTCTAAAAAGGAAGTGGAAGAAGCGCTTGGTTATGCCGAAGAACTTGGCTGGAAAGTCGAAGTTGGTGGCGGTCATGTTTGGGGAAAAATTTACTGCCCCTATAACGACAAAGAATGTCGTTGCGGTGAATTTTGTATTTCAAGTATTTGGAGTACACCTAAAAACTCAGTTAACCACGCTAAGCAAATTAAAAGAGTCGTTGATAATTGTACCGCTCGAAACACAGACTCTAAGGCATAATGTATGAAAGAATTTGAATTTACTTTAAAGTTTTCGTTTCCGAATTCTACTCAAGATCCCCAAGAGTATATTGAAGCTTTGGGTGAGTCTGGTTGTGATGATGCGATTATCGGCATTCGCCAAAAAGGTCGAGTTGCTCTTCAGTTTACGCGCGAAGCGGTTGATGCTTTTTCTGCCGTAAAGTCAGCCATTCAAGATGTAAAACGTGCCATCCCAGAAGCCAAATTAATAGAATCCACCCCTGATTTAGTTGGCTTGACTGACATTGCCAACCTGATCGGTGTGACTAGACAATATCTGCGTAAATTAGAAACCACGAAGGTTAATTTCCCTCAACCTGTACATACGGGAAAAGTGTCTATTTGGCATTTGTTTGATTTCCTACAGTGGTATGAAGAGTCTTTGGAGAAGCCAGTAAACCTCACTATTAAAGAGATTTCCTCTGCAAATATGCAAATCAATATTGCTAAGGAATGGGCGCAGTTGGATCATAGTACCCAATCAAAAATATCGTCTTTAGGGCTTTAGTAACTATGTTGAATCACTTAAAAAGTGCAGTCGTTTTGTGCTGTCTGTTCATCTGTTTACCGCTGAGCGCGCAATTCATCACTTTTACTGAAAAGCAGTATCAAAGTGGTGGTTATATTATTGTTCAGGCTGCGCCGCGTTCTTCTGTTGAGTTTCTTGGTAAGTCTTATCTGTTAGATTCAAAAGGTTATCTTGCCATTGGGTTAGGTCGTGATGTGTCTGGGAAGCATCGCATCATCATTACATCACCTTCTGGCGAAGTGAAACGCAGTACGCTCAACATTGCGTCACGACAATATAAAGTGCAACGCGTAAATGGTGTTCCGCCTTCTCGTGTGACGCCGCCAGATGATGTGGCAAAGCGTATTGCGGCGGAAGCGGCTCAGGTTCGAGAAGCTCGTGCCAATGTGGGCGATTATGATTTTTGGCGAACCGATACATTTCAATGGCCAATTGAAGGTCGTGTTACTGGCGTTTATGGCAGTGAGCGATTTTATAACGGCATTGCATCGGGCAGCCCCCATTGGG
Organism: Marinomonas sp. 15G6-16; assembly: GCF_055809555.1. Classification (NCBI taxonomy): domain Bacteria; kingdom Pseudomonadati; phylum Pseudomonadota; class Gammaproteobacteria; order Oceanospirillales; family Oceanospirillaceae; genus Marinomonas; species Marinomonas sp. 15G6-16. The sequence goes on along the minus strand of NZ_CM147916.1, from coordinate 737,654 downwards.
GAATTGATCTCGCAGCACCTAAAGGCGAGCCTGTTTATGCGCCAGCGGGCGGTAAGATAGTCTTGGCCGAAGACGATTTATATTACAGTGGCGGGACGATCATTCTGGATCATGGTGCGGGCATCAGCAGTACTTTTTTGCATCTGTCGAGTGTGGATGTGAAAGTGGGGCAGTTGGTGAAAAAGGGTGACCCCATTGCCGCTGTTGGCTCCACTGGTCGCTCTACAGGGCCACATCTTGATTGGCGCATGAATGTTCGTGATGTGCGAATTGATGCAGCTTTGTGGATCAAGGAATGATCTTGACCTATTGTTCCAGATTCGGTTAAATCACCACCTGCATTATCAGGATGATGCCTCCCTCAGTTTCTCTGTCGGGAATGTTCAGCAAGGAATCTGATGACTATCAATACAGTCAAAAAATAGCGGTGAATGCTCACTGTGTTTTTGTATTGATACAAAGAGATACTTGCGAATATTGTCGGCAAACATAGCCTTAAAAAAGATTCATGTTTTTAGCTATTTATAGTGAATAAATGTGGCTTTTTATTGCTTGTCTTCCCCCAAACGGCCAGTTTTTCTCTTCTTTTTATTACGCTTTACTAACTTAGTGACACCAATTTAGGAATAAAAAAATGAGTTTTACACAAGATTTAGCGTGGAATGCGCGCCATATGTTACGTACAGCCAATGTTGTTTCACAGCTGCAAAACTGTGAAGGCAAAAGGTTGGCGGTGAGCACCCATTTAGACATCAAGATGGTGTCGTTTTACGAAGGTTATTTGAAGCAAGGCGGCGAACTTTTTTTAACCACTTGTAATCCAACAACAGTGCGAGATGAAGTGGTTGAGTATTTGGTGTCTCTGGGCGCAGAAGCCAGCGCGTGGAAAAACATGAGTGAGTCTGATTGGCAGGCGTCTTTGCAAAAAGCTCTGGATTGGAAGCCAACCCATTTGTGTGAGTTTGGCGCGCAGTTAGGTGGTTTGTATCATGGCTCGTCACAATTTTCTGGTGTGACAGCCAGCTTAGAAGGCACAGGTTCTGGCGTGTCCGTGTTGGACAAGATGCCATTAAAGCATCCGGTATTTAATTGGGATGATTTGGATGCCAAAGAAGGTTTGCATAATCGCCACATGGTGGGATTGAGTGCTTGGCAAGCTTTTATGGAGCGCACGCATTTGTCATTGCATGAGAAGAAAGTTGTGATCATTGGTTATGGCTTGGTTGGACAAGGTTGTGCTGCGTCTGCGAAGTCATTTGGTGGGCAGGTCATTGTGGCAGAAAACGATCCTTCTCGTCTTTTACAAGCGGCTTACGACGGCTGGCATACGGCGTCTTTGAATGATGTGATTGCACAAGCCGATGTGGTTGTAACGGCCACAGGCGTGGCTGGTGTGTTGAGTGAAAGCATGCTGAGCCAGTTGAAGGTTGGCGCGTTTGTGATGAATGTAGGGCACGTAAGCCACGAGATTCGCCTTGATGCCATGACGGATTATCAAGTAGAAGAAGTCATGCCGGAAATTTACGAATACCGCAAAGGCGAGCATTATTTTTATGCGTTATCGAATGGCGCTATGTTTAATCTTACCGCTGGTTATGGTGACAGCTTGAACGCATTTGATGTGTCTTTGGCGCTGATGGCCGCTGGCGTAAAACACATGTTTGAGCAAAGCGATCAGTTTGAAAATGGCATGCACATCTTGCCAGACCAAGCTTGGAAACCTTTCCTATAAAATGAGTTTTATTATGACGCTTTCTTTTTTCTGAGACGGGAAAAGAAGGCGTTTTTTTATTGATCGCTTACTGATGAATGGATTTTTGCTTTTCTCTTAGGGTTCTATTTTTTATTACTGGTTAATACATCAATGAAGGTTTCAACCGCTGGTGTCATGATTTGTAGAGGGTTGAATACTAGGTAATAACTCGCACCTGTTAGCACATCGTGATCCATTGTTTTTTGCAGTCGATTCATGCGGATATCTTCTTGCACCAGACTTAAGTCTGCAATGGTCACTCCTAACCCTTGAATGGCCGCGCTGATCGCCAAATCCATGGTTTCAAAGTGTTGGTTTTTCATCATGGTGATGCCATCTTGCTTGTTCTCATCAATCCACAATTGCCAATCTTTTTTATCTTCAGTTGGGTGAAGAAAAGTGCAGTTGTTAATATCAAAATGTTTGCTGGTTTCCATTAAGCTTGGAGCGACTACAGGACAAAGCCGTTCATCAAATAACTTTATTGTTAATGCATTTGTTTTAGCAGCCTTATCTACAAAGCTTTTTGGGTTCTCTGTGTAGATGATGGCGGCATCAAAGTTTTCCTTTCCAAAATCCACTTCGTGTTCTGTGCAGACGGTTAAAATAACATTCGACTCAGGATGGTTATTTTGAAGTTTGACGAGATGCGGAATCAACCAACGTGTCGAACAGGTTGTCGCTTTTAATTTTATTTCCCCGTTGGATTCCATCGCCAGTTTTGTCGTGTCTAAGATCTGCTGGTAAGCGGCTTTAATGTTCGGCAGGATTTCTGCGCCTTTTGCTGTCAGGCTCAGGCCCCTTGCATGGCGAAGAAAAACCTTGAATCCAAGGTAAGATTCCAATGACGCAATTTGGCGACTGACAGCGCCTTGCGTGACAAATAGCTCATTTGCAGCATGGGTGAGGTTGAGGTGTTTTGCCGTGATAATAAAAGTATATAAGGCATTAAAAGGAGGAGTTCCATGTGCCATAAAGTTGATCTCATTATTTAGCTATGTGTTTTTCTCATGGCTATTATGACAAAACTTAGTTAGTTGTCACCAATAATATTTTATTTAATAGAAGTATAAATTTTTACCTGTATTAGGATTTATTATGATTACTTCACCGGTTAGTCCTGTATCTAAGTTAGATGGTGTTGGTACCACGATATTTAGTGTTATTGGCCAGCTTGCTAGTGAATTTAATGCGATTAATTTGTCTCAAGGGTCACCTGATTTTCCTTGTTCTGAAGACCTGCGTAGACAAGTTGAATTAGCGATGCAGGCGAATCATAACCAGTATGCACCTATGACTGGTTTGCCAAGTCTGAAAGAACAAATATCACTAAAAATCAAAAGCTTACATAATCAAAATTATGATCCTGACGAAGAAGTCTTAATTACGGGAAGTGCAAGTCAGGCGTTGTATTCCGCCATATCTTCATTAGTAAAACCTGAAGACGAAGTGATTTACTTCGAGCCATGTTTTGACAGTTATGCTCCGATTGTTCGATTGCAAGGTGCGAAGGCTGTGGGTCTTAAGCTGACCGTGCCGGAATTTAAAATTGATTGGGATCTGGTTAAAAGCACATTAACGCCTAAGACAAAAATGATCATTTTAAATTCACCACACAACCCATCTGGCAGTGTGATGAGCCAAGCGGATTTGGACACATTGGCAGAACTCATTAGAGATACCGATATTATTGTTCTTTCTGATGAGGTGTATGAGCATGTCATTTTCGACGGTAAACAACATTTGAGTGTATCCGGTCACAAAGAATTGGCCGCACGCAGCGTGGTGGTGACGTCTTTTGGCAAGACTTTCCATGTTACTGGCTGGAGAGTGGGGTGTTGTGTCGCTCCGGCTGCCATTATGAATGAAATTGTAAAAATTCATCAGTTTATGATGTTCTCTGCAGACACTCCGATGCAATACGCTTTCAGTGAGCATATGAAAGACTCAAACACTTACCTTGGTCTATCGGATTTTTACCAGAGCAAACGAGACTTGATGATTCAGGAATTGGCCTCGGGGCCTTTTGAAGTCTTACCTAGTTCTGGCTCGTTTTTTATGCTGATTCATTATGGGCATTTAACGCAAGAGAGTGATTCAGAAGTGGTTAAGCAATTAATCTGCAAGCATGGTGTCGCAACGATTCCATTATCTGCATTCTACAGCGACGGCACGGACAACAAGTTGCTGCGTTTATCCTTTTCGAAAGAGCAACAGACCATAGTTAATGGCGTTAGAGCCTTGAATACTTTTCGTTAGAGAGAGTCTAGTGGTTGAAGTCTCTCGTTAATCTGGTGATAGGAATACTATATTTAGTGCATTAACAGCACATTTATAGTGCGTTAATTTTTTAGTGATTTGTGGAGGAAAAAGCGTTCAGTTAGAAACAAAGTATTCTCCGTACTTTGTGCAAAAATGTTATCCAATGGTGAATTTTATTTTAATTATCCGCGTGATTTTGGATTAAAAACCAATTCTTAAGAAATTAAAGTTTACTTTTACCGTTTTAGTTTTCTGGCATGTTATCTGCTCTAACCATAAAAATAAGGAATGCATAAATGAACCTATCTATGCATTGAAATAAAAATCATGAGCAGATTCATTTGAATACACTCTTATTTGCATAAGGGTAAAAAGGTTCAAAACACAAAAATCAATTACATAAGGAACAATTATGCGTATTAATACTTTACTTACGACAGCTTTACTGACATTTAGTGTTTCTGCGTCTGCTGAGACTCTTAGAATAGGTACGAGCGCGGACTACCCACCTTGGGAATCCGTTGACAGTGCTGGTGAAATTGTTGGTTTTGACCGTGATATTGGTGATGAAGTTTGTGCTCGAATTGGTGCTGAATGTGTATGGGTAAACCAAAATTTTGATGGTTTATTACCTGGTTTGGCCATCGGCAAATTCGATTTAGTATTGGCGGCTTTATCTATTAATGCTGAGCGTGAAAAGAATGTTGATTTCTCCATTGCGTATGCTGATTCTCCATCGAGCTTTATTATCTCTTCTAGTAACACAGTTGAGTCAGATATCGACACAACTAAGCTGTTAGCTTTTCTTGATGGAAAAAAAGTCGGTGTTCAATCTGGTACCACCCAAGAACAAGTTGTTATTAACCATATTCCTAGTGCTCAAGTGCGAGTTTATGAGCGCCCAGAGCAAATCCTTACTGATATCAAAGCCAAACGAATTGATGCTGGTTTCACTCAGCGTAGCGCTTGGGATGGCTTAGTCGGTGAAAACCCAACGGACTTTAAATATGTAGGCCCTTTATTAAAAGGTGGTGATTTTTCTGAATTGGGTCGTGGTCAGGGCATTGTGATTCGTAAAGGCAATGCTGAGCTTAAAGCGCGTGTGGATGAAGCACTGAAAGCCATGATGGAAGATGGAACGATTGTTCGCCTTTCGAACGCTACGTTTGGTTATGATTTGAGTGCGCAATAAGCTCACTTTTTATAATTAACATGTAGATTAAAAGGCCTGCGTCATGAATACGTTAACATTTCTTCAACCTTATCTTCTAACCTTATTAGAAGGTGCTTTGATCACACTTGAAGTTTCAATCTCAAGCTTTGCTATTGGGCTTGTGATTGCACTATTCATGGCGCCACTTTCCATATATGGGCATCATTCTGTTCGATTTTTAATCAAAATATACGTCGATACATTTCGAGGATTGCCTGAACTCTTAATTATCTTTTTCTTTTATTATGGTGGTACGGTTCTGCTAACGAATATCTCAGGGAGTTATTTTGAGGTAAGCGCATTGGCGGCTGGCATTTGTGCGTTGTCCATTGTTGCCAGTGCGTATTTGACTGAAATATTAAGAGCCGCATTATTGAGCCTTGATAAGGGGCAATGGGAAGCGTCTTATGCCTATGGTTTCTCTCAAATTCAGATATTTCGTTTCATTGTGTTACCTCAAGCAATTCGGCGTGCTGCGCCGGGAATGGCAAACCAATGGCTGGTTAGTTTAAAAGAAAGCGCTTTGGTGTCTGTTATTGGTCTTGAGGAGTTAATGCGTGTCACCGTTGTTGCTGCCGGATCTACACAACAGCACTTACTTTTCTATGTTGTCGCTGCGGCTTTCTATTTATTTATATCCTATGTATCCCAAGTCATTATTAACCGCATGCAGCTTGGTTCTCAGTTAGGGAGAGGGTAAATGATGTCAGCTGAATTATTCACTCGTGCATTTCCAGTGGTTCTAAATGGACTTTGGATGACGGTATTGCTTACTGTTGCGTCCTTTGTATTAGGGCAAATTGTGGCTTTACCACTGGCGCTATTACGAGATTGTTCAAATAAGTTTTATCGTAAGCTATCAGGGGCTTTTGTTTTTATTGAGCGAGGAAGCCCATTACTGATTCAACTTTTTATTATTTATTATGGGTTAGCAAGTGTGCCTTTCATTCAAGAAAGCTTCTTTTGGCCTGTGTTACGTGAGCCTATGTACGCCGCTATTTTAGCCATCGGATTAAATTCTGCTGCTTATACATGTGAAGTTGTTCGAGGGGCAATCAAAGACATTTCGAAAGGGCAGCATGAAGCGGCAATGGCTGTGGGCCTATCGAATTTCATCATCTATAGAAAAATTATTTTGCCTCAAGCTTACCGAAACATCTTACCTGTTATTGGTAATGAAGCGATTTTGGTACTTAAGGCCACTTCAATTGTTAGCACGGTTACGCTGATGGATATGACGGGCATCGCGAAGAGCTTCGCTGCGAAAACCTATGCGCCTTTTGAGGTGTTAATTATTGCAGGTGCTTTCTATTTACTCCTTGCATGGCTTTTGAGCCGTGGCTTTCGCTTCATTAGCAAAAAAGTAGAGTTGCCTTCTTAATTATTTTTGTTCTTCCATGCTTATGTGACTTTTCCATAATTGAGTCTTAGAAAAACAGATTACAACACGAGCATTATCATCCGAGGTATTCAAGTGAGCTTAGAAAATACAAAGTTAGCCGTAACAGAGTTGCATAAAAAATACGGTGATAATGAGGTCATTAAAGGCATTTCTTTAAAGGCCAAAGCTGGTGATGTGATTAGCATCATTGGCTCTTCTGGCTCGGGTAAAAGTACATTTTTACGTTGTTTAAACTTCCTTGAAAAACCCTCAGAGGGAAGTATCCATATTGGAGGGAAGTTTATCAATATGGTGCGAGACTCAGATGGTCAACTGAAGGTATTTGATAAAAAACAACTGCAATCACTGAGAACGAAACTCACCATGGTATTTCAGCACTTTAATCTTTGGAGTCATATGAGTGTACTGGAAAATGTGATGATAGCCCCGATTGAAGTTTTGGGAGTGAATAAGCAAGAAGCTAAGGAAAGGGCGATTGGTTATTTAAGAAAAGTAGGTATTGATGAAAAAATGCAGGCGCGTTATCCATCGCAACTTTCAGGCGGCCAGCAGCAGCGAGTGTCCATTGCCAGAGCACTTGCAATGGAGCCTGAAGTGATACTTTTTGATGAGCCGACCTCGGCCTTAGACCCTGAGCTGGTTGGTGAAGTGTTGAAAATTATGCAACAACTGGCAGAAGAAGGAACGACCATGATTGTTGTAACACATGAAATGAGTTTTGCACGTAACGTCGCAAATCATGTTGTCTTTTTATATCAGGGTAAAATTGAAGAGCAAGGCACACCGGATCAAGTATTTGATCATCCTAAAAGTGAGCGTCTACAGCAATTCCTATCTGCGGCATTAAATTAATCTTATTTGTACTGATATTGATCATTAGCGTTTGCGGGCGAGACAATAGTAAAAAGGGGAGCTATTTAGCTCCCCTTTTTACTTTGTGATGTGAAAGAGAAAAGGGCTATTTCCCTTGGGATTCTAAGTTGGCTTTCTCTTCCGCTGCTTGAATGCTTTTCTGTATCAAAGGGGAAATAGTTAAGCCCTGAACAATGATAGAGAAGATAACGACAACATAAGTGATGATGACCATGATGTCATGAATATCCAAACCTTGAATGAAGACTTTATCGGATGGAATCGCGGCTGCCATCGCCAAAGCAAGACCTCCTCTTAAACCGCCCCAAGTCAGAATTTTCACTGAGTGTTTGTCGTAACTGCGGTAGCGTTTGAACACTAAATACGGGCTGCCAACACTGATAAAGCGTGCGAATAAAACCACAGGAACCATAAGTAAACCTAAGCCGATGACTTCCCAACTTAATGGCATAGCAACAATGAGCATGCCTATGATCAGGAAAAGTAGGGCGTTTAAAAAGCTGTCAGTGGCATGCCAGAAGTCTTTTACATAACGCGTGCCTTCTGGACCGCGTCGTTTAGAAGCTTTTTCACGAGTGATGTTGCCGAGCAAAATACCGCTTGTCACCATGGCTAATGCGCCTGAAATTTCCCAGATATTGGCCAAAGCAAAACCAGCAGAAGGAATGGTTAAGGTAACCAGTAAACGAGTGTTGACGTCTTTACAGTTGATGATAGTGAAGTGACCCAGTAGCGCGATAGCGAGGCCGAATAAAATGCCACCAATAGCGTCAGTCAAAAACAGCTCCGCAACGTCATGGAAGTTGGCTTCTGTACCGTAAAAAGCCACGGCAAAAATGGTCGTGAAGATAACCAAACCGACACCGTCATTAAAAAGAGACTCTCCTTCCACTTGAATAGAAATGCCTTGTGGTGCGCTCATTTGCTTGATGATCGCCAAGACAGCGATAGGGTCTGTTGGGCTGATTAAAGCGCCGAACAACAAGCAGTAAATAAATGGGATTGGGAAGTTCAACAGTGCAAACAGGTAATAGCTCAAATAGCCGACTAAAAAGGTGGAAACCAGAGTGGAAAACAGTACCAAAATGGTGATTTCCCAGCGTTGTTTTCTTAAGGCGGTTAGATCGATTTCCAGTGCGCCAGCAAACAGCAAAAAGCCTAACATGCCTTTAAGAAGGAGCTGGTTAAAATCAATGCCACCGACGACTTGAGTAATAAAAAGGGCGGTTTCATCCCCTAGCATTTTTACAGCAATGATTAATAGTAAAGAGATCACCACCGAGCCAGTTGTAATGGCGATTGTGGTTTGCATCTTTAAGATAAATTGGTTGGTAAAGGCGATAAAAACCGCCAAAGCTGATAAAAAACAGATGAGATACCAAGCGTTCATTTGTGTGCCTTCATTTAGGTAAAGTCATAATTAGGTAGGTTAGGTGTGCTACGGACGAGCAATGGCAGGCATTCTATATGCAAGGCTGGTAGCTGTCACGGAATGAAGTGGTTAAAAAACGACCTGTTTTTATGAGAATCTAAATTGTACTTTTTTGCTGTCGCTTACTTGGCTTTAATTCCTCAGAAAAACGCTCGGAACCAGAAACAAAGGAAAGAAAATCATAAAAAAGCGTAGGTTTATGATAGAAAAAGATAAGTCGATTTTGGTTTTTGGAAAGAATGTAGATTTTTAAATTTATTGTAAAGATTTTGATAAAAATGAACCGTTACAATTAAAAATATTATTTACAGAGTAAATCTAAATAAAGGGTCAAAGTGTAAAGACGCAAAATACCAAGACGAGTATAATCTGCGCATATTTACAGAATTTAATTTTATAGCTTTATTAGAGGTTTCTTTATGGCAACACCATCTCAACATGATTTACGTAATGACTTTCGAGCACTCTTAGCGAGCGAGCAATGTTATTACACGGCATCTACTTTTGATCCTATGTCTGCTCGTATTGCAGCAGATCTTGGTTTTGAAGTAGGTATTTTAGGTGGCTCTGTCGCTTCGCTTCAGGTTTTAGCGGCACCGGATTTCGCATTGATTACATTGAGTGAATTCACTGAGCAAGCAACACGTATTGGTCGAGTTGCACGTTTGCCTATTATTGCTGATGCCGATCATGGTTATGGTAACGCATTGAATGTGATGCGTACCATCACTGAGTTGGAAAGAGCGGGTGTTGCGGCGTTAACAATTGAAGATACTTTATTGCCAGCAAAATACGGCCATAAATCGACGGATTTGATTCCAGTTGAAGAAGCGGTTGGTAAATTAAAAGCAGCAATTGAAGCGCGTATTGATCCTGTGATGAGCATCATCGCACGTACAAATGCAGGCCAATTGAGCACAGAAGAAACTATCCAACGAGTAAAAGCTTACCAAGCTGTTGGTGTGGACGGCATTTGCATGGTGGGTATTCGAGATTTCGCTCACTTAGAAGAAATTGCTCAGCATATTTCGATTCCGATTATGCTGGTTGCGTACGATAACCCAGAATTGCGTGACCGTGCTCGCCTTGCTGCAAACGGTGTTCGTATTGTTGTTAATGGTCATGCGGCGTACTTCGCTGCGATCAAAGCAACTTACGATTGCTTGCGTGAACAACGTGGCATCGCGGAAGGTACTTTAAACGCTTCTGAACTTTCAACGCGTTATTCTACTTTGGAAGATAACCGCGTTTGGGCATCTAAATATATGGATGTTCAAGAATAATTCGATTTTTCATTATTGGGCTGCTTTGTTTGGCCCTTGTTGATCGATAAATAGAAAGGCCCTTTCAACTTACGTTGGAAGGGCCTTTTTTATGATGTGCTGATGTTGCTAAGCGTGTGCTTATTTAGCCTGAGCTAACCTAAAGCGTTGCGGCTTGTTGGTTGCTGATATCAGAATCATCACTAGGGTTCTTTTTGATCTTAGCAATCAGGTTATGTATGTCTTCTTTGATCATAAGAAGCACTGGGATCAACACCAAGGTAATGACGGTTGCGAACATGATGCCGTAAGCCAAGGACACGGCGGCTGGAATCAACATTTGCGCTTGTCTTGAGGTTTCCCAAAGAATAGGAATCAAACCAGCGAAAGTGGTGAAAGACGTCAACAGAACGGCACGTAATCGACTACGACAAGCCAAGCTTATGGCCTTTTTAACATGATCGGTTTCATGGCGCAGATCGTTAAAACGTGACACAAGTAACAAGCTATCGTTTACCACCACACCGCTGAGAGCAAGAATGCCGTTCAGAGAGAAAATACCCAACGTTAAGTCGTTCATCCAATGGCCAAGCAAAGCACCGATAATACCGAACGGAATCGCCATCATGATGATCAGCGGCTGACTGTAAGACTTCAACGGAATTGCCAGTAAGCCATAAATGATTAACAGGGCAATAAGGAACATTTCAGACATGGACGACTGAGTTTCGGCTCTTTGTTCCGCTTCACCAGAGAAATACACAGACACACCTGAGAACTGGCGTTCCATTTGTGGCACTACCGCTTTCTCTAAATATTCGACAACCTCAGTTGAAGACATTTCGTCTTTATCCACCTCGGCAGATAAATACAAAGAGCGTTTGCCATCAATACGAACAATCGTCGTTTCTGCCGCTTCTTGAAATAATGTCGCCACAGAAGACAAAGGAATACGCGTGCCATCGTCCAGTGTGATCTTAGTGTTCATAACAGCAGAAGGGGATTCTTGTTGGTCGTTAGGATAACCCAAACGTACTTCCACTTCGGCATTGTCGCGTTGGTATTCTTGTACTACTTGACCGTCGAAATTGGTCGACACTTGAGAGGCAAGATCGCTGGTGGATAAGCCTAACAAACGACCCTGTTCGGTGAGCCTTAATACCATTCGAGATTCAGTCAGTTCTGTATTTTGCTCAATACCGGTGACAGCGGGTAAGGTTTCGAGCTGTTTTAATAATTCATCCATAGCGCCGTTTAACACACTGGAGTCATTGCCTCTTAGCTCTATTCTTAATGCGTCAACGGTTTCTCGTGCGCTTCGAATTCTTAGGTTTTTCACGCCTTCTGGCATGCCTGACAGTTCTTGCCACTTAGCCGCAAACTGCGCAGAGGTGTAAGGTCGATCAGTGACGAGTTCGATCCGAATATTGCCGGATTGCTCATCGCTGGACGTTACCTGAATGTTTTGAATTGCCACATCACCTTTGGGCTCTGGTGGTTTCTTCATTGCTGGGCGATTGCCAGCTTCTGCTTTGGGTTTAGTTGTATTGTCGCCACCTTCGGCATCTGGTCTTGGTGGACGGCGGCGTTCACCAGTATCACTTCGCAAAGCAATATCCGCTTTGTAAGCCGCTTCTTCTAAGGTTAACAAGACGCGGCTGGTTTGACCGTAACTCACATCGTTGTACATGGTGAGACTGCCTCGCACAGTGTCACCCGGAATTTGAGGGAAGAAACTAATACGAATGGCGCCAGTGAACGGCATGGACATAACCAATAGGAAAACCGCAAAGAAGAAAATGCAGATCGCATATCTGTGGTTTAGCGCGATGTCGATGCTTGGCTTATAAATGCGATCACTGAACCATTGTAAGCCATTATCAGCACCTCGTTGAACCAAGGCCCAACCTTTTGCTATTGGATTAGTACGAGTGGATTTACGTGTATTAATGTGAGCCAAGTGAGCCGGTAGAATGACTTTTGATTCAATCACAGACAATACAAGACAAATCGCAACAACAATGGCGAATTGAGAATAAAGTTGCCCTAAACGTCCTTCAATATTGGATAGCGCCCAAAAAGCCGCCACCGTCGTAAATACACCGAACAGAGTTGGCACCGCCACAATCATGGTGCCTTTGATGGTGCTGCCGAGCGTATCGCCTTCTTTCGACCGCACCGTATAAATACTTTCCCCGACCACCACGGCATCATCCACTACTATTCCTAAGGCCATGATAAAACCGAAGGTGGTGAACATGTTTAAGGTTAAGCCGATGCTTTCCGTTCCCATGAAAAAGAGGGTGCCGAAAAAGATAAATGGCAAACCCATGGCAACCCAAAATGCTACGGTGATGTTTAGGAAAATGGCTAGCAGTACAAAGACTAGGAACACGCCTGTCACCGCGTTTTCGACCATGAGTTCTAAGCGCTGGTTAATGGATTCACTGCGATCGTACCAAGTATCTAAACTCACATTTGGAGGTAAACGGCCACTGTCTTGCCAATCTTGAATGATGGCTTTTGCAGCAATAACCGAATTGGATATATCGCTGGTGCCTTTGGTGAGTACTTGAATAGCCAAACTGTTCTGACGGTTAAAGCGAGACAAGACAAACTCGTCTTCGTCAAAAACGTCGCGAATATTGGCAATATCACTGAGTAAAAGCTTACCGCCATTTTCGTTGGTTCTGACTGGAATTTGCAGGAATTGGCTTTTTATATAGGCTTGCTCAGACGCACTGATGCTTAGGTAAATATCTTCATTGCGTAGCGTTGCCACTTTCGCCGTAGAAGACTCTGCATTAATCGCCGTGGCGATGTCTGTTAGCGTTAGGCCATAGGCTTCGAGTTTATTCCTATCCACTTCAACCATCATAGTTGGGTCTAACCAACCCGTGATAGAAGTAGCGCTGATGTCTTCACTGGCGAGCAAGTCTGATTCCAGTTCGTCGGTTAGCTTTTGCAAAGTACGACGATCGGCGTCCCCATAAAGTTGAATCCAGATGGAGTGTTCTTCACGAACTGCTTTGCTAACAACCGCAGGGTCAGCGTCGTCTGGGAAAGAGGTAATTTGGTTGATTTCGTCTTCAACATCTTCTTTTAAAACATCGATGTCATAACCATCGATCATTTCTATGCTCACACCGGTTGAGCTTGAGGTTGACGAGGTGGTGATGTTTTTAATGCCAGACGTGCCTTGTAACGCTTGCTCGATAGGAATGGCAATGCCTTCCTCGTTTTCTTTGGCGGAACCACTGTCGTTACTGACGGAAATCGAGACCCTGTTAGGCGATAAGCTAGGAAACGCTTCTTTGTTGATAGAACCCATATTGATCACACCCAATGTGATCATCAGGATTAGCAATAAGTTCGCAGCAACTGGGTTGTTCGCAAACCAAGGAATAATGCCTTTGTGTTGGTCGATAGGGCTCATGGATTATTGCCCTTTGCTGCTGCGTTTGTGGTTTTTGTTGATGCTTTAATCGGATCAACCAGCGTGCCTTTGATGTAGCTGTTGTAAGGCTGCACGAGTACTTGGTAAGTTCCTTCTCTCATGCTTTCTGGAACTTGAATATAAACGTAGTTTGAATCCACAAAACGAGGTGTTGTTTCAAAGGCGCTCAAGCGCTTGTCTTCGTCCAGATACCATATTTCGCTTTTTTGGCTTAAGGCTGTGTTCGGTAAACGCCATAAGTTTTCAAGCTTTTTGCCTTGTAGCGTGATGCCAACAAAAGAGCCAGGAATCAGCTGAGGTGTTTGTTCCAATGGCTTGTCTAAACTAATAGTGAGGCTACGCATGCGTGTTGATTCATCAATGTGTAGCCCAACACTGAGTATTTTCCCTTGCCAAGTAGCGTTGTCATCGACGCTGCTGATGGTCACTGGCCAGTTAGAGGTAAGCAGAGTTTGGATATCTGGTAGCTTGAGCCAATCACTGCTTGATAGATCGACTTGAATTTCAGCACGATCAATACTGTAAAGTGTGCCTACTTCGTCTCCGCTGCTGAGATAAGAACCTGGCGAGATCGAACGCTCTACAACCAGAGCATCAAAAGGGGCAATAAGCTTGGTGTTTTTTAAATCGTTTTGCGCGTTTTCTAATTCGGCTTTGGCAGCGTCATACTCTGCTTGGGCTGCGGCAAGTTGTGGCTCACGTAGTACAAGATCAGAATCTGGTGCTTCATCAAAACCAGATGCTTCCCATTCGGCTCTGGCTTGCTCGCCTTGGCGTATTTCTTCTTTTAGTGCGAGTTCCGCGCTGGCTAATGTGTTTTTCGCGCTAGCTACATCACTGTTTAGCTCGGTGTTTTTAAGGGTCGCCAAAAGGTGGCCTTTTTTGATGACTTGGCCTGACTCAAATTGGTTCGATATTTGTGTTACTTCACCGCTCACTTGGTTGGTTAATGTTAGGGAGTATCTTGGTTCAACTAAACCAGACGTATTTATTGAAGAAGCATAAGTGCCTATTTCGGCATCCATGACGGTTATTTGTAAGGCTTGTTCTGGCGCTTCTGGGCGAGCTTTTCGTACCTTGTTGTTTTGAGCTTCAACCGCGCTGGTAATGTAGAAATACACTCCAACAATCGAAATTAGGGCCAATATTAAGGTGATCCATAGTGAAAGGCGTTTCATTCTTCGTTTACTCCAAGCCCTAATGCGAGCCCTAAATCGACTCGGTTTGATAAATGTTGATATATGATGTCGTCTAATTGTGCTTCCAGATCAAAGGTAGTGGTTTGCACATCAATCAGGTCACTGATTTCCACAAGACCTGAGCGGTATTTTTTCTCATACTGACTGAGGTTTTTTTTTGAGCTGTTTAAAGCATCGCGAATATGTTGTGTCTGTAGAGACAAGACTTTTTCTTTTCCCAATGTGTTTTCAACTTCGTTTACGGCAGTTAATAAGGTTTCACGGTAGGCTTGAAAGGCTTGCGCCGTTTCTAATTTTGCTACTTCTGCTGCGGCTTTTAATTGACCACCTTGATACAGCGGCTGAGTCAATTGCGCTAATAAAGTCCAAATAGGTGAACCGAACAGGGCGCCCGTTGGCGAGGCAGCGGTTTCGCTTAATGTGGCGCTGAGGCTAATACTCGGTAGCATGTCTTTGTAAGCCACAGAGGTATTTAAGTCTGCGGCTTCAATGTCTAGATAAGCGGCTTTTAAGTCAGGGCGACGTTGTAGAGCTTGCTCTGGTAAGTTGCTGAAAGATAAATTGACGTCAGGATAATCTGCATTGGCGACAAAATTGAGCGAATCCGAACTTCCCAAATACAGCTGTAAAGTACGCATTTCAATGGCGAGTTCTTCTTGATATTCCACTAGGTCTGATCTTGATTGTGAGGTGGATGTGCGAGCTGCATCCAGTTCTTCTAGGTCACCAAGACCATTTTTGAAACGTTTTTGAATCAGTAATTCGTTTGCTTCTAATAGAGTTAAACGTTTTTGTTCAATGTCTATGGCGTGTTGTTTGGCTGTGATAGCAAGCCAAGACTTAATGACATTTGCTACCAATGTGTCACGGCTCGCTTGATAAAGCGCTTCGTCGCTGGCCAGAGCTTTGGTAGAGGCTTCTTCTGAATTAGCGAGCTTTTGCCAAAGATCCAATTCCCAGCTGATTTTTAGGTCGGCATCGTAACTGATGTTGTCGCCTTCAGTTTTATCTGCGGAAAAGCCTGCTTCAACACTTGGTAAGGAATCACCATGTTGGCTTTTAATATCCCACAAGCTGGCTTGTAAAGTGAGTTGAGTTTGTTGAAGGCTAGGGTTCGCATCAAGAGCCTGTTGAATGAGAGCATCTAATTGAGAGTCTTGAATTAAATCGGTTAAGTAACTTACAGGAGCCACTTTATCTAGATTTTGCCATTGAGCGGATTTTTGCTCGCTTACGGTATCGAACTCACTTTGAGCTAATTCGGCATAGTTTTGGCGGTTTTCTGAGTTACTACCTGTGCTGCTACACGCTGCCAAAAATAAACTAAGGCAAAGTACTCCAGTATTGCGAAACGGCCTGTTCATCATTCAATGAATCCTAATGAAAATAAGTAAATATATTGAGTTCAACAACGCGATTTATTATGCAAAACAATCAATTTGATATGCTTTCTGATCAATTTAGTTGTTCAGATATTACATTTTGCTCTACTCAGAGTATCGTATTTTCTGTTTAGTTCATTAAATAAAATTTTCACTTCTTTACATAATGAAACCAGTATAAACAAAGTGTGTAGGAGTGGTGTATTGATATATTGAGCTCATAGGTTATCAACGATAAGTGTTATCATTTGCATTTGTTTGTTTTTTACATAGAATAGCTCGCCTATTCGAACCGCTACGAAGCTTTAATTCATTCATTTTAGATGCTGAAAATAAGGGATTTTTTATGTCTTTATCTCGAAAATTAGGTTGTGTTGCTTTTGGTTTATTGTGTGCTCTTAACTTGTATGCTGCAGATATTACGGTAGCGACAAAGTTCGGTGATGTGGTTGTTAAAGATGAGCCTAAACGTATTGTGACCGTATACGAAGGTGGCTTAGACGGGGCTTTTGCTTTGGGTTTTAAGCCTGTTGGTGCCATTTCAACTCGTGGTGGTGACGGTGTTGCAAGCTATATTCAAGAGATCGCCAAAGATGTTCCACTAGTGGGCAGCATGCGAGAATTGAACATTGAAGCGGTTGTTGCTCAGCGTCCTGATGTGATTTTAGCGCCATATTACTTGCCAAAAGAGCAGTATGACTTGTTGTCTAGAATTGCACCTACTCTAGTGCCTGTAGAAGGTGGTATTGAGCCAGATACTTGGATTAACGAGTTTCGCTTTTATGCAAAAGCGTTAAACCGTGAACAATTGGCAGAAGACATTATTGCTAAAGTTAATGACCGTATTGCCAGCATGAAGCAAATGGTGGAAGCGAAGATTCCTGCGGATCAACGTGGTGCTTCTTTATTGCGTTGGATGCCTCAAGGCGCGGTTATCTTAACGCCAAAATTCTTCTCAAATGCGATTCTTGCTCAAACTGGTTTTGATGTGACTGACGCCGGTTTGGTGAAAGCGGGTCGTCCACACAGCAGCCCTTTAAGTCTAGAAAACCTTCCTAGCATTGATAATGAATGGATCTTTATGGCGACACTAGACGATGAAGCAAGAGATGCATTGGCTGCGGCTGAAAAATCACCTGCTTTTGCTCGCTTAGAAGTGGCGAAAAAAGGTCACGTCATTCCAGTTCATGGACAGCTTTGGACAAGTGCGACAGGTCCGATTGCAGCACAAGCGATTCTAGATGACATCCAAAGCGTGCTTGACCATAAACTTCATTAATAATGACACTTTGGTTTAATTCAGCGCCCGCGCAAAGATCCATAGTAAGTGTATTAGTGCCAGCCGTTTTACTGCTGGCACTTTGCAGTGTCTGTAGCCTGCTGTTTGGTGCAGGTGAAATTGGTCCTAGGTTGGCAATTCAAGCCTTGCTTGGAAACGGCAGTGATGACGCACATTTTGTTATTTATGAATTACGACTTCCTCGTACTTTAGTGGGTTTGGTTGCAGGGCTTTGTTTAGGTGTGGCTGGCGCCTTGATGCAGGCGGTGGCTCGTAACCCGTTAGCTGAGCCGGGCTTGCTCGGAGTCAGTGCGGGCAGTGCATTTGCTGTGGCGGTTGCTCTATCGCTCGGAATGAGTATTGCCACTTTGCCAGTTGAGCTTGCACAAGTTGGCGCCTTAATAGGCTGTTTTTGTGTGATTGGTGTGGCGCAAATGCAAGGTCAGAGAAATGACCCTATTCGCTTAGTGTTAGCTGGTGCTGCTTTAACCAGCTTGCTAACGGCCATGACTTCTATCCTCTTGCTTTACAATGAAAAAGCCGCTGATGAAATTCGCTTTTGGGTAACGGGCAGTGTGGCTGGTCGTCATCTTGATCAACTCGTAACTTTACTGCCTTCCTTATTGATTGCTTTTTGCTGTGTGCTTTATGTCGCGAGACCTTTAGCGTCTCTCGCATTGGGTGAAAGAGTGGCCATTGGCTTGGGTTATAAGCCGAGCCGGATTCGTCTGATTGTTGTATTTGCTGTTGCTTTATTGGTTGGCGCGGCAACGGCCATTGCTGGGCCAGTAATTTTTGTCGGCTTGGTCGTGCCATTTGCAGCACGAGCTTTAGTTGGCGCAGATATTCGCCGAACCTTGTGGCTTTGTTTGCCTTTAGGACCTGTGATGATCATCAGTGCGGATGTCTTTTCAAGGCTGATTGCACAACCTGCCGAAATGCCTTTAGGTGTGCTAACGGCCATTGTGGGCGCGCCTGTTTTATTGGCTATTGTTCGTTCTCAACGGTTACCAACATTATGATAAAGCCTCACGATTTGAAAATATCTGCACCTGAAGGTTATTGGTGCCTTTCTGTTGCGAATTATGCTTGCTTGGTTGACCGAGCGGCTGTGTCTCGAAATCTTCTTCTGTGTGGTTTGCTGATCGTGGCTTGTGTGGCTTCGTTGGCGATTGGAACCGTGGTTTTAGCGCCTTTGGATGTGGTGAAAGCCTTATTCGGGAAAGGCGATGTAATGAGTCTGTTTGTTGTTCAGGATTTGCGCTTACCACGATTACTGGCGGGCGTGTATACCGGAGCGGCATTTAGCTTGGCTGGTTGCTTAATGCAAACCTTGGCGCGTAATAGATTGGCGACGCCAGGCATTATTGGTATCGATAATGCTGCAATGGCATTTGCGGTTTCATCTATCGTTGGTGTGGGGATTTCACTCGCACCGTCAGCGATGGCACTAGCTGGTGCGGCCACGGCGACGGCATTGGCTTTTGGTTTAGCTGGAAGCAGTGGCACAAGAGGTTATCGTTTTATTGTTGCTGGTATTGGCATTGGCGCCATTGCTGGAGCGGTGACGCAGTTGTTATTAAGCCAAGTAGCAATAGATACGGCAAATGAGGCTTATCCTTGGACAGTAGGAAGTTTAAGTGCTCGCTCTGGTTTGATGGTCAGTATTTTAGGTGTTGGGTTATTAATAAGCCTGATCAGCTGCTTATTGCTCACACACTTTTTCTCGCTTATGTCTTTTTCCGATGCGGTGGTAACAGGCTTAGGCAGCAACATGAAAAAGCTTCGTGTTGTGGCGTTGAGTCTGTCGGTTTTATTAACAGGACTGGCTGTTGCGGTGGCTGGCCCCGTTGGTTTGATCGCATTAATTGGCCCTGAAATGGCCAGAGTCTTTGCTCGTTATCGTGGTATTCCGCTTATTGGCTCTGCATTAGCGGGTGGTTTAATTATGGTTGTTGCTGATTTGGTCGGTCGAACGATTTTATCGCCGATTGAATTACCTGTGGGAATAGTAACTTCTATTGTTGGTGGGCCTTACTTGATTTGGATCTTGGTTCGTCAAGGTTCTAAGCACACTTTGTAAATGATATTCGCCCTAGATTTGATAAAAAGGATAGGTATTTCGTGACTCAGTCATCATTGTCGGACGATGTTAAAACAGTCCCTTTAAGTGCAGAAAATTTGACCTTAAAGCACGCTAAAACCACCATCATTGAAAATTTAGAAGTTGCTTTACCAAGCGGAAAAGTAACGGCCATTGTTGGGCCAAATGGTTGTGGTAAGTCCACCTTGTTAAATGGTTTGTCGCGTATTCATCTGCCAAGTAATGGTTCGGTTCTATTGGATGGTAAAGACATTCATAAATTACCATCGAAAGAAGTGGCTCGCCGCTTGGCTTTGTTGCCGCAAGATACCATAGCGCCTGATGGCATCACAGTGACAGAATTGATTCGATTTGGTCGTCACCCTCATCATAGTGCGATGAAGCAATGGATGATGGGCGATCAAGAAGCCATTGATTATGCATTAAATGCAGCGGATTTAAGTGACTTAGGAAACCGCCTTTTAGACACCTTGTCTGGAGGTCAACGTCAGAGAGCTTGGATTGCCATGTCGATAGCTCAAGAAACGCCATTATTGCTATTGGATGAACCAACGTCTGCATTGGATTTAGGGCATCAAATCGAAGTGTTTGAGCTGATCAAAGAGCTGTCTGAAGAAGGCAAAACCATTGCAATGGTGGTACATGATTTGGCGAGTGCATGCCGTTACGCTGATCATGTGATCGCAATGAAAGATGGCAAGATTATTACCCAAGGCTGTCCTAAAACCATTATGACGAAAGAGCTTGTTTTAGAACTTTATGGCATTGAATGCGATTTAATTCCTGACCCTATGACGGGCAGCCCAATCTTGATCAATATTAAAAGAGTGAAAACGAAGTAGAGAATCAATACCAGAAGGTTTGATCTCTACACCGAGGTGGATTTAACAAGAAAAATCTGCTGTTATTTTTGCAAGCTCTTTTCTGCAAGAGTCTCTTTAATGATTCTGGCTAATGTCTTGATGGCTGCTTCCCGTCGTTCTGTATTTTGTTCACTGAAGTTCAAACGAAAACAGTTTCTGTATTTGCCTGTTGCAGAAAACAACGGCCCCGGTGCAAAGCCTACTCCTTCTTTTCGACACTTTTCTACTAATTCCATGCTATCAACTTTAGGGTTAAGTTCGACCCATAATATGAAGCTACCGTCAGGAAAGCTGACGCGTGTGTCACTTGGAAAATGCGCTTTGATGACTTTTAGTAAATGGTCTCTTTGTGGCTCGTAGTTATGCCGCATTTGTCGTATGTGTTTATTGTAGCCACCTTGGCGAATAAATTTGGCAATGGCGAGCTGTGGAAAAACAGGACACATAGAGCTGCTCACGTACTTCACATGAGTGACTTTGTCGCGATAACGCCCCGGAGCAATCCACCCGACTCGAATACCCGGTGCAATGGATTTAGAGAAAGACGAGCATAAAAGCACTCGGCCATCGGTATCGAAAGATTTAATGGTTTTTGGTCGAGGGAATTGGTACGAAATATCCCCATAAATGTCGTCTTCTATTATGGCGATGTCGTAGTTTTGCGCCAGTTTATAAAGCTGTTCTTTGCGCTCTTCAGGCATGGTGTAGCCCATCGGATTATTACAAGTCGGTGTCACAAAAATGGCTTTGATTGGCCATTGATCTAACGCCAATTCTAAGGCTTCTATACTCATGCCAGTTTCTGGATGCGTGGGGATTTCCATGGCTTTCAAGTTGGCCGCTTTTATGGCTTGCATGGAACCGTAAAAGCTTGGTGATTCAATGGCAATAATATCGCCGGGTTCTGTAACGGCTCTTAAGCAAACTGAAATGGCTTCCTGACAACCGGATGTGACCACTAAATCATCAGGGTGTAGTTGGCAGCCAGAAGCAACAGCCAATCGACACAGTTGTGAGCGTAATTCTTCAGCACCTCGAATATCCGCATAAGATAAACCTAACTCTGGCTTTTGTTTAGATAAATCCGAGAGGGTTTTGAGTAGCGGCTTTAGTGTCGGGGCTTTCATGTCTGGCATGGCATGTTGCAACTGCACGCCTTTGAGACTGCCACGAATCATCAGCATGTTGAGGACATCTTCCCATTGGGAAACCTCAAGAGGGCGCTGTGGTGGCCGTGATGTACTGGGTAAATTATCTTTCTTCGGCTGGCAAACAAAATAGCCAGACTTTGGCTTTGCTTCGACAAGTTGGTCTTGTTCTAGCTGACGATAAGCTTCTTGTACGGTTGAAATGCTGACATTGTGTTCCTGTGCCAATTGGCGCACAGAAGGCAGTTTGTCACCTGCTTTATAGAAGCCATGCTGTATGTGTTCTCGTAAGCGCTTAGCGAGTTTTTGATAAAGTGTCATGGCTTCTCCTTTTTTAAACCTATCTTTCACGTCTTGTCATATATTGTAAAACGTTAAGTCTTGTTGGATGACCATACAGATTTCGATTTATTCTGCCATACAGATCAATAAATGCAGTTCTGTATGACTATTTTAGTGTTTTTTTGAATCTGTATTGCCTTATTGCTTTCTTCTAAAGTGGTTAATCATACACATGGTAATTGCTTAAACGGTTTAAGCAGTGTGACATAAGGAGAGAAAGTTATGCTAATCATTAGTTTGTTTGTTCATATTCAGCATTGCGTTGTGCGTTATAAAACTCGTAAAGCCTTGGTGACATTAACGGCAGCACAGATGTCTGATATTGGAATGACACAAGAGCGCCAACAAACAGAACTTTCTCAAGCCTCTGTGAAAGGTTTTACACGAGACCTGATCGATAGAATCAAAAAAGGCAGGGCATTATTATGATGGAATTGTCTTTTTTCTTGGCGTTGGCGATCTTTTCCTTTGTGATGTCTGCAACACCGGGTCCAAATAATATTATGTTGTTAGCGTCTGGTGCTCAGTTTGGGTTTCGACGAACCTTGCCTCACATGTTTGGAATTGGCATAGGGATGGCGATGTTGATTTCATCAGCTTTATTGGGGCTGGGCGCTTTGTTTTCCTTATATCCACCTTTGTATAGTTTGCTCAAATGGCTAGGAGGCGGTTATTTGTTGTGGTTGGCTTGGAAGATTGCCAACGCGCCTGTTAATGGGTTATCGACAGACTCAGGTGAAAAGGCCGCGCCTATGCGCTGGTGGCAGGCGGCTTTGTTTCAGTTTATTAATCCGAAGGCTTGGATGATGGCGATCAGTGGCGTGGGAACCTTTACTGTTCCTGGGGATTTGTATGTGCAATCGGGGCTTTTTCTTCTGGTTATTTTTGCCTGTGTGAATCTTCCAACGATTTCACTTTGGGCCGGATTGGGTGTGAGCATTCGTGGTTGGTTAACGGATACTACACGTCAAAGAGCGTTTAATATTATGATGGGTGTGGCAACAGCGTTAACCTTATTAATGATTATCCAAGATTAATGGCATGACTGAAGAAAATACAACGGCACCTCAGTGGAGTATTTATATGATTAAAACTCGTCTAAATACTTTGTACACGGGTATCAGCCTTGATGTGGCGCGTCGCTTTAAAGAGCATTCTAGAGACAGTAAGCGCGCCGCACGTTACTTAAAAGGTAAGGGGCCATTAGAGTTAGTTTGGCAGCAAGAAGTGGGCACTAAGAGCGATGCTCTTAAGCTGGAGTATCAAGTTAAAAAATTGAATAAACGTCAGAAATTACAATTGATTAATGGTGTAATCGACATCCACTTGTTGAGAAAATAGACCTCTGGAGAAGCTTGTTTTTCTGGGCAATCATTCGTAGCATGAGATGTATTCTTTAATGGCTTATAAAATGGAGATAAGGCGCTATGATTAGTCATTTTGACCACATTGTATTGACTGTGGCAAATATAGACAGAGCGGTGTCTTTTTATGAAACCGTACTGAAAATGGAAGCGATCACTTTTGGTGACGGGCGAAAAGCCGTGAAGTTTGGTCAGCAAAAAATTAATTTACAGCTGCTAGGCGAAGAGCTTCGAAATCACGCAATGGAAGGTTCAGGTGATTTGTGCCTGATTACGGATTGGGCGATGGAGGCTGTGATTGCTCACTTAAAAGAATGTGATGTGTCTATTCTAGAAGGTCCTGTTGCTAAATCCGGCGCTCAAGGCCCAATTGAGTCTGTGTATTTTAATGATCCAGATAATAACCTTATCGAAGTGAGTGTGTATTTAGACTCCACAGAGAATGAGCCAGTGGAATCTTCATCTGATTCTATTGAGACAGATACTAAC
Organism: Marinomonas sp. 15G6-16; assembly: GCF_055809555.1. Lineage (NCBI taxonomy): Bacteria > Pseudomonadati > Pseudomonadota > Gammaproteobacteria > Oceanospirillales > Oceanospirillaceae > Marinomonas > Marinomonas sp. 15G6-16. Next base: position 713,830 of record NZ_CM147916.1, on the reverse strand, counting down.
GAGAAAAAAGCGGAGTAACGGCTTCTAGCACCGCTTGATAAGCTTGCTCTTCATATATTGCAAAGCCTTTTAGTTGGCGAGCTTTGATTTTAGTGAAAATAGGCTGTGTTAAGCCTGTTAAGAAGCGAGTAATCAAAACAGCCGTAATCAGTGTGTTTGGGCTTTTATGGCGAACATGCTGAATGAACTCTTCTACGTGCATGGCAAGATGCTCTTGCCATGCTTCCATTTCAAACGAATTTTCTTCTGTTGTCTTTGGCTTATCCAAGAAAACCAAGACGTTCTTCCGACACACTGAACAATGACCACAATTCTCTGGCGCGTTTTGATCCCCAAAATAACGGGCGAGATTATGGTTTAAGCAGCGGTCGAGCTGGAAAAAGCGAATCATTGTTGCAATGCGAGAAATTTCTGTAGCTTGCTTCTCCTCAACGTATTCATGTAATTGATTGGCGAGAACCTGATGATGAAAAGCGTCTGGGTTAATTTGATAAACCTCTGTTAGACCTTTGCTTTCTAGTGTGAGGACGTTTTTGTCCGCAGCAAACTCTAGGACTTGTAAAACGTCGCCTCTCGATAAGCCTGCTTGGTTAAATAGCTGTTCGAAGTTAGGTGTTCCCCAGATTTTTTTGTATCGAATGCCTTTTAAAATTGCTTGATAGGCGCTTTGCCACTCTGGTGGAATCTGGCTTGCAAAAGCGATTCTGTCTCCTTCCCACTTGAGTCTAACATCAGCGTAATAACTGTATTTTGGCGTTATTGCGCCAAGCAGCTCTAATTGAACGAGTAGGGTCTTTAAGGGTAAAGAGCGGATGTTGGTTTGGTTAGACAGTCCATAAAGCTGAGTTTCCCACTCTAAGTCATTGGTTTGCTCTGCAATGATGGTGAGTAATGAGCCGATATTTTGTGGTTCTGGTGTGTCGCCATAAACAAAGTTTTCGAGCGTGTGTAGGCCTTCTAAATTAGCGAGCAGAACACATCGGCTGGCTTGGTTGTCTCGTCCTGCGCGACCAATTTCTTGACTGTAATTCTCAATCGATTTAGGTAAGTCATAATGCACAACTAAGCGAATATCGGATTTATCAATGCCCATTCCAAAGGCAATGGTCGCCACTATGATGCGAGTTTTCCCAGCCATAAAGTCAGCTTGGATTTGGCTTCGAATTTCATTTCCTAAGCCTGCATGGTAAGCCGTTGCTGAATAGCCATCGGCACGTAAGGCGTTGGCAAGGTCTTCTGCTGTTTTTTGTTGAGTGACGTAAACAATGCTCGCGCCTTGAGGGGCGTTTTTAGAGTCGTTCAATACGGTCTTTAATCGGTTAAGTTTTTCGTGACTGGGTGTCTGAATCAGATTGATGTCTAAATTACGTCGATAGAACCCTGTTTGCACTATGTGTTCTGGGTGGATAGAAAACTTCTGTGCCATGTCTTTTTGTACTCGACGCGTCGCGGTGGCGGTGAGCAATAGGACTAGGGGAATGGTTAATTCTTGTTGGTAATGGGGAAGCTTTAAATAATCTGGTCGGAAGTTGTGACCCCATTCAGAGATACAGTGGGCTTCGTCAACAACCAACATGGATATTGGAATCTGTTTAATAAAACGTCGAAAACGTTCATTTTTAAAGCGTTCTACTGAGATCATTAAGACTTTGATTGAGCCATTCTGAACGCCAGCCATAACTGCTTGGCTTTCTTCTTTTGTTTGGCTTGAGTCTAAGCTTGCCGCAGCAATGTTTTTAGAACGTAAGAATTCGAGTTGGTCATGCATCAAGGCAATGAGCGGCGAAATCACCAAGGTTAAATGGGGAAGTTGCGTGGCTGTGAATTGATAGCATAAGGATTTACCTGAACCAGTTGGAAATACTGCAAGAGAAGAGTGGCCAGATAAAAGTTGTTCGATGGTTTGTCTTTGTCCTTCACGGAATTGATCAAAGCCAAACAGAGCGTGTAGTGAGTTCTCCATAGTTTCTGCCGAGTCCATTCGTTTCATCGGGAAATATTCCCCCATTCTAGTTCGCAATTTTTTAATTCATTTAAATGATTTAGCCAATATTCTTCTGAGCCAAACCAAGGAAATGCTTTTACAAACGCAGGGTCGCTCCATCGACTCTGCAACCAAGCGGCGTAATTGATCACACGCACACTTTTGAATACATCGATTAAGTCTAGTTCTCTTGTTTCAAAAGGCAAATAGTTCTCGTAGCCTTCGATAATTTCGCTTAGTTGCTGTCTTGGGCTTTCTGTCTGGGTTAAATGCAGCCATAAATCTTGTACGGCAACGCCATTTTGACAGTCGTCGAAGTCCAATAAATGAAATTGACCTTGATGCAACATGAGGTTACTACGGTGGCTGTCACCATGCACTGGACGTAGTTGAGCAGGCCAATAAGTTTGTATGCGTTTTTCACACATTTCTCTTAACTTAGTGACTTGCTGTTGATAAATGGGTGTCAGCTTTTTAGGTAAAACATTTGCCGATAGAATCTGTTTTGCTGCTTGATCTATTTGTGTCAAAGGCGACACGCTGATTCGCTGCGAGAAAGGTTTGTCTGACATTTTTTGATGTACTTGGCCGATGAGCTCGCCTAACTGATAGAGCTCGTCTAAGTTATCGGCTTCAGGGTGTTGCCCAACCAATCTTGGGGACAAGCAGAAAAAAGCCCTTTGTGGCTAAAAAGGCTTTTGCCTTCAAATTCTAATGGTGCAACAACAGGTACATCGTCTGCTTTTAGTTTTAGTAATGTCGCATGTTCTTCAAGAATTTGTGCTTTAGTCCAACGTTCTGGTCGATAAAATTTGGCAATGACAGGAGCACTGTCTTCAATTCCGACTTGATAGACTCTGTTCTCATAACTGTTTAAAGGGTAAATCCGAGAGTCACTCCAAAGTCCTGTGGATTCAACCGCATCTAAAATGACATCAGGAATAAGAGAGGAAAACGCGAGGCTAGCCGATGTTGTGGCTTTGTCAGTTTGTTTAGCTGAAGTGTTATCGTTTGCAGACATGGGTTTAACCTCTTAACTTTACCTTTAGCTCTAATGTCTAGCGTGGTGTCAGCATTAGAGGTAGAAAATCGAACGGTGACGATAACGAGGACGAAGCGTTATAGCAAGCAAAGGTAAAGAGAAAGAAGGGCTAATGTTTTAAGCCAAGGCGTTTTTCTAGCGTATAGGTTTGGGCGTCTGTTAGTGGTGAGGCTTGTTTTGAGTTGATGAGATGGTTCCATTGCATCCAAGATTTGACTGCGGCTTCTTGATGATTTCGAACCAGATACTGCTGTATTTCAAGCCTAAATGAGTTAGAAACCACAGCAGGGTTTGCTTTTCCAAAGGTACGTAGTCTTATTAATATGCGCTTAAATTTGTCTGCCAATTTAAGGTTATCTTCGGCGGATTCCATTAAGTGGGTAAGGCATTTCAAAATATCGTAATGATATTCTACTTTTTCAAATGCGGTTTCTCGGGTTAAACGAATGACACGAGAATAGGCATGTTCAGCCGTTGTCCAATCTTCCATGGTCATACTGATTTGAGCTAAGCGTACAGATCGATCAATGGCTCGAGGCGATACTTCAATTACCTTTGACATAGCAGCTTGTGCTGCTTCTAAATTTCCTAAACCCTCTTGAACGTCGGCAAGTAGGTCATAGGCAGACAAGAAGTAACGACTTAGTTGAATAGTGTCTTCTAGCTTTTTGATTGTTGCAAGGGCGTTGCCAAGCTTCAATTCACATAACGCCACACCAAAGTGAGCCCAGGCGAGGTTCTTATTCTTTTGAATAATTAACATGTAATGTCGTTTGGCGTCTTTATAATGGCCGCGGGCATGGAGTGATTCTCCGATGACTTTAAGGCATTGGCTTGTAAAGTTTGGATGTTGCGCCATAACGTCTTTTGCGAGCGTTTCCATTAGCTCGTAGTTTTTCATTTTTCGCGCTGTATTGATGTCTTCGAGTATTTTCTTTTGCTTTTGTACTCGTTCGAATCGACGATAAAAAGCGGCTGGCGGGAAAGGCTTAACTATGTAACTGTCAGGTTGGTATTCCAATACATTTACGACACTCTCGTAAGCGGTATCGGCGGTAACCATAATGAAAACAGTGGAGTGATCTTGAGAGTAGTTTTTGCGGGCGGTTTCTAGTATCTGCTGTCCATCAATGCTGCCATTTAGGTTGTAATCAGACAGTACGACATCGTAGTGTTTTTCTAAAATGCGTTTAATGGCAAATTGGCCGGATGATTCAACATCAATATTGGAGTAACCCAAGGACATCATGAAGGACTTCAGCATGATGCGCATTTCACCAATGTCTTCGATAATCAAAACACGTTTGTTTGATAAGTCAGTGAATTCTTGCTGAACTAAATTGCTACTTTCCGTGTTGCTAAGCGTTACGTTAATCACAATATTACCCGATAATTTAAGCCTTAAATAAATTCCATCTTTCTTCACTTATACCAATGGGATTGAAAAAATACTAGCGGTAACTCTCAATTTACCAAAAATTACTAATTATTACGCAAAAAATAACCTTTTATGCTGGTTTGGGCGGTTCATTGATAACTACTACTTTAGTCTTAGGCTCCTTGTTTTACGTTGACCTTCCATGAGCTGCGTTAAACACTAGAAAAAATAATAATTAAAAGAGAAGGAATATGTGATGTTGTATTTCCAATTTTCTAGCGCTCTAGGTGTTTTCATAGTATTTGTTTGTGGTTATTTCTTTGACGCCATTTCATTACCATACGTTGTTGTCGGTTCTTTGCTTAGTCTATGTTTAATCCTTTTAAATTTGCCAAATAAAGCTAAGAAGTCGTGTAAAAATGATGCCGAGATAAAGTGCGAACAAACTTCTTTGTATTCAGACATGAGTAAAAAAGTCACAGATGCAACGTCGAAAATGGCAATTTGCGCAGCGGAAGTCTCTCATTTTGTCGATACACTGACGAAAGACATTCATCATACTCATACGGATAGCGAACAAATCACCCAAGCGGTTGAAAGCTTGTCTAATACTGGCCTGACGCTGTCTCATAATCTGGGGCAACTGTCAGAAACGGTTTCTCATACGGCTCAGTCTAGCCAGACAGCACAAGCGGCATTGACTCAAAGTGCTGAGCAAATAAATGAACTTACTGACAAGGTGCAAAGAGCCAGCGAGCAATTGGCTTTGTTGACGAAAAGTGCCGATGACATAGACAGCATCACAACCGTTATTATTGGCGTTTCAGAACAAACCAATCTTTTGGCTTTAAACGCGGCGATCGAAGCGGCTAGAGCAGGAGAGCAAGGGCGAGGCTTTGCTGTGGTTGCTGATGAGGTTCGTGCTTTGGCTGCTAAGAGTGCCGATGCTTCTGAGCAAATTTCAGGTCTGTTAGCGGAAGTGCGTCGCAATAGTAAATTAACAGACAGCGAGATGGTTTCGGTAAAAGCACTCACTGGATCACTTTCTGAAACCATGTTGGACGAAACTCAGCGTTTTGTTTCTTTGGCAGAAGAGATTCAAACGGCGTCTAAGGTGTTAGCAGAAGTGGAAAGTGCAGGGGAATCATTGGGTGCAACCAGCGCACAAATTAATAGCTCTATTTCGCGTATAAGTCATTCTTTGGAAGACATTTCAGCGCGGAGTGATGTGTTGTCTAAAGAGGCCTCTAATTTAAGCAATGGTGCTGAGGTGGTTTTTAGAGAGTTAGATAAAGTAGATGATTCATTGTTTTTTTCTGACTTGGTTAGTAGCGCAAAGTCTTGCGCTCAAGACATTGGACAGCTTTTCGAAACAGCCATAGAAAATGGAAAACTAACAAAAGACGCTGTTTTTTCGCGAGATTATCAGCCGATTCAGCAAACCAACCCTCAAAAATACAGTACCGCGTACGATGCTTTTAGTGACCAAACTTTCCCAGCGATTCAGGAAGCGGTTTTAGATAAGTACGAAGAAGTGATGTTCGCTGGCGCTGTGGACGTTAATGGGTATTTTCCAACCCATAATAAAAAATTCAGCCAACCTTTGAGTGGCAATTACGAGAAAGACCTAGTCAATAACCGTACTAAGCGGATCTTTAATGACCCAACTGGATCCCGATGCGGCGCTCATACAGACTCTTTCTTATTGCAAACTTATAAACGCGATACCGGTGAGATTCTTCATGATTTATCGGTCCCCATTTTTGTGAACGGTGAACATTGGGGCGGCTTCCGTATGGGCTTCAAACCTAAGGTGTAGAGTTGAGCCTATACGGTAAATTGCGTAACCAATTGTCGTAATTGAGACGCACAATCTTGTAGGTTGTTAACCGATGTTTGAATGTCATTTGAATTATGGCTTGTCTCTTCACTGATTCCAGCAATGCTTTCTAGTGTTTGATGAACCGTTTGAGAAGATTCATGTTGGCGGTTTGCCGCCTCACTGATATCGCTATTGAGTTGTGAAATCGACAACACGCCATTTGCGATGTCAGTAAAAGCCTGCCCCGCTTGTGATGTTTGCTCTGCCCCTTGGTTGGCGGTGCCTCTTGCCAATGACATGACATCCACTGTTTTCATGGTTTGTTGAGTTAGCTGCTCGATTAATCCGCCAATTTCCGTTGCGGCGAGCTGGGAGCGCTGCGCTAATTGACGAACTTCGTCGGCAACAACGGCAAAGCCTCGACCTTGTTCTCCTGCTCTAGCTGCTTCAATTGCTGCGTTCAATGCCAATAAATTGGTTTGATCTGCAACCTCGGTAATAATCCCTAATCTATCGTTGATGTTAGTAACTGCTTCGCGCAACTTTTGAATTTGTACTGCTGCGTCACCGACTTCATTCGAAAGTTGTTGAATGTCTTGGTTTGCTTTATCCATCACTCCTAACCCTTGTTTGGAGTGCTTACCTAATTCTTGAGTGGTGTTGTTTGCTTGTTCTGCAATAGTTAATGTTTCATGCACCGAGGCCATGACGCTTTGCATCAGAGTAGAAGCTTTTTCGATGTTGAATAACTGTTGAGTAACGCCTTGAGCTGTTTTGTTTGTCGATAAATTTGTTTGGTCAACTATGGTGTCTAGTGTTTCACTAGAATGGCTGACATTGCGTACAATGGCCTGAAAATCATTCATCATGCTGTTAAAGGCATGAGACATTTCTCCCATTTCATCGTGACCGCTGAACTCGACTCGTTGAGTTAAATCACCAGAATGCTGAACAGAAGTCATTGTTTTACATAAAGATGTTACTCGGCTTGTGACTAGGTGAATGATATAAAGTGCCGAGCCTCCAACCAAGATAGTCAATACACCGACTAAAATACTGTAATCCACTAAAGCTGTTAGGAAGAAATCAATCACGGCATCCATGGAAGAAGTAGCAACAATGGTGATGTTCCATGGCGAAAAGGAAAAGCTGCTAGCAATGAATCGATGAAGCGAGCCATTTGTACCTTTAAAGGAGAACTCAATACTCTCCTTGCTTTGTTTTGAAGGTGTACTGGAAGTGCTTGATTGCAATGCATTGACGAGAGAGTTCGGTGCTTTTGACCCTTGGTAGCTGTTTGGGGCAGAAAGCAAAGAATAATTGCTTTTATCAATGACCCAAAGACCTTGGTTGTCGCCATAGTTAAAATTTGCAAGTAATTGAATCGCTTTTTGTTTGGCTTCTTTCTCTGTCAGGTGGTTAGCTTCTTGTTGCTCATAGATGGGCAAAATAGCGGTATGGACTATGTCCAAAATATCCTGAGTTCGGTCTTGCCTTGCGTCTACATGGCTATTAAATAACGTAGTGAGGGAAACAATAATAAGCGCTGTGGTTCCGACTGACATGAGCCCAATAATTGCCCATAATTTGTAACGAATTTTTATGTTATTAATGCGATCCTGCATTTTCTCTCCACCGCGTATGAGGTTATTGTTTGATCGTGATTTAATAGAGGCAGAGAAATAACTCTACGTTGAAGCTAGGGAAGGTACGAATAAGTCTTCTGAGCTTCAGTCTTATCAGAGAAACGGTCTATCAAGGCAAGAGTGAGCAGGAATGTTAATACCTTTCAATCACTCTTAATGCAGAGAGGCCGTTTCTCTGAAAGACCCGAAGGGCGTGGGCTAAACTCTTTTTATTCTTTGTTAAGCTTCTTGCCAATATGTTCATATTGGACTGCGAAGCTTGCCTCGAATAATAAAGGTTTATCCACACGTTGAAGCCAGTGGACTTGTTCGTACCTTCCCTAGACTAAAGGGTTTAGGAAAAACTGCCTAGGTGGAAAGGTTGCTCTAAGTCATTGTTTTGTTATTTATTGATTTATTTCATTTGAAAAAGCAGTAAGAGGAAATTCTTGGATTATTGTTTCGTATTTGTTATTGCTTTTTTATCGGCGACCATTTTGCCTTTAGGCTCGGAAGGCGCCTTGCTTTTTTATGCTTCTGATGGCTCTTTATCCGTGTTTTTTCTTTGGCTTGTTGCCAGTTTGGGGAACACATTAGGCGGTGTCGTGAATTGGTGGCTTGGTTTGTATTTACTGAGATATCAAGGCAAAAAGTGGTTTCCAATCAGTCATGCTACGCGAGTGAAAGCAGAAAAAGTTTTTAATCGTTATGGCATTTTGAGCTTATTATTCACTTGGTTACCTGTTGTTGGTGATGGGATTGCTTTAATATCAGGTGTATTACGAACCTCTATCTGGTACTTTTTACCTTTAGTATTTGCTGGTAAAGCAATACGTTACGCTTTACTTTTATGGGGACAAAACCTGTTCTTTAGTTGATATGGTGCTTTTTTATCCTAGAGCATCAGTAAAGAATAGAGTGCCTTAATGATTTAATAGGAGAGTTGAACAATGGGAATAGCAAAAAAATTGGTCCTTGTTATCGCTGGGTTGTCATTAGGTGCTTGCTCATCTACAGGAGAGAAAAATACGTTTTTAACGTACAACGAATTACAGGATAAAGTTCATGCACATGATGAACAGTGGAAAAGTGTGCAGCCTCAACTAGCAAAAATTGACGCGCTGGAAGCAGAAGTAGAAAAGCTAAAGCAAGAAAATATGGCTTTGGCTAACACTGCAAATGCAGACACTCTTTCTGATGAGGAAATGGTTGCTGAATCTACCCCAATGCTTGAAGAGCCAATGTCTGCCAAAGATGTGGCTAGTGAGCCAATGGCAATGGAAGAGCAAACTAATACTGATGAAGCTTTACTTATTGCATCTGCACCGCTAGCAACGCCAGCAGAGCCAAAAGTAGCACCTAAAGTCGAATATGGTGTGCAACTTTCTGCTTATAAAAGCCGCACCGAAGCTATTCGTAGTTGGAATGTTTTACACAAAAATGATCCAAATTCCTTCAAAGGCCTTGATCCACGAGTCAGCCAAAAAAGCATTGGTGGAACGGATATGTATCAGCTGAAAGTTGGTTCATTTTTGAGCAAATCTTTCGCTGCTGATTTTTGTCAGATGCTAAAAGAGAAAGGGCAAGATTGTTTCGTCACCCAATATGATGGAGAAGACTTTTCCATTAATTAACATCGTCTTTCTGTTTTCCGAATACAAAAATGCCAGAACATGTGTTCTGGCATTTTTGTATCAACCTTCTTGCAAAGAAAACCTGAAAAACTAAATAAGTTCTAGCTCTTCCATAATCGTTCGAATCGTAGCTTTTGTACTCTCTTGTAAAGGCACAATAGGTAAACGGCATTTCTCTGAACATAGCCCAAGTAGAGACAGCGCGTATTTTGGCCCTGCAGGGTTAGGCTCGATGAATAGAGCGTTATGTAACGCAAATAATTTGTCTTGTAACTCGGCTGCTTCACGGAATAAGCCTTGATTACATAATCTATGCAATTCTGCGACTTGCTTTGGCGCAATATTAGAAGTGACGGAGATACAGCCTTGACCGCCTCCAACATTATAAGCAACAGCTGTTATGTCATCGCCGCTTAAATAGTCAAAAGGTTTGGTAATGAGAGCTCGCTCACGAATTGGGCGGGTTAGATCTCCTGTAGCATCTTTTACGCCTATGACTCGCGGCAACTCAGCAAGACGCGCCAATGTTGCCACTTCTACACCGACAATAGCACGAGGCGGAATGTTATAAATAATCATAGGGAGCTTGCTGTTGTCATGCACATATTTGAAATGTTCATACAAGCCAGTTTGATTTGGTCGGTTGTAATATCCGGCAACATGCAAAGTCGCGTCTGCGCCAGCTTGGTAGGCAAACTCAGAGTAATTTACTGCTTCAATAGGGTTGTTTGATCCAGCGCCGGCTAGAACAGGTACAGCTTTGTTTGTTTCTTGAACCGTAATTTCAATAACACGTTTGTGTTCTTCTTCACTCAAAGTAGGGGATTCGCCTGTTGTGCCAACAGGAACTAGACCATTGATCCCCTGATCTATTTGCCAGCGCACTATGTTGCGTAAGGCTTCTTCGTCAAGCTGACCATTTCTAAAGGGGGTAATTAACGCCGTGATTGCACCGTGAAACATACAGTTACCTTATATATTTTTTAGCCGGAGCATTCTGCTGAAAAGGGAGAGTTCGTCCGCCAGCAAGAATGCTGCCGGGGAGTTTTAAATCTTAAATCCGCACGTCAGCACCGCAAAGCTTCTTAGCCTTACGTTTATCGCCGTTGCGTTTATTTAAGAAAGAGTGGTTCATAAAGTTTGTTACATGTACTGATTAAGTGGTTTCTATGCTGCCGTGTTCTCTATCAAAGGTCAATACATGCGAGAAATTTATCTTTACGGTGTTTATGCAAAAAAAGTGAATTTTTTATTTGTATTATAATATGGCTTCATATATTTTATTTGTCAGTAGTGATTCTCACTACAAGCAAACATTAATTACACCAACAATAATAAAAGGGTGTTGATATGACTAACTTGTTCAAAGGGACGATGGGCGTTTGCCTGTCTGTACTGGCTGTTGGCTGTGCAGTGATCCCAACTCCTCCTCCAGTGACTGCTACTGCTAGTGATCACGACGGTAATGCTCCCGAAAGACTTATTGATGGCGATCTAAAAACTCGCTGGTCTGCCAATGGCGATGGTGCTTGGGCAGTATTAGACTACGGCAAAAATATAGACATCGATGCCGTTAAAATGGCCTTCCACAAAGGCGACGCCAGAGCCTCATCATTCATGATTGAAGGCAGTAATGATGGCGTAACATGGACAACTCTCCTTCCAAAAACACAAAGCTCAGGTACGAGTTTAGGATTAGAACGATTCGACCTAGAAGCGACTCAAGCTCGTTATATTAAATATGTCGGTTTTGGTAACACTTCTAATACCTGGAACAGCCTTACGGAATTCATGGCGGCAAATTGTGAAGTAGACAGCTGCCCTACATCTGAATTAAACCCAATGGCGGTTGCCTCTGTTCCTGTTAGTGTGACAGCAAGTGATCATGATGGTAACGGTCCTGATAGACTGCTAGATCATGACTTGAAAACACGTTGGTCGGCAAATGGCGACGGCGCGTGGGTTGAGTTCGATTACGGTAAAGTCATTGAATTAGACGCTGTGAAATTGGCTTTCCATAAAGGTAATGCTCGAGCGACGTCTTTCTTGTTAGAAGGCAGTGAAGATGGCAAAACTTGGAATACTATTTTGCCAAAAACAAGCAGTTCAGGCTTTTCTAATAATCTAGAGCGCTTCGAGTTAGAGCCAACAAAAGCACGCTACATTAAGTATGTTGGTTACGGTAACACATCCAATACATGGAATAGCGTAACAGAGTTCTTGGCCGCTAACTGTGCTGTAGATGCTTGTCCTATCAGTGAAACAGCGCCTGAACTTGAAAAAATGGCTGCCATTGAAAAAGCAAAAGCAGAAGCGAAAAAACTGGCTGAAAGCAAAAAGCCAAAAGTTCGTCCAGGTGATTTCGGAACACATGTGCCTTTAATATGTGATGCGAAAGTATCTGACTGTACTTGTTTGAAAACAAATCCTACTTGTCAGTGGTGGGAAGCTCCTCTACCAGTTGTAGATGTGCCAGCACAAGTTCGCCCTGACTTTAAACCAGGTCAAAACTTTGATTTAGGTGGTTGGTACTTATCAATTGCAACAGACCATGACGCAAATGGTAAGCCTGACGATGTGCCTGAACAGTACCTTGCTCAAGGTTACGAGAATCCTGATTTTTTCTATACGGCGAAAGATGGCGGCTTAGTCTTCAAGAGCTTTATCAAGGGTGTTCGTACTTCTAAAAACACAAAATATGTTCGCACTGAACTACGTCAAATGTTACGCCGTGGTGATGAAAGCATTCCTTTAAAAGGTGTGACGAAAAACAACTGGGTGTTTGGTTCTGCCCCTGAAGAAGACAGAAAAAATGCTGGCGCAGTTGACGGTGTATTAGAAGCGACATTGAAAATAGATCACACAACGACAACAGGTGAACCTGAGCAAGTAGGTCGTTTCATTATTGGTCAGATCCATGCCAATGATGATGAGCCTATCCGCCTTTATTTCCGTCAGTTACCAGGTCATAAAAAGGGCTCTGTGTACTTCGCTCATGAAAACAGAAATGAAGGTTCCGATGTTTACTATGATCTAATTGGTAGCCATTCTGGCGCCGCTGCAGATCCTGTTGACGGTATCGCGTTGGGTGAAGTGTTTAGCTATCGCATCGAAGTAAAAGGCAATGACATGACGGTAACTGTTTCTCGTGATGGTAAGCCTGATGCCGTGCAAAAAGTAGACATGAGCAACAGTGGTTATGATGCTGGTGGTCAATACATGTACTTCAAAGCCGGTGTGTATAATCAAAACCATTCAGGCGACCCAGAAGATTATGTACAAGCAACTTTTTATAAGTTAACAACGAAGCACTAATTGTTATATAGCGCTTTTGCTTAACCCTAAAAATCCCCGTTAACTTTAACGGGGATTTTTTTGTCTAGAAGTTCCTATGTTTTCTAATGAGGCTTCAAACCAGATCAATTCGCTTCACATTGCTGATAACAGCTTGGTGATCTCGGGCAGACGGCGCCACGGGAGCAAATAAGCCTTGCATCGTTTTCTATGCCTCGCTCGACCCAGTTAATATTAAGAATCTTTGCAACACTCATGAGGTCTTTTTGAATGCTTCTGGGTATTTTTGTTGAACCACCTTTTGTGACACATACTTGGCGTAAATCCGCTGCAATGGATAGAGCATCTTTTCCTTGAGCCTGAATGGCTGGATTAAGGTCGATACCAGAGCACAAAACATGACTGTTGCCAGCAAGATCGTGCACTTTTATGGACTCACAGGCATAAATTTTAGGCTCGTCACCCACATTTAAAATGGAGATTTGAGCAGATGTTCCTGTGCTTGGCTCGCTGATTTTTCGGAACACAGACCAGTGCTGACAAGGGTCTTCTACCATACTCATATTTCCCCAAGGCAGAGGAATGCCATTGCCACGATAAACCGCTTTTAATTTTCCTGGCGCATACGCATCAAAATAATGCCAATGGGGGTAGGGAGAAGCCGCGGTCATTCGGCGCATGGTGACGGATTCAGATACACCGGCCAGTTGTGCTGTATTAATCTCATAACCATTACGGTCGAGCATTTGCCTGAATGGCACTTTTGGACAGAGCAGTGCGCCCGCAAAAAAGCTGCATTCGAAGTCGCGCCAGGCATATAAAATGTCCTGCGCATCCATGCCAGAGGATTGTATTTTTGATGTTTTAGTTTGTAGCGGAGAGATTTCATTTCGCCCTGTAACCAAGATGTTCTTCATGCCGTCTTTATCATGCAATACCGCATGGCCTATATGCACAGCGAGATTGTATTTTAAGCGTTGTGGCTGGGCTTTCATGATTTGATTGATGTAGATGCTGTTTGGTGGATCAAAAAAAGAGGTCACAAGGTGACTTTCATTCATGCCCATTTCGTTCAAAACGGCTAACGGTGTTTTGCGAAACCACTTGACCTGGAGTCCCATTTGTTTGGTAATCGCGACAATTTCATCAAGACTTAAAGGTAAGCGCTTAAGCCCCACTTCTTCTGCAGCCCTTTCTAAATCAGGAAAATGGTTTTGATGGTGCTCTTGATGAGCCCGAATGAGTAAATGCGCAAATTGTCGGCCACTGGTTCCTGTCTGAGACAACATTTCTGGAATGGCTATTTGTAAGATTTCTTTGGAAAATAAAAAGTTTGGCTCTAACGCCATGCCATTGATGCCACCACCAGAACCTTTTGACGGAGTGATGGCCTCTTCTTCTGGAATATCATCCAAAAACCATTCGACATTTTTTTGAAAAACACTTGCGATGACTTCTAAAACGTCTTCACTGGGAATGCGTTTTCCTCTTTCTATCATGGATAAATAAGACACAGAAGGCGCGCATTCCACGTCTATTTTTACACATCTCGATGATAGATCTTCCATCGTCAAACGGTTGCGTTTACGCAGGTTGCGGATCTTGGTACCCAAAAAATGGGCTTTTCTATTAAGGCTATTTTTATTCTTCATTTTTGTAAAATTTACACTGTGTAATTCTTATTGTGAAATTTCAGCTTAGTAAGACATAGACTATAAATCAAGCAAGCGGGAATGTGATTCACAACTGACATTCCCAACTGTTAACAGCTAACAATAAGAAGAAAGCTTATTAAAGAAGGAAAGCGAGATGAATATGCCTTTACCCAAAAACAACAGTCAGATTCACCCTGAGTTTTGCAGCTTCATCAATGACGAGGTGTTGCCACTTCATGCTATTGAACCAACGAAGTTCTGGCACGACCTTGAGCAGCTTATCGCGGATTTGTCTCCTATTAACCGTCAATTGTTGGTGACTCGTGATGTGATGCAACAACAAATTGATCAATGGCATTTAGCTCGTAAAGGGCAAAGCCTTGATGTTCAAGAATACGAAGCTTTCTTACGTGACATTGGTTATTTGGTTGAAGAAGGCGATGACTTCCAAATCACAACAGAAAATGTAGATGACGAAATTGCGCATTTAGCCGGGCCTCAATTAGTTGTGCCGGTTAAAAATGCACGCTTTGCCTTAAACGCTGCAAATGCTCGATGGGGAAGTTTGTTCGATGCTTTTTACGGCACCGATGTGATTAAAAAAGACATTGAGCGAACGACACTTGATTATGATCCAGCTCGCGGTGAACAGGTAATTACTAAAGCGAAAGACTTTCTAGATGAGGTATTTCCACTTGAATTTGGCTCTCATCACAATGTGACCAGCTACCTTGTTTATTACCATCATCTGTTGGCCTTTTTCAAAGATGGCAGTCAGACAGGTTTAAAAGAGCCTTGCCAGCTGGTGGCAGTAAATGGTCAACGCAGCGATCCAGAATCGATTTTATTGAAGAATAACGGCCTCCATATAGAGATCCAATTTGACCGTAATGGGAAGAACGGAGCAAAAGATAAAGCCAATATAAACGACATTATTATCGAGTCGGCACTTAGCACCATTATTGATTGTGAAGATTCTGTGGCGGCAGTGGATGCGGAAGACAAAGTCGAGGTGTATCGAAACTGGCTTGGGCTGATGCAAGGTACGCTAGAAGCGAGTTTTAGCAAAAACGGCCAACAGCAAACACGACGCATGAATCCTGATCGTATTTTTACGGATTTAGACGGTCAAGAATACCGTCTCCATGGTCGCTCACTTTTGTTGGTACGAAATGTAGGTCATTTAATGGAATGTGATTTGATGCAGGACAACTTAGGCAGCTTTGTGCCAGAAGGTATCATAGATGCAGTTGTAACCAGTTTAATTGCAGCATTGGATTTACGGTGTTCTGAAGGTATGCGAAACAGCCGTACTGGCAGTATTTATATTGTGAAACCTAAGATGCATGGGCCGGATGAGGTGGCGTTCAGTTGTGAGTTATTTGGTCGAGTTGAGCAAATGCTCGGATTGGGAAAAAACACCATCAAAATTGGCATTATGGATGAAGAGCGCCGGACGACTTTGAACCTGAAAGAGTGTATTCGACAGGCCAAAGAACGTGTCTTCTTTATTAATACGGGTTTCTTGGATCGTACTGGAGATGAAATTCACACCAGTATGCAGGCCGGTGCTTTTTTACCAAAAGATCAGATTAAAAATCAGCCTTGGATTCAAGCTTATGAAAACCGCAATATAGACATTGGTTTGCAGTGTGGTTTACCTGGCAAAGCGCAAATTGGTAAAGGCATGTGGGCCATGCCAGATGAAATGGCAGATATGATGGCAACAAAAAATGCACACCCAAAAGCCGGTGCTAATACAGCTTGGGTGCCATCGCCTACAGCGGCTACTTTGCATGCTTTGCATTATCACCAGATAAATGTATTTGAAGTACAGCAACGCATAAAACATCGTGAAAAAGCGAGTCTTAAGGATTTGCTCACAATACCGATGATTCCAACTAATTTGACCTTATCGAATCAGGTTATTGAGCGAGAAATAGAAAATAACGTTCAGGGATTATTAGGTTATGTGGTTCGTTGGGTTGAAGCGGGTGTTGGTTGCTCTAAAGTACCTGATATCAATAACGTTGGTTTGATGGAAGACAGAGCCACATTACGAATTTCCAGTCAGCATTTGGCGAATTGGTTGCTGCATGGCGTGTGCACTAAAAAGCAGATTGATGGCGTAATGCAGCGAATGGCGGTTGTGGTAGATGAGCAGAATAGTGCGACTGAAGATTATCAGCCGATGGCATTTAATGGGGGGAGTCAGGCATTTAAAGCGGCGCAAGATTTGATTTTTAAAGGACATATTCAACCTAATGGTTACACAGAACCATTACTGCATGCTTACCGAATACAGGTAAAAGAAGCCCATTAACTGAATGATGAAAAAGTGAATGTATCAATAATAAGGCGTATTAATTTAGACAACCTAAAGAGAGAGAAAAACTATGCAAACTTATAATAATAAAACCCAGCAAGCGAACAATACTATTCATCAACAAGGCCCTACTTGGGCCGGGATGAATCCTGAATTTGTCGCGAGAATGCAGTTGCAGAACCGTTTTAATACCGGAGTGGATATCGCGAAGTACACGGCTAAGATTATGCGTGAAGACATGGCGAATTATGATAAAGACCCAGCAAACTACACTCAGTCTTTAGGCTGTTGGCACGGATTCATCGGCCAGCAGAAAATGATTTCCATTAAAAAACACTTCGGTACAACTCGTAGTCGTTACCTGTATTTATCTGGCTGGATGGTTGCAGCCATGCGCTCTGAGTTTGGTCCTTTACCAGATCAATCCATGCATGAGAAAACCTCTGTGCCAGCCTTAATTGAAGAGCTCTATACTTTTTTGAAGCAAGCCGATGCTCGTGAACTTCAGCATTTATTCAAAGAAATGGATGAAGCAAGAGAGGCAGGTGATCGAGTGCGTGAGCAGGCAATTCAACAAAAAATCGATGGTTTTGAAACTCATGTTGTTCCCATTATTGCGGATATTGATGCGGGCTTTGGTAACGAAGAAGCGACCTACTTGTTAGCGAAGAAAATGATTGAAGCAGGAGCCTGCTGTATTCAAATTGAAAACCAAGTATCTGATGCCAAACAATGCGGACATCAGGATGGCAAGGTAACCGTGCCACATGAAGACTTCTTAGCAAAAATTAATGCGGTTCGTTATGCCTTTTTAGAGCTTGGTGTGGACGATGGTGTCATCGTGGCTCGTACGGATTCTTTAGGGGCAGGCTTAACGCAGAAGATTCCAGTATCTCAAACTGCGGGTGACTTGGCAGAGCAGTATAACGAGTTTATTGATGGGGAAGAGGTGACTTCTTTAGATCAAATAGCATCTGGTGATATGGCCATCAAATTAGGTGAACGTCTGATTAAACCGATTCGTTTGGCTAATGGTTTGGTGCGTTTTAAACCTAATACAGGTGAAGATCGAGTGGTGCTTGATTGCATCACGTCTTTGCAAAACGGAGCGGATTTATTATGGATTGAAACTGAGAAGCCGCATATTGGGCAGATTGCGAGTATTGTGAATCGTATTCGTGATGTTATACCAAACGCGAAACTGGTTTATAACAACAGCCCATCGTTTAATTGGACACTAAATTTCCGCCAACAGGTGTTTGATGCATGGCAAGCTGAAGGCAAAGATGTAACGGAATACCAGCGTGATCAATTAATGTCGAAAGATTATGATGACTCTGCTTTGTCTGCAGAAGCGGATGAACGCATTCGACGTTTCCAGAAAGATGCTGCGGCACAAGCCGGTATTTTTCATCATTTGATCACTTTGCCAACGTATCACACAGCGGCGTTGTCTACCGATAATCTAGCGAAAGACTACTTTGGTGAGCAGGGTATGCTGGGTTATGTAAGAGAAGTACAGCGTAAAGAGATTCGCCAAGGTCTTGCCTGTGTGAAACACCAAGATATGTCTGGATCAAACATAGGTGATGATCACAAAGAGTACTTCTCTGGCGAACAAGCGCTTAAAGCGTCCGGTAAGGATAATACAATGAATCAATTTGCGGTGTGATTCACTAGAGATCGTATTTAAAACCTGATGAATGAATAAGGCCAACAGTTCCCCTCTGTTGGCCTTATTTCGTTTTTATATCCTCGATTTTCAAGTATCTGTTCGATACTATAGCGCCCGTCATAAATAATTGATTTCTAATAATAAGTATAATGTTAGCTGTTAAAAAGGATGAGTGTGTATGGAACTGACAACCTGGCTTTCTTTGGCCGCCGTGTGTGTGATGGGAGCCATTTCACCTGGGCCAAGTCTCGCGGTTATTTTACGTTTGTCTATTTCTCAGACTGCTTTACATGGTGTGCTTGCCTCTGTTGCACACGGTTTAGGCGTTGGCTTTTGGGTATTTATTACCCTTCAAGGTCTGGCGGTTCTTATAGAGCAACATCAGCAAGTGTTCTCTGTATTGACGGTTTTGGGCGGACTGTATCTGGCGTGGTTAGGCATCAAAGCATTGCGTCACGCTGGTAAAAGTCAGGTAGACGAAGTGGAAGCCGTTAAATCATCCTATTGGGAAGCCATGCGTGACGGGCTTATGATTTCTTTAATGAACCCGAAGATTGCGCTTTTCTTTTTAGCTTTATTTAGCCAGCTGATTGACGCTGAAATGACTACTATCATGAAGCTTCAATTTTGGACGACTGTGGTTTTGATTGACGGTGGTTGGTATGTCTTAGTGGCGCTGCTATTGGCGAGCGGTCCAGTGTTGCCTTGGTTGCGTAAAAACATGGTTTGGGTCGATCGAATAATGGGATGTTTGCTTATTATGATTGGTTTGAAAGTGATCTTTACCTAAACAAGCTGTAGTTGTTGTGAAAGCGCCCAGAATGCTTTGTGTATTCTGAGCGCTTTTTAATGACTTACTTAGCCGTCCATATTGATCTTTTGGATAAGAGCTTTAAGGGTTTCGTCCGCTTTGTCATTATC
Organism: Marinomonas sp. 15G6-16; assembly: GCF_055809555.1. Classification (NCBI taxonomy): domain Bacteria; kingdom Pseudomonadati; phylum Pseudomonadota; class Gammaproteobacteria; order Oceanospirillales; family Oceanospirillaceae; genus Marinomonas; species Marinomonas sp. 15G6-16. Next base: position 694,474 of record NZ_CM147916.1, on the reverse strand, counting down.
AACTTGGCAAGTGCCGGCATTCATGTGTCCTCCACCATTATAGGTTAAGCAAAGTTCGCCTACATTGGTCTGAGAGGTACGGTTAGTGATGGATTTTCCTATGGCATAAACTGTGTTTTGTTTTTTCAATCCCCACATTTTATGAATAGAAATATTACATTCTGGGTACAGAGCGTAAATAACAAAACGGTTTGTTGTGTATATTGTTTCTTCCGCAGTTAAGTCTAATACCACAAGGTTACCGTACAGGGTAGCGCAACGCTGTATTTGCTCCTTAGCTAATGCATCGTGCTCTTTATACAGGTTGACGCGCTCTTGAACGTCTTCCAGAGCGAGAATTTGCTCTATAGAGTAGTCTCGGCAACAGTCAATTAATTGCATCATTAGTTGATAGTTAGAAACACGGAATTCTCGGAAGCGTCCTAAACCTGTGCGAGCATCCATGATGAAATTTAATAACACCCAATCTTTAGGGTTTAATATTTCATCTTTAGAAAATTGTGCGGAGTCGCCCTTATCTACCGCGTCCATCATCTCAACAGAGATGTTTGGGAATTTCTCTAGGCCACCATAATAGTCATATACCACTCGTGCGGCAGAAGGGGCGTCTGGGTCGATAATATGGTTTTCAATCTTGTCACTATTGCGCACAGTTTCGCTAAGGTGGTGGTCGAATGCTAAATAACATCCTGCTACATAAGGTAAGTTAGTGGTAATGTCATTTGACGTTATTTCGACCTTACCGTCTTGCATGTCTTTTGGGTGTACGAACAGTATGTCATCGATTATATCTAAGTCTTTTAATAAAACAGCGCAAACCAAGCCGTCAAAATCACTGCGGGTAACGAGACGGAATTTTTTTGTAGTCATTATATAGCCTTTATTTTAATGATTTAGTAAAAATGAATTCTTCAGCTTTCATCAGACGTTTTGTCCAAAGTTCATAAGCCTTTTTAGTTAAATGAAGCTTATCACCATCAAACAGATTCTCTTTTACTTCGCCTTCCTGATCGAGCAAGGTTGAGAACAAATCAATGTACTGTGTATTAGGGCGCGTTTTTGCTAAGCGTTCTAATTGTACGTTTGTGGTTTCAATTGTTTTTCGCATTTTAAGGCGAGCTGGGCTGCATTTAATGCTGATCAAAGTCACAGGAATACCCGGTAAGTGACGATCTATTTTCTGCAGTAATTCAATGTATAACTCAACGACTTTGTTGCTGTCGTAATGGTTACCTATGTCATTATCACCCGCATAAATGACCAAAGACCGAGGCTTATGAGGCAGAATGATACGCTCAAAGTAATAAACACAGGCTTCTAATGTCGCGCCACCAAAACCTAAGTTTATGCCATCTTTTTCTCGGAAGTTGCTATCAAAATCATGCCATAAACGCATGGTGGAAGAGCCATAAAAAGCTACTGGCTGATCTTTGTACTCTTGGTGAGCTAAGTGGAATTCTAACTCTCGTACATCGGATTCAAACTCAACGTCAATTTGGTTTAAGCTCATGACATTTGAGCGGTAGCCATTTTTGCCACTAAAAATAGGGTATTGGCGAATTTCTTTGGACAGTTCGACCGCTTCATTCACATAGCCTTTGTATTCTTCTTGGTAAGCCGCTAGGAATTGATTCAACGCCGCTTTATCCGTGTAATCTACTTTATCAGACAGCTTGAAAGCGGGCTTGATAATAACCGTATAGATATTATGGTCGGCGCGTTTATCAAAGTTAGCAACGGCAATAGGAACGATCCAAGGCTCTTCACTGCCCATGGAACCAGCGATTTCAAAGGCATGTGGTAAGAAGCTTCCAGGCGACTGATGAGTGTTGAAACTCTGGCCTTCTGGAGAAATCATTAAAGGGAAATTCTGGCGCAAAGTTTCTTGAGACTGTTGAATAAATTGCTCGTATTCAGGTGTGTCTCGGGTCAGGTTTTCCCAGCTATGGATGAAGAGGTTGCCAAATTTTTCGTAGAAGTCATCTCGCCAAAACTCGCTCTCTTTACTGCGACGAACAACACGCTGGCCAGAAATACCGTATTCATTATCAATAACCATGGAGCCAATAAACTGGGCGTCCATAGAGAAACGGAAGCCATTTGGTAAGCGGTTCGTAGGCGAGCCTAATAAGTGGTTGTAAATGAACAGGGAACCGGCTTTTTTCGGTAGGTTTTCCAAGCCTTTGATAACATAAGGCACTTGCTGGAAAGCTTGTTTGAAAAGCTCAGTTCCTAATCGTCTTGCATCTAAGCTTGGTGTGCCTTTTGGCAGGCTGTTAATGCTGTCGTAGACATTTTGAAGGTGACGATAAAAAGCGTTTTCACGTTGTAAGTCTTTCAGAATGTCGAGACACATTCCTGCAATTGTACGTTCTAAGACGCTGCCGAAATGTAAGCATTTATAGAGCACACCGAAGGCTTCATCTGTGGTGATCGCACTTTTCAGTAATTCGCCTACTTTGTAAAGTGGTGAACTCACCGGTAAAAGGGCGGCATTTTGTTCGATGACGTTTGTTACAGCAAGCGTTTCATCGTTAGCACTTTGCGACAAATAACGCATACGAGCGGCCAATAAATGAGTGCCTACAAGCCAAATGAGTCGATATAAGTATTTAACAGACAGCTTCGGATTGTCTTCAAGTATGGTGAGCAGGTCATCACGTTTGATAAACAAGATGCTGCTGTCTCTTGACGAGATGATAGAAGAGCGGTTTTTTAGGGTGGCGTTTTTGGTTGTCCAAGATAAAACCGTACCTGCACGGGAAATCGAACGTGTGGTAATGATGTCGCCAGAATCCGTTTGATAGCTGACAACCACTTTGCCTTTTATAAGTAAATATAAGCCATCAGAAGGTTGGTCTTGCTGGCAGAGTATGTCGCCTTGGTGCGCTAACAAGATGGACGATTTTTTGGCTAAGGTGTGTATTTCCGCTTGAGTGAAGGTTTCACAGAAGGGAGCATAATTCAGCAAATTAATGGCGTCTTTCAAAGAATGAGTTTGTGTTTCACTGCCTGAGAAGGGGCGAGTTTCTTCAAAAGCCAAAGACTCATTTGAGAAGAAGGGGCGTGTTTGGTTTTGGATGTTTGTGAGAACAGGTAAAGATTCTTGATAGATAAATTGTAGAAATTGTTCTGCAAATTCAGGGTTACTTTCTAAGATCTTTTGCAGCTCTAAAATAGGCCACATTAATAATGTCGAGGATTTTGTTGCAGTAAAGGTGGTTGCATAGCGAGACGGGTGACGAAATGCAGACCAGCCAATAGGAGCAAGGGGATCATTGATCAGGCCAACGTTATAGGATTTTCCTGCTTCTTGCAGAGGAACAGAAATGGCAATTTCGCCTTTCACTAGAAAGTAAATATGCTGCCCAATTTCAAACTGCTTTGCTAATACTTCTTCTGGTTTTAGGGTTTTGACGCTGGCGAGATCCGCCAGAGCGGAGATTAAATCTGCATCGGCATTTTCTATAAAGGGAAAAGCTTGTATTTGTTTAATTACGTCCATCTTTTATACCTCAAAATCTGTATTGCCCTAGTTGGGACGTTTAATCGTCACTGTCTCGCCTAAAAGGCCATAATCATTGCCGCCTAATCGAGCGAGCGGGTTGAGCTTTTTATTGTCGATAATGACTCGATCGTTCTCTTGGGTGACTAATTCATCATCCACATATAAATCCAGTATTTCTAAGTAAAGACTATCAAAAGTACTATTGCCTAGTTTATGTACATCAAATAATCGACAATGCAGTGCAACTTTCGCCTTTTCAATTCTTGGCAATGTTTTCGTGAATTCAATGAGAGACAAGCCTATTTGGGAAAGTTCGGATTCTCCCGTTGGCAGGTTCATTGCACTTTCGTTCACTGCATGCATTAACTCTCCGCTAGGAATATGCAAAACACATTCCTTTTCACGGAGAAGATTTTGTTTTGTGTCTTTTGCAATATCGTCTGTTTTGTTGCCAATTGAAACAACTAATAATGCAGGGTCAGAAGAAAGAGCGGCAAAGTAAGAGAAGGGCGCCAGATTTAACTTTGTGTTTTCGTTTTTCGTTAAAATCCATGCAATAGGGCGCGGTGTGATCGTTTGAGTAATTAAGTGATAACGCTGATTGCCTGAAAGTTGATCAAATTGGAAACGCATAAATTTCCTCACCGTTAAACATGACTTATTAAATTACTACAGATAGCAATTGATTGTGAATGTTTGAGTGGAAACTTATGAAATTTATTGTAAAGAAAAACAATGAGATGAATGTCGGTTTGATGCGAGCCAGTGCAAAATAACGAAGGCTCGCATGCCAGATAAGTTTTGATCTAATTTATTTTGACCTTCTAGTAGGCTTCTATGATGCTGTTAAAAGCAATAACCACTCGATCTTTTTCACCAAAATAGGGTAACGCAGAATGTTTAAGATACGATGGGAAAAGGATGATTTGGCCTTCCGTCGGTGTAAAGTCCCAAACGCCTTGTCCTCCTAAATAAGCGGTACCAGGATCAGCATAATGCTCGGCATTGGCTCTTGGATCGTAAAAACGGTTCAAACCACCGCAGCCTTCGTTTTTGGCATCGCCAGGTTCAAGATAATAAATACCGCACCAAGAGCAATTAGGATGAGAGTGAACATCATGGTAGCCACCACTTTGAGTAACGTGATACCAAGATTCTATAATATGCGCATCTGCTTCCATATCTTCAGGCCAGAATGCTTGGTTAACCGAGGCTGCCACTTCAAGGATTAATTCCTCAAAGACTCGCTTTGCTTCCATGATATTGGCATCTGCAATCTCTAAGAAATCCAATGTACTTTCATGAAGGGCGTGTTTGGCTTTTGGCGCGATGCGGCTCTCGATGGCTGTCGTTTGTAAGGATTTCTGCTGATAAACAGCGGCCAGTAAGGCCTCTTTTAAAAAATCATGATCGGGCATGGTGGTGACAAACAAAGGTGTTGTCCATGCGTTAATTTCTTCGATAATAGGAGTGTCGATCATAATTCAGGCCTAAATAAAAATGCTGCGAGAGTTAGATTAATAAGGCAAATCTAACTCTGTTGAAACTGGTTTGAAGCCACAAAACATCATAACCAGATTACGAAATCCTGTATGGATATCTGGCCCTTCTAAGCCTTTAACGGTTTTGTCCATAAGGGCAAGGTAGTTCTGCATATAAGGAAGCGTTACTTGGTTGTGACGAGACATGGCGCTTTCATAAAATGGGATGCGCTTATCCCAAATTCTTTCCCCTTGGCAAGCTTGTCGTAAGCTAGAGGATTTCATCGCTTGAAGTAGGTTCGTCAAAGTTTGTATTTCGCGATTAAACAACCAGAGAATAATGTTTGCCTCAACGCCTTCGCTGATAAGTTGACTAAGGCAATGCATGGCTTCTTTTACTTTGCCCATGAGCAAGCGATCGCTCAAATCATAAATGGAATAACGACTGCTATCTGCGACGGATTCAACGACTTTTTCTGCGTCAATTTTCGCGCCAGAGCCATGTATTAATGCCAATTTTTCAAGCTCTTGTGATAGGGCGAGAAGGTTCCCTTCGCCACGTTCACAAATGATGCTGGCGGCGTCACGGCTTAAAGACAGGTCAAGCGCTTGAGCTCTTTGTTGAACCCAAGCTCCTAAGCGGTTGCTATCAATGGGCCAAATTTGAACAAATACGCCTTTTGATTCTAATTGAGTGAACCATTTGGCTTTTTGTGTACGAGCGTCTACTTTCGGAAGCGTGAGCAAAACAACATTATCGTCGCTAAGGGACTGACCAAGTTGAGCCAGTGCTTTACTGTGTTTTTCTGCCATTTTGTCGACTTGAATATCAAAGACGCGACGGGATGAGAAAAGCGATAAGCTGTTGTTTTCGTTTATTACATCTTGCCAATCAAATTGTGCGTCGGCGACAAAGCGTAAGCGTTCATCAATGTTATGAGCAAGGGCGGCTTTGCGAATGGCATCTGCGGCTTCTTGGCACAACAAAACCTCGTCCCCAGAAATAATATAAATAGGTGCGAGGCTTTTTTTCAGCTGTTGCTCTAATTGATCAACTCGTACTTTCATTTTGTTGGCCTAAAAGCGATTTGCTTATAGTGGAGCGTAATTCAAATCACTGACTAATTGCGCCGCCAGATCAGTGTACATGGCTTTCATTTGCGACGTGTTATAAGACAAAGCGGTACTCGCTGAGCTATCTTGGTTTTCTAATACTCTGCTAGTGCTTATTTGCCTTGGGCCATAGAGTGATTTTCCATCAGCCTGACGAATAAAGTAATAACTGCTTAAACGTCGTTGAACCTGTGTTACATCATTTGACGAGTCGTAGGCTAAGTCTGTATCTGAGGAGGTGATTTTGTTCACTTTCAGATTAAATGTATTTTCGTTTGCGTTACTTTCTTCAAGGATGACAACGCCAGCTTTTACCAACGCAATACGCAAAGCTCGATCAAATTCATCTGAGCCACTTTCTGACGTTAAAGTTAATGTCTTAAGAGAGCTTGAAAGGTCTACTTGGCCGCGTAAATGGAAACCGCAAGCAGTAAGGCTCATCGCCAATATCGCGAATAAGAAGTAGCGAGTAGTGTGTATGAATGTGGCTTTCATATTCCCTTCTGTATTGTGTTGTAAGAAAGAAGGGGTAACTTAAGTTACCCCTTGTTTTATTTCCTATTAGTTGGCAACGATATTTACCAAACGACCAGGAACAACAATGACTTTGCGAACCGTTTTGCCTTCAAGGAACTTGGCAACATTCGGGTGAGCAAGAGCTTCTGCTTCAATGGTTTTCGCATCGGCACTGGCTGAAACCGTTAACTCTGCACGTTTTTTACCAAGTACTTGAACCACAATGGTTAGCTCATCTTTAACTAACGCGGCTTCGTCCAATGTCGGCCATGGCGTATCAACTACGTTGTCTGTATGGCCAAGGTCTGTCCAAAGTTGGTGAGCGATATGAGGAACAATAGGAGACAACAACAAGGTTGCTGCTTCTAATGCTTCACGTTCTACCGCAAGACCAAGTTCAGATTGATCTTCAAACTTACTGATCTCGTTGCAAAGCTCCATCACAGCAGCAATGGCCGTATTAAACGTCTGGCGACGTTCAATGTCGTCGGTGACTTTTTGGATGGTTTCGTGTGTTTTACGACGCAATGCTTTTTGTGCGCCATTAAGAGCTTCAATGTCCAGTTTGCCAACTTTACCTGCATTAACGTGACGGTATGAAAGCGCCCATAGGCGACGTAAGAAGCGAGAAGCGCCGTCAACACCAGCGTCATTCCACTCAAGGGATTGCTCTGGTGGAGCGGTAAACATGATGAACAAACGAACTGTGTCTGCACCATATTGCTCGATCATTTCTTGAGGATCGACCGTGTTGCCTTTCGACTTCGACATCTTGGTGCCGTCTTTGTTTACCATGCCTTGAGTCAACAAGCGTTTGAATGGTTCATCAGAGTTCACCAAGCCTGCATCGCGAAGCAATTTATGGAAGAAACGCGAGTACAAAAGGTGAAGAATGGCATGCTCTACACCACCAACATATTGGTCTACTGGAAGCCAGTAATTTGCTTCTTCGGTTAACATCGCGTCTGTTGAGTCTGGGCAGCAGTAGCGTGCGAAGTACCAAGAAGATTCCATAAAGGTATCAAAGGTATCAGTTTCGCGTTCGGCTTCTTCACCGTTGAATATGATGTTAGAGAAGTCAGGGTTGTTTTTGATAGGCGAATTAACGCCATCCATCACGACGTCTGTTGGCAATTCAACTGGCAGTTGATCGGCTGGAACAGGAACCACAGAACCATCTTTTAGGTTGATGGTTGGGATTGGTGTCCCCCAGTAGCGTTGGCGGCTGACACCCCAATCACGAAGGCGGTAGTTGACTTTGACTTCACCGATTTTGCGCTCTGTCATCCAAGCTGAGATAGCATCGAATGCTTCTTTAAAAGCCAAACCATCAAATTCACCAGAATTACATAAGACGCCTTTTTCAGTGAATGCAGCTTTGTCTAAATCAATTGCTTCTTCGTCCGCTGGCTGAATAACTTGTTTGATCTCCAAACCGTATTTTTTAGCGAATTCGAAGTCACGTTGGTCATGGGCAGGAACAGACATTACCGCGCCTGAGCCGTAGTCCATCAAGACAAAGTTGGCTGCATAAACTGGCACCACATCACCTGTAATTGGGTGAACAGCTTTAAAACCTGTGTCCATACCTTTCTTTTCAACAGTGGCCAAATCAGCTTCTGTTGTAGAGATTAGTTTGCATTCTTCAACGAAAGTAGCTAATTCTGGGTTCTTTTCAGCAGCTTCTAAAGATAATGGGTGCTGAGTCGCAACGGCCACATAAGTCACACCCATGATTGTATCTGGGCGAGTTGTGTAAACAGACAAGCGATCTTCTTTGCCTTCTACTTCGAAGCTGAATTCTAGACCTTCAGAGCGGCCAATCCAGTTACGTTGCATGGCTTTAACGTTTTCAGGCCAGCCATCTAACTGATCAAGGTCGTTTAATAGCTCTTCTGCGTAATCTGTGATGCGGATAAACCATTGAGAAATCTCTTTACGTTCAACCAAAGCACCAGAGCGCCAGCCGCGACCATCGATAACTTGCTCATTGGCTAATACTGTCTGATCGATTGGATCCCAGTTTACTGCTGCAGTTTTTTTGTAAGCCAAGCCTTTCTCAACTAATTGAGTGAAGAACCATTGTTCCCACTTGTAGTATTCAGGTGTGCAAGTGGCAATTTCACGATCCCAGTCGTAGCCAAAGCCAAGTTCTTTTAGTTGGCCTTTCATGTAGGCAACGTTTTCCATTGTCCATTTGGCTGGTGCCGTTTTGTTTTTGATGGCGGCGTTTTCTGCTGGCAGACCAAACGCATCCCAACCCATTGGTTGTAGAACGTTTTTACCTTGCATGCGCTGATAGCGAGAGATTACATCGCCAATGGTGTAGTTACGAACATGGCCCATGTGAAGTCGGCCACTTGGGTAAGGGAACATGGAAAGGCAGTAGAACTTCTCTTTACTAGAGTCAGCGACGGCTTTGAAGACTTTGTTTTCGTCCCAAAAAGATTGTGCAATTTGTTCAATTTGCTGCGGATTATATTGTTCTTGCATGATGTAATCGTATCCCATGATCGACGTGAGGTTGGCAGACCCATATTCTCTTTTGATAAAGCGGAAGCATTATAGCGACATAGCGCAGGATAATGCTGAAATGGCCAACAGAGTTAAAAAATATACGCTATTTTATAGAGATGAAGCCTTAATTAGAAGGTGCATGGAGGAGGAGTTATGAAATCAATGAAAAAAGATTTACCAAAATCCATTAAGAGTTCTAATTTAGTGGAAGAAGCGCGTAAAACATTGCAAGGTGCGAAAGATTGGTTATTGGAAGACGTTGCTTTGATGAGTGCTTATTGGCACGACAAAATGGACTATACCGAAGCCTGGGTTGATGCAAATTGGCACCTTGTTTTAGATGAAGGACATGAATTGATTGAGGAGCTGGATGAAAAAGAAGACGCTGCACTATTGTGGTTGATCAATCATGTTAACAATAATCCTGTTCCACTAGAGCAATGTCATGTTGTCGGTAGTGTTGTCGAGTCTGGAACGTATCATTGTATGTCTTGTGGTCATGACAATGTATTAGAAAGCAAGCAGGCACTAACGCCTTGTGAAATATGTCATTACGGATTGATGTCGACACATAACCAATAAATAGGAGCGAGTTTGTAAGTGGAGTGGCTCGCTCTTTTTTTACATGATTAGTTATTTTTTCGTTTAATGAGCAAGCCACTCAAATAGGAAAACACAATGCAGAATGCCAATAAGATTAAGGTTGGCCAATAACCAAGGCTGACATAAGGTGTTATACCTGTAAAAGCTTTTGCTTCAGCGGTGAGTGTGGTTTGCTTAAATTGTGGCGCTTGAGCAACAATTTCCCCTTTCTCGTTAATAAACGCAGTGACGCCTGTATTAGTTGCTCGAATCAAGTAGCGACCTGCTTCTTTAGCTCTAAATTGCGCGATTTGTAGATGTTGCCAAGGGCCAAAAGAAGTGCCGAACCAGCCATCGTTACTGATGGTGATTAAAAAGTCACTGTCTCTTACCATACGCCGTACTTGCTCTGCATAGACAATTTCATAGCAGATAAAAGGCGCAATTCCCCATTCTCCAGCTTGCAAAACGGGTTGATTATCGTCACCTGATTTGAAGTTGGAAATTGGCATTTGGAAAATATCAAGCAAAGGACCAATGTAGTCACCGAGCGGTGTGTATTCACCAAATGGCACGAGTCTTTGTTTGTAATAAAGCCCAAAGCCATTGCCTGTTGCCCAAATAGCATTGTAGTAATCTTTTCCATCATCGCTGACATCAGGAACACCAGTGATCAAAGTCGTGTTGCTGTCTGCAAGTTCTTGGCTGAACGAAGATAAGTGAGGTCTTATTTGTGAATAAGCATAAGTAATGGCGGTTTCTGGCCAAACTACAAGATCACTGTCTAGGTGTTCCATTGTAGCTTGCTGGTACTCAGTAAGTGATTTTCCTGCCATGTGGGCAAGCCATTTCTCGTTCTGCTTCACATTTCCTTGAACCAAGGTGGCTTTTAATGAGCCAGTTTCTTCTACCCAGGAGACAGGAAAGTAACTTAAAAATGCGGCTCCAGCCCAAACAACAAGAACCGTTAGCGCTGGGGCTATGTGATTGGATTTTTTTAGCAATAAACTGGCAATAGTGCTGGCTGTTAAAATTACAACAGCGCTTGATAGCCAGATGCCTCCGATAGGAAGCAATTCAAACAACCAAGTATTTTCAATCGCATAACCCGGCAGCAGCCAAGGGAAGCCAGTGAAGAGAGTGCTTCTAGCAAATTCGCCTAATAGTAGTGCGAGAGTGACCCAAAGGCTGGTTGGTAACTGAGAGAACTTGTTAATTAAGCGCCAAGATAGCCATGCTGAAAAAGCCCAAAATAGGCAAAGTACAGAGACAAAAGCCAGTGTGATCATAGCGGCAATAATAACGCCCACCTGACCATATTCGGCAATACTGACGTAAACCCATGAAACCCCAGCACCAAAAAAACCTAAGGCAACGGATGCGCCACGTTGACTGGCGATTTTGGCCGTCGGGCTGCTTAAGATGAATAGCGTAAAGGCGATTAGGCTAATAAAGTAACCTGGCCAAAAGTGAAAAGGCGCGAAACTAGTGACACCTAATGCACCTGCAATAAGGCCGATTAGAATGGTTACTTTAGGAGATGCTTGATTAAGTAATTTAAGAAGACGAGACTCCCGCCCCGTCTTGTGGTTTGTTAAGTCGGGGTGGGGAGCTGACATATTATTCTGAGGTTTCTCGTGTTGGTTTTGAAACTTGAATCGTTTTGATTCGTCGTCCATCGGATTTAACGATACGGAAATGGAAGCCGTTAAAAATCAGTTCTTCATCTCGCAATGGTACATGGCCAAATTGTTGAACCAAAATACCGCCAACAGTATCGAACTCTTCTTCGTTAAGCTCGACTTTAAAGAACTCATTGAAGTCTTCTATGCTGCAAAGAGCAGGAACCAAATATACACCTGGCTCGCCTGTTATCTGAATGCTTTCATCTTCGTGCTTATCGGTTTCATCTTCAATTTCACCGACGATTTGTTCAAGTACATCTTCAATGGTAACCAAACCAGATACGCTGCCATATTCATCTAGCACTAATGCCATATGATTGCGCTTGGTTCTGAAATCGTTAAGCAAAACATTAAGGCGTTTACTTTCAGGAATGAAATTGGCAGGGCGCAAACGAGCAAGAATGTCTTCGTTTGAAATGCCTTCTTCTTTGAACAATAAAGGAAGTAAGTCTTTCGCTAGTAATACACCGAGTATTTCGTCTGAATCTTCCCCGACAACAGGGAAGCGAGAATGGGAGGAATCGATTACTTTGCGAATCGACGTTTTTGGATCATCCTCAGACTTAATGACGACCATTTGTGATGGTGGAATCATGATGTCACGTGCTTGCACTTCCGATACTTCTAAAGCGCCTTCAACAATAGTGAAAGCATCTTTATCTATAATGTCGGATTTTACAGCGGCTTCTAGCAATTTAACGATATCGCCTCGGCTGCGTGGTTCATCATTGAAGGCTTGCGTTAAACGCTCAAACCAAGATTTTTGTTGATCGTTAGGTAAACTCGATCGGTCATCGCTCATTAGGGTGTTAACTCACTCTTTTATCAAATAGGGGTCGGAAATGGACAGAGACGCTAACAGCTCGGTCTCTATTGATTCCATTTCTTCTGCTTCATCATCATTTATATGGTCATAGCCGCGTAAATGCAAGATACCATGAACAGTCATATGTGCCCAATGATGAAGTAAGGGTTTTTGTTGTTCTTTTGCTTCTTTTTCGACAACTTGAGTACAAATGACTAGGTCGCCTAATAATGGGAGTTCTAGCCCAGGTGGCGCTTCAAATGGAAAAGAAAGCACATTTGTTGGCTTGTCCTTGCCTCTATATTCATGATTGAGAGCGTGACTCTCTTCTTCATCGACAATGCGAATGGTTACTTCAAATTCATCACCAGAGGTTGGCAGTGCTTTTTCTACCCAGAGTCTGAAATCAGCTTCACTTGGTAAGTTGTCTACAGCGTCAGTCGCTATTTGTAGGTCTAAATCCAAGTGAGCCATTACTCTTTACCTGTAGTTTTGTCGCTGGATATCTGCTCAGCTTGGGCTGCGCGGCGAGCTTCATTACGAGCCTTCTTTTCGGCTTCTTCTTCGATATCAAAACGATCATAAGCTTCAACAATGCGTTGAACAATTGGATGACGAACCACATCTGAAGAATTGAACATGGCCATGCTAATGCCATTCACGCCTTTCAAAACATGCATGGCGTGAGCCAAGCCAGAAGACGTACCACGAGGTAAATCAACCTGTGTCGTATCACCCGTAATCACAGCGGTTGAACCGAAACCGATACGAGTGAGGAACATCTTCATTTGCTCTCGTGTGGTGTTCTGGCTTTCGTCGAGAATAATAAAAGCGTTGTTCAGTGTACGTCCACGCATAAAGGCAAGAGGAGCAATCTCGATGACATTTTTTTCAATCAACTTATCGACTAGCTCAAAGCCAAGCATTTCATATAAGGCATCGTAAAGAGGGCGTAGATAAGGGTCAATTTTTTGTGATAAATCGCCCGGTAAAAAGCCCAGTTTCTCGCCCGCTTCAACCGCGGGTCGAACCAACATGATACGCTCAACTCGATCTGCTTCTAAGGCTTCAACGGCACAAGCAACGGCTAAGTAGGTTTTTCCTGTTCCTGCTGGACCGATACCAAAGTTAATATCGTGTTGGCGAATTTGCTTAACATAGCCCTGCTGGTTTGCGCCTTTTGGCTTGATGTAAGCTTTGCGAGTTTTGATCACAACCTGATCATTTCTCTCTCTTTTGCTGCTGGTAAGAGACTCAATAGCCGACTCTTGAAGGTACAAGTGAATGGTTTCAGGCGAAATTTGTTTGCTGGCAAGGGCTTCTCGGTAAAGATTTTCAAGAAGCATCTTAGCTGCGGCTACGTGCTCTGAGTCGTCGCCAGAAATACTAAAGAGGTCTGCTCGATATTGAATAGAAATATCCAAGCGTTTTTCTATTAGCTTGATATTTTCATCGAGCTGACCACAAAGACCAGCCAAAGCATCAGCATTGGCTGGAGTTAGACGAGTTTGTTGAGTTGTCTGTGTAATTTCCAAGGTTTGCCTTTGTCTATTTGAGTAGAAAGCTTTTCAGTGTAAAGCTTATTGAAGCACAAAGTCAGTGTCGAGTTCAGAGCCAACTAATTCACCAAGCAGAGAATTAGGGTAAGCATCTGTGATAACGACATCCGCAAATTTGCCAATCAATTGAGGATCGAATGCGCGGAAGTTCACAATTCGATTATTCTCTGTTCGACCTTGAAGCTGTCCTGGATCACGAGGTGAATAACCACTGACCAGAATACGTTTCACTTCACCAACCATGGCTAAGCTAATGTCATAAGCTTGCTGACTGATACGGCGTTGTAGAATAGAAAGGCGCTCTTTCTTAACATCTTCTGGCGTATCGTCTTCTAAATCAGACGCCGGAGTGCCAGGGCGCTGGCTATAAACAAAGCTGAAAGAGTGATCAAAGCCAATTTCTTGAATAAGGTTCATAGTATCAACGAAGTCGTCATCCGTTTCGCCAGGGAAACCAATAATGAAGTCAGAAGACAAACTGATACCAGGGCGAGCTTCTTTAATTCGGTTGATCTTATCAATGTAGTATTGACGATCGTGCCCACGTTTCATCGCACTTAAAATGTTGTCAGCACCACTTTGAACTGGCAAGTGTAAGTGGCTTACCAGTTTAGGTTCAGTGCGGAAGGCTTCAATAAGGCTATCTGTAAATTCAACAGGATGAGACGTTGTAAAGCGAATACGCTCTATACCATCAATTTGCGCAACCGCGTGAATAATATCAGCAAGATCCGTTTCATCGCCTTCAGGCGATTCACCACGATATGCGTTGACATTCTGCCCTAATAAATGGATTTCGCGCACACCTTGTTCAGCCAATTGAGCTACTTCGACAAGAATGCTGTCGAATGGTCGGCTAACTTCTTCACCGCGAGTGTAAGGTACGACACAGAAAGTACAGTATTTACTGCAACCTTCCATAATAGACACAAAAGCTTCCGCGCCTTCTACGCGAGGCGCAGGAAGGTGGTCGAATTTCTCAATCTCCGGGAAAGTGACGTCGGTAATTGGAATTTGGCTACCTGCTGCATTGACCATTTCAGGCAGCTTATGCAGTGTTTGAGGTCCAAAAATCATATCTACGTGTTTAGCTCGCTTGCGTATTGCGTCGCCTTCTTGGCTTGCAACACAACCACCAACACCAATTACAAGGTCTGGATTTTTCTGTTTTAGCTTTTTCCAGCGCCCAAGTTGGTGATATACCTTGTCCTGTGCTTTTTCACGAATGGAACAGGTATTTAGAAGCAATACGTCTGCTTCGTCTGCGTTGTCTGTGAGTTCCATTTCATGGCTTTCGCCAAGTAAATCTGCCATACGAGAAGAATCGTATTCGTTCATTTGACAGCCATGAGTTTGGATAAAAAGTTTCTTTGCCATGTAACCTATAAACCTAAAAAGAGTTCGTCTAATCGACTTTGGGGTTATTATATTGGGCTTTGCTCTGGAAGCCCAGAGCTGTTATGAATTCCCTGTGTTTTTAAGTAAAAAAAGTAACGTGAGAGAGTCATACTTTTTCTGACTGGAGCTTTTAATCAAGAGAGGTCAGAATAGTTGAACTAATGGATTGGTTTTGGAGATGTTTTGAAAGCTTATTTTCGTGCTTCTGTGTTGATGTTTTTGATCTGTGTAGGTGTTATTGCTCGCCCTCTTTATGCAGAAGTAGAACACCCTAACTTTGTGTTTGGTCTAGGTTATGGTGTATTAGATAATGACTCGCTGGTGAACATAGATTTCGCTATTAATATGCCAGTGGCAGAACATATATCCACGCAGGTGTTGTTAAATAGTAACTATTTGATCACAGGATCAACTGAAGAAAATTTTGCGCAATCTGAACTGTCTTCCAACTGGTTTTTGAGTAATCGTTATGGACGAATAGGTTTGGGCTTAGGTTTTAGCGAGCTAGAGCCCATGGATGAAAGCTTAGATGTTGAGCGAGAATTAATGGGGCAGGTTATTGGGGAATTATTTATCGATGACTTCTCTTTGTCGGCTCATTATATTTCAAACGAATTAACATTAAGCAATGTAACAAGCTCTCGTTTTGGAGCTGGTTATTATATCAATGAAGATCAGCGTATCTCCTTCTACAGAGAAGAATACGGTGAAGAGAACATAGGTTGGCGTCTAGAGACCTATTTCCAACCCAAGAAATATGAGCAGAAGGGAAGCGTTGGAATCATATTCAGAACAGGCGAAGACTATGATTATTTAGGCGTTATCCTTCAATATTACTTTGACCATAATGTCTCTTTGCAGCAGCGAGAAAAAGAGTTTCATTAAGCTTTTAGTCATCTGGCGTTATCTCTGTGTCTACACTCCAAATAGTCCATTTCGGTAAGGGCGTTTCTTTATACGTGGCGAAACGCTCTCCAATTATGATTTCTACGCGACGATTACTTTTTCTACCTTCCAATGTGCGGTTTGATTGAAGCGGTTTGGAGTCTCCATACCCAATGGCTTTTATTCTATCGTCTAGAATAGAAAATTGATCAGTGAGTACATCGGCTACTTGATTTGCTCTCCTCTTGGATAATGCGAGGTTTATGCTTGGGCTTCCTGTGCTGTCTGTGTGTCCTTCAATAATGGTTATGGAGCTGGGATTGATTTGTAAAAAGTTTGCGAGCTTTTCAATGATAGCTTGATGACTTTTTGGGCTAACAAATTGATTGAGAGCGAACGGAATTGTGAATGTACTGTGATGGTTTTCTGATCGACTTTCTGATGTGATTTGTGGTTGGATGATTTCACCAATAACTCTTCGATTGGCTTTTCTACCGGCTTCAGTTTGGTTGGAGCTTAAAGGGTGCTCTTGTCCGTAGCCAAGCGTTTTTATACGGTTTGGATCAATATCGAAATTGGTTGCTAATGCTCCTGCAATGGATTCAGCTCTTTTCTCAGATAGAGTTAAATTATGTGTTCTAGAGCCTTTGTTATCTGTATGACCTTCAATAATGACGATGGTTTCTGGGTAGTCTTGTAAGAATTGAGCTAGGTCTTTTAATGCGGAATAGTGTTGTGGGTGAAGCTCGTAATCATCTGTTTCAAATTGAACATCGAAATTGATATGAAACGACTCTAGGTATATTTCAGGGCATCCATCATTGTCTACTTTTGACCCCTGTTTTGTGTTTTCGCAAAGATCTCTGGCATTAATAACACCATCTTTATCAGAGTCTTCTAGCAGTACCATTAAATCTTCTGAATAGAGAGAGTGGCTCGCACCAAAAGAAAGAGAACTGAAAAAATATATTGCGATCCATATGCACTTTATCTTCATTTATGAGAGTCCTTGTCTGAAGCTTTTTACTTACCTGTCCATTTATTTCTTACTAATTACTACTTTTTAAAACTGACGTTATGTGTTCCCATTCATTTTTTGTAACGGGCATAACAGAAAGTCTATTGCCTTTCCTTACCAACGCCATATTTTGCAGATCTGGTGATTTTTTGAGCTCTGCAAGAGTGATCATTTTCGACCACTTCTGATTAAACTCAATATCAACCATGAACCAAAGTGGTTTTTCTTCGGTCGATCTTTTATCAAAATACGGACTGTTTCTATCCCAACTGGTATGGTCGGGGTAAGCTTCTTTACATACTTTTGCAATACCAACAATGCCTGCTGGTGAGCAACTTGAGTGGTAAAAAAATACTAGATCGCCCACTTTCATTTCTTTCATGAAGTTTCGAGCCTGATAGTTTCGCACGCCATCCCATGATGAACTCTTCAAACGCTTCAAGTCATCAATGGAAAAAGCATCTGGCTCAGATTTCATGATCCAATAGTTTGTCATAATGATCTAATCTGATTGAAAAACATACAATATATTAACGATTATGAGAATTTTATCTACTAGTATAAAGAGGTATTAAATTTTTACGGATTGCCTTAAAGTTACCTGATACTTTTAAAAAATAGTCTCAATATTTTGAGGAAATATTCGTTGTCCTAATGGATCGTAAATATGAGTCACTTTGCGTGTAAAGAATTTTCGGGATTAGAGAAAGAACTAAAAGATGATTTGCTGGAATGCTATGTAGAAGCACAAGAAGAGATAGAAGATATCCTCATTGCGATCGACAAAGACGGTTTTTCGTTTGATAAGTTAGACCAATTATTTCGATCTCTTCATAGCATGAAGGGGAACTGTTCAGTTTGTTTTTTAGACCCCTTAGTTGATGTTTTACATAGATTAGAAGAAATCGTTGACGGCATGAGAGGCGGCTATATTCAGTACCACATTCATTTAGGTGAATTGATTCAATGTGTGATTGAAAAAGTTTTTGTCCTTTTAAAAGAAATTTATCAGTTTCATGTAGCGGAAAGCGAAGTGCGAGACATTTTGCAGACAGGCTTGGACGCTATTTACAAAGAAGAAAATGAAGCTAAGCGTTTGTCCTTGACGGTGAGTCTGTTGAAGAAATGTGATCAAGAGGTTGATGAAGAGGAAGAAGAATCGGAATCTCAGTCACTCATTATTAAGGTTGAATACTCTGAAAGTCAGCAAGCAGACATTGATTTATTTTCAGGCTTTAGCCAGAAACTGAATCGATTGCTTGGCTTTTCTAATGAAAGAAGCGAGAGAATTCTTAAGCTATGTCAGTTGATTAATTCTGAATGTGTTGACCCTGTTGATCCTGCACAATTAAGCGCTGCGGCTTACATGCATAATATGGGAAAGGCTCAAATTCTGAATTGCAGTGATGATGACGAAGAAGCGAAGAAGCATGCCCAGTTGAATCATCCTATGGTTGGTGCTCAATTACTAGCCAAGCATGAAGGCTGGGAAGAGGCCGCTTTAATGGTCAAGCATCATAAAGAGCGATTTGATGGTACTGGTTCACCAGATGGTTTAATTGGTTCTTTAATTCCACAGGGCGCATTTATTATCTCTATGGCGGTTATGTTTCTTGATATCGTTTGGGGGAAATCTGGCAAGGAATACAATAAAAGTGCTATGCGAGCCATTCAAATGGTGAATTTAGAAAGTGGTAAAGCATTTCCACCTCATCTTATTCAGTCTTTTAACTCTGCAATGCGTAAAGCCCTAGTGGCGAAAAGCCGATAATATGCAGTTGGTCTTTCTTTAATATGAATAACCGATTATTGCCTCTTGTTTTTCATCCGCACTACAGTATTCCTTTCCCCTCTGGTCATAGGTTTCCTATGTCTAAGTTTCGTTTTCTGGCAGAAACTTTGCGTGAGCAAGGTATTTTAACCAATGAAAATGAATACACCCCAGAGCCACTTTCACTTACGACCTTGATGCAAGCCCACGACTCTGGCTATGTTCAGCGTTTCATTCGAGGAGGGCTTACGGCGTTAGAGGTCAAGGAAATTGGTTTACCTTGGTCTGAATGGTTGGTTGAGCGTACTTTGCGTGCTGTTTCTGGAACCTTGCTGACAAGCGAGCTTGCTCTTCAACATGGTCTTGCGTGCCATCTTGCGGGAGGAACGCATCATGCTCATCCTGCCTCAGGTTCAGGTTTTTGTATCTTTAATGATCTTGCTGTTGCTGCCTTTAATTTGGTTACTACAAATAAAGCCAAGAAAGTGCTGATACTTGATTGCGATGTTCATCAAGGTGATGGAACGATTGCTTTTTGTGAAGGGCGAGAGGACATTATTCCTGTGTCTTGGCATTGTGAGGAAAACTACCCAGCGATTAAAAAAACAGCGGGGATAAACATACCGATTCCAAAAGGAGCAGGAGATTCGGATTACTTAGATATTCTTAAAAAGACGCTCCCTAATATTTTGCAAGAGCACCAACCGGATTTTGTTTTCTACGATGCGGGTGTCGATGTTCATCAAGATGATCGACTTGGGTACGTGAATTTAACGGACAACGGTATTCTAGAAAGAGACAAGTATGTTATTAATGCTTGCATGACTCTTAATATTCCAACCGCTTGTGTTATCGGTGGAGGGTACGATAGGCAGGAGGAAAAAGTAGCTTGGCGACACAGTTTACTTCATCAAGCTGCCAATCAGGTTTGGAATGAGCGCCTGAAATAATCAGGGATTTGGTTAAAAAATATAAAATTTGAGGTAAACATGAAAAAGGGCCTTTTAATTAAGAGTTTACTGTTGCTATCTGTTGTATCCAGTAATGCTGTGATCGCTGCAGAAGCACCATCAACCAAGTTTGATTTGTTAGGTTGGACGCTTAGTGTTCCAGTAGACAAGGACGGCGATGGTAAGTCTGATCAAATTAAAGAGAAACAGTTGAATACGGGCTATGTATCATCTGAGTTTTTCTACCTCAATGACGACGGCGGTATGGTATTTAAGTCACCGGTAAAGGGGGCTAAAACCTCAAAAAATACAACTTACACGCGCTCTGAATTGCGTGAAATGATTCGCCGCGGAGATACAAGTCATAAAACAAAAGGTGTTGGTGGTAATAATTGGGTGTTTTCAACTGCGCCAGAAAAAGACCTAGAGAATGCAGGTGCCGTGGATGGTTCTATGGAAGCCATTCTTGCTGTTAACCATGTCACAACAACAGGCAAAGCGTATCAGATTGGTCGAGTAATCATTGGTCAAATCCATGCGAATGATGATGAGCCTGTACGTATTTACTATCGTAAACTGCCTGGCAACACACTTGGTTCTATTTATTATGCCCATGAGCCTAGAGTGAACGATGAAGTGTATGTTGAGATGATTGGTAGTCGAAGTGATAGAGCAGAGAACCCAAAAGATGGCGTTGCTCTAGATGAGAAATTCAGTTATCGAATTGACGTTGTTGGTAACAAGCTAACAGTGACCATTATGCGCCCAGGCAAAGCTGATATTGTGAAAGTGACTGATATGAGCGACAGCGGTTACGATGAAGGTGGTCAGTACATGTATTTCAAAGCTGGTGTGTATAATCAAAATAAATCAGGTGAGCCGGATGATTATGTTCAGGCTACCTTTTATGACCTTAAAGTAATGCACTAATTAAAATGATCTTTATATGTAGAAGCTTTGGCTTTCATTAAGTTGGGCTTCTACATATCAAAGACTGCCACTCTACTTAATCACTTTTCTCACTTGAAACAGTCAGTATCATAGATATGTGTTCTATCCCATCTTCCATGTAAGGCGCAGATGACGTCATAAAACCATGAGATTGATAAAAGTTTTCAAGACGTGATTGCGCCCCTATTTTTATCGAGCTGGTTGGCCATGTATTGCGGCAAACGTCTATAGCTCGATCAATAAGCTCATGACCAATTTTATATTGCCTGTGTTCTTCAACTACAAGCACTCGACCAATACTTGAGTGTGACGGGTAGCTAATCTCAGGCGCGATTATTCTGGCGTAAGCGACAGGTTGGTCTTTGTCTAAGGCGAACAAATGCTTGGTTTCAGAATGTTTGTCGATATTGTCTAGCTCCGGATAAGGGCAATTTTGTTCTACAACAAAAACATCAGTACGTATTTTCAGTAAATCGTAGAGTTCATGTAGAGAGAGTTTGTCAAATAATTTGCAGTGCCATTTCAGCATCATGTACTTCCCAACTAGATTACGTTGTTAATTTAAAAATATTGATATGCATAGAGTGATTTATTACTCTCTTTAGAAATGCATTTTAATTATGTCTAAAATAATAAAAATAAGAAGGTCAAAATGAAAACCATACTTGAATATCTATCACAATACGCTTTCTATCATCAAAATCGTAAAAATATCGTGACCCATTTTATAGGAATTCCAATGATTTTGGTGGCGATTACGGTTTTGTTATCTCGTCCGCAATTTTCTGCCTTTGGCATAGAGCTTACACCCGCTTTGATAGCCGCCATGATATCTGGAATATTTTACTTATCTTTAGACAAAGTTGTTGGCTTGCTGATGGTGTTTCTTCTAGGACTGTCTTTATGGTTTTCAAGCTATATTGCATCACAAGAAACAGGTATCTGGTTAAGTGTAGGCATCAGCTTATTTGTTGTCGGATGGATAATCCAGTTCATTGGCCATTATTTTGAAGGTAAGAAACCAGCATTTGTTGATGACATTATTGGCTTGGTCATTGGGCCGTTATTTGTTGTGGTTGAAGCTTTGTTTTTACTGGGGTTCAAGAAAGATTGGGAACAGGAAATCCATGCTTTGTGTAAGCAGAAGAATAAAGATGAAGGATTAGAAAAGTAGAAGGGAAAAATGGATGGGTGGTGCGCTGATATTTTTATTCTCGCGACCATTCCATTGGAGTGAGTTAGTTGATTGTGAACCAACAGATACTCAGTATTGCTGATAATATTATGCGTGCTTAAGAGTGCGTGGGTTCAAGTTAGTTTTAAGATTAGCGAAAACTTTCTTGATTGATTTTGCTAAAGAAACGATACCAGATGATAGATATTCAGCGCGTTCTGCATTAGCGAACATTGCATATTTCTCTGCTTCAGTCATGTGTGAAGTATCAACTGCATCAAGTAGTACAATGATTGATTGAGTGTTTTTCATAATGTGCTCCTAGTGGTTTTGGTTAAAATTTTTTGCCTTTCGATGGTTAAATAATAGGCGCCACTAGGAGTGATGACAAACGATAAAAAATACCGTTATAGATGAAAAAAACTAACCTTTTGTTCAGAAGTGCTATTTCTTAACCACGAAGAGATCAAAGATCATTGAGGTAATAAACAACTTTGAAGGTTTGCTTTCTTTGTGTCGGTTGAAAAGAAAATCGCCCTAGAAAGATTGGCTTTAGGGCGATAAGAATACAAAATAATAGTTATAAATGATTAACTGCAGAGTGCGGTAATTAAAGGATCGTTGCTTTCTAGAGGGAACCAATTAGTTGATGAGTCAACAGGGTTGCCTGAAGTCGCTGAATTATGTGTAGATGCGCTGAAGCTCTGTGTAAAATCTGTTCTTGCTTCGTTTACGCAGTCAATGATTTGAGGTACTCGTTTCGCTAGGCTGCGTCGTTCAAAAAAGTATAAATCTACAAGAACCAAGCTTGGATCAATTTTATTCTTCGCAGAGTTTGCTACATCCGCAGCAATGAATCGCATTGTTTGAGGGAACACATAGCTCCAAGGTCGCCATGGTGCTTCTTCCTCAACGGCTTTTACAACTACAACGCCATCAGGTAATAAGCTTGTTTGATGATCGTACCAGTCGTATTCACCTTGTATTTGAAATCCCAACATAGCCATACCTGCAAATGCAGGAACTAGCCATTTTGGCGTCATTTGTTTAGATAGTTTTCTGATTAGTAGGGCAATACCCGCGCCGCCGACACCGGCGAAAATCGTCGCAATGAGTTCCCAAATCATAAATCTTCTCTTTTTTAATTAAGGGTTGTTTATTAGAAAAGGTGTTAAGAGATCGAGCCTTCTACATTCTAGCTCTAAGAGTAGAAAGCTCGATCATTACAGATAGTGCGTTGTTGTACTAGTGCTTTTTCGCACTAGTGAATATCAACATTGATTAATGATCAACCGCACCGCCAGCACCTTGTGGGTAACGAACACTTTCAACAAGATCTTGGATCTCTTTTGGTGGTGGTGCAGTCATAGAAGAAACAACGAACGCAACCGTGAAGTTAATCACCGCACCAATGGCACCGAATGACAATGGTGATACACCGAACAACCAGTTATCTGGTGTGTTGGCGAAAGATGCTGTGCCAGGAATAAAGAACCAACCAAGGAATAGGAAGATATAAACCAAGGTGGAGATCAAACCTGCAAGCATACCGGCAACCGCTCCTGTGCTGTTCACACGTTTTGAGAAGATACCCATCATCAAAGCTGGGAAAATAGAAGCCGCTGCGATGCCGAATGCCAAAGCAACTACCTGGGCTGCAAAGCCTGGAGGATTCATTCCCAAATAAGTTGCGACAGCGATGGCGACGAACATAGAGACCCTTGCCACCCTAAGCTCACCTTTGTCACTGATATTGGGGTTTATCGACCCTTTTATTAAGTCATGACTGATTGCGGAAGAAATGGCGAGCAATAAACCTGCTGCGGTTGATAGTGCGGCCGCAAGACCACCTGCTGCAATTAGACCAATAACCCAACTTGGTAAGTTCGCAATTTCTGGGTTAGCCAATACTAGAATGTCACGGTTAACAACTAATTCATTACCTTCCCAACCACGAGCCGTTGCTTCTTCTTGGAAAGCAGGAACGTCGTTATAGAACTGAACTCGGCCGTCACCGTTTTTGTCTTCAAACTTGATTAAACCTGTTGTTTCCCAAGTTTGAACCCAATCAGGACGCTCAGCGTATTCAATTGGTTGCTCTGTTGGGCCAGATGGGTAAATAGTCGTTAATAGATTCAAACGAGCCATAGACGCAACAGCAGGTGCTGTTAGGTACAACAATGCGATGAATACTAATGCCCAACCAGCAGACCAACGAGCGTCAGCAACTTTAGGTACTGTGAAGAATCGAATGATAACGTGTGGCAGACCTGCAGTACCTATCATCAAGGATAGAGTAAACAGAATCATGTTTAGCTTGTTATCTACATCGGCGGTGTAATCTTGGAAACCAAGTTCACGTACCACTTCATCCAGTTTCTGCAATAAAGGCACACCAGACTCAGCATGAGTCGAGAAAAGACCAATAGCAGGAATGAAAGTGTCTGTTAATTGTAGGGAGATGAAAACCGCTGGAATTGTGTAAGCGATGATTAACACGACATACTGAGCAACCTGAGTATAGGTAATACCTTTCATGCCGCCCAATACTGCGTAGAAGAACACCACAACAGCAGCGATAATTAAACCAGTATTATTGTCTACTTCTAAGAAGCGAGAGAAAGCCACGCCCGCACCAGTCATTTGACCGATAACGTATGTTACTGAAGCAATGATCAAACATGCCACGGCAACTAAGCGAGCAGTGCTGCTGTAGAAGCGATCGCCAATGAAATCTGGCACGGTAAATTTGCCGAATTTGCGCAAGTAAGGTGCTAATAGCATAGCAAGCAAAACATAACCGCCAGTCCAACCCATTAGATAGGTTGAGTTAGCGTAACCGCCTGCTGCAATGAGCCCGGCCATGGATATAAAGGAGGCGGCAGACATCCAGTCTGCGGCAGTCGCCATACCATTTAAGACAGGGTGAACGCCGCCACCAGCGACATAGAATTCTTTTGTTGATCCAGCTCTTGCCCAAATCGCAATGCCGAAATAAAGCGCAAAAGAGCCACCGACGAAAAGTAGATTAATAGTAAACTGATCCATACGACTTACTCCTGAAGGCCAAATTCTTCATCAAGTTTGTTCATTCTCCAAGCGTAGAAGAAGGTCAAAATGATGAATACGAGGATGGAACCTTGCTGAGCAAACCAGAAGCCTAAATCAGCACCTCCAATCATAATGCCCGAAAGCATAGGACGAAGTATGATGGCACAGCCATAAGAGGCGAGTGCCCAAACCACTAAGCTGCCTAGAATCAGCCGTAAGTTTGCTTGCCAGTATTTTTCTGCATTATTGTTATGATCTGACATTGTCGATCTCCTTATAATTATTTTTATACGCCTAGTTAATTTAGCAGGCGTCCGATTAATAAGAAGTCAGACTTTAGTCTCATAAAGGTATTCTTTATCATGCTTGTACTGCACATGATTCGCGCGTAAAGCTTGGAAATAAAAGAGATAAAATTTATGAATATAGGAATGAGAGACAAGATTCTGTCGGTATGTGCAGAAAAAATAAAGCAAAAAGGCGAGGGCGTTCAGGTTTCGTTTTATGCTTTTTTTGCGAATAAAAATGACGATCCTGTTGCATTGATGGAAGTGGCTCGCTGGTGGATCGAAAAACATCAGCTTAATCACTTTGAAAAAGCCACAAAAATCTATGCCATGGTGAAGGTGCTAGAAGGTGCTGAATACCAAGAAGCCAAAGTGATTGGTTTTAATCACTTGACCTTGAGTGTTTCGGATTTAGAAGTCTCTTTACGTTTTTATCGAGACTTACTGGGATTTAAGGGAGAAGTGCGCTGGAACCGAGGCGCTTATTTATCTTATGGTGACTGTTGGTTGTGTTTGACTATTGGTACACCATCACCAAGTCAAGATTACAGCCATGTTGCCTTTACTTATGAACCTAAAGCGATGCAATTGATTTGTCGGAAAGACGCTTTTCAGTGCGTTAATATGTGGCAAGAAAATACTAGTGAAGGAGATTCATTGTATATCGAAGACCCTGATGGGCATAAATTGGAACTCCATGCCGGTTCTTTAGCGACACGCCTTGAGTCTTTAAAGCAGTACCCTTATGACGGGTTAGAGTGGTTACAGTGAATATTTCTACAATACGAGTAAGAATTCAGGTTTTACCTATTTCTGTTGAACAAGCCTTGCCGATTCGTCATCAAGTATTATGGCCAAATAAAACTCTGGATGAATGCCGAGTAGATGACGACGAAACAGGTCATCACTTTGGTGTTTTTATTGGGCAAGATTTAGTGTGTGTAGCGTCAATTTTTATTGATGGAAAGACGGCCCGTTTACGTAAGTTTGCGACGTTGGAAGCCTATCAAGGACAAGGAATTGGCAGTGCTGTATTACAGCATATTATTTCGTTCCTTGAGCAGCATTCAGTCGAGATGTTTTGGTGTGATGCCAGAGAAAATGCCATATCACTCTATCGTCGATTTGGAATGCAACCACAGGGAGAGCGATTTTATAAAGGTGATATTCCTTATCGAAAAATGCAGGTCACTTTATCAGGCTCGTCTTCTTAGCTATTCCAATAAGAAACAAATGATAACTAAAAACGCCAGAGTGGTTTTTGTCACTCTGGCGTTTTTCATTCTTGTATCGTATCTCGCTTTTTATAGAAGATCTTGAACCAATACAAAGCGCTTTAGGTCGTTAAAGTTTGTATTAAAAGGTTGTTCTTGAATGCTGAACTGGTCAGCTTTGCATTGTTGAACAATGTCTAATGCTTCCTTTAAGTAGAGGCTCTTGTCACTTTCTTTTTTGTTTTCTGCTTGGTTATTTAGGGTGTTTTCAGATTGCTTTAGAGATTGCCAGAGCAAATCTGATAGCGCTCTTGGCAAGGTGGTTTTTCCCTGAAAATGCCATAAATCAGCACCTTGGTCGTAAGCATAATAAGGCAAAATGGTTAAGCCATATTTCGCGACAAAATCAATGCAATCTAAAATGAAGTTGGCTTCCGCATCGTCTAAAAAGTAATTTAGGTTGAAGCGAACCCAGCCTGGCTTTACCAGTTTCTCACCTTGCTTTATGGCTTCTTGAATGCGTTTTGATTCTTGCTCATTAATGTTTAATAACTGATGTCCGTATGGGCCAGCGCAAGAGCAGCCACCGCGAACTTGTACGCCAAACAGGTCATTAAGTAGGGCGGTAATAAAACCGTGGTGCAAATAGCCATGATCCGTTTTGATGCGAAATGCGGTAATAGATAAACGATTGGCTTCTTGGTGGCCTAAACGCTCAATTAGCGGATTTTTACGCCATCTCTTGTCTATCATTTCAACCAATTCGTGCTCGCGTGTTTCTATCGTTTTTGCGCCAACTGCTAGTTTAAGTTGGAAGACCAAGCCCGCACGAATGGATTCAACAATTCCCGGTGTTCCACCTTCTTCTCGACGCTCGCCAATAGGTAAAAAGGTATGATCGTTAGGCGTGACAAAAGAAACGGTTCCACCACCAACAAGACTTGGCTTTTGGTTTTCGATAATGGCTCTTTTAACAACCAAAATGCCAGGTGTGCCAGGTCCTCCAATGAATTTATGAGTGGAAAAGAACATCGCGTCTTTCGCCATTTTGGGGGCTGCCTGTGGATTCATATCTAATTCAACATAAGGTGCCGCCGCAGCAAAGTCCCAAAAAGAAACTGCATTGTGACTATGTAAAAGCGCAGTAATATCGTCTTGCTTGCAAAGTATGCCAGTGACGTTTGAAGCAGCACTGAAACTGCCAATAAGGCGTTTTCCTTGATGGGCTTGTAGCTGTTGTTCTAAATCATTAAGGCAAACATCGCCTTCTTTGGCTTCCGCGATTCGAATCACATTGATGCCCAATTCGCGCCAAGGTAACTCATTGGAATGATGTTCATATGGGCCAATGAAAACACAGACGTTGGATTTTTCTTCTGGCGATAAATTACGTAGACCTAATTGAGTGATAAGCGTATTGACCGCGCTGGTTGCGCCACTGCCACAAAACATAACGAGGTCTTCACTGTTGGCATTGACGGCGGCGCGGATTTGATGTCGAGCTTGCTCGCGAAAAGCTGTGGTTTGCTGACCTGTCGCATTCGCTTCTGTATGTGTGTTGGCGTAAAAAGGCAGAACATGCTGTTGAATGGCGTCTTCAATAAAATCTAGGCTGCGACCAGAAGCGGTGTAGTCGGCATAAGTCAGTTGTCTTAGACCAAATGGTGTGGTGATTTGGCAGTCTTTACCGATAATACCTTCGCGAATACGGGCCAATAGAGAGTTCTGGTTTTCACTGTGAGCTTCTGTTTTGACTAATGTTGCTGTCGGCATGTTTTGTCCTTTTTAGCGATAGCCTTAGCAAACAAGATGTCTTAGCCTTTACTCACTGGATAAAGGTAACTCCGTTGTCCACTTAATTTGTTCCATGGCGAAGTTAGATGTCACGTCTGTTAAAGCGGTTGCACTGATTAATCGTTTATAAAATTTGTCATAAGACGGAATGTCTTTTACCAAGACTCGAAGCAAGTAATCGTAGTCTCCTGCCATTCGATAAAACTCCACGACTTCTGGAAACTCGGCCACTACACGAGCAAATTCAATGGCCCAATTGGCGTCGTGTTGATTGGTTTTAACTTGTACGAAAACAGAAACGCCCAACCCTAATTTGTCTGCGTCCAACAAAGCGACTCGGCGCTTGATAAAGCCGGCTTTTTCAAGCTTTTGAACACGTCTCCAGCAGGGTGTTTTCGACAAGCCAACTTGCTTAGCCATGGCTTCGGTTGAAATACTATCATCGCTTTGAATTAAGGCAAGCAGTTGCAAATCTATGCTATCTAGGTGCATTTTGTTCTCTTTATGTTTATATATTGAGTATATTTTTTCATATCATTTGGTTTTATGGAATGGTTTGGAACTTAATTCCTGAGAGAACGGAGAAAAAGGAATATCAGTTCTCAATTTTGTCGAAAAAAAGGTGAAAAAAGATCAAAAAAAGCGCATTCTGAAAATCAGATGCGCTTTATTGAGGGTATTTTGCTTTTTAATGTGTGTGCTTGGCGTTAATACTCAGCGCCATGGCCTCAGCGATTTTAATGCCGTCTATGGCGGCAGACATAATTCCGCCTGCGTAACCTGCGCCTTCACCTGCTGGGTACAAGCCTTTTGTATTGATGCTCTCTAAGCTTTCTAGATCGCGTTTGATGTTGATTGGTGCTGACGTTCGTGTCTCCACGCCTGTTAATAACGCATCATCAAAGGCAAATCCACGAATCTTTTTATTGAAGGCTGGGATGGCTTCGCGAATGGCTTCGATGCAGAAGTCAGGTAAAGCGTCTGCCAAATTAGTGAGTTTGATACCTGGTTTGAAAGAAGGTGTAACGCTTCCAAGGTCTTCCGGTGTTTCGTTTCTTAAAAAGGCGCCAACGGTTTGTGCTGGAGCATCGTAATTACTTCCGCCCATAACATAAGCATGACTTTCTAATTTACGTTGGAATTCAATGCCGGCTAATGGTCCACCTGGATAATCATTCGGGTCAATGCCGACTACAATGGCGCTGTTGGCGTTGCGTTCGTTACGTGAGTATTGGCTCATGCCATTGGTTACAACACGATTTTCTTCTGATGTGGCGGCAACCACGGTTCCGCCTGGACACATACAGAAGCTGTAAACAGAGCGCCCATTTTTGCAGTGATGAACCAGTTTGTAATCCGCTGCGCCAAGAATTTCATTGCCTGCATTTGGGCCAAAGCGCGCTTTATCGATGACAGATTGTTCGTGCTCGATTCGAAAGCCAACAGAAAACGGCTTGGCTTCAATGTAAACGCCTTTATTATGAATCATTTCGAAAGTATCGCGGGCACTGTGACCAATGGCGATGGCAATGTGACTTGAATTCAACTGCTCACCGTCGGCAAGGGTAACGCCAGTGATCTGACCATTCTCAATATGCAAATCATCAACCCGCGCGCTGAAGCGAATTTCGCCGCCTAGCTCGATGATTTGTGCGCGCATTTTTTCCACCATGGCAACCAATTTGAAGGTACCTATGTGGGGTTTGCTGACGTAAAGAATCTCGTCTGGTGCGCCTGCGGTAACAAACTCGTTCAATACTTTTCGGCTATATTGTTTTGGATCTTTGACCTGGCTATAAAGTTTGCCGTCAGAAAAAGTCCCTGCGCCACCTTCACCAAATTGCACGTTAGATTCTGTATTCAATATCTTTTTGCGCCAAAAGCCGAAAGTATCCTTGGTGCGTTCTCGAACTTCTTTGCCGCGTTCTAAAATAATAGGCTTGTAACCCATTTGCGCGAGTACCAATCCAGCCAATAAACCACATGGCCCAAAGCCAATGACAATAGGGCGTTCGCTCAAATCTTTCGGCGCTTGGGCGACAGGATGGTAGTCCAAGTCAGGTGTTTCTTTCACCTGTTGGTGATCTGCAAACTTTTCAAGTAGTTCTTGGTTGCAAGTAGTGTCGATATCCAAGGTGTAGATCAGCATGATGTTGGTTTTTTTACGAGCATCATAACCACGGCGAAATACATTAAAGCTTAGCAATTGGTCTGCTGAAATCTTTAGTGTGGATAAAATGCTGTCTTTTAGTGCCGTGTCATTGTGATCAAGAGGAAGCTGGATATTGGAAAGTCGTATCATAGGAATCAATTTAGAATGCTGAGTCAGTGGCTAATAACGGGGGATAATACGACATTTTGAGTGAAAAAGCTGTTATCGATGTTTTCATGAGGTGAAATAAAAGAGGCCGCTGATATCGAATAGAAATCAGCGGCCTCTTTTTGTGATGACTTAGGTTTAGTTATAGAAAATAGACAACGCAAAAACCGCCAACCAAGCTAAGTACTATGGTGTACGGCAAAGCCATCCAAACCATTTTTCCATAAGATAATCTTAGTAACGGCGCAATGGCGGATGTCAGCAAGAATAGGAAAGCCGCTTGGCCATTTGGTGTTGCCACACTTGGTAAGTTGGTTCCTGTGTTGATCGCAACAGCCAATGTTTCAAAATGCTCACGACTAATGGTGCCTGCGTCAAGAGCTGCTTTAACTTCGCCAATATAAACCGTTGCTACAAAAACATTGTCACTGATGGCGGACAAAATACCGTTCGCAATAAAGAACATGATGGGCTGAGAATGAGTTGGCATATTCAATACAACATCAATAATAGGCTGAAATAAATGCTGCTCATGAATAACCGAAACAATGGTGAAGAAGACAACCAATAATGCAGTAAACGGCAGCGCTTCTTCAAAAGCGTGACCGATTTGGTGTTCTTCAATCACGCCATTAAATGCTGTTAATAAGACGATAATCATCAATCCGACTAGGCCGACTTCCGCAACGTGGAAGGCCAATGAAAGTATCAGCACGATGGCGACAAGACCTTGAATAATTAACTGAGCTTTGTGCTTGTTCGTGCTTTTTTTAGACTCTTCTTCTTCGAAATTTTTGAGTATGTTGCGTACGTTCTCTGGCAGGTGTGCACCATAGTCAAACCATTTTGTTTTTTCCAAAACAATGACGGTAAGTAAGCCACAGGCCAATACTGGCATAGAAATAGGAGCCACGCGCAAAAAGAAATCCACAAAGTCCCAGCCTGCTACTTTTGCGATAAGCAGGTTTTGAGGTTCGCCAACCAAAGTTGAAACACCACCTAAGGCTGTTCCTATTGCGCCGTGCATAAGTAAACTGCGTAGGAAAGAGCGAAATTCAGCCAAATCTTTTTGATTAACAGGCAAGATGTTGTCATCGCTGTTTGGATTGTGTTTGCTGTTTGGTGACTGGTCAGATGCAACCTTATGGTAAACAGAATAAAACCCGACACTGACGCTGATGAGCACGGCGGTAACGGTAAGGGCATCAAGGAACGCAGATAAAACAGCAGCAGCAAAACTGAATACGAGAGAAATAAGGACTTTAGAACGTATCTTAATAAGCAATTTGTTGAAGATAAAAAGCAACATGTCTTGCATGAAATAGATGCCAGCAACCATGAACATCAATAGCAAAACTACGTCGAAGTTTTTGATAACCTCATGATAAACACCATCGGGTGTGGTTAAGCCTAATAAGACGGCTTGAATGGCAATTAATCCACCAGGTTGAAGAGGATAGCATTTTAGTGCCATACCAAGGGTGAATATAAACTCAATAATCAACAGCCAGCCAGTAATGAAAGGGCCGAGCGTAAGAACAGCGATTGGGTTGATAATAAGGAAAGCGATCACAGCTTGTTTGTACCATAAGGGAGAATTTCCCAAAAAGTTATTGCCAAGCGCCTGTGACAAAGAGGTCTTCATTTCTTGCTCCTTTTAAAAGCATTATTTTTATCTATTTTGAAAGTGCGCAGATAATAAGTGATAAGTAAGGGACTATCTATAACGATTAATGAGCAATAGATGTTGTTATTTGCGCAAATAGCCCCATTATCTCAGGAACTTAGAATTATTTAGAGGAATATAAGATTGGAATTTTTAACTGACTATGCGGGCTTTTTGTTAAAGCTCATCAGTATTGGCATTTTTATTGTCGTTATCTTAGCCATGATTGCCAGCGGAAAACGTAAAGCTCAGCCGGGTAGTTTGTCTGTTACCAAGCTAAATGAAAGCTACGATGCCATGAAGGCGGAGTTAGACCGCCAGTTATTAGATAAGAAAGATCTTAAAAACAAAGAGAAAGAAAAGAAAAAAGCAGCAAAGTTAGAAAAGAAAGCACAGAAGAAAACAACGAAAGAAGAGGCCGTAACGGAAGAAAAGAAACGCCTATATGTTTTGGATTTTGATGGTGATATTAAGGCGTCTGCTGTGACTTCTATGCGTGAAGAGATTACGGCTGTATTGAGTGTGGCTAAACCTCAAGACGAAGTGGTTGTGCGTTTAGAAAGTGGTGGTGGCGTTGTTCATGGTTATGGTTTGGCAGCATCTCAATTACAGCGTATCCGCGAGGCCAATATTCCTCTTACTGTTTGTGTTGATAAAGTGGCGGCCAGCGGTGGTTACATGATGGCTTGTGTGGCCGACAAAATTATTGCTGCGCCATTTGCGATTTTAGGTTCTATCGGTGTGGTTGCTCAGGTACCTAACGTGCATAGATTGCTTGATAAAAGCTTGATCGATGTTGAGCTTCATACGGCTGGGCGTTATAAGCGAACTCTGACTATGTTGGGCAAAAATACTGATGAAGGTCGTGAGAAATTCAAGCAAGATTTGGAAGACACTCATGGGTTGTTTAAGCGTTTTGTTTCTAGTCAGCGTCCTCAGTTGGAAATAGAAGATATTGCAACAGGCGATACTTGGTATGGCTCTGAAGCCTTGGAAAATAAGTTGGTTGATGCGGTAATGACAAGTGATGCTTATCTTGTTTCTCATTATGACAACGCCGATGTCATACAGGTTACTTATAAGCAACCAAAAGGCATGGCAGAGCGTTTTGGTTTATCTGTGTTTTCTGCGTTTGAGCAAAAGGCAGTTTCTTGGTTCGGTAAGTTGACTCAATCGAAAGGCTATTAAATTCAGCTTGTTCATCGGTTGATGGCATAAAGCGAGTAGGCAAAATAAAAAGGGCAACATTTTTGATGTTGCCCTTTTTATTTTTTATTGAGGAATAAAAGGAGGATCGACTTTGGTGCTGGATTCAAACAGCTCATTCGTACTCTGTAGTTCGTCGTAATCTAGGCTGGCTCCCGTTTCGGGTGTCATAGTTTCTAGAGCAATGGCCGCCATAGCGTCTTCTAACTCAATAGGATGAAAATATAGAAGTGTGCCGATTGTAGGATGATCCAAGTAGTTTACTTTCTTACTCGCGGTTCTATTAGACATGTGAAGCTGAAGAACGAGAGCGGGTTCAAACGCTTTTACGTCAGATTCCATATCGTCTGTCTCTGGAGAGAATAAGTTGCTCTTGTTGTTATTTACAGCTTCTGGGTCAATCTCTGGCTGAGTAAAACTATCAAATAGGTAGTGTTTGTAGTGGATGTCGGATTCTAGATAACGGCCAAGTTTGATAGCGATGTCTCCCGTCAGTTCAGGATAACTGTCTTTCACTTGTTTGCTAGTGAATTGTTTTTTGATTGTGTCGCCAGGCGCTTTAAAAATAAGAGCCCATTTTTCATTGGCGAGAATGGTCACGCGGCGATCTAATTTCTGTTCCATATTGTCAAATGGCGTACTCTCAGAAGAGGCTGACGCTTCATTGTTTGTCACAGAGATGTTTTCTTCGTCACTTTCTTTTGGAAGACGGATTAAATTGTCCACAGTGAGCACGTTTTTATAATCAATGTGCTCGCTAGATTGTCCCTCTGGCCATAAAAAAGTCAGCATGTAGCCTTGGTATGCTCTTGCTGTGTCTGGGTTGATGTCTCTGTCGTTGGCAAAAAGCGGCGTACTTAATAGGCTAAGAGATAAAAATATCGGCGTTAAGGCTTTCAATGTAATAGTTCCAATGTTTTGGTGGTTTGTTGGAAGCGCTCTTCGGCACTGTTCATTGTTGCTATAAATCTTAAAGTATCTGACCCTGAAAGTTTGTACGTATCCGGTTTGGTTTGAATTAACCGAATGAGCTTCATTGGGTCGACAGGTGTTTTGCTGTTGAAGAATATTTTCCCTTCTTTGGCGTTTGCCTCGATTTTGTTGATGCCAAGACTTTCCGCTTTCAGTTTTAGCTCTGTTTGGCGGAAGAGATTTTTAGTGGCATCAGGTAACAATCCAAATCGGTCAATCATTTCTACCTGTAAATCTTTAAGTTCGCCATTTGTTTTCGCACTGGCGATGCGTTTATAAAGTATTAGTCGAGAGTGTACATCACCTAGGTAGTCTTCAGGAATAAGTGCTGGCACACGAAGGTTAATGTCTGTTTGTGCCGGTGAAGATATATCAACGTCAGGTGATTCGCCATTCTTCAACGAAGCGACAGCTCGATCTAGCATTTCCATAAAGAGTGAGAAGCCGACGTGTTCGATATGGCCACTTTGTCCGTCGCCTAATAATTCACCTGTACCGCGTATTTCTAAGTCATGTGTGGCCAAGGTAAAGCCGGCGCCAAGAGTATCCGCTAAGGTAATGGCTTCTAGGCGTTTCTCTGCATCACTGGTGACTTTTCTGTCGCTTGGCGTCAGTAAGTAAGCGTAAGCTTGGTGGTGTGAGCGCCCAACGCGACCCCGTAATTGGTGTAATTGCGCTAAGCCAAACTTGTCTGCTCTTTCAATGATGATGGTGTTAGCGTTAGGTATGTCTATGCCTGTTTCAATAATGGTTGAACACACCAGTACGTTGGCTCTTTTGTGATAAAAGTCGGACATAACTTGTTCTAGTTCACGTTCACGCATTTGACCATGACCAACAATGACGCGAGCTTCTGGAATCAGTTCTTCTAGTTCCTCTGCGGCTTTTTGAATCGTCTGCACTTCATTGTGAAGGAAGTAAACTTGCCCGCCACGATGGAGTTCTCGCAAGATGGCTTCTTTTATCTGGTGGTCATCCTTTTGCTTCACAAAGGTTTTAACCGACAGTCGTTTGGCTGGTGGTGTGGCGATAATGGATAAATCGCGTATGCCAGAAAGAGACATGTTGAGTGTTCGAGGAATCGGCGTGGCTGTCAGTGTCAGAATGTCCACTTCCGCTCGCAAAGCTTTGAATTGCTCCTTTTGCTTTACTCCAAAACGGTGCTCTTCATCTATGATAACCAGTCCAAGGTTGGCAAACTTAATATCACTTTGAATTAATTTGTGAGTGCCGACAACAATGTCTGCTTTGCCTTGTTCGAGTCGATCAATGGCGGCGTTAGATTGTTTGCCCGAACGGAAACGAGAGAGTAACTCAACTTCAACCGGCCAATCAGCAAAGCGGTCGCAGAAATTTTCATAGTGCTGTTGAGCGAGTAGAGTGGTTGGCACAAGTACGGCAACTTGTTTGCCATCTTGAACTGCTAAGAATGCAGCACGCATGGCGACTTCTGTTTTACCGAAACCAACATCACCACAAACTAATCTGTCCATCGGCTTTTTCGCTGACATATCTTTCATAACAGCATCGATGGCCATTTGTTGGTCTGGAGTTTCTTCAAATGGAAATCCGGCTGCAAACAACTCGTATTGATCGTCCGGCTTCGCAAAAGCATAACCCACGCGAGCTTCGCGTTTTGCGTAGATTTCTAAAAGCTCAGCTGCGGTGTCGCGGGCTTTTTCAGCGGCTTTTTGTTTTGCGACACTCCATTTGTCTGTGCCCAATTTGTGAAGTGGGGCTGTGTCTTCATCTGCGCCCGTGTAACGAGAAATAAGTTGTAACGACGAAACGGGAACGTAGAGTTTGGCATCATTAGCGTAGCCTAGAGTTAATAGCTCGGTTTCCTGTCCATCAATGCTTAAATTGGTGAGGCCAAGATAGCGCCCGACACCATGATCAATATGAACGACGGGAGCGTTCATGCGCAATTCAGTGAGGTTACGAATAATAGCGTCTTCACTGATGTTGTTTTGCTTGTTTCGTCTGCGGTGTTGAGAGACACGTTCACCCAGAATTTCACTTTCAGCGATTAAAGCCAGCTCATCATTAATGATAAAACCACGGCCAATATTGCCTTCAGTAATAGCGATGGCGTGTTTTGACTTTTTAAAGTCTTGCCAGTCTTTCACTTGTTTTGGAGCTATTTTGTGTTTTTTGAGAAGCTCTAAAAGTGCTTCTCGGCGACCTGCGGATTCCGCAACGATCAGTACTCGCGCACTGGTTTGATCTAAAAAGCTCTGTAATCTTCCTAACGGTGAAGGCGCTTTTGAATCAATTTTGACGCTTTCAAGAGCTTGATAAGCAGGGTGCTGTCCTTCGGCTGAGAAAATCACATTAGTGAATAAGTTTAATTGAGCAAACAGTTCGTCTTCTTTTAGGCAAATTTCATTTGGCTCTAAAATAGGTTGCTCTATGTTGTAGTTAAGTGATTCGTGACGACTGCGAAAATCCAGCTGGATGCTAGCGACTTGCTCGTTGAAATTGTTTGAACGAACAATAAACGTATTGTCTGGTAAATAGTCGAAAATACTTGAGGTTTGTTCAAAAAATAAAGGTAAGTAATATTCAATGCCCGCTGGAATTAGGCCATTTGAGATGTCTTGATAAATGGGGCTTGAAAGCGGTGCGGTATTAAATCGCTCGCGAAAGGCTTGGCGAAACTGTTGAATGCCTTGTGATGTCGTAGGGAACTCTTTGGCCGGCAGCATTTTTATTTCTGAGACTTTATTTATGCTGCGCTGTGTTTCTGGATCAAACCAGCGAATTGACTCAATTTCATTGTCGAACCAATCTACCCTGATTGGGTTGTCTGCACCCATTGGGTAAATGTCCATTAACGCGCCGCGTATGGCGTATTCTCCATGACCGTGAACATTTTCGACGTTTAGATATCCGGCGCTAGTAAGTTTTTTCGACAGTTGTTCGAGAGGCAGTTCTTGCCCTTCTTGTAGGTGAAAGCGTTGGGCATCAATGTGCTGCTTTGGACAAAGTCTAGTTAGACAAGAAGCAACGGTTGTGAGAATAATAGGGTTCTTTACTTCAGATATCTTTGCGAGAGTTTCTAATCGCTGAGAAATAATGTCTTGATGCGGCGAGAAAGCGTCGTAGGGAAGGGTTTCCCAATCACTGAATCTTAGTAGCTCTTTCTTTCCTTGATTAAGGAACTGTATTTCGTCTTCAAGCTCGTTTAGTTCAGCAACCGTATTTACCATAAAAAGAATGGGCTTTTTGTGCTGATCGGCAATGGCTAATAGTTGTAGGGCCTTTTGGCTGCCATTCAATCCGTTGATTAAATTTTTAAAGCCTGGTTTTGACGTAATTGATACAGAATCGGACATCTTGGTTTTATGGTTCTCTTGTGGCGGAAAGTGTGAGAGATACGGAGTCGGCAAAGCGTAAAGCATGAGGTTTTGCGACTTCGACCTTTGCAAAAGTAACGCACTCTTGTTGCATGCAGAGGTCGAGTAATTCCGCTGTTAGCTTTTCAAGTAAAAGGAAACGGTTATTTTCTGTGTGAGCTATCATCGCTTTGCAAATAGTGCGGTAGTTTACCGCGTGTTCTACATTGTCTGTGTCGTAAGCGTGATTGGCTGGGTACTGAATCCAAGCATTGATCACAACATCTTGTTTGTTGTTTTTTTCAGATTCGTTGAATCCAATATACGTTCGTAAACGTAGATTTTTAATGTGTATTTGAGCTTCTGGCATGATCATGTCAGTGGTTCCGCTTAATTGGCTCATTTAATGAGAGGATATTGTGCTGTTTTCGGTCTTGTAAGGCAACTTAACAAGGCGATGAAGATGAATACGTTACCAGTCTCTGTATTGGATTTTCTTAATTCTTAAGACTTGTTATTTATTTGCCTTTAAATAAGTGCAATCAAATGGTTAAGAAGTGATCTTTTTTTGTTCGATATATCATCAGATAAGGATAAAGTTTCATTTTTAAGTAAAAGTTGGCGCTCAAAGACGGTGTCCTGCGCTAGTCAAGGCGATCAATGATCTTTATAATACTTCGGTTTTTTGGTGAAGTGAGTTTGTGCTTTACAATTAACTTTACGTTAGTTGTTTGCTTATGCATGTTTTCCCGGAGGGGGGTGTAAGCGCTGCACATTACGCTTTTTGTGTTCAATTTATTGTTGGGCAGAACATATGTTTAAAATTACAAAAGGCCTAGATCTACCGATATCCGGTGCTCCCAATCAAGTGATTGAGAGTGCGGCCGCTGCAACAGCAGTTGCTGTTATCGGTCCTGACTACCATGGTATGAAACCTACTATGCTGGTACAGGAAGGAGATAAGGTCAAAAAAGGGCAAGTTATCTTTACAGATAAAAAGACGGAAGGTGTTAAGTACACCGCGCCTGCTTCTGGAACGGTAGCTGCCATTAATCGTGGCGAACGTCGCGTTTTTCAGTCGATCGTGATTAATGTTGAAGGCGATGAGTCTGAAACGTTTGCTGCTTATTCTAGCTCTGAATTAAAATCATTAGAGCGCGAAAAAGTAGTTGAGAATCTAGTCGAATCGGGTATGTGGACTGCATTCCGTACGCGTCCTTTCTCTAAGGTTCCTGAAGTTGCTTCAGTGCCAAACTCTATTTTTGTTACTGCTATTGATACTAATCCATTAGCAGCTTCCCCTGAAGCGGTTCTTGCTGATCAAGCAGAAGCATTTGCTGACGGTCTTACAGTGTTAACACGTTTGACTGAAGGTAAGGTTTTTCTTTGTAAGGCTCCAGGTGCAAAAATTCCAACAACTGCTGATGTGACTGTTGAAGAGTTTGCTGGTGTTCACCCAGCGGGTCTTGCTGGTACACACATTCATTTTCTTGATCCAGTAAGCGATAAGAAAACAGTTTGGTCTATCAATTACCAAGATGTTGTTGCTGTTGGTAAATTGTTTGTGTCAGGTGAATTGAGCTCTGAGCGTGTTATTGCTCTTGCTGGCCCTCAAGTTAAAAAGCCTCGCTTAGTTCGCACTCAAGTTGGTGCAAGCTTAGAAGGTTTGGTTGCGAACGAGTTGTTAGACGGTGAAAATCGTGTGATTTCTGGTTCTGTACTTTCTGGTCGTAATGCGTTTGGCCCTTTTGCTTTCCTAGGTCGTTATCACACTCAAGTATCTGTATTGCTTGAAGGTCGTGAACGTCAAATGATGCATTACCTACGTGCTGGTGTAGAGAAGCATTCTATTATGAATGTTTTCTTATCTAAGCTTACGGGTAAAAAGTCGTTTGATATGTCAACAACGACAAA
Organism: Marinomonas sp. 15G6-16; assembly: GCF_055809555.1. Taxonomy (NCBI): domain Bacteria; kingdom Pseudomonadati; phylum Pseudomonadota; class Gammaproteobacteria; order Oceanospirillales; family Oceanospirillaceae; genus Marinomonas; species Marinomonas sp. 15G6-16. The sequence goes on along the minus strand of NZ_CM147916.1, from coordinate 654,799 downwards.
TGGCAGTGATCGTACCATGTTGCCACTTGGTAACTTTGAGCGTCTGATGCCGTTAGATATCTTACCAACTCAATTACTACGAGCGTTGGTTGTAAATGATACTGAACAGGCACAGAAACTTGGTGCGCTTGAACTGGATGATGAAGATTTGGCTTTGTGTACTTACAGTTGTTCAGGTAAGTTCGAATACGGCCCGATCCTTCGGGATTGTCTAACTCTAATAGAGAAAGAGGGTTAATTCATGGGTCTTAGAAAAGTACTCGATAAAATAGAACCTGAGTTTCACAAAGGTGGAAAATACGAAAACTGGTACGCGCTTTTTGAAGCGGTAGATACTATTTTTTATCGTCCAAGTTCTGTTACTAAAAATGGTTCACACGTTCGTGATGCTGTGGATATGAAACGCATCATGATTTTGGTTTGGATGTGTACATTCCCTGCTATGTTCTTTGGTATGTACAATATTGGTTTCCAAGCGAACAGCGCTATTGATGCAATGGGTGTTTCTGCTCCTGATTCTTGGCGTCACGCTATTATTGGAAGTTTGACCAACTACGATGTGTCTAGCCTTTGGGATAATATGATTTACGGTGCAATGTACTTTTTGCCTGTTTATCTTGTTACCTTTGTTGTTGGTGGTTTCTGGGAAGTGTTATTCGCTTCTGTTCGTAAGCATGAAGTGAATGAAGGTTTCTTTGTTACCTCTATTCTGTTCTCGCTTTCTTTACCTGCAACTGTTCCTTTATGGCAAGTCGCTTTAGGTATCACTTTTGGTGTTGTCTTGGCGAAAGAAGTATTTGGTGGTACAGGTAAAAACTTCCTTAACCCAGCACTTGCTGGTCGTGCTTTCTTGTTCTTCGCTTACCCAGCGTCTATGTCTGGTGATGCGGTTTGGACTGCGATCGACGGTTTCTCTGGCGCAACAGCATTAAGCCAATTGGCTGCTGATGGCGTTGCTGGTTTAACTGTAGCTTGGCAAGATGCCTTCTTTGGTTTTATTCAAGGATCCATGGGTGAAACATCGACTCTTGCAATCTTGATCGGTGGTGGTGCTCTGTTAGTAATGCGTATTGCTGCTTGGCGTATCGTTGCTGGTGTGTTCTTGGGTATGGTTGTTACCTCTTCACTATTCAATATGATTGGTTCCGAAACGAATCCAATGTTCTCTACGCCTTGGTACTGGCACCTTGTTTTAGGTGGCTTTGCATTCGGTATGATGTACATGGCGACGGATCCGGTTTCTGCCTCAATGACAAGCCGTGGTAAGTGGTTCTATGGTGCTTTGATTGGTGTCATGGTTGTTTTGATTCGCGTAGTGAATCCAGCTTATCCAGAAGGTATGATGTTGGCGATTTTGTTTGCAAACTTATTTGCGCCCTTCATAGATCACTTTATTGTTCAGGCGAACATTAAACGGAGGATTGCACGCAATGGCTAGCAATAACGATAGTATTCAAAAAACCATTACGGTTGCTTTGGCTCTATGTCTAGTATGTTCTATATTTGTTGCAGCAGCAGCGGTAGGTTTAAAGCCAATACAGAGCGCTAATAAAGACTTAGACCGTAAGCGTAATATCTTGTCTGCGGCAAATATGTTGGATGCTTCAACATCTGTTGATGAGGTATTCGAAAGAATTGAAACGCGCCTTGTAAACCTTGAAACAGGTGTTTTTGCAACTCAAGAAGAGCTTGATGCTGCGGGTATCTCTCCAGATACTTACGATCAGCAAGCTGCAGCGAAAGATCCTGCCTTGTCTGTTGCTCTTGCTGGTGCAAATGATCCTGCAAGTATTAAGCGTCGCGCTAAGTTTGCTTCTGTTTATTTGGTGAAATCTGATGCTGGCATTGATCGTGTAATCCTACCTGTTCACGGTTACGGATTGTGGTCAACTATGTACGGTTTTATCGCACTAGAAAATGACTTTGATACTGTTATCGGTTTTGGCTTCTATGACCAAGGTGAAACACCAGGGTTAGGTGGTGAAGTTGATAACCCTAACTGGAAAGCATTGTGGGAAGGTAAAAAAGTTTATAACGACCAAGGTGAAGCTGTTATTCAGCTTGCTAAAGGTGGTGTAGACAGTGCTGATCCACAAGCAATTCATAAAGTAGACGGGTTGTCTGGTGCCACATTAACAAGTCGTGGTGTTACAAACCTTGTTCAATACTGGTTAGGCGAAGAAGGCTTTGGTCCTTTCTTGTCAGTGCTACGTAGCGAAGGAGCTCAATAATGTCTAATGTGAAAGAAGTCCTTTTTGGGCCAATTCTTGCGAACAACCCAATTGCTTTGCAGATTTTGGGTATTTGTTCTGCTTTGGCGGTAACGAGTAGTTTAAGTGTTAGTTTGGTAATGGCGATCGCGCTTACCTTGGTAACGGCTTTTTCTAGTTTCTTCATTGCTATTATTCGTAATCATATTCCAAACAGTATTCGTATCATTGTTCAAATGATCATTATCGCTTCTTTGGTAATTGTGGTTGATCAGGTATTGAAAGCTTTTGCTTTTGAAATCAGCAAGCAACTTTCCGTTTTCGTAGGTTTGATTATCACTAACTGTATCGTAATGGGTCGTGCTGAAGCCTTCGCCATGAAAAATGGTCCAGTGATGAGTTTCCTTGACGGTATCGGTAATGGCTTGGGTTATAGCGCAATGTTGATCATCGTAGCTATTTTTCGTGAGTTGTTAGGTGCTGGTAAGTTGTTTGGTGTTGAAATCTTCACGACTATTCAGAATGGTGGTTGGTACCAGCCTAATGGCTTGATGTTGTTGCCACCAAGTGCTTTCTTCGTTATTGGTTTGGTTATTTGGGCGTTACGCGCTTACAAAACTGAGCAAGTTGAAGAGCCAGAATATAAGATTGCTGCCAACTCACGTGCTCAGGAGGCGCTATAAATGGAACATTATATAAGTCTATTTATTAAGGCTGTTTTCGTAGAAAACATGGCTTTGGCCTTTTTCCTAGGTATGTGTACTTTCTTGGCTTTGTCTAAGAAAGTAGAAACAGCAATTGGCTTAGGTATTGCCGTTGTGGTTGTTTTGGCGATCACAGTTCCTTTGAACAACTTGTTGTATCAGAACCTTTTGGTAGACGGTGCACTTGAGTGGGCAGGCTTGCCAGGTGTTGATCTTAGCTTCCTAGGTTTGTTGAGCTACATTGGTGTTATCGCCGCAGTAGTTCAAATCTTAGAAATGACATTAGATAAATATATGCCTGCATTGTATAACGCATTGGGCGTGTTTTTGCCTCTTATCACTGTAAACTGCGCAATCATGGGTGCTTCTTTGTTCATGGTAGAGCGTGATTACAACTTCAGTGAAAGTCTTGTGTACGGTGTAGGTGCTGGTGTTGGTTGGGCGCTTGCTATTGCTGCGCTTGCTGGTATTCGGGAGAAACTTAAGTATTCAGATGTTCCTGCAGGTTTACGTGGTCTTGGTATCACGTTCATTACTGTTGGTCTAATGAGTTTAGGTTTCATGTCATTTTCTGGTGTGCAGCTTTAATTTGCTGCACAGTGGGACAACCAAGAATAAGGTTTAACTAACATGGTCAACTTAGAGATTATTCTAGGTGTGGTGATGTTCACAGCTATCGTACTTGCGCTAGTGGCAATTATCCTTGCTGCACGTGCTCGTTTGGTAAGTACTGGTGACGTTACAATTCGCATCAATGGTGAAAAAGAAGTTACTGCTCCAGCGGGCGGTAAATTACTTCAAACTTTGGCAAACAGTGGCATTTTCCTATCATCTGCTTGTGGCGGTGGTGGTACTTGTGCCCAATGTAAATGTAAAGTGACAAGCGGCGGTGGCTCTATGCTATCGACAGAGCAATCTCACTTTACTCGCCGAGATGAAAAAGAAGGTTACCGTCTATCTTGTCAGGTTGCTGTTAAGCAAGATATGGATGTAGAGGTTCCTGAAGAAGTATTCGGTGTTAAAGCTTGGGAGTGTACAGTTGAGTCAAACCCGAACGTTGCTACTTTCATTAAAGAGCTAACGTTGAAGCTTCCTGAAGGTGAGAACGTAGACTTCCGTGCAGGTGGTTATGTTCAGCTTGAAGCGCCAGCTCATACAGTGCATTACAAAGACTTTGATATTGAAGAAGAGTACCGAGGTGATTGGGATAAATTCAACCTATGGAAGTTTACTTCTAAAGTTGATGAAACCGTTATCCGTGCTTACTCAATGGCAAACTACCCTGAAGAAAAAGGTCTTGTGAAGTTTAATATTCGTATTGCTTCGCCACCACCTGGTAAAGATGATTTGCCTCCAGGTCAGATGTCTTCTTACGTCTTTAGTTTGAAACCGGGCGACAAGATCAAAGTGTACGGTCCATTTGGTGAGTTCTTCGCTAAAGACACTGAAGCAGAAATGGTCTTTGTTGGCGGTGGTGCAGGTATGGCGCCAATGCGCTCGCACATTTTTGACCAACTTAAACGTCTTAACTCTAAGCGTAAGATGTCTTTCTGGTACGGTGCTCGTAGTATGCGTGAAGCATTCTATATGGAAGAGTATGATAAGCTACAAGAAGAGAATGATAACTTTGAGTGGCATTTAGCTTTGTCTGACCCACAACCTGAAGATAATTGGGAAGGTAAGACTGGCTTTATTCATAATGTTCTATATGAGAACTACTTGAAAGATCACCCAGCACCAGAAGATTGTGAGTTCTACATGTGTGGGCCTCCAATGATGAACGCTTCGGTGATTAAAATGCTAGAAGATCTAGGCGTAGAAAAAGAAAACATCTTGCTTGATGATTTCGGCGGCTAGTATCTAAATAAAGACCCACCACTTGGTGGGTCTTTATTTTGTTGATGATTGAAAAAGATTTTATATGCGCAAAAAAATACTGTTCCCTGCTTTTTTTCTTATAGCGGCAGCTATCGTTTATCGTCTTTCCTCCTTTTCTCCTGAATTGGTAAGCTTCTCTGGCCCTACAATGGGAACAACATACACTGTTAAGTTCTATACTACAGAGCAAGTGAGTAATCCTTGGGATTTAAAAGATGATGTTGATGATGTTTTGATCAAGGTTAATAAGTTGATGTCGACTTATGATCCAACATCAGAGCTTTCGGAATTTAACAAGCTTCCTGCTGGCCAATCTGCAGACATTAGCAAGGATATGGCATACGTTGTTGATAGAGCTTTGTTGATAAGCGAAATGACATCAGGTGAGTATGACGTGACTGTTGGTCCTCTAGTTAATCTTTGGGGATTTGGTCCAGGTAAACGAGAAGATAAAGTACCAAGTCAAGCTTCAATAGATGAAGCGAAAGAACGTGTTGGATATGAATACTTAACACTTAATGATCAGCGTTTGACAAAAGAGAAAGACATTTATGTTGATTTGTCTTCTATCGCAAAAGGTTATGGTGTTGATGAAGTCGCAAGAGTGCTGCGCGATAAAGGTGTAGAACGCTACTTAGTCGAAGTTGGCGGAGAGATTTCATCTCGAGGTGTGAAGCCTGATGGTTCTCCTTGGAAGATAGCGATTGAGAGTCCTGCCGGTGGTCACTCTATGGCTGAACGTATTTTATCACTTGATGGTGTAGCGGTTGCCACATCGGGTGATTACAGAAACTATTTTGAGAAAAACGGTGTTCGTTATTCTCACACGATAAACCCTATAACGGGAAAACCAATAACACATCGTTTGGTTTCTGTTACTGTAATTGATAAGACGGCGACGATGGCCGATGGTCTAGCAACGGCGATTACCGTGCTTGGTCCAGAAAAAGGTTTGGCGTTTGCTCAGGATAATGGCATTTCTGCATACCTATTGGTAAAGACAGATTTTGGTTTTGAAGAGCTTTATTCGGATGCGTTTCAGTCTTATTTGAAATAAAGTAAGTTTAGATTTTAGGAGAAATTTTATGTTAACAATTGTTTTGGCATTTTCTCTAATGCTTTTATTGGTTGCAGCTATGGCTGTCGGTGTTTTGATGGGACGTAAGCCTATCTCTGGATCGTGCGGCGGAATGAGCTCTTTAGGTATGGAAGTCGCTTGCGATATTTGTGGTGGCGATAAAGGCAAATGCGAGAAAGAAACGAAAAAAGGCATTGCTGAACAAACTTCAGATGATACGTTTTATGACGCATCGAAATAATTTAACGGGAAGAGGGTATTATGACAACAAGGCATTATGATGTTGTGGTTTTAGGTACGGGTCCTGCGGGTGAAGGTGCTGCTATGAGTGCAGCTAAAGCGGGTAAGAAAGTTGCTGTTATTGAGGCGAGCTCGCAAGTTGGCGGGAGCTGTACGCATTTGGGGACCATTCCGTCGAAAGCTTTGCGTCATGCTGTAAAAGAAATTATTGTCTTCAACACGAACCCAATGTTCCGTGATATTGGTGAGCCTCGTTGGTTCTCTTTTCCTAAAGTGTTGGATCGCGCAAATAAAGTGATCGATAAGCAAGTTTTAGGTCGCACAGAATATTATGCTCGTAACCGCATTGATATTTACTTTGGTCGAGGCAAGTTTAAAGATGCCAATACGGTAGAAGTAAACACGTACGAGAAAGGCCCTGAGCTTCTTGTTGCAGAGAAGGTTGTTATTGCTACTGGCTCTCGTCCATATAGACCGACCAATATTGATTTCTCTCATCCTCGTGTTTATTGCTCAGATACTATTTTGAGTTTGAGTCATACTCCTCGTTCCTTAATTATTTATGGTGCGGGTGTCATTGGATCTGAATACGCTTCAATATTTTGTGGATTGGGTGTTCGTGTAGAACTTATAAACCCTGCCAAGAAACTGTTGAGCTTCTTGGATGATGAGATTACAGATGCATTAAGTTATCACCTTCGCGATAGTGGTGTTCTGATTCGTCATAATGAAACTTATGAATCAGTTGAAGCTACAGATCGCGGTGTTGTTATGCATATGGCTTCAGGCAAAAAACTACGAGCTGATGCTTTATTATTCTGTAATGGCCGATCCGGCAACACAGATAATTTAGGTCTAGAATCAATCGGCTTAGAAGTAAATAGCCGTGGTCAGCTTGCAGTGAACGATAATTATCAAACTCAAGTTGAAAATGTTTATGCCGCTGGTGATGTCATTGGTTGGCCTAGTTTGGCAAGTGCTGCTTATGATCAAGGTCGATCTGTTGCTGCGAATATGTTTGGCTTGGAAGGTGGTGAATTTATTAGTGAAGTGCCTACTGGTATCTACACTATTCCTGAGATTAGTTCCATTGGTAAAACGGAAGCAGAGTTGACTGCCGAAAAAGTACCTTATGAAGTAGGGCGTGCGTTCTTTAAGAACACAGCGCGTGCTCAGATTACAGGGGAAGCGGTCGGGATGCTGAAAATCCTTTTCCACCGTGAGTCTTTGGAATTGCTAGGTATTCACTGTTTTGGTGACCAAGCCTCTGAGATCGTTCATATCGGTCAAGCTATTATGAAACAGCCGGGCGAACAGAATACCTTGAAGTATTTCTTGAATACGACATTTAACTACCCAACGATGGCTGAAGCGTATCGTGTTGCCGCACTAAATGGTTTTAACCGAGTTTTCTAATTGCGCTTTGTAGAAATAAAAAAAACGCCTTACTTGTGAAAGTCAGGCGTTTTTTTATGGCTATTACTCTAGAAATAAAAGAATGAATTAGCTGTCTTTTATTGCATAGATACCTTTAAGGTTTCTGAAAAATCCTTTGTAATCCATGCCGTAACCAAACAAGAAGCGATCAGCTACATCTGTACCGATATAGTCGGGAGTCATGTTTGTTTTTCTGTCGTGTAATTTATTGATGACGGTGGCGGTATAAACGCTATTGGCTTCTTGCTGTTCTAGCCATTTTTGGATGGCTTGCAATGTATGGCCTTGGTCAAAAATATCATCAATAACAAGGATGGTTCTGTCTTTTAAGCTAGTTTGTGGGTAGCTTAACCAGTTTAAGGTCGCACCTTCTGTGTCCATTCCATAGCGAGTTGCATGAATGTAGTCTAGTTCAAGTGGGAAATTAAGTCTTTCTATCAAAGCTGCTGTTGGGACTAATCCACCATTCATAACGCAAAGAACAAGAGGTAGCTTATCAGAAAGGTCTGTAGTGATTTGAGCCGCCATTTTATCTAGCGCTTTGTTCAGTTCTGCTTCATCAACTAAGCAATCTGCTTCATCTAGTATTTTGTTTAAGTCGGTAATCGTGTTGGTCATGCTGGGCCTATTATAGAAAATTTGCGCGATTTTACATTAATCCTGACCTGATGCTAAGTCTTTATGCTGTGTAATGTGGCACAAAGGCAAATAGAGGCAAGTACGATTAGCCAAGAACTCTGTAACCAGATGAGGAAAATAGGAATGGCGGCAAAGGCACCATAAACCACTTGGTAGTTTGTGAAAAACTGTGCGAATGAGCCGAATATAGTGTTCAAAATATATAAGCCTATGCTTCCAACTAGTGCGGATACCGCAGCCCACTTAATTGAAACATCTGCATTGGGTGTTAGAAAGTTTAATGTTAGTAGCATTAGAAAATACAGAATGATACTACCTGCTTCTAATAGGCTACTAAGCCAAATGCTCTCATCGACGTTTCTTATTTGGATGGAAATAAGCGTCCCATAAAGGCTCAAGGATGTCGCGAAGATAATGGGCCCCAAGGTTAGGATTGCCCAATAAGTTAGTAGTCGTTCTCTTAATTTTCTGGCTTTCTCAATTTGCCAAATAGATTGAACGCTGCTTTCAAAGCTGTTTAGTAGTAGTAAAGCAGTCAAAAAAAGGGCGACAAGGCCCGCAATAGGCAGGTTTTTAGTTTGAGAGGCAAACTTCATTAAATGAGGAAGTACGATGTCACTAGAGCCAGGTGCCAGATGTTGCTCAAGCAGTTGAAAAAGCTGTGCCTGCATGGCTTCTAAAGCGGGAGTAAAACTGAGTATCCCAAGAATGATTGTGATAATCGGAACTGCAGCAAGTAAACTTGAAAGCGTGAGTTGGGCGGCCTTTTGAGGGAGTTGGCTGCGCTTAAATCGGTTTGCTGTTAGCAATGCATATCGTTTGAGCGTTAAGAGTGAGTGAGATGTGTGATCTTGCATGATTTATATCGTTTTGAAAGTGATGCTATCAAGATAACACAGCTTGCAAATAGATTATAAAAACTTCTTTGGAATTGAATTGCACAAATAGGGTGCAAGGTGCATTTATTTGGCGCACTCGGCTTGTTTTTCTTTGAATAGACTTGTATTATTCGTCTTGTTCCTTTTGTGATATTTGTGCTGAAGAGATAGCTTCTAAAGCTATTCTCGGTTCCTTAGTTGCAAATAGTCATTTTAGCCCAGTTTACTGGGCTTTTTTATGTCTATCTGTTGACGATTGCTATTCCATCCCTATAATAGCCCACCAAATGAAATGTAATGACATTAGTTCCGTTAGCTCAGCTGGATAGAGCAACCGCCTTCTAAGCGGTAGGTCACTGGTTCGAATCCAGTACGGAGCACCATTTCAGTCGATTACTTTAATTAAGTTTTTATTTAGGTTTTGTTGGTTACGATTAAATCTATGTCTTATTGATTGATAGATGACCAACAAATTAAAGCAAGTTCCCGTGAGGAAGTTTTATGCAAGTTTCTGTAGAGACAACGTCTCCAATTGAGCGCGTTTTAACAATTAGTGTTCCTGCTGCTCGTATCGAAGAAAAAGTAAGTGCTGAAGTGGCGAAAACTGCGAAAACAGTTCGCATCGATGGTTTTCGTAAAGGTAAAGTTCCTGTTAGCCTAGTTAAAAAGCGCTACGGTCAAGGTATCCGTATGGATGCTGTTGAGCAAATTATGCGTGATGCTTATGTTGAAGCGATTCAAAAAGAGTCTATTCAGCCAGCTGGCATGCCTTCTATTGAACCTAAGAACTTCGCTGAAGGCGCAGATCTTGAGTTTGTTGTTAAAGTAGAAGTTTACCCAGAAGTTACTTTAGCTGATAACTCTGCAATCAAAGTTGATCGTGTTGTTTCAGAAGTAACTGATGCTGATCTTGATGTGATGCTAGAAACTTTGCGTAAGCAAAATGCTGAATGGAATGCTGTTGAGCGTGAATCTGCTGACGGCGACCAAGTAACAATCGACTTTGTTGGTTACTTAGGTGATGAAGCGTTTGAAGGTGGTGCAGCTCAAGGTCATAAGCTTGTTCTTGGTTCTAACACTATGATTCCTGGTTTTGAATCTGGCATCGTTGGTGCTAAAGCAGGTGAAGAGCGTACGATCTCTGTGACTTTCCCAGAAGATTACCAAGCAGAAAACCTAAAAGGACAAGAAGCTAGCTTTAAGATCACAGTATCTGAAGTAGCTGAGCAAGTACTTCCTGAATTGGATGAAGCATTCGTTGAAAAATTCGGTTTAGAAAACGCTACAATTGAAGGCTTGCGTGCAGAAGTGCGTAAAAACATGGAGCGTGAACTTAACCAAGCGGTTAAAGCTAAACTGAAAAATGCTTTGTTTGATGGTTTGCTTTCTATCAATGAAGTGGAAGTTCCTTCTGGATTGGTTGATCAAGAAGTTGATGCTTTGCGTAAACAAGCTGCTAGCCAGTTTGGTGGTGAAGGCTTTGATGCTTCCCAATTACCTGCAGAATTGTTCCAAGAAGAAGCAACGAAACGTGCTAAACTTGGTCTTTTGATTTCTGAAGTAATCAAGCAAAACGAATTGAAAGTAGATGACGAACGTGTTCGTGCTTTCCTTGAAGATATGGCGCAAGCTTACCAAGAACCACAGCAAGTTGTTGAATTTTACTTGAAGAATAAAGAGCAACTAGCGCAAGTGCAATCCGCTGTACTTGAAGAGCAAGTTGTTGATAAACTGTTAGAATCTGCTCAAGTTACAGAAGTAACTTTGGGTTATGAAGATGCTATCAAGCCAAATGCCCAAGCTGAAGAAGCTGGGGAAGAAGCATAAGCATTAGCTTATCTTTTTAATAAAGGCCGACATAGCTCATGTTATGTCGGCTTTTTTGCTTTTAAGGAATGCAATATGAATTTGACGAACCCAACTACAGGCCCTGTTGCAATTACAAGTAATGGCCTTGTTCCTATGGTTATTGAGCAAACAGCCCGAGGCGAGCGATCTTTTGATATTTATTCGCGTTTGTTGAAGGAGCGAGTGATTTTCTTGGTTGGTCAAGTCGAGGACCACATGGCCAATTTGGTTGTTGCTCAGCTTTTGTTTTTGGAGTCTGAGAACCCAGATAAAGACATTCATTTATACATCAACTCGCCAGGTGGCTCCGTAACAGCGGGCATGTCTATTTATGACACAATGCAATTTATTAAGCCTGATGTAAGCACCATGTGTATTGGTCAAGCAGCAAGCATGGGTGCTTTGTTACTGACTGCGGGTGCGGAAGGTAAGCGTTATTGTCTACCAAATTCACGCGTGATGATTCACCAGCCTTTAGGTGGATATCAAGGGCAAGCATCTGATATTGAGATCCACACTCGTGAGATTCTAAGTATTAAACATAAGCTTAATGAAATTATCTCTTTCCATACTGGTAAAGATATAGAGCAAGTCGCTATTGATACTGACCGTGATAACTTTATGAATCCGGAAACGGCAAAAGAGTACGGCTTAATTGATGATATTTTACAGAAACGTACAGTTTAAAAAGGGTGGAATAAATGTCGGACGATAATTTTAGCCGTGGTGACCACTCGGATCGACTATTGTATTGCTCTTTTTGTGGAAAGAGTCAGGACGAAGTCAAAAAGCTTATTGCAGGCCCATCGGTTTATATCTGTAATGAGTGTGTGGATTTATGCAACAACATTATCATTCAAGAATTGTCTCAAGCTACAGTAGAAGGCGGAGAGACAGAAGATGAATTGCCAACGCCTGCGAAACTAAGCGCGTCTTTAGATGATTATGTTATCGGTCAAGACAAGGCGAAAAAAGTATTAGCAGTAGCGGTTTATAATCACTATAAACGTTTACGTCACCAAGGTAAGTCAGATACTAATATTGAATTAGGTAAGAGTAATATCTTGCTAATAGGTCCAACAGGTAGCGGTAAAACTTTGCTGGCGCAAACGCTTGCTCGTGTTCTTGATGTGCCTTTCACCATTGCTGATGCGACAACCCTGACAGAAGCGGGTTATGTTGGTGAAGACGTTGAAAACATTATTCAGAAGCTATTACAGAGTTGCGATTACGATGTTGAGAAAGCGCAGCGTGGGATCGTTTATATAGACGAGATTGATAAGATTTCTAGAAAATCTGACAATCCATCTATTACTCGTGATGTTTCCGGTGAAGGTGTGCAGCAAGCATTGCTTAAGCTAATCGAAGGAACCGTTGCTTCTGTTCCTCCTCAGGGTGGACGTAAGCATCCTCAGCAAGAATTTTTGCAAGTTGATACTTCTAATATTCTGTTCATTTGTGGTGGTGCGTTTGCAGGTTTAGAACGTGTAATCAGTGATCGAACAGAGAAAAGTAGTATTGGTTTCTCGGCTATGGTGAAGAGTAAAGAGGAAGGGAAATCTTTTTCAGAAGCGGTTCATCGTGTAGAAACAGAAGACTTGGTTAAGTTTGGTTTGATTCCTGAGTTTGTTGGTCGTTTACCAGTGGTTGCGACTTTATCTGAACTTGATGAAGAAGCTTTAATGACCATCTTGAGTCAGCCAAAAAATGCGCTTGTTAAGCAATATCAGCATTTGTTTGAGCTTGAAGGTGTTGAGTTAGAGTTTACTCCTGAATCTTTGCGTGAAGCTGCAAAGTTAGCGCTAGAGCGTAAAACAGGTGCTCGTGGTTTGCGTAGTATTTTGGAATCTGCTTTGTTGGATTGCATGTATGAACTTCCAACACGAAATGATGTTTCTAAAGTGGTTATGGATGGATCATCTATTCGCGGCGAATCAGCGCCTTTGATGGTGGTTGAGAAAGAAGATTTAGCGAAAAACGCTTAGCCGTAATGGTCTGATCTTAAATACATGACTAAAAAACCGAAATGAATATTTAGCTTCATTTCGGTTTTTTTATGTTCCTTTACCTCTAAAATTTTTCTATAGGCTAAAATCAAATAGGTATTACTCTTGTAATTTAAGGCTTTGCCCTTATCTCTTTCCTAATCAATGTTGAAATATAAAGTGCGCTTTTGTTTATGCGCCCAGATTGGAAATTAATATGACGGATTCCTTACTCCTGCCAATGCTGCCACTTCGTGATGTGGTGGTATATCCACATATGGTTTTGCCATTGTTTGTCGGCCGAGCTAAATCTATAGCAGCACTAGAGTCTGCGATGGAAAATGATAAGTATGTCTTTCTTGTTGCTCAACAGGATGCATCCAAAGACGATCCTACGTTAGACGATCTTTATTCTATTGGTACCACTGCAAAAGTAATGCAATTGTTGCGACTACCAGACGGCACTGTAAAGGTGTTGGTTGAAGGTGGTAATCGTGCTCGTCTTGAAAAAATGGAAGAAGCAGATGGTTTTGTTTTGGGTGGCGTCGTTGAGCTAGACCTAAAAGAAGAAGATCAAAGTGAATATGGTGTTATCCGTAATGCATTATTAAAGCAACTGGATGAATACGTTGCCGGTAGTAAGCGTATCCCAGCAGAGGTTGTTGCTTCTTTAAAGTCTATTGATGATCTGTCTAAGTTGATTGATAACATTACAGGTCATATGAGCCTAAAGCTTGAAGATAAGCAGAAAGTCTTGGAAATTGATTCCTTGGTTGGGCGTGGTGAGTATTTGATTGGCTTAATGGATGGTGAGTTGGATATTGCTCACCTTGAGAAAAGCATCCGTAGCCGTGTTAAGAAGCAAATGGAAAAAAGCCAGCGCGAGTACTATTTGAATGAGCAAATGAAAGCCATTCAAAAAGAGCTTGGTGATATGGAAGATGGTGGTAATGAGCTCGACTTGCTACAAGAAAAAATTCTTGAAGCTGGAATGACCGATGAGGCAAAAGATAAAGCGGAAGCGGAATTGAAAAAGCTTCGCATGATGTCTCCTATGTCTGCGGAAGCAACAGTTGTTCGTGGTTATATTGATTGGTTGATCTCTTTACCATGGAAGAAACGCAGCAAAGTTCGTAATGATTTGGCTTACGCAGAAAAAGTGTTGAATCAAGACCACTACGGCCTTCAAGATGTAAAAGAGCGAATCCTTGAGTTTTTGGCTGTTCAGCAGCGCGTGAAAAAAGTAAAAGGTCCTGTTTTGTGTTTGGTTGGGCCTCCAGGTGTAGGTAAAACTTCATTGGGTCAATCAATTGCGAAAGCGGTAAACCGTCAATATGTACGTATGGCGCTTGGTGGTGTTCGAGATGAAGCGGAGATCCGTGGACATCGTCGTACGTATATTGGCTCTATGCCAGGTAAATTAATACAGAAATTGGCCAAGGTGAAAGTTAAGAACCCACTTTTCCTATTGGACGAAATCGACAAAATGGGCATGGATCAGCGTGGGGATCCTGCTTCTGCATTATTAGAAGTGCTTGATCCAGAGCAAAACCATACCTTTAATGACCATTATCTTGAGGTCGATTACGATCTATCTGATGTTATGTTTATTTGTACTTCTAACAGTATGAATATTCCAGGTCCTTTGCTTGATCGTATGGAAGTTATCCGTATTCCGGGTTACACAGAAGATGAGAAACTGAACATTGCTAAGCGTTATTTGTTACCAAAACAAGTTAAGTTGGCAGGTTTAAAAGAGAATGAAATTCAAGTTACTGACGATGCTTTAATGGATGTTATCCGTTATTACACGAAAGAAGCGGGTGTTCGTGGATTAGAGCGCGAATTAAGTAAAATTTGCCGTCGAGTGGTTAAAAAGCAAGCTTTAAGCAAAGGCAAAGCGGCGAAAGCAGTTGAAGTAAGTGCTGCTAATTTGGAAGATTTCTCTGGTGTTCATAAATTTAGTTATGGAAAAGCGGAAGAAAAAAATCAAATTGGTCAGGTAACAGGTTTGGCTTGGACTTCTGTTGGTGGTGAATTATTGACCATCGAAGCGGCTGGTGTTGCAGGTAAAGGTCGCCATGTTAAAACCGGCTCCCTTGGTGATGTGATGCAAGAATCCATTCAAGCTGCTTTGACAGTTGTTCGAAGTCGTGCTGCTGGCTTGGGAATTGATGATGATTTTCATGAAAAAACCGACCTTCACTTGCATGTGCCAGAAGGGGCGACTCCGAAGGATGGTCCAAGTGCAGGTGTTGCCATGTGTACAGCAATTGTTTCTGTGTTGGCAAAGGTCCCTGTTAAAGCTTCTGTGGCGATGACTGGCGAGATTACTCTGCGAGGAGAGGTGCTACCTATAGGTGGCCTAAAAGAGAAGCTCCTAGCGGCTCACAGGGGAGGGATTAAAACGGTGATAATTCCTCAAGAAAACGCTCGTGATTTGAAAGAAATTCCTGATAATATCAAGGCTGACATTGAGGTCGTTCCTGTGAAATGGATTGATGAAGTACTTGATATTGCTTTGGAGTATATTCCCTCGCCAAAAAAGGTAGAAACCTTACCTTCGAGTGAAAAAACTGTTGATGAACAAGAAACTGTCAGTCATCATTAAAGTCATATCCTGTGTTGACAGGAAGTAGGTCGGGCTTGTATAACTTCTCGCTCGGCCTTGTGAGTAGGCATTTATATTGCGCCGAAAATAATTCTAAGGAACCACGAAAATACTGAAGGGGTACAACGTGAACAAATCTGAATTGATTGATGCTATTGCGGCGTCTGCTGATTTATCTAAAGCTTCTGCAAGCAATGCGCTTGATGCTACTTTGAAAACAATTGAAGCAGCGTTAGCAAAAGGTGACCAGGTTACACTAGTTGGTTTTGGTACTTTTGCAGTTAAAGAACGTGCGGCGCGTACAGGTCGTAATCCTCAAACAGGTGAGGAAATCCAAATTAAAGCAGCGAAAGTACCTGGTTTTAAAGCCGGTAAAGGTCTTAAAGACGCTGTAAACTAATGTTTTTGGAGCAGTAGTTCAGTTGGTTAGAATACCTGCCTGTCACGCAGGGGGTCGCGGGTTCGAGTCCCGTCTGTTCCGCCATTAGACACAAAAGGTGTATTCCGAGCGGAATGCACCTTTTTTATTAGTTATTTAATTCATTCATTCGGAGGCAGTAATGCTCCAAGATATCAGAGATAAGTCGCAAGGCATTGTGGTAAAGATCATTGTTGGCTTTATCGTTGTGACTTTTGCTCTATTTGGCGTAGACGCTTTAGTTACAAGTTTTAACTCTTCGGAAACGGTTGCCGAAGTTGATGGCGTTGAAATTACACGTACAGAATTGTTACAAAGTGCCGAAACTCAACGTCGCCAATTAATTTCCATGATGGGTGGGCAGATTCGCCCTGAGTTATTAGAAGATAGTTTGCTGCAACGCCGTGCTTTGGATGAATTGATTCAACGTGCTGTATTAACAAATCAAGCGGCAGATCTTGGGCTAGGTGTATCAGACGCTCAAGTAGATTCCTATTTATTGCAAGCTGAGCAGTTTCAAACAAATGGTCAATTTGATCAGAATAAATATCTCAGCTTCATTCAGTCTTTGAGCTTTACACCTTTGGCTTTTAAAGAGCGCATTAAACAAGATGTTCTTATTCAGCAGCCGCGAAATGCAATAGCTGGCTCGGAATTCGTTCTACCTTATCAAGTCGACAGTGTCTCTGCTTTACAATCACAAGAGCGTTCATACGATTACGCTACGTATTCTCTAGCGGATGAATCAGAAGTGACGAGTGTTAGCGATGACGAGCTACAGGCTTATTACGAAGAGAACAAAGAAAGTTTTAAAACACCAGAACAAGTAAAAGTAAATTACGTTGTTATTTCTAGTTCTGACTTCTATGAAAAAGTTCAAGTAACAGATGCAGAGTTGCAGAGTGCGTATGAAGCGTCTATTGCTGGCTTAGCGAAAGAAGAGCGATTCGCTTCCCATATCTTAATTGATACGTCAGAAAGAAGTGATGAAGAAGCAAAAGCTCGTCTTGATGAAGTGCAAGCTAAACTGGATTCTGGTGTAAGTTTTGCGGATTTGGCTGCGGAATATTCTGACGATATCGGGTCGAAGAATGATGGCGGTAATCTTGGCTACATTGAGAAAGGCTCTATTGATGAAGCATTTGATGATGCATTGTTTTCAATGGAAAAAGATGAAGTTAAATCTGCTAAAAGCCCATTTGGTTATCATTTGATTAAGCTAAACGATATCGTTGATGCAGATGTACCAAGCTTTGCTTCACAAGAAGCTGAACTTAAGCAACAGTTAATCGAAATTAAAGCCAGAGATGCTTTGCTAAGCGCTCACGAAGATATTACAGATTTGGCTTACGCAAGTGACAACCTAAATAATATCGCGAAAGAATATGGCGTAGACGTGCTTCAAAGTGCGTACTTTGGTCGTGAAGGCGGTGATGACGAAATTACCAGTAATGCTGTTGTAATCGCTTCTGCTTTTGGTGTTTCTGTTTTAGAAGATAATCAAAACAGTGATTTACTTGAATTAAGTGATGATCAAGTTGCTGTGATACATTTGAATGATCACAAGGCTGAAGCATTCCAGACTTTTGAAGAGACTAAAGATCAGGTTGCTTCCATTGTTATTCAAAACAAAGCACTAGAATCGCTTCAAGCGAAAGCAGAAGCTGCGAAAGAGGCTTCTGATACGGAATGGACGTCTGTTGCCAATGCTAAGCGTGGCCAAGATGAAATTGCCTCATTGGCTTTTTCTCTGCCTCACCCAACTTCGGGTCCTGAGTTACAGGTTAAAGGCCTTGCTAATGGTGATCTGGTCTTGATTCGATTGAATGCCGTAACAGTTGGTGAAGACTCAGTTGCAGATGAGCAGAAACTTGCTTACGAGCAATACTTGAATCAAATTCAAGCGAGCTTGAGCACAGAAGGTCAGCAAAGTTATCTACAAGGTAAAGCGACGATAGAACGTTAATTGGTCGCCATTGCTACTAAAAAAGCCACTCTATTGAGTGGCTTTTTTGTGTGTTCTTGCAGGCCTTTGCTTTGTTTTATTGTCTAAATATCAGCTGACAAGGTTAATCTTTCAGAGAGGTAAACCACTCAACGGCAGGAACAAAAAAAGCTTGGCTAGTCTTAATGCTGGTATATTTCATTAAGTGATCCGTGTTGCCGTGTTCATCACCTTTCACCATGCTTTCTAACATAAGGTTAAATGCGGTTGGTGTTTTTCCATAGCTCGCAAACATCAAGCCTTTTTCAGTTAATGAAGCGAATGGCATGCTGTGACGTAAAATCTCTATTGAGTTCCCATTGTCGTCTTTAAGCGATGTACGCTTGGTATGTGCATGCACAGATTTATCTGCAGAAGCGTATTCTTCATTGTCATACTTAGTTCGACCATAGGTGTCTTCTTGCGTTTTGATGGGTTGTTTTTCCCATTTTTCTAGGTCGTGAACAAAGCGCATTAAATTAAAGTAAGAACCGTTTTTGAAATCAGGATCTTCCTCTCCAACAAGAGCTACTTTCTTGCGGTTTTCACCTTCTGGGTTTTCTGTTCCATCGACAAAGCCAGTTAGGTCTCGGTTAT
The DNA here is from genome assembly GCF_055809555.1 of Marinomonas sp. 15G6-16. Classification (NCBI taxonomy): domain Bacteria; kingdom Pseudomonadati; phylum Pseudomonadota; class Gammaproteobacteria; order Oceanospirillales; family Oceanospirillaceae; genus Marinomonas; species Marinomonas sp. 15G6-16. The sequence goes on along the minus strand of NZ_CM147916.1, from coordinate 636,292 downwards.
CTAAATATTTAAAGCAGCTGACTTCTTCAACGAGTTCAACACTGGACCCAAATGCAGAAAAGATCTTATTGCCAAGCTCGTAGCTGGCATCGTGTCGTGATGAACGAATGTGCAATACTAAATCCACATCAGTCGGAACAACGTCTATTTCTTGACCTTTAATGTGAGGAAAGGGTGCCAACTCTTTTGGTTGTTTCTGGTCGAACTCACTCCACACTTGGCTGCTTAATCCAACGGAAGCATGCAGTTGCCCGTCAGGGAACTGTTCTTGTGTTTCTTTCACGATAGAAGGGACAGAAGCAAGGGCTTGTTTAGCTTTGCTAATATCTGAGTGCTTAATGTTAAGAGTAATAAAAAGGGCGTCACTCGACGCTTCAGCAATAATGCCGGATTGGAATGAAGTCATTCAGATAGTCCTTTTGTAATCGGTTTATCTTAAAAGTTTGGGTAAAGTGTTTTTAGCTGTCCAGCCTGAGAAGGCTTAGGCTGGCCGCTAGTAAATTCTTCTAAAGCATCTGCGAGAGACTCACCATACCACTCATGAATCGGGTTGTTGGAATACATAAGAAGCTCTGATTCCATGAGTAGTTGAGTTACTTCAACAGATGTGAGCCGTTTTATGTCATCAACGCTATGAATTTCGTGATCTCCCCAACGGTGTCTAGCCCACTCTAATAAGCAAGATCTCAGTTCCGAAAGGTTGTTGTTGTGGCAGCATTCAATCAAGGCTTTATAAGCCGAGTTTTCATCTGCTGTGCTCAATGGAGCGAAATCTTGTAATGTTGGAACCTGTGTTGCGCTTTCAGGAGCGCTCTTTTGTCGCTTTTTAAACCAGATAGCCAACCAGCCAGCGATCGTCAATAAAGAGAGCAACAGCAGTCCAGCAATTAAATAATCTCGTAATGACCAACTAGAAGAAGTTTCTGTAATGGCGACTTCCATTGAAGCCGGTTCATTTGCAGTGTCTGCCTTTTTCGTTGGTGTTTTCGCTAAGGATATGGGCGCAACAGAGCGTGGTTGAGCAGGAAGAGGCTCACTGATCTTAGGAGTGCTTGAATCGGTTTGATTTTGTGTTGCACTGCTTGGTAAAGGTGCAACCAAGATTTCTTCGGTGGTGGCTGAAGCTGTTTTGATTGCTCTTGTTTCCGTATCCCAATAAGTAATGTTCACGTCGGGTAGCTGAAGGGCTCCATCTGCTGTGGGTACAACCTCGACCGTGATTGTTTGGTTTCCAGTGGCGCCATTACTTGTTTTTTGCGTATTGAATTTAGGTGGCTTTGGGTAGAGCTTGTAATCGCGTGTGCTGTTGAAATCCAAGGTAGGGATTTGCTCAGGAAGCGCACCTTTTGCCTTGATATCAATCGTCCAGATCAATGTGTCTCCCACTCGTGGCGAGTCGTTGGTTTTTTCTAGCTTTGTTGAAACAGTCACATTAGAGCTTGGTAACCAAGTGTCACTAGAATAGCTTGCAGGAATAGGCAGCACTTGCAAATTCAACGGCTCGCTTTGCACCTTAATCATTCTTCTGCCAGTTGATGTATTGATCATGGCTTGCAACGTTTGTGGTGGAATGGTGAGCAAGCCACTGCGCTGAGGAAATGCAAGATATTCTCGTGTAATCACCTGATACTGTGTGCCATTAATCGTCTGATAACTCATTTGGTCATCGATTAAGCGCTCAATAACAAGATCGGGGTGTGATGGTACGGAACGGTTGGCGTTTTGTAGAGCAACAGAAGTATAAAGCTGGACGCTTAAGATAACTTCCTGTTGTAAATACGGCTCAATTTCAGAGACTTCTGTTTTTACAATAACCGGAGGATTGCCATTTCCGTCGAGCAATTGAGGTGAGTTCTGCACGACCAATTTGATTGCTTGAGATTCGTGTTCTCCGACTTTGATAGGAGGAATCTCAAAGGTGCCAACTGATTTAGGCATCAAAGAGATGACCCAATAATTCATCGCACGGCTAGTGCCTAAATTGAAGCTGAACTGACTGTTTTGGCTTTTGCCTAAAACATCAAAGTCACGTTGTAAGGGGGCCAATTCTGGGCCATTTCCTGTGTCGCTGAAATCGGCTCTGATTGTGAGCTGGACAATCTCGTTTTCGGTAACAGTGCTCTTATTAAGCGATGCGGTTACTGTGTCCGCATAAAGGTTGGTAGAGAATGAGGCAGCAAGCAATATCGTCACCAAAATGGAAAGCAAACATTTCATGCTGCGTTTCAGATTGGATGAAAAGAAAGTTTGCTTAATTACCATGGGTTTTGCCCATCCTCTTGTGTAAATCGATTTTCGTTACGTTTTTCTTGATGCAGATACCAGAGTTTACGTTGCAGTAATAACCCAGGATCATCTTGAATTTGTCTTAACCATTGATTCAGAGCTTGAGTTTGTTCTTTGTCGAGAGTGCTGTCGGCTGTCTCTTGTTTTTCTGCTTCGCTCTGGGAATCAGCTTCTTGCTTATTATCCTTAGGTGATTTCTCTTTGTCTTCTGTTTCGTTCTTTTTATTGTCATTTTTTGACTCTGAAGAGTTATTTGGCTCATTTTTTTCATCTGAGTCTGATGACGACTGTTGATTCTCTTGGTTCTCGCTCTGGTCGTTGCTTTGATTTTGATCCTGAGAGTTTTGATTCTGAGACTCGTCGTTTTGTTCGTTCTTTTTTTGCTCTTGTTTTTTGAGGTAGTCGAGGTTCTCTTTGGCAACCACAAGAGTTGGGTCTTGCTCTAAGGCTTTTTCATACGCTTCGATGGCTTTTTGCACGTTACCAGATAATGCGAAAGCATTGCCTAAGTTATAATTTTCAGAGGCGTTTCTTTCTATGCCTTCAAGAGATTCTATGGTTTCTTGGTAATTTTTTAGGGCATAAGATGACGCGGCCTTCCAATCAGGTTGAGTGAAATATTGATCAGCTGTTTGCCAGTCACCTTGATCAACAGCCTGTTGGCCTTTTTGATCTGGCGTTAAAAACCAATCCAAAGGGGAAGCAAAAGACTTTTCTGAAGGAAGAGAGAAAACACCAATGAGTAAGATGAACAGCATGCCTTTTTGGAATTGGAAGGCGAGCCAAAGCAACAAAGGCAAGGCAAACCAATGACCTTGTTCTTGCCAATAAATACTCTTGTTTTCCGATTTCTGAGTTTGTTGATTGTCCAATGAAGTATGGGTGACTTGAGCCAGCTGATTTGGCGTCAAGCGTCCTTCATAAAACTGCCCACCTAATGATTGAGTAAAGGCTTCTAATTTATCGATAGGAGTGGCTGCGATGACGTTTCTACCATTTTGTCTCATGATTTGGCCGTCAGGAAGCTTAATTGGGGAAGCATTAGTAGTGCCAACAGCGATTAAATCCAGTTGTGTGTTAGCCCCTTTCAGCAGAGAAGGGATTCGTTCTTCATCTTCTTCATTCAGATCATCTGTTAATACAATGATGTGTAATGGCGTACTTGTGTCTTGGTTGAGTGATAATGCTGTCTCAATGCCGCTGCTTAAATTACTGCCATACACAGGCATGATAATGGGTTCGAGAGCCAACAAGAAATGCGTGATGGTTTCTCTGTCTTGGCTGAAAGGGCTGATAACAAAGCCTTCTCCAGCAAAAGCCACTAGGGCGATATCGCCTTCTTTTGTTTGCTCTAGAATATCTCGAATGGTTTGTTTTAGCTGTGTTTGGCGGTTGGGCAAAATATCTGTCGCATACATGGACAAAGATTGATCGACAACCAAAACGGTTTTCTGGGTACTTTCAAACATTTCAGTTGGTACTTGTGTCCAACTGATGCCAGCTAACCCAATCCAACACAGAATAAGACTAATGACGCCAAGCCATTTGTTTTTATTGCTTGAATTATTTTTGTATTCCAAATGCTCAAGTAGATTGGCGTCTACCGTGCTGTCCAGAGCACTTTTTTGTGACGCTGTGGCATTGAATAAAAAAGCAATGAGCAACGTCACGGGAATAAACAGCAGCCAGTAAGGTCGCTCGAAATGAATCATGTCAAACAGCATCATGAGTGACTCCTTTTGCGCCAAACGATTTCTCTGTTAGACAGCAAAGCCAAGCTTAGAAAAGCGATGGCGCCTAGGCCTAACCAGTGGAAAAGGCTAGTCAAAGGGCGTTGCCAAATATCTTCCGCTGGTGTGGGTTCTAGTTCATCTAATGTCTGATAAATCGCTCTTAAATCTTCTGTGCTTTTAGCGCGAAAATATTCGCCGCCAGTTTGAGCAGCAATGTTTTTAAGCAGAGTTTCGTCTAGGTCGCTCGATGGATTGACGACTTTTGAACCAAAAAAGCTTTGTACTAACATGCTGTCCGCACCAATGCCTATGGTGTGAATACGAACATTCTGTGAGGCGGCAAACTCCGCTGCTTGTTCAGGTTGAACTCGGCCTGCGGTGTTGGCGCCATCCGTCATAAGAATTAAGACTTTTTTGTCGGATGGTTTGTCTTCGAGTCTTTTAATGCTCAAGCCAATAGCATCACCTATGGCGGTTTGCTCGCCAGCAAAGCCTATTTGTGCTTCCTGAACAAGCTGGTTAATAGTGGTTGTGTCAAAGCTGAGAGGCGCTTGTAAATAGGCTTTAGAGCCAAAAACGATGATCCCAATGCGATCACCGCGACGGGCTTCAATGAAATCTGATAATACTGATTTAGCGGCTTCTAGTCGGTTTGCAGATTGATTGTTGAGTGTCATATCAGACACCTGCATGCTGCCGGACAAATCCAATGCGATTAACAAATCCCGACCTGATGGAACGACTTTAGTTGGTTCGCCCAACCAAACGGGTTTGGTCATGGCTAGGACGAGTAAAATCCACGCAATCGTCAGACACAAAGGCCCTAACTGGAAACGACTTGATGCTAGCTTGGTGTCTTGATGATGAACCAATTCATCTGTATTCATCCACCAAATACCATTTCCTTTTGGCTTTGCTTTAGGTGCAAAGAACCTTATTAAAGGAATAGGAAGAAGCAGCAGAAACCAAGGCCAAGTTAATTCAAACATGGTGTTTCCTTATCCAATAACTTGTGGTTTTGATCATGGCGCTTCGTTGTTCTGGTGTTAGTTCAACCTTGTTGCGATAAGGGCCATCAAAAAATGCGTTTCCAAGTAATGAAAATTGGTATTTTTTAGGCATCGTGAGATCTATTTTTTCCAATAAAGCTGAACTAGGCAGTGCGGCCATTTCTATTTTGTTTTCACTGATCAAGCAACGACGAATCATTTCATGGCAAAGCAATATGCATTCTTTGTCTGATAAATCAGTCGGTGCTTTAGTGACTGCATTAAGTGCTTCTCGTCGGTAGGCGCGTTTTTTGTAGCGTCGATAACGATAAAAAACAAAGGCACCGATGAGCAAAAGCAGCAACGCAAGAATTAGCCATGTCCACCACGCGGGCGGCCACATTGGAATGGATTCGGGTAGCAAATAAGCTTCATTTGGCAAACTGATTGTTGCCTGTGTTTGACCGGCAGGCATTAGCGTAAGGCTCCTTGAGAAAGTAAATAGCGAGCGATTTTTTCAGGGGATTCCGTTAGGTCGAACAATTGATGGCGAATGCCTATAGCGGAAAGCTTTTTACGCATAACCGAATTTTGCTCAAAGAAAGCGGCTTTTGCCTGTTGCATGGTTTTTGGGCTGACATTCACTCGTTGAATGCCATGCTGGCCAACCATTTGATATTGACCTGCTGGCAAGTTGTAGGCGTTGCTATCGATAACTTGAATCCAGTGAACGGCATTATGCTTGGCAAGTTGCATAAGCGAACTTTCTTCCTCATCACTCCAACTTTGCTTATCTGTCAAAATAATCACATCTTTATTGTGTGATTTAGACGTCAATAGAGAGCGAGACCACACACTTTTTTGATTCGGCTTTGCGCTTCTATTGTCTAATCGAGAGGCGTCTTGTAATTGATGAAGCAAAGTAGGAAACATGCTTTTTTTGTTGCTGGCGTATTCTTGTTCGCCATAATTCAAACAATAAGACAAGGTGTCGCCTTGCTGTTTTGAGCGCCAAGCAATGATTCCCGCAAGCTGAATTAAGCGAGTGGAAATAAAAGTATGGCGAGTGCCAAAGTAAGCATGATTGGACAAATCAACCAACAATAATCTTTGATGGTCATTTTCTTGAGCATAAAGACGAGTGTGCGCTTGACCTGTACGAGCTGTGACACGCCAATCTATGTGCCTCAAGTCATCACTTGCTTGATAAGCTCGTAGCTCTAGCATTTCCATGCCGTGACCTTTCTGGCGAGATCGACGTTCGCCAGTATTCGTCGCAAAACGAATGGCTTTTGGTGCTCGGCCTAAATGCTTCGCATAATGGGCCAGAAGGGCAAAATGCGCTTCATCTAACTCCGGTGATTCTGGAGATAATAATGGGCTCATAATGTTACAGTGCCGGAACGTGACTGATTAATCGTTTTAATAAATCATCGACAGATAAGCCTGCTGCTTGCGCCTCAAAGGTTGTAATAATGCGATGACGCAAAACAGGTAAAGCCACTTGGCGCACATCATCTGGTGTTACAAAGTCTCTGCCGTTAAGTAGGGCGTTGGCGCGAGCACAGCGGTCTAAAGCGAGTGTGGCACGTGGACTGGCACCAAACTCAATGAGGTTTTCGCCTTTGCCTGCTTCACCAAGATACAGAGCTGGCTCTCTTGTTGCCATGACCAATTGCACTATGTATTGCTCGACACTTTCCGACATATACAAAGACAGTGCTTTTTGCTGTAGCTCAAGAATATCGCTCGGCTTGCAAAGCGGTTGAGCCGTGCTGGTGGCGGTTTTATGCAGGTCTTGTTGTCTGACCAATCTGAGTACTTCTAATTCACTTGCAGCACTTGGATAGCCAAGGTTAATTTTCAACATAAAGCGGTCAAGCTGAGCTTCTGGTAAAGGGTAAGTGCCTTCCTGCTCAATGGGGTTTTGAGTTGCGATGACAAAAAACAAAGGTGGCAAAGTATAGCTATTATTGCCTACAGTCACTTGGTTTTCGCCCATGGCTTCGAGTAACGCAGATTGTACTTTTGCGGGTGCGCGGTTGATTTCGTCAGCCAATACAATTTCGTTCATGATTGGGCCGGGGATGAAGCTAAATTGACCGGTTTCTTGTTGGTAAATATCCGAGCCAGTCACATCGCCAGGCAGTAAATCAGGCGTGAATTGAATACGTTGGAAGCGGCTGTCTATTGCATTGGCCAGCGCTTTGGCTGCCGTGGTTTTTGCAATACCAGGCGGGCCTTCTAAAAGGACATGGCCATTAGCAATTAAAGCGACAAGTAATTCATGGGTTAAATCAGGTTGGCCAATAATGGCACGATTGAGGTGGTCTTTTAATTGTTCAATTACAGCTACCATCGAACCTAGCTTCCTTATACTTCTGTCAAAAAAAGTGTCAACACAATATAATAACCCTCATCTTATCGGATTCAAATCTTTACGCACAGAGTCACGTCTGTAAGAGTAACGTAAGCATAGGAATAAAAAATGGCAAAACTTGTATTGAGTGTGGCGTTGCCCGCATTCAAATATGAAGCTATGTATGCGGGCGCTGCAAAAAACTTAGTAGCGAACAGTTTGGATGGGCGCAAAGTACAACTTCCTTTAGCGGCTTTTCAACGTTTTGTAACACATCAAGGTATTAATGGTGTGTTTGAAGTAGAATTTGATGATTCGAATAAATTAATTGGCATTACTCAACTTAGATAGTGCAACGTAAACACCTAGGAGCCTTATTTTATGTACAACCTTGCTCGCTCGTTACTTTTTAAATTGGACCCTGAAGTTTCTCATGAATTGTCTTTAGATCTTCTGGCCGCAAGCAGTCGATTGGGTTTGAACAAATTTCTAGGTGGATTGCCATCAACTAAGCCAGTTGAAGTCATGGGGCTGCGTTTTCCCAATGCGGTTGGTTTAGCGGCAGGCTTAGACAAAAATGCTGATGCATTTGAAGCCTTAGGCGCACTTGGTTTTGGTTTTGTTGAAGTGGGTACTGTGACGCCAAAAGGTCAGGCTGGTAATCCGAAGCCACGCTTATTCCGTTTGCCAGAACATGAAGCCATTATTAACCGTATGGGATTCAACAATAAAGGTGTTGATCATCTTGTTTCACGTATTAAGACTCATCGCTATCCGGGTGTCTTGGGCGTTAATATTGGCAAGAATTTGACCACGTCTGTTGAAGACGCCGCTGCGGATTATTTGGCTTGTTTAACCGCTGTTATTCCTTACGCGGATTACATTACAGCGAACATCAGCTCGCCAAACACACCAGGATTACGTAGCTTGCAATTCGGTGAAAGCTTGGCAGAGTTAATTGCGCCATTGACGGAAGCCCGTGATCGCTATGAAGCGGAGCACGGAAAACGCGTTCCATTGGCTGTGAAAATTGCCCCTGACATGACAGATGACGAAATTAAACTGGTATCTGATACGTTAGTGAAACAAGGCGTTGATGGTATCATTGCGACCAATACGACCTTGTCTCGCGATGCGGTTGCGGGGCATCAGTTTGAAGAGGAAGCAGGCGGCCTAAGTGGCGCGCCAGTGCGTGATGCATCTACTCATGTTGTTAAAGTACTGGCAGAGCATCTGAAAGGCACCTTGCCAATTATTGGTGTCGGTGGCATTTCAAGTGGTGCCGATGCGGTTGAAAAATTGCAAGCCGGTGCGAGCTTGGTGCAGATTTACTCTGGGTTTATTTATCAAGGTCCAGAGATGATAAAAGAGGCGATTGCCACGACAGATGCTTATTACCGAGAGCGTGATCTAGGCATTTAAAAACGAACTTATAAAGCAGCTATCTAACTGAAAGTGTTTAGTGAGCTGTGAAGAAGGCGAGATATGATCTCGCCTTCTTTATTTGTTGAATATCCATTGAATTTAAAAAAGTAATTTAAAAATGAGCACAATATTACAGACAACTGATTCTGAAAATCAGGTTTACGCACTAGAAATAACCTGTCCTTTAGGATTAGAGAATGTCTTAGAAAAAGAGCTGCACAGCGAAGGTTTAACGAATACTCGTTTTGGCGAAGGGCAAGTTAAGCTGACGACTGACTTAGAAGGTATGTACAAAGCGTGTCTTTGGTCGCGTGTTGCCACCCGAGTCATGCTGCCAATCGCGAATTTTAAGATCGATTCCGCGGATGATTTATATGACGCAGTAAAAGCCATTCCTTGGTCTGAACACATGTCGGCAACCAACACTATTGCGATTGATTGCCACGGCACTAACCATCACATTCGCAATACTCAATTTGGTGCGGTTCGTGCCAAAGATGCGATTGCCGATTATTTTGTTGCCTTATCTGGCGAACGTCCAAGCGTTGAAAAGAATCAGCCAGATGTGCGTATCGCTTTGCGGATTAAGCGTGAAGTAGTCACTGTGAGCATCGATTTGTCCGGCGAAAGTATGCATCGCCGTGGCTATCGTCAACAGGGCAGTATGGCGCCGTTGAAAGAAAATTTAGCGGCTGGTTTGTTGTTACGCGCAGGTTGGGGTAAAGATTGTGGCTTAACTCAGCTGATCGATCCTATGTGTGGTTCTGGTACTTTCTTAGTAGAAGCGGCCATGATGTCGTTGGATATTGCGCCAGGCTTAGGTCGTCATTACTGGGGATTTAAAGGCTGGAAGCAGCATGATCACCGTATGTGGCAGCAGTTAATGGATTTTGCCAAAAATCGTAAAAGAAACGCAGAAGAACTGGGTTTGCGTTTTCAAGGTACGGATCGAGACCAGCGAGCGATTGCCGCTTCCCGTGAAAGCATTAAACGTGCAGGCATGGTCGGAATCATTGATGTGTCCATGACGCCTTTCCAAGAGCACGAGTTTGACATTAACCAAGAGAAGCCGGGTTTAGTGATTTGTAACCCACCTTACGGTGAGCGTATTGGCGACGAAATGGCATTGATCGCCTTGTATCGTCAATTGGGCGAATGGGTTGTCAGCAATGTGCGCGGTTGGCAATTTATGATGCTAACCAGTAATGATCACTTAGCGCGTCAAATTCCGGTTCGACCAGAAAAAAGTACTCGTGTTATTAACGGTGGCATTGAGTGTCGTGCTTATATTTTCCCATTGTTGCAAGGCAGTATTAAAGAAGACGTTGTTGCGCAATCCGTGATGACGCCTGGCGCTCAAATGTTTGCTAATCGCTTGCAGAAAAACGCCAAGAAAATGAAAAAATGGGTCGAGAAGAACAAGATCCAATGTTACCGAGTATACGATGCAGACATGCCGGAATACGCTGTTGCGATTGATGTTTACAATGATTGGGCCCACGTTCAAGAGTATCAAGCGCCAAAAAGTGTCGATCCAGAAAAAGCCAAGCAGCGTTTGTTTGAAGTGATGTCGGCCATTCCAACGGCGTTGAATATTTCAGAGTCTCAAGTGGTTCTGAAACAGCGTCAAAGACAGTCTGGTAAAGAGCAATATGAAAAGCTTGATCAATCCAAACATGAAATGATTGTCGAAGAATATGGCTGTGATTTCATCGTAAATCTGAAGGATTATTTGGACACAGGTTTATTTTTGGACCACCGACCTGTGCGTAAATTGATTCAAGATAAAGCTGACAGTAAGCGCTTTTTGAACCTTTTTTGTTATACGGCAACCGCGTCTGTACATGCTGGACAAGGTGGTGCTCGTAGTTCCTTAAGTGTTGATATGTCGAATACCTACACAGAATGGGCGCGTCGTAATATAGAATTGAACGAGTTTTCTGAGCTTTATCATCAAGTTGAGCGAGCAGATTGCATTGAGTGGCTTAAGCAAAGTCGAGACACGTTTGATTTGATTTTTATGGATCCTCCAACGTTTTCAAACTCAAAAAAAATGGCGGATGTGTTAGATATTCAACGTGATCATGGTGAATTAGTCCGCTTGGCGATGGCAAGACTAGAGCAAGAAGGGGAGCTGATTTTCTCTAATAATTACCGCCGTTTTGTACTGGATGCAGATTTAGAAGAAGAGTTTGAAGTGAAAAACATCACTCGTGAAACGTTGGATCCTGACTTTGATCGTAATGGTAAAATTCACCAGTGTTACATCATTAAGCATAAGCTCACTGCTTAAAACTTAGTGATATCAGGTGTTTAAATAGTCATCGCATCTTCTTAGATGCGTCATGAAAAAGGAGGCGGTTTGTAAACCGCCTCCTTTTTTTATCTTTTTGTAATCTTAGGTATGCAAACTCTATCTTGTGAGAAAAAGAGTCTATAGTTAATAAAGCAATTTAAGTAAGAGACGGCAAAGTGAGGGAAATTATGAAACTCAAATTAACGCCAACTCAAAATTTATGTGTTGGCTATCTAGAATCTGGTTTTGAACTTATCCAGTTAGGCGAGCAATTCTACTTTGTTAAAGGGAAGCGTCGGCAGAAAGTATTGCCGAAAACATTAGACGCTCTTATTGATAGAGGTGCGCTTTGCACTGAACAAGGCAATTATAAGCTTACTCAAGAATTTATAGCTCATCGCAAAAAACTGCGTGAAGGCGTGAAACCAGTTCATCATTAACTGTGTTCCTGGTGTTGTTGTAATGTTAGCTGAGGCTACTTTGCCCCATTATTTTTCTCTGAAATCTAATGGGGCTTTTTTATGTTATCTATGTAGTCGTTAAATCAGCACTAATGCAGTGACTTTGGTGTTTCTGTGAACAGGAAACTTACTGCTTGAGCGAGTTTAGGGCTGATGTGGTTTCCACGTAATAAAGTCCAAAGTGGTTGTTTGGTTTCTGGGTGCTGGCTGAGTTCCGCTGTCACTTGTTTGAAAGCTATGTAACCATCTTCTCTGTGAGCCAGTTTTTCCATGATGATTCTAAACAGTTGAGGGTTTTGGCTCAGCCAATTCGGGCATTTCGCAGCCAGTGCCGCAATGGTGTGAATGTCGCCATCGTTGCATTCGGTTAAACTGCCCAGTAAGCCGAATAAAGGCAAGAGAAGAGAGTCATCCAACGTGGATCTGGATAATGCACGGAGGTAGCTGGCTTGAATTAACGGGTCTTGCTCCGTTTGCAATTGAGTAATGATTTCAGTTTGTAGGGTCGCTGGCAGCGCTTGATGTTCTAGCGCGTGACAAAGTGCACTCACGACTTGAGGAACGGCACGTTTTATCGCTTTATCAATCAGTGCTTCGTATTGTGTTTCGTTAACTCTTGCTGCGAGTTCAGCAATGCCTTGAAGGCCAAGCGTTTGCCATTGGTCATTTTCTTCTATTTGATCGGAAGAAAGGTATTCAACGACAGCGTGGAAATAATGGGATGGATCGGTTTTTAAGTCTTTGCCTAAAATGGCGTGAAGGCTCGCCATGCGTTCTTGGTCCGGCTTAAAGACATAAGGGTTATCTTCCAAAGCTTCGGACAAGCCTGCCTCTTCACCTTTGTGAAGAATTTTATCGACGATGCTTTTGATGAAATGATCGCGGGTTCCTAGATTCAAACAGCCTGCTTCGTCTAGCGGTAACTTCAGAAACCAAATTACACTTTCATCAATAACACTTTTCTTATTGCTGTCTTTGGCTTTTAAAAGGCAAGCTAGCCAAGCGTGTTGGCGAAACGGAAAAGGGTAGACTTGCTGCTTTCGGTCGAATTGGGTGGCCTGCTGAGGTGTAATTTTTGTGATGTTTCGTCCAAGGTCGTAATAGGTAACGTCACATCCGACCATATCAAATAAGTCAGAAAGAGATTCAATTTTGTTCATGATAAAATATAGACTCAAGTTGCTGATAAAAGCGTAAAAATGCCGTTAATCAGTGAAAAAAAGATCACATATCTTACCGTTTTTCTAGGGAGAAATCAGGTTGAAAAAGGCTTTTTCTGCCCATCACACATTGGCTGATTTGCTAATCGACTTACAAATGGCGATGCAAGCCAGTGGTGTTTGGGATTGTGAGACACCAACGCTACAAGCCTTACAGAGCCAAGAGCCATTTTGTATAGACACAATGTCGTTCGAGCAATGGCTTAAATTTGTGATGATTGAGCGCTTTAGAGTCTTGTTAGAAACTGGGGGGACATTGCCGACTCGCTGTCACATTTCGCCAATGGCCGAAGAGGCTTTTAGAGATAAACCTCAAGAAAGTGTCGCAGCTTTGGTTCGTTGTTTAGACCTTATCGACCAGCATCTAAGTAATCCTTCATGATGACTTCTGAGTTCCATCATCCTTTTGTGAGAGATCTTGCTTGGCTGGTGGAAGGTCATTACATTGAGAAGGATTTCGACCTTGAACCTTATTGGTTAGATGATGTGTCATTAAGGTTGATTGAATTGGACCATAACCCTGACGATTTAATCAATGCAGTGAATGCCTGCAAATCTCATTTTCTGGGCAGTTATTTTGAAACCTTGTTTTCTTATGCCATCAAGCATTTGTCTTCTCTCAGGGTTGTTTTAGAGCACTTTCAGATTCAGGGAGAGAATGGCACATTGGGAGAAGTGGACATGTTGGTGGAAACACCTTGCGGTCAGCTTCATCAATTTGAAATAGCGATTAAGTTTTATTTAGAACGACCTGATCTTGCACCACATTCTTGGATTGGCCCCAACAAAAATGACAGCTTATTAAAGAAGGTGACTCGAGCGCGAGAGCACCAGTTATCTATCCTTGAAACACCCGAAGGCTTGTCGATTATCAATGAAATCGCAAATAATCGAAAAATAAACTCAAGTTTATTGGTCTTCGGCCGATTATATTATGGGTTAAAAGATAACAACGACATTGAGCGATGGCTTGAGCAAGGTAGAGGTGGCTGGATTCGTGCTTCGGAATTCATACTGCTAATGTCGTACTTTTCCCACTTTCTTATATTAAAGAAGCCGCATTGGATGGCTTTTTCAAATATAAATGAGAATTTTACTTTATTTTCTCTGCAATCTGCCTACAATCTTGTAGGTCATTTCCTACAGGATGAACGCCCTCAACATATACTTTTATGGGAAGTAGGAAAGGACATAAAGCGAAGTGTGTTTGTTGTTCCTGACTCATGGTAAGAGGTTAAACAGGATCTAATTTTAAGATCTTAATTGGCAGTATTTTATATAAATGACCGACTTATCAATTTTACTTCAATCTAAGATGCCGTTGGCAGCTTGGATTATAGACATAGAAAACGCGACGATTCCTTGGTTTAACGAAGCGGCAGAAGCCTTGTTAGCTGATTCTTTACACGATATAGAATCTGGCCGACGAGTCATCAATGACGCTTTGCAGAAACGTCTAGCGGTTCACTTAAGAGAACTCGAAGAAGGGGCTGAATTGCCCTTCAAATGGCCCTTCATTGCCAAAGATGGCTCTCAATACCAAGTAACAGGTTCTGTTATTTCACTCGGAAAAAGTCGCAAAGGGCTTTCTGTAGAGGCTCGTCCTTGCGTTTCTTCTGCGGCTTTAGACGTTTCTGAACAACATCAAATTTCTGATTTGCTTCCTCCTAAATTGAATAGCCATGTTGGCTTGTTGTCTCAGTTTAAAACCCTGTCCTTTGGTGTATTTGATAAAAGTGGTCAGTACATAGACTCAAGTGAATGCTTCTCTCAGCTATTTGGCGATCTAGCGGACATTCGTGATTTATTCGCAGTATCCGGTGCAGCGAACAGTTTTATTCGTCGAATCGCAAAGCAAGAAAATATATCTCAAGAAATTCGTTTGTCTACGAAACATGGTGTTCGTTGGCATCAGATTGAAGTGACTCATAACACAGAAAACAGTCACGTTTATCTGTTGGTTCACGATATCCAAGAAAAAAGAGATCACGAAGTCGAGCTTTATCGTTTAAAAAACTACGATATTTTGACTCAATTACCTAACCGAAACCTACTTTATCAGCAGTTAGAAAGTGCCTTATCTAATGCGAAAAAACGCCAGCGAGAATTTGGTCTTTTGTACCTAGATTTAGATGGTTTCAAGGTAATTAATGATAACTTCGGCCATCGTGTCGGTGACGAGCTGATTCAGCGAGTTGCTGAACGTATTAAAGGCAGTATACCGCCAACGGCTTGTTTGTATCGCTTAGGTGGTGACGAATTTGTTGTTGTTTTAGAGATGACGAACAACACACAAGAATTAGAAAGCATTGCTGATAACATCAAGCAGAGCGCCAGTAATACCTATCTTGTTGCCGATATGGAAATGATGATTACGGCTAGTATTGGTATTGCAAGTTATCCAAGCCACGCTGACGACATTGATAATTTGCTAAAAAATGCCGATGCCGCTATGTATCGAGCAAAGGCAATGGGTCACAACATGTATTGTATTTATGAAGGCCATATGGCTGAAAATATCAATGCTCATTTGACCTTAGGCAGTGGCTTGCGCAAAGCCATTGAGGAAGAAGAGTTTGTGCTTCATTACCAACCTAAAATCCGTCTTCCTGATGAAACGGTTGTAGGGGCAGAAGCCCTTATTCGTTGGGTGCATCCAGAATTAGGTATGATCAGTCCAGATAAATTTATTCCTTTGGCAGAAGAGAGCGGTTTGATTCTTCCGTTAGGGGAGTGGGTGATTCGAAGAGCTTGTCGCCAGCTACAAGAATGGCGTGAGTCTGGTCATCCTCCCATTAAGCTTTCGGTAAACTTATCGGGTCGTCAGTTTATGCAAGCAGACTTGGTGGAAATGGTTAAACGTGTGTTGGAAGAAACGGGCGTTGACCCTGAATATCTAGAACTTGAGTTGACTGAAAGCATGTTGATGACAGACGCACAGCAGTCGATTGAAAAGCTACATGGCTTTCGTGAGCTAGGCTTAACACTCTCTATTGATGATTTTGGTACCGGCTACTCTTCTCTCGCTTATTTGAAGAAGTTCCCAATTCAAACCCTTAAAATAGACAGATCATTCATTAATGATTTGGGTATTAACAATGACAATGATGCGATTGTAAAAGCGACAATTGCTATGGCAAACAGTTTGAATTTGAAAATCATTGCGGAAGGTGTAGAAAGCCGTTCTCAAGTGGACACACTTAATCATTATGACTGTTTAGAAGTACAAGGCTATTTATTCTCTAAGCCGTTAGACAGTGTGGATTTCTTGTCGTATATGCAAAGCAATAGTATAAATAATGCCTGTGCAGTCTTAATGTAAATCACATTTACTGATGACGTTCAGGCTTTGTTTTCATAGCGAAGAATGACTCGCTTCTTTATACTCTCAATACTTGATGTTCAGTGTGCTTTATAAAAGTGCCGCATGGTGAGAACGTCAATTAACAAAAAATGGATGCCTTGTGAGAACGCTTGAAAACCTTTCTTGTCCGATAGACTCGCTGTCACTAAACCGTGATGGTAACAGTCTAAAGTGTGACAACGGACACACTTATGATTTAGCCAAAACCGGCTATGTAAATCTTCTACCTGTACAGAATAAACGCTCTAAAGATCCAGGCGACAGCAAAGCTATGGTGGCGGCTCGCCAAGCCTTTTTGAACCAAGATTTTTATTATCCGATTGTAGAAGCAGTCTTAGAGACTTGGCCAAAAGAGCATTTAGTCAGCGGTGTCAGAGTATTAGATGCTGGCTGTGGTGAAGGTTATTACCTGAATGAAATAAATAAGCTCTTGCTGGAGCAACAAATTGAAGCCGAATTAACCGGTTTGGATATTTCAAAATGGGCGGTCACAGCAGCCAGCAAACGAGATAAAAGCATCAGCTGGTTAGTCGGAAGTAATGCCAGTTTGCCGACGCCAGCTGAACGCTTTGACGCTATTTTATGCTTGTTTGGCTTTCCTATTTTTAATGAGTTTTCAAGAGCATTGACTGATTCAGGCTTGCTGCTTTTAGTTGAGTCTGGGGCCAATCATTTGATTGAACTGCGTCAGATACTGTATCCCTCCATTCATGAGTACAAACCAACTCACAGTGAAGGCGTTGATGGGTTTGAACTTGTGACTGAAGAGGCGAGAAACTTTGAATTTACATTGAGCTCTCAAGCTGCAATTCAAGACCTATTAAGTATGACACCTCATATCCATAAAGCGTCTTATGATGGAAAAGAGGCAGTAAAAAAGCTTGAATCTATTAATTTAACCGCGGATATTAAACTCCGTTGGTATCGTAAAAAACTGCCGGAGTAGGTTATGTCCAATAAGTTGACGGAATTGTTCGATAAAAACAGGGAATGGGCGGCCAAAGTTACGGAAGAAGATCCTGAGTTTTTTGAAACTTTGTCAAAACAACAAATGCCTGAATATCTCTGGATTGGTTGTGCTGATAGCCGCGTTCCAGCAAACCAAATTGTTGACCTGTTACCAGGTGAAGTTTTTGTACATCGCAATATTGCCAATGTTGTTGTTCACACAGATTTGAACTGTTTGTCTGTGATTCAATTTGCTGTCGATGTGTTGAAAGTGAAGCACATTATGGTAGTTGGTCATTATGGTTGTGGTGGCATTAAAGCCGCAATGGGAACAGAAGAACATGGCATGATAGATAACTGGCTACGTCACATTAAAGACGTATATCGCCTTCATAAACAAGAAATTGACAGCATCGAAGACGAGCATACTCGCTTCGATCGTATGTGCGAATTGAACGTAGTGGAGCAAGTTGCGAACGTTTGCCAAAGTAGCATTGTGCAAAATGCATGGCGCATTGGCCAAGAGCTTCATGTGCACGGCTGGTGTTACAGCTTAGGAAATGGTCACATTAAAGATTTAGAAGTGACGGTTTCCAGTGCAGAGGAATCAAGGGCACAACTGAATAATATGTAGTTAAGACGATGTCTTTCTTAATGAAGAATGTAAAAGAACGAGCCAAGTGCTCGTTCTTTTTTATGTTGTGATTGAAAGCTTTTGAAGTGCTTTCGAGTACTTTCGAGTAAGAAGATGTTTTATAAATTGTTGTTTTCTGCAATGGTTCTTGCACAGCCTGCAATAGTGGAGCGAATCCAAATATGCCCCGGATCATGTTGCAGTAAAGGGCTCCAAAGCATCTTTAACTCCACTGGTGGAATCTCAAACGGTGGCGGTAGCACGACAACATTTTCGTTGTCTTTCATTAAGCGTGTTGCCAGTGATGGCAAGGTCGCTATCAAACCTAACTGCTCTGTTGCCCGCATGGCGACATTATAGTTGCGAGTAAACAAACGGATATTACGTTTGAACCCTAAATCTGCCAAAGAACCGTCTACCCAACCAAGCTTTTGCACTTCTTCTGGTTGAATACCCACACCCACACCGAAGCCTGTTTTACTTACCCAAACATGAGGAGAAGCAAGGTAGGTTTCTAGACTGAAGTCTTTGGCGATATCGGAATTGGCGGGTACTAAGCAAGAGAAATGGTCAACCCAAACGGATTTTTGGTGGAAAGACTGAGGCAGTGTTTCAAAGCGGTTAATGACCAAATCCACTTTGCCTTTTTCCACATCGTGAAAGCTCACATCACTTGGATTCATCACGTCTAGGATGACATTTGGTGCTTCTTCTTGCAGTTTTTCCATCAAGGGAGGAATCAACGTCGCTTCTGCGTAATCACTTGCCATGATGCGGAAAACACGAGAGCTGGATTCGGCTTCAAAGCTTTGCCCTAAGTGTAATACTTCATCGACTGATTGAAGAATGCTTCGTACGCGAGGTTGCAGTTGAATGGCCAGTGCCGTTGGCATCATGCCATCGCTGGTTCTTACCAACAAAGGGTCATGAAATAAATCTCGTAAACGTCGTAATCCGTTACTCATGGCGGGTTGTGTGATGCCAAGCTGATTGGCTGCATGGGTAACGTTTTGCTCTCTCAATAAGGAGTCTAAATAACGAAGTAAATTAAGATCTATTTTATCTAACTGCATATATGAAAGGGCTCATCCACTAACCGTAGGGGCTGCATCATACTGTATTTTGCATACAAATAGAATGATGCCCCTAAATTCTGTAATGGTTTAGCGCAACTTGGTGAGCAAGTTGATCACTTCATAGCAAGCGCCCATGGTGTGATAATCGGTTTTACCCGCAGGGCTTTTATTATCATCGAAAGCTTTGTTATCTTGAGTCAGGATTCGAAACCAAGCGCCGTATTGATGATCTATCATGTGCGACCAACTGTAATCCCACAGTGCCTTGTATTTATCCCAATATTCTTCCTCTTGAGTGGCCTCTGCTAATAAGGCCGCAGCCGCGAAAGACTCTGCTTGAACCCAGAAGTATTTATCACCGTCGCAGACTTGGCCTTGGGTGTCGTAACCGTAGCAAAGGCCACCGTGTTGTTTGTCCCACGCTTTTATCCAAGCTTGATCAAAGAGTGCTTTTGCTTTTGAAATCAGCCAATCTTGTGGTGATCTTTGGTGAATCAATAGTAATAACTTTGTCCATTCAGTCTGATGACCAGTTTGAAAGCCCCAAGGCCGGAATAAATGCTTTGGATCCTGTTTGTTGTAGTCCCAATCAACTTGCCAAGTTTCGGTGTAATGTTCCCAGATTTCGCCATTGGCGAGCTCAGCTTGGCGAAGACAAATATGCTCTGCCAGTAACTTTGCACGTTCTAAATAATGGCTTTCTTGTGTGGCGTCGTAGGCAGCAAGAAGAGCTTCACAGGTGTGCATATTGGCATTTTGGCCACGATAGGGTGATACCTGTTGCCAGTCGCTAGAAATTTCGTCCTTATAGAGACCAAACTCAGTATCCCAGAAATGTTGCTCCATTAAATCAAAGGTTTCTTTGATCCAAGGTTTCGCCTCTTCGACACCTGCTTTGTAGGCTGTGGCGTAGACAAGAAGAACAAAAGCCAAGCCATAACAATGGTTGGTTTCATCAAGATTTTGGTCTTTATTAAGAAGCCAAACATAGCCGCCATTGTCTCGACGATGTCGAGTTCTCAAATAGTTCAAACCATGCCGAGTGGCTTCTAAATACTCTGGTTTTCCTTCTGCTTCATAGGCTTTGGCATAGTTGAAAACAAAACGTGTGCTGCTGACCAAATGGCGCGTGTCTGTGTCGTAAATATCGCCATTGTCTTTAAAGAACTGAAAGTAGCCGCCATTTGGGTCGAGACAATGTGGATGATAAAAATCCATCGTAGTCTGAATATGACGTTTTAAAAACTCAGGAGACTGGAAGTCTGGCATGATGCAATCCTTTAGTTTTGGCGTTTCCTTCACTTTCTGCTTTCGCATGGAAAATGAGGTGAGCCTTGTTATTTTTATTAATACTTTTTTGATCGTTATTTCATACTAATGAGGTTATAGTTTTAAATCAATTAGATTTATTAAATCTAATTGATTAATTTACAGGCACGAAAATTAGAGTGAATTATATGAAATCATCCGGCAGTACCTCTGAGCAAAGTCGCATCTACAATGAACGAATCATTCTTCACCTAGTAAGGCAGTATCCTGAAATTTCTCGTGTCAGCATTGCCGAACGTACGGGATTGAGCGCTCAGACGATTTCCGTGATCACCTCTTCCTTGCTTGAGCGACAACTGCTGTATGTCACTGGTAAGGTGAAAGGTCGCCGAGGGCAGCCTTCCATTAAACTAAGTATCAATGAAAAGGGCGCTTATGGATTGGGCATCAATGTTGACCGTGATCACATTAGCGCTGCATTGCTAGATTTCAGTGGCGCTTGTGTTTTGCTGTTGGAGCGTTCGGTTTCTTTTCCGACAGAGGCGCTAGCGAAAGACATTGCTCAAGATTTAATCGAAGAAGTAAAAACTACTTTAGGCGCGGATTGGAGCAAGGTTCAAGGCATTGGCTTAGCAAGACCAGATTATATGGATGCTTGGCTTGATACATTGGTAACGGATTCTCATCAAAGAGCGGATTTGATCAGTCTGAAAGCCGCATTGGCCTATTGGCAATCGGATGCTTTTGAAACTTGGTTGGCTGATGTGACAGGTTTAACCTGTTTTGTGGAATTGGATTCCGGCGCAGCCGCTACCAGTGAGCTATTGTTAAGCCCAGATTCGCCACAGCATTTCTTTTATCTTTTTGTGAGTACGGCGTGCGGCGGTAGCTTTGTTGCAAATGGTGAATGTTACGCAGGTGCAACTGGCAAAGCGGGCAGCTTTGGCTTGATTCCAGCGGCAACAGGTAAACATGGCAAGTGGATTTTAGAAGCCTTGTCGTTGTCTTCACTAAGACGCTTTTTTGCAGAACACCAGCAAGATTGGCCAGAAACAGAAGAAGCTTGGCTTACGGCTCCTGTTATTCGTTTGACGGAACAATGGTCGCGAGAAGTAGCATTGGAAGTTCAGCCCGCTTTGGCGTCTGTTATTGCATTGTATGACCCAGAAGCGATTTTGATTGGCGGGCGTTTGCCAGAACCTGTATTGGTTTCTCTTATTCGTTATATTGAAGAAACGCAAAAATCCCATAGTTTGTTGCCTCTGCCAGCCATTCGCGTGGCTCAAACCAGTTACAGCGCGGGTGTTTTAGGTGCTGCGGTATTGCCGCTTTATGAGATGTTTGCGCCGCAAAAGAATATCTTATTAGTGAATGCCAAAGAGAAATAATGCTTTATCTTCAATCAATGAAAATCACCCATAAAGGCAAATAATCCACATGAGATTAGAAATACAGTGTGAAGACAGAATTGGCATGATACGCGAGATTCTAGACCTTTTTGTGCCGCATAAAATTGATATTCGCTTGATTGAAGTGGATACCAAGCAGCGTTGTATTTACTGCGGTTTCTCTGATATTCCCTTTTCTCAACTACAAACCCTTTTGGCAGAAATTCGTCGATTAGACAGTGTGGAAGACGTGAAGACTGTGATGTTTACGCCATTTGAAAGAGAGCATCATTCTCTTCATCTCTTGCTGGAATCTTTACCAGATGGCGTAATTTCTGTTGATCTGAAAGGTCGAATTACCATGATGACGGAACAAGCCGCCGAAGACTTAAATGTCACAGTGGTGGATTGTTTGTCTCAACCTTTGTCGCAGGTGTTGAAAGGCGTGAGTCTTTCCAAAGACCTGTTAGGAAAACAGCAAAGCATTAGTAAGCGTATTCGTATTCGCAATAAAACTTTCTTATTGGAAATGAAGCCTATCTTTGTTTCCGACGAAGAAGGCACTGAAAACCTCGCTGGAAGTGTGATTTATTTGAAATCAGAACTGCGCTTAGACAAACAAGCCGCGCGTTTAAAACAAGCCCCAAATGCTGAAAACCCTTTGGAAGCCTACTTTCAACCTTCCGTTGTAAAAAGCTTTGCTATGCAAGAAACCCTAGCGAAAGCAGAAGCCTTTAGCAGCGGCAATGAACCTTTATTTGTTATGGGCGAAATGGGCTCTGGGAAGCGACACTTTGTAGAAGCCTTATTTCAATATTGGCAAAAGCATCAAGCTGACCCAGACGCACAATTGATTATTCGTCCCGCCAACAGCTTGAACCAAGAAGATATATCAGCATTAGAGAGTGTTTCAGGCTGGCTGGTTTTAGAAGATATTGAGCATTTGGACGACACAGCTCAAGCGGCGCTTATGGCTTGGTTAAATCGTCAGCAGGGCGCTGGCATCAGTTTTGATAAAAGATTAAGAGTGATCAGTTTGTCGTCACTTAGCGAGCAGGAGTTGCTTGGAAGCAAGGCGCTTAACAAGGCTTTGTATTTCTCTCTCGCCACTTTGGTGTTAACCATGCCGCCGTTACGGGAACGCAAGGAAGACATAGAAGGTTTGGTGCAACAATTGGTATTGGCGTTAGCGGAAAGACACAAAGTCACCGTGCCGAATATTTCCAAAGAAGCCATGACGAAATTGGCTTTATATGATTGGCCGGGCAATCTAAAAGAACTGCAAAACCGTTGCTTGCAAACCTTTTTGACGGTGAAAGGAAAAAACTGGCAGGCAGAAGATGTGGCTTTGCCCGAAATGGATTTGATGTCGAATTTGAGTTTGATCAACAACTCATTGGATCAAACAGTGAAACATTGGGAAGCTGAATTATTAAGACGATTGTACCCAGAGTTTCCCAGTTCCAGACGTTTGGCTAAAGCGGTGGGAATGAGTCACAGCACCATTGCAAACAAGCTAAAAGAATATGGGATAGGAACAAAATAGCCGCATTGGAAAGCCTTCCAATGCGGCTATTTTTCTATTCATCTTAAAAACAGACTAATGGAATAGAAGGGAATTAGTATGGGCGTCTATGACGAGGCGTCGGGCGACGAACTTCTTCACGCTCAATTTTGATCGGTTGCAGCTTTGATTTTGGCTGAGCTACGCTTTTTTGAATGTTCTTTGCCAAGAAAGCAATCACGGCACAAGCCGCTACGAAAAGTAAAAATTCAAACATGGCATTTCTCCAAACTAATTATTCTTGTTTACCATCATGTTTCATTTTGATGATTTAGTATAGTCCATTATGTTGTCTTTTAGTTAATGGAGGGTATTGTTTAAAAATCAACCCTTCACAAACGCTTTCTAAAAAACGGTCACAAGTCGTATCTTTTTCTTAAGAACTTCGCTACACCATCTTTATCGTGATGATCGATGACATCGGTCGCCGCATCTTTGATATGGTCGTGAGCATTCTCTGTCGCAAAGGCTTCATTGGACACGGAGAACATAGACAAATCATTATCGCCGTCGCCAAACACCGTTAATCGTTCGGCACCAATTTCTTCTTTAAGTTCCATTAAAGCAGAACCTTTACAGACATTGCTGTGATGTATGTCTAGCCAGTAAGCGTCTGGATTATAGATGCCACCACCAGAATAAGCCGTTAAGTGATCGTGTTTGTTACTTGCTTCAACAATATGATTGATGAGCGTCGGGCTGCCCATAGCGCTGATATTAGTGATTTTCGCTTCACTGGATAATTCCGCTAAAGGGTGAAGACTCATGCTTTTATGATTGCCAAGCTCATTAGCAATGTGATCACTCATGTGTCCATTTAAAGGCGCATGATAAACACGATGTGAGCCGTCATCTTCTAAGCAAAAGATAAAAGGTGTGACTTGGTGTTCTTCAAAAGAAGACAGCAAATCTGTGATGTGCCCTTGAGATAATAAGTTGCGGTGGCGATATTGGCTTTGTGAAGGATTCCACCATTCCACACCATTTTTAAAAATCTGCCAATGAGGGAAATCATGGCCTTGGATACAAGGCATGGCGGCAAGGTGAGTTCGTCCTGTTGCGACAGTGTAAAAGATGCCAGCGGATTTTAAACGTTCAAGAGTGTCTATTGTGTATTCAGAGAGACGTTGGTGCCGATTCAGTAGTGTACCATCTAAATCAAATGCGACTAATTCCATAACCACCTCATATATTAAGTGTTCGAAACTATGGCTTTTTTAGGTGCTGAACTCAACCATTCATCATGAGTTAACCGCAGCAAGTTCATTGCTGCGGTTAACTTTGTTAGCTTTTTGGTGTTAAAGCGATGGCGTTGAAAGTAATGCCGCTCCAGCCATTTTGAATGAATTGACGGATGTTTTGATGGTCACTGCCTTCTGGGTTTTGAAGTACATCAACACGGTAGAAGTCACCGAACAAATGCAATGTGTCTGCTTCTGCTAATTGGTGAATAGCGGCAAAAGAAAAAATCTTACAAGAGCCATTGTTTTCATTGATGGCGTTGTTTTGCTCACCATTTACAAATGAAGTTGGTGTGAAATCGTATTCTTGCTCGATCACTCCAATGACTTCTTTGAATTGAACCTGATCAGGTGATTGTTTGATTTTTTCGATTAGCGTTTGAGTATTTAACATTCAAGCTCCATAAAACTGAGTAAATTTTTTTAATTATACTGTGTCTGTCGGCGCGGCATACCGAGTTGTAACTTTAAAAATAACGAATGAGATAATGCCGCAGCTCGCCATAGTAGCAAGCATTGGGATAAAAGTACCATTGTGCAGCAGACTCACCACAGCACCACCAAGGGCACCAAAGGCGAAACGTGAGGTGCCAGCCAACGCAGTAACACTGCCATTATGATTGCCAGCGTGTCTTAGTGCGCCCGCCATGAAGCCACTTCCTAGAATCCCCATTGGTCCCATAAACAGCATGCTCGAAATGATGATAAGAGCCAAAGGAGGGTGTTCGAAGAAGGTTAAAATGATCATCGCAATGGACGAAGATAACACCACAATAATGGCGTATTTCGATAAAAACTCCGTGCCCAATTTTTCTACGAAACGGCTGTTTATAGTAGATGCCGACATCATGGTAATAACGTTTAAGCCAACGAAGAAACCAAAATGAGCAGGGTCTACGCCATAAAGTTCAATATAAACAAAAGAAGAACCGGTGATAAAACTCATCATCCCGCCGAAGAAAAAGGCAGAAGCGGCAAGGTAACCCAAAACAGTACGATTACTTAATAATCTTCCATAATTACCAATGGCATTAGAAAAAGAAAAAGGCGTACGTTTTTCTACTGGCAGTGTTTCTGGAATGGTTAATAAAAACAGCGTCATTCCAACGAGCGATAAAATACAGAGAAAGCCGAAAATATAGTGCCAGCTTAATACAGTTAAAATCGCACCACCAATAATCGGCGCGGCCAAAGGCGCCAATGCCATTACTAGCATAACCATAGACATGGCTTTGGCGAATTGGTTAATGGAGAGTCCATCTTTAACCAAGGCAGGAACACAAACAGCAACTGCTGCGCCACCAAGTGCTTGAACTGCTCGGCCGACTAAAAGCATTTCATAATTCTGTGACAAGGCGCAGATTATACTGCCGATCGCGTAAATACTTAGGCCTCCCACCACGACTTTTCGTCGACCAATCGCATCTGAAATTGGCCCAAAGAGGATTTGCAAGAAAGCGAAAACCAGCAAATACATACTGACCGTCATTTGTACTAAATCGATATTGGTATCCAAATCTTTTGAAATCGTTGGAATACTAGGAAGGTATGCGTCGATTGCCATAGGAGTCAATCCCGCAAGCAACCCAAGTACTAGAATGATCGGCAGAGTCAGTTTCATATAATCGCTTACGTCGAGTAAATAGGCACGAATTATAATATCTTTTTGCTTTTTTAGGCTGATTTAATTATGCAAACAGTAAGTAAAGCGTACAGAGAATAGAGCCTGTTTTTATATTGTCTGGTTTTCAATTTACTAACGTGTTTCAATTTCGCACTTATTTTTTAGGTAGGGTTTATGCCTACGAAACCGCAAAAACGTATTAAATGTCTTGCGGTGGATTTATAATTCATTCTGCTCTTAAGAATTAGAGCCTCTCTTCAAGTTTGATAAGGAATTTTATGTTACGTTTTTTCGAAAAGTGGGTGAAGGCTTATCCTGAAGTGGAAGCAGTGCAGGCGCCTAAAACACTGTTTGCATTTTGTCGTTACTATTCGAAAGGCGTTGAAATTCCACTCATCCTTATGTCTCTTTTAACCGCTACGATGGCGATTTTAGAAGTGACTCTGTTTAGCTTCATGGGAAAGCTGGTGGATTGGCTAGTCAACAAAGATCCAGACACGTTTTTTGCTGAAGAGGGCATGCATTTATTATTAATGTCATTAATGGTGTTGGTCGTGATGCCATTGGTGACTTTTGTGCATTCTGCGATTATTCATCAAACCTTGCTGGGCAATTATCCCATGCGAATTCGTTGGTTATCGCACCATTATATTTTGCGCCAAAGTATGTCCTTCTTTCAGGATGAATTTGCAGGGCGTATTTCCACTAAGGTGATGCAAACTTCCCTTGCTGTGCGTGAAACCGTGATGAAGTTACTGGATGTATTGATGTACATCGCTGTGTACTTTGTTTCTATGGTGGTTTTAATCGCGAATGCCGATTACCGACTCATGCTGCCAATGCTTGCGTGGCTTGTGTTGTATGTTTCTTTGCAGTTTTATTTTATTCCAAAGCTTAAGAAAATCTCGGCAGAACAGGCTGATGCTCGCTCGACCATGACAGGGCGCGTGGTAGACAGCTACAGTAATGTGTCTACGGTGAAGCTTTTCTCCCATCACCAACGTGAAGCAGAATACGCAAAAGAAGGCATGGATGGTTTTTTAATCACCGTTTATCGACAAATGCGTCTCGTCACCATGCTCAATGTTGGCGTGCAAGGTTGTAATTACCTTTTAACTTTTTCTATTGCGGCATTATCTATTTGGTTGTGGACGGACAGTGTTATCAGTGTGGGTGCCATTGCCATTGCGGTGAGTTTAGCGCTGCGCATGAACGGCATGTCTCAATGGATTATGTGGGAAGTCAGTGCCTTGTTTGAAAATATCGGCATGGTAAACGATGGCATGAAAACACTGTCTCGCCCGATTGAAATTGAAGACAAAGCCGATGCGCCAGAATTAGTGGTTGCTAATGGTTCAATTGATTACGAAGCGGTGAATTTCCATTATGGGAAGCAGGACAGAAAAGTAATCGAGAATCTTGTTTTGTCTATTAAAGCAGGAGAGAAAGTCGGTCTTGTTGGTCGTTCTGGTGCCGGAAAATCCACCATAGTAAATTTGTTGATGCGCTTCCATGATATTGAATCTGGGCAAATCAAAATTGATGGGCAAGATATTAGCCAAGTTCAGCAAGCATCATTGCGATCTAAAATTGGCATGGTGACACAAGACACATCTTTGCTGCATAGAACGGTGCGAGAGAACTTACTTTACGGTCGTCCAGAAGCGACAGAAGAAGAAATGATCGCCGCCGCGAAAAAAGCCGAAGCCCATGAGTTTATTCAAACGTTGACCGACCCGTACGGTAATTCTGGCTACGATGCTATGGTGGGGGAACGCGGAATCAAATTGTCAGGCGGACAGCGTCAGCGTATTGCCATTGCCCGAGTGCTATTAAAAGATGCGCCTTTGTTAATTTTAGATGAAGCCACGTCCGCTTTAGATTCAGAAGTAGAATCGGCTATTCAAGACAGTTTGTACAAACTCATGCAAGGTAAAACTGTGATCGCGATTGCACACAGACTTTCTACCATTGCGGCGATGGATCGCTTAATCGTGTTAGATAAAGGCGTGATCGTTGAGCAAGGCAGCCATGAAGAGTTGATTCAAGGCAAAGGTATTTATGCCTCTTTATGGGCTCATCAAACTGGCGGTTTTTTAGCAGAAGATATTGACCTAGAAAAAGACAATACGGCACAGTAAAGAGCGTCACTCATACTCATTGCACGGTTTAGGAGAAGCACTATGATTTACCTGCTTTTGTTTTTAGCCATCTTGGCTGAAGTGGTTGCGACCACAGCATTAAAAGCGTCGGACTCTTTTACTAAACTTGGGCCAAGTATTATTTTGGTGGTGGGTTATGCGGTGTCTTTTTACTTGCTAAGTATCGTGATGCGTACTTTACCAACTGGTGTGACCTACGCAATTTGGTCTGGTTTGGGCGTGGTTTTAATCTCTATCTTTGGCTATTTGTTTGCCAATGAAAAGCTCGATGCTGCAGCCTGTATTGGCATTTCTCTGATTGTGGCTGGTGTGGTGATCATTAACGTATTTTCTAAAACAGTGAGTCACTAACTCGCATTTAAGAAAGGCTTATTTGTTAGATGTTCCTGGTTGCTAAACGAGCAATGAAAGAAAAACAAAAAACGCGACTCAGTGAGTCGCGTTTTTTTATGGCTTGATCAAAGCAACTAGCTTGTTTTGATTTTGCCTTTTTTATTCGCCAACCAAACGAATTGGTAAGGCATTAGGATGATCTTACCTAAGTGGTCTTCGTACACAGCATCAGAAACAAGGTCTGTCCATTCGTCTGTGGCAATCAAGTTCAGTTCAGACAAGTTAAAGCTCTGAGGCTGATCCGTCATATTGTAAACCGCAAACAAGCTTTGTCGTCTGTCTATGCTTTGTCTCCAAAACGCGAACAGGTTGTCACCCATGTGCAAAACGTATTGGGTTGCATTCGGGTGGAACGCAGGTTGAGCACGACGAATTTTGGTTAACTGCGAAATACTCTGGAAGACTTTTTGGTGATGAGTCGGAGTATTCAGCGCATGATCCAGTTCATCCATGTCCCAAATATGTCGGTTAATGGATCGAAAATGCCCTGTATTATCAACTCGCTCTAAGTCATTCTCTGTGCCGAACAAACTGTGAATGTAAAAGGCTGGAACACCTTCTAGCGCCATCATCACACCAGCAGCACATAAGAAACGCGCAAACTGCCATTGGTCTGGGCCTTGCTGAGCTGAGCCTGATAAAGCATTCCAAAGGCTGATGTTAATCTCGTAAGGCTTGGATTCACCCTGTGGCGTAGTTCGAGCGCTGAGCTTTCCGCCAAAACGCTTCATTGTGTTGATCAGAGTTTCCAGTTCCCATTCAGACAATAAACCTTCTGTTGGGCGTAAACCAATACCATCGTGAGAAGCCAAAAAGTTCAAATAGGTTGTGCCTTGTTGCGCTGGTGGCATACTCATTAACCACTTTTTCAAGTGACTGAAATTACCCGTCACAAGACTGTTAATCAGCAATGGTGGCAAAGAGAAGTTATAGATCAAGTGCGCTTCATTGGCGTTACCAAAGTAAGTTAAGTTCTCTTGGTTCGGAATATTGGTTTCCGTAATGATCACAGACTCAGGCGCATAATGCTCAATCATCAAGCGTAGTAGGCGAATCATTTCATGGGTCTGTGGAAGGTTAATACTGCTCGTGCCCGGTATTTTCCAAAGGAACGCCACAGCATCAAGGCGGAACCAGCGAATGCCTTTTTCAAGGTATAAGCGGATAATGCCTAAGAACTCTAATAAAACCGCTGGGTTTTCAAAGTTCAAATCCACTTGGTCATGACTGAAAGTACACCAAACGTGTTTTGTTCCATTTTTGGTTTGTACTTCTCGCAACAACGGTGATGTTCTTGGACGAACCACAGCGCTTAAATCGGCATTTGGGTCAGCTTCATAAAAGAAATCCGCGCCCGGATGCACGCCCGCTTTGTAGTTTTCAAACCACATACTACGACTAGAACAATGGTTAATAACCAAATCACCCATGACTTTAAAGTCTTTGGCGAGATTCTCGACGTGATCCCATTTCCCGCTCGACGGATTAACCGTGGTGTAATCCATCACGCTAAAGCCATCATCTGAACTGTATGGGAAAAACGGTAAAAGATGCACAGCAGAAATGCTGTCGGCTAATTTACTCTTCACAAATTTGTGCAGTGTCTCAAGTGGTGCTTCACCTTCGCATCGCAAGGTATCTGCATAAGTAATCAGCATGATATCGGATTGATCCCATAAGTTATTATGGGGGCGAGGTGACTCTGTGTTTGGATCAAGATGAAAGGTAGCTAAGCATTTTCGTGCCAACTCCGCCGTGTCCAAGTTTGGGTAAAGCACCTGCAAATGAACAATGAGCTTTTGTTCGAGATGCGACAGAGATACATTTTCCATAGTTACCTACCTGTCTTTCAATAAGTGGATGAAGCAACACTTAGGTATCCGAAAAAGGCCGCAGCCTTTTTCGGATACAAGCGAGTTATTTTTTACCGTATTCGGCCATGTCTTGTTCAACCGCTTTAGCAAGTTGAGACATAACACCTGGGAATGCGCTGACTACGCGGTTCCAGCTTGGGATAAAAGGCGTTTCCATTGGGTTTTCTAAATACTGGTTGCCCGCTTTCATGATATTGCTGGCAAACAACTCAACGGCCTGTTCTTCACTGTGAACGTCCAGTTTTAAACCGTTGATTTCGGCATCATTTCGATAGGTTTCGATAAAGTCCAAAGCAACTCGGTAGTAAGTCGCTTTAATCGTACGGAAAGTCTCTTGATTGAAGATCGTACCGTTGGTTGCCAGTTTTCTGAAAATGGCTTTAGTGATATCGATCGACATTTTAGACAAACCGCCATTGTCATTATCTGCGGATAAGTCTTGGTGTTTGTGATCGTAAATGTCAGCAATATCCACCTGACACAAACGGTTTGGTGAATAGTTGCGGTACATTTCACTCAGAACACCAATTTCTAGACCCCAGTCACTTGGAATGCGTAAATCTGTCATAACATCGCGGCGGAAGGAAAACTCGCCAGCAAGTGGGTATTTGTAGCTGTCTAGGTAATCTAAATAGTCTAGATGACCGAATACTTTTTTCAAGGAATGAAGCAAAGGCGTAACCAATAAACGGCTCACGCGACCATTCATTTTGCCGTTGGCTGCACGAGCATAGAAACCTTTACTGAACTCGTAGTTGAAGTTTGGATTCGCCACTGGGTAGATTAATCGTGCTAATAACTCTCTGTCATAAGTCACAATGTCACAGTCGTGCATGGCAATGGATTCTGCTTTACCTGCCGCTAAGTTGTAGCCCATGCAGAACCAAACATTTCGGCCTTTACCTGGATCAGAAGGGGAAAGGTGTTCGCCTTTCAAGACACTGTCGATTTCTCTTAACCGAGGGCCATCATTCCAAAGTACCTTGTAGTTTTGCGGTAAGACACTAAAGAATTCTAGAGCATGGCGGTATTGCTCTTCTGTTGCTCTGTCCAAGCCGATGATGATTTCAGAAAGGTAAGGAACCTGTTGCAAATGCTTAATGATATTCGGCATTGCGTCTGTTTCTAATTCAGAATATAGGCAAGGCAAAATAAGAGACATAGGACGTGTTTTTGCAAACTCGCACAACTCTTTCTCCATTTCCTCTAACGGGCGGTTCGCCAAGTTATGGAGTGTCGTAATGATGCCGTTCTGATGAAAATCGCCCATGAAAATCTCCTAATAAAATACAAATAATAATTTTTGTTTGAGTAAAACTGAAAACAAGAAAGCTAAATAATGCCTTGTTTGCTTAATACTAAATCTATGGCTTGCGCCCAACCTTCCGGTCCATAACCATCCGTCAACCAAGCATCGATACGATTAGGGACTTCTGGTGGCGCATGCACTGGTGAACGTATAACAACCGGAATGTCGGCTTCGCTTAACATGCCAATGTCATTTTCACCGTCGCCCAACGCCATGGTGGTAATTTCCTCGTCACTTTGGCTGGCGTATAAATCGGTTAGCCAAAGCATGGCATTGGCTTTATCGCAGTGTTTGCCCATTAAATGTGAGAAACGACCGCCTTTTTGAATTTGCACACCAAAAGGCGCTAGGTATTCTCTTAACTGGTTTAATGCCACGTTTGAATCTGTCCACACCATAGGTTCAGTGAATTCTCGTTGCATGGCTAATGTGGCGTTTTCTTCACTCAAGCCGGTTAATGTCATCAGCTCTTGGCAGGAAATATCGCTGAAACGCTTGAAGGTGTAGTTGTCTTTTTGGCTGTCGGTTAGCTCAATCAGAGTGCTGCGCTTAGGGCCAAAGGCTTTGACCCAATAGTCGCCACAATCTTCTAATTCTTCATCGATAAAAAGGGATAAATGCTTAGGAATATAAACAGCAGAGCCATTCTCTACGATGAAAGGGTCTTGGTGATCCAACGCTTCTCGCAAAGAAAGTAATTCATGAAATGTCTTGCTGGTATTGATAACACAAGGAATAGAAAAGGTTTTTAACGACTGTAATGCCGTTTGTGCGGGAACAAAACTGTATGTGTGATGGTCAAGTAAAGTGCCATCTAAATCCGAAAATACTAAAAGACTCGTCATGTAGATTCCATATTTAGGCGACCAAAAATAACTGGTCGGCGTTACTGTTAGGCTTGCAAAACTGGTGCCAGTGATTGAAACTGGCCGAATTTCTCCAACTAAGGTACTGGTTCAGGTTAACTGAACTTTTAAACAAATAAATGACAGCTTCACTACGGTTATATGTCTTAATTGCTCTCTCCTTATTAGCCTTCGCGGCCAACTCCATACTCTGTCGATTAGCGTTAGATGGCGGATTAATTGACCCAGCAAACTTCACCATGTTGCGCTTAGTCAGCGGTGCTATCACCTTGGCATTGCTTTGTGTTTTGCAAAGCATGAAGCAAAACAGCACCTCTCTAAAAAAGGTGTGGTTAGAGGGTAGTTGGTTATCTGCGTTTTCGCTGTTTATTTATGCGATTGGCTTCTCTTACGCTTACGTCACATTAGAGACAGGGATTGGCGCGCTGATACTTTTTGGTGCTGTTCAACTAACACTGATTCTGATGGCGGTTTGGGCAGGGCAGAAGCTTAAATCCCTTGAGTGGATCGGCTTACTCGTTGCCTTTGCGAGCTTTGTGTATTTGGTCTTCCCAACCTTGTCTTCGCCTTCATTGGTTGGCTTTATCTTAATGACATTCGCAGGCATTGCTTGGGGGCTGTACACTTGGCGCGGGAAGATTTCTTCACTGCCATTATTCGCCACTGCATCCAACTTCATACGCACCGTACCTATCCTAATTATTGCTTTGATATGTATTGGTTTTTTGGAAGACTACAGCTTAACAACCGCCAGTTCAGAAGGAATATTATTCGCCATTGTTTCAGGTGCTTTAATGTCAGGTGTTGGCTACGCACTTTGGTACGCTGTACTGCCTTCACTTAGCGCTTCTTTAGCGGCTGTTTTGCAATTGTTAGTGCCAATTATCGCAACGATTGGCGGCGTTATTTTCGCCAGCGAAGCCGTGACTTTGCATCTCATTATTGCAACCGCAGGTGTATTAGGTGGGGTTTTGTTGGTCATCTTAGGGAAAAAGAAAAAAGCTTGAATTGCTCTTTTTTGGTGCAATAAATTCCCGTCGCATCAAAATAGACAAACCTGTGAATCAAAACAGGGTGCTTAAAAAAGCATTAAAATGAACTCAAAAAGCCAAACTCATGTTTGGCTTTTTTCTGCCTAAATAAAGCGAAAGGAACTTTATAGAGAGATAAGCGTTCTTAATAAAACTCGGTAAACATAAGAGAAAGAATGATGAAAAGTAGAATGTTAGCTCAATGGTTTTTCTTTGTAGTATGTATTTTATCTGGTTCTGTAATGGCGAATGAACCTGTGAGTACAGGGTATTGGAGCAACTCGGCCATCGGCGGGCACGATGTATTAGATTATTATCGTGAAGGTGTTGAAGGCAGCAGCCCAGTGGCGAAAGGCTCGAAGCAATTTGTGGTGACATGGAACGGTGCAGAGTGGCGTTTTGCAAGCCAAGCATCGGCGGATAAATTTTCCGCTGCCCCTGATAAATACGTTCCCCGTTACAATGGTTTTTGTGCCAATGCACTGGCGTTAGGTGAGGGTTTAATTCCTACTAGCGGTCAGGTTTGGGAATTTTTCGGAGAAGAACTGCATTTGTTTTTTGCAGAACGCGGCCGCCAAAGATGGCTAAATGGCGATTGGAAAACTTACCAAGTCCAAGCGGATAAAGCTTGGCAAGCTTCTCTTGATTAATGTGATATTAACCTACAGGGTTGCGTTGAAAAGCGGAACGAATTAAGCCAAGGCCAGCGATAGAAAACAGAACAGCCGTCATGCCATTGATCCAGCGTTTGGCTTTTTGATAAGCGCCCATGATTCCTTTAAATGAAAAACAAATGGAATAAAGGGAGTTGACTACAAATCCAAGCACCACACAAAGAGCAAACGCCGCTAATAATGCGAAAATATCATCATTGCTTCCCATACCTACCGATAATGCCGCCATCCATGCAATGACAGATTTAGGGTTAGATAGATTCAAAATTAAGCCACGCATAAACCAAACCCGACTCGAAACTGTTTTATTATCAGTTTGCAGAGTATCTTCAGTGGAAGAAAAGCTGCTTTTGGCTGACAGATAAGCGAGCCTTAGTAAATAAAGTCCACCAAATATTTTTAATACCATTAAAACGTATACTGAACTTTGCAACACAGCACCCATGCCACTGGCTGCAATAATTCCCCAAAAAACAAGGCCGAAAGATAACCCCATTGCATAAATTAGGCTGGCTTTACGACCTTTACTCATAGCAATTGTTGCGTTTGAAATATTGGCTGGTCCCGGCGAAGCCGCAACAATAAAAAAGGCAACCCCAATACTTAACAAAGACAGTAAATCCATACTCTGATCTCCTCATAATGCGCATCTTTTGATCTATTTTTATATGAAATAGCAGAGTTATTGTCGAGCTTTTTCTAGATGGCTGTTCAACGCTTTATATTCACTGAATAGAAAAATGTAGGTCATGATAAGGGAGGGTCGACCGTAATCTGATATTGAAAACGCAGCTTTCACCTTCTACAACAACTCCTCAATAGTAGGTCGCACTTCAGTGCGACAAATTGCTTTATTTTTGATTTAGTCAATTCTTTGCTCGTTTTTCCTAAAAAATAATCATGGATTTGCGTGTTTACACTGGTAGATAAATAAATAGTCTTTTAGTATCAATGCATAAGAATCTCTAGCTCTGAGATAACGCGCTGGGGATAAAAGGAACAACGCGCACGCTTGTTTTACCCGTTTTAAATTTTGTGGATAGCTTTGTAAAGTACAGAATATTCAGTTAGTTGTAGAGATGTTTAGAGAGTTTTAAAAATATGTAAACGCGCATGCGCACTATTAAAATGTTAGGCCAACATGGAGGTTCATCTTGCTTAAAAAGTTATCTGATAGATTTGACCAATTATTTACCGAAATTTCAGCAATAGAATCGACAATTGCTCACCGTCGAAGTGACTTTGGTAATTACACTGAAATGGATGATGAATCCGCTTTAACTTGGAAAGTAAAAGTTAAAAATTTACTTGTAGCAACGTGCGGGAAAGAATCACAGCACTACATTGAGTTCATTGAAGCAGAAAAAATAAACTCATATGAATCAAGCTCTGATGCATTTAAACGAATGAAATCTGTTTTCATTGCTTCAATGGATGATTATAAAGGCGGTTATTTAACTTCTATAAAAAACTTAATCCAAGCTGATGTTTTTGATAGTGAATTAGAACAAGCCGAGGAATTATTATCTAATGGTTATAAGCTTGCTTCAGCTGTAATTGCGGGTGTTGTGTTGGAAACAGCATTAAGAGATCTTTGTAGTCGAGAAGGTATCGCTACAGGCAAGCTAGATAAAATGAATGCCGATCTTACTAAAGCTGGCATTTATAATAAATTACAGCAAAAAAGAATAACTGCATTAGCAGACATTAGAAATAGTGCCGCACATGGAAAACCAGAAGAGTTCTCTGAAAGTGATGTAACAACCATGATAAGAGATATTGAACAGTTTTTGGCTGTACAGTTGGCCTAACAAGTTGCTCAAACGGACGTGTAACAGTTGGCTCACGCTCGTTCCTCGCCAGTTTAGCCAACTGCCACACGCCGCTTAGCAAGGCACTAACCTTCTCAAACATGAGGCCGAATTTTGTATTTTACGGAAATCGAAAAAGCAGGATTCAGATCTTGGCCTGCATTAGAAGAATCGGAATCAGATGGCATTGTATTGCGCTTTTCTAATGAATATACGAAAAGGGCTAATTCTGTAAACCTACTTCAAAAGCAAGTCTCAGATTTCGACTCGCTTGTGGGCAGATACGAGCAATACTTTCAGGACAAGAGTCTTCCTTGTATTTTTCGCTTAACGTCTTTTAGTGAAAATCAAAGATTGGATAGCTACCTAGAAGAAACAGGATATAGCTATTTAGATCGCTCTCTTGTTTTGGAAAGGTCAATTGAAAACGACAGCTTTAAAGAGGTTTGCTTCCCTGAATTCACCAGCAGAGCTTGGGTGAAATCGTTTTGCAAGATTAGTGAGTTAAGCTTCGATGAGCACTTAACGCATCTTGAAATGATTGACCGAATTGAGGACAAAATGCTTTTTGCTGTTTTGGTTGAAGATGGAGTAGAAGTAGCTTGTGGGTTAGGCGTGGTGGCAAATGGGTTATTTGGGCTTTTTGATATTGCCACTCATAAATCTGTCAGAAATAGAGGCTATGCCACCAAATTAATAGAAGGTATGCTTCACTGGGCAGTAGAAAACGGCGCAACTCGTTCATATCTTCAAGTTGTTGCAGGCAATAAACCAGCTATTAGCTTATATGAGAAAATGGAATTTCAGCAAAGCTACGAGTACTGGTACCGTATTCGCAATCTAGATTAACACCTGCACCAATAATTGGGAGCAGGGTTGAATTAAACGCAAATTCAACTTCCTCGTATCTGATCCCTCATCATTCTTGTGTGGCTCTCTAATTCTGAGACAATAACGCGCATGTGTACTATTAAAACGTTACCTAAAGGAAGTATCTGATTGAATATTAATATCCGAAAAGAGGGCTTGACTCATAAAGTGGGTGTTCAACAAATGTCTGTATAATGCGCCTTGATAACCTCTTTCCGCTTTTGTTTAAGGAACAAAACCTCGAATGAACACTTATATCACTTACTGTGTTGCTGTGCTTATTGCTTGTCTGGGAGCAACATTGTCTTACATTGAATTCCTTGATGATATCGACTGGTTTGCGCGCAGTGGTTCGCTTATTGTGATCGTTGGTATTTTGTACACGATTTTAGAGTTTTATGCGCATCAAGATGATCATAAAGTACTAAAGCGTGAAGCGCCCAATGCCTATGCGAACCTAAAATATGAGCATAAGCGTCTTGATGAAAAGCAGGTCAAAATATGGAAGCAGAAAGCGGAAGCATTGGAAGACGATTTGAAAACCGGTTTAGAAAAAAGAACCATGAAACACGAAGGTATTTTGTTGATGACAGGAACCTTGATCTGGGGCTTTGGGGATTTGCCTTTTCGTTTTTTAGTGAGTGGTTAACTGAATTTATCGTATTGCGTCTGCATTACAATATAACTACACTATAATTTATGGAAGATATTACTTTTGAATGGAACCCTCAAAAAGCCAGTATAAATATCAAAAAGCATGGTGTGAGTTTCGATGAAGCTCAATCTGTATTTTCTGATTTGCATGCTCGCTTAATACCTGACCCAGATAGTTCTTTTGGGGAGGAGCGTTTTCTTATTCTTGGCCAAAGCATTGATTTAAAAGTGTTAATTGTGTGTCATTGCTACAGGGAGCCAGATGATAGAATTCGTATCATTTCTGCGAGAAAAGCAGACAAACATGAACGTAAACAATACGAGGAGTATAGATATGCGTGATCAATATGACTTTTCTAATTCTGTACCTAATCCGTATGTGAAAAAGTCTAAAAAACAAATAACGATTCGTTTAGATCAAGATGTAATCGACTACTTTAAGCAGCTGTCTGAGCAAAATGGCGTGCCTTATCAAAACCTAATTAATCTTTATCTTAAAGACTGTGCTCAAAGCCATAAGGAACTAAAGCTTAATTGGCAGTAATTAAATTGAAAAGACGCTAGTAAGCTACTGTTTTTTTCATTCTTCTCGTCTATTAAAAGGCCTTCTCTTGCCACATTCTTCTGACTCCAAATCTTCCCCTGGCGCTTATCAAAGTTTGTTGCCGATACTTCGCTTTATTAAGCCTTACAAAGTTAAGGTGGCTTTGGCCTTGTTCTTTCTTGTCTTCACGGCGGGGATCAGTTTATCGGTAGGACAGGGCGTGAAGGTGGTGATCGACAACGGGTTTATTTCTGGCTCGGTGGAGCAGCTTACTAGCACGATTTTGTTGCTGATTGGTATGATCTCTTTGTTGGCTTTTGGGACCTTTTTCCGCTTTTACCTGATGTCGTGGCTCGGTGAGCGAGTGAGTGCTGACATTCGAACGGCGGTGTTCAATCAAATTATTCGTTTGCATCCAAGTTACTTCGAAGAAAACCGCAGTGGTGAGTTGATGTCTCGACTCACGACCGATACGTCTTTACTGCAATCCATTATTGGTTCGTCTTTTTCCATGGCGCTGCGCTCGCTGTTCATGTTGTTGGGCGGCTTGATTATGTTGTTCGTGACCAATTTTAAGCTGTCGATGATTGTGGTGGTGTGCGTTCCTTTTGTGCTGATTCCCATGATGGTGTTTGGTCGTCGTGTGAGGAAGTTGGCATCGAGCAGCCAAGACGCCATTGCCGATATTGGCACTTACGCGGGCGAGATGATTCAAAACATCAAGGTGGTGCAAAGTTACAATCATGAATCCATTGAGCAGAAAGCCTTTGGTCATGAAGTTGAAAAAGCCTTTGATGTGGCGAAGAAGCGCATTAAGCAGCGGGCGTTTTTGTTTGCGGCGGTGATCTTATTAACCTTTGCGGCGATCAGTGTCATGTTGCTGGTGGGTGGTATGGATGTGATTGCTGGGAGAATGACGGGCGGTGAATTAGGCGCGTTTGT
This sequence comes from Marinomonas sp. 15G6-16, assembly GCF_055809555.1. Lineage (NCBI taxonomy): Bacteria > Pseudomonadati > Pseudomonadota > Gammaproteobacteria > Oceanospirillales > Oceanospirillaceae > Marinomonas > Marinomonas sp. 15G6-16. The sequence goes on along the minus strand of NZ_CM147916.1, from coordinate 597,285 downwards.
TTTCTACGCAATTATGGTGGCCATGTCTGTGGCAACGGTGGCGGAAGTGTATGGTGAATTGCAGCGGGCGGCGGGTTCGGCAACGCGTTTGTTGGAGTTGTTGCAGATTGAGAGCATGATTACCTCACCAAGCCATCCACAATCTCTTCCTGAAAAACAGTCGGATCAAGCTTCTCTTGCAATTGGTTTTCATGATTTGGATTTTTACTATCCTTCTCGTCCTGATGTGGCGGCGCTGAAGAACATCAATCTTGCTATTGAACATGGGCAAACCGTGGCGTTGGTTGGGCCGTCGGGCGCTGGCAAAACCACCATGTTTGAAATGCTGCAACGTTTTTACGATCCACAAAAAGGCCATATCACACTCAATGGCGTTTTTATTGAGCAGTTATCCTTGTCTGAATTACGAGATGTAATGGGCATGGTGCCGCAACAGCCTGTGTTGTTTAGTCATGATGTGATGCGCAACATTGCTTACGGTAAACCTAGTGCGTCATTTGAAGAGGTGGTGGATGCGGCAAAGCGTGCCAATGCCCACGATTTTATTGAGCAATTGCCGCAAGGTTATGAGAGCTTTTTAGGGGAGCAAGGTGTGCGTTTGTCTGGCGGTCAAAAGCAGCGCATTGCCATTGCTCGCGCGATTTTGAAAGACCCTGACGTGTTATTGCTTGATGAAGCGACCAGCGCGCTGGATGCGCAAAGTGAGTTTCATGTGCAAGAGGCATTGAATGAGTTAATGGCGGATCGAACGACGATCGTGATTGCGCATCGTCTGGCGACCGTGATTCATGCGGACAAGATTGTGGTGATGGATAAAGGGCACATTGTTGATTCGGGAACGCATCAATCTTTGTTGGCCTCATCGCCACTGTATCAGCGTTTGTGTGAGCTACAGTTTGAGCAGGGAAATAAATAATCCGTTTTGGTGATACAAAAAAGCGGACTTGATCTACTAAGTCCGCTTTTTTAATGTCTTTCTGCGTTTTGTCAGAGCTTATTTTTCAGCAGTTTGCTCCGACAAAGCAACATAAGCTGTGGTGAATGCACCTTCTTGGAAGGCTCGTAACCCTGTTGCTTTGAATGGAATCGGCATTGGGTTCTTTTGCAGAACGTCTTTGATTGTCGCTGAGTTGAAAAGATCCACTTGAACAGTATTGATCAGTTGTATTGCTGCTTCGATTTTAAAACCGACGGCACCGCCAGCAAATTTGCCTTTGGTTGGACGTTCTTTAATAACGGCTCTTGTTACCTTGTAATCTTCAAACAGCTTTTTAAGCATGAATTGAAATTTTCGAACGGCTTCACTGTCGTTTGAATTGCTCAATGTGTGTCGTATTTGGCGACAGTCTGGTATTTGGAATAAGCCGTCTTGTTTGGTCATAAGGCAAAGAATGACTTCGCTGCCTTTGATCTCGATACCGCAAGTAATCATAGTGTTGATCCTGAATAGGGTGGTTTTGGCCATTATCGCACACTTCATTCGATTGACGCAGAGTAAAAAATACTGGCTGTGAGAAGAGAAACGAGTCAGATCTAGTGCGAATGCATCTGCTTGTGGTTTATTGCACTTTTTTGACTGTGCCGTCTCTTATTTTCTATAAGAGTATTGTAGTATTTCAAAATATTATTTTGTTAAATAACAAAACACGAGATTTTCTACTGTAAATTCTTTGAAAACGGTTTTTTACTGTAGAAATGTTTTTCTTTAATTCTTGAAAATTAGGCTGCATAAAATGACTGCTTCATCGCCAATGGGTGTTTCTCGTCCTCAGGTGAAATCTTTAGATGAAATCCTTCCTCATGAACCTTTGCTTATGATGGGCGCAGGCCCAGTACCTATTCCAGAACGCGTCGCCCGAGCCAATTCTGTGGTGATAAACCATCTTGGTGATGTGATGGCAGAGGTTATTGGTCAGGTTAAGAGCATGGCGCGTTACGTGTTCCAAACTGAATCTAAGTGGGTGATTGGTGTTGCGGGTCCGGCTTCTGCTGCGATGGAGATGGCGGTAGCGAATCTAATGCAGTCGGGCGAAAGCATTTTATGTATCAACAATGGCTTCTTTAGTCACCGTATGGCGGAAATGGCGTTGCGGGTTGGTGCGGATGTACATGAGTTGCATGTGGGCGTTCATGAAGCGGCTGATCCAGAGCGAGTGAGAAAAGCCATAGAAGAAACGCGTCCAAAAGTATTAACCATGGTGCAAGGTGAAACCTCTAACACTGTGTTCAATCACAGCTTGGAAGAGATCACGAAAATCGCGAAATCTTACGGCTGTTTGGTTGTGGTGGATGCCGTTTGTACGCTCAGTACCATGCCGCTGAAAATGGACGAATGGAAAGTAGACGTTGTGATCACTGGCGGCCAGAAAGGTTTGTCGTCGATTCCTGGGGTGTCCTTATTGGCGTTTTCCGATGAAGCTTGGGCGGCAGCGAAAAACCGCAGCAAGCCACCAGCTCAGTGGTGTTTCGATATTCAATTGGCTGAGAATTTTTGGCACAAAGACGGCTATCACTACACCGCGCCTGTGTCTGGCATTATGGCCTTGCATGAAGCGTTAAAACTGGTGTGTGATGAGACGTTAGAAAACCGTTTTGCTCGTCATTTACGTTGTTCAAAAGCATTGCAGTCTGGGATTGAAGGAATGGGATTAGATCTCTTCATACCTAATGAATCTCGCTTGAATTCTGTCATCGGAATCAATATTCCAGAAGGCTTAACCGCGAAGCAAATTTGCCGACACATTTCAGAAATGTACCGAGTGGAAATTGCCGGTTCGTTTGGACAGCCGATCGTGCGTATTGGTCAAATGGGCGAGCAATGCCGCGAACATAACTTGTTCCGTACACTGCATGCCTTTGGTAGCACAATGCGCGATTTAGGTATTAAAGTTGACCAGCCGAATGGCATGGCAGAAATGGAAAGCTACTTGCAAAAAACACCTCGTCCTCTTTATCAAGTAGCTTAGTTTTCCAATACTTTTTATGAATCAAATGCCTTTTGTTTCCTGAGAAACTGAAGGCATTTTTTTGTTTGACTGCTTATTCGGCATTAGGCTAGCGAACAAAGCGCCTAGCGTGATCAGGGTGCAAGCGATGATTTGTCCTGTGGTTAATTGTGCTTCTGTAAAGATCCCCAACCAAACCGTAGAAAGTGCTGGTGCTGTATAAGAAAGCACGCCCAGCAAAGATAAATTGCCTTTTTTAACGCCCATATCCCAGCAGAAAAACGCCACTCCCACAGGGCCAAGTCCTAACCCTAGAACCGCAATCCATGTGGAAACAGGGAAAGACCAGTTTTGTTCTTCCAAGGCCAAATGAGAGCCGCCAGCCAATAAAGTCGTGACCAAGCAATACCAAAGTACTGAGCTTGAAGGAACCGCGTGAAATCGTCGATTGGCCACTGAATAACTCGACCAAATTAAAGCGCAGGTAAAAGCAGCACCATAACCTGTCCAATGATATGCGTTGTCTATTTGAGAGTCAGACACTTGCCCTTTGCTTTGCAGCATGATTCCTGTGCCAATAAAAGCGATAACAGCACCCACTAAATGCGCCCAAGACAAAGAGTTTCCTTTTGTCATTCCAGCCATTAAGACGATCAGAAGTGGCCATAAATAGGCGATTAATCCAGCTTCTACTGGTGGCGCATGTTGGAAAGCGTAGAAGTAACAGAAGTGATAAAAGTAGAAGCCTAAACCGCCCATTAAAATGGCGCTTTTAGGTGTGAGTTGCCAAGAGCGTTTCAACTCGCCTTTTAGTAAATACACAATAAAGAAGAGCATGCTCGCCACGCCAAACGTAAGAGTCAGCAATAAAAGCGGCGGCACCAAGTTGGCTTGTGTCGTGAACAGAGCCAGTGTGCTCCAAAGTAAAATCGCAATGCTGCCAATTAAGGTGGCTCTTGGGTTGTGTTTGGTCATGGTGCTTCCTAAAACATCTTGCTTGGAATTTATGTATTGGTTCAAACGTCTAGCCGCTTAAAAAAAGCGATTCAGCAAACGCTAAGGTGAATGACTTTTTAAGCAGTGTAAAGATGACCTAATGTTACTTATTTTCTTGTTGAGCGGTTGTCAAAAATGCCTGTTATGAGTTGTCAAAAGTGATGATGTTATCCGTAAAAAAGTTTAAGTGACCATAATTTAATGAGAAATCTTAAACCATGACAGGGTGGTGACAGGTTTGGAGAGTAAGGTTTACGCAATCTAGTTTACTGAAAGTCTACTTTTCGGGACATGATTACCTAACAAAAAAAATAACAAGCAGGAGACTGTCATGCTTAATACCTTTTCTTTGAAATCCCTTCTTATTTCTAGTGCTGCCGTTTTAACGGTTGCCAGCCAAGCTTACGCGTACGAACCCGCTCGCAGTGCAGAATGTATCGCACCAGCAAACCCTGGTGGCGGTTGGGATTTTACTTGTCGTAGTGTTGGCAAGGTTTTAGTTGACCTTGAATACATTAAAGGCAATGTTCAAACGGTGAATATGTCTGGTGCGGGTGGCGGTGTTGCTTTCGCTCACACAATCAGTAAACGTGCGAAAGATGACAACCTAATTGTGGCTGCAAGTACAGCAACAACAACCCGTCTTGCTCAGGGTCAATTCCCTGGCATGAGTGCTGACCAAGTGAAATGGGTAGGTACTTTGGGTGCAGATTACGGCATCATCGCCGTTGGTAAAGATTCAAAATACACCTCTCTTACTCAAGTAATGGAAGCGTTGAAGAAAGACCCAAGCTCTGTGAAATTTGCTGGTGGTAGTGCTTCTGGTGGCTGGGATCATTTGAAAGTCTTGATGACTGCGCAAAAAGCCAATGTTGAAAAGCTTCCTCAAGTTCGTTACTTAGCATTCAGCGGTGGTTCTGAAGCCTTAGTGCAAGTGGTTGGCGGTCACGTTGATGCTTTCACTGGTGATATTTCAGAAGTAAAAGGATTTATGGATTCTGGCGATTTACGCGTTCTAGCTGTGCTTTCTGAAACTCGTTTGCCAGCGCCTTTCGATAATATTCCTACTGCAATGGAGCAGGGTATTGATTCTATCGCGCCAAACTGGCGTGGATTTTACGTACCAGGTAACGCGAGCTCAGAGTCTTACGACTGGTGGGTAAATACAGTTGATGAATTGTACGAAACTCCAGAATGGAAAGATGTTATGGAGAAAAACGGCCTTATCCCATTCCACAAATCTGGTGCTGAATTTGACCAATTCGTGAAGAACCAAACGATGGACATCAGAATACTTTCTCAAGACATAGGTTTAATCAAATAACACCTCTTAAGTGATTTTGAACCGCTATTTGGAGGGGGTAACCCCTCCTGTTTTCTTTTTATCCCTACGATTTACTTACATGGAGCAGAGACATGCGCATAAATGATCGTGTGTTTGGCATGCTGATGTTGATTCTTGCCGTGGCCTACGGTTGGGAAGCGACTCAGTTCCCCGTCCCTTTTGGTGGACACGAAAGTGTTGGACCTGAAACTTTTCCTATCATGTTATCCATCATTTTAGGCATTAGTTCGATTTACATGATTGTTCGTCCAGACCCAGATGAGAAGTGGGCGCCAGTGGCGATGCTTATCGAATTGAGCGTTGTTGTTCTTTCCATGCTGGCTTTTGCTTGGGCAATTGAGCCGATTGGCTTTATGCCTGCCGCGGCCTTGGTTGTGAGCTTTTTAAGTTGGCGTATGGGAGCGAGTATTGCTAAGAGTCTGATCACGGGTGTGACAAGCTCAGTAATCATCTTCTTCCTATTCAATAATGTGCTTGAACTAGCACTGCCTCTGGGTCTATTGGAGTTTTAATATGGATACTATGAGCTTATTAATGAACGGTTTTGCCGTTGCATTAACGCCTGAAAGCATCATGTTTGCCATTGTTGGTGCTATTTTGGGTACCTTGATTGGTGCTTTGCCGGGTCTTGGCCCTGCGAACGGTGTGGCGATCTTGATTCCTCTTGCGTTCAGCTTGGGTTTATCGCCAACCTCTTCTTTGATTTTATTAACCTCTGTTTACGCGGGTGCCATGTATGGCGGTCGTATTTCGTCTATCCTGTTGAATATTCCGGGTGATGAGCCTGCCATGATGACCTGTTTAGATGGTTATCCTATGGCGCTGAAAGGCAAGGCTGCAGAAGCCTTAGCAATCTCTGCTATTGCTTCTTTCATCGGTAGTTTCATTGCAACAATTGGCTTGGTGATTCTGGCGCCTATCTTAGCGAAATTTGCGTTGAAATTTGGCCCTTCAGAATACTTTGCTTTGTTTGCGCTGGCGTTTGCCACTCTGGGTGGTATAACAGGAAAAAATCAGTTTAAAACGCTAATGGCTGCAGCGATTGGTTTGATGATTGCCTCTGTTGGTATCGATATTTCTACTGGCGTTCAACGCTTTACCTTCAACACGCTTGAGTTGTTTGAAGGGGTAGATTTCATCATCGCCATTGTTGGTTTGTTTGCGATCAGTGAATTGCTGTTTTTCTTAGAGCGTCACGCAGGTGATGGCTTGAAACAAGTGGCTATTAACAAACTGAAACTGTCTCCAAAAGACATTGTGAAAGTGCTTCCAGCTTCTTTCCGTGGTGCAGTATTGGGCTTTGTTGCAGGTGTTCTTCCAGGAGCGGGTGCTTCTTTGGGAAGTTTCATTAGTTACACGCTGGAAAAACGCGTGTCTGATAAAGATAGCTCGTTTGGTAAAGGTGATCCTCGCGGTGTGGCCGCGCCAGAAGCCGGTAACAATGGCGCAGCATCTGGTGCTTTGGTGCCTATGTTGACTTTAGGTGTGCCTGGAAGTGGTACAACGGCTGTATTATTGGCGATGTTGATCTCTTTGAATATTTCTCCTGGCCCTATGTTGTTCCAACAAAATGCTGACCTAGTTTGGGGTGTTATCGCGGCGATGTTCGTGGGCAACCTTGTGTTGTTGCTATTAAACATTCCGATGGTGGGCATCTTTGTTAAGTTGCTGAGCATTCCACCTAAATACTTGATGCCAATCGTGACGCTAATTGCATCGGTTGGTATTTACTCGGTGAGCCACAGCGCGTTAGATTTGTATTTTATGGTTGGCTTTGGTGTATTGGGTTACATTTTCCGTAAAGTCGATATCCCTCTTGTGCCGATTATTTTGGGCATGTTGCTTGGGCCTGAAATGGAGAAAAGTTTACGTCATGCATTAGTACTTTCTGACGGTGATTGGAGCGTATTATTCAACAGTGGCTTAAGCATTGGTCTTTGGACGGTTGCTATCCTTGGGTTGATTTTGCCTATCATTGTTGGCCCTATTGTTAGAGCGAAAATGGCGAAGTCAAAAGCTGTATCAGAAGACAGTTAACGTCAAAAAATTGCAGTTAACTTTTTAATTCGAACCGTTTTTTGGCGGTTCGAATTTTTTCGTTTAAACAAAAAGACAATACACAAAAATAATAAGATGGTTGAGTTTTATGCGGATTTTAGTAGTTGAAGACACTCAAATTCTAGGGCAAGCAATTTGCGAGCGGTTAACAAGTCTAGGTCATGGTGTCGATTTGATCGGAGATGGTAAGCGAGCGGATGAATTGCTGAAGTACCAATCTGTTGATTTGATCTTGCTGGATTTGAATCTACCAGGGTTATCTGGCCTGCAATTATTACAAAAGCTTCGCCAGCGTGAAGATGACACTCCTGTTCTAATTTTAACTGCCCGTGATCAGATAGAAGATCGAATCCGATTGTTGGATGAAGGCGCAGACGATTATCTAACCAAACCATTTGATTTTGGCGAGCTAGAAGCTCGCTGCCGAGCTTTGCTACGTAGAAAGCAAGGCTATGCTGCTAACACAACTGAGCATGGTAATATTCTGGTGAATCGAGACAGCCGTCAGGTGTTTATTGATGGTGAACTGACGGCGATTACCAACCGTGAATTCCGCTTACTAGAGATTTTTCTTGGCCATTTAGGGCGTGTTTTGAGCAAAGACGAAATCACCGATCATTTGTTTAATTTCAATGAAACACCGGGGCCAAACGCTATAGAGCTGTATGTTGGTCGCTTACGCAAGAAAATGATCAAAGGGGATTTAACCATCAATACGCTAAGGGGCATTGGTTATGTGGCCGAAATCTCTACACCATCAAAATCTGAGTGAAGAGGAAATCACCGCATTAAATAAAGCGCCTTCTTTGCGTTTCCGTTTTATTTTGGCGGGTGTTTTAGTCATCGGCATTATTGCGGCATTGGCTGTGAATTTGGTGTTTGACTACAGCCGTAAATTAGCGGATTTATCTTATGATCGTCTACTGCGCAGTGCTTTGTTGCAGATGGATGAAAATGTCGGCCTGATCCGAAACGAAGTCAGTATTGATATTCCTTGGTCTGCCTTTGCCACCTTGGCGCAAGCAGATGAAGATCGCGTTTTTTATAAAGTAGAGAGCTTAGAGCAAGGTTACATTACAGGCTATGAAGACCTTCATAGTTTGCCGCCCAATCCTCCCGTGTTAAATCAAATCCAATTTTACAACCAAGAATATTCTGGCGAAATGGTGCGCTTTGCTTGGCTTGAGCGCCACCTTACTGATCCTGAAGGGGCGCAGACTGTGCGAATCATATTAGGTCATACTCGATTATCACGAGAAGAAATGGCTTCCGCTGTGACGCGCCGAGCGGTAGAGGTTGTGGTGCTGATTGCCTTGGTTGCGATTGCGTTGATCGCCATAGGGAGTCATCTTGTTTTAAGGCCGTTACATCGTATCGAACGGGCATTAGAAGACCGTGCTATGGGAGATTTAACGCCAATTGATATTAATACGCCAAAAGAAACACACCATTTAAAAGTGGCCATTAATCATTTCATGGTCAGGCTGCAAACTAACTTGGAACAGTTGGAAAATTATACAGCCGACGCAGCGCATCAATTGCGCACGCCATTAGCCAGTCTGCGTGCTTTGGCTGAAAATGCACGAGACAACACCTCCCCAGAAAGACAACACGAAGCGCTTGAAAACATCGTGAAGCAATGTGATGCCTTAGGGCAAACAGTGACCTTGTTGCTTAATCAAGCGGTTGTTTCCCATCGCTTACAAACACAGCGATTAGAGCCTGTGAATTTGTTGGAACCGATCACAGCGTCTTGCCGCGAACAGGCGGTGACGGCGTTGCATCAAGGGGTTTTATTGTCTCTTGATTGCACCATAAAAACGGCCTTGGTATTGGGTGATAGCTTTGCGATTCAGCAAATGATGCAAAATCTTATTGAGAATGCAGTGCGTTATAGCGGCGCAGACATGGAACATGCATCGGAGATCATTGTTCAAGTTCAGGAGTTTGATGAGTTTTATCGCATTAACGTGATTGATTACGGAGTTGGGATTCCAGATGTCGAAAAAGAGCGGGTGTTTGAGCGCTTTTATCGAGGCCGATATGACATGGCGGGCAGCGGAGTGGGTTTGGCTATGGTGAAGGACATTGTGGATCATCATTCCGCACGTATTTTGATATCGGACACGGAACCGAAAGGCACCACTTTTCAGGTTGATTTTGCCAAGTTTAGAATGGGGAGTCGCTCCGTATGAAATCATTGCTTGTGATGAAAAAAGCCATAGTTTCGTTAGTCGCGTTACTTTTCAGTGTGATCAGTTTAGGCGCGTTCGCCAATGACTCGGTGTGGTTTGGTAATAAAAATGCGACACGTATATTACACATAAATTCGACCATGGATTTGGCTTCTTTTGAACCGATTTTAAATGCATTTGTTTCCCTTTATCCGAATGTTCGACTGGCTTATCGAGATGTAAGTACGCAGGATTTGTACTTTCTCGTCATGGAAGAACAGAAGGAACCTGTTGCCAGTTTGGCCATCAGCAGTGCGATGGATTTACACCTTAAATTAGTCAACGACGGGTACGCTCAAACCTATCAATCAGAAGCTACTATGCTCTTGCCAGACAACTTTAAATGGCGGGATCAGCTGTTTGCTTTTTCACTAGAACCGGTTGTAATGTTGGTGAATAAACAGACTTTCCCCGGTGTTCTGCCTGAGGACAGACAGTCTTTATTGCAAACCATTCGACAGCATGGCAAAGAGATGACTCGGCGGATTGGAACCTATGATATTCGCCAGAGTGGTGTCGGTTATTTGTTGGCAAGTCAGGATGCGCGACAAGCCGACGCAACATGGGGCCGTTTGCTAGAAGCGTTCGGCAACCACGACATTCAAACTTACTGTTGTACTCATGAAATTATCGACGATATTGCGAGCGGAAAACTGGCCGTTGGCTATAACTTACTTGGCTCTTATGCGTCACAAAGGGCACAAGAAGATGATCGGCTGAAAATGATTTTGCCAAAAGATTACACTCTCATGTTAATGCGGACGGCATTCATCCCGAATAATGCTCCGAATGTTAGAGACGCAGGGCTGTTTCTTGATTTCTTGTTGTCTGATACGGCCCAACAAATGATGCAGACTCAGGATCTTTTATTTCCTATCCAACCTGACGCGAATAATCCAAATAACTTGTATGTGGTCAGTGCGCCGGGACCCACTGGCGTGATAGAGCTTGATCAGCAACTTTTGGTTGGACGAGATTTTGCGAAGCAAAAACGCTTTATTCGTAACTGGGAAGCCGCTTTAGAAATCAAGGAAGAATAGCGGGCGTTACGAAGAAAAATGCTGGCTACGGTAGCGCCCTGGTGTGGTTTGATAATGTTTGGAAAAGAGCTTTACTAACACACTGGCGCTGCTTAACCCGACTTTGTAGGCGATGTAGTCTAAACTTTTGTTGGTGGATGAGAGCCATATTTTGGCTTCTTCTAAACGGCGGTTGAGCAAGTATTGTTTTGGCGTCATACCAAAGTGGCGCTTGAATAAAACGCTCAATTGGCTTGGGCTTAAGTGTACGTCTTCGGCCAGTTCCGCCAAACTCCAAGAGGCTTGAAAGTCTTTGTCTAAACGCTGTTTTGCTTTTGTTAAGCGGACATCAGAATGACTGATTTTGTCTTGAGGGATAGGTAATAGATGCTCAAGTAAATTCAGAGCTTGGTGTGTTTTAACGCTGTTATTGGCTTCTGCCGTTAGGCTGGATAGAAAGGGTAAATAAGCCTGCGCTTGTGGTGTTAAGTTAATAAAATTGAATTCGCTTTCGATTTTCTGGTCCCAGACAGGTAAGGCGTTTAATACCAAACAGCGATTGTCTTGTTCTGCCAAATGAGTGTGAGCTTGGCTGGTGGAAATATAACAAGCTTGGCCAAAGTGAATAGGCTGTTGGTGCTTTTCGACTTCCAAATGTAGGCTACCAGAAAGCGGCAGGACAATTTGAGTGTGAGAATGAAGATGTGCGTCAGCCGTACCTTTATAGGAAATAACCTCGATAGAATTTCGCATCGTATTAGCTCCTTAAAAAGGTGACTGTTTTCTTAATTCTGTAATAGAAACACATTACTTTGTGGGACTTTTTGAAGTATTCATTATAATCTGATTAAGCTTATAAATCGTACACAGTTTAAAACTAAAATTAAAAGGAAACATCATGCGTTATTTAATCGCTCTAGTTTGTAGCTTAAGCCTATCAAATGTTTGGGCTGATATGACTTTAACTATCCATGATCAAAATGATCAGCCTGTTTCCAATGCCGTTGTGAGTTTGTCTGGCAGCTTTGTTTTGACGCCAGACGAGGTAGAGAAGATGAACCAAATACATTCCTCTTTCGTGCCTCGCGTTTTAATTGTTCAGAAAGACCAATATGTGAGCTTTCCAAACAGTGATGATATTCGTCACCATGTTTACAGTTTTTCTATTCCTAAAGCCTTTGAAATCAAGCTTTATAAGGGGTCTGAAATTCCACCAATACAATTTGATGCGCCGGGTATGGTTGTTTTAGGCTGTAATATTCATGACAGCATGATTGGTTATATCTACGTGGCTGACAATGAATACACGGTTAAAACAGATAAAAACGGCCAAGTCACCTTGCCAGCTAAGTTAGGCGATAAAGTGTCATTTTGGAGTGAAAGACTTATTGAAGGTGTGACTTCAGAGAAAATGATTGATATCACCAGCGACACAGCGCAAACAGTGAAACTTGAGTTGCTTCCGCCAATCGAATTTGTTGATCACGATTCTCACGGTTACTAATCAAAAGGTGGCTGCTGCTTGTAAAAACCAGTAGCCTGCCTAACAATTCTGTATATTAACGCAAGCTTTTAGGTGTATGTCCGTAATGGCGCTGGAATAAGTGTGTCATGGCGCTCTGATTGCTGAATCCAGCTTCATCGGCCACGATGGATAAAGGTTTGTTCGTTGTCACAATAAGATTGTAGGCTTTTTCTAGACGTTTTCTCAGGATGAATTGATAAGGTGTAATTGACGCAGCGTTGGTGAACAGCTCACTAAAATGACCAGGGCTGACATGATGCATTTCAGCAAGTTGAGCAATGGAAAGCTTTTGATCAATATGCTCGTCGATAAAGCGTGAAATAGAGTCTATATCGAGTTTCTTACGGTCTTTATATTGGCGTGTATCACCTAGAATTCGAGAGTGTAGGGAGGCGATTAAGCTAAGTGTGCAGCCTTGACCTGCTTCAGGGAATAACTCAAACGTGTTGGACTCTTTTGTTAGATATGAGATCAACATTTTCAGGCTATCGTCGGCAGAGAAGTAATGAGGTTGTTCAAAAAGCGTTTCTAATCGGCTGTGCAGAGGTAGGCTCGGTATATCTATAACGATGTGACTGTTTTCACCAATTCCTTCAAAATAGTGTGTTTCACTGGCGGGCGCTATACAGCCATGAAGATTGTCAACAACACCACCTTTACCACCAATTTCGAAGAGTGCATGTCCTTTTTCTGCGATAATCAGTTGATGGTGGTTGTGGTTATGTTGGTCACTTTCATTAGCTAAAACAACACTTTTTACATGCATTTTGAACCTAAAAATTCTGTCAATCTTTACACATTCTTATATTTTTTAGGTTAAGTCAATAGGAATTGTTATCGATTACACAACTCAACAAAAAGGCTTCTGCTGAGTTGTGTTTTGAGGTTTTACCAGCTCGGTCCACCAAGCACTCTTGGTAACCATAGAGCAGTTTCAGGGAAGATTAGAATGATGAACAAAACGATCAACTGGATGATGATGAAAGGTATCACTCCAGCGTACATATGCTTTAACGTAATGCTGGCTGGCGAGATCGCTCTTAGGTAGAAAATCGATGGTGCCAAAGGCGGTGTTAAGTAACTGGTTTGCAATACGACTAAGAAAGCAACACAGAACCAGATGTCATCAAACCCTAGTAAGCGAACCACTGGAATAGCCACTGGAATAACGATGAGCACAACCGACATCATGTCTAATAAGAACCCCGCAATAAAGGCAATAAACAAGATTAATGCCAGTACCGTATATGGGCTAAAACCAGATCCAGTTAGCAATGATTGAACGGTTTGCATGCCACCTGTTGCAAAGAAAATTCCTGCAAACATACCACCAGCCATAACAATCAATAAGATCATTGCGGTGATGTTCACTGTACGCACCATAGAATCCCACAGTACTTTAACACTACAGCTTTTATAACAAAGCGATAGCAGTACGGCACCGAGCGCACCACAAGCAGAGGCTTCTGTAGGTGTTGCAATACCCAGTAAAATTGTACCGAGCACCGTAAAGATCAAAGCAGCAGCAGGTAAAATAGCAGTCGCGGTTACTTTTAATCTTTCTCCAAGTGGTGCACCGACTTCACCTTGTTCTCTTGGTGCGAGCTCAGGTTTGAAATAAGCCAAGGCAATTACATAAATCACAAATAATGCCGCCATTAATAGCCCAGGAATCAATAGGCCATTGAATAATTGGCCAACTGAAATACCCGCAACAGGACCTAATACAATAACGGTAATAGAAGGCGGAATCGCGGTGCCCAAGGAGCCACTGGCACAAATGAGCCCAGATAATAAGCGCTTGTCATATTGATGCTTGAGCATAATAGGAATGGTTAGCAAGCCAATAACAGCTTCCGTTGCACCAACCACACCACTGGATGCTGCGAAGATGGCACCTAGTAGAATAGTTCCCACACCTATGCCGCCAGGTAGGCGTTTGGTCCATAAGTGGATCGCATGAAACAGTCGCTCTGCTATGCCGGATTTTTCTAGCATGGCACCCATAAAGATAAATAAAGGCACGGCGGCGAGTATAGAGTTCGACGCGGTTTCTTCGATTTTGGTTAATAGTTGATAAGCTGTGACGTCACCAAACATCATTAAGCCGAAAATAGCGGCGGTGAGTAGCATGGCGAACGCAATTTGCACTCCTAGAAAAATAAATAGGATGAGCACAGGAAACATTAAAATAGGTAGGAAATCACTCATGCAAAGTCATCCTCTTTCTTACTAAAAACGGTAATGATGGCTTTAAGGAGCTCGGCGAAAAGTTGCAAAACGAGTAATAAGAAACCTAAGAACCAAGTGAAATAAATTGGCCAAATAATTGGGTTCCACGCAGATCGTCCAGATCTTTCGCCACTTTCGTAGGCTTCGTAAAAGTAGTGTGCAAGTTCCCAAGTTAACCAAATAAGAATGGGCAACAGCATGATATAAAAAATGGCTCGAATACCAGCGGCGAGTTTTACTGGCATTTTCATAGTGAGAAGATCGACACTGACATGTTGCTTAAGACGTAGAGCATTCGCCATGCCAAGCACAAACAGCGTTCCCATTACCATGTAACTAATTTCAAAGGCCCAAGCAGTTGGTGACCCTAAAACATGGCGGCTGAATACTTCGATGATGAGTGCGCCGACAAGCGGAATGATCAATAGGGCGGCAATGGCTCCAAAGAAACGCGTCGTCATCTCTAACAGTTTTATAAGAATCATTGTTTTCCTGAAGGTACTGTTTTAAATAGTGGACAAATAAAACAGAAGAGACGCCTTTAGCGTCTCTTCTCTCATTTATTAAAGTTCAGATTCACCAATCGTTAGGCGATATTCTGACCAGTTTGTCATTTCTGCTTTGAATGCGCGTTGCGAGTTCAACACTTTGGCAAACCAAGGGTTTTTCGCTGCGTTTTCATCTTCCCATGCAGTTGTTTCTTCAAGGACTTTAGTAATAAAGCTAGGATCTAGTTTAACGATTTCGTTTTTACCGCTTTTTAGTTCTTCATAAGCGGCTAGATCGGCATAAGAAGAGGCTAACCAAGAATCAAATACAGACAATTTCGCTGCATTACGCAATACGTTTTGTTCTTTCTCAGAGAGTTTGTCCCATTCGCGTTTGTTAACCTGACATTCTAAAACACCGCCAGATTGATGGATGCCAGGTACCATGACGTATTTTGCCACTTCCTGGAATCCTGTTGGTTTGTTTAGTTCTGGGCTTCCCCATTCAGCGGCATCAATTACGCCGCGTTCTAGTGCACTGTAAATTTCGCTGCCTGCCATTACGACAGTTGAAGCACCCAAACGTGATGCGATTTCCGCCCAAGCGCCAGATGTTCTAAGGCGTAGGCCTTGGAAGTCTTCAAAGGTTTGCACTTTTTTATTAGAGTGAAGGAAGATTTCTGTGCCCAAAACAGAGCAAGGAAGAGCAACAACTTTCGATTTTTCTAAGCGGAACTGCTCGTACAATTCAAGGCCACCACCTTGATAAATCCATAACATGAATTCTTCAGGTGTTAGGCCGCTTGAGTGACCAGCAAGCAGTGCTGCTGTTGGGTCAACGCCATAATCATAGTTGATGTAGTTTTGGCTGATTTGCGCGACACCTGATTTTACGGTTTCTGTGACTTTTAGTGCGCTACCTAATGTACCACCTGGGAATACTTTGATTTCAAGGCCACCGTCACTCATTGAATTGACATGATCCGCAAAACCTTGCGCATCACGTTCTAGCCAAGGGCCGCCAGACCAAGGTGTCGCCATGCGCCATTCTTTATCTGCCGCATTGATATTTACACTCGCCGTCATAACAGCTGAGGCAATAAGAGTTGTTGATAAAATTCTTTTAATTGATTTCATATTCGTTCCTATATGTTTTGTCGTTTTAATGATTTATCAAAATTGGATCTGAGTCCTTACGAAAAAAGCGGCCTTCCGTGAATAGCTTGTTGTTTTAATGTATTCGCCAAATAGCGGAGTGCTGTTTACTTACAAACCTATTTTCTTCTTTATTGCTGAGTTAGGTTTTTAGAACTTTGTTGTGTTCTTTTATCTTTATCATTGAAAGATAAAGATGCATTTGGGTTGAGAGTAATTCTTATTAAACAACCCTTTTTCATAAGGTGTGTATCGATTGTATGGGGTTTCGAAGAGTTCAATTTGTCAAAAATCCTGATGTTTTTGTTGAAAACATGGCTTTTTCACAAAATAGGTAAGATTTTTCTCTGTTTTTGTTTACTTTTGTGGGCGAAGAAAAAGCAAACGGCAGAGCTCGACTATGAAACTTATCTGTATCAATAGGGGGATCTGCTGCTACTTGCTCAATCGGTTGTTGTTATCTACTTCAAGAAACTCTTGAGAAAATTGGCTTGTAATAGCACTAAGGGAACCTCAAATGAAAAATATTTTTGTGCAGTATGAAGATGGTTGTTTACCTTATGAGAAGGTAATTTCAGCATTGGATGATGCCTTTAAATTAGATGTAAAATGCCCAATGCGTCACCATCACTATTTAAACGTTCCGAATAAAAAAGACGCCACATTATTGTTAATGCCTGCTTGGTTAGAAGGTCTGTATTTTGGTGTAAAGCAGGTTAGTGTCTTTCCTAGTAATGGTGAGGAAGGCTTACCAGGTTTAAACAGTATTTATATTCTTAGCTGCGCAAAAACAGGTCTGCCATTAGCTCAGTTTGATGGCAATGTGATTACAGCCAGACGTACCGCTGCCGCTGCCGCATTGGGCGCTAAATACTTATCTCGACCAGAATCTAAAAACTTATTGGTTGTTGGTGCGGGTAAAGTGGCTAGCCAAGTGATTCCCGCCATGGCAACCGTAAGAGATTTAGAAGAAATCAAAATCTATAACATTCACGAAGAATCCGCAGCAAGTCTAGCAGAGCAGGTTCAAAAAGATCTCAATATTAAAGCCAGTGTGGTCAGTAAAGAGGACCTACCGAGTGCCGTGGCTTGGGCTGATATTGTCAGCTGTGCGACATTGAGCGAAGAGCCTATGGTTCTGGGAGAGTGGGTTACTCCGGGAACACACATTGATCTAATCGGTAGCTTTACCCCTTATATGCGTGAAGTCGACGATGAGTTGATGCAAAAAGCACAAGTCTTTGCTGACTTTAAAGCCGCTGCCTTGACGGAAACAGGAGACTTTATTAGCCCAATTAAAAGTGGCGCAATAACGGAAGATCATATTATTGGCGACTTTTTCAGCTTGAGCCGCGGCCAACATGCTGGACGTAAAGCCTTTAAAGATCCTGAAAATGACATATCAGTGTTTAAAGCGGTTGGCTCTTCAATCGAAGATTTAGCCACCGCGATGCTTTGGTACGATAGAGCTTAAGAAGCACGTTATTTTTTGAAGTTTCATTGCATTAAAAGCCAAGCACTTTTACACAGGAATAAAACGATAACTAAGGTGTTTAGTTATCGTTTTAGCTTACTTTTTAGTTCATATCGGACTTTAGATAAAGCTGATAATCTAAGCGCTATTCGAGTAGCAAACGTATCCCAAATGACGCTAGCAAGACTCCCGTGACGCGCTCAATCCATGCCTTAAACACCAATACTTTCTTTTGAATACTTGCCGAAGTAAGTAAACACGCCACCAGAGCAAACCATGCAAAATGGGCGAATGCGATATAAATTCCATATCCCAATTCCATTGCCAATGGTGTTTTGTCTGAAATAACCTGACTGAACAAAGCCACGATGAATAACATGGTTTTTGGGTTTAATGCGTTGCAAGCAAACCCTGTCCAAAATGGCGATGTACTTTTGATTGGATCAAGTTCTTGTGTTGTCTTATCTGACATTGTTTCTGAATTCGTTTTGGAGAAAATGCTTTTGATATCTGGCCATAATGCTGATACACCTAACCAAATAAGATACAAGGCGCCAAGGTAGCATAATGTATTTAACACCCAAATATTATTGGCAAACAAGACGCCTAACCCAAAAAGGGTATAGGCTAAATGCACGCCAATTGCAGCACTAATGCCTAAAGCACAGGCAATACCATTTCTTCTTCCTTTGAGCAGCGCCACTTTTGACACCATTGCAAAGTCTGGCCCAGGGCTGATAACCGCTAACAAGGTGATAACGGCGACGGAGTAGAGTTCAAAGTGATCTATATTTAACATAGTAAGTTACTCTTATTTGTGAATAATAAGAGTATGAATTATTTTAAAACTCCATAAAATCGATAAAAAATGATAAATACTGTGAGTAATATTCACATAAAAAGACGGCTTCCGCCTTTATCTGCTTTGCCTGCATTTGAAGCAGCCGCACGGCACCAAAGCTTTTCGCGTGCGGCTCAAGAACTGCATTTAACACACGGTGCAATTAGCCGAGCGGTTGCTCAAATAGAAGAGCGTATCGGCGTTGATTTATTCATACGGCGCAATCGACGTGTGTATCTCACAACGGCAGGACAACGACTCTTTAAAGCTGCGACGGAAACGTTAAACACACTCAACCAAACGGTAGAAGAGATACATAGACACGATAAAGCATCGCCATTTTTGACTGTGTCTTGTGAACCGAGTTTGGCTATGCGTTGGTTAATGCCACGTTTAGGCGGTTTTCATGAGAAATATCCTGATTTGAATGTTGATCTGAGAATGGCGGGTGGCCCGATTGACTTGCTGTCGGAAAACTGTGATATCGCGATTCGTCGGACCGATTTTGGTATTCCCGAAGACTACCATGTAACACTTTTATGCGAAGAACTTGCAGGCCCAGTGTGTACACAAGATTACTGGGAAAAATACAGTCAAGAAGGCCTTTTTAACGCCAACTGGTTACACAGCCGAACTCGCCCCAATGCTTGGAATGACTGGATCAATACGTCTGATTTGGAAAAAGAAAGCCCGAAAAATGAGCAGCATTTTGATCACTTTTTTTATGCACTACAAGCAGCGCAAGATAAGTTGGGTGTCGCAATTGGTTCGACACCTTTGGTGTCTGATGATTTAGAAAAACAAAGACTCATTGCACCACTTGGTATGGAAAAAACGGGTTATAGCTACGCCGCTCTGACATTAAATAACCTACAACAAGACCCAAGGATAAAAGCTTTTTGTGATTGGTTAAGAGATCAAGTGAATCAGATTTAAAAGCCGTGTTATTGATGTTTCTGAGCCAATACTCGTAGGCGGCTTTGGAATTCCGTGCGATCTACATAACAGCCATGTAAATGTCGGCGACCTGTTGAGTCCTCAAATTTATTACGACCATGTAATACTCTTCGATTATCAAATACTACCATTTGACCTGCTTGGAGTTTGAATTGAATGCCAAAACGTTCATCTCTTAGTCGAGCCATTAAATTACGATACGCCAGATAATACTCATGCATCAGGTTCGCAGGCACATCAAAGACATCTGCGAGGTGAGCGTTATATTTGACCTCAATGATATTGCCGAAGTTGTCTAAATTAATAATTGGGTGGTGTTGGCGAATATCATGCTCTTGATCATGGAAGCGAAAGGGAATGGCTTGCTCTGCCAAGATCTTGAAATGATCTGGGCATTGGCTACGTAATTCTTCAGCAACACGTAAACCATCAACAAAAATAGATTCACCACCTTCACACTCGTTCGCCAAGCAATGTAAAAACTGATAACCAGGCGGTGTTTCTTGATTCGGTAAATCCGTGTGCAGTGGCAGAGAGATAGAGGTGTAAGCTAAATTAATAGGAGCCGCAACGGACTCAACATTAAAGGTTGTCCCAAAATTTGTTTGTCTTAGATAATCAATGCGAGATGCCAGTGTGGTTGTTAATTCAATAGTGTCTGGCATGCCATCAACAATGGTTAATCCGAATTTATCGAGTGCCACCATCCATTGGTACAAACCTGAATCGTCCGCCATTATGTCGTTGTAATCTGCATGAGGGAGACGATGAATAAAAGAAGCATCCCAACTTTGGTAACGACTTTCATGAGTCAAATCTTCGGTGCGTGAATAGCTGTGTTTTAATAGCCATGAGTGTAAAAAAACGCTTCTGTGTTCGCCTTCTGACCATTCAATTATTAGGTTTTCTTCTTCTATTTGTATTTGAGTCGGGTGAATATTTTCACTGACACTGAGCAAGTCAAACGATCTTTCCTTGGTTATTTCGTGGAAACCAGTTGAACAATTGTCTCTAAGCCAAAGGTAATGGAACTCGGACTCAGAGCCGTCATGCCATTTTACCGTGAGGCTATATTGACCCTTTTCTACGGACACAATGAGTTGATTCGAGTTAGTCGTCTCTACAGCACTTGATATCATGGCGTAATCCTTGGGAGAAGGTTATTAGGTTGATATGCAGTATGCTAAACGGGTTGTATTTTTTATGAAAATGATGAATTTTAGGCATTATGATAAGTGATGCTAATGAATGATTTGAGAATTAGGCGAACGAATAATGAAAACAGACATTCCAGCGATGAATTGGGTCAAAACGTTTGAAGCGGCAGCGCGCTTGCTTAATTTTAGTGCGGCGGCTCGCGAATTGAATATGACGCAATCGGCTGTTAGCCAACAGATCAAACTGTTAGAGCATCACCTTGGCGACGATTTGTTTATTCGTAAACACAGAAAAATCACCTTAACCAACAGCGGACTTGCCTATCTCCCCGTTGTGCAAAGTACGCTTAATAACTTACAGCGACGGACGGCGGACATTTTTTCTCCGGTTGGGCAGGGGCGTTTGGTGCTGCATGTGAACTACGCTTTTTCTTATACTTGGCTATCTAATAATATTCATAAGTTCTGTACTCGTTACCCAGAAATTCGACTGCAATTGGTTCACTCGAATTGGGATCGAGACTTTTCGGAAAACAATCATGACCTTGCGATTATGAACAGCAGTGGCCATTGGCCTAACCTCAGTTTGGAGCCGTTAATTAAGACTGAGATAACCCCATTTTGCTCAGTCAAAATTGCTAAGCTTATTTCAAAGCCTATTGATCTTCTATCTTTGCCTTTGATTGAAGTGTTAGGTGTCAGTCATTCTTGGGATGAATGGTTTGAGCAGTTTGGCATCAAGATGGATCCCAATCAGGTTATTTGTCATAAAGTCGATACCATACTTGCCGCCAGTCTTATGGTTGAATCTGGGCTCGGTGTGATGTTGGCTTATCCAGACTTATTGATGAAACAGTGCCTCGAAGGGAAGTTGCGAGCGCCATTCGATGCCAAAATCAACACCAAAGATAATTACTATTTAGCCTTTCCTAAAGACAAACCACTGACAAAATCGGCCATTGTTTTTCGTGATTGGTTACATGAAGAAATGAAAGCATTAACCTCTTCTAGTGATTAAATATTCCACAATATTCATTGTCATAAATCAGTTCTTAAAATTCCTTCTTACACTTGCTTTTAGGTCGTTTTTGGTCAGCTGTCGTTAATTGTCATTCACTGGACGTTCTTAAGCATAAGAGCCTAAATCATTGTCTTTATTATCAGTGCAAATGCATGGCCTATGGCGGTCTGGGCTGATTTGAGCCATCCCCATTTTTTATTTTTTCACCACGACGATTAGCGATGCTGATTGTTTATCTAAGGGAGCTGATCTGATGCAGCATTATTCAGGCTTCGGGTTGTTAAAACACAGTCTTAGCCATCATGAGAACTGGCAACGAGTATGGCGTAATCCAACGCCGAAAAAGAAATACGATGTCATTATCATTGGCGGTGGTGGCCACGGTTTAGCGACGGCTTATTATCTAGCAAAAGAACATGGCATCACCAATGTTGCTGTGTTGGAAAAAGGTCATTTGGGCGGTGGTAACGCGTGCCGTAATACCACCATTGTCCGTTCTAATTATTTATGGGATGAATCGGCCGCTTTGTACGAGCATTCCATGCAACTTTGGGAAGGCTTGGCACAAGAGCTTAATTACAATGTAATGTTTTCTCAGCGTGGCGTTTATCACACTTGTCACACACTACAGGACATGCGCGCCAATGAGCGTCTTGTGGCAGCAAACCGTTTGCAAGGCATCGACAACGAAATGGTGGATGCAGAGCAGCTACAAAAAGAAATTCCTACTCTAGATTGTTCAAAAAATGCCCGTTATCCCATCCTTGGGGCGTCGGTTCAACGTCGTGCGGGTAACGCGCGTCACGATGCGGTGGCGTGGGGTTATGCTCGAGCAGCGGATGCCTTGGGTGTGGATCTTATCCAAAACTGTGAAGTCATCGATATGGAAATAAACGACGGCAAGATCACAGGCGTGAAAACCAAACAACACGGAGTGTTAAAAGCGGATCGCGTAGGTTGTGTTGTGGCTGGAAACAGCGGCGTGTTGGCGAAAATGGCAGGCTTTGAATTGCCAGTAGAATCCCATCCTTTGCAGGCTTTGGTGTCTGAGCCAATCAAGCCATTCTTGGACACAGTGGTAATGTCTAACCATGTTCACGGTTACATGAGCCAATCCGACAAAGGGGATTTGGTCATTGGTGCAGGCATCGATGGTTGGGTTGGTTATGGTCAGCGTGGTTCATACGGAATTATTGAGCATACGCTGCAAGCCATTGTGGAAATGTTCCCTTGCACCAGCCGTGTTCGCATGAACCGTCAATGGGGCGGTATTGTTGATGCATGCCCAGACGCTAGCCCGATTATCTCGGAAACACCAGTGAAAAATTTATTCTTTAACTGTGGCTGGGGAACTGGCGGATTTAAAGGAACGCCCGGTTCTGGAAACCTGTTTGCTCATACTTTAGCAGATGGTAAACCTCATCCAATCGCAGAGCCTTTCTCCATTAAACGCTTCTACACAGGCGCATTGATTGACGAACACGGTGCCGCCGGCGTAGCGCACTAATAGGGGATCAAAATGTTACATATTTACTGCCCGCATTGTGCGGAATATCGAGAAGAAGAAGAGTTTCATGCCGTTGGTCAGGCGCACATTGCTCGCCCATTAGATCCAGAAGCTTGCTCTGATCAAGAGTGGGGCGAGTATATGTTTTTTCGCAAAAACCCACGAGGTCTTCACCATGAATTATGGGTTCACGCGGCGGGTTGTCGGAAGTTCTTCAATATGACCCGCGACACTCAGAGTTATGAAATCAAAGAAGTTTATAAAATTGGCGAGCAACCTTCTGTCGTTGCTGATGCTGTTCCGCCACAGGATACGTTAGGAGTGCAATCATGACACAACAGAATCGCCTCGATAGCGTAGGTCGAATTGACCGTTCTAAACCGCTTACTTTTACCTACAACGGTAAAAAATATACAGGTTACCAAGGTGACACTTTGGCTTCCGCTATGTTGGCCAACGGCATTGATGTTGTCGCGCGTAGTTTTAAATACAGCCGCCCAAGAGGCATTGTTGCTGCGGGTGCAGAAGAGCCAAATGCCGTGCTGCAATTGGGCGCTACGGAAGCCACGCAAGTTCCTAACGTTCGCGCAACTCAGCAAGAATTGTTCGATGGCTTGGTGTCCACATCTACCAATGGTTGGCCAAGTGTGGATACGGATGTCATGGGCATGATTGGTAAAATCGGCGGGAATATGATGCCTCCCGGTTTTTATTACAAAACGTTTATGTTTCCAGAGTCTTTATGGGAAACCTATGAGTCCATGATTCGTAAAGCCGCAGGAATGGGGCGCGCGCCTAAGGAAGTGGATCCAGATACTTACGACACCATGAATCAACATTGTGACGTGATGGTAGTGGGGGCTGGACCAGCAGGTTTAGCTGCCGCGTTAACGGCGGCTCGCGGTGGTGCTCGTGTCATCATTGCAGATGAACAAAATGAATTCGGTGGCAGTTTATTAAACAGTGCCGAAACATTAGATGGTAAGCCAGCTACAGAATGGGTTGAATCTGTGGTGAAAGAGTTAGGTTCTTATGACAATGTCACCATGTTGCCGCGCTCGACGGTAAACGGCTATCACGATCATAATTTCCTGACAGTTCACGAACGTCGAACAGATCACTTGGCCGACATCGCGCCTGTAAATCATGTTCGTCAGCGTATGCACCGCGTGCGAGCAAAATGGGTTGTGTTAGCAACAGGCGCCCATGAGCGTCCTTTGGTTTATGCCAATAACGATGTTCCAGGTTGTATGATTTCCAGCGCGGTTTCTGCTTATATCAATCGCTATGGTGTGGTGCCGGGCAATGAGCTAGTGGTGATGACGACCAATGATTATGGCTATCAAGCGGCTATAGATTGGGCGGATGCTGGTCGTAATGTGGTGGCGATTGTTGATACTCGCAAGAATCCAGAAGGCACATTGGTTCAGGCAGCCCGTGAGCGAGGCATTTCTATCATGGTTGGCTCTGGTGTCATTGAAGTTCAGGGCAGCAAGCGTGTCACCAGTGTGTCTGTGGCTAAGTTAAGTGACGATGGCAGCCAAGTGGTTGGCTCAATCGCGAAACTAAAAGCCGATACGGTTGCGACGTCTGGTGGTTGGAGCCCAGTTATTCACTTATCTTGCCATACAGGTTGCCGACCTGTTTGGAGCGACTCTGTGGTGGGCTTCTTGCCAGGACCAACAATACAGAAACAGCTTACGGCTGGTGGCATTAATGGCCAATATGAAACTTCACAAGTATTAGAAGAAGGTTTGTCCGCAGGCAAGCAAGCCTTGGGAAGTCTTGGTTTGGTCGCAGCAGAGGTGACTTTGCCAGAGGTGAAAACCTTAGACATCACGCCGCCTATGAGCTTATTCCATATTCCGCATTTGAAGCCAACGTCTCAAGCGCCTAAACAATTTGTGGATTATCAAACTGATGTGACAGCGGCTGGCATTGAAATCGCTTGTCGTGAAGGCTTTGAAGCCATTGAGCACGTGAAACGTTATACCGCCATGGGCTTTGGTACAGATCAAGGTAAATTGGGCAACATCAATGGTATGGCTGTTGCGGCGAAGGCGTTGAATAAATCCATCCCAGAAACGGGCACAACGGTATTTCGTCCGAATTATACGCCGATTGCATTTGGTGCCGTTATTGGTCGCCACTGTGGTGCTTTATTTGAGCCAAAACGTTATACGGCGATGCACAAATGGCACGTTGAACAAGGCGCCTTGTTTGAAGATGTTGGTCAGTGGAAGCGTCCATGGTATTTCCCGAAAGAAGGCGAAACCATGCAACAGACATTGAATCGAGAATGTTTGGCTGTGCGTAATGCGGTCGGAATTTTGGACGCTTCAACCTTGGGTAAAATCGACATTCAAGGCAAAGATGCCCGTGAATTTTTGGGCCGTGTTTACACCAATGCGTGGGCTAAATTGGCCGTTGGAAAATGTCGCTACGGATTAATGTGTGGCGAAGACGGCATGGTATTCGACGATGGCGTTACCGCGTGTTTAGGTGAAAATCACTTTGTGATGACGACCACAACAGGCGGCGCAGCCCATGTTTATGAGTGGTTAGAGCTTTACCATCAAACCGAATGGCCAGAGCTGGAAGTTTACTTCAACACAGTCACAGATCACTGGTCTACTGCCACAATCACTGGGCCAAACAGCCGTAAATTGTTGGAAGAATTAACCGATTTTGATGTCAGCAACGACAACTTCCGTTATATGGATTGGAAACAGATCACCGTGGCGGGCGTGCCTGCACGAGTGTTCCGAATTTCCTTTACGGGAGAGTTATCGTTCGAGATTAACGTCCAAGCCAACTACGGAATGGCGGTCTGGGAAAAACTAATCGAAGCGGGCGAGAAATACGGTTTAACGCCATACGGAACAGAAACCATGCACATTCTTCGAGCTGAAAAAGGTTTCATTATCGCAGGCCAAGATACAGATGGTTCGGTTACGCCATACGATTTAGGCATGGGTTGGTGTGTGTCGAATCAGAAGCCTTTTAGTTACATAGGTAAGCGTGGAATGAATCGCTCTGATTGCGTTCGAGAAAATCGTAAGCAGTTAGTCGGCTTGAAAACCAAAGATCCAAAACAAGTGATTCCTGAAGGATCTGCTGCAATATTAGATCCGAAGGCGAAAATGCCAATACCGATTGAAGGCCATATTAGTTCGAGTTATTGGAGTGAAGCGCTTGGGCATTCCATTGCCATGGGCTTCATAAAAGGAGGCTTGGATAAAATGGGTGAAACGGTTTATTACCCAATGGCTGATGGCACCATGATTGAAGCTGAAATTTGCAGCCCGATCTTCTTTGATCCGAAAGGGGAGCGTCAAAATGTCTGATGTGAATCAAATGACGGCAGCAGAAAGTGCTGCGACAAAAGCCGCGGTAATGAATCAAATTCCCGGTTCAGAGATTGAAGGGCAATCACCACTTCATCATGCGGATTTTGAAACACTGGCAAAGCAAGGTGCTCAAACTGGTGGTGTTCACCTTCGTGAGCATAAATTATTAGGTCATTTGACGTTACGCTGTAATCCAAGCAATGCTGATCAATTAGCCGCTGTTGAGCGTGTGTTGGGCTTGGGTTTGCCACTCACACCGCTGACTTCAGTCGAAAAGGGCGATTACTCTATTCGTTGGATGTCGCCAGATGAATGGCTGATTTTAGTGCCAGGATTGGAAACCTTTGATATTGAAACGGCTTTTCGTGACGAAATGCCGGGGCATTATTCATTGGTGAATAGCAGCGGTGGTTCGACTGTTTTAGAGCTGTCTGGTGACAAGGTTGTTGAGTTGTTGCAAAAGTCTACGCCAGTGGATTTGTACATCACGGCTTTTCCTATTGGAAAAGTGGTGTCTACCTTGTTTGCGAAAACCACAACCACCATGCGTCGATTGGACGAGAATCGCTTTGAACTGGTGATTCGACGTAGCTTTGCTGACTATGTTTGGCTTTGGATTCAAGACGCTAGCCTAGAATATGGCTTGGTTGTAGAAGCGTCTTAGTCTCTTTTTATTCCTTTCTTAAATAAGTGATGTAGGTTGGTTGTTCAGGATGAATGACTGACCGATCTCTTACACACTAATGTTACCTTTATGAGATCTTATATATGAAATCGAATACTGCGCCTTGGATTTTTACCGCGAGCTGCCCAAGCATTATCGGTACAGTGGATGTGGTAACACGTTACTTAGCTGGTTCTGGTCATTATGTGGATGCAATTCACTCATTTGATGACAGAGCGTCGGGGCGATTTTTTATTCGTATCGAATTTTTACCTCATGATGGTTTTGACGAGGCTATATTTGCACGACAGTTTGAAAAGCGTGCCACAGAATTTGATATGGATTGGCAGCTAACTGCGCCCGACCATAAGCCTAAAGTCGCGATTATGGTGTCCAAATATGACCATTGCTTAAATGATTTGTTGTATCGATTCCGTACAGGTCAGCTCAACATCGAAGTGACTGTGATTATTTCGAATCACCCAGATTTAGAGCCTTTAGCGAAATGGCATGGGATTCCTTATTATCACCTGCCTATTTCAGCAGAAACCAAACTTGAGCAAGAGGCGAAAGTTCGAGAACTGATTGAAGAATACGACACGGAGCTGGTTGTTCTTGCTCGTTATATGCAGGTGTTGTCTCCTAGTATGTGCGAATATTTAGATGGTCGAGCCATTAATATTCATCACTCTTTGTTGCCAGGTTTTAAAGGCGCGCGTCCTTATCATCAAGCTTGGGAAAAAGGGGTGAAAATGGTGGGAGCAACCGCGCATTACGTGAATAATGATTTAGATGAAGGGCCAATTATTTCCCAAGGTATCCAGACGGTGAATCACGCTTATTATCCAGAAGATTTAGTGGCGAAAGGCCAAGATGTGGAAAGGGTGACTTTGTTTAATGCGGTGAAATGTCATATCGAAAAGCGTGTGTTTTTAAATGGCAAACGGACTGTGATCTTTGAAGGTTAATACTGCTTCAAAGATCACTTTAGTTCCGATTCATTAATGCTTTTATGCTTAGGCGCGTTTCCATTTTACGATGGATTTCGCGCCTTCTTTTATCATCAATATAGCAAGTAAAATCCCTGTGCTTATAGTGATGAACTCAGGCAAAAGCTGGTGGTCATGGCCTATTAATGGGGTAACATTAATGGCGAATTTATTGACCAGTAAATCAGTCAGCCAGCCGAAAAACAGAGCGCCAATCAAGACACCAGATAAGTAACCTATTAGGCTACGTTTTCCTAATTCCTTATAGACCACGCCCAATGTTGCAATGTTAGTCGCAGGTCCAGCCAACATAAAGACCAATACCGCACCGGGTGAAACACCGCTTAATAACAAGGCTGCGGCAATTGGCGTAGAAGCGCTGGCACAAATGTACATTGGAATAGAAATCACCACCATGACAAGCATTGCGATAATGCCGTTGCCCCATTGAGCTAAGAAGGAAGAAGGCACATAGGTTTCTATTAAAGCGGCGAAGAACAAGCCAATGATCAACCAAATGCTGATGTCTCTAACCAGATTACTGGTGGCAAAGCTTAATCCAGATTTAATTTTCTCCATAAAGCTTGGTGTTGCTGCTGTCACGTCTGCTTTTTTAGGTGTCTTTTCAGCCGCTGGCTCTTTTGTTTGTGTTGAAGAGCAGCAGCTTGAGTTTGGTTTTTCTTGTGCTTTTTCTTCAACAGGTTGTTTTGTCGAGCAACAGCTTGTTTTAGTCACTTCGACGGTTTCTTTTGCTTGAGAAGCGCAACAGCTAGAACTTGCTTTCTCTTTCTTTTCTGGCTCTTTTTTCTCTGTAGTGGTTTTTGTCGAGCAACAGCTAGATTGCGCCTTTGGTTCAGTCGCTGGAGAATCCAGCATGTCTTCTTTTCTGACTAATAAACCTGCCAAAATCGCACTGCTGACAGCGGCAATAGGGCGAATAATCGCCATAAAAGGCCCTAACATAGCGTAAGAAAGAGAGATGGAATCAATGCCTGTTTCTGGTGTGGAAACTAAGAACGAAGTGGTTGCTGACTTTGACGCGCCAGCCCGTCGTAGACCAATGGCGGCAGGAATCACGCCACAAGAACACAATGGCAAAGGCGCACCGAATAAAGCGGCCTTAAAGATAGATGAGGTTTTGTTGTTGCCCAACTGCTTGTTCATCCACGCCATTGGAATAAAGCTTTTCAATACGCCTGCAAAAACCAACCCGATTAACAACCAAGGAGCAGAATCTAGGAACAGCTCAATGAAATTTGTGAGTAGCATAGGAATACCTTTTCTTAAATTTTCTTACTTTCTAAAGATTCTAAAATCGTGCAATAAAGCGCACTGGTAGAATCCCCCACGCAGGAGTCAGACAATGTTTTTAGGGCTTTTTCGATGCGTTGCAGTTCTTGTATTTTCTCTTGTACATGACTGAGTTTATGGTCAATCAGTACCTTGGTATCGCGACAGGTTCTTTGGTCTTTGTTGACTTCTATAACAAGCAGTTCGGAAATTTCGACCAAGGTAAAGCCCGCCGACTTGGCGTTCAGAATAAAATCCAGTCTGTCTTTATCGGCTTCTGTGTAGAGTCGATAGCCGCTGCTTGAACGCTCTGAGGCTTTTAAAATGCCATTCTTCTCATAAAACCTGAGGGTATCTGCGCTGATGTTAAACAGAGCCGCGAGTTCGCCTACTTTGTACATAGTCACTCCTGTGATTTGAGTTTCTAAATGTCTTGTATCAATGTGGTTAAGTATAAACCTTGAAGTAAGATCCAAGGTCAAGCGTCTAATGCATAAAAAGTTGAAATCATCTTGATATGGAAGAATAAAGTTGGGCTTTTAAGCTTCCGTGCTATATTACGTTTTGTAACATTTCTTTCGTATCTCTCTAAAAACAATAACGCGTAGACCTATGAAACTTTCTAGAAAAACTCTTGTGCAGAACGCCTCTCTGGCGTGGCCGATGACTTGCAATGCGCTTTTAATGCAGTCTGTCACCATTATTGATTTACTTCTCATTGCCTCTTTAGGTGAACAACCCATTGCTGCTTTTGGTATTGCCGGCGCGATCGTCGCCTTCATTCTTGGTATTCAAGCGGCTATCGCGAACGGCACACAACTGGTGCTTTCCCGAGCAGTGGGAGCAGGTGATAGAAAAAAGTCGGTTTGGAAATGGCGTCTGGATGGATGACTAATCTAGGTTTTTCTAGCATGGCGCTGGTGAGTTTATTTCTACTGGCAGAAGTGATTGTGACGCGCATAACCGATAATGCTGTGGTCGCCTCAGAAGCCATTGATTACATCTATATTTCTTTGCTCTTGCTGGTCTTTTCCTCGGCTTCAAGCGTGGTAGTTTGTTACTTTAACGCCAATAAGAAAACGCGCATTCCTTTATACGGCTTCATGATTGAAATTCCCTTTAACGTGGTGTGCAGTGCAGTGCTCATTCATGGTTTGTGGGGCGCGCCAGAAATGGGGCTGGAAGGCGCCGCACTTGGCAGTGTTGCCGCTATTGGTATTCGCTTTTTTTATCTTGCCTATCGATTTTTTCAAGAGAAAAAATTGGGGAATGTAATGGGCTTTAGTGTGCTGAGCCGAGAATCTATCATTGCTCATATTCAAGAAGTGGTGCCCATTGTGGCGAACTTCATTGTCTTATTGACTGGGTTGCTCTTGTTTCAAATCTTGTTCGCACAACTGCCTGTGCCTGCTTACGCGGCCATTACTTTGGTGTTGCCTTGGATCAAGTTTGGTTCCATGTTTGCTAATACATGGGCGCAAGCCAGTACCATCATGGTGAGCCAATATTTAGGTAGAAAAGAGTTTGCCAGTATTCCTCCTTTTGTTTATCAATCGCTCATGGTGACACGCATTATTGCCGTGTTTATTGCCTTGGGGTTCTTTCTGTTAAGTGTGTCTTTCCCTTATTTTTATCCGAACTTGTCGTCTGAGACATTAACCGCCTTGAGCATTATTGCGCCGATTTACATCATATTGCCTCTGGTCAGAACCAATAATATGTTCTGCGGCAACATGATCCGTGCCATGGGCGACAGCTACATGATTGTGCGCATTAACATCATTACTCAATGGCTGATTGCGCTGCCTTTATGCGCCTTGATGATTTACCTTAGCGCGCCGCTTTATATTGTGTTTGGCATTATTTTGTTCGATGAATTGTTGAAGTGTTACTCGTTCAGAAAGACGTTACAGAAACGCTTAGACAGTTATTTGGCGTAAAAAAAACAGGCAGATAAAACGTTTTATCTGCCTGTTTCTAGTATGTATTAAACAGACTGGTTATTCATTGAATAAGCGATTGAACAGTTCCAATCCTACTTCTTTTCCGCCTTGGTTATAGGCATCTAATAAAGCCGACCCAATGATGGCCACATCGACTTTGTCGATAAGGGCTTCAACATGGGATCGCTCACGAATACCAAAACCGACGCCCATTGGCGCGTTAGCGTGTTGAGCAATTTCCGCTAGATACTCATCTAATGATTGCTGCTTCTCGCCATTGTGGTTGGAATTCCCTGTCACGCCAGAGCGCGCCACACAATACAGGAAGCCGCTGGCTTCGCTGGCTAAAAATGCGAGTCGATCTTTTGGCGTAACTGGCGTTACTAGCCAAACTGGATCAATGCCTTTTTCGGTGCAGTAAGCGCGTAAATCCGCCGCTTGCTCATAAGGCAGATCGGGCAAAATTAAACCTAGAATGTTCTCTTCAGCACAACGAGCGACTAACTTTTCCAAACCAAAATGGTACATAGGGTTGAGATAGCTCATTAGTACAATGCGGCTTTCTGGAAAGTCGCGGCTGAGCTTGCCAATGTCTGTGAGGCATTGCTCGACGCTTGGGTTTTGTTCATGCAGTGCACCGTGACAAGCCGCGACTATGGTTGGGCCATCGGCAACTGGGTCCGAGAATGGAAACTGAACTTCGATGAAGTCCGCACCTGTTGCTAATAAGGTCGCCATCCAATCAAGGCTTTCTTGAATAGACGGATAACCATAAACCACGTGTGTCATGGATAGGATTGGCTTTTGCTGGCGCTTTTCGCTGATGTAGTTCGCTAATTGACTCATGCTTAGGCTTCTCCTTTATCTGAGTGGTTTAGATGTTCTTTGTAGTCAGCCAAATAATCTTCCAAGAATTCAGGGAAGGTTTCATCGTTCATGGCTTTTGCCACATTGAAAATGTCTTTGTCGCCACGACCAGAAAGGTTAATAACGATGCGGCTGTCTTTTGGCAAGTTTGGCGCGTCTTTAAAAGCACCTGCCAACGCATGAGATGATTCAAGCGCAGGAATAATGCCTTCTTTGCGTAACAATAATGAACAAGCATCAACGACTTCATCGTCCATGGAGTACTTCATTTGAATACGGCCTTCTTGTGCAAGGTGTGCAATAATCGGTGAAACACCCACATAATCCAAACCCGCAGCGATAGAATGAGTGTCTTGCAATTGACCGTTTGCATCTTGTAAAAACATGGTCGCAAAACCTTGGGCGATCCCTTTCGTGCCTAAACCGTGAGACAAACGAATGGAATGTTGGCCTAGTTCTAAGCCTTTTCCGCCTGCTTCTACGCCGACCATTTCCACTTTTTCTTCATCTAAAAAGGGTAGGAAAATCCCCGCGGCATTAGAGCCGCCACCTACGCAAGCGTACAAACGATCTGGATATTGTCCAAATTGCGCTTGGCTTTGTTCTTTTACTTCTTCACCAATGACGGATTGAAAAAAGGCCACCATTTCAGGGAAAGGCGCACAGCCACAGGTTGTACCGATCAAATAATGGCTTTCCTCATGGCTAGAAGACCAGTCACGTAGGGCTTCATCGAGAGCATCACGCAGTGTTTGTGAACCTTCGGCCACAGATACAACGGTTGCGCCAAGCTGCTTCATCCAGAATACATTTGGATATTGGCGTTTTACATCTTTCGCGCCCATGTAAATGGTACATTCCAAGCCAAGACGTGCGGCGATCAAAGCCGTTGCAACACCGTGTTGACCTGCGCCTGTTTCCGCAATAACGCGCTTTTTTCCCATGCGTTTAACCAATAAAGCTTGGCCAATTACATTGTTCATTTTGTGCGCGCCAGACTGGTTTAAATCTTCGCGTTTTAGGTAAATCTGAGCACCACCAAAATGCTCCGTTAAGTTCTTGCAAAAGGTTAACGGCGTAGGACGACCAGAATAGTTCTGCCAAGTGTCTTTCAGTTCTGCAATAAATTCTGGGTCATTTCTCGCTTCTTCAAAGGCGTGAAGGATTTGTTGTTGGCTAGGGTAGAGTATTTCGGGAATGTAGCTGCCGCCAAATTCTCCGTAATAACCATTATTGCTTTTCATGAAAGACTCCTACTGGAACGGACGAAATGTCATCTTCGTCTCAATTATTAACTAAACGATATGGTAAAGTTAATTGAGATTAAGGCTCGCGTCAATAGGGGATAGTTAAATTTCTTTACCATTGCGTTTAGTAATTGTGAGTCACCTTTATTGTGCTTGTTTTTAGCTTGGTCTGTTCCACGAAAGAGGGATGTAATAAGATGCGGATAATCGTTTTTAAATAACAGCCTCGAACAAGCAGAGCCGAATTTTATGTCACATTACGAAAAACTCACCGCCCACTATCAAACTATTAGCCACTTTAATCATGCTCAAGCCATGCTAGGCTGGGACGCCGCGGCCAATATGCCTGCTGGTGGCAACGAAGCTCGTTCAAATGCCATGGCGGAATTGTCTGTTCATGTACATCGTTTATCGACTCAGCCACAACTTGGCGAGTGGTTTAACAATGCAGAAAACGAAGCATTAACCACAGAGCAAAGCGCCAGCTTGCGAGAAATGAAACGCCAATGGCTACAAGCTACGCTTTTGCCAGAAGACTTGGTACAAGCGCAATCTATCGCTGGTTCAAAATGCGAACACGCATGGCGATCACAACGCCAAGAAAACGACTGGATAGGCTTCGAGAAAAACTGGAAAGAAGTGGTTGCCTTATCACGCGAGGAGGCAAAAATCCGAGGTGAAGCGCTTGGCTTAACCTCTTATGATGCCATGCTCGACAAGTTCGAACCGGGCACGACGACGGCGTTGCTTGATGTGCTTTTTTCCGATGTAAAAACATGGTTGCCAGAACTGATCGAAAAAGCACTCATCAAACAACAATCTGAATCCATCATAATGCCATCGGGCACTTACTCAACCGCCGCGCAAAAATCACTGGGTTTAGAAATCATGAAGCTATTAAAGTTTGATTTCGACCATGGCCGCCTTGACCAAAGTGTGCACCCATTTTGCGGAGGCGTGCCATCCGATGTACGCATCACAACGCGCTATGATGAAAGTGACTTTGTACAAGCGCTCATGGGCATCGTTCACGAAACCGGCCACGCGCGTTATGAGCAAGGTTTACCAAAAGCCTTTTCAGGTTTGCCAGTTGGCGAAGCCCGCTCCATGGGAATTCATGAATCCCAGTCTTTGTTCTTTGAAATGCAAATTGGCCGCAGCAAAGATTTCATCACCCATTTGTCTCGCCTTTCTGCTGACGCTTTCAACGCACACAAAGACCCAGTATTCGCAGAAGAGAACCTCTACAAACTCTACACTCGCGTTGAAAAAGGCTTTATCCGAGTGGACGCCGACGAACTGACTTACCCAGCACACGTCATCCTGCGTTATGAGATCGAACGTGACCTGATCAACGGTGTGATTGAACACACAGACGTGCCAGAGATTTGGGATGAGAAAATGAAAACGTCCCTTGGAATCTCAACCAAAGACAACTACAAAAACGGCTGTATGCAAGACATTCACTGGACAGATGGCGCCTTTGGCTATTTCCCAAGTTACACACTTGGTGCCATGTACGCCGCTCAATACAAAGCGACCATGACAAACACAGTCGATATAGAAGCAGCCATTCAAAGCGGCGACCTAAGCCCCATCTTCCAATGGCTCAGCGACAACATCTGGTCACAAGCATCGCTTCATACCACGGATGAATTAGTGAAACGCGCCACAGGTGAAACACTCAATGCCGCGCACTTTAAAAAACATCTGGAAGAACGCTACTTGTAATGACTTAAAGGGGTCAGATCCCTTAAAAATAATCACGATGTTAACTCTATAACTTTACTCGGTGTTTAAGGGATCTGACTCCTTTAAAGCGATGTATGCGGTAATAATACTAATTGGATCAATTACATGGCTCACAACGACACTCCGACTTTTAAAAACTGGCTTTCACTGCTGTTACTCATTCTGCTGTGGGGGACGTCATTTATGTTTACTGCTGTCTCATTGGAAAGCTTTAGTCCGGTGGCGATAGTCTCTCTCAGAGTCTTGATTGCAGCGATTATTCTAACGCTCTTTATGTATGCCAAGGGTTGGCGCTTGCCGGTGGAGCCGTTGGCTTGGGCGGTATTTTTGCTGCTGGGTATTATGGGTAATCTGTTACCATTTTTTCTGATTTCCACAGGCCAGAAGGACATTAGTTCAGGTATTACGGGATTGTTGATGGCATTTATGCCGTTGGCGACCATGATTTTGGCTCATTATTTTGTGGTAGGAGAAAGCCTTAATCGATTTAAAATTTTCGGTTTTGTATTAGGTATTACTGGCGTGGCTGTTGTGCTTTGGCCATCCTTGGTCAGTGCTCACAGTAATTTAATAAGTGGTTTATTGATTTTTCTCGCTACGTTTAGTTATGCGATAAATGCCATTTTAGTGAGACGATTGCCTTCTTATAATCCCGTTGTCAAAGCGGCTGGTATGATGATTATTTCCAGCATTGTTATCGTACCGTTGTGGCTGTGGCAAGATTTACCGTGGCAACAAAGTTACTCTTTAAAAGCCACGTTATCCTTGTTGTGGTTAGGTGTTGGCCCAACTGCATTTGGCACCATTCTCTTATTTGCTGTTATCGCCACGGCGGGCCCTACGTTTCTTTCGTACATTAATTACGTGATTCCTGTTGTGGCTTATTTCACTGGCGTGCTTCTATTGGGCGAAGCCATTGAATGGCACAGCCTAGCGGCGATGATACTAATCATTTTAGGGATAGGATTAACGCGTAAGCGGGTGGCTGATTAAATACCTACTTAAAGGGGTCAGATCCCTTAAAAATAATCACGATGTTAACGCTATAACTTTACTCGGTGTTTAAGGGATCTGACCCCTTTAAACTCCGCAATCACCTAATACATATTGCCGTTTTTGTTCAATCTTTCATGTCTACCATCGCCTACTATTTTCGTTATTGAAAGCGATACGTCGTCTCTGATGTGGCGTTTTCTTTCACAGTAACATTACATTTATAGTTAGGAAAAATAGCCATGTTAGTAATTAAGCCCATTGAAGAATTAGAAGAAATTAACGAATTTAAAAAGCAGTATTTTGAGCAATCAACAGCACCACTTGATGGAATGTGGCACTTTGGTTTTGTTCCTATGTCTTCTCATTACGGTTTTTATGAGGGTGACTTATTAATGGGCTATTGCTGCATTAATGGTGACGGTTATATGTTGCAGTTTTATTTGTCAGAGTCAGCTCAAACTCAACCGAGAGAACTGTTTAATTTGATTGCAGAGCAAAACAGCTCGGTGATCGGTTTGATTAAAGGTGCGTTTGTGAGTACAGCTGAGCCTCATTACCTGTCACTTTGCCTTGATAATTCCTCTTCATTTAACGTGAATGCGCTAATGTATCAGCAAGTTGCTCCTTTCGATTCTAAAAGCGCAATAGACTTAGAGTTAGCTCTTGCAGCTCAGGAGCAGTTACCAAGCTTCGTTGAATTTGCAGCGAAGAATATTGGTGCGCCTGCAGAATGGTTATCTGGGTACTTTGGTAACCTAATCGAACGAAAAGAGCTTTGGGGTTATTGGAAAGGCGGTGCATTATTAGCAACGGGAGAATGCCGCTTATTTGATGAATATCAGACGAAATATGCTGATCTAGGCATGATTGTTGATGAGTCTGAACGAGGCCAAGGCATAGCGACTCGCGTGTTAAGCCGTTTAGTGGGGTTAGCAAATGAACGTGGTTTACTCGCTATTTGCTCAACGGAAAGTAGCAATTTGGGAGCACAAAAAGCAATACATCGAGCGGGGCTAAGGCCTTTAAACCGTATAATTCAGATAGAATTTGATCACGAACCTAGCATTTAGTGATTGTCCATATCGCACATTTTTTGAGAGCATTATGATTCACTGGCTGAAGCCATCAAAAATACCTGAAGTAGCAAAATACATCGAGTGTTATTGGTTTATTGAAAAACGACCAGATGGCAAGAGTTTCGATTACCCCAAATTAAACCCAGATCCGTCTGCTCATCTTATTATTTCTCCAGAGAAACAGGATTATCACTATGATATGAATCTTGGCGTGGTGAAGGGTAAAGGAAGTCACTGGTTGTTCCCTCACCATCAGACCTATCAACTCGATCACTCCAGACCTTTTGCTCATCTTGGCGTCAAATTTCATGTTGGAGCTCTTTATTCACTGTCAGCATTTTCAGGCCAACAGCCGATACTCGATTGCGTGGACGAAGTTCAGCTAAGTATATTGTTTGCTGATTTATTTGAGAGTGAAACGCAACTGATTGAACTGGCGCGAAGTAACCCAGATTTGTGTTGTGAGACATTAGATAGTTTGTTTCTACCCTTAGCGTTAAACAGTCACGAGGATCAACATAGTCTGATTACTCGAAAGGCACTTAACGTGCTGAACTCAGGCTCAATTTCTGAACTGGGCAACCAGCTCTATTGCTCACAACGTAGATTAGAAAGAAGTTTCAATAGAGTGACGGGCTTAACGCTAAAACAGTGCCAATCTATGAATAAACTTGAGGCGATGTTGGAATACCTTTATCAGCGAGATGCAGATGACATTGATTGGGTTGAGATCGCCTTTCAGTTTGGTTTTAGTGACCAACCACATCTTATTCGCTATTTAAAAAAACACATTGGCTTAACCCCTAAAACATATGAGAAAGAACGAGGTTTAACGATTGATGTTTATGGTGGGGTTAGCTCCACATAATCTGCCGGAAATGTTCAATCTTGTTCGCTTCCGTTTCACTATTATGATCTGAACAGTTTAATGGAACAACAATATGAACAGCCCAACCCCTACACTTCAACAGCTTGGCTGGAAGCCTTTCTTTCAACAACAAGTCAATCTTGAAGAGCTTAGCAATCTCGCTATTGGTCGGGTTGTGGAACAGCACAGAGATCGCATTGTCGTTATGTCTCCGCAAGGTCAATCAAGCTTAAGGCCTTTGTCTTTTGATGAACAACTCTGCGTAGGTGACTGGGTATTGTTCGATGAGGCATTGAGAATATGCCGTCTTTTAGAGCGACAGTCGATATTCCAGCGCAAAGCCTCTGGCTCCAAAGTCTCACTACAACTGATAGCGGCCAATGTTGATACCGTCATGATTGTCTGCTCGCTCAATCACGATTTTAGCCTTAACAGAATCGAGCGATATTTAGCCATTGCACGGGAAGCAATGGTTGAGCCTGTGGTCATTCTGACTAAATCTGACTTATGTGAAGACTCCGATAGCAAACGGTCACAGGTTCAAGAACTCGATCCTATGTTGGTGGTTTACACGATAAATGCGTTGGATAAAGGCGATATTAAACCGCTTAAAAGCTACTGCTACG
Organism: Marinomonas sp. 15G6-16; assembly: GCF_055809555.1. Classification (NCBI taxonomy): domain Bacteria; kingdom Pseudomonadati; phylum Pseudomonadota; class Gammaproteobacteria; order Oceanospirillales; family Oceanospirillaceae; genus Marinomonas; species Marinomonas sp. 15G6-16. Next base: position 558,663 of record NZ_CM147916.1, on the reverse strand, counting down.
ACGGTTCTACTCTGGCGTTTTTAGGATCGTCTGGAGTTGGAAAATCTACGTTAGTAAACGCGTTAATTGGTTATGAGTCTCAGCAGACAGGAGACATTAGAGAAGAAGATAGCAAAGGAAGGCATACCACGACTCACAGGACGCTCAAGCTCCTTCCTCAAGGCGGGATTCTTATGGACACACCAGGAATGCGAGAGCTGCAACTCAGTCGTTGTGAGCAAGGCGTTAAGGAGACTTTCAGCGAGATAGCTGAGCTTGCAGATACGTGCCGTTTCTCTGGTTGTACACACACCTCTGAACCTGATTGTGCCATTCAGCAAGCCATTGCATCTGGGCTCCTGTCGGAACGACGCCTGATTAATTATCAAAAACTGATGCGAGAGCAAGCTTTCAATGGCGCCTCGTTGGCAGAGAAAAGATCCAAAGACAAAGCGTTTGGCAAGTTAATAAATAGCACCCAGAACGCATCCCGAAGATTTAAAAAAGGCTATTAGCCATCATTCGATTTTATGAATTATTGGAGAAAATATGATTCGACGATTACGCTCGGAAGATCTAGATCGTGCCGTATCTATCTGGTTTTCGGCATCAATTAAAGCTCACAACTTCATTTCTGACGACTATTGGCGCTCTCAGAAGAAGAACATGCGTGATATGTATTTACCGAATTGTGAATCCTGGGTTTATGAAGACGCAGGAAATATTCTGGGTTTTGTGTCTTATTATGAAGGGAGCATCCCCGCTATTTTTGTGGACCCAAAATCACAATCAGCTGGTATCGGCACTCAGTTATTAAACCATGTAAAAGACAAGTACAGGGAACTCACTTTAACGGTTTATGCCGAGAATGAAAAAACACATCAGTTTTATCTTTATCATGGCTTCGTTGATGTCGGGAAATGTACCTGTGAACATACAGGGAAAGAACAGTTTGAAATGAACTGGACGAATATTTAAAGCAGTCTGATTTTCTTAAAGTTAAAACCTGATGCCCTGTTAGAATAAAAATATCTTGAGAATATTGTTGGAAATCAATAGGGTCATTGATAATCGTGAGGTTACTTATTATTAATGGTTCTTCGTTTTTGTGCGGAGAACATGAGGTGTTGAATCTCTAATAGGGGATTCAGTAGATGCCTAAGGAAGAAGTTTAATATGCTGATGTTGAATAAAACGGTCATTGTTACTGGTTCAAATTCTGGTATTGGAAAACAATCAGCACTTGAGTTGTGTGAAATGGGCGCTCATGTTGTCATGGCATGCAGGGAAACCGCCTACGGTAATGAAAAGTCAGTATTTGATGTCATGGAAGAAATTAAAGCATCGGTTCCCAATGCTCAGCTGTCTTTTATCCCTTTAGATTTATCGAGCTTTGAGTCTATTCGACACTTTGTGAGTCAGTTTAATCAAAAACACAATCGTCTTGATGTTTTACTCAATAATGCGGGAGTGGTTTGCCTTGATAAGCAAAAGTCTGTAGATGGTTTCGAATTGACAATGGGGGTTAATCATTTAGGGCCTTTCTTGTTAACAAACCTCTTATTAGATGCACTGATAAAGACTCCTGGAGCACGAGTTGTTAATGTTTCTTCTAAAGCTCATATGAAGGGAAAGATTAAATTTTCTGGGAACACGATTAAAGAGCGACGACCTTATCGTGGGCTTATCACTTATGCGGATTCAAAGTTAGCGAATATTTATTTCACTCAAGAGTTAGCTGAGCGTTTAAGCGATTATAAAGTGACCGTAAATGCGTTACACCCGGGAGGAGTAGCGAGCAATATATGGCCTGATTCGAAAGGGATTATTGGGATGATTAGGCGGAAGATAGTTAAAAACTTAAAAAAGCCAGAACAGGGTGCGAGCACGTCTATTTATCTTTGTACATCTCCTGAAGTTGAGGGTGTGTCAGGGAAATATTTTTATAAGAAAAAACAGATTAACCCGCATAAACGCGCGAAAAAAGTCGATTTACAAAAGAAGTTTTGGAAAGTATCTGCGGCGTGTACAGGTCTAGGGTAAATGCTTGTTTATTTCTATGATTGGACAATCACGCTTCCAATTCTAGCAAATTAAAAAGACCGATTTTATGAGATGTGTCTCAATCGTTAGATGAGAAAATCGGTCTTTTTTGTCTTAAATGCTTCTAATACTCCAGCGCCATTTGTGCCATTTTCATGGTGTTTTCAAATGAGGCGCAGCCTGCGATAAATAAGCCGTTGTGACAGAACATGGCGTCGTCTAAACCTGTGACGTCTTGCAGTTCCTTGTCTGACAATCCAGCCCAAGGAGCAGGTAGTTTTTTACGGTCTTCAAATGAGCCCAGTTCAACCGGTACAGTTTGAATGCGCCATTGTCCTGTTTCGGATGGGTAAACCACAAACAAGGCGTTTTGCGACAGTCTAAGCACAGTGGTTTTCCATGGCGTGTATTGCTCTAACACAATCACTCGTGGATCTGCGGCTTTTTCTATGGCGTTGGCGACGATTTCTTTTGCGTTTATGCCTCCGCTGGCCGCGGCAATGAATCTCGTTAATAGACGTGATGCGTAGTCAACGGCTTCGTTAAAACACTCATCAAAGCTGCTTTCTTCCTGCCATGTTGGGTTAAACATGGAAATGGTTTGGCTTAGGCTGATACCAGTTTGAACGCCTTCTACGTGTCCGCAGTCGATCGCATCGATAACAGATACCAGATTTTTATCTAATGAATCGGCGATTTCTTTGCTGCCCGAGCAGATTTCCACTCCGTATTTTTGCCAGATTAATCCAAAGGATGAAAAGGGAATGCCGTTTTCTCGTGCGCCTGCGCCACCTTTTTGGTGATGATCGAAACGGTCTGTTTCTGGATCGTATATTCCGCCTACGTCTAACACTATGTCTGCTTTGGCGATGACGTTTAAGTCACGTGTGCGGATTAATTTTATGGAAGGCAAAATGTGTTTAAGGGCGGCGACAGCAAATACGTCGTCTGCGTGAAAGTTTCCATTGTGCGTTACGATTACTTTAACTTGTTCTGTCATTCTACAGTCTCTTATCTTGTTGTCATTTCACTTAACAGCACACATGTACCAATAACAGGGATTTTACGGGGTTTTATCAGCGGGTAACACAGTTCATTTCAATAACTTTCAAGATAGATAGGGTAGCTTTGTTCAGTATTAGGGCACATTATATAAATTAAAGAATGTCGTTTATTCCTGTTGTGCTTTTATTGTTCGTCTCTCTTCTTATTAAGCTTTTGTTTGCTTTATTAATAGGGCTTGGCAGAAGTATTGCAGTGAAAGCGCAGAACGACAGAAAATCACCTTTTGAACATCTTATTTTATGTTATGGCTCTGTTTTCATATTTTAGTTTTTATGACTGAAAAATTTTAGTTTTTAAGGTGATTATTTTGTAATGTTTTTGTTTTTAAGTTTTTTTGGCTCTCCTGTATTCTATTTGTAGCAGATTTAGGGCTTTGATGGTTTAATTCGGAAAAATCGCATTTGTAAGAGGTATTTATGTCTGTTCATGAAAAAGCAGCGCAAGCAATGACGCCAGCAGAAGTCAGAGCATTGATTCGTTCTGGCGAATGGAAAACAAACACATCTGGTGTGTCTTCTGGCTTTGTTCAAGGCAACATTGTGATCCTGCCAAAAAGCTGGGCTGACGACTTTTTAAAGTTCTGCCAAATGAATCCTAAGCCATGCCCAATTGTTGGAATGTCTGACAATCCGGGTGATTTTCTATTGCCTTCGGTTGGTCAGGACGTTGATATTCGTACTGACGTGCCAAGTTATAAAGTCTTTCGTCATGGTGAAGTGGTGGATGAAGTCACAGACATTAGTGACGTTTGGCAAGATGATTTAGTGACATTTGTATTAGGTTGCTCTTTCTCTTTTGAGGAAGCTTTGGTGGCGGACGGATTGGAAATTCGTAATATCACAGAAAACGTGAACGTACCTATGTATCGCACCAATATTGAGTGTCGTTCAGCTGGACCATTCTCAGGCACAACCGTTGTAAGCATGCGTCCAATGAAGCCAAAAGATGCGATTCGTGCCATTCAAATTTGCACACGTTTCCCTTCTGTTCATGGCGCGCCTTTGCATTTTGGTAATCCTGCTGACATCGGTATTAGTAATATTGACCAGCCAGATTTTGGCGATGCGGTAACCATTAAAGAAGGTGAAGTGCCAGTGTTTTGGGCTTGTGGTGTTACGCCTCAGGTCGCGCTAGAGCAAGCTAAGCCACCTTTGTGCATTACTCACAGCCCTGGTTGTATGTTGGTGACGGATTTGCGCAATAGTCAGTTGGCTGTGCTTTAAGTCGTCATAGCCTGATTGAGCTAATGATTTTGTAATAAATTTGAGATGTGTAGTAATGAAACTAAATTGTGATCTTGGGGAAAGTTTCGGCTCTTGGAAAATGGGCTTAGACAGCGAAGCAATGCCTCATATTGATCAGGCGAATATTGCCTGCGGTTTTCACGCGGGCGATCCTCTGTGGATGACAAAAACGCTGGCCTTAGCGGCTCAACATGGCGTGGAAGTCGGCGCGCATCCTGCGTATCCAGATCTGGTTGGATTTGGTCGCCGTAGTATGAAATGTTCAGCGGAAGAAATTCAAAGTCTTGTGCAATATCAAATGGCAGCGTTAGACGGTATGGCTCGTTGTCAGGGTTTAGAAATGACGTATGTGAAGCCCCATGGCGCTTTGTATAACGACATGATGGCTGATGCTTTTGTTCGCAAGAATATCATGCAGGCGGTGGCAAATTACTATCGTCCTGTTCGCCTTGTTTTGCAAGCAACGCCGGCTTCGGAAGAGCATAAAAAAGAAGCGCAAGCATTGGGAATTACCTTGGCATTTGAAGCCTTTGCTGATCGCTGCTACGACGACGATGGTCGTTTGCTTGCTCGGTCAAAAGAAGGTGCAGTGCATACGAAAGAGAAAATGCTGGCACAAGTGAAGCAATTGGTAGAAAAAGGCACAGTGACAACGGTCAGTGGTACAGAACTGGCTCTAGAGGTTGATACTTTGTGTGTTCACGGTGATAACGAAGCTGGTGTTCGTGCAATTGAAGCAATCAAAGCAATGGTAACAGGATAAAAAATGAAGATAGAAGTAGCCGGTGAAAATGCATTAATTCTGTATTTTTCTGACGAAGTCAGCGATGCGTCCAGTGCGCAAATTTACGCGATGACACAAGCATTAGAAGCTTTGGTTGGCGATGGTATTATTGATCTTGTTCCATCTTATGCTTCGTTGTTGATTATTTATGATCACAACCGTTACAACTATTACTCGCTGAAACAATATTTGCAGACAATTATTTCTCAAATAGAAGCGGCACAACAGGCAGATAATACTGCAGAAGAGGGCAATGCTCCGATTATTACTTTGCCTGTTTATTATGGTGTAGAAGCCGCGCCAGACCTTGAAGAATTGGCGAGAAATGCGCAATTAACAACCGATGAGGTGATTGCTATTCATCAAGCTGGGCTTTATCAAGTGTATGCGATTGGTTTTGCTCCAGGTTTTGCTTTTTTAGGGCAAGTGGATGAGCGCATTGCAGCGCCTCGTAAATCAACGCCTCGTAAAGCGGTACCGAAAGGTGCGGTGGCGATTGCAGACAGACAAACAGCGGTTTATCCATCGGTTTCTCCTGGTGGTTGGAACCTTATTGGTTTATGCCCTGTGCCTATGTTTGAACCATTAAAAACACCGAGTATGCCATTGGCAACGGGTAATAAAGTGAAGTTTGAAGCTATTTCCAAAGCTGAGTTTATTTCTATGGGAGGTGTTTTGTGAGTACAAACAACCTTTCTTCTCAGACAAAGTCCGGCTTGATTGTTAACAATCCGGGAGTTTTGGCTTTAGTGCAAGACGCTGGTCGCCTTGGTCAACATCGCATTGGTTTAACCGTTGGTGGCCCAATGGATCCATTTGCTTTTCGTTGGGCAAATCGACTGTGTAGTAATGATGATAATGCCAGTGCGATTGAAGTCAGTATCGGTGGTTTTGTGGCTGAGTTTACTCAAGCAACACAAATTGCTGTGACGGGTGCTGAGGTTGATGTAAAACTGAATAACCAAGCGGTTGAACAATGGCAAACCTTGTCAGTGAATGCGGGTGACGTATTAAAACTGGGCTTTGCTAGCGCCGGATGCCGTATTTATATTGCCGTACAAGGTGGTTTACAAGTAGCGCCACAGTTTGGCAGTAGCGCCACTGTAGTACGAGAAAAAATGGGCGGGTTAAGCGGTGAAGCATTAAGCAAAGGGACAAGCATTGAGTTAGCACCTTTGGAAGCCAAGCCAATGCTGATGATGCCAGAGAACAGCCGACCTGTGTATCCGCAGAATAGCTCAAGTGAAAAAGCGTACAAGATTCAGCCATTAAGAGTGGTGCTGGGTTATCAAGCAGACAGTTTTAGCCGTGTTGATAAAGCGCACTTTTTTAGCAGCGAATACACGGTTAGTGAGCGTATGGACCGTATGGGATATCGCTTAACTGGCCCAGAATGTCGCTCAACAATCAGTAATATGTTGTCTGAAGGGATTTGTCACGGAGCGATTCAGCTACCGCCAGACGGGCAGCCAATCATCTTGTTGAATGACCGGCAAACCATTGGCGGCTACCCAAAGTTAGGTTCTGTAATGGCGCGAGATACAGCTCGATTGGCGCAAATGACACAAGGTAATAAGGTGTTTTTTGAAGCGGTAAGCATTGAAGATGCTCACGCTATTAACTTGTTGGCGGAATACAAAGAATCACAAATACAGTTATTGAGTCTGGATTAATCCAGAGCTCACTTATCCATGATAGGAAATAGAAATGTCGAACTCACTTGAGACAATCAGTACCAATATTGAAGAAGCCCTAGTGGCTCGCAATTTGCGCGGCATGGCCGATGTGCGACCTGCTTTGCAAGAAGGTTACTGTTTACGAGCTGCGCAAACCTTGTTTGATGCAAAGGGCGTTGTGCTTATTGGTACCGGTTTTCCTGTCACAGATACGTTCGAAACAGACGGCCCATTAGGAGCAATTGCGCTTTATAAAACATTAGAGAAAATTGGCTCAACACCTTACATTGTGTGTGGTGCGCCTTTGTCTCAAGCGCTTAAAAATGATTATCGAGTGATTGATATTCAGCTTGGCAAACACGACAAGCAAGACCAAGAAGCGCAAGCGGTATTGGATGAGTTGCAACCGAAAGTGGTGTTTTCCATTGAGCGTCCAGGTCAGGCGGAAGACGGCCATTATTACAACATGCGTGGTGAAAATATCAGTGCTCGTTCTGCCTGCTTCGATAGCTTTATGAATCAGGCGACTTGCCCAACCATTGCGATTGGCGATGGTGGTAATGAAATCGGCATGGGCAATATTACAGAAGCGCTGAAATCTTTAGACATAGTGGCTGCGACGACGAAATGCGATGAATTATTGGTGGCGGATGTGTCCAACTGGGGCGCTTATGGTTTGATCGCTATGATAGGTCGATTAGCCAATACGGATTTATTATCAGACATCAATCCGTTGGAGATTCTGCGTTATTTATCCAGTTTAGGCAGTGTGGATGGCGTGACTCGCTTAAACCAGCTTACAGAAGATGGTCAAGACGTCGAAGTCGGAGACGCTTTAATTTTAGAATTGCGCCGCTTGTCGGGCTTTTAACTTTATGGCACTTACACAACGATAAGTAAGTGCCTTGATTATTGATACGGAGACAACAATGAGCACTGTTTATTTAAATGGCACTTTCATGCCAATTGAAGACGCGAAAATTTCACCACTTGATCGTGGTTTTCTTTTTGGCGATGGCATTTATGAAGTGATTCCATCTTACGATGGTAAGACCGTTGGTTTAGAGCCTCACATGCAGCGTATGTTTGATGGCCTAGCAGCGATTGGCATCAAGAGCACAAAAACGTTAGAAGAATGGAAAGAAATTATCCAAACGTTGCTAAGCAAAAACGGCAATGGCAACCTTGGTGTTTACTTGCAAGTGAGCCGTGGTGCTGACGTAAAACGTTACCATGCTTACCCAGAAAACGTTGAGCCAACGATCTTTGCTATGACCAATGCAATCAAACCACCTGTTGAAGCTGACGCTAGCACAGCAAAAGGTTTTTCTGTTGGTACGACTCAAGACATGCGTTGGAAGCGTTGCCACATTAAATCAACGGCATTGCTAGGTAACGTTATGCATTTTCAACAAGGTTATGAAGGTGGAAACGATGAGATCCTACTTTATAACGAAGACAATGTGTTGACGGAAGCTAGCTCTTCTAACGCTTTTATCGTGAAAGACGGTGTGGTAATTACGCCTGTTTTGGATAACCAAATCTTACCAGGTATTACGCGTAAGCTGATTCTTGATATTTTGGAAAAAGACGGCTCTATTCCGTTTGAAGTACGTGATATCACAATGGAAGAAGTCTTTAATGCGGACGAAGTTTGGGTAACTAGCTCAAGTAAAGAAATCGCGCCTGTAACAAGCATTGATGGCAAAACAGTTGGCAATGGCACTGTTGGCAAAGTATGGGAAGCCGCTTTCAAACTGTACACAGCCCATAAGTTTGAGTACTAATCAGGCTGGAAAAGAATGCTTTTTGGAATCGATGGATTTCAAAATAAGTATTTTTTAATGCTCATAGAATATGAAATTGGCTGACATTCGTTAGCCAATTTTTTTATGTGTGGCCTTTTTTCTTATTAAAAACCAAAATGCAATTCTCTTGTCTTCGAAGAATCAAAGGAAAAGAATGAAAATAGCATTGCTACTGTGTGATGAATCCAACTCTGAGCTGCTAAGTGAGTTTGGAGGTTATCGAAATATGTTCCTTGATGTGATTAATGAAACGGACGAAATGACTGTTTTTCCGATTTATTTAAGCACCAATGAGCGTGGAGATATTGAACAAAGCTTCCCGAAAGTGGAACAGTTCGATGGGTTTATTGTGTCTGGTAGTAAAGCGGGAGTGTATGAAGATTTACCTTGGATCGCGCCGTTGTTTGCCTGTATTCGTGACATAGTGGCGGCGAATAAAAAGCTGCTAGGTGTGTGTTTTGGCCATCAAGCCATTGCTTGTGCATTAGGCGGTTCTGTCTCTAAATCAGAAAAAGGCTGGGGCATTGGGCATTATCAAAATGAATGGTGTCATCCGCCAGCCAATAAAATAGGTTGGCAGAAAGGGCAGGCGTTAAACTTGTTAGTCTTTCATCAAGATCAGGTGGATGTGTTACCGGAAGGTTTTGAGGTTTGCGCGAAAAGCGATTTTACGCCGTATTTTGTGACTCAATATAAGAATCAAATTTTAACGACGCAAGGCCATCCAGAAATGTCATCTCAATACATTCTTGGCTTATGTCATATGCTTGAAGAAACCGTGGGTGCTGATGTTGCCAAGGCTGGGCGTGAGAGCTTATTGGCAGAAGATGATACAGCCGATTTTAGGCAATTTATTAAAGACTTTTGGATATCGTCATGATCGCTTTGAAGAGTGATAGAGAGCGCTTATAAATTCACCGAGAGCCTTTTATTCTCCGACTCTATTTTGATATGGCGCCAAAAAAGCCAGTATGTTGAATACTGGCTTTGTAGGTTTTATCGTTCTTGCATTTTATGAAGAAGAATTAGCCGTTTTTTGCTTGTGCTTCTTCAGGTGTTAGGCCTTTTAGTTCTGGCCAGTTTTGCTCAGCTGTTTTCAAGTTGCCTGGTACGTCTTTTAACCATGCTTTCTGAACATCTTTGTTGTAGTTTAAATACAACTTATCGTCTACGATCTTCCACGCTTGTGGGTCAACATCGAACTTTTGATTCATCGCAACACCCATTGCACAGAAGCCGCCGTATTGTGGCGCGTACTTGTCTTTATCTGAATTAAATAGGTCTCTATTTTCAGCAGATGAAAAATGGAATGTGGTGTTTTTATAGGTCGCTGTGAAATTGGCGTTACCGCGTACTGCTTTGCCTTCGGTGAAGTAAGCGACCGTATCGTAGCCTTTAATAGACACGTTGTGCTTGTCTGCATTCATGTCGATATCCGCAGCAAATGAGGAAGCGCTCACTAAGATGGTTGCGCTTGCTAATAGAGTTTTGATTAGATTAGTCAGTTTCATTGTTTGAACCTTATGTCATGTTGAAAGAATGAAGCCAGTTTAGGGTTTCTCTTGAGGGATAAGGCATCCAAATGTCCAAAAGTTGAAACCAATCGTCCAACCTGATGAAAGTGTGAATGTGTGAGCAAATTTGACAATATATTAGAGCGTTTTTCTCTTCAGTCTGAAGTGATTTTTAGCGGTGGCTTTTGTGGCGATAAAAGCCTAGGTCATGACCAAGAGCACAATGGTGGACACATACATTATCTTCGATCTGGGACATTGACTGTGATCGATGCAGAAGGCCGTAAAGTGGTGTTTGATCGTCCTGCCGTTATTCTTTTACCTTTCTCCACCACGCATCGCATTATCTCTTCTGAAACAGACCAAGCGGAACTCGTGTGTGCGGCGATTCACTTTTCGGCATTAGAGCAACAGCAATTGGTGTCTAGTTTGCCAAAGTTAGTGTGTTTGACGCTTGAGAACACGCCTATGGCGAATACGGTTGAATGGATTTTTTCTGAAGTATCATCTGGTGGTTTAGGGCAAAAAAGCATGTTGGGAAAACTGTGCGATATTTTGTTAATTCAAATGCTGCGTACCTTATCTCAAGATGGTGTGGTGATTGAAGGCATGTTGGCTGGATTGAGCCATCCTGCTTTGGCGCCAGTTTTAGTGAAACTACAAGAAATGCCAGAAGAGGCTTGGACTTTGGATATGATGGCGCAAGATGCGGCCATGTCTCGTTCTAAATTTGCTCAAGTCTTCCGCGATACCGTTGGGCAAACACCGAATGACTTCTTAACGGATTTACGTATTTCATTAGCGCAACAATTATTGGTGAAAGAAAAGTCCGTGGGCTTTGTGGCGAATCAAGTTGGCTATGAGCATGGTTCAGTATTAGCTAGGGTATTTCGTAAGAAAACAGGCTTGTCGCCAAAGGAATGGGTAAAGCAGTTTCATGGTGAGCTTTGAAATAAAAAAGAGCCACTTGGCTCTTTTTTATTATGCTTTGCTTCGTGCTTAGAACTTGTATGTCACTGCAAAGTAATGAGATACGCCAGAAGATTTGAATCCTTCAGAATCTTCGATACCGTAAATGTCTTGGTACAGTTTTAAACCATAACCAACAGAGTATTGATCTGAATGCCAGTAAAGGCCTTGGTAAGTCGCGCCACCGGACGTTGCACTGACGTAATCGCTGTCCATGCCGAACTGGTAATCAAGGTAACCTTGGTAAGATAGGAATGAACCATTTTCAAAGAACTTGAATGGTTTAAACCAGTTCATAGAAAATTGGTAACCATTTAAGCCATCACGAGAACCAAAACTTTGATCGTAAAGTGCATAAACATTCATACCGACTTTACCTAGCCAAGGTACGTTCACATCTGCACCCAAACCTAGATATGAGTTGTTTACACCATTCTGTCCACCATCAAGAGTAAATAGAGTTGCTAAGTAAACTTCTTGAACGGCACCGAAAGATAAATCATTGCCAGTGATGGCATCTAGGGAGAAGCGTGGAGAGAGCTTCAGGAAGATTTTATCGCTGTCTGCTTTGTCACTGTCTTCACTGGAAGTGACGTTAAAAATATCAACAAATCCATATAAATCAACAATACCTGAGCGTCCACCAAATTCCATTTCTAGGTAATCGTGTGTTGATTCGCCAGGTAGCTCATCAACAGCGTACATCAAATTAAACTGACTCCATGAGTAATCGTTTTTGTGGATATCATCCGAATAATCCGCCGCTAATGCGCTGCCGGCTAGCAGCATGCTTGATAGACCTAAAATAGCCTTTTTCACTGATATGTCCCCTTTGGTATTTGTAATTAATTATGTATGACCGTTTGGTCAGCTTTTTTGTTATTACATACTTTTTTTGGTGTATCAATCGAATTTTTAAAATTTCTAAAATTAAGTTTTTATGCACAAAAAAGGGGTATTTCGATGATTTTGTGCGTTTATTTGGCGCTTTTGGAAAACTCTTTTAAAACATAACCTTTTGGTCAAAAATAAGAATTTATACCAAAGTTTGATATTTTAGTGCGAGTTATTGGTGCGCTTAAAAAAGTGACTTTTGATGGGGCGAATTTCAACCACGGCATTCATAATGCGGTCTTTTGTTTCTGAATAGTGGTGATTACTTACTAGATAACTTAGAGTGTAATGCTATTCGATTCATAATTTTTATCTATATTTTGGTTAGTTCTGATAGATTAAATTTATAGAAAAATGCTTGGCTAAGAGGGAGAAAAGGAATGTATGTAAGATTGAAATCCTATCTAACACAGGATATTGGGAAAGTGCTTGCTAAGCAGGAGCAAAACCTAAAATGGTTTGCCTTGGTATTAGGAGTGATGAGCACAATTGCAACAGTGCAAGATTGGTATCCTTACACCATGTTTATCAGTTTACCTTTTTGTTTGATCTGGATTTATTGCGCTTGGCTGCACACGGAGCGCCAGCTCAAGTACATCAATATTATTTTTTCTGTTTTGTACATTTATGGAATCATCCGTTACTTTCTCATTGAGTAAGTTGGGAGCTATAGATGATTTTTAAGAGAAAGATAGATGTAGAAAAAAGCCAGTAAAAGATACTGGCTTTCGTGTTTCTAGCTATTTTTTTGATTTTATCTGGGCTAAATTTTACTCAAGAAGTACTCAATGCCGGCAGCCGCACACTCCATATCTTGTTGAGGAGTGCCTGAGCTTAAACCAATCCCGCCAACAACTTCACCATTTACAGTGATAGGTAAACCGCCGCCTACAATGCTCAATCGTCCACCCACTTCGGTATGAATACCGAAAACAAGGTTCCCTGGCACACAAGCTTGGTTGTATTCGTGTGTTGCTTTTCTAGCTGCGGCAGCTGTGAAGGCTTTGTCTTGCGCTACAGTAATGCTGGTGATTTTACCTCCGTCCATGCGTTCGAAAGCAATTAAGGAGCCAGATTCATCTGTAATAGCAATACACATTGGTATGCCGATTTCTAAGGCTTTTTCACGAGCGCCTTGAATTAATAATTGCGCATCACTTTGATCTAAACGTGTAATGGTTAACATGTGCTTTCCTTATCTTAAAAATGTAAGTGGTTTTTCGATGCCACTTGAATAGTAAATTACTGATTGTTTTCTTTTACTTCACGACGTCGTGCATGTAATAAAGGCTCTGTATAACCATTAGGTTGTTTACATCCTTTGAAGACTAGGTCGCAAGCAGCTTTGAAAGCAATACTGGAAGCAAAGTCGGGTGCCATTTTCTTGTAATCTTTATCTGCGCTGTTTTGCTGGTCAACAACAATTGCCATCCTTTCTAGAGACTCTAATGCTTGTGCTTCTGTGCAAACACCGTGGTGTATCCAGTTTGCAAGGTGTTGACTAGAAATGCGCAATGTTGCTCTATCTTCCATTAAGCCCACATCATTGATATTAGGTACTTTAGAACAGCCGATACCTTGTTCAACCCAACGAACAACGTAGCCAAGAATACCCTGGGCGTTGTTGTCTAGTTCAAATTTGATTTGCTCTGCAGACAGTTTTTTATCTTTCAGTAATGGGATGTTTAACAGGGGATTTAGTGTCGTTTGTTCACGATCTGCTATTAATGACTGTTGCTCGAATACGTTTACTTGATGATAATGCGTGGCATGAAGTGTCGCGGCAGTTGGAGAAGGAACCCATGCGCAGTTTGCGCCAGAAAGTGGTGCTGTGATTTTGGTTTCCATCATTTCAAGCATTTCGTCTGGTTTAGGCCACATTCCTTTACCAATTTGAGCAAAACCACGTAGGCCACATTCAATGCCAATATTTACGTTACGATCTTCATAGGCAGCGATCCAAGGTTGTTCCTTGATGGTCTCTTTTGGTAGGACTGCTCCAGCTTCCATTGAAGTATGGATTTCGTCACCAGTACGATCTAAGAAACCTGTATTAATGAAGAATAGGCGCTCTTTGACTGCTTTGATACAAGCTTTGAGATTTACTGAAGTACGACGTTCTTCATCCATAAGGCCTACTTTCAATGTGAATGGAGTAAGTCCGAATACTTGTTCAACTTGTTCAAATAAGTCATTGGTCAGTTTTGCTTCTTCTGGACCGTGCATCTTAGGTTTAACAATATAGATACTGCCTTTTTGACTATTTTTAACACGGCTGTTGCCTTTCAAATCATGAAGGGCACAAAGTGTTGTGATAACCGCATCTAAAAAGCCTTCTGGAACTTCGTTACCGTCTTTGTCAAGTACAGCATCAGTGGTCATTAAATGTCCGACATTTCGTACTAATAGCAAGCTTCGGCCAGGTAGAGTAAAGGTGTCGCCTTGGGTGTTAGTGTAAGTTCTGTCTGCATTCAAACGACGAGTAATGGTTTTACCTGCTTTATCAAAGCTTTCTTCCAAGGTGCCTTGCATCAAGCCTAACCAATTACGATAAACGAGGACTTTATCTTCAGCGTCTACAGCAGCGACAGAATCTTCGCAATCAATGATAGTGCTGATAGCAGATTCAATGATGACGTCTTTTAAAACGGCATCTTCTTTTGCTCTAGCAGTATCAATGACGAGTTCAATATGCAAACCATTGTTGCAAAGTAGAAGAGTTAAAAATGCCCCAGATTCAGAAAAACCAATAAATTTTTCAGGCTCTTTGAGTGACGTAGTAGTGCCATCAGTCAGTTCAACACTAAAGGTGTTGTTTTCAAAAGTGTAATGAGAAGCTTGAGTGTGGGAGCCTTCTTTTAACGGTACCGCGCCATCTAAAAATTCAGAGGCCCAATCGATTACGTTCTTCGCACGAACAGGGTCGAATCCTTTTGGCTTTTCACCGTTTTCATAAGGCACAACATTCGTACCATAAAGTGCATCGTATAAGCTTCCCCAGCGGGCATTGGCTGCGTTTAAAGCGAAGCGTGCATTGTTTACTGGTACAACTAACTGTGGCCCTGCGATGGTGGCAATTTCATCATCGATATTCGTTGGACATATACTGAAGCTTTCTTCTTCAATGGGAGTAAGGTAGCCAATATCACTTAAGAAGGTTTGGTAAGCTGGTATGTCTATTTCTTGTCCTTTATTTTGAAGGTGCCATTTATCTAGCTGATTTTGAAGCTCTAGGCGCTTTTCTAGGAGAGCCTTATTACGACCGCCAAGACTATTAACAATTGATTCTAATCCAAGCCAAACTTGTTCTTCGCTGACACCGGTTTCAGGCAAAATTTCGTTAGTTACTAAGGTGTATAAATCTGAATCAATTTTCAGACCACCTTTCATGATTCGGTTGTTCATACCTTCTCCAAGTTTTTATTGTCTAGAGCGTTGTAGCTCAAGTTATATGAATACTATGTTTTCAGTTGCCTAAAAAATTGTATTTAATTTTTTACAAAAAACGCTTAGTGGTGTTGAGGTGGCTTGTCAGAATATTTAACCAAATTTCCTTGGCATTTCTCATTTTTTGAAAGTGTCTATGTACTGCCATGATGATTTTTCCTTTATGATAGTCGTCAATAGTATTTTGAATCGTGTTTGAACTTAAGTTGGAATTTTAAAATTATGAGCAGTTCTCCTACACATAAGCCACGTCCGATGGTGGATCTTATTGTCAGTGTTATTTTGCCATCCCTTATTTTGATGAAGTTGAGTGGTGAAGATGCATTAGGTGTGAGTGGTGGTTTGATTGCCGCGCTGGCGTTTCCTCTTGGTTGGGGAATTTTCGAGCTAGTGAAGTATAAGAAATTTAACTTTATTGCTTTACTGGGTTTGGTGAGTGTTTTGATGACGGGCAGTATTGGTCTGTTTGAGTTGGATAATCAATGGTTGGCGATAAAAGAAGCAGCGGTTCCAGCCATCATTGGTATTGCTGTGTTGGTGTCTACTTTTACGCCTTATCCTCTAATTCGTGCCTTGTTGTTTAATGCGTCTGTTATGGATACAGAAACCATCAAGCAAAAGTTAGAGGAAAATAACAGCACAGAAATGTTCGAGAAGAAGTTGATGAATGCGACTTACTTTATCGCAGGCTCTTTTGCTTTTTCGGCGACGATGAATTACGTACTGGCTAAGTGGATTGTAACCAGCCCTGCAGGAACAGAAGCTTTTAACGAAGAGCTAGGGCAAATGACGTTATACAGTTACCCAATGATCGCGATTCCTTCCATGATCATGATGATGGCGATTTTTTATTACCTGTGGCGCAGTATTCATAAGGCAACAGGATTGAAACTAGAAGACTTGCTGATTAAGAAATAATCTTCTTCGAAGCGAGAAAGTAAAACAAGAAAGCCAAATCCTAGGATTTGGCTTTCTTGTTTTCAGGGCGAATAACAAAAAAGTTTACATGTTAAAAACGCCGCCATTGATGTCCAGTGTGGCACCAGTGATAAAACCATCGTATTCAGAGGCCAAATACGCCACAGCTCTGGCAACATCCTCTGCATTGCCTGCTCGCTGGATCGGAATACCTTTAATTGTTTCATCCGCAGATTCTTTGGTTGTATGTGTATTGTGGAAGGACGTACCAAGAATTAGACCCGGAGCAACTGCGTTAACACGAGTGCCTTGAGGGCCTAACTCAGCAGAGAGTGCTCTAGTGAAAGTGAGAATGGCGCCTTTACTTGTTGAGTAGGCGAGAGAGCCAGGATGACCACCTTTACGGCCAGCAAGTGATGCTAGATTCACAATGCTGCTGTTTTCTTGCTTAGCCAGATAAGGCGACGCAGCGCGAGTCACAAACATCATGGACGTCATATTTATGTCCATCACTTTATGCCAAAAATCAGCCTCCATATCATTAAGAGACTTCCTAGCCACTAAAGATCCAGCATTGTTGATCAGTATATCTAGACTGCCAAGCGCTTCGACAGTTTTTTCGACCAAGGCATTAGCATCGGCTTCATTGGTTAAATCGCCACTGATCGCAATGGCTTTTTGCCCTTTGCTGTGCGCGTATGCGATTAACTGATTCGCGGTGTCTGCACTTGAGAAATAATGAATAGCGACATTTGAGCCACTATCAATAAAGTGTTTTGTGATGGCCTCGCCGATGCCTTGGGCACCTGCGGTGATGAGAACATTTTTTCCGGTTAATTTATTATTCATATTCTTCCAAACCAATAAAATTGAGAACTCGATTAACAAAGTGTGATGTGAAAACAGAGTTAAAAACACTGCCTATGTCCATCTTGCATTAATACGACATCAGTTTTCAAGTCGAGTCGCTTTTGGTAATTGTCTCGTCGTTTACAGCCTGCTTCCTCCTTTCGTGAAAAATTACACTGAGTTCATCAATCGTTATTTACTTAAAGCGCCGATTTATTAGGTAAGGAAGAGCAATGAACGCAGCAGATCTTCACGACAAATCCATTATTATCGATGGTTTAATTTGTGCGAAATGGAATCGAGATTTATTCGAAGACATGGCCAAAGGCAAGTTAACCGCGGCAAATTGTACTGTGTCGTTTTGGGAAGACTTCAAAGGCACAGTGAAAAATGTCATTGAAATGAATCAGCTTATTGAAGCGAACAGTGACCTATTGTTAAAAGTCTACACAACAAAAGACATTCATCGCGCGAAAGCCGAAGGCAAAACGGGTGTGATGATGGGCTTTCAAAATGCCCATGCGTTTGAAGACCAAATTGGCCATGTACAAGTCTTTAAAGATTTGGGCGTTGGCATCGTGCAAATGTGCTACAACACGCAAAATTTGGTTGGCACAGGTTGCTACGAGCGCGACGGCGGCTTGTCTGGATTTGGTCATGAAATCGTTGCAGAAATGAATCGCGTTGGCATGTTGTGTGATTTATCTCACGTTGGCCCAAACACCGCGAAAGAAGTGATCCTAGCTTCCAAACAACCTGTTGCTTATTCCCACTGCTTACCAGCTGGCCTGAAAGAACACCCGAGAAACCGTACCGATGAAGAGCTTAAGTTCATTGCTGACAAAGGCGGTTTTGTTGGTGTCACCATGTTCGCGCCTTTCTTAAAAGCTGGCATCAACGCCACCATTGACGATTACGTGGAGGCTATTCAATACATTTACAACATTGTGGGTGAAGACGCGATTGGCATTGGCACCGACTTTACTCAAGGTCACGGTCAAGACTTCTTCGAATACCTTACTCACGACAAAGGCTATGCGCGCCGCTTAACACGTTTTGGCGAGATCATTAATCCGCTGGGCATGCGCACAGTGGGGGATTTCCCTAACTTGACAGAAGCCTTGTTGAAACATGGTTTTAGTGAGCGTCAGGTGGAGAAGATTATGGGCGAGAATTGGGTCAATCTTTTAAAAGAAGTTTGGGGAGAATAAAGATGGGTTTTCATGCGCCAGAAATGCCAATTCTAGTCGATGATGAAACCGGTGTTTGGAATACCGATGCCTTGCCAATGCTTTACGTGCCTCGTCATTTTTTTGTGAACAATCACATGGGAATTGAAGATGAGATCGGCGCTGAGCGTTATGCCGAAATCTTGTACAAAGCGGGTTATAAATCAGCGTATTTTTGGTGTGAGCAAGAATCAGAATGCCATGGAATTTATGGCAAAGACATTTGGGATCATTATCTAAAACGCTTATCTCAGCGCGGTTGGGGCTTTTTTATCACCGAAGAATTGGACATTGAAAAAGGCACAGCAAAAGTTCGCTTAGAAAACTCTGCTTTTGTTTATCACTACGAAAAAATCCACGGTAAAAAAGTGAATCGCAAGGTGGATTATATGTTTACTGGCTGGTTTGCTGGCGCGTTGGATCAGATCTTAGAAAGCCAAGGTTCGTCTTTAAGAACCAAAGCCACACAAACGCAAAGTGGTGCGGAAGAAGGGCATGATGTTGGGTATTTTGAGGTTCTTCCTCTTTAAGATTTCCTTTTTATATTGTGATTCGTTTTTCTTTTTAGATTGTAGCTAGTGAATACACGCTGTGCGGGCAAGGCACAGCGTTTTCTTTATTTTTATATTTTCCAGTTAAGCGGGAGTCCTTTTTATGTCCCAATATGATGTTCTATTCGAGCCTCTTAAAATCAATAAACTTACCATCCGAAATCGAATAGTCAGTACGGCTCACGCTGAAGTGTATGCAACCGATGGCGGCATGACGACAGATCGCTATGTGAAATATTACGAAGAAAAAGCCAAAGGTGGTTGTGGCTTGTCCATTTGTGGTGGCTCTAGCGTGGTGTCGATTGATAGCCCGCAAAGCTGGTGGAGCTCGGTGAATTTGTCCACGGATCGCATTATTCCACACTTCCAAAACCTTGCTGATGCCGTACATAAACACGGCGGCAAGATCATGATTCAAATCACCCACATGGGACGTCGTTCTCGTTGGGACGGTGAAAACTGGCCGAACTTAATGTCGCCTTCTGGTATTCGTGAACCTGTGCATCGCGCGACCTGTAAGGTGATCGAAGTAGAAGAAATCTGGCGCATTATCGGCGATTTCGTGCAAGCGGCTCGTCGTGCCAAAGAAGGCGGTTTGGATGGTGTCGAATTGTCTGCGGTTCACCAACATATGATTGACCAGTTCTGGTCGCCACGAGTGAACAAACGCACGGATGAATGGGGCGGAACCTTTGAAGGTCGCATGAAATTCGGCATGGAAGTGCTGAAAGCGGTACGAGAAGAAGTCGGCCCAGATTTTGTGGTGGGAATGCGTATTACGGGAGATGAATTTCACCCGGATGGCTTGAACCACGACGATATGAAACAAATCGCGCAATATTACGATGCCACAGGCATGGTGGATTATTTTGGTGTGGTGGGTTCTGGTTGTGACACACACAACACCTTGGCGAACGTGATTCCAAACATGAGCTATCCGCCAGAGCCTTTCTTGCATTTGGCGGCAGGCATCAAAGAAGTGGTGAATGTGCCTGTGATTCACGCGCAAAACATCAAAGATCCGAACCAAGCGAAACGCATCATTGAAGCGGGTTATGTGGATTTTGTTGGTATGACTCGAGCGCATATTGCTGATCCGCATTTCATTGCCAAGATCAAAATGGATCAGGTGGATCAGATTCGCCAGTGTGTTGGCGCCAACTATTGCATTGATCGCCAATACCAAGGTTTGGACGTTTTGTGTATTCAAAATACCGCCACGTCTCGTGAGTACATGGGCTTGCCTCATATCATCGAGAAAACGACTGGCGTGATTCGTAACGTGGTGGTTGTTGGCGGTGGGCCTGGCGGTCTGGAAGCGGCGAGAGTTGCCGCAGAGCGCGGTCATAAAGTTACCCTGATTGAAAAAGCCCCAGAGCTTGGCGGCCAAATCACCTTGGCGGCGAAAGCCCCACAGCGGGACCAAATTGCAGGAATTTCTCGTTGGTTAGTCATGGAAGTAGAGCGCTTAGGTGTTGAGATTCGTTTGAATACTGCAGCGGATGAAAACCTTGTCAAAGAACTGAATCCAGACGTGTGTATTTTAACTACTGGCGGTCGTCCTTTCTTGGATCAAAATCCAGAATGGGGCGCCGCGGAAGGTTTGGTTGTGTCCACTTGGGATATTTTGAGTGGCAAAGTAGAACCGGGTAAAAACGTTTTAATCTACGACACCATCTGTGAATTTTCTGGCATGTCCGCAGCGGATTATTTGGCGTCAAAAGGGTCATTAGTGGAATTGGTGACAGACGACATCAAACCGGGTGTTGGCATTGGCGGTACGACTTTCCCAACCTATTACCGTTCGCTTTATGAGAAAGAAGTCATCATGACATCGGACATGTTACTGGAAAAAGTCTATCGCGAAGGAGATAAATTGGTTGCTGTGCTAGAGAACGAATACACAGCCCAACAAGAAGAACGCGTGGTGGATCAGATCGTTGTCGAGAATGGTACAAAAGCCAATGATGAGCTGTATTACGCACTGAAGGAAAGCTCAGTGAACAAAGGCCAAATCGACAATGAAACCTTGTTCGATATTAAACCTCAGCCCGTATTGAGTGGTGATAGCGAAGGCATGATTCTGTGGCGCTTGGGAGATTGTGTTTCGCAGCGCAATATTCATGCGGCTATGTATGATGCCCTTCGCCTCTGCAAAGACCTATAGGAAACGATGGTTGAGCTCGTAAATACTGTGTTAAAAATGAACTCGAAATGCTCATTTATACTTATAAACTCTGCTTTCTCGTTCATTTTTGCCTTGTCTTTAAATCGCTCATCTCATCGTTAATGATATTTTTTGTGCTAAATATGCCCAATGTTGAGGGTGAAAAATGATTCTTGATTGGTTACTTCCGACTCTCATTTTAACGCTTCTGGTGCTTGCGGGAATCGGTGCTGTACGTCGTATGAATATGTGGCGCGCGGGACAGGCGGAAAAGGTCGATATTGTCGCGGGTTTGTTGGCGATGCCGAAGCGCTATCTGCACGATTTGCATCATGTGGTTGAGCGCGACAAATACATGTCGCGCACTCACGTTGCCACAGGTGGTGGTTTTGTTTTGGCCATGGCGTTGGTGATCTTAGTTCACCTAATTGGTATTGAAAGCAAGGTGCTTTCTTGGATGCTGTTAGGGGCTTTGAGCATGATGTTTTGTGGTGTGGTGTTTGTCTTTAAGCGTCGACGAAATCCACCTTCTCGTTTATCAAAAGGCCCGTGGATGCGGTTGCCGAAAAATCTACTGATCTTTTCCGTTACCTTCTTTGTTCTAACCTTGCCAGCGGCGGGTGTGCTGCCAGCGAGTTTTACATTGGGCATTATGGGGCAATGGTTTTTGACTTTTGTGCTGTCCGCCTTGGTGTTGATGAGCCTAAGCGAAATGTTGTTTGGTATGACGTGGGGCGGGCCGATGAAACACGCCTTTGCTGGCGCGCTGCACTTGGCATTTCACCGTCGACCAGAACGCTTTGGCGGAGGCCGTTCTACCGGGCTGAAACCAGTGGATCTAGAAGATAACGCTTTAGCGTCTGGTAAGGCGCTTGGCGTGGCGAAGCCTTCCGATTTTAAATGGAATCAGTTATTAGGTTTTGATGCCTGTGTGCAATGCGGACGATGTGAAGCCATGTGTCCGGCGTTTGCCGCAGGGCAGCCGTTGAACCCGAAAAAGCTGATTCAAGATATGGTGGTGGGTTTTGCTGGTGGAACAGATGAACACTACGCGGGCAGCCGTTATCCAGACAAAGCGGTCGAAGGCAAAGCGGTTGGCGAGGCCAAAGGTGGTGCAGATCACATCATCACCGACGGTTTAATCAACCCTGAAACTTTGTGGTCTTGTACCACTTGTCGCGCCTGTGTTGAAGAGTGTCCGATGATGATCGAACACGTGGATGCCATTGTCGATATGCGTCGTTTTTTGACCTTAGAAAAAGGCGAAACACCAAACAAAGGCGCGGAAATACTCGACAATATTATTGCCACAGACAACCCAAATGGTTACTCGCCAGCCAGTCGAACACATTGGGCGGCTGACCAAAATTTGAATCTGATGAAAGACGTGAAAAAAGCCGAGGTGCTTTTTTGGGTGTCTGATGGCGCGTTTGATATGCGCAGTCAGCGGATTTTACGTTCTTTTGTGACGCTATTAAAAGCCGCCAATGTGGATGTGGCGATTCTGGGAGACGAGGAACGTGACAGTGGCGATGTGGCGAGACGTTTGGGTGACGATGCCACTTTTCAAAGCTTGGCAAAACGTAACTTGGTGACGTTAGGACAGTATGAATTTAAAACGCTTGTGACCACAGATCCTCATGCGTTTCATTGTCTGAAAAATGAGTATGGAGACTTTGGCTCCGATGCCTTGGAAGGCGTTGACGTGCTTCATCACACGACCTTTTTGAATCAGTTGATTAAGGCTGGGCGTTTGCAAGTAGAAGGTTTTAAAGGTGGAAAAGTGACGTATCACGACCCTTGTTACCTTGGTCGATACAATGGGGAATACGAAGCGCCACGGGAATTGCTGGCATCATTAGGCATTGAAATCGAAGAAATGGAACGCTCAGGTTATCGCTCTCGTTGTTGTGGCGGTGGCGGCGGTGCGCCTATTACCGATATTCCTGGTGAAAAACGTATTGCGGATATGCGCATGGAAGATGTGGTCAGCACAGGCGCGGAAATGGTCGCCGTGGGTTGTCAGCAATGTACGGCCATGCTGGAAGGCGTTGTGGAGCCTCGACCTGTGGTGAAAGACATCGCCGAAATATTAGCGAGCCAGTTGATTGAGGTGCATTCATGACAGACACTTTCTCTCAGATTCTTCGTCGTGACCCAAGAGCGGAATGGATCGCACGAAATCGTTTACACCCTTTGCATGACAGCATCATGGCGGCCAATGGCGCAGAAGTCCGTGGCCCTTCGGGTTTGCTGCGTAAAAATCCTCATATTATCGGTTTTATTGGGCCAAATGGCATTAAGCGAATTGATCGGGCGAATACGTCTTCTGGCTTAATGGCTGGGAAAAAACGCTCGACTACCGCGCAAGACGTCGAGCTTCCTTTGCATCAAGTGATCGATCCAACGGGTTACATTGTGGTGGTGCCAGACATGGTCGGTGGGCGTTTAACTACTCATGATAAAGACATTTTAGGTCTGGCTCACAGCTTAATAAAAGAGTACGCCGATAACATGGCCGTGGTGGCGGTGTGTTTTGGGGAAAGCAAAGAAACCCAATTTGAATTGGCTGGTGTGGATCGCTTGATTCATTTGTCCAGCGCGGAATACGAAGCTTTCTCACCAGAAGCTCGTTTAGCGGCGTTGCAACATATTCATCAAATGTACCAACCGAAGCATTGGCTGTTTCCTGATTCCATCAATGGTGGAACGGATTTGGCGTCGCGCTTGTCTGCGCGTATTGGAGAGCGAGCGGCGACGCAAGCATGGCAAGTGTCGACTACTCAAACCGTGTGTCGAGGCGCGTCAGCAAGCCTAGATATCAAACGGGAAACACCGCGTATTTTAATGCTATTGGAAGAATGCGGAAACGCCATTGATGAAACGCGCCATGAAGTCTTGCCATTAACCTTGGACTGTTTTGAAATGACGGATGCGCGTATTGAAGACGACGGCTTGGTTGATGTCGATCCTAATGCGGTGCCTTTGGCGGAAGCAGAATTCATCTTGTCTGCAGGCAATGGCATTCATAATTGGGAGCAATTTCATGCCTGTGCGAAAGCATTGGGCGCAACAGAAGGCGCGAGCCGCGTGGCGGTGGACGATGGTTTTATGCCACGGACTCGACAAGTGGGCGCGTCTGGTACTTGGGTGACGGCACAAGTCTATTTGGCTGTTGGCATATCAGGTGCGATACAGCACATGCAAGGCATCGGGCAATGCGACAAGGTGATTGCCATTAATACCGATGCGGGTTGTGACATGGTGAAGCGAGCGGACCTGGCTGTGATCGGTGACAGCGAAGAAGTGCTGCAAGCATTGATGGCACTGGCGAATGAGCGAAAAGGTGTTTTGCTCGATGATGCTCTGCCAAAGGAGGAAAATCATGTTGCCTGATGTAAAAGTGTTTTCCCTTTTGTCTATTGGTCGACATCCTCAATCAGGGCGTGCTCGTCGGGCTGAACAAGACGCCCGGGCAGTCGAATTAGGATTAACCTTGGTGGGGCGCGATTTGAATCTTGTGCACGCTGGCAGTGCTCAGCAGGATGATTCTGTCTTGCGCCAGTACGCTGGAATGGGGCTGCCCACTTTGACATTGCTAGAGCAAGAAGAAAATGCGGATGTCTTACCCAGTTTGGCTAAGTTTTTGCAGAATAACGAGGCTGGTATTGTGTTAATGGGTGTGCGTGCTGAGTCTGGTGAGTCATCAGGTATGCTGCCTTATTTGCTTGCGGAAAAGCTGGGTTGGCCTATTGTTTCTCGTATTGCGGATATTGTGGATATCAAAGAGGGCGTGGCCGATGTGTTATTGGCTTTGCCTCGTGGTCAACGCCGCGCGGTACAGGTTGCTTTGCCTTTTATTGCAACGCTTGATAATGCGGCGTCTGCGCCTCGTCAAACCGCTTATGGTTCAGGCTTACGCGCAAAGATTGAGGTGGTTTCAAGCGAATCGACTGTGGACGAATTGGTGCTGAATTGGCAAGTTTCATCGGCCAAACCTCGCCCTAAACGCATGAAGGTGGTGAAAGCGAAAACGGCGGCAGACCGTTTTAAAGCCGCTACAGCCAAACCAGCAGGTGGCGGTGGACAAGTTCTGAAAGAAGGAACGCCAGCCGAAAAAGCTCAGGCGATCTTTGACCTTTTATTGGAAGAGAAGGTCATTCGTTAAGCCTAAATTTAGGAGTAAGCCTTCTATGATGATTGTAGATTTAATCGATGAAGTGGATTTTATTGAAAAGTTAAAAGGCCTTGGCGTGCCCGTTGAGGAGGTTATGCAGATGTCAGACGTACAGGCTCGTTTGCATTCTTGGTTGCAAGATTATCCTGAACAACGACCTTTTATTTTTGCTTTGTTTAAAGATATGCAAGGTGACAATATCAGCGTATTGCCTGAAGTGGCTAGCGTAATAAAATCTATTGAAGTGGCATTTTCCCTGTAGCTGTCATTTAATATGGTCTTCTTGGTTATTTACTTTACGTAAGTGCTCAATATAAAAAGAATAGGCCGATTTTATGCGTTACTTTGTACTTTTCTTAATGACTTTCGCGCAACTCTCTTTTGCAGGTATGACGGCCATGTTCGTTATTTTCTCTGCAGCAGGCGTTGTAAACACCAATGAGATTAGCGAATTTCAAGATCTTATTTTTACTCTGTCTTTTATAGTTATTCCATTATCTAGCATCATTGTTGCTTTGACTGTGTTGTATTTTGCATGGAAAAAGATGGCAAAACGTTCTTATTGGTTACATCTCCTTCCAGTATTTCTTACCGTTATTTATTGTTTGTATATTGTTCAGTTTGATTGATTTTTAATCTAAGTGACTTACTTTGATCGTTTCATACTGAGGTAAACAGCAAACATAGCGATGAAAATCGCTGGTAGCATTAATAAGTTCAAGACTTCCCAACCGAATAAACTCTGCCAATAGCCTGCAAGAATACTTGCCACGGCGGAAGAGCCAAATACCAAAAAGTCATTTAAGCCTTGAGTTTTTGCCTTGTCCGCTGGTTGATAAGTCTGTGTGAGTAGGTTGGTTGCACCGATAAAAGTGAAATTCCAGCCGATGCCGAGAAAAACTAATGCGGTCCAAAAGTACCAGTAAGAGGTGCCAAATTGGTTTAATAGAATGCAGGCAATCAGTAACAGGCAACCTGTTTGAACAATGTTGCTAGTACCGAATTTTTTAATTAAATGGCCTGTGAAAAATGATGGAGCGAACATGCCTAATACGTGCCATTGGATCACACTGGCCGTGTGTCCGAAATGGAATCCATGACTGTGCATGGCAAGTGGCGTTGCTGTCATAATCAAGACCATGACGGCGTAACCAATTGCTCCAGAGATAATGGATGCCAGCAATAGCGGCTGGCTAAGTAGTTCTTTGTATGAGCGAGGAGTGCCCGTTTGCTCTTCAAGACTGGCTGGTTTCAATGGCAGAACAGCGACGAGTAATGTGGTGATTGCATAAAGCACAAATAAGGCTGTAAAAGCACCAACATATTGAGTGTCAGGAATGATGTATTCAGACCAGACGGCGAGGTTAGGACCAAGCACAGCGGCCAATACACCGCCGCCCATGATCAAACTAATGGCTTGTGGGCCTTTACCTTCTGGGCTGTTTTCAACCGCTGCGAAGCGATATTGCTGGCCAATGCCGATGGCAACACCAAGTAAGAAAGTGGACAGGCTGAACAACCAAAAATCACTTTGATTCAAAGCATAATAGGCCAGAGCGGCACCACATAAACCGATGGTATTGCCAATCAAGAAGACTTTCTTTCGACCGAGCAAGCGTACCAATAATGCAGCCGGTAAGGTTGCTCCCATTAGACCGATGAATTGCAGTGCTACAGGAACCGTCGCAAGGTCGGCTGATGGACTGATTTTATTACCAACCAATGCGGTTACAGAAACGAGCAAAATATTGCCTGTAATTAACAGTGCTTGCCCAAGAGATAAGCCCCAAACGGTTAAGCCTAACATAGGTAATCCTTTGACTTTTTAGGTAAAAAAACGCCACCGATATTTTGTACAGGTGGCGTTTTCTCTGTTGCAGTAGAGCGCCTTAATTAAAAGACGCTCATTTGTTTAACATGAACTTATAACTTAAACACATCTACCGATTTGTCTAATGTTAGCGCTAAGTTAGTCAGGTCAGATGCCATGTTCTTGTTGCTGTTGGAACTTTCATAAGTTGCTTTAGCAAGGTCGTTAATGGAAACAATGCTGACGTTAATTTCAGACGCTACGTGGGTTTGTTCTTCGGCAGCGGTTGCAATTTGGACGTTCATGTCTTGTATCACAGAGACAGATTGTCTGATAGATTGCAGCGCTTTATTGGCATCGTCTGATTTACTCGCGGTTGTTTTCGCATCTTCCATGTTGCTATTCATTAACTGAACAGAGCGTTTTGCTTCGCCTTGTAAGCTGCTAATCACACCTTGGATTTCGTTTGTGCTTTCTTTAGTGCGGTTAGCAAGGTTACGAACTTCATCGGCAACGACGGCAAAGCCACGACCATGTTCACCAGCACGAGCGGCTTCAATTGCTGCGTTTAATGCCAGTAGGTTGGTTTGCTCAGATATCGCATCGATAACTTCTAGGATTGCGCCAATGCCTTGGGTTTCTTGTTCAAGTTTCGTAGTAACAAGCATTACTTTCTCAATGCCAGACAATAGAGTGGCAATGTCGTCGTTCATTTCTTTAACGACTTTGATACCTTCATCAGAAAACTGATTCGCCTCTTTTGCCGCAGAAGATGCTTGTACTGCGTTGCGTGCCACTTCTTCAGCCGTCATGGTCATTTCATTCATGGCGGTTGATGTGTTTTCTAACTGCACCATTTGATCTTCAGAGCTTTTGTTTGTTTTAGTTGCTGATTCAGAAACCTTGTCTGAAGAAGATTTAAGCTGCCCAGTCGCATTATCGATGTTACGGATAATCGATTTTAGGTTATTGATCATCAAAATAGTGGCTGCATAAACCCCTGTTTCTTGACCTGTCACCTGTGTATTCAGTGTTAAATCACCGTTCGCAACACGCTTAACAAGTTCTTCAATTTCTTTTGGCTCACCGCCAATCGGTTTGTACATCAATTTAACAACAGTTAAGTAGATGATAGCGAGGGAGATCAAAATCAAAATAATGGATAAGGTTAAACCTTGGATCAGATTGGAATTCGAAGGCGCATTGATATCGCTGGTTTTGTTCCACACCCAAACTGTCCAGCCTAAAGATGCCACTTTTGCACTGCTAACAAGGTAATCTTCGCCCTGATAGTTGTAAGTATGTTGGCTGGCCTCTTTGTCATAATATTCTTTAAATGTTGGGGAGAATTCAAAGATGTTTTTACCGATACTCTCAGTATCTGGCGAAGCTAAGATAAAGCCATCAGATCGACTGACAATAAGTTGGTTTTGTTCTGATAGGCTAGCCGCATAACGAGTGATGGCATCAACGGGTAGGTTGATGTTTAAAGTCGAAACCACCTGATTGTTTCGTAAAATCGGTACGGCTAATGCCATTGAAAATGTGCCATCCGCCGCATTAAAAGGTGTTGTCATAATGCGTTTTTCACCGCCAAAGATTCGTCTAAACCACTCTCGGTTAAGGTCTTTCGCGTTAAAGTTCGCTAGCTCTCCATTTTCTGTATAGGTTATGCCGCTGGCAAGGCCTACATAAACAGAGGAAACGTCAAGAGATTGCTTCATTTCTTGGAATTTTTTAACGGTTGGTTCTACATCCGTGATGCCAGTTTTGTCGATGGCTAAATCATTTCGAATGGCTTCTAGGCTGTCAAAGTACCTTTGTACCCTTTGATCTATTGCGTTGGAAATAAGAAAGGATTCAATTTTTAATTTCTCGGTAGCATTTTGGTCAGATGCTGATTTGAAATTGAAGTAGCCCGTCATAGATACAATTAAAATTGCAGATACAAACAAAGCGCCTATGTACCCAAGTAATTTACCTTTAGCCGTCATAGAAGTGGTTTCCTTATCAGTTTTGCTAGGGGGTAGCTATATCTTATAGCGTGATTATGGAGTTAGGTAGTTTTTTATTGGCTAAATGAAATGTATTTATAAATACCCGAGAGTGACGTTAATTTCCTAAGAAAAATTGAGAATGAACGCGGTTATAAATGGTTGCGTTTAAGGTATTTTTAGGAAAAGGTTTTGGGAGCGAAATTAAAAGAGAAAGCAAAATAAAAAAGGTGAACATTATTTAAGTGCCCACCTTTTTAGTTATTTGATATTGAGTCTTGTTTAGCCCAGCGGACCATTGATTATGGTATTGCGTAACCCTTCAATAATGTTGTCACCTTTCTCTACTCTTAGCTCATCGTACCAAGCTTGCGTTTCTTCTGGGTCTTTGGCATGAGTAACATCGCATCGTTTACGAGCTTTTAAGACTAGGTCTTTCACTCGGAAGCGACGTTTCTCTTCATAGCTTTTAAGAGCAGCGACAATATCTTTTGTTTCTGCGAAGCATTCTCCTAATACAACAGAGTCTTCCATGGCGGAACAACCACCTTGGCCGATGTCTGGTGTTGTGCTGTGCGCAGAATCACCAAGCAAAGCGATGTTGCCTTTTACGAGCGTATCAAATGGTTCGATGTCATGGATTTCGATACGATTGGTTGTTTCTGGATTAATGGCGTCAATCAGTGTTTGCACAGGTTCTGCCCAATCTTCGAAATAACCCTTTAGGTCAGAAACGACTGTGGATCTGTCTTCTTCCAAGCCCAAAGGCAATGGCACATCAAAGAAGAAGTAAAATTGTCCGCCAGCAATTGGCATGATGGAAACACGTTTGCCTTCGCCTACAAATGTTGTCCATTGGTCAGCTAGAGCAATGTTTTCATCGATATCAACCAAACCATTCCAGTTTACATATCCTGCGTAACGGCGTTCAGTTTGATAGCCTAAAACATGGGTTCGAACAATGGAGTGAGTGCCGTCTGCCGCAATCATAAAGTCGCCCGTAGCGGAGCTTCCATCGGTGAAATATGCGGTTACGCTTGTGTCTGTTTGCTCAACTTTTTCAATGCGCTTTCCAAATTGGATCTTATCGCGGCCCCACCAATCAATCATTTGGCTTTGCAATCCGGCTCTTGAAACAGGGCAAGGACGTTCGCCAACGGCTTCCACTAATGGGCTAAGGCTGAATTGAGTCATGACTTCGCCACTTAAACCATCATGGTAAGCCATGTTATGCATCGGACCACCAAGTTCATCCATAATATGACCCATGCCTAAATGGTTCATACATTTCACACCGTTAGACCAAATAGAAAGGGCAGCACCAACAGGTTTGATTTCTTTTACGGCTTCAAAAATTTCACAATCAATACCTTGTTGTTTTAATGCCGCTGCTGCGGTCATGCCGCCGATGCCAGCGCCAATGATTAATGCTTTCATGTCATTTCCTCTGTGTCTATTTGCAATCTAAAACGCAAAATGCGTACCATGAAACAAAAGTTACCATAAAATAAAATGTGAAACCTTTGTTTTATTGATCTTTTTGGAGTGGAAATCCTTTTCCAAAGATAAGCTAGTTAAGCGACTATTTTCCGTTTTTAATGTGTCTGATGAACTTTTTTGGTGCTTTGTTTGTTTTTGGTGCGTAATAAGTGCTAGCTGCCGCGATAAGTGCTGTACGAATAAGGCGAGACCAACAAAGGAATGTGGTAATGAGCTGTTTCATCAGAGATGCCGAAGCGAATAACAACGGTATTTAAGAAACTTGGCTCTTTCGATTCAATACCTTGCTTGGCGAAGTATTCATCTATCGCGAACTCTAGCTCATAAACGCCAGCGGTAAAGTTGTCAGCTTCTAGTAAAGGCTTATCGCATCGGCCGTCGCTATTTGAGACTGTGCTGTGGATGAGAGTACGCTGGCCGTCAGCATTGTGCTTGAATAACTGTATTGCAACATTAGCCGCTGCTATGCCTTTTGTTGTGTCGAGAATATGTGTTGTTAAGTAGCCCATAATGTTTCCTTAGCTAAGTGATGTCATAAAAAGAGTTTGCCTGTTTTTTGCAGACACTTTATGTGTATTATTTTTTGATATTAACAAACAATGAAAGTATTGTTTCATGATAATCAATATGTGTGCCATTTGTTTTATCTAGTTTTTAGTGATCGATGGCAATGAAAGAGCGATTACCCCGTATTTTATTAGGTGTTGGAGAGCGATTATGCAAAACGAACAAGTCTTGTTTGATTCATTAGACGAAGCGGACTTTGTTTCTTTATTTGGAAGTGTGTATGAACACTCTCCTTGGGTTGCTGAGCAAGTGTGGCGACAAAAAGCCGAGCATCCAAAAGACTATTTTGATGACATCGAGAAAGTTAAAGCCGCCATGAAAGAGGTGGTAGATCAAAGCACAGATGAGCAAAAATTGATGTTGTTGCGTGCTCACCCAGACTTAGCCGGAAAAGCAGCGTTGGCGGGTACTATGACTAACGAATCAAAATCTGAGCAAGCTGGTGCCGGTTTGGATCAATGCAGCGATGAAGAATTGGCTCGCTTTCTTCAATTAAATGACGAATACCGCAGTAAGTTTGGTTTTCCTTTTATCATGGCGGTAAAA
This sequence comes from Marinomonas sp. 15G6-16, assembly GCF_055809555.1. NCBI lineage: Bacteria > Pseudomonadati > Pseudomonadota > Gammaproteobacteria > Oceanospirillales > Oceanospirillaceae > Marinomonas > Marinomonas sp. 15G6-16. Next base: position 526,932 of record NZ_CM147916.1, on the reverse strand, counting down.
GGCGCAACCAAAGATCAAATATTAGATGGATTTGAAAAAAGAACGCCAAATGACTGGCAAACAGAGTTTGATCGCGCGTTAAATGAAGTTCATAAGATTGCAGGCTTTCGCCTGGCTGACTTTTAAAAAGCGCTCATGCGTCAGTTGGTATTCTAAATCCCGATTAAATGCGTAGAGAATGTGTGTTTGTTCTCATTTCTTGTTGTGAGTCTTCACATTGTCTACTTTTTAATTATGTATATTTCTTAGTAACTTATAATCAATGAAATTTGGAATCTAACTGAATGAAACAAAAAGTACTCCTTGGCGTTGCGCTTGCGTCAGTTGCCATGGCTTTTGCTGCTGTGCAATTAAAGTCTGGCAGTAATGTCGATACTTCACAAGCGGTCGCCAATGCGAATTGGGCTGACAATGTCACCATTACCATTGATGATGACGAAAATACCTTTCGCTTCCAGTCAAATGGGATTCCTAGTCATGGTTTTGCAGAAAAGTATCTGATTCCCAATGATGTAGGTTCTATGCCATTTTCAGATAATGCGCCTGAGGAATTCACTGTCGTAAAATCGAGTGAATACTTTCAAGAAACAGAAGTCGATACCACGATAACCACTCAACCGACTTACATAGAAAGCACAACAGACACCACACTAGGGCGAATTGGCGTGGCGATCACGGGGGCACAAATCTTCAATGACTATGAAGATATGGAACGTTCTATCACCGCATTAGACGACAATGTTGTTCATGATCATGTTCCTTTTGTGGACGAATGTAATGGACACACCTTGGTGGATGGTACCAACTATCATTATCACGGTATTCCTTTGTGTATCACTGGGGAGCTTGATCAAGAAGGTCAGCATTCAACAATGATTGGTGTATTGGAAGATGGATTCCCTGTCTATGGAAATCACGATACAGCAGGCGCTATTGTAACCAATGATGATCTAGATGAATGCAGTGGCCATTTTGGTCCAACACCTGAATTTCCAGAAGGGATTTATCATTATCATTTAACTGCCGATGAAGCGCCTTACATGATTAATTGCTACCACGGCGATGTCGGTGATCTCGCTAAACAAGGTCACCCGCAAGGACAAGGGCCAGACTTCTCTGAAGCAGCCGTTGCTTTGAATGTGACGCAAGATGAAATCCGCCAAGCATTGGGTCAGGAAATGCCGCCTAACTTTGCAGATGCAGCAGAAAAGCTAGGTGTAACAGAAGAAGCGTTACGTGCAGCGCTACCTCCGCCGCCACAGCACTGAGTTTGCGATGATTGAAAGAATTGCCTATTTAGTGATTGGTGCGGCCATTGCTGTGACTGTGATGACTTTTTTGCCTTCACAGCAAAGCGCTGAAAATGTCATGAATACGTCTGACAGCACTATGCTTGATCCACTGGAAATGCACGACCATCCTTTGTTGCCTGTCTCTGAGACACTTCCTGTTCCATCAGTGACGCATCTAATGTTTCCTGATGTGATGGGTGGGTTTAACATTCAAATCTTAGCGCGTAATTTTGAGTTCACGCCAGCGGCCATTAATCGTCAGCCTGAATATAACTCAGGGCATGCTCATGTTTATGTAAACGGCGTTAAATACGCTCGAGTCTATTCTACTTGGTTCCATTTACCGACCAGTGTATTAAAGCCGGGTGAAAACTTGGTGAAAGTGACCTTGAATGCGAACAATCACAGTGAATGGGCAAAAAAGGGAAAGGCCATTTCCTCTGTTGTGAAAGTTGTTATACCGGAATAAAACAGGTTTCCTTATAAAATAGCTTTCCCTAGTGATCTTTGTCTTTCTCACCTTGTTTCTATATGTATAATAATCGTTCTTATTTATGATGACGGTTGGAGTATTTATGGAACTTGATGTCTATTTAATTTGTGGGCGTGGTGAAAAGGGTGACAAGTTTCAGCTTGGCCAAGTATTTAACAAAGAAGGTCACTATTTTAGAGACGAATATGATCCAACGACTCAATACAGCAATATGGATGAGTTACAAGAAGCATTAGCTAAAATGGTAAATGTAGATAAAGCGTCGTTAAAACTAAATAGAATCAATCTTTAATTCGTTTTGGCGGGATGAAAAAGGACTCTCAAATAGAGTCCTTTTTTTATGGAATCAACTCGATTTCTTGCCTGTTTCTTTATCAACAAAGTTAGCTTGAATCCGTTGGCTTAAAAAATCTGCTGCACTGATAGGTTCATAATGCTTTTCTGGGCCTTGAATGATTTGCTCTTTATTAGCTTGGCAGAAGAAAGCGATAGAATGGCGGCTACCACAATATTCATCGACTCTTGGTAGGCGAACTCTATGTAAGTTAGAGATGAGCTTGTCATCGCTCCAGCGCATAAGCATGTCACCGATATTACACGTAATGACGTTCGGTAACGGCGGAATATTCGTCCAGCGTTTTGTCTCTGCTTCGGCGCCAGGGCACACTTGTAAACCACCATGACCTTCATGCTGGAAAAGTAGTGTTAAGCAGTCGAAATCCGTATGAGCACCAGCTCGCCAAATATTGCCTTGTTTTGTTACACCTTCTGTAGGGAAATAGTGCAATAAACGTAAGGTACTTTGGTAATCTTCTTGGCTTGGATCGTGAGCCTTGGTGAAGAAGTCTCGATCAAAACCGAGCTTGTCCGCAAAGCATGAGAGTACCTTCATACCCACTTCCCAACATTGTTTTTCAAAACGCAAACTATTGGTTTGGAAATCTGGTAATTCTTCTTCACTAGGCCACAAATTGTCCATGTGGTATTGAGTAATTTGGTAAGACTCTTTTTCGTCTTTTGTGCCTGTTGAAGGGCGAATTTGGCTGCGACTTTCCCATCCTGCATTCACCCCTTTAGGTCTTGGGTATTGAGCCTTTATTGCCTCTGGTAGTTTGAAAAAACGATCGGATTCCGCGAAAGCGGCTGCAATGTCTTTGCTAGAAATACCATGATTAGAAAGTTGGAAGAAACCAATCTCTGTGGCGGCGAGCCAAAGTTGCTCGGTGATTTCTGCTCGACGGTTTTCAAAGTCGCTCATGTCGATGACACGAACCTCACGGTCATCTGCGTCTTCACCTGCGCCACCAAAAGTGGCTTCTCTTTGCAGCTCTTTAAGCTGAGCTTCTGTGGATTGATTTTCTGTTAAACGAGTAGTATTTGTCATTGCTCCCTCCAATTATGAAGTTTGATGGAGCAATGACCTGGCAATGCCTGACTGCTTCTACTCCGTTTTTTTAAAGCTATTTCAATTAAGTTTTAACTTTAGATAATAATAATTTTCGGTTTTTTATAAGATATTTTTAGGCAGTATTTTATTCAAAATGATTGCAGCTATCGCTGCTGTAGCAATTGGTGAGCTAAATAAATACTGCACTGTAGAAGGTAAAGAGTATAAGAAATCCTTAGGAATTAGGGTTAGTGCTAAGGTTAGTATCATTGGGATGGCAATTACATACATTTCTTTTTCGCCGATCTTTTCGTCCTTCATTACTTTCAATCCACTGATCGCAATGATGCCGCAAACAATAACGAATACGCCACCAATCACGGCAGCGGGAATGGATGAAATGAGTGCTGCCAACTTTCCTGAGAAGCCGAATAATACAAACCAAACTCCCGCAGCGATAAACACGCGACGACTTGCGATGCCTGTGATGGAAATAATGCCAGCATTTGTGGAATATCCTGTAACAGGTGTTGAACCTAGTAATGATGCAGTGAAGCAGCCAATTCCTTCACCGATAACACCACGGTTAATTTGCTTATCAGTTAGAGGTTGATCAATGGCATTACTTACTGCAAACCATGTCCCTGTCGTTTCAGCTAACAAAACAATATAGATGATTATCATCGTAATAATGGCTGAAATATTAAAAGAAAAACCAAAGTCAGCAAAAGGAAGTTGAGGGAAGCTGAACCATCCTGCGTTTGATACAGAGGACAAATCTAAGACACCCATAAATTCAGCAGAAAGACACCCAACGGCTAATGCAATGATGACAGAGCTGATGCGAAAAGCACGTCCATTCTTGTGGAAAGCAGATCCCAGCATGACGCAAATTATTAGAACGGTTGCAGTAATTAAGCCCAATAAAACGTTTTGATCGATTGTACCGCCGATATTGCTGTAAATGTTATTGCTTAGACCAATTGGCATTAACGTCAAGCCAACGATAAAAATAATGGTTCCTCCAACAATAGGAGGAACAAACGTTTTAACTACTTTATTAAAGACACCGGTTAAACCTAGAATGATTACTAATGCGGCGCCCGCTAAACTGGCACCTAATACAGAGCTCCAACCTAATTCACCGCCACCACTTGCTGCGTATATCCCAATGATAGCTCCAATAGGAACATAGGATGGCCCTTGTGCTATTGGTAATTTCATACAAAAATAGGTTTGAATAATTGTAGCGACCCCAGCAGCAATGAAAGTAGCTTGTATTAATGCAGAAGACTGATCGGATTGTAGGCCAATCAACATAGCGACAAGGAAAGGGACTACATAAACATCCATCGCCATGACATGTTGTAAACCGAGTAAGGCCGACTGACCCAATGATACTTTGTCATCAGGTGAAACGGTTAGTGTCTGTGTATTGTTGTTATGTTTATCATGGGTTTCTGTGTGACTGTTCATCTAAATATTCCTCTCCGGTTTTTATAGGATAGCTGCTGAAATTTATGACTTACGTGAGTGAACTTTTTCACCTTGAACCCATACCTCTTGAATATTTTCAGGGCGAGCTAGGTACATAATCTTCTGAAATACGTCGTTTAAGTCTTCGTCAGAATTAAAAATAGGTAACTTTGCTGATGAGATTTTTGTATCGATAATCTGTATATCCCATGCATAATTTTCTTCTAGGCGGCCAATCGGTAAGCTTAAGCTTGCACCGCCACCTGCAGTAGCAAAATAAAAGGCTTTGTTAATTGTGATGCGTGATGATGGTAAGCCACGCTGATCGGCTGAAAGTGCTGGATTAACGCCGTCTTCTAGCATTCTAGATGAGATGACTGCTTGCCTAGCATTGTCGAAAAGGCTAGGAGAAAAACCACCAGAAAGGTCCGAACCTAGTCCCACATCGATACCTTTTTCATGTAAATGTGAGATAGGAATGACACTGTTGGCAAAATACGCATTTGAAATAGGGCAATGTCCTATTGCTGTGCCGGTTTTAGCGAACAAGTGTGCGTCTTCATCGTCTAGAAAGTTACAGTGTGCCATCACGGATTTATCACTTAAGAGACCAAAATCATTTAATGCAAACGCATCATTTTTTTGAAACCTATCTTGTACATGGTTATGTGCCCAATCACTCTCACTACAATGGGACTGAATATGCGTATCGTATTTCGAGGCTAATTCCCCTAATCCTCTCAAAGCTGCATCGGTACAACTTGGAATGAAGCGAGGAGTGACAACAGGGTAAACCCCTTGTTTGGTTGATTTTGCTAATGTTTTAACCGCTAAAATAAACTCTTCTGTGTCAGCTAAGGCGGTTTCACTATCGACATCTCGGTAGAATGATGGGTTTTGTTCAGGGTCATCCATCACGACTTTTCCGACTAATCCACGCTGTCCTTTTTCTGCGCATATTTCAGCAAGTAATAAACTGGCTTCTTTGTGGACCGTAGCAAAATAAAGGGATGTCGTTGTGCCATTTGCGAGTAATGTACTCACTAGGTCGTCATATACTTTTTTAGCGAATGTTAAATCGGAAAACTTAGATTCAATGGGAAAAGTGTATGTATTTAGCCAATCATAAAGTGGAATATCTAAAGCGGTTCCAGACTGAGCCCATTGTGGGGCGTGAACATGTGTATCAACAAAGCCAGGTAAAAAATATTGCCCTGATTCTAGTTGGTGAAAATAAGGCTTTCCCTGATGTGCACTGAGTATAGCTTGATAGTCAGCGTCTTTTGGTGAAAGCACTTTTTCAATCATGCCATTTTCATTAATACAAAAAAGATGCTCTTTTAAAATAAGAATATCTTTCGAATTTTTACTCGTAAAAGCTGTTCCTTTGAATACTTGAGTGTACTTGCTCATCTGGTTTTCTCATTCTCTACTTGTATCGTGAATGTTTTTTTAGTGTTATTTATATGTGCTAAAAATCGACCTATTTAGTTAATTAATTAATGTGCCAGTTTCACTGCTTTTTTTACATATCTTGTACAGGCATTGCATTATTTTGAAGTCTATTATTCATTTCTTTTGAACACATAAAAAAGAGATGTGAAGTGTTTCAATGCCCATACGTTTTTTTAATTAGAAAACCGTATGAATGCTTTTACCAAAAGTCTTTGTGTAACTCCGCCGCTTCTTCTTCAAGACAAGGGCCGATGACTTCGACTTTCCGTTGGCCTGAGTCAAATACCGCGCGACAAGGTAAATCCAGCGTTGGGTTTTCTGGATGATTCCCCGTGATTTTTTTAAGGCTTGCTTCGCTAAGTCCGTAAACTAAACGTCCCAATCCCGCCCAATAAGCCGAGCCTGCACACATAGCACAAGGTTCTGCCGAAACGTACATAGTGCATTTGGCAAGAAAGTCAGGACGATGAGCTTTACTGGCGCGTGTCATAAGAATACGTTCAGCGTGTCCTGTCATGTCTAAATCAGGTAAATAACCATTTACTTGCGACATAAGCACATTTTCTTGATCGTCCACCAAAATAGCAGCGAAAGGGTGAATGCCTTGTTGTTTAGCTTCGTCCGCCAGAGCAAAGCTCTGACGGAGAAATTTTGCGTCTTTTTCGTTTAAACTCATGATATTGCCTGTTATTTTTTCTTAGGTAGGCTCCAAGGGAAGAGCCACATTTGAATCCACTGAACCGATTTGAATAAAAGCAAACTGATAACAGATAAGAAGATTAAGCCTGCGAAAGCTTGTGGAATCTTAAAGAAAGAGGTGGAGAACTGGATGAAATACCCCAAACCTTCTTCAGCTGCCACGAATTCAGCTACAACTGCACCAATAATTGCCAAAGTGATGGAAACACGCAAACCACTGAAAATGTGCGGAATCGCATACGGAATACGAATTTGCCAAGTTTCACGATAACGTGGAGCGCGTAGAGATTGGCTTAACTCAACCATTTCTGGCGGCGTTTCTAGCATGCCTGTTGTAGTGGAAACCACCAATGGGAAGAAGGTGATCAAACAAGTAATCAAAACGCGAGAAGGATCATCCGTACCAAGCAACACAATAATCAAAGGTGCAACTGCAACCACAGGCGTTGATTGGATCACAATCAAAGCAGGGTAGAGGATTCGATTCATCAACTCAGAGCGCATCATGCCAATCGATAACGGCAAAGCAATGGCGATAGATAAAGCAAACCCCATTAATGCCACACGAAGCGTTGCCCAAAGGTGCGTCATCCAACGGGAAAATTCCACATTGAAAAAAGCTGTCACAATGGCAGAAGGGGAAGGCAAAATGTAATTAGGCACTTTGCCAACCACGCAGATGATTTCCCATAGGATAACCAAGCCGATAAAAAACAAGGCAGGCGCAAAACGGTTTACCTGATATTTTAACCAAGACTTAAGCGGGAGTGTTTGGTTCATAAATATATCCTCGGATTAAATCAGTTAATTCAGCAAAACGTGTTGAGTTAATGGTTTGCTGTGAACGCGGACGGGGTAAATCAACCTCAATTAAATCCAGAACCGTGCCAGGACGTTTGCTCATAACCAAAATGCGGTCAGACAAAAGAACGGCTTCAGTAATGGAGTGAGTGATAAAGAGCACGGTTTTTGGTTGAGATTTCCAGATGTCCAACAAATCAAAACCAATTTGCTCTCGGGTCAACGCGTCCAATGCAGAGAAAGGCTCATCCATTAATAGAATGTCAGGGTTCAATAGCAAAGCGCGAACGATACCAACACGTTGCTGCATGCCGCCTGATAGCTCGTCTGGCATCTTGTCTGCGAATTGCGTTAAACCTGCCATTGCAAGGAGCTCGTTGGCTCTTCTTTCGTCCGAAGCGCTGTAGCTGCCATATTTATGTTTGAGTGGGAAAAGGACATTTTTGCGTACAGTTAGCCAAGGCAGAAGGTTTGCTTTCTGAAACACAATGCCTACGTCATCACGAGGTTCAGTAACAGGACGATTGAAAACCGACACTTCCCCATGAGAAGGGATTAACAAGCCTGCAACCATGCGTAATAGAGTGGATTTACCACAACCAGAAGGCCCAACCACAGAGACAAATTCATGTCTGTGAATATCAAGATCAATATTTTGCACAGCCATTGCCGCATCAGGGCGTGGGTCATATTTATGACCCACGCCTTTCATGCTGACATAAGCTGAACCTGTTGAGCTTTCGCTCTCAAGAGGCTTATTGTCCATCTGAATTACTCCGGAGTGAAGGCTGTGTTTACAGTAGTTTGAGGGTCTAATGAAGTCTCAGATAGACCATTTGCTTCAGCAACGTATTCCCATGTTTGCTGAATGCGCGCTGGATCGAATTTGCCCACACCATCTTTCTCAGTCACATCGTTATAAACCAAGTTGGTGATGCTTTTCAGCTGAGCGGCAACAATGTCAGCATCCACTTCTGGCACCATTTCGTGAAGGTCGATACCGGCTTTTTCTGGGTATTTATAAGAGAACTCGATTGATTTAGCGAATGCTTTGATGAAGCGTTTTGCCACATCAGGGCGTTCTTCTAGGAACTTCTCAGAGGCTAATAGAGACGAACTGTAAAGTGATAGACCTGAGTTTGACCAAGGCATTTCGATGATTTCTTTGCCTGCACCAGCGGCTTGAGACTCAAACAAAGCCGTGTTTGTTACCCATGCGATGATGGCATCTGCGTTGCCTGTGATCATCATTGGAGACAATGCACCTGGATCAGATTTCACAAGTTGAATGTCATCTTCAGCCAAACCATTTTGTTTTAACACCAAAGGTAAGAAAGCATTAGAAGAAGTGAAAGGCGATGTCGCTACTTTTTTCCCTTTCAAATCTGTAATGGAGCTGATACCGCTGTCTTTTAATACGAAAAATGCGTGAGGAGCTTGAGTAAAGTAAGGAAGAACCGCCACGACAGGCACATTGTCTTGTGCTTTTGCTGCCATTAACGCGCCAATGTCTGAGCTGCCTATGTCAGACTGGCCTGTTGCCATTTTTGTTAATGCATCGGTAGAACCACGACCGCTGGCAATTTTTACTTCCAAATCTTCATCAGCAAAAAAGCCTTGTTGGATACCGACATAAACAGGAGCTTTGTCGCCACCAGGTAACCAATCTAATTGAAATGTCACCTTATCTGCAGCCATGGCTGAGGCACTTGCAACTAAGCCTGCTAATAAAGAAAGACGAAGAGTGGTTTTCATTACTGCTTTCATAAAAAGTCTCCAACAGAGTGAGGGGGTTTAGAATCTTTTGTTTCAGTCTAATTATATTTAGCAACATTTGTTCCAATTTTTATAAATTCAATAAAAACAATGGCTTATTAGAATTTATGTAATATTGTGGCGCTTTTTTATCTGGTTTTGAACTGTTTTGGTGCGACTAAAATGGTCGATATGAAACAAAAGGTGCATGAAAATGAGACGGGCGTTTCATGGTGAAAACGTTGGAAACAAAAAAGGAGTCGTCAGACTCCTTTTCTTAATTAGGCTCTCTCGCTGTAAGCTTGGGCTTGATGTGAGATTCTGTTTATTGTTTAAACTGGATCATCATCGTAAGAGCGCGTCCGCCATGTTTGATAAGCAGACTTATCATCACTGCAAGCTTCTAATGTAAGCGTTTTGATTTGATGCTGAGAGGTGCCGCCGCGACCAAAGCGTGTTTCTTCTCCTGCTGTTAGGCATAAATCAGGTGCTGCAACTGGGCTAATCTTACCTGAGTCCGAAAACGAAATAGATTGCAGTTCGCTGTTGTTACAAGTTGCGAGACCTAATTTAGCTCCTGCTTCTAAACCCGTTAACGTCGCACAAACATCGTAATTCGGCATATAGAGTTGATTGTCTGAAAGATGACTTGTTTCAAAAATCTGATCTTCCCCTAGCTCGCCGCGATAGCTATAGCAGGTGTGAGTCTGTAAACCTTTGGAAATATCTATGTTGCGATTGCCGCCAGCCACATCAAAGCAGTAACCATTCAAAATGCCATTTAGTTGATCGACCAATGTAATCTCTACTTTTTCAGCGGAAGCTTGTGACGCCTGAAAGATCAGAAGAAAGAACATACTCGTTAGAAAGGTGAGCTTTTTCATAATAAATCCTTTGGTATGAGGTGAAAGTAAATATAAAGAATGACCTTCTGGTTTTACAGGCCTTAAAGATAGAATTTACTTACTTTTACTCAAGCCAATTCATGATGGTCACGGTCGCCTGTAGTCTTTTGTTTTTTTATATTGCTGTAAGTAATGCTTTGTTGGTGAAGGTAACGGAAAGATGGTGCTATGATAAGTAAAACAAGAATATAACCTTTCTGAATTGAGGCATTCTGCCCATGTTGTACCTAAACAAATTGTTATCTGTATTTGATTTTTCTGCCTTAAAACACATTCAATATCGTCATTACTTTTTTGCTTCTTGGTTTTCTACGCTCGCCGTTTGGATGGGACGATTCATGTTCGGTTGGTTGGTTTGGGAGCAAACGGAATCCTTTTTCTGGGTGGGAATTATTAGCTCGGCGTTGTTGATTCCAACCTTGATCATCACGCCATTCTTTGGTGTTGTGTCAGACCGTATTGATTTACGAAAGGGCATGTTGATCTGGCTTTCTTGCCAATCTTTTATTGCTTTTGTGGCGTTTTGCCTTTTTGTCTTTTTCTCTCCGAATTTGTTTAGTCTAATCTCATTGGGATTGATTTTTGGCTGTGTGGCGTCTGCAGGTTCGCCATTGCGTTTGTCTTTGATTCCTCGATTAGTGGATCAAGAAACCTTGCCGAATGCGGTTGGTTTAGGGGCCATTATATTTAATTCGTCTCGGGTGATTGCGCCCGCCATTGCTGCTGCGTTATTAACCATCATTGCTCCAGAATACATCTTTCTTATCAGTGCGTTGTCTTTTGTGGTAGCGGTACTTTTTAACACTCGCCTTAGCGCTTTACCACCCGCGAAGCGCGAGAAGAAACAAAGTAAACTGGAAGACTTAGTAAAAGGCTTTCGCTTTGCTTATCAATCAGAATTTATTCTGTTAATGCTCTTAATGACCTTGGTAAACAGCCAAGTAGGGCGGGCATTAATGGAGCTCTTGCCAGCATTATCAGGTACTTTCACACAAGGTCAGCCACATGATTTGGCTGTTTTGACGGCTTGTTCTGGCGCAGGTTCGATTCTTGGAGCTTTATTTATTGCTCGTCAAAAAGGTGAGAAACAGCGACTCATGAAACTCATCATGGCAGCCATGCTGGGAACCGCTCTGACCATTGCTCCTATCTTATTGATACCGCCTGTTTTCATTCTTGGTGGATTAATCTGTTTAATCAGTTTGTTAATGACCGTCATTGGCACAGGTTCACAAATATTAATTCAGCTTTCTACGCACAATGAAATCCGTGGGCGAGTGATGAGCATTTGGATCATGATTGCCCTTGGTGGCCCAGCGGTTGGCGCTTTCCTCATGGGCGCTGTTGCTGAGTTTATTGGCTTTAATCTCATGCTGGTCATCATGTTGACGTTGGCGTGTCTTGGCGGCGTTTGGTTGGGATTGAAAAAGACAGCATACTGATATTAGTAAAAGTGTTTTAAATATTGAAGGGAGTCTTATGGCTAAATTAATCGCGATTTTAATAGTTGTTCTAATTAGTGTTTCTCTCAGTAGCTATCTGTATGTCTCTTTACAGCGTGGAGCTTATATAAGTGCAACTAGCTTTGAAATGAGTCTGTATGAAGTCGTGACGGTTGCTATTCAGCTATTAATTTTAATTTCAGCTATATGGGCAGTAATAACTAATAGAAGGTTAATTAAATTACAAGATGAGCAATGGTCGAATGAGGTCTTGATTAGGTACGAAAAAGAAGCCTTGATTGAATTAAAAAGAAAAGTGTTTGATTGTTCCCAATCTTTTAGTTTCTGGCATAGACAGTATTTCTTGCCAACGACATTTGGTTATCAAAGGGGGAAAAAGGGACAAGATGAAATTTATGAAAAACGGAAGAAGGAAGGTTACTCCATTGATCGATCATTGGTCGTAAAACACTACAACAAAATGAGTGATTTAAACCGTTACTTAGCTGCAAATCAAAGTGTGTTTTTGAAGTATGGGTTATATGAGGCTATGGCTAACTTTAGCTTTGTATTCAGACTATTAATAGTTATTTACGCTAACCCCAATTTATCGTTTGTATTAACCGAAGATACAGAAACTTCGTTAAGGTATGAGCGGGAAGATTGGAAATGTAGTGTGAAAATGTTTGTTCTTGCTTACAGGTGCGAATTTAAAGGGGAAATGCCAAATGAGAGTTCTAATGATGAATTTCAAAACAAAAGCTTTGTAGATTTTGAAAAAGAATTTAATGAATACATAGAAGAGCTTTTTCAAAGAATTCAAGGGATGAGTGGTATTCTTGATCAAGCAACAACATATGGTGCGCAAGAAAGTGACAAGAGAGTTGGTTTTGCCGGCTTTCCGTTAATAGAGGATTAATCTGTATTTTTATTTCTGTCGTGCTGCAAGCTTCTTATAGATGGCATCTTTATCTCGCTTGCCGATGGCGAGTACATAAACGACAACTTCCTCGTCTATCACTTCATAAGCCAATCGATAACCTGATGTTCTGAGTTTTATCTTATAAACAGCATCATAGCCACGCAGTTTGGATGCTGGAACATGAGGGTTGTTCAAGCGCTCTGCGAGTTTTTTCTTAAATTGCGCTTGTATCGGTGGTGCTAATTTACGCCACTCTTTTAACGCTACAGGAAGGAACTTAAGCTTATAAGTCATTCAGGCTTACTTCTACCGCTTGGGACAAGTCTGCTCGGCGTTCGGCAACCATCTTAGATAGTTCAATATCGTCGATTACTTCCATTAAGTATTCGTACGTTTCTGCAGGTACTAAATAAGCCGCAGGCTTGTTGTGATTGAGTATAGCAATGGCTTCGCCATCAGCTTCATTCAATAGCGCGGTAGGATTTTTCTTTAATTCGGAAATGCTAGCAGAGTTATTCGCGAATATTTGTCTCATGATTTCACCTAAAAAGAGCTTTATTTAGTGCTTATTTTAGATCTAAGTTTTACTTTTTGCTATCTTTTAAATTCAGAGGTATGAAGAGCGAGAGTACAAAAGTGTGTTTTGCAATCTCGATGAAGAGGTCGGCTGGAATTTTGCAAAGAGATAAGTGCCTACTATTTATTCATGAAATGGGAAATAAAATAAAGTTTGTACGATTGGTCAAGTTTTTGCATAATCTAATCAAAGAATTTTGAGGAGAGTGCTTTGAAGTTTGTACTGAATGATGAGCTGATAGAAGATAATACCTTGCCTAGCGACTTTTCTGCGCTACGTTATTTACGAGAAAAACGCGGTTTAACGGGCACCAAAGAAGGGTGTGGTTCGGGTGATTGCGGTGCCTGTACGCTTCTTGTTGGTGCACTGGAAGAAGGTGAGTTGAAATATTCCACCTTTAACTCCTGTATTACGCCCGTGCAATCGCTGGACGGAAAACACGTTGTGTCGGTGGAATACCTTTCTGATGCGGACAAATTGCACCCAGCTCAGCAAGCCATGGTGGAGCATCACGGTTCCCAATGTGGTTTTTGCACACCGGGCATTATTCTCTCCCTCGCCAGCCTTTATGAAAACAGCCAAGCCTCTGATAAAACCATAGATCGTGAATCCGTTTGTGATGCCATTTCTGGTAACTTATGCCGCTGTACTGGCTATCGCCCGATTATCGATGCTGGATTGTCTATGCAAAATGAAACGGCTTCACCTTGGTCAAATCTTGCAGACAACACAGAATCCGTCAAAGCCAAACTCGCCAGTTTGCAAGGCGAAGCGAAAGCCGCCAACAATTACTTTCAGCCTCAAACGCTTGCTGAGTTCTTAACGATCAAAGCAGATCATAAAGACGCTACCTTGGTTGCGGGTGGAACCGATTTGATGCTGGAAAATACCCAGCGTTTCCATGACTTTGGTGTGCTGATTGATGTCTCTCAAATCAATGAATTGATCAAGATTGAAGACAACGGCACCCAATTGACCATTGGCGCGTCGGTTACTTACAGCGAATTAGAGCAGTTCAGTAAAACCCGTTATCCGCACCTTTATCACCTTCTTGAGCGCATTGCTTCTCGCCAAATTCGTAATCGCGGAACCATCGGCGGCAACGTGGCGAATGCCTCCCCAATTGCCGATATGCCGCCCATTTTATTGGCATTTGATGCGGACATTCAGATCGTGAATTTGGATGGCAGCCAGCGTACGGTTAGCATTCATGATTTCTACCAAGGCTACAAACAAACCGTATTAACGGAAGGCGAAGTGATTGCGTCTTTTACCATGGAATTAGCTACATTAGCCGACTTCCATCGCTTTTATAAAGTGTCCAAACGCATGGAAGACGACATTTCCAGCGTCATGTTAGCGACTCGTTTTGCCGTGACAGAAGGCAAAATCATCGACCTTCGTTTGGCCTTTGGTGGCATGGCAGCCACACCGATTCGAGCGAAAAAGGCCGAAGCCGCTTTGCTCAACAGTGACGTGAATGACGAGCAAACCTTGTCCAATGCCTTGGCGATTCTCAAAGACGAATTGACGCCACTCAGCGACATGCGCGCCAGTGCTCGTTACCGTTCCGATATGGCGTGCAACTTAGTGCGAAAAGCTTGGTTAGAATTGAATGGACATTCGATTCCGACTTTCTCTGGTCATCCTGTGTCAGACGCTTCCCTCGGTTATGAACTGACGTCCAACACTAGCCAAAGTACTCAGCAAGGAGGAGCGTCTCATGCGTAAGCTTCCAAACGATTTAACCATACAAAAAGACAATGCCAAGGTCGCTGGACAAACCTTTAACAACAAACTCAAACAACCGATTCATGAATCGGCGAAAAAACATGTAACAGGCGAAGCCATCTACATTGATGACATGCCAGAATGGCCAAACGAATTGCACGTGGCAACAGGCAAATCCACCGAAGCGCACGCGGACATTGTCAGTATTAATCTAGAAAAAGTACGTGCTTATCCGGGTGTGATCGACGTGATTGTGCAATCGGATATTCCTGGCGAAGTCGATGTGTCGCCTGTATTGAGTGGTGATTTACTCTTAGCGGGCGATTTTGTGCATTACATTGGTCAGCCTATTTTTGCGGTGGCCGCGACCAGTTTTCGTGCAGCGAAACAAGCGGTGGAATTAGCGGAAATAGAATACAAAACCCGCGAAGCCACTTTGCATCCGAAAGAATCTTTAGCGCGCCAAGAGTTCGTTTTGCCAACTCACACTATTTCTTGTGGCGATGTGTCAGCGGCCATGGCGTCTGCGCCTCGTAAGATCAAATCTGACCTTTACATCAAAGGCCAAGAGCACTTTTATTTGGAAGGACAAATCAGTGTCGCCACGCCAACCGAAGACAACGGCGTCGTGGTTTATGCTTCGTCTCAGCATCCAGCGGAAGTGCAAAAGCTGGTGGCAAAAGTGCTTGGCGTGCCAGTAGGGCAAGTCTTGGTCGAAGTGCGGCGCATGGGCGGTGGATTTGGCGGTAAAGAATCTCAAGCGGCGGTATTAGGTTGTATGGCGGCGGTGTTGGCGATTCGTAATCGTCGTCCAGTAAAATACCGAATGCCACGCCAAGACGACATGGTGCAAACGGGTAAACGCCACGATTTTTGGAACAGCTACGAAGTGGGCTTTTCAGAGGAAGGGGAAATTCTTAGCGCCGAATACGACATGGTCGGTAAATGTGGCTGTACAGCGGATTTATCGGACGGTGTTGTCGACCGCGCCATGTTCCATGCGGACAACGCTTACTTCTTACCAAATGCTCGCATCAGCGGTTATCGCGGTAAAACTCATACAGTATCGAACACGGCTTTCCGTGGTTTTGGTGGGCCAAAAGGCGTATTGCTTGCGGAAACCGTAGTAGAAGAAATCGCCTGTTCTGTAGGCAAAGACGCTTTGGATATTCGCAAGCTCAATTGTTATCAAGATGGCAAAAGCAAAACCCCTTACGGCCAAGAAGTGGACGAAAATGTCTTACTGACTCTGATGGAAGAGCTAGAAGAAAGCTCGGATTATCGTGCTCGTCGTAGCGCCATTCAAGCATTCAACAAGCAAAGCCCATTTGTGAAAAAAGGCTTGGCGCTGACGCCAGTGAAATTTGGTATTTCCTTTACCTCAAAACACCTTAACCAAGGTGGCGCTTTGGTTCATATTTACACGGACGGCAGCGTTCACGTGAGCCATGGCGGAACGGAAATGGGCCAAGGTTTGTACACCAAAGTGGCGCAGATCGTCGCGAAAACCTTTGGTATTGATTATCAGCGTGTGAATGTTGGCTCGACTCGTACGGATAAAGTACCGAACGCGTCGCCAACGGCCGCGTCTGCTGGAACGGATTTGAATGGCATGGCAGCACTTGATGCAGCGCAAACGATCAAAGTCCGTTTGCAAGAATTCGCCATGGAACACTTCGGTATTGCGGCAGAGGAATTCGCCATTGAAGACGACACGGTTTCCCTTGCTAAAGAAACCATGAGCTTCCCAGAATTCGTGAAGTTGGCTTATATGAACCGCGTGTCGCTTTCGTCTACTGGCTTTTATAAAACCCCGAAAATTGGCTACGACAGAAAAGCCGCCAAAGGTCGTCCGTTCTTGTATTACGCCAATGGCGCAGCGGTCGCGGAAGTGGTTGTCGATACCTTTACGGGAGAATACAAAGTCACTCAGGTGGATATTCTTCATGACGTGGGCGCGTCCATTAACTCGGACATTGATATTGGCCAAATCGAAGGGGCGTTTGTGCAAGGCATGGGCTGGCTCACCTCGGAAGAATTAAGCTGGGATGAAAAAGGGCGCATTACCACCAACAGCCCAGCCAACTACAAGATTCCAACGTCGGCGGATGTGCCAGAGAAATTCAATGTGAAGCTGTTTGATCGCGCCAACAGTGAAGAGTCGGTTTACCGTTCTAAAGCCGTGGGCGAGCCGCCGTTAATGCTGGGCATTTCCGTTTGGTGTGCTTTGAAAGACGCTTGTGCCGCCATGAGCGATCACACATTCTCGCCACCTTTGTCTGTGCCAGCCACGCCAGAAGCCGTGTTCTACAGCATGCAAGCGGCGAAAGCTTTTTTCGAATCGAATGATGTGCCGAACAGCGCCACAGAAAAAAGCGCCTAAGGAGTCAAGTTATGATGTCTTCAATGAGTTGGATTCAAGCCTTAGCCGAAGTGGAAAAAGCAGGGCAAGCGTGGGTGATTGCCACTGTCATCGGCACTCAAGGTTCAGCGCCGAGAGAATCGTCTAGCAAGATGATCATCACCGCGGATCACACCTTCGACACCATAGGCGGCGGGCAGTTGGAATACGCTGTCTGCCAAAAAGCCCGAGGCATGTTGCAAGGGGAGCACACAGGCGCATCTCACTTGTTGGAGCATTTTCCTCTTGCCGCGAAAACCAACCAATGCTGTGGCGGTTCGGTCAGTGTGCTGTTGGAATACTTCCCAGAACCCGCAACGAAAATCACCATCTTCGGCATGGGACATGTGGCCTCTACCTTGGTTAATGTGTTGGGCAACATGCAAGCTAAAGTGTCTTGGATAGACAGCCGCGACAACCTCGCCCAAGACCAAGAAGTGAAAGGCTTACCAACCAACGTCACACCATTTTTGTACGAATCTATGCTGGACCACGTAGAGAAAATGGGCGCAAACGAAATTGCTCTTATCATGACCCACGACCACGCACTGGATTACCAACTGACCGAAGCCTTACTAGACCGCAAAGACTGCCGATTCATCGGACTCATCGGCTCCAAAACCAAAGCACTACGATTCCGCAAACGCCTCGCCAGCGCCTCATTCAGCCAAGCAGAAATCGACTCCGTCCACAGCCCAGTTGGCTTACCTGAAATCGAAGGCAAAAAGCCCTTCGAAATCGCCATCTCCATCTCCGCACAAATCATCCAACTCACCCAACAAGGGCTACCAGAAACCAAAAAACGTACTGGATTGACGTGGAAAGAAATCAACAACAGCTTAAAACAAAAAACCGTAGGTCACGATGAGGGAGGAACGACCGTGATCTGACATTGAAAACTCAGTTTTCATCTCTGATATTCATATCTGAAACGAAAATCGACACTGGAAACCTTCATTAACCCATGCTAGATTAGCTTTCCTTAATAGAATGAAAATAAAGTGACTAACGGATGGTTAACCCTTTTAAAATAAGGAGTATTAATGTATTACTTTTCTTCGCTATTCATTGAAAACCTAGTAATTGTTTTTTTCCTTTCGCTAATTCCCTACTTCGCTTTAAGGAAGTTTTTTTATGGTCATTTTTCATTTATTGACTATATACTCTGCATTACCATCTCTACCTTTCTGGCAACATTAATAAGAATATTTCTATTGACCTATAATATAATGTCGAATTTAAATGGCTCCAGTCATACAGTTATATTTATAGCAATATTGCCAATAATAACATCAACTATAACATTCTATTTCTACGACTTAATCAATGCATCCTTTCTGAAAGCAACAGAAATCAATTATAAAGAAGAAAGATTATCTGAAAAATCCAAAAATCAAGCAAAACTAATTTTTTCGTCTTTGGTGCTGATTATTTCAAATGTTTTTATTTTTGGGATACTACCTTTTATATTGATAATTACATCATTATTCTTATCAACAAAAAACCATGACTTAAAAATAGTATCCTCATGTTCAAAGCTTATACTTATTATCTACAAAATAGCATTAATTTTTTCCATGCTTATATTATCTCAGTCAGGTCAGATGGAAGCTGAAATTGCTGTTGTAACTCTAGTATTTATCTTAATTGGGCTGGTTACGTTATATTGCACATTTATATTGTTTTTTAAAACTATATTAGAAACAAACTTCTTTTTCAGAGCTGGTAAAGTAAATTTAAATTTTAAAAAAATAACATTAATAAAAAGGTCTTCAAACAAAACAGAAGACCTTTATAAACTATCTATTTTGAGAAATAACGGTGATATAAATGAAGAAGAGTTTATAAAGTTAAAAGAAAAAATATTAAGCTCCTAGTATGTTTGTCAAAAATTTAACAGGCTGCCAATCCTGAAAAACCTGTCATACCAGGGCTTTTTGTTTTTTACTTGAGAGTGTAAGTGCACTGTATATAACTGCAGTGCACTTTCTCAAGAATGAGTTGATTTATGCCTAAATCAAGAAGCCAGCAAATCCGTATTGACGATACGCCTTGAAGTGTCTGTGGAAATGTTCAGAAATGGACTCATGGACATCAGTTGGTTTATGAAGGAGCAATTCAGCATTGCTATACGGTGAATAGAGCTGGCGAATTCACCGTATAGTCAAAACCTTAACGGCTAATTTTTTGGTTTAAATAAACGAACAGTGGCTAATACAACGCTGTAAAGCATAGTAAATAACATTATGCCAACCGCTGTTTCATGCAGATTAGCAACACCCCACACATTCCCCGCAAGGTCTGTGATTACTTCGTCACTGTTAATTTGATGCAGGTAATGGCCGATGTAAGACAGTCCAATCAATAAATAGAAAATGACTGGTTGTAACCAGTATGACTTTTTCTCAGTATCGCCTGTCTCAATAATGATCTGACTATTTTTAGATAGATATATTGCAAAAATTTGCATGAATACATAACAGGTTAGATACCAACCAAGGAAGTTTACCAGTGGCACACCAAAGATACCGCCAGCATTTTCCCAAATCCAAATGCCATCAAATGTTGAAGTGAGAGGGTCTTGGACTAAGTCAAACTGACACATAATAAAGGCACTGACAGCAGGCAATGCAATCAGGTTGAATTTTTTATCCAGATGTTTGTCAGCGTGATCAAGAAGGATCGAACCAATTGTCCATGACATATATCCAACCGCAATATAAACAGGACCAACCAAAACAGGAACCTGATCAATATGCAATCCACCAAGGGTGTAATGATAATTACCAAAAGGGAAGCCTGTGCGAATGCTCATATCTTCCAGAATGGTGCTGATAATATAAGCGGTAGCGACAAATATGAATGTACCTTTCCAGCCATATCTTTTAGGTGCGTGCATTAATACGAGGATAGAACCAAGTAAAAATAGCTGCCCTGTACTGTGCTCCATCTGACCACCAAAGACTATGATGGATATTAAATAGAGGCCTATCAAAAGCCATCTTGCGATATGTAACTTGTTTCCTGATGTTGATTTATTCATCTTAATTTCTCATATTTATAGGATCATATTGAATGATGTAAATTAACTTGGCTCATAACTTCGATTTGCATCTATGGTTTAAATAGCCAATCCCTGCCATTACAAGTTTCTTAGTCATCTGGTCATACCTTCTTATATTGCGGCATCTGAGTACTGAATAGTGTGAAAAGGTAATCAATATGCTGTTCTATCATGGTGTGGGAAAATGGATTCTTACCAGAGAGCCGAGAGAACTCTGGTGCGAATGTAAAAATAGACGTTGCAGCGCCAATAAATAGGTAGCGTATGTGCAGGCTATCACCTTGCGGAATAAACCCTAATTTTTGAGCTTGTTTCAACACCCCTAGCTCGGTATCAGAACCAGAGCGAAGGAAGCGATCGACAAGCCAATTTAAACGCTCTTCGTCCCCCTGATTTGCCTGCATCATAAAACGAGAAAAATCAGGGAAGTTAACGCAGAATTCGATGAAATCTCGTATGTAGATGCGAAGCATGTCTGTTGGCACTACGTCATTTAATGATTTATGACGGTTAAGAAATTCTTGGTTGTAGGTATTAAAAAACCACTCCGCGGTTGCCTTCCAAAGCTCATCTTTAGGACCAAAATGGTGAGGAATAAGAGTGTGATTTACGCCAGCCTTGGTGGCGATGGCTCGTGTAGATACCCCTTCAAACCCTGATTTGGCAAATTCTGAAAGCGCTGCATTCAGAATTTTCACTTTGGTTTCTTGAGCGCGCTGTTGTTCAGAACGCGTATTTGCCTTTTTGGTAACTGCTTTATTCATAACTGCCTCATATCATTCAGCGCTATATTAAACAGTTGGTTAATATAGATCAATTAAATTTAACAGTTGGTTAATATTGGGTGTGAATCAATACTCTAGGACGAATTGTGGTCGCAGAATCGGCTCAATTTCTGGGTTTTGTCGGGTTTGTTAGGCAAGCAGCCTGTGCAAGGTAAATAAAGCAGTTAAGAATTCATGTCCTCAATAATGCGTGTTGTACGTATTATTTGAATTTGGAGATGTCTTTTCGATGTTTCTTAGAGCCAGATCAAAACTATCGTTGTTTGCCTTGGAAAGGTGTGCAGATTCCTAATACATTAATCCCATCATGGAATGAGAGGAAACTGATTGGTGGATGGCTACACCTCGCTAAATTTCTTCTTACTTCCAAATAGTTGAAAAGCCATAAGAGATATACCAAGTTTTTTAGTAAAACGAATGGCGGTAAGCAAAGGAGGGAATTGAGATTATGAAAAAAACCAAGATTTTAAGTCTAGGTGCTTTAATGAGTATGGCAATGTTCTTGGGTGCCTGTACTCAGTCAACGAATGAGATTAAGGGGCAGGGTGACGGTTCACCAGCTGATACACAAACGGTGACTATTAATGAGATTGAACTGACCGTTAATGCCAAGTATATATTTTATACGTGGGACCAACTGCCTTCCGATTTGACGATTGAAAGAAAACCAATTGTTGAATTTACCAATACTAATGGTGAAACCCATTATTACGAATTAGTTTATATGCCCAATGGAACACTGAATTGGTATCAAGCAGCTTATTTAGCCGATGATGCTGGAGGTTATTTGGCATCCATAACTACACCAGAAGAAAATGCATTTTTGTTTAGCC
This sequence comes from Marinomonas sp. 15G6-16, assembly GCF_055809555.1. Lineage (NCBI taxonomy): Bacteria > Pseudomonadati > Pseudomonadota > Gammaproteobacteria > Oceanospirillales > Oceanospirillaceae > Marinomonas > Marinomonas sp. 15G6-16. The sequence continues at coordinate 504,914 of NZ_CM147916.1, read as the reverse complement.
TAGTTAACGACGAAAAATATTTCTGGAAATTTCCAAAATATGTTGAAGGCAAAAGCAAAGCCAATCATTACGAAATTATGATTGGGCCGATGTTGGGTGGGTTTAAACACGATGCATCTGTGGAGCCAATCGATGGTTGGCAATGGTTAAGTGGCGAAAAATGGGAATACACAAACTGGGCACAAAACTTAGACGATGGCATCATCGATAAAGATCCACGTAATAACACGCAACCGAATAATTCTGGTGAACAACATAGTCAAAGAACGATTGGTTTTGGAGAACTAAATCAACCTGTACCAACATGGGGGGATTTTTCAGACGATGCCGGTACGTTTGGAATGGAGCGAACTGGTGGCAAAAGGTATGCTTTTATAATTGAATATAATAAAAAGCCAAATAACTAAATATATTTAAATGCTTTAACAAGTGACCTTATAAAATAATTGAGGGCTGCCTCTAATTATCCTCACTTCATAGCCTGCTGCATTCAGCGGGCTTTTTAATGCCTAATTTAAAGTATTGTAAATTGCGTTGTTTACCTAGGTTTGTTTACTAATATTACAAACAGACTTTCATTATTTTGAATGGTTTGGTGAGGGTTATTGCTGCTTTTGGCTAAAGTAATATTGCCTTTCTTTATCTTGTAATAGGATATTTTAAAATGAAAAAACGAATCTTATTCGCCTTGTCGATTTTTATGACAATGAATGCGAGCGCGAGCAGTGAGGTTGCGCAAAGTGCCGACACACTGTTTACCAATGGGAAAATCTTAACAGTTGATAAGGATTTTAGCATTGTTCAGAGTTTGGCTATTCGTGACGGACGAATAGTGGCGGTGGGCAGCAACGAGGCGACAGAGTCTTTGATGGGTGCGCAAACAAAGCGCATAGACCTTAAGGGGAAAACGGTCATTCCTGGACTGATCGATAACCACCTTCATTTTATTCGAGGCGTTTGGAACTTTCAGACAGAAGCTCGGCTCGACGGTATAGATTCACGGGCTGAGGCCATGAAGAAAATCCGTGACAAGGCAGCGCAACTGGACGCAGGCAAGTGGATCACTGTCATGGGTGGCTGGAGCTACAATCAGTTTCTCGATGACAATAGCGGATTTAGCTTACAAGAGCTTGATGAGATTGCCCCAAATAATCCACTTTTCTTGATGGTCGGCTATTCAGAAGGTTTTGCCAATAGCAAAGCGCTTGAACTGGCGAAAATGGACAATGGCGGTCAGGCTCAAGTTAAAGGGCGCGATACGGTTAGCGAGTTCATTAACCTCGTTAGCTGGCGAAATAAAAGCTCTGATGAGAGTGCGATCCGTACTTACATGAAAGAGCTTAACCGTGTCGGTCTCACAACCGTCTATGATGTTGGACGACCTTCTGAAGGTGAACTGGCGCCACTTGAGGCCTTTGCGAAAAGCGCTGATATGCCATTGCGAGTTTTCCATACATTGCGTTACAACGCTCGTGATGCTGAATCCACAGCGAGTGCGTTAGAAATGATCGAATCGGATTCAGTGTTGCCTCGCTCAAATGATGAACAGTTTGGTTTGTTGGGGTTAGGCGAGCATATTTATTCACCTGTTACGGACAATCCACGCAACAGAAAACGTTGGCAGGAGGAAGTTTGGGGGCCGTTTTCACAGATTTCATTCGCCGCTGCTCGCAATGGTTGGCCAGTTCACGAACATGTAATGAGCCAAGTTATGGCGGTTCAATTTCTTGATCTTGTGGAAGATATCGCAGCTGAGGTGCCAGAGGTTAAGGACCTTCGTTGGACTTTCGCGCATGTCAATGGGATGAAAGACGAAGACATCGCTCGGGCGGCGGATCTTGGTATTGCCTTTGCTGTACATAACCAAGCTCGCATGAGTGTGAGTGTTCTCAATGCTCCTCGAATTGGCAGTATCGCAAAATCGGGTGCCTTATGGGGATTGGGATCGGATGCTGGCATTGTTGCACCGTATCAACCTTTTATAACACTTGAATGGGTTGTGACAGGAGACAACGTGGCGGCGAAGTCTGGTTGGAGTGAAGATCAGCGTGTCAGTCGAGAACAAGCCTTGATAGCACACACGCGAAATAATGCGGAATTGCTTTTTATGGAGCAACACATTGGCTCGCTTGAGGTGGGTAAACTAGCCGACTTAGTGGTGCTGGATAAGGATTATTTGACGGTTGAGGAAGATGAAATTGCCGACCTAATGCCGCTGCTCACCATGACAGGTGGTGAAGTCGTGTATTCACAAGGTCAGCTAGACTAAAAGCATTCAGACGTGTCATGTCCTAAACTTTATTTCACCTTGGTTTGGGGCTAGGCGCTTTACTTAAAAATGAGACTGTTTGCCTCTGAACGTATTACTAAGACACCTAAGGTGTTTCAAAATCGGTGTCTTAGTAAACCTGCCGTACTATTTTATTCCAAGTCCTTTGAAAACGTAGTTAACCAGAAGGTCTTTGTTTTTAAAGTTAACAATCGGTTTCCATGTAACTGTGCCGAATAACGGTATTTGAGCGACACCTTTTTTCTGTCCAATCGGGATAAGTCCCATTTCAGGCATAGGTTTGTGCGCTTTGGTTTTCTTGCCCTGTTGTTTGGCGATGAGTGTCGCGGCCAATTCTTTGCCTTGTGGTATTGCCGTCGCTGCGAGTTTCCAATCTTTCAAATCGGCCACATCACCGATTGCCCATAGAGAAGTTGTACCTGTCACTTGAAAGTGGTCGTCAACTTTAATAAAGCCTTGTTCGGTCAGTGTGTTACCAAGCTGTGGCTTCATAAAGTCCGAATTGACTTTGACACCAACCGCCATATAAGTGATGTCTGCGGTTATTTTGTCGCCAGTGTTTTTGTCGATATAAACACCGTCTTGTTCTTGATAAAAGCGGTTCAATTCAATATTCACACCGAGGGATTTTAATTGCTCTGTGGCTTTGCGTTGTGTTTTTTCTGAGTAACTAGGCAATATGGTTGCACCGGAATTGGCGAGTGTGACTTTCATGTTGGGATGGCTATAGGCAATATCGCCAGCGAGTTCGACACCTACAACACCGCCGCCAATAATCAGTGCTGATGTGGATTTGGCTAAAGCCTCAGATGCGTTTTTCATTTCTTCATTTCGTGCTTCTAAGGTGAATGCCTGGTTAGATTTCGCAACGGAAAAAGAAGGGTAGCTTGAGCCTGTCGCAATGACGGCTTGTTCAAACGAGAAGGTGTCGCCGTTTTCGAGTGTCGCTGTTGTTTCAGTTAATTCACTGATGCGGCCTTGGACAAAGTTACCAGTTAAAAAGTCGGTGTAGCGAATCCTTGGCGTATTTTGAACTTTTTCAAAATCAGCGATGTTACGCAGTACAGCCATAGTGACTTCAAAGTAGTCTTTGAGGTCGATTAGAGTGGTTGCTATGCCTGATTTTTCCAGTGTTTGTGCAACAGTAGCGCCGGCGAAACCGCCACCAATGATAAGTGTATGTGTTGTGGTATTCATTCCAAGACCTCTTTTAAGTAATGAGCTTATTCTATACTGTGTTAAATTTGCAACAATGAGCAAAAATTGTATCTATGTGTGCGATTTTGATACAGAGACGCTATGGGAAATTGACGTATTATGAAACATTGGAGTGAAGTGAGAACAGCCTATTTTGTGGCTCAAACTGGAAGTATCAGCGGCGCTGCGAAGGCGTTAGGCGTGCATCGAGCAACCATCCTTCGCCACTTAGATGTGATTGAGCAGGAGTTGGGCTCGAAGGTCTTTTTACGTGACGCCAAAGGTTATCAGTTAACAGAGGTGGGTGAAGACTTATTGCGAGTTGCAAAGTTAACGGAAGAGCAATTTAGTGATTTTGCAACTCGTTCCAAGGGGCAACAAGGTGAGTTGCAGGGCGAGTTTATTTTAACTTCGTTAGAGTCGTTATCTGAACTCTTGATGCCAGCGGTAAAAATGTTTAGTCGCCAGCATCCCAAAATACGAATTCGTTGGTTAACCAGTTCGGAGTTGATGAAATTAGAATATGGTCAGGCTCATGTGGCGATTCGTTCTGGCCCAAAGCCACAAGACGATGATTACGTTGTTCTGCCTTTTACTCCTATAAGTTTCGGCTTGTATGCTAATGAAGATTATTTGCATGAACAGGGTACGCCGCATGATGAGCAAAGTTTAAAAAACCATAGGTTTGTATATATAGACAATGCGCCACAGCGTTTAGGGATTGTGAAATGGTTTAACGACGTCGTGCCACCCGAACAAGTGGTATGCACCAGTAATAACCGTGAGATATTAGAGCGCGCTATCCTTGATGGTATTGGTATCGGGTTTATGCAATGTAACGCCTCATCACGCTTTGATAAATTAAAGCGCGTCTTGCCAGACATTCAGTGGGACTTTCCAAACTGGATTGTGACGCACGGAGATTTGCATCGCTCCGAAAAGATTCAGGCTTTCTTGAGAATCCTAAAGAGTGAGGAATATCAAGGAATAATAGTTGGGCTTAGGGGAAAATCTGAGTGAATTACTTTGTGAAGGCTTCGACCTTATAGGAAAAGCTGGTTCTTCCCAGACATTAAAAGGAGATAGATATGACTGATTTTTTGAAACACGATGCTATGCACCTGAAATTTCCGATGGAAAATCGGGAGACGGATTTTGAATGGTGGTATTTCGATGCTGAGTTGGATACTGGTGATCATGTTGTTGTGATGTGGTCCACTAATGATACTCGAGTGTCACCACGACAGCCGACGGTTCGTCTAAATATTTACGCACCCGATGGACGAGAAATCAGTGAACTTGTCCGTTATTCTGAAGATCAAGTTAGCGTCTCTTATGAAAAATGCGATGCTCACCTTGGTGATGACTTTTGTATTGACCAAGGTGACCATTTTGAGCTTAAGGCTCTATGTAATGGACACGGTATTCATTTAAAACTTTATAAAGACTTTCCTGCTTGGGTGGTTGGTAGAACACCCGAAGAAATAGCTCAGATTCCTATGGGTTGGACCATTGCTGTTCCGCAAGGACGTGTTGAAGGCACACTTATCAAAGATGGAATCGAAACAGCAGTCAAAGGCAGCGGTTATCGTGATCACAACTGGGGTAAGGTTCCGGTATCCGCTGGGAAGCGGAATTGGTATTGGGGTAAGCTGCACACACCTGAATATTCCGTGGATTACTCGGTTATGATCCCGCGTGAAGGTGAGCCACAACACAGTTGCCTTGTTTTCTCGAAGGATGGCGCTGTGATTGATCCTGTTTTTAATCGTGAAGGTTTGACGATGACGGGTTCGGTTGAAAATATGGTCTCTGCAAGTGAGAGCATACTCGGATTACCTTACGGAAAGACCCTTAAAATGAAAGCGTCTCAAGGGGATTTTGAGATTGAATTCCAAATTGATCAAGACCACCTTGTGATGGTTGAAAGGCCTTTAAAAGAGTGTGCACCTAATGGCGAGCCAGCTTATCGCTATATTGGCAATGAAACCATTCGGATTACCAAAGCCGGTAAAACGCAGGAGTTTAAAACAAAGGCCTTACACGAGATTGTCTTCACTATACGCGAAGATGATCAGTATGATGGGTACGAAGGCTAATACAGCTAAGAGAACGGCATAGGTTGATTCTCCTCTTTAAGTCTTTTTGAGGGGAATCAATTTCTTATTGAGATTTACATCGCTCCGAAAAAATCAGACCTATTAGAAACGATCTATTAGGTTGTTTTTCATTTGTTGAGCAACTTGGCTAAAGATCTCCAGATCTTCTTCTTTGATTCCCTCAATCATCCTACTTTCCATCTTATCTGATAAGGCTTTTAGCTTTTCTTGCAGGACTGCTCCTGTGGCGGTTAATTCCAGAAACTGACTACGTTTATCGCTCGGGTTAGGCTTTTTTGTAATCAATTCTTGATCAATAAGGTGGTTTACTAGGCGAGTGATTTGCGCCTTGTCTCGTTTGAATAATGCTGCAATATCCATTGCCGTTGAGCCGGGGATTTCCCCAATGATTTTTAAAACCCGCACATGCATAGGGCTAATGCCCAGATTTTGGATGACCAGCTGGTTATTGAGTTGTTGCTTAATGGCGTGAGCCAAATGAAACGTCGCTTCGATATTGATGGCTTTGAACATGATATAAACCTTTAGCTATATAGTTGACAATGTCATCTAGTTTTATTATGGTTGCTATTATCAACTAATTATTAAGCCGATTCAAGATTTGAGGAGAAGTACATGACAAATTCAACAGTGAAAACGGATGCAGCGAAAAGGCCGCTTTATCAAAAAATTCTCGTTATTGCTTGTTTGGTGAGCGTTGTTGGCGGCTCACTGACGGGAATCATGACTTACATAAATGTGGGCTTCAGAGAGAGTTTCTTTATTGATTGGCTTTCATCGTTTGCCATTGCCGTTTTGGTCATGGCGCCTGCTGGTTTGTTGTTTATGACGATGATTAGTAAGTCCCTTGAGAAGCTCTTACCTAATGCTCATAACATGCTTCGCCAAGTATTGACGGGTGTTGGTATGGCTTTCGTAATGGAGTCGATATTGGCCGTTAGCACCACAGCAAACTTAACTGGGTTTACCAATGCCGATGTTTTTATCAGTACATGGCAACAGGCTTTTCTTGCTGCTTTGCCTTTTGGCTTGTGTATTGGGTTAACGATGTCACTGGTATTAAAGCCAAGACTTGAGAAATTTATGGTCAGCTAAGTGAAAGTGTTAAATGTGGATAAATATTAAACAGTTAGTCTTACTCTCCTTTTAACTTTAATTTTATAGTGTTTAAACCTAAAAATGCTTTATTTTTAGGTTTTTTATTCCTCTCGTTGTTTTTCTAATAGATCCGACTTATTTTTCATGCTAGATTCGCACCGCCGCGGTGCATCGCAGTACTTTGTTCCGTCTAATGCTTAGATGGAATAGTGCTTTAGTTGCCATGTCCGCTTGCGATAAATGACAGAATTTATCGATAAAAAATAACAACTAATAAAGCTCATCGAGCTAATTTATTCGAGGACTATCTATGCAAGAGTTCATTGATTTCTTAAATGGGATCATTTGGAGCCCAGCTCTAATCTATCTATGTCTAGGAGCAGGCCTGTTTTATTCGGTTTTGACTCGTTTCGCCCAAGTACGACACTTTAAAGAAATGTGTTCGCTGCTTTTTAAATCAAATGAGTCGGAAAAAGGAATTTCATCTTTCCAAGCATTAGCGGTTTCTTTATCTGGTCGTGTTGGCGTAGGTAACATCGCAGGTGTTGCAGCAGCTATTGGCTTTGGTGGCCCTGGCGCTGTTTTTTGGATGTGGGTTGTAGCATTTCTAGGCGCAAGTACGGCTTATGCTGAATCAACATTAGGTCAACTTTATAAAGTAAGCGATAACGGGCAATACCGTGGTGGCCCAGCTTATTACTTTGAGCGTTGCCTTGGCTTTCGCTGGTTAGGCGTTTTGTTTGCTCTTGCGTCTATCTTGGCTTGCGGTATTTTCCTTCCAGGCATTCAAGCAAACTCTGTTGGTAATGCGGTTGTACAAATTTTTGGTGAAGGCACGCTTGTTTCTAGCTCATTTGGTGAAGTCGGCTCCACTAAATTGGTTGCGTTGGCGATCATCTTGGTTGTATTAGCCTTCATCATTTTTGGTGGTATTAAGCGTATCGCTAACTTCACTCAAGTTGTCGTGCCTTTTATGGCATTAAGCTACATTGTGATGGCTTTGATCGTTGTCTTTCTGAATATTGACAAGGTTCCTGGCATCTTTGGTTTGATCATCTCGGATGCTTTCACAGCGCAAGCGGGCTTCGGTGCTGCAATCGGTTGGGGTGTGAAACGTGGTGTTTATTCAAATGAAGCAGGTCAGGGCACTGGCCCTCATGCCGCTGCTGCCGCAGAAGTTCAGCATCCTGCTCAGCAAGGTTTGGTTCAAGCTTTTTCTGTTTACGTTGATACCTTGTTTATTTGTACGGCAACTGCGTTGATGATCTTGATCACTCAGCAATATAACGTGCAAGGCGCATTGGCTGACGGTCAGTTCATTGTACAAAACGTTGATCCATCAACCATTATCTCTTCGCCTGCCTTTACACAAATGGCACTAGCGAGCGTCTTTGGAAGTGTTGGTCCTATCTTTGTTGGGGTTGCGCTTTTCTTCTTCGCGTTTACGACGATTTTGGCTTATTACTACATCGCAGAAACTAACGTAGCTTACTTGCGTAAAGCGCTAAAAGTGAACATTTCACTGACAGTCGTTAAGTTGCTGATCATGTTTATGGTGGCTTACGGTACGGTGAATACGGCTGGCTACATTTGGAACTTAGGCGATGTTGGTGTTGGTCTTATGGCTTGGCTGAACATTGTTGGTATTCTTGCGATTTTCTTTATGGCAAAACCAACCATGAAAGCGCTAAAAGATTACGAAGATCAAAAAGCTTCTGGCGTGACGGATTACACTTTCAACCCTAAAGCGCTTGGCATTAAAGGCGCGGAGTTTTGGGAAAAGCGTTACGACGAACAACAAGCTAAGAAAGCAGACACAAAATAGTGTGTGCCGTAGCTATTCAAGCTGATTGACACCAGATAATCAGCATGAAAAAAGAGTCAGCTCGTGAAAACGGCTGGCTCTTTTTTTGTTTTTAGCTTCCTAAAATAGACAAACAAGATGGAAATGATTACCTCTGCCGACACAAGAGTAATATTCAGATGTATTAATTTGTCTTCGGTATGTATTCTGTCTAATCAACTATTAGACAATGTTTGGGTACAAGGTATGAAAGATCCATTAGGTAAGCCTGTTCTACAAGGCTATGTATTTGCCTTAATCGCTGTATTTATTTGGACGGGGTTTATTTTGATTTCCCGTGCTGGGTCTCTCGCGTCCTTGTCTTTATACGACATGATGATGGTGCGCTTTGGTACGGCGTTCGTGCTGTTTAGCCCAGCAATATGGATCAACAGAAAAGCCATATTTCAGTGGAAGATGATGGTGCTTGGCTGCATTGGCGGTTTGGCGTATTCGCTGTCTGCTTTTCTTGGTTTTCAATATGCGCCAGCCACTCATGGCGCTTTGTTATTGCCGGGCCTTATGCCTATTATGATTGCGGTTTTGGCGTATTTTTTAGCGGGAGAAAGGCAGTCTCGTTTTGCTTGGATGGGAATTGGTGTTAGTAGCTTCGGGATATTGATCTTGCTGCTAGAGACCATCTTTTCTGGCGTATCTTATGTTATTGGTGATTTTAGCTTTATTTCAGCCTGTTTTTTCTGGGGTATTTTTACGGTTCTTTTAAGACGCTGGAAGTTTGTTCCTTGGCATGTGACATTGGGTGTGATTACCTTCACGACGCTTATTTTCACGCCTTATTATTTGACCCTGATTCCTGATGTTTTGCAGGGCGTTTCTTATGGCATGATTGGCTTACAAGCTTTCTATCAAGGTGTTATTGCGGTTGCTGTGCAGTTTGTTTGTTATGGCAAAGCCGTTCACATACTAGGTGCAACGAAAATGGGCGCTTTGATGGCCTTGGTTCCTTTGCTGGCAAGTGTTATGGCGGTGCCTTTGTTTGGCGAGCCTGTTACGGTTGGTTTATTGGTCGCGTTGGTGTGTATCATTCTTGGAACCATGATAGGAACTTTTCTTCCTGTCAAAGCGCCTATGTTAAAGCGTCGAGATACATAAGGTTTTTTAGTTTTTTGCGATCGAATATGGACACAGCGAGTGAGTCATTAAAGGATGAAATTATGAGTGAACCGAAAGAAGTAGCTTTGCCAGAGCAGAGTAAAATACAAGCCATTGCCAGTGGGGCGAGTTTTTACGATGCTTGGGAAATGCCAACGACCAATCCAGATTTGGCGCCATTGGAGCAATTTCTTCGAGTGATGAAGCAGACGCCTAAATGGTTTGATCGATTGATGGTTTTTAGGAATCGTGTTGTTAGCTTGTTTGGGCTTAAGGATTTAGGCGCGTTCTCAGAAATGGATGAGAGCAAACCAAGTTCAGATTATAAAACGGGTGATCGAGTTGGCATTTTTACGCTCATTGAGAATGACCAAAATGAGGTGTTGCTCGGAGACGATGACAACCATCTTAGTGTTGTTTTATCCATTCATAAAAAGACAGATGCTTCTACAGGCTCAACCTTTATAACGGTTTCTACTGTCGTTCATGTGAAAAACTGGTTGGGCAAGCTTTATATGATTCCAGTAGCGCCAGCCCATAAAATCATAGCGAAAAAAATGACGAAATCTATTGGTATCTAGCCTGTCTCATTTGGCTTTTTGAGACACTTTTCCCACATGAATTAAGCTTGTGAGTTTAATGAGTGGTTTGATGATCAGTTGAGCGCTTCCCACAATAAACAGCCATGTTCCGCTTTCAACTAGGGAATCGTTCAAGAAAAAGAAGCTGCCGACGAGAAACCAAATAGCGATAAGTAAATCATTTAAGGCGCCGAGTGCTTCGTATCGTCTCTGTATGACAATATGTTCGCTGCCAATATCTAAATCCAATTCAACCCCTTGCTTCATTGCTTTCTCCTTTTGAGTGCTTTTGTATTCTCGCACTTGATACTAGAGGGCTTAGTGGCTTTTCTCTAGGGTATAAAAAGTAAGGAAAGTGAATGATGCCGTGAGCAGTAAGGGATTGTTCTGATTTTTACGAATTATTATCATTGGTCTTTTGAAAGTATAAACATAGGGAAACTCATGTTGTGGCGTCTGAAAGCATGTATTTATGGAGTGGTATTGTTTATGTCTGGGTGTGACTATATTCCTCATTCTGCCGAGTGGGCGTTGGACAAACAAGAGACAGAGCAATGGATGAGCACAGCAGAAGACTTTTCGGCTGCGATTGATAGAGCGTTTCAGACTCATCAAGTCGTGATGCTGGGTGACTACCATTGGAATGAAAAAGTTATATCGGACTATGTTCGTTTATTGGAGCAGCCCGGCTTTCTGGATGAGGTAAAGCATCTAGTGGTTGAGTTTGGCAACAGTCGCTATCAAAAAGCGCTAGACGATTACTTAAACGGTCATTCAGATGATGCCAGTATTCTGGATAGAGTGCGTCGTGATGCTTTGTTTTTCACCGCTTGGATGCCTGACGTCTATGTCGATTTTTTTATGGCGGTAAGGCGCTATAACTTGTCTGTTGCGGATTATCAGCGAGTAAGAGTTTGGTTGGCTGAAGCGCCTTTTTATTGGGAAGAGGTTTCTGAAGCTTCTGACTGGAAAAACGCCGCAGACAATAAAACCGCAGGCTTTTTAAACGTCGCTCACGATGTGATGGAGTTGAATGAAAAAGTGCTCATGGTATTTGGTGCTTTTCATTTACTAGATGTTTCTAATGCGCCAGAAGGTGTGCCATTACCTTTAGGTACGTTGTTGAAACAAGCGTATCCTGAACAAGTTTTCACAGTATGGCCGATCACTGAATCAATACCGAATGCGGCGTTATCTTCATTGAAAGAGGCTTCCTTATTACTGACGAGTCAACCGGAAGCGAAGAAGCTTCCTTTCCTTGATGTCTTGCCAAAGGCGAAAGTGCGCTTGAGTGCTTATGGTTATCAAGAGAGTGGTGTCGATGAGCTAATCGATGGATTGCTTTATATTGGCGAGAGCGAGCTTAATACAAAACTGCCAAACTCAGTGATGCAAGATGAGGAGTGGTTGAAAGAAATGGAAGCACGCTTGACGATTATCGGTGGTCGACCTTTGTCAGCCTTCAAAGAAATGTTATCCAATAGCCAACCCTAATCTAGAGTTTATAAATAAGAGAACAGACGTATGACCTATGATGAGTTCAATCAATTTTGTGGCTCTTTGCCGGTGACAACCCACGTTGTGCAATGGGGAAACTCTCAAGTGTGGAAGGTTGGCGGTAAGTTGTTTGCTGTGGGTGGTTTGAATAAGGATGGTGGGCCTGCGTTCACCTTTAAAACGTCTGATTTGAATTATGAGTTTTTACGCAATAAAGAGGGTTACAGGCCTGCGCCTTATCTTGCGTCTCGTGGTATGAAATGGATTCAGCAGTTTGAAGGGACAAAAGATTTAGACGAAGAGCTAAAGTATTACATTGAAGAATCTTATCGTATTGTGTCTTTGGGTTTGACGAAAAAGAAACAAAAAGAATTGGGTCTGAATCAAGGCTAGAGTCGGAGAAAATGTGATTTAAGCTTTGTGAATCGAGTAACCATGAGACGAAAAAATGCCCTATTAAGCAAAGCCTAATAGGGCATTTTTATGAGTTAGTAATAACTAAAAACTAGCTTGTTTTTTTGTTGTATACAGACTCATCTAATTCGCCTTCGCTTTTAGCAACCAAGGTAGAAACCATCAAGTCACCACAAACGTTAACGCTTGTACGAGCCATATCAAGAATACGGTCGATACCAGCAACAATCGCTAGACCTTCCATTGGCAAGCCAACAGTTGTTAGAACCAATGACAACATGATTAAGCCAGCACCAGGAACACCCGCAGTACCGATAGACGCTAGTGTTGAAGTTGCAATGATAAGCATGTAGTCAGACATAGAAAGATCAATGCCGAATGCTTGAGCGATGAAGATTGCACACACACCTTGGTAAAGTGCTGTACCGTCCATGTTGATTGTCGCACCAAGTGGCAATACAAAGCTTGAAATGCCTTTAGAAACACCCAGTTCTTCGCGTGCTGCTTTGATAGTGCTAGGAAGCGTGCCAGAACTACTTGTTGTCGTGAAAGCAACAGAAGCCGGAGCGATTAAGCCTTTCAAGTAGCCTACAGGGCTAAGGCGAGCAACTGTGCTGATCAAACCACAATGCACAACAAGAACGTGGATGATGCAACCGATGTAAACCGCAGCAACCACTTTGATTAGAGGCATTAGGATGTCTAAACCGTATTTGCCTGTTACCCAAGCCATTAAGCCGAAGATACCGTATGGCGCTAACTTCATAACAAGTTCAGTTAGTTTGTACATTGCTTCAGCTAGGCTTTCGAATACAGCAATAGCAGGCTTTGCTTTTTCGCCACAAAGAGTTAAAGCAACACCTAGACCAAGAGCAAATACGATGATTTGTAGAATGTTACCAGACGCTAGTGCGTTGATTGGGTTTTGAGGAATCAAAGCCAATAGTGTTTGGATAAGAGTCGGGGCTTCTTTTGCAACAGGTGCTGCTGCGCCTGCAGTCATGTTGATGCCTTCACCTGGAGCCATGAAGATACCTAAACCAAGACCGATGCTGATGGCAACGGCTGTTGTGCCTAGGTAAAGGACAACAGATTTAAGACCAATACGACCCATTTTACGAGTGTCTTCCATCGAAGTAACACCCACAACCAAAGAACAGAAGACCAAAGGAACGATCAACATTTTGATTGTGTTAATGAACAAAGTACCGATTGGTTTTAAAAGTTCTGCGTTTGGTCCCATGATCGAACCTGCGATCACACCTAGCACCATACCAATTAAGATTTTTTTCCAGAGCGGCATGCCCTTCCAGAATCCAGGGGTGGTTTGTTCTGCTGTACTCATAGTTATTTCCTTTGCGATAGTTATGATTAGGGATCTTTTTTTAGGGTCCCATTAATAGTGATTCGGTATTGAGAATCTGCTCGACCAGCCTTGTTGTTAAAATGAAGCACTCAGCTCATTTAATGAGTCTTATCGGTGTCTGCATACTTCTTCCATATATTGATACATAGCAACAGCAGTGCCAGTTTATTTGAAAAAATATAAGCTATTGAAATATATGGATTTATTTTTGATTTTTAGGGTTTTGCGAGGATCTTAAAGGGTATAACAAAAGGAATATATGATTCTTTGTAATTTTGTTTTTATAATAAAAACAAAGAGTTAGCTTGGCTATAATAGTTATAGCTATTCCTTTGGTTATAGGGGAAATGTTTGCATAATTGACGATATTTTGAACAAATATTTACGCGATTAAGCAAACATTTGGTAGGCCTAGGGAAGCTACGAATAAGTCTTCCCTAGCTAATGTCGCTATCGGATTCTTTTTTCTTTAAGCGTTTACTTAATGCCGGTTGAGAAATACCGAGTAATCGAGAAGCGATGGATTGATTTCCTTGCGAGCGACGCATGGCTTCTTCGATGAGTAAGTCATTGGTTTCTTGTAAGGTTGGCAATGGCATATCTGGTTTAAACAGCAGGTTTTCAGGTGTGTCTACATCTGGAATGGATGTCATGTTTAAGGCACGACGGAAACTTTCCATAGATAAGATTTTGGCTTTATGCTGACTCATCGCGTCATAAGCTAATGCTCTCAGCTCCCTGACGTTGCCAGGGAAAGGGTAGTTTGCCAATAACACTAATAGCTCTTTCGGTATGGTCGGCTTACGTTTGTTCAGTTCTTTCGCTGCTTCCGTTAAAAAGTAGTCTAGGAGTAACGGGATGTCTTGTTTACGGTGACGAAGGGCTGGAATCTCAACGTGGTGGATTCTTAATCGATAGAAAAGGTCTTTTCGAAACTCTCCTGTTTGCTGCTTTTTCTCTAGGTCCTGATGGGTCGCTACAATGACTCTTGCCTTGATGCGTTTTGGCCGGTCGCTTCCTAAAGGATAATATTCTCCTTCCTGTAGAAGTCGTAACAACTTTATTTGCGACGCTGAGCTCAGGTCGCCAATTTCATCCAATAACAAAGTCCCGTTAGCGGCTTGTTCTATCATGCCTGCTCGTGCTGTGTCTGCACCTGTAAAAGCGCCACGATGATGACCAAATAACGTGTCTGCAAACACGTTGTCGTCTAAGCCAGCTACGTTGACACAAATAAGAGGGCCAGGGCGGTTGCTCAAGGTATGAACAGCATGGGCGATTTGCTCTTTTCCTACGCCACTTTCTCCGCCTATTAATAGTGGTTGGTTGCTAATCGCAACAGACTCTAGATACTGAAAAACAGAGTGCATGCTTTTATCTTGAGTGATGATTTCGGAAAAAACTTCAGGGTGCTCGAGCGTGCCAGATAGAAACTTCTGGCGCATCTTCTGGTTTTCAATTTGCATCTCTTTCATTCTGATGGCACGGCTAACACCTTCGATTAAACGGTCTTCTTCCGTTGTTTTAACAAAGTAATCGTAAGCGCCTAAGCGTATGCAGTTCACCGCGGTTTCTAGCTGATTTAGACCACTAAGAATGATGACAGAGATGTCTGGGTATTCTTCAACAATCTTTTTTAATAGTGTTTCGCCAGATATGTAAGGCATGGTTAGGTCCAGCAAGACTAAACCAATTTGTTTTTGGGAAATGATATCCATAGCCTCACGACTGTCGTGACAGCGGTGAAGGTTGTTAAAGCCATGTCGTTCCAACGAGATGCTGAGGCTGCGTAAAAAAGACACCTCGTCATCTATCATTAGGATACCAAAGTCAGGGTTACTACTTATGCTCATATCGATTGGTCCCTATGAATTGCCGGCAGTGAGACTAAGGCTTTGGTGCCTTGGCCCAGTTCAGATGTATATGTCAGTGTGCCTCCGTGATCATTAATGATGCTGGAGGATATGGATAGCCCAAGCCCTGTGCCGCCTTCTTCGCGCTTTGTGGTGAAGAAAGGATCGCTAAGACGAGGAAGATCGCTTGAATCTATACCGCAGCCTTGGTCGGATATTTCCAAGCAAAGTCGGTTGGTTTTTTGAAGGTAATAGGTAGAAATGCTAATGCTTTTGTTAGCGTCATCTAGGGCTTGGCAAGCATTAACAATAAGGTTAATGACGACTTGTTCTATTCGTTGCGCGTTGCCCAAAAATAAAGGCAATTGGCTCCCATAATGGGTTTCAAAATGGTTGGTTGATTTTCGGATGGTGTTATCAACAAGGCGGACAGATAAAGCGACAACGTCATTAAGGTTTACGTTCTCGTATGAGTCTGCGGGCCTTTGATGAGCGAAATCTCGAAGGTCGTTTACTATCCTACGAATGCGTTGTGTTCCGGCTAGCATGTCATCCAAAATGGCTGGAATTTCCGTTCGTAGGCGACTATAGGTCAGCCCAGCAAAGTCGAAATCACCTTCGTTTTGATAGCGCTCTTCTAGCATGGGTTCCATGTCTTGGTACATTTCTTTTATGACGGGTAAGTTCAATAAAAGTAGGCTACTAGGATTATTAATCTCATGGGCGACACCTGCCACTAACACACCAAGCGAGGTCATTTTATCGGCTTGGATTAATTGTTCATGTTGTCGTTTTATTTCGTCGGTTCTAAGGGAAACTTGACGAGTTAGCATTCTGTTCCATATCACAATCCCGCTTAGAATAAGAAACAACAAGGCTGAGGCGATACCAGTAAAAAGCCCGATTTTCTCCCAAGGCAAACTTGGTTTTTCAAGAGTGCCTAGCCATTTTTCGTAGAGGGCTTGCTGGCGGCCGGTATTTTTTAGAATGGCTAATCCTTCACTGAATTGGGCTAATAATTGAGGGTGATTTTTAGGAAGCGCGTAGCCATATTCCAGCGTGCCGAAGGGCTTTCCTACGGGCGTTATGTTTGATAGTTCAAGTTCTCGACCAAGATAAAGACCAGGTAAGTTGGCAACCAAGGCATAATCATGCTTGCCAGACGCTAGCATTCGCAAGGCGGCAGCGTGAGTGTCTACCAGAATCAGTGTGGCTTGAACATTCTGTTGCAGCAGGTAGTCGTGCATGATGCCGCCTTCCTGAACTATGACTTCTTTGTTTGTCAGTGCAGATAAAGAAGAAACTCTTGATTCGCCTTTTCGAGCAAAAATAGACTGGTTAATAATGGCGTGAGGAGGCGTGAAGTCGAACTCCTGATTTCGGTCTTCGGAATACACCATACCTTGAAGAACGTCGATCTCACCTTCTGTTAACTTGGTTCTCATACTGTCCCAAGTGCTCAGCTGTATATCGATGTCCATGCCCATGACTTCTGCAATGGCGCGCGTCAGTTCAACGTTGTAGCCATCAGGTTGTCCTTGTTCATTGAGAAACTCATAAGGAGGATAATTGTGATCGCCACCGATTAACACTGTGGAGTGCGGCGAGGTGATGTCTTTTGCCACAGTCTCCATCGACGTTAGCAGCAAAACGGATACCAAAAAGAACAAGGAGAATAGGGACTTAATTGTTTGTTTCATAATACTCTGATCGTTCTTGCCAAAGGTTTTCTGCCTCGTTGGAAAGTGAACGATGACAAGGGTAAAGGCGTATTTTCAATTAAATAGACCCACGTTTATGGGAGCGGTTCAATTTATATAGGATAAAAGCCTTGTTCTCATTCTTCTACATTTATTGTGTGTGAACGAAATGGCTTATGTTTTTAATGAATGGAGTGTACATCCCATTGAATAAAAACAGAAATTTTTGCGTTATGAAAAATGTCGATGTGAGGAATGTGTTTGGCGTTTAGACCAATGGAACAAGTGGTTTAGGTTGTGTGAGTCATCAGACGAGAATAACTTTATTAACGAATTCATACAGCACGCAACAAACAAATTTGTTACAGTTCGCCGTTGTTTAAAAAAGGTAGCACCTCTGTATCATGTCCATTCGATATTCTGTTGACGCATTGCCCGCTTTTTCGGTTGACCCTGAACAGTTTGATGTTCTGCAGTCGGCTCGCCATTTTCGTGAATATTTATTGGAAGCCATCCGTAAGGCAACCACTCGAATCTATATTGTTGCTCTCTATCTTGAAGACGATGACGCTGGGCGAGAAGTGCTAGCAGCGCTTTATGAAGCCAAATTACGAAACCCTAAGCTAGATGTAGTTGTGTGTGTCGATTGGCATCGAGCTCAGCGAGGTTTGGTTGGCGCAGCAAAATCAAAGGGGAACGCCGCGTTTTATCAGGCTTATGCTGAGAAATACGGCGTCTCAGTGCCAGTTTATGGCGTTCCAGTTCGTACTCGAGAAGTATTCGGTGTGTTGCACCTCAAAGGCTTTGTGATTGATGACACTGTGATTTATACCGGTGCCAGTTTGAATAACGTCTACTTACATCATAAAGACCGCTACCGCTTTGACCGCTACCATACTATTCAGCATGCACATTTAGCTGACTGCATGGTGGATTTTGTTCGACAGGACATGATCGAGCAATCGGCGGTTCATAACCTGTCTCAGGTTGATTTGCCAAGTACGAAAGAAATCAAATTATCGATTCGAAAATTCCGTATCGCCTTGAGTAAGTCGTCCTATAAAGTTAAACCAGAATCTATTGAAGAAGCGCATGTTGCTGTGACGCCTTTGGTCGGTGTGGGACGAAGGAATAACCTCCTCAATAAGCAGATTCTTGCTTTGCTGGCGAATGCGAAGGAAGAGATCGTTTTATGTACGCCGTATTTCAATTTCCCGAAACCTATCTTACGAGAAGTAAAGCGAGCGATTAAGCGCGGCGTGAAAGTGGATATTGTCGTGGGCGATAAAACCGCCAATGATTTTTACATCGCCCCAGATCAACCGTTTAAAGCCATTGGTGGTTTGCCATATTTATATGAAATGAATTTGCGCAAGTTTGCGGTGGTGAATGAGAAGTACACGAAATCAGGAATTCTGTCTCTTCACCTCTGGAAGCACGACTCTAATAGTTACCATTTAAAAGGAATATGGGTAGACCGCAAAACTACTTTGCTGACAGGTAACAATGTTAATCCAAGGGCTTGGTCGTTAGATTTGGAAAACGGTTTGCTCATTAAAGACCCTCAAAAACGACTAGAAGCAAAGTTCAGTGCGGAGTTTGATAATATCTTTCAGCATACTCAGCGGGTTGCTTCATGCAGCCAATTAGAGGCATTGCAAGATTATCCATCGAAGATTCAGCGTCTATTGAAAAAAGTTGTTCGTACTAGAATGGACCGATTACTAAAGCGAATTTTATAACTCGGCTAAATCTCTTGTTTTAGAGCTATATTCATTTAGAGCTAAACAAAAAGGCGAACTTATTTGGAATGAGTTCGCCTTTTTGCTTTTGGTTGCTGGCTTTGAAAAGCTATTTGGTTTTCAGGTTTTTCTTGATGGTATTTGAGTACCAATTTAAGAAGTTAATGACGCCAAATTCGTAGGTTTCGGAATAAGGGCCAGGTCGATAGCCGATGGAGTTAATGCCAAGCTGGTTACGCTCACCAAGGACTTTGTCTTGCTCATTGGTTGCATCCCATACTTTGCGTAGGTTTTCGGGGTCGTAGTCTACGCCTTCAACTGCGTCTTTGTGGACAAACCATTTGGTGGTGACAAGGCTTTCTTGAGCGGAAATGGGCAATACGCGAAAAACAATAAAATGGTCAGACTGCATGTGATTCCAAGAGTTAGGTAAATGCAGAATACGCATGGAGCCAAGTTCTCTGTTTTTAATGCGTCCGAGCATTTTTGTGCAAGCCGCTAGACCGTCAATGGTCATAACTTGAGTGCCTTTCTTGAGAGGCATGCGCACGATTCGGTTGCGCTGCACTTCGCCAAAGCTTTTGAGCTTATGCGGAATGCCTTCTGCATCCCATTTCGCTGCTTGGTCAGCGTGTAATTCTAGGAAGTTTTTTGACGCTCTAGGGTCTTCTGTGTCGTCTTCTTCTAGTAGTGTTTGGAGAAGTTCAGGATGGCTGCCAACGCAGTGATAGCATTCACGATTGTTTTCTAAAACCAGTTTCCAGTTAGCGCGTTCATACATGGTAGATTCCACCGCTAACTTGGTGTTTTCCACGTCGTAAGGTTCCATGTAGGTTTCGAGAGTGTCTAGGAAATCGTCAAAGCCATCATCTGGTGCTTCTTTGCCAAGGCAAACGAAAATAAAGCCGCCTGCGGTTTTGCAAAAAGCGGGTTTTAGCCCATGCTGCCCTTTGTCGAAGTCCTTATTCATTTCTGTGCCAGCAAAAAGCAAATTGCCTTTTAAGTCATAAGTCCATTGGTGATAAGGGCAAACAAGGTTGGCGACTTTTCCTCTGTGTTCTGTGCAAATTAATGAGCCACGATGAGAGCAAGTATTGTGAAATGCGTTCACATTGCCTTCGGCGTCGCGCACCACTAAAACAGGGTTTTGCCCAACTTCTACTGTGATGTAATCGCCTTTTTTAGGGATTTCACTGGTCATACCAACAAACAGCCATTCTTTTTGAAAGACTTCTTCCATGTCGACTCGGAACATATGTGGGTCGTTGTAGAGCGGCGCATCTAATGAGTAATGGTTCAGACGCTTAGTCAGCATATCGGACATGGCTGTTTTTGCTTCATCAACGGAAGCATGGCGAACATTGAGGAGATCGTGTTGATTCATCTTTCTGGGCCTTCATGACAAAAAGATTGATTGAACTGCTTTTCAGCGCATTTGATTACGAGGCTATAGTGGCGCAATTAAACTAGTCGGAAATGACCATTCACGACATGAGTTGATACATAAATCGACTCTCTATGTCTTGTGCTGACTAGGTTTGGCTGCCATGAGCAACAAATTGTCGGTTAGGGTTAACTTGGATTGATTAACTGGCTCCAGAATGATTCGAAACAGTGCCATAACGAATTTAACTTAAGAGATCCTATTATGACTGACTCTTCTACGCCTTTGGTGAATGCGGATTACTTAGCTCCCGTGAATACCCAGACTTGGGTGAATGGACGACATAACGTGCGTTGCGTGAAGGTGATTCATGAAACATGGGATGTACGCACCTTTTGTTTTATGGCTGAACAGCCTGTGATGTTCTTTTTTAAGCCAGGGCAGTTTGTCACCTTGGAATTAGAAATTGAAAACAAACAGGTAATGCGTTCCTACACGATTTCCAGTTCTCCTTCTGTGCCTTACAGCTTTTCGATCACAGTGAAGCGTGTTGCTGGTGGTGAAGTGTCTAACTGGTTACATGATAATTTGACGGTCGGTTCTGAATTGGCTGTGCATGGCCCAGTAGGGAATTTCAATTGCATTGATTTCCCATCCGACAAGGTGCTGCTTTTGTCTGGCGGTGTTGGGATCACGCCTGTGATGTCTATGGCTCGTTGGTGGTTTGATACCAATGCCGATGTGGATATTACCTTTATTCACAGTGCTCGTTCACCGCGAGATGTGATCTACCCTAGAGAATTGGATCACATGGCGTCTCGCCTCGATAATTTCGGCTTGTACCTTATTGTTGAGCGCATGGAGAACGGCTTGCCTTGGCAAGGTTATCGAGGCTATTTAGATGCCGCTAAGTTAGACATGATTTCGCCAGATTTTATGGAGCGAGAGATCTTCTGTTGTGGGCCTGCACCTTATATGAAAGCGGTTAAAGCGCTTCTGCAGTCGCGAGGCTTTGATATGTCTCATTACCATGAAGAGTCTTTCGGCGAAACACCTGTGAGTGCTGTAGAAGATGCGATTGAGCAAGCTGAAGTGGCGTTAGCAGAAGCAGAAGCAGTGAATCAAGAAGATTTGTTGCGTGTTGAGTTTTCCGGAAGTGGTAAAAGCGTTCAAGTGACAGCAGGTGAAACCCTGCATACAGCGGCCGCGAAATTAGATGTCATGATTCCAAAAGCTTGTGGTATGGGAATTTGTGGTACCTGTAAAGTTATGGTGAAAAGTGGTGAAACCCAGATGGATCATAATGGCGGCATTACGGATGATGACGTTGAAGAGGGTTATGTTTTGTCTTGTTGTACTGTGCCTAAATCCGATGTTGTGATTGAGTATTAGACTAGGGAGCTATATTGCTTTTCAGAATAAGAATATTTTTTTCTAAATATACGTTCAGTTTAAGCGCATTCTTGATCTATATTAGTGCGTGGTGCCAGTTTGAGGTGTCGGCGATAAGGTCGATAGTTGCTTGCTGGCTCTGGAAAGCGTTAAGTTTCCTTAAAATAAAAAAGTTGTCTAATAAATGGTCTGCATTTTGCTTTGTTCGATTTATGTTTTTTTACAGTAGATAGCAATATCGAACATGAATCATCGCCAAGCAGTAGACGTAAATGGCACACGTATGGGGATATTAATATGGAAATGACAACAGACTCTTCTCTGGCTTTTGAAGCGAAGGGAACAACTAAAATAGGCTTTTTGTTGCTTGATCATTTCACCATGATTGCTCTTGCTTCCGCAATTGAGCCGTTGCGTATGGCGAACCAGTTATCTGCTGAAGAACTTTATAGTTGGAGTTTGATTTCAGAAGATGGCGGTGCGGTTGTAGCCAGTGACGGTTTGAGTTTGACGCCTGATTTTTCACTTCAAGATAATGTTGATTTTGACCTGATTATTGTTGCTGGTGGTGTTGATATTACTCGCACTTATACAAATAAACAGGTTTCTTGGTTAATGAAGCAAAGCCGCAAAGGTGTTCAGTTAGGTGGGATTTGCACCGGCGCTTATGTGCTGGCTCATGCTGGTTTATTGGATGGATATCAATGCAGTGTTCACTGGGAATGTTTAACCGCATTGCAGGAAACTTATCCGAAAGTGAATTGCAATAATCGACTGTTTTCTTTGGATCGTGATCGTATGACATCGTCTGGTGGTAGTGCGCCAATGGACATGCTTTTGAATATGATGACGAAACAGCATGGCGCGCGCCTGTCGAACGCCATTTCTGATATGTTTATTTGCGACCGTATTCGCAATGAATCTGATCAACAGCGTATGCCGATGCGCCAATTCAACAGTGTGGGCATGTGTACGCCTAAGTTGGTGGATGTAATTGAGTTAATGGAAAATAACTTAGAAGAGCCTATCGAGTTGGATGAGCTAGCTTCTTTTGTTGATGTTTCTCGTCGCCAAATCGAGCGTATGTTCCATCGCCATTTAGATTGTTCTCCTTCCCGTTATTACCTTCGTCTAAGGCTTGAAAGGGCACGTAAACTATTGAAACAGTCTAATATGTCGATTGTTGAGATATCGATGGCTTGTGGCTTTATTTCTACTCCGCACTTTAGTCGTTGTTATCGAAAACACATTGGTGTTTCACCTCGTGATGAACGCAAAATCGCTTGGAAAGGTGAAACAACGAAACCTAGAACAACGGAAGAAGGTGATGCTGTTGTTTACATGCCTCATGCTCAAGAAGCACTTAATCAATCACACTCTGAACCAAGTTACGGCTCGGTGAGTATGTGATTAAGGTGTAGGTTCAAGTGAAAAGAGCTCATTGAGCTCTTTTTTTATGCCTCGTGTTTTGCATTGAAAAAATCGATAAGTTCGACCAAATATCTGTATAAATTTAATCTCTTGGGTGGTGCTATGATGCTCATATTGAAATATAGCTTCGTGTAGGAGAAGACAAATGAGTTCAGCTATTTTAAAACGACTTCCGCTGGAAATGTTCTGGCCGACGTTTGATCCTTTTTTATTTTGTGCTTTTCATAATGATAAATACCCTAAAGGCGATGGAAGCATGGGGCCTGCTGAGTCGTTAGCAGGGCGTGCGTTGGGTCAAGACTTTGCAGGCATCGACGATTGGAGAATGTATCACGGGAAAAAAGTTCCAGGCTTTCCGGCTCATCCTCATCGTGGTTTCGAAACAGTCACAGTCGTCAATAAAGGCTTGGTTGATCATGCCGATTCGATGGGTGCGGCTGGTCGTTACGGAGAAGGTGATACCCAGTGGATGACCGCAGGAGCAGGTGTTCAGCATTCAGAAATGTTCCCTCTGCTAAATGAAGACAGCGATAACCCTATTGAGCTTTTTCAAATCTGGCTGAATCTTCCTAGCAAAAACAAAATGGTGCCGCCGCATTTTACTATGATGTGGCACGAAGACACGCCAGTCGTAAAAGAGCTGGATGCTCAAGGTAACCAAGTGTCGATCAAAATCGTTGCAGGAACATTGAATGATGTCAAAGCTGCGCCTTGCCCTCCGAATTCGTGGGCGGCTGAGAGTGATAGTCATGTGGCTATTTGGATAATTGATTTGCCAGAAAATGCAGAGTGGGATTTGCCTGCGGCGGTATCAGGATTGAATCGTAGTCTTTACTTCTTTGAAGGTGAAGAGGCCGAATTAGATGGTGAAAAAGGTCGTGTTGATGAAGCCTTTGTGTTGAAAAGTGATCATAAAGTGACGCTTAAGAATCTTGGTAAAGCGGCTCGATTTTTGGTGTTACAGGGCCGCCCGATAGGTGAGCCTGTTGAGCAACATGGGCCTTTTGTTATGAACACGAAAGCTGAATTGCAGCAAGCCTTTAATGATTACCAAGAAACCAAATTTGGTGGTTGGCCTTGGCCTCGTCACGACCAAGTTCATGACAAGCAAGAAGGTCGCTTCGCTAAATACGCTGATGAAAAATAGTGTGATGCGGTTGCATTAGCTTTTACCAGACAAGGATGTTTTGGTATTCCCTCTAAGAATGCTAAAAATAAGATTTATTCTTTTTACAAATACTAAAAATCTCTGCATGCTACCGCTTTGTGGTTTTAGTAGGGTTTTGGTATGTGGATTTTTATCACGCTTTTTGCGGCTGGCTGTCAGTCAATTCGGACGGCTTATCAGAATACTCTGGCCCGTGAAACTGGCTTTCTGCATGCTACTTTGTCCCGTTCTTTGTACGGCCTACCTCTTGTTAGTTTATATCTGATTATTTGTTATTTTGCCTTTGGCTGGATTCAGTTTCCTAGTGATAGTTTGTTTTGGGTGACGGCTAGTGTGTGTGCTATTGCACAAGTTATTGCGACCTATCTTATGTTAAAGGTGTTTCAGTCAGGCAGTTTCACGCTAGGCATTTTATTAGCAAAAACCGAAGCAGTATTAGCGGCATTGATTGGTTTGGTGTTGTTAGATTTTACCCTGACTTTAGTCTCTTGGTTGGGGGTGGCTTTGGGGGTGATTGGCGCATTTGTGATGAGTGTGAAATGGCAAAATATCAAGCAGGTTCATAAAGATACTTCATTGCTTTTTGGTTTGGGCAGTGGCTTTTGTTTTGCCTTGAGTACAGTAACCGCTTCCCTTGCTAGTCATTCATTGCAGGGATCTATTATTACCAGTGCGGGTGTGACTTTATTTTATGTTTTGGCGCTTCAATCGGTTATTTTGTGCGGGATACAGATGGTTAAAGAAAGAGATTTACTTGCGTCAATAAGAAAGAATCTTATGTTGAGTGCAAAAGTAGGTGTATTCAGTTCTTTGGGCTCGATTGCATGGTTTACGGCGTTTGCTTTGATGAATCCCGCTTTAGTAAAAACATTAGGCCAAGTGGAAATACTAGGTACTTTGTATTTTTCTAAGAAGCGTTTTGCGGAGCGCGTTACCAAGCAGCAATGGTTAGGCGGTGCTATGATTGTGGCGAGTGTGATCTTGGTAGTGAGTTCAACCATAAAGTGAGGTTTTGATGGAATCGACAAAAATTAATTACGTAGAGTTGCCTGCTCGTGATTTGGTATTAAACAAGGCCTTTTTTCGTGATGTGTTTGGTTGGGGGTTTGAAGATTTTGGTCAAGAATATACCGCGTTTAAAAATGCTGGTTTAGACGGTGGTTTCTTTCAGGCCGATTTTTGTTCGAGACCTCAAACGGGTGCCGCATTGGTGGTTTTATACAGCGATGATTTGGAAACCTTAGTTGAAAAAATACCTGCTTTTGGTGGTCATATAGAGCAAGTGATTTTCGAGTTTCCCGGAGGTCGTCGCTTTCATTTCCTTGATCCATGCGGAAATGAATGGGCGGTTTGGAGCAAGGTTAATTAGATCAAACCTGAATAGAGTAGGGTGCTATTTATCTATTAGGTGTTGTCTTCTGATGTGTCGGCTGAAGGCTCAGAACTTTCTACAACACTTGATTCTTCTGCTTCCATCTTGGCGCGTTCTGCTTTTGAAATGTACTTAGGCTTCGCCTTTTTTGGGTTTTCTTTCAAGTTGGCGCGTTTAGACTTCTTCGTCAAAATGCTTTTGATTTTCTTACGGCGGTTCATACTTGTTCCTAAATGATTTAATGGTCTATTGTAATATCCAAGAAGGTCATTCGAGGAACGAAAAAAAAGCCCTGATCATCGATCAGGGCTTTTTTCATGTTGGTACCAGTAGGCGGACTCGAACCGCCACGCCTTTCGGCAACGGATTTTGAATCCGTCGTGTCTACCAATTCCACCACACTGGCCTTGAAAAAGGTGAGGCGTATTCTAGGGGAATTTGAATATATGTCAACGGTTGTGCGTGTTATTTTTTATCTTTTTAAGAGATGTCTCTTGGAAGTACCTTTTTATGTGGTTTTTCGATAAAATGCTGGGTCGTTTTTTCTAGGTAGTTTTCTTTTCATGCTCGTTTCCGATTATCACTTTGATTTACCCGATTCGTTGATAGCGAATTATCCAACACCGGACAGAACCGCTAGCCGATTGTTGCATCTTGATGGCCCGAGTGGTGAGCTTGCCCATCGTCAGTTTCCTGATGTGTTAGAGCTTGTTCAGCCAGGCGATCTGATGGTGTTTAACAACACTCGTGTTATTCCTGCTCGTGTATTTGGTCAGAAAGAATCTGGCGGTAAAGTGGAGATTTTGGTCGAGCGCGTTGTTGCGACGAATGAAGCCTTGGCTCATGTTCGTGCTAGCAAATCGCCAAAAGAAAACAGCAAGATCTTTTTAGGACAAGATAAAGGTGAGCAAATAGAGGCGACAATGATTGGTCGTTCTGGTGCCTTGTTCCATCTTGTTTTTGAAGAGCCAGTGTTGGATGTATTGTCTCGCGTTGGACACATGCCTTTGCCGCCTTATATTGAGCGCCCTGATGAAGAAAGTGATCAGGAGCGTTATCAAACGGTTTATAACCAAAAGCCTGGTGCGGTGGCAGCGCCGACGGCAGGTTTGCATTTTGATGATGCTTTGTTAGAAAAGATAAAAGCCAAAGGCGTAGATGTGGCGTTTGTTACCTTGCATGTTGGTGCTGGCACTTTTCAGCCGATGAAGGTGGATAATGTGGAAGATCATATTATGCACGCTGAATACGTTGAAGTGGATCAAGCGGTTGTTGATCAAGTGAAAGCGACGAAAGCCAACGGTGGGCGAGTGATTGCGGTTGGAACGACTAGCGTACGTAGTCTTGAGTCAGCCAGTCAAAGTGGCGAAATTGCGCCTATGCAGGATGATACGAGCATATTTATTTATCCTGGTTACGAATTTAAAACAGTAGATGCTCTGATCACCAATTTCCATCTGCCGGAATCAACGCTCATTATGTTGATTAGCGCTTTTGCTGGGTACGATCATGTGATGTCTGCTTATCGAGAAGCCGTTGAGCAAAAATACCGATTTTTTAGTTATGGCGATGCCATGTTTATTACACGAAATGCGCAGGCGAAAGGCCCGCAAAGTGAGGAATAAGACGAATGTCTGATAAGCGTCCAGAATGTTTTATGGATTTTGAACTTCACAAAACCTCAGGGAAAGCGCGTCGTGCGACCTTAACTTTTCCTCGCGGTAAAGTTGAAACGCCAGCGTTTATGCCAGTAGGAACCTACGGCACAGTGAAAGGTATGTTAACCAAACACATCGAAGAAATCGGTGCGGATATTATTTTGGGTAACACATTCCATTTGTGGCTTCGCCCAGGTACGGAAGTGATTAAAGCTCATGGCGACTTGCATGACTTTACCCAATGGAAAAAACCTATTTTGACCGACTCCGGTGGTTTTCAGGTTTTCTCTTTGGGGGAAATGCGAAAAATTACCGAAGAGGGCGTGAGTTTCCGTTCTCCTATTAATGGTTCTAAAGTGTTTTTGAGTCCTGAAATTTCCATGCAGGTTCAAAGAGATCTTGGTTCCGATATCGTAATGATTTTCGACGAATGTACGCCGTATCCAGCGACGCCAGAAGTGGCGGCAAAATCGATGCGTATGAGTTTGCGTTGGGCGAAACGTTCTAAAGATGAACATGGCGACAGCCCGTCCGCTTTGTTTGGAATTATTCAAGGCAGCATGTATGAAAACTTGCGTGATGAATCTTTAGAAGGTTTGGTTGATATCGGCTTTGATGGTTACGCAATCGGTGGCCTTTCTGTTGGTGAGCCAAAAGAAGAAATGATGAAGGTGTTGGATCATACAACGCCAAAAATGCCAGAAGACAAACCTCGTTACTTGATGGGGGTTGGTAAGCCAGAAGATTTGGTCGAAGGTGTGCGTCGTGGTGTCGATATGTTTGACTGCGTTATGCCAACACGAAATGCTCGTAACGGTCATTTATTTACTTCTGAAGGTGTTGTGCGTATTCGTAACGCTCAATATCGTCATGATACTGGGCCTTTAGATAAAGAATGTGATTGCTACACTTGTAAAAACTTTTCTCGGTCTTATCTACATCATTTAGATAAGTGTCAGGAAATGGTTGGTGCACAATTAAATACCATTCATAACTTACGATATTATCAAACACTCATGGCGGGATTGCGTCTGGCGCTCGATGAAGGTAGATTTGACGCCTTTGTTGATGAGTTTTATGCAAAGCGTGGCTTAGAAACGCCTGCTTTGAGTGAATAATAAACAAAAAATGTGGTTTTCCTCTATTTGATAAGAAAAACACGAAAGTTTCATAAACCATTGGAGAGTTAATCCCATGATCGCATTGATCTCACCAGCGTATGCTGAAGGTGGCGCACCTGCCGATGCAGGTATTTTTAACCTTGTATTGCTTGCAGGTTTCGTTGTTATTTTTTACTTCCTTATGTGGCGCCCACAAGCAAAACGTGCCAAAGAGCATAAAAACTTGATTGCTTCTTTAGCGAAAGGTACTGAAGTAGTAACAGGCGGTGGCGTGTTAGGTAAAGTATCTAAAGTAGATGATAACTACGTTGTGCTAGAAGTTTCTGAAGGCATTGAAATGAAATTTCAAAAGTCTTCTGTTGCAGCAGTACTACCAAAAGGAACGTTAAAGTCAATTTAACCTTCTTGGAGAAGCGCCTCTGTTTTTAAACAGTAGGCGCTTTTCTTCTTTAATTGATCCATTTTATTTTTCAGGTTTAAAGGATTTTACATGCTTAACAAGTACCCCTTGTGGAAGTATTTGCTAATTCTTCTTGTTTTGGCTTTGGGGCTACTTTATGCCTTCCCAAATCTTTATCCAGATGATCCAGCGCTACAACTGTCTGCTCAAAAAACAACTTCCGTCGTTGATGAACAAACGCTAGAGCAGGCTAAAAACGCCCTTGCAAAAGCGAATATAGAATTAAAAGAAGCAGAGCTTACCTCTGCTGGCGGTACCTTGCGCTTTAATAGTGGTGAGGACCAACTTGCAGCAAAACCTGTTGTGTCTGCTGCACTGGGTGAAGACTTTGTAACGGCATTGAATTTGGTGCCAACAACGCCTGATTGGTTAGCCTCTTTAGGTGCTGGTCCGGCTAAGTTAGGCCTTGATTTGCGTGGTGGTGTTCACTTCTTGTTAGAAGTTGACACGCCAGCGGCGCTTAAGCAGCGTCTTGAAGTAACATCAAGTGAGATGAAGGCGGCGTTACGTTCTGATCGTATTCGTTACCGTAGCGTGGCTGTTGAAAACGGTGTGCTTTCGATTCGATTCTTGCAAGAGTCAGATTTGTCTTTGGCAGAAAACCTGTTGAAAGACGATTTCTCTGAATACCGTTACGATACTCGTCAAGAAGGTGATGATTTTTATCTAGATGTTGCCTTCACCGAAGCTGAGACTAAAGAAATTGAGGTTTATGCATTACAGCAAAACCTGACAACCTTGCGTAACCGTGTAAATGAGCTTGGTGTTGCTGAGCCATTGGTTCAACGCCAAGGTAGTAATCGCATCGTGGTTGAGTTGCCAGGCGTTCAAGATACTGCGGCAGCGAAACGTATTATCGGTGCGACAGCCAACCTTGAGTTTCGTTTAGAAGCTGGATTGGATGACAGTGGTGCAGATATTGAAACACTGACATTCCGTGATGGCAGCGGTCGTACGGCACGTTTAGAGCGTGACCTTATTACGACAGGTGAAAGTGTTTCTGACGCGAGTTCTTCTTTTGATGAAAACGGTCAGCCTCAAGTAAACATCAGCCTTGATTCCAAAGGCGGCAAGCAAATGACGAAAGTTACGCGCTCCGCTGTTGGTCGTAATATGGCGGTTGTTTTCATCGAGCATAAAGCACGTACGCGTGTTGTAGAACAAGAAGATGGCACTTTTGAAGAAGTGCGTCGCAGTTACAGTGAGAAGGGTATTATCTCATTGGCAACGATTCAAACAACGCTAGGTAACTCTTTCCGTATTACAGGGTTAGACAGTCCTCGAGAGTCTTCTGAGCTTGCGTTATTGCTTCGTGCTGGAGCCTTGGCGGCGCCTATGTATTTTGTAGAAGAGCGTACGATCGGGCCAAGCTTAGGTGCTGAAAACATCAAGTTAGGTGTGAGCTCTGCACAAATTGGTTTATTGGTAGTTATGCTCTTCATGCTGGTTTACTACAAAGTGTTCGGTATTTTTGCCAATATCTCACTGGCTTTAAATATTGTTTTGCTGATGGCGTGTATGTCTTTGCTTTCTGCAACCCTTACTTTGCCAGGTATTGCCGGTATTGTATTAACCATGGGTATGGCGGTGGATGCAAACGTGTTGATTTTCTCAAGGATTAAAGAGGAATTGGCAAATGGTACGCCGAGTCAGCAGGCAATACATGCAGGCTTTAACCGCGCATTTACAACCATTTTTGATGCCAATATCACAACCTTGCTGGTTGCTGTTATTTTGTTCGCCGTTGGTACTGGCCCTGTCAAAGGCTTCGCGGTGACGTTATCGCTCGGTATTATTACTTCCATGTTTACGGCTATTGTAGTGACGCGCGCGCAAGTGAATCTTGTGTATGGCGGCCGTAAAAACAAGAAACTGTATATTTAGGAGAGCGCCATGAAAGTGACAAATATTCCATTTATGGCAATGCGTAAAGTCGTAGCGGCTTTTTCATTGGTGCTGATTTTAATTTCTATCGGTGCATTGGCCACGAAAGGCTTACAGTTCGGTTTAGATTTTACTGGCGGAACGCTGATTGAAGTCGCATACGAAGAAGCGCCTAAATTGGACGATATCCGTGAATTGCTTGGCCAAAGTGGCTATGACGATGTGGTGGTTCAGAGCTTTGGTTCACCGACTGACATTGTGGTTCGTATGGCAAACGCTTATACACCAACATTAGGTGATGAGGTTTTATCAACATTACGGAATAACGGTGAGGTTGATGTTGTTTTACAGCGCTCTGAGTTTGTTGGTGCACAAGTAGGTGAAGAGCTTCGTGAACAAGGTGGTATGGGCATGTTGCTCGCGCTGCTTATTGTGATGGGTTATGTTGCAGTTCGCTTCCAATTTAAGTTCTCGGTTGCTTCTGTTATCGCTTTGACGCATGACGTCATCATTACGTTAGGTTTCTTCTCTTTGTTTGAAGTGGAGTTTGACCTGACTGTACTAGCGGCTTTGCTTGCTGTTGTGGGTTATTCTTTGAATGACACCATTGTTGTGTGTGACCGTATTCGTGAAAACTTCCGTATCATGCGAGATACGACGCCTTATGACTTGGTGAATGAGTCCATTAACCAAACCTTAGGTCGTACTTTAATCACTTCTTTGACAACCTTGTTTGTCTTGG
This sequence comes from Marinomonas sp. 15G6-16, assembly GCF_055809555.1. NCBI lineage: Bacteria > Pseudomonadati > Pseudomonadota > Gammaproteobacteria > Oceanospirillales > Oceanospirillaceae > Marinomonas > Marinomonas sp. 15G6-16. The sequence continues at coordinate 473,488 of NZ_CM147916.1, read as the reverse complement.
TGGTTTTGTTTGTCGCAGGTGGTGAAGCGATCCATAACTTCTCAATGGCCTTATTGGTGGGTATCATCATAGGTACTTACTCTTCTATCTTTGTGGCGGCTAACTTGTTGCTTGCAATGGATGTGAAGAGAGAAGACTTGGTGCCAGCACCAAAAGAAGAGTTGGAAGACGAACTTCCTTAGAATCACCTTCTTACATTTTTGCTAAAAGAGCCTGCTTAATGCAGGCTTTTTTATGTCATTATGGTTAGTGCATTGATGGATGAAATTTTAAAGGGTGTTTCTATGCGTTTTGTGTTGCTTTCATTATCGTTGGTTTTCAGTCTGCAGGTTTTTGCTTTAGATTTCGACGAGATGGATAAAACCGCTGAAAGCTTTTCGAATATTAAAACCGTTCACATCGCGCACAAAGGAAAGCTTGTGTGGGCAAAAGCTTACAATGGCGCTGATATAAAAGCGGTAGCGAATATTAAATCGGCTTCAAAGTCTGTGATGTCTGCCATTGTCGGTATGGCGATTGACCGCGGTGTGATTGATGGCGTTGATCAGGCTGTTGTCTCTTTATTGAAAGATCAGTTACCAGAAAATTTCGATCCTCGTTTAGAGGAGATTCGTGTTGGCCATTTACTTTCCATGCAAGCGGGCTTGGAGCGTACTTCTGGGCGTAATTACGGCCGTTGGGTTGTCAGTGATAATTGGGTGAAAACGGCATTGTCGTGGCCGTTTGTCGAAGAAGTCGGTGGTGATATGCAATATTCAACGGCGAACACGCATTTGCTGTCTGCCATCGTTATGCGGGAAAGCGGTCAGCATACTTATCGCCTTGCTAATCAATGGTTGAAAGGTTCTGGTGTGAGAATCCAGAGTTGGGAAACGGACCCGCAAGGAATCCCAATGGGTGGAAATCAAGTTGGTATGACGCCATCTTCTTTGTTGGCTTTTGGGGAGTTGTATCAACGTGGTGGAGTGACTCAGTCTGGTAAGCGCTTGATATCAGAGCAGTGGATTGAGGAAAGTTGGACGCCAAGAACTCATTCTCGTTTTCATCGAGGGCAATATGGTTATGGATGGTTTATACAAACCTTTGCAGGTGAGCAGGGTTATTATGGTTGGGGATACGGTGGACAAATGATTTATGTCTTCCCTAATTTAGAGCTAACTGTCGCTATCACTTCTGATGAGAATTTACCCTCTGGACGAACCGGTTATCGAGACTTGTTACATAGCATGGTTAGCGCGGATATTATTCCTGCTGTAAGAGATAGTCAGTAATTATCTTTTGAGAAAAAACGCATTAAAAAAGTCTGCCTAGGCAGACTTTTTTAATTGAGTATGACCCGTCCTAAATAAGGTTGTCACTTTTCAATACTTCAATTGGAGAGTGCAATGACTACAACACCTAAGCGTACACAGCGTGACTATTCCTTCGCCTTTAAATTAGCCGTTGTTGATCAAGTAGAAAAAGGCGAGTTGACCTATAAACAAGCTCAAAGTAAATATGGCATTCAGGGCCGGTCAACTGTTTTGATTTGGCTTCGAAAGCATGGTCGACTAAATTGGGAGCAAGGTGCTTCACCTTTGCATCCAAAAGGAGATCTTATGAATGAGACAAATGAGCTTACCCCAGAGCAACGAATTAAAGCGCTTGAAACTGAGCTGGTTGAGGCTAAGAGAAAGGCTGAGTTCTTTGAGCACATGATCATGGTTTTAAAGCGTGATTACGGAGTAAGCGTGTCAAAAAAGCCGCTTGCCAAACGATCCAAGAAAAGAAAGTAGATGGTTTTAGCGTTATTGAATGTTGTCGCTATCTTGGTATCACAAGACAAGCTTATTACAAACGCTGCTTGCTAACTAAACAAGAAGACGACTTAAACAATGATGTGGTAAATCAAGTACAGCTCATTCGTTTAAAGCATCCTCGAATGGGTACAAGAAAGCTTCAACATAAGCTCGGCTTGGAGCACCAGTGTTATATTGGTCGAGACCGCTTATTTAGAGTGCTTAGGGAGGCGCGTTTATTGGTTAAAGTAAGGCGCTCATACCATAAAACCACACAGAGTCATCACCGTTTTTATTGCCATCCAAACCTGATTAAAGATGGTGAGCGTCAGATAAAGGCAAGTGGACCTGAACAGCTATGGGTGGCTGACATTACTTATGTTCCTACCCAAAATGGCGATGCGTATCTCAGTTTGATTACAGATGCTTGGTCGCGAAAAATAGTGGGATATCACGTAGACGATACCTTACGAACGGATGCAGTCATTAAAGCCTACAAAAATGCTTTAAAAGAACGAACGAGAAAGGCTCAATTGCTCGTGCATCACTCAGATCGAGGGCTTCAATATTGCTCTAAACAATATCAACAGCTCCATGAAAAGCATGGAGTTCAGTGCTCGATGACAGATGGTTACGATTGCTATCAGAATGCTCTAGCTGAGAGAGTCAATGGCATCATTAAGAATGAGTACTTAATCGTTAAGCCGAGGGATCTGCATGAAGCTAGGCTGATAGTATCGGAGTCGGTAGAAAGTTATAATAAGAGTCGGCCACATATGGCCTTAAAATACAAAACGCCCGATGAGGTTCATCGAGCGTTTTAGAACCAGAATAAGTGTCAACCTATATCAGGACTAGTCAGTAAGAAGAGCGTTATTCTGCTGCTTCTTTGTCTTGGGCTTTGCTTAATGTTTCGCCGAATTTCATACCCATTTGAGTTGGTGTTTCAGCTGCTAGAGACTCTTCCCATTTGATTGCGTCTTTTCCGAATAGCACAATCGCTGTTGAGCCTAGTTTGAATCGACCCATTTCTTCGCCTTTCTGTAGTTCAATATTATTGAGCGCTTTGTAGTCCCAAGTTACAACGTTTTTATTGAATGGCGTGACTTGTCCTGCCCAAACGGTTTCGATACTGGCGACAATCATAGCACCTACCAAAATGACAGCCATTGGGCCGGCTTCTGTCTCGAACAAGCAAACTGTACGTTCATTTCGAGCGAATACGTTTGGTATTTGTTCTGCTGTGACTTTGTTTACAGAGAATAATTTGCCCGGAACGTGAATCATCTTAGTTAGTTTGCCGGTTAGTGGCATGTGAACACGATGATAGTCTTTTGGTGATAGATAAACTGTTGCGAAAGTACCGCCAAGGAATTGATCAGACAATGAAGCGTCGCCACCAAGTAATGTTGTTAGGCTGTAGTGATGGCCTTTAGCTTGGAAGATTGTGCCGTGTTCGATGTTGCCTAGTTGGCTGATTGCGCCGTCTGCTGGGCAGGCGATGCTCTTGTCTTCATCACAAATTGGGCGTAATTCTGGACGAATAGCGCGAGTAAAAAAGTCGTTGAAGTTGCGATAAGATAGTTCGTCGCTGTTGACGGCTTCTGACATATCGACTTGGTATTTTTTTACAAATTGACTAATGAATGTGTTTTTTACCCAATTATTTTCGCACTCAGCTATTTTTCCTATAACGCGAGATAAGGTTTTTTGAGGGGTAATATGTTGTGCAAAGGCAAACAGTTGGTCTTTAGTCACTTTGTTTTTCCTGATTAATTTTCATTAGTGTGTTTTGTGGCTTGTTAAAGACACAATTTGTTTAAGTTTTTTAAAGTCGTTCTCATCAAACTCGGAGCCCGCTTCAAGCCAAAATATCATCATCTCATTTTCTGTTGATAAGGTTGAGGCTAAAAATAAGTGGCTATTCTTTTCTATGATTTGTCCTGCTTGATGAGGGAGTTCACTTAACAGACTTTTTAATTTTACTCCAAATAAGTGAACAGCAGATTTTTTATTTTTTAGCTTATCGAAGACGCTAGACGGCGCATTCCATTGTATGGATTTAATGGTGTCTACGCTGTAACCAGATTGGTAAAGCGGAGAGACTTTCCCAAAGGAGTATTTAAAGATAATACAAGATTGAGTGTTAGGGATTTCGTGCTTAATGGCTTTTAAAGCCAAGTTTGCTTTTTGCTTTATCGCAAAGTGAATTTGTTGATTAAGTGCTTGCTTGAGTTGTGTGAGGTGAGTCGAAGGCGGCACAACTTTTATAGGGGATTTTTGTTTGTGCGTAAACAAGTCTGGATCAATAAGTTGCAGAGCAAGTGGTATTTTGCCTTTTAAATTATAGTGTCTGGCCGCTTCTGTGCTGGATCTATGGGCGGTTTGAATAACATCCCCTAGATGCTTGTGCATTGAGGTGGCAACCACTCGATAGAAAAACGAGAGGTTTTTTGAATCCCAGCCTAAAAGGTTTGCATCATGAGCGACCTTTGTCGCGCAGTAAGAATAAATAAGAGGGTTGTTCGCCAGAATAGTCAGCTTTTTGTCCTCAATGAAGCCGGGCAATTCATCAGGGTGATGTGCTAAATGAGCGAGTGTCTGCATCTCTTTCTTGTTAGGAATATGCTTGCTTAGAAAAGACTCAATGATCTTGCTGGGAGTTTTCCAATAAGTACATAAATGCACTGTGATTTCATCAATTCGGCAGCCTAGGATGCTTTTTTCTACTTTACTGGCTTGTTCACCTTGTCTGATTTTTTTTGTGATGGCTTCCATCACAGGGTAAGCGTAAAACCATAACAGCCACCTTGCTGCATCTCGGAACAATGTTGTCCAAAAAATATCGTCTTCGTGACCAGAAATCTTCTGAATTGTCCAAAATCTTGCCATTGATGCCGCTTCGTAACTTGTTTGTACTTCTGATAAAAAAGCGATGAGATTTGGTGGCGAGCGCTTTGTTATTTCGTAGGCTTCGAAGCGAGAAAACAGTTTGGTGATGCGATTTGTACCAACCAAAGCGGCTGCGTGAAAAGGGGTTTTAATTTCACTGTTTTTGTTGGATAGAGTTCGGTTTGCTTCGTTCAAAATAGCGAACGCAAGTAACGGCTCTGACGCTATGTTTGCTTGCATCCCGTCAAGCGTGTCTTCAGTTCTTTTTAGTTGAGTTTTGAGTCTCGATAAATTTACAGCTTGAACTGGAAATTTTTTTTCTTTAAGAAAATGAAGCCATTCATTTAGGCCAAAAGGTGACTTGTCTTTCATAGCTAGTTACATTAGTGACCTGATTGTTTATGTATGTTGAGGCGTTCTAATATTTTGATCTCATTCATCATACTGTATATTGAAGTGAGAGCATACTTTGTCATTATTAAGGAACGGAATATGTTTGCAATAGCAGGCGTTCTAATTGTCATCATCAGTGTTGTTTCTGGTTATCTGGCATCTCATGGCAGCATTTTAGCCTTATGGCAGCCGTTTGAAGTGATTATTATTTGTGGCGCAGCGCTAGGCGCCTTTATGGTGGCCAACCCATTTATAGTTCAAAAGAAAGTTCTTACCATGCTGCCGCAAGTGTTTTCAGGTAGCCGACATAATAAAAGATTTTATTTGCAGCTGTTAGGTGTCATGTACAGCCTCTTTCAGAAAAGCCGACAAAATGGCTTTTTGTCTATTGAGGAGGACATCGAATCGCCTTTTACAAGCGAGCTTTTTAAGCGTTTCCCTGATGTTATTCGAGACCATGAATTGGTTGAGTTCCTAACAGACAACTACCGCATATTCACATTAACAGGCCTTCCTTCCCATGAAATAGAAGCCATCATGGATAATGAAATAGAGCAAATACAAGAAGAGCTTGTTGCTCCGAGTCATGCGTTAACCCGTGTTGCAGAAGGTTTGCCTGGTTTCGGTATTGTGGCAGCAGTGCTGGGGATCGTTATTACGATGGGATCAATTGGTGGGCCTTTGGAAGAAATTGGGGCTCATGTGGCGGCAGCCTTGGTTGGAACATTTTTGGGTATCTTTTTTGGTTATGGCTTTGTCGGCCCTGCAGCTTCCCATTTGGAGAATTTAGGTGCTCATGAACTGAAGGCTTATTTATGTGTTAAAGCTTGTTTGAATTCGATTGTTTCAGGTTATCCGCCTCCGGTAGCGGTAGAGACTGGGCGTAAATTACTTCCGCCAGATATGCGACCAAGCTTTGCCGAATTGTCTATTGAATTAAAGCAGTATCGTTAAGATGAATTTTTGCCGAATTAACGGAGATATGATGTGGCCGTAGGTTCTCAAGGTTTGGTCATTCGTCGAGTCAAAAAGATCAAAAAGGGCGGTCATCACGGCGGCGCTTGGAAGATAGCTTTGGCTGATTTTGCTTTGGCTATGATGGCCTTGTTCTTGGTGTTGTGGTTGCTGAGTGTTGCCAGCCCAGAAGAGCTGGCAAGCATCGAAGGTTATTTTCAAGATCCTTTGGGTGCTTCTACGGCGGGGTATAGTGCTAATCCCATTGATCTTGGTGGGAGTCCTGCCAAGAGTAAAGACAAAAAGCTTGATGCCCAATTACCTGAGCCTGGCAGTACGGATGTGCCGATTAATGACAATGCACTTGGGAATGGTGCTGAGGCAGATGAGGCCAACAGTATTAACGACTTGCTCCAAGAGGAATTGGAGAAAAGTAATATTGTTTTGTCACAAGAGAATAATTTGCGCATTGAGATCACACCACTTGGTGTGCGTATCACGTTATTGGATAGTCCAGATAAGCCCATGTTTGAACGTGGTAGCGCGCGTATGATGCCAGATATTGAAAACACCTTGCTGAGTATGTCGCCTTTGTTTAATAAGGTGCAAAACCCCATCGTTATTACAGGGCATACGGATTCGTCTCAGTTTAATGACCCTCAAAGTTTAGATAATTGGGATCTTTCTGCATTAAGAGCCAATGCTGCTCGCCGGATATTGGAAGAAGGTGGTGTTGAGGATCGAAGGATAGCTCAAGTTATCGGCTTGGCAGACAGTGTGCCGTACAACCGTTTTGATACAGACAGTGCAGAAAATCGACGGATTAGTATTACATTGTTAACAGATGATGCTTATAAGAAAATGCTGGACCAGAATCGCCGAAACTTTGGCAATCCTGGCACTCAATCTGAGTTAGATTTAGCCCCAGAAAGCGTTTTTTAAAAGGCGTGGTTTTCTCTGATGGATTGTTTGATACGTAAAAAGCTTTGAAAACGGTGCTCTGTAATTTCACCTTTTTCTAAGGCTTCTAGAATAGCGCAACCAGGCTCCTTTTCATGGGCGCAATCTCTGAAACGGCAATAGCCGATATGTGGGCGAAACTCAATAAAGCCGTTTAATAGTTCATCCTCAGAAATATGCCATAAGCCAAACTCACGTATTCCTGGTGAGTCGATCAAGTCACCGCCTTTTGGCATGTGGAACAAACGAGCGGTAGTTGTCGTATGAACACCTTTCTTTCTTTTCTGTGATAACTCACCAACGCTGATGTCTATGTCTGGAAGAAGGGTGCCGATTAGCGAGGATTTGCCCACGCCAGATTGACCAACAAAGACGCTTGTTTTGTCTTCTAAGAAATTATAAAGAGACTCCATGCCTTTTTGATCTTTGGTAGAAGTGCGAATGATTTTATAGTCTAGCGCTTCGTAGGTGCTTAATAATTGGTTTAGCTCATCCCTGTTTTTGTCGTCTATTAGGTCGCATTTGTTTAATAGAATGACAGGAGGAATGCCAACGGTTTCGGCGGCGACCAAGTAGCGGTCGATAAGGTTGGCGTGCGCAACCGGTTCAGCTGCGATAACCACGACAATATGGTCTATGTTTGCTGCAACGGGTTTGAGGCGGCCATGCATATCTGGGCGGCTTAGTGACGTGTGACGCTGTGTTGTGGCAACAACGACACCACCTTCATTTTGCTTTGGGCGCCAGACAACTTTATCGCCTGTGACGAGTTGTCCTAAATTTGCGCGTAAGTTACAGCGTGTAGAAACGCCAATAAAGGGCGCTTGCGTACCTTCAACTTCCACCTGAGTGCCAAAATGAGAAATGATGATGCCTGACGTTTCAGGTCCAAGGTCGGATGACTGTAGTAGCTCTTCGGCAATATCACTGCGTTTTTTTGTGCGCTCAACGCGTTCTTTTTGAATTCTTTCGATTCGCCAAGTTTGTTGTTTGGTAAGTTTTCGCTTCGACATTCGTTTCGTCTGGTCCTATATTAAGGCGCATAGAGTATAATGCTTGGCATTGATAATAAAGGATTTGGAAGATTATGAGCGTAAATGAAGAGAATTTAGTGTGGATTGACCTAGAAATGACGGGTTTGGATCCTGAAACAGACACTATTATCGAGATTGCGACGGTTGTTACAGATAAACATTTGAACGTGTTAGGGAAAGGCCCAAGTTTGGCAATCCATCAGGATAAAGCGGTCATGGACGCAATGGATGAATGGTGTACTCAGCATCATGGGAATTCTGGATTAACTGCGCGAGTCTTGTCTTCGACTATCAGTATGGAACAGGCGGAAAAAGAAACGATTGAATTTCTGGCGCAATATGTACCAGCTGGCGCGTCGCCTATTTGTGGGAATAGTGTTGGTCAAGATCGCCGCTTTTTATATCGCTACATGCCAGAATTAGAACGCTTTTTTCATTACCGTTACCTTGATGTAAGCACGGTGAAAGAATTGGCTAAACGCTGGAAACCTGAAGCATTGGAAGGTTTTTCTAAATCTGGTTCTCATTTGGCAATGGACGATATTTTGGAATCCATTGGCGAGCTTAAACATTACCGTAAAACCATGTTTGGTTTGGATGCTGTTTAGTTTTATAAATTTTAGAAAAGAGCAGAAGTGCCATCCCAAATAAGTTTTACTCCTGTTACAAATAGAAAAAAGTAGATGAACTTAAAAAAGCGTTCGGTTGGTATTTTATAGTGTAGCCAAGCACCTAACTGAACGCCTAAATAAGCAATAGGTGTAAAACTTAACGACAGCAGAATGTTTGTGGTATTGAGTTGGCCAAGTAATCCGTAAGGAATGAGTTTGACATAATTGACGGCAGCAAAGATGACAGCAGCGGTTGCCACGTATTGTGTTTTGTCTAATTGTGTTTTGAGTAAATAAACGCTCATTGGTGGGCCACCGGCGTGGGCAATAAAACTTGTAAAGCCACCTAAAGCACACCAGAATTTCCCAGCAAGTGCATTCAAGGGTTTTAGTCGAGAGCTTTTGTTCTTTCTTGGCCAAGAGTTGATTGTGAAGCCGATGGCAATGACACCAACCATTATTTTAAGCCACTCAACAGAAAACCAAGACGCTGTGAGGCCACCGATAATGATGCCAACAATGGCTGCTGGAATGCATTTTATGAGTTGTTCTGTATTCCACTTTTTCCAGAACTTTTGTACGGCGAAAATGTCCATGACACAGAGAATGGGTAGCATGATGGCGGCGGCGAGTGTGGGTGATGTTTGTAGTGATATGAGTGGAACGGCGATAACGCCAAAGGCACCTGAAAATCCGCCTTTTGATATACCTGTTATTAACACGGCAAATGCAATCAGTAATATGAGCAGCCAATCCATAAATGACCTTTTATTTGTTGTTTTTGATGTTTTTTTAACTAGAGGGCGAATTTAGCCAGATTATGATTCATTGATGCTGGTTTAAAAAGGCTTATGTAATAGAATTGTTTCATTGTTGTAATACTCCGCGGTAACGGAGAGAGGATGAAGATTTAATGCGAATAGAGAAAGATGTTTATGGTGAAGATGCCATGGTTCAGCTTGGGGAATCCTTTGCTTCTTCATTGAAAAAAGGTGGCGTTGTTTTCCTTGAAGGCGATTTAGGAATGGGGAAAACGACATTTGTTCGAGGTGTTTTGCGTGGCCTTGGCTATGATGGTCCTGTTAAAAGCCCAACTTATACGATTGTTGAGCCTTATGATGTGGCGAATATAGAAGCGTTTCATTTTGACTTGTATCGAGTGTCGGACCCTGAAGAGCTAGAATATATGGGGATTCGTGATTATTTTTCAGATTCCTGTTTATGTTTAATTGAATGGGCTGAAATGGGTGTTGGTGTGCTTCCAGAAGCTGACTTTATTGTTTCTATTGATCGAATTAAAGAAGGGCGACACGTTTTGGTAGAAGCGAAAACAGAAAAAGCGTCAGCCGCTTTAGTATCTTTGTGAGGTGATTGGGTTTCTTGATGTATCAATGTCTTTACTATAAGCAGGATTGAGATCAACTTGATCAGCAGTTATAGTGTGACAGATATTCTAGCTAGCTGTCTGATATGCATACTAAATTTCGTACTTGTCTTAATGTTTTTATTTATCTGATTCTGTCTTTTGTGTCTCTGAATGCAATTGCTGCAGAAGTTAGAGATATTCGTGTCGCTCAGCAAGAAGGAGTGACACGCTTGGTATTTGAATTGTCAGGTGCTTCTGATCATCGACTTTTTCCTCTTTCTAACCCAGATCGAATCGTATTGGATATAACAGATGCCGAACTCAGCCCTTCTGCATCTGATGTATTGTCTGGTCTTTCTTCCGATGTCTTGACTCGTGTGCGTTATGCTCGCCGTGAAAGTGGTGGGCGATTTGTGTTGGATTTGACTCAGTCTGCAAAAGCGAAAAGTACTGTATTAGCGGCGAATGACACTTATGGTCCTAGAATTTTGATCGAGCTTGAATACGGTCAGCGCAAGCCTGCTACTGTTGTTAAAAGTTTGACGAATTTGGCTAAAGAGAAGCGTGATATTGTCATTGCTATCGACCCAGGACACGGTGGTAAAGACCCAGGTGCTTTGGGGCAATATAAAGTACGTGAGAAAGATATTGTTTTGTCTATCGCGAAAGAGCTTGCGAACCGAATAAATGCTGTTGACGGTTTCAAAGCGGTATTGACTCGTTCTACGGATATTTACTTGCCTTTACGTGATCGCTCTCGAGTGGCGCGAGAAGCCAATGCGGATCTAATGGTGTCTATTCATGCGGATGCTTTTACGAAATCCAGTGCGAGGGGCGCTTCGGTGTGGGCGTTGTCGTTAAGCGGTAAGAGTTCGGAAATGGGGCGTTGGTTGGCTCAGCAAGAGAATTCGGTAGATTTAGTTGGTGGTATTTCTTTGGATGACAAAGATCAGCTATTAGCTGAAGTGTTGCTTGATATGTCGATGAACTCGACGATTCAAATGAGCCTTAATATAGGTGAAAGTGTTTTAGGTGAAATGAAAGGTGTTGCTGTATTGCACAAAGACAGTGTTCAGCAAGCCGGTTTTGTTGTTTTGAAGTCGCCTGATATACCATCTATATTGATTGAAACAGGGTTTGTTTCCAATAAAACAGAAGCAAAGAATTTATCAAGCCGTACTTATCGAGTGAAGTTGGCGGCGTCTATTGCGACAGGTGTTGTGGACTATTTTACCAAAAATGCACCAGACGGTACCTTGCTTGCGTGGAAACAAACAAAGCGATCTGATTATGTCTATGCCGTTCAAAAAGGCGATACATTATCTGAGATCGCGCGTCGTAATAATGTTTCTTTAGGGGTTTTGCGACAAACAAATAAGCTGAAAAATGATGTGATCTGGATTGGTCAGAAACTCGTCATTCCTGCCGGCTAAATCTAATATGACTTTGGATTTTTAATCGAAAGTTTTTCAATTTAAAGGTCGTTCATGAAAAGAATTAATCTTTTATCACCGCGTTTAGCGAACCAAATTGCAGCGGGTGAGGTGGTTGAGCGTCCAGCTTCTGTTGTAAAAGAATTGCTTGAAAATAGTCTGGACGCAGGTGCTTCACAACTTGATATCGATGTGGAGCAAGGCGGAGTTCGCCGTATTAAAATTCGTGATAATGGCACAGGTATTGTTAAAGATGACTTGTCTTTGGCGTTGAGTCGCCATGCAACTAGCAAAATAATTACGCTTGATGATTTAGAGGCGGTTCGTACGCTAGGGTTTCGTGGTGAAGCACTGGCGAGTATTAGCTCTGTCTCTCGAATGCATCTAACGTCTCAAGCGGAAGGTGAAACGGAAGCTTGGCGTGTTGAGGCAGAAGGCAAAGATATGGCGGCGGCGGTTCGTCCAGCTTCCCATCCTCAAGGTACAACCATTGATGTGCGTGATTTGTTTTTTAACACGCCTGCTCGCCGTAAGTTTTTGCGAACAGAAAAAACCGAGTTTGGCCATTTAGAAGAAGTGGTGAAACGCCTTGCGTTGAGTCGTTATGAGACGGGTTTTCGATTAAGTCATAATGGTAAGCAGGTTTATGATTTACGCCCTGTGACAGATCAGCTTCATGCGGAGCATCGGTTGGCGACTTTGTTAGGTAAGAAGTTTATAGAGAACTCGTTAACCCTTGATGTCGAAGCGGCAGGCTTGCGTTTATGGGGGTGGATTGGTTTGCCGACGTTTTCACGATCTCAAGCAGACCTACAATACTTTTTTGTCAATGGACGAGTGGTGAAAGATAAGTTAGTGGCACATGCTGTACGCCAAGCTTACCGAGATGTCTTGTATAATGGTCGTCATCCTACCTTTGTTTTGTACCTTGAATTAGATCCTTCTACAGTGGATGTGAATGTGCATCCAACGAAACATGAAGTGCGCTTTCGTGATGGCCGTTTAGTGCATGACTTTTTATTTAGTCGTATACACAAAGCCATTGCAGATGTCCGCCCTGAATCGGATGCTGCGCCAACCGGTATTCAGGAAACAGTAAGTTCTGAACCTGAAATCACTGAGCAATCGGCTTTGCCTTTATCTAATCGCTCTGCGACAGCGGGAATGGATTGGATGAGACCTGCGTCTAATTCTTTTGGTTCATCCGAAGTGCGTGGGCAGTTGGAAGGAATGGGGCGACTTTCTGGATATGCGCAAGAATATGCGTCTCAAACAGAGCAGATTGATCCTGAAACAGGCGAAATTAAAGAAGTAGCTCCATCTGGCTCATTGGGAATGGGGGGGGCAGGCAACAATGATTTAAGTGCTTTTGAGCATAAAGGGGATTATCAAGCGGTTCCGCCTTTGGGTTTTGCTGTTGCTCAGTTGCATGGCGTTTATATTTTGTCTGAGAGTGAGCAGGGCTTGATTTTAGTTGATATGCATGCGGCCCATGAGCGAATTGTGTATGAGCGAATGAAAAATGCGTTTTACCAAAAAAATATCGCCTCTCAGCCTTTATTAGTACCTATTAGCATTTCGGTTTCTCAAAGTGAAGCGGATCTTGTAGAAGAGAGTGGACAGGTTTTTGAATCTTTTGGTTTTAGAGTAGAAAGAACAGGATTAGAAAGCGTCATGGTTCGGGAAGTTCCGGTAATCTTGATTCGAGGTGATGTTGAAGGTTTGGTTCGGGATGTGATCAGTGACCTATCTGCTAATGGTGTGTCTGATCTTATGGAGTCACGAGCCAATGAGTTGATGGCTTCTATGGCTTGTCATGGTGCTGTTAGGGCAAACCGTAAGTTAACTATTACCGAAATGAACAGCTTGCTCCGTGATATGGAGGTAACAGAGCGAAGCGGGCAATGTAATCATGGTCGGCCGACTTGGGCGCATTTGAGTATGTCGGACTTGGATAAACTCTTTCTGAGAGGGCGATAAAATGGCAAAACCGCATGTGGTTTGTTTGATGGGGCCGACGGCTTCAGGAAAAACTGGGTTGGCTGTCGAGCTGGCTCAGCATCACAATTATGAAATTATCAGTGTTGATTCGGCGTTGGTTTATAAAGGAATGGACATAGGTACAGCGAAACCTGATGCCGACTTATTAGCAAGAGCACCTCATCGCTTGATTGATATTATTGATCCGTTAGAGTCCTATTCAGCGGCTGATTTTGTCTCTGATGCTGTTAAAGAAGTTGCTGATATTGTATCAAAAGGGAAAACGCCTCTGCTTGTCGGCGGTACCATGATGTATTTTAACGCTTTGCAGAAGGGCTTGGCAGAAATGCCGACGGCTGATGTTCAGGTGCGAGCTGAAATAGAAGCAGAGGCAGCCGAAAAAGGCTGGCCAGCTTTGCATGAATATTTGCAAACGATTGATCCTGAGGCAGCTCTTAGAATTCACCCTAACGACCCTCAGAGATTGCAAAGAGCGATAGAAGTGTATCGTTTGACAGGTAAGACGATGACACAGTTTTGGGCTGAGCAAGAAGCTGCTTCTATGCCATTTGAAATGATTAATATGGCGGTTATGCCCAAAGAGCGAAGTATCCTTCATCAACGGATTGAGCAAAGGTTTGATGAAATGATGGAGCAAGGCTTTTTGGCGGAAGTGGAGCATTTTTATCACCGCGGTGACTTATCGATCGACATGCCTTCTATGCGTTGTGTTGGCTATCGACAGCTGTGGCAGCATTTGGACGGTGTGGATTCTCTAGATGATGCTATCTTTAAGGGAGTTGTTGCTTCCCGTCAACTGGCGAAGAGACAGCTAACTTGGCTACGAGGTTGGGAGGATTTGATGATTTTCGATAGTTTATCGAAAGATCTTGTTTCAGAGGCCTTGAATTATATAGAAAGCAGGATTATATAGGGGAAATACTTAAAAATTTGGTGTAGTATCTACAATATTGTTTTATCGGTATTTAATTTAAAATTTTACGCATACTTAAGGAGATTCCAATGTCAAAAGGGCAATCATTACAAGACCCTTATCTAAATGTTCTACGCAAAGAAAGAGTGCCTGTTTCTATCTTTCTTGTTAATGGAATTAAACTTCAAGGTCAAATTGAGTCATTCGATCAATTCGTCATTTTGTTAAAGAATACAGTTAGTCAAATGGTTTATAAGCACGCAATTTCGACTGTTGTGCCTTCTCGTACTATCCGTGTTCCATCTCCTGATCAACCAGAAGATGATGTTGAGTAGTTTGTCTGCATTAAGACAAACAGAGGAATATTATATTGTTTTTTGAACGCCCTGATAGCGGTGATCTAGCTGTATTGGTTCATATCGATTTTCATGTTCAAGGTGAAACATATGGACCAGAAGAGTTTGTTGAGCTTGCTATTTCCGCCGGCGCGGATCCTGTTGCAGTTGTTTCGGGGTCTCGTCAGCGTCCTGATGCTAGATACTTTGTTGGTACTGGTAAACTCGCAGAAATTAAAGAAATTGTTGATCGAGAAGAAGCAGAAATTGTGCTTTTTGATCATGCTTTATCGCCTTCTCAAGAACGAAATCTAGAAAGTATTTTAAAATGTCGTGTGCTTGATCGCACAGGACTTATTTTGGATATCTTTGCTCAACGTGCACGAACCCATGAAGGTAAGTTGCAGGTGGAGCTTGCTCAGTTGCAGCATATGTCAACACGCCTAATTCGTGGTTGGACTCACTTAGAGCGCCAGAAAGGCGGTATAGGTATGCGTGGGCCGGGTGAAACTCAGCTTGAAACTGACCGACGCTTGCTACGAGAGCGAATTAAATCTATTCAAAAGCGATTGGATAAAGTTGGTTCTCAACGAGATCAAAATCGTCGCTCACGTTCCCGCTCTGCAATACCGACGGTCTCATTAGTTGGTTATACGAATGCAGGCAAATCTACCTTGTTTAATCATGTTACTGGAGCAGAGGTGTATGCGGCTGACCAGCTGTTTGCGACTTTGGATCCCACGTTAAGACGTTTAGACATCGAGCAAGTTGGAACCATTATTTTAGCGGATACAGTTGGGTTTATTCGTCAATTGCCTCACCGTTTGATCAAAGCTTTTCAGGCAACTCTAAAAGAGTCGTCAGAGGCCGATTTGTTGTTGCACGTGGTTGATGCTGCGGACATTGCTCGTGATGAAAATATGACTCATGTTGACTCTGTTCTGGAAGAAATTGGTGCCAACGAAGTTCCAACATTAAAAGTTTTTAATAAAATTGATGCACTTCCTACCGGTGAGCCTCGTATAGATAGAGACGCCGACGGGAACCCTTATCGAGTTTGGTTGTCTGCTCGTGATGGGCGAGGGCTTGACTTGTTGCAGCAAGCGATCGCAGAGCTTTTGGCGGAGGACGTTTTTAGTGAGACGCTTTCTTTGTCAAACAAGTATGGTCGTCTCAGAGCAATGCTTTTTGAGCATGGTGCTGTAAAGGCAGAGCGTTTCGATGAAGAAGGGCATTCTATACTTGAAGTTAAGTTGCCTAAGAAAGATTATTTACAGATTTTGGCTCGTGCAGGCATGTCTGAAGATCAGATAGTTGCCGCATAGTTTTACCGGATTATCATTAAAATAAAGTGGAGATGCAGTATGGCCTGGAATGAACCGGGTAATAACGACAATGACCCATGGAATCCAGATAAAAACCGTAATAATGGTGCTGGGCGCCCTGACGAAGGTCGTGATAAAGATACCAACAATAGCAATGATCCTTGGGGTCGTCCGTCTGGTGGGAAAGAACAAGGTCCGCCAGATCTTGATGAAGCCTTTCGAAAGTTGATGGATATGTTTGGGGTGAAGAAAACTCGTAAGTCGAGTGGCTCCAATGGTGGTGGTTCAGGCATGTCTGGCAAATTTGGTGGTAGTTTGATTGCTATTGCTTTGATTGCTATTGGTGCGCTATGGGCTGCAACAGGTATCTATCAGGTTGACCAACAGGAACGTGGTGTTGTTTTTCGTTTAGGTGAATATCACTCTACTGTTTTACCTGGGTTGCATTGGAATCCGCCGCTAATTGACAGTGTGAGCAAAGTGAATGTAACGAAAGTTCGTTCCCATGATCACAAAGCATTAATGCTGACAGTTGATGATGCGATTGTCGAAGTGGGTGTTTCTGTACAGTATTCCGTTCAAGAGCCTAAAGACTTTTTGGTGAATGTTCGTAGTCCTGAAGAGTCTTTGGCTCAGATTACAGAAAGTGCGCTTCGTCACGTTGTTGGTAGTTCTGAAATGGATCAAATCTTAACAGAAGGTCGTGAGTTATTGGCGACAGAAGTTAAGGCTCGTATTCAAGATTACAGCAGCGCTTACGGTACTGGTTTGTTGATTTCAAAAGTTAACGTTGAAAACACTCAAGCGCCAACACAGGTTCAAGAAGCATTTGATGATGTAATCAAAGCAAAAGAGGATGAGTTACGTGTACGTAACGAAGCTGAATCTTACGCTAATGGTATTATTCCTGAAGCTCGTGGTCGTGCTCAACGTATTCGAGAGGAAGCTGAAGCTTACCGCTCTGAAATCGTAGCTCGTGCAAGTGGTCAGGCAGATCGTTTTGATCGTTTATACCGTGAATATACAAAAGCGCCTGACGTAACTCGTCGTCGTTTGTATATCGAAACAATGGAATCCGTTTACAAAGATGTGAACAAGGTTGTTGTTGACACCGAAGGTGGGAATAACATGATGTACCTTCCTTTGGATCAATTAATGAAGCAGCGTGCAGCATCTTCTGATTCTAGTGTGATTGGTTCCACAAATATCGGGTCGTTAACGGATCAAGTTATTGAAGAAATTCGTAAACGTCAAAGTTCCACTGTTCGTAGAGAGGGCCGAAACTAATGAAAAGCTTTTCTTTTTCAGTTTTATTTGTTGTTCTTCTCGGTATTTTGTTTGCTTCACAGACGTTGTTCGTTGTGAAAGAAACGGAACGAGCAGTAGTGCTTAAGTTTGGTGAAATTGTTCAGGAAGATGTTCAGCCTGGCCTTCACTTTAAATTGCCTGTTATGAATGAAGTTAAGAAATTCGATGCTCGAATTTTAACAATGGATTCTCGTCCTCAGCGTTATTTAACGCTAGAGAAAAAGGCAGTTATTGTTGATTCTTACGTGAAATGGAAAATTGATTCCGTAGCTAAGTTCTATCAGGCAACATCTGGTGATGAAATCGTTGCTAACCGTGTATTGTCTTCTCGAGTAGATACAGGGCTTAGAAATAAGTTTGGCGAAAGAACTATGCACGAAGTTGTGTCTGGTGAACGTGACCAGTTAATGACTGAATTGCGTGATGATCTAAATATTGTTGCTCAGAATGAGCTAGGTATTTCGATTGTTGATATACGAGTGAAGCGTATTGATCTTCCGCCAGATGTAAGTGAATCTGTTTATCAGCGAATGAGAACGGAGCGTGAGCGTGAAGCTCGTGAACACAGATCGAAAGGTTTGGAGCTTGCAGAAGGTATACGTGCCGACGCAGATCGTCAGCAAGTTGTACTAGAAGCGGAAGCTCAGCGTGACGCGGAAATGATTCGTGGTGACGGTGATGCGAAAGCAGCAGCGATTTACTCTAACGTTTACACGCAGGATCCTGAGTTCTACGAGTTTTACCGTAGCCTTCAGGCATACCGTGAGAGCTTTAATGGTAATAGTGACTTGTTTGTCCTAGAACCAGACAGTGAATTCTTCAAATATTTGAACAGCTCTACAAATAGTGCTGCCAAATAGAGTGGATATTCATTAATAATCGTACATGAGGCCTATTTGTTAAAATAGGAAACATGGTACTATTACGCAAACCGGGCATGGCCCGGTTTTTTAATGGTCAAAATAAAGAGAATCTATGCAAGAATTGCTGCAGTCGCTGTTGGTTGGCGTCAGCCTTTTATTGATCGTCGAGGGCTTTTTGCCTTTTCTCGCTCCAAAGCTATGGCGAGAAATAATGAAGAAAGCAATCGTGAGCTCAGATTTAAATTTACGTATTCTGGGTATGGTTAGTATGATTCTTGGGTTAATACTTCTTTTGCTGACACGACGCTAAGAGGATAATTTAATGACATTAGCAGATCGCTGGTTGCTTCCTGAGGGAGTCGATGAAGCGTTGCCAGTACAGGCGGCTAAAATTGAACACCTTAGAAGAACTCTGCTTAATCTCCATGAAAGTTGGGGATACCATCTAGTAATACCTCCTCTTTTAGAGTACCTGGATTCACTTCTCACAGGCGCAGGCTCAGACCTAGAAATTGAAACCTTTAAAGTAATTGACCAATTATCTGGTCGTCTTTTAGGTATTCGTGCCGATTTTACTTCTCAAGTGGCTCGTATTGATGCTCATTGCCTAAAAGGTGAGGGTGTTAAACGATTGAGTTATTGTGGCAGTGTATTAAGAACGGTACCCGCAGGTTTAGATGGTACTCGTAGCCCTATTCAGTTAGGCGCAGAAATTTATGGTCATGGTGGTGTTGAAAGTGATATCGAAGTTTTGTCTTTGATGTTGCAAACGCTTTCCGCTGCTGGGCTTCCTAATCTTGTCCTTGATTTAGGGCATGTAGATGTTGTTAGTGGCGTGCTTGCTGCTTGTCATCTTGATAAAACAGATGAAGGTAAGTTAATTGAGTTGTATAAAACCAAAGACTTGCCTGAACTTGATCGATTTGTAGAAGGATTGTCTTTACCTGATCAACAAAAGCAATGGTTGGTTGGTTTGCCTCGTTTATGTGGCGGTAAAGAAGTATTAGAGCGAGCAACGACATTATTGAGTGGTGTAAGTGACTCAATTGATGGTGCAATTGCATTGTTGGAAACCTTGAGTAATGTTGTTTGTCAGCGTTTTCCAGAAGTGGGTTTGCATTTCGACTTAAGCGATTTGGTTTCTTACAGTTATCATACTGGTGTTGTTTTTGCTGCTTATGTTCCTGGTCATGGTAATGCCATAGCTCGAGGTGGGCGATATAATAATATCGGTCAGGTTTTTGGTCGATCTCGTCCTGCTACAGGCTTTAGTACCGATGTGAAGGCTTTAGTGGCTTTAACAGATGTTGTGGTAGATAAGCCAAAAATGGTTTTGTCGCCTGTTTGTACAAGTGACGCACTTTGGCAGAAAATTAACACTTTGCGCGCGGAAGGCTATCGCGTCGTTGAGGTTTTAGACGACCTTTATTCAAGTGAAGCAGAGTTTAAGCTGGATTTTGTTGACGGTGTTTGGCAGTTAGTGCCAATTAAAAACTAGAACTTTCTTTAAGAACTATCTAAATGAGACCTGAAATTATGGGTAAAAATGTTGTTATTCTAGGCACTCAATGGGGTGATGAAGGTAAAGGTAAAGTTGTTGATTTGTTGACTGAAGACGTTGCTGCGGTAGTGCGTTTTCAAGGTGGACACAACGCTGGTCATACCTTGGTTATCGATGGTAAGAAAACAGTTTTGCATTTAATACCATCAGGTATTTTGCGTGAAGGTGTTCAATGCATCATTGGTAATGGTGTTGTGCTATCGCCTGAAGCGTTGCAGAAAGAAGTACTTGAACTTCTTGAGCAAGGTGTTCCTGCTGTAGATCGCTTGAAAATCAGTGCGGCTTGTCCTTTGATTCTTCCTTACCACATTGCTATTGATCAGGCTCGTGAGCTTGCTAAAGGCGAAAAGAAAATCGGTACAACTGGTCGTGGTATCGGGCCTGCTTATGAAGATAAAGTAGCGCGACGTGCTATTCGTGTTGGCGATTTGCTAGATTCTGAGCGCTTTGCAAGCAAGCTTAAAGAAGTGCTTGAATACTACAACTTTGTACTAACTCAGTATCACAAAGTTGAGCCGATTTCTTATGATGAGGTTTACGCTGCTGGTCTAGAAATGGCAGAGTTCTTGCGCCCAATGGTTGCCGATACAATTACTTTACTGCATGATTTGCGTAAGTCTGGCGCGAACATCATGTTTGAAGGTGCTCAAGGTTCATTGTTGGATGTTGACCACGGTACTTATCCATACGTTACATCATCTAACACTACTGCTGGCGGCGCGCCTGCTGGTACTGGTTTTGGTCCTTTGTACTTGGATTATGTATTGGGTATTACGAAAGCCTACACAACACGTGTTGGTTCTGGTCCTTTCCCAACAGAATTGTTCGATGAAGATGGTGAGCGCTTAGGTACTCGCGGCCATGAATTTGGTGCGACAACGGGTCGTTCTCGTCGCTGTGGTTGGTTTGATGCTGTTGCTTTGCGTCATGCGGTTCAAATTAACTCAGTATCTGGCATGTGTTTGACTAAACTTGACGTGCTGGATGGTTCTTCAGTAATCAAAGTTTGTGTGTCTTATACAGATGCAGAAGATAAGCCGGTTGCTGGTTCACTTGTTGATAGTGAAGGTTACGAGCAAGCGAAGCCTGTTTATGTTGAGTTGCCAGGTTGGACTGAATCCACAGTTGGGGCGGAAAACTTTGAAGCATTGCCTAAAAATGCTCAAGACTATATTCGTTTCCTAGAAGAGCAGGTTGGGATTCCTGTTGATATTATTTCAACAGGTCCAGATCGAAATGAGACGATTGTTATCCGCGACCCTTTTAATCAATAATTGATTAAAAGTCGTTCGTAATGATTATAAAAGCCGCTTTATTGCGGCTTTTTTGTTTTTTGTGGTCTGTTAAGTTCATCATATTAGTATTCTTTGTAAATAGAGTGAAAAGAGGGGGACGAGTTTATTCGCTGCTAAGGTAATATTTACAATTGAATTTACGGCGATCTAACTGCCTACTAAATAATTGAAAAAATAAGAGGGAAGAGTGATGGTAAAGTTATTACTTGCTGATGATGATGCTCGTTTATCGGATTTAATTAAAGAATACTTTGATGGTGAAGGTTATGAAGTGGCCCACGCTTGGAATGGTCGTGAGGCGCTAGAGTTAATGGCAGCAGATATGCCAGATATTATCATTCTGGATGTGATGATGCCTGAACTAGATGGCTTCGAAACATTAAAGCAAATTCGAAATAAGAGTGCTGTTCCCGTTATTATGCTAACCGCAAAAGGCGATGATATTGACCGCATTCTTGGACTGGAAATGGGAGCAGATGATTATTTGTCTAAACCATTTAATCCGAGAGAATTGTTGGCACGTATTAAAGCAATCTTGCGTCGTGCAAGCCAAGAGCGTGAAGATGATCCAACGGCAGATATCGATTTGTCTGGTGTTTTGCTGCGCCGCAAAGATCGTACGGTTTACTTGGAAGGTGAGTTGGTTGAGCTGACAACGTCTGAATACACATTATTAGAGTGTATGTTGATGGCGCCAGGTCAAGTATTAACAAAACAAGAGCTTTCAGAAAAAGCGCTTGGTCGTAAATTAACTATGTATGATCGTAGTTTGGATATGCATATTAGTAATTTGCGTAAGAAAATTGGTAATTTAGAAACGGGCGACCCTAGAATTAAGACGGTTCGCGGTGTTGGCTATATTTTTGTGTCAAATGAGCAAGGCGCTTAAGCTTTTATGAAGAATACTTTTCTACGCGTGTTTCTTGTTGTGCTGTTGTCCAATATTGTTGTTGTCAGTATTGGCTTGGGGATGGTGCAGTTTATTCAGAAACGCAATCAAGTGTCAGCGGATGTCTTGGGAGATGTTGGTGTTCAGTTGGTTGCAGGGTATGAAAAGTTTGGGCTGAAGTCTCTGGAGACTGAAGTTGAAAAAGCAGAAAAAAGGTTGTCTGGGACGATTTACCTTTATCAAGAAAATGGTCGGCCGCTTCTTAAATCATTGCCTCGTAATTTTAGAGAGCAAAATACGAATGATTCAACGAGTCGTCCAGCCGCTGACTTTTTGCATAGTCAGTTTATACAGGTGATTGGTGGGAATAATGTTCAATATCTGCTGATCTTTAAGCCGGACCCAAAGATTGATTCTTTGGCGCCGGAAGCTGTAGTTGGGTTTTCTTTGTTGGGTTTGTTTGTGTCGAGCGGGGTATTGGCTTATTGGCTTTTGGGTCCGTTGCTTAAATTACAACGAGTGGCGCGCTCTTTCGGTCAAGGCGATATGACGGCGAGGGTGGAAGATAAATTAGCTCGACGCCGTGATGCGATTGGTAAGTTGGCTCAAGAATTTAATGAAATGGCCGTTCGTATTGAGACGCTTTTATCATCTAAAGAGCGTTTGATGCGAGATGTGTCTCATGAGCTAAGAACTCCTTTGGCGCGCATTGAAGTTGCCCTAACAATTGCTGAAGACAAATACGCCATTGAAGCTCAAAAAGGCTATTTATGTCGGATTCGTACCGAGTTGCATGAGTTGGATGAATTGATCGGGCAAGTGTTAACTTTGAGTCGCTTAGAAGCGGCTTCGCTTCTAAAAGAGCAAATGAACTTTCAAGAATGGCTTGATGATATTGTGGACGATGTTAGTTTTGAGAGTCAGTTGAAAGGAATCTCTGTTACCAAATCTGGTCGTTTTCCAAAAACCATATTGGGCGATCCTCTTCAGTTACGTCATGCGATAGAAAACGTTCTGCGAAATGCCTGTTTCTATGCAGGTGAGGGTGGTGAGATTGAGGTGGTTACTGAAGAAAAATCGGGTTCTGCTTTTATCTATGTTCGAGATAACGGGCCAGGTGTTTCTGAGGATAAACTGGAAAAAATCTTCCATGCTTTTTATAGGTCATCTGAAGCGCGTGAGGCAAATAGTGGTGGTTTTGGTGTAGGGCTCACTATTTCGCAGCGTATTATTCGAGCCCATAAAGGAACTATTTCAGCTCGAAACCGCGAAGAAGGTGGTTTAGAAGTTTGTTTTCAGTTGCCTGTGGCATGATTGGCTTGGCTTTTTCTGCGGTCGTCAGAAAAAGAGCTTGTTATTGTTGTACTAGGTAAGTAAGATGCGCCTCGCAAGTTGGCTAGGCAGTCGCCGCTCAATATATTGAGGGGAGGAAAGTCCGGGCTTCGCAGGGTAAAGTGCCAGGTAACGCCTGGGGGGCGTGAGCCTACGGAAAGTGCAGCAGAAAATATACCGCCTAAGCAGTTTACTGCCGGTAAGGTTGAAATGGTGCGGTAAGAGCGCACCGCGCGACTGGTAACAGTTCGTGGCATGGTAAACCCCACTTGAAGCAAGACCAAATAGGAACTCTTTGGCGTGACCCGCGCTGAGTTCGGGTAGGTTGCTAGAGACGTGCAGTGATGTACGGATTAGATGAATGACTGTCCACGACAGAACCCGGCTTATCGGCCAACTTGCAATTTTTTCTCTCTTCCCATGGTAAATCTTTTTTCTCCAATCTCTAATTTAAATTGTCAGAAGGCTAATTTATATTGCTTTCGGCTTTTTTGTGTCTGTGTTTTCTGTTCACTCTCAATTTTCTACTGATTTTTCTATTTAACTGTCTTTAAACGAAAAAACTTATAAAAACACCGCTTCTTAGCGGTGTTTTTATATCCGTTGTCCCCGTTTTTCTATTTTCTACTAATATTTTTTTACTATTTTGATAAAAAAGTGTTAAATTGTGGGATGAAGTGTCTATAAGTGGGATTTAATTGTGTTCAGAGGGATTCATCAAGTAAGCGTTGATGTGAAGGGGCGTATGTCGCTCCCTGCACGTTTGCGTGATGAATTAGCTCAATACGACGATGAAGGTGTCGTCGTCACAATTGATCCAGTGTCCAGATGTTTGTTGCTTTATCCCTTATCTGAGTGGGATTTAATTCAACAAAAATTAGACAAGTTGCCGACATTTCAGCCTCAAGCCAGGCGGCTTCAGCGTTTACTTGTTGGTCATGCAACAGATTTAGAGGTGGATAAAGCAGGGCGTATTTTGTTGCCAGCGCCACTTCGAGAGTTTGCTCGCTTAGATAAAAAGCTCACGATTCTTGGTCAAGGTAAGAAGTTAGAGATCTGGAGCTACGAAGAGTGGGAAGCACAACGTGAAGATTACTTGGCTCAAGACGCGCTTGAGGATCTACAAATAGAAACCATGATGGATATTTCTTTATGACAAATACGATGGCAGAACACATAAGCGTCATGCTTCATGAGTCCGTCGATATGCTAGTGACTGACGAGAACGGCCTTTATGTCGATGGTACTTTCGGCCGAGGTGGGCACACTCGTTTAGTGCTAAATAGACTGAAAGAAGGTCGCTTGCTTGGTTTTGATAAAGATCCTGTGGCAATAGAGCATGGTAAACAGCTAGAGCAAGAAGATCCTCGCTTTTCTATTGTGCAAGACAGTTTTGCCAATATGGCGACACAAATTCCTAATGTGTTCGGAGTGGATAGAGTTGACGGCGTGATGATGGATTTGGGGGTTTCTTCACCTCAAATTGATGACGCTGAACGCGGCTTTAGTTTTATGAATGATGGTCCGCTTGATATGCGCATGAACCCTAATGAGGGAATGAGTGCAGCAGAGTGGATCGCTGTGGCAAAAGAAAAAGAGATTGCAGATGTTATGTATCAATACGGTGAAGAACGATTCTCTCGTCGTATTGCAAAAGCCATTTGTGAATACCGTGCACACACACCTATTTTAACCACCCTTCAATTATCGAAAATCGTAGCAGAAGCCAATCCTGCGTGGGAGAAAGGCAAAAATCCTGCGACACGAGCTTTTCAGGGTATTCGTATTTACATCAATAACGAGCTTGGTGATTTGGAGTTAGGGCTTGATGCCGCTGCTGAAGCCTTAAAAGTTGGCGGACGATTGGCTGTCATCAGTTTCCATTCTCTTGAAGATCGTATTGTTAAACGCTTTATGAAGTTAAAAGCCAAAGGGCCTGAGTTGCCAAGGCATTTACCTATTCAGAACGCACATCTCAACATCAAATTCAAAACAGTAGGGAAGGCCATTAAACCGTCTCAATCTGAAGTGAGTGAGAATGTTCGGTCTCGAAGCGCGGTGTTAAGAGTTTTGGAGCGAGTAAGTGATTAGGCCGACTTTTTCGCCTTTGATATTTATCGTCTGTGTTTTGATCTTGGCGATCGTTTCTGTAGCGGTCGTTATTCAAGTTTACGACTTCAGAAAAAACTTTTCTTACCTTCAAGCATTGAAGCAAAGCGAAGTGGATTACGAAGTGAAATGGGGGCAGTTGTTACTTGAACAAAGTGCTCTTACTCAGCCGAGCCGTTTAGAACAGTCGGCAATTAGAAATTTAAATATGCACTCACCTTCACCGGATGAATTGGTAATAGTAAAACCATGAGTACTGAAAATAGTGTTTACACCCCAGCCAAATGGCGCTTTAGATTTGTTTATCTTATCGCTCTGATGTTGTTTCTTGTCGCGGGCGGGCGACTCTTTTATCTGACGGTTGTTGATAGAGATTTTCTACAGAACCAAGGTGAAATTAGAGCGGTAAGAACAGAGTCTATTCCTGCCACTCGCGGCATGATTTTAGATCGTCGTGGCGAGCCTTTGGCGGTTAGTACACCAACTTGGACGGTAGTGGCTAACCCTAGAGCGCTTTGGAAGCTAGAGCGTGATCCATCTACGAACTCTGGGCCAGAGCAAGAAATCACACGCCTCGCCGAAGTGATGGGCGTTGGGCGTGCTTGGTTGCAAGAAAAATTCGAAGCAAACAAAAAACGCTCTTTTATGTATTTGCGTCGTCAAATTTCGCCTCATGAGGCGGACGCTATCATGGCTGCGAAAGTGGTCGGTGTTACAAAAACGAAAGAATATAAGCGCTTTTATCCTGCTGGTGAGGTGGCTTCCCATGTGGTTGGCTTTACCAATATTGATGATAAAGGCCAAGAAGGGATCGAGTTGGCGTATGACCGAGCATTGCAAGGTGAGCCGGGACGTCGCAGTTATGTTAAGGATCTTTCAGGAAATATCATTCGCGGAATCGGTGTTGATGAGACAGAGCACCCTGGTGAAAATATAGAGTTGAGTGTCGATCTTAGACTGCAATATTTGGCTTATCGAGAGTTAAAAGCAGCAGTAACTGAGCATCGTGCAACTTCTGCATCGGCTGTTATTCTAGATGTAAAAACGGGAGAGATTTTGGCGATGGTGAATCAGCCTTCTTATAACCCGAATGATAGATCTAAGCTGGAATACGAAGAGTTACGAAATAGAGCGGTAATCGATTTGTTTGAACCTGGTTCAACTATGAAGCCTTTTACCATTGCAACGGCTCTGATGTCTGGGCAATACACCACGGAAACGACGATTAATACGTCGCCAGGTTATTTGCGTTTTGGTCGCTTTACTATCCGTGATGCGACTAACTACGGCGATATGGATTTTGAGAAACTGCTCATTAAGTCGAGTAACGTTGGTGCTTCAAAAATAGCACTTTCTTTGCCTCAAGATGCTATATGGAATATGGATTATGAACTTGGTATCGGCTCTCCTGTAGGAATAGGCTTTCCTGGTGAAGCGTCTGGTGTACTTCCGTCGCACCCTAAATGGCATCCATCTGAAATTGCAACCTTGTCTTATGGTTATGGTTTGTCTGTATCGACTTTACAGTTGGCGCAGGCTTACATGACGTTAGCGAACGATGGCTATCGTGTTCCTGTAACGCTTTTTAAACAAGATTCTCCTGCTAATGGTAAGCAAGTGATTCCTCGTAAGGTCGCTAAAGATGTGGTCAAAATGATGGAGGCTGTTGTTCAAAAAGGGTCTGGTAAAGCGGCTCAGATTCCAGGTTACCGAGTGGCGGGAAAAACAGGTACGGTTCACAAAGTTGGCTCGAAAGGTTATGAATATGATCAATACATTGCCTTGTTTGCGGGTGTTGCTCCAGCGTCTAATCCGCGCTTAGCAATGGTTGTCATGATAAATGACCCTAAAGGGCGAGAATATTACGGTGGTGAAGTAGCGGCGCCAGTATTTTCTCGAGTCATGGAAGGGGCTTTGACAACATTGAATATCTACCCTGACTTACCGGAAGGTCTTAGAGAAGTACGTTTGGAGCCGAAGAAAACTGTCCCTCTTCAAGTCGTACAAGGTGGTTAAATGGTCCAATTCTCTCATGAGCAGTTACTTACTTTAGCGGGTTTCTCTATTGGAGATAACTCGCATTCTGCGTTTTATAATCTTGTTGAAACAGATAGCCGAAAAGTAAATGAAGAGACTGTCTTTTTTGCTTTACCGGGAGTGAACTCTAATGGCTGGGACTACTTAGATAATGTTGCTTCTCTTGGCTGTCGCGTTGCTGTTGTTCCGAATAATATAGATTTGGATCATGACAAAATTGAGCTTATCTCGGTTGAAGATCCTGCCAAACTTTTAGTCGCTTGTTTACAGCAGTTTTTTGGAGCTATGCCTAAGCAAATGGTGGCTGTTACAGGCACCAATGGCAAGTCGTCTATTTGTTTCTATATGGCGCAGCTGGCACAGTATTCTGGTTTAAAGAGCGGCTTGGTGGGAACTTTCGGTGTTGGCGCATTAGATAATCTGCAAGAGGCGAAACAAACTACTCCAGATTTGTTGTCTCTTCATCGAACACTTATTGAAATGGCTGACTCTGGTGTGGAGTTTGTTGCTTTTGAGGCGTCTTCGCATGCTTTGGATCAAGGGCGAATTGAAGGGGTTCCTTTTCAAACGGCTGTGTTTTCAAACTTGTCTCGTGATCATCTTGATTATCATGGTGATATGAACTCTTATGCTTTGGCCAAGCAGCGTTTATTTACTTTTCCAACACTGACCCATTCTGTTTTCTGTCTTGATGATGAGTACGCCACTTTTATGACAAAGGCCGCGCTGAATTCGAGTTGTCATTATTATAGTGCTGAAAATGTATTGGCGGATTTTTACGCAAAGGATCTAGTGCTTGATACTTCTGGTTTTCATTTTGTGCTGTGCCATCCTGAAGGGGAAAGCTATGTCGAGCTTCCTTTGTTGGGGCGCTTTAATGTGCAAAATGCCTTGGCAGCCTTGGCGAGTCTTTGGTATCAAACGAGTGATAAAGCACTTCTTATCGAAGGTGTGTCGAAATTGCGAGGCGCACCAGGTCGAATGGACAAAGTAGAAGTGGCGAGTGCTCCTCTTGTTGTTGTGGATTTCGCTCATACCTCTGATGCATTGGTGGTTGCATTGCAAGCAGTAAAAGAACATACCAATGGTCGGCTTATTTGTGTTTTTGGTTGCGGTGGTGATCGTGATAGGGGTAAACGGCCCTTGATGATGTCGGCGGCATTGTCTAATGCGGATTATGTTTGGTTAACATCTGACAACCCAAGAACAGAGTCAATGGAGCAAATTTTTTCTGATGTTTTATCGGAAGTTGAATCTGATGATAAGAGGTTCTGCCTTGAATTTGACCGTCGTGTGGCAATTAGCAAAGCCATCGCCTCTGCAGATGTCCATGATGTGATTCTCATTGCTGGTAAAGGGCATGAAAACTATCAGGATATTCAGGGCGTGAAGCACCATTTTGATGATAAAGAGGAAGCCTTAAAGGCGTTGGAAGCTTATGTTGGTTGATCTTACTCTGGCAGATATCGCGGCGGCTTGTAATGGTGAGTTGGTTGGCCCGAATCAAAGCATTCAGTTGGTAGTAACAGATACTCGAAAAATATCGAATGGTTGTTTGTTTGTCGCATTAAAAGGTGAGCGTTTTGATGGTCATGACTATGCTGCCGCTGCGATGGATTCTGGTGTGGTTGGCGTGTTGGTTGATCGTGATGTGGATGTCGAATCTTATGTCAAAGTGACAGATACTAAAGTTGCGTACGGACGTATTGCGCGCTTGGTACGAGACGCTTTTAAAGGGGCAGTTGTTTGTATTACAGGCAGTAATGGTAAAACAACTGTAAAAGATTGGTTGGCACAATCCTTTACCGATCAAAAAGTGTTAAAAACGCAGGCCAATTTGAACAATCAAATAGGTGTGCCGCAAACTTTGTTAGGTTTAGCGTCTTTTCATGATGTTGCTGTGGTAGAAACAGGAACCAGTATTCCGGGTGAAATCGAGCGATTGGCTGAGATTGCTTTTCCAGATGTGGTGATTTTAACCAATGCAAGTGGTAGTCACTTTGAAGGTTTTGGGAGTCTTGAGGGCATTGCTAAGGAAAAGGGGTGTTTGATCTCTGGCGCTCATCCTGATGCGACAATCATTCTAAATTCTGATGATGGTTTTTATCCTTATTGGTGTGAGTTGGCTGGTTCGCGTCCTGTTTTGTCTTTTGGTTTCGGTGAGTCTGCGGATCTTTATGCTTTTGATTTAGAGCTAAGCGCTGAATCTAGTCAGGCAAAGTTTTGCTATCAAGGTGAAGTGCTGTCTGTATTTATAGCAAGTGCAGGTAAACATCAAATTGCCAATGGTATGGCGGTTGTGTTGGCTTTAATGGCAACAGGTATGAGTTTCCATGATGCGGTGCAAAAATTGGCATCTCCAGTGCATGTTTCTGGGCGATTAGAGCGCCTTAGAACAAAAAATGAAGCTCTCTTAATTAATGATTGTTACAATGCCAGCCCAACATCTGTAGAGGCCGCAATTGATGTGCTTGCTATGCAGTCAGTTGATAAAACATGGCTGATTTTGGGAGCGTTAGGAGAGCTTGGCGAACGACAGGAAGCCGTCCATCGAGATCTAGGTTTATACGCTAAAGAAAAAGGTATTTCTTGTTTGATTTGTGTTGGTGCCGTTGCAGGCGTGGCAGGAACTGCTTTTATGGAAAAGGGCGGTGATGCAAAGTTGTGTAATTCACATGAGGAAGCGGCAGCGTTAGTTTGTTCGCTTGGAAGAAATCACGCCATTTTAGTGAAGGGCTCTCGCTCCGCTAAAATGGAAAATGTTATTGAAGCATTAAAATAATTAGGATGTTCCTGACCAATGTTACTTTTGCTGGCGACTTATTTAAGTAAGTATCACACTTTTTTTGCAGTGTTTAATTATTTGTCTCTTCGAGCCATTTTGGGTGTGCTCACTGCGTTAGTTATCTCTCTTTTAATCGGCAATAAAGTAATTGTTTTATTGCAGCGTTTGCAAATTGGACAAGCTGTTCGAGATGACGGCCCGCAATCCCATTTATCCAAAGCCGGTACGCCAACGATGGGTGGAGCATTAATTATTTTCTCCATCACGGTCAGTACGCTTTTGTGGGGTGATTTAACCAATCAATATGTGTGGGTTGTTTTGCTAGTAATGTTGGCTTTTGGTGTTGTTGGTTGGGTTGATGACTATCGAAAAGTTGTTGAAAAAAACTCTCGAGGTTTGCCTAGCCGTTGGAAATATTTTTGGCAAAGTGTATTCGGTTTGGCAGCAGCGTTTTATTTGTATTACACAGCCAGTACACCAGCTGAAACCGCACTGATAGTTCCTTTGTTTAAAGATGTGGCTATTCCTTTAGGTGCGTTTTTTATTGTACTTACTTATTTTGTTATTGTCGGAACCAGTAATGCAGTCAACCTTACTGACGGCCTAGACGGTTTAGCAATTTTGCCTACGGTACTCGTAGGTGGCGCGTTAGGTGTGTTTGCTTATTTAACCGGTAACGTTCGTTTTTCTGAGTATTTGCTAATCCCTTATGTGCATGGTTCGGGTGAGTTACTTGTATTTTGTGCCGCTTTGGCGGGCGCTGGATTGGGCTTTTTGTGGTTTAACACATACCCAGCGCAAATCTTTATGGGCGATGTAGGTTCCTTGGCACTTGGTGCAGCGCTGGGTGTGATTGCAGTTATCGTTCGTCAAGAGTTGGTGTTGTTTATTATGGGCGGTGTTTTCGTCATGGAAACTGTGTCTGTAATCTTGCAAGTTGCCTCCTATAAGTTAACAAAACGCAGAATTTTTAGAATGGCGCCAATACATCATCATTTTGAGTTAAAAGGCTGGGCAGAGCCTAAAGTTATTGTGCGCTTTTGGATTATTACTGTTTGCCTTGTTTTGATTGGTTTCGCTACCTTAAAAGTACGTTAGGAGTTTTAAATGTCGTTGATCGGGTCAGATCGAGTAAGAGCCGTTGTTGGCTTGGGGGCGACAGGTTTATCTTGTGTACGCTTTTTAGCTAGCAAGGGAATTGATTTTTATGTGGTGGATTCTCGTGAGAACCCTCCAGGATTGGAGCAGGCAAAACTGCTTTGTCCAGAAGATCGTATTTTGACAGGTGATTTAGCGGTACTTGAAACCCTTGGTGTAACAGAATTGTACGTTAGCCCTGGTATTGCATTGCGGACGCCTGTTTTGTCTCGTTTAGCCGAAAAGGGTGTGGCTATGCGAGGCGATATTGATTTGTTTCGCGATTATGTGGACGCACCGTTCGTCGCTATTACAGGCTCAAATGCCAAAAGCACAGTCACTACCTTGGTGGCTTTGTTACTTCAGGCATGCGGAAAAAATGTTAAAGCAGGTGGTAATTTAGGATTGCCTGCTTTGGATCTCCTTTCTTCCGGTACGGATTATTATGTATTGGAATTATCTAGCTTTCAGCTTGAAACAACACCTGCTTTGCAAGCGGATGTGGCTTGTCTTTTAAATGTCTCTGAAGATCATATGGATCGTTATACTGATTTTTACGAGTATCAGCGCGTAAAACAAAGAGTATATCGAGGCTGTAAAGCGGCGGTTTGCAACAAGCAAGATATTTTGACGGCGCCTTTGCTTGCAGAAGCGACTCCTGTGCGTGCTTTCACGACAAAAAGCCCAGACCTAAAAGAGTTTGGGATGTTGAAAGATGGTGATGGCGCTTGGTTGTGTCGTGGTGTCGAGCGCTTGTACCACACTTCTCAAATTGCATTAAAGGGTACGCATAATTACGCAAATATTTTGGCTGCACTAGCTATGTTGGAATTGTTGGGTGTGGATGTGCGGTCAGAGGCAGTTGCTAAGGTTTTAGCGGAATTTGGTGGTTTGCCACATCGCTGTGAAAGTGTTCGTACTTACCGTGGAGCCACGTTTATTAATGACTCCAAAGGCACAAACGTTGGTGCAACTCTTGCTGCTTTGCAAGGTCTTGGCTCCACGACACATAAAAACATTGCTCTTATTGCTGGCGGTGAGGGGAAAGGGGCGGACTTCAGTGACTTGAAAAAGCCTGTATCTGATTTTGTTCGTACGGTTTATTTGTTTGGTAAAGACGCGAATAACATTGCGACGGCATTGTCTTCAAATACTGAGATTAAGCGCTTTGAGACATTGGATGAAATTATTCATGATATTTCTTCGACGGTAAAAGAAGGCGATGTAGTTCTTTTTTCACCGGCCTGCGCTAGTTTGGATATGTATAAAAATTATGAAGCGCGCGGTGAGCACTTTGTAAACTTGGTTACTGCCTTATGACATGGTTAAACATGTTTGACCGGGTTTCTTGGCGAGAACTTTCTCGTATCGATGCTATTTTCTTATCTTCTGTGGTGTCTATTTTGGCGTTGGGTATTGTCATGGTATCCAGTGCTTCCATTTCTGTGTCAGAAAGTATTCACGGTCACCCTTATTTCTTCATGATACGCCAGACCTTGTACTTGGTTCTTGGTTTGGTATTCGGTTGGATTTTGTTGTCTTTACCTACTAGTCAATTGCAAAAATGGGGCATCCTGATGATGGGATTGTCTCTTATTTTGTTGATATTGGTTTTGGTGCCAGGCATCGGGAAGAGTGTAAACGGTAGCCGCCGTTGGATTAATTTAGTGGTGTTTAACCTACAAGCCTCGGAAGTCGCGAAGGTTTGTATGGTGGTTTATATGTCTGGTTATTTGGTGCGACGTGCTGACCGAGTGAGAGAAGGTTGGATTGGTTTCTTTCTTCCTCTTTGTCTTTGCAGTGTTTTCTTGCTGTTTTTATTGCTTGAACCAGACTTCGGGGCGTCGGTTGTGTTGCTCGGCACTGTGATGGTGTTGTTATTCTTAGGTGGAGCGCCTCTATACCAGTTTTTGCTTTTGATGGTAGGTGCTGTGTCTATGTTAGGCGTGGTGGCGATATCTGAAAGTTATCGTTTAAAGCGCTTGATGAATTTCATTGATCCTTGGGCGGATCCTTTTAATGAAGGCTATCAGCTAAGTCAGGCGCTTATCGCATATGGGCGTGGCGAGTGGTTTGGTCTTGGTTTGGGGAATAGTGTTCAGAAGCTTTCCTATTTGCCTGAGGCGCATACCGATTTTGTGTTTTCAATTTGGGTCGAAGAAACCGGTATGTTGGGTGGTTTGCTGCTGATTCTTTTGTTTGCGGTCATGGTTGGGCGAGCGTTTAAAATAGGCCGAAAAGCCATGACTTTATCGCGACCTTTTGCTGCTTACATGTGCTTTGGTTTTGCGATTCTTATTTTAGCTCAAGTTATTATTAATATCGGTGTGAATACCGGCTTCTTGCCAACAAAAGGACTAACACTACCTTTAATCAGCTACGGTGGTAGTAGTCTGATTATCACTTTGGGTAGCCTGTTTGTGGTTGCTCGAGTTGATGTAGAAAATCGTCGTGCTGAAAAGGAACTGGGTGTCACGGACGCCAATTTAGAAAGTGACAGTCAAGAAGAGAGAGCAGAATGAGTGCTACTAAAAAAGTTATTGTGATGGCCGGCGGAACTGGCGGACATATTTATCCTGCTCTAGCTTGTGCTCATGCTTTTATTGATAAAGGTCTGGATGTTGAGTGGCTTGGATCAAAAGGTGGGATGGAAGAAAAGCTTGTCGCGGAACATGATATTCGCCTGCATTCTTTGTCAATTAAAGGTGTAAGAGGTAAGGGCTTGTTAGGGCTGCTAGCTGCGCCATTTAGAGTCTTGCATGCTATTGGTCAAGCTGTTGCTGTTTTGCAAAAAACAAAACCTGATGTTGTGTTAGGGATGGGTGGGTTTGTTGCCGGCCCTGGTGGTGTAGCAGCTAAGCTGTTAAGAATCCCATTGGTGATTCATGAGCAAAATGCGGTTGCAGGAACCACAAACAAATTATTGTCAAAAATGGCTACTTTGAAGTTGCAAGCTTTTGATGGCGCTCTGCCCAATGCTTTGAGTGTCGGTAACCCAATTCGGAACGATATATTGCAGCAGCAAGTTCGTATTGCCAGAGAAAATGCAGCACGTCCATTACGGTTGTTGGTTGTCGGTGGAAGCTTAGGTGCGAAAGCAATTAATGATGTGATGCCGCAGGTATTGGCTAATTGGTCTTTTTCTCAGCGTTTGGATGTTTGGCATCAAACAGGTGTACGAAATTTTGATGAAGTTAAAGCTTTATATCAAAATGTCAATGTTGAGGCGAGGGTTGAGCCGTATTTGGATAATATGGATCAAGCGTATTATTGGGCGGATATTGTTCTGTGTCGTGCTGGTGCTATGACGGTCAGTGAGTTGGCGGTCGCTGGTTTGCCTTCTATTTTGATTCCATATCCTTTTGCAATTGATGATCATCAGACAGAGAATGCCCGTTATTTAGAGAAAGTAGGCGGGGCGTATTTGCTGCCTCAGCCACAACTGACCTGTGAAAAAATTCTATCTTTACTTTCTGAGTTTGTTGAAAACGAAGAAGCATTAATAAAAATGGGCGAGCAAGCGAAAGCGGTGGCTCACCCTAATGCAACACAAGATGTGGTTGCACACTGTTTAAGGTTAATAAAATGATGATTGATCAGAAGACACAATACGATATTCCAACTATGCGCCGCATTCAAAATATCCATTTCATCGGTATTGGCGGTGTTGGAATGTGTGGTATCGCGGAAGTGTTACATAACCAAGGTTATCAAGTTTCTGGCTCTGATTTAAAATCCTCAGCGGTGACTGAGCGTTTAGAAGAGTTAGGGATTAAGGTGTATTTGGGGCATTTGGAAGAAAATGTCTATGACGCTCACGTTATTGTTGTTTCGACAGCCATTAATGAGGAAAACCCAGAGATTATTTGGGGTAAAGAGCATCGCATTCCAATTGTTCGTAGAGCAGAAATGTTGGCTGAATTGATGCGCTACCGACATGGTATTGCTGTGGCGGGAACTCATGGTAAAACAACAACAACGAGCTTAATGGCGTCCATTTTAGCGGCGACAGGCGAAGCGCCTACTTTTGTCATTGGTGGTCGCTTAACCAGTGCTGG
Source organism: Marinomonas sp. 15G6-16 (assembly GCF_055809555.1). Classification (NCBI taxonomy): domain Bacteria; kingdom Pseudomonadati; phylum Pseudomonadota; class Gammaproteobacteria; order Oceanospirillales; family Oceanospirillaceae; genus Marinomonas; species Marinomonas sp. 15G6-16. The sequence continues at coordinate 438,119 of NZ_CM147916.1, read as the reverse complement.
TGCAAATGCGCAATTAGGTAGTAGCTCTTATCTTGTGGCCGAGGCTGATGAAAGTGATGCTTCATTCCTTCACTTACAGCCTCAAACTGTCATTGTGACGAATATCGATGAAGATCACATGGACACTTATGATGGTGACTTTGAAAAAGTAAAACATACTTTTGTGGAGTTCATACATAACTTGCCGTTTTATGGTTTGGCTGTGTTGTGTGTAGATGACGAGAATGTACGAGAGATACTTCCTTCATTGAGTCGTCCTGTATTGACGTATGGTATTGAGCAGCAAGCTGACTTTTATGCGACTGACATTGTTCAAACTGGTCGTTATTGTGAGTTTTTGGCGCATCGACCAGAAGGTGAACCATTGAAGATTCGTTTACCTATGCCGGGACGACATAATGTTTTGAATGCTCTGTCGACAATTGCTGTTGCGACGGATCTTGGTGTTGACGCAAGCGCTATTCAAGCTGGATTGATGGGCTTTGAAGGTGTTGGACGTCGTTTTCAGGAGCAGAAGCCGTTGGCGCTTCCTAATGGTTCCGAAGTGATGTTTGTCGATGATTATGGTCATCACCCAAGTGAAGTGTTGGCGACGATTAAAGCTATTCGGGGAGGGTGGCCAGAAAAACGTTTGGTTATGGTTTATCAGCCTCATCGCTATACTCGTACTCGAGATTTGTATGAAGACTTTGTACGTGTTTTATCGCAAGTCGATGTGCTCTTATTGTTAGATGTTTATGCAGCGGGTGAAACGCCGATTAATGGCGCTGATAGCCGGTCTTTGTGTGGCAGTATCCGTCAGCGCGGTAATGTTGATCCTATTCATGTGGGTGGTGAATCTGACTTACGTTCGATTTTGAGTAATGTTTTGCGAGAAGGGGATTTGTTAATTACGCAAGGTGCTGGGGATATTGGTGCTGTGTCTAAAAAATTGTCAGTAAGCGGTATTTGATATGTCAAAGTCATTAAAAGAATTGGTCATTGCTGTTATCTACGGTGGGCGTTCTGCAGAGCGTGAAGTGTCTTTGCAAAGTGGTCCGCTCGTTGTTGAAGGTCTTAAATCAAAAGGTTATCAGGTGATTGGCCTTGATTTGTATGGCGAAAATGCAAGTTTAGACCCAGTGAAGCAGCTTCAATCTATAGAGTTTGATTTGGCGTTTATAGCACTCCACGGTGGAGAAGGTGAAGATGGCCGAGTTCAAGCTTTGCTGGAGATGTTAGGTAAGCCCTACACAGGAAGCTCGCCGTTAGCGTGTGGTTTAGCGATGGACAAGGTTTTAACCAAGCGCTTTTGGAATGGTATTGGCATACCAACACCGGCTTATTTATCGTTTGTTGATCAAGTTGATGCGAACGTTATCGAAGAAAGTATGTCTTATCCTATGATAGTGAAGCCTTCTAGAGAGGGTTCAACAATAGGAATTAATAAAGCAAGTAATCGCGAAGAGTTGGATGAAGCACTTCTAAAAGCACTTGAATACGACTCTGATGTGTTGGTTGAAGAGTTTGTTGATGGGCCTGAGTTTACTGTCACAATCATTGATGATGTTGCTTACCCTGCAATTGGCTTGAAGGCATCGCCAGATCACAAGCTGTATGATTATGAGGCTAAATATATAGCGGAAGATACGCAATATTTATTGCCTTGTGGTTTGAATGAAGATGATGAAAACGAACTGCAAATGCTTGCTTTAGATGCTTATCGTTCGTTGGGTTGTTCTGGTTGGGGGCGTGTAGACATTATGCGTGATCAGGCTGGTGTATTTTGGGTGTTGGAAGTTAATACAGCTCCGGGTATGACGACTCACAGTCTTGTCCCTATGGCAGCTAATCATGTTGGGATTGATTACCCTTCATTGGTTGAGAAAATTGTCATAGATGCTTGGGGAAAAGCAGAGCGTGATTGATTTATGAGGATAGCGGCGCTTATAGGGGCGATTTTATTGATATTGGTTGCCACTTTTCAGGATGAAAACTCTCCCGTTACTTGGTTTGCTATTCAAAAAATCGAGATAGAAGGGGATTTGAATTATGTTACGGAAGCTGAGCTTGAAGCGCATTATTCTGAATTGTTAGGCGAGAGTCTGTTAAGTCTTTCTGTAGCAGATGCTTTGGATCTTGCAAGGTCGCCTGAGTGGGTTGAAAGTGCAGAAGTACGTAAAGTTTGGCCAAATATATTGCAGGTGCTTGTTCATGAGTACACTCCGCTCGCATACTGGCACGATCGACAGTTGATCTCAACATCTTCTGTGGTGATTAGACCTAATCAGATTCCAGATCTGCCACTTCCTCGTTTATATGGCCCAGATGGCACAAGTGATGTTGTGCTTGAGCAGTTTGGTTTAATTAGTCAGGTGTTGGCTGCAACTTCTTTGCGGATTTTTACACTAACTTTAGAACCTCGAGGTGCTTGGAATGTTACCTTTACCAACGGCATAGTCGTAAAGCTGGGTAGAGAGGAAGTTTTAGAGAGATTACAGCGCTTTATAGCGGTGTATAAAAGTGATTTATCGGGTAGAATAGATCAAATTACGTCAGTCGATGCTCGCTACCCTCATGGTGTGGCAGTAGGTTGGAAAGCAAAAGAGTGACATTAACTTGTTTGTTGTTATTTATAAACACAAACATCAGTAGTTATAAAACACGCAATACCGGGAAGGTGAAATGATAGTCGGTTTGGATGTAGGCACATCAAAAGTTATCTGTTTAGTTGGTGAAGTACTGGCTGATGGTAGTTTGGAAATTGTCGGTATTGGCTCTCATAGCGCCAAAGGTATGAAGCGTGGCGTTGTTATAAATATTGAATCCACTGTGCAATCTATTCAGCGAGCAGTTGAAGAAGCTGAGTTGATGGCAGGATGTAATATTCATTCTGTGTATGTCAGTGTGGCGGGTAGTCATATTCGTAGCTTGAACTCTCACGGCATTGTTGCCGTTAAGAACGGTGAAGTTCAGCAAGAAGATATAGAAAGAGTGATAGACGCAGCGCAAGCTGTTCCAATTTCATCCGATCAACGCGTTCTCCATATCCTTCCACAGGAATACCACATAGACTCTCAAGAAGGGATTAAAGACCCTTTAGGTATGTCTGGTGTTCGTCTTGAAGCAAATGTTCATCTTATTTCAGGTGCCGTTAATGCGGTTATGAATGTAGAAAAGTGCATTAAGCGCTGTGGCTTAGGTGTTGATGGCGTCATTCTTTCTCAGCTCGCTTCTAGTGATTCTTCATTAAGTGAAGATGAAAAAGATTTAGGTGTTTGTTTGATCGATATTGGTGCTGGCACATCAGATATTGCGGTCTGGATTGATGGCGCATTGCATCACACGGCTGTCGTACCTGTGGCTGGTGATCAAGTAACAAATGATATTTCCATGGCGTTGCGCACACCGACTCAGCATGCTGAGGAGATAAAGGTGAAATACGCCTGTGCAATGTCATCTATGGTGTCTGCAGATCAAGTTTTGCAGGTGCCAAGTGTTGGTGACCGCCAACCAAGATCAATCACTCGTCATACCCTGACAGAGGTGGTTGAGGCGAGATATGAAGAAATTTATACCTTAATTCTGGATGAGTTAAGGCGTAGTGGTTACGCAGAGAGAATCCCTGCAGGTATTGTAATTACTGGTGGTACGTCGCTTATGGAAGGCGCTGCTGACTTGGCTGAGAAAGTTTTTCAGATGCCAATTCGATTATCTGTACCAGATTGTACTAAAGGAATGTCTGACATTGTCGATAACCCTATATATTCAACAAGTGTTGGATTATTGGCTTATGGTAGTAAAGAGACCGAAGTAACTGAAATCTCGAAGCGGACGATGTCTAAGACGAAAACTAAACGAGAAACATCAATTCTGGCACCTAAGGAAACTGAACCATCTTTCAGTGCAACGAAGGCATGGCAGAAATTAAAACACTGGTTTCAGAGTTATATCTAGTCAGAATTGATTATGAATTTATTTAAGGAGCGATAAGCCCATGAGTGTCTTTGATCTAGCAGAAGATAATTTGTCCGATAATGCTGTTATTAAAGTAATTGGTGTTGGCGGTGGCGGCGGTAATGCTGTTCGTCATATGTTGCAGAATCGCCTGGAAGGCGTCGAGTTTATTTGTGCCAATACTGACTCTAAAGCATTAGTTGGTTTTGATACTGGAGTTTCTTTGCAATTGGGCTCAGCCATTACTAAAGGGCTTGGAGCTGGTGCAAATCCTGAGGTTGGGCGAGACTCAGCTTTAGAAGATCAAGAGAAGATTACACATTTGCTAACTGGTGCCGACATGGTGTTTATCACAGCCGGCATGGGTGGCGGTACAGGAACGGGTGCAGCCCCTGTGATTGCTAAGGTTGCTCGTGAGTTAGGCATATTGACTGTTGCTGTAGTAACTAAGCCTTTTCCTTTTGAAGGTCGCCGTCGAGCGAAAGTTGCTGAAGAAGGAGTTAAAGAATTACGAGAAAATGTCGATTCATTAATTACAGTGCCAAATGAGCGTCTTCTTCCAGTACTAGGTAAGAATATTTCATTGTTGAAGGCGTTTGGTGAAGCGAACAATGTTCTGTTTAATGCTGTTCAAGGTATTACAGACTTGATTATGCGCCCAGGTCTTATCAACGTTGACTTCGCCGATGTAAGAACGGTGATGTCTGAGATGGGAATGGCAATGATGGGGACGGGTTCTGCGTCAGGTGATGATAGAGCAAGGGTTGCGGCAGAAGCTGCGATACATAACCCATTATTGGAAGACATTAATCTTAAAGGTGCGCGAGGCGTACTGGTAAACATCACAGCAAACGAAGAAGTGGGTCTGTCTGAGTTTACTGAGGTTGGTGGCATTATTGAAGAATATGCATCGGAAGATGCTACTGTCGTGATTGGTTGTGCAATTGATCCTAATGTTGGTGATGAAATGCGAGTCACGGTGGTTGCAACTGGTTTAGAGGGTCGTCCTGCAGTTGAAATGAAGTCTGCTGTTGGTGAATCTGTTGTCTCTCAGCCAGTAACGGCAAAGCCTGAGTCTGTAGTGGAGAGTGTAGAAGCTCCTCAAGTTGTAGAGTCTCAGCCTGAGCCTCAATCATTGCCTAAGGCAAAGGTTGAAGTGGTAGAGAAAAGCTTGAATGAAAAAGTAGAGTCTGCTGATTCTTCTGAAGCGTCAAGTGGCGATAAATTATCGTATTTGGACATTCCAGCATTTTTGCGTAGACAAGCTGACTAGTTTGCGCAAAAACAATGCAATATCAGTATGTTGGATTGTATAATCAAGAGCTTGTTGATACTATTTTGCAAAGATTAGTATCCAGTCATAAAATTGTAGGAATATAATGGTACGCCAACACACACTAAAAAACATTATTCGAGCAACTGGAGTCGGTTTACACTCTGGTGAGAAAGTGTATTTGACACTTAAACCAGCACCTGTAAATACTGGCATTGTATTTGTTCGTACAGACTTGGATCCTGTTGTAGAAATTCCTGGTGATGCTCGATCGGTAGGATCAACCAATTTTGCTACGGCTTTATGTCAGGGTGATGTCAAAGTTAGTACTGTGGAGCACTTATTATCTGCAATGGCTGGCTTAGGTGTTGATAATGCCTATGTTGAAGTGAGTGCTAGTGAAGTTCCTTTGATGGATGGCAGTGCGAGTCCTTTTGTATTTTTGTTGCAATCTGCTGGGTTGGAAGCTCAAAACGCACCTAAGAAATTCATCAGAGTTAAAAAGCCAATTAAAGTAGAGGAAGGCGATAAGTTTGCTTCATTAGAACCTCATTCTTGCTTCCGTTTGTCTTTTACAATTGATTTTCAGCACCCTGCAATTGGTGAAGACGTTCAAAGTACTTCATTTGATTTCTCGACAACTACCTTTGTCAAAGAAATCAGTCGTGCAAGAACATTCGGTTTTATGAAAGATCTTGAATACTTCAAGAATAATAACCTTGCTCGCGGTGCGAACATGGAAAATGCAATCGTTCTTGATGATTTTAGAGTATTAAATGACGAAGGTTTACGTTACAGAGATGAGCTAGTGCGTCACAAAGTTTTGGATGCTATTGGTGATCTTTATTTGCTAGGTCATAGTTTGATTGGTGAATATAAAGCTTACAAATCTGGACACGCATTAAACAACAAATTGTTGTTGGCATTGCTTGAGCAACAAGATGCTTGGGAATATGTTGTCTTTGAAGATGAAGCGCAAGCTGACCCTATTTCTTATACGGATTCAGTTTTTGCAAATGCCTAGTTGCTAGTGTTGAAAACTTGATCGAATTATAAAAAACCAGACATTATGTCTGGTTTTTTTGTATATAGGTCCTTGATATTTCATGTTTTGTCACACATTACCATGATAGACTGTGTTTATTACTAATTGGCTACGTTGAGTTCAAGATGTTAGGAACTGTAATTAAAAAAATTATCGGTACAAAGAATGACCGAGAAGTTAAACGATATAGAAAAGTTGTTTCACAAATCAATCAACTTGAAGAATCTTTAAAAGGATTGTCTGATGATGATTTGGCAGCAAAAACGGGTGAGTTTCGTGAGCGTATTAATGCCGGAGCATCATTAGATTCTATTTTGCCAGAAGCTTTTGCGGTTGTTCGAGAGGGCAGTCGTCGAGTTATGGGTATGCGCCATTTCGATGTGCAGCTTATCGGCGGTATGGTACTTAATGAAGGTCGTATCGCAGAGATGCGTACTGGTGAAGGTAAAACACTGGTTGCGACCCTAGCCGTATACTTGAACGCTTTATCATCAAAAGGTGTTCATGTTGTTACCGTGAATGACTATTTGGCAAAGCGTGATGCGAATTGGATGAGACCGCTTTACGAGTTCTTAGACATGAGCGTCGGTGTTGTTTTTTCTGGGCAGGATCGAGAAGACAAAAAAGCGGCCTATTTATGCGACATTACCTATGGTACCAACAACGAATTTGGTTTTGATTATTTACGTGACAACATGGTTTTTCGTTTAGAAGATCGTGTGCAGCGTGAATTGAATTTCTCTGTTGTCGATGAGGTGGATTCCATTCTTATTGATGAGGCTAGAACGCCGCTTATTATTTCTGGTGCGGTTGAGGATAGTTCAGAGCAGTATCGCCGAATCAATGAACTGGCACCTTTGCTTGTTAAGCAAGAAGAAACAGAAGCTGAAGCAACAGGCCATTATGTTTATGATGAGTCTCAGCGTAGCATTGAATTAACTGAAGACGGTCACTCTTTTGTAGAAGGTTGGTTAGTAGAGCAAGGCATGCTAGGTGAAGGTGAGAGTCTTTATGCGGCTGCGAACTTGTCTTTGCTTCATCATGTTCATGCTTGTTTGAAAGCGCATGTTATTTTCAAGAAAAACGTTGATTATGTTATTCAAGGTGACCAAATTGTCATCGTTGATGAGCATACTGGGCGTACTATGGCTGGACGCCGTTGGTCCGAAGGTATTCATCAAGCAGTTGAAGCAAAGGAAGGCGTTACTATTCAGGCTGAAAGTCAGACTCTGGCTTCAACAACCTTCCAGAACTATTTCCGTTTATACGAAAAACTGTCAGGTATGACGGGAACGGCAGACACTGAAGCTTTTGAGTTTCAGCAAATTTATGGTTTGTCTGTTGTTGTTATTCCTACTAATCGCCAAGTTCAGCGTAAAGACTTCAATGATTTGATTTATATGTCTACTGAAGACAAATTTGAAGCGATCGTATTAGACATTGAAGAAGTGGTTAATCAAGGGCGTCCTGTGCTTGTTGGTACGGCTTCGATTGAATATTCTGAGTTGTTGTCAAACTACCTCAACAAAAAGAACGTAAAGCATAATGTGTTGAATGCTAAGCAGCATGAGCGAGAAGCTGAGATCGTTGCCGATGCTGGTCGCCCTGGTGCGGTAACTATTGCAACTAACATGGCTGGACGTGGTACCGATATTGTTCTTGGTGGTAATTTGCAAGTTGAGTTAGCTCAACTAGGTGAAGGCGCTAGCCAAGAAAGTATTGATGCACTTAAAGCTGATTGGAAATCGCGTAATGAAGCAGTTTTGGCTGCAGGTGGTTTGCATATTATCGGTACAGAGCGTCATGAGTCTCGCCGTATAGATAATCAGTTGCGTGGCCGTGCAGGTCGTCAAGGTGATGTGGGTTCATCTCGTTTCTACTTATCTTTAGAAGATAATCTAATGCGAATTTTCATGTCAGATCGCATCAAGAAAATGATGATGGCACTTGGTATGGAAAAAGGTGAAGCCATTGAGCATAAGATGGTTTCTAACGCGATTGAAAAAGCTCAGCGTAAAGTGGAAGGTCGTAACTTCGATATTCGTAAACAGTTATTAGAATACGATGATGTTGCTAATGATCAAAGGCAAGTAATTTATACTCAGCGCTTTGATATGATGGTTTCTGATGACTTGTCTGAAGCTATTGCAGCGATGAGAGAAGAAGTTATTTCTGACTTGATTGATGAGTTTATACCGCCTCAAAGTATCTTTGATATGTGGGATCTTGCTGGTCTGGAAGAGAAGTTGCGCAATGAATTCAGCTTAGACTTGCCTATTGCACAGTGGGTTGAAGAAGATAAAAAACTTTATGAAGAGCCACTTCGTCAGAAGATTCTTGATAGTGTGATTGCTAATCATAAGGAAAAAGAAGAGATTGCTGGCGCTCCTGCATTTAGATCATTTGAGAAGCAAGTATTGCTTCAAGTGCTTGATACTCTTTGGAAAGAGCATTTGCAAACTATGGACATGCTGCGCCAAGGTATTCATTTACGTGGTTATGCTCAGAAAAATCCGAAGCAAGAATATAAGCGTGAAGCGTTTGAATTGTTCCAAGGCTTATTAAGCCAGATTAAATTTGAAGTTATTCAAATTATCACGAGAGTGAAAATACAGTCTGCAGACGAAGCTGAAAAAATCGAAGAAGCTCGTCGTCAGCAAGAAGAAAAAACTAAAATGGACATGGTTCACAACTCTGTAGATTCATTATCGAATGAATCGGATTCATCGTCTGATGATAGCGCTGAGTACCCTAAAGTAGGTCGAAATGAGCCTTGTCCTTGTGGCTCTGGTAAGAAATACAAACAATGTCACGGTCGTCTGGTTTAATTGGAGAGCATTTAAATGGCTGTAGGGTTGCATGATTTCCCTTTCATACCTGAAGTTAAAGGTGTGAGAATTGGTGTTGCGGAAGCGGGTATTAAAAAAGCAAACAAAAAAGACCTTGTCCTTTTTGAATTGTGTGAAGGTGCTTCCGTTGCAGGTGTGTTTACTCAAAATGCTTTTTGCGCTGCGCCAGTTCGTATTTGTCAGAAGCATCTAAGCACGACAAACAGTCGATATTTGCTTGTTAATACAGGCAATGCTAACGCCGGTACTGGAAAGTCAGGGCTTGAAAATACATTAAAGACTTGTGACGCGTTAGCACTTCAAGTAGGTGTTGATGTTGACGCTATTTTGCCTTTCTCAACGGGTGTAATTGGTGAGCCTTTACCAGTAAATAGAATCATTGATGCGATACCTGCGGCGATTGCTAATTTATCTGCGGGTAATTGGAATGCGGCAGGCGTTGGTATTATGACCACTGATACCTTGCCAAAAGGCTCCGTACGTACCTTTGAATTTGAAGGCCGTACTTATACTGTCGCGGGGATTTCGAAAGGTGCAGGCATGATTCGCCCTAATATGGCAACCATGTTGGGTTATGTGTTCAGCGATATTTCAATGGATGAAGATTTACTTCACAGTATACTGAAAGATGTTGTGAATAAGAGCTTTAACCGCATTACAGTTGATAGTGACACGTCGACTAATGATTCTTGTATTGCTGTCGCTACTGGAATGGCGGGTAATGCTAAACTCTCGTCTATTGATGAGCCTTTGACGCAAGCCTTTATCTCAGCTTTTACGGAAGTCATGCAAGAACTTGCTCACGCAATCGTAAGGGATGGCGAGGGTGCGACTAAGTTTGTGACGGTTGAGGTTGTTGGTGCTGTTGAGCAACAAGATGCGACTAAAACCGCATTTGAAATCGCACACTCACCATTGGTAAAAACGGCGCTTTTCGCTTCAGATCCAAACTGGGGCCGAATTTTGGCTGTAGTTGGTCGTGCAGGCGTTGAGAATCTAGATGTTGATAAAGTTCAATTGCATATTAATGGCTTCGAGATTGCACGAGATGGTGGTCGGTCACCTGACTATTTGGAAGAGCATGGCAAAAACGCCATGGCGCCAGATGAGATCCATATTTGCGTTGATTTAGGTATGGGTAAGGAATCTGATGTGGTTTGGACGACAGATTTCTCTCATGAATATGTCACTATTAATGCTGAGTACCGCACCTAATGTTAATTAGAGTAGCAGTCGGTATTATTTTGAGAGATGACCTTGTTTTTATTGCTTTGAGAAAGAGTGATCAGGACCAAGGAGGTTTATGGGAGTTTCCTGGAGGAAAATGCGAGCCTTCAGAGTCTGCTGAGATAGCTTTGGTTCGAGAGTTGAAAGAAGAATGTGATATCTCTGTAACAGAGTGCTCTTTCTTTAAGGAGATTTCTCATGATTACGGTGATAAAAAGGTTCAACTCCTTTTTTATCGGGTTACAGGTTTTGAAGGTGATCCTGTAGGAAAAGAAGGCCAAAAGGTTCGTTGGGCGCCTATTTCGACTTTATCTTCCTATGACTTTCCTGAGGCGAATCAGGAAGTAGTGGATGACTTAATGTCGAATGTTTAGTTATTTAAAGTCAAAAAAAGAGCTTCAATATGAAGCTCTTTTTTTAGTTCAAAATTTGAGCTAGGAGCTTCCTTACAACACTTGGTTCAAACGGTTTGCCACAAATTGCATCGACGCCTTCTTGAGCGATGTTCGCTAATTGACTGTCTTCTGAATTCGAGCTGACCATTAGAATAGGGAGGTGAGCCCATTCAGGTGTTTGTCGTACTGCATCAGTAAGTTCTTTGCCATCCATTTCAGGCATATTGTAGTCAGTGATAATTAAATCAAATTCGCTTTGACTTAAAATTTCTATTGCCTCTTTACCGTTTTCAGCAAATTCAATGTCTTCAATGCCCATAGTGTTAAGAGTTTTGCTGATGTGTTTCCTTGCCATAAGACTGTCATCTGTTACAAGTACCCTGAGTGTTCTAGGGTCAAACATTTCTAGGTCTATTTCTTCTTCAATTATGAGATCTAGAGTAGCGTGAATTGCTCGCTGTAAGTCTTTAAGACTGAATGGTTTTGGTAAAATCGCAAGAACACCAGATTGTCTTAGGTGCTCAAGGTGTTCTTTATTGCGTTCGCTTGAAATAAGCATGAAGCATTGCCCCTCGGTTTCCTCATTGGAGCGTATGCGATCGATTAAGTCATTGGCTGAGCCGTCAGGTAAATACATTGAGGAAATAACAAGGTCTGGCGGGAAAGAAGATAGAGTGTCCATTGTTTCTTGGATACTATTTACGCACTCAATTTGTTTGATACCAGCTTCTTGTAGTGCCTTAACGATAATTTTTCTTTGAGTGTCAGAAGGTTCCACAAGAAGAAAAGAAAGGTCGTTAATTGCTTCGTAATTGCTCATTTATGAAATCGCCTACTTATTGATACTTATACAACTAAATACAGTATCCATTATATTTTTAGTTAATTCCAATATACTAAATGGGTTACCATGTTTTATCTATAGTGTTTCAAAGATGGGAGTGTTGATGTCCACTGCAAGTGCGTGTCATATTTTAGTGAAAACTAAGTCTGAAGCTGAGTCGATCAAAGCAAAGTTAGACAAAGGAGCTGATTTCTATAAGTTAGCGAAACAATTTTCGACTTGCCCGTCTGGGAAAAAAGGTGGGGACTTGGGCGAATTTAGAAAAGGGGATATGGTTGCCGCTTTTGATAAGGCTGTTTTTAATGGGCCTTTATTGAAAGTTCAGGGCCCTGTGAAAACGCAGTTTGGTTTTCACCTGATTAAAGTTTTATACCGTTCTTAAACTAGGTTTTATGAGGATATTGTGATGAGTAATGTGGTTCAGATTGATGAATTTTATTTTGTTTCTCCTCAATTATTGAGAGAAGACTTATCCGAATTAAAGAAACAGGGGTTTGAGAAAATTATTAATAATCGGCCGGATGGTGAATCTGATGATCAGCCTTCGGCAGAGAGTATTCGTGTTGCAGTGGAAATGCTTGGTATGAAATACGTTAGTAACCCTATCGAGCTGCCTAAGCTTTCTCAGGCGCATGTAGATGGTCAAAGTGATGCCTTGGTAGAAGGTGAGAAAACCCTCGCATTTTGCCGAACGGGTACTCGTTCATCTGTTTTGTGGGTATTGATGAAAAATGCTCAAGGTGAAGGGTATCAAAAGTTGGTTTCCCAAGTATCAGAGAAAGGCTTTGATTTGTCTCGTTGTTCTGCTGCGATGGAGCCTTTGGCGAAGAAATAGTACTTTAGAAGTGTATTTGGGTTGTTGGTTTTTGAGTAAGGTTAAATTTTAAAAAGTAGTATTGGAATATTATGGTTAGTCGTCCTTCATTAGAAACTGCCACCGCATCTGACCCAGATCGTTTTGTTGAGCCTTTAGAGCTTGGAAAGCGGGTTAAAGAGATACGTCTGGCGAAAGGTTGGACGTTAGAAGAGGTTGGAAAGAGAACTGGCATTGCGCGTTCAACCTTGTCTAAAATTGAAAACGATCAGGTGTCCCCTAGCTTTACCATTGTTCAGAAATTAATAAATGGTTTGGAGATGGATTTGCCGCAGCTTTTTGTTGAGGCAAGTGAGTACTCGATTGCTGGTCGTAGAGACATCACGCGAAAAGGAAAAGGAGAGCCTCACCCAACAGCAACTTATGAGCATGAGTTGTTAAATTACTCTATTAGTCGTAAGAAGATGGTGCCTTTTAAAACTAAGGTGCGAGCTCGATCTTTTAATGAATTTAAAGAGTGGGTGCGTCATGATGGAGAAGAATTTCTTTTGGTTTTAGACGGTAAAATTAATTTTTTCTCTGAGCTCTATGAGCCAATTGAATTAAAAGAAGGGGATAGTGTGTATTATGATGCCACTATGGGGCATGCGGTGGTGTCTTTGTCCCCAAAAGATGCCGAAATACTTTGGGTTGTAGCCCGTTGAGAATATTAAACAATAATATGAAAAAAGGTTAAGAATAATTATGAAAGAGTGGGAGTTAGCAAGTTGGAGAGAAAAAACGGCATTACAGCAGCCGGTTTATCCTAGCGCAGCGCATTTATCTCAGGTTGAAGCGACGTTAGGAAAAATGCCTCCTCTTGTTTTTGCAGGTGAAGCTCGTCAGCTTAAAAAAGCATTGGCACAAGTGGCGAATGGCCAGTCATTTTTATTGCAGGGTTGGTGATTGCGCTGAAAGCTTTGCTGAATTCCATGCGAATAATATTCGTGACACTTTTAAAGTTATGTTGCAAATGGCTGTTGTGCTTACTTATGCAGGTAAGTGTCCAGTGGTTAAAGTGGGTCGTATGGCTGGACAGTTCGCTAAGCCGAGATCTGCGGGAATGGAAACGGTTAATGGTGTTGAATTGCCAAGCTACCGTGGTGACATTATTAATGGTATTGAATTTACCGAAGAGGCACGAGTTCCAGATCCTGAGCGTTTAATCCAAGTTTATAATCAAAGCGCTTCAACAATGAATTTACTTCGCGCTTTCGCTCAAGGTGGCTTTGCCGATTTGCATCAAGTGCATCAGTGGAACTTAGACTTTTTAAATGCTAGTCCAGTGGGCGATCGCTTCCATGGTGTGGCAGGGAAAATTGATGATGCGTTGCAGTTTATGGAAGCTTGTGGAGTCGGTTCTGGTTTGGCTCAACTAAAAGAAACAGAGTTTTATACTTCTCATGAAGCTTTGTTATTGCCATACGAACAAGCTCTTACGCGCCAGGATAGCTTAACTGGTGACTGGTACGATTGTTCTGCTCATATGTTGTGGATTGGTGATCGTACTCGTCAGTTGGATGGTGCTCATGTTGAGTTTTTACGCGGTGTTAAAAATCCGATTGGGGTGAAGGCTGGCCCTTCTATGGATCCTGAAGATTTGGTGCGTTTGTGTGATGTGCTAAACCCAGAAAATGAAGCTGGTCGTTTGAATGTAATTGTTCGAATGGGGGCTGATAAAGTTGAAGATGGAATGCCTAAGCTAATCCAAGCTATCCAGAGAGAAGGGAAGCAAGTTGTTTGGAGTAGTGATCCTATGCACGGCAATACGGTGAAAGCATCAACTGGCTATAAGACTCGTCGTGTCGATGATGTATTAAAAGAAGTGCAGCAATTTTTCCAAGTGCATAATGCAGAAGGTACTTATGCCGGTGGTGTGCATTTTGAAATGACAGGCCAAAATGTGACGGAATGTATTGGTGGCTCCTTTGAAGTGACAGAGGCCGACCTTGCTGATCGATACCATACACATTGTGATCCTCGCTTGAATGCAGACCAGTCTTTGGAATTGGCGTTTATGATTTCTGAGACATTGAAGAAAGCAAGAGCTTAAGTCTAGCTCGATAAACGAAAAATCCCCGATTAATGTGCTTTTAATCGGGGATTTTTTTGTTTTGAAAGGAGTGGTAGAGCCTTAAGTTAGCCTTTACGCTTTCTGAAAGCGGAAGTAGCTGATTTAGATGTTACGTCAATCTTTGCCATGATAAGAGCCATTTCTTCCGCTTCAGCTTGTTGCTGTAGCTTTAGTTTCTCTTCGCGCTCTTTCTTTGATGCTCTCTCTGCTTCGTTCAGCATCTTTTGAATGCTAGCTTTACTCTTTGTACGAGTGACAGGTTTCTTTTTGTCGGCTACTTTCTCAGCAGGTGCATCTAGTCTCTCTTCACTGATAAGCTCACCAAAGAAAGATTTGGCTGTTGGTGTGGCTTCAACCGTTTTCTTTGGTAGCTCAACGGTTTTTTTACCGCTGCTTTTCGTGTTTTTTTAGGTTGCTCTGCTGTGGATACGCCGTTTGCGTCAAATAATGCCTTTTTGCCAAGATTTAGGTTGACTGACTTTTCTGCTGTTTGAGCAATTTTGTAACCACGTAGGCTTTCACCGTTATAAATTGAAATGTAATCTGTTTCCAATTCATACAGCTCTTGTTTGTCGCTGGTTTCAAAAAGTTCTTCAACAATAAAAGCTTCAATGCCACTCTCCCTGATGTCATTGTACAAAGGAAAGTCTAAGCCTTCGTTTGTTGCTTCAACATATTGCTCAAAACGCTGGAATCCACTGTTAAAGGAAGTGCCAATATAATGCTTTCCAGAGATATTATTTGTGATTTTAAAAACGACCAAAATCGTTGCCTCTTAACTAGTATCTTTTAAATAGCAAATAAAACCCTATCACCTAAGGAAACCCAAAGGTGAGAGGGTTCTATAAAAAATAGGGTTAGTGTTTTACGACGATATTGAGACCGTCACGAACATTTAAATGGACATTCTCGACTCTGTTGTCTTGCGCGATTAAGCGGTTGACTTGGTCGACAGCAATGTCGCTGTTTTCTTTAGGGTCTAGAACGCGCCCTTGCCATAGGGAGTTATCGATGATGATGAGGCCGCCTGATTTTACAAGAGGCAATACTGCTTCGTAGTAATTCAAATAGTTGCGCTTATCTGCATCGATAAAGACAAAGTCGAATTCCCCTTCCAAGGAATTTATCGTATCAAGAGCGGGTCCAAAAATAGCATTGATTTTCTTTCCATGCTCACTACGATCAAAAAAAGACTGGGCGAATTCAATCGCTCTTGGATTGGTTTCACAGCAAATCAGCTCACCATTAACAGGCATGCCTTCCGCAATGGAAAGGGCTGAGTAGCCTGTAAACATGCCAATTTCTAGGGCACGTTTTGGTTGGGCGATTTTTGCTAAAAGCTTTAATGTACGTCCTATGGTTTTACCTGACAGTTTATTTGGATAGCCCATGTCAGAGTAGGTTTTTTCAACCAGCTCAAGCAAAAGGTCTGGTTCTGATTGAGTTGTCTCAATACAGTAGTCGTCAAGATTATCAAGAGCCATAGGTTTTATTAGTCAATTAAAGTATTCATGAAACGGATGGCAATTTTACTCTCAGTACAGAGAATGTCTATGCCTGAAAAGGAGAAAAAAGGCTTGATTTTTATAGATGACCATTACATGCACTAAAAAGTCTTATTTAAATTTGATTCGCATGAATAATAGAAAAATGGTAGGTTATGCGCTGAAATTTACATGTGCTCTTTAGTATGGAGCACCACTGACTCCGATAGGGGAATAAAATGCCTGTAATTACTTTGCCTGATGGCAGCCAACGCTCTTTTTCTAATCCAGTTACTGTTATGCAAGTTGCCGAAGATATCGGCCCTGGTCTTGCTAAAGCAACGGTAGCAGGGCGTATTAATGGACAACTTGTTGATGCGTGTGAATTAATCTCTGATGATGCTGAATTAAGCATAGTGACGGGGAAGGACCTAGACGGTGTTGAAATCATTCGTCACTCTTTTGCTCACCTTGTTGGGCACGCAGTAAAACAATTGTATCCAACGGCGCAAATGGCCATAGGACCTGTGATTAGTGAAGGCTTTTATTACGATATCGCGTACGAACGTCCTTTCACACCAGAAGACTTAGCCGCAATTGAAAAACGCATCGCTGAATTAGTGAAAACGGATTACGATGTTGTTAAGAAAATGACACCGGTTGCTGAAGCTCGTCAGTTGTTTTCTGAGCGTGGTGAGACTTACAAGGTTTCCCTTATTGATGATATGGATGAATCAACAACAGAAGTTGGTTTGTATCATCACGAAGAATATTTGGATATGTGTCGTGGTCCTCACGTTCCTAATACTCGTGTTTTGCGTCATTTTAAATTGATGAAGCTGGCAGGTGCGTACTGGCGTGGTGACTCTAATAATGAACAGTTGCAGCGTATTTACGGTACAGCGTGGAATGACAAGAAAGAGTTAAAAGCATATCTAACTCGAATCGAAGAAGCTGAAAAGCGAGATCACCGTAAATTAGGTAAAAAACTGGACCTTTTTCATGTTCAGGAAGAAGCGCCAGGTATGGTTTTTTGGCACCCTAAAGGTTGGCACCTATACCAAGTTATTGAGCAATATTTGCGTCAGAAACAGCTTGATAATGACTACAAAGAAGTTAAAACGCCACAGATTGTTGACCGTGTTCTTTGGGAAAAATCAGGGCACTGGGGGAAATATCAAGAAAACATGTTTACAACGCATTCGGAGAACCGCGATTACGCAGTGAAACCGATGAACTGCCCATGTCATGTGCAAGTATATAATCAGGGATTAAAGAGTTACCGAGACCTGCCATTCCGTATGGCGGAGTTTGGCTCTTGTCACCGTAATGAACCATCTGGTGCTTTACACGGTATTATGCGTGTGCGTAATTTCGTACAAGATGATGGTCATATTTTTGTCACAGAAGACCAAATACAGAGTGAAGTATCTGAGTTTATTCGTTTGTTGCATGAAGTGTATGCCGATTTTGGTTTTGATAATGTGATTTATCGTCTTTCAACTCGTCCTGAACAGCGCGTTGGTTCTGATGAGGTGTGGGATAAGTCAGAAAAAGCGTTGGCGGATGCGTTAGATGCAGCAGGATTGGATTGGGAAGAATTGCCAGGTGAAGGGGCTTTCTATGGCCCTAAGATTGAGTTCTCTTTGAAAGACGCCATTGGCCGAGTATGGCAATGTGGTACGATTCAGGTAGATTTCTCAATGCCAACTCGTTTGAGTGCGCAATTTGTATCAGAAGATGGTTCGCGTCAAACGCCTGTTATGTTACACCGTGCAATAGTAGGTTCTCTTGAGCGATTTATTGGTATTCTAATCGAAGAGTCGGAAGGTTCGTTCCCGCTTTGGTTGGCGCCTGAACAGGTGATGATCATGAATATTACCGATCGACAAGCCGAATATTGTGCCGATTTGGAAAAAAGATTGAACTCAAGTGGCTTTAGAGCAAAACTTGACTTGAGAAACGAGAAGATCGGGTTTAAAATCCGCGAGCATACTATTCAACGAATTCCATATATGATCGTTGTTGGTGATAAAGAAGTTGAGCAACAACAAGTAGCCGTTCGAACTCGAACAGGTGAAGATCTTGGAGTGATGAGTATTTCTGATTTTGAAGATTTGCTTCACGCAGAAGTTGCTCGCCGTAGCCGTAAACAAGAAATGGAGATAGAGCTATAAAAGGTAATACTAATCGTGGGCGTGCCGCTAACAAGCAGCGTCCTCAAATCAACGAGAACATTCGCGCCACCGAAGTACGTTTAATCGCGGCTGATGGTGAACAAATTGGTGTTGTTTCGATTGAGGAAGCGCTCAAAGCTGCTCAAGAAGCAAGCCTTGATTTAGTGCAAATTACTGACTCAGATCCAATTGTTTGTAAAATAATGGACTACGGTAAGCATATTTTTGAGCTGAAGAAAGCAAAAGCCGCTCAAAAGAAAAATGCAAAGCAGATTCAGGTAAAAGAAATGAAATTCCGTCCAGGGACGGAGGAAGGGGATTATCAGGTAAAACTCCGCAACCTGATACGTTTCCTTGAAGGCGGGGATAAGGCTAAGGTGTCATTACGATACCGCGGTCGTGAAATGGCCCATCAGGAGCTTGGTATGCAACTTATGAATCGAGTCGCTCAAGACTTAGAGGAATATGGTGCAGTAGAGCAAGCTGCGAAAATGGAAGGTCGTCAATTGACTATGGTGCTAGGCCCCAAAAAGAAGAAGTAATTTTAAATAGCTTAGCTATTAAAAAATTACATTAACATTAACGAATGCGAGAGTGGTTTTATCATGTCCAAAATTAAGTCACACAGTGGCGCATCTAAGCGCTTCAAACGTACCGCGAATGGTTTTAAACATAAGCAGTCTCATACTAGTCACATTTTGACTAAGAAATCGACTAAGCGTAAGCGTCATCTTCGTGCAATGAAGAGCATCGCTGCTAGCGACAAAGCGTTAATCACACGCATGTTGCCATACATTTAAGTCCCAATTTTTTAGTTTATTAATTTATTAGTATAAGGTTTATATTATGCCTCGCGTAAAACGTGGTGTTCAGGCTCGTCGCCGTCACAAGAAGATTTTAAAGCAAGCTAAAGGTTACTACGGTGCACGTAGCCGTGTATTTCGTGTAGCTAAACAAGCAGTCATCAAAGCTGGTCAGTATCAGTACCGTGACCGTCGTCAGCGTAAACGTCAATTCCGCGCATTGTGGATTGCTCGTATCAACGCTGCTGCACGTATCAATGGTCTATCTTACAGCCGTTTCATTGCTGGCTTGAAAAAAGCTGCAATCGAAATTGACCGTAAGGTTTTGGCTGACCTAGCTGTGTACGAGAAAGAAGTTTTTGCTGCTATCGTTGAAAAAGCGAAAGCAAGCTTGGCTTAATTTCTGACGTAGCCTTAGAGTGAGTCGATCTTGAAAGATTCCGTCTTAATAGAACGAGTAACTCAATGCAGTCTTTGATAGGGGAAGAGCTAGCGCTCTTCCCCTATTTTATTTTTTGGAGTGTATAAATGGAGAACCTAAAGCAGATTCTTGCTGATGCGTTAAGCGCAGTAGCTGCATCTGAGAGTGAGTCCGCGCTAGATGATGTTCGAGTACATTATTTAGGTAAAAAGGGCGCTCTTACCGCTTTGTTGAAACAGCTTGGTAATGTTTCTGCAGAGGAACGACCAAAGTTTGGCCAAATGGTGAATGAAGCCAAAGGGCAAGTTCAAGAAAAAATTACTGAGCGTAAAGCTGGTCTAGAAAAAGCCGCTTTAAATGCCAAGCTTGCTAACGAAACGATTGATATATCTTTGTCTGGAAAAGGGCAAGAAGTGGGTGGTTTGCACCCAGTTACTAGAACCATGGAGCGTATTGAAACGTTTTTCCGTGGCATTGGTTTTGATGTGGCGGCAGGCCCAGAAATCGAAGATGATTATCATAACTTCGAAGCGTTAAATATTCCTGCGCACCATCCTGCGCGCGCAATGCAGGATACATTTTATTTTAATCCAACTACCGTACTGAGAACGCATACATCTCCTGTTCAAGTACGTACGATGGAAAAAACGCAGCCACCGATCCGAATTATTTGTCCTGGCAGAGTTTATCGTTGTGATTCAGATCAGACGCATACTCCGATGTTCCATCAAGTAGAAGGTTTGCTAATTGATGAGAATATTTCTTTTGCTGATTTGAAAGGAATTCTGCAGGAGTTTCTGAATGTCTTCTTTGAAGATGATTTAAAGGTGCGATTCCGTCCTAGCTATTTCCCTTTTACTGAGCCTTCTATTGAAGTCGATATCATGCGTACAAACAGTAAAGGTGAGGAATCTTGGTTGGAAGTATTGGGTTGTGGCATGGTCCACCCTAAAGTGCTTGAGATGTCTGGGATCGATTCTGAAAAATATACTGGTTTTGCCTTTGGTATGGGTGTCGAGCGTTTTGCTATGTTGCGCTACAAAGTGGATGACCTTCGTATGTTCTTTGAAAACGATTTACGTTTCCTTAAGCAATTCAAGTAACCAGTCGATCTAGGATGTTTTTATGAAAATCAGTGAGAATTGGCTAAGAGAGTGGGTCAATCCAAGCATCAGTAGTGATGATTTGGTGGCTCAGATAACCATGGCTGGTCTTGAAGTTGATGAGGTTCTACCTGTTGCCTCTGAATTTTCTGGTGTGGTAGTGGGTGAAATTATCAGTGCGGATCCACATCCGAATGCTGACAAGCTTCAAGTTTGCCAAGTGTCAGACGGCGCAGATATTTTTCAAGTTGTTTGTGGCGCACCAAATGCACGACCAGGAATTAAAATTCCTTTTGCAAAAATCGGCGCGGTATTAGGGGCTGACTTCAAGATTAAGAAAGCCAAGCTACGCCAAGTAGAATCTTTTGGTATGTTGTGCTCAGCATCTGAGTTAGGTGTGAGTGATGACAACGACGGTATTATGGAATTGCCTTTGTCATTGGCGACAGGTGCAGATTTCCGTGAGGTGTTAGGCCTTGATGATAAAATTATCGATGTTGATCTGACGCCAAATAGAAGTGATTGTTTAAGCCTAGCCGGACTAGCACGCGAAGTAGGTGTATTAAATAAAGTCGACCTTACACCTGTTGATATAGTGGCTGTTGATGTTTCTATCGAAGACACATTCCCTGTTCGTGTTGATGCTGTAGAAGCGTGTCCACGTTATTTAGGGCGTGTTATTCGTGGTGTTAACGTCACAGCACAAACGCCTTTATGGATGGTTGAAAAACTTCGCCGAAGCGGAATTCGTTCTATTGATCCTATTGTCGATATTACGAACTATGTCATGCTTGAATTGGGTCAACCAATGCACGCATTTGATTTGGCTAATTTGTCAGAATCCATTGTTGTTCGAATGGCAACGGCTGACGAAAAAATCGTCTTGCTAGATGGCCAGGAAATCTCTCTTCGTGAAGATACATTGGTGATTGCCGATGAGAAAGCGCCATTAGCCATTGCCGGTGTTATGGGTGGTGAAGGCTCTGGTGTAAACGCTGAAACAACAGATGTTTTCCTAGAGAGTGCTTTTTTTGCTCCTATCGCATTGGCGGGTAAAGCACGCTCTTATGGTTTGCATACAGACTCTTCTCATCGTTTTGAGCGTGGTGTCGATGCAAGTCTGCAAGAGAAAGCAATTGAACGTGCTACGGCTCTGATCCTCGAGATTGCTGGTGGACAAGCTGGTGCAGTAACCCATACGGTGAATGAAGAGTCTCTTCCAGATGCCGCCGTTGTTACTTTGCGTCGTAAAAAGCTAGATCAATATTTAGCGATTTCCATTGAAAAAGAGCTTGTGACAGATATTCTGACACGCCTTGGTTTGGAAATGCTTGAAGTAAATGACGAAGTTTGGACTGTTAAGTCGCCGTCTCATCGTTTTGATATTGCGATTGAAGCGGATTTGATTGAAGAAGTAGCGCGTATTTATGGCTATGACAATCTGCCTTCTTCTATGCCTCAGGCAGCAGTGAACTTCACTCCTTTGTCAGAAGGTAAAACGCCAATTCAAGCTTTACGTGCGACCTTGGTCTCTCAGGGTTATCAAGAGGCTGTAACTTATAGCTTTATTGATCCTGTGCTTAGTAAGCAATTTTTACCAGAGATTGAGCCCGTACCTTTAGAGAATCCAATTTCTGCTGATATGGGTGTAATGCGACCAAGTCTGATTCCTGGGCTTGTGAGAGCGTATTTATATAACCAAAACCGTCAACAGTCTCGTGTTCGTTTGTTCGAAACTGGGCGTCGTTTTATTGGTTCTGTAGAAGCGTTAGAGGATCTCGATCAACAGCAACAGATTTCTGGTCTTATTGCAGGTAGTCGCCACCCTGAAGCTTGGTATCACGGTAGTGAAAAAGTAGACTTTTATGATTTGAAGGCGCATGTTGAGGCGTTGTTTGAGCTAAATAATGGCGGTCAGCCAACTTATGAGCGTTCAGCGTGTGAGTTCCTGCATCCAGGTCGTTCGGCTGATATTTATATTGACGGTCAGTTTGTTGGTCTTATGGGTGAGCTTCATCCGCAACTATCTAAAACATTGGGGGCGAATCAGCCTATCTATGTATTTGATATTGCATTGAACGCAGTGCTTAATGCGACTTTGCCTGAATACAAAGCGGTTTCTCGCTTCCCAGAGGTTCGTCGAGACCTTGCTTTACTTGTTGATAGGTCTGTTCCTGTCAGTGAGCTAGAGCGAGTGATTGTTAGCTCTGCTGGGGAAGGCTTTAAAAATGTCTTGGTTTTTGATGTTTATCAGGGGCAAGGGATTGATGAAACGAAAAAAAGTGTCGCTTTGGGCTTGACGTGGCAGCATCCTTCACACACTCTTAGTGATGAAGAAGTAAACAACTCTGTCGAACAGACTGTAACAGCCTTGGCTGAGCAGTTGGGAGCCGTTGTAAGGGGATAGATTTATGGGATCGTTGACAAAAGCGGACCTTGCTGAAAATTTAGTAGATACTATTGGTCTAAGTAAAAAGGACGCAAAAGATCTTGTTGAAGGTTTTTTTGATGTCGTACGCCATTCACTTGTTGAAAGGCAGCAAGTGAAGTTATCGGGCTTTGGTAATTTTGAAGTTCGTGAAAAGAGTCAGCGACCTGGTCGAAACCCAAAAACGGGGGAAGAGATCCCAATTACAGCGCGTACAGTTGTTACCTTTAGGCCAGGGCAAAAGCTTAAGTCAAAAGTAGAAGATTATATGCAAGAGTGATTTAGTTTCTCTCTTTTAAAAGCCACCTTTAAGGTGGCTTTTTTATTGGGGCAGCTTTATTTTTATCTCGCTTGTGAAAGGCTGCTTATTTTTTGTGGGGTGGCTTTAGTATTTAACGAACAAGAGGTTTATTTGAGGTTGTTGGTTTGTTGATGAGGGTATTTAGATCAGAGAATAACCAATTTATCTGTTAGGTCTAACTTACATGATTTAATTTAAAAAAAAGTTATAAAACTCTTCCCTTTTCAATTCGTTATAGTAATATACGCACCCGCTGACAACGACAGAGTTGTTGTTGGTTTCGGGGCGTAGCGCAGCCTGGTAGCGCACTAGCATGGGGTGCTAGTGGTCGCAGGTTCAAATCCTGCCGTCCCGACCAAGAAAATAGTTTAGCCGCTATAGCTCAGTTGGTAGAGCATCTGACTTGTAATCAGAGGGTCCCGAGTTCGACTCTTGGTGGCGGCACCATTACTTGGTCAAAGTTTCTTTTCTTTTAAAGATTAGAAATAAAAAAAGATTTTGCTTTTATTAAAGCCGCTATAGCTCAGTTGGTAGAGCATCTGACTTGTAATCAGAGGGTCCCGAGTTCGACTCTTGGTGGCGGCACCATCTTAATTTAAGATGTGTCATATAAAAGTAAACTGCGTTATGTAATGCCGCTATAGCTCAGTTGGTAGAGCATCTGACTTGTAATCAGAGGGTCCCGAGTTCGACTCTTGGTGGCGGCACCACTTTTACTCTTAGAGTAATTGAAAATTTGATTTAGCGTTTAGCCGCTATAGCTCAGTTGGTAGAGCATCTGACTTGTAATCAGAGGGTCCCGAGTTCGACTCTTGGTGGCGGCACCATTAAAGGCTAAATGAGAATGGGTGTGTAGCTCAGTTGGGAGAGCGTCGCCCTTACAAGGCGAATGTCGGGAGTTCGAACCTCTCCACACCCACCACTTACTAAACAGTGGGCTTATTGAAAGATAAGTAAAAGATTTAGATTGTGTTGGAGTGGTAGTTCAGTTGGTTAGAATACCTGCCTGTCACGCAGGGGGTCGCGGGTTCGAGTCCCGTCCATTCCGCCATTACTTATTAAGCTGTAAGTAACTGGTACTAATAAAGCTTAGAGCGGGTGTGTAGCTCAGTTGGGAGAGCGTCGCCCTTACAAGGCGAATGTCGGGAGTTCGAACCTCTCCACACCCACCACTTACTAAACAGTGGGCTTATTGAAAGATAAGTAAAAGATTTAGATTGTGTTGGAGTGGTAGTTCAGTTGGTTAGAATACCTGCCTGTCACGCAGGGGGTCGCGGGTTCGAGTCCCGTCCATTCCGCCACTTACTTTGGTTAATGTGAAAAGTAAGTTGGCTAGTAATACCATCACTATGATGGGTGTGTAGCTCAGTTGGGAGAGCGTCGCCCTTACAAGGCGAATGTCGGGAGTTCGAACCTCTCCACACCCACCACTTACTAAACAGTGGGCTTATTGAAAGATAAGTAAAAGATTTAGATTGTGTTGGAGTGGTAGTTCAGTTGGTTAGAATACCTGCCTGTCACGCAGGGGGTCGCGGGTTCGAGTCCCGTCCATTCCGCCATTACTTATTAAGCTGTAAGTAACTGGTAGTAAGAAAGCTTAAAGCGGGTGTGTAGCTCAGTTGGGAGATTCGTTTCCTAGCAAGGCGCAAGACACCGGGAGTTCAAACTCCACATCTAGTAAGATGTTAAATTATGACGGGTGTGTAGCTCAGTTGGGAGAGCGTCGCCCTTACAAGGCGAATGTCGGGAGTTCGAACCTCTCCACACCCACCACTTAATAAGGAAGTGGCTAAAGAACCTATGAAAACGGAGTGGTAGTTCAGTTGGTTAGAATACCTGCCTGTCACGCAGGGGGTCGCGGGTTCGAGTCCCGTCCATTCCGCCATTACTTATTAAACTGTAAGTAAATGGTAGCAAGAAAGTTTAAAACGGGTATGTTGCTATGTTGGAATTCTTTCTTACAAGTTACATCGATATTTGGAGTTAAGAGCTCCTCATCTACCTAAAGATGTAAAACTATATGGGTGTGTAGCTCAGTTGGGAGAGCGTCGCCCTTACAAGGCGAATGTCGGGAGTTCGAACCTCTCCACACCCACCATTCTAGGTTATTAATCTTCTTATACTCCTTGTCCTAAAAACTGTTTTTATATATTCCTTCATTTTTAAATCAATCATAAAGCTCAATATTGAATCTTATCTTACGCAGATAATATGTCGTACCTTGTGTATTTTTAAGTATTGATTAAAGATCTTTAACACCCTTCCTAGCTGCTTTTAATATTCTTTCCTAATTCCACTTGTCTTTGTTTGTATACTTTTAATGGTCTGCTGGTGACGTGTGATACTTGCACTAAGTATTCTTCAGTATGTAACCTGAGTAAGTAATGAAATTTATAAATTATAGAGCACAAAAAAACGGAAAAGCGCGTAAACGCTTTTCCGTTTTTGGGTAGCTTACTAAGTCTGTTGTACTTAAGGTTGAGCGACCGTTTCTACCTTCGTTTCTTCACTGTTTTGTTCTAGATCTGCAAATCCTGCCCCAGCACCAATGGCTATTTGCAAGGCTGCCCATTCTTGCAGGGCAGTATTGCGAGCGGAAGCCGCACTGATTTGCGTGCTGGCTTCGGAGCGGACGGTATCCAACAAGTCAAGCAAGGTCATGGCGCCATTCTTGAAGTTATTATGCCCAAGCTCTAGCGCGGTACTGTAGGACTCTGCTGCTTGCTTTAACAACTCAGATTGTTGTAAGTACAAGGTGAAGTTGGATTGGGCAACATGCACATCTTCCACAGCATCTTGTACGCTGGAACGCCAGTCAATCTCAGCCTGATTAGCAGCAGAAATCTGTGCATCACGTTGTGCTTTGAGTAAGCCGCGATTAAACAGGCCTAGCGAAATAGAAGGGCCAAAGCTCCAGCTATCGGCAGAATCGGCATGAGAGACCGAGCCAGTTAAGCTGATAGAAGGGTAAAGATCGGCTTCTTCTGCCCCGGTTTTTGCCACTTGTTGATGCAAGATAGCTTCGTAGTAGCGAATGTCAGGACGATTACGCAGCAAGTCTGCTGGAATGCCTGTGGCAATCGTTGTGGGCAGGATTAGCTGATCCGCGCTGGACTCCATGGTTCCCAAGATCTGCTTAGCCGGTTCATCCATCAAGGTTGCTAAGGCAAAGACCGCTGCTTGATACTGGGCCTGATAACCCGGTAGGTCCGCTTGAGCGGTTTGTAACGCGGCTTTTATTTCGGCCAACTCATAATGGGTAGACAAGCCGTTATCCAATTGTCTTTGGGTAATGGCTAGAGTGTCTTGGCGAGTATTAATGGTTGCCTCTGTTAGCTCAGCGGCTTTCTGGTAGTAGCGGGCATCCGCATACTTCTCAATTAGCTCTGCTAACCAAGCCAAACGCTCTGTGCCGATATCGGCCTGAGCAGCGGCCAAATAGGCTTGAGCCGCTTCTTGCTCGCGGCGAATGCCACCAAATAAGTCGATAACAAATTCAGCGTCTAAACTCGCGCTGGAACTGGTTGAGGTCGACACGTTTTGTCCCCCAGAACGTAATCTGTCATAGAACAAAGAACCATCTAAAGCAGAGTTAATACCTGTTTCACGCAATAGGGCATTGGCTTCACGGATACGTTCCTTCGCTTGCAAAATGCTTAGGTTTTGCTCGAAACCTTTTTCTACTAAAGCGGTCAGGGTTGGGTCATTAAACTCTCGCCACCAAGCTTGGTAGGCCACATCGTTAATGCTGCTGCTTTCACCGCTCACAAAGGTACTTTCCAACTTTGTTGTTGGCGCTTCCCAATCAGGACCCACCGCAGCACAACCGGTTAACAATATGAAGGGCGCTATTTTTAATAAATTCATCATTTTACTGTTTCCTTCTTGCCGATACTTTTCACCATATCAACAATCTTCATAATGGCGAGGTATAAGACGGGCACCATCAGGATGCCGAAAATTGCCGAGAACACGATACCACCAAGCATGCCAGTACCAATGGAATTCTGGGCGTTAGCCCCAGTGCCATCGGCGGTTGCTAAAGGTAAAACACCGAATGCAAAGGCGAATGTAGTCATCAGAATAGGGCGCAAACGCATTTTGGCAGCGGTAATAATGGCTTCCACAATGTCTGTGCCTTGCTGTCGCATGCTTTCAGCAAACTCAATGATCAGAATCGCGTTACGGGCCGCTAGACCTATGGTGGTCAACATACCGACTTTGAAGTAAACATCATTGGACTGACCAAATATCCAAGTGGCTAATAGCGCACCAAGAACACTGATCGGCACCGCCAGAATCACAGCCAAAGGTACTGACCAACTTTCATAAAGCGCCGCAAGTGCAAGGAATACCACAACTGCAGAGAGCAGATACAAGATGAGTTCTTGGTCACCGGCAATTTGCTCTTGGTAAGACAATCCTGCCCAAGCGTAATCGTAATCAGGACCAAGATTTTCAACCAAGCGGGCCATTTCATCCATGGCTTCCCCAGAGGTCGCACCGGGTGCGGCAGAACCTTCTAAAGAAATCGCTATTTCACCATTATGGTGGTAAAGCGTGGTGATGGTTTCCCCCCAAACTTGTTGGCTGAAGGCGGCCATTGGCACCATTTCGTTGTCACTGTTGCGCATGTACCAATCGTTAATATCAACCGGCTGCATGCGGTGTTCTTGGTCGCCCTTGACTCGAACGTTCCGAAGCTTGCCATCTAGAACGAAATCGTTGACATATTCGCCACCAAAAATGATAGATAAGTTGTCATTAATATCAGACAGACTTAGGCCAAATGCTTGGGCTTGCTGAGCATTAATGTCCATGGTCAGCTGAGTGGCTGTGTTGGCATCAAAGCCTCGTACGGCAGTCACTAGCCCCGACT
Organism: Marinomonas sp. 15G6-16; assembly: GCF_055809555.1. Taxonomy (NCBI): domain Bacteria; kingdom Pseudomonadati; phylum Pseudomonadota; class Gammaproteobacteria; order Oceanospirillales; family Oceanospirillaceae; genus Marinomonas; species Marinomonas sp. 15G6-16. The sequence goes on along the minus strand of NZ_CM147916.1, from coordinate 410,027 downwards.
GCTGGGCGTCAGCCGCAAGCTTTTGAGCTTGTTGCTGTAAGGCTTCAATACCATTGTTACCACGGTCAATCAGGTACATTTGGAAACCATTAGACGTTCCCAGACCTTGGATAGCCGGAGGTTGCAAGAACAGAACCTGTCCATAACGACCGCTACCAAAGTGTCCGTTGGCCTCAGCAGCAATTTGTGCAGCCGATTTATTAGGACGCTCGGAAATATCTTTTAGTTTAACAAACGCCATGGCTTTGTTTTGGCCGCTGCCATCAAAGCTGTAACCAATAGGTGAGAACACACCTTCAACGTAATCACCTTGTTCATTCAATAGGTAATCTTTGAGGGCGGTCGCAGTCTTAGTGGTTTGTGCGCGAGTGGCATTTTCTGGCAAAGACACTGTGGCCATCAGAATACTTTGGTCTTCTGTTGGGACAAAGCTAGAAGGCAGCTGCTGGTATAAGTAGTTACAGGCAATACCGATTAGTGCAACCGATAACAGCATTCGGAAAGGTCTTTTCAGGAAGCGTGCAACGCTACCAGAGTAGTTCAGGTTTAAACGGTCAAACGCCTTGTTGAAGGTGCGCGCTGCAACGTTTTTAGGCTTACCATGGGACGGTTTTAGCAAGGTGGCACACATGGCCGGGGTTAAGATAAGCGCCACGAACAGAGACAACACCATAGCGGAAATAATGGTCACCGAGAACTGGCGATATATAATCCCCGTTGAGCCGCTCATAAAGGCCATAGGTAAGAATACCGATGACAGCACTATCACTATGCCCACCAAAGCAGAGGAAATCTCTTTCATACTTTTTTCGGTGGCCGCTAAGGCGCTTAGGTTTTCTTCTTCCATGATACGCTCAACGTTTTCGACCACGACGATGGCGTCATCCACCAATAAGCCGATGGCCAGTACTAGCGCGAACATGGTGAGAGTATTAAGAGTTAGACCCGCTGCTTCCAGAATGGCAAAGGTTCCCAATAATACAATTGGCACCACGATTGTAGGAATTAAGGTGGCTCGCCAGCTTTGCAAAAACACCAAGATAACGATAAATACCAAAGCAATGGCTTCGATCAAGGTATGGAAAATTTGCGTAATGGACTTTTCGATGAAAGGTGTTGTGTCGTAGGAATAAACAACTTCTATGCCTTGAGGAAGACCTTCTGACAACTGAGAAATGGTACTGTGAACGCGCTCTGAAGTTTCTACCGCGTTCGCACCGGTAGACAAGTTAACACCAAAGCCCACCGCGTTGTAGTTGTTGTAAATGGAGGTAACATCGTAGTCATCGTTATCAAGCTCAATTCTGGCCACATCGCTTAAAAAGACCGAGGAACCATCATCGTTCGTCATCAAGACAATGTTTTCAAAATCGCTGACAGACGTCAGTTGTGAACGTGTTTTTAGCAAGATCTTAGTCTGCTGACCTTCAACACTTGGCGTCGCACCCAAGGAACCAACGGTGACGTTAGTGTTTTGGCTACTGATAGCGTCGGTCACATCACTTGGTGTTAGGGAATATTGATACAGTTTGCTTGGGTCTAACCAAACACGCATCGCATATTCACTACCGAACAAGTTAACATCACCCACCCCTTCAAGGCGTTCCAGCTGTTTTTGCATCTTGTCAGAAAATAAATTACCCAAGGCGACATCTGAATATTTGCCATCAGTGGAGACTAAACCACCCACCAATAAAATACTGCTGCTAGAGCGGGTAACCGAAATCCCTGTGCTGGTCACAGCCGTTGGCAAAGAGCCTTCCACCAGCTGTAACTTATTTTGCACCTGTACTTGTGCAATGTCTGGGTCAACCGCACTGTCAAAGGTTAGGGATATACTGGAACTGCCTTCACTAGAAGTCGAGGTCATGTACAGCAAACCGTCAAGGTCTGTCATACCGTCTTCAATTACCGAGGTCACTGAGTTCGCGACAATTTCACCTGAGGCACCAGAATAAGTGGCATTAATGTTCACCGAGGTTGGGGCAACTTCTGGGTATTGTGAAATGGCCAGACTTTGTAAGCCAAAGGCACCGATAATCATCACCGTGATTGCCAATACCCAGGCAAAAACAGGTCGATGGATAAAAAACTGAGTCATGGTTTACTTCTCCAGCTGAGTCATCTGCGCACTGTGTGCTGAGGCTGAAGAATCAGCAGAATCAACATCAACAGTGGTGCCATCTTGTTGGATGGTCACCAACACAGGGTCAACGTCGCTGCCTTCCACTAGATTTTTCTGACCATCAGCTATCAGCTGTTGGTGAGCTGTTAAGCCGGATGTCACAATCCAATTGTTGTTGTAACTTCCTAGGGTATCGAGTTTAACAATTTCAGCTTTGCCTTCACTGTTCACAACAAATACTGACAACTTGCCATCAGCACCGTGAGTGCCGGCTCTTTGTGGAATTAAATAAGCCTGTTGAGTACCAGGTTGCAAGGTACCTTGAATGAACATTCCTGGCAGAATCACATGATCAGGGTTATCGAACTGAAAACGTGCAGTCACCACACCTGTGCTAGTCGATACGGTAGGGGAAGAAGACACAAGCATACCCGTGCCTTGGTAGGTTTCACCATTGCTTAGCTGTAACGTCGCGGAGAGTTTTTGACCTTCTTGTACCAGTCCTTTTTCGATGTTACGACGCATTTTTAACACTTCCGCAACCGGCGCCACCATATCGACATAGATAGGGTCTAGGGTTGTAACTGTGGTTAAGTTATCGCTTTGCCCCGCTGTGACTAAATCCCCTAGTGATACATCAGACACATCAACAATGCCTTGGATCGGCGCTGTGATGGTGGTCCAGCTAAGTTGTGTGCGAGCATATTTCAACGCTGCTTCTGCGGATTGTAGTGTGGCTTTAGCCGATGCTAAGGAGGATTTTGCTGAATCCACATCGTCGGAAGTGTAGCCAGAGCCTTCCAGTTTCTTCGCTCTATCATAAGCAGCTTGCTTAACAGGCAAATCCGCTTCCGCTTCGGCAACGGAGGCTTCATAGGTAGCGACACTGGCCTGATACGTTGAATCGTCTAGTTGGAATAAAGGTGTGCCTTTTTCAACGAGTTTACCCGGCTCATAAAGTTTCTCGATGACCACACCTTCAACACGCGGCCTGATATTGGCTTGTTCATAAGCCACAGAGCGGCCTGGTAATTCAACAATGATAGGGACACTTTGTTGCTCGACTTCAATAATACCAACAGAGCGAGATTGCGCGGTTGGTGGGCCACCCGCTGGTGGTCCTTCAGCTTTCACGCCTTGAGACGCAATTAGAGCGATAACTAAAAGGCTTTGTTTAAACCAGTACTTTTTGTCATTTTTCATTAATTGATTTCCTTGGTTAGGTCGTAATTTGGAGCTTCTCTTACAATTTATGCAGGGTGCGGATCATAAAAAGTATGGTAGGGAATTGAGCTTAATTGCACAATATGCAAAGTTTACGTTAAGTGCATGAATGTGTGAAAAAACATGCAAGTCTTTAAAGTAAACTTTTGAACGAGAAAGTTGTTATAACCAGAATTCTTTCAGATAATGTGCTCGTCATGCCTTTTGGCGTGAGATGGAGAACATCACAATCATTCAATAAGAGAGAAAATTATGTCAAATCTGCGCGAGCGTAGACGCCTGCAGACGGCTCAAGACATCCAGCAAGCGACTTTAGAGCTAGTCAATAAAGAAGGGTTTGATAACGTCACTACTTTAGATATCAGTCTTCACCTTGGAATTAGTCAAAGAACCTTTTTTAATTATTATCCGAACAAAGAAGCCGCTCTTATGGGGCCTGAAATGCAGATTCCTACAGAGATGGTTGATAGGTTTCTCGCCAGTGAAGGGGAATACATTGATTGCTTACGTGAGTTTATGCAGGAGCATACTTTGATGTTAGAGCCTCATCGGCCTGAGCTTGTCGTTGCACAGGAAGTGGTTAAGAATCATCCAAGAGTGAGCCAGATAAGGTTGGCGAGAATGGTTAAGATGCGAGATGAGTTAAGCTCGATTCTCTCGAAAAAGTGCCCCAATTCATCCGTTTTTTCTATGAATATATTATCGGATATTTTGTTATCCAGTTGTTGGTCTGGTATTGAGCTTTGGTTGCAGACAGACATTAGTTTAAAGGATGCGTTTCATAAATCTTGGTCTTCACTGGAAGCCGTATCTAAGTTTTTAGCGCCTGAAAATAGCCAATCAGTCACTACTAAATAGAGTAAAAAGACATAATTCTTTTAGCGGAACGGGTGCTAATATCCGGATTGCTCAGCTACAGCATTTTGTAAATAACTCTGTACAATGGTTCCTCGTTTAAAGTCTGTGAACCCGCTTTCCTTGTTGGTGAACCTTCTTGTGCCTTTTAGAGTAATTTAAGGAGTAAATTATGTGGATTGTTTATGCGCTGTTAGCCGCTCTATTTTTTGGCATGAGAGGAGTGATGTATCAATGGACATCGCAAAAAAACATTAACCGGAATTTAATGTTATGTGGTGTGTTTTTTGTCGGCTTTGTTATTAGCTCGATTGCGATGTGGCTGTTGGATCAGCAGTGGTATACATGGGCTCATGTTGCTGTGGGTTTGGCGATGGGCTTTGGCTCTTTTGCTGCAAATGCGGCATTGCATAAAGGCTTTTCAGTCGGGAAGGCGTCTCTTATTAGTGTGCTGTCAGGCTTGCCACCTTTATTTGTCGTTTTGATGGCTTTTTTGTTCTGGAACGAAACACTCACCACGCAACAGTTTATCGGTTTTATCGTTATTTTTATTGGGCTTTATACCATACGTTATTCAAATGATATTTCCTTCCGTAATTTACAAGGGGCGCAATGGGGCTTACTTGCCGCCTTATGTTTTGCTTTGAACGATGTGTTTGGGAAGCAATCTACCCGTTTAGATTCGGATATGTTTGCGACATTAACACTGATGTTTGGCTTTGGCAGTTTTCTGTTTGCGGTTGGCTGGTTGAAGAACCGTCGTATTACCGATCGTAATGGGAATGATGTTGCACCACATTGGTCTGGTGCAAAAACGTTCGGATGTGGGATGCTGATCGGTTTAACCAATGTGGCGGGAATGATGGCTATATTGTCCGCTTTTGCTATCGGAACGACAGGCTTGGTGTCAGCGATTGCTGCAATGAATATTTTGATTATTTTGTTGTATTCGCGAGTGTTTCTAAAAGAAGTGTTCAGCCGCCAAGAAATCTTGGGGCTGCTTGCGGCACTTGCGGGTATTTTGATCTTGCGTTTAAGTCAGTAACCCTCCAACGAGTAACAGCTTAATTCTACTTAATAAAAGCTGTTACTTATTTGTCAGTGTCTTGCTAATGTTAAGAAACCAGCGAGTTAGCAAGTTCAACGAAACCTAATCCCCCTTTTTCTTGTGTGATGTAATTGGGTTTATGGGTCAGTGTCGGGAGAAATCTTTCAACATTAGCAACACCAATGGAGAGGGGAATGGCTTGGAACATGGCTTCATCATTGCTGGAGTCGCCTATAAACGCCGTTTCCTCAAGAGAAATGTCATGTGCTTTCAGCCAAGCTAAAGCCCCTGTGGCTTTGTTGTAGTCGCCAATCCAAGTATTGATATGAATGGAGCTGAGTTTCGCATTCACGCCTTTTTCTTTTAACCATTGGGTGGCTCGTTTTGCATCGGAAAAATCCACTTGAACCGCTTGCCCTATGTCTAATGCAACATCGGTGATTCGGAAGTCTTGATCCTGTGTAAAGCTAATGTCTGGGAAATTGCTGTTCAGCTGATTGGCCAATGATTTGAGTTTTTCTAAATCACTTTCTACTTCTTTTGGGTCTTTTAAATGAGTTAATCGAGTATGACCGCGCTCTTCCTGTGTCATAAAAAAAGCCCCATTTTCACCAATGATGTATTTTATCGGAAGCGTCTTGAGTAGGCAGTCACACCATCCTGCGCTGGCTCCAGTAACCGGAATAACAAGAATATTGTTCTGTCTTAGCGTGTGTAATGACTGGATGGTTTGAAGCGGGATTTCTCCATTAAGGGTCAAGGTATCGTCCACATCTGTGAATAGGACTTTAATAGGGTTAGCTAGGGTTTTAGGTAAGCTTTTTGGGTTCTGTGTCATGGTTTTAATCTTTTAAAGTTAAGCAAATAGGTTGATGATCGGACGCCATGGTTAAGGTGTTTACGTCAAAGGTTGTTATCTGATTGTGAAGTCCAGAGGAGCAAAGGAAGTAGTCTCGAACATGGGCGCCGTCTGGCCATAGGTCTGTATCAAAGACGCCACACGTTGGCTGACGTTGTGAAGAGTTGGTGTTTTTTAATGGGATTTCTGCCGCATCCAACCATGCCATTTCACTGGTCATTCTTGTGTATTTGGCGCTGTTCAAGTCAACATTAAGGTCGCCACATAATAAGACGTGCTGGCCTCTTTGGGCGAGGAGATAAGCATCATTGAGTTGAGAGGCTGGTGGCTTTTGGTGAGAGAGAATCTGATCTCGAAGCTTAGTGAGGTGCTCAATTTGCTGTGCCGACTCGAACTCTGAGTGATAAGCAAGGTGCGTGTTTAATAGGGTGATGCTGTTGCCTTTATAGGAAATGACGGCTTCAGCAATGGTTCTCGGAATTTGTATCGCGGGAGACACATAAGGGGCTGGTAACTGATGGATACGCTGATCTAAAAGTTTGCCTTGCTTTACGAGCGTTAGATTGCCGAATTCTTGGCACTTGCCATTGGCTAAAGGGCGACTAAAACCGGTTGACCAAACACTGTGGTAGCCTTCAAAAGCGTCTTCGAAAAGCTGTTTTTGGTCGTCGTCATTGTAGGCTTGTATGTTTCTAGAGACTTCCTGCAAGCAGATCACATCGAGCTCTCCAAACGCCTTAATGACATCGATAATTCGATGTATATTGAATACACCATCGCATCCTTTTGTGGATTGAATGTTCCAACTGAGTAAGCGCATTACTTTATCCCTGCATGCATAAATGACTGAATGAATTGACGCTGAAAGACGATAAACATGAGCAGAAGCGGCCCAATGGATATGAGGGTTCCAGCACAAATGATGGCCCAATCTACACCAGATTCTGGCGCACCAAAAATAGACAAACCAACGGTGAGTGGGCGGCTATTTTCTGTGTTTGTGGCGATTAAAGGCCATAAGAAATTATTCCAATGTGTGCTAATGGACACTAAGGCATAAGCCACATAAGTTGGCTTGGCAAGAGGCACATAGACTTTCCAAATGATTTGTAAAAGATTACATCCTTCCAGTTTTGCCGCATTTTCTAGGTCGATAGGAATGGTCTTAAAGCTTTGACGCAATAAGAAAATACCAAAGGCACTGGCAACGTAAGGAATCGCGACCGCAAAATAGGTATCAATGGCATGAAGTTGAGCTAAGGTTTGATAGTTCTCCACAATGAGTATTTCAGGTGTCACCATCAATTGCATAATGATCAGGCTAAAGACCAGTGCTCGTCCGTTGAATTGAATGCGAGCTAATGCGTAAGCGGCCAAAGTACAGACAATGAGTTGCCCCGCCAGTGTTAAAAGGCTGATGGCAAAAGTATTGAACATGTAGCTGACAAAAGGCGCTTGAGACCAAGCCTTTTTAAAGTTCCCTAGCTCCAATGGGGCAAACAAAGAAAAACTCGTTGTGTATTCGGAGCTATGAAAAGCCGCCCAAAAGGCGTACAGCAAAGGGAATATCCACAGAAATGCTAATACCAAAGCAATACTAGAAGATAAAAGAGTCAGTGTTTTATTCATTATCAATCTCGGTTGTTTGGTGGTTAATAGTGGATGCGACGTTCAATCACACCGAATTGTATGAGTGCCATCACAATCAATATCAGCAGCAGCACGACTGTCAGTGCGGATGCGTAGGCGGTATCGAAAAAGGCGAAAGAGTTCTCATAGATGTAATAAAGCAGGAGATTGGTGGCATTGTTCGGCCCACCTTTAGTGAGGATGAACAGGTGGTCAATCAGCTTGAACGAGTTTAATAGCGCGTTCACAAAGACAAACAGGGTTGTTGGCATAAGCAAAGGAAAAGTAATGCGTCGGAAAATGTATAAGCTTGAAGCATTCTCGGTTTTCGCGGCCTTATATAAATCTGGCGAGATGGTTTGTAGTGCAGCAAGATAGAAGATCATAAAGAATCCTGCTTCTTTCCAAATGGTCATGGTCATTAGGCTGTAAAGGGCGGTATCTGGATTGCCTAACCAATTCACACCAGACCAACCAAACCAGCCCAAGATGGCATTAAATAGACCAATTTCAGAACTATAAAAGAGCAACCAAATGTTAGCGACAGAGATCATTGGCAACATGGTTGGGGTAAAGAAGGAAAGTCGCATAAAGCCTGTGCCAGCGATTTTTCCATTCACCCAAAGTGCCATGATGAGAGCAAAAAATATAGAAGCAGGCACTGTGATCACAGCATACAGAGCACTGTTCTTTAAGACTTCCCAGAAAACGGGATCATCAAGTAAACGTGCATAGTTCTCGCTGCTAGCTAGGTCTCCCATTTGTACACCAAAGCCAAATACACTGCGCCAAAGGGTATTGCCTATAGGCAGATAGGTGAAGGCAACTAAAAGAATGAGCGCTGGTGCTAAAAGTAACCAAGCTTGAGCTTTATAGGTTTTAAACATAAGTCATTCCAATACGGGGCTAGTGCTAGCCCCGTTGTGTTCAGAATGTCATGTAACGCTAGTAAGTTTTAACGTTAGCAAGACTTCATAGTAACGAGAGTTAACGGTAACGAGATAGGATTCGATCCGCTTGTTTTTGCGCCGCTGTTAATGCTTCTTCGGCATCTTGCTGGCCATTTAGTACGGATTGAATCGCATCATCTAACAGCTTTCTGACACGACCTGATTGGTGTGTTGATAGCTCCGCTGTTGCGTATTTTAGTTGGTCACGAGCAACTGCCGCTGGTGGGAAAGACTCCACATACTTGGTCAACTCTTTCGTTTGATAAGCCGCAGGGCTGATGCCCATATAGCCTGTTTCTATGCTCCACTTCGCTGCTTGCTGTGGTGATGTCATAAATTTAACGAGCTTAAGAGCAGCTTGCTTTTCTTCTGCAGAAGCATTTTTAAACAGGTAGAAGTTACCGCCACCTGTTGGTGAACCTCGCTCTTCATCGGCTGGTAGCATTGCCACACCGAAGTCAAACTTAGCGGCGTTTTTTACAGCAGTTAGGTTACCTGTTGAATGCCACATGATGGCGGTTTTTTCTTCTAAGAAGTTTTGGCGCAAGGTTCCCCATTCAATCATTCCTTTTGGCATGATTTGATGCTTGTTGCCCAAGTCTTTCCAGAACTCTAATGCGGCAATGGCTTTAGGGTCATTGAAGTAGGTTTTGTTACCCGCTTGGTTCATTAGCTTATGACCTTTTTCTTTTGCCAGTGCGCCAAACATCCAATACGGATAACCTGTAGATGGGATCATTGCACCCCATTGTGTGACATTTCCATTGCTGTCTTTCTTGGTAAGCTTTTTACCCATTTCAACCAGCTCTTCCCAGCTGCTAGGGGCTTTGTTTGGATCAAGGCCAGCAGCACGGAACATGTCTTTGTTGTAGTACATGACAATGGTAGAGCGCTGGAAAGGAATACCGTAGGTTTTACCATCAACAATGCCATTTTCCATCAATGCTGGGTGAAAACTCTTTAGCCACTGACGCTCTTCAGACGTAGAGATCACATCATCAAAAGGCACAATGGCGTCTAGCCCCATTAGCTCATGCACATCAATGGAGAACATCACGGATAATTGCGCAGGCTTTCCGCTGTTTAGTGCCGCTAAAGCTTTTACTCGTGCATCGTTGTAGTTGCCCGCATAAATGGCTTTTACATCAATATCTGGGTTTTGGTGTTCAAAATCGTCAACAATAGAGTCAACGACTTTGGTTAAAGCGCCACCAACAGACACTGGGTAATACATGGTTAATTCTGTTTTAGCTTGTACAAGAGCCGAAAAACTCAGCCCTATCGCTCCTAAAGTAAGAAGTTTTTTAATGTTTGAACGCATTGCAGTAGCTCCTTTCAGGTTGATTTTAACGATGTTATAGACTGGCAATACGCTTGCCAGTGGATTTGGAAAACAGATGTTGCTCTTGCTCGGACCAATTAATGTTTAAGTGGCTTCCTTCTGTTAGTTGGTGTTTACCCATTAGGGACAGTTGAATATCTTTTGAGCCTTTAAATGGCCCCTCTATCACGTCGACATTGATAATGGTGGCCGCACCTTGGTAATCGCAGCTGTTGATCTTTGCCTTGTGACCAACTTCTTGAACTTCTATGTGCTCAGGTCTGACGCCGATGATATGTTCATGACCTGTCATCAGGTTCATTGGTGGATGACCAATAAAGCTGGCAACAAAGGTAGATTCAGGTGCTTGATAAAAGCTTTCTGGAGAGCCTTGTTGCTCAACTTTGCCTTGGTTAAGTAAGATGATTTTGTCTGCCATACTCATAGCTTCAATCTGGTCATGGGTGACGTACACCACAGTCAAACCTAACGACTTTTGCAGGTGACGTAATTCGTTACGCATTTCATTGCGCAGCTTTGTGTCTAGGTTTGAAAGGGGTTCGTCCATCAGACAAAGAGGGGCTTGAGAAGCAATACTTCTTGCCAGCGCCACCCGTTGGCATTGCCCACCAGAGAGCTGGCTAGGTTTTTTGTTAAGGTGTTCTTCTAAGCTCACTAACTCAATGGCGTGTTTTAGTCGCTTAATTTGTTCTTGCTTGTCCACACGGCGTGCTTTCAAGCCAAATAAGATGTTTTCCTTAACGGAGAGGTGTGGAAAAAGCGCGTACGACTGAAACACCATAGACAACTCACGCTTTCCTGGTGGAAGGTGAGTGATGTCTTTATTTCCAAGATGAATTTGACCCATTGTGGGCGATTCAAGACCCGCAATCATGTTCAAGGTAGTTGACTTTCCGCAACCGCTTGGGCCAAGCAAAGACAGAAATTCGCCTTGCTCTATGGTGAAATTGATATCGTCCACGACACAGTGATGAGCATATTCCTTGCTTAAATTAGTGATACTTAAAAAACTCATAATGCCCTCAGAGGTTCATCGTTTGATAACTCAACTTTCACACCTAATTGTTGGCAAAGTTGATTTAATTCATTGGATATTTGATCGGTGAAGAAGATGTCGATGCATTTCAAATGACTGCTTTTTACCGGCGCGCTGCGCTCGAATTTATGATGGTCTGCCACTAACAATCGTTGTTCACAATTTTCTAAAATGGCTTGGGACAGATGGGATTCTTCTGGAGAGAAGTCGAGTAAATCACCAGAATTAGAAATACCGCCTACGCCACAAATACCAAAATTGACCTGAAACTTTCGAAAGTAATGGGTGGCATCTTCTCCTACCACGTCCTGATCCGTGGCACGAATGCGGCCACCAACCATGTGTGTTTCGATATTGGGGTTCTCACATAAGGCAATGGCCGCATTTAGATTATTGGTAATCACCGTGAGTCCAGGATGATGGATAAGATGGCGAGCAATTTGTTCTGGCGTGGTGCCTATGCCCAAAAATATGCTGCAACCTTCCGGCAGATATTCAACCAGCTTGCTGGCGATCTCTTTCTTTTCTTCCAAGTGAATAATTTGTCGATTAGAAAAAGACAAATTATTGCTTTGTACAGGTAGGCAAATGCCGCCATGGATCCGTTTTACTAAAGCCAGCTCACTAAGCATATGTAGGTCTTTACGGATCGTTTGAACAGACACGTCAAAGTGTTCAGTGAGCTCTGCACTGGAAATTTTTCCACCATGACGTTTAAGTAAACTAAGAATCTCTTCTTGTCTTTCTGATATTTCTTCTATCATACGAAACCTTAAAGTGCGCTAAATCTTGTTGTTCGAAATAGTATTGGTTTCGTATGAAGGTTTGTTTACAGTTTCGTTGCATTTCTAATTAATGTTGGAATTTCTGTGTCGGATGAATATCTGGGCTAAATTGGCTGGTGTTATTGTTTATGAACGTATGAGGGAAAGGAGGTCGAGTTTGCTGGGCGCGCGCGATGTATTGGTTGGGAAAAATACGTCTAAGAAGTGGCTAACTTGTGCTAATAAAAAAAGGGCTTTATTGAATGAGATAAAGCCCTTTTAATGATTAATTGTCCTGACCACTGTGAGTGATAAAAGACAAAAGCTTGATTGGCACCTTTAAAAGTACTTCAGGTCCATGAGGGATGCCTGAGTCGAATGATAGAGAGTCGCCCTGTTCTAGGTGATAAAGCTTATTACCGTGACGGTACATAATCTCACCTTCTAATATGTAGATAAATTCCTGACCAGGGTGTGAAAAGGTCGGGAAGATTTCACTGGCATCATCCATTGTGATTAAAAAAGGTTCGACCAGTTGAGTTTCGCCTCTTGTGTAATTCAACAAGTGATATGTATGGCCTTTTTCTGTTCCTCTTCGAACCACCTCCATTCCTTGACCAGACTTTGTATGCTGTGCATCGCCTTCAGGGCGGTCATAGTCTGCAAAGAGCTGTGAAATAGACAGACCGATCGCATCACAGAGTCGACCTAACGTGTCTAAGCTGGTGGACACTTGCGCATTTTCTATTTTACTCACCATTCCTTGGCTCAACTTCGCAATTCTTGCGACGTCTGCAATCTTTAAATCTTGTGCCATGCGTTTACGCTTTACCTGCATCGCAATGTAATCTTCCAGTCGTAAGCGCGGTGACCCAGTACGCTCATGACTTATTTCGCCCTTTTTGAGGGCTTGTATGTGCCTAGATGGTGCATCTTTTTTCATTTGAAGGGGCCTTATCATTTCCTTTGTCTAATTATAGCAGATTTACTTTTTCCGAATCCCTTGAATTTAGTGACTTAATTCCTATCAGGAAAAATAAATTCCTTTCAGTTAATTTATTGGCAAGCGTTTTGCTTTCTTTAAGAGAATAATACTTTCCCTACGAGAAATACATTAGGTAAGTAGAAATTACTTAACTTTCGTAATTCTTATAGGTTGTGGAACTTACTTAGGAGACATGCAATGCAAGCCAATGAAGTAGAAAACTTTTTGAAAGACAATCAGATTAAATACGTTTTAGCTCAGTTTGTGGACATCCACGGTGTTGCGAAGACGAAATCTGTTCCGGCAAAAAATATTTTTGATGTGGTGAATACAGGTGCTGGTTTCGCTGGTTTCGCTGTATCGGGTCTTGCTATGGAACCACATGGCCCAGACTTTTTAGCACGAGGCGACCTTTCTACTTTAAGCATTGTTCCTTGGCAGCCAGGTTACGCTCGCATGGCGTGTGACGGCTACGTAAACGGTGAGCAACATCCATATTGTTCTCGTGTTGTATTGAAAAAACAACTGAAGCGTTTAGACGAAAAAGGTTGGACGCTGAACACAGGTTTAGAGCCTGAGTTCTATCTGTTTAAAAAAGGTGAGCGTGGTGAATTATTGCCAGTAGACAGCTCGGATACCTTGGCGAAGCCATGTTATGACTATAAAGGCTTGTCTCGTTCTCGTACTTTCCTTGAGCGCCTTGTGGAATCGCTTCAAGCGGTTGATTTTGATGTTTACCAAATTGACCACGAAGATGCTAACGGCCAATTTGAAATCAATTACACCTACGGCGATGCATTGGAATCAGCTGACCGCTTTACTTTTGTACGTATGGCCGCTGGTGAAATTGCGAACGACATGGGAATGATTTGTTCCTTCATGCCAAAACCTGCTGCAGATAAAACAGGTAATGGTATGCACTTCCATTTATCCATCACAGATGAATCTGGTAAGAATTTATTCAACGATGACAGCGATAAGCATGGAATGGGCTTGTCGAAAATGGCTTATCACTTTACCGCTGGTATTCTGGCACACGCTAAGGCGATTTGTGCGTTTGCCGCTCCAACCGTTAACTCTTACAAGCGTCTTGTCGTAGGCGGCAACAGCTCTGGTGCAACATGGGCGCCTGCTTACGAATGTTACGGCGATAACAACCGTTCTGCTTTGGTTCGTGTTCCTTATGGTCGTTTGGAGTTCCGCCTCCCTGATTCTGGTTGTAACCCATATTTAGTACACGCTGCTCTTATTGCCGCTGGCATGGATGGCATTGAGCGTGAGCTGGATCCAGGCGAGCCAATGAACATCAACTTATACGATCTTTCCCTAGAAGAAATCATTGCGAAAAACATTTCTATTCTGCCTCAAAACTTGGGCGATGCCTTGGATGAGCTAGAAAAAGACACAGTGTTTGTTGAAGCAATGGGAAGTGACATTGTTGCCGAGTTCTTAAATGTGAAGCGTGCAGAGTGGGGTGAATACCAGCGCCATGTTTCTGATTGGGAAGTGGCGAAATACGCAGAGTTTTTCTAATCATCATCTTTTTACAGCAATTAAATTGAATAGAGGTTTCGCCCATGTGTGGAATAGTAGGTCTTTATCTTAAAAATGATAAATATGAGAACAAATTAGGTGAGCTGTTTGAGCCTATGCTGATTGCCATGACGGATCGTGGTCCAGACAGTGCTGGCTTTGCTATTTACGGTGATGATGTTACCGGTGATTGGGTGAAGTTTACGTTAAGACACCCAAAGGAAGATTACGATTGGGCTGGTCTAACTGAGTCCTTAACTGGCGCTTTAGGTTGCGCTATTGAATGGATGCAAAACGCCAATGTTGCTGTGCTTAAACTGGAAGCAAGCGAAGCGAGCGTAAGAGAGTGGCTAGGCGCTAATGCATCAGACGTGTTGATTTTAAGTGCGGGCCAATCCATTGAGATCTTAAAAGAAGTAGGTTTGCCTGAAAACATTACTTCTAAGTTCAGCTTAAGCCGCATGAAAGGCAGCCACATTATTGGTCACACTCGTATGGCGACTGAATCCGCTGTGACGATGGAAGGTAGTCACCCTTTCTCAACTGGTTCTGACCTTTGCCTTGTTCACAACGGTTCACTATCGAACCACAACCGTTTGCGTGATCGTCTAAAGCGTGAAGGCATTACTTTTGAAACAGAGAACGATTCTGAAGTGGCTGCGGGTTATTTAACGTGGCGTTTGAACAATGGCGACTCTTTGCAGACAGCTTTGGAAAATGCGTTAAAAGACCTAGATGGCTTCTTTACTTTCACCATTGGTACAAAAGACGGCTTTGCCGTAATGCGCGATCCTATTGCCTGTAAACCAGCGGTTTTGGCTGAAACGGAAGACTATGTTGCCATGGCATCAGAGTATCAAGCTTTAGCCTCTTTACCTGGTATTGAGAACGCGACTGTCTGGGAACCAGAGCCAGCGACATTTTACATCTGGGAACGCAAGTAATAGGAGAGCAAAGAATGAAAGAATTTGATTTGGCTACAACCTCGGTTCGTGAACTTAACCAAGCTCTCCATGAGCAAGCGTCAACATTGACAGAAAAGGATTGGACGGTGACTAACCCAAAGGGCAGTCACAACCTTGCGGTGGGTTTGGATGCACCGGTGAATGTGGCGATTCAAGGACATGCTGGTTATTTTTGTGCTGGTATGAACAAGTCAGCCAATGTCACGGTGCATGGTAACGCAGGTCAAGGCGTTGCAGAAAACATGATGTCTGGTGTGGTTCGAGTGAAAGGCGATGCGTCGCAAGCGGCGGGTGCTACTGCTCAAGGCGGTTTGTTGGTGATTGAAGGTAATGCTGGTGCACGCTGTGGTATTTCAATGAAAGGCGTGGACATTGTTGTAAAAGGAAGTGTCGGTCACATGAGTTGTTTCATGGGACAGTCAGGTTCTTTAGTTGTGTGCGGTGACGCGGGTGAAGCGTTAGGTGACTCACTGTATGAAGTACATATTTATGTGAAAGGTACGGTGAAATCTCTAGGCGCTGATTGTATCGAAAAAGAAATGCGCCCAGAGCACGTTGAAGAGTTAAGCGGATTGCTTGCTAAAGCCGGTGTGGAAGAAGACGTTGCTTCTTTTAAACGCTATGGATCAGCGCGTCAGCTTTACACATTTAAAGTGGATAACGCATCAGCATACTAAGTTTACGAGGTTAGAATCATGAGTAATGACAGCAAAAGAAATGACAGCCTAAAAGAATCCGCTACTTTCGACCGTGCCACTATGGCAGAAATCCGCAGAGCAGCAGATACCGGCATTTACGATATCCGTGGTTTTGGTGCAAAACGCAAAGTCCCTCATTTTGATGACTTATTGTTTTTGGGTGCCAGTATGTCTCGTTATCCATTAGAAGGTTATCGAGAAACCTGTAATACCTCTGTGGTACTAGGTGATCGCTTCGCGAAAAAACCAATTAAATTAGACATTCCTGTAACCATTGCGGGCATGAGTTTTGGTGCCTTATCTGCCAATGCGAAAGAAGCTTTGGGTCGAGGTGCTTCTATTGCAGGAACATCCACAACGACTGGTGACGGCGGTATGACGCCAGAAGAGCGCGGTCAGTCAAAACACCTTGTTTATCAATACTTGCCTTCTCGTTATGGCATGAACCCAGACGATTTGCGCAAAGCCGATGCCATTGAAGTGGTATTAGGACAAGGCGCAAAACCAGGTGGCGGCGGTATGTTGCTTGGTCAAAAAATCACCGATCGTGTTGCGCAAATGCGTAACCTACCAAAAGGTATTGACCAGCGTTCTGCTTGTCGTCACCCAGATTGGACAGGTCCAGATGACTTGGCGATCAAGATTCAAGAGCTTCGTGAGATTACAGATTGGCAGGTGCCGATTTACATCAAAGTAGGTGCAACTCGTACTTATTATGATGTGAAATTGGCGGTAAAAGCCGGAGCTGATGTCATTGTTGTTGACGGTATGCAAGGCGGTACAGCGGCCACTCAAGATGTGTTTATCGAACACGTTGGTATTCCAACTATGGCAGCGATTCCTCAAGCGGTTCAAGCCTTACAAGAAATGGGCATGCATCGTAAAGTTCAGTTGATTGTATCGGGTGGTATCCGTAACGGTGCAGACGTAGCGAAATGTATGGCGTTGGGCGCTGATGCGGTTGCAATTGGTACAGCGGCTTTGGTTGCGCTTGGTTGTAATGATCCAAGATGGGAAGAAGACTACCAGAAAATTGGCTCAGCGGCTGGCTTCTACGACGATTACCAAGAAGGCAAAGACCCTGCTGGTATTTCGACTCAAGACCCTGAACTGATGAAGCGTCTTGACCCTGTTGCAGCGGGTAATCGCTTAGCGAACTACTTACGAGTATTGACTCTAGAAGCGCAAACTTTGGCTCGTGCATGTGGTAAAAACGACTTACGCAACTTGGAGCCAGAAGATCTTGTGGCACTCAATGTGGAAGCCGCAGCCATGGCTCGTGTGCCATTAGCGGGTACGACTTGGATTCCTGGTCAACAGTACTAAGTTCGGTCAATAAAGTGTTATTCAGCCATGCTTAATGTGTGGCTTTTTTAATTGTAGAGCGTCTATATCGCGCATTTAATTTTTTAGTAGAGGTGTTTTATGGGAGATATGGTCATTGAGGTGAGTTACGCCTTAGACACGTTTTATTTCTTAATGTGTACTGCTTTGGTTATGTGGATGGCAGCAGGCTTTGCCATGTTGGAAGCAGGTCTGGTTAGGGGTAAAAATACCGTTGAGATTTTGAACAAAAATGCTCTTTTATATGGTGTTGCGTGTTTTGTTTACTTGGTAGTGGGTTACAACGTCATGTACCCAGCTAATCCAGTTAGTGCTTACATTCCAGGTCTAGATTTCTTCTTAGGTGGAGACAATAGCGTAGCGGATGTGACTTCTGGAGAAGGTGCGCCATATTACTCAACAATGGCTGATTTTATTTTCCAAGCCGTGTTTGCTGCAGCCACTATGTCGATTGTTTCTGGTGCCGTTGCTGAACGTATGCGCTTATGGCCATTCCTTGTGTTTGCCGTAGTCATGGTTGCTGTTATTTATCCGGTAGAAGGTTACTGGAAGTGGGGCGGTGGGTTCTTAGATCAATTGGGTTTCCAAGATTTCGCAGGTTCTGTGGTGGTTCATATGGTCGGTGCTGCAGCCGCATTAGCAGCTGTGCTTATGGTTGGACCGCGTAAAGGGCGATACGGAAAAAATGGCGAAGTACGCGCTATTCCAGGAGCAAACTTACCTTTAGCAACTCTTGGTATGTTTATTCTTTGGATGGGGTGGTTCGGCTTCAATGGTGGTTCTGAGTTAAAAATCTCTAATGTGGAAGAAGCGAATGCTGTTGCAAAGATCTTCGTTAATACCAATGCGGCTGCCGCAGCGGGTATGATCGTTGCTGCATTATTGGCTCGAGCATTGTTTGGCAAAACAGACTTAACAATGACAATTAACGGTGCATTAGCAGGTCTTGTTGCAATTACCGCAGAGCCATTAGCACCTTCAGCAACTGTTGCTTCTTTAGTCGGTGCAATTGGTGGTGTTGTGGTTGTTTTCTCTGTCTTGTTGTTGGATAAGCTGAAAATAGATGATCCTGTAGGCGCGATTTCAGTTCATGGTGCTGCTGGCATCTGGGGAATTTTCGCTGTGTTGATTTCCAATGACGATGCCACTTTCATGGGACAACTGATTGGTACTGTTTGTACCTTTGTTTGGATGTTCAGCGCTACTTTGGTTTCTTTGTGGGTTATTAAGAAAGTGATGGGACTTCGAGTCAGCGAAGAAGAAGAGCTTGAAGGCATGGATATGCACGAATGTGGTATGCACGCTTACCCAGAGTTTGGTCAAGAGACCAAATAGTAGTGTTTATATAAAGACTACTATTATGTTGCGCCCCCCTAAGTGCAACAAACAATGAAAGCCCCGTTTAGGGGCTTTTTTGTATTTAATTTAAAGGATGGGGCTCTCAATAATCATAGCTATTCAGCGACTAACATCAGTTTCACTTTAAGAAGCGTAAGCTTTCGATCATCTCTCTTACTAAACTGAAATTTGTTATTAGTAACGGCATTTAAACGTTCAATGTAATAATCAAGAAGAGGGTCGTATCTGTTTGAATATATCCAAGAGTGGAACTTTTGGAGTTCATAGCTTAACTCTTTACTAATAGGTGAACTATGTCTGACATCAGAATTCCTCTTTAAATCAACAATATTAATTGATTGAAGATTTACTTTAATTTCTTCAATAGCAGGTAGGAGTGATTTTCTATATGAATCGGCCAAAAACGCAAGATTAGCATCGGTCACTTCTGCTTCAAAAATCATAATCAGGTCTTCAATTTCACCATTATAATACTCGTTATCTAATCGCTTTTTTGATTCAACTTTAAGAACATAGAGTTGTTCTAGAGGATCGGCTTTAGTCTCAATGATTTGATTTGAAAGAGCAGTTCGATATTCTTTAAATAAGCTCTGTATCTTGTCAGCGATTATATTGAGGTAATTGTATCGGATAGTAAGAAACTCAATGAGCTCACTTATGTGAAGATGTAATGCTAGATCATCTTGGTCAATCTCTCTGCTGTATAAATGAACGGTTAAGTCGGAGTGATTGATATGACTCTCAAAGGGCCAGCTGGCGAACCGCTTTGATTCGTTTATTCTTAGGTCGGTAGGATGAGCGCCAAAACAAGCTCTTATTGTTTTAAAATAGCGATCATCATCTTGCTCAAATATGCGTTTTTGAAAGCACTTCTTGTCACCTTTGAAGGGGTCGGTTTTCTCATTCACGAATACTCTGTGCAGCTGTTTAACAGACTCAGAAATAAGATCGATAGAAGATATGAAAGAATAGAGCTGCATGCATTTAACATCTATATTTGAATGGAATTCAGGTGCATTCTCCAAATGTCGAACTGATACGCTAATCCAATCCATACAAGAGCAGACAAGGTGGAAAAGGTTTTTTCCATCTTTGTCTTTGAATATCTGATAAACGAATTGTGAATTAGAGTTAACTAAATCTCTAAAATCAGAGATTTTGTCATCATTTATGATCCCTTTCATTTCAACTCCATATATCAATCCTAGAATTGGACTAAATTACCATAAAATAACGATAGTTCATCAATATGGTGTTTCGAACCATCAACTCAGTTATATCCTGAGTATGATAGATTATTGAGGTAACTGATTGGTACTGCTTGTATATTTTGGGGATATTCAGCACTATTTTGAGTTTATAGTATGGCCAGTAGCATTTAATTTAATCTCTGTAAAATAGATAAAAAAGGGAGCCGAAGCTCCCAGAGGCGAACATTTTGTTTAGCTGGCTTTTGTTATGTCTTGCTCATTCCAGTTGTCATAAACGCAGCAATGCTGAGTTGACCAACGAACATATACTTCACTGCCAGGCGCAATCTCGGAATGTTCTCTGGCTACTATTTTCCCCATAATACGTTGTCCCGATGAAGTGATAAGTGAACAGGTGTAGCTTTCTCCAAGGAAGACTGTTTCTTCAACCGTTGCGCTAATCTGATTAATATCACTTGCTAATGGCTCTTGTTCTGCTTGCTCTTTCGATAATACATAGATGTTTTCTGGGCGAATCATGACTAACGCATCAGCTTGATCTGGAATCGGTGTGGCTGGTTTTTTTAGTTTTAATGTTTGTTGTTCGAACTGCGCTTCGGTCTCTGAAACTATTTTAACTTTTAAGAAGTTGGAGTTTCCTAAAAATGACGCCACAAAAGCGTTAGGAGGAGTGTTGTACAAGTCTTTTCCTGAGCCTAATCCAATAATTTCGCCTTCCTTGAAGATAGCAATTCGCTCAGATAATCGCATGGCTTCATCTTGATCATGGGTGACATAAATGATTGTAATGCCAAGTCGCTTATGAATTTGACGTAACTCATCTTGTAGGTCTTCTCGCAGCTTTTTGTCTAAAGCGCCTAATGGTTCATCCATTAGTAGAATTTCAGGTTCATAAACAAGTGCGCGAGCAATAGCGACACGTTGCTTTTGACCGCCTGAAAGCATGCTAGGTCGGCGATCAGCAAAGTCGGTTAGCTGTACCAGTTTTAAGATGTCGTCTACTTTTTTATCTCGTTCTTGTTTTGGAACCTTGCGAATATCCAAAGGAAAGCCAATGTTGTCCCGAACATTCATATGTGGAAATAAAGAGTAATGCTGGAAAACCATGCCAATGCCACGCTTGTGGGATGGCACCTCGATTAATGATTTATCATTAAGACGTATTTCTCCTGATGTGGGTGTTTCAAATCCTGCAATCATAGAAAGTGTCGTGCTTTTCCCTGAACCACTGGATCCTAAGAAGGTGAGAAACTCTCCTTTTTCTATATCAAGGTTGATGTGGTTGACGGCAGTGAACTCTCCGTACTCTTTGTTAAGTTGTTTTAGCGTAACCAATGCGGATGAATTTTGCTGAGTTAACATAGATAAAAAGCTCCTAAGCGTTAAGCCTGTTGGCTACGCTTCTGTAAAGTATTTGAGACAAGCATGATCAATATAGAAAGAAGAATAAGTAGGGTAGAAGCCACTGCGATGACAGGAGTCAGGTCCTGACGTAAGGTAGACCACATTTTTACAGGTAGAGTTTGCAACTCTGGGCTGGCCATCATGACGCTGATGACGACTTCGTCCCAAGACACTAGAAACGCAAATAAAGCACCTGAAAAAATGCCTGGTTTGATGGTCGGAAAAGTAACCTTAAAAATGGCGTACAGTCGGTTTGCACCGCAAATCACGGCTGCGTCTTCAATGGATTTATCAAATAACTTTAATGAGTTAATGATAGAGATGATTGCGAAAGGTAAAGCCACAATGACATGACTAATGATAAAGGCGACCAAGGTACCAGTTAGGCCTAAACTGAGAAACATGCTGTAGGTGGCAACAGCAATGATCACCACTGGGACTATCATGGGCAGAGTGAACAAACTGTACAGGTAATCACGTCCGGCAAATTTCCCTCTTACTAAGGCAAACGATGCAGGTAATGCAATCAATGTCGCTAAAATAGAAGTAATAAGAGCGACTTGTAAGCTAGTGAGAGCGGATTCAATCCATTGAGGGTTTTCAAAAAAGCGTTCATACCATTTTGTCGTCCAATGTGGTGGAGGGAATACTAACCATTGAGAAGAACCGAACGAAAGTGCAACGATAAAAAATATAGGTAATGCTAAAAATGACGCAATAGCCCCTGTGATGAAGTAAAGAGTGGACTTAAGTTTCCAACCCATCGACTGTTGAGTTAATAACATACTAGTCTCCTGTGTTAGATGAAGTTGGAGAATCGGTTTGGATTTTTAGATAGATATAGAACATCACTAAGGTCACCAAAATAAGAATAGAAGCTGAGGCGCTTGCAATTCCCCAATTTAAAAAGTTTTGAATTTGCTGAACAATGAACTCAGGAAGCATCATGTTGCTAACTCCCCCTAGCAATGCTGGTGTCACGTAATAACCGAGGGACATCACGAAAACCATTAACGCTCCAGAGAAAATTCCTGGTTTGCATAAAGGGATGAAAACACGGAAAAAGACTGTTCTAGCAGGTGCGCCACAAACGGATGCGGCTTGCAAAATCATTGGGTCAATAGTGCTCATAGAAGCTTGTAGCGGTAAGACGACAAACGGAATCATTATATAAGTCATGCCAATAATGACGCCGGCTAGGTTATGCACTAGTTCAAGAGGCTGGTCTATGATGCCTATCCCCATAAGTACTTTATTCAGGACGCCTGAAGACTGCAGTAATACTAACCATGAGTAGGTACGAGCTAATAAGCTAGTCCACATTGAAAGCAGAACAATATTCAGTAGCAATCTTCCCCATCCTTTTGGAAAAAGGGTTATGCACCATGCAAGAGGGAAACCTAATAAAATGGCAAACAGTGTCACTAGAGTGGCCACTAAGAATGTATTCCCAAGGACCTGTATGTAGGTTGATGTCGCGAGGAGTTCTGAAAAGTTGCCTAATCCTAACGAGGGTTCAGTCACACTTTTAATGAGTAACCCAATTAAGGGGATGAGAAAAAAAATCCCTAAAAAAAGCAAAATAGGTAAGAGAAGCAAAATACCTTTTGGCTTACGATGAGAAGTACTTAAAAACATAGTTTTTACCTTTAAAGACACTGAGCAATCGCTTGCTCAGTGTTTAATTAAAATGGAAAGGGGTAAATCACTGTGTTATTTCAGTAACCAGTTGTTCCAGCGAGTACTGATCTCTTGGCCATGCTCTGCCCAATATTTGTAGTCTAAGGAAACTTGGTCTTCTGAGTAGCTTGTAGGAAGGTAAGCATTAATACCTTGATCGATGAGCTCGCTACTTTGAGTGTTAATAGGGGAGTAAGCCGTCATGGTTGCAAAGTCAGCTTGTCCTTGTGCGCTTGTTGAGTAAGCTAAGAACTTCATCGCAGCATCTTTGTTTTTTGCGCCTTTAGGAATGACTAAGAAGTCTGACATGACGAGATTATTTTCCCAGCTTACGCCAATAGGAAGACCATCTTCTTGTAATGAGAAAACACGCCCGTTCCAAAACATACCCATTGATGCTTCACCAGAAGCCAGTAATTGTTGTGATTGAGCACCACCACCCCACCAAATGATTTTATCTTTAATTGAGTCTAGCTTTGTGAAGGCTCGATCTAGATCAAGAGGGTAGAGTTCGTCGGCTTTTACTCCGTCAGCAATAAGTGCCATTTCAAGAACACCAGGGCTTGGCCATTTATACAGAGCACGTTTTCCAGGGTAGTTTTCTAAATCAAATAATTGTTCCCAAGAAGTAGGTTCACCAGATATTTGACTTTTGTTGTAGGCGAGAATGAAAGAGAAATAGAAAGAGCCGATACCATAATCAGATACGAACCTAGGATCGATATGGGTAGTGTCAATGATGGAAAAGTCTAATGGTTCAAGTAGCCCTTCACTTGCAGCACGATAAGCAAAATCAGCTTCAACATCTACAAGATCCCATTGAACGTTACCGCTCTCAACCATGGCTTTTAGCTTGCCGTAATCTGTTGGGCCATCTTGTATTACTTTTATGTCTGTACTAGCTGTAAAAGGCATCGCCCATGCTTGTTGTTGCGCTTCTTGAGTGGAGCCGCCCCAACTTACAAAGTTCATTGACTCGTTTGCATGAATTGCTGTTGCCGTAATGCTAATAGCGAACGCTAGAATGCCACTTTTAAATCGTTTGTTCATTTTTATGTTCCTTTTACTTTTTAATTATGGATAGCTTTTCGTCTTTTTAGTCTCTTTCTATCAGTGATTTTTATTGGTTAAAAAACACACTAGAGATCTACCATATTATGGTATTCCATAATATGGTCAAGCTGCTTTTACACTTTTTTCATATCGTGTGGATTTATTCACAAGTAAAAAGTTGATGTTGCGATTGATGAGCAACAAGCGGAATTTGGCAAAAAACCAAGCAAAAGAAGGCAGGTAGCGAGAGGGTAAAGGAAAAAAAGAAGCAGGTAGGTAAAGCGGTAATATAACGACTGCACAGAGGCAAGCCGTTATAAAAAAATTAAATTTGAGGAAGGCCTTTTAGAATAAGTACGGTGGCATTACTACAAGAAAGGCGATGCTGTCGGGCATGTTGGTAGGCGTCAGAGTGATAGCAAGCCAAAGCCGTCTCATAACTGTCAAATTCAAATACAACAGCACGAGTGGGCGTAGGGTTTGCTCCCTCTAACACAGTAAAGTCCTCTCCGCGGGAAAGCATGCGAGCGCCAAATGCACTTAAGGCAGAAGGAGCTTCAGCAAGGTACGCCTCGTATTGGTCGATATTTTCAACTTGGACATGTGCAATCCAATAACCTTTCATCTTGACCTCCTAAATATTATTCATTGGGTTCTAATAAACCTTTTTCCGTTAATAATGCTCGCGCTATACGGAAGCATTCAACGCCCTGTGGAACACCACAATAGATTGCAATGGTATGCAGAATAGCGCGTATTTCTTCAACGCTTACGCCATTATTGATGGCGCCATTTAAGTGAAGCTCCCATTCTTCCATTTTGCCTAATGCTGCAATCATGGTTAAGTTCATCATCGAGCGAGTTTTGGCATCGATCGTTTCATCGCCCCATCCGAATCCCCAACACCATTCTGTCATCGCTTCTTGAAAGGGAAGGTTAAACGCGTCTGCTTTTTTTAGGTTGCGCTCAACATACTCATTACCAAGGGTTGCTTTGCGCTTTGAAAGGCCTAATTCAAATCGTTCTTTGTTCATACATCGTTTCCTTTATCTATGTGTGTCGCTATTTCATAGGCTTCGCGTAAATGGCGCTCGCATATTTCTACAGCGGCTTCAGGGTTGTGTTCCTCAAGAGCCTTAACCATGTCGTATAGATCTTTTGGACCCGCTGTTTTTCGGCCTCGAGCACTTAGAGTGAATGCTCTTAAACGAGATATTCTGGAATTCAACTGCTCAACCAATACCCATGCAACATGCTTTTCGGCGGTTTTGAAAATGAGTTCGTAGAAACTTGTTGTGAGTTTTAGAGCATTTTTAATGTCATCTTTTTGAAGGTGTAGTGCAATTTCATCATGCAATCTATAAAGCTCAGTAATGATTTCAGGGGTAATGACTTCGCTACAAGCTTTAACAGCGGTGCTTTCTAATAAAGCACGAATTTCATATATTTCACGAGCTTCTGAGTCACTGATAGAGGCGACAACAAATCCTGAATTAGGAATACCTTTTACCAATCTCTCACTTTCCAAATGTCGAATGCATTCCCGTACAACCGTTCGGCTTACTCCCATGGTTTCGCATAAGTTTCGTTCAACCAAGCGCGTGCCTGGTTTTAATGAGTTACTTGTAATGGCATCTCGTAATGTTGTTAGTGCGGTTTCCTTGAGGGTTTTTGGGCGTTCAACCTTTTGCATTAGATTATTTGTCCTTTTTCTAAAAAAATATTTTTTCACATATTAGCACAATATTGGTTGAACTATAAAAGATAGTATGTTTATGTTTATATCATATGGTATACCATACTACAAAGTTAATTTATTCATCATTGTTGAGCTTTAGGAAATCGTTATGAGTTTAGAGATTCGAAAAATAGTCTGTTTTGAAGAAGAAACCTTAATTGAAGGATTCAAAGAAGCTGACAAACCTTTGCGCATGTTTGCTGCTGCTGCTGTGGTCAAAAATCCGTGGGCTGGTCGTTATGTTGAAGACTTAAGACCTTTAGTGCTGGAGTATGGCCCTCAGTTAGGCAAGTTGCTGACGGATCGTATTTGTGAAATAGCTGGTGGTGCAGAAAACATTGAAGCATTTGGTAAAGCGGCTGTAGTTGGTTTGGATGGTGAAATTGAGCACGCATCTGCTCTTATTCATACATTACATTTTGGCAATTTCTACCGTGAAGCTGTCGAAGCAAAATCTTTCTTATCTTTCTCTAACACTCGTGGCCCTGCAAATGCTGCTATCGCCGTTCCTATGATGGATAAAAATGATGGTGGCCGTCGATCTCACTATTTAACGCTGCAATTTAATATTTGTGATGCTCCAAGAGATGACGAAATTGTTGTGGTGTTAGGTGGTGCAACAGGTGGGCGACCTCATCACCGAATTGGTGATAGATATCAAGAGCTTAAGGAGTTAGGGCATGATATCGACAATCCCGCAGCGGTTTAAATCATCGCAAGGTTTAGCTTATGTGAAGATGGGGAATGGCCCGTCTCTGGTTCTAATTCATGGTGTTGGATTAAGGCTGGAAGCATGGTTAAACCAAATGAGTGTGTTGGCTGAGCATTTTACTGTTTATGCAGTAGATATGCCTGGTCATGGCGAAAGTGATCTTTTTCCAGAGTGCCAGAATATAAGTGATTACACTGATGTGTTGGCTCGTTGGATTGAGAGTGATGTCGTATTTCCTGTAGTGATTGCAGGGCATTCTATGGGGTCTATGATCGCGCTTAATTTTGCCATTCGTTACCCATCAAAATGTTCTGGTGTCATTGCGATGAACTCTGTGTTTCGTCGGTCAGAAAAGGCAAAAGAAGCTGTCCAGCACCGAGTGATGCAGATAAAAGAAAACATTACGAGTGAAAACATTACTGCACCTATAAAGCGTTGGTTTGATTTTCCATTAAAAGGTGAGGATGTCCAAAACGCTCAATTTTGTCGTGAGTGGTTGGAGCAAGCTTCGCTAGACGGTTATCGACAGGCTTATGAAGTATTTTGCTTGAACGACGGACCTGAAGATTCAGAGCTTCGAGCACTTAATGTTCCTGCTTTGTTTTTAACTGGCCGAGGAGACCCAAACTCGACAGCAGAAATGTCTGAAGCAATGGCAAAGCTTTGTCCAGAAGGCGAATGCTACCTTGTTGAAGGGGCTCGGCATATGGCTCCTATGACTCATTATCAAGAAATCAATTCAGCAATTGTTAAGTTTTTTCAACAGAGTATTAACTCTATAGAGGAAGTTTCCCATGAGTACGAATGATCCCCGAGCCTTACGTAATGCATTTGGTTCTTTTATGACCGGCATTACGGTCGTTACTGCGGTGAGTAAAACTGGAGAAAAAGTAGGGTTTACAGCCAATTCTTTTACATCAGTATCCATGGATCCTCCGCTTTTGCTGGTTTGCCCTGCGAATAAACTGTCTAGCTTTGACGTATTTGAGCAGTGTGAACACTTTGCTGTGAGCATTCTTGCAGAAGACCAACAGGATGTTTCCAATACTTTTGCTGGCTCGAAAGAGGATAGATTTGCACAAGTTGATTGGTTTGAAGATGAGTTTGGAACGCCACTGATTCGTGATGCCGTGACACACTTTTCATGTTCTGCATTTGAGAAAATATCAGCCGGTGATCATCTTATGCTGGTTGGCAAAGTAGAGTCATTTAATACAACTGAAAAGTTTGGTTTGGGTTATGCCAAAGGCGGTTACTTTAGCTTAGGAATGGAGCATAAAGCAGAAGAAATGGCTCATGGTAAATGTGCTCGTGTTGGTGGGCTCATTGAATCTTCAGACAAGTTGTTAGTGCAAAAAACAGCAGCAGGGTATCAGTTGCCGACCGTTGATGTTTCGGCGGATAAAGGGTCTCGGGCGTCTTTGGAGCAATTTATGCTTAATTTAGGCGGAGGCTATGAGATTGGTCAGGCATTTTCAGTGTATGAAAAAGCTCAAACTGGCAACTTTGTTGCTTTTTATCGGGTAGAACATGCTGAACAAACAGCACCGGAAGGGTATGAGTATGTTCCTTTAGGTGACTTGCCGAAGTTGTCGTTTGCTTCTGCAGACCTGACGTCCATGGTCAGTCGTTTTGTTAGCGAGAAGAAAAATGGTGTATTTCGTTTGTATTTTGGCAATGAAGTAGAAGGAGATGTTCGATGAAGTTTTCATTGTTCGCTCATATGGAGCGCGTTAACGAACAGCAACGTCAAGCTGAGCTTTATGAGGAGTTTTTATCTCTTTGTAAAATGGCGGACGAAGGTGGCATGACGACGATATGGACAGGTGAACATCATGGTATGGATTTTACTATTGCGCCTAACCCATTTTTAAATTTGATTGATATAGCGCACCAAACTAAAAATGTTCGACTGGGGACAGGTACGGTAGTCGCACCATTTTGGCACCCAATTAAGCTCGCTGGTGAAGCCGCAATGACAGATCTTGTCACTGGTGGCCGTTTGGAATTAGGCATTGCTCGCGGTGCTTATAGTTTTGAGTACGAACGTATGGTGCCTGGTGGCATTGACGCATGGCAAGCAGGTGAATGCTTAAGAGAAATGGTTCCTGCGATTAAAGGTTTGTGGAAAGGGGATTATGCTCAAGATAGTAAGCATTATAGCTTCCCTAAAACCACATCATCTCCAAAACCTTTGACTGAAGATGGCCCTCCAATTTGGGTTGCAGCTCGAGATATTAATAGTCATGAGTTTGCCGTGAGTCAGGATTGTAATGTGCAAGTTACCCCATTGTGGCAAGGCATCGAAGAAGTAGAGTCGCTTATTGAAAAATACAAAGAAGCTTGTACCAAGTACGATAAGCGCACCAAGATCATGATTCTACAGCATGCTTATGTTTCAAATGATGAAGCAGAGTTGGCGCAAGCGGCTCGTAAACTGCATGAGTTTTACTGCTACTTTGGTGCTTGGTTCAAAAATGAACGTCCGATTAATCAAGGTTTAATTGAAGCGTTGAGCCAAGAAGAAATAGACAATCACCCATTTTATAAGCGTGATGCTATTCGTAAGGATTTGATGATAGGCACGTCAAAACAAATCATCGAACGTCTGAAATATTATGAAGATCTAGGCTATGACGAATTTTCTTATTGGAGTGATTCAAGTATGAGCCGAGTTGAAAAAGAAGCTTCACTGCGCCGATTCATTGACGAAGTGATGCCCGCATTTAACTAAAAATTTAGAGAAGTCAGTCGTATGTCAAAACTAACATTACCTCACTACTCCCTTTTTATTGATAATGAGTGGGTTGAAGGCGCTGCAGGCAATGTAATGCCAACAATAAATCCAGCCACAGGTGAAAAGTGGGCGACGTTTGCCTGCGCTGAGCCAGAAGATGTGGATCGAGCTGTGAAAGCCGCTCGTCGTGCGTTATCAGATCCTGAATGGGCAGGGTTGAGTGCAACCGCCCGTGGCCAATTAATGTGTAAGTTGGCAGATCAATTAGAGCTGAACTCTCAAGCATTGGGTGCAGTCGAAACAACGGACAGCGGGAAGTTAGCAGCAGAAACGCAATCTCAAGCTAAATATGTTGCGAATTATTACCGTTATTACGCTGGTTTGGCCGATAAGATAGAAGGGCATACGTTTCCTATTGATAAGCCTGATATGCATGTCTTTACTAAGCCTGAACCTATTGGGGTCGTTGCTGCGGTTGTGCCGTGGAATGCTCAAATGTTTTTGACAGCGACAAAACTTGCTCCAGCATTAGCGGCAGGTTGCAGTGTAATTATTAAAGCATCTGAAATTGCCCCTGCTGCTATTTTGGAATTTGCTAAGTTGATACAAGCAGCTGGCTTTCCTAAAGGCGTGGTTTCAGTAATTACAGGTGACGCTAAAGGCTGTGCGATACCTCTAACATCTCATCCAGATATAGACAGGCTTGCATTTACGGGTGGCCCTGAAACGGCGAAGCATGTTGTTCGTAACACAGCGAATAATTTTGCGGTCACTTCTCTCGAATTGGGAGGAAAATCGCCCATTCTTGTTTTTAATGATGCCAATTTAGAAAGTGCGGTTAACGGTATTATTGCCGGTAATTTTGGGGCGTCTGGGCAATCTTGTGTCGCTGGTTCTCGAGTTTATGTTCAGCGTGATTTTTACCCTATCTTGCGTGACAAACTGTTAGAGCGAACCGCTCAGATCTGTGTTGGCGACCCTCTTGATTCCACTTCTCACATTGGGCCGTTATGTACATTGGCTCAGGTAGAGACCATAGAAGCCGCGCTGGCTAAAGCGGTTGAGCAAGGAGGCAAGATTTTAATGGGCGGAACTCGTTTACCTGAGTTGGGTTCAGACTACTATTTTGCTCCGACGATTGTGGAATGTCCTAACCATGATGTTGAAACCTTGCACGTTGAGATGTTTGGTCCAGTTTTATCAATAGCCTGCTTTGATACAGAGGAAGAAGCCATTGCCTTAGCTAATGATTCTGAATTTGGTCTAGGGTCTGGATTATTTACCGAGAACCTTTCTAAAGCTTTACGCGTGTCGCAAAAAATTCAGTCTGGTATTTGTTGGGTGAATACTTATCGAGCTGTGTCTTACATGGCACCTTTTGGCGGTGTAAACCAATCTGGTTATGGTCGTGAGGCTGGTATTCAAGCGATTCAAGACTATATACGAGTACGAACCACCTGGATTAGTACGTCAAGTGAACCTATGTCTAACCCATTTGTTATGCGTTAGATAATTCCAAATTCAGCTTCATTAATCGTTTTCAATGTTGTCTAGGTGATGTAGGCATCACCTAGAGTGCATTGTTGTTATTTCAATAAAGCATTTGGCTCAAAGTACAAGTTGATCTCGTTAAGGGTTGCAGTAGCGAGATAAGAGACCTTAAAAATCCCCAAAATAAATGTAAGGCGGCTCAGTCTGCGAGTCCGTGCCAATAAGCTCATGTATTTCTGAGGCTTGGCATTTCGCCTAGGAGAATATGATGATCGAACAGATGTTAAGTGATACTAGCCTTTTAAAAACACAGGGTTTTATTAATGGTCAGTGGGTTTCCGCTGAGAATGGTGCTGAGTTTGATGTGGTTAATCCTGCCTCTAATGAAGTCATTGCTCGAGTGGCTGATTTGGGCGGTAAAGAAACCAAACAAGCAATTGAGCTTGCGCACGATGCCATGGCGGTTTGGTCTAAAAAGACACCAAAAGAAAAGTCGGCAGTGTTGCGGAAGTGGTTCGATTTGGTCATGGAAAATAAAGATGATTTGGCCAAAATTATGACGCTTGAACAAGGCAAAATATTTGCCGAAGCTCGAGGAGAAGTTATCTATGGAGCGTCGTATATAGAATGGTTTGCTGAAGAAGCGAAGCGCATATATGGGGATGTTTTACCTAGTACAAGTACAGACCGTCGTTCACTTGTTATTAAGCAACCTATTGGGGTTGTGGGTGCCATTACACCATGGAATTTTCCTGTGGCTATGATTACTCGAAAGGTGGCTCCTGCTTTAGCGGCTGGCTGTTCTATTGTCTTAAAGCCAGCCGCGGAAACACCATTGTCCGCTCTTGCTTTGGCCGAGCTGGCTCAGCGCGCAGGCATTCCAAAC
This sequence comes from Marinomonas sp. 15G6-16, assembly GCF_055809555.1. NCBI lineage: Bacteria > Pseudomonadati > Pseudomonadota > Gammaproteobacteria > Oceanospirillales > Oceanospirillaceae > Marinomonas > Marinomonas sp. 15G6-16. The sequence goes on along the minus strand of NZ_CM147916.1, from coordinate 378,399 downwards.
GGCCTGTTTAATGTGGTTACAGGCGTTGCAGCAGCAGAGATAGGAGAGCAATTAACAGGGCACTCATTAGTTAAAAAAGTCACTTTTACTGGTTCTACTCGAGTTGGAAAAATTCTGATGGCTCAGGCCGCTCAAACAGTCAAACGTACATCAATGGAATTAGGAGGGAATGCGCCAGTATTGGTGTTTGACGATGCTGATATGGATAAAGCCGTTGAAGGTGCCTTAGCCGCTAAATTTCGTAATGCGGGTCAAACCTGTATTTGTGCTAACCGTATTCTTGTTCAAAGTGGTGTTTATGAAGAGTTCGTCAGCAAATATACGGAAAAAGTGCAGGCTTTTGTTGTCGGAAATGGCCTTGCTGAAAAAACTACCATGGGGCCGCTTATAACTCGAATTGCTGTTGAAAATGTTTCTTCACTTGTGGAAGACGCCCTGAGCAAAGGGGCTAAGTTAACGGCTGGTGGTGCTAATAGCGGAGCAGAAGAGGGCTATTTTTTCCAACCAACCGTGATTCGAGATGCAGATCAAAGTATGCGTATCGCCAAGGAAGAAGTTTTTGGGCCTGTTGCTCCTATTTTTCGGTTTGATACAGAAGAAGAGGCAGTCGCCATGGCCAATGATACGGAGTTTGGTTTGGCTGCGTATTTGTTTACGAAAGATCAATCTCGTTCATGGCTAATCAGTGAGCGTTTAGATTACGGCATGGTTGGCGTAAACGAGACGGCCATCAGCTCTGAAGTGATTCCTTTTGGTGGTGTTAAAGAGTCAGGCCAAGGACGAGAAGGCTCTAAGTATGGTTTAGAGGATTATCTAGAAATGAAATATGTTTGTTTAGGGGATATTTAACCGTCTTAGCCAATAAAACGAATGCCTATGAAGTAGTTCCCTTAAATGGGAACTACTTGTGAGATGGCTTTTGCCGTTTTCAACAATTGGTTTTTTGTCTCTTCAAACTTCTCTGGATCATTCATCACTTGGTCGGCGCCGGAAATGTTGATCGCGGCGACTACTTTTCCCATGTAATTATGGATTGGTGCGGCGATGGCGGTGGCGTTGTCCGAGCGATTGCTAGAGTAACCTTGCTGCCATTCATCTTTTAACAAACGCTTTAGTTCCGCGATGGTTTGCGGATGCGGATGAGGGTGCATGTCTAGCTGCTGGGTTTGATAAATAGCACTGAACTCGATATCACTCAGTTGCTGCAATAAAACTCGTCCCATTGCGCTAGTGTGACAGGGTAGCCGAGTTCCTAGCGGGATATTAACGGACAGTCTTTGTGAGGCTTGGGCTCGATAGATATAGAGCGTATCCAGTCCATCCCGTATCGCCAAATGACAAGAAATAGAAGTCTCATCTCTGAGCTGATTCAAATGTGGTGCAGCCACGTCGATTAAATCTTTCCCCGCCAAATAAGCAAAACCACGGGACACTATCTGCGGACCTAGTTCATAGGCGTTGCGTGCGACTTTTTTTAAATACCCTCTATCTAGCAAGGTTTGTACGATTCGGTAAGTTGATGAAGCACTCACGCCAAGCTGATCTGCGAAGTCTTGAGTGCTTAATACACGATGGTTGGCATCGAATAGTTCGATAATGTGCAGGCCTCTTACTAAAGCGGGTACTTGATACTCTGTTGTCTTCGTCATCTTTTTATCCAAATACAAATGTATTTTTACTATATGAATTAAATTGTGAGATATGAGCTTTTATTTGGTTAAGTTATTGTCATAACTATTTCTTAAGAATATATTTAATTTACTGTAAATAAACAAATCAATTTATGACTTTTATTCATTAATAAAGTGCTCTAGGAGAAAAAATGTCTGAATCAAAAGAGTTTGTTCTTAAAGCGGCTTGTGATGCAACGAGTGGAATTGTGGCTTCCGTGACGTCTTACCTAGCAGACTTAGGCTGTTATATCGCAGAAATGCATCAATACGATGATGAAGAAAATAAACGCTTTTTTATGCGTGCAGTGTGTCGCATCGAATCTGCAGAAACGAGCTTAGATACAGTTCGAGCAGGTTTTGACGCACAAGTGGCTCCATTCAATATGGAGTGGGATATGACGGATACAGCATCCCCTATGCGTGTTTTATTGATGGTCAGTAAATTTGATCATTGCTTGGACGACTTATTGTACCGCCATCGTAAAGGCGAGTTGCCAATGGAAATTACCGCCATTGTGTCTAACCATAAAGATTTGCGCCCAATGGCTGAACGTGAAGGTATCCGCTTTGTACATTTGCCTGTCAATAAAGAAAACAAGCTAGAACAAGAGGCGGCTTTGTTGGACATAGTGAAAGAAACCAAAACCGATTTGATCGTTTTAGCTCGTTACATGCAAATTCTTTCAGATGGCCTATGTAAAGAACTCAACGGCCGAGCGATTAATATTCACCATTCTTTCCTACCTGGATTTAAAGGTGCCAAGCCTTATCACCAAGCCCATGAGCGAGGTGTGAAGTTGATTGGCGCTACGGCCCATTATGTGACATCTGACTTAGACGAAGGGCCAATCATTTCTCAATCGGTTCAGCCTGTTGATCATACGTTCTCGCCAGATCGTTTGGTGGCAGTGGGTCGTGATACAGAAACCGTTGCTCTTGCTACCGCAGTGCGTCTGCACCTAGAAAATCGGGTGTTTATGTACGGTAACAAAACCGTTGTTTTTAAATAATTGAGGAGAGCAAACATGACGTTCAAGGTCATTGACGGTAAAAGTGTGGCAGACGATCTAGTTGAAGAAGTTCGATTAGAAGTACAGCAAATGTGTGAAGCCGGACATGCAGCGCCAGGTTTGGCTGTTGTGCTAGTGGGAGACGACCCTGCCAGTGGTGTTTATGTGCGCAACAAGATTCGACGAGCTGAGCAAGCGGGCATTCGTTCTATTGAAAAGCGTATGTCGGCAGATTGTAGCCAAGAAGAATTAGACGCAGTGGTCGAAGCGTTGAACCAAGACGATGAAGTACATGGCATTTTAGTTCAGTTACCTCTTCCTAAGCATTTATCAGAAGAACGTATTATCCGTTTGATTTCACCGCAAAAAGACGTGGATGGATTTCATCCAGTGAATGTCGGTTTGTTAGGCACAGGGCAAGCGGATTTGATTCCTTGTACTCCATTAGGTTGTCTGGAAATGCTACAGCGAGAATTAGGTGATTTGTCTGGTAAGCATGCGGTGATTGTGGGTCGATCAAATATCGTTGGTAAACCCATGGCGAACCTTTTATTACAAGCAAACTGCACCATCACAGTTGTGCATTCTCGAACGCCAAACGCGAGCGAAATTAGCCGCATGGCGGACATTGTAGTCGCTGCTGTGGGTGTGCCTAAGCTGGTGGACGATGCTTGGATTAAACCCGGTGCGGTTGTGATTGATGTTGGTATCAATGCGATTGAACTTGATGGTAAACGTAAATTAGTCGGCGATGTGGATTACGACAAAGTCGCGCCCATGTGTCAGGCCATTACACCGGTTCCTGGTGGTGTAGGACCCATGACCATTGCTTGTTTGATGAAAAATACTCTAGTGGCTGCGAAACGATTAATGAACATTTCGCATTAAGCCGGTTATACACGATTTAAAAGAGGATCTCTGCTATGCCATTTTCTCTGTTGAAATATGGTCTTTCCAATGATTATCCATTTGAGAAAGATGCGGACTTGCCAACACCGACCGAGCTAAAACGCCATTATGATGTGGTCATCATTGGCGGCGGTGGTCATGGCGTGGCAACGGCTTATTATCTAGCGAAATATCACGGTATTACTAATGTCGCTATTTTGGAAAAAGGCTACTTAGGTGGAGGGAACACGGCTCGTAATACGGCGGTGATTCGATCTAACTATTTAACGTCTGAAGGGGTAAAATTCTACAAGCAATCGGTTGATCTCTTTCAGGGGCTATCTAACGAATTTGACTTCAACATTATGTATTCGTCTCGTGGCCAACTGACACTTGCTCACACAGATGCCACAGTGCGTTCATTCCGTCAGCGTACGGAAGTGAATAAGCACTTTGGTGGTCGTACTGAATTGATCGATCCGAAGCAAATCAAAGAGTTGGTTCCTACCTTGAACATGAACCCAGCTGACATGCCTATTTTAGCGGGTCTTTGGCATATTGATGGGGCAACCGCTCGACACGATGCGGTTGCTTGGGGTTACGCAAAAGGCGCGACTCAACGTGGCGTTGAATTGCACCAATTAACCGAAGTGACAGGCGTTACTGTTGATCATGGGAAAGTCGTTGGCGTAGAGACCAATCGTGGCAAGGTGAGTTGTGGTTGTGTGGTTCAAGCGGTTGCTGGTCACAGTTCCATTGTGGCGGCGATGGCCGGCATTAAGATGCCAATTACGACGTATCCGTTGCAAGCCATGGTGACTCAACCTGTAAAACCATTCTTAGATCCATTAGTCAGTTCCTCTGCTTTGCATTGCTATGTGCAGCAAACTGGCCGTGGAGAAATCGTCTTCGGTGGCGGATCGGATCCTTATCCTTTGTACAATACTCGTTCCACTTTGGATTTAAAAGAAAGCCTATTAGCCAGTGCGGTAGAAATGTTTCCTTTCATGGCGAACCTTAAGCTAATGCGTCAATGGGCTGGTATTACAGATATGACATCAGATTACAGCCCAATAATGGGGTTAAGCCCAGTAGAGAATTATTACCTTGATGCTGGCTGGGGAACGTGGGGATTTAAGGCGACGCCAATCTGCGGGAAAACCATGGCTGAATTGGTTGCAAATGGCGGTAAGGTGCCAGATTTGATTGCGCCTTTTGCTATGGATCGCTTTGATGTTTTCCGCCAAGTCAATGAAATGGGCGCGACGGCCGCTAGTCACTAGGAGGATCGAAATGAAATTAATGACTTGTCCATTAAATGGCCCTAGAAACATCACCGAATTTGTCTACGGCGGTGAAGTGAAAGAAATGCCTAACCATAAAACCTGCAGTGACAAAGAGTGGGCCGATTACGTTTTTTACTCTGATAACACAATCAAAGTGATTCAAGAATGGTGGTTTCATTCACCTTCTGGCTACTGGTTTATTGCTGAGCGTCACACAGCGAGCGATGAAATTTTACGAACCTATGATCCATCTGAGTTGTATCAAGACAGAGTCGATTTTGAACAGGGTGAAAACCTTCAGGAGGGAAGAGCATGAGTGCTTTAGACCGTTTGCCTGCCCCAATGGGGTCGTTAATTAATCGTAATAAAAAGATCAATTTCGAATTTGAAGACTATCGTTATATGGGCTTTGAAGGTGACACCATTGCCAGCGCTTTGATCGCGAATGATCAATGGCTTATGTCTCGCTCCTTTAAATACCATCGACCACGAGCGCCATTAACCATGGCGGGACAAGATGCAAATACGCTTGTTCAGTTGCCTGAAGAACCGAATGTCTTGGCAGATAGAACAGACATCAAAAAAGGCATGTGCGTGTTTGGCCAAAACTATTCTGGCACGTTAGAAGACGATGCTGATGATAAGTTAGGTTACGCAGGGCGTTTTATGCCAGTAGGTTTTTATTACCGTGCGTTTTATAAGCCAAAAGGGATTTGGGATAAGTGGGAACCCTTCATTCGTAAAAAAGCAGGATTAGGCTTTGCCGATTTAACTTTCCGACCTAGCTATTACGATAAAGCTTATGGTTTTTGCGATCTTGCGGTTGTTGGTGCTGGCCCTGCCGGTTTAGCGGCAGCCATTCAAGCGGCAGAAGCGGGAGCTAAAGTCATCTTGATTGATGAAAATAAGCAGCTTGGCGGTGCGCTTACTTACCACAGATTTGATGCTGAAGGCGGCTTGGCAGAAAGCACGTTACAGTCTTTGGTTGCCAAGGTTGAGCAACATCCAAACATTCAAGTAATGACTGAAGCGGTTTGTAATGCTTGGTTCGCAGACAATTATTTGCCTGTTATTCAAGGCAAGCGAATGCATAAAATCCGAGCGAAGCAATGTATTGTGGCTTCTGGTGCCTTCGAGCAGCATGTTGTTTTCCGCAATAACGACCTTCCTGGCGTGGTGATGTCCAGCGCAGCGATGCGTTTGATGAAGCATTATGCGATCAAACCGGGTGATCGAGCGGTTGTGTTAACAGGAAACGATGACGGTTACTTGGCTGCGATTGAAATGGCGCAACAAGGTGTCACGGTGTCTTTGATTGTTGATATGCGTAAAGAAGGCGCGTCATCGGAATTATCCGACATGGCGAAGTCATTAGGCATCGCTATTAAAACTAACTCGACCGTGTTTGAAGCGGTTTCAAGTCATGATAAAAAGCATTTGGCGGCGGTTCGAGTCCATTCTATTGCTGAGCAAGGTAAGGTCGCTCGCAATGGCGTCACGATTCCATGTGACTTACTCTGCATGTCAGCTGGTTATATGCCAACTTATCAGCTTTTGTGTCAGGGTGGCGCAAAGCTTCAATACGACGATGCCAGCGCTCGTTTCACATTAACAGGTTTGCCGAAAGGTGTTGCTATCGCAGGCTCTGTGAACGGTGTTCATGATTTGGACGCTGTAATGAAAGACGGCCAAAGAGCAGCGCAAGAAATGCTGGTTGTATTAGGTTTGGCAGATAAGCCGTTTGAAACGGTGACTTGTACTAAAAACACCAACTTTGATTGGCCTATTTTTAAACATCCAAAAGGCAAAGAGTTTGTTGATTTGGATGAAGACTTACAAGCCAAAGACATTATCAATGCGACCCGTTTAGGTTATCGTGATATTCAGTTGGTGAAGCGTTTTTCTACGGTTGGAATGGGGCCTTCTCAAGGTCGTCATTCAGCTTTGCCGACGGCGCGTTTGGTGGCGAAGGCAACACAGCGTACTGTTAGCGAAACAGGCGTGACGACGGCTCGTCCACCTTTTGTTCCTGAGAAATTGGCGAACATTGCAGGTCGTATTTTTAACCCTCATCGTTACACGCCAATGCATAAGAGACACCTTGAGTTGGGAGCGCACATGATTCCTGCCGGTGCATGGCGTCGTCCGGCTTTTTATGGTTCTAAAGACAAGCGAAGCGAGTGGATCAAACAAGAAGCCATGGCCGTTCGTAATGCGGTTGGCATTATCGATGTGAGTACGTTAGGTGGCATTGAATTGCGTGGCCCTGATGCCGCAGAATTTATGAACCGCATGTACACTTTCGCTTTCCTTAAGCAGCCAGTTGGTAAAACCCGTTACGCGGTTTTGACCAATGAGCAAGGTGTTGTTGTTGATGATGGTGTGGCGTGTCGTATTGCTGAAGATCATTTTTATGTTACTGCGACAACTGGCGGTGTCGACGCTGTTTATCGTGAGATGACAAAGTGGAATGCTCAATGGCGTTTGAAAGTGGACATTGCCAATGTGACGTCAGCTTTTTCAGCGGTCAACATCGCAGGACCTTTGGCTCGTAAAGTACTTGAAAAAGTCTGTACGGATGTGGATTTATCAAATGAAGCTTTCCCTTACTTGGGTTACCGAGAAGGCAGCATTGATGGCATGCCAGTGCGATTAATGCGAGTCGGTTTTGTGGGTGAGTTAGGTTATGAAGTTCACATGCCAACCTTGTTTGCTCTGAAAATCTGGGATGAGTTAATGGCGGCTGGTAAAGCCTTTGATATACGCCCATTTGGTGTGGAAACACAGCGTTTATTGCGTCTTGAAAAGGGACATATCATTGTCAGCCAAGATACGGACGGTATGTCTCATCCGGGTGAATTATCATTGGATTGGGCGATTGCACGTAAGAAACCATTTTATGTGGGCAGCCGCTCAGTAGACATTGTGATGGCTCGTCAGCAGACGCGTAAATTGGTTGGTTTTACATTGGATAAGCTTTCTCCAAAACCAGAAGAAGGCCACATTGTTTTAGATGCCGCAGGAAATGATGCAAATATTACAGGGAATGTGACTTCATGTGAGTATTCTCCAACACTGGATGCTTATATCGGTTTGGCATTTGTTGGCATTGAACAACAAGATGAAGGCAAGAATTTCCCTATTCGCATTAATGGTCAGGAAGTGTGGGCAACGGTTGTTGCTTTGCCTTTCTATGACCCAACAGGTGCTCGTCAGGAGGTAGCGTAAGATGGCTGAATTTATTGTAAGTGAAAGTGCGGAATCTCGTCAGAGCCAGGTATTTTCTCTTTTGCCTTCGGGCTACCAAAGCTCTATTCAGTTGCAAGACAGCACCACAAAAAGCCGAGTTGGCTTTCGTGGTGTGGGCGTGGAAGCGTTTCTGACCAGTCAAGGCGTTAACTTTCCTAGTGCGCCTAACCAAGCGATTCTTTCGGAAGCAGGGCTTTGGGTTTTACGCTTGAGTAAAACAGAGTTTTGGCTGGTGGATTTAACAGGGGAGCTATCAAACAGTATTTTTCTTCTTGAGCAAATGTCTCAAGGCTTAGCAGACGTTTATCGACTTTATTGTCAGCACAGTCATGGGATGTTTGAAATATCAGGAACACTTGGCTCGCAGATGTTTGCAAAAGTGTGTGGTGTTGATTTGTCTCATGATAAGTTCGCTGCAGGCTGCATAGCGCAAACCTCTATTGCACGAGTGAATGGCATTATTGTGAACGTGTCAGCTTCTGATAGCGTTTCGGATCGTTATTTACTGTGCAGTGATGTGTCTAGTTCTCAGCACCTTTGGGATGCTCTGATAGACGCTGCGCAAGAATTTTAATCCTTTCTACTAGCCGCTTTTACTTTGTAAAAGCGGCTTTATTTTCCCTTCTTTTCTTTCCTGTATTTTCAGATAGACACTCTATTTTGATTGTAATCTTTTAAGTTGTTTTGCTCTTTTTCTGTCACCTAAAAAATGCTGCTTTAAATGCGGTGAATCCTTATTTGGTTACCCCCTTAAACAACACTCTTTATTTCTATAACTTATTGATTTTAATTGATAAATATATTTTATCATTACCCTTTAGGAGTAGTGCTAAGGAGGTATTTCTAATCTCGAATTGGCTCTGTAAAGTGAAGGATATACTTACTGAAACTCAATAAAAAGGAAACCTACACTATGGCAAATTCATGGCGTCGAACAGCCCTAGCATCACGACACGTTGCATTGGGTTCAACCTTAGAAGATTGGAATGGCATGGAAACCGCGTGGACTTATGAAGCTAGCGTAGAAAGCTCGTACGAAACCATACGCACAAAAGCTGGCTTAATGGATGTTTCTGGTCTTAAAAAAGTACATTACGTAGGGCCGCACGCTGAAAAGCTGATTGATTATGCGACGACTCGTGATGTGTCCAAATTGTATCCTGGAAAATCTGTTTACGCTTCTATGCTGGATGATCAGGGTAAGTTTGTTGACGATTGCATTATTTATCGTACTGGCCCAAATGCTTTTATGGTGGTGCATGGCGCTGGCCGTGGTTATGAAATGCTGACTTGTGCGGCGCAAGGTCTACAAGTGGCGATCTTATTTGATGATGATCTGCATGATATTTCCCTACAAGGCCCATTGGCGGTTGATTTCTTAGAAAAATACATTCCAGAAGTTCGTACATTGCCTTATTTCCACCACATGCAAACTCGCTTATTTGGCTACCCAGTGATGATCTCTCGCACGGGTTATACAGGTGAACGTGGTTACGAAATTTTCTGTAAAGCAGCGGATGTGACAGCGATTTGGGACAAGATTTTAGAAGACGGTGCACCAATGGGAATCAAGCCTTGCTGCTTCCTAGCCTTGGATATGCTTCGAGTTGAAAGTAGCCTGTTATTTTTCCCTGATGATAACTCTGAAGTTTACCCATTTGAAAATGAGCCTGCAGGGGATACTTTGTGGGAGTTGGGATTGGACTTCACTGTATCCAAAGACAAAACAGAATTCCGCGGTGCGGCTGAGCACTTCCGTCTGCAAGGTAAAGAGCGCTTTAAGATCTTTGGCGTTTTACTGGAAGGAGACAGTGCTGCAGCGGCTGGCGATACCCTTTGGGCAGATGGCAAAGAAGTGGGTGTTATTACCTGTGCTATGTACTCGCCTTTGACGAAAAAATCCATGGCCATTGCTCGTTTTGATGTTGCTTATGCTGAGCAGGGCGCTCCTTTAGAAGTGAAAGGCAGCCTCAGTACTTCTGCTATTGCTCATTCGTTACCGTTTGACGATCCAGAGAAGAAAAAACGTACTGTGAAAGATTAATTGATTCATTTTTAACAATGAGTCTTGGATTAAGTGGGAGAAGATAATGGGGGTCCGAGGTGAAAAGTAAGCCTAGCTATCAACCCGTGGAGATTGATCTTACTGCGAGCATGAGTCTGTTTGTAGGGGAAGAGGGTCGATCTGATGCCATGACAGAGGTATCCGAGAAGTTGGAGGCAGACAAAAAAACAGTGCTGCATTTTAGTTTAAGTGATTGGGCGACAGAAGGAAGTGAAAAGCTTCCTCCTCAAGCTTTGCTTAACGCGATGGCAAGCCTGCCAATGTCGTCCAAAATCTATGTCTTTGGTTCAGAGGCTTTTTTGTGGGACATACATCAGTTTGCACTGGGTGCTGGGTTTATGTCTGAACAGGTGAAGTTGAATGAACCTGCTTCCTCTGCAAGAAGGGTGTTTTGTACCCATTGTTACACCGTTATGGAAGACATTGTTGAGACACCAATCCATTGTCAGGGTTGTGGCTTGCTATTGTTAGTTCGCGATCATTTCTCCCGCGCTCATGGTGCTTATGTTGGTTTAAACATTAACGCTGAAGACCCTACTGAAATTCCTGAGAAGGAGGCGCTGTAATGAGTAACTACACCATTCCTGTCAAGGTGAGTGCGATTAAAGAAGTAGCGCCTGCCATTCGAGAATTTACCTTAGTCGCTGAAAAGGATGACGATTTACTCGCTTTTTCAGCTGGCTCCCATGTGGTTGTGACGATGAAAAGCGAAGAGGCAGTAATGCGTAATGCTTATTCCCTCGTCAGCAATCCGAACGATGCTTCATGCTATAAGATTTCAGTTCGCCTACAAGAAGAATCCCGTGGCGGTTCTGTCTTTATGCACAGTGTTGTGAAAGAAGGCGACATTTTATCTATCACGCCGCCAAGTAATTTGTTTGCGCCTTATTGGGGAGCAAAAAAACACATTCTGATTGCCGGTGGTGTCGGAGTGACGCCATTCATGTCTTATATTCCTCAGCTTTTGCAGTCTGAAGAAACCGTTGAAATGCATTATATGTTTCATAGCAGTAAGACAGGCGCTTATCGAGATGAGCTTGAAAGCCAGCTAGGAAACCGCTTGTTTTGTTATGACTCTGATCAAGGCGTACGTGGTAATTTGACCGACATTTTGTCTGATCAGCCTGTTGGCACACATGTTTATATTTGTGGGCCACAAAGCTTGATTGATGGTGTGTTAGAAACGGCCGAAGCGTTAGGTTGGCCAAGAGAAGCGATTCATTTCGAAGCCTTTAAAGCCCCAGAACCTGGTAAGCCGTTTGATATTGAATTGAGCAAGTCGGGCGTGACACTACACGTTAAAGCCGATAGCAGCATTTTAGAAACACTGGAAGCTGCGGAAGTCCCTATTGAAAGCTCTTGTCGAGGTGGTGTTTGTGGTCGCTGTTTTGTTTCCGTATTGGATGGCGATATTGAGCACAGAGACGAATTTTTGAGCGCTGACGAGAAAGCGAGTAAGAAGTGCATTATGCCCTGTGTCTCGCGAGCAACTGGCCCATCATTAGTTTTAGATTTGTAGGAGAGTTGAAATGCGATTAGCACCGAAGCCCGTTCAGACTTTTCGGGATGATTTTACCTATTGTAACTCCAAGGAAGCCATTGCACGTTTTCCTTTCCCGTTTCCAGAAGATGAATACCGATATTCAGTCAACATTGAACCGCATCAGCCAAAAGATGGCCCAGGTTCAGTGTTCGAGTACTTTTACGACATAGATGAACACTATCTTTCAGAAATGGCAGAGCGTGAAATGGTAATGAAAGAGCGACCTGCAAGTTGCTTGATGTTGCCTCATATGGATCTTGCTTGCTGGGATTTAATTGATGTCACCATGCATTCTTTGTCCAAAGACTACCCTGATTATTTCAGTCTTGAAAAACAGGGTGATCAGTGGTTTTGGCATAACCGCCTATTGAATCGAAAAGATCATTTTACCTTTGGTGATTCCAGCACCTTGCCTGAACCACCGCTTGCTTACATTGGTAAACAGGTGCAAGGGGATTTGGCGTTAATGGATCAGCGTGAAAATAACCTTTTCATGGATGCTGGCTTAATTACTTGCCCAGCGGATTGGTCTTTGGCGTTTGATGTTGGGATGAGCTTTGCGCAATGGCATGGTCCTGTGCCATTTGTTCATAGTGAAGGGATTATCGATCGTGCTTTAAAATTCTTGATGTCGATTCCTCAAAAGCAACCAACGCGCCGTTTGAATTGGACGCTTACAATTAATCCAAGAATGGACACTTCTCCAGAGACATATCCTAGTTGGGGAGCGGATAGAACCACGGTGACACCGGACAATATTGGTGAAAAAGTGTATCTCAGAGTCGAGCTGCAAGTGTTTGATCGTATGCCACGAAGCAACGCTTTAATGATGAATATTCGAACCTATTTGATCAGTATGGAAGATCTGGTGACTAACCCTCAGTGGGCGAAGAGAATTCATCGTACGATGCGTTCATTACCACCTGAAATCATTGATTACAAAGGTCTGACTCGCTATCACGGTATGTTGGTAGATTGGTTGTCACAGTTTGATCAATAAGATTTTTTGGTAATGCTAAAGGGTAAACTGCGCCGCATTAAATGCGGCGTAATTTTATGCAGATTAATGGCTTTGATAAATTAACCGCCTTGGAAAGTTAATTGTCTTGATTGTGACTGCGTGCACTCATTGATTGTTGGCTGGAATCTAACATGGCTTGGATTTGTTGAGTGGCATCTTGAGTTTGTGTGGCAAGCTGCTTTACTTCATTGGCAACCACAGCAAAACCTCGGCCAGCATCGCCTGCGCGAGCTGCTTCAATAGCCGCATTCAACGCCAGTAAATTAGTGCCGCTGGAAATGTTCGTGATGACACCTACGATATGGGATATTTGTTCGTAATTGGATTTCATTTGTTCGTACTCTTTCGTTTGAGCGCGTTCAGTTTCTTTCTCAACCGAGATGTCACTTGCCCCTCCAACCACTCTGAGTAAAGTGCCATTCTCGTCTCTTAGGCAGGCTCCACGTTCACGAAACCAAATGTACTCGCCATTTTTGTGTTTCATTCGGTATTCAGTCACGTACTGATAATCTGGATCTGTGCTTTCCATTAGTTCACCAAAAGCGTCCATTGTGCCTTTTAGGTCGTCAGGGTGGGCGACGGCAAAAAAGCTATCCCATCCGTCTGGGAATTCTTCTTTCGAATAACCAATTAGTTCTCTGAATTTGCTCGACCAAGTGATTAAGTTGGCTTCGTTGTCTGGGTCGCCGTCGATCACCTTTAGATCCCAATAGCCCTCAGAAATGACTTTTTGAGCAAGTTCCCACGCGCTTTGATTCTGTATGAGCAGTTGGTGTGCTTCTTTTATTTCTGAGTGTTCGACTAAACTTTGATTCAAGGTTTCGATATGTTGATTGGCCTCAGCGAGCTCAGATTTTGAATTCGATAATTCAATCTGAGTTTGCGCTAGCTCGGCTTCTAAAGAAGCGATTTTTTTCTGGTAACCTTGTTCTTCCGCTTTTTTGTTATTCCATAGCGCCTGCATTTTGTTAACGATCGATTTATACAAATCGGTCTTCTGGCCGGCGTGAAGTTCAGAGTCAATCGACTGGTTGCTGACTATGGCATCGAATGCTTTTTCTATATTTGTCAGGTCCGGTGTTGAACTTTTAAAAAATGGCATATGAAAGTCCTTTGTTAGTGAATAAAAATCGCTGAATTCAGCCCCATAATCATCAAGTGCTAGAAACGCAAAAACCGATTAAAGATTTAATCGGTTTTTAACGCGGGTTAGTTTGTTACTCTATTTCTCATTCAGGTACGCCTCGAGCGAATCATCTAAAGCATCAATCCATGGCGTGTGGTGTACAGGTGACATAGTACCTGTCATCAAAGAGCGGTAGGCGTGGTTACGGAATCCCATGATGTCGTCTTTTTTATGGTGCTTCCATTCAAGGAATGTTTGGCGCACACCTTCAATATCAAAAGTCGGGTAATCCGTCGCTTCGATGAGCTCTAAAATATAGTCACCTTGGAAGGTGAACATTTCCTCGGCTGTTTCTAATGTCAGTTCACGTTCACGCCACATTTGGCTATGTTTCTGCATTTCTTCTTTGGTTTCTGGCATCTCAATGCGGCCCATAATGAGGTCGCGAACGTACCAAGCTTGGGCATCAAACATGTTGAATGTGTACCACTGGTCTTGCATGCCTAGGTAGAAAAGTTTTGGATTGCTTTCCCATGCAACGCCTTTATAAAGGTCAAGCGGCCATAAGCGGTTGTCTGTTTTAAGGCATAGTGATTCTGGTAAGAATGGGAAGTGATGAAGATAGCCGGTACATAAGATGATGGCGTCAATGTGTTTGGATGTGCCGTCTGCGAAAAAGGCCATGTCGCCATCTACTTTTTCCAGTAGAGGTTTTTCTTCCCAGTTGTCAGGCCATTTGAAGCCCATTGGCGCAGTACGGTAACAAGAGGTGATGCTTTTTACGCCATATTTGTAACATTGAGAACCGACATCTTCTGCTGAATAGCTGCTACCGACAATCAGGATGTCTTTGCCTTTGAATTCAAGTGCATCACGGAAATCATGGGCATGAAGAATGCGACCACCAAAACTTTCGAAACCAGGGAAATAAGGTGTTTTTGGTGTAGAAAAGTGGCCAGATGCAACCACTACGTGGTCAAAAATTTCAGAGTAAATGCTGTCTTTTGTGTGATCATGCACAGTCACTGTGAACAGTTCTGTTGCTTCATCAAAAGTGACACTACGAACCGCGGTATTAAAGCGAATGTATTTTCGAACATCGGCTTTTTCAACACGTCCTTTAATGTAATCCCATAAAACTTCACGAGGAGGATAAGACGCAATGGCTTTGCCGAAATGCTCTTCAAAACTGTAGTCAGCAAATTCAAGACATTCTTTTGGGCCGTTAGACCATAAGTAGCGATACATACTGCTATGAACAGGTTCACCGTTTTCATCAAGACCTGTTCGCCATGTGTAATTCCATTGTCCGCCCCAATCTTGTTGTTTTTCAAAGCAGACCATATCAGGGATGTTGGCACCTTTTGCCTGAGCAGATTGAAATGCGCGTAGTTGTGCTAAACCACTTGGACCGGCACCGATAATAGCAATACGTTTTGACATCTAATTCTCCTGATTTCTGTAAACTGTGTTGTATGAAAAATGGATATACCAACAGAGTAAGAATTATTTCGTAATGCTGAAATTCCTCATAAAGGATAAGTAAAAGTAGGTAGATGTGAGTAGTTTCTCGCACCTAACTGACTCTGTACTGACCTTTTCCCAAAATAAAACGCTTTTAATAAACTCCAATGACCCTAATTTAATGCACGAATAGCGAGCGTGATGCTTCTTTGTGCGCTACCCCTTGCTTGATCTGTGTTTTCTATGTTCATGACACTTGCAAAATAATGCCTTCGATACTCAGTACATCTCCGCTTTGAGAATAAATTCCTTGGCCTTTTTCAGTGACTCGATTGTAATGGCCATCAACATGACGCAGGCGATAGGACAAATCAAAGTAGCGTTGTTCTTGTATGGCGATTTGTACTTCTTCCCAGACGCTTTGCGCATCTTCTGGGTGAATTAAGTCGCCGAATGAAAACTGCGTCTGGTTGATCAACTGTTCTGGATGGTATCCCGTGAGTTCAAAGCAACCATCGCTGATGTATTCCATTGTCCATTTGGTGTTATTTAGGCCGCGATACAAAATAGCTGGCATGCGACTCACTAAGCCTGCCAGATTTCGATGGCCGGCCTTACGTATTTCATGTTGCTGCGTTTTCCTTGTGACATCACTCAATGTCATTGTGATAGGAAATATTTGCTGTGGATTGAGCTGCTGTAGTTGTGCTTCAAACCATTTTATTTCTTGATCTGGCGTGAGAATCCGTAGCGTGAGTTGGGTCGGAGTGAGCTTTTTTGGGATAGATTGAATCGCATCTCTCCATTTAGCTTGATCTTCAGGATGTATGTAATCGATGAATAGCGAATCGATAATATGCTTGGTACTGCGCTTGATCATATTCGACCAGCAGGTATTAAAATGCTGAATGCTGTAGTGATGATCCAACACTAAAATAGCATCGTTTAAGCTGTTTAAAACCACATCAGGTTCTTGGTAGCGTGATGCTTTTGCTTTTTTCTCTGAGGAAATAAGAAATCCAATCCGATCATAGGGTCACTCCGACTGGAAATTATGGCTGGCGTGAGCCCATGCAGCCAGTTCAAGTCTTGACCCTAAATTAAGCTTCCTTAATAGGTTTTTTACGTAGACTTTCACTGTTCCGTCACTGATGCCTAATTCACGGGCGATGAGCTTATTACTCATGCCTTGGGTAATTAACTGTAGGGTTTGTTTTTCGCGCTCAGTCAGTTCAAAGGCATCATCTTCATGGCTTACTGGTGAGGCGGTATTGTTCCCTTCGCTGATGTGTTTCGCCAGCATGGTGACGCCTGTTGCATCAATCGCAATGTCACCTTGCAGTACAGTTCCTAATTGACTGAGGATGGCGTCTGGGCTGGAGTCTTTTAGCAAATAACCATTTGCCCCAAGAGTAATGGCTTCAAATAACTCAGAGCTGTCTTCAGAAGCGGTAATAATGACGACTTTGAGTTGATTTTGCAGTGCTCGAACTTTTTTTAAGGTGTCGATGCCTGAGATTTTTGGCATGTGTAAATCGAGGAGCAGTAAGTCGATTTGAGTTGGGTAGGGCGACTTTAAAAACTCAAAACCATCATCATAATCTGCCATCACTTGAAAATCTGGGTGGCTATTTAATAGTTCTACAAGACCGCGTCGAAAAAGTGGATGGTCATCTAATACAACAACTTTTGTTGTTTCATGTCCTATCATTCGTTTACCTCCGGAAGACTCAGATCAATTCGAGTGCCTCCGCCTTGTCGTTTATTAATGGTAAGAGAGGCTGATATTTTTTCAGCCCGTTCGTGCATGATTCTGAGTCCGAAGCTGTCATGACGCTTTCCATTTTCTTGTATACCTTTTCCATTGTCTTCTACGCGGATCAAGATGCGGCCATCGTCCTGATGTTGGATCAGAACCCTGGCGTGGCTGGCTTGAGCGTGGCGTATGGTATTACTGAGTGCTTCACGGACAATGTAGAGCACTTGTCCATCATCTGGCGTGTGCAGATCACCTTTTAGGCGATTATCGAACTCGAAAACGATGCTGGAACGAAGTTCAAAATCTTCAATGGCGTTACTGATTAGCTTGATGAGGTTTTCCGACTCAAGCTTAGTGCGTGATGTGGTAATAATGTCTCGTGCCTGACGGTAAGCCAATTTCACTTGAGAGGCGATTTCTGCACTGGTGTCACTAATGGACGAACCTTCAAAATTCTGACATTCCTTTGCCAAACTGCAGGTTTTGATTCTTAGGTATCCTAATGTTTGAGCAAGTGTGTCGTGTAATTCAGCTGCATAATTGGCATTAATCTCATCAACAACACTTTGCATTTTGGTCTGTTGTTTATGCCAAGCACTTAAGCCTTTCTCTAGGGTGTAAATGACTTTTTCTAAATGAAACTGAATCTTTTCATCAGATGGTTTCTGACTGGCAAAGACCAAAGTGAGTAAAGTGCTTTCCTTGGTTGAAGGGGTATTTTTCCCATATTGAATAACACTAACGTGACTAGACAATGTTGATGTGTCTTTTGGTGAGGCTAGTCTATGTTGAAATATTACTTTGGGATGTTGCTTATTAATTTTACTTAGAATACTTGGTACAGAAGCCACACTTTTGGCAAATAGCCATTGGTTGTTCTGAGTTTTAGGGCTTAGCACAAAAACATCAGAATCCAGTTTTTCTCGAATGTAGCTTTGGATGTCTTTGAGTGCTGTGCGCAAGGTGTGGTCTATGTCATCACTTAAAGCAAGATCCAATATTAGGTGGTCAAAGCTTTCCATTGCTTCTTTTTTCTCTACTTTTACCTTTTTAGGGAAAAAAGTAGAGAAGCTATTATGCAGTAGCAAAGAGAGTGAATTAGGCATTGAGTACTCAACCGTTTCCAATGTGAACTGATCTTTGACCAAGCAGTTAGTGTGCCAAGTGGTTGCTTTTTATTGTGGGTATTGAAGCTTACTCCATTGGTCTTACTCCTTCCTGAGCATTGTGTGGCAAAGCACTATAGGTAAATATTTTTAACTGTTGAGAATAATTTAAGCGCGCGTTTCAGTGTATTGCAAAGCGCACCAAGATGATTCTTACATCTTTTTTAAGCATCATTTCAGGTCGATTCGAGAGCTGATGAACATACTATTGTTGGTAGGAAATAAAAGATGAATTTGCAGCAATGTCATCAAGATACACATGAAGCGGGCCCAATCAGAGAGCACAGAGTGATTGGGCAAAGCGCATTAAGGTTGCATGTTAAAGCAGGAGAATCACTTGAGATAAGCTCATTTGATGGGCTGCAAAGTTGTGAGTTATTGGTTTTAGCTCAGGACGGTCAGCCTAAAAAAATGCCTTACGATAGAGCTCCAGCAAAGCAGGCTCTTGCTCAAATGGAACAGAGTAATGCTTCATCTGAACGATTAATCGCGCAGTTAGACAGCTGGAATATCTCCTTAGATTTACTTCAGCAAGCCTATGCTTTTACGAGTAGCGAGTTGCCGACTTTATACTTTGATGAAGACGTCACTGTTGTCGTCTTGTGCTGTGGTGAGGATATGCTGGTTGATGAACAGAACCCCATCACTGAGCTGTTAGTGGCTCATCACTTGGTGAGTCAATCGGATTACTATGATTTGCCTGCGCCCCTTGCTGAACCAGTTCAGGACATCAGAGTGCCTCGATGTTCGGCGAGAAGCTACCTTGTGAAAAAAGGTGAGTGGATACAAATCATCGATGTAGAAGGGAAGCAATGTTCGGATTTTGTCGCTTTTGATTACGACGCTCTGCAACAGGGTCGAGAAGTGATCATTGATGCTGCTGGCACCCGAACAACAGATGGTCGCACAACCCCAACACCCGGGCTGCATTCTAAGTTTCAAGATGCTTATCAAAAGACTATGTTGGAACTGGTGCAAGATACGGTCGGCCGACATGACAGTTTTTTGTATGCCTGTAACTCGAAATTCTATGAAGATCATGGTGTTTTCGGTCATGTTAACTGCACAGACAACATTAACAATGCTGTATCTGAATATGGTGTGGCGCCTCGTTTTGGCTGGCCAGCCATTAATTTCTTCTTTAATACACAAGCGAGCAGCTGTGGCTTGATCACCTCACAAGAGCCATTTTCCTCTGCAGGAGATTATATTCTGCTGCGAGCGGCTCGTGATCTTTTGTGTGTATCAACCGCTTGTCCTGATGATATGGACCCAGCTAATGGTTGGAATCCAACGGATATACATGTTCGCGTTTACGACGCAGATTCTGAATTTCCACGCTCTATTGGGCATCGACTTACGCCACAGGAATTGACACGCATGACTAAGCAAACAGGCTTTCATCCTCGCATTGCCGCATTAACGAAACAGTTCACAGAATACAAAGGTTACTGGGTAGCCTCTCATTATGATAATTGGGGAGCAAAAACAGAGTACCTTGCTTGCCGAGAAAAAGTCGCCATGATCGACCTTTCTCCTTTGCGCAAGATGGAGATTCTAGGGCCAGACGCAGAAGCTTTTTTGCAGCTTGCCTTAACTCGAAATGTACGACGTATGTCGGTCAACGAAGTTGTGTATTCAGCAATGTGTCATGAAACGGGCGGCATGATAGATGATGGCACCTTGTTCCGATTAGGAGAGCAAGCGTTTCGTTGGATATGCGGTGATGCTTATAGCTTAGTTTGGTTGCGAGAGCTTGCGCAGAAAACAGGTCATCGAGTGACAATTCGTGAGTCTACAGACCAAATACACAATGTGGCGGTGCAAGGGCCGAACAGTCGAGCCTTGTTGGCGTCGTTGATCTGGACACCAGAACATCAAACCGAATTGACGGAGCTTAAATGGTTCCACTTTTTAGTTGGTAGATTGGGCGCTGAAGACGGTATTCCGTTAATGGTTTCTCGAACAGGTTACACAGGGGAATTGGGCTTTGAAGTTTGGTGTCACCCAAATGATGCTCCAGCTGTGTGGGATGCGATTTGGCAAGCGGGTCAGGAATTCGGCATTGCACCTATGGGATTCGACGCGCTGGATATGTTGCGTGTTGAAGCAGGGCTGATTTTTGCGGAACACGAATTTAATGCTGAGACGAACCCATTCGAAGCGGGCATCGGCTTTACTACACCATTGAAAACACAAGAGGAGGACTTTGTCGGTCGCAAAGCCATTGAATTACAAACACCAGCAAGTCGCCACCGATTGGTCGGCCTTTTTATCCATGATAACGATTTAGTGAGTCATGGGGATCAAGTATTTAATGGGCGATTCCCAGTGGGTGTGGTGACAAGCTCGATTTACTCGCCGTTGCTGAAAAAACAGATTGCCATGTGCCGTATGGCGCCCGGTTTTGTTGAACCGGGAACGGAAGTCGAGATAGGTCAATTGGATGGTCATAAAAAGCGTATTAAAGCAGAGGTAACGACTTTGCCATTTTATGATCCTGAGAGAACAAGAGTTCGAAGTTAAGCGTGAACTAGCGTTTACTCAACTCATTTACCACGCATATGTAGAGCTGCTTCTATTTTTGCGTTCTTACTTATTATTTGAAATGCCTGAGAAGTATTGTTTATGTCTGAATCAAAAGAGTTTGTGTTAAAAGCCACTTGTGATGCAACGAGCGGAATTGTTGCATCGGTTTCATCTTATTTGGCGGATCTTGGTTGCTATATATCGGAGATGCATCAATACGATGATGAAGAAAATAAGCGTTTCTTCATGCGTGCTGTGTGCCGTATTGAATCTGCCGAGACAACGCTTGATAAAGTTCGCGAAGGTTTTGATGCCAAAGTGCAGCCTTTCAACATGGAATGGGAGCTGTCCGATGCCGCTACACCAATGCGTGTGTTGTTGATGGTTAGTAAATTTGATCACTGTTTAGATGATTTGCTATATCGACACCGTAAAGGTGAATTGCCAATGGAGATTACTGCCATTGTGTCGAATCATAAAGACCTTCGTCCTATGGCAGAACGAGAAGGTATTCGCTTTGTTCATTTGCCAGTGAATAAAGAAAACAAACTTGAGCAAGAAGCAGCGTTAATGGCGATTGTTGAGGAAACGAAGACAGATTTAATCGTCCTTGCGCGTTATATGCAGATCTTGTCTGATGGTTTGTGTAAGCAACTTCATGGCCGAGCGATCAATATACATCACTCTTTCTTGCCAGGATTTAAAGGTGCAAAACCTTATCATCAAGCCCATGTTCGAGGTGTTAAGTTGATTGGTGCAACTGCCCATTATGTTACCTCTGATTTGGATGAAGGGCCGATCATTGAGCAATCAGTGCAGCCTGTAGATCATAGCTTCTCTCCAGAGCGTTTGGTTGCGGTTGGGCGAGACACGGAAACCGTGGCATTGGCAACGGCTGTGCGTTTACACCTTGAACACCGAGTGTTTATGTACGGCAATAAAACAGTCGTTTTCAAATAACGTAGAATCCTGCTCTTAAAAGGAAGAGGTGCTAATGCGCTCTTCCTTTTTCGTTTAAAGCTACAGGAAGTGACTTTGAAGGAATGTGTGATTGTTGGACGGTCACAGCTGACCGAGTGTATCGCCCAATTATTTATTTTAAATAAATAGTTGATCTAAAAGGAAGTTCGTATATAATGCGCTCCAAGTTTTGAGAGGCAATCTTGAAAAACTCACTACTTAAAAGCAGTAGTGCTTATGTAAATAAGCAAAAAGCTTAAATGTGTTGGAGTGGTAGTTCAGTTGGTTAGAATACCTGCCTGTCACGCAGGGGGTCGCGGGTTCGAGTCCCGTCCATTCCGCCATTTTCTTTACCTAAGTTAGTCACAGGTAAAGTCAGTTTATCTATATTCTTATATTTCCCCATATCGTCATAATTCTATTTTGTTTTTATTTTCTCTGTTATCTCCACATTCTGTTCTTTTGTGGAGTAATATTTGTTAAATATTGTATTCCTTTAGTCATACTTACTGGTAATATCATTCTATAGGCTTCTATAATGGAAGCGTATAACTGGTTTGATGATTAAAAAATAATTTTCCTAATAAAAATAACAATGGAGCTTATTATGACCACCTCAAAAGTTTTCTTTAAAGCGAGTCTCGTGGCAGCCTCTGTGGCTGTGGCGTCTTCAGCCAATTCGGCAGGTTTCGCTCTTAATGACCATAGTGCTACTGCATCTGGTACTGCTCTTGCAGGAGCGGCGGCTTCCGGTGCAGATATATCCTTTAGCTATTGGAACCCTGCCTTATTTCTAAATGCTACCGAAACAACGGTCTATGTCTCCGGCGCGTATGTTATGCCGAGTATGGAGGCAACAGTAACAGAAGCGACAAATGGCACGGATTTAACGGCAACTTCAGCGACTTCGTCTACAGATTCTGTTAACGATACGCTTGTTCCTTCAATTTATTTCGCTAAGCCTTTATCGGATAGTACTGTGGCCGGCATTTCTTTGAATGTGCCTTATGGTCTTTCTGGGGATTATGGTGACGAATGGGCTGGTCGTTTTCATGCGACAGAAACCAGTATTCAAGATATTGCATTGAGCTTTTCCTTAGCGCATCGCTTAAATGAAAAGCTTTCAGTTGGTGCCAGTGTGCAGCTACATCAAGCTGATGTGGTATTGGCGTCAGCCGTTGGTAATGCTTCTCTCCCTAACGGTGAGGGTGATGGTTATATTGAAGCCGATGCAACTGGTTATGGCTATAGTCTAGGGGCTTTATTTGAACCAGTTAAAGGGACTCGGATTGGTGTTGGTTATCGTAGCGAAGTGGATTTTGATTTTGAAGGGGATGTCACTTATACAAATGTAGATACCTTGAATAATTCTTATGGGCAGACATTATTTGATACCACGGTGTCAGACTCTTTAACTTTCCCTTCTGTTCTAACAATTAGTTTAGATCAAGAACTGACTAAAAAGCTTACTCTTGGTCTCACAGCAATGCGAACTGGCTGGGGCTCTATGGATGAGTTGAGAATTGATTTTGATAGTGATCAGGATGATTCTGTTCTTACCTTTGACTTTGAAGATCAGTGGTTTTATTCAGTGGGTTTGACTTATGACTATTCAGATAAGTTGATACTACGCACCGGTGTTGCTATTGATTATTCACCTGTGACGGATGAGTATCGTTCGGCTCGTACGCCAGATGGCGATCGTACTTGGTTGTCATTCGGCGGAACCTATAGCGTTAACGATATGACTTCTCTAACATTCGCTTATACACATGTGATGATTGACGATGTATCTGTGAGTCGAACCGCTGCAGGTGAGGATGAAAATCGTGGTAGCTTGGAAGCGGATTATGAATCCTCAGCTAATGTCTTCTCTTTGGCAATGAACATGTCGTTCTAGTTTTATAAGCAATACTTTCATAAAAAAAACCAGAGCTTGTTAAGTTCTGGTTTTTTTATGTTTAAATTAAGTTTGGTGAGGCGATTATACGAACTTAATAAACCATTCGAAGCTCTTTGGCTTTTTCGTGGTTTTTATTCGTCCAGTCTGACAAGGGAGATGGTTTACCAAAGTAATATCCCTGCAAAGTATGACAACCGAGAGCGATAAGCAGATTGGCTTGTTCTTTGGTTTCAATGCCTTCTGCAATGACTTTCATATCCAATGATTCTGCCAGTTGTATAGTCGACTTCACAATATCAAGATGACGTTGATCATTTGGTAATGGCGCAATGAAGCGTCGGTCTATTTTGAGTATGTTTGCTGGAATATCAACAAGCTGTCCGAGTGATGCTTGCCCTGTACCAAAGTCATCAATAGCAATCGAGAACCCGAACTGAGATAGGCTTCGTAAGCGCTTATGAATGAGTGGATTGGTCATAACATAGCTGGTTTCAGTGATTTCTAATTCCAGTAATTCACTAAGCCAAGGTTTGTCTGAAATTAAGCTCATTAATAAGGCGAAGAAGCTGTCATTCATTAGCTCTTGTCCTGCTAAATTGAAGGCAATTGGCGTATAAATATGTTCTTTATGCCATTCACTTAAAGTGCTAACTAACTCTGTTACTAGGTTCTCAGCAAGAAGAGGGAGCAGCCCTAACTTTTCTGCAATGCTAATGAATACAACAGGAGAAACGAATTGGTTGCCGTTTTTCCATCGTGCTAAAGCCTCAAATGAGCAAATTTGAGCATTTTGAGTGACTTGTGGTTGTAGCCATATTTTGATTTCTTTGTTTTTAATTGCAGAGCTGAGTTTTAAGCTAAGCTTGTGCTCCCCAATGAGTTTGCTTTCTAGATCGTAATTGTAATAAGAAAAGCGATCTGTACTGCTTGAATACTCAAGAGCCATTTCACAATGCTCTAGTAGTGTTTCTGCCGTTTTTCCATCTGTTTGGTAATAAGCGATGCCTACCTGATAGTCCATATTTAGACGGTTGCCATCAATGGATAGCTGCTTAGGCAGTACAGAGCGTATTAAAGTGGTAAGGTTTTTTTGTATTAAGTGAGTTTGATTTAATGGAATAAAACAAGCGAATTTAACCCCGCGTAATCGGCTGATGATAGCTTGTTCTGATAGATTTCCTTGCAGAGCCTTTGCAAAATTCAAAATGACTCTGTTGGCGTTGTCTTTGCCATATTGCTTGTTCAGCAGCTTAAATTGGCAAATACGTATAATAAACATCGCACCTGTAAGGTGAGTGTCTTTTGCGCTAATTCGTTCATTTACCTGACGGCAAAAGTTTCTATGGTTCGGAAGTCGAGTCAGTAAATCAAAATGCGTTAATCGACTGTTTGTCTGCTGCGTATACTCTAATTCTTGTTGTATCGCTCTTAACTCTGTTGTGTTTTGTAGATGTAAAACATAGTGGCCGTGTCTGTCTAGCGTTGCTCTTCGTACTTCAATGTGAGTTTCTGGATTGTGTTTGAGAGTGCATTGGGCAACATTCGATTGCCAGAAAAACTTTCCATTGTTGGCAACAGGAGACAGCCAATCTGATATTTTTGAATCTGAAAAGTTGGATATTTGATTATCTGTTAGTAGCTCACGAGACAATTGGTTTGCTTTTAAAAGCTTTCCATACTGATCGCAAAGCAATGTTGGGGTGCCTGTGTTTTCAAAAAACTCTTCATATAAAGCGTAGTTGTCATTCAGCTTTTGATAAAGAGATTGCATCTGTTTAGCGTTGTTTTCTAGGGTGTAAATGATCCTTGAAACAGCGAGAGGTAGGCCTAAATTAAGTGTGAAAAAGGTCAGTAGCTGGAAATAAAATGATGGTGTCGAGCTAATGTTGGTTTGAGCTAAATACTCGCTAACTATCAGATAAAACGGAAAAATATTAATCGCCATAGCCACAAGAGAAGCCCTAAAGCTAAAGAGCAATCTAGTGATTAAAGGCAGAGAGTACAATGAGATAATGGCGTATTTTTTCGCATCAATTTCATCGCTAAGAGTAAGTAATAAAAAGCTGCTTGTAATGAGTGTTAAAGTGAAGAGTACGGCCGTGACTTGAGTGTGCTTGGTACTTAAACCAATAAGGCCAATAAGTATCACAAGATAAATGCTATTGGTTCCGAGCATGATTCCTCCTTCCGAAGAGAAAAGAGAATGAAGCTCGGAAATAGCAAAAATGATAGTGGTAAGGGCGAGCAAAATTCTAAGCGCACTTTGCTGAAAGGGCTTATGGTTTTTGCCAAAGGGTTGATTGGAATCAACTAAAAAATAATTTTTAAGGAATGTAATAAACATTATCCAACTTCATAATGCTAAATAGGAAACTGCAGGTATTTGCAGCTTCCTATAGACATTACCTAAAAAGAGTACGCTTGACTACGCTAGTTTTGTGGTTTGTCTGAAAAACTAGGTAATGATTTGAGCTAAGTGGTTATCCCAGTGTTTTTCTTCGTGTTTTTCCAGTAAAGCAGCGTCACCATTAACAGGGTTGTGGCGAATAATATGGCCAGTACCACTGGTTAAAATGAATTCATGGGCTTTACCTGATGGCGCTAAACCACAAACATCGCGACAATTTTTGATGCCTAAGAATGTTTTGCTTTCTACTTCCCAATAAGCCACTAAGCCTCCACGAGGTGTACTGATTGCCAGCACTTTACCGCTTGAGTCAAAACATGCGCTGCCACAGTACTGTTTAAAGCGGATTCGAACAGGTTCTGGAATGGTTAAATATTCCATCTTATTGCTGTTGATATGAGACAAAGCAACAAGTGGAACGGGTTCCCAAATTTCACCCTGATATTGGAAGGCAAGTGCGACTAAGCCATCAGGGTTAACATCTAGATGTCGAATGCTCAGTTGATGATGGTTGGGATCATCATGGGTAAATGAGTTGATGACACTTCCGTCTTTTAATGACATATAGGTAACGTTTGGTTGCATTGTCTCCAAGTTCATTACGATACGGTCATTGTCAGGGTGTGTTCTTTGGCCGCCATTAGCAATTACAAGTACTTCATCGTTAAAGAACACAGCTTCGTGAGGACCAATACCATTGCTGTTATAGCTTTCTAAAACTTTTAAAGAAGGCCATTCACGAATGAAGGTTTTTCCTTGGCCTGAAGGGTAATGGTTTTCTTGAGTTATAAGCTTCTTTCCATCTGAAGTGAAAAGCGCATGGCCATAAAAATGATGGTCTTTCGTTGGTTCTAAGCGAGTGATTTTTTGCTGAGAAGTCATGTCAAAGAAATCAATGTAAAAACCAGGGCGACGAGCCACAATGCCAACAATGGCATTGCTTGGGTGAACCACAGGAGCGTGGGCTCGCTCTGGCAATTGAGCTTTCCAGAGTAAAGCGCCTTGGGTATCGAACAAACCAAAAAAGTGTTCTTTATCATTTAGAGAATAAGCTGAAGCATAAACAGCACCATGGTTACCCGCTGGTAGCAAGCTTGCCCAAGCAGGTGTTGTGGCTATTGCACTGCTTAATGCTAAAAATGCTCTTCTGGATAGCATGATTAGTCTCCGTCTCGGCTATTGAAGCCAATTTGAAAGCCTAGAGAGGTGACTAAGCTAGACAGGTAAGATTGGCTGCTAGAAATGGATTTCACTAAAGGTTTCGCAAGCGCAACTTTCTCTTCTTGTGGCATATCTGATTTAAAGAAATTGCTTGGCAGTTGCAAAGATAATTTAACGTTTTCAATTAGCTGCTGCTCTAGTTGATCTGCCACGACCGGATTACGTTGTTTGGCTATGTCAAATAAAGAAGGTGAACCTGAGTGATAAATTTCACGGTATGATTTCAAATTCTTTTGCATTGTCTGTAGCGACAAATCGCTGCGGTAGAACTCAGCTAACTTTAAGTTCTCGCGGCCATTATAACCAATTGGAGTTTCTAGTTTGGAGTCTTTGACCGCAGACATGTGCTCAATCCATTGCTGAAGAAATTGCTCTAGTGCAACTTCTTCTGGATCAAATCCCATGCCTTCTTCATCAAATACCCAATCTTGCGCTTTGCTTTCTTGCCATTGCTGTGCGACTGCTTTTGCGCTTTCTAGATGGTGATCTGCAACGCGCTCTAACAAACTACAATGACTGGTTGAATTCATTGGGTCGAAATCTGGGTGATAAAGAAGACTTTCAATAGCGGTTAAACCACGTACAGCGATACTGGCAGAAGTCCAAAACTTAGGTGCGTCCATGATGGATGGGTCGCCTTGGCTTAATGCTCTTAATTGACGTTGAGTAACGCCTTTTTTGTCTGGCCAATACTCAAAAGCGTAATAGCGCATGAAGTAGGTTACAGGGCCAAAGTTAAGCCATTGGACTTGTTGCCAATCTAAGGCGTTTTCTTTAAAGGCTTGTTGGGCCAAGTTGAGGTTTGTTTCTGAAGGAGAGACGCAAAATTCATGGCTGGACTTTTGTAGGGCTTCGGCAGAGATAGAGTAAGATTCATAGCCTTGTTTGACAACTTTATCGACTATGCCATTAAGAGGGCCTTCCCATTGGCCTGCCGATGCGATTAAGGGAAAGGTTACGCTAACGGCTAAAGCAACAAACTTCGGGAAATATTTCATTAAAGCGACTCCAAAAAGTAAATAAGTTTTTGTCGGTGTTCTTTAGTTAATTGTTTGTAAAACTGTTGACTCTGTTTTGCTTCTCCGCCATGCCATAGAATGGCTTCTTCTATTGTCCTTGCTCGTCCGTCGTGAAGGAAACCTTGTCTTCCAGAGACTTTATGAGATAAACCAATTCCCCATAACGGCGCTGTACGCCATTCGCTTGGTGTTGCGGAGAAACTTGGAAAACCGCTTGCTAATTCTGGTCCCATATCGTGCAGTAGCATGTCCGTGAAAGGATAGAATGTTCGGTTTTCAAGTGCTTCAAACGTTGCATGTTCACCAGTTTCCATTTTGGGGATATGGCAACTTGCACAACCTCCATTATCAAAGATTGTTTTTCCCTCTCTGAAAGTGGAGTCGCCAAGATTACGCATGGCGGGCGGTGAGGATAAAGAAACAAAAAGATCAACTAAATCCGATTGTTGCTTATCAACCTCTAGGTTACCCAAATGTTCACTGTTGCCATTTGGGCTTGCCATACACTCTTCTTGAAGTGTGGTGCAATCACCAGATGGAGCAGGGTGAATTGGAGTGGATAATCCCAAATCAATATTAAATGCTTGTTGGTTTTGAAAGCTAACACTTGGGGTAGAAGCTTTGTAGCCAAAGCGTCCAATTGTTTTCCCATTATTTCCGTCAGGGATCCAATTGATACGACCGCTAATACCGTCTTTATTTTTGTCATCAGGGTCAGCATTGGCTGCAATTGTAGCACCCGGAATATTATCCAATAAACCCATTCCAACCAGTGCTGGGGCAACCAAAAGGCTAATTCCAGTACTATCCTCTAAGTTTCCATAATTGAGAGCTGTCCAATGAAGCTTGGGTTTTCTTAACTCTACTTCTGTGCCGTCTGCTAGTGTTTCTATGCGAAGGTCATATGAGAGGTAATAGTCACCTTCAGGCTGAATTCCCTGAACGCTATGGCCTTGAAACTGACTGCCATAATGGCGGTCTCCAATCTTTGGATAAATAAAATCGGCTACCGGTGAGAGTTCTTCGTAAGCTCTTCCGAAACGAATTAAAAAGGAAGGTACTGAAGCTCCACTTATTCCTGCTGCAGGGGCGTGGCCTCGCCCGTTATTAATGTGGCAATTGTTGCAAGATCGAGTGTTATAGAGAGGGCCTAAACCATCGCTTGCTGTGGTTGAAGAAGGTGAAGGGACCCAAAATTTTTGAAAGACAGATTCTCCGATTTTGAAGTCGAGTTTATCTTCCAGCTTTATGCCTGAAATGGGATTTGAATAGGTGTTGGCAAAAGCGTCGTTCTGGAAATAAAAAAAGCTGGCAATGATGCCAGCTATACTAAAGTTTATTGCTTTTAACTTGTGTGTCATAAATAGACAAATACCATTAACTGACTAAATGACAGATCCTTCCATGCACCCCATTTAATTATTATGTAGGGGTTGCGGTATTATTCAAATACCGCGCTTGGGTTATCCAAACTATCAGAACCTTCTAAAGCGATACCTTGAAGGTCTAAGTGGTGGATGATCTCTTCAGTTACACGAGTTTCATCAACTAATGAATCAACAAATGTTTGAACCAATTGGTTGCCTGCGGTGTTGTTCATTGCAATCAACACATCGAATGTCTGGCCATGTTCAGCGGCTTCAACCATAGCTTGTGCTGCAGCTTCTGTTGTTTCCAACTTAGCTTTCATCTCAAGGTCTAGTGCAATGTCTTCTTGAGCAATCAGCTTAGATAGAGATGGGCCTTTAACCCAGCTGCCGTCTACACGCTTGTATTCACCTAAGTAAACATTTTTAATGCCTTGCGCATCATGGTAGTGAGACCAATGAGTATTATCAGAGAAGCAATCATGTTCTTCTTCTGGATCATGTAGCATCAAACCAAGTTTGGTTCTTTCGCCACCAAGCTCACCGTAAGCCAAGCTACCCATACCTGTTAGTATTGTTGCAAGACCTTCATCAGTAGATTGCTCTAGTAGAGCAACACGAGCTGCGCCGCCTTCTTTCCAGTTGTTTGCCATTTCTTCTAAATCAGAGATAAGCAAATCAGTAGCTGCCATTAGGTAATCACGACGACGGTCACAGTTTCCGTTTGTGCAGTTTTCTAGGTCGAAATCTGTGGCTGGGCGTTCACCGGCACCAGGATTAGTACCATGTAGATCTTGGCCCCAAAGTAAAAACTCAATTGCGTGGTAACCGCTTGCAACGTTCGCTTCAACACCATCTGCTTCTTGTAAAGTATTAGCAATCAAGTCTGGAGTGATGTTTGTTGTATCTACTGTTTGGCCGCCAATTGTTAGGCTAGTAGACGCAATAACATTTGCTGAATATAGAGGGTTCAAATCAGACTCAGAGCCATAGCTGTCTTGAGAAACGTAATCGATAAGACCTTCATCTAGTGGCCAAGCGTTTACTTTACCTTCCCAGTCATCAACGATGGCATTACCAAAACGGTAAACTTCACTTTGCTGGTAAGGTGCGCGAGCTGCAATCCAAGCAGTACGAGCAGCTTGCAAGTTGGCTTCTGTAGGCTTGTCTAGGAATGTATCGATTGTTGAACGTAAAGTCTTTGCTGTAGACAAAGAGTCACTGTAAATCGCTTCAGCAATATCAGCATAATGAACAACAACAGCATCCGCTGTTACTTTGCTAGACTCATTTTTTACTGCCGCTGGGCCACACGCTGTAAGCATTGCACCGGCAACGCAGATTGCGATAGGGGTTAACAATCGTTTCATGTTTCGAGCTCCAATATTAGTTTGTGAAATCATCATATTAGAAATGAAAACGATTATCAACGAAGCATTGCTTACATTCTTATCTTTTTTATTTCATTGTTTCTTTTCATATCGAGCGAATGAATTTAGTCGCATTGGTAATGAAATCGAGTGTTCGATGCGTTATGAAGGTTGTATTCGCATGCTTTGTCTCTCAGCAGGCTTTGCCCTTCCCAAGAAACGCTCATTGTAACTGGAGACTTATTTTTATAGCTTGGAATGAATCGGTAGGCAGCAATAACATCTATCGAGCTGTTTGGTCCAAGCTCAATTGATTGGCCTATTAAGCGTTGGCGTGTTTCTGTGTTGTATAGTGTGTAGTCAGTTGTGTATTCCTGATCACCATTTTCGTGAGTGAAGTTTAGCCAAATTTTACGATATGTTTTTACTTCTGCTGTTGGGTTACTTAGACGTAATTTCGTGTAGATGACTTGTGATCTAGATAGTGTTGATTGAGCATTGTTGCTTACTTTTAGAAAAGAGGCGCTTTCTTCTTGCCATGGCATGTTGGTTCCAAAAGAAGCATCAACTATTTGAATGGTTTGCTTAGAAAAATGCTTGCTTATGATATCAATGACGTCTTTTGCTGGCGCATACAAAGCAAGCGCTATAATTGCGACGAGTGTCACTTTGTGAGTTCTGCGAATAGGGGCTTTGATAGTGATCATAATCATATCCTTTAAAAACCAATATTTACTGTTTGTTTATACAGTACTGTATAATTATACAGTTTTTTTGTATAGATCTTTTTTGAAATATTTGCTGTTTTTTTGCATTGGCTCTTGCTTCTATTTGCTTTTTGTTTTCTGTAAATATTTTTTAATAAATGTTTGATTTTATTTATCTTATTGAATTAAAAGGAGTATTTTATGATTCCCACAGCCTTCTTAACGGATTTTGTGGACAATATTTTGTTTTTCGAATTGCTTGATGCTGTTTAGAGAAAAGCGTCGCAATCCAGTGTAAAAGTTAAACTGAGGCTCTATAATGCAGCCACATTTAAGTGATGAGGTAAGTTGTGGATAAAGTTGATGTTGTGGTGATTGGTGCTGGTGCTTCAGGTTTAATGTGTGCCGCGACCGCAGGCTATCGTGGTAAAAAAGTGCTGGTCTTGGATCATTCAAATAAGGCTGGAAAGAAAATCTTGATGTCCGGCGGAGGGCGTTGCAATTTTACTAATATAGATGCTGCCCCAAAACATTTCTTATCTGATAACCCTCATTTTTGTATTTCTGCACTTCGCCGCTTTTCATCACAAGACTTTGTTGATTTGGTTGATCGTCATGGACTTGAGTATGTTGAGAAAACGCCCGGCCAATTATTCTGTCAACATTCTGCAAAAGATTTACTGAGTATTTTGATGACTGAGTTGGAATGGTCTGGTGCTGAAATAAAGCTAAATACTAAGATTCATTCAATAGATTATCGAACTGATGACATTCTTGTGAGTACGTCTCAAGGGACTTTTGTTTGTCGTTCATTGGTTGTTGCAACAGGTGGTTTATCGATTCCTACAAAGGGTGCGACTGGCTTTGGTTATGATGTCGCTAAGCAAGTGGGGCACGAAATTTTACCAACTCGGGCAAGTTTGGTACCGATTACAGTGCAGCCGGACAGAAAGGCGCAATTTTCTGAACTATCAGGTATTGCTTGTGATATTGCCGCTTCTGCTGGCGGAACGACTTTTCAAGAACCGATGCTGTTTACTCATCGTGGGGTGAGTGGTCCATCAATACTTCAGATTACGAATTTCTGGCAGCCTGGAGAAGAGCTTTCAATTAATATTGCTCCTAATATGTCGCTAGATGATTTACTGGCTGTTCGCCAAAATACGCCTAAGAAAAGCTTTGAAAGTGTACTGTCTAATACGCTCCCAAAGCGCTTGGTTGAGCTGGTTAAAAAGGAGTTTACATGGTTAAACGAGCGCTCAGCACAAACATCGAATCAACAAATTGAATCCTTACATAACTATTTGACAGACTTTGATATTGCGCCAAACGGTACTGAGGGTTATCGAACTGCAGAAGTGACTCTTGGTGGTGTGAATACCAGTGAAGTGTCTTCAAAGACTTTTGAGTCTCAGAAGCAAAAAGGACTTTATTTTATTGGGGAAGTGCTTGATGTGACAGGCTGGCTCGGTGGCTATAACTTTCAATGGGCGTGGGCGAGTGGCTATTGTGCAGGTCAGTATGTTTGATTTGTGCTGGGAGTTTGAATGACTTCAAATATGGTAGTTCTTTAATGCTTCTAGCTTTGTAACGAAAGATACAATCCACGACAAACAGTAACAAAACTCCCTATCAATACCTGACTTAATCTTGGGTGAATTCCGTATTATGACTCCATAACCTAATGTTAGGCATTTTATTGAGGAGTTGTTATGCCATTAAAGATTTTATTAGTTGATGACAGTAAGGTAAGTCGCCTTGCTTTATCTAAAAGCTTAAAGCGACTGGATGACTCCCTTGAAATTAGTGAAGCGGCAAGCGCAGATGCAGCCGAGTTACTTTTACAGGAAAAGAGCATTGATCTTGCACTGATCGATTACAATATGCCGGATAGAAACGGTCTCGAATTGGCCGAAGTTTTGTTGAAGGATTACCCAAAAATAAAGCAGACGCTTGTTACAGCAAACATTCAGGACGCTATCAAAGATAGGGCTATCTCAATGGGAATCGATTTCATAGCAAAGCCAGCTAAGCCAGAAGAACTTGCTAAAGTTGTAGGTGTGTAAATGAGTGATTTTTTATCTGAAGATGAGTTTGACCTTGTCGTAGAGCTTGTCAATATTGGTGTCGGTAAGTCTGCAGCGTCCTTATCTCAGATAGCCAATGAAGAAGTCGTGTTAAAAGTCCCGATGCTAGAGTTTTTGTCGTTAGAAGAAGCGACGAATGCTTTCGAAGAAAGACTGCCTAATTCGTTGACAGGTGTCAGTCAGTCTTTTTCTGGCTTCTTCGCTGGTAAAGCAGCGTTGCTTTTTCCTGAATCTCGCAGCCTTGATCTTGTAAATGTCATGCTAGGAGAAGGCGATGAGCTTGATGTAGAGGTTGATGCTGAGCTGGAAGAAGAAGCTTTGTCTGAATTGGGAAATATTCTTTTAAATAATTGCTTATCGACTATCTCTAATATTCTTAATAAGCCATTAAGTACTATGCTTCCTGACACATTTAACACGCGCCCCAAATTGTTGATGGAGCAGCTTATTTCCAAAAGTGATTTGGAAGTAGTTGTTATGCTTTTGAAAATTGACTTTAGTTTGAAGAGCCGTGACTTGTCTGGTCATTTGGTGTTTGTTATCGACTTAACAGAAAATGGCACTTTCAAAAGCACGTTACAAGACTACCTTAAAGGTTTGGAAGAAGCGTAATGATGAAAGACCTGATACCGATTGATGTTTTGCTTTCATCATTTGGAAGTATAGAAGGCGGCATCATTATCCTTAGCCCAGAAGGTAAGATTGTATACCTCAATGACTGGGTTTTAGATCATGGTGTGATGCAAACAGAAGATTATTTGAATAAAACACTGGACGCTGTTTTTTTGGGGGATATCTCGGAGCAGCTTCTAGATTCTATTGATAATGCAATGAGCTCATCATTAAGTCGCATTCTTTCTCATAAAATTCATAAGAATATCTTGCCTTTGTATCGAAATAAGGAGGCTTCTGTTCGGTTGCCTCTTCATATCTCTACGCTGATTTCTCCGTTGAAAGATAAGGTCGGTATTCTTATTCGTATTGTTGATTATACGTCGCTAGTTAAAAGAGAAAAGCAGATTCGTGTGAACGAGTCTTTATTAACTATTGAGCGTAATTATTTCAAAAAAGCCTCGGATTTAAGTGTCAGTCTGGAAGGCTTTATCGCAAGCTTGATCGATGATATCTCTTGGAATGTGAGCTCTATATCTATTAAGTTCTCCTTCTTAAAAGAAGGGGAAGGGTTTCGCTATCCTAAAGATAATAATAGTGCGGTGCTTAAGCGTTGTGAGAAGCTCATACAGCATAAAGAGTTTGAAGGGGAGAGTCTTGCCGAAATGGTGGAGAGTCTAGGGAATGAATATAAAACGAATCTCTTTTTGGTGGATTTTTCAGATAAAAACATAAAAGGCGTTGTTGAGTTTGTGAAGAGCTCAGAGCACATCCTTGATGTAAGTTTTGGAAAAACAGTCACTAAAATCAGGGACCTTATTTCGAGCTTGATTGAGTGGAAAATGAGCTTTGAAAAGTTAAGCTACATGGCGAGCCATGATGAGCTTACGGGGCTGTTTAGCCGCTCTTTTCTGATGAAGAAGTTTGATGGATACAAGCGTGAGATGGATGCTGAAGGCTTGAAGGCTAGTGGTGTGGGGCTTTCTTTGTTTTTCGTTGATTTAAATAAATTTAAAGAGATTAATGATCAGTTTGGCCATCAGTTTGGCGATAAAGTACTTATTAAAATCTCTCAGCGTATAAAGAGTTGTTTGTCAGAAGATGACTCGGCTTTCAGGATTGGTGGAGATGAGTTTCTTGTTATTCGTAAGGAGGCCACTCCTGGTGATTATATTGAAACACTGAAGTCTAAAATATCGTCTCCTTTTCTATGTGATTCAGATGTTATCTCCATTTCAGCTTCAATTGGTCATGCTTGTTATCCTAATGATGGCCATAATCTCGATGAGTTGATTCATCTTGCAGATAAGGAAATGTATTCCGAAAAGTAGCTCCGGTGACTGTTGAGAGTGGTTTTTGTAGTGAGTTGAGAGTCCGCTAAGGCTATGTTGGCTTTTTCGAGTCATGCATGCGGCAATGATTAGGCTGCTTTTTATCAAAGTTTCTTTGCATCACAGAATTTTCTTCTATTACTAAATTGTGATTTTCATAGATCTATAGCAGTTGTTTGCTATCTTGTATTTGCTGTTGGATTGATTTTTTTGTATTATAATAGCATTAATAAGCACTAAGTTAATAAAAGCATACCGGGGCTTGCCAATGGTTAGGGCGAGTCGCGGTATGCTTTTATTATGCGCAAATTAAAATAAATACGAATTTAGTGATGGAGACGATGTACATGCAATCAGTATTATTTACGTGTGATGAGCTTAATTTATTGCAGGCTCAGGTCGGGCATTCCAGTTTGATGGGGAAAACCATAGCCGGCAATCAAGAACAAGTTGATGCATTTATGCGTTTGCCATTAGAAGTGCCTGGTCATGGTGAAGCTGGTGGCTACGAGCATAATCGCCATAAGCAAAACTACAAGTACATGCATTTGGCGGGTAACCTATTTCTTGTAACAAAAGAAAAAAAGTATGCCGACTTCGTCATCGAATTACTTTCTCTCTATGCCGATAAATACCTTACTTTCGGCTTCCACGTTCAAAAAAACACCAATCCTACCGGTCGATTATTTCACCAAATACTCAATGAACATTGCTGGTTGATGTTTAGTAGCTTGGCATATTCCTGCGTATCCCATGAAATGACAGAAGAACAGCGAAATCATATTGTTGATAAGTTGTTTGACCCTATGTTGGACATGTTTACTGTTAAATATGGTCATGACTTTGACCGTATTCATAATCACGGTATTTGGGCTGTCGCGGCAGTGGGTATTTGTGGTTTGGTAATCGGTAAGCGCGAATACCTAGATAAAGCGGTTTATGGCATGGCAAATAATGAAACAGGTGGTTTCCTTGCCCAAATTTCGCAGCTTTTCTCTCCAGCGGGCTATTACATTGAAGGCCCTTATTACCATCGTTATGCCATTTACCCAACTTGTGTTTTTGCTGAAATACTGCATCGTCATATGCCTGAAGTGGATATTTACGCATACAAAGATGGCGTTATCGGTCGAACGGTGAAAGCTTTGCTTGCTACAGCTTATCCAAACGGTAAGTTTCCAGCACTAAATGACGCTTCTCGTAGTATGGGAATTACAGACGCTGGCGTACAAGTGGCTGTTAGCGTATTGGCTGAGCATTATGGTTGCGACGAAAATATTGTTGGTATGGCTGAGCTTCAAGGTGAAGTTTGGTTGCATGCGTGTGGTTTGTCTCTATCGAATGAACATGAAAAAGCAGAAAAATCCGGTGATATCGTCGTTCCTTATTGGCCTAGTATCGAATTAAATGAAGGTGCAGAAGGTGATAAGGGGGCTCAAGGGTTCTTGCGTCTTCAAGGAGCAAATAACGATATCGCGCAATTGAACATGAACTATGGCCAACACGGCATGGGACATGGTCATTTTGATACGCTTGGCATCACATTTTTTAACCGTGGCCAAGAGGTATTGAAAGAATACGGCTTTGCTCGTTGGGTTAATGTTGA
Organism: Marinomonas sp. 15G6-16; assembly: GCF_055809555.1. Classification (NCBI taxonomy): domain Bacteria; kingdom Pseudomonadati; phylum Pseudomonadota; class Gammaproteobacteria; order Oceanospirillales; family Oceanospirillaceae; genus Marinomonas; species Marinomonas sp. 15G6-16. The sequence goes on along the minus strand of NZ_CM147916.1, from coordinate 341,030 downwards.
ACCTAAATTTGGCGGCCGCTATTTGGATGAGAATAAATCCTACGCCCGTCAAACGATTGCACACAATATAGTGACAGTCGATCAGAAAACTCAAAACAATTTTGATGTAGATAAAGCAGACAGTGTTCACGGGATCCCGCACTTTTTTGTTGGTGACGATGAAACTTGTTTAGGCGTAAGTGCTTTTGCGAACGATCATTACGATGATGTGAAAATGCAACGAAGCGCGTTTTTGTTGAATGATGAACACTTTGAAGCGCCATTGTTGATTGATTTGTTCCGTTTAAAAACGGACACAGAGCATAGTTACGATTATTCCCATCAATATGCAGGTCAAATTGTCAGAACGAACTTCACTTATACATCATGCGCTGAATTAGAGCCATTAGGCGCAGACAATGGTTACCAGCATTTATGGAAGCTAGCTTCTGGCAGTGCGCCAGAAAGTGCTCTAGTGAGTTGGTTGCAAGGTAATGCGTATTACTCTTGGTTGGGTACAAGCTCAAATAAATCCAATGAAGTGATTTTCACGACTGTCGGCGCTGCGGATCCTAGCTTCAATTTACGAAATGATTCTGGCTTTACACTACGTAGTCAAGGCGGCACCACTTTATTTGCGTCTGTTTTGGAAACTCATGGCTATTTCAATGAAGAGTTTGAGCAATCAACAAATGCTCGAGGCAAGATTTCAAACATTAAAGTGATTGGCCATAACGACTTGGGCTCTGTTGTTGAGATTACATCCAATGATGCAATCTTTATCTTGATGGTGAGTAACCAACTAGATTGCCAAGAAAGTACTGAGCACCAGCTTGAATTTGGTGGCGCTGAATATCGTTGGACAGGGTTCTATTCATTAAACATCTGTCCAGCTGAAGGAGAATAAGAATATGAGTTACCAACCATTATTACTAAGCTTTGATGAAGCGGCGGTATTGGCAGAAGAGCTAGAAAAAGATTCTTTGCTGGGTCGAGGCTTACGTCGCGATATGGCGAAAGTGAAAGCTTACATGGACAGTGTTGGTGTTGAAGTGCCGACTAAACAAGGCGAAGCGGGCGGTTACGAGCATAATCGTCATAAGCAGAACTATATTATTATGGACATTGCTGCGCGCTTATTTTTGATCACAAAGAGCGATGTGTATCGTGACTACATTGTGACCATATTGACGAAATACGCGCATGTTTATCCAGAATTAGAAGACAATACAAGTCGTGACTCAAACCCTCCGGGCAAGCTTTTCCATCAAACATTGAATGAAAATATGTGGATGCTTTATGCCTCTTGTGCATACAGCTGTGTTTACCACACGTTAACGGATGATGAGCGAACGCTGATTACTGAGAACTTGTTTAAACCAATGATTCACATGTTCGTTGTCACTTACGGTAAAGACTTCGACATTGTTCACAATCATGGCTTATGGGCTGTGGCTGCTGTTGGTATTTGTGGTTATGCCATTGGGGATCAAGAGTCTGTTGATAAAGCGCTTTACGGTTTGAAGTTAGACCGTACTAGTGGTGGCTTTTTAGCTCAATTGGATAATTTGTTCTCTCCTGACGGTTATTATATGGAAGGGCCTTATTATCATCGCTTTTCCTTGCGCCCCATCTTTTTATTCGCAGAAACGATTGAGCGTCGTCAACCTGAGTTGAAGATTTACGAATATAACAACTCGGTTATCAAAACGACTTCTTATGCTGTGATGGCGACAGCTTTCCCTGACGGTAGTTTGCCAGCGCTTAATGATTCCTCTAAGACAATCAGTATTAATGATGAAGGTGTAATTATTGCCACAAGTGTTTGTTTTCAGCGCTATGAGCAAAATGACACGCTTATCAGTATGGCGAACCATCAGCAAGATGTATGGATTCATACCTCTGGTGCGGCATTATCTACCGCAGTCTTAACTGCCAAAGAAATTAAACCTTTCTCTTGGGGCAGTATTTTCTTGAGTGATGGGCCAAAAGGCGAAAAAGGTGGCGTAAGTATTCTTCGTCATCGTGACTCTGAAGAAGACGACACCATGGTGTTGTTATGGTTTGGTCAGCATGGCTCAGATCATCAATATCACTCTGCATTAGATCATGGGCATTATGATGGTTTACATATGAGTGTGTTTAACCGTGGACATGAGGTTTTGCAGGATTACGGTTTTGGTCGTTGGGTGAATGTTGAACCTAAATTTGGTGGTCGTTATATTCCAGAGAATAAAACCTACTGTAAGCAGACTGTTGCGCATAATACGGTGGTTGTTGATCAAAAAACTCAGAATAAATTCAATACTGCATTGGCGGAAACTAAGTTTGGTCAAAAGCATTTCTTTGAAGTGGAAGACACTAAGTTGCAAGGTGCCAGCGCCATAATTGAAGATTATTATGACGGTGTCACAATGCAGCGAAGTATTTTGGTTGCGGACATTGAAGAGTTCGAGAAGCCATTGGTTATTGATGTCTATCGAATTTTATCTGATGAAGAGCATGAGTATGACTTGCCGTTCCATTTCAAAGGACAAATCATTCGTACAGATTTTGACTACAGTATCCCGGCTAAGCTTTCTCCTTTAGGTGCGGATAATGGCTACCAGCATTTATGGAAGACAGGAGAAGGAAAGGTTGAAGGCAGTGCTTTGGTTAGCTGGTTGCATGACAGCAGCTATTACAGCCTTATTTCGACTGCGCCAAAAGGTGGTGAAGTTATCTTTACTCGTATCGGTGCGAATGATCCTGATTTCAACTTGCGTGCGGAGCCTGCTTTTATCTTAAGACAGTCTGGTAGTAATCATGTTTTTGCTTCTGTATTAGAAACTCATGGCTATTTTAATGAGTCGATAGAGGCTTCAGATGGGGCTCGAGGTCTGGTGTCTGAAATTGAAGTTCTAGCTGAGAATGCAGACGGTACAGTGATTGAAATCAAAACTGTTACTGGCTCTGTATATCGTTTCGGGGTTTCAAATAGAAGTGCTGGTGAGCAAAGCAATGAGCACACGATTTCAACGAGCCATGGTGTGTTTAGTTGGAAAGGTGCTTTTTCAGCACTCTAATTAATAATGGATTTAACTCTTAAATAGAGTGATTAGGGTAAACCAACTTATCATAAGATAAGTTGGTTTTTATCTAGAACAATGAGCGAAAACTCACTCTAATATTTGTGTTTTGTATCATTGTGTAAAAGCCTGAGATTATTGAGCTGATTTGTATCAAAAAGGCTCGGTATTCAGGGAAAAATGTCTTGCTCTCGAGTGTTTTTTATTTGTACTATTTTATTATAAAAGTACAAGTTCACGACTTTCGGTCGCCTTGGCCTTGAAGTAGAAAAGATTTTAAAGATTTTCAATTTTGATCCAGGGTCATCTTGCTGTAATTCACTGCTCGATTTGGTGTTGGCAAGTTGATTTGAAGTGTCTGGTTGAATTGGTTATTCCCGCTTTACGACTTGTATTGTGGGGTTTTTTAAATCATGTGATAGCTAGCAATATTACAAAAATAAAAGGATAGTGATGTGGATATTCTTATCGTCGGAATATATTTTTTATTCTTAATTGCCATTGGTTGGATGTTTAGAACTTTCACCAGTACAACAAGTGATTATTTCCGTGGTGGCGGTAATATGTTGTGGTGGATGGTTGGTGCAACTGCGTTTATGACACAGTTCAGTGCTTGGACATTTACAGGGGCAGCCGGTAAAGCATATAACGATGGTTTTGCGGTCGCTGTTATCTTTGTTGCGAATGCATTTGGTTACTTAATGAACTACTTGTATTTTGCTCCTAAATTTAGACAGCTTCGTGTAATTACCGTTATTGAAGCCATTCGTATGCGATTTGGTGCGAAAAATGAGCAAGTTTTTACTTGGTCTAGTATGCCAAATAGTGTTGTATCGGCTGGTGTTTGGTTGAATGCATTGGCTATCATTGCTTCTAGTATCTTCGGCTTTGATATGGTTACAACCATCTGGGTTACAGGTCTTGTAGTCTTGGTGATGTCTGTAACAGGTGGCTCTTGGGCCGTTATTGCCTCTGACTTCATGCAAATGGTCATTATCATGGCGGTAACCGTAACATGTGCTGTTGTGGCTATTGTTCAAGGCGGTGGTGTTAGTGAGATCATTGCTAACTTCCCTACAGATGAAGGTGGATCATTCCTAACGGGTAATAACTTAAATTACCTAAGCATCTTCGGTATCTGGGCTATATTCATTTTCTTCAAGCAGTTCAGTATCACAAACAACATGTTGAATGCTTACCGTTATTTGGCAGCAAAAGACTCTAACAATGCTAGAAAAGCAGCGCTGTTAGCTTGTGTGCTTATGACAATGGGTCCTCTAATTTGGTTTATGCCTAGTTGGTTCTTAGCGGGTCAGGGTGTTGATTTAGCCGCTATCTATCCTGAGCAAGGTAGTAAAGCAGCAGACTTCTCATACTTGTACTTTGTTCAAGAATACATGCCAGTAGGTATGGTTGGACTACTGATTGCTGCGATGTTTGCTGCAACTATGTCCTCTATGGACTCTGGTCTTAACCGTAACTCAGGTATTTTTGTAAAGAACTTCTATCAAACAATTTTACGTCCAAAAGCAGCTGAAACAGAGTTGGTGTTTGTATCAAAGCTAACATCTACTTTCTTCGGTATCGCTATTATCTTGATCGCCTTGTTCATTAACTCTTTGAAAGGGTTGAGCTTGTTCGACACCATGATGTACGTAGGTGCGTTGATTGGTTTCCCTATGACAATTCCTGCTTTCTTAGGTTTCTTTATTAAGAAAACACCTGATTGGGCTGGTTGGGGTACATTGGTTGTAGGTGGCTTGGTGTCTTACTACGTTGGCTTTGTTATCACTCCAGAACTTGTGCAGAACGTATTTGGGCTTGAAGAGTTAACTAAGCGTGAATGGTCTGACTCTAAAGTTGCCATTGGTCTATTGGCTCACATTGTTTTCACTGGCGGATTCTTTGTATTGTCTGTCTTGTTCTACAAGCCTCTTAGTGAAGAGCGTCAACGTGATGTTGATTTATTCTTCAATAATTTGGCGACTCCTTTGGTTTCTGAAGGTAGTGAACAAAAAGCATTGGATAACAAGCAACGTAAGATGCTTGGTACATTAATTGCCATCGCTGGTGTTGGTGTAATGGGTATGTGTATTATTCCTAACCCGCTATGGGGGCGCGCTGTGTTCCTACTATGTGGTGTGATCGTATTAGCAGTTGGCTTGTTGTTAGTTAAGGCTGTTGATGACTCTGTAGAAGCGGAAGCTTAAGCAGACTTAATAACACCAGTTAAACTAAAATATTAGTTTCCAAGAGGTATAACAATTAAATTGTTATGCCTCTTTTTTTGCTTTCGATTCTTTGCGCGCTCTGATGGGGTATGGCTTTAGAGATGAAAAAAGCAGAAAGAGATATTATGAAAGGGAATAAGTTTGGTGGTTTTCAGGAAAGGATTGCTTCTTTGCATCGTCAGGAGAATGTCTGACGATGTTGTTCTTTGTATTTGAGTTATTGGTGGGGCTGAGAGTTAAGAATCAACTCTGAGAGAGCTATTTACTTATCAGTTTACTGCTGCTGTCACTGGAACAGTCAGGGGTTCATCTGGTAGTCGGTGCTTACCTGATTGAAGGTGATCTTGTGACGCTTCTCGAGCTTCTTTGCTGTTTCCTGCCATAATCGCTTCGTATATCAAACGATGTTCATTTAAACAGACATCACCATCTTTTGAAGAGTGGATGATGAAGGTTTTAAACATAGTAGTCAGAATGTTTCCGAACGGAAGGTAAAAATCATTGTTCGTAGAGTTAAAAATTAATCGATGAAAGTTTAGGTCTACTTCAGTCCATGCTTCTTGGTTAAAGTTTTTCGTAATTTTCACCATTTGCTCAAAGGTTTTAGAAAGCTCATCCCTTTGCTCTGGTGTTGCATTCACCGCAGCTAATGCACATGCTTCAGGCTCAACGGCTCTTCTAAGTCCTAAAAACTGACTACAGAATACTTTTGAGTCGCTAAGGCCATCCATCCACTCAATCATTTGTGGATCTAGAAAGTTCCAATAAGCTCTGTTTACAACTTTTGTTCCAATCTTTGGGCGTGACTCTAGTAATCCTTTTGAGGTGAGAAGTTTGATGGCTTCTCTTAAAGCTGTTCGACTAACGCCAAATTGGGAACAGAGGGTCATTTCATTTGGAACGATAGAACCCTGGGCTAATTCTCCAGATAAAATTCGGCGTGCAATACTGCGAGCAACCTGTACATGTAAGCTTCTTGATGATGTAGAGATGCTTGAAAAATTATTATTATTAGTCATGGTGTCCTTCATTTCCAGCATTGGAGGCGATTGTTTAAATGGCTTTTGGCTCAAGTTTTAATGTCTATTCAGTAATTTTAACACATTTATGTGTTTTTTTTTATGAATTTAAAGAAAGTTGAACTGAAAATTGGCTTATTTCCTATATTTTCGACTTGTTAACTGTAATTTTTTTCTTTATCTTGTTGGGTCTTCTCTGGGAAGGCCGCTTGTAAAAGGTGCGCTGTACATTTTATATTCATACTATTGTTGGAAAAAGGAGAAGGTGATGTTTAGTGACTTAGCTGGAAAAAGAGTTTTGGTAACGGGTTCAACGGCCGGTATTGGTTTGGCTGTGGCTAAATTGTTTGTACAGTCTGGAGCGAAGGTTGCTATTAATAGTCGCTCTCAAAATGCTGCTGCAGATAAAGTGATAAATGAGCTAACGGCATTAGGAAAGGCTGATAGTGTTTTTTTCATCCCTTCAGATTTAACCAAAAGTACTGAATGTAAAAAAATGGTCGAATCGTTTATTGATAGATTTGGTGGAATGGATGTACTTATTAATAATGCTGGTGGTTTGGGTGGTCGTTCGAGTCTGGAGTTGATGGATGATGACTTTTATGATCATGTAATGGACTTAAACGCCCGCTCTGTATTGATGACAACAAAATATTCCATTCCATATTTGCGGGCTTCAGCTGCAGAATCCGGTAAGACGGCATGTGTGATTAGTACTGGGTCCATTGCGGGGCGAGAAGGTGGTGGCTTAGGAGCTGGAGTTTATGCAGCCTCAAAAGCATGGTTGCATAATATTCATCGAAACTGGGTTAAGGAATATACAAAAGATGGCATCCGATTCAATATTGTATCGCCAGGTACAGTTGATACGCTATTTCATGCCGATAAAAGTGATGAGTTAAAAGATAAAATTGCGGGAAGCATTGCTTTTGGGCGCTTCGCTGAATCAGAAGAGCTCGCCCCATCGTTTGCGTTTTTTGCTTCGCATAATTGTAGTGGTTACATTACAGGGCAAATACTTGATGTTAATGGTGGACAGATGTGCCCATGATTTAAAGATAGGTTGAAGAATAAAGTAGAAAAGGGGGGAAATACCTCTTTTCTCTTTTATCTATTATTTAAAGCTGTATTTGCACTAGTGTCGACACTATAAATAGTCCAGCGCTTATTTGCGAATTGTTGTTCTGCAATCACTTCAGCTACAACTCGACGGTTTTTCTCACGACCTGCTTCTGTATCATTATCGCTGATTGGTCGGCTTTCGCCATACCCAATACCTTTTACTCTTTCTTGCTTAATTCTAAAGCTATCTACTAAAACGTCTGCGATCGCTGTTGCTCGTTTTTGGGACAGTGTTTTGTTTAACTCTTCAGAGCCTCTATCGTCAGTATGGCCTTCAATAATAACTGTGCTTGTTGGGTGGCTTTTTAAGAAGGAAGCCAGCTCTTTAAGCTCAGAGTAAAAGCGAGGGTGGATATCAGCTTTACCGGAATCAAATAGAATATTTAATTCTACTGAAAGAAGCTTAGTTGTCTGGCTTGAGCAACCATTGTTGTCTACTGCTGAACCAATAGGTGTATCTGGGCATAGGTCCCTAGCAGCAATAACGCCATCTCTGTCTTCATCTGAAAGACGTGGCTGTACTTTTGATGCGTACAAGCTTTCAGCTGAAGCTAAATGACTAAACGCAAACAATATTCCAAAGCTAATAACTTTTGTAATAGTGCTCATGATCGATTACCACTCTTTATAAATAAACCTGATAATTAAAGGTTAATGAAAGCCCGACAAGCTAGCTAGCCCCTTTTTGTAGCTTTGTTCGGCATAGAAAGCTAATTTGTAATGAAATGTAACTACCAGCTTCCAATATTCTCCATAGAAATCCAAGGCTCAGCGATTTCAAGAGGCTCTCCTTTTTGAAGTAGCTCAATGGAAATGTTGTTTGGATCTTTAACAAAGGCCATGCGTCCATCTCTTGGTGGACGTAATATTATAACATCCATAGACTGAAGATGGTCGCATGTTTGATAAATATTATCCACTTCGAAAGCTAAATGGCCGAATTGATTGCCATTCGAGTAGCTTTGTTCACCCCAGTTATGTGTAAGCTCTATCTCTGGTGCGCCATGCTCTGTGGCGTAATAAATAAGAGTGAACTGGCCTTTTTCATTATCTTTTCGTTTGGTTTCTATTAAACCTAATCCTTTGGTGTAAAAGGTGTGACTTTCTTCTGGTTTATTTGTCCTGATCATAGCGTGCAAGTATTTTATGGACATAATAAATTCCTATCTGCTTAAACTGTGTACCTATTTAATCAGCCTACAGAATGCAACACAAAGGTATTATGGAATATCAATAATTTATTCTTATTCTTCCCAAACCCATCTGATTGGGTCGCCGAAGTCGTCATAGATAATTTTCTTTTTCGGCTTTTTCTTGGGTAAAGGCGTAGGAGGGGATGGTTTCTTTTTTTGCTGTAAAGCGGCAACAACATGATTTAATGGCGTACGCTCTTTTTTGGGCTCGCTAAAGCCCATGTGGCTCGTGTTATACTTTCCATCAACTAGGCCAGACTCGCCCATGTCGATTTGCTGGATCTCTCCCTTTGCTTTGATAAATTGATCTACTAAAGACTCAAGCTCTTTCCGTGTGTCTTTTTTCGTTGTCTTAGGTTTTATCATAGTGTTTGGTTGAGGTGAATCCTGTTTTAAAACGATGTGGTTTTAGAGTTGACCATTAATTATTCATATTAAACGTAAGAGGTAGCTGGTGTCTATTAGCAACTTAATTGTGCATGAGATTCAAAAACATGAAGGCGAACGTAAGGCAATATTAATTGCACGTCCTAATGAGAACCCTGTTGATGGACAAGCTGAAGCGCTTTCTGCTCAGGTGACGAATCTATTTAATCGCTCTGGAATGAACACAGGGCGATTTGCCAACCCTCAAGGGAGTGAAGAAGGAGCGCAGCTTCCAGCCTTGCTTACTAAGTATTTTAAAGATAATGCATTTTTGGATTTTTCTGCGTTTACAAAAGAATGTGCAGCGGAATATTTGAAGCATCTTGAGCCAGTAGAAGAAGCGGGTGGTGGCTTGTTGTGGTTTAACCATTACGAGCTACATGATACCCACTTTTTATACATTGTTATGTTGAAGCGTAAGCAGGGGATCGGTCTAGGTGCTGACCTTAGCTTGTCTCAAGTTGAGCAAATTGAAATGGAAAAATTGCATATGGCATTGCGTATCAATTTGACCGCTTGGCAAGGGGGAGATGAAGGGCGATATATTGCTTTTCGTTTTGGTCGTGCACCTAAATTTGAAAGTGAGTATTTTACTCAGTTCATTGGTTGTGATGAGCCTAAAGTTGCAGCAAAAGAGACGCGTAAATTAGTGGACCTAACATCAGCGTTTTGCCAATCTGAAGGCTTGCCGTCTAAGCAGGCAAATGACTTTAAAAAAGTAGTTTCCGAGCATTGTCAGGCGAGAGCGGAAGATCGCGAGCCTCTTGAGATTAAATCGATTGCTTCTGAAGTTGAGTCTCGTTTTTCTATTGAGCAAGCAAATAAGTTTTTAGAAATTGCAGATTCAGATAGCTTTAAAATGGAGAAAGAGATTTTTGTTGAGAAAGCGGCTCTAAAAAAGCTGACTCGCTTATCGGGCAGTTCTCGTGCTTTGACTTTAAGTTTTGACAGTGAATTGTTAGGAGAGTCTGTTGTGTTTGATGCAGACTCAGGAACCTTGGTTATCAAGGATCTACCAAAGAGTCTGCTTAAACAACTGCAGTCTGTTTCTAACTAAGACCGAGCAATATTTCCAAATCACTCATAGAGTCAAAACAGGCGGTTGCACCCGCAGCCGTCTGAGTTGCTTGATCCATTTCCGCGCTATAAGCGAAAACCTTCATACCTGCTGCGCACCCAGCTTTGATGCCAGTTACTGAGTCTTCAATAACGATGCAATCTTCAGGAGCGACATTTAGTGCTTGAGCTGCTTTTAAATATAGATCTGGCGCAGGCTTTCCGTGCTTAACATCTTCTACACAAAATCGAACGGAGAAGGTGTCAATTAGTTGTATTTTGTTTAGCTTTAAATCCATTTCAAGGCGTCGAGCATTGGTCGCCATCGCAACTGGAGTGGGTATTTTCTGAAGTAGCTCTCTGACTCCTGAAATGGGTTCAAGTTGAGTCATGATCATTTGGTGGAATTGTTCTCGATATTCTTGATCAAAGTTTTCAGGTAAAGCACGGCCGAGTAGTCTTTCTGCGTTACGCATGGTTTCTTGGTTTGTAAAGCCTGTAAATTGCTCGAGAAGTGTCTTTTTGTCTATATCCAAACCTTGATCACGCAGCATTGAGGTGTAAATATTGTTAGACATGGTTTCTGTGTCAACAATGACGCCATCGCAGTCAAAAATGATTGCTTTATAGAAGTGAGGCATAAAATAAACTTCGTTGTGAGTGAGTTTAGATCATAACGAATTTGAAGATGTTTAAGAAAGGAAAGGGAGGGAGTTTTATTATTTTTCTCCCCTTTAAAGTCGTGATTTACGATATAATTATAGACTGTATCTATGGAATTATAGGTTTGCTTGGCTTAGGTGTTGTGGGCGATCGCTGGTCTTTTTAATAGCGCTTATTGTTGTTTTAAAGAAAGCAACAACTGCTTTTACTTGGCGAGCACGTTTTTGACGGCGAGCATAGTCAGCAGCACCAGTGTCTTCAAAGCCCCATTTTGCTAAAAGTGCTTCATATTGTTCTTGAGAGTCCATGATATTCTCCTGTTTGGTTTATTAAAATGTTGTTTTATTACAACGTTTTCAATATTAAATAGACTTGTGATATTCGGCAAACGATCCTTTTTCACGCTTAAGGTTAGTTTTTTTCATCATTAGAATTTGTTAAGGAAATCAGCTTGTATCAACCATTAGAAAGCTTCTCAAAAAGTTGGATTTTTAAACGCAATGATCCAAAAGTTGAAAAAGACGATTTGGATAAAATACATCTATTAAGTGAGCAGAGAGCGGGTCAAATTTGGCGGGATTACATTAGCTCTGATCAACTTCATCCAGATCATTTTACAGACCAAGATTGGTTGGCTTCAGAATCTTCCAAAGCTACGTTAATAAAGGCTCAATGGGAAAATTCGTGGGATAGTGAGCAAGTGGAATTGCCAGAGGAATTACTGACGCATTTTGCGAATTGGGGAGAGGATACAACCGTCTTTTTTTGCTGCCACAATGAATTAGTATTTGAGCTTTCATGGAGCGTTTTTAAACGAACATGGAAGGCATTCTTGTTTCTTGATAATGGTCCTGTTTTGGTTGGAAAAAGAAGAAACAGGCAGCACAGTTTCACTCTAATGGATGGGTGAATTTGTTATTGAGAACGTCTTAACTCGTGTTTTTCTATTTTGTAATTTTCTTTCATTTTTGAGCGCTGTTTTATGGCGCTTCATATCTTCTGCGGCTATTAAGACACCGTTTATTAAAAGCTTGGTAGTAGTGAAGCAGCTTTTGGCTTTGTTCTAAGTGGCCGAGTGTGTCTAAGAGCATTGCGGTGACTTCAGCCGTTGCAAATTGCATTTTGTGGCTAGAATGTCTCACAAGAAAAGAGCGTTTTGCCTCACTGCTCACTTCAAAGTGTGGAATATGCTTTAGCCATTTACTCTGGTGAAACATTTTGCTGGCCTGCTTCCATGTACCATCCAGAATGATAAAAGTGTGCTTTTGTGTTGTGTTGCTTAAAGGCGCAACGGTTCTGAGTTCTCTTTCTTGAGCTTTCGCTGTATCAGTATTTGGAAAAAGAATGGTGCAATTTCCTTGTACTTTATTGAGGTGTTCAAGCAAAGGCTCCGATGGCTCCGTACGACTCCAGATATAGGCTTTTGTATCATCTGGGAATAAATCTGCGATCAGTCGTCCGCTATTGGTGGGTTTGTGAATCTCATCTCGGTGAAACAGTAAGATAAATTCGACAGGTGAAGAGCCAGTATTTCTTAAATGGCAAAAGCATGCATCTTCAGACATCAAGCAATGTGGACACCGAACAAGATTTGATCCTCGTGCTTGGAAAGGTCTCATGGATTCTTGTTTGCATCGCTCGCGAAGAATGTCGACACAATGTAGTTTAAGGTTGGATGCCATGAATTTGATGCTTGCTTAATAGGTCTAATAGTTGAAGAAGTAGAGTGTAAGTTGACGGTCGATATTATTGGGATTATCTCTTAAATCCCTACAAAACTCGGTTACTCCTATTAAAACATATTGGGTAGCCGAATTTTGAAAAATTACGTTTAAGTATTAGGTGTTTAACGTAATCTTGACCAAAAATATGCAAATACAAAGGAATGAGTAGAAACCTCCCCTTTACTCCTGTTCGTTGGCTGCAACACGCGATATTGTGTTCAATATTATTTTTGCACTATGAGTTATTTATGAGTCGTTATATCTCTCCGGTGCTGTATATCCTTCTGATGCTTGTAGGATGTATGGCATTTATTTCCATTGCAGGTGTGCGAGTTGGGCTTTTTGAGCCTTCGACTGGCTTCACCATGTTAAGGGAAAGTGTTTTTGCCTCTTTGATTTTGTCTGTTTTAGCCATTGGTTCATTAGGGGTGTGCCGGAAAGAAAATAATATTGCGGGTCAGCGTTTTTTCATTTTGGTACTGACAGTTTCACTTGTTTATAGCTCAATGTGGATTGTGTTTTACGTGCAGAAGTCAGGGTTGCCAAAGATTAATGATATTACGACAGACATAGATACGCCGCCTTCGTACATGAATGTCAGTTTTATTCGTAAGACGAAAGAAAATGATGTTAGCTACGATGAAGGTTTTGCCTCTATTCAGCACAAATATTATCCCGAAATACAGCCTTTATTTACGCGCCTCGATAAAGCAAATGTTTACTTAGCCATTTCTGAACTTGTGGAAAAAAGAGATTGGGAAGTCGTGGCTAACTATTCTCAAGTCGGTGTTATTGAAGCGACTGCTCGAACGCCTGTCTTTGGCTTCCGTGATGATGTTGTGATTCGTGTTATGCAGGTCGAAGATGACCAAGTCCGTGTGGACATGCGTTCCAGTTCCAGAACGGGTGGCGGTGATTTTGGCGTAAACGCAGAACGAATTCGCGACTTTATGAAAGACTTATCTGAATCCCTTAACAAATCCTTCATGCCAAAAATGAGTTCTGTTCGGTAATTTATCTAGGATTATTGAAAACTCTCGTCATTAAAAATAAGACAAGCTAGACTCTCTAAGTATTCAGCATAAGGGAGAGAGATAGGTGAGTCTTCGTCAACAGCAAAAAGCCAATACACGATCTAAAATCAAAGCGGTTGCTAAAGATGCTTTCTTAAAACAAGGTATAGAAGCTACGAGTACACGCTATTTAAGTACTCAAGCCGGTATTGCGGTCGGCACTTTGTTTGTTCACTTTCCAGATAAACTCTCCCTAGTAAAAGATATTTTCTTCGATGAAATGGATGCGGCTTTGCGAGAAGCTGTTGTGGCGCAAAAAGCTTGCGCTTCACCGATTGATTATTTGCTTCAAACGGCCCAAATGTTATTTGAGTTTTATGACGAATACGCTGAGTTTACAAGGCTAGTTCTATTGGATAGCTTGGCGAAAGGCGGTTTTCATACGAGCCAAATGATGGTGATTTCAGAAGGTATTAGTAAACGCTTCAAGCAAGTTGGCGTAGATGAGCAAACCGCTGCTATTTTTAGTGACAATATGATTGCGAACTACTGGCATATTTTATTAAACGGCGTGCCAAAAGGGGAATTAGGAAAGCATGCAATCGATCAACTAAAACGCTTAAATTTGCCGTTTGAAATGTCTTATCGAAATGCCCTTAAAAGTCGAAAATCATCTACTAATTAAGCTCATTGGCTTTTCGATAGGGGCCTTGATAATCAAACAAGCGTTCTGTTACTTGCCAATGCTGCTTTTGCTTTTTGGCGATAACGAAGTCTGGAGCGGGCAGGTAGGGTAAAAATCTTTCTACTTCTTCTAATGTATCGAATTGAATAGATTGGCTGCCATTGGCGATTCTTCTGCTGAACAGATCATTAAACGACTGGCGTGCTTTTTTATAGTTGAAACGAAAGGTTTCGGAAAGTGTCAGCCCATCTTCGTCGTGATAGGTTATTTTAAGACTTTTGTCCTTCCATATTATTTCTGGCGTAATGTCTGCGCAGCGTAAGACCTTATTGTTTTTTAGGTTTAACGCGCTTCTTAATAGATCATCTGGATCAATGAGTTTTTCTGCGCAATGTTGGCACTGTCGAGCGGCAATGTCATTTTCTTCATTGCAGTGTGGGCAGCGTTTAAAGCGAAAGCGATATGTGCATTGTTCTTCGCCATCCGGCAAATCAATTAATCCGTGGCAACGGCGACCGAAGTGTTCAAGGATATTTCCTTCTGCGTCCTTTCTTCCCCAAAATGTATTTGCGAAATCACACACAGGACAATGAATCTGCACAGCGACAGAGTCTTGTGTTGGTTTCTTCTCGCCAATTTCAGGTTGAAATATGTTGTAGCCATTGTTGGTGTAATCCAATACCAAACAGTCCTTTTTTCCAGGGCTCAGTCTTAATCCTCGACCGACAATCTGCTGAAATAAACTAATGGATTGTGTTGGTCGTAGAATGGCGATCACATCCACATGAGGTGCATCAAACCCAGTGGTCAGAACAGAAACGTTAACAAGATATTTGATCTTCTTTGCTTTAAAAGACTCAATTAAAGCATCTCTTTCTTTGAGTTTGGTTTTGCCTGTAATTAAAGCAGTTTCATTTGCCGGCAAGTAACCGACGATTTCTTTTGCGTGATCGATAGTGGCGGCAAAAATCATCACACCTTGTCTGTTTTGACTAAGTTGAATGATTTGCTCTGTTACTGCCTGCGTGACTCTGGGATGTTTATGTATCAACTCGTTGAGCGCAATGTCATCGGTGTTTTGTTCACCATCTAGGCTTTCGGTTAAAAGGCTAAAGTCATAATGAGCAACGGCGGCATCATAATGAATCGGTGGCGTTAAATAGCCATTTTTCACCATGTGCTGGAGCGGTAATTCAAAAATACATTTTTTGAAAATACTGTTAGAGCATTGACGAGTATAGCCATGATAATGATTTTGATAGATCCAACCAGAGCCTAAGCGATAAGGTGTTGCAGTCAGCCCTAGAATTTTCACATTGGGTTTGAGAGCCCGAAAATGCGCCAGTGTTTTGTTGTATTGGCCGCTTTCTTCCATACCAACTCGATGGCACTCATCAATAATGATTAAGCTCATGGCTTCTTGGAAGTTCTCTAGATTTGCGGCGATAGATTGAATGCTGGCGAAGGTGGTTTTTTCTGTACTGCTTTTCTGGTTCAGGCCGGCAGAGAAAATTCCCGCAGAAAACCCTGTTGCTAAAAATTTGGCGTGATTTTGTTCTACTAGCTCTTTGACATGGGCAAGACAAAGAACACGGCCTTTGGCTAATCGACTCAACTCAGCAATTACTAAGCTCTTACCCGCGCCGGTAGGTAAAACAATGACGGCTGGGTCGTCTGTATTACGAAAATGAGCAAGAGAGGATTCGACCGCTTGGCTTTGATAATCCCGTAATACAAAAGGCTGAGTCATAAGTGTTGAAATCTTAGTGTGTTAAATGAGGAGCTAAAGTAATATAACCGTCTTGTTAATTTTGCCCTTTTAGAAGTGATTAATCTATCTATGCCTGTCGACACTTGGTCAGTAAAAAAACTTTATGTAGAAAACTCTATTCCGGTATTTAGCCGAGAAGAGCCTTTTGCAAACCTCTTAATGGATTTGAGAACCAAAGGTTGGAGTATTCAGGATGACTTCTTTTCTGCGGATTTTACTCAGGCGTTAGTCGATGAAGCGGAAAACATTGAAAATGTTCAAATGCAGTTGGCAGGTGTTGGGCGCAAGCAAGATCACCAAATATTGCAAGACGCTCGACGTGATTACATTCAATGGATTGACCCTGATAAACCGATCAGAACAGACTTCTTGAAAGTAATGGAAAGCTTGCGCGTGGCGCTAAATCGCCACCTTTTTATTGGCTTATTTGATTATGAAGCCCATTTTGCCCGTTATGAAAAAGGCGCTTTTTATGAGAAACACGTGGACGCTTTCAAAGGCGAAAGTAACCGTGTTCTGTCTACTGTTTTGTATTTGAATGAAGATTGGCAAGAGGGTGACGGCGGTGAATTGGTGATTTACGATGAACATGATCCCGACATCGAAGTCGGCCGTTTCTTTCCTAAAAAAGGTCGTTTGGCAATATTTCTAAGTGAATGCTTTTATCATGAAGTGGTTGTGGCGCATCGAACTCGGCACAGTATTGCGGGTTGGTTTCGAGTTAATAACACCACAGGGAAAAGCCTCGATCCAGATCAGTAGGGTCATGTTTTTGATCTTATGATGAAAAGGGTATTTTTTGTCAAAACAGCCTCGAAAAATACCTTATAAATCTCTATAATGCGCGCCTTGTTTAATTGCTCTGGTTTTACGTTCCAGATCGCATAGGAGATAGAAAATGTCGAAAGTTGTTGTTTGTGCCCTTTATAAATTTGTTGACCTTCCTAATTTTGAATCCATTCGTGAACCATTACAGAAAACATTAGAAGATAATGGTATTCGTGGCACCTTGTTGCTTGCGAGCGAAGGCATTAATGGAACAGTGGCAGGTTCTCGTGAAGGTATTGATACCTTGCTGGCTTGGTTAGACAAACAACCTGGTTTAGACAATATTGTGTCGAAAGAGTCTTATGACGAAGACATGCCTTTCTATCGAACAAAGGTTAAATTGAAGAAAGAAATCGTGACCATGGGCGTTGAAGGTATTGACCCAAAACGCGTGGTTGGAACTTATGTGAAGCCGAAAGACTGGAACGATCTTATTTCTGATCCTGATGTGGTTTTGGTTGATACGCGTAACGATTATGAAGTGCAAATCGGCACATTTAAAAACGCAGTTAACCCAAAAACTGAAACCTTCCGTGAATTCCCAGGTTACGTTAAAGAAAACATGGACCCGAAAAAGCAAAAGAAAGTAGCTATGTTTTGTACCGGCGGTATTCGCTGTGAAAAATCTACTGCTTACATGCTTGAACAAGGTTTTGAAGAGGTTTATCACCTTGAAGGCGGTATTCTAAAATACTTAGAAGAAGTGCCAAAAGAAGAAACCATGTGGGAAGGCGAGTGCTTTGTTTTTGATAACCGAGTATCTGTGAACCACGATTTAGAAAAAGGTGAATACGACCAATGTCACGCTTGTCGTATGCCAATCACTGAAGAAGAAAAGCAAGACGAGCGTTACACACAAGGTGTGAGCTGCGTTCATTGCTTTGATAAATTCACCGACGAGCAGCGTCAGCGTTTTGTTGAGCGTGAGCGCCAAGTGCAACTGGCTCGCTCCCGCGGTGAAGAACACATTGGAGCGGAAGTTTTGAGTGCGGTAGAAAAGCATCGCTTAGAAAAAGCGCTGGAAAAAGAACGCCAGCGTAAGATACGTGAAGCGAAAGTAAACTAGCCCTTAAAAAATCGCTCGACCTTGTCGGGCGATTTTGGTTTAAATCCAAACTATTGATCTTTATAGTGAATTTTTTTTGTAATTTCCTCTGAATACATGCCACACAAGATACGAAGAGTGGTTTCGAAATTGCTCCGACTACCGTACAATAAAAAATCGCTTTTTATTAGCCAGAATCCATCATGAGTTATCAAGTTTTAGCACGCAAATGGCGCCCGCAAACCTTCCTAGAAATGGCAGGGCAAGATCACGTACTTCAGGCGTTGGTGAATGCGTTGCGTCAACAGCGTTTGCATCACGCGTATTTGTTTACTGGAACTCGTGGTGTCGGTAAAACCACCATTGCACGTATTTTTGCCAAATGCTTAAACTGTGAAACCAATGGAATTTCTCCAGAACCTTGTGGGACCTGTGACAGTTGTCGCGAAATAGTCGAAGGTCGATTTGTTGACTTGATTGAGGTCGATGCGGCTTCTCGTACCAAGGTTGAAGACACACGAGAGTTATTGGAAAACGTTCAATACGCACCGACTCGCGGCCGCTTCAAGGTTTATCTAATAGACGAAGTACACATGCTGTCGACGCATTCTTTCAATGCTTTGCTGAAAACATTGGAAGAGCCACCAGCGCACGTTAAATTCTTATTAGCGACAACTGATCCGCAAAAACTTCCTGTCACTATTTTATCTCGTTGTTTGCAGTTTAATTTGAAAAATATGTCGCCGCAGCGAGTGGTGGATTATCTACAAACGGTTTTGACAACAGAGCAAGTGACGTTTGACCAACCCGCGTTGTGGCAAATTGGTCAAGCTGCCAATGGCAGTATGCGTGATGCGTTAAGTTTGACGGATCAAGCGATTGCTTTTGGTAATGGCAGCATTTCTGAATCTGGCGTGACGTCCATGCTTGGCTTGGTGAACCAAACTCAAATATTGGATTTATTAGAAAGTGTGGCATCTAAAAATGCCGCCGATGTTTTATCTCGAATCGAACAATTGGCGGATTATCAACCAGATTTTACGGCGATTTGTGGCAGCTTATTAGAGTGTTTGCACCGTGTCGCGATTGAGCAGCAAGTGCCAGGTGCGTTATTGGATCAGCTAGGGGATTTGTCTCGAATCAAAGCCATAGCGCAAAATGTGAGTTCTGAAGAGATACAGGTTATGTATCAAAGCTTGCTCATTGGTCGCCGTGACTTGCATCTTGCTCATTCGGTTCGTGCAGGTTTTGAAATGCTTATGTTAAGGCTGATTGCGTTTCGTCCTGCGCCTCCTATGACGGTCAGCCATGATATGTCGGCTGTTCCTGTTGTTAGTGCACCTACGGCAGGCGAAGCGGCTTCGACTTATTCAGAAGAACCTGAAGCAACAAACAACGAAGCAGAAAAAAAAACAGCGCAAATTGAGGTAGAAACGCCTACTCAATTAGAAGAATCGGATGAAGCCGCTGCAGAAACTAGCAAATCTGTTGAATTATCGCCAGAAGCTCGCCCGCCTTGGGAAGAGGCGCCTGAAGAATCAGAAATTGTAAATAGCGACTCTGAGTACACAGAAGAACCAGAAGTGTCAGCAGAGCCTGAAACGCCAGAAGTGTATATTGAGCCTGAAACGCCAGAAGTGCATATTGAGCCTGAAACGCCAGAAGTGCATATTGAGCCTTCAGAGGAAATTGTTGAAGAAATAACTCAACCTGTTGAACACGCTAAAAGCGAATCTTTAGAGCCGAAAGAAGAACTTAACAAAGAGCCGAACTCCACTGAATTAGTTGAACAAGCGGTTCCAGAAACGGTCAAACCTTTCGTTGTAAAAGAAGAAGCGTTTGCGGAAGAGCCTCAAGATCTTGACGATGAAAATGAGGAAGAAGCGGAAGAAAGAGCCATTGCAGATGTTGTAGACCCTTATAACCCTGCAGCGGATTTGGTTGATGCTTTAAGTGCTGATTCTCTTGAAGCGATTGAAGAAGAAGTTCAACAAGAGAGCAACGGGCCTGACTTACGTCTGTCAAAAGTGCCAGATACAATAGCTCAGCCGGCATTGGGAATGCCGTTGCCAGAATTGAACCACTATAATGAGCTAACCATGAAGCTCTGGTGGCTGGTGGCGCCGCGTTTACCTTTAACTGGATTGGTACAGAATATATTAATGAATTCCAGCTTAGTGGATGCAAGCGATCATGGCGTTCGTTTAGAAGTACCACTGGAATATGGGCATATGTTGAATCAAACGCGTTACGAGCAAATTCAAGGTGCTTTGGGCGATTTCTTCGCTATGACAGTGCCTTTGATTATCGACACGGTAGAAGATACAACCGGTGTTACGGCAGAAGAATTTGCAGCAAGTAAACGGGCAGAAGCCTTGCAAGTTGCAATAGAACATTTGAATTCACACCCAGTTGTGCAGGCTTTATCGACAACGATGGGCGCACAATTGGTTTATGATACTGTAAAAGTTAAAGCTTAATTGGAGAGAAAGTTATGTTTAAAGGTGGTATGGGTAACATGATGCGCCAAGCGCAGCAGATGCAAGAAAACATGCAGAAGGCGCAAGAAGAAGTTGCCAATATGGAAGTGGAAGGCCAAGCCGGTGCAGGTCTTGTTAAAATCGTGATGACAGGTCGTCATGATGTAAAACGTGTTTCTATCGATGACTCTTTGTTTGAAGACGATAAAGAAATGCTAGAAGACTTAATTGCTGCAGCGGTCAACGATGCTGTTCGCAACATTGAAGTTGGTCAGAAAGAAAAAATGGCAGCAGCGACAGCAGGTATGTCTTTGCCACCAGGCTTCAAAATGCCTTTCTAGGAGTTTGCTTTGTTTAGTCCCTTAATTAAAGAACTGATTGAATCATTGCGTTGCTTGCCAGGTGTTGGGCCTAGATCGGCTCAGAAAATGGCGCTGTATTTATTGGAACGTGATCATCAAGGGGCAGATAGACTGGCAGAAGCATTACGAGAAGCGCTCGATAAAGTCGGGCGTTGCTCAAGCTGTCGTACATTGACAGAAGAAACGGAATGTCAGATTTGTCAGGACACAGAACGAGATGCGACACGCCTTTGTATTGTTGAAACCCCTGCAGATGTCATAGCGATTGAATCGGCGGGTAGTTTTTCAGGGCGTTATTTCGTTTTGCTAGGGCATTTGTCTCCGATTGATGGCATTGGCCCAGAAGAATTAGGCTTGGATCGCTTGGAAGCTTTGGTTCAACACAACAAAGTAGAAGAAGTGATTATTGCCACCAACTCAACGGTAGAAGGTGAGGCGACTTGCCATTATATTGCTGAGAAACTAAAAACATTGAACATCAACGTGAGTCGTATTGCTCATGGCGTTCCTATGGGCGGCGAGTTGGAATACGTTGATGGAAACACTCTGGCGTTAGCGTTAGAGGGACGGAAAACACTTTAGTATGAATGATCAAGATGATGCTCTGAATATTATTTGGGTAGCGGATAACGAATCTCTATTGAGCTGGTGTGACTATTGGGCGCAACTGCCGGTTATTGCGGTTGATACCGAGTTCATTCGACGTTCCACTTATTTCCCCATTACAGGGCTTATTCAAATCAGTGAAGGCGACAAAGCCGTACTGATTGATCCTTTAAACATTGATGAATGGGCGCCATTGAAAGCCTTGATGGTCAACCCAGATGTCATGAAAGTGTTCCATGCTTGTTCAGAAGACTTGGATGTATTCGACCGCTTATTAGGCGTTTTACCTATGCCTTTTTACGACACGCAAATTGGTGAAGCCTACGCGAGCGGTCAATGGTCTTTGAGTTATGTGAAGCTAATTCATGAATATTTACAGATTGAAGTAACGAAAGACGAAACTCGCTCTGACTGGACTCAACGCCCATTAACCGATGCTCAAAAGCGTTACGCTGCTTTGGATGTGGTGTATTTGGCCAAGGTGTACCCTTTGCAAATTGCCCGTTTACAAGAGAAGAATATGCTTGAGTGGGCCATTGAAGACGGTGAGTCGTTGAAATGGCAATACAAGATGAATTCTGATCCAGAGCAAAACTGGTCGAATGTGAAGACAGCATGGCGTTTGTCTCCTGAAGGGCTGACTTTGTTGCGTTTGCTGTTTATCTGGCGAGATGAGCAAGCTCGAAAAGAAGATGTGCCGAAAGGGCAGATTCTGAAAGATCGCACATTATGGTCGTTATCTAAAATTTTGCCGACTCACCATAAAGCCATTTCGGAAGCGGAAGAGCTAACTGGGCGACAACATCGCTTATACGGCGATGTCATTTTGCAAAATGTTGCTTTGGTAAAAGAGCTGCCAGAAGACGAATACCAATTGCCATTAGAAATGCCTTTGCCTTCTCAAACGGGTGAGTTAAGCAAGAAGATTAAAGCCTTCGTTCGTGAGCGAGCAGCAGAATTACAAATCGCACCAGAAGCCATGCTGAAGCGCAAATTACTAGACCCTTTGGTTCGTCATTTATTTGATGGCAGTGCAATGGATTGGACGAATCCAGCGATGACAGGCTGGCGACGGGATACAATTATCAATCCAATACTAGAACAATTTAAAAAGCCCTAACATGGCGTAAACCGCCCAGAGTAAATTATGAAACAGCATTTAATAGTAGAAGTTTTTCGTTCTTCAAAGCATGACGGAATGTATCTATACGTTGAAAAAAAGGTCGGCTTGAAAGACATCCCAGAAGACTTGATGGCGCGCTTTGGTAAAGGTGTAAGCGCCATGACCATGTTGCTGACGAGTGAAAGTAAGCTTGCACGAACGACACCGGAAAAGGTCACTGAGGCGATTCGCGAAAAAGGCTTTTATTTGCAAATGCCTCCAGCGAAAGACGACTACTTGCTAGATTTGTATAAAACACCCACAGAATCTGTTTACTAACAGTACTTGCTAAAAACGACGGTTATTAGACATTATGATTGCAAAGCGTTTTGAGCCATTTTGGAAAACTACACCACTGGAGAATATGTCTCCAGATGAGTGGGAATCCATTTGTGATGGCTGTGGGAAGTGTTGTTTACAAAAGCTACAAGATGAAGAAACAGACGAGATTTTTTATACCACGCTTTCTTGTCATCAGTTAGACGTTGGTACGAGCCAGTGTAAAGTTTATGAGACTCGTCAATCTAAAGTGCCGGGTTGTATTACACTGACGCCAGATAAGATTGACGAATTTCAGTGGCTGCCAGATACCTGTAGCTACCGAGTATTACATGAAACGAAAGAGTTACCGAACTGGCACCCTTTGGTTGTTGGTAGCGGCAAAGAAATGCTTCGCCAAGGTTTAACCGTTAAGCACTACGCGGTGAATGAAAACACGGTCGAAGAAGAGGAATGGGACACCTATATTATAAAATGGGTTCATGGCATGCCGGAGCCTTATGATCTAACCTAAATCAACAGTGGTCGCTAATGTCAGCAAAGTAGTTCAAGGAGTTCGCAAACGTGAAGTGGTTGAAAGTAAATACTGTGTTGTTTTTCTCCGCGGCCTTATTGTTTTGGGCTCCCATCAGTCAGGCTGATACGCAATTTCGTGTCATTGTTGATGCCTCTGGCAGCATGCTTATCAGTGATCCAGACAAACTTACCTCAGAAGCCTTGCGCCTTATTTCCAACCTTGCTCCCGAAGAAGAAGCCACACTGGGGATTTGGCTGTTTGGTGAAGCCCCGCGCGTTTTATTACCTGAATCTCTTGTCAATAAAAACACCAAGGCGAAACTGGCCAGCTATGTCGATAGTTATGTGACGCAAGACGTTCAAACTGATTTAGAAGCCATTATCAAAGTATTGTTAGAAACACCAAGCAGCAACGATCTTGAGCCTGGTTTTAATCAGCATTGGATTCTTGTGACAGACGGCATGGTGGACATCAGCCTTGATGATGCGATTAACCAAGCATCTCGTAATCGCATTTTAAATGAATTAACCAGTGAGCTAGAGTCACAAGGGATTCATCTTCATACCATTTCCATGACAGGTTATACGGACAAAGAGCTGCTTGAAACACTCTCTCTCAGAACAGACGCAACACACACGGAAGTAGCGATTCCTGAAGATTTATTAGACACATTCGACCGTATTTTTACGCAGGCAGCGCCTTCTGATGAACTACCATTCGATGGTAACCGTTTCCTTGTAGACGATGCGATTGAAGAGTTAACACTGGTTGTCTTCCACGAAAATGGCATCCAGCCTCATATATTGAAACCAAATGGGCAGATTCTGTCTTTGGTAAATGGCGGTAACACCTCGGTTGCCGCATCCAATCATTATACTTTGATCACTATAACTGAACCTGATTCGGGTGAATGGCAAATCAGTAATGTGGATTTAGAGCGAAGCAGCATTCGAGTTATTACTGACCTGAGCGCACAAGTAACCAAAGTGGCTCCGGTGGTTTTTCAAAATGAGCCTATTTATTCCACAGTAGGATTGTTTCAAAACAACATATTGATTCAAGACGAAGACATATTGAACTTGCTAAGCGTTAAGCAAACTCTGTCGCGTCTAAACGGAGAAAACAAAGACGTCGTTTTTTCTAATGCGATTCCTAAAAGAAACAGCCAGTTTAAACAGAGTATCGAAGGTATTCGTGAAGCCGGAAACTATGAACTAACCACTGAAATTGATGGAAAAACTTTTTCTCGCCAATTGACCCAATACTTTGCAGTTCATCCCGGAATTGAGTTTGAAGGCATGAGCTCAGGCAGTAATTTGGTGACTTTTTCAGCAAAACCCGTGAATTTGAAGCTCAATGTGATGCGCTCTAATGTTCAGATCGAATTTACTGACGAGAGTGGTGCCATACAAACAGAGCTGATGCCACTGATTGGCCAAGGATACTGGGAAAAAGTGGTTCCAGTCGCCGCAGATCAACACGCTAAAGTCAGAGCCAGATTGATTGGTGTGACACAGACTGGAATGCGTTTTGATTATTGGGCGCCTTATTGGCACTTTGACCGCGAAGGGGAAAGCGCTGCGACGGTTCAATTAGGAGACGAAGTGCCACAAGGGCTTTTGGTGACACCTGTGCCGTCTTCCAATCGAGATGTTATGCCAATTCTTGTTCCACCTGCGATTACTGTTGTGAATGAAGTGGAAGGTGAAACAGAACCCGCATTGCCAGATACCAATAATGAGATAACAGAAGCGCTAGAAACCGAGCAAACACAGGAGGAAGCGGGTGGATTATCCACAACAGAGTGGATGATGTATGTTGCCTTGAACTTAGGCGCCATAGTTATTATCGGTGGCGGTATTTTCTTGTACCGACTAGCGAAGAAAAATAAATCAAAAAAAGGCGATGAAGTAAACGATGTGTGAGTTATTAGGCATGAGCGCGAATGTGCCAACGGATATATGTTTTAGTTTTTCAGGATTACGCGCCCGTGGCGGTCGAACAGGGCCACATAAAGATGGCTGGGGAATGGCCATGTACCGCGATGGCGATGTTTGGTCGATTCATGACCCAAGACCAAGCGCTGATTCAGACATGGCAGAAATCATCAGCAGCACCTCATTAAAGTGCGACATTGTTATCAGTCACATCCGCCAAGCCAATGTTGGAGGAGTTTGTTTATTAAACACGCATCCTTTTAGCCGTTTGCTTTGGGGGAAAACGTGGTCATACGCTCACAATGGACAACTGGAAGACGCAATGGCTTTGCCAGTTTCTGCTCATCACCCGCTTGGCAGCACAGATTCAGAGCGAGCTTTCTGCTGGATCATAGAGCAACTGCAATCGCGATTTGGTGAAAATGAACCTTCTCTAGAAATGCTCTCTGGTGCTTTATCTGAACTGGCTTTGCAACTAAAAGCCCGTGGCGTATTCAATATGATGCTTTCCGATGGCGACAAATTATATTGCTTCTGCACCACCAAACTTCATTGGATCACCCGCCGAGCACCCTTTAAAAAAGCAACCTTATCGGACGAAGACGTCATCATCGACTTCAAAGAAGTTACCACAGACAAAGACATCGTCACCGTCATCGCCACCCAGCCTCTCACTCAAGATGAAAAATGGGAACAAATGGAAGAAGGAGAGCTTTGCGTCTTCGACGGCGGTGAAGTCGTCTGCCAGATTAAAGCGGGGCTTTGATTGCTCCTTCTCCATTTTTCAAAGGGAAGGTTTTTGAAAATATCTGACTTTGGTAGGTCGGAATTTATTCCGACAGCTCGCTTTTCCAGATTCCGGTTTTATTAATAGCGCTAGTAGTGATTTTATAACCCCTGCTTTACAGGACGATAAAACAGTTTCGAAAATGTGTAAGTGTGCATACGATCGATTAAAAATGTTAGGCATCATCAAAAAGGACATGTATGAGCAGACATATAAGAAAAATAGACTTAATTAAAAGTATGGCGGTCTATGATGATTTTCGGTGGTCATCATCTATTCGAGATGCTGGTAATAATATTGCAGAATTTAAAAGACTAAATATTCTATATGGCCGCAACTACTCTGGTAAAACAACACTCTCAAGGATCTTTAGAGCTCTTGAGACAGGTACGATATCAGATAAATATAGCTCACCTGAATTTCAACTGTCTTTTGATGGTGGTGGCATTGTCACTCAAAACTTATTAAGTGACCATGGTCAAGTCATTCGTGTTTTCAATGAGGATTTTGTCCGAGACAATCTCCGTTTCATCGTTGATGATGAACATACCATCAATTCGTTCGCCATCTTGGGTGAAGAGAATGCAAGAATTGAGGAAGAAATTGAGAAGTGCGAAGCTGAGTTGGGGAGCGAAGAAAGTCAGTCAGGATTAGAGGGAGAGCTCCTCAAGGCTAAAGAAAAATCTGAGGTAGCTCTAAAAGAATATGACAACAAAGTAACAGAATTGAGAGGTAAGTTACGTGATAAAGCCAATAAGGAAGTCACCGGAATCAAGCACAATAAAATTTTTGGTGATGCAAACTACAATGTCAATAGAATAGAAGAAGACATCTTAACTGTTAATGAAGATACTTATTCTCCGCTTTCTGATGAGCATGTAGGTAAGTTGCACGACCTTCTCAGAGAAGAGTCTAAACCGGAAGTTTCAGAATCATCAGAATTTAACCTTCAATACAATGCGATCACTGAAAAAGCTAAAGAATTAATTGAAAAAAAGATTCAAGCATCTGATCCAATTCAGGAGTTACTAAACGATGCTGTTTTAGCCTCTTGGGTGAGGACTGGCCGTGGGCATCATCAAGAGAAAAAAGCTAAGTGCGCATTTTGTGGGAGTGATCTTCCAGAGGATTTGTGGGACAAGCTGGATAAGCATTTTAACCAAGAATCTGAAGAACTTCGTCACGCATTGGAAGCACTGCTTGTATCTATTGAACGTGAGCAGTCTCAAATTGCGAGCCTGCTAAATATCAAAAGCTCTGATTTTTACTCTAACTTCACATCTGATTTGGATTCGCTGAGAGAACTGTTAACGATCCTATCAGCACAGTACCGTGAGAGCCTGATCTCAATACAGGAACAGGTTGAAAAACGAAGGGATGATATATTTACCCCCTTTGAATTTAAAGTACCTAAATCGGTTGAAGAGGGTTTGAACTCTATTAGAGATTCGTTTGAGGAACTCAGAAATGAGTCAAACCAGTTTACCGCTTCGCTTAGCGTCGACCAATCGGCAGCTCTTACAGCTCTCCGCTTACATGAAGTATTTACATTCATAAACGACATTAAGTATGGAGATGAGAGTGCGGCTATTGAGCGACTTAATAAGGTCATGGGCGAAGCGGAAGAGGCAAAAAACACCTTAGAAGAGAAAGTTGAGGCGAAACGGGGAATAATATCTGACTTGAAGGCTCAGTTAAAAGATGAAAGTAAAGGAGCTGATAGGGTAAACGATTATTTGAATAATTTTTTCGGCCATCAGTATCTCTCTCTTGAAGCCATTGAAGAAACAGCTGGAGACGCGTCATTTGGATACAGGTTTGAGGTAACCCGAAACGGCAATAAAGCATTCCATCTTAGTGAGGGTGAATGTAGCCTGATTGCTTTCTGTTATTTCATGGCCAAGCTTGAAGACATTGAGACTAAAGGAAATCAACCTATAATCTGGATTGATGATCCTATATCAAGCTTAGATGCGAACCATATATTTTTTGTCTACAGCCTTATTAATGCTGCGATTGTGACACCAGAGAAATATGAAGACAGCGGTGAGGTCAAGGAGCGTGATCGTTTTAAACAGTTATTTATTTCGACTCATAATCTGGATTTTCTGAAGTATCTGAAGCGCCTTCCCGGTGCTATGAACAAAAAGCAGTCTCAATACTTTATCATTACTAGAACTGATCAAGGCAGTAACATTACATTGATGCCTCGATATCTTAAAGACTACGTCACAGAGTTTAATTATTTGTTTCATCAGATTTATAAATGCGCGCATGCATCGAGTGAGAGTAATGAAAATCATGATTGTTACTACAATTTTGGGAATAATGCTCGTAAGTTTCTTGAGGCGTTCTTGTACTATAAATATCCCAATGCTGTAGAAAAAGATGACAAGTTAGCGCGTTTTTTCGGAGATGATGTATTAGCTGCATCATTAACGGATCGTATTAACAATGAGTTTTCTCATTTAGAAGGCGTCTTTGAGAGAAGTGTTTTGCCTATTGATGTTCCTGAGATGAAGACTACGGCAAGTTTTATATTAAGCAAAATTAAAGCAAAAGATCCAGATCAGTATTCGGCATTACTTCAAAGTATAGGAGTCGAAAATGCTTAACAAACACATGTTATCAATTAGTTTTCCGCTGCGCTTCTAAAGTTCCGGTGAGTGGGGCATCAAACACTGCACTTTTGTATCTGTAAAACCATAAATAAGAAAAACATAAGCCATTGAGCTCAGATCTTTGGGCATCGTTGCTTCTAGAAACTAAATACAACCCTACTTTCAAATCACCCTAACCCAAGCAACTAAAAATAGTTGCTTGGGTTAGGGTGGACATCTATACTTTTATTTTCAGGATGAAAGAAGAAGCGCTATGGGTAAGCAAGAAAAGCTAATGGAAAAGCTTCGATCTGCCAGAAAAGTTTTTCCTTGGAGTGATTTAGTAACTTTGTTAATTCAACTTGGCTATGAAAAAAAAGAAATGGCGGGTTCGAGGGTTCGTTTTTATCATAAAGACAAAGATACGATCTTGTTGCTACATAAACCTCATCCTGAAAATGAGTTAAAAGGTGGTGCTTTAAATTCAATTAAAGTGCATTTGCTTGAAGAAGGTTGGTTATGAAATATCTACAATATAAAGACTATTTCGGCACGATTGAGCCAGATCTGGAAAGCAACACGCTATTTGGTAAGCTTGCTTTTATTCGTGACCTTGTTACGTACGAAGCAACGACATTGAAAGAGCTTGATGTTGAATTTCGTCGTTCGGTCGATGAATACCTTTTAACTTGTAAGGAACTGGAGCGGATTCCTCAAAAGCCTTGTAAGGGATCGTTTAATATCAGAACAGGCGAAGCTTTACATCGAGAAGCGGTGGTTGCAGCTGAAGGGCAGAGTTTAAATGCTTTTGTTTGTGATGCGATTCGAGAAAAAATAGCAAATTCACACCGTTTAGATAATTAAAGCCTTCCTTGGCTTTTATATATTCTCTCTTACACACATCACCATTCACCGACCAGAGGTCTTACGCTCGCATGTAAGGCCAACCTTTTATTTGCTGATGAGCAATGTATTGAACCGCTGCGTCGACTTGCTTCACATTGTCCTGAGCGGAAAGCGCTTGCGCTTGAAGGCTATTACGACAAATCACTAATCTACTCAAAATATCCTCGTCATTTAAGGTAACGGCTAATGCGGCCGCTGGGCCATTAACGACGATTTCTACTTGAGCATCGGATTCTAATTTCAGTAAATTACGAGCGTTATTCTGAGCGCGTTTTAGCGCATCGACTGTTGGTGCGTGTATTAATAATTGAGTAACCGCCATACCAATATCCTTTTTCAATTAAAGTGCGTTTGCGATGTCTTGAGCCAATTTTTGCAGCGTGTCTGTGCCGCGATGGCGTGGACGAGGCAGTTCGATTTTTTGATCTAACACTATGTTCGCAGGCGAGCCAGAAAGCACAATGACACGGTCTGCTAAATACACGGCTTCTTCAATATCGTGAGTGATAAACATCACGGCTTTTTGAGTCTGTTCCCAAATGGTTAATAGCTGATCTTGCAGATGATGGCGAGTAATGGCATCTACCGCACTAAAAGGCTCATCCATTAATAATAAGTGAGGCTTAACCGCTAATGCTCTGGCAATGCCGCCACGTTGGACTTGTCCGCCAGACAACTGATGAGGCCAGCGCTCAGCCAGTTCTTCAAGGCGTGCTAGCTTTAAGACTTCGTCTACGCGCTCGCGTTTTTCTTCCGCTGTTAGCTTAAGTCCTTTTAGGCCGTAAGCCACGTTGCTGCGTAATTTTCGCCAAGGCATTAAACGACCATCTTGAAACACCACGCCACGAGATCGTCTTGTGTCGTCTTCTTCAACATGAAGTTCAATGCTGCCATGGCTGGCGGTAGCCAAACCTGCTACACAGCGCAATAGGGTGGATTTACCAACACCAGAGCCACCGACAACCGCGATGAATTCGCCGTCTTCCATGCGAAGGTTTAAGCCAGCAAAAACAGGATTTGGATTGTTACCATAGTGATAACTTAAGTCTTCGATATTTAAGATGGACGCCATGTCAGCACTCGCTTTTTCAATGAAACCAAATAGAGTATCGCTCAAGGTGTAAACCAGAGAAATAATCAGCATGTAAACTACAACGACTTCATAAGCACCGACACCAGCGGCGGAATTCATTTCTTGTCCCATGCCCGGAACGCCCAACAATTCAGCGGCGATGAGTGTCATCCAAGCTTGTCCAATGCCGGTTCGAATACCAGAGAAAATTCCTGTTGCGGCGCCCGGCAAGGTTACTTGAAGCGCTTGGCGCAAGTGTCCGTTTTGACCAAAAGCACGAGCCAGTTCATAAAAGCGGGAATCCACATTGCGCACTGCAGAGTAAGTCGCAAAGTAATTTACCCAGAACACGCCGATGGCAATAACGAAGGCTGCACCTGCATGGCTGACTTTGAACCAAGCAATGGCAAATACAACCCAAGCCAAAGGTGGAATAGGGCGAAGAATTCGTGCTAACCAAGCATGTAGCGCATCCAACAAAGAAGAAGAGGCGGCTAATGTTCCCACTAAAAAGCCAAGGGAAGTACCAATGGCTAAACCCCAAACATAGTGAACCAAACTGGACAGAATGGCTGGAACTAAACGGTCTGATGACCACTCATCGATCAATGCTTGTGGCAATCGAAAAGGGTCTGGTATGGTGCCAGCTGCTGCCCAGCCTGCGGCTTGAGCGTATTTCCAAAGTAGTACAAATGCCGCTACACCAATAACGCCCAATAAGGCACGCCCTGATCGAGAGCGTGTTAAAGGGTGAGATTCTAATGCCATGATACTGGATTACTCCTGAGTTAAATCGTTGTAAAAACGAACATCAAACAAGGCATCAAGATCGACACTTACTTTAAGTGTGCCTTGGCTCGCTTGGAAATCATGCATGGTGCGAGTGCCGTCGATGATGGCATTCGGGTTCGCTTCAAACTGATCGTGTGAGTTTTTCAAAGCGGTTAGCGTAATTTTCGCAGGCAAGCGACCGCCACCAACGTATTTGCCAACAGCCTTCACCGCTTCTTCTGGGTTGTTACGCAACTTAGCGGTAGCAGCAATGTGCGCTTTTACTAAAGCTTTGACGAGTTCGGGCTGTTCATTGATTAATGCTTCGCGCACAACCATTACCGCACCTGGCTGATGAGGGAACATACCAGAACCAGAAGCCACTACTTTGGCATCCGATTTTTTGTCACTAATAATGCTTACAACCGGCTCTAAAATCGCTGCGCCATCGACGGCTTCTGTCATTAGGGCTTGTTGTACCTGAGCCGCGCCTTGGTAAATGATATCGATGTTTTGCGTGATGTCGTCACTGCTCATGCCAAGTTGTTTTTGTAACCAATACTGCAATACGGTTTCTGGCACAGAGCCTCTTGGGAAAGTAGAAATTACCGCTTTACGGCCTTGGTCTGCTTTGAAACGAGCAAAGGCTGTTTTCGCATCGCCATTTTCAAAGTAAGGAGACAAATTACCCAAAGCCACCATGCTGATTTGCTCAACAATGTTTGAAGCGACAACTTTAATGTCTGCGCCTTTCGCGCGAGCAACCATTGCTGGCCCAATACCAAGATAGGCAACATCTAACTGACCAGCTAATAAAGCTTGAACAATGGCTGGGCCATTTTGGAACTGGAACAATTCAGGGTCACTGACACCTGTGTCTTCTAAAGTGTCATTTTCCAAAATAATAAAGGCTTGAGAAATTGGGATGATCGGCATGTAACCAATTTCAAGACTATCTTTGGCTGCGTTTGCTACGTTGCTAAAGCCACACAAAAGCAAAGTCATCAGGGTTATGATTCGGGACATTAGAGCACTCCGGGAAGTTGAAAAATTAAGCACGAATTATATATAAAATAAAAGAATATTAAACCAGTGTTCAAGATCGTTTCGAACTAAATAAAGAAGCCATTTTGTACAAGCAGGAGCAAATAAGCTGCGCTTTCTCTTTTAAATGAAGATGAGATTCGTCAAAGCTCATAAATGAATTGATCATCTCGATTAAGAGCGAATCTATTTAGAATCACCTGCGTGTTGTAATTGGTAGAATAGGGTACAATTCTCCGAAATCGGATCAATGAGAATTGTTCCGCTTATTTGTGTCCTTCATTACGAAATAGACTGTTTTAAATTTTTTAAGGTATTTTCAAATTATGACTAGCAATCATGAATCCGTAGACGCTTCTAACTCAGTTGAAGATAGCTGCTGCAGTAGCTCTAGTTGCTGCGCCCCTGTTGCTCCAGTTAAACGTGACCAGCCAAAAATTGGTCGTAACGATCCTTGCATTTGCGGCAACGGTAAAAAATACAAAAAATGCTGTGGTAAGAACGCCTAGCTGTTTCTAGCCCTTCTTTTTGTTTCATAAAAAGAAGGGCTTTATTCTGCATTGCAGAAGACAATGACACTCCCACTTTTATTTATCATTCCAGCTCATAATCTCTGATTTATTAATTGAACCCTACAGGTATTCATTATGAATTTTGACACGACGAATCCTTTGTTAATGCTTATCGATCTGCAAAATGCGATAGACGATCCTAGTTGGGGTGTTCGAAATAACCCAGAAGCGGAAGATAAAATCCAAACCTTGCTGAAAAACTGGCGAGCCAAGAAACTGCCGATTTTGCACATCAAGCACATGTCGACTGAGCCAGAATCAAAATACTTCCCAGGCACTGCAGGGAATGATTTTAAACAATTTGCCATGCCTTTGGATTCTGAAGATGTTATAGAAAAAGACACGAACAACGCGTTTATCCGAACAAACCTTGATGGTTATCTGCAAGAGAGAAGCATATCTGAGGTCGTCATTGTGGGGGTGATAACAAACAACTCTGTTGAAGCGACCGCGAGAATGTCAGGTAATTTGGGTTATAAAACCTTTGTTGTTTCTGATGCTACTTATACCTTTGATATGAAAGACTTTAGAGGTCAATTGCAAACAGCGGAGACGGTTCACAATATGTCTCTTGCGAATTTACAAGGTGAGTATGCTCATATATTAAAGGCTGAAGAAGTCTTGAAGCGAATAGTAAGTGGAGAAGATCAATGTACAAAGACATCATAGACTTCTGGTTTACTGAGCTGGAGCCCAAGCACTGGTGGCAAAAAGACACTGCATTTGATGCCATGATCCAAAGGCGTTTTGGTTCACTGCATGAGCAGGCCAAAGCCGGAGAGCTGTTTAGTTGGCGAGAGACAGCATTGGGTAGTCTTGCTGAAGTCATTATTCTTGATCAATTTTCACGAAACATTTATCGCGATAAACCGGAGTCGTTTGCATGTGATGCTTTAGGTTTGGCATTAGCTCAGTTTGCTATCTCGAAAGGCTTTGATACAGAATTAGCTACAGCGGAGCGGAGCTTCTTATACATGCCTTTTATGCACAGTGAATCAAAACAGATTCACATGGAGGCTGTGAAGCTGTTTGAATCTTTAGGTAATGAAAGTAATTTAGAATTTGAACATAAACACAAGGTTATCATCGATAGATTCGATCGCTATCCTCATCGAAATGCGATTTTAGGGCGAGTATCAACACCAGAAGAAGTTGAATTTCTCAAGCAAGAAGGCTCAAGCTTTTGAGTTCATTAAGTTGCTTTTGTCGTTTTTATCGCGCTTCGATTGCTGTTATCCTAGCGCCATTATTGATGTAACAGAGTAGATAGAATGATTAATGATAACGATGTGATACTGACGCTCGAAGAACTTGAAGCTTTTTTGCGTGTCATTGAGATGGGCACTTTGGGATTAGAAAACGTTGCTGGTGTTGCCTTAGCAAGAAGTAATAGTGATGGTCGTCCGTTTGTTGCTGTGTTAGATGATAAACAGCAATTAGTATTGGGGCGTTGGGTAACAGAAGAAGTATTCGAGAACGGCAAAGACATGGTTCGTTACGGTACAAAGAAAACCCATTAAGCAAAAGACTCTCACTCTTTCGCTTATAGTAAAAAAATCCCGCTTAAGCTTTTGCCTAAGCGGGATTTTTGTATGTCATAAAAAGCTTTACTGAACCAGTTCGTTGTCCGTAAATTCGCCTTCAAATAAGGCAGTAGACAAGTAGCGTTCGCCTGAATCCGGCAATACAACGACGATTTTTTTATCTTTAAAATCGGCTTCTTGGCTTAAACGCTCTGCAGCGACAACCGCCGCACCACAAGAAATACCGCACAAAATGCCTTCCTCACGCATTAAGCGTTTTGCCATAGCAATGGCATCTTCATTAGAGACTTGCTCAACACGGTCAATGATAGATAAATCTAGGTTTTTAGGAATGAATCCCGCACCGATGCCTTGGATTTTATGAGGCGCTGGTGTTGGGTCTTCACCATTCATTGTCTGTGTAATAACTGGCGAGGTGGTTGGCTCTACCGCAACACTGGTGATGGCTTTGCCCTGTGTGTTTTTAATGTAACGACTTACGCCTGTAATGGTGCCGCCTGTTCCTACGCCAGCTACTAAAACATCAATTTCGCCATTTGTGTCTTGCCAGATTTCTGGACCAGTGGTTTTTTCATGAATTTCTGGGTTTGCTGCGTTTTCAAATTGCTGAAGGTGTACGAAATTGTCGTCTTGAGCAATTTCTTCTGCTTTCGCAATGGCGCCTTTCATGCCTTTTGCTGGCTCAGTTAAAACAATATTGGCACCAAGTGCTTTCATGACTTGGCGACGTTCAATACTCATGCTCGATGGCATAGTAATGGTAATTGGGTAACCGCGAGACGCAGCAACGAAACATAAGGCAATGCCTGTGTTACCACTTGATGCTTCAACAATGGATTTGCCTTTGGTCAAAATGCCTTTCTTTTCAGCGTCCCAAACCATGTTTGCACCGATACGGCATTTCACAGAAAAGGCTGGGTTACGCGACTCTAGCTTCGCCCAGATGTTGCCATTACCTATGCGGTTTAAACGTACTAAAGGCGTATTGCCGATGGTAAGAGAGTTATCTTCAAATACTTGGTTAGACATACCACTTCCTTTTTTATTGGTCGTTGAATGATTGCTGCCTATCGTCGCAGCATATTGGTTTCACTATAACCTCTTGATGGGGATTAATGTTAGAATTTCCAACTATATAGATAGAAGCGACGCGCGACGCTAAGTTATTAAGCCATGTTTGTATAAAACGCAGCACTTATAAGTGAAAGTGCTCAGCGACGTAAGCGCCCAATTAGACAGGATACCTTTTTAGATACCATGGAAAATCATGCAGTGATGACACGTGATCGTCATCTTATTGTCCGTAAAAAAACCCAGTTAGCGAAACGTCAAAAAGACGGTTTACCCAGTGATCGAATGGCGAATGAATTGTCTGCCATGACGGAAAAGTCGAATGCTTTATATCAAGCCAGATTGGCTTGTTTACCGAAAGTCACTTATGACGAAAGCTTACCGGTTGCAGCTCGTGCTGATGAAATCATCAAGGCGATTCAAGACAACCAAGTTGTCATTATTGCGGGTGAAACCGGCTCTGGTAAAACCACGCAATTACCTAAAATGTGTCTGCAAGCAGGGCGCGGTATTGCAGGTGTAATTGGTCATACTCAACCAAGACGAATCGCTGCACGCAGTGTGGCAGAGCGCATTAGTGACGAGTTGCAAGTGAAGCTTGGGGAACAAGTTGGTTTTCAAGTGCGCTTTAATGATGAGAGTAATGAAGAAACGCTCATCAAGTTAATGACGGACGGTATTCTTCTCGCGGAAATTCAACAAGATAAGTTTTTATACAAATACGACACAATCATCATAGATGAAGCTCACGAGCGTAGTTTAAACATTGATTTTCTGTTGGGGTATTTGAAGCAAGTATTGGCAGCTCGCCCTGATTTGAAGGTGATTGTAACCTCTGCAACCATCGACGTTGAGCGTTTTTCAGAACACTTTAATAACGCCCCAATCATTGAGGTTTCTGGTCGAACTTATCCTGTTGAAATCCGTTACCAGCCTTTGTTGAGTAAGTCTGACTCCGAAGAGCTGGATGAAGATCAAAGTATGGAGCAGGGCGTGCTTGATGCGGTTGAGCTCTTGATAGCCGAAGAGCGACAATCTGGTTATCGCGGCGCGGGTGATATTTTGGTGTTTTTGCCGGGTGAACGAGAGATTCGTGAAACCGCTGAGATTTTACGCCGAGCTGAATTGCGTTCTACCGAAGTGTTGCCTTTGTACGCAAGATTAAGCGCCAGTGAGCAGCAGCGAATCTTTAAATCCCATGGTGGACGTCGAATCGTGTTATCAACGAACGTCGCAGAAACTTCTTTAACAGTTCCTGGTATTCGTTATGTGATTGATCCCGGTTTGGCGCGAATCAGCCGTTACAGTGTGCGTTCAAAGGTTCAGCAATTACCGATTGAAAAAGTCAGCCAAGCCAGTGCCAACCAAAGAGCTGGGCGATGTGGTCGTGTTGCCGATGGTATTTGTATTCGTCTTTATGATGAGGCAGATTTTGAAAGTCGCCCAGAATTTACGGATCCAGAAATATTCCGTACCAATTTGGCGTCGGTTATTCTGCAAATGGCGAACTTGAAACTCGGTGCTGTTGAGAAATTTCCTTTTGTTGAAATGCCAGAAAAACGCATGATCAACGATGGTTATCGTGCTTTGACGGAATTAGGGGCTTTATTTAAAGATCGTTTAACGCCCATTGGTCGCCAGCTTGCTAAATTGCCGATTGATCCAAAGCTAGGGCGAATCTTGATCGCAGCAGAAAAACACAGTGTTTTGAAAGAAGTCGCAATCATTGTCAGTGCTTTATCGGTTCCTGATCCAAGGGAGCGTCCGCAAGATAAGAAAACCCAGTCAGACCAAGCTCATGCCGTAGACAAAGATGAAGACTCGGATTTCGCGGTTTTCTTGAATTTGTGGGAGCGTTTTGAGGCTCAGCGTCAAGCTTTGTCCCAGA
This sequence comes from Marinomonas sp. 15G6-16, assembly GCF_055809555.1. Classification (NCBI taxonomy): domain Bacteria; kingdom Pseudomonadati; phylum Pseudomonadota; class Gammaproteobacteria; order Oceanospirillales; family Oceanospirillaceae; genus Marinomonas; species Marinomonas sp. 15G6-16. The sequence goes on along the minus strand of NZ_CM147916.1, from coordinate 303,609 downwards.
ATCAACTTCGCCAATATTGCCGCAAGCAGTTTTTGAATTTCATGCGAATGCGGGAATGGCGTGACATTCATCGACAAATCATGATTGCTTGTAAACAACTGGGCTTTAAAGAAGTGCAGCACGAAGAGCGCCATTATGAAGCAATTCACCGATCCTTGTTAGCGGGTTTGTTTACGCAAGTGGCGAACAAAATGGAAGACAGCAAAGAAATGTTGGGGTGTCGCTCTCGCAAGTTGTCTATCTTTCCGGGTTCTATGCTGTTTAAAAAGCCGCCGCAGTGGATTATGGCGGCGGAACTGGTGGAAACCAGTAAGCTGTATGCGCGGGTGACAGCCAGAATTGATCCGGCTTGGATCGAAGAGTACGCGGCGCCTTTTGTAAAGCGTCAATACTTTGATCCGCACTTTGAGCGTAACCAAGGTCGAATCATGGCGAGTGAGCAAGTGTCGCTTTATGGTTTGGTGATAGTGGCTAAACGTCGAATTGATTACGGTCATGTTAATCCAGAAGAAGCTCGTGAAATCTTCATTCGTTCTGGTTTGGTGGAAGGTGAATTGCGAACTAAATTGGCTTTTTATCGCAAGAACAAAGCCTTGGTGGAAACACTGGAAACACAAGAAGCCAAATTGCGTACGCGAGACATTTTAGTTGATGATGAAGCCGTATTTGCCTTCTATGATAAACGCTTGCCAGCGGATGTTCGTAATCTCAAAAGCCTAGAATATTTTGTTAAAAAGTCTCCTGATGCTTTAGTGATGACGCGGGAAGATTTAATCAACCAAGATGTGAATGTTGATGACGTGGCGTTTCCAGACTCCTTCGGTTTGAATGGTGTGGCGCTGCCGATCGATTATAAATTTGACCCTGGCAAAGCAACTGATGGTGCGACGCTGAAAGTGCCTGTTGGTTTGTTAAGACAGCTCAGTTTGGAAGATTTAGGTTGGGCGGTTCCTGGTTTTATTAAAGAAAGATGTGAAGCCTTGTTACGCTCTTTGCCGAAAGCCTTACGTCGTCGTTTTGTACCGATTCCGCAGTTTGTTGACCGTATTTATCCGAATCTTTCCAAAGACAAAGGAGATTTGTTAGAACAACTCAGCTTGCAAATTAAACGTGAAACTCTGATTGATATTCCATTGAACGAGTGGAATGCGGAGAAATTGGATTCCCATCTTACTTTGAATTTAGAAGTGGTGGATGAGCGCGGGAAGATTCTTGGTGTAGGGAAAGATCTTGGTCAATTACAGAATCAGTTTAGTGATTTGGTTGAAGAGAGCTTTGCTAAGTTTGGTACGAAACAGCATGAGCAAGAAGACTTAACCGCTTGGCCAGATCAAGACATTCCTGAACGCCAAGAAATCAAGCAAGCGGGCATTAAGGTGACGGCGTTTCCAGCGTTAGTTGCGGATGGTGAGAAGGTTTCATTGAAAATGTTTGATGACCAAAATACCGCCATCGAAACCCACAGAAAAGGTGTGATTACTTTATTGAAATTAACGCTCAATAAAGAAATGCGTTATCTGCAAAAGAATCTGCCGCACCTTAAAGAGTCTATGCTGATTTTTGCTCCCATCGGCAAGAAAGAGCTTTTATTAGAAGACTTGTTGAATGCCATTTTAGACAAGGTGTTTTTAGATGGGCGTGCTTTACCGAGGACAAAAGCTGAGTTCGAGCAAAGTGTCTCGGCCCATAAATCGAATCTGATTACCGTGGCGAATGAGATGGCAGAGCAGCTTTATCGTGTGTTGTCGTCTTATCAAGGTGTGGCGAAGAAGATGAAGGGAAGTATTCCATTGCCTTGGACTCGAATTTATGGCGACATCAAACTTCAACTAGGTGAGCTGATTTACCCTGGTTTTATTGGTAATACGCCCATCTTTTGGCTTGGGCAATTGCCCCGTTACTTCAAAGGTATTGAGGTACGTTTAGAGCGCTTTCAAAATCATTTGAACAAAGAGAACGCTTATGTGTCTGAATTAGAAGGCCTTTGGCAAACTTACATAAGACAGAAGAAAGCCCACGACGAGAAAACACTATACGACCCAGAATTAGTGAAGTACCGTTGGATGCTAGAAGAATATCGTATTTCTTTGTTTGCTCAATCTGTTGGTACATTAGAGCCTATTTCTGATAAGCGACTTTCTAAACAGTGGCAAGAAGTGAAAAAGTTAGTTTGATTTGTCTAGCGCTGAGTGCTTCAAGTCTGATGCTATGTGACAAGTGATGAATTAAGGACAGTGAAATGTTTAAAGTAATGGGTTCTGTGTTTTTGAGTTTTTTGTTGATCTTCTCTCAGCCGAACTTTGCTGCTACGGAAGAAGATCCATGGGAAGGTTTCAATCGTGCCATGTTCACCTTTAACGATACGCTTGATGGTGCGATATTAAAGCCAGTTGCACAGGGTTATAAGGCTGTGACGCCAACGCCAGTTCAAAAAGGCGTTACGAATTTTTTCTCGAATTTGGGAGAGATCAGCAATATCGTTAATAACTTATTGCAAGGTAAATGGGACGGCACAGCGTCTTCTACTTGGCGCTTTGTGATTAACAGCACGGCAGGCTGGTTTGGCATCTTCGATGTGGCCAGTGAACTTGGTTTAAAAGAATACGATGAAGATTTTGGTCAGACTTTAGGTTACTGGGGCGTTTCGTCTGGGCCTTATTTGGTTTTGCCATTCTTTGGGCCTTCCACATTGCGCGATAGCGCTGGTTTAGTGGTGGATTATACGGCCTATGAGGACGGAGAAGAGTTATTTTTAGATTTAACTAATGAAGAGTATCTCGCCACTTTGGCGCTAGACGTTGTTGAAACTCGTGCTCGTTTGTTAAGCGCTGAATCATTAATTTTTGGTGATAGATACAGCTTTATTCGTGATGTGTATTTGCAGACCCGAGCTTTTGAAGTGTACGACGGCAATGTGCCTGCTAAACAAAATCAATCAGCGGATGAAAGTGTTGATGATGATAGTTGGGGCGACGATAGCTGGGGCGATGAAGAAGGCAGCTGGGGTGATGACTCTTGGGAAGACGACGCTGGTGGAAGTTGGGCTGAGTAAGTCAATTTCAAAACAGTACAATTAATTGTGAAAAAGGCCTGCTTTCAATAATAAAAGCAGGCCTTTTTTAGCACTTTTGTTTTTAGCTCTTTTCTAAGTAAAAGCTACTTCAAAGACACATGACTCGCTAAAGTAATTTTTAAGAGTTTTCCCGAATCTGTTCCGATATAAAGCGCACCTTCTGAATCTTGTGCAATAGAGCGAAGGCGTTCCGCTAAATTTTCTAAGTAACGTGTTTCTGTCGTTTCACCATTTTCGGCAATTTTCACTTTATTCAAATGTCTTAATGCCAATGCCGTCGATAGAAAATCTCCATTCCAATTGGAAAACAACATGCCTTGGTATCGAAGCAGGCTGCTTGGCGCGATAGAAGGGATAAACACTTTAGCTGGATTGTCTATGCCGTCTTTCGTTGTACCTTCACCTATGCTCTCTGAGCTAGAGTATTCCTTACCATAAGAGACAATGGGCCAACCATAATTCGCCGCTGGACGAATTAGGTTTATTTCATCACCGCCTTTTGGACCATGTTCGTTTGACCAAAGAGTTTGTGTACTTTGGTCATAAAACAAGCCTTGGGGGTTCCTGTGACCGTAGCTCCATATCTCATTCTTAATATTGGCATGAGAGACAAACGGATTGTCTGCCGGTACTTGTCCATTTAAGTTCAAACGAAGAATAGCACCAGCATGATTGGTTAAGTCTTGTGCGTTTTCTCGCACGCCTCTGTCACCGATAGAGAAAAACACATGGCCTTTATCATCAAAAGCAATGCGACCGCCGTAATGCCTTGTAAATGGTGATGCGGATTCTGTTACCAGCAAATCTTCCCATTGGCTTAAGCCATTGTTCGATAAAATGGCTCTGGCTAATGTTGTTCGAGCGCCTTCATTAGAAGGTTTAGCATAGGTGAAATACAACCAAGCTTGATTGTTAAAATCAGGCGATATAGCCACATCTAATAAACCACCTTGGCCTTTATTATCAACACTTGGTAAGCCTGTAAGACGTTGTTTATTGCCTGTGCTTAAATTTACTCGATAAGCCTCACCTTTTTGTATGGTGATAATAGCTTCTTGATCATTAAGTAGCGCAATACCCCATGGCGTGCCATCAAATTGCGTTACTTGTTTAATATTCAGTGAATCGTCAACAATGACAGCATTTGAGGCGTTAGCATTTAGCACCATGAAGCTGGCTAAAAATAGTATCCAAATTTTCATATGGCGACCTCTCCCGCGAATGTTTGTCTAGTATAGCGAAAAACGCATAGGAAATAGGGCGTAGGGAAAGACTTCCTCTGCAATTGCAGATTGCTTACCTAGTTGAATGAAGTGTTCATGGCGGTGGTCTGAAGTGTCTTAAATAAGCAAGAATTTGCTGTTTGTTTTTAGTCTTTAGCCTACAAAGCGCTCATTTTGCTTAACGTCTCGTGTGACAACAGCATTGGCACCAATAATGGCGTTATCTTGTATGGTGATGCCAGGCAAAATTTTAGCGCCGCCACCAATCCAGACATTATTGCCAATGTTAATCGGTTTTGCGAAGCAGGCGCCAGTAATACGTTGTTCGGCTTCTCTTGGGTGATCCACAGTATAAAAATGTGCACCGGGTCCAATGAGCACATTGTTGCCAATATGAATGGGAGCGCTGTCTAAAAACACACAATGGAAATTAATGTAGACCTTGTCGCCAATGTGAATTTGAGAGCCATAATCACACTGAAAACCCGGTTCAATCACCACACTACCAAATTCGGCAAAGAGGCGCGTAACATGGCGTAAGTTGCCTTTGCTTGGATGGGCATTAAATTTGGCGCAGGCAAGGCGAGCGGCTTCTCTGCGCAAGCGCAGATCGGTGTCGATACCATTAAAAGACTCACCACGGATCATCTTTTTAAATTCAGTCATGTTCGTTCCTATTGTTTAAATAAGACTCTCAAATAAAAAGCTCAAATAAAAAACGCGGTTCATGTTTGGTGAACCGCGTTTTCTAAACAGCTTATTTATGATGAAAGCGAAGCTTACAGCATAGAAGCCAAGGTCACTTCTAGCTTACGCTGATCAACGGCAAAGTTACGGATGCCTTCAGACAGTTTTTCAGTTGCCATAGCATCTTCGTTCATGGCCCAGCGGAAAGCCGCTTCTGTGATTGCTGCAGGTGCAGGTTTGATGTCGCTTGCAGGAACCAGTTTACGCTCTAGTTTGCCTTCGTCTTTCTTCAACTCTTCTAGTAGCGCAGGGCTAATCGTTAGGCGATCACAACCGGCAAGCTGCTCAATTTCGCCAATGTTACGGAAGCTTGCGCCCATAACCACTGTGTTGTAACCGTGCTCTTTGTAGTAGTTGTAGATCTCAGTCACAGAAACCACACCTGGATCCGTTTCCGCTGTGTAGTCTTCGCCAGTCGATTTTTTGTACCAGTCAAGAATACGGCCAACAAAAGGAGAGATCAGGTAAACGCCAGCTTCAGCACAAGCTTGGGCTTGAGCGAAAGAGAACAGTAGCGTTAGGTTACAGTTGATGCCTTCTTTTTCTAATTCTTCAGCCGCTTTGATGCCTTCCCAAGTAGAAGCCGCTTTGATCAATACACGATCACGAGAAACGCCAGCTTCTTCATAAAGTGCGATCAGTTTACGCGCTTTTGCTAATGTAGCGTCTTTGTCAAAAGACAAGCGTGCATCTACTTCTGTCGAAATGCGGCCTGGTACGTATTTAAGAATTTCAGTACCAACGATAACAGCAAGCTTATCGCCAGCGTCTAGAATTTGCTGCTCTTTATCATTGCTTTGTGTTTTCGCCCAAGCAACGGCTTGCTCTAGGAAAGGAGCGTATTCAGGGATTTGTGCTGCTTTTAGCATCAAAGATGGGTTTGTTGTCGCATCTTCTGGTAAAAAATCTTTGATTGCTGTGATATCACCTGTATCGGCCACAATGGTCGTGAATTCTTTTAATTGAGATAACTTATTACTCATTGTCTTATCCTTTGTGTTGATGGTGTTTGACCAAATCAATGGCTTCTAATAGTACATTAATTGTAGCATCCGCTTTATGACCTTTTTCGGACAAATATCGACGGAACTGTTTTCCGCCAGCTTCTCCTTGAAAAATGCCTAAAATGTGTCGAGTCAGATGCAAAAGGCGTTCGCCTTCATTCAGTTTACGTTCCACATAAGGAACGAATGCTTCTAACGCTTGGTAGCGATCTGTTACTAGAGCTTGGCCATGAAACAAGGCTTCATCAACTTGGCTTAATAGCCAAGGATTGTGATAAGCCTCACGACCAACCATAACGCCGTCGACCTTGGTTAATTGTTCTTGGCTTTCTTCTATGGTCTTTATGCCGCCATTTATAATGATTTCAAGGTCTGGAAAGTCTTGTTTTAGCTGATGTACATAATGGTACTTCAATGGTGGCACTTCGCGATTTTCTTTCGGACTCAAACCTTGCAAAATGGCATTGCGTGCATGAACAATAAAAGTCGTCACACCTGTTGTGGCGATTTCACCCACAAAGTCACGAACAAAATCATAGGATTCTTCATCGTCTAAACCAATTCTATGTTTAATCGTGACAGGCAAATCGCAAGCGTCTTGCATGGCTTTCATTGCATCTTTGACTTTTTCAGGGTGCGCCATCAAACAAGCACCAATTAAGCTGTTTTGCACGCGATCGCTTGGACAACCTGCATTTAAGTTTACTTCCTCAAAACCTGCTTGCTCTGCCATTTTGGCGCACTTACCCAGATCCTTCGCGTCAGAACCGCCTAGCTGCAAAGCAATAGGGTGCTCGCAATCATCGTAACGTAAAAAGCGTTCTGGGTGATTGCCATGCAATAAGGCGCCTGATGTCACCATCTCGGTATAAAGTAGGGTTTGCTTAGTCAGTGTTCTCGCGAAAACTCGGTAATCGGATGTCGTCCAGTCCATCATGGGTGCAATGGAGAAGCGTCTATCTAGTGAATCGCTTGATTTCAAAGGCTTTGAATTGCTTTCTATGACTTTGTCGTCTGTCATTAAATTGGTCTTTTATGGTCGAAAATACAGTTGAAAAATAATCTCTCAATTATGTCATAAAAGCCTAGGGATTCTAAGAGGTGACGCTCGCTACTTTAGAAAGAAAATGAGATATTGAGAGCTTTTTAGCTGTTTCCTCATTGTTGCATCAATCGATGTGGTAAGTCGTGTAAGTTTTTTTGTATCTAACCTTCCTGTCTTTGTTGTGCTTGGTGTAATAAGCGTAGTGTTTCGTAAAGTAGAGCTTTAATTCTGCCAGTTTTACCTATAATGCAATTCGATTTCAAAATGTAGTTAAGGTGTGATTTATGAAGCAGTTATTACGCGGTGTTGGCATTGTTTTGGGGTTGTGTTTTGTTTCTGCTGTGCAGGCATTACCGACTCCAACAGGAAAGGTCATTTTGACCGTGACGGGTAATATTTTAAATACAAACACTGCAGAAGGAACCGCTGAGTTTGACCGTAAAATGTTGGTAGATTTGGGGATGGTTGATCGCCAAACAAAGACGCCTTGGAGTGAAGGATCTAATCTCTATCAAGGGCCATATTTAAGATCGTTAATGGAAGCGGTTGGTTCTCAATCTGAGACCCTGTCGGTAAAAGCGTTAAATGACTACAGTGCTTTGGTGCCAGTTCAGGACGGTTATGAGCATGATGTTATTTTAGCCATGGATATGAACGGTAAAGCTATGAGAGTGAGGGACAAAGGGCCTCTTTTTATTCTTTATCCGTTTGATCAAGATGCGAGTTTAAATAACGAAGTTATTTACAATCGTTCCGTTTGGCAAATCAAATCCATCAATGTTGAGTAGCATTTGATGCGAAACTCTTTTCTGAATATTTTCAGAGTACTCGCCAGCAAAAAAGTACAGCCTTTGTTCTGGTTGGCGAGTGTTGCGCTTGTCTTCATGGTTTTTTCTATTCTGGTTTTCTCGGAACTCTACAAACATCAAAAAAAGATCATGTCGGCCGCGGAAGAGGATGCTTTATGGGCTTCTTATCAGCTTGATAAGGAGCTGATGAACTTTAAAGAGTCTCTTCGTGTATTGGAGGAAGATTATTCGAATGAAAATTTAGAAGAAACTCAGTTGAGCTTCGAGATTTTGTACAGCCGAATAAATATTTTAAGAAATGGGAAGCTAAAGGCTCTTTTTAACCGCTCGCCTAATGCTGTAGGAATTTTAGAGGTGATTCGGAATAAGTTAGATGAAATGGATGTGGTTGTTTTTTCTGACGATGCACGAATAGATGTTACCTACTTGCTTAATGAAAACGATTTGCTGATTGATAAAACAGAAGCTTTTATCTTGGAGACATTGGGTTTCAGATCTAAGGAAAAAGAAAGAAATAGAGAAAACTCGATCAACCTTCTCTTATACCTTGGTAGTTTAATTGGTCTTCTTACTGTCTCGGTAATGTTTATCATCTACTTGCTTTTTAAACAGTTGAGCTTGGTAAGGCGCTCTTATCAAAAATCCCAGAAACTGACTGTTGAACTAAAAGAGGCTGTTGAATCTACCAAAAAAGCATTAATGGCTAAGAGTGAATTTTTGGCGACGATGAGTCATGAGATAAGAACACCGATGAACTCGATTATTGGCTTTAGTCATTTGTTATTGAGCGGTGATATTGATGATAAGAATAGAGAAAAGGTCAATAAGATCCAAAAGTCGGCAAACAGTTTACTTTCTATTATTAATGAAATTTTAGATTTTTCAAAAGTAGACTCAGGTCTGATGAGTTTAGAGAAAGCACCTTATCATATTGATGATGTACTAGAGCATGTTTATCAAATTCACTTTCATTCAGCTAGAAAGAAAGGGCTTAGATTTAGTATAAGTCGAGACTTTTCTATTCATGAGGTTTTAATTGGAGATAAAGCACGATTAGAGCAAATACTAATTAATATTATTGGTAATGCGATTAAGTTCACTGAGTCAGGTTTTGTGGATGTTAGACTTGCTTTAAAAGAAAACCAGAATCTTATTATCACCGTAAAAGATACAGGTATAGGTATTAGCGAGGGTGTTAATGTGTTTGATGTTTTTCAACAAGCAGATAGCAGCACGACTCGTTTGTATGGCGGAACTGGCTTGGGTCTTAGTATCACGAAAAAACTACTTGATCTTCTTGGGGGTAGTATAAGTTATGAAACCTCAAGCGTTTCAGGCACTGTGTTTACGGTATCTATTCCATATCATCCAGACACTACTCATTCTCCAGTTTCTTGTGAAATATCGGTTATCCAAGAAGATGTGAGAACAATTGAAACGGTTAATGCCACTTGCTCTGATAATGTTTTTATTTACGGCTCTAGTGAAGCTTGCTTTTCAAAATCTCCTGTTTTGGTTGATTTCCAATGGTTGCAAGAAACGGCAGGTTTGCCTAAAGATGCTGAGACTTTTCTAAAAAGTAATGGGGTCTTTTTTAATCTTGATGGTGAACAGAAAAAAGATATTTTGAGCACAGATCTAGTTACGCCTAAAAATATATGTGCGGAGTTTAATAAAAAAGAAACGCTTACGGCTTGTCATAAAGAAAGTAAAAAGAAAGAAGATGAAGACAAAACGCTTCAAGGTAAGCGAATCCTTTTAGCTGAAGATAATAAAACAAATGCGAGCATAGTTACTGCAATTTTAGAAAAGAAAGGTGGGTTAATTGACTGGGTTGATAATGGGAAAAAAGCTTATGAAAAAGTGATTTCCGCTGATTACGACCTGATTATTATGGATATTAGAATGCCTGTTATGGATGGTTACGAGTCGAGTAAGAAAATCCATGAGAAATTATTAAATGAAAGGCCTCCAATTCTCGTATTGACCGCAGACGTTATTAAAGTCAATGAAAGTGGCGTTGATTTTTATTTTGATGATGTTTTGTTTAAACCATTAAATCCGAATGTTTTGATGGAGAGAATTAAATCTCTTCTACTGCCTTCTGATAAAGAAGAGAAAATGGATTTAGGGTTAATTGAGAAAGACTTAACTTCTCTGGAAGGGATGCTCCAAGAGGGAAGGTCTGAGTCTGAAGAGTTGATAAAGAAAATAATAGAAATGAATGCGGAGTGTGATCATATTAATCTTCTTGAAGAAGCAGTGAGAGACATCTGTAGTTATGATTATTATGACGCTTTATCTAAGATTGAAAAATACAAACAACTTGTTTTTAAAGCAAGTTAAAAGGAAATTACTTTGAACAGTGTGATTGAAAGCATAGAAAAGGATTCGCCTTTAAAGCGAGTTTTGATTGTTGATGATGTGCCTGAAAATATTGATGTCTTGAAAGATATTTTATCGGATAACTATCATGTGCAGATAGCGAAGAGCGGCAAGATTGCTTTGGATATCGTCAATCGATCTTTGCCAGATATTATTCTATTAGACATTATGATGCCTGAAATGAATGGCTTTGAAGTGTGTGAAAGATTAAAAGCATCACCTAAAACACAGGATATCCCTGTTATTTTCTTAACGGCTGTAACCGATGCCCAACATGAGCAAAAAGGTTTTAGTGTAGGATGTGTAGATTTTATCACTAAACCCATCACTCCTTTAACAACCTTGTCACGTGTAGCTGCTCATCTAAAGCTTGCTGAAATACATTTACGCAATAAAGAGCTGATAAAGCGTAGAACCAAAGAGTTGGATGATGCTCTGCGCTCTGCTGTTGGTATGATTGCAGAAGTAGGGCAGTTGAACGACACAGATACTGGAATACATATGTGGCGTATGGCAGATTACAGTGCGGCGCTTGCTAAAAAATTGGGTTGGAGTTCGAGAGACGTTGAGTTACTCAAATTAGCTGCGCCCATGCATGATACGGGAAAAGTTGGAATCCCAGATTCGATTTTAAAATCTCCTAATAAATTGACGGAGGGTGAGTGGGATGTCATGCGTCAGCACACAACCATAGGTCATCAGATTTTAGAGAAAAGCGAAGCGCCTTTATTTAAGTTGGCAGCCGAAGTCGCGCTTAATCATCATGAGAAATGGGATGGTTCCGGCTATCCATCTGGACTTGCTGGCGATGAAATTCCATTGGCGGCTCGTATTGTTGCGATCGCAGACGTATTTGATGCTCTAACAATGGAACGGTCTTACAAGCGGAGTTGGTCTATTGAAGAAGCGTTTGCGCACATAAAACAAGATGCAAATAAACATTTCGATCCGCATCTCGTTGAATGTTTCTTATCCATAGAAGAAGAGTTACGTGATATTAAAGAAAAATGGAGTGCAGTAGCTCATTGATTTAGTGATTTACTGCGCAGCACTTTTTGTATTTTTTTCCTGAGCCGCATAAACATGGATCGTTGCGGCCAATGTTCATTTCGGCTGAGTTAACAAGAGGTGTATTTTTTTGAACCTCATGCTCACCAGCAATGTAAAACCACTGACCTTTTACCTTTTTAAAAATCGAACGCTCGCTCAGGCGGCCAATGTGTTTGCCCTCTTTAAAGTGCGCTGAAAAAGCAACAACGCCTGTTTTGTCTTTTTCTAGGCCGTCTTCCGTGCTGTTAATTTCCAGTTTGATCCATTGTGTGTGGTCATTGCTGTCTTCAATGTCGGCAGCTGTTTGATCTGGTGCTTCTTTCAGTTTTTGCGTTGCCGCAATGTATTCGAAATTGCGAATGGCGAAAGCAGTATAACGAGAACGCATAAGTGTTTCTGCTGTTGGCGCAGTGCCTGGGTTATTGTGGTACATACCACAACACATTTCATAAGGCCTGCTTGTACCACACGGACAATTTACCGGGATTGGCATAGATAAACTCCTCTCATCGCCAAATACGCTTTAACAAATAAACTTTAAGGTGCGTATAATACCTTTTTATTTAATGGCTAACAGGAATTATTTGTGACCTCATCGGGCCCTACTTCATTTTTTTGGTTTGATTTTGAAACAACCGGAACGGACCCTGCGAAAGATCGCCCAATGCAATTTGCTGGGATTCGAACAGATCTTGATTTTAACCCCATCGGCGAACCTATTATGTTTTACTGCCGATTGGCGGAGGATGTTCTTCCTCAGCCAGAAGCCTGTTTGTTAACTGGGATTAGCCCGCAAGACGCGAACCGAGAAGGTTTGTGTGAAGCTGAGTTTATGCAAGCAGTAGAAGCCGAATTGTCTTTGCCTGGCACTTGTGCACTTGGCTACAACACAATTCGCTTTGATGACGAAGTGGTTCGTTACGGCTTTTATCGTAACTTCATTGACCCTTATGCAAGAGAATGGCAAAACAACTGCTCCCGTTGGGATGTGATCGATTTAGTTCGTATGACCTATGCAATGCGTCCAGAGGGAATTGTTTGGCCAAAAGATGAAAACGGTCAGGTTTCCATGAAACTTGAAGCTCTGACGAAGGCGAACGATATTGCCCATGAGCAAGCCCATGATGCGCTTTCTGATGTCTATGGCACGATTGAAATAGCTAAATTAATTCGAGAAAAACATCCTAAGTTATTCAATTATTACTTCAAAATGCGCCAAAAGCATGAATTACAACAGTTTATTGATGTTGCGCGTTTAAAACCTTTTCTACATATCTCTGGTATGTTCGGGCAAGCAAAGCATTATTCTGCTTTTGTTGTGCCGATTGCACCTCATCCAACGAATAAAAACGGCGTGATTGTTTATGATTTGATGGCTGACGCTCAACCTTTAATTGATTTGAGTGTGGATGAAATTCGTCATCGAGTGTTTACTCGTCAAGAAGAGTTGGGTGATCTTGAACGGTTGCCATTGAAGGTGATTCATTATAACCGCTCGCCTGCGGTTGCTCCGGCAACGTTTCTGAAAGACGAAGCGGTAGTAAAACGTCTTGGATTAGATGGGGCTGTGTGTCGTCATAATCTTGCCATGATTAAAGGGCACACTGAGCTTGCAGTAAAACTCAGCTCTGTATTCATGCAAGAAGAACGTCCGATCTTAAAAGATCCTGATGTAATGTTGTATTCGGGTGGTTTCTTTTCTCGTGAAGATAAAGCGCGTATGGAGACGATTCGTTCAACCCCACCGCACGCTTTATCTGAATTGGCTATGTCGTTTGATGATCGTCGTTTGCCGGAAATGTTGATGCGCTATATTGGGCGTAATTACCCAGAACAGCTCAGCGAGCAACAAAGAATGGAATGGGAAGAGTATCGACAAATTCGTCTGCTTGAAAAAGACGGTGGCGGCTCAATTACAATGGACCAGTATTTCGATCGACTTAATCATATTGCTCAAACACCTGATTTGCCTGCAATGAAGCAAATCATGCTGCAAGATTTGGCGGATTACGCTCAGAGTATTTACCCAATAGCTTTGTAAGGAATTGGTATGAACGAACAACATAATAAAGGGCTTTATTGGCTGGTTGGCTTGGCTGCCTTTGTTATCATTATCGCAGCATTAAAAGAAGCTTCTCAAATAGTTGTCCCTTTTATGTTGTCTGTTTTTATCGCTATTATTTGCGCACCCGCTATGTCTAGCTTACGCCGCCGGAATGTCCCAACCTGGCTTTCTATTCTGTTGGTTGTGATGCTCATATTGTTTGGCATTAGTTCTGTTGCTGTTTTGGTTGGGGCGTCTTTGGATAATTTCTCCAGTCAGCTTCCTAATTACAAAACCCGTTTCGCAGAAGAAATGTCTAACTTGATTCAGGTGGTTAATGGTTTCGGGCTGCAGATTTCTTATGACCAAGTTAAAGGTTATGTTGACCCTTCTTCTTTAATGCAGATGGTTGCAAATGCGTTAAGAGGATTAGGTGGCGTGCTAACCAACCTGGTGTTGGTGGTGATGATCGTGATTTTTATTTTATTTGAAGCGGTTGAGTTACCTAAAAAGCTTTCATTGGCTTTTAACGATAATCCTAAGTCGATGGATAATTTAGAGTCCTTTGTCAAATCAGTAAATCGTTACCTAGTCATTAAAACTTTACTCAGTATCCTAACGGGCGTGCTGATTACCTTTTGTATGTGGGTTTTAGGTGTGGACTTCCCAATATTGTGGGGTGTGTGTGCTTTCCTTTTAAACTTTGTTCCTAATATAGGTTCTATTATTGCGGCAGTGCCAGCCATCTTGTTGGCTTTTGTTCAGCTGGGCAGTTTATCTGCTGGGTTGGTTGCTGGTGCGTTTGTACTGGTTAACTTAATTGTCGGTAATGTAATCGAGCCTCGTTATATGGGACGAGGATTAGGTTTATCTACTTTGGTGGTTTTTCTTTCTTTATTACTTTGGGGATGGGTATTCGGCCCTGTTGGTATGCTGCTTTCAATTCCATTGACCATCATTATGAAACTGGCATTTGAAGCCAATCCTAAAATGCATTGGTTAGCTGTATTACTTGATTCTAAAGTCGAGGATGAGAAAAGTTAGTTGGCAGGTTTATGTTGTCAATGAGTCTATCTTATTTCTAATACTTCCTAGCTTATTTCGGTTTTATTGTATATACTTCGCAATCGGTTTTCCTCCGAGAATTTCTAGAGAATTTTATTAAGGCATGTAAATGATTACAGGCCTTATCCTCACCAAAAAAAGGTACTAATTTACATGTCTGATGCTGATACTCAGCCTACATTTGATTCGTTGGGTTTAATCGCCCCTGTTCTTAAAGCGGTTGCTGACTTAGGTTACGAGCAACCATCTGCTATCCAAGCGCAAAGTATTCCATATCTATTAGAAGGTCGAGACCTTTTGGGGCAAGCGCAGACGGGTACTGGTAAGACAGCAGCGTTCGCGCTACCGCTGTTGTCTCGCATTGATGTTACAGATAAAACGACCCAATTACTTGTCTTGGCTCCAACCCGTGAACTTGCTATTCAGGTTTCTGAAGCATTTCAAAGTTACGCACGTAACCTTCCAGATTTTCATGTTCTGCCTATTTACGGCGGCATGTCTTACGACACTCAACTTCGCCAACTAAGACGTGGTGTGCAAGTTGTTGTTGGTACACCTGGTCGTGTTATGGATCACATTCGTCGTAAAACATTGAAGCTAGAAGGCCTTAAAGCCCTAGTTCTCGATGAAGCTGATGAAATGTTACGCATGGGCTTTATCGATGACGTTGAGTGGGTTCTTGAACAAACTCCGCCAACTCGTCAGATCGCTTTGTTCTCTGCAACAATGCCTTCAGTGATTCGTCAGGTGGCAAATCGTCATTTGAATAATCCAAAAGAAGTTAAGATTGTTACTAAAACATCGACGGCAACAACCATCACTCAAAAATACTGGCCTGTAAGTGGCTTGCATAAGCTAGATGCTTTGACTCGTATTCTTGAGATGAACGAACACGATGGCATGATCATCTTCGTTCGTACGAAAGCGGCAACAGTTGAATTAGCTGAAAAGCTAACAGCTCGTGGTCACGCTTGTGAAGCGCTAAATGGTGATATCAGCCAGAATTTACGTGAGCGTACCGTTGAACGTATCAAAAAAGGTCAAATCGACATTCTTGTTGCGACTGACGTTGTGGCTCGTGGTTTGGATGTAGAGCGTGTTAGCCACGTTGTAAACTACGACATTCCATACGATACAGAGTCTTATGTTCACCGTATTGGTCGTACTGGTCGTGCGGGTCGTTCTGGTACTGCAATTTTGTTTGTTGCGCATCGTGAGCGTCGTATGTTGCAAGCCATTGAGCGTGCAACACGTCAGCCAATCGAAAGTATGACATTGCCTACAGCTTCTGACATTAACGCTCAGCGCGTTGGTCGTTTCAAGCAACGTATCACTGATGCAATGGATAATGAAAACCTTGATTTCTTCCTAGAGCTTGTTCAAAGCTACCAGAAAGAAAATGAAGTGGATCCATTGAAAATGGCCGCTGCTTTGGCTCATATGGCACAAGGTAAAACACCATTGTTGCTATCTGAAATGGAAGTTCGCCAAGAGCGCAGAGAGCGTCGTGATGATCGTGAGAACTCTCGCGGTGACCGTGGCGATCGTGCACCTCGTGAACGTAAAGTTCGTCCGGTAACTGCGGAAGCTATGCCGTTAAAAGACGATCCAAATACGTCAATGACGCGTTACGTAGTTCAAGTTGGCTACAGTGCAGGTGTTAAGCCTGGTAACATTGTTGGTGCGATTGCAAACGAAGCTGAAATTGAAAGCCGTTACATTGGTCACATTGAAATCTACGAAGATTTTGCAACAGTAGACTTGCCAACAAACTTGGATTCAGGTGTGTTAGGTAAGCTAAGCAAAACTCGTATTTGTGGTCAGCGTACTGATATTGCTAAGTTGGAAAATGCAGATGAGCTGAACAAGCGTGCAGCATCACCATCTCGCAAGCGTCCTTCTGGTGACCGTCGCCCTGGCGGCCGTTCAGGTGGTGGCCGTGGTCGTGATAATAATCGCGGTGACCGTCGTCCAAGAGCACCTCGCAAAGACAGTTAATTCGTTAAGTTAATACTTGATAACCATAAAAACCGAATCTTTTGAAGATTCGGTTTTTTTATGTCTAAAGAGTAGGGTATTTGGCGCTGCTACTTCTTAGTAGATTCTGGTAATATGCTCCTGCTTTTTCCCTTCCCAACCAAAAAGGCCAATGATGAACGAAATTACTATAATCAAGCCAGACGATTGGCATTTACATTTTCGTGATCAGGACATGTTACTTGAGACTGTTCCTGCAACCGCTCGTTGTTTTGAACGTGCAGTGGTGATGCCAAACCTAGTCCCACCTGTGACGACTGCAGACCTTGCATTGAGTTATAAAGAACGCATCTTGGCAGCGCGTCCAGAGGGCAGTTCGTTTACTCCGATCATGACGATTTACCTTACGGATAAAACCAGCGTTCAAGACATTAAAGACGCGAAAAAAGCCGGTGTCTTGGCTGCAAAAATGTACCCGGCTGGAGCAACAACTAATTCAGATTCTGGTGTGAACTCCCTTGAATCCCTTTACCCAGTATTTGAAGCCTTGGCCGACAATGATATGTTGTTATTGATTCATGGTGAAGTGACGCAAAAGCACATAGATATTTTTGATCGTGAGAAAGAATTCATTGATCAGCACATGGTCAATATTGTTGAGCGTGTGCCGAATTTAAAAGTGGTGTTTGAACATATCACCACAAAAGACGCGGCAGAATTTGTTATGTCTGCGCGAGAAGGGGTTGCTGCAACCATTACACCACAACATTTGTTGTTAAATCGTAATGACATGTTGGATGGCGGTATGCGTCCGCATAACTATTGTTTGCCAGTGTTGAAGCGCAGCACTCACCAAGAAGCATTGCGCGCTGCGGTGAAATCAGGTTCACCTAAGTTCTTCCTTGGTACGGATTCAGCGCCTCATACAAAAGAGCGTAAAGAATCAGATTGTGGTTGTGCTGGTTGTTACAGTGCTTGGTCTGCATTAGAACTGTACACGCAAGTGTTTGATGAGCTTGATGCGTTAGATAAGCTGGAAGGTTTTGCCAGCCTTTATGGTGCGGACTTCTATGGCTTGCCTCGTAATACAGAAACGGTAACTCTAGTACGTGAGTCTTGGGAAGTGCCAACCAGTATTACTCTGCCAAATGGTGAGCCGATTGTGCCATTTTTTGCAGGTAAACCTGTTGCTTGGAAATTGAAAGGCAAATAACAAGTAGCGACTGTTAAAAACAAACTGGGCGTAATGAAAACGCGCTCAATAAAAACTGAACTTAACTCATGAGCTGATTCATTGAGTGGTTCAGTTTTTTTATGGGAAATAAAAGGCAAATAGGTTTATTTGTCATACATTTGGCAGTGTTTTAATTGGCGTTAAATCCCTAATATTCTGCTGTTTTTATAATGTTAATCAGGGACATATAAGGCAAAAAATGCTCTAATGAGGCTTTGAAAATCCCCCGCTGAAACGGAGTTAATTGATGGAAAATCATTCAGTTTCTTTATTGCTCAACACCTTAGATCTTGTCACGCTTTTTTTCTTTTTTGCCTGCTGGTGGGGGTATGCTTTATTTGCTCAATATAATTCCAAACGACGCGCCTGTTTGGTGAGTGTGTTGCATCAATTTAGGCTTGCGTGGATGTCTCGTTTATTAAGACGAGATAACCGAATTGCAGATGCATCGGTTATGGCAAATTTAGAGCGCAGCAGCTTATTCTTTGCTTCCAGTAGCTTGTTGATTATTGCTGGCCTGTTTACCGCGTTTAATTATTCTGAAAAAGCTTTAGGTATTCTTTCTGATTTTTATTTGTTAGCGCCAATGAGTCAGCAAGAATGGGAATTGAAAATCATCGTTTTGGTGGTGATTTTTGCTTATGCCTTTTTTACCTTTACTTGGTCTGTTCGACAGTACAATTTTTGCTCTGTGTTGGTGGGAAGTGCGCCTTTAGCAACGGAGCGAGGAATCGAAGAAAGCGAGCGAGAGTTGTATGCGAATCATATGGCACAGATTTGTAGTCTTGCGGCCAACCAATTTAACTATGGATTAAGAGCCTATTATTTCGCAATGGCGTTTTGTGGTTGGTTTCTTAGCCCGTATTTTTGTATGGCGGCGAGCTTGATGATTGTGGCTGTTCTTTATCGTCGAGAATTCCGTTCCAAAACCTTTAAAACATTAAGCCGTGGACTGGTTATAAAATCTCATGCTTCCTAATTTTCCAAAGCCTGTTTCTGAAGATAATAAGCCGGTTAATCGTACGGTTAAAGTAGACGATAATTTATATCAATATTTGATTGATGTTTCTGTGCGAGAGTCGGAAATATTGACTGCGTTAAGACGAGAAACCGCTCAATACCATATGGCGAGAATGCAGCTTTCTCCTGAAGTTGGGCAATTTCTTGCTTTGTTGGTTAAGTTGCAAGCGCCAAAGAAAATTTTAGAAGTGGGTGTGTTTACAGGTTACAGCACTTTATCGATGGCGATGGCAATGCCAGAAGAGGCTTGTTTAATCGCGATCGAAAAGAAACAAATGTGGCTGGACATTGCTACGAACTATTTAGAGCAAGCGGGCGTTAGAGATAGAGTGACGACGTATTGTGAAAAAGCCTTGCCGGTGATGGAGTCTTTTCTTGAGTCTCAAGCAGAGACATTTGATTTTGTGTTTATTGATGCCGATAAGCAGAACTTGGTAGCGTATTATCATTTGAGCAAAAAGCTGATTCGAGCGGGTGGATGCATTGTAATCGATAACACGCTTTGGTGGGGGAATGTGGCTGACGAGTCTTTTACCGATAAAGACACTTGTATCGTGCGCGAGCTAAATCAAATCATTCACCAAGATAATGACGTGGAATTATCTCTTCTGCCAATAGGCGATGGCCTAACCATCGTTCGAAAAAAATAATGACATTCCTGCATTTTTCACATTACCCATAAATTTATTGTGACTTTTTCCTTTTTTTGATTCATCAGCCTCTTGAAATTGCTTCAAGAGGCTTTATTTATGGAGCACAAGTGAAAAGAAATACACCTTTGGACTTGGTTCAAAGGTTCATTCAAATAGGAGCAAGCTATAACATGGCAACTGATACTCAAAAAGAAACGTTAGGATTCCAAACGGAAGTAAAACAACTACTTCATTTGATGATCCATTCTTTGTACTCAAACAAAGAAATCTTTCTAAGAGAGCTTATCTCTAACGCGTCTGACGCAGTAGACAAGCTACGCTTTGAGTCTGTCGCTAACGCAGACCTTCTCGCTGAAGACCCTAACTTACGTGTTCGTATTGAATTTGATAAAGACGCTGGCACTGTCATCATTGATGATAATGGTGTGGGTATGTCTCGTGAAGAAGCCATTACTAACTTAGGTACGATTGCTAAATCTGGTACTTCTTCTTTCCTAGAGCAATTGAGCGGCGATCAGAAAAAAGACAGCCAATTGATTGGCCAATTTGGTGTTGGTTTTTATTCTGCTTTTATTGTTGCGGATAAAGTAACGGTTGAAACACGTCGTGCAGGCGCAGCAGAAAGCGAAGCGGTTTGCTGGGTGTCTGATGGTTCTGGTGAATTCACTATTGAAAACATCGACAAAGCCACTCGTGGTACGCGCATTACATTGCATTTGAAGTCTGATGAGAAAGACTTTGCGGATAACTTCCGTCTACGTTCTTTGGTGACTAAATATTCAGATCACATTTCTATTCCAGTTGAAATGGAAAAGCCTGTTTACCCAGAAATGGATGAAGAGGGCAATCCTAAGCCAGTAGACGAAACCAAAGCACCTGAATTTGAAGCAGTGAACTCTGCGAAAGCTCTATGGACTCGTCCTCGTAATGAAGTGACAGATGAAGAATACCAAGAGTTTTACAAGCATATTTCTCACGACTACCAAGAGCCTTTGAAATGGTCACACAACAAGGTAGAAGGTAAATTAGAATACAGCAGCTTGCTTTATATCCCATCGAAAGCACCTTACGATCTTTGGAATCGTGATATGCAGCGTGGGCTGAAATTGTACGTTCAGCGTGTGTTCATTATGGATGAAGCGGAAGCGTTCCTTCCTCCGTACATGCGATTCGTAAAAGGTGTTGTGGATTCTAACGATTTGTCTTTGAACGTGTCTCGCGAAATTTTGCAGAACGACAATGCGGTAGATTCTATGCGCTCTGCATTGACTAAGCGTGTATTAGATATGCTTAGCAAAATGTCGAAAAACGAGCCAGAAGATTACCAAAAATTCTGGAACGAGTTCGGTAATGTCATCAAGGAAGGTCCTGCTGATGACATGGGCAACAAAGATAAAATTGCAGCTCTATTGCGCTTCAGTACGACAGAGACAGATGCGCCTGAGCAAACAGTTTCTTTGGCTCAATACATTGAACGTATGAGCGAAGGCCAAGACAAAATCTATTACATCTATGCGGAAAGCCATAACACGGCGAAAAACAGCCCGCATTTAGAAATTCTTCGCAAGAAAGGTTATGAAGTTCTACTGTTAAGTGATCGCATTGACGAATGGATGATGTCGTCTCTGCAAGAGTTTGAAGGTAAGTCTTTCCAAGATGTAACCAAAGGCAAACTTGATTTAACAGATCAAGAAAACGAAGAAGAGAAGAAAGAAAAAGAAGAGAAAGCGGAGCAAATTAAACCATTGCTTGACCGCATGAAAACTGTGCTAGAAGAGAAAGTAGCTGGAGTGAACTCAACGGCTCGCTTAACAAACTCTCCTGCATGTTTAGTGGTGGGTGAGCATGACATGGGCTTGCAAATGCGTCGCTTACTTGAGCAAGCTGGTCAGCAGCTTCCTGACTCTAAGCCAACATTGGAGGTGAATCCAGATCACCCGATTGTTGCTAAGATGAATGAAGAGTCTGATGAAGATCGTTTTGCAGACATGGCTTGGCTGTTGTTTGAACAAGCTACTTTGTCTGAAGGTGGTCAATTAGAAGATCCTGCGACTTTTGTTAGCCGTATGAATAAGCTAATTGTCCAACTGAGCAAATAAGCGAAAAGAAAGCTTACTTTCTTTATAATCAAGGCCCGTATTTGGAAACGAATACGGGCCTTTTTATTTTTAGAAGTCGGAAGGTTTGCTTCCTAAAATAAAATCGTTTAGCGTAAAGATTCGTTCGGTCAATTAGTGTTACGGAAAATACTAAGACGGAATGCAATTTTAAACTCAGATATCAAAGGACTGAATCATGAAGCTTAAAAACTGCTTACTACTCTTTCTCTGTTACTTCCCTTTCTTTTTGTTTGCAAATCCTGATGTTCAACTGGCAAGTGTTTATTCTGAAAGCACGGATGTTAGGCAATATTTAGTCAGTGAGAAATACGACGGCGTGCGTGCTATTTGGACTGGAACGGCTCTGGTTTCTCGTCAAGGAAATACCATTCATGCGCCCAATTGGTTTATCGAAAAGTTGCCGAATGTGTGGTTGGATGGCGAGCTTTGGTCTAAACGAAATGACTTTCAATTTATTATGTCGACGGTAAGTAAAAATACCCCAATTGACAATGAGTGGCAGAAAATCCGTTATATGGTGTTTGATGCGCCAGATGAAGAAAAAGTCATGACGTTCGAAGCACGCTATCAGCGTTATACACAGATAGTTAACAGTCTAGATTTGCCCCATGTGGTTCCTATTAAGCAAATTTCAGTATCAAGTAATCAGGCGCTTCAGCAACTTTTAGAGGATTATGTAAAGCAAGGTGCGGAAGGGCTAATCTTACATCGTAAGCTTGCACGCTTTGAAAGTGGGCGTACTGATAATTTGTTGAAGCTAAAGCCGCACATGGACGCGGAAGCAAAGGTGATTGAGATCCTAAATGGCTCAGGGAAATACGATGGCATGATGGGTTCTATTTTAGTAGAAATGCCGTCAGGTATACGTTTTAAAATCGGTAGTGGCTTTTCCGATGAAGAAAGACGTTCACCCCCTAAAATAGGTGATTACATAACCTATAAATATCATGGCTTTACGGATCGAGGAGTGCCGAGGTTTGCGAGTTATTTAAGACCTCGAAACCAAGGCTATTAGTGGCTTTGAGGCCTTGGTTAGTGCGAGTTTTTTATACAGCTGTAATTGGAAGAGTTGTTGAGATTTATAGAGACGGGCAGAATAAGCCATGCAGTGTTTGAATTAACGTCTTAACTCTCTCATCTCCTAAGCTATAGAAAATAGTTTGTGACTCTCGCCTAGTGTTAACCAAGCCGTCTTTTCTCAGCACTGCAAGGTGTTGAGAAAGAGCGGATTGGCTTAAAGGCAGCTTTTCATTTAGTGCTGTTACAGATAATTCTTTATCTAATAAATAGCACAAAATCATAAGGCGATTTTCATTACTCAAGGCTTTTAAGAAGCCAGCGGCTTGGGATGATTGTGTTAGCATCTCTTCCATTGAGAGTGTTTTGTTTACCATAATTCTGCTCACTTTAATTTTCGCTGCTTTATATTGGGCTTTAAGCTATAAACAAACCATCCACATTGTCTGTGGATAAATCTGGGGGTAGTCGCGGTTAATAGTTGTTCTCATCAAGCAAGGCGTACACTACGTAGATTTGTTTGTTTTTTGATCAGCTGTCGCTTTTCAAAACTCGACCTAATTTAAGTCAAAAGTTGTCCAAATTGGTGCGTGATCGGAAGGCTTTTCTAAGCCTCTTAAATCATAATCAACGTCGGCATCTTGTAAATGAGGTGTTAAGCCATTTGAAGACATAATAACATCGATTCTCAACCCTCGTTTTGGCGTATCATCAAAGCCTTTAGAGCGATAATCAAACCAGCTAAAACGATCGTTTTTCTCTGGATTAAGCTTGCGGTAAGTGTCCGTTAGTCCCCAATTTGCAAGTGTTGTAAACCATTCTCTCTCTTCTGGTAAGAAGCTACATTTCCCTGTTTTTAACCAGCGTTTTGCGTTTGGCTCACCAATACCGATATCTAGGTCTGTCGGAGAAATATTGATGTCTCCCATGACAATGATTTTTTCATCAGGAGAATGAGAGGCAAGGTATTCCATTAAATCCGAATAAAATTTTCGTTTTGCAGGGAATTTTGTCTCGTGGTCACGGCTTTCACCTTGTGGGAAATAACCATTAAGAACTTTTACCGGTCCTTTAGGTGTATCAAAGGTGGCAATGATCATTCGGCGTTGTGCATCTTCTTCATCATCAGGAAAACCATACTCGACTTTAGTCGCTTCTTGTTTACTGAAAATGGCGACGCCGTAATGGGATTTTTGACCGTAATAATAAGCGTGATAACCAACGGATTCAGGGATTTCATGGGGAAAGGCATCGTCATGCACTTTAATTTCTTGTAGGCCAATGACATCTGGCGAGTGTTTTTCTACTAATGCTTCTATTTGATGTGGTCGAGCACGTAAACCATTAATATTAAAAGAGACGAACTTCATGATAATCATTCCGTGTTGAATTTCCTTAATCATACCTAGATGTTACAAACTCATAAAGCGGTTAACTCGTTAGAATTAGTTAGTTTTTTTGATCATGCTAATAAAGTCATTGTTTTTAACATTTTCAAAAACCCCTGTTACACTCAGGGGATAATTTTAATAAACAAACATTGGAGAGCTTAAATGGCTTATCAGTACGATTTATTTGTTATTGGTGCAGGTTCTGGTGGCGTACGTGCCAGCCGTGTCGCAGCGTCAAAAGGTTATAAAGTAGCAGTTGCCGAAGGCAGCGCTTTGGGCGGAACCTGTGTGAATATTGGTTGCGTGCCAAAAAAATTGTTTGTTTATGCTTCTGAATACGGTCATGGTTTTGGTGAAGCAGCAGGCTTTGGTTGGTCAAACGAAGGTACAAAGTTTGATTGGTCTGTATTAAGAGACAATAAAACGAAAGAAATCGAACGTTTGAACGGCATTTACGGCAACATGCTTGGGAACGCTGGAGTAGAGGTTATTTCTGGTTACGCAAGTTTTGTTGATGCCCATACTGTTGTTGTCGGTGGTAAAACTTACACGGCGGAACGTATTTTGATCGCTGTGGGCGCAAAGCCTTTCATTCCAGAGTTTCCAGGCAGTGATTTGGTTGTTAGCTCGAACGAGATGTTTTATCTGGAATCTTTACCGGGTAAAGCCTTGGTTGTTGGTGGTGGTTACATTGCTGTTGAGTTTGCGGGTATTTTGAATGGTTTAGGAGTGGATACTTCTTTGGCGTATCGTGGCGATCAATTATTGCGCGGTTTTGATGAAGATGTTCGCGCTTTTGCCAGTGAAGAATACGCGAAGTCAGGTATTGATGTTCGATTAAATACAGACGTTGAGCGTATTGAATTATTGGATGCTGATGATCCAAATGGTGAGCGTCTGGTGCACTTTAAAGATGGAAGCTCTGAAAGCTTTGGTTTGATTTTGTATGCAACAGGTCGTGTGCCAAACGTTGCTTCATTAGATCTAGAAAAAGCGGGCGTTGAGTTCGGTAAAAACGGCGCAGTTAAAGTAAATAATAACTTTCAGACAACTGCGGATAGTGTCTTTGCACTAGGTGATGTGACAGACAAGATCCAATTGACTCCTGTTGCGATCAAAGAAGCCATGGCTTTGATTGATTATTGGTTTGATGGAAAAGAAGTCGATTTTGACTACGACAACATTCCAACTGCGGTATTTAGTCAACCAGCGATTGGCACTGTAGGTTTATCTGAGCAAGAAGCGGAAGCCCGCGGTATCGACTTCCGTGTATACCAAACAGACTTCCGTGCAATGAAGCATACCTTGAGTGGCGCAACAACACGCTCCTTGATGAAGTTATTGGTCAACAACGCTGACGATAAAGTGATCGGTGCTCACATGGTAGGCGACTACTCTGGCGAGATCATTCAAGGTTTGGGTATTGCCATTAAAGCGGGTGCGACAAAAGCGGACTTCGACGCCACTGTTGGTGTTCACCCAACGAGTGCAGAAGAGTTTGTTACTTTCTCGGCCAATGCTTTGAAAGAACGCAAATAAAATCCGCTTTCTTATTGAGTTATGAAAGGCGCTGAAAAGCGCCTTTTTTATGGGTGATTTGTGCAGATTATAGAGTGATATGACGAGATTGTTTTTACTGACATTTATCAATGTAATATTGGTTCACTTATTTGTATGATTAATACATAATGAGTTCAGTATTGATCGAATTGGATTAATTCTAATACTTTTTAAATAAAAACTTCTTACATAACAATAAAATAGGAAGACGAAGATGAAAAAAGCTCTCGTGCTCGCTATCAGTGCAATTGTACTTTCTCAATCCGCTATTGCGGTAACTATGACAGATTACCAAGCAGAACTTGCTAGTAAACTGGACCCTTCTAAAGCGCCTGCTGAAAACTTCGACATGAAAAAGTGGAAGATTAACTTACCTATCGGTGACAGAACCGAAGCTCGAAAAGGTAAGGAAATGGAAATCACCGCAGACCGTTTAAACTATGTGAATTACCCATACGTTCATCCTGAATGGTTTTACACTAATTCAGAAACGGGTGCTGTTGTCTTTGCCGCACCAAACACAGGCCCAACCACGCCAAACAGTAAAAACACTCGCAGTGAATTGCGCGCCATGTTGGATGTGGAAAATGCGTACACATACAGCGCACCTTTAACGAACTTTGCCGTAGCGGCCCATAAGAATGCAAAAGACTTTGGCGCTATTGGTGGTCAACTCAGTGCTGCATTGACGGTTGATGCGGTTAGTACCAGTGGTAATGATAAAAAGATTGGTGCTCATGCCGTGGTTATTGGTCAGATTCATGGTTCTAAAAATGAACCGTTGAAAATCTTCTATCGTAAAATGCCAAACCATGAACATGGTAGTGTTTTCTGGACTTATGAAACGAACCCAGAAAATAAAAAAGATCGTACAGACATTCGTCACGATGTGTTCGGCAAGAACAATCTCACTAAAGCAGATGCAGATCCGCAAGACGGTATCGCACTGGGTGAGCTGATTGAATACGATGTGAACGTAGTGGGGAATATTATGAACCTTACGTTCAAACGTGACATCGGAGAAGCTGACGAAAAAGTGGTCACTTTCTCTGTAGACCTAAGCAAGCCTTATCCAGGTAGAGAAAATTTTGATCGCAGTTACGCACAAGATTGGATGTATTTTAAAGCCGGTGCTTATAATCAGTGTAATCAAGGTTCTTCTGGTTGTATGAACCGTGGAGTAGAAGCAGGCGATTATACGCAAGCCACTTTCTACAAACTAGAACTGAATCAGTAATCTAACGACAATACTTCGTTAAATGAAAAAGCCCAGATTGATCTGGGCTTTTTCATATCTCACTAGGAGTGAAACCTCACACATACGTTTTCTCTATCAGTCCTATCTTTATTTCGATTGCTTCAATCCTTGCTCTTCTTTACTGTTGTTTTCATATTGTTTTAACGATTTGAAGGGAGCTCCATGAACCAAGTATTGAATACCTTACAACCCAGTGCGATTTGGCGACATTTTCAAACCTTATGTAATACTCCAAGACCCTCTTATTACGAAGCACAGTTGAGAGATCATCTTATTCAATGGGCGACGTCTTTAGGGTTAGAAACCTATGTTGACCCTGCTGGAAACCTTTTGATTCGTAAAGGCGCATCGCAAGGCATGGAAGACAGAGAAACCGTTGTGTTACAAGGCCATTTGGATATGGTGGCGCAGAAAGACGCCGATGTGGATCATGATTTCACTAAAGACCCAATCGTGACTCAGGTTATTGATGGTTGGGTTCATGCGACAGGCACAACACTGGGCGCAGACAATGGTATCGGTGTTGCGGCGGCGATGGCGGTATTGGAATCGACGGACTTGGTTCACGGGCCAATTGAAGCGCTTTTTACCATAGAAGAAGAAACCAGTTTACGTGGTGCTTTGCAGTTAGAAGAAGGTATTTTAAAAGGCAAAATCTTACTGAATTTAGACTCCGAAGATCATGGCGATGTGTACATTGGTTGTGCCGGTGGTGTTGATATCAACATAGAAAAACATTACAAGGCGTTGCCCGTGACGGGGGATAAAAAAGCCTTTGAGATTGTTGTTTCTGGTTTGCGTGGTGGCCATTCTGGATTAGACATCCATAAAGGTCGTGCGAGCGCGAATGTCTTGTTGATCCGTTTATTAAATCTGCTCAAAGAAGAATGTGATTTTGGGCTGAGTGGTTTTACTGGCGGCACTTTACGTAATGCTATTTCTCGTGATGCCAGCGCGACCATTAATGTAAATGCCACTGACGAAGCCAAGCTATTTGCCTTTGTTACTGAATTTGAAAGACGCACTCAGGCTGAATTTGTTAGTACCGAACCTAAGTTACGGTTTTCTCTTGTTTCCTCAGAAGTGGACTCTGAATTGGAAGCCGATTCTAAAGACGCTTTGTTGAGCGCTATTTATTGCGCGCCTCATGGTGTACATAGAATGAGCGCAGATTTGGACGGCGTGACAGAGACATCTTGTAACCTTGGTGTGATTAATCTTAAGAACTCCAAAGACGGCGAAAAGGTATTTGATGCTTGTTTGCTGGTACGTTCTTTAGTGGATTCTGCGGTTGAACATCTTGCTCATGTGGCGAAATCGGCTTTTTCATTAATTCATGCGGATGTGAATTTAGAAAATGGTTATCCGGGGTGGAGACCAGACCCAAATGCGGGTTTGCTCAAGCATTTTCTTGATGTTCATAAAGAAGTGATGGGACAAGAAGCCAATGTGAAAGTGATTCACGCAGGGTTAGAGTGCGGCATCATTGGTGCAAAATACGCTGGTATGGAAATGGTGTCTTTTGGCCCGAACATTCGAGGCGCTCACTCACCGACGGAACGCATGGAAATTGATTCCGTAGGGGATTTCTGGCGATTGCTCGTGGCCTTGCTGGCGTCCACACCGAAGGCGGCTTAGAGTAGATTAGTCGTAAGTATGCCTGCGACAACCAAGAAAAAGGGAGCTGATAGTACGGCTCCCTTTTTTAAATATTTTCTATTGTGACTCAAGTATCTGTTATTGGGAGAGAATAATATCCGTAATGCCTTCTGCGGATAGGATCTCAATCCAATAACCATCTGGGTCTCTAATGAAAGCTAATCCTTTCATTGAACCATCGTCTGGTTTCTTTACAAACTCCACATCGTATTTGGCAAAGCGTTCACTGGCCGCATACACGTCTGGTACGCTAATGCCTATGTGTCCAAAGCCGCGTGGGTCTTCATTGCCATTGTGATAACCTGGGAAGTTGTCATCCTTCTCGCTGCCCCAGTTATGAGTCAGCTCAATTAAGGCAGGACGACGGAAAACCCATTCGGTTTTGGTTTTATCGTCGCCTTCTGGTATTTCGTTTTCATAGCCTAAGAAGTAAAGCGTAAATTGCATCGCTGGGAAGTCGTATTTTCCCAATAGCTTCATGCCTAATACTTTTTGATAAAACTCTAACGACACAGCTGGGTCTTTAATGCGCAACATGGTTTGTTGCATGACATAGCCCTCAGTGGCTTGAGAGATTTCTTCTTGGGATTCGTTATAGCTAGACATCGTACAATCCTTGATGAAAGTGAATAGAATCTAAATAGAGATGCGTGAAATAGTGAGCTCTATGGTAATCATCTATAGCCTGAATTTAAACATCCTAATGCAGTTTTAAAAGCGGTTCGATGATCAGAGTGTGGCATAATATCAAGATCATAATTTGGTTAGGTTGAGGTAATGGACTCTCACGAATTGACGGTGAAATTAGATGCGGATGTCTTCGCTGCAGAAACTGGAGACAATTTGTTGTCGTCTTTGTTAGCTCAGGGTGCGGATGTCCGTTACGGTTGCCGAGCAGGGGCCTGCGGTGCATGTCGTCTTTATGACCTGAATAACTGTGAATCTCTTTTATCCTGCCAAACATCGATATCTTCTGATATGGCGTTAAGTACACAAACGCCTGCCGCTTCTGTTGAGTTTTCTATTTTGGCTTTGAATTCGCTCGATGACTCTAACGTTGAAATAACGCTGTTAGGTCCAAGTGATGACTCCTTTGGCGATCGAGTGTTCGTATCTGCATCTAAAGCACACCACTTTGTTGAATGCATGGCATTAAATCAAGCCGTGCGCCGCTTAAAGTTATTTTACAGAGAAGTGCGTTTTCTAAGACTGAGTGGCAAAAAGTGAAAGCGTTTGCGATTAACGACTCATTAGGTGTTCAGACTTTATCAGGCGTAAGAAAAGGGCGCCTGCTTTATGAAATGGATTTGAGTGCTTTTCCTGTTCTGGTTGTGTCTTCTGCTGATAATGGTGTGTTTGAGCCTTATTGGCGTGAGGCTTTAGGAGAAATTGTTACTCAAAAAGTGGCATTTTTTAAACTTGCTGCTGGAAGTCTATGCCATCCATTAGAAGATGAGGCTTTCGTTACCTTTCTAAATAAGGTGGTCGCTGAATCAGGCACGTCATTACATATTATTTATCACGGTCAAAACTTACCTGAAAAGGATTGGGAGCAAGCGCTTCGTCCTTTTAGAATCCGAACCTCACAATTACATTTTGTTCGTTAGTTTTTTGTAGTTTGTTAAATATACTGAATTATTGCTTTTTTCGGCGCTTTATAACTTTAAAAACATATCTGCTATGGCTGTTCATGACAAAACCATTACTTTAAAATGAAGATTATATGAATTTAATGTATGGTTTTTGGGTGAGGTTATTATGTTAGAGCTTGATGACAACTTATTGATAGGTAAAGGGGTGATTAGAAGTTGTTACCAACATCCAATGAAACAAAACCAATGCGTCAAAATTTTACATCCGACTAGCCCTTTGAAAAATCAAACTCGTGAAATTCGTTATTTTAAACATTTAGAGAAAGTTGGCGCGAGTTGGGAGTATGTTGTTCCCTTTGTTAAGACAGAAGAAACAAATTTTGGCTTAGGTGCTGTGTTTAACTTAGTGCGCGATTGTGATGGGAAAATTTCAAAGTCGATTGATTTTTATTTGAAGCAAGATATCCCAGAAATCAATAATTATATAGCGTATGCACTAGAGGAGTTGAAGCAACACCTATGGGAGCAAAACATCATATACAGAGATTTGAACCCATCTAATATTTTGTTACAAAAAAATAGCGAAACAGATTTTCACTTGAAAGTAATTGATGGTGTTGGCCACAATGACTTTATTCCAATTTGCCATTTTGCCTATTTTGGAAGAAAGAAAATTGAAAGAATGTGGAACAGAAGACTTAGAAAATGGTTTGGTAAGTATAAAAATGTGTTTCCTTTATTGACACCATATCGCTAGATTTGTCTCTATCTTTAAGGTTATTCATACCTCTTCTATATGAATAACTTTAATAATCCCTTGTATCGCACTTCCACTTCCTTACTATTGCTACCTTTCATATTTTATTTCTGAATAGGTGATGCATGAAAATCCTACACACCTCTGATTGGCATCTTGGTCAGCATTTTATGGGGAAGTCCCGCCGTGATGAGCATAGAGCTTTTATCGATTGGTTGTTGGCGCTGGTGGACAAAGAAGGTATTGATGCGGTGATTGTGGCTGGTGATATTTTTGATACTGGCTCACCGCCAAGTTATGCCCGTGAAATGTATCATCAGCTTGTGTTAGATATGAAAGCACGAGCCTGTCAGCTAGTCATTGTGGCTGGAAATCATGATTCTGTGAGTATGCTCAATGAATCTAAAAGTCTCCTTTCTTATCTAGATACACAAGTTTCCAGTCAAGCTAACCTTGATGATATTGAATCCCATGTTATTCCATTGATGAACAAGCAAGGTGAGATCGCTGCTTGGGTTTGTGCTGTGCCTTATCTTCGCCCTAAAGATGTGATGAAGAGTCTGTCTGGTCAATCAGAGCAAGATAAGAAAATGGGATTGCTGCAACACATAAGTGATTTTTATCAGCAAGTTTACCTGCTTGCTTGTGAGAAGAATAAAACATTGAAAACCCCTGTGCCGATTATTGGAACGGGTCACCTTACTGCGATGGGTGGCCAAGTCAGTGAATCGGTCCGTGATCTTTATGTGGGAACGTTAGAAGCCTTGCCAACGTCTGTATTTCCTGCCTTTGATTATCTTGCCCTTGGTCATATTCACCGTGCGCAGGCGATTACCAAAGATGGTCGCTTTCGCTATAGCGGCTCGCCAATTCCATTGAGCTTTGACGAATTAGGGCGAGACAAAACGCTTGTGATTCTTGATACGGATTTATTTGTGGAAGAGCCAGAGGAGAAAGAGCTTCCTGTAATGGGAGATCTTTTCGCTAGTGAGCTTGAAGAAAACAAAATAGAGCCGATTCAATTAGTAAATATTCCTATGTTCCAGCCAATGGCGAGCCTGAAAGGAAGTTTAAAAGAGGTGACAAAGCAGCTTAATGAACAAGGTTTTGTAAAAGGTTTAGAGTCAGGTCAGACACTTTGGTTAGAGGTGACTATCATTGCGGATGATTATTTGAGCGATGTACAGAAACGCATAATGGAAGTGATCGACGATAAACCGATTGAACTGCTGCGAGTGATGCGAAAAAGCGCTTTGGAAAAAAAGACCGACGCTTTTGAATCTCGCCAAACCTTGTCTGAGTTAACGGTTGGCGATGTTTTTGAGAAAAGCCTGCAAGCTAACTTGGACATTGAACAGGAAGAAGCGAAGACATTAACAAAACTATTTCATGTTTGTCTTGCTGAAATGGAAGAGTCTCAAAATGGGTTATCTGACGATGCCGAAGTGAGTGAAACCGCGCATTCAGAAAAGGCCAAAAAGAACAGTGAAGAAGACAGTGAAAGTCATGAAGAGGAGCAAGCATGAAAATTTGTAAGCTTCGACTGAAAAATCTAAATTCATTAAAAGGTGAGTGGAAAATTGATTTTACCAAAGAGCCTTTTGATGACGCTGGTGTTTTTGCCATTGTTGGGCCAACAGGCGCTGGTAAGTCTACCTTGCTCGATGCGATTTGTTTGGCTTTGTATCATGAAACGCCTCGTTTGAAAGTCTCTCCTAGTCAAAACGAGTTGATGACGCGCCATACGGCAGAATGCCTTGCGGAAGTGGAATTTGAAATAAAAGGCAAAGGCTATCGAGCTTTTTGGGGGCAGCGTCGTGCGCGAGGCAGCAGCGATGGTAAATTGCAACCAATGACTTGTGAATTGTGTGAGCGTGACGGCACGATTATCACCACTAAAATCAATGAGAAAATCGATAAAATCGCAGAAATTACCGGTTTGGACTTTTCTCGATTCACTAAATCCATGTTGCTGGCGCAAGGTGGATTTTCTGCTTTCCTAAATGCCTCAGCGAACGATCGTGCTGAGTTATTGGAAGAACTTACCGGTACAGAAATTTATGGGCAGGTTTCTAAATGGGTTTTCGAAAAGCACAAAACTGAAAAGGTAAAAATCACCCAATTAGAAGCCATTAATGCCCAGCGGAAATTACTAAGCAATGATGAACTTGATACTTTGGTTCAGAAAGAAAAGGAATATGAAGGGCAGGATGAAACGCTTGTTCAGAGTTTCAAGGAGCATCAGCAAAGTTTAGAGTGGCGTCAAACAGAGTCTCATCTAACGAAACAATTGGCACAAACTCAACAGCAAAGTTTGGATGCTATCGCTGCGCTAGAAAACTTTCAGCCTAAATTAGTTTTATTGAATAAAGCGGAAACGGCCAATAGTTTGCAGTCTCAATATGACGAGCTGACGAAAATGGTCAAGCGAGCAACTGAGCTTGAGCAAGAAAAAGCCGTAGCACTTCAGCAACAAACAGAGCAAGCCGCCACTGCCGAAATGCTTGAAGGGCAGGTGAAAGCCTCTAAGTTGGCGCATGATGAGCAAGCTCAACAATGGGAAAAGCTGAATGACGAAGTAACCAATGTTATTCAACCTTTGGTTTCTCGCCGTGAAAATATTAATGAGCAGTTAATTGGCGTTAACAAGCGCCACGAAGAGCTTAATCAAAAGCATCAATCTAGCTCAAAAGAGTTAGAGGCTTTAAAAGAAAAGCTCAAGCAGGGGAAATTACTCTGTCAGCAGAGTGAAGCTAGCTTGTCAGAATGGCAAGCGCCTGAGCAAATAGAAGCTCAGCTATCAAACTGGCAATACCAACAAGACTCTATTCAGACGCAAGATCAAGCTCTAATGAATTTGGCGGCTGATATTGCCACATCGAAAAATGCGCTAGACGCAGCACTTAAAACTTTTGCCGCCAGTAAAGATCAAAAAGAGCAACAAAGTAGCCTTGTCGCTAATTTGGAAAAACAGCTAAAAAATACCCTTGCAGACTATTTACATCTTTCCTCCGGCCGTGAATTGAATGAGTGGCAAGAACATGTTCGTGAATTAGATTTAAGGCAGCAGAAAGCTCAAGAACTTGTTCAACAATATCAACTGTATCAAGCGAAGCAAATTGAACTTGGTAATCTGAATGACACGATTCAAGCGTTGGAAAACAAAGTCATTCAACAAGAAGAGCAGCTTTCACAACAGCGAAAAGCCTATAAAGAGAAAAGCCATCATTGTTTAGATCTTACCAAGCTGGTGGATGCAGAGCGCCACATTGTCGCGCTAAATACACTAAGAGAAAATTTAAATGAGCGTGATCACTGTCCTTTGTGTGGTTCTACCGAACATGATTTAGGTCATGCCTTGCATCAAGCAACCAATGTTGAAAATCAGCAAAGATTGGACGCTTTACAAGCTGAATTGGAAGCGCTTAAGCAATCCGGTTTGGCGTTAAAGTCTGACCAGAAAGTATCCGCCAGCGAAAAAGAAGTGCGTCTTGAGCAGAGACAATCCTTAATAGCAGCCTTGGCGGATTTAGAAGCATCACTGTTTACGCTATTAAATCGTTTGGCAATTAATGCGGTCGAAGTGCTTGAAGAAACGGCGGTAAAAGCGACAGTGGAAGCCGTGCAAAAAGATTGGATTCAAGTGACTGAAACCAACAAGGCTGTTTTGGAGAAGCATCAGCAGCGATTGGTTTTGGAAGAAGAGTTTAATAACGTGAAGGCTGAGCTGCAGAATATAGAATTGCAACTTCAGCAGCAAGAATCTCAAGGTCGATTGCTCCGTCAATCTTTTGATAGCAAATTGGATGAGCAGCAGAAAATCACTCAAGAAAAAGATCGGGTTGCTCAATCTTTAATGGCTTCCATTCAATCTGCAGGTGTTCCAGAAAAATATCTCGTATCGCCTTTGAGTGATTCTTTGCTGGCATTGCAGACTTCTTTGCAGTCATGGAGAGCGGCCAAGAACAACCTTGATATACAGCGCCAGCAAGTTGACCAGTTAGGTTATGAAATCACGTCGTTAGAATCACGTGTGAGTGACAATGCTGTAGAGCTAGAGCAAATACAAGTTCAACTAACTGATTTGAAAAATGAACTGGCAGCGATTGATAAGAGTCTTTTTGAAAAGTTAGGTGAGAAAACACTTGCTCAATATCGTTCTGATGCTCAGGCGTCTTTAGAATCCAGCCGATCAGCATTAGATTCTCTTTCAAAAGAGCACGAACAGATTCAGAAAACATTGGCTGCATCAGAGGCGACGTTGAAGGCGCTTGATAAATCTTTGCAAGCTCTAAAAGCTGAATTGGAAACGGCAGAGTCTGCTTGGCAAGGTGTGCTTAAAGAGAAAGGTTTTGAAGATGTTTCATCCTGGAAGATGGCGTGTTTATCTCATGATGAGCTTATTGCTTTGCAACAGACTTATAGCGAATTAAAGGATGTAAACACGCGACAAGCTGCATTGCTAAAGCAGGCGGAAGCTTCTTTAGCGTCACACATTAATAACAAACCCATAAGTGATGTAATAGACACAAACTCTCTTGAGGAGTTATCTGCGTTGGTTGAGCAATTAGAAAATCAGCGACAATTGCTTAATCGTAATTGGGGGGAAGTAGCGAATAAGATTGAAGAGGAAAAGCAGCGTCGAGAGCAAGCAAAAGCGTCTGTAGAAGAATTGCGAATTTTGCGGGAAGAAGTGGTTCATCTTGAACGATTAAATCATTTGATAGGTTCTTCGGATGGTGCGAAATTCCGACGTTTTGCGCAAAGCCTGACTTTGGATCATTTGGTATATTTGGCAAATCAGCATCTGAATGTGTTACATCGTCGTTATCAGCTGAAAAGACAGGAAGAGGCTTTGTCATTGGCCGTGGTGGATACTTGGCAAGCAAATGCATCTCGGGACACAAAAACCTTGTCTGGCGGAGAATCTTTCTTGGTGAGCTTGGCGTTAGCGTTGGCACTTTCTGATTTGGTTTCCCATAAAACCAGTATCGACTCTTTGTTTTTGGATGAAGGATTTGGCACTTTGGACAGTGAAACATTAGAGTCTGCTTTAGATGCTTTGGATAACTTACATTCCTCAGGGAAGACCATTGGAATTATCAGCCATATTAGTGCATTAAAAGAACGTATTCCTGTGCAAATTAAGCTGACGAAGCAAAGTGGCTTAGGTGTGAGTCGTTTAGCACCTGAATTTGCTGTACATTCGGCGGATTAAACATCATTTTTACAACGGTTTTTTATGGTGCAAAAGTTTTCCCCAGATTAATGGGAACAAGTATGTAAGTAAGTTGTAAAAATTTAAACAAATCAAATGGTTAAAGTTTAGTTTATTATTGAGCATTATGCGTTATTCTTGGCACTATTAGAGAGCAAGGCCAATATTTGAGAGAGTGTAAAGACTCTGTTTTGGTGTCTTTCTTTAATCATTCAGCTTGATAGAATAGATTTCTGTATGCTAATCAAGATGATTCGTGTCTTTTATACGAATTAGCCGTACTAAAGAATTTAAAAAAAGGACTGTTTGCATGGCAGACTCAGGCTTCCAACTCAAAGGAAGTGTTGTTACGACAATATTGTTAGAAGTTCAGACATTTTCGCTAGATGACATTACTTTTCACCTAAAGAAAAAATTGAACAGGTGCCACATTTTTTTAATCAGGCTCCTATCATTATTGATATTTCAAAAATGAAGCGCGGCATTACCCTAGATGAATTTGAAGCTTTAATTCGCTCGGTGAGTACTCTTGGGCTTGGCGTTATCGGTTGGCGTTGTCATCCTGAAAATTTACCTGTGTGGAAAGGCTCAGTTAGCATTCCATTATTGCCTGCCAGCAAAGCGCGGGCGATACAAACCGTGCCAGAAGTAAAAGAAGAAGTAAGTCCAGATGTCGTTGTAAAAACAGTTGTGGAAGAGCGTTTAGTGCCTCAAGCAACTAAAGTTGTCACTAAGCCAATTCGTTCTGGTCAACAAGTTTACGCGGAAGGCGATTTGATTATTTTAGCTCAAGTCAGTGCAGGGGCAGAGGTTTTGGCCGATGGCAACATTCATGTGTATGGCCCATTACGAGGCCGAGCTTTGGCTGGTGTAAAAGGAGATACAGAAGCACGAATTTTTTGTAAGAGTATGGAGGCTGAACTGGTTTCAATCGCAGGCAATTTTATGTTGAGCGATGCGTTGCAAGATATTGTTTGGAAAGATAGCGCTCAAGTGCTATTAGTTGACGATAGTTTGGAAATTACACCGCTTTAGTATTTATTAGATTATTTTGATGTACTCTGTTTGGGGTTATCGGGGGATATAACATTGGCAAAAATTATAGTGGTCACCTCAGGAAAAGGGGGGTCGGCAAGACAACATCCAGTGCAGCAATTGGTACTGGTATTGCGTTGAAAGGGCATAAAACCG
Organism: Marinomonas sp. 15G6-16; assembly: GCF_055809555.1. NCBI lineage: Bacteria > Pseudomonadati > Pseudomonadota > Gammaproteobacteria > Oceanospirillales > Oceanospirillaceae > Marinomonas > Marinomonas sp. 15G6-16. The sequence goes on along the minus strand of NZ_CM147916.1, from coordinate 266,517 downwards.
TCATTATCGATTTTGATGTGGGCTTACGAAATCTTGATTTGATTATGGGGTGTGAGCGCCGTGTTGTTTATGATTTTGTAAACGTCATCAACAAGGAAGCAACTTTAACGCAAGCCCTGATTAAGGATAAACGCACTAAGGATTTGTATATCCTTCCAGCGTCTCAGACTCGTGATAAAGACGCCTTAACAATAGAAGGTGTTCAGGAAGTCTTGGAAGAGCTTTCTAAAGAATTTGATTACATCATCTGTGATTCGCCAGCAGGAATCGAAAAAGGCGCTCAAATGGCCTTGTATTTTGCTGATGCTGCAATCGTAGTGACCAATCCTGAAGTGTCATCTGTTCGTGACTCTGACCGTATTCTTGGTATCTTGCAAAGCAAGTCTAAACGAGCAGAAGAGGGTGCTGAGCCAATCGAAGAGTTCTTATTATTGACTCGTTATCATCCTGAGCGTGTTGAGCTAGGTGAGATGTTGAGTGTTTCTGATGTTGAAGACATTTTAGCGATTCCTTTGTTAGGTGTGATTCCTGAATCGGAAGCCGTGCTTAAAGCATCAAACCAAGGCGCTCCTGTTATTTTGGATACAGAATCTGAAGCGGGCCAAGCGTACATGGATGCAGTAGACCGTCTGATGGGTGAAGAGCGTCCTTTACGCTTTTTGACTGTTCAGAAGAAAGGTTTTATAAAACGTTTGTTAGGAGGTTAGAGTGGGCATTTTTGATTACTTTAAAAGTAAAAATTCACCTAGTTCGGCTTCTGTAGCAAAAGACCGTTTGCAAATTATTGTGGCTCACGAGCGTACTAAGCGACATCAGCCTGATTACTTACCTCAGATGCAGCAAGAGATTATTGATGTTATCCGTAAGTACGTGCAAATTGGCAGTGAAGATGTCCAAATACAGCTTGATAACACTGACGATTGCTCGGTGCTAGAGTTGAATGTTACCTTGCCTGATCAGAATTAAACTTTTCGTCTTGCACTGAGAAAGCGCCTCACTATTTTCTTGATTTGGATCTAGTTGGGCGCTTTTTTTACGTCTAAGTTAATGAGAATAATTGTCCGCGTTTTACTCAAATTCGGCATGGGTGTATTATTCCACGACTTATTTATTTGATGGCTAAAATACAATGCTACGCTTTTCTCTTGGTGTGATTGCCGTTTCTCTATTTCTTTCTGCATGCAGTGAACCTAAGCAGGTTGCTCCTCAACCTAAAGCCACTAAAGCTACCCACGAACTTCCGATTCCGCTTACAGACCCTAAAGCGCTTTTAGGCTCTCAATTGTTCTTTGATACAAATCTATCAAAAGAGAGGAATCAATCCTGTGCGACTTGTCACGATATTGCGAATGGCTTTGTCGATAGAAGAAACGATGTTTTTTCTGGTGCGGTTTCATTGGGTAGTGATGGCCAATCGGTAGGAACTCGTAATACACCGACGGCAGCTTATGCGGCTTTTTCCCCGCCATTTCATCGTATGAAAGATGGTGAATATCGTGGTGGTCAATTTTTAGATGGCCGATCGTCTGATCTAGTGGAGCAAGCACAAGGGCCGTTTGTGAATTCTCTGGAAATGGCGTTGCCTGATGGGGCTGCGGTTGTTGATAGAGTAAAAGAAAATCAGCGATATGTGTCATTGTTTAATGATTTATACGGTGACGGAATTTTAGAAGACTCAGAGAAGGGTTATGTCGCCATTGCGGATGCGATTGCCACTTTTGAAAAAACGGCTCTATTTATGCCTTTTGATTCAAAATACGACCGTGTATTGCGTGGCGAGGATAAATTTACACCAGAAGAAGAGTTGGGTAAGACATTATTCTTCTCTCAGCAGTTTACGAATTGCAATGCTTGTCATCAATTAAATCCTTCTCCATTTTATGATCAAGAAACCTTTACAAACTTTGAGTATCGCAACATAGGTGTGCCTGCCAATGCGCCTTTAACGGCTCACAATAATGGCTTAATTGATCAAGGGTTATTGGATCATCCAGAGATTACAGACCCGTCTCAAGCAGGTAAGTTCAAAGTGCCTTCCTTGAGGAATGTCGCGGTCACAGGGCCTTATATGCATAACGGTGTGTTTCAGGATTTACGTACAGTGGTTCTATTTTACGATAAATACAACAATCCAACTCGCACCATTAATCCTGAAACGGGGAAGCCCTGGGGTGAACCTGAGGTGGCAGAGAATATAGACTTTGCGGACTTAGAAGTAGGCCCAGCTTTACCAGATCAAAGAGTGGATGCCATTGTTGCTTTCTTGAAAACATTAACAGACAAGCGATATGAACCCTTGTTGGAATCGAAACCTTAAAGTTAAGCTCCTTATTGTTTTCATTGATAAAACTGGCTTGATGGCGAAAATTTTATTACATTGATCCTTTGATTTATTTTGTGGCGCTTTTAATGTGTCACTCAAATATAAAGGACATAAATGATGAAATATTCGCCACTTGGTCGAACAGGCTTAGAGGTCTCTCGAGTTTGTTTGGGCACCATGACATGGGGTACTCAAAATAATCAGGCTGATGCTGATATTCAAATTGAATATGCCTTAGCAAACGGTATTAATTTCTTTGATACCGCCGAAATGTATTCTGTTCCACCGACTCCTGAATCCTATGGAAAAACAGAAACCATCATTGGTGACTGGCTATCTCGTAATGCGTCTCGTCGTGGCGAAATGATCTTGGCAACGAAAATTGCTGGTCCGGGTTTACACTATATTCGTGATGGCGGACCAATTACGGGTGATGCTGTTGTCGCTGCTGTTGATGCTTCTTTGAAGCGCTTGCAAACAGATTACATTGACTTATACCAACTTCATTGGCCAAATCGTACGACACCGCATTTTGCGAAGCATTTTCCAGGTCATATTTCGTTTTCTAATGTGGATCGTGATGCCCACTCGGCTCAAATGCTTGATATTTTGCAAGGCATTGCTAAGTGCATTAAAGCAGGGAAAATTCGCCATTTTGGTTTGTCTGATGACAGCACTTGGGGAATTAATGAATACATTCGCTTAAGTGATAAGTATAACTTGCCAAGAGTGGCTTCGATTCAAAATGAGTTTAGCTTATTACATGCGAAAGACTGGCCGTATTTGATTGAAAATTGCGTTCATGAAGACGTTGCCTATTTACCTTGGTCACCTTTGGCTGCGGGTGCGTTAACAGGCAAGTATCTTGGTGGTGCTCGCCCTGAAGGTAGTCGTTGGAGCTTTGCGCAGCGCAATGGTCTGTTCCGCGATACTCAACAAGTAGAGAAAGCGGTTGCTGGATATGTTGAGGTTGCCAAGAAGCATGGCTTGAGTGCGGCTCAGTTGGCTTTGGCTTGGTGTGATCAGGTTGATGGTGTAAGTTCAACCATTGTTGGTGCGACTTCATTAGAACAGTTGAAAGAAGATATGAGTGCTTTTGACTTGGCTTTGTCTGATGAGGTTCTTGCGGATGTTATGTCTGTATTTCGGGAGTATCCTGTGCCGTTTTAATATCCAGGACGTGTTCGTACCTTCCCTAGGTTATTTCGAGAACTAAAGAGTGCTTTTTGGGTGCTCTTTTTTTGTGCCCAATTTTTAGAAAGCATAAAAAAACCCGATGCGATGCATCGGGTTTTTTTGAAGAGAAAGAGAATCAGAAATTAGTTCTTTTCTTTTTCTTTCTTCTCTTTTTGAGCTGCGATTACTGTTTCTGCTACGTTTGCAGGACATGGTAGGTAGTGAGAGAACTCCATAGAGAACTGACCACGACCAGATGTCATTGTACGTAGAGAACTGATGTAACCAAACATTTCAGAAAGAGGAACGTCTGCTTTAATGCGTACGCCAGTTACGCCTTTCTCTTGGTCTTTGATCATGCCGCGACGACGGTTAAGGTCACCGATAACATCACCAACGTGATCATCAGGAGTGAACACGTCAACCTTCATGATAGGCTCGATCAACTGAGGACCAGCTTTCGGGATAGACTGACGGAAAGCGCCTTTAGCAGCGATTTCGAAGGCAATAGCAGAGGAGTCAACTGCGTGGAATCCACCGTCGAACAACTCAACTTCAACGTCTAGTACTGGGAAGCCAGCTAGAACACCTTCTTCCATCATAGACTTAAAGCCTTTTTCTACTGCTGGGAAGAATTCTTTTGGTACGTTACCGCCCACAACAGAAGAAGAGAAAGTGAAGCCAGAACCTAGCTCACCTGGTTTGATACGGTAATCGATCTTACCGAATTGACCAGAACCACCAGATTGTTTCTTGTGCGTGTAAGTATCTTCAACTTCTTTCGTGATCGTTTCACGGTAAGCAACCTGAGGCTGACCAACAATTAGGTCTACGCCGTAGGTACGCTTCAAGATGTCTACTTTGATATCTAGGTGAAGTTCACCCATACCGCGAAGGATAGTCTCACCAGAATCTTGGTCAGTTTCTACGCGGAAAGTTGGATCTTCTGCAACCATTTTACCGATCGCGATACCCATTTTCTCGTTACCACCTTTATCTTTAGGAGTAACAGAGATAGAGATTACTGGCTCAGGGAAAACCATCGCTTCAAGAGTACATGGGTGCTTAGGATCACAAAGAGTGTGACCAGTTTGTACGTTTTTCATACCAACGATTGCAAGGATATCACCAGCTTGTGCTGAGTTGATTTCTTTACGGTCATCCGCTTGCATTTCCACCATACGACCAACACGCTCAGTTTTACCTGTGAAGCTGTTTAGGATCGTATCGCCTTTGTTCAGTTTACCAGAGTAAACACGTACGAAAGTCAAGGCACCGAAACGGTCATCCATGATTTTGAAAGCAAGAGCTTTGAAAGGTTCGTTAGCGTCAACAAGCGCTTTCTCGCCGTTTGGATTACCTTCTTCGTCAGTAAGATCTTGTGGAACAACATCTGTTGGGCTAGGTAGGTAGTCAACTACTGCGTCAAGAAGAAGTTGCATGCCTTTGTTTTTGAAGGCAGAACCACAGTAAGTAGGGAAGAAAGCAAGATCACGTGTACCAGTACGGATACAACGTTTGATGTCTTCCATAGAAGGCTCTTCGCCATCCATGTAGGCCATCATGATGTCGTCGTCTTGTTCAACTGCAGTTTCGATTAGTTTCTCACGGTATTCTTCTACCTGATCAACCATGTCTCGCAGGAACATCTTCGATGCTGTAGTTTTCTGGCTGGCCAGAATCATCCCAAACGTAAGCTTTACGGCTTAGAAGGTCAACAACACCTACGAATTCGTCTTCAGTACCAATTGGCAATACCATGATAAGAGGCGTCGCACCTAGTACGTCTTCAACTTGTTTAGTAACGCGGTAGAAGCTAGCGCCTAGACGGTCTAGTTTGTTTACGAAGATCAAACGAGCTACTTCTGACTCGTTTGCGTAGCGCCAGTTTGTTTCTGATTGTGGTTCAACACCACCAGAACCACAGAATACACCAACACCACCGTCAAGAACTTTAAGGGAGCGGTATACTTCTACTGTGAAGTCAACGTGTCCAGGTGTGTCGATAACGTTAAAACGATGGTCTTTCCAGAAACATGTTACTGCTGCTGATTGGATAGTAATACCACGTTCTGCTTCTTGTTCCATGAAGTCAGTAGTTGACTCACCTTCATGTACTTCACCGAGTTTGTGGATCATACCGGTAAGTTTAAGAATACGTTCTGTGGTAGTAGTTTTACCCGCGTCAACGTGAGCAAAAATACCGATGTTTCTGTATTTTGATAAGTCAGCCATTACATTACTCTAAATAATTGAGGACGAAATTTGCGCGCTATTATACAAGGCTTTTTACATTTGTGGCCAAGTATTTCGCGCTATTCTATTATATTTTATAGGATTAAAGAAAGGGGGCTGTGAAAAGCATTCTAGAAATAACGCATAAATGTTTTTTAAGTGCCAAAAACAGAGTAAATGAGAGGCTAAAACTTTGCTTTTGCCCGTGCTGTACTGGGTTTTTAGCGGAATAAACAAGAGTTGGATTTAAAAATAGGCTTTAGCCTCTTTAATTGTTGGATTATTTGTAACTAAAGAGGCTGAGGTTTTACTTCATAAGTGTTCTTGTTACCAAGAACCTGTACCTGCTTTTTTGCGGCGTAAGGATGGTAGTAGGATGCCTAAGAATAGTCCGCCAAAGAGGGTTCCAGCACCAATAATAAACCATCTTTGATCATTGGATTTCTGTAGCTGATTCGCTTGTGTCACTGCAGCATTAGTACGCTGTCTTAGGCTGGCCATTTCGTAACTGATGGTTTCATTTTTAGAGACAATCTCTTTGGCTTTTTCGGAGATCTCTGCAAGGTCGCTGAGTTCTTGCTCCAATGCGCTGTTGTTGTTTTTTAGCTGAGTGTTCTCTTGAATGAGCTCTTGGATTTTTTGTTGGCTTGCTTTGAGCGTGTTTGCAATGTCGTTTCTGCTTTCCGTGACTCGATTAACTTGGCTCTGTAGGGCGCTCATTTTATCTCTAGTTACTGTGTCTTCACTAAGGAAGTAATCAGCTACCCAGCCTTCATTACCGCTAGGAGTGCGAACCTTGCTGTAGCCTTCGCTTCTTTCGAGAATTTCTAATGGTGTTCCGCTTTTTAATCCTCTTTCTACCGCTCTTGTGCTGTTATCGAGGCCTTCTCGAATAGCAACAAATTGAATATCAGAGACATAGACAGTTTCAGCGTAAACAGAGGTGGAGAGTAGTAGGCCAGCTAATAGGCTAGTGACACATTTTCTAGACACATTAAGTTCCTTCAGCAAATCAATCACTTTGAGTTATTTAGTAACGATAATCAGGAGTGGTGCAATACGCAATAGAAAAAGGCCATCGTAATGGCCTTTTATGGATATTTTATTGTAAAGCTTTTGCTTTGTAGGTCGGAGTTAGTTGCCTATCGACGCAAGAAAATAGGTCGTGGATCAGCAACGTCACCTTGGTAAGCGACAGAGAAAGGGCGATGTAAATCTAACGCCTTTTCCAAATCTACATCTTCGTTAAACTGGAAGCTGTTGAATCCAACTCTTAAAAGATAACCTAATTGATCTGGGATGAAGTTACCTAAGGCTCTAATTTCACCTTGGTAATTCAATCTCTCTTTTAAAAGGCGTGCGTAGCTGAATCCGCGGCCATCTGCAAACGCTGGAAAATTGATGCCAATGACTTCAAATTGATCTAGGTTGATGTCGCTTAAGCATTCCACACCGTCGCCAGCATCAAGCCAAATGCCTGCAACTGAACCAATGGTGTCTTTTTCAGCTAGCCATTTTTGAACAGAAACGATACCGTTTGGTACCACTTCTTGTTCATTGCTGTCTAACCAAACATAAGCATTGTCGATGATTTCACCGTTTTTAATTAGCTTTGGCATAAGCGGCCTCTTTAAATGGTGTGATGCCAATACGGCGATAAGTGTCGATGAAGCGCTCGTCTTCTGAACGGTTGCTAACATAAACATCCATTAGCTTTTGAATAACACCGCTAATCTCTTCTTGAGCAAAGGAAGGCCCTAAGATTTTACCTATGCTGGCATCGTGTCCAGAAGCACCACCGATGGAAACTTGGTAGAACTCTTCGCCTTTTTTATCTACACCCAATATGCCTAGATTACCAACGTGGTGGTGACCACAAGCATTCATACAGCCTGAAATGTTAAGGTCAATTTCACCTAGATCATAAAGGTAATCTAGATCGTTAAACGTGTCTTGAATTTGTGCTGCAATCGGGATGGATTTCGCATTGGCAAGAGCACAGAAGTCACCACCAGGGCAGCAAATCATGTCAGTTAACAAGCCTAAGGTCGGCGTTGCGAAACCTGCTTCTTTTGCAGCATCCCACAATTCAGCAAGTTGATCTTGACGAACATCCGATAGGACTAGGTTTTGTTCGTGACTTACGCGTAGCTCGCCGAAGCTAAACTTATCGGCAAGATCCGCAGCTTTTTGCATTTGATCTGCTGTTGCATCACCAGGTGCTTGGCCTGCCTTTTTCAGCGTAAGAGTAACAATTCGGTAGCCTGCTTTTTTGTGAGCAAAAGTATTGCGCTCATACCAGCGAGCAAAACCAGCACTCTCAGACAATTTGCTTGTTAGGCTAGCAGGATTGTTTCCTAAGTTTTCGTAAGCTGGCTCAGAGAAGAAGCTTGCTAAACGATCAAATTCCGCCATAGGAACCGTGCTTTCTGTTCCTTTTAAGTGAGCCCATTCAGCATCGACGCGCTTACGGAATTCATCAATACCTAGTGCTTTTACTAAGATTTTAATACGAGCTTTGTACTTGTTCTGACGGTTTCCTGTTTGGTTATAAACACGAAGGATAGCGTCGAGGTAAGTCAATAAGTCTTGGCGAGGAATAAATTCGCAAATCGTTACGCCAACCATTGGTGTACGGCCCAAGCCACCACCAACGATTACTTTGAAACCAATTTCACCCGCGTCGTTTTTCTTAATGTGCAAACCAATGTCGTGAACTTGTGTTGCAGCTCGGTCCGCAGATTCTGTTGCGTTTACAGCGATTTTGAATTTACGTGGTAAGAAAGCAAATTCTGGGTGGAATGTAGACCATTGGCGAATTAGCTCACAGTAAGGGCGAGGGTCAACCACTTCATCAGCAATCACACCAGCATATTGGTCAGTTGTGGTGTTACGAATACAGTTACCACTGGTTTGTACCGCATGCATTTGTACTTCGGCTAACTCTGCTAGAATGTCTGGCACATCTTCTAGTTTAGGCCAGTTCAATTGCAAGTTCTGACGTGTACTAAAGTGTCCGTATGATCTGTCATATCGGCAGCTGATATCTGCTAGTTTGCGTAATTGAGTACTAGAAAGCATGCCATATGGAATAGCGATACGTAACATTGGTGCGTAGCGCTGAACATACAATCCATTTTGAAGGCGCAAAGGCAAGAAGGCTTCTTCGCTTAATTCTTTCGCAAGATAACGGCGTGTTTGGTCGCGAAATTGAGCGACACGTTCTTCAACAAGCTGTTGGTCTATGGCGTCATATTGATACATAGTTAGGAACCGTGATTGATAAATTTTGATGGACGTATATTAGCAAACATCCTTTATACTAAAAATGAATATTTACCTATATCTTTAGCGGTTTTTCTAATAAGGCTTATTGAGGTGAAGAGTTATCAATTGGCTTTTTAAATAAAGGAAAAATACCTTAGTTTTTTACTTGGTCTTTGGAATTGTTGGGCATCTGCGGTAATATACAGGCATCAATCGTTATATAGATTTAGAAAGGGTTATTATGAATATTACAATTACGGATGGTGCCCAAGAATACTTGTCTTCATTGCTGGAAAAGCAAGGAGTGGAAGGGATCGCTGTGCGAATCTTTATTCAGCAACCGGGTACGCCTTACGCTGAAACTTGTCTTGCTTATTGCAGACCAGATGAAGTAAATGAAACAGATGAAATTTTAAACTTACCTAAGTTGAAAGTTTATATAGAAAAAATGTCTGTAAACTTCTTAGATGAGGCTTTTGTTGATTACGCAACAGAAAAAATGGGCGGTCAGCTAACCATCAAAGCGCCAAATGCTAAGATGCCTAAGGTAACGGCAGACAGTCCAATTGAAGATCAAATCAACTATGTATTGTATTCAGAAATCAACCCAGGTTTGGCTGCACACGGTGGCGAAGTAAGCTTGGTTGAGGTGATTGATGGCGAAGTGGCAATCCTTAAATTCGGCGGTGGTTGCCAAGGTTGTAGTGCTGTTGATTTGACTTTGAAAGAAGGTGTTGAGAAGACACTGATTGAGAAAGTGCCTGGCCTTACCGCGGTTAAAGATTCTACTGATCATACCGTGACAGATAACGCTTTCATGTAATATCTGGCTATACACTGTATGGTTAAAACAAAAAAAGGTAATCGATTTCTCGATTACCTTTTTTATTGCAAAGTAGAAAATTTACGAACGCTGACGTTTTGGAAGAACGTCACGTAAAGCGTTTGCCATAGTGGTCAACGACTTTTCAGTTGTTTCCCAGTCAATGCAAGCATCAGTGATAGACACACCATATTCCAAGTCTTTCAGATCGGCAGGCACTTTTTGGTTGCCCCAGCCAATGTTGCTTTCAATCATTAAGCCCATGATGGAGTTGTTACCATCAAGAATTTGCTGTGTTGAATCTTCTGCGACAGTAACTTGTTTTTCTGGTTTCTTGTTCGAGTTCTCATGAGAGCAATCGACCATGATGTTGTGCTTCAAGTTTGCAGCGGTTAATGCTTTTTCACTCAACGCAATGTTAGCGGCGTCATAGTTTGGTAAGCCATTGCCACCACGTAGAACAAGGTGACCGTATGCATTTCCTTTCGTGTTAACAATGCTGACTTGACCAACTTCATTAATACCAAGGAAAGAGTGAGGGTGAGAAACAGATTGCATGGCGTTAACAGCAACTGTCATTGAACCATCTGTGCCGTTTTTGAATCCGACAGGGCCAGAAAGGCCTGAAGCCATTTCACGGTGAGTTTGCGATTCAGTTGTACGAGCGCCAATAGCAGACCAGCTGATTAAGTCTTGAATGTATTGTGGTGAGATTGGATCCAAAGCTTCTGTTGCCAAAGGAAGGCCAAGTTCAGCTAAATCAATTAATAATTTGCGACCAATACGAATGCCTTTATCAATATCAAATGTACCGTCTAGATTTGGATCATTGATCAAACCTTTCCAGCCAACAGTAGTACGAGGCTTCTCAAAATAAGCACGCATAATAATATAAAGAGTATCGTCTAGTTCAACCGCCAATTTTTTTAGGCGCTTCGCATAATCAAGTGCTGCTGCAGGGTCATGGATAGAGCATGGGCCAATAACAATTGCTAGGCGGTGATCTTTACCGTCCATGATGTTTTTGATGATCTCGCGGGATTCTGCAACATGGCTGCTAATGCTATCGCTAACGGGCAGCTCAGCTTTCAATTCACTTGGTGTAACCAAGGAAGTAAAAGAGGCAATATTTAAGTCTTCAAGACGTGCGTTACTCATTGAGGTTTTTCCTGTTTATCGCTTTTATTTGTAGCGGCTTACAATATCGTGTTTTTCGCTGTGAATGAACCGTAATTGGTCAGTTTTTTTGCTTTTTAGAAAAAAAGATACTTAACGCCAAAAGCAAAAAGGGCAGTTGCAAGTACGGGTTGCAATATACGGTTCGACACATAGCTCGCAATACGTGTTCCTACATAAATAGTAGGTATAGATCCAATTAATAAAGCAGCGAGCAGAGTGTAATCCACATTGCCTAAGAATAAGTGTCCGATACCAGCAACCAGCGTAAGAGGGACGGCGTGAGCTAGGTCGGTTCCGACAATGTTTTTTGCTTGCATCACGGGGAATAAAATCATCATAATGGCTGTGCCTAATGCGCCAGCACCGACAGAAGTGAGTGTTACTAAAGCACCTAGAGCGATACCGCATACAAAAATGATTTTTGAGCTTTGTTGTGCGCTGAAGTCAAAGCTCAGTGTTTTAGTGAGCTTGGATCGAAACAAAATCACAATGGCAGTCATGACAAGCATTAACCCTAAAAGGCCAGTTAATATTTCTTGATAGTGATCTGGCTTCTCAAATTTTGACAAAGCCCATATGGTAAGAAAAGATGCCGGAATGCTTCCTGCAGCCATTGCAAAGACAATTCTCCAATTTACATTGCCTCGTTTAGCGTGCATGACAACGCCTGTGCTTTTAGCTATGCCTGCATACATTAAATCTGTACCGATGGCGATATGAGGAGGAAAGCCAAATAGCAAAAGTAGGGGGGTCATCAAAGAGCCACCGCCAACACCAGTAATGCCCACTGCTAAACCGACAGCTGCACCAGCAAAAATGTACCAAAGAAAATCCATTCGAAAACCATATAGAAGTTATTTAAGCTGGCAACATTAGAGGTTTTTTACTATTCTATAAAGTAATATTTTATTATGTTTTTAACTCTTTTTAGAATAAGGCAGACGATGAAACTACAACAGCTTAGGTATATATGGGAAGTCGCGCGTCACGATTTAAATGTCTCGGCGACAGCGCAAAGCTTATACACCTCGCAACCAGGTGTTAGTAAGCAGATTCGTCTGTTGGAAGACGAATTGGGTGTTGAGGTCTTTGCACGTAGTGGGAAGCATTTAACGCATATAACGCCAGCAGGTGAAAAAATCATAGAGTTGGCTGGTGAAGTGTTGAATCAAACGCAAAACATTAAGCGTGTTGCAAAAGAGTTTAGCGATGAGCGCAAAGGCTCTCTTGATATCGCCACTACTCACACTCAAGCGAGATACGCTTTACCTAAAGTGATCAACCAGTTTATCGAAGGTTATCCAGATGTGACTTTGCATATGCATCAAGGTACGCCGATGCAGATTGCAGAAATGTCGAATGATGGTGTTGTGGATTTTGCGATTGCCACTGAAGCGTTAGAACAGTTTGGTAATTTGGTCATGTTGCCTTGCTATACGTGGAATCGATCTGTGGTTGTGCCAAAAAATCATCCTTTGGCAAAAACGAAAAAACTCACCCTAGAAGCTTTGGCTGAATATCCGATCGTAACTTATGTGTTTGGTTTTACGGGGCGCTCGCAGTTGGATCAGGCTTTCCAAGATGCTGACTTAAGCCCTAATGTGGTTTTCACAGCTGCTGATTCTGATGTGATCAAAACCTATGTTCGTCTGGGGCTAGGTGTGGGTATTGTGGCTTCTATGGCTTATGACAAAGAACAAGATTCAGATTTAGTAGCCTTAGATGCATCGCATTTATTTGAGGATAGTTGTACTAAAATAGGGATTCGAAATAATACTTTTATCCGCGGCTATATGTATAAGTTTATTGAGTCTTTCGCACCTCATTTAACAAAAGACTTAGTTGTGGCAGCGATGGAAGCACCTAATCGCCAAGATGTTGAGCTATTGTTCAAAGATATTGAGTTGCCGAGATACTAGGCATTTTATCGCTATTTAACTTCAAGGTATTGGTGAATAAAAACTACGACTCCGAAAAGGTCGTAGTTTTTTTATGCGAGAAGAAAGGTGTTACTTCTTAAGTTTAAGTGCCATTTCTGCGATGCGTTGACCTTGGGCTTCGCATAAGGCTTTTTCTTCTTCTGAAAGGCTAACTTCACTGGTGTTGTTGGCTAAATGGCTTGCACCATAAGGCGTTCCGCCAGTGGTGGTGCTAATCAGTTCTTTATTCTTATAGGGTAGTCCGACCCAAATCATTCCATGATGCAATAGAGGTGTCATCATGCTATGTAGGCATTGTTCTTGACCGCCATGCATGGTGCTTGCGCTGGTAAAACCGCAGGCAGGTTTGTCTATTAGTTGTCCTGTAAGCCACAGTGTAGAGGTTTGGTCGATGAAATGCTTTAAAGGTGCAGCCATGCTACCAAAGTAGGATGGAGAACCGAGGGCAAGGCCAGAGCAATTAGATAGTTCTTCTAATGTGCAATATGGAGCGCCTTCGTCAGGCAGTTCTGGTTGTGCTGTCTGAGTTGTTACAGCGACATCAGGAACTTGGCGAATTTTTACTTCTATATTGCTTACTTTATTGGTACCTCTGGCAATGTGTTTGGCCATTTCGGCAATGGAACCATGGCGGCTATAGAATAAAATCAATACATAAGGTGATTCACTCATTTGAATAATTCCAAAACATTTTCTGGAGGTCGGCCGAGTTTGGCTTGATCGTTATGAATGACAATAGGGCGCTCAATGAGTTTTGGGTTCTGATGCATGGCTTGAAGTCGTTCTTCATCACTGGAGTCTTTGTTGAGTCCAAGTTCTTTGTAGAGGGCTTCTTTTGTTCTCATTAGCTCTAAAGGTGACATATCAAGCAGATTTAGAATGCGCTTAAGCTCGTCAACGCTTGGTGGTTCTTGGAGATAGAGGCGAACGTCAGGTTGAATGTTGTACTCTTCTAATAGTTGCAGAGTTTGACGGGATTTAGAGCATCGCGGGTTGTGGTAAATAGTGGTCATATTGGCTTCCTATTTATTGTGGTTTTGTCCGCTTATGAAGGGAATAAGTGAGCGTTATGGAAATTTACTCAAGCCAGTCTCAATTTATGAGGTGGCTTGAGTAAAGTGGTGCGGTTTATTTTTTGTTTAAAATGAAGTCGACAGCGTCAGCGGTTGCAACGTCTTCGTTTTCACCTTGAGTGCGATTCTTGTATTCGAGTGTGCCATTTGCTAAGCCTTTATCACCGACAACAAGGCGATGTGGAATGCCAAGTAACTCGCAATCAGCGAATTTCACACCAGGGCGTTCTTTACGATCATCCAGCAATACATCTAGGCCTTTTGCTTTCAGCTCAGAATATAAGCGATCACATTCGTTACGGACGGCTTCGGATTTATCGTAATTCATGGCAACAATCACAATGTCAAAAGGCGTGATGCTTTCTGGCCACAAGATACCTTTCTCATCAAAGTTCTGCTCAATGGCTGCAGCAACAATACGAGAAACACCGATTCCGTAACAGCCCATGTGCATTACTTGGGCTTTGCCGTTTTCATCTAGTACGGTTGCTTTTAAGGCTTCTGCATACTGTTGGCCCAATTGGAAAATGTGACCGACTTCGATGCCGCGTTTGATGACGATTGTGCCTTTGCCGTCTGGAGATGGATCACCTTCGACAACGTTGCGTAAATCGGCTATTTCAAAATCTGGGCAGTCTCTTTCCCAGTTTAAGCCAGTTAAGTGATAGTCATCTTTGTTTGCGCCAGCACAGAAATCTGACATAACGGCTGCTGAGCGGTCAGCAATAATACGAATGCCTTTCTCTTTTAAGTCTTTAGGGCCAATTGAGCCAGGTGCGCAACCAATCTTGTTGATGATGTCAGCTTCATCGGCAAATTCAAAAGGAGAAACAATGCCTTCAAGCTTTTCTACTTTCAATTCATTGATGTTGTGATCGCCGCGCAATACAAGAGCAACAATGGTCGCTTGCCCGTTTTCATCTAGACCTTTTACCAACATGGTTTTCACTGTCTGAGTGACATCTAGCTTAAGGAATTCAGCAACCTGTTGGATTGTTTTGCAGTCTGGCGTTAAAACTTCAGTCAATTCTTGTGTTGGTGCATCGGCTTTTGACTTTAAGCAAACTGCCTCTGCAAGTTCTACGTTGGCTGCGAAATCAGAAGCATCACTGAACGCAATGTCATCTTCACCAGAATCTGCAAGTACATGGAATTCATGTGAGTACGCACCGCCAATGCTGCCTGTGTCTGCCAGTACTGGACGGTAGTCTAGGCCGATTCGATCAAATACGTTGCAGTAGGCTTTATGCATTACCTCGTAGGTCTCATGCAATGACTCTTCATTAACATGGAATGAATAAGCGTCTTTCATGCAGAACTCGCGAGAGCGCATAACGCCAAAACGCGGGCGAACTTCATCGCGGAACTTTGTTTGGATCTGGAAGAAGTTCATTGGTAGTTGCTTGTAGCTAGTCAGTTCATTGCGAGCAAGATCTGTGATGACTTCTTCGTGAGTTGGTCCAAGGCAATAATCGCGACCATGACGATCTTGCAGACGAAGTAATTCGGCACCGTATTTCTGCCAGCGGCCAGTCTCTTGCCATAATTCAGCAGGTTGAACTCCCGGCATCATGACTTCCAGTGAGCCCGCTTTTTCCATTTCTTCACGGACAATGTTCTCGACTTTACGAAGTACTTTTAGTCCCGTTGGTAGCCAAGTGTATAAGCCTTTAGAAAGCTGGCGAATCATGCCGGCACGAACCATAAGCTGGTGGCTGGTTACGACTGCATCGGTTGGAGCATCACGTAGGGTAGAAAATAAATAATTGCTTGCGCGCATGATAGTCTTGTCTATTTTTTAGGTTGTATGATTAGCCAGCAAATTTTGCTTCGTGTTGGCCTTTGGTATTAACTGTAATGGCAAAGATCCCGCCAGCTTGGGGGAATTCTTTTAATTCTTCTTCTGTTTGGGCTGATCGACATGTGGTCACGAATAAGGTGCTCATGTCTTTGCCGCCAAATGCTACCATAGTTGGGTAGGTTGCAGGTACGGGATACTCTTCTAAAATGTTCCCTTCGGGGCTTATTTTTACGACGCGTTGGCCTTGATATAAAGCAGACCAGTAGTTTCCTTCAGCATCCACTGCGGCGCCATCTGGACGACCATTGCCGCGAGGAAATTCAATGAAGACTCGTTTATTTGTTGCTGAGCCTGTTTCAAGGTCGTAATCAAATTGATAAACCACGTGATTCGGCGTGTCAGAATAGTACATGGTTTTGCTATCAGGAGAGAAAGCAAGTCCATTTGATGTCCAGGCAGCTTGGTCGATAAGCTTTTCTTGGCCTTGGCTGAACTGATGTAGCGCGCCTTTAAATGCATCTTTTGGTGAATACATTGTTCCGGCAAGAAAGCGGCCTTTCGCGTCACAACGGCCGTCATTAAAGCGTGTTGTTTTTTGATCGTATGTAGCGAGCCAGTAAGGTTCTAATGGGGCTTCGAAGTCAGGGAATGTGTAAACACCTGATCGGAATGCAGCAATAAATCCACCATTTTTGCTCAAAGAGAAACAGCCTATTTCTTCATCAAAGGTGCGTGATGACAATGTTTCTGATTGGGTGTTGTAGGCATGCAGCTTAAAGGAATCGATATCAACAAAATATAGAGTTTGAGTTGTTTCGTCCCAACGTGGGCATTCAGCTAATTTCGCTTGTGCATCCAAGACACATTGCATTGTTGTCATGCGAGCTCCAAGTCTCTCAGTGATTTTAAAATTGAGGGTGCTATAGTGCTTATGAAAGCCTTTTTTGTAAAGTGGGAATGTATAAAGATGTTTGAGTTAGATCCAGTTTTAGAGCGCGATTCTGTGTTGGTTGGGTGTTTTTCATTGTGTCAGTTGAGGTTAATGAATGATGCTCAGTTTCCTTGGTTTATTTTGATCCCTCAACGTAACCATATTACTGAGATTTATCAGCTTGTTGAGGAGGATCGTCAGCGATTAATGGCTGAGAGTTGTTTGCTGTCAGAAATTTTGCATGATGCTTTTTCTGCTACCAAGCTAAATGTTGCCGCCCTCGGCAATCAGGTGCCTCAATTGCACCTTCATCATATAGTGCGTTACTCAACTGATTTGTGTTGGCCGGGGCCTATGTGAGGCAAGTTTCCTGCTGTTGCGTACACGGAAGAAAACTTGGCCAAGATTTTGCAAAAGGTTCAATCATTACTAAGTGATGATTTGGTTTCATTAGGTGACGGCGCTGATCTTTACTATTGAAATAAGCTTAAGATTGGTATTCTATTAGGATGATATTTAGTCAATTTGGAAAGTCTGTTTTATGAGCGTACGCAGAAGGAAGAAGGCTATACAGAAGGTTGTTAAATTGCTGAATTTAGCAACATCGACCAACTCGAGTGAATCTACTGTGGCGCTACGCCATGCAGAGTCATTGATTAGGCAATATCAAATAGCTCAGCGAGAGCTGCCAATTCTTCAGTTGTGTGACCGTTCTACACTTTATCGTGTTAGTTGGGGTGGTGCAGCTCCTCGATACGCTAAACAAACTTCCGTGCAGACTCCTTCCGAACCTTCTGTTTACCAACGTCGCTTTAGTGAAAAAAATAATGATCCAAGTCGAGCTTATGAATCTGCTCGAACGATTCTCGATGATCTTGAAGAAACTGTTGATGATTTGTTTGAAAGCGAATTAGACAATGCAGAAGTAGAGAGTGAGTTGGATGCGAATTCTGAAGTGGACTTGACGAGTAGCGAAAGTATGGAAAACGAACCGGTTTTGGATAGCGAAGAAGTTGTAAATGAGTGTGCGGCAGAAGCCAATGATGAAGTTGATACGGTAAATTATTCGTCATCTGGTGATAATGTCATTAATGCAACAGAAGTTTTTCGTTCAAACAATGCTGAATTCACAGAGACGTTAAAAACACAATACGCTGCCAGCGATCCAAATATTCCTTTTGTGGAAGATGGCTACTGGTCCAAGGTTTATGAAAAGCTTGCGAACTTTGATGAAGTGAAAGTTCAATCTAATATTGAGGCGCTTAACACTCAGCTTTCTCTGGCTCAAGAAAATCTACAATCTAAAAAGCAGAAGCGCTATGAGCATGAGCAAGATGAAGTTCAAGAACGAGCTGAGCGAGCGAGGATTGAACAAAGTTTTGAAGAGGCAATAGAAAGGGCGTTTCAGGCGAGAGCGAAGTCTTATGAAGCTTGGGAGGCGCGCTGCACTAATGTTCGTATGGCTTGCTTACGAGATGAGCAAGAGGCAGTTCAGGGTTACGATGCGATCACTCAAGATTTAGAGAAAGCGAAAGAGTCTCTTCAGCAGCATTTGCAGCGTAAAGAAGATTATCGTGCGGCGAAAATTATGCATGAGCTTCGTCGAGAGTTGGCATTAGCTGTTTCTGTTGGTGATGAAGCTATGTCTTCTTATGAAAAAGTAATTAGTATTATGAGTGAAAATGGTCTTTCTCTTAAAGACTTGGAATTCTCTGATATTAAAAACAAGAGTCTGTTTATTCGGTTGCTGGAGAGAGAGTCGGCGCTTATCGAGGATGTGCATGAGCGTGAAGAGCACACAGAGAAGATGTTGGATAAGTTTTTGGTGTCTAGTTCGTCGAAAAAAGATGCTAGACCATCTGAAAACCCAATCCAGCGAATTCAGCGATTGCTTATCGCAGCGAGTGAGGGTGGGCAGTTTGAAACTCAGAAGAGTTTAGAGCAGGTTATTTATCTGATGGATTCTAATGGGGTTGGTGTTCGAGATATTGGCTATGGCTTCATTAAAAAGTACTCTGTTTTTATTCGCCTGATTAATTGGGAGGCGGAGCGCATTTCATCTTTGTCGGAGCGCGAGAAGTTTACAGCTGAGATTTTGGAAGAGTATATTCAACATTCTGTACAGAAACCTAAATCTGATAATCATGAGCAAAAAATGAGCCGCTAATACTTAATCAAATCATTTGTTTTGCTTTCATATATACCTCCTATTCATTTGATTGATAGGGGGTATATTTTGTTAAAAACTACCTTAATACTTCCTTTGCTTGCCTGCATCTTTTACCATTTCCCATTCGAGATAATCATAATCCTCAGCAGGAGAGAAGTATGAGCATTATTAAAGAAGATGATTTGATTGACAGTGTAGCGGATGCGTTACAGTTTATATCTTATTATCACCCTCTGGATTTTGTTAATGCGGTACATGACGCATATGAAAGAGAAGAGAGTAAAGCCGCCAAAGATGCTATGGCGCAAATCCTAATTAACTCAAGAATGTGTGCCGAAGGTAAACGCCCTATTTGTCAGGATACGGGTATTGTGACTGTTTTTGTTAAGGTCGGCATGAATGTTCAGTGGGAAAGTAGTAAAAGCGTTACCGACATGATTAATGAAGGTGTGCGCCGTGCTTACTTGCATCCAGACAATGTGTTGCGTGCTTCTATTCTAGATGATCCTGCTGGTGCTCGTAAAAACACCAAAGACAATACACCTGCGGTGATTCATATGGAGATCGTTCCTGGTGACACGGTAGAAGTACACGTGGCAGCGAAAGGTGGCGGTTCTGAGAACAAATCTAAACTGGCCATGTTAAACCCATCGGACGATATCGTTGAGTGGGTTAAGAAAACAGTACCAACAATGGGCGCGGGCTGGTGTCCACCAGGTATGTTAGGTATTGGTATTGGCGGTACCGCAGAGAAAGCCATGGTCATGGCGAAAGAGTCTTTGATGGAGCCAATTGATATCCATGAGCTAAAGGCTCGTGGTCCAAGAAATCGTGTAGAAGAATTGCGCTTGGCAATCTTTGAAGAAGTAAACAATTTAGGTATTGGTGCTCAAGGTCTTGGTGGTTTGACAACCGTACTGGATGTCAAAATCATGGATTACCCAACACATGCGGCTTCACTTCCTGTTGCAATGATTCCTAACTGCGCGGCAACCCGCCATGCGCATTTTGTATTGGATGGTTCTGGTCCTGCGGACTTGGTGCCACCATCATTGGATGACTGGCCAGAAATTACTTGGGAAGTGGGTGAGAGCGTTCGTCGAGTGAATTTGAACGAAATCACACCAGAGCAGGTAAAAGAGTGGCAGCCAGGCGAAACTATTTTGTTAAATGGCAAAATGCTAACAGGTCGTGATGCAGCCCATAAGAAAATGGTAGAGATGCTGGCGAATGGCGAAGAGCTACCAGTTGACCTAAAAGGACGCTTTATTTATTACGTAGGGCCTGTTGACCCTGTTAGAGACGAAGCAGTTGGTCCCGCTGGCCCAACAACGGCGACTCGTATGGATAAGTTTACTCGTACTATTTTGGACGAAACAGGTTTGCTTGGCATGATAGGTAAATCTGAGCGTGGTCCTATTGCGATTGAAGCGATTAAAGAGTTCGATGCTGTTTATCTTATGGCTGTGGGTGGGGCTGCGTATTTGGTTTCAAAAGCGATTAAGAAAGCAGATGTAATTGCTTTCCCAGAACTTGGGATGGAAGCCATCTACGAATTTGATGTCGTTGATATGCCTGTCACTGTTGCTGTTGATTCTGAAGGAACCTCGGTTCACATTACAGGTCCGGCAGAATGGAAAGCTCGTATAGAAGAGCAAGCCCTAGAAATTAAATAAGCGAATCCGTTGAAAAAGAAATGATCTTAAAAGGCCGCAATATAAAATGCGGCCTTTTTTTGTTTTTTTGCTAGGGAAGGTGTTGCATCGTAATTTTTAATCTGTATTATACGCTCCTCGGTCAGGCGATATGCCTGATTCTGCTCTTTAAGAATTTAAACAGATAATTTGTGTGGGCGCTCGCTGGAGACTTCAGAAGATCGGCTGCTGACTTTTAGTTAGTAAGTTGATCAAAAAAATTGAAGTCTTACGAGACGTCAAACACGTCAATTCGCTTTATAAGTAAATTGTTAGTGTTTCGATACTTGAGTAAGCAAACTTTTTAACTGAAGAGTTTGATCATGGCTCAGATTGAACGCTGGCGGCAGGCTTAACACATGCAAGTCGAGCGGAAACGATGATAGCTTGCTATCAGGCGTCGAGCGGCGGACGGGTGAGTAACGCGTAGGAATCTGCCTAGTAGAGGGGGACAACATGTGGAAACGCATGCTAATACCGCATACGCCCTTAGGGGGAAAGGAGGGGATCTTAGGACCTTCCGCTATTAGATGAGCCTGCGTGAGATTAGCTAGTTGGTGGGGTAAAGGCTCACCAAGGCGACGATCTCTAACTGGTCTGAGAGGATGACCAGTCACACTGGGACTGAGACACGGCCCAGACTCCTACGGGAGGCAGCAGTGGGGAATATTGGACAATGGGCGCAAGCCTGATCCAGCCATGCCGCGTGTGTGAAGAAGGCCTTAGGGTTGTAAAGCACTTTCAGGAGTGAGGAAGGGTGATTTGTTAATACCAAATCATTTTGACGTTAGCTCCAGAAGAAGCACCGGCTAACTCTGTGCCAGCAGCCGCGGTAATACAGAGGGTGCAAGCGTTAATCGGAATTACTGGGCGTAAAGCGCGCGTAGGTGGTTTGTTAAGTCTGATGTGAAATCCCAGGGCTCAACCTTGGAATGGCACCGGATACTGGCAGGCTAGAGTACGGTAGAGGGGTGTGGAATTTCCTGTGTAGCGGTGAAATGCGTAGATATAGGAAGGAACATCAGTGGCGAAGGCGACACTCTGGACTGATACTGACACTGAGGTGCGAAAGCGTGGGGAGCAAACAGGATTAGATACCCTGGTAGTCCACGCCGTAAACGATGTCTACTAGCCGTTGGGTTGTAATGACTTAGTGGCGCAGCTAACGCAATAAGTAGACCGCCTGGGGAGTACGGCCGCAAGGTTAAAACTCAAATGAATTGACGGGGGCCCGCACAAGCGGTGGAGCATGTGGTTTAATTCGAAGCAACGCGAAGAACCTTACCTACTCTTGACATCCATAGAACTTAGCAGAGATGCTTTGGTGCCTTCGGGAACTATGAGACAGGTGCTGCATGGCTGTCGTCAGCTCGTGTTGTGAAATGTTGGGTTAAGTCCCGTAACGAGCGCAACCCTTATCCTTACTTGCTAGCAGGTTATGCTGAGAACTTTAAGGAGACTGCCGGTGACAAACCGGAGGAAGGTGGGGACGACGTCAAGTCATCATGGCCCTTACGAGTAGGGCTACACACGTGCTACAATGGCGTATACAAAGGGCTGCGAGCTAGCGATAGTGAGCGAATCCCATAAAGTACGTCGTAGTCCGGATTGGAGTCTGCAACTCGACTCCATGAAGTCGGAATCGCTAGTAATCGTGGATCAGAATGCCACGGTGAATACGTTCCCGGGCCTTGTACACACCGCCCGTCACACCATGGGAGTTGATTGCTCCAGAAGTAGCTAGCTTAACCTTCGGGATGGCGGTTACCACGGAGTGGTCAATGACTGGGGTGAAGTCGTAACAAGGTAGCCCTAGGGGAACCTGGGGCTGGATCACCTCCTTAAACGATAGAAGCTCTGGTGAGCGTTCACACAAATTATCTGATTTTATTTTTAAATAAAAAGGTCGCTTATAGCGGCCTTTTTTAGTTTTAAAGATATATTTTTGGCTTACATTTGTTCTGAAATATAATCTTAAAAATCTGATTGGAAGTGCTTGACTAGAAGATTTATATCTCTATAATTCGCCTCCACGATTTGAGGGAAGCTGCTTTTATAGGTGTTTTTCCTTTTCCTAAGATAGCTTGGGAATGCTCTTTAACAATTCAAATTTTGAAATAACGATGAATCAAGCGTTAAACCGGTGGAAGCTCACTTTAACCTAGTGACTTCTATTATCGTAAATCCTTAGGAGAGACAAAAGCTCCTTAGGTATGTGATCCGAAACTATTTTGGGTTATATGGTCAAGTGACCAAGCGTGCACGGTGGATGCCTTGGCAGTCAGAGGCGATGAAGGACGTGGTAATCTGCGATAAGCTCGGGGGAGTTGATAAACAAACTTTGATCCCGAGATTTCCGAATGGGGAAACCCACCCGCTTGCGGGTATCGTTAAGTGAATACATAGCTTAACGAGGCGAACCCGGGGAACTGAAACATCTAAGTACCCGGAGGAAAAGAAATCAACCGAGATTCCCTAAGTAGCGGCGAGCGAAAGGGGATTAGCCCTTAAGTTGATTTGGTGTTAGTAGAAGACTCTGGAAAGGGTCGCCATAGTGGGTGATAGCCCCGTATACGAAAACGCCATTTCAATGAAAACGAGTAGGACGGGACACGTGTTATCCTGTCTGAATATGGGGGGACCATCCTCCAAGGCTAAATACTCCTGACTGACCGATAGTGAACCAGTACCGTGAGGGAAAGGCGAAAAGAACCCCTGTGAGGGGAGTGAAATAGATCCTGAAACCGTGTACGTACAAGCAGTGGGAGCGGACTTGTTCCGTGACTGCGTACCTTTTGTATAATGGGTCAACGACTTATTTTCAGTAGCAAGGTTAAGCGATTAGCGGAGCCGTAGGGAAACCGAGTCTTAATAGGGCGTTTAGTTGCTGGGAATAGACCCGAAACCGGGCGATCTATCCATGAGCAGGTTGAAGGTTGGGTAACACTAACTGGAGGACCGAACCCACGTACGTTGAAAAGTCCGGGGATGACTTGTGGATAGGAGTGAAAGGCTAATCAAGCTCGGAGATAGCTGGTTCTCCTCGAAAGCTATTTAGGTAGCGCCTCGTATCTCACCATTGGGGGTAGAGCACTGTTTGGGCTAGGGGGTCATCCCGACTTACCAACCCCATGCAAACTCCGAATACCAATGAGTGCAATTACGGGAGACACACGGCGGGTGCTAACGTCCGTCGTGGAAAGGGAAACAACCCAGACCGTCAGCTAAGGTCCCAAAGTTACAGTTAAGTGGGAAACGATGTGGGAAGGCTTAGACAGCTAGGAGGTTGGCTTAGAAGCAGCCATCCTTTAAAGAAAGCGTAATAGCTCACTAGTCGAGTCGGCCTGCGCGGAAGATATAACGGGGCTAAACTGTACACCGAAGCTACGGATGCGTATTTATACGCATGGTAGAGGAGCGTTCTGTAAGCCGTTGAAGGTCAAGCTGTAAGGCAGGCTGGAGGTATCAGAAGTGCGAATGTTGACATGAGTAACGATAAGGGGAGTGAAAAACTCCCCCGCCGGAAGACCAAGGTTTCCTGTCCCATGTTAATCAGGGCAGGGTGAGTCGGCCCCTAAGGCGAGGCAGAAATGCGTAGTCGATGGGAAACAGGTTAATATTCCTGTACTCGTACATATTGCGATGGAGAGACGGAGAAGGCTAGGCCAGCACAGCGATGGTTGTCTGTGTTTAAGGCGGTAGGTTTGGGACTTAGGCAAATCCGGGTCCCTTTAAGACCGAGAACTGACGACGAGCCCTCTTTTGGGCGAAGTGGTTGATGCCATGCTTCCAGGAAAAACTTCTAAGCTTCAGATATGATCGAACCGTACCCCAAACCGACACAGGTGGTCAGGTAGAGAATACCAAGGCGCTTGAGAGAACTCGGGTGAAGGAACTAGGCAAAATGGTACCGTAACTTCGGGAGAAGGTACGCCGGTTAGTGTGAAGGACTTGCTCCGTAAGCATTGATCGGTCGAAGATACCAGGTGGCTGCGACTGTTTATTAAAAACACAGCACTCTGCAAACACGAAAGTGGACGTATAGGGTGTGACGCCTGCCCGGTGCTTGAAGGTTAATTGATGGGGTTAGCTTCGGCGAAGCTCTTGATCGAAGCCCAAGTAAACGGCGGCCGTAACTATAACGGTCCTAAGGTAGCGAAATTCCTTGTCGGGTAAGTTCCGACCTGCACGAATGGCGTAACGATGGCCACACTGTCTCCACCCGAGACTCAGTGAAATTGAAATCGCAGTGAAGATGCTGTGTATCCGCGGCTAGACGGAAAGACCCCGTGAACCTTTACTATAGCTTCACAGTGAACTTTGAACCTACTTGTGTAGGATAGGTGGGAGGCTTTGAAGATAGGACGCCAGTCTTATTGGAGCCAATCTTGAAATACCACCCTGGTATGTTTGAGGTTCTAACTCAGGTCCATTATCTGGATCGAGGACACTGTGTGGTGGGTAGTTTGACTGGGGCGGTCTCCTCCCAAAGAGTAACGGAGGAGCACGAAGGTGTGCTCAGCATGGTCGGAAATCATGCATAGAGTGTAAAGGCAAAAGCACGCTTAACTGCGAGACAGACACGTCGAGCAGGTACGAAAGTAGGTCTTAGTGATCCGGTGGTTCTGTATGGAAGGGCCATCGCTCAACGGATAAAAGGTACTCCGGGGATAACAGGCTGATACCGCCCAAGAGTTCACATCGACGGCGGTGTTTGGCACCTCGATGTCGGCTCATCACATCCTGGGGCTGAAGCCGGTCCCAAGGGTATGGCTGTTCGCCATTTAAAGTGGTACGCGAGCTGGGTTTAGAACGTCGTGAGACAGTTCGGTCCCTATCTGCCGTGGACGTTTGAGATTTGAGAGGAGCTGCTCCTAGTACGAGAGGACCGGAGTGGACGAACCTCTGGTGTTCCGGTTGTCACGCCAGTGGCATTGCCGGGTAGCTATGTTCGGACGGGATAACCGCTGAAAGCATCTAAGCGGGAAGCCTCCCTCAAGATAAGATCTCACTGGGACATAAGTCCCCTAAAGAGCCGTTCGAGACTAGGACGTTGATAGGTTGGGTGTGTAAGTGCTGTGAGGCATTGAGCTAACCAATACTAATTGCTCGTGAGGCTTGACCATATAACACCAAAGTGGTTTTTACACATATTACGATACAAACCAAAAGCTGGTTTAACCTTGATACACGTTATTTCAAAATGAATTGTTAAAGATCCAAGCAACGTATTCGCGTGAAAACGCAACCGAATTGCTTGACGATCATAGAGGCGTTGAACCACCTGATCCCATCCCGAACTCAGAAGTGAAAAGCGCCATCGCCGATGGTAGTGTGGGAGATCCCATGTGAGAGTAGGTCGTCGTCAAGTTTATAATTAAATCTGGCCTGATATTGGCTAGTAGAAAATTGATTCCATTAGACAGTTTCTAACGGAACAAACCAGTTTTCTTGATGATCATAGAGGCGTTGAACCACCTGATCCCATCCCGAACTCAGAAGTGAAAAGCGCCATCGCCGATGGTAGTGTGGGAGATCCCATGTGAGAGTAGGTCGTTATCAAGATTTAAATAAAGAGAAGCCCGCTCTGCTGACGCAGAGCGGGTTTTTTCGTTACAGAACCCTAGATATTAAAATGATTCACGTGAGTTTTTTTATTGCAGATACGCATGTGAGAGTGGTTCGTCCCGCAAAGGGGATAAGCATCGTTAAGCTTATAACTGAGAGAAGCCCTGATAGCTTATGTTGTCAGGGCTTTTTTGCTGTAGTCTATAAAAACATCACATGAGATAAGGTTTTAATAGACTGTTTTGGTTGCTTGTATCGATATGTAGGGAATTAAATTGCGGCTTCTATTTCCAAACATTTCCCTTCCATGGCTTTGGCGTCTTCGGCGTCGTGAGTTACCAGTAGAGCTGGAATGTTTGCGTGTCTTATCTCGGCGAGAACAAAGGCTCTCACATCTCGTCTTAATGCTGGATCAAGTTTACTGAAAGGCTCGTCTAACAGTAAAAAGTCAGGCTTGGCTAATAGGGTCCGCAATAGAGCAACACGGGCTTGTTGTCCGCCAGAGAGTTGCTTAGGTAATGAATGGGCTTTATCTGGCATGTTCAGCTTTTCCAGCGCTTGGTAGGCCAATTCTTGTCGCTCTTGCTTTTTGATTTCTGGAGGGATGGCAAACAGTAAGTTTTCCAGAATGCTCATATGAGGAAAAAGCAGCGGCATTTGCTGTAATAAGCCGACTTTACGCGCTTGTATACTTTGTTTATGCAATGTCTTGCTGTCTAAATGTACGTCACCTGTGGCGGTTAATGTTGGCGACAGTGTGCCACTTAGATAATGTAATAAGCTCGATTTACCAATACCACTTGGCCCCATTAGCGATAGTACTTGACCGTTTTCAATGGTGAAACTCAAGTCTTTAATGAGTACTTTGTTTTTTGTGGATAGAGTAAAAGCGTTTACGCTGAGCATTTTTTATCCTTACTAAAAAGCATTTTATGGTTAGTCGCCATTTGGTCCATCGAGAAGGGATGACCTGCGCAAACCAAAATACGATAACTGGAAATAGGGCCTGTAAAAGGGCCATGCTGCCGACTTTTTTACGATCTCCAGAGGCCGCAAGTGCGACGGCTTCTGTGGTTAGTGTGCTGTGTCGTCCTTCGCCAGCAATCAGAGTGGGCAGATATTGAGCGATACTGACCGAAAAACCCATGGCAAATGCGGTGAATAGTGCGGGTCTTAGCATGGCCAGTTTTATGGTTACATAATGTCGCCATGGGTGATAATTCAGACGATTTGCTTGTTGTAGATATTGTTCATTATAGGCTAAATAAGGCCCTTTTAATGTGAGATAAACATAAGGTAAAACATACATGAGGTGCAAGGCGATGATGGCGCATAAGCTGCCATTTAAGTCGAGGTAAATCAGTAAAACATGGAGTCCAAACAAAAAGCCTATTTGTGGCAGTAATATGGGCACATAAATGAGCCAGTCAAAGGCGTGATACTCGGAGGGTGTTGCAGATTTTGCCGAACTTAAGCGTTTAATTTCTAGCATAACAAGACTAAAGACACTGGCAATGAGTGTGGCGATTACTGCAATAATAAGTGTATTACTGGTTAGTTCGAGCAAAAGTGGAGCGGCTCGCTCAATGTTATCCCATGTCCATGTGGATGGTAGTGCATCAGGGAAGCGCCAGCGCTTTGCAACGGACCATAATGGTAAAAGAAGCAAAGCGGAAAATGCACTCAATAGTGTGATTGAACCAAGTACCACTCCGCTGCCAAGTAAATTGTCTGAGAAGCCACAGCGTCTTCCATTACTGCGTTCATAACGGGTGAGATGGCTGAGTAATTTATGCATGATTTCCCAGCCTGCCAGAGTGAACACAATCACCAGCATAAGGAACACAGCGCCCGCGCTGCCCATAAGGCGCATGGATAAATCGGGATCATTGAACCAACGGTAAAGTGTCACCGCTAAGGTAGAAGGAGTATTTGGCCCAATCACTAAAGCCAAATCCACTACAGTTAAGCTAAAAGCAACCACAATAAATATAGGTAAACGAATAATGGGGTAAAGTTGCGGTATTAGCACTTTGCGCCATAAAGTGAGGCGCCCGTAACCTAAAGCTTGGCAGGCTTGTATTGTTTCTCTGGCTTGAATGCTTTTCATAGCTGCCATCATCACAAACAGCAAATAAGGCATTTCTTTGATGACCAGAGCGAACACGAGAGATAAAGAGTAAGGGTCTTGAACTGTGATCCAATTTGGTGGTCTTTCAAACCCTGTAAGCCAAGGACTAAAGAGGCGTATTAGCCAACCTGATGGGCTGAGTAAAAATAATAAGCCAATGGCAATGGCGGCATGGGGAATGGCAAGGATAGGGGATAAAAGTGTTTCTATTTTTTTAAAGAAGGGGCGTTGGTAGCCCCAAGCTAATAATGATAAAGCCAACCAGAGAGACAGTAGAGGTCCGCCAATACCTGATATTAAGGTGAGTTTTAAACTGGCATAAAATTCACCTTGTGAAAGCATATTTCGCCACGGATCAAGAGAAAATGTGTATTCGCCTAATGGTGGAAAAAACTGAAAAGCGGGTAACAAGGTGCCAATCAGTCCCATAAAAATGGGTAAGACCAGAAATAAGGCAATAAAAACAGTAATCCATTTGGTGTGTTTGAGTGGCATTTTTGATCTTAATAGTTTGCGTTTAAAACGAAATTTATTTTTCAAAGTAGAGCGGTTTTAAATCGCCACTCTACTCTGTGAAAGATTACTTAGCGTAGCGTTTACGCCATTCTTTTTCGAGCGCTTCTACCCAGCTACTATGGGGTTCTGGGAGTGTGTCGCCAAGTTCTTCGATGCTTAGTGTAGCAATACCCCTTGGTAGATTATCAAATTTTGCCTGATCTTCTGCGGACAATTTATCATAAGACAACACGCTTAAATCGCCCCAAACCGTTGGAGTTTGTTTGTAAATCTGTGCTTCAGGAGATAGGAAAAAGTTGGCAACCACTTGTGCGCCTGATTTTACCCCACTGTTGTAAGGGATCGCCAAGAAATGAGTATTACCAATGGTGCCATTTTCAAATACGTAGGTGCGAACCGTGTCAGGTAAATTGCCTTGATCAATTTGTACGGACGCTCCAGAAATATCGAAGTTGATCGCGATATCAATTTCTTGATCATCGACTAAGCGCATCATTTCTTCGGCACTGGATGGAAAATTCTGACCGCCACGCCAAGCTACCTGATGAAGTTCATCAAGATAGGCCCACAAAGGCTCTGTAATCCCATTGAAATCGACTGTGTCGACGGGTTGGGAAAGAACCTTTTTGTTAATGCTGGTTTCGTATAGTGCTTGTTTTAGAAATGTCACGCCTAAATATTGAGGCGGCTCTGGGTAGGTAATACGGCCAGGATTGGCTTTGGCATAGGCTAAAAGCTGCTGCATGGATTTTGGTGGATTTTTAAGTGTTTCTGTATCATATATAAAAACGATTTGTGCCATGCCCCAAGGAGATTCCATGCCATCTACTGGGGTGCCGAAATCTTGCGTTAAACTTTGGCGAGCGTTTTCATCCACGAATGCTGAATAGTTGGGTAATGTTTGGCTAAAAGGACCAAACAGCAGGTCGTTGTCTTTCATGGCGCGAAAGTTTTCGCCATTAATCCAGATTAAATCGACCGAGCCTTTATTGTGCTTGTTGGCGGCTTTTTCCGCTAATACACGGCTGACGGCATCGGAAGTGTCAGTCAGTTTTACGTGCTTTAACGTGACGTCATATTCATCTTTGATTCGTTTGGCGGCCCACTGAATATATGCATTAATGTTATCTGCTCCGCCCCATGCATTGAAGTAGACGGTTTGGCCTTTTGCGTCGTCAAGAGTGTCTTGCCAAGCGGCATTGGCTGAGAAACTAGATACAGTGAGTATGGCTGACAAGGCCAAGGTTAATGCTCTTTTCATTATTTTTCCTTCTGTGTTTGCTTTTACTATAGAACATTAGACGTCTATATAGTTCTATTTCTTACAGTATTTTGATGATTTTTAATAAGTTTTTTATTCGTGTGTTTTTTTAGCGTACTATATCGCAAGCTCAAAATAAGCTGAGTTGGTCTTAATCGTTTTCGGAGTGTTATGTCTTCTCAAATTTATTCCCACGTCTTACCTAGCGCAACACCAGGCACTCAAAGAACCTTAAAAGCGCATCATTTTGGTGAAGCGGGTGCTCGTCCTAAAGTCTATTTTCAAGCAGGTCTTCATGCTGATGAATGGCCTGGTTTTTTAGTTTTAAATCGATTGATTAAGATGCTGAAAAAAGCGGATGAAGCCGGTTTGATTAAAGGTGAAGTCATCATTGTTCCTGTGGCGAACCCAATAGGATTAGCCCAGAATTTCCATGGGTATATTCCAGGGCGTTTTGCTTTTTCCGATGGTGGTGGGAATTTTAACCGTAATTGGCCTCAGTTAGGCAGCAAAGTCGAAAAGCGTGTTAAGGGTGAAATCAAAGGTGATACGTTAGAAAATGTGTCATTGGTGCGTCGTGCAATTCATCAAGAGCTTGCTTTATTGCCTGAAAATACTGAGCTTCAAGGCATGAAGAAAACCTTGCTGGCCCTGTCGATGGATGCTGATGAGATTATTGATTTACATTGCTCTGGCGAAGCTTCCATGCATGCTTATGTGGCACAAGAATTTGAAGATTACTTTAAACCCTTGTTGGCGTTATTAGGTGCCAAAGTCGGTCTATCTGAGCTAAATACTGGCGCTTCTTCTTTTGATGAAACAAACGTCAGTGTTTGGCGTGAATTGAAAGCCCATTATGCGCATCTAATGCCTTGGGGGAGCCGTTCACTAACATTAGAATTGCGTGGTGAAAATGATATTTCTAATGAGTTTGCTCATCAAGATGCATCCGCTTTATTTGATTACCTAGTTTTGCGTGGCGTTATTGATGGTGAAGAACCTGAAATTGATGATCGCCAAGTGGAATATTACCCTCTTGATGCGATGGATTTGGTAAAAGCACCTTGCGCTGGAATTGTTTGTTATCACAAATCCATTGGCGATGAAGTGGAAGAAGGTGAAGTGATTGGTGAGGTAGTAAATTTAATGGATGACGATATTGAGTCATCCAGTTACCCTCTGGTTTCCAGAACAAATGGTGTTTTCTTCGCGAGAGTACAGCGTCGTTTGGTCGTTTGTGGCGAGTCTATTGCGAAAATTGCAGGTAGAGAACATCTTGCTTTTCGTGAAATTGGTCACTTATTTGAAGATTAGGCTCCATTATTTTGACTCAAGCACAGGACAAATCTGAGCTGCAATCTTCGTTGACCGATGAGCAGCTACGCGTTGTGAAACATGACTTAATGACTCCAGCAAAAGTGATCGCTGTTGCTGGTGCAGGGAAAACAACCACTTTAATTTCTCGAATAGAGCACCTTTTAGCGCAAGGTGTTGACCCTTCTCATATTGGCGTTTTTATGTTCAACAAAAGCGCCCAAGAAGAGTTCTCTGAACGTTTAAGTAAGCATTTAATGAATTCGGGGCATTTACGCTCGCCGAGTGTAATGACGTTTCATTCGTTTGGTATGAAGCTTTGTCGCCGCCTAGAGCAACAGGGTTGGTTGGCGCCAGCCAAATTGCTTACGGACGATTTTAGTCTAGTCAAAATGCTACGTGAGGCATTACAGCGACTTATTCGCAAAGGCGAAAAAGTTGCCATTCAAGATGAGAAAGACTGGCTGGAAGATGTACTGCTTTTTATTGATCAGGTGAAAGCTTCAGATAAAGCCCCAAAGGAAGTTTTTGATGCTTTAGGTTGGTCAAAAGAGCGCCAGTTTTTTCCTGCGTTATACGATGAGTTAGAAGCACTTCGAAAACGTAACAACATACGTTTTTTTGCGGATCTATTAAGTGATCCTTATGACTTATTAAAGGGACTTGATGAGTCTCAAAAAATACAAATTCGAGGTTTAGTGCCTGAGTTTCGTTATTTATTGATTGATGAATTTCAGGACATTAACCCTTGCCAATATGAGCTGCTTAAAACGCTTTATCTAACGCCGTGCCAATGGATGATTGTGGGTGATGTGCAGCAATGTATTTATGAATGGCGTGGCGCCAGTCCTGAGATTATGGCGACTCAATTTGATGCGGATTTTGAAGCAGTTGAACACTATCCTCTGAGTACCAGTTTTCGCTTTGGGCATACGGTTGGCCTAATGGCATCGAGCGTGATCAGTGAAAATGATTCTAAGGCGATGGTAATTGGTGCCGGCGCATCAACACGAGTGTCATTTGCTCGTGCGCCTAAAAT
This sequence comes from Marinomonas sp. 15G6-16, assembly GCF_055809555.1. Classification (NCBI taxonomy): domain Bacteria; kingdom Pseudomonadati; phylum Pseudomonadota; class Gammaproteobacteria; order Oceanospirillales; family Oceanospirillaceae; genus Marinomonas; species Marinomonas sp. 15G6-16. The sequence continues at coordinate 234,076 of NZ_CM147916.1, read as the reverse complement.
AGGCAAAGCATTGCTTGGTGAGTTAAAAGCTTGGTTGGAAGAAGGAAAAAAACTCCATGACACCGCTGTTTTGGTGCGTTTATACAGCGATATGGTGCCGATTCAACTGGCATTGATGCATAAAGGCGTTCCGTATCAACTGCATGGTGATTCTCCTTTATTGGAAAATCGCCAGATTCGCATGTTAATGGCTTACCTTGCTGTGATGGCTGGCGGATTAGAAAATCCAAGTGCCTTTTTTCATGCTGACGATATTGAATATTTGCTCACGGTTCCTAGTTTAGGTGGTTCTGTTGCGCAGCGAAAAACACTGATTCAACAAGCCAAACAATCTCCGCATTTACTTCCTCAGATTATTGAAAATTTGGGAGATTCAAATGATGGCTGGCGGGCGAAGAAGCTTTATGAACGAGCGGATTGGTTACGCAGTTTAACAATTTATCGATCGGACCCTGCTCAAGGCTTGGCGCATACCTTAGAAAAGCTGGGTATTTATCGTTACTTTGAAAGCACCAGTAATAAAGACATCCAGACACAAGAGAAAATCGCCACCTGCGATGCCTTTATGGCTTATGTTCGAGGTGTTGGTGGAGACGCGGAAAGTATTTTGTCTCAATTATCTCAGCTTAATGAACGCCAAGTAGATGAGAGCCATGGCGTTCATTTGATGACGATTCATAAGTCTAAAGGTCTGGAATTTGATCAAGTGCTTTTATCAGGATTAAGGGAAGGGCGTTTTCCTTATTATGATGAGGATTTAAGCAGTATTGATAAACAGGCTGCTCAGGCCATGGCGTCAGAACGTAGATTATTCTATGTGGCCATTACTCGTGCACGGCAAAAGTTGGTTTTATTGGAAACGCCAACGAAGGATGAAACCACGATTTTAAAGCGAGGAGACATTCCAAGAGCCAATTTAAAAAGTTTGTCTTTATCGCGTTTTGTGTTTGAATCTCAGCCCTATGTTGTTCAATTGATTGATAAAAATTGGCATAATGGTTGCAATGATGCTGAGCCGATTGATACTTCGAAAGGAAGTGTTTTTCAGCATTATTTAAGTAAGGTTTTATCATCACCCAAACTAGCGTTTCGCTCTCGTGTAGAAGAAGAGAGCCTTTTAAAATCAGGAGACAAGGTGCGTCATGATCAATATGGTCAAGGCGTTGTTGTAAGGCAGGAGCAAGATGGTAAGCAAATGATTTGTGTGGATTTCGGTGAACAAGGATTAAAACGTTTTAATCCGAAGTACACGACCTTGATAAAGCTATCTTCACGAACCTGATTTTAAAAGGAGAACACTGTGTCTATTCCATTGATAGATTTAGAAAAACTAACTCATGAAACGCCTTCTATTCGCCAGAAAGAAATCCAACTTTTAGACAAAGCTTGTCGCGAAATTGGCTTTTTTTACCTTGTAAACACCAGCATTCCAAGCAGTTTAATGAAAGCCTTGATGCGTGAAGCGAAACGTTTCTTTGCTTTACCTCAAGCTGAAAAAGAAGCCATCGACATTGCAAAAAGCAAAAATCACCGAGGCTACGGCAAGATCGGTGAAGAACAGCTTGATGAAAATGGTCATGCAGACTGGAAAGAAACGTTCGATATGGCGCTGGAGTTTCCAGAAGATCATCCATTGGCTGCGAAATACCCAAGCATGTATGGGCCGAACCAAAACCCTAGCGATCCTAGAACGGTAGAGGTTTTACAGGATTATTATGTGGAAGCTTTTGGTGTCGCGCATAAAGTGCTTACAGCCATGGCGCAAGCTTTGTCTCTTGAAGATAATTTCTTTACCAAGGGTTTTACAGATCATGTGACAGTGTTGCGAATGATCCATTATCCACCACGTCCTCAAAATGATCATGATAATGGTGCGGGAGCACATACCGACTATGGTTGTGTCACCTTGTTGTTACAAGATGACATTGGTGGTTTACAGGTGAAAAATCGCCAAGGAGAGTGGGTCGATGCAACACCGATTGAAAATGCCATTGTGGTGAATATTGGTGACCTAATGCAGCATTGGACGAATGATGAATACGTTTCAACTGCGCACCGAGTTCGTGCATCTGCCGAAGACGTGCACCGTTACTCTTTCCCTTTCTTTGTTGAACCAGACTATGAAACGGAAGTGGCTTGCGTGCCAACTTGTGCGACAAAAGCCAATCCAGCCAAGTATGAGCCAATATTAAGTGGCGATTGGATTAAAGCACGTTTGGATGCAACGTATTCTTATCGTGACAAAGAGTCGAACCAGACGTAATTATTTCAATAGCTTAGCCGTTCTGTGTTCATGAAAATGTCATAGAACGGTAACTTTCAAAATGACGGAAAAATGCTACAGTAAGTACATAGTCTTACGGTAAATAATTTTATGTCATCACATCCCTTGGCTATCCAAGAGAATCTTTACTTTCTAGTCAATGAAGTAGAAAAACACTATCACCTGACTGACCTCTTTTTTAAAACGGCTTCGTTAAATATTTTGCCTCGTATTCAAGCGCGTCGTGGTTATGTACAAACCTTACGTGAAAAGATTGAGATCGAATGTGCTAATAGCATCAAACGCCGTAAATCTGGTACAGCTTATGTGGTTCGTATCGAAGCAATTCGATCATTAGCGGATGCGCTAGACAATATTTCCCATTGTTATTTTGATTGTGTGCATGAAGGCACTCTAGATCAGTCTTATGAGCATCCTAGTGCTTCCTTGTGTCGTAAATTAATCCGTCGTATTGATCGTTCATTGAACCTTGTTAAGTTAGGTTTGGGAGAATCTCAGCGTCGAACAGGGATTAAGTTAGGTCGTCGCACACAGGGAATGCTTGCTTTGTACGATGATATTCAGTCACTGACATTGGATTCCAAAGAAACGCTGAAAGACTCCGAATTACAGTCCTCCATTTTGGTGAATTACGCTTTAAAGTGCGCGATTAAGCAGCTTGCTATTGTCGGCGAGTCTTTGATTAAAGCGGATTTAGGTCAAGTGGTCAGTTTGCAGAATTATGATCACTTACGAGACACCGCATCTTCTTTAAATTACAGCTTGAATGATTTGAAAGTGAAGCGCCTTGCTTTAACTCGATCAGGCAGCGCAATCGCCGCAATATCCCATAAAAATGAATCTGGTAAAGGCATCCTTGCTGTTTACAAGGAGGGCGATCACGATAAGTTAGCGGAAGAAGTAGAAGGCGTGAAAACGTGGCGTGAGGTTGATCCTGATATCGCGCCAGATGTATTGGCGCATTCAACTAAAAACGGTCAATCATCTGCGCTTCTGATAGAGCATTTAGCGGGAAAAACCTTTGAGAAGCTTTTCTTAAATGAAGAAAAGGACACACTTGATGTTGCTTTGTCGGCTCTTTTCAAAACATTAAATCGCTCTTGGAAATCAACGATGACAGCAGAGCATTGCGACGCGAAGTTTATGCGGCAATTAGATAAGCGCATCGCAGATAGCATGGCTGTTCACCCAGATTTTTTCACGCCAGAACGTCGCATTTGCGGCTATGTTTCGCCGAGCTTTAAAAAACTGATTCGAGTTGTTGAAGAAAAAGAGCCGAGATGGCGCGCACCTTTTTCAGTTTTGATTCATGGCGACTTCAATTTAGATAACATCATTTATGATGAAATTGAGCGACGTATCTATTTTATCGACCTTCATCGCGCTTCTTATTTTGATTATGTCCAAGACATATCGGTTCTGATGGTGTCGATTTACCGCTTGCAAGTATTAAGTGGATCGACTCGAAAACTGATGATGCAAAGTGCTATTCAGATCTATCAATTTGGTCGACGCTTTGCCAAAAGACAAGGTGATGAAACATTCGAATTGCGTTTGGCGGCTGGTTTGGCTCGTTCATTTGCGACTTCCACGCGTTTTATATTCGATAAAAAACTGGCATCGCGTATGCATTTACGTGCTCGTTATTTACTAGAACATTTGGCTGATTTGCCTGCAGAAAAAGAACTTAATTTCAAACTTCCCTTTAAGGAATTGTATGCTGAATAAATCTGAACAGCGATTGAAAATCGGAGTGATAGGTGTTCCCGGTAAATGGTCTACGGAAGTGTTGGCTGATCGTTTAGAAGCCAAAACAGGGTTCCGTGCTGTTATGGATATGAGCGATTTTGAGCTGCATCTAGACACGAATAAAGTCTATTGCAACGGATTGGATCTGACGGAATTAGACGGCCTGATTGTGAAAAAAATCAGTCAGGTTTATGCGCCAAGTACAGAAGACAGAATTCATATGTTGTCCCATTTGGAATCTCTTGGCGTGCCTGTGTTTAGTCCAACAGCAAGCATGGGGAAACTGATTAACCGCTTGAGTGGTACTTTGGCATTGCAACAGGGAAATATCCCAATGCCGAAAACGCGTGTCACAGAATCGGTAGATTTGGCATTTGATGTTGTTCGCGAGTTTGGTTCGGCTATTTTGAAGCCACTTTATTCAACCAAAGCGCGTGGCATGGTGTTTTTACGCGAAGAAGACAGTGACGAATCGGTTCGTGCTCAGTTGGAAGAGTACAAAGAAACTCAGTCGCTTTTTTATATTCAGCAAGCCTTGAATTTAAACGGTCGTGATTTGGGGATGGTTTTCATCGGTGGTGAGTATTTTTGTACTTATGCTCGCGTTGCCAATTCTGATGCGTGGAATACAACAATTCACAGTGGTGGACGTTATGAATTGTTCGAAGCTGACGATGACTTAATTGAGCTTGGGCGACGTGCACAGGCGTGTTTCGATATGAGCTTCACAACGGTTGATATTGCGTTAACAGACCAAGGTCCTGTGGTATTTGAAGTATCGGCGTTTGGTGGTTTTAAAGGTGCATTAGATGGTTGTAACCTCGATGCTGCAGAAGCTTATGCCAATTACGTGTTAAGAACCATTGAAGGAAAGTAACTGATGATGAATGAACCATTGAATGAGAAGCTGTTGAATACACTCATGGCTCAATGTGAAAACCAAGCTAAGTTATTTTTTGGTGCTTTAACTGTACGGGTTTATACCAATAACACCGACATTTTGGATGAGCTGAAGTCCTATTATAAAAGCTACACTCAGCCTTCAACAGGTGAATACAGTGTTGATGTTTATGCTGTTGAGCATGAAGAGATTGCTCAATCAGCTCCTTGGATTGATGTGCCAAGAGAAGCAGGTAAACAAGGTAAGAAAGAAGGCTACCTAGACGTTTTTTCTGACGAGGGTGTGTTTACCGGTCGTTGGATCAAGAAATTCAAAACTGGTATGACTCTATTGCAAAGAGTTGAAAAGCCTATGGCTGTTGGTCCATGTTCAGCGAATATGGCGCAAATTATTAACTTTATTAATAACCAATTTATCAATCTTCACCTTCGCGAAGGCAGCTTGTTAGGGCATGCGTCAGGCTTTTCTGTGAACGGTAACGTGACGGCAATTGCGGCGGGATCTGGCGGTGGTAAATCTACTTTAATGCTGCGTTGTCTAGAAGATAATACGCGTCAGTTTATCACCAATGATCGTATTCTAATGCGCAATATTGGGGACTCAGTTGAAGCCGTTGGTGTCGCTAAGTTACCTAGAGTTAATCCTGGTACTTTATTGCATTCGCATCAAAATCGGTTGTGTCATATTTTGGCTGAAGATCGCCAGCAACAATTGCTTGAAATGGCGCCATCTGATTTGTGGGTATTGGAAGAAAAATACGATGTGCAAATTGAAGATGAATATGGCCCAGACAGAGTGGCTTTGTCAGGCAAGTTAGCTAACTTAATCATGCTCGATTGGTCTTTCTCTTCAAGTGATGAAACACGCTTAGAGCTAGTTGATCTTACTCTTGAGCCAGAAGTGATTGAAGGCTTGCGCAAGCGTCCTGGCCCTTTCTACCAAGACAACTCAGGCTTGTTTGTTGACTTGCATGCTTGTGAGTCCCTAGAAACTTATTGTGCAGCATTAAATGGCGTGCGTGTTTTCCGTCTTGTTGGTGGCATCGATTTTGATAAAGCCTTTGAACTGATTGAAAATCTGGATGCATTATGAGCGCTAAGTTTGCCTTAATTCGTCATGGTGCTTATGAGCAGTTAAGCCAAGTGCCAAGCGCGTTACAGCCTTTCCCTTTAACAGCGGAAGGGGCGGAAGAAGTGCGACGTCAGGCTAGATTATTTGCTGAATGGTTAAAGGAAACAGGGCATACAGTTGAGCCTATCGTGGCGTCTTCTACCTTGTTGCGAGCTTTTCAAACAGCCGAAATCTATATCGATGAATTAAAAGATTTTTTTACAAGTCCGCCAAGCATCCAAAGTACATTTGATTTGTGCGAACGAAGTGTGGGAGCTGTCGCTAACTTGACGATTGAAGAAATCGAACGAGTGTTGGCACTTGACCCTAGATTTGATGTTCCGCCTAAAGATTGGAAATCAGACAGCTATTACTGTTTGCCTTTTGATGGCGCGGAATCTTTGAATCAAGCGGGTGAAAGAGTGGCTAAGCAGATCACGGCTTGGCAAGAAAAAGCAGGGGAAAGCATTAAGTTATTTATTGGGCATGGAGCAGCATTTCGTCATGCAGCTTGCCACCTTAATGCGATTCAATTTAATGATATTAAGAAACTTAGCATGTTTTACGGGCATCCAGTGGTTTTGGAGTTCGTCGAGAATCAAGCGCCGCGTCAGATCTTTGGGGATTGGAAACAGCGCCAGATTCAAGATGTGCCAGATTAATAGCGCCATAATGGGAGGCTTTTATAATGCAAACGCAATTACCTAAAATTTCGGCTCGAAAAGAGCATGCTGAGATTATTTCAAGATTGCCTACTGAGTGGTCCGCTTGGCCGCAAGATAACACGTCATACAATGCGACAGCGAGACTCTCGACAGAAGTGCCTAAGAAGTTTAATAAGCGAAAATTAAAATGGCCTAATCGACCGGTTGTCTTTATTTCAGATCCTCATGCTGATGCGAACGCGTTTGAAGCGTCGTTAATTTCTGCTGGTGTTGTGATTCAAAAAAAGCCCGGCTTACAGCACTTAAAATTGACCAAAGAAGGTCGCCGTGCAGAAATCATTATTGGTGGAGATTGTTTAGATAAAGGGCCAAGTAATCTTTCTTTGTTACGAAGCATTAAGCATTTATATAAGCTGAATGCTCGTGTGACTCTGTTGGCAGGAAACCACGATTTACGTCTGCTTATGGGATTGTTGGCCTTAAAACGCAAGAAACAAAACATAGGTAATCAGCACTTTTTTGTCCGTATGGGGAAAAAAGTCGTGCCGCTTTTTAAAGAAGTTTTTGATCAATATTTAGATGGCACTAAATGGGACAAAAAAATCCCTGATGAAGACACTTGTCGCAAAGCGTTGTTTCCCGATGATAAATGGTTTAAAGAATTTCCTTATCATGCCGCAGGTATTTTGACGGCAGAAGGTATCGAACGTGAAGTGCATAAAATGCATTCAAAGACCAAAAGCTTTGAAAAACACTGTGAAGCGGCGGGTTTGACTCTACGTCATGTGTATGCGGCTTCTCTACAGTGTGAGAAATTGTTTTTGCATAAAAAAGGCGAGTTTCATTGGTTTTTCAAAAAAATGAAACTGGTCGAGCGACGTGGATCGTTTTTGTTCCTGCATGCTGGCTTGGATGATGCAATGGGAGAGCTGTTACTGAAAAACGGAATCTCATACGCCAATAAAGCATTTCACCGTAATTTGAAGCACATGGATTTATTCGGCTTTTATTACAGTTCCATCGCCAACACCTTTAGAACCAAATACCGTGATGCCGATTTGCCTTTGACTGAAAGAGGCGTGAACGCGGTTCATAAAGCAGGCATTCATTTTGTTGTTCAAGGTCATGTTAACCGCCAACACGGTCAGCGAATTACCGTTAAAAAAGGGTTAATTCATATTGAAGCTGACATTACATTGGATGAGCATTCTAGACAGCAAGAAGGGCTAGACGGTTTTGGTATTGGAGCAACGTTAATTAGCAAGAAGCAAGGTGTGATTGGCCTGAGTTGCGATTATCCAACTGCTAAAATTATGCGCCCTGACGAACTTAAAAAAATATATGAGTGACTGAGATGAAATCGAAAACCGAATTTAAACATGAGGCTTTATTAAATCCATCGGACATTCAGGATTTACTCAAAGCAATCTCAAAAGGGTTAGGGAAAGGGAAGCTAGAGTTTTCTGATGACAAGGGAACTTTGTCTTTAGGGCCTCAAGGTCTTTTGTACGTAAAAGTGACCGCGTCAGATGAAGATGATCGTCAGCAGTTTGATATTAAAGTTCGCTGGGAAAAAACACCAAAAACACTCAGTAAAAAGCCCCCCAAAATAGAGAGCTAATACAGGTTATTCTTTCCTTTGAACAAAAAATGGCGGTTTAGACCGCCATTTTTAATAGAGCTGGAAGAGGGGTGATTTGGTAATCTCTGTTCTTTTATGTGATCGTCAAACTTTTTGCAATAAAGGCTAGGGCATTGCTCATCACTAGAAAAACGAACGGCAATCATGTCTGTGCCATCAGATAGAACAGAAGTGAATCGAAACGCCTCTTTGATGTTTTTGCTCTTCATGATGTTGAGGATTTGTGCCAGTGTGTCAGTAATTGCTTGCTCTGGATTGGTTTCCAAACCGTTCGCAATCATGAGTAGAAATATCACTTCTGAATCGGTCGCACCACGTCGCTCGTTATACAAGTATTCCGGAATTAAACGATCTAGTTGCCAGCGTAAGGATTCATATTCACCAATTTGGCCATTATGCATAAACAACCAATTTTTATAGCTAAAGGGATGGCAATTTGAACGGTTGGTTGCTGTCCCTGTAGAGGCGCGAACATGAGCAAAGAATAATCCACTGCGGATATGTCGTGCTAAACTTTTTAAATTGCAGTCACTCCAAGCGGGTAGTATCTCGTGATACAAGCCTGGTTCTTCTCTTTCATCGTACCAACCTAATCCGAACCCATCGGCATTCACGGTGACTTCAGATTTCTTTGCACTGAGGCTTTGATGCACTAGAGAATGTTCTTGTTCAAAAAGTAGTGATTCAAGGTAAACACTGTCACCTTGATAGGCCATCCAACGGCACATGCCTTTTCTCCTAATCACAAAAAAGGAAGCATTTGGCTTCCTTTTGCAATGTTAATGTTGAGTAAATTATACGGTAGTTTTATACATTGAAATAGCTGATCTTGGAGGATAACTGAGACGCTAAAGTCGCTAATTGTTCTGCAGATTGGCTGATTGAATGAATTGATTGCGTTGTTTTTTTCGTTATATCTGTGATGTTCGAGATGTTGCGTCCCACTTCGGCTGTAACGGAAGCTTGTTCTTCTGTTGTAGCCGATATTCTGTCGTTCATGTCGCGGATTTTTGTGACTGATTGGTTGATATTACTTAGAGACTCTTCTTCATGTTTTACTTGATTCACTGCATCAGTAGAGCGCTGGTGGCTTGATGTCATAGCCGCCACTGCAGAGGATGTTCCGTTCTGTAAGACAAGAATCATTTTCTCTATTTCTTGTGTAGCATCTTGCGTGTTCTTCGCTAGGTGACGAACTTCGTCCGCTACAACCGCAAAGCCTCTTCCTTGTTCACCTGCTCGAGCGGCTTCTATTGCAGCATTCAGAGCCAGTAGGTTTGTTTGTTCTGCAATGCCTAAAATCACATTCAAAATATTACTGATTTCGTTGGTGTTTGACTGCAGTTCATTGATTGTATTTGCCGAACTAGAAATTTCAGCAGCCAGTTCCTCTATGCTGTTGATGGTTTGCGTAACAATGTCAGAGCCTTGATTTGCTGCTGTTTCTGCGTCATGAGCGGCCAAACTTGCGTCGGCTGTTGATTCTGAAACATGAACCGCTGTGCTTTGTATTTCTTGGATTGCTTGGGAGATTAAGTTTGTCTCTTCTTGTTGTTGATCAACCATTTTAGATGATTCATCTGTGATTTTATTCAAATCGTTAGCTGCATTAGTCAGCATAGAGCTAGATTGTGCCACATCATGAAGGATGCTTCTTAGTTGAACAACGAGCTTATCCATAGCAACTTCAAGCATGCCTATTTCGTCTTTACGGTTACTGTTTGTACTTGAATCTATGAGCTCTCCAGAGGCGATGTCTTCAGCTCTTTTCACTGCTTTAATAAGTGGGCCACAAATACCGTTTACAATCACTAAGCTAATAACAATACCAACTAAAATGAGAACGGCTGCAATGGCGCCGCTTGTATAAATAGTCTGATCCAGTTTATTGCTTTGGTTTTTAGCAACTGTGCTGTTGTATTCATCTATAGATGTGATGATTGTTTCCATTTGGGCATTAACTGATAGCAAACTTTCATCTGCTACGCGTCTTGCCTTATTGGCTTGCATGGTTTTGAGTTTAGTCCACCAGCTGTATGTTTCTATACTGGATTCGAGAAAGACAGCTTGCTGCTCTTCAAGAGCATTAATTTGCTCTAACAAGTTATTTAAGCCTGCATTCTCAGGCATAGTCGAGAGGATGTTCTTAACATTTTTGATGCTAATCAAAAGCTCTTCTGTGTAGGTTTTAAACTTTGTTTCAGACTCGGCCACTTGCTCAACGCCATAACCTCCCAATGATTTGGCAATGGATACTTGGAAGAAACCTCGTTCAAACTCAACTGACTGTTGAAGTAGTAGTTGGCGGCTTTTTTCTAGGTTTTTCATAAGTTGCAAACTTTGGTAAGAAAGATTTTGCAGCTCGGATGAAACGGATTTACTAGAAAAAGCAGAGCTGATTCCCATGCCAACAATAACGATAGAAAACAATGCGATGAGAGATAAAATTTTGGTGCGTACTGTTATGTTAATCATATATAAACCTAGAGGATGGTTTGTGATAGGAGTTAATTAACTAGCAATATTTATGCCGTCTAATTTACATAGAGTTACAAACTTGCTTAATGTCTTTACATATTGCAACTTTCATTTGATTTATACCTTATACCTGAAAGCTATGCACAATATTTGATCGTTTTTTAGAGGGGAAGTTTTCGAAATAGTACAGGGAATTGGCTGGTTTGCACTAGAATGGCACCATAATACTAAGGTGAAGCATTGAGGCGCCATTTTGGTGCTTTCGTTTATTTGTTTGGCTCTGTCGCAATGACAACATTACCTTCTTCGACTTTAAAGAAGAAGCAATTACGTCGATTGGTATGGCAGGCAGGCCCTTTTTGATCAACTTTTAATAGTATGCAATCCCCATCACAATCAAACGACATAGAGACTAAAGATTGCCTATGTCCAGAGCTTTCCCCTTTACGCCAGTAGGTTTGACGAGAGCGAGACCAGTAACATACCTGTCCTGTTTCCAATGTCTCGCGAATCGATTTCTCGTTCATATAAGCAAGCATTAAAACTTCACCAGTATCATGTTGCTGAGCTATGGCTGCGATGAGTCCTGAATTATCTGTTTTTAGGTTAGCTAGAATGGTTTCTAAAGGCAGCTTTTCGCCTTTAGGGAGGTTTTCGTATTCTTTTAAACTCATTGGGTTGCCTTACTCTCAGGAAGAATGTCTATGTGGTTAATGGCGAGTATCTTACCGTAAGCTCACTTAAAATGTTACATGCTAACATTGAAAACATATAAGCTGATTTTTGAAGAGAGAGTTTGCTGATCAAGATTAGGAGATTTTTTTAAGTATTTGAAAAATAGAGGCAAGTTGGTTGATTTTACGAAAAGGCTGCGTATAATTGCGCCCCAAGGTCAACAGGCCTCCTTTATGGTGTCTCTGCTGGTCCCCTCGCAACAATAAACCGTGAATTTGGTCAGGTCCGGAAGGAAGCAGCCACAGCGGTGGCCTTGTGTGCCGAGGTGTGGCTGGTGGAGATACCACCTAATTTTCCTCCCTGTAAATTAAAAGACATATTTTTAGATTTCAATTTGCAGAATAGATATATATAAAATCATAGCTTTCATAATTTCAAACAAAAAAATTCAAGTATTCTTAGTGTTAGATAAATGCTGAGGCAATTGTGTATGGAAGGGTGTTAGCGCTTGATGGCTGTTTTCATCTAAACCACTCTTTATCAATTATTCTATTTGAATCACTCCCTACAGGTATCGAATACCCCGTGATTGTTAAGATTAATTGTTTGTCAGTTTAATTCCCTTGCAGACTCGCTTGCTATTTTATATAGTCCGGCTACTTGTCAGAGAGAATTTCCATGTTTGTAGATCAAGAGCATAAAATCAATAAGTCATTAAGAAGGCGTGGTTTCGTCTGCTTAGTGCTGCTTATGCTGGCTTTATTTTCTATGGCAATGACCACCAATAGCATGATGATGACCAGTGACAGTATGGGCACTATGTCTGTTCATACTATGACACAAGCTGACCATGATATGTCCATTGGCGATATCGCATGTCAGCCAGAAAACATGCTTGATTGTGCGGCCATGACAATGGATCACTCTCATCAAGACTGTTTGGATAGCCACTGTAGTGCCTTTTCAGGTCTGCTGTTAGGTTACATTAACTCCTCTGATACCTTCTTTGCGGTGCACACTTTACTCCCCACGCAAAGTTATACTTCTGCCCACCCAAGTACCCCTTACTTTCCCCCTATAGTCATTTCTTAAATTCTCTGTTTACGCTTATTGCGCTACTTTGCGCTACTTTGCGCTACTTTGCGCTGAGTTGTTATGAATTTAAAAATGAGTATGAAACACAATGACCAAAAACAATTTTTTGGCTCTCTGGGGTGATTCACAGAGCGCTGATCAGCCTTGCTCAATGGCGAGCAGATTGGGCTATTTACGCTATTTATTGGTGTTACCTTTAATTGCCGTACTTCCTGCAGTGGCGGATAGCACTAAATTAACGCTGGAAGAAGCTGTGAACAAAGCCATTAGCGAAGATGAATGGCTTGACTCTAGTTTGCATCGAGAAGCGGCGTTACGAGCGCTAAGCCAAGGGGCGACAGCCTTACCGGACCCTAAGGTCAATCTTGGTTTATTAAATATGCCAACGGATAGCTTTGATTTTAATCAAGAAGCTATGACGCAACTGAGTTTCTCGATCTCGCAAACTTTTCCCGCTGGCGATACTTTGCGATTAATGGCGGAAAAATATAGTGTTCAGGGGGATCAGTTACCCCTAGAGCGGGATAATCGCCGAGCCATTTTGACCATGGAGGTGTCTAAGTTATGGCTAACGGCTTATCAATATGAGCAAAGTATTAAGCTGGTATTGAGAAATAAAAAACTTTTTGAACAACTCCATAATGTGGTGGAAAGTAGCTATAGCTCAGCCTATGGTGCGGCTAAACAGCAAGACTTAGTGCGCTCTGAATTAGAATTGATCAAGCTCGATCATAGGTTAGCAGAGCTAGAACAGGGTAAACGTAGTGCGCTATTCAAGCTATCGCAATATATTCAGTCGTCCTCCTCCGCAGTGGCGAGCACACCTATTGGACTAGACGTTAATAGTGTTGAGTCCCTAAATCGTTCTTTTTCCACTGTGCAGACGTCATCCTCTGAAGTGTTAATGAGACGTTTGAGCCAACACCCAATGGTGCAAATGGTAGAGGCACGATCGTCTATCGCACAAGTAGACAAAGCCCTTGCTGAACAACAATACGAGCCGCAATGGGGTATCAGTTTAGGCTATGGCTATCGGGGTGATGACCTAAGTGGTAATAGTCGAGCCGATCTGGCCTCGGTGGTTGCCAGTGTCAGCCTGCCAATATTTTCCTCTCGGAATCAAGACGCTCAAGTTAAAGCTGCGGCGTTAAAAGTCGAGGCTATCGTTTCAGAAAAACAATTAGTCCTTAACGAATTACGCTCAAAGTATCTCACCCTTACCTCAGACATTGAATTATTGCAGGGGCGAGTCGAGCTGTTCCAGCACCAACTCATTCCGAGTTATCAGCAAAGTGCACAAACCACACTGAATGCCTACACCAGTAATGACGGCTTTTTTACCGAGGTGGTTCAGGCGCGCATTGCTATTTTAAATGCCCAAATTGAATTACTGGCTATCCGAGTCGAGCGCTTAAAGCGTTTGGCTGAATTGAACTATGTATTGGCGAGCGCTGCAGAAGAGGTGAGCAAATGAAAGTGATGAATTTTATCGGAGTGTTTATTTTAGGTGGTGTGCTTTCTGTTGCTGGTTACCATTTTTTACCTTCAGTTGTGTCGGGGAAAATAGCTGAACATACCGTGGACTCAGACTCTAGCGGCTCAGCCACTGAGGAAGATCCCTTGTATTGGGTAGCACCAATGGACCCAAATTATCGACGAGACAAACCGGGTAAATCGCCAATGGGTATGGATCTCATCCCTTTTTACGCGAATGAGTCCGGTGCTAAGAGTAGCCCAGGAACGGTGACAATCTCGCCAGAAGTAGTGAACAATTTAGGTGTACGAACCAGTGAGGCCTTTCAAGGGGTACTTAAGCCTAATATCAGCACAGTTGGGTATTTAACCTATAACAATGACAAGATCACTCATATCCATCCGCGGGTAGAAGGTTGGGTAGAGAAAAGCTTTGTGAAATCAAATGGTGATTACGTGGCGCAGGGAGAAGCATTGTTTGATCTCTATTCACCCACGTTAGTGAATGCACAAGAAGAGTACTTATTTGCCTTAGGTCGTAAAGATCAACGCATGATGAAAGCAACAGAAGAAAGGCTTAAAGCTTTGCATGTGCCCAGTGATTTTATTCGCACCCTTAAGTCAAAGCGTCGTGTGTCGCAAACCATTCGTTTTTATGCCCCACAAAGTGGGGTGATAGATAACTTAGGCATTCAGGATGGTTTTTACATCAAGCCCGGTACCACGCTAATGTCGATCGCCGACCTCAGTGAGGTGTGGCTAGAAGCTGAAGTGTTTGAAAGACAATCACAGCTGGTTTCAGTTGGTCAGTCGGTAGAAGCAAAAATGGACTTCCTACCAGGGCGCGTCTTTCATAGCCAAGTTGATTTTATTTACCCCACTTTAAACGCCAAAAATCGCACCCTTCAGGTACGCATTCGCTTAGATAATAGCGAGCAGTTATTGAAACCCGATATGTTTGCTCATGTGCGTATTAAAGCGGTGTCGTCAGAGTCAAAGCTCTTGGTTGAAAAAGCTGCACTAATTCGTGGTGGTGTCCAAGATCGCGTGGTGCTGGCGCTAGGAGAAGGGCGTTTTAAATCCATCGCCGTACAAACCGGCGCCTTCGGGGATGACTATGTAGAGATATTACAAGGGCTGGCATTAGGCGATGAAGTGGTCACCTCGGCTCAGTTCCTATTGGACTCTGAATCCAGCAAAAGCTCAGATTTTAAACGCATGAATATCATGCCGGATAATCAGATGACAATGGCTGATAAGTCGGCAAAACATGATGACGCAAACCATGCAGCACCAGTCAATGATGTGGTGTGGGTGGCAGCGAAAATCAATGACATTGATGTCGCTAAGCGTGTGCTGAATGTTGATCATGCAGCGATAGCGGATTGGGGCTGGCCGAAGATGACCATGGACTTTGCACTGGCGGATTGGCTGGAGCCAAGTGAACTGCCTGTTGGTAAAGATTTACAACTTGAAATCACTCGAGAGAGCAGTGTTGAGTTTGTGGTCAGTGACTATTTAACCGCTAGTGGCGAGCAGGAGTAATTCATGATAGCTGCAATTATTCGATGGTCTATCCATAATCGCTTTATGGTGTTGTTGGCCAGTATGATGTTGGTGGCGGTCGGGCTGTATTCCTTAAAAAACACCCCGGTTGATGCCATTCCAGATTTGTCTGATGTGCAAGTCATTATTAAGACCAGCTACCCTGGCCAAGCGCCACAGGTTGTAGAGGATCAGGTTACTTACCCTTTAACCACAGCAATGCTGTCAGTGCCTGGCGCGCAAACTGTGCGTGGTTATTCATTTTTTGGCGATTCGTATGTTTACGTCATTTTTGATGAAAATACTGATATGTATTGGGCCCGTAGCCGTGTTTTAGAATACTTGAGTCAGGTCGCGCCCTCATTACCGAGTAATGCCAAAGCCCAGTTAGGCCCAGATGCCACAGGTGTCGGTTGGGTTTATTTGTACGCCTTAATCGATAGGACAGGCAGCCTTGATCTTGCCCAGTTGAGGTCGTTACAAGACTGGTTCTTAAAGTATGAGTTGCAAACGGTGCCGGGAGTTTCTGAAGTGGCTCCCATCGGCGGCATGGTGAAACAATATCAAGTCAGTGTTAGCCCAGACAAACTGCGGGCACTCAATATGCCCCTAAGTCATATCCAAAATGCCATCAAAAGGGGCAACCAAGAGGTGGGTGCCTCGGTCATTGAGATGGCGGAAGCGGAATATATGGTACGTGCCTCTGGGTACATTCAGAGCATTGAAGATATTGAGGCGATTCCGCTAGGGGTCAGTGCCAGTGGCACGCCGTTGACCATTAAAGATGTTGCTGAGGTGGGCATTGGCCCGCAAATGCGTCGCGGATTAGCGGAACTGAATGGTGAAGGTGAAACGGTTGGCGGTGTTGTGGTGATGCGCTTTGGCGAAAACGCACAACAAACCATTGCCGGGGTCAAAGCAAAGCTGGAGAGCTTAAAGTCGAGCTTACCGGACGGTGTGGAAGTGGTTACGGTTTACGACCGCTCAGGACTGATCGACCGTGCCGTCAATAATTTATGGACCAAACTGCTGGAAGAATTTCTCGTGGTAGCACTGGTCTGCATGGTGTTTTTATTTCATGTGCGTTCTTCCTTAGTAGCGATTATCAGTTTGCCAGTTGGTATTGTAACGGCCTTCATTGTTATGCATTGGCAAGGTATTAACGCCAATATCATGTCGCTGGGCGGCATAGCCATTGCCATTGGTGCCATGATTGATGGTGCCATAGTAATGATAGAGAACCTCCATAAGCATATGGAGAAAGTTGAGATGACCAAGGAAAACCGTTGGCAAATTGTCACTAAGGCAGCAACGGAAGTCGGACCAGCTTTATTCTTTGGCTTGCTGATTATTACTGTGAGTTTTGTGCCGGTATTTACGTTGGAGTCTCAGGAAGGACGGATGTTTGGGCCGCTGGCCTACACCAAAACTTATGCTATGGCAGCGTCGGCGGCGTTAGCTATTACCTTGGTGCCAGTACTTATGGGCTATTTTGTTCGCGGCAAAGTCGTGTCGGAACACAAGAATCCGATTAATCGTGCTCTGGTGGCTGTCTATATGCCAGCCTTAAAAGCAGCCTTGCATTATCCCAAAACCACCTTGCTGTTGGCGATCATGGTATTTTTCGTTGGTATGTGGCCATTGAATAAATTAGGCAGTGAGTTTATTCCTAATTTAGACGAGGGCGACTTGATGTACATGCCAACGGCCTACCCGGGCATATCCATTGGCCAAGCACGTCAGGTGTTGCAGCAAACGAATAAGCTGATTATGACGCTTCCAGAGGTAGAAACAGCGTTTGGTAAAGTAGGGCGTGCGGAAACCGCAACCGACCCTGCCCCCCTGACCATGATTGAAACCTTTATCCAGTTAAAGCCTCAGTCTCAGTGGCGAGAAGGTATGACCGGCGACAAAATCAAGCAGCAGCTGGATGAAATAGTGAAGATTCCGGGCATTACCAATGCTTGGGTAATGCCCATTAAAACTCGTATCGATATGCTGGCAACGGGGATTAAAACTCCGGTGGGGATTAAAATTGCTGGTCCAGACTTAACTGTCATCCAAGGTATAGGCCAGCAACTTGAAAAAATCCTTAAGCCCGTCGAGGGCACAGCATCTGTGTATTCGGAACGGGTAGCTGGTGGACGCTACGTTAAGGTGGATATCAATCGTCAGAAAGCTTCACGTTATGGCATGAATATTCAAGATGTGCAGCAAATCATTTCATCGGCTGTTGGCGGTATGAATGTGACCAATACCGTTGAAGGCTTGGAGCGATATCCGGTTAATGTGCGCTATCCGCAAGCCTATCGCGACTCCCCAGAGCAGCTTAGCCTTTTGCCTATCGTTACCCCGAACGGATTAAGGATAGCGTTAGGAGATATTGCCGAGGTCTATGTGGAAGAGGGGCCTCCCGGGCTGAAAAGTGAGAATGCGCGGCTAAATGGCTGGACCTTTGTGGACATTGAAGGCGTAGATATCGGTCGCTATGTAGAAAATGCCCAGCAGATTGTCGCTGAGCAAGTGCAGTTGCCCGCAGGCTACTCATTGAACTGGTCTGGACAATACGAATACATGCAGCGGGCAAAAGCCAAGTTGACCTATGTAGTGCCTTTTACCCTACTGATCATTATAGTGTTGCTGTACATCAATTTCCGCAATCTATCGGAAGTGGCCATCATTATGGGCACCCTGCCATTTGCCATGGTTGGCAGTATTTGGCTGATGTACTTGTCTGGCTTTAATTTCTCAGTTGCCGTTGGGGTTGGTTTTATCGCCTTGGCCGGTGTCGCGGTAGAAATAGGCGTCATTATGTTGGTGTATTTAAATCAAGCCTGGGATGAAACCCTAGGCAAATGCGCGGACAAAGGTTTATCACCAAGAATCGAGACTCTTTACCATGCGGTATTGCATGGTGCTGGCATGCGGGTGCGTCCGGTGATGATGACCGCCGCATCGATCATTATTGGCTTATTGCCCATTTTATACGGCACAGGTACGGGCTCAGAAGTAATGAGTCGCATTGCCGCGCCTATGGTCGGTGGCATGGTCAGTGCGGTGGTGTTAACACTGCTGGTGCTACCTGTTGTGTACTTTCTATGGAAAAAATCCTCTCTAACTCATTCGAACTCACTTTAAAGGAAAAGATTATGAATAAATTTAAACTGTTAATGATCTCTGTGGCTTTAGTATCCTCTGTTAATGCTTTAGCTCATGGAATGATGACGATGACTGTTCCAAAGGATGGCGCCATGCTGATGGCGCAGGCAGAAAAGGTAGAGCTACATTTTAAACAACCGATGCGAGTGATGAGCCTTAAGGTTATTGCCTCTAATGGTGTCCCAATTCCTCTTAAGCTTGACCGTAAAGCTCCTGCACAACAACACTTTCAATTAGCTTTGCCGAGTATTAAGCCAGATACCTACCGAGTTGAATGGAAGGCTCTGGGGGGCGATGGGCATGTGATGAAAGGTGATTTTAGTTTCATGCAGCATTAAAGATTGATCGTGAGTAGAGAGGCGGTTTGATACTTATGACAAGTAGGTGAAATATTCAAATAAAAGCCTTGGCTGAGAATTAAGCACAACTTAATGTCCATGAGTTAATTAGCTGGACTGTTGGGGCTAGCAAGCAGCTCCAGTAGGTCAATAATAGTGCCAGATCAAACCGTCGCCTTTACTTGGCAGGTTAAGGGCAGTTATCTGTTTTTGACAAGTGAGCAAAGTCGGTTACAACTAACCTTAAAATAAAGAATAAAGACTAGGAGTAATGATGAAAAAGATAAAAAATATTGCCGTGGTCGCAACGCTCGCACTCATGAGCGCTAATTTATTAGCACAACCTGTGATGGACATTTATAAGTCACCAAGCTGTAGTTGCTGTGTAAAATGGGCCGCATTAATGGAAGAGCAGGGCTTTCAGGTTAATATTCACCATAGCGATGATTGGTCATCACTTAAGCGAGATGCTGGTATGCCCATGCAGTTGCAGTCTTGTCATACGGCACAGGTACAAGGCTATGTGATAGAAGGGCATGTGCCACCCCAAGAGATAGTACGCTTATTGGCTGAAAAGCCCGATGATATAGCGGGTTTAGCGGTACCTGCGATGCCAAGGTATTCGCCGGGTATGGCACCACAAGGGGAAGCTTACCGAGGTTTTAATGTGGTTAAGTTTAGTTCCCAAGGGAAGATAGGCCTTTATCAAGGCTATTAAGATTTTACTTACCATTTAGGCCACTAGATTCATTTGAATCTAGTGGCCTAGTATTATGCAAAGTGATTTATTTCCCCCAAAACCACCAGATAATCGCCACAATTAACAGCGCACCAAAAATATTGATCCACATAATTTACTCCTTAACCCTAGCTTGTAGGTTAGCGGGTTGATAAAGCCGTAAGCGGTTAGCGTTGCTCACTACTGTGATGGAGGAAAGTGACATGGCAACACCTGCAATAATGGGGCTTAATAACCAACCTGTGATTGGAAATAACACCCCTGCCGCAATTGGTATACCGAGGGCATTATAAACAAAGGCGCCCCAGAGATTTTGGCGAATGTTTTTAATCGTCGCATGGCTGATATCAATAATGTCTGACACCCCATGCAAAGAACTTCTCATCAAAGTAATATCGGCACTTTCAATGGCAACATCTGTTCCGCTGCCAATGGCAAAGCCCACATCGGCTTGAGCTAAAGCCGGAGCATCGTTTATGCCGTCTCCGACCATGGCCACTTTTAGTTGTTGTTGCTGAAAATGGCTGAGCCAGTTGAGTTTGTCGGCAGGCATTAGTTCAGCGTAATACTCTTCTATATTCGCGCTTTTAGCGACAGCGGCGGCCGTTTGTGGGTTGTCACCGGTCAGCATGACGACACGAATACCACGGCGCTTAAAGCGGCTGATGGCCTCAAGTGAATCATCGCGAATGGGGTCATTAATAGCGAATATGGCTTGTAGCTTTTGGTCCATGGCGAAATACACCAAAGTATTGGCTTGGGCTTGCCAGCTCTGGGCTTGAGTCTCAACCGCAGAGATGTCGATATCAAATTGACGCATCATTTTGTTGTTACCTAACAGCAGCTTTTGCTGTTGGTAAAAGGCCGATACCCCTAAGCCGGTATGAGATTCAAAACCACTCAGTTCCACGAGGGAACTGTTGCTTGCTGTATCTTGTACATAGGCTATCAAGGCATTGGCAAGGGGGTGATTAGCTCCTTGTTCTAGGCTCTTGACGAGGGGCAAGATGATCGTGTCATCACCCAGAGCCTGAAAATGGCTGACCTGTGGCTTGCCTTGGGTAATGGTGCCCGTTTTATCGAGCAAGATGACATCAAGCTCGCTGGCCTTTTGCAGGGCTTCACCATTGCGTATTAAGCCGCCAAATTCTGCTGCTTTACCCACGCCTATCATGGAGGAAATAGGGGTTGCTAAACCTAGGGCGCAAGGGCAGGCGATGATCAACACGGAGGTCGCGGCAATCAGCATATACACCAAGGCGGGGTGTGGCCCTAAGTTGTACCAAGCGAGGGCCGTGATAATGGCTATAATCATCACGCTGGGGACGAAGATTGCTGACACACGATCGGCAAGGTGGCTAATGGGCGGCTTAGAGTTTTGCGCTCTGGACACCATGGCAATGATTTGTGAGAGCAGGGTGTCATTGCCAACTTTTTGCGCCTCAAAAATAAAGCTACCTTGACCATTAATGCTGCCTGCAGAAACTCTACTGCCCGCTTGTTTCTCCACTGGGATAGGTTCGCCACTTAACATGGCTTCATCCACACTGGTATGGCCACTCATGATTTCACCATCCACTGGGATTTTTTCACCGGCTTTGACGCGAATCTGATCGCCCAGCATGACTTGCTCTACGGGCAGAATTTGTTCTTTACCGTCACGTATCACTGTGGCGGTTTTTACTTTCAGGTTAAGCAGACGTTTGATGGCGTCTGAGGTACGTCCTCGAGCTTTTAATTCAAAGGCTTGCCCTAAATTGATGAGGCCAAGGATCATCGCGGTCGCTTCAAAATACAGGTGTCTGGCTTCAGCGGGTAAATGGCTAGATGCCAAAACCACGACCATGGAATACAGCCAGGCGGTACCTGTGCCTAGGGCGATTAGGGAGTCCATGTTGGCACTACGGTGGACAAACGCTTTCCAAGCGCCACGATAAAAGTGTTGGCCC
Source organism: Marinomonas sp. 15G6-16 (assembly GCF_055809555.1). Lineage (NCBI taxonomy): Bacteria > Pseudomonadati > Pseudomonadota > Gammaproteobacteria > Oceanospirillales > Oceanospirillaceae > Marinomonas > Marinomonas sp. 15G6-16. The sequence goes on along the minus strand of NZ_CM147916.1, from coordinate 212,274 downwards.
GATAACCACAGAATCATAAAGGTAATGATCCCGACCAGGAACCAAATGCCTTGCTGCAAACTGGAGTCTACAGACATGGGGCCGCCTAAAAGCCCGTAAAGCATCAGCGGTACACCGACTCCTAAGCCCATCACACTGTGTTTAAGCTTTTGTTGGTACAGAGCTGCTTCGCGGCTGTCTTTTTGGCTGGCTTCTGCCTCTTCATCGATAATTTCGTGACCATCGTAACCCACTGCTTGAATGGCTTGAATGAGTTGGCTGGCTGGTAATTGCGTATCCACCGAAGCGGTGCGAGCGGCAAAATTGATGCTTACCTCATCTACACCGGAAAGCTTTGTCAGGGCTTTTTCTATGGTGTTAACACAGCCTGCACAAGTGACATTCAATAACGCAAGCTTGATGCTTGAGCTGGTGTTGCTAGGGCGTGATTGGTTGCTATCGATTATTTGATCAGTATTGTCCTGTTGCGCTGGCTGTTCTGAGGGCGCAACAAGACTTGCCTGATAGCCGCAGGACTGAACAATGGCAATGGCCTCGTCGATGCCTAATTCTGTAGTGAGTGTAAGCAGGGTTTTCTCTGCATTAATATTGAGCTCAACATTCTCGTCACTGGCTTTCAGGGCTGCGGTGAGCTTATTAACACAGTTTTGACAACGTACGCCTGCAAGCGCCAAGGTATGGTTATACTTGCTCATTTTCCACCTCCTTTGTTATGGCTGCTGGGTGTTTATCAGACCATTCTTCAATCAAACAGCAGATGGCTTTGCCATCAGGAATGGTATCTGGCTGACCTTGCCAGCTTTGGTAAGTTGCTTCCATTAGGGCTAAATGTTGCTGGTATTGGGCAATTTTTTGCTTCGTTTGCTGGATCTGCTCTTGCAACAAACTTCTGACCTTAGGGCAGGGAGAAGTGCCTTGTTCCGACTGCTCTATAATGTCGGTAATTTGCTTTAGGCTAAAACCAATGCTGCGGGCATGGTTGATAAAGCGTAAGCGCTCAACTGCGCTTTGATCATATTCTTTATAGCCATTAGTGGGATTTTTGCTGGCTTGGAGCAGTTTCTTGCGCGTGTAAAAACGCACCGTCTCCGGGGTGACACCCACTAATCTGGCGATTTCTGTGGTTAACATCTTGTACTCCTCTATAAAGTTGAAATCAGCTTTATGGGTCAGGAAAATTTATCCAAACAGATAGGCAAGGGTCAGAATAACGACCAGCATGACCAGTACCATTTTTATAAAAAGGGAGAGGTTCGTAGTGCCGCCCTTAGGTGGCTTATTACAGCAATTCATTTCACTCTCCTTAAGTGATCATAAGTATTGATGACCAAGCAGAGTCTACAACATGTGTGTAGGACATACGTCAAGTTAGGCTTGTGTTTGTTTAATATGGCGCTCACAAAGTAAAGTGGCACAATTTAACTTTGGTTAGACAATATGGTGAGTGGTTCGAACAGTTGTAATAACTTTCATGCAAGTAGAATTGAAAGGCACTTGTAAAAAATTGATTGCTGGGAAGCGGCCAGCTTATAGTTCAATCAAGATACCGATTAGCTATACAGAATTGGCGCATTCAGGGTTTGAATGCGCCAATAAATATGGTGGTGGTTTTAAGTTTCGTTACTTATAAATTTCATTGAAATGGAGTTTACACAGTGACGGATATTGTTGGCAGTCAGCCTTTCGCCTTCAAAAACATGCCCTAGATGACCTTCGCAGTTTGCACAAACAATTTCCGTACGTCGTCCATCTGCATCTGGAACGCGTTTTACGGCGCTTTCTATCTGATCATCAAAGCTTGGCCAGCCACAATGTGATATGAACTTGTGTTCAGAAGTATAGAGCGGCGCATCACATTGGCGGCAAAGGTATAAGCCCTTTGTCATTGTGTCAGTGTATTCCCCTGTAAACGGTCGTTCGGTACCTTTGTCGAGAATAACACTGGCCTCAGCAGGGGTTAATTTGTTGTATGAGTTGCTCATGTGAATCTATCTCTTATTCCATTATTAGAAAGTATTTAATAGCGTTTTGCTTTTAATACTAGCTAGTGGGAAATTCTTTGTGTTGTGGAATGTCGTCACAAATGTTGTGCCATTCTGCTTTTGAATCAACAAAAATGTGAAAAGAAGGTGTTTTATCTATTTTGGTATCAAGTGTGCCAATTCTTAAGCGAAGAATGTCTGGCATGCTTGGTCGACGACTGTATAAAGGCGAAGCGCAGCGCTGACAGAATACACGGAAAACACCTGGTGTTGATTCATATTCGCTGACTAATTCTTGTCCTTTAAGTAAGCTAAATGCATTTGTTGGAATGCCTGCATTTGCTGCGAAAGCGGCGCCATTAGCCTTACGGCAATTTTGACAATGGCATTGCATGATGTCGCCTAGTTCACTTTGAATTTCGTATTGAATACCACCACATAAACAGCTGCCCGTTAACATAATTCATTCCTCTTTCTGATTATTCTTATGAACCTTAAACTTACCTATAAAAGATATAATATTCAAAATGTATCAGGGATATGTGCAATAAAGATGAAGCTTGTTTCTTTTGCTGTTTTTATAGCGTCCTTTTCTACTATAAGAAGAAGCTATGATTGCCATAAAAAGCACTATAAAAGAACGCTTTAGGTTTATCTTTATCTTAGCCTATGATCTAATTTTTCGAGTACATTTTTGTTGAGACTTTTATCTAGGTATATCTTATGCGTTTTAAATTTTCCTTTTCTTTTGTTCTTCTTCCAAGCCTTGCTGTTCTGATGTCTTCAAATGCTCTAGCGATTGAGGATATCTGTACTCCAGAATTGAACTCTTATCTGGAGAAGGCTGAAAAAATAGTTGATACCAAATACATAAGCTCTAGTAAGAAGGAGGCGGCTCAAAAGATCATCGATAAGGTGAAAGCAAGCCGCAACGAGACGAATGATTGCATTTTAGTAGATAAACTACTTCCGTAAAAAATTGTGTCTTAAGGCGCAAATATTCCGATTTCTGTTATGTTTTATAGAAAACAATACAGAAAGCGAGCCTTGCTTTAAGAGGGTTTTGTATCGCGTATTGCCTGTTAACTAATAATAAAAGGATGAGCAAATGGAAGGTTTAGTTGCTTCTTTAAAAGTTGCAAAGTCTCTTTTAGGGGCTTCCTGTGTGGGAGTCGCTTCTAATTCTGAGTCTATTGTCTTTTCTGGTGGCATTCATGACATTTCATCTGATGAGTTAATAGGTATTTTCAAAGCCCTGTATTCCTTGCCTGCCATTCGTTGTTTAAAGGCTGAAGATCCTGCTCTGAAAACAATTTATCCCTTAGAAGGGAAGGCTATATCTTGCTGCGTTATAGAGCCTTTAGCAGATGTTGATGCAAGCCTAATTGTGTTAAGTGATCGTTCGTGTCCACTCGATTTAGAGGGCTTTGATAAACATCTTGTTTCTCTTACTAGTATCATTTCTTCATTGCTTTCTTCCAAAACGGGTTCTTCAGATCAGCAGTCAGACCCTGATCAAGTGAGCCATACAGACCTTCTTAGGTTGAATAATAAAATTCCGACTTACATTGCATTGGTAGATCAAGAGCTACGCTATGAATTTATTAACGATGCTTATGCTCAACGATTTTCACTGTCCAAAAAAGATGCCGTTGGTACTTATGTAAAAGACGCTATACCTGAAGAAATTTGCAGCGCGACAGAAGATTATGTAAGGAAGGCTTTATCTGGTGTTCCTGTTAAATTTGAGTATGCCTTAGAGCAAGGTGCTGATGGTGAGTTGAGATTTATCAATGCCTCGTATGTTCCAAGGATTAAAAATGGGGAAGTAACAGGACTGTATTTGTACATGCAGGATATTACTTCCCAAAAGCGAACCTTGAATACGTTAAAAAGGCTCCATGAAGTAACGGCCAATTTTGACTTGTCGCATGATGAAAAGCTGCAAAATATTCTACAAGTGGGTGTTGAGCAATTCTCTTTACCCATAGGCTTAATTAGTCGCATTGAAGGCGATGATTATTATGTTGAATACAGTCAAACCCCAGGCGGTGAAGTCTTACCTGGAGCAAGGTTTGACTTGGATGGAACATATTGCATTCATACTCTTAAGAGCGATGCTCCTACCTCGTATTTTCATACGGCCATAAGTGATATCAAAGAACACCCTTGCTATAAGAGTTTTGGATTAGAAGCCTATATAGGGATTGTTGTATATGTGGCAGGAAAGCGTTGGGGAACGCTGAATTTTTCAAGCCCTGACCCTAAATCACAACCTTTCGGTGATGATGACTATGAAGTGATGAAGTTGCTATCGCAGTGGGTTGGCAATGAGATTACTCGACATCAAGACGAATTAAACCTGAGTGTTGTGACACAGCAGCAACGACTGATCCTAGAAGCCGTACATGAAGGTATTTTTGGCGTTGATATAAGTGGCAATATTACATTTGCTAACTCAGCTGCTTGCCATATTTTAGGCTACTCTGTGGAAGAGTTGCTTTCACGTAATGTGATTGAATTGCTTTCCCATCGTGACAAAGACGGTCAGCCATTTTCTCTAGACGAGAACCCAATCCAGAATAGTTTACTGAATGGTAAAAGTTGTTCGGCAAGAGGTGAGTATTTTAATAAGCGAGGCGGTTCGGTTTTTGTCTGTGAATACACTTGTGTTGCCATGCGTTCTGAGTCTGGGGAAGTGGAAGGGGTTGTTATCTCTTTCCAAGACAAAACAGAGCAAATTCAAAAAGAGAAAGAGCTTGTTGAACAAAAATCTTTGTTCGAATCCCTATTTGTCCATGCCCCCGAAGCGATCATATTGGTTGGTAACGATCGTAAAATTAAAATGGTCAACCCTGCTTTTTCTGAGTTGTTTGGTTATCAGGAAGACGATGTTATTGGTAAGAGCACGCAAATGCTCTATGCGGAAGAAAATGACTTTGTTGAAAAGGGAGCGGCTTATGATCAAACCTCTCAGGATGTCCTTAATCGTTATAGAGTGAGTTACAAAAATAGCGAAGGCAATGTTTTTCATTCTGAAACCATTGGCAGCATGATTCATAACTCTGATGGGAGCTTTGGCGGTTACATTGGCCATGTAAGAGACGTTAGTGAGCGATTGGAAGTTGAACAAAAAATGATAGACACGCATTTGCGTTTATCAATCGCCACGGACACAGCAGGCATCGGTGTGTGGGAAGTGGATTTGAAAAACAATACTCTTCACTGGGATGATTGGATGTATCGTTTGTATGGCTTCAATAAAGAAGAGCGGAAGCCGCCTTATCAAGTTTGGACAGAGTGTGTTTACCCTGAGGATAGAGAACGTTTAAAAAGCGCTTTTGTGAATAAGGGGGAAGATGGTGGATATTTCATCAATAATGACAATGCACTTGATCAATCAGATCACTTGGATACGGACTTCAAAATCATTCGACAAGATGGCCAGCTACGTTACTTAAAATCGAATGCGACCATTATCTATGATAAAGCTGGAGAGCCTTCTCACATCGTTGGGGTTAACATGGATATTACCTCTCGAAAAGAAACCGAAGTCGTATTGCGTGAAGCCAGTGATCGAGCCATTTCAGCGAGTAAAGCTAAGAGCGACTTCCTTGCCACCATGAGCCATGAAATCCGAACGCCTCTTAATGGTGTATTGGGGATGGCGGAATTATTAGCAGATACTTCCTTAGACTCAGAACAAAGACAAAACCTTGCGGTATTAAGAGACTCTGGAGAAAGTCTTTTAGAGCTAATTAATGGCATATTGGACTTTTCGAAAATAGAAGCAGGCCATCTTTCAATTGAAAGAGAAGACTTCAACTTAGAGAAAATCGTTTACGACGTGGCGCGTCTCTTAATGTTGAAAGCAGAAGAGAAAGGCATAGATTTGCTCATCGAGTTTGATAACAGTTGTCCACGTTTTGTTGTCGGTGATGCATTTCGAATTAAACAAGTTCTCATTAACTTAGTAAGTAATGCTATTAAGTTTACTCACACGGGCCATGTTTTAGTGTCTATCAAAGGGAATATGGATTCCCAAGGTATTGCGGCTATTAGTATGAGCGTGATTGATACGGGCGTGGGCATTGCCGAAGAGATTCAGCCTCATTTATTCAATGCTTTTGTTCAGGCTGACAGCTCCACAACACGTAAATTTGGTGGAACAGGGCTGGGGTTAGCTATTACAAAGCAACTGGCAGGATTAATGGGAGGGAATATTTCTTTGTCTAGTGAAGAGGGTGTTGGTTCTACATTTACCGTAACCTTATCTTTACCAGAGAGTCATGCTATTTCTAACATTGAAAAGATGGATGATGAGGCGTTGCTGGTCGCGAAAAAAACCTTGGTGATAGATGATAATGAAACTAATTTAACTATACTGAAGAACCAGCTTAAAGCCTGCGACATTCATGCCGATATAGAAGTAGATCCATTAGATGGTCTCGCCAGAATAGAGCAAGCAATTAAAATAGGCGTGCCGTATCAGATTATTGTTCTAGATTATATGATGCCCGAGTTAGACGGCTTAATGCTTTCGAAACTTATTCGGAATATCAGTGTATCTAACTACAAGCCGACTATTTTAATGACTTCATCCGCTGACTTTTTGTCTCAAGATGCTTTGTCGGCCGCTGGAGTGAATGTTTGTATTCCAAAACCGATGAGTGGATCTGTTCTTAAACAAGGACTGATTCAAGCCGTATCAGAAGATTTGCTCGGTCATCAGATTGCTTATGATAATTGGAGTGAGGCGGATGGTGATGTTGAGTCTCACAACAATAGAAAAAACACCAAGCAAGGCTTGATACTGGTTGTTGAAGACATGAAAGCTAACATGGCAGTAGCTTGTGGCATTTTGAGCAAGATGGGGTTTGACATTATTGAAGCTGAAAATGGTGCTATTGGTGTTGCTATGTGGAAGCAGCACCAGCCAGATTTGATTTTTATGGATTTACACATGCCTGTTATGGATGGGTTGGCTGCAATGCGTAGTATTAGGCAAGCAGAAAAAAATAGTCAGAAGGTAAGAGTACCTATTCTCGCGTTGACGGCAGATGTTCAACAAGAGGCGCTATCAGAAGTTTTTCGGGCTGGTGGCGATGGTTTGGTGCCGAAGCCATTCAAGCAGAAGGAGTTTATTGAAATGTTGAACAAATGGCTGCCAGATAGTAAACGGGATTTAAGTAATCTGGGGAATGAAAATGCTCCTGTAGCAAGCTCAGCTTTTGAATCCGTATCAGATGTTGTGATTGATAAGACAGTACTGAATGATTTAAAACAATTGCTAGGTAATGATTTTACTTTACTAATAGACGCTTTTTTTGGGGACGCAGAGCCAATTATGGTGTCTCTAAACGATATGTTGGTCATGGATTGCGAGAGTGTGGCTCAAGTGTCTCATAGTCTTAAGTCGATTAGTCAAAACGTAGGCGCTATTTCGTTGTCCACGATGGCAGCCCAGCTTGAGCAAGAAGCTCGTAATGGCGACGTACCTGATTTTGTACTTAAAACACAGGAATTAAGTGCAATGTATCAGCAGGTGAAAAATGAGCTTCAGAGCATGATGGCGGATTTATGAAGGTATTGATTGTTGATGATACAAACACGGATCGTCTACTTTTAAAGTTATATTTGGGTAAATTGGGCTATCAAGTTGTAGAGGCTCAAAATGGGCAAGAAGCAATTGAGCAATACATACGTCACTCTCATGACCTCGATTTGATTTTAATCGATGTGCAAATGCCTCAAATGAATGGTTTCGAGGCGGTAAAAGCCATTCGAGACATTCAAGAGAAAGAAAAGCAAGAATGGTTTCCCATCATATTTCTGAGTGCCAGCGCCAATGACAACGACGTAGAACAAGGAATTTGGGCTGGTGGTGATGATTATCTTATTAAGCCGATTAGTCAGAAAATCCTAGTAGCTAAAATGCTGGCGATGAAGCGGATTTCAGATATGAGACGCCGTTTAGTCGATATGAATGAAAAACTTGAAAAGATCGCTTCTACTGACTTTTTAACAGGTGCTAGTAATCGTCGTGCTTTTGAGTCTGTATTAGAAAGCGAAATGTCTTCAATAGAAGAGAACAGTAATGGCTTAGCGTTCGCCATTTTTGATCTAGACAAGTTCAAAGCAATCAATGACACCTACGGGCATGCTGCCGGAGATGAAGTTTTAGTCGAGGTGGTTGATCGGATCAAGAAAAACCTAAGAGACGTGGATCTGGTAGGGCGTTTAGGTGGGGAAGAATTTGGTATTATTCTTCCTGATATTAGTGAAGATGAGGCTTTTGATATTTTTGAGCGTTGTCGTCATGTGGTTGAAGAAAAGCCAGTTTTGCATGAAGAAATGGTTATTTCTGTAACAGCGAGTATCGGCTTCACTATCTTTGAAGGGCATTATTCTAAAGATACTAAAATGGAAGTCTTAAAGCATGCGGATACGGCTTTATACGAAGCGAAGAATACTGGTCGAAACAAAGTGGTTGAATATCAATAAAAGCAATATGTGTCTTACAGCTCATAAAAAAGCCGAAACATGATGTTTCGGCTTTTTTGTTTATTGATACTTTTCGTTTATTGAGAAAAGTAAAGGCTAAGCTACTTTTTGGTTTACCGTTGCTAACAAGGCTTGAATAGAAGCGGATACGATATCGTTATCTATTGCTACGCCGTTGAAGCGGTCACCATTGATGTTTGCTTGAACATAGGCGATAGCTTGTGAATCACTGCCCACTGTCAATGCATGTTCTTGGTATTGGATAATATCAATTCGCATATCAAAGTGTTTACCCAATGCCTCACTGAAAGCAGACAAAGCACCATTGCCGTCACCTGAAATACTCACGTTACCGTTTTTGCCGATAAGTTGAGCGTTTACTGTATCAACATCATCTTTGGTTAAGTCATATTTACCTAATTTGAATGGTGTTTCGCCAGTCATGAAGCTTGTTTCGAACAACTTCTTCATTGATTCAGCGTCAACAACACCGCCATCTTCTTCAGCAAATTTCTGCACTAATGGGCTAAATTCAACCTGTAACCAACGAGGTAATGCTAGGCCATATTCTTGCTCAAGAGTATAAGCAACACCGCCTTTGCCGGATTGGCTGTTTACACGGATGACTTCTTGATAACTACGGCCAACATCACGAGGGTCGATTGGCAAGTAAGCCACATCCCAAGGTTTGTCGTCTGTTTGGTTTGCCAAACATTTCTTAATAGCGTCTTGGTGAGAGCCAGAGAAAGCTGTAAAGACCAATTCACCTGCGTACGGATGGCGAGGGTGAACTTGTAACAAAGTACAAGCTTGAACAACACTGATGATGCGGTCCATATCTCCCAATGCTAATTTAGGATCAATGCCTTGGCTGTACATATTCATAGCCATGGTTACAACATCCATATTACCTGTACGCTCGCCATTACCAAGCAATGTACCTTCGATACGATCAGCACCAGCCATCAACCCAAGCTCTGCCGCTGCGACACCACAACCTCGGTCGTTGTGTGTGTGCAAACTGATGATCATGCTGTCACGCTGTTTTACGTTGCGGCAGAAGTATTCAATTTGATCAGCAAAGCGATTCGGTGTTGCGACTTCAACGGTTGCTGGCAAGTTGATGATGATCTTGTTTTCTGGGGTTGGTTGCCAAACGTCGGCAACAGCGTCAACGACTTCAATAGCATAATCTGTCTCAGTGCCTGTGAAACTCTCAGGCGAGTATTGGAAAACCCATTCTGTTTCAGGGTGTTTCGCAGCATGATCTTTCACGCATTGAGCACCTTTTACCGCAATGTCTTTGATGCCGTCTTTGTCTAGGCGGAAAACTTGCTCACGCTGTGTTTTAGATGTTGAGTTATAAACATGGACTATGGCTTTTTTCGCACCTTTCAACGACTCATAAGTGCGCTCGATCAATTCTGGGCGAGCTTGAGTCAATACTTGAATGTAAACATCGTCAGGTACTTGGTCTTCTTCAATCAACCAACGTACAAAATCAAAATCCAATTGAGAGGCAGCAGGGAACCCGACTTCAATTTCTTTAAAACCAACATCAACAAGTAGGGCGAAAAATTGTTTCTTTTGTTCTACCGTCATTGGCTCTACTAATGCCTGATTACCGTCGCGCAGATCCACACTAGACCAAATTGGAGCGGCTGTGATTTCTTGGTCTGGCCAAGTGCGATTTTTAATATCGACGGATTTAAATGGCGTGTACTTAGTATGGTCAAAAGATGTCATGATCTTTCCCTTCTTCATTGGTAGAGCGGATAAGCTCAATTTTTTAATGTAAGTGCACTTGGGTAAGTGCTTTGTTATGTGTCTATCATAACGAATTTTGTTTAGTAAAAGATTGCGTTTTTTATGAATAAATCAATATTTATGGCATTATATTGCGTATAAATTAATAATTTTGGTAATTAAGGTTTATTGATATGGGCTTTGATAAAATTGATTTGAATATATTGCAAGAATTACAGCAAGATTCTAGCTTAACAAATCAGGAGTTAGCGGATCGTGTAGGACTTTCTGCCTCTCCTTGTTTGCGAAGAGTGAAGGCATTAGAAGAAAGTGGAGTAATTGACCGAAAAGTAACCATTTTAAAACGCTCTAGTTTGGGATTGAAGCTGACAGCATTTCTTCAAATTAGCATGGATAGACACACGCCTGATCGATTTAGCGTTTTTGAAGAAGAAGTAAATGATTTCCCTGAAGTTCGAAACTGTAACTTGGTGACGGGGCAGAATTGTGACTATTTATTGGAAGTTGTGGTGGAGGACATGGAAACTTACCATGATTTTCTATTAGGAAAACTAACACGCATCCCTGGTGTTACAGGTGTTCAGTCCAGTTTTTTGTTGCGTAGCGTAAAAGAAAGTACGGCTTTACCACTAAAGCATTTACTGTGAATTAAATGTTATACTATAACTGCCCATTGAATTATGAAGTTATGACCTAATAAATGGACGATCGATTGAATAAAAGTCCCTATAAAGAGAAGCAGTATGAGTGATTTAACAATTAAGCGTCAGGTAATGATTCCTGTGAGGGCGGGAGACGTGATGGCCGAGTTTATTTCCTTTGATGGAGATGATTCTGGTAAAGAACATATAGGGATTTACTTTAAAGGTGAAGAGCCTAAAGCAGAAGATTATGTTCCATTGGTACGGTTGCATTCTGAATGTTTGACTGGCGATATCTTTGGCTCTGGTCGTTGTGACTGTGGTGAACAGTTAGATGAGGCGATTGATCGCATTAATGAAGAAGGTGGCTACATTCTGTATTTGCGCCAAGAAGGCCGAGGAATTGGTTTGTATGCCAAGCTAGAAGCCTATGCTCTACAAGATCAAGGTTATGATACTTATCAAGCGAATGAAATGTTGCATTTGCCTGATGATGGCCGCGATTTTGGTATTGCTGCCAAGATGCTTGAAGCATTGGGAGTTTCTAAAGTTAGATTATTGACGAATAATCCAGATAAAGCTCAACAGCTGACGGATAATGGTATTGACGTCGCTGAGCTAGTGCCAACGAAAGTGCATGTTAATCAACACAATCGTCAGTATTTAGAGACAAAAGCTAAGCGTAAACTGCATACTTTGAAATTTGATTAAAGCACTGAAATTCAGTGTTTTAGAGTAATAAAAAAGGCAATCATAAGATTGCCTTTTTTATTGATTTTTATGTTAGCAATTTTGAGCTATTCGCTGAATGATCAAAAGATTACTTGGCGCTTTTCTTGGCTGACTTAGCCAGCGCTTTCTTCTTTTTGCCTTTCTTAGCACTTGGTGAGCGTGTTTTTGTTTTAGGTTCAAGGCCTTCAATTCGACCAAATTTTATATTGGCTTGCATGAATCGCTGAATCTTTTCAATCATTGGTAGATCGTTGATATCAATTAAAGATATGCAATCGCCAGGTGCGCCTTCGCGAGATGCTCGGCCAGCGCGGTGAATGTAAGAATCTGCTTTGCGAGGTAGTCGTAAATTAATCACTGTGTTGATTTCAGGGAGATCGATACCACGAGAGGCAACATCGGTTGCGACTAACACTTGCAAACGCCCGCGCTTCATTTGCTTCATATGTTCGCTGCGATCGCCTTGTTTCATTTCGCCATGCAATCCGTCACACATTAGATTCATGTTACGAACACGCTGTACCCACACATCTACGTGCTCACGGTTTGAAACAAACAATACGGCTTGCTGTACACGCTCTTGCGTCAATAAGTGCTTTAGTACGGCTTCTTTATGTTCTTCGTTGTCCACACGATAAGCGATTTGGCGGATTTGGTTCGGTACTGTGCGAGAAGATTCACCTAGGCGAACTTGCTGTGTGTCACTCTTCAGTAAAGCACTGGCAAAACGCCCCATTTTTTCGCCTTCCAATGTGGCGGAAAACATCAGTGTTTGGTGTTCTTGTGGCAGCTCTTTTGCTAAGTGATTAATTGCATTAACAAAGCCCATGTCTAGCATGCGATCTGCTTCGTCGATAACAAAGTAAGATACGTCACTTAAATCAAGCCACTGTTTCTCGTCGAGTTCTACTAATCTTCCTGGTGTTGCAACCAAAATGTCGCACGGCTCACTAAGTTGCTGTTGCTGCATACCATAAGGTGTGCCACCAATAATGAGCTGTGAGGCTATACGTGTGTGCTGTGTTAATTGCTCAACCACATTAAAAATCTGACGAGCAAGTTCACGGCTTGGCGCAAGAATGAGTACTTTTGGCGCAGTTGTGGATTGTTCATCGCGATCAAGAATATGCTGGACTGCAGGTGCGCAAAAAGCGATGGTTTTTCCTGTTCCTGTTGGTGCTGTTGCAAGAAGGTCTGAACCATCAAGTGCAATTGGGATAGCTTGTTCTTGGATTTCTGTTGCTTCTTCAAAGCCTAAGTCGCTAATGGCTTGTTCTATGGTGAAATCCAGATCTAATTCAGCAAATGACATGTAAGTTCTCTGTAGCAGGATAAATAAAATGACTTGGTTCGCATGTCATTTCAAAGGGCTTAAATAAGTAGCTGTGAATGATACCCTGTTTTCCTTGTTTGCGAAATTGAAAGCCCACCAGAATCCATAAATCTTCATCAAGATGCAAAAAGCTACATAAAATTTTTTAATTGCTTCTAGTTGTCGGTCAAATTTATTTGTATGATGAATGGCTAGGCACAAGAAATTAATAAAAATAAATAGGGGATTACCCAATGAATCTTAATTTAATCAAAATGAGTAGCATTGCTACTGCCATCTTAGTTAGTGGTTCCGCGTTCGCTGTAGATCGTGTTGCACCTGTTGAGTACAGTCAATATCAGCCAATTCTAGCGGAATCAAAACTGCAAGTATCCGACCCTAATGGTAAATCCGGTAATAAGAGTGAAGTAGCAACTGACAGCGATTTTACGGGTGTTGTGAGTGAGCACTTTTATGTGGATAAAGCGACCGAGTCTCTTGTTTTTAACATGACGGGTTATAAAAACCGTAGTGAAGTTCGCATTCTTGATAACTTCGATACGTCTTTACCGAACACTTTCTATCACCTTACTGCTGACTTGATGCCAATCAATCCTCGCGAGTCTGTGAAAAATAGTGAATCCAAAAATGACGCTATGACTTTCTTGCAAGTGCATAACAGTGGTAATGGCGAAAGTCCTCGCGGAACGAGCGGTGAAGGTTACATACCTCATCCACTAATGCGTGTTGTCTATGAAGCTGAACGTAGTGGTAAAAAAGACCATTATTGGGCAATTATCAAAAACAATGCTGTAGATTGTGGCTCGAAGAGTGGTAACAAAGGAACGACTGAATGTAAGAATGCTTACATCAAATTAGATTTGGGGCCGGTTGATCCTAAAGCGCCAACGCATTTTGATATCGTAGTCGGTAATTCTAAAATGCTTATAAATGTAAACGGTGAAACGAAAGTTAATCATGACATTAGCTACTGGAAACATTTGCACAGCTACTTCAAAGCAGGCGTGTATAACCAATTTAAAAACGGTACCAGTGAAGTTCACTTCAAGTCTCTTGAGTACAAAATCGAGAACAAATAGTTAGTGTTTTAAGTAATGGCTACTTTCATATCGCATGAAAGTAGCCATTTTCTTTTTAGCCTTTTTTACCTTCTTTTCTTTATTTGCTCATGCTTTCAGGCATTGATGTTAGACCCTCCCTAAGCTTTGCTCTAAAATACCTTAAAATAATTTAATAAGAAGATGCGCTATGTTGCTATCAGATGAATTAGTCATTGCTCAAACGACGAGTTGGGTTAAAGATTTTATTGTGGCATTGAATGTTTGCCCATTTGCCAAGCGCGAAGTGGAGAAGGAAAGTGTTCGTTTTGTTGTGCTTCGCTCCAAAAAAGTGGAAGTGGCTTTAGAGGAGTTAATGGCAGAAGTTCAATGGCTGGATGAGCACCCTGAAACGGAAACTACCTTGCTGATTTTTCCTACTTTATTTAAAGGATTTCATCGCTATTTGGATTTTGTCGAGACAGCAGAAGACCTGATGTTTGATCAAGGTTGTGAAGGCGTTTATCAGCTTGCTACTTTTCACCCTGATTATTGTTTTTCTGGTGCTGAGCCAGATGACGTATCGAATTATACAAATCGCTCGCCTTATCCTATGCTGCATCTATTAAGAGAAAATAGCTTAGATAAAGCCATTGAGTTTTATGGTGATACCTCTGAAATACCAAATCAAAATATTGATAAAATGGAATCCCTTGGCAAAGCTAAGTTAGATGATATGTTTGCAAATTGTATGAAAGCGAATGATGACTGATTTTAGAATCTAAAAGCGTTCCTGTTGCGCTTACTTGTGAAGTGCGTATAGTGCGAAAAAAATATTTGCCGGAGAAATTATGGCTACACAAATTGGGCGCTTAAACACATTAAGAGTCGTTAAAGAGAAAGATTTCGGTGTTTATCTGGATGCAGAAGAGCTGGGCGAAATTCTATTGCCGAAACGCTATGTTCCTAAAAATATTACCTTAGACCAAGAGATTGAAGTCTTTGTTTATCTGGATTCAGATGACAAGCTGATTGCAACAACCGATTTCCCTAAGGCGCAGGTTGGTGAGTTTGCCGCATTAACAGCGGTGGCAGTGAATCAAGTAGGCGCTTTTTTTGATTGGGGTTTGCCTAAAGATTTACTTGTGCCTTTTAGTCAGCAAAAAAACCGAGTAGAAGAGGGCGAAACCCATTTACTTTTTATCTACTTGGATAATATTACCAATCGAATTGTCGCAACGACAAAGGTCGATGCGCTGCTAAACAGAGAAGAAGCGCCTTATCGTGTGGGCGATAAAGTGTCTATTGTGATTGGTGATAAAACCAATATCGGTTTCAAGTGTGTTATCGATAATCGATTCTGGGGCGTTCTGTTTTTTGAAGATGCTTTTAGGCAGTTGCGAAAAGGAGAGAAAACTACCGGCTTTATTAAGCAAATGCGTGAAGACGGCAAGATAGATTTGAGTCTTCAGGAAGTAGGCTATAAAAAAGTTCGTAACATTTTAGATGATGTTCTGGATTACCTTGATGCACAAGGTGGAGAATCACCTTTAACGGATAAAGCTTCACCAGAAGCCATTTATGCTGTGTTTAAAGTCAGTAAAGCAACATACAAAAAAGCTTTAGGTGCACTTTATAAAGATAAGAAAATTTTGCTAACAAAAGAAAAAGTAACCAAACTCTAGTTCGGTCTATTGTTTGATTCTGTCGAAGATGCTTTTGTCTGCGAATGAGAAGCTACTAAGTAAGACTTAGTAGCTTTTTTTGCTTTCTTCGCGTTGCTCTGGGAAGGCGATACCCTTGTAGAGTAACTCTTGAATGGGTAGTTCGATGGGGCTGTTTTTGATTAAAAAACCAGAAATAAACTCATTTTCTGTCGGGCGATCTTGTCTTATGTCTTCGTACATTGAAGAGCGATTGAGTCGAGTGAGTTGGGCGATGGTATTCACGCGATTCTTTAAATTATCGGAAGTTAAGTGCTGACTTTGTTCCACATAATCAAATTTGGAATGAGAGAAGACACCAGCCAATTCATCGGTTATTGCCTCAAGCAACGGCTTATATTCTTCGTTTAAAATGTCGCCGTTATGCATTGAGAAGAGTGCTGTCATGGGGTTTATGGTGGCATTGACTGCAAGTTTTTCGATGATTTTTTGGTGTATGTTAGCGACAGTCAAATGACTCAATGGAAATATGCGAGCAGGATCGGTGGGCGTCCATTGACCAAAGTAAGTGTCCCCAAGGCCAGTATGTTTTACGTGGTTGGAGTCTAGTTTTAAAACACCTTCACTTGTTACGCCAGCCCATAAAGTTTGGTTTTCCGATAAGGTATTTTGTAGTTCGTCTTGTGCGCCTATGCCGTTACATAGGCATGCAATATTGGCGTCTTCCGATACTTTTGATGCGATTTGCAGGAAAGCGCTTTTTAAATCGAAGGATTTAGTGCACAACATGACTTTGTTGTAGTTTTCGATGCTGTCTTGCTCTAAAAGTTTTTGGGCGGTAAAGCTTTTGATCTTATGCTCGGATCGAATGCTTTCATTTTGCTCCGTGGTATCCGGTAGGGAATCTAATGTGATTTTTTTTCCTGGGTTTTCTGAACGATATACGAGATGTACTTTGTGACCGAGCGCTTGTAGCTTACAGGCCCAGAAAAGGCCTATAGCACCGGCACCTACGATAAGCCAAGGTGTATTCTTCATAATAGGTTCCATTAGGTATTTTGTTTCAATCCCTGCTATTATCGCTCCAAAAATACATGATTGGAAATGCAAAGGAGTAAAAAAATGCCATCATTTGATGTCGTTTCTGAGCTAGATTGGCACGAAGTCAGCAATGCAGTTGATCAAGCCAATAGAGAAATTACAACACGTTATGATTTCAAAGGTGTTAAGGCAAGTTACGAAGTTAAAGACAAATCAAGTGTCGTAATGGAAGCAGAGGCTGAGCCTCAACTTCGTCAAATGTCTGACATTTTGAATCAAAAACTGGTTAAGCGTGGTATAGATTTAAAAAGTTTAGAAAAAGAAGCCGTGGAAAAAGGCAACATGCGTGCCTCTCAAGCAGTAAGAATGAAAGAGGGTCTTGAGACGGACGAAGCTAAAAAAATCGTTAAAATGATTAAAGAGAGCAAGATTAAAGTTCAGGCTCAAATTCAAGGCGATCAACTTCGTGTGACTGGAAAAAAACGTGATGACTTGCAACAAGTTATGGCGTTGCTGCGCGGCGCTGATCTTGCTCAGCCAGTACAATTTACCAACTTTAGAGATTAATTTCTAAATTCTTGTTACGAAAGGAGGGCTGTAATTAGCGCTCCTTTTATCCTCTCTCTTTTTACTTGTGGTTGGTCAAATCATTGATCATCAGCTTGTTTCCAACGATTACCCAACCTTCGTCTTCAAGTTTTGTTCGCTGCCTCAAGTAAGCGTCAGTGTTCTCTGCGAAGCTGATTTTTCTTTGTGAATTAACCACTCGAAACCAAGGGAGCTTAGTGTCCTTAGGTAAAAGTTTCATTAATCTGCCAACTTGTCTTGCGTAGCCAGGAAACCCTGCTTGCTTAGCAAGTTCACCATAGCTGATGTATTCTCCTGAGGGGATTTCACTCAAAATAAGCAGTACTTGAGATTTAAAGTGCTCCATTGCTTGATTAGTCACTGGTTTGCCCATAGATAGAAGTTAATTGTTGGATTTAAGCATAAAACAAAGAAGGTTTTCATGAGATTTGCTCTATTAATATTTATTTTGGTTCCTATCGTTGAAATGACTGTGTTAATTCAAGTTGGCAGTGAAATAGGGGCGTTAGCAACAATTGGTTTGGTATTCCTTACTGCTATTTTAGGTGTGACACTGATCCGTAAGCAGGGTTTAGAAACCTCCTTAAAAGCTCAAGAGAAAATGCGCCGTGGCGAATTGCCTGCATCGGAAGTCGCGGAAGGCTTGATGCTTATTTTTGCTGGTTTGTGTTTATTAATTCCTGGATTTGTTACTGATGCTATGGGTGCTTTGTTGCTAGTTCCTCCATTGAGAAAATTGTTTGCTGCTGGACTTATTGTGAAATTCATTAGTTCCATGATGGCGAAAAGCACTCAGTGGCGAGGTGGCCAAGCTTATTCATCAGAAGAAAATGGCGAAATCATTGAGGGTGAATACGTGAATGAAGAAAATGATTTAATAGATAAAAAATAATTTTAATTTGGTGGGTTGAATTCCAAATTACTAACCGTATATAGAAGCTCGATAGAGATTCTCGCTTGTAAGCGAGATAAGTCCTGCCAGGGGATTCCTGGTATTGTTTTAAATTGGAGAAAATGATTGATGAATATTCGTCCTTTGCACGATCGTGTCGTTGTTCGCCGTAAAGAAGAAGAGACAACAACCGCATCTGGTATCGTTCTACCTGGATCTGCAACAGAAAAACCTACGCAAGGCGAGGTTTTGGCTGTAGGCACTGGTCGTATTCAATCCAACGGTGACGTAAGAGCGCTTGCTGTTAACGTTGGTGACACTGTGTTGTTTGGTCAATACTCTGGTCAAACAGTGAAGATCAATGGTGAAGAACTACTTATTATGAAAGAAGAAGAAATCTACGGCATTGTTGAAGCCTAGTTTCTCTTTGTAGTTCATATTCGATTTGTAACATTTAAAACAGTTTAAAGGTATTACAGAATGTCAGCTAAAGAAGTTAAATTCGGAGACAGCGCTCGTCAACAAATGTTGAAAGGCGTAAACGTTCTTGCAGACGCCGTTAAGGTGACTCTTGGGCCTAAAGGCCGTAACGTTGTTATTGAAAAATCTTTTGGTTCACCACTTGTGACAAAAGACGGCGTAACCGTAGCGAAAGAAATCGAACTAGAAAATAAGTTCGAAAATATGGGCGCTCAAATGGTTAAAGAAGTTGCATCACAAGCAAATGATGTAGCAGGTGACGGTACAACAACAGCAACTGTTTTGGCTCAAGCGCTAGTAACGGAAGGTCTTAAGTCTGTTGCTGCAGGTCGTAACCCAATGGATCTTAAACGCGGTATCGATAAAGCAGCTGAAGCGG
The DNA here is from genome assembly GCF_055809555.1 of Marinomonas sp. 15G6-16. Taxonomy (NCBI): domain Bacteria; kingdom Pseudomonadati; phylum Pseudomonadota; class Gammaproteobacteria; order Oceanospirillales; family Oceanospirillaceae; genus Marinomonas; species Marinomonas sp. 15G6-16. The sequence continues at coordinate 193,234 of NZ_CM147916.1, read as the reverse complement.
TTGTAAAAGAAATCGCAGCATTGTCTACACCTTGTGCAGATACCAAAGCAGTTGAGCAAGTTGGTACTATTTCAGCTAACTCTGATGCGTCTGTTGGTAAGATCATTGCAGAAGCAATGGAGCGTGTTGGTAAAGAAGGTGTTATTACGGTTGAAGAAGGTTCAGGCTTCGATGATGAGCTTGCAGTAGTTGAAGGTATGCAGTTTGATCGCGGCTACCTATCTCCTTACTTCATTAATAACCAAGAAACTATGAGTGCGGAATTAGAAAACCCATTCATTCTTTTGGTTGACAAAAAAATCTCTAACATCCGTGATTTGCTACCAGTATTGGAAGGTGTTGCAAAAGCATCTCGCCCATTATTGATCATCGCTGAAGATGTTGAGGGCGAAGCATTGGCAACCTTGGTTGTTAACAGCATGCGCGGAATCGTTAAAGTTGCAGCAGCTAAAGCGCCTGGCTTTGGTGATCGTCGTAAAGCAATGTTAGAAGATATCGCAATTCTAACAGGTGCGACGGTTGTATCTGAAGAAGTAGGTATGACGCTTGAAGGCACTACTCTTGAGCAACTAGGTACGGCTAAGCGTGTTACTTTGACAAAAGAAAGTACAACGATTGTTGATGGTGCTGGCGTTGAGTCAAACATCAAAGGTCGTGTTGAGCAAATTCGTGCAGAAATTGCGAACTCTTCTTCTGAATACGACAAAGAAAAACTTCAAGAGCGCGTTGCTAAATTAGCGGGCGGTGTTGCTGTTATTAAGATTGGTGCAGCAACTGAAGTGGCAATGAAAGAGAAAAAAGCTCGTGTAGACGACGCTCTTCACGCTACTCGTGCAGCGGTTGAAGAAGGTGTTGTTGCGGGTGGTGGTGTTGCGCTTGTTCGCGCTTTGACAAAAGTTATCGACCTGCAAGGTGATAACGAAGATCAAAATGTTGGTATCGCTCTTGCTCTACGTGCGATGGAAGCGCCAATGCGTCAAATCGTAACTAACGCAGGTGATGAAGCCTCTGTTGTTGTCGATAAAGTTAAGCAAGGCGAAGGTAACTATGGTTACAACGCTGCGACTGGCGAATACGGCGACATGTTGGAAATGGGTATCCTAGATCCAGCGAAAGTGACACGTTCTGCACTTCAAGCCGCGGCATCTGTTGCTGGTCTAATGATCACAACTGAAGCAATGATTGCTGAACTGCCGAAAGAAGAATCTGCTGGCATGCCTGATATGGGTGGCATGGGCGGTATGGGTGGCATGGGCGGGATGATGTGATCCCTCTCTAACCCAGAGCTACTTAAGAAAGCCTCGCGTAAGCGGGGCTTTTTTATTTGGCTTTATTTTTATTAACTGTATGAAATAAAAGAAAATTATAGTCATTTGGTTGCGTTTTTTGTAATCTACAACCTTTAATGAGATTCATTCTTTTTTAGGTGGTTGTTTTGATGGGGCATGTTTCGCAAGAAATTTTATTGGAGCTGTTAGAGGCTAAGCGCTTTGGTGTCGAGTATCAGCCTATTGTTGAGCTGAAAACAGGAGATACTTTTGCTTACGAGGCTTTGTCACGGTTTAAAGATTCTAATGGAAAGTTTATTCGTCCTGATTATGTGTATGCTTCTTTGCATGACAGCCCGTTATCCTTGTTTCAAGTTGAGCTTGCTCAGAAAAAAATTCAATTTGATCATTTATCAAAACAGCAGAAAGTTTTTGTTAATCTTGATCAGGATGCATTTTATGCTTCAGGCCAAAAAGAAGAAGATAATCCTTTTATTAAATTGATCGAGCAAACTGGGCGAGAGAGGGTTGTGGTTGAACTTATCGAAAACTCAGAGATGAGTGACGCTATTATGAGTCTATCCATGATTGAGGTATTCGATAAGTTACAGATAAAAACTGCGTTAGATGATTTGTGTAACCCTAAGTCAATGTTGTCGGTTTCTGTGTTGCAATTAGTGGAATGGATTAAGCTAGATAGGTATGTTTTGCAAAAGCGTGCAGATGTTAACTTCATGGTGTTTGTTTCTAAGATAATAGATTTTGCTCATGTGACTGGGAAAAAGGTAGTCTTGGAAGGAATTGAGAGTGAAGAAGATGTGCTTTTTGCTCGATCGATAGGTGCGGATTTTGTTCAGGGCTTTTACTATCGCGATCGTTTTTTGAATTATTAATGGGCTTCTTAACCATTAAAAATGACTTTTTAGTGCTTCACCTTACTATAGTGCAAACCATTGATTCTAAAGCTATTGATAAATGCTTACCTGTGTAAGATACTTGTTAATATATTCGCGTCCATATTTTGTAAATAAAGGGAAGATTATGCTCAGAAAAACCCTCATTAGTATTGCTGTTTCAGGAGCCTTGTATGTTTCTAACAGTTACGCATTGGAGTTGGGTGAGTTAACCTCTCAATCAAATTTGGATGAACCTTATCGTGGTCGAATTGAACTTTCTGATGTCGGCGCCTTAACAAGTGACGATATTCTGATTCGTTTGGGTAGTGAGAGTGAGTTCCGTCAAGCAGGGTTTTCTCCGACCAGAGTACTATCTCAATTGAGTTTTGAAGTGGCTCGTGAAAATGGAGAGCTTGTTGTTGAGGTTTCTTCAGTAACGCCATTGGAAGCTGATGAGCTGCACTTTATTTTGGCTGCACGCTGGCCAAGTGGCCAAGTCGTTAGAGAGTATCAAACACCACTCAATCAGTCTGCTCTAGTTGAAAAATCACAAGAAGAAGTGATTCAAGCAGCACAAGTTTCTGACTCAAGCGTCACAGAAGCTGCTTCTGGAACAGGCTCTGTTTTTCGAGACGCTACAGTTGAGGCAGAGAAACTGTCTCCAGCAAGACAATTAGACGTTGCAAAAGGAAACACGCTTTGGTCTATTGCTGATCAAAATCGTCCTACCAATCAATTAACCATCTATCAAACTATGATGGCGATTCAAGCCCTCAATAAAGATGCGTTTTATTCAGAAAATATTAACCTTTTAAAAGAAGGGGCTATTTTAAGACTTCCAACACAGGAGCAAATAGCACTCTTCAACAGAACCATTTCGCAAGAAGAGTTTCAGCGTCAACATGATGCTTGGATGGCTTTAAAAGCCTCTAATAATACAGGCAGTGTTGAGCAAGCTCAGCTTAATACTCAAGCGAATGCCAAAGCGGCAGCGACGGCAGCTGAAGCATCTGAAGATAAATTGACCTTGTCCTCAGGGCAAAGTTTATTGTCAGAGAGCACGGCGAGTTCAAATACTGGTGAAGCCAGCGATGCCACAATCAATGCATTACAGACTGAACTTTCAGCCTCTCAAGAGTTGTTAGATAAAGAGCAACGAGAGAAGGGTGAGCTTTCTAGTCAGTTAGGTGAGTTAAATGAACAACTGGCAACCCTAGAGCGATTGATTACTCTAAAAGATAAACAGCTAGCCGATTTACAGCAACAATTCGCTAGTGCTCAACAGGCGTTACAAGAGCAGAAAAATACAGTTGATCAGTTATTAGAAGCAGATCAGATCCGCCGTGAAAAAGAGCAAGCGGAAGCGGATTCTTTAGTTAATAAAATATTTGGCAATCCTATTATTGTGTCCATCGGTGCAGTGGTTTTATTGCTCTTTGGATTTTTAATCGGCTTGATCATGCGTCGCTCAGGAAAAGTGGTAGATGAGTCTACTGCTACGAAAAAAGACGAGTTTGATCTTTCTACAGCGACGGCTTCCGCTGCTGTAGCCGCACCAGTAATCGCAGATCAGGTGGTTGATACAGCAGATTCAGAAGATGATGTGCAAGAAGAAGATCCATTTGCTTTTGATTTTGATGTGGCAGATGAAGATGAGGATATCGATCACTTTGATTCTTTTGATGATGGCTTCTCTTCTGCTGATGAACCTGAACTAGTTGTCAATGAAGATACAGATTTTTCAGAAGACCCAGAGACTGAATTAGAAAGTGCTACAGAGGAAGAAGAAACTGACGAAGATGTGTTCGCTTCTTTTGAACAGACTGATGACTTACCTGAGCCATCGATAGATCTGAATGAAGAAAGTGACTTAGAAGAGTTTGTTGCTGATATTCCTACTATGGAACCTGAAGACATTGATGCTTTAACTGATTCTGATGATGACATAAGCAGTGAAGAAGCGTCTTTTGTGTCTAATCTGCTGGATGATTCTGAGCAAACAGATGTTGATGAGTCCGCTATTTTTAGTGGTATTCCAAACGATTCTCTTGCTAGTTCTATTGAAGAAACGCTTGCTGAAGCTCAATCAACTGATGATGAAATTGAAGTGCCTGCCTTTGGTGAAGCTGAAGCGGCGGAAGATAAAGAAGTCAGTGATGATGAAGAGGAATTTGACTTCTTTGACGCCAGTGGTGATGAAGTGGCAACTAAATTGGATTTAGCTCGAGCTTATATGGATATGGGAGATGAAGAGGGCGCGCGCGTCATCCTAGAAGATGTTGTTGAGTCGGGTAATGAAAAACAAATTGCTGAAGCGCAAAATATGATGGAGCGAATGTTCCCAAGTGACTAAAAAAGTTGTACTCGTTGTTGAATATAATGGCTCAGCCTACAAGGGCTGGCAGGCGCAAAAATTTGGTATTCCAAGTGTTCAAGAGAATTTAGAAAAAGCATTGGCGGTTATCACAAATCATCCGGTAAAGGTGATTTGTGCTGGCCGTACTGATTCTGGTGTTCATGCAAGTGCTCAAGTGGTTCATTTTGAAACAGACGTAGAGCGGAATGAGCGAGCATGGACATTAGGGGTTAATACTTACCTTCCATCCGATATCTCCGTAGTTGCTGCTCGTAATGTCTCAGATGATTTTCATGCTCGCTTTAGTGCTGTGAGCAGACGTTATCGATATGTTATTTATTCCTCAGATCTTCGTCCTGCGATTCTGGCAAAAGGCGTGACTTGGACTTATAAAAAGCTTGATTCCGATGCGATGAAAGAAGCGGCTAAAGTGTTTTTGGGAACTCATGATTTCACTTCTTTTCGTGCCGTAGGATGTCAGGCCAATACGCCAATTAGAACAGTATTAAACTTTAATGTTCAGAAATTAGGGCAGTACATTGTTTTAGATGTTCGAGCTAATGCCTTCTTGCATCATATGATTAGAAATTTTGCTGGTGTGCTCATGACGATTGGTGCAGGAGAAAAACCTGTATCTTGGGCAAAAGATGTTTTAGAAGCAAAGGATCGTTGTCAAGGAGGAATTACGGCACCACCAGATGGGCTTTATTTTGTTGATGCACAATACCCAGAATCCTTTAATGTACCGACAGCCCCTTTAGGTCCTCATTTTTTACCTTACATAGAAGAGCCTCCTTATGACTTGCCGCGTTAAGATTTGTGGTATTACAAACATAGACGATGCGTTAATGGCGTGTCGACATGGTGCTGACGCTTTGGGTTTTGTATTTTATGAAAAGAGCCCAAGATATGTTCCTCCTGATGTGGCGAACGTCATAGTTTCACAGTTACCTCCATTTGTTACTCCTGTTGCATTATTTGTTGATGCAGATGTCTCCATTATTGATTCTGTTGTGGGTGAAAACTCTCGCTGGGTTATTCAGTTTCATGGCTCCGAAAATGAGGTAGAATGCGCTTCATATAATCGCCCTTATATGAAAGCTTTGCGAGTAAAGGAAGGTGATGACATTGCCGCGTTGGTTGATCAGTACTCAACGGCAATGGCTATATTGCTGGATGCCTATAAACCAGGCGTTCCGGGGGGTACAGGGGAGCAGTTTGATTGGAGCTTAATTCCAGAAGAACTATCGAAGCCAATAGTCTTAGCTGGCGGTTTAACTCCGGAAAATATTGCCGAAGCAGTAGAGCAAGTTTCACCTTACGCTGTTGATGTAAGTGGTGGCGTAGAGTTATCTAAAGGCATCAAAAGCGAAAGCAAGGTTCAAAAATTTATTAGTGGAGCAAAATGTGGATAGCAAAGATATTAATCTAGATTTACCTGATTCTCATGGTCGCTTTGGTGCGTATGGTGGGGTATTTGTATCCGAAACCCTTATGTCTGCATTGGATGATCTTGCGAAAATGTACGATCGCTTATCTAAAGACGCTGAATTTCAAGCTGCGTTTGATTATGATTTAGCACACTACGTTGGTCGTCCATCACCACTGTATTTTGCAGAACGTCTGACTGAAAAAGCAGGCGGAGCAAAAATTTATCTAAAACGTGAAGATTTAAATCACACAGGCGCCCATAAAATAAACAACACAATTGGTCAGGCGTTATTGGCCAAACATATGGGTAAGCCAAATATTATTGCCGAAACTGGCGCTGGTCAGCATGGTGTTGCTTCCGCAACTGTTGCTGCGCGTTTAGGTTTGAAGTGTAAGGTTTTCATGGGGGCTGAAGACGTTCGCCGACAGTCTTTGAATGTTTATCGAATGAAATTGCTTGGTGCGGAAGTGGTGTCTGTTGAGTCAGGTACAAAAACACTTAAAGATGCATTAAACGAAGCCATGCGTTATTGGGTAGGCAATGTAGACGACACTTTCTATATTATTGGTACTGCGGCTGGCCCTCATCCTTATCCTAAATTAGTTAGAGACTTTCAGGCAGTTATTGGGCGTGAAACAAAAGCTCAGTGTATTGCGCATGAAGGACGACTGCCAGATGCTGTTGTGGCTTGCGTCGGCGGCGGTTCAAATGCAATAGGTATGTTCCATCCTTTTATCGAAGATGAAAGTGTGGCGATGTACGGTGTTGAAGCCGGCGGTGATGGAATTGAAACTGGTCGACATGCTGCACCTTTAAGTGCAGGGCGTCCAGGTGTATTGCATGGTAATCGAACTTATGTGATGGCAGACGATGATGGTCAAATCATAGGCACGCACTCTATTTCTGCAGGCTTGGATTACCCAGGTGTTGGTCCTGAGCATGCTTGGTTGAAAGATATCGGCCGTGCAAATTATGTGGCGATCAATGACGATGAAGCAATGGAGGGGTTCCGCGATTTAACTCGCTTAGAAGGAATTATGCCGGCCTTGGAATCAAGTCATGCTGTTGCTTACGGTATGAAATTGGCTGCGACAATGGAAAAAGATCAAATTGTTGTAATTAACCTTTCTGGTCGTGGTGATAAGGATATTCTTACTGTTGCAGAATTAGATGGGATAGAAGTATGAGCCGCATAAAACAATGTTTTGAAAATTTAAAAAAGTCTGGTAAAAAGGCGCTCATTCCGTATATTACCGCGGGAGATCCAGCACCGGGTTATACTGTTTCAATGATGCATTCTTTAGTGGCTTCTGGTGCTGATGTGATTGAAATCGGAATGCCGTTTTCAGATCCAATGGCAGATGGTCCAGTTATCCAATTGGCGTGTGAGCGTAGCTTAGCTGCTGGCACAAGTGTTAAGAAAGTTTTGCAGATCATTGCGGATTTTCGTGAGACAGATAAAGACACGCCAATTGTATTGATGGGGTATTTGAATCCAATCGAGTTTTTTGGATATCAAGCATTTGCCGACGCAGCAAATAAAGCTGGTGTTGATGGCATTTTATTAGTCGATCTGACTCCAGAAGAGGCGGCAGATGTAGTAGAATGCTTCCAGCAGAATGAAATTGATCTGATTTATTTGTTATCACCGACAACGACACCTGAACGCGCTAAGAAAATTTGTGATCTAGCATCAGGTTATGTGTATTACGTTTCTGTTAAAGGTGTAACGGGTTCCGCCGAATTAGATGTCGATAGCGTCAAAAATCATGTTGATTCATTGCGCACCGTAACTGATTTGCCGATTGGTGTTGGTTTCGGAATTCGAGATGCTAAAACCGCTGCTGCTGTTAGTAAGTGCGCCGATGGCGTCATTGTTGGCAGTGTTTTAGTAAATGCTATTGCGGAAAATAAAGACAGAGAAAAAGAATATATAGCTGACGCTTTAGGCGCTATTTTGGCACCAATGCGTAGTGAAATGGACGCTTAAGCGGCAGCAAACAAGTAATGTGGAGAAAAAAATGAGTAGTTGGCTAGATAAGTTTGTACCTTCCATTGTGCGCAGTGAATCGAAACGCGGCACATCAGGCTCTGTTCCTGAAGGCTTATGGAAGAAATGCCCAAAATGCGAAAACGTATTGTACCGCCCAGAATTAGAGAAGAACTTGGACGTTTGTCCTAAGTGTGAGCATCACCTTCGTGTTAGTGCTCGACGTCGTCTAGATATCTTCTTAGATAAAGAAGGCCGCTATGAAATCGCAGCCGATCTTGAGCCTGAAGATAAATTGAAGTTCAAAGATTCAAAACGTTATAAAGATCGTCTTGCTGATGCTCAAAAGAAAACAGGCGAAAAAGATGCATTGATCGCCATGCAAGGTGCACTAAATGGTATGCCAGTTGTGGCTGTTGCTTTTGAATTTAATTTCTTAGGCGGCTCTATGGGGGCAATTGTTGGCGAACGTTTCATTCAAGCTGTGAATGTTTGTTTAGAAAAACGAATCCCTCTAATTTGCTTCTCTGCAAGTGGTGGTGCTCGTATGCAAGAGGCATTGATTTCTTTGATGCAAATGGCGAAAACCAGTGCTGGTTTAGAGCGCATGAAGCAAGAAGGTATTCCTTATATCTCTGTTATGACAGATCCAGTATTTGGTGGTGTGTCGGCTTCTTTGGCTATGTTGGGTGATTTGAACGTTGCCGAGCCAAATGCTTTGATTGGTTTCGCAGGTCCTCGTGTTATCGAGCAAACTGTTCGTGAAAAACTACCTGAAGGTTTCCAGCGTAGTGAGTTCTTATTAGATAAGGGCGCATTGGATATGATTATTAAACGTTCAGAAATGCGTGATCGTTTACATAACATCCTATCGATACTGACGAACAAGGTTGCTTAATTAAATGACTCAAAGGTCATTATCAAGCTGGCTTTCATATATTGAAAGCCAGCATCCCTCTGAAATTGAGTTAGGTCTGGATAGAGGGAATGAGGTTTTATCTCGCCTAAATCTCTCCCGTCCAAAGTGCAAAGTCATTACCGTGGCTGGTACCAATGGCAAAGGTTCAACTTGTGCCATGTTAACTCAGTATTTGTGTTCCCAAAAACATTCTGTCGGAACCTATACCTCTCCTCATTTTATAGCCTTCAATGAACGAATTGCTTTAAACAACACGCCTTGTGAAGACGACTTGATATGTCAGGCGTTTGAAGTAATTGAGGCAGCAAGAGGGGACATTCCTTTAACTTACTTTGAATTTAGTACTCTTGCCGCTTTATGGGTGTTCGATCAATCTGAGCTAGATTACTGGGTTCTTGAAGTAGGGTTAGGTGGAAGGTTGGACTCCGTCAATATGATAGACACAGATGTGGCGGTTATTACGTCTATTTCTTTGGATCATACGGATTGGTTGGGGAATGACCTTGAGGTTATTGCACAAGAAAAAGCAGGGATAGCTAGAAAAGACAAATTGTTGATCAGTGGTGTGCTAACTCCGCCAAAATCCATTGCGAAAACCGCCTTACAAGTTGGTGCTGATTTACGACAAAAAGGTCAGGACTTTCACTTCCTAGCCAGCGAATCAAGCTGGTCATGGAATGGTTCTAGTTTGCAATATACAGATTTACCTATTCCTTCGCTTCCTTTACAAAATGCCGCTACCGTTCTTGCTATATTAGTCTTTATGGGAATGAAGCCTTCCCAAGACGATCTTATTACGCTTTTCAAAACAGCGCAGTTGACAGGGCGTTTTCAAAAAGTAGCAAGTATTCCAGATGTCTTTATTGATGTAGCTCATAATCCGGAAGCAGCCATTGAGCTTGCTCAGAGAATAAAACAATTCCCTAAGCCTCCGATTGCTGTTTGTGGCATGCTAAAAGACAAAGACATCTCAAGTGTTGTGAAGCATTTATCAAATAGCTTTTCGAGTTGGTTTTGTTGTGATTTAGAAGGCCCAAGAGGATCTAAAGGTAAGGAACTTGCTGATCAAGTAATTGTTAGTGCTTCTAATCTTGAGTCCCATGTTAAAGCTTTTTCTTCGGTTGCTGAGGCGTTTGATTCAGCTATCGCTAAAGCAAAATTAGAAGAACGCTCCGTCATTGTGTTTGGCTCCTTTATAACCGTCTCAGATTATTTGGCTATTAGCCAATCAAGAGAGTGATTTATGATTGATAGAACCATAACCTACAGACTTATTGGTGCCAGTATTATGGTGCTTTCAGCTGCGATTATTTTGCCTCTTATTTTAGACGGTGAGCGTCCACCTGAGTTAGATGTTCAGGTTCAAGTAAGTGAGCCGCCAGAGTTTCCTGCGTTAAAAATTGCCCCTGTTCAACCTGTAGATACCTTACCGATTGAATCATCGGAAGATCAGAAAGAGCCTCAAGAAATTAGCCTTATTCCTGTTCCGAAAACAGCAAAAGATGTTGATGAACCAATAAAACAGGCTGCGCCCAAAGCAACGGCTAAGCCAGCACAAAAGGTTGTTGTAGAAAAGCCAGCACCTAAAGTGGTCGCGGATCGTTGGGTTGTGCAGATCGCCAGTTTTAAGAGTAAAGATAACGCGACTCGCTTGGTTGAAAAGCTTAAACAGGCAAATTATGACGCTTACAGCACAACGGCAAATAGTTTGTATAAGGTATTTGTCGGGCCAGAGTTTAAAAGAGAAACATCTGAAAAGATTAGAAACGAGATCAAAAGCAAATTCAGCTTGTCCGGTATCGTTGTAAAATTTTCTACGAATTAAACAAGCTTTTAGTTTTCAGTATTTGGAATATATTGCTGTTCTGTTAAACTCCGCAGCGATTTTTAGAGGTATTCATGGAACAGGTAAACTCGATGTCGACACTGGATTGGCTAATTGTTGCAGTAGTGGTTCTTTCTACTCTACTTAGCTTAAAAAGAGGGTTTGTGAAGGAGGTTTTATCTCTTTTAACTTGGGTTGTTGCCTTCGTAGTGGCAATCAAATTCTCTGATCAAATGCAGGTTTTACTGGTTGATCAAGTACAAGATGACCGCATTCGCTATATCGTCTCGTTTGTTTCTTTGTTTATTGCTTCATTGATTTCTGGTGTATTGGTAAGCTTTTTACTCAGTTCATTGATTCAGGTGACTGGCTTGTCTAGTACAGACAGAGTTTTGGGTATGCTATTTGGTTTTGCTCGAGGCAGCTTAATTGTTGTCGCTTTTGTGTCTTTGCTCAGTTTGAGCCCAGCGATAGAGCAAGCAGAATTTTGGAAATCGTCGCAGTTGATTCCTCAATTGGGACAGTTGAATGAATGGACACGTGAAATGTTAGGCAAGAGTTCGGATCTTATGGATTCGACTCTCATGGATCGTGTTCTTGGTAGTTAGTTGCTTTAGTGGCAATAAAATAAGTTAAGATTTCTTACGGTGTTTACCGTAATTCCCCAACACGAGGATCTATAACATGTGTGGTATCGTTGGTGTCGTTGGCACGTCCATAGTTAACCAGTCAATTTTTGATGCGTTAACGCTTCTTCAGCATCGTGGGCAAGATGCTGCGGGCATGGTAACCAGTCACAATGGCCGTTTATTTTTGCGTAAAGATAATGGTCCTGTGAGTGAAGTATTCCGTACTCGCCATATGAAAAAATTGCTAGGTAATATCGGCATAGGACATGTTCGCTATCCGACTGCAGGAACATCTAGTTCAGCAGAAGCACAACCTTTCTACGTTAACTCTCCTTACGGAATTTCTCTTGCACATAACGGCAACTTAACAAACACAGCGAAATTAAAGCGTGAAGTATTTGAATCTGACTTACGTCACATTAATACCACGTCTGATTCCGAAGTGTTGGTGAACGTTTTAGCTCATGAACTTCATGAAGAAGGCAAGTTAGTTCCTAATCCAGAAGATATCTTTAATGCTTTAGAGCGTGTTTACAATCGTATTGAAGGTGGTTATGCGGTAGTTGCCTTGATCACAGGCTATGGTATTTTAGCTTTCCGTGACCCTGATGGCATTCGCCCGTTGATTTATGGTTCTCGACAAACTGATACGGGCATTGAGTACATGGTGGCATCTGAAAGTGTTGCTCTTGATGCTGCTGGTTTCAAAATTGAGCGCGATGTTTTACCTGGTGAGGCGATTTTCTTTGATGTGAACCATAAAGTTCATGTTCGTCAGTGCACACCGAAGAAACCTGCGCGTCCTTGTTTGTTTGAATACGTTTATTTTGCTCGTCCTGATACCGTCATTGATTCAATTTCAGTTTACAAAGCACGTATTAACATGGGAGATCGTTTAGCTGCGAAAATCCAACGTGAGTGGGTGAATCATGATATTGATGTGGTTATTCCTATTCCCGATACGAGCCGAACAGCGGCTCTTCAAATCGCACAAGCGCTAAACATTCCTTTCCGTGAAGGTTTGGTTAAGAACCGTTATATCGGTCGTACCTTTATCATGCCTGGTCAGGCAGTTCGTAAAAAATCGGTACGTCAGAAATTAAACCCAGTGCCATTTGAGTTTAAAGACAAAACAGTTTTATTGGTTGATGACTCCATCGTTCGCGGTACAACCAGTAAAGAAATTATCGAGATGGCTCGTGAAGCAGGTGCTAAAAAAGTTTACATTGCTTCGGCTGCTCCTGAAGTTCGTTACCCAAATGTTTACGGTATTGATATGCCGGCAGCACAAGAGTTAATCGCTCACAATCGCGATGTGGATCAGATTTGTGAATTGATTGGCGCAGATAAGTTAATTTTCCAAGACTTACCTGATTTGATTGATGCATGTATTGACGAAAAGCACTCTGATGTACGTGAGTTTGATACTTCTGTATTCGATGCAACTTACATTGCTGGTAATATAGACAGTGATTATTTGGCAGGTCTAGAAGGTGTTCGTAATGACTCCAACAAGTCTGCGATAGAAGACGTGCAAGCAAGTGATATGATGCATCCTATGTAACATTCTTATTGCTTAAAAACAAAGCCAAGCATTATGCTTGGCTTTGTTGTTTCTAGGGGAGGGCTTTATTCTAGAGAGTTAATAGGTGAAACGTTCGAGGTAGTTTCCTGTTGAAGAGCTTCAAGCTGTTTTCTTTCTTTTCTACGATAGCCAAGTACTAACAAGCAAGGTGTTAAGATCAGCGTCAGTGGCGTAGCAAACGTCAATCCACCAGCAATAGCGGTAGAAAGTTGTGTCCACCATTGAGCAGAAGGAGCACCAACACTTAATGATTGATGTGTTAAGTCTATGTTTAACTGAAACACCATCGGGATTAGCCCAAGCACGGTTGTGATCGTAGTTAACATAACAGGGCGCAGGCGTTGAACTCCCGTACGAATCGCTGCTTCACGCACCATCATCCCTTGCTTGCGTAAACCATTAAAGGTATCAATCAATACAATGTTGTTGTTGACTACAATACCGGCTAAGGCGATGACTCCAACACCACTCATAACAACACCAAAAGGCTGACCTTTAAGCATGAGCCCGATGAAGACACCCATGGTTGAAAAGACAACCGCACTCAATATCAATAAGCATTGGAAGAAATTGTTAAATTGGGTGACAAGAATGATCGCCATGATGAAGAAGGCAACCCCAAAAGCTTTCAACAAAAAGACCATCGATTTTTGCTGTTCTTCGGTATTACCTCGGAATTCATAACTGACGGTTTTGTCGATATTGGCGTTGTCCAATTCAACTTTAATGGCTTTAATGATTTCATCAACGACTAAACCGTCTTTTACGTCAGCATCAATTTGAACGGCTTTTTTACCGTCTGTACGATTGATTACACCTTGTTTTGGAGCGGCATAACGAGTAATGAAATTGCTCGCAGGAATGCTTCCTTGATTCGTTGGTATCTGTAACTGATCAAGTTGATCTAAGCTACGTTGATTGACTGGATAGCGCAAGACAATGTCTATTTTGTCATCCGCGCCTTCTGGTAAAAAATCACTTAATGTAATGCCCGTGGTAACCAGTTTAATAACATTGCCAAGGCTATTAACATCAACACCATAGCGACTTGCTTCAGCTCGATTAATATCAATACGCCATTCAATTCCGTCTAAGGAACGATCGTCATTGACCGTGACGATTTCTTCTCTTTCAAGCAACTTTTTACTGATTTCATCTGCTGCTAAATAGAGCGCTTCCGAGTAATTAGAAGTAAGCTGTAATTGAATATCTGCACCAGATTGTGGGCCGCCTTGCTCTTTTTCTGCGCTCACTTCAATCCCAGGGATTTGCTTCGTCCTTTCGCGAATGCGATCCAGGATGATGCTCGCTGGCTCACGCTGGTACCAATCAACAAATTCCAAGCTGATCGAGCCTATGCTATCGGGCGATGCGTTATTTCCGGGTGTTGCGTAGGAAGTTGTCACTATGCTTTTTAATTCAGGAGTACCAATAAGTTGTAGCTCAACCTGTTTGACTAAATCGTCTTTTTCATCAAGAGATAGATCGCCACGGGCTCGTATTTCCAAGTTGGCAGATTCCGGTTCTATGTTAGGGAAGAATTCAACTCCTTTACCAAACTTTCCATAAATCATGAACACACTAATAAGGAGGGTAATGGTGAACATCAATACCCAAATTGGTCGCTCGACTAAACGGGTTAGCATTCTTCCATAAAAACCAGTCGGTCCCGTCAGTTCAGTTAAGTCGCCGCTTTCCGTAATGCGCATAGCATGTAACGTTTTTTCACTGTAAGCGCCTTTCTTACCAATCATGGAGCCAATGGTAGGAAGTACAATCAATGCCATTACCAGTGAGGAGGCCAGTGTTGCGATAATGGTGATTGGCATGAATTTCATGAACTCGCCAACAATATCAGGCCAGAAGAGCAAAGGCATAAAAACAGCAAGCGTGGTTGCTGTCGAAGCCGTAATTGGCCAAGCCATACGTTTTGCAGCTTCACTGTACGCTTGTCGTTTCGATGCGCCTTCGGCTAACTTTCGATCCGCGTATTCTGTAACTACAATGGCGCCGTCAACCAACATGCCGACACTGAGTATCAAGGCAAACAAGACAACCATATTGATGGTGTAGCCTTGTAAATCCAATAACAAAATACCAGATAGAAAAGCACCAGGAATCGCCAAACCGACCAGTAGAGCGCTGCGAATACCGAGAGCCCAGACAATCACAATCATCACCAAGAGCGTTGCCGCTAAGACATTATTGAACAGATCGTTTAAAGAGGTTTCTATATCGGTCGATTTATCGCCGGTTAAGTTGTATTCAAGATTTTCTGGCCATTGCTCACTTTCAGACGCGATAACCTCTTTTACCGCTTCAATGGTTTCGATAATGTTTTCGCCGACGCGTTTTGATACTGCTAAGCTGATACTGCGTTTACCTTCAACTCGAGCATAGCTGCTTGGGTCTTCAAAGGTGAGTTCACCCGTTGCAATATCACCTAATAGAACAACTTGATCGCCTTCTGCTTTAATCGGTAAGTTGAGAATGTCTTCTTTGGTTTTAAGCAGGCCTGGGACTTTTAGAGAAAAGCGGCCCGCGCCAGTATCAAGGTTACCTGCAGCGACAAGTCGATTATTGCCTGAGACAAAATTGGCAACATCTGTGAGAGATAAATTATAGGATTCAAGTTGTTCTGGGCGAATAATGATTTGCGCTTGCTGATCACGGTCACCACTAATAGCCGCTTCCAAAACACCATCAACCGCTTCAATAGCGTCTTGAAGGTTCTTCGCTGTGCGGCTTAAAGTCGCGAAATCTACATTACCTGATAGGTTGACTCGTAATACGGGAAACGTCGATAAATTGATTTCTGTTACGGTGGGTTCTTCTGCATCATCAGGTAATTCGCTTTTCGCTCGATCGACTTTGTCTTTCGCATCAATAATAGCTTGATCTATGTCTACGCCAGACTCAAATTCCAAAATAATAGAAGCATGCCCTTCAGAAGCGGTCGATTTTAATTCCTTTAAACCTTCGAGCCCTTTCAGCTCTTTTTCCAAAGGATGGACTAATAAGCTGTCGGCGTCTTCTGGTGAGATACCTTCTAAGGAGACAGAAACATAGGCAAGGGGAATAGTAATGTCTGGGTCATTTTCTTTGGCTATTTCGATGTAAGATACAACGCCCATAACAAGTATTAGGACAAAGAACATCATTACGGTTCTGGAGCGAGCTAAGGCCGCCTCAATCAAAGTTTGCATGGCTGAGACTCCTTAGTCTTTGTAATGTGCGTCAATTTTATCACCAGCAGACACAAAACCTTGTCCAACAGTAATAATATTCACATTATCAGGTAGGCCGCTGACCCATACTTGGTCTCGCTCAGATTTCACAATAGTCACTGGAGAAATCACTACTCGATTATTAATATCGATGGTTTTGATCGCCGTATTTCCAGCATCATCTAACGTGAGTAATGCAGGTGAAAATGCATGCGCCTTTTGTTCGTCGATGATGAAATCAACCGCTGCGGTTAATCCAGCCGGAATAACGTTATCTGGGTTATCTACTTGTATTTCGACAGTAATGGTTCGGCTTGCTGCATTGGCAGTTGTATTTATATAAGAAACAAAACCTTCGGCTTCGTAGCCTGATTCAAGTCGAATCTCTCCGGGTGTGCCGAGTTTGATTTGCTGAATCTTGTTCTGAGGTATGTTCACGCTCACCTTAATTGGATTCAAAGAGACTAATGTGCCGATGGCGTCACCAGCGGCAATGACTTGGCCTTCTTGAACATCTAATGTGTTTAAAATACCGGAGAAGGGCGCAGTAAGAGTGGCATTCTCTAAATCGACCAATAGTCGACGCTCTGCTGACTTCGCGCTGGCTAATTCGGTTTCTGCTTGGGCCAAACTCACCTTAGAAGAGTAATTGTTGGCGGCTAACTGCTTAACTCCCTCTAGCTCTAATGTTCTTTGTTTGACTAGCAGCTTAGCTTGGTCGATTTCGGCTTTTAGTGTTCGAGTATCAATTTGTAAAAGAGGTGTTCCTTTTTTGACAAAGGAACCTTTTTCGATTGGCAAATTGGTGATTCTACCCGGATAGGTATTAATCAAAGATAAGGTTTCATCCGCTTCTGTTGTGCCACTAAGCGGCAAATGCATTTCAATGGTACGAGCCGTCAATGTTTTTGCTTGAACGGAATAAATAAGTTTGGACTCTGCTGTTTGGCTGGAAATCGTATTGTTTGTTTGGCTTGATTCGGAAGGGCTAACCGTAACGCCATTTCCACCAATGAGCATCCAACCTACTGCGATAGCGGTTACAACAACAGCAGTGATGGGTCCTACTTTATTTTTTAGCTCCATTTAAGGCTCCATAAATGAAAATTTATAATGAATTGTTTTCTTAGATAATGGCTAATGATCTGCTTTTCTTCAAGAATTGTCAGGATTATATCTAGGTTATTATCTGAGTTAATGACGCTGCTTGTTAAATGTTTATTTTATTGCCTTTAGATTAACTATTTTTAGATGCCTAGGTATGGGTATGTGCTGATTCTTTTGTTAGAAGAGTGATACTATATCGCCACAAAATTTTTACATTATATGGATAGATATGAGTCTATTGTCGTTAGAACAGATCAGTGTTGCTTTTGGGCATAATCCGCTGTTGTCAAAAATCAGTTTTTCAGCGGAAGCTGGAGAGCGTGTTGCTATTATCGGTCGTAATGGCGCTGGTAAATCCACCTTTTTGAAAATTGTATCTGGGGAGCAAATTCCAGACGAAGGTGTGGTTCGAATTGAAGGCGGTATGAAGGTCGCTCAACTACCTCAAGAGCTGCCTGAAGCGAATGAAAAAACCGTTCGAGAAGTGGTGAGTGAGGGTGCAGGTCAAGCTCACGAGCTAATGGCTCGTTATTTCAAGCTTTTAGAAGACATGGAAAATGACCACTCAGATGAGCTAGGTGAAATTCAAACTGAGTTGGATAAAGTTCAAGGCTGGGATTTAGAGCAAAGAGTGAATCACATGATTCAACGATTGGCTTTACCGGCTGATAAATTGATGTCGGAATTATCCGGTGGTTGGCGTCGTCGTGTTATTTTGGCGCAAGCATTGATTTCGAATCCAGATGTTTTACTACTTGACGAGCCAACTAACCATTTGGATGTGCCAACGATTGAGTGGATGGAGCAACAGCTTCAGCAATTCCGTGGTTTGATTCTTTTTATTACCCATGACCGTCGTTTCCTCGAAAAATTAGCAAACCGTATCGTTGAATTAGACCGCGGTAATTTACTTTCTTTTAGCGGCAGCATTCATGAGTTTCTTGTCTTTAAAGAAAAGCTACTGGAAGAAGAAGAGCGCGCAAATGCTTTATTTGATAAGCGTCTTGCTGAAGAAGAAGTATGGATTCGTCAGGGGATTAAAGCGCGACGTACCCGTAACGAAGGCCGAGTACGAGCTTTAAAAGCCTTGCGTGAAGAAAGGTCACAAAGAATCAATCGTCAAGGTAATGCCAAAATGGCAATTGAGACGAAAGAGAAGTCCGGTAAGTTGGTGGCAGAGTTTACTCAAGTTAGTCACTCCTTTGAGGATAAAGTTATTTTACGCCCAATGGACTTTATGGTGAATCGTGGTGACCGTATCGGATTGATCGGTCCAAATGGTTGCGGTAAAAGTACCTTCCTAAAAATCTTATTAGGCAACCTTCAGCCAACAACAGGGGAAGTGCGTCAAGGAACGAAATTAAACGTCGCTTACTTCGACCAGTTGCGTGAACAGCTAGATCCTGAGCAAACGGTTGCTGAAAACGTGGGCGAAGGCAAAGATGTTATTGAGATTAATGGCCAGAACAAACACGTTATTGGCTATCTTGGTGATTTCTTATTCCCTCCTGAGCGTGCTCGAACACCAATCAAAGCGCTTTCGGGTGGTGAGCGTAACCGTGTTTTATTAGCAAAGCTTTTTACTAAACCAGCTAACTTATTGGTAATGGATGAGCCAACCAACGACTTAGATGTGGAAACATTGGAGTTATTGGAAGAACTGTTAATGAATTATGACGGCACCTTGTTGTTGGTAAGTCACGACCGTTCTTTCCTTGATAACGTTGTCACCAGTGTCATTGCCTTTGAGGGTGATGGTCATGTGAAAGAATATGTTGGTGGTTATCAAGACTGGATTCGCCAAGGCGGTAAATTCCCAACGGAATCAACATCGCAAACAGATGAGCCGAAAAGCAAAGCTAAAGTGGCTGAAAAAAAAGAACCTGTTGTTGAAGCAAAAGCTGCCGCTAAACCAAAAGCGAAGCTCAGCTACAAAATGCAGCGTGAATTTGACTTGATGCCGGAAACCATTGCCAAGCTAGAAGCTGAAATTGCCTCATTAAATGAGATCACAAGCTCGGCTGACTTTTACTCTGGAGACAAAGAAAAAGTTCAGAATACTTTGGCGGAAATGGCTAACAAAGAGCAGGAGCTTGAATCCACAATGGAGCGTTGGCTTGAACTTGAAGAAATGCAAAACGGCTAGGGAAGGTGCGATTAAGTCTTCTGAACTTCAGCCTTATCAGAGAAACGGTCTATCAAGGCAAGAGTGAGCAGGAATGTTAATACCTTTCAATCACTCTTAACGCAGAGAGGCCGTTTCTCTGAAAGACCCGAAGGGCGTGGGCTAAACACTTTTTATTCTTTGTTAAGCTTCTTGCTAATATGTTCATATTGGACTGCGAAGCTTGCCTCGAATAATAAAGGTTTATCCACACGCTGAAGCCAGTGGACTTGTTCGCACCTTCCCTAGACTTCAAAGCAGCAATGTTTAGATATTGATAAAGAGCGACAAGGAAGTCGCTCTTTAAACCTTACAATGGTGGATTTTCAACAAGCAAGCAAAGAGTGAATAAGCCTATTGTCTAGGTTGTTTTCTGCAGTAAATTTGAAAGACTGTACATGTCAATAAATTATTATAAAAAAGGTATGTCTTATGAGTGGTTCAAAAGTGAGTGCTGGCGTTACTTTTCCTTCCTTTTCGGCATTGTCTGTAGACAGTGGTGAGAAAGTTGAAATTGGAAACGCGTCTGGAAAATGGCAATTAGTTATTGTGTATCGTGGTAAGCATTGTGCCCGATGTAAAAAATATCTGAACACCCTGGAACAAATGCAAACAGCTTGGCATGATGCTGGCTTTAGTATTATGACAGTATCGGCGGATTCTCGTGAGAAAGCACAAGCGGATATTGCTGAGTTTGGTTGGACCTTTCCTGTCGCTTGCGAATTGTCAGAAGATGAGATGCGTAAATTAGGTCTGTATATTAGTGAACCACTGAGCCCAAATGAGGCCGATGGTTTGTTTGCAGAGCCTGCGGTATTTTGTTTACGTCCAGACGGGACGGTTCAAATCGTGGCTATTTCTAATGGCCCATCAGCTCGCCCTGATCTTGGAGAACTATTAGATGGCATGGTATTTACCATCAATAAAGAGCGTCCACCAAGAGGCACGGTGGTATAAAAGCAATCTGATTAGAGCAGGCGTTTATTTGTCTGTTCTAACTGTTTTATTTTTAATAAGTTTAACTGGCTATACTAATGACGAATGAATTTTCAATCCTTTCTGCAACCCTATTATTTCTTTTTGTAATTGATCCATTTGGAAATATCCCCATTCTATTGTCCGTTATGAAAGGGGTTGCACAGAAGCGACAATATCAAATTGTGATACGTGACGGTTTGATTGGCCTTTTAATCTTGGTGGCTTTCTTATTTTTTGGCGCTGAGTTTTTGAAAGTCTTGCACCTTGAAACAGAGTCTATTTCTATTGCTGGTGGCGTTGTCTTGTTTGTCATCGCGTTGAAAATGATTTTTCCTTCTGCGTTAAGTCAAGAGAAAACCAATGTTGTAGAGCCATTCATAGTGCCTATTTCTATTCCTATGTTAGCTGGGCCGTCAACCTTGGCTACGCTATTGGTTATGGTAAAAAGTTTCCCTGAAGAACAGAATTCATTGCTGATTTCTGTTTTGGCGGCGTGGGGGATTTCGGTTGTGATTCTAGCCATGGCACCTTTGCTGAATCGCTTATTAAAAGAAAAAGGCTTGGCTGCACTAGAAAGGTTAATGGGAATGTTGTTATTGATGATGTCTGTGCAAATGCTGGTGAACGGTGTGCGCAGTTTGATTACACACACCGTTGCCGCGCTTTAATCGATTGGCGGAATATCGTTTTGGTCGATAAGTCCATGCTCCACGGCAATTTGTAATAGCTGTATGACTAGCTCATCAGGCGGTAGTAAGTGCAGTGGCGTTGTTTGACCTTGTTCTAAAAAGGCATCGTTTAGATTTACGTCACGCTCTTCAAACCAGGAGTGAATGCTTTGAACCTCAAAGCTCGGCTCTAAACCTTTTATATCGTAAGTGGCTTCGATAAGGTGGTTAAGTTCTTCAGGCTCTAGTCCGTAAACAACATCTGTATCAAATTCATTAATCCACTCAGCTAAGATATCGCTGGCTTCAAAACCAAATTCATGGAGTTGCTGCTCGTCCAAATCATGGGCGTTAGGTTCGATAGTGTGGTTTTCTAGCCATTCGTCATCTGGAATAACGAGCACTTCTTTAACCTGAGCACCATGAGTAGACCAAGTAAAAAGTAATGGGAAAGCGGGCTCGTCGGAAGAGTTGGCGACAGCCGTCATGAATATAGGTAAACTTGCCATAATTTAGAACCAATGTTTGATTGTTAAGGAAGAATAAATGACCAGCCGAATCAAGATCAGTAGTGCGTTTGATGGCGGTAACATCTCCGTTATAAATGCGTCGGAGCCGGACAATATTAGAGTAAAGATCCCTAATGATACAAACTCTAAATTCCTCCAATGGTTTTATTTTCGTTTACAAGGCGGAATGGGTGAACAATGCGTGATCCATTTCGAAAATGCCAGTGATGCCGCTTACCCTGATGGTTGGGTAAATTATGAAGCGGTTGCTTCTTATGATCGTGAATACTGGTTCCGTGTTCCTACAGAATATGTTGATGGCAAATTGGTGATTTCTCATCAACCTGAGCAAGATAGTGTTTATTATGCTTACTTTGCGCCTTACAGCTATGAGCGTCACTTAGACATGATTTCTTGGGCGGCAAGCCATGAAGATTGTATTACCGATCATTTAGGTGAAACCGCAGAAGGGCGTGATATTACTTTGTTGGAAGTCAGCAAAACCCAAGGCTTAGCAAAAAACATTTGGATCATTGCTCGTCAGCATCCAGGTGAGACCATGGCGGAATGGTTCATCGAGGGCTTGTTAGAGCGATTGTTTGATGAGTCTCACCCCATTGCGCGTTCTTTGCTAAAACAATGTCGTTTTTATGTTGTGCCAAATATGAACCCAGATGGCGCGGTATTAGGTAATTTACGAGTGAATTCGAAAGGTGTGAACTTGAATCGCGAGTGGAAAAATCCAACGCCAGAATTTAGCCCTGAAGTATTGGCTGTTCAGAAAAAAATGGCTGAAACAGGTGTCGACATGTTTTTAGACATTCATGGTGATGAAGCCTTACCTGTAAACTTTGTAGACGGTTGCCAAGGTGTTCCATCTTTTGATGATCGGATGGCTGCAATGGAGACTTTGTTTAAAGACGCCTTTACTGCTGTCAGCCCAGACTTTCAAACAGAAATTGGTTATACGCCAGATCAATTTGGTGAGGCCAATCTTACGGTGGCAACGAAGTGGGTTGGTGAAACTTATAATTGCCTGTCTTTTACTTTGGAAATGCCGTTTAAAGACAACCAGAATCTACCAGACGAAATAGTTGGTTGGTCACCTGAGCGTGCTAAGATTTTAGGAGCGGATGTGCTTTATCCTATTCATCAAGTGATCAACAGTGCTCACATGAAAGCAGATGATTAATGCTGCTAAAAAGCACAAATAGCATTAAAGCCCTTCGGGGCGTTAATAGATGAGTGAAGACTCATTTTTACATTTTATAAAACGTTATTTTTAGGATGAGAGAAGATGCCTAAGGCGAGTGAAATTAAAAGAAATATGGCGATTGATTACGATGGTAAAACATACATTGTAAGAGCTATTGAGCGCTCAGTTCCACAAGGTCGTGCAGGTGGAAGTCTTTACCGCATGCGCATGTACGATGTGGTATCAGGTCGAAAGCTGGATGAAACCTTTAAAGATTCAGACATGATCAATCTGGCTGATCTTATTCGTAGACCTGTGATGTACTCTTATTCTGATGGCGATGAGTACGTCTTCATGGATAATGAAGATTACACGCCTTATAACTTGAATACAGCGTCGATTGAAGAGGAAGTATTGTTCTTCAACGAAAGTACTGCAGGTATTCAAGTAGTCTTGGTAAACGATGTGCCTGTAGCAATTGAATTGCCTACTAATGTTGAGTTAGAAGTGGTTGAAACAGATCCGTCTATCAAAGGTGCTTCTGCAACCTCTCGTACTAAACCCGCGAAATTGTCGACTGGTGCAACCGTTCAGGTGCCGGAGCATATTTCTACGGGTGATCTAATTAAGGTTAATGTTGAAGAGCGTAAATTTGCTGGCCGTGCTTAAGTGCTTAGGCTTTAAATTTGAATAAAAAAACGCGGCTTAAAAGCCGCGTTTTTTTTGACTGGTCTTATGAACGTTTTAATAAAACGTCTGAAAGGCCTTAAGCTGAGAAGTTTGCTGCCGCAAATTCCCAGTTAGCTAGTGCCCAGAAACCTTTAAGGTAGTCAGGACGTACATTGCGGTAATCAATGTAGTAAGCGTGTTCCCATAGATCAACAGTTAGGATTGCAGTTTGGTCGCTTGTCAGCGGTGTTTCTGCATTGCTAGTGTTGATAATATCTAGAGAGCCGTCAGCATTCTTAACCAACCAAGTCCAGCTAGCGCCAAAGTTGTTGACTGCTTTGTCATTAAACGCTTCTTGGAACTTAGCGAAAGAACCCCATTTAGCGTTAATGGCATCTGCAAGAGCGCCAGTTGGCTCGCCGCCGCCATTAGGGCTTAAGCTGTTCCAGAAAAAAGTGTGGTTCCAGATTTGTGCTGCGTTATTGAAAACAGGACCAGCAGGAGCAGATGTAATGATCTCTTCAAGTGATTTGTTTTCGTATTCAGAACCAGGAACTAAGCCGTTCAATTTCACAACATAAGTGTTGTGATGCTTACCGTGATGGTATTCAAGAGTTTCCACAGACATGTGAGGCTCAAGAGCATCTTTAGCATAAGGAAGGGCTGGTAATTCAAAAGACATTTCAATTCTCCTTGCTTTATATTAACGAAAAATGCTTGTTATCAAGCAGTTAATGGTGCTTATATAGTAGCACCGAACAAGTTAAGATAATATTCTTTAGAATTGTTCTCGGACGATTTTCCATAATTTTTGTTAATAACGACTATATAAGATTTCCATGCGAAGAGATGATGATGTTGAGATCCCAAGCCTGACTCTGGATCAAGATGAAGTCAGCGAAAGAAGACCGACTATGGCGACGCCTAAAGCTCGGTCTATTCCTACCCAAGCGCAACCAAAGCACGCGCCTAATGTTGTGCATAAAAAGGCAAATTTACTAGGCGTTTACTTGTTGATTTTGATTGTCTTGTTGGCCGCCGCAGGTGGTGGTTTTTGGCTGTGGCAACAAAATATGCAATTGCGCAATGAAGTTTATGGTGCCAAGACAGAAATACAGAATCTTGACCACCAATTGCTTGCAGCGGATGTTTCGGCTAACAAACAAGGTCAGACATTAGAAGAAACCCTAAAAGAGCATGATAGCGAAATTCGTAAATTGTGGGCTGTTGCTTACGATAGAAATCGCACAGCGATTGCCAACAACAATAAAACGCTAGAAGAACTGGAGAAACAAGTCGCCTCATTGAAGGATACTTTATCTGTTCAGTCTAAACGTATTGCTATTCAGTCTGATACTTTTAATGACATCGAAGCAGGTTACAACAAGCTTGTTCCTAATGTGGCTTCGTTAGACGGTGCAGTGAAAAATGTAACGGAAATGCAAGAGCAGCAAGGTGCAACCTTAAATGAAGTGGATAGCAAAATAATTGCTCAAGAAGAGCAGGTTGAGGCTTTGGATAGTGCTGTGGTTAGTCAAACAGCCGCGCTAAGCAAAATTCAGCAAGAGTTAGTAGCTCTTCAAAATGAAGTGGCCGCATTTGACGACAAAGCATCGAATATAAGTGATGCAGACTTGGTGACAGTGAAGCAAACTTTAGCCAGCCATCAGGATGCGATTGACTCTAGCGATGCATTTAGAACGCAGGTAAACAGTGAAATCATTCGTCTGCGTAAGCAAATTAATCAACTCATGCTTGAGCAGCAATTGAATGCTGAATAAGTGAGCGTTATCTAAAAAAACTCTTAAAGGCCGATTGTTCGGCCTTTTTTGTGTCTGAAATAAGAAACTCTGTCCAAGATTAGTGGCTTTGGGTGTGATTTTTTGTTCTTTCGGTTGGTTAATCATATTTTTAATATGCATATTCAACTAAAGTCTAAATATGAGTCTTTTTATAACTTAAAGGCATGTTATAGTTTACAGATACACAATCCTTACAACAGAGATGAGGAATTATGACTGAGGAAAGGTTAACTCACTTAAAGCAACTGGAAGCGGAAAGTATTCATATTATTCGTGAAGTGGCTGCAGAATTTGATAATCCAGTAATGCTTTATTCTATCGGTAAAGATTCAGCGGTAATGCTGCATCTTGCTATGAAAGCATTTTATCCAGGTAAACCACCGTTTCCTTTAATGCATGTTGATACTGGCTGGAAATTTAAAGAAATGATTAAGTTTCGTGATGAGTTGGTCGCGAAGCTTGGATTAGAGCTTATTGTTCACCAGAACCAAGAAGGTATCGCTCAAGGCATTGGCCCTTTCACACACGGCAGCTCTAAACATACCGATGTGATGAAAACTCAAGGTTTAAAGCAAGCTTTGGATAAATACGGTTTTGACGCCGCATTTGGTGGCGCTCGTCGTGATGAAGAAAAATCTCGTGCGAAAGAGCGTGTTTATTCTTTCCGTGATAAGCAACATCGTTGGGACCCTAAAAACCAACGCCCAGAGCTTTGGAATATCTACAACGGCAAAGTAAATAAAGGCGAAAGTATTCGTGTTTTCCCATTGTCTAACTGGACAGAATTGGATATTTGGCAATACATTTATCTAGAGAGTATTCCAATTGTTCCTCTTTACTTCTCTGCTGAACGTCCTGTTGTTGAGCGTGATGGCACTCTTATCATGGTTGATGATGAACGTATGCCTCTTAATGGTGAAACGCCTGAAATGAAGTCTGTTCGTTTCCGTACACTTGGCTGTTATCCGTTAACTGGAGCGGTTGAATCAGAAGCAGCAACTTTGCCTGAGATCATTCAGGAAATGCTACTGACAACCAGTTCAGAACGCCAAGGGCGCATGATTGACCATGATTCTTCGGGATCAATGGAAGAGAAGAAGAAACAGGGCTATTTCTAAGTTTGGAGTAAAGAATGTCTCACCAGTCAGAATTGATCAGCCAAGACATACTTGGCTATTTGAAACAACATGAAGAAAAAGATCTACTGCGCCTTCTTACTTGTGGCAACGTAGACGACGGTAAAAGTACGTTAATTGGTCGTTTGCTACATGACTCTAAATTGATTTATGAAGATCATTTGGATGCAGTTAAACGTGACAGTAAAAAGTCAGGAACTCAAGGTGAAGAAGTTGATTTAGCCTTATTGGTTGATGGTCTTCAAGCTGAGCGTGAGCAGGGCATCACGATCGATGTAGCTTACCGTTATTTCTCTACCGAAAAGCGTAAATTCATTATTGCTGATACACCGGGACACGAGCAATACACACGTAACATGGCAACCGGTGCGTCTACTTGTGACCTTGCTATTATCTTGATTGATGCTCGTTACGGTGTACAAACACAAACGCGTCGCCACTCTTATATTGCCGCTTTACTTGGCATTAAGCATGTTGTTGTGGCGGTTAACAAAATGGATTTGGTGGATTTCTCTGAAGCTAAATACAATGAAATTCAGTCAGACTACCTTGCGTTTGTAGACCAGCTTGGCGATCGCAAACCTGAAGATATTCAGTTTGTGCCAATGTCTGCATTACGTGGCGATAACGTAGTGAATGCTTCTGAAAGCACGCCTTGGTACAAAGGTTTGCCTTTGATGGCGATTTTGGAAACGGTTCAGATTAACCGTAATGTTAAGAAAGATTCTTTCCGTCTGCCTGTTCAATATGTGAATCGTCCAAACCTAGATTTCCGTGGTTTTTCTGGAACCATCGCAGCTGGTGTTGTGAAACCGGGTGATGAGATTGTTGCTTTGCCTTCTGGTAAAAAGTCCAAAGTTGCTGAGATTGTAACTTACGACGGTAACTTAGCATCGGCTAAAGCTGGTCAAGCCGTGACGATTACATTGGAAGATGAAATCGACATCAGTCGTGGCGATATGTTGTCACACCCAGAAAATGAGCCTCTAATCGCTTCTACTTTAAGAGCATCCGTTGTGTGGATGGCGGATCAGGCTTTGGTTCCTGGTAAGCTTTATGACTTTAAGCTAGGCACGCAAACCGTTCCGGGTAAGGTGCATCACTTTAACCACCGCGTAGATGTAAATACGTTAGAGAAAAGCGACATTGATTCGCTTGAGCTTAACGGTATTGGCGATTGCGTGATTCAATTTGATGCGCCTGTTGCGTTTGATGAATACCAAAACAGTCGTTTGACTGGTGCGTTGGTTATTATCGACCGCCTGACCAACGTCACCGTTGGTGCCGGGATGGTTGAAGAGGCTGTTGCTGAGCTAGATGCGGATACTATTGTCAGTGCGGAAGATCGTGCAGCGCGCCTTGGTCAGAAACCAGCGGTTATTGCCTTGTCTGCTGATGTATTGGCTAAATCTGATGCATTAGAGCGATTACTCTTACGTCAAGGTATTGTGGCATTAGTGAAAGCGGATGCGACTGAAGCGGAAGCTCAATTAGTTCGTCAAACAGGTGTTGCTTTCCTTGTTGCGGATTCATCCATCGCTGATTCTGAGATTACAGAAACTTCATTGGATGACGTAGTTGATTTGGTAATTGAGAGCGTTCGACTATAACGTTTTAAAATAAAAGCGTTGTAAAAACCGGCTTAGCGACAGGAATTCACTTTTATAGTGGAGCCCTGCAGCGAAGCCGGTTTTTTGTTTTATATCATCTCTTCTTCGGCATCATTGCGTTTTACCATTTTGTGCTGGTCTTCGTTGCTGCCTAATTTCCAATAACTTGAAATATATAAAGAGTCATGGCTAAGTGCTTTTTCTTTTTTAAGAAAATGGCGCAAAGATTTCATACTGCTAAATTCGCAAGCTACCCATGCGGAGACTTTTCCATCCAGCCATGGAAGTGATTTAACCTCATTTAATAGACTGGCGCTGTCTTCACCTGGATGAGTATTGATAATCCATTTCATCTCGACACCTTTTGGATGTTTTAAATCCAGTATGTCATCGGCACTCACAACTTCAATCACGGCGTAGCCTTTCGCATTAGCAGGCAGTTGCTCTAAGTTAACGCTAATTGCTGGAAGGGCGGTCATGTCTCCAACGAGCAAGTGCCAATCAGTGGGTTGAGCAATCATTTTCTTTGGGCCTGGGCCTCCAATCATTATGGCATCATTGATTTGTGACTGTTGTGCCCAAGTCGATGCAGGGCCGCCATCTTGATGAAGCATAAAGTCGATATCAATTTCGTTATTCCGTTGATGTCGGATGGTGTAAGTTCGTAATAAAGGTTTTGAATCGCCGTTTGGGAAAATGAGTTTTACATAGCCACTTTCCTGATTTTCGGGGAAGTTACTCATCTTTGGCCCGCCTAACGTAATGCGCAACATATTAGGCGAGATTTGGTCTTTTTTAATAACGATAAGCTCTCTAGGTTGTGGCTTGCTCATTTTGGTCTCCTTAATTGTTTTCGATTGATTTGCGAAGATTGCTTATCATCGTTTCTGAAATCTTTATGAAATCTGCTATCTGTTGGTCGTTTAGACCTGCGGTCATTGCTTCTATACTTTGATGGTGCAAGTCGCTTAGTTTGATGAGCAGAGCTTCTCCATGTTTAGTTAACGTTAATAATTGGCTTCTATGGTTATTTGGATCTGGATGTTTTTCGACGTAACCTTCCAAAACAAGATCTTTCAAAACTCGAGTGATTTGTGACTTATCAAGAGAGAGCTTACGAGCAATATCTCTTGCACTGCAGTTAGGTATTTTGTCGATGCATTTCAAAGATCGAATATGATTGACGGGAATCGAGATACCAGAACTTGTGTTGAGAGACCTCATTTGGTTTCGGTGGCCGTGAATGAGCTGATGTAATGCTTCTGCAATGGCCTCTTTCATAATTGAATATCTCCTTAATGAGAATGCTTATCAATATAATTTTTTATAGTTGACACTGTCAACTTAGATTTCATCGTTTGTTGAAAAAGACATATTTCTTCCATGATTACAGTAAGTCGCTTTAGAGGCTTTTATTCTTAATTTGAATCACTACAATGTCTGCGAATGTATTTAGGTGAGAATGTATGAACAAAGTTGAGGTTCATCAGGCGATTCAATCTGCGTTATTAAGTCGCTTTGAAAATGCTAAATGGGCGGCAAAGCAGGCTCATGAAGCCGCAACAAATGAAGAGAGTGTTGCTGAAAATAAATATGACACATTTGGGTTGGAAGCATCTTATTTGGCTCATGGGCAATCACAGCGAGTTATTGAGTGCGAGAAAGATTGGTTGGCATTTGAAAAGAAAGAGGTAACGGTAAGTCGGGATAATGTGGATTTATGGAGCTTGGTTAAACTGATTCCTATTGATGCGGATTTGGTATTGGCTAAGTGTTTTTATGTTGCGCCATGTGCGGGCGGGCTTTCCGTCGAAATAAACGGCAGTAAAGTTTTAGTAGTTACCTTATCCAGTCCTGTCGGGAAAGCTTTGATAGGAAAGGAGTGCGGTGAGGAAGTTGTTCTTTCTCAAAATGGCCTGAAGATGACCTATGAAATAGAGCAAATAGATTAAAATTTCACCGCTAAGCAAATGAGCAAAGCTTGTCATAGACAAATTTTACGCAACCCCTAGAGAGTCGGACTCTGTTCGCATATAATGCTTTGCCTTAAAATATTCCGTTCTTCTGTTTATTGCATAAGTTGATGTCGGTAACATTGGCTGAATTAACAGAAAACACCCTAAGAACACATCACTCTCTTACTGAGACAGTAATAGGAAAGAAATTATGCGCAGCCATTATTGCGGCGAGTTAAATGCTTCTAATATTTCACAAGAAATTACCTTATGCGGTTGGGTTCATCGTCGTCGTGACCACGGTGGTGTTATTTTCTTAGACGTTCGTGACCGTGAAGGTATCACTCAGGTTGTTTTTGATCCTGATCGTGCTGATAGCTTTGCTCTTGCTGATAGCGTGCGTAATGAATTTGTTGTGCAATTAAAAGGTTTGGTTCGTGCTCGTCCTGAAGGAACAGTTAACCCAAATATGAATACGGGTGAAATCGAAGTTCTTGGTACTGAACTAGAAATCTTAAACGTAGCGCAAACACCACCATTTCAATTGGATGATCATCAGAATGTTGGTGAAGACGTTCGTTTGAAAAACCGCTTTATCGACCTTCGTCGCCCTGAAGTTCAAGCTAAAATGCGTTTCCGCTCTAAAGTGACCTCTGTATTACGTCGTTACTTAGATGATAATGGTTTCTTAGATATTGAAACGCCGATTTTGACTCGTGCGACACCTGAAGGTGCACGTGACTATTTGGTACCAAGCCGTACGCAGCAAGGTAGTTTTTTCGCGCTTCCTCAGTCTCCACAGTTGTTTAAGCAGTTGTTGATGGTGTCTGGTTTTGACCGTTACTACCAAATCGCAAAATGTTTCCGTGACGAAGATTTACGTGCCGATCGTCAGCCAGAATTTACTCAGGTTGATATTGAAACTTCTTTCATGTCTGAAGAGCAGATCATGGGTATGACAGAAGAAATGATTACCGGTTTGTTTAAAGAGCTATTGAATGTCGATCTAGGGTCCTTCCCTCGTATGCCTTATTCAGAAGCAATGGAAACATACGGTAGCGATAAGCCAGACCTTCGTATTCCGCTAACAATCGTAACAGTTTCTGATTTGATGGCAGGCGTAGATTTCAAAGTCTTCTCTGGCCCAGCAACTGATCCAAAAGGTCGTGTTGCTGCACTTAAAGTGCCTGGTGGTAACGCACTTACTCGTAAGCAAATTGATGACTACACTAAGTTTGTTGGCATTTATGGCGCGAAAGGCTTGGCTTACATCAAGGTAAACGATAAGTCTAACCTTGAAGAAGGTTTGCAATCTCCGATCGTTAAGTTCTTGCCAGTTGAAGTACGTGAAGCACTTTTGACTCGTCTTGATGCTCAAGACGGCGATTTGATTTTCTTCGGTGCAGACTCTGAAAAAGTTGTAAATGAAGCGCTTGGTGCGTTGCGTTGCAAGTTGGGTGAAGACATGGATCTTTACACTTGCGAGTGGGCGCCTCTTTGGGTTGTTGATTTCCCAATGTTTGAAGAAACAAGTGATGGCGGCATTACAGCGATTCACCATCCATTTACAGCGCCTTCTTGCTCTCCAGAAGAGTTGAAAGCAAATCCATTGACGGCTTTGTCTCAAGCATACGACATGGTTCTTAATGGTACTGAGCTTGGTGGTGGTTCTATCCGTATTCACCAATCAGATATGCAAGAGTCTGTTTTCGAATTGCTAAATATTTCTAAAGAAGAGCAAGAAGAGAAATTTGGCTTCTTATTGGATGCGCTTAAGTTTGGTGCGCCACCACATGGCGGCTTAGCATTCGGTCTTGATCGTCTGGTTATGTTGATGACTGGTTCACAATCTATTCGTGATGTAATTGCTTTCCCTAAAACGCAAAGCGCGACTTGTTTGTTAACTCAAGCACCGGGGGAAGTTAGCGAGAAACAGCTAAAAGAATTGAGTATTCGAGTAAGAAAACCAGTCGCAGAGTAGACTCTTTTCTTCTTTAAGCTGATTAAAAACAGTCAGTTATGTTAAAGGACTGCAAAAAAATCGTAAAAGGCCGCTGATTAGCGGCCTTTTTTTATTTATAGATTGCATACTTACGAAAGGGCTGTTGAAATATACAGTAACAAAGAGAATAGAGAAAAACATGAGCGTCACTAGAATATTAGCGATTGACCCAGGTTCTCGCATTACTGGTTTCGGCATCCTTGATGTTGTGAATGGAAAAACAGTTTATGTTAACAGTGGTTGTATTCGTCTTCCTGATGAAGCTTTATCGGTTAGGCTTAAGCATATTTTTAACAATGTTTCTGCTTTATTGGATGAATACAAACCGAATGAATTTGCGATTGAAGAAGTGTTTTTAGCAAAGAACGCAAATTCAGCATTAAAGCTTGGTCAAGCTAGAGGTGCTGCAATTGTTGCCGCTTCCATTCAAGAGTTGGATGTGCATGAATATGCGGCTCGACGAGTGAAACAGTCTGTCGTTGGTAATGGTAACGCTAACAAGGAGCAGGTTCAGTTGATGGTTCAAATGTTATTGCAATTATCATCAAAGCCCCAAGCCGATGCCGCCGATGCTTTGGCCATTGCGTTATGCCATGCAAACACTCGAACCTCTGGTGGCCTAGAATATGGCGTTGGCAAGCGAGCAGGGCGCTCCTCTAAACGCTGGACAGAACAAGATGTAAGGAAAGCTCTGTGATAGGAAGAATTGTTGGAACTTTGGTAGAAAAAACACCACCAGAGTTGTTGGTTGATGTTAATGGCGTTGGGTATGAAATCAGCGCCTCTATGACAACGATTTATGACCTTCCTCAATTAGGTGGTCAAGTAACCTTGTTTACGCACTTTTTGGTGAAAGAAGACTCTCAAACTCTTTATGGATTTATGGATAAAAGCGAGAGAGCTTTATTTAGAGTGCTTATTAAAGTGAATGGTATTGGCCCTAAGATGGCGCTTGCGATCTTGTCTAGTATGTCGTCTGAAGAGTTGGTTGCCAATGTTCAGGATTCAGATGTAACCGCCTTAACCAAGATTCCTGGCGTTGGTAAGAAAACGGCAGAACGTTTGATTATTGAACTTAGAGATAAACTCGGCCAAGCAGCTAAAAACGATTTGTTTTCCGCACCAACTGTTTTGCGTCAAGTACAAGCCGACCCTCGACAAGAAGCAGAAGCTGCGCTTATTTCTCTTGGTTACAAGCCTCAAGAAGCAGCTAAAGCTATTGCGAGCATTCCAATGGATTCTGCCAGCAGTGAAGAGGTGATTAAGGCAGCATTGCAAGGGATGTTAAGGAAATAAAATATGATTGAACAAGATCGTATCATCTCAGCAGAGCTAAAAGGGAATGACAAACAGATAGATCGTGCTATTCGGCCTCAGGCTTTATCGGAATATATCGGGCAGCCAGTTGTTCGTGAGCAAATGGAAATTTTTATTCAAGCCGCTAGGCAAAGAGAAGAACCTCTCGACCACACATTGATTTTTGGGCCTCCTGGATTGGGTAAGACAACCTTAGCCAATATTATTGGCAACGAAATGGGAGCTGAAGTTAAGACGACATCTGGCCCAGTTTTAGAAAGAGCAGGAGATTTAGCTGCGCTTCTAACCAATTTGAACGAAGGTGATATCTTATTTATTGATGAAATTCATCGATTGAGCCCTGCAATAGAAGAAGTTTTATACCCAGCAATGGAAGATTATCAGCTGGATATTATGATAGGTGAAGGCCCTGCTGCGAGATCAATAAAAATTGAACTCCCGCCTTTTACACTTGTCGGAGCTACAACACGAGCTGGTTTGCTTACATCCCCTTTGCGAGATCGTTTTGGGATTGTGCAGCGACTTGAGTTTTATGATGTTGAGTCATTAACCACTATTGTGACGCGATCTGCGGGCAAAATGGGGATGACGCTCGACGACTCTGGTAGCTTTGAAGTGGCAAGACGTTCTCGAGGAACACCGCGAATAGCCAATAGACTTTTGCGTCGTGTGCGTGACGTTGCTCAAGTGAGTGGTGAAACATTAGTTGGACAAAAAGTTGCTCAAAGAGCGCTAGATATGTTAAGTGTAGATAATCAAGGTTTTGATCATTTAGACCGACGTATGTTGTTGACTATGATAGAAAAATTTGACGGCAGACCGGTTGGTTTGGATAGTGTGTCAGCAGCCTTAGGTGAAGACAAAGATACAATTGAAGACGTCATTGAGCCATTTTTGATTCAGCAAGGATTTATTATTAGAACGCCAAGAGGGCGTCAAGTTACAAAGCGTGCATACGAACATTTTAATTACCAGTTACCTTCGGACTTTAAATAGAGGTTAATAATGTCAATTTGGGGACTTATCGCCAGCGCCAGTATCGTAGTTCAACTTGTTATGTTGATTTTACTATCGGCTTCAATTTTTTCATGGGTTGTAATATTTCAACGAGTCCGTGTTCTTAAAAAAGCCAAAAAAGTGCGTGGTGAATTTGAAGATCAATTTTGGTCTGGTATTGATCTTAGTCAGCTTTACAGAAAGCTGACGCAGGATGGGAGAAAAGTTGAAGGCATTGAGACTATTTTCACATCAGGTATCAAAGAATTTACTCGATTAAGACAGAATCAAAACGTTGATCCAGATGCGGTTATGGATGGTATTCAACGTGTTATGCGAGTGGCTTTATATAAGGAAGAAGAGAAGCTTGATCAGCATCTTCCATTTTTAGCAACAGTTGGCTCTACAAGCCCATATGTTGGTTTGTTTGGTACCGTTTGGGGGATTATGCACTCTTTTATCGGCTTGGCTGAGGTTCAGCAAGCAACATTGGCCACTGTGGCCCCAGGTATTGCTGAGGCTCTTATTGCAACGGCTATTGGTCTAGCAGCTGCAATTCCTGCTGTGATTGCATATAACCGTTTTTCTGCAACGTCAGAATCTTTGGCGTCTAGCTATGAAAACTTTGCCGATGAATTTACAAGTATATTACATCGTAAAGTGCACGTTAGAGAGGGAGGAGCTGTATAGTGGCTCGCTCTAGAAGAAGAAATAAAAGAAAGCCTATGGCTGAAATCAATGTCGTACCCTACATTGATGTCATGTTGGTGTTATTGGTTATCTTTATGATTACTGCACCAATGTTGACTCAAGGTGTTGATGTTGAATTGCCAAATGCAAATGCGGCGCCTATACAAGATACAGAAAGTGATGTCATGATTGCTTCTGTGGATTCAAAGGGACAGTTTTATTTGGATGTTGGTGGCCAGCAAGAGTCAATCGGTTTAGAGCTTTTGCAGGATAGAGTGCGAAAAGTATTGTCGCAAAACCCAACGATGGCAGTGTTAGTTCGAGGTGATAAAAATGTGCCGTATGGTGATGTTGTTGGGTTGATGGTCGCTTTGCAGGCGGCAGGTGCACCAAATGTTGGTTTGGTCACTGAGCCGGATACAAAATAATGAAATGGCTAAAAGATGATAGCTACGGGCTTCCGGTATTATTAGCTGTTGGCTTACATGCTGTTATTTTAGTAGCAGGCGTCGTGGCGGTTGATTTTAGTGATGATGAAAAGCAACAGCCTAAGCGTCCTGTTATTGTCAACGCAACAGTAATTGATATTTCGGATACGATTATTGGCAAGCGTGAAGCGGAAGAAAGAGCAGCTAAGCAACAAGCTGCAAATGCCGCAGCTAAAAGAAAGCAAGAAGCAGAACAGAAGCGTAAAAAAGAAGCTGAACAGAAAGCTTTAGAAGCCAGAGAAAAACAGCTTGCTCAAGCTAAACGAGTTAAAGAGCGTGAAGCTGCAGAGGCTGCAGTAAGAAAAGAAAAAGAAAGGCAACAGGCTGCTGAGCAGAAACGCCTCGAACAAGAGAATGAGAAAAAGCGTCTGGCGCAAGAAAAAGAGCGAGAAAAGCAGCGTTTAGAAAAACAGGCGGAAGAAGAAAGAAAACGCAAAGAGCAAGAGCTTATACGTCAAGCTGAGGCTGAGAGGTTGGCTGATGAAGAACAAAAAAGACAAGCAGAAGCCGCTAGGTTAGCTGAAGAGAAAAAGCAAGCGGAAGAGGCGGCAGCACAAGCAGCTGCGGCAGAGCAAGAACGGTTACGAGCAGCGGAAGAAGCGCAAATGGTTCAGTCTATTAGTAGCTTGATTAATAGCCGAATTACATCTGTGTGGAATCGTCCACCGAATGCTAGAAATGGGATGAAAACCCAATTAAGAATATACTTTTTACCGAACGGTGAAGTAAGAGACACACAAGTAACAAAAGGCAGTGGTGATGCTCTATTCGATCAAAGAGCCGTAGATGCTGTGTACAAAGTTGGACGCATTGAAGAGCTGGCGGATGTTGATTCTTATACATTCGAACGGAACTTTCGTCAAATAGACTTAATTTTTAACCCGCAAGATTTGAGAAATTAAATGATGTTAAAACAATGGTTAAGCGTTTTATTTACTTGCTTACTTTTTATAAATACCGCTAAAGCACAACTTGTTATTGAGATTACCAGCGGAGCGGATCAATTATTGCCTATCGCTGTTGTGCCTTTTGGTTATGAAGGTGTTGATGCATTACCAGAAGATATTGCTCAAATTGTAGAGGCTGACTTAACCCGAAGTGGCTTATTTCAGGCTATTCCAAGGTCTAGTATGCTCAGCATGCCCTCAAAAGAAGCTGATGTGTATTATAGAGACTGGCGTCTCTTAAAAAGTGATTATGTTGTAATTGGTTCAGTTCAAAAATTAGCAAATGGTCAATATCGTATAGGTTTTGAATTGCTGAATGTATTGAGCCAAAAACCAGTTCAAAAACATGCTTCCATTGATGTTGGGGCAAGAAACTTTCGTGATGCCGCCCATTATATTAGTGACAAAGTTTATGAGTTGTTAACAGGAACAAAAGGGGCATTTAGTACCAGAATTTTGTATGTCACCGCTGAAGGCGATAAAACTGCACCTTTATTTAGACTGCAAGTTGCTGATGCCGATGGACACCGACCTCAAGTGGTTGTAGAGTCAAAAGAGCCAATTTTGTCACCGTCATGGAGCCGTGATGGAAAAAATATTGCTTATGTAATGTTTAGAAATAGACGCCCAAATATTTTTATTCAAGAGCTAGCAACAGGCAAACGCCAGCAGATTGCACAGTTTAGAGGCTTAAATGGTGCACCAGCATGGTCACCAGATGGTAAGAAACTTGCTTTAGTATTATCCAAGGATAATAACCCAGAGATTTATACTTTAGACATCGCAACCCAGAAACTACAGAGAATGACAAATCATTACTCTATTGATACAGAACCAAGCTGGGAACCCGATGGTAAAGGAATAGTATTCACATCTGATCGAGGCGGTAATCCGCAAATTTATCGACTAGATGTAAATAGTAAGCGTGTAGAGAGGGTCACTTTTGAAGGTGATCTAAATACCAGAGCAAGTATGACGCCAGATGGAAGATATCTTGTAACGGTTCAGAAGAACGACGGTAATTATCATATTGCTCTGCAGGATATGAAAACAGGCCGAGTTCAAATTCTCACAGAGACTTACTTAGACGAATCACCAAGTATTGCGCCAAACGGTAGCATGGTGATGTATGCCACAACCTATCAAGGAAAGGGTATCTTAGCTGTAGTATCCGTTGATGGGCTGGTTAAATATAGGTTACCATCAGCTGAAGGTGATGTGCGTGAACCATCTTGGTCTCCGTATTTCAAATAAAGACATTGAGGAGTTAATAATGAGCGTAAACAAATTAGGTAAGTTTGCTGTTATCGGTTTATCTGCAGCTTGGATTGCAGGTTGTAGTACAACAGCGACAGAAACGGATTCATCAACTGTTGCAGAAGATGCAGCTAGTTCAACTGAACAAACTGACGGCACTACAGCAGGTAGTTCTGATCAAGCGTTTGGTGCTGGTGAAGACGGTGCTCTAACTAGTGTTATTGTTGAAGATGCGGAAGCTGCAGCTGATGCCGCTGTAGATGCTATGGCTTCTTTGGCTGGTGTTGAAACTGTATTCTACTTTGATTTTGATAAGTCCATCGTACGTCCTGAATCTCGTGAAGCTTTGGCTAAACACGCTGAATTCCTAGTTGCTAATCCAGACGCACGTATCGTATTAGAAGGCCATGCTGATGAGCGTGGTACTCGTGAATACAACATGGCTCTTGGTGAGCGTCGTGCTAAAGCAATCAGCCGTTATTTGACTATTCAAGGCGTTGCTGCATCTCAAATTGAAACTGTAAGCTTTGGTGAAGAAGTGCCTGTAGCATTTGGTCACGAAGATAATGCTTGGCAGTTAAACCGTCGAGTTGAAGTGCGTTACGAAAAATGATCTTTAGAAAAGTAAAGATTCGTTCTGTTGCAATGGCGCTGTGTTTTACAGCGCCATTTGCAATGGCCGAAACTCAACAAGCCAGAACTGCATTATCTCCCGCTGCTGCCGCTGAGTTACTTTTCCAGTTGGAAACATTACAACAGGAAGTGCAAAGTTTACGAGGCCAGTTAGAAGAGCAGGGGCATGAATTAAAACTGATGAAAGAAAGTCAGCGAGACCGTTATATCGATCTTGATAAGCGCTTGTCTCTGCTTATGACATCATCTATCAATAGACAGGCTGCCTCTAGCTCGCCAGTTGAGCAAACAGCGCCGGCTCCTGTAGTGACTCCCGTTACACAAGAGCGACCCACTGTTAGTGCGCCAATATCGCCACTAGCCCCTGTTGTTTTACAACCGCCAACAGAACAAGCTAAACAAGCGTACAACGAAGCTTATAATTTTATTCGTGAACGTAAGTTTGATGAGTCTGAAACTGCTTTTGCCCAGTTTGTACGAGATTACCCAAATAACACATTAACCGGTAATGGTTATTATTGGTTGGGTGAAGTCAAATTAGTGCAAGGGAAGTCAGTTGAAGCAATCAACGCTTTTTCAACCGTCATTCAAAAGTTTCCTGGTCACAGTAAAGAACCAGACTCTTTGTATAAGCTTGGAACAGTCAATGACCAACTTGGGGACTCAGCAAAGGCTAGGTCTTATTTACAAGATGTCATCGGTCGTTTTCCTGAAAGTAAAGCTGCTAAGTTAGCGTCAGGTTACTTAAGTAAAATTAAATAGCTTGCAATCCTCAACGGGCTCTGTAATATACGCAACCCGTTGGGTCGTTAGCTCAGTTGGTAGAGCAGTTGACTTTTAATCAATTGGTCACTGGTTCGAATCCAGTACGACCCACCAACGTTTAATTCCTTTTTGTGATTTTTGGGTCGTTAGCTCAGTTGGTAGAGCAGTTGACTTTTAATCAATTGGTCACTGGTTCGAATCCAGTACGACCCACCAAAAACACTCATTCCACTCCCAGTTTCTTAAGGGGTAATGATATGTCCGATCTTCTTAATAAAGCTGCCTTGCGCGAAACCGTTCAAAAGCATTTATTTTCTGCTGAGAAGAACTTGCAGAAAGAGTCTTTAGATAATGAACAAATTCGTAATGAGATCAAGTTTTTACTTAAGCAAAAAAATACTGCCTTAGTCGCTCACTATTACACAGAGGATGCGATTCAAGAGTTGGCAGAAGAAACGGGCGGTATTATTGCAGACTCCTTAGAGATGGCTCGCTTTGGCGCTAATCATGAAGCACAAACACTGGTGGTAGCTGGTGTTAAATTCATGGGGGAAACGGCTAAAATTTTAAGCCCTGAAAAAACTATTTTAATGCCCACATTAGAAGCAACTTGCTCTTTAGATATTGGTTGTCCAATCGATGAGTTTTCTGCTTTTTGCGATCAGCACCCAGACAGAAAAGTCGTTGTTTACGCCAATACTTCAGCCGCGGTTAAGGCTCGCGCTGATTGGGTTGTCACTTCAAGTATTGCACTTGATGTTGTTAATCATTTAGTTGAGCAGGGTGAAAAGATTATTTGGGCACCTGATCAGCATTTGGGTGGATATATTCAACGTGAAACAGGTGCAGATATGATTCTTTGGGATGGTGCTTGCATCGTTCATGAAGAGTTTAAAGCTAAAGGTATTTTAGATTTAAAAGCCATTTATCCAGATGCCGCTGTACTTGTTCATCCTGAGTCACCAGAATCTGTTGTAGAGGTGGCAGACGTAGTAGGTTCCACTTCGCAATTGCTAAATGCCTCTAAGCAAATGACAAACAGTACCTTCATCGTTGCAACAGATAGAGGGATTTTCTATAAAATGAAGCAAGCATCTCCGGATAAACGCTTCGTTGAAGCACCGACGGCAGGCTCAGGTGCAAGTTGCAGAAGTTGTGCTCATTGTCCTTGGATGGCGCTTAATAGCTTGGAAATGCTGCGAGATTCGCTTAAAAACAATTTAGGTGAAATCCACGTACCAGAAGAAACAAGAGCGAAGGCTCTTATTCCATTACAGCGCATGTTGGACTTTAACGCCTAAATCAATCTTATGCATTATTAGAGTAGGGGCTCTTAATTAAGAGTCCCTAGATATTTCATTTCTAGGTCTGCAAACGCCAATTGTAGGCGATCACACTCTAAACTCTTCTTATTATATTCTACGCGTAACCCTTGAAGGTCTTTACTTGATTTTGAGTTTAGTAACTGATTCTTTAGGCTGGTTGTTTGTTCCACTAGGGTTCTATTTTTCTCTCGCTGTTCTAGAAGCTCTCTGTGTTCTTGTGGCGTTTCTCCGCTGTTTGTTTTAGCGAGAGCATTCACTTTTTCTTTTAATTGATTGTTTTCTTCTTCGGCAGTTTCTAGCTCCTGAGCCAACAAAGTAACACAGGTCTCAGACTCTTGTAGAAGCCGCTCTAGCATTTTTGTGTCTTTATCTTGCTCAATTAAGTTCTCACTTGAGTTGCTTTCTAGAGCGATATTTAAGTCATCACGTAGAGAGCCTAATGTCTCTTTCCGACTGGCATGGAGGTTTTGAAGATTTCCAATCGCTGTTTCGTTGCTGCGCGAGAGCATTTTCTCTAGCTCGGCAAGTTTTTCATCCTTAGCATTAATGTCTTGTCTTAGAGAGGCAATTGATAAGTTTGAAGTCTCCATTTCCGCTTCTAATTGCAGGATGATTGTTTGTGACTCTTCGGCTAATCTTTCCATTTTTGCTATAGCAA
Organism: Marinomonas sp. 15G6-16; assembly: GCF_055809555.1. NCBI lineage: Bacteria > Pseudomonadati > Pseudomonadota > Gammaproteobacteria > Oceanospirillales > Oceanospirillaceae > Marinomonas > Marinomonas sp. 15G6-16. The sequence goes on along the minus strand of NZ_CM147916.1, from coordinate 152,236 downwards.
TTTTTTGCGACTCAATGCTATCGCCAGAACCTTGGCTTTTTCTTGCTTGATCAATTTTAATTTTTAGCTGCTCAATTACCATTTGCTGGCGATTAGACAGGTTGTTAAGAGAGGATATTTGCTTGAAGGTTGCGCTTTTTGTATGTGCTTTTTGATTTTGTGTTTCATGCAAGTGAGCCTGAATCTCAGGAAAGTCATCTGCATGTAACTTTTGAGTGGCTTCTAAGGCTTTTATTTTTCTCTGTAATTCATCAATTTCTATTTGCAGTCTTTGTTGTTCCGCAATCTTAATGCCCATTTGCTTAATGCGTTTATTAGCCCGATCAATGTTGTTGCGTAAATCTTCGTTCAGCAGCATTTGGTTCTTTGATAAGGACTCTTTCGTGATGAGCAACTCGGAAGATTGAAAGAACTCATCCTCCATGTCCTTTAGGTTTTGCTGTAACTCCTCTGGGTCCGCTGTTTGTAACTTTGCGGTGGATATCGCATAGAGTAAGTTAGCAAGAAAGCGGTTTAGAATTGGTTTTGGCTGCTCACTGGCTTGATTTAAAACAATAGCGCGCTCAGCTCTTAAAATGGTTCCCCATAACTTTAAAGTATTTGTTTCATGCTGATTCTCTTGCTTTGGACTGAGCATGGCTGCAGCATGGCTTATCTGTTGATCAAGGAAGTGTGCTAAGCGCTTAAAAGCTTTAGTATTATCTGATAAATCCGCAGAAGCTGTATTATTAGCCTCGCTATCTTTGGAGTCTACAGGTTCTTGCTCTTGTTTCTGAATGTCTTTATTTAGGCGGTGAGAAAGCCATAAAAAGGTTAAATTAGCCAGCATAAGAAAAGTCGTGAGCTCTAGCAATGTCCAGATAAGCCACTTTGGCATAATTCCCCCTAGACCCAAGAAAAATGGGCATGATATCCATTATTGTTTAGGCGTAATAAAACAGTATACTTGCTTTCTGCAATCCCATCATATTAACGGAATTCAATGTCTTATGAGTAAAGAATTTATAACATTCATGCGTAATCGTGTATCCCAACCGCTACTAAATGCGCCAGCTCCAACGCAAAGTGAATGGGAATCTATTCTTGATGCAGCAAGTCGTGCAGCAGATCACGGCAACTTAAAACCATGGCGCTTCCGTATTTATGAAGGTGAAGGGAGAGCAAAGTTAGGTCAAATATACTGGCATCATGCTTTATCTGAAGTCGTATCTATGCCTGAAAGTAAAGAAGAGGCTTTTATCAAAAAAGCCTTTCGTGCACCTGCTGTTCTACTGGTTTACGCTCGCATACAAGAGCATCCGAAAGTTCCTGAAGTTGAACAAGTTATGGCATCGTCTGCAGCGGCTCAACAAGTTCTGCTTGGATTAAGTGCGCTCGGTTATGGTGGGATGTGGCGTAGCGGATCTGCTTGTTTTACCGAAAAGACAAAAGAACTTCTTGGGTTAGAGCAAAATGACCAAATCATTGGCTTGATCTATGCTGGCACACCGGAAAAAGCCGGTAATATTGTTACCGACACAAAGCTCAGTGAACGTCTAGAATGGGTAAGAGATTAATTCTTAAGGTTTATTTTACAAAACAAGTTGCAATCTAAAGTATTGCTCTCTAAAATACGCGCACAAATTACGCAGAGCGTATTTATTTGTTTTGGTGAGCTGTCCGAGTGGCCGAAGGAGCACGCCTGGAAAGCGTGTATGTCGAAAGGCATCAAGAGTTCGAATCTCTTGCTCACCGCCATTATTCCTTAAAGATTAAGATGTTAGAGTTAAGTCTTGATCTTGTACTGAAAAAAGTACATCAATAGAAGCCGAATAGATTTATGTCTATTCGGCTTTTTTATTTCTCTTACTCAATGTTTTGCTTATATCTAATTAAGGGGTAAGGTAGGGCGTTGTGGTGCTTTCATTTTTAAAAAACTATCTTTTGATACTACGGACTTAATTAGTCAGCAGCACGTCAGCTTGCTCAAACACAACTGGTCGACCTTCTTTGGTGGTGGATGTCACTGTCATTTTGGCTTGCAGCATAAGTTGATCGTCTTTTGCTCTGTATACACTCTGATTAAAAGCCAGTTTTAGTTTTGAGATTCTTTCTGCGCTGGTTTGAATGTAAAACTCATCACTGCTTTGCAGTGAGCGCTTGTAGTCAAGCTCAGCTTTGATTAGGACGAGATGTATACCTTGTTTGGTAATTTCGGCGAAGTCTAGTCCTTTGGTTTTGATAAATTGATGGCGGGCGTGTTCTAAATAATTTTGATAGACCGCGTTATTTACTATGCCTTGCATATCACATTCGTAGTCACGCACTTGAAACAAAGTGCAGTGTGCTTGGCTTGAGGGTTTTGGCATGTTGTTACCTTAAAACAAAAGTCTTTATTCGTGATGCGTAACGCAGTTTTTGCCAGACCGTTTGGCAAATACTAAGTAATGTTGAGCTTTCTCAATGAGGTCGTTAGGGCTTTCATTTCCAAATAGAGTTCCCAAACCAATAGATACTGTAACCTGACGTAAAGGCACTTTAGATTGTTTGTAACGTATTTTCTGTATGGAAACTTGATGACGTATGTGCTCAGCCAGTTCTGCTGCCTCGCTTAGCTCTGTCTCACTGAGTAGCATGGCATATCGTCCACCTTGGAAGCGTGCAAGAAAACCACCTTCTGGTAATAAGCTTCGTAAGAGCTTTGCTATGTAACGAATAAGAGAGGTACCGGCTTTTTTAGTGTATTCCTGATTAATGCTACCTAGATCATCTATGTCAATCATCAATAGAGTTAAATCATCTTCGGCATAAGGCACTAACGAGAAGAGTGTGCGCTCAAAGCCTTTTTCATTAGCCAACAAGGTCATAGGATCTAATTCAGTGCTTTGTTTTGCGTCTGCTAGTTCTGCTCTCAATGTTGCTAGCTCTTCTTGAGCAGATACCAATGAGTCATTGAAGTGCTCAACAACTCGATTCATTTTGAACGTATTTAATTCGAGCAATGAAGCGATACGTTCAATTTGATTTGTGTCCTTGGTGTTTTTTAAGGCCTTCTTTCCCTGGCTAAGCATTTTGGAAAACTGAGTTAATTCATCAGTAACTTGGCCAGATTCAGATTCTAGGTTATCCGTGAGTTGTTTTAATACAGGGCCTTGTCGATGGGCGTGCTGAAACTCTTCAGACAATAAAAACTCGCTAAATAGCTCCTGAGAAACAAATGCAGGTAAGCTGCCGAATCGACGTAAAGCGGTATCAACAACTTTGTTCAATTCAGGTGTTCTGTTGGAGGCGTACTCATACCAAATCCCATAATTATAGGGCGTTGGTGGAATATCCAATTTCTCCATTAAAGGAATGGCTGACCGCATTAAATGATCTGCTTGTTGCTTATTATGCTGGAACATTCGCGCCTCTGCTGTAACCTTGTTTTTTATTAAAGGAGATTAGTTCCATCATAGTTAATAACGCTTGATTTGTCTGTATCACTTCAGTTTCTTTACTATAGATGCCATGGTTTTCATTATGAAAAACAACATTAGCCGCCATTGAATTTGCTTGAATAGCCTTCCTTTTCAAGCATGACTTTAATTTGTTGGCGTTGATCGCCTTGTATTTCTATTTGGCCGTCTTTAACTGCACCGCCAGTGCCGCATTGGGTTTTCAGTTTTTTGCCCAGTTTTTTTAGCTCGTCTTGTGTAATAGGCAGGCCCTTAATAACAGTAACACCTTTGCCTTTTCTGCCTTTTGTTTCTAAAGAAATGAGTACTTTGCCATCACCAATGACTTGCTCATTCTTACATTGGCAGTCTTCTACTGAATGTTCACAACCTGGACATAAGCGCCCTTGATCCGTTGAGTAGACTAAATTTCGCTTCTTCATGAATGATACCTTATAACACTGTATTGTCTTATAGATTTTACCATTTAGGAGAAGGGGATTCAGTTAAAAAGGCGTAATCTTCTGCATTTATCGCATATCTGCACTAAGCTAGAAGGTAATCCTTTATGTGGGGCATGTGTTTCGATATGAAAAGATCATTAATTATCCGGCAAGCAACAGAAGCAGACCTTAACAGCATTCTTCTTTTCGAGTTTCGAAATAGAAGATGGTTTTCTCAGTTTTTGCCAAAACACGTTTTGCGTAAGCAAACAGAGAACTATTTTAGATATTTACTCAATGGGAGGTTTAAAAATCTACAGTATCTGGTGGTTTTGCCCAGCGGAGAGTTAATTGGTCGTTTCAGTGGCCAAGTGTTGGATGCAAAACAGCGGACTATGGAAGTGTCTTATCGTGTTGCCAATGAATTTACTAATCGAGGAATTGCCAGATTCGTATTGAAGCGCTTGTTGATGTTATGGGCCAGCTATGGAATTACAGAAGTGTATGCACAGGTGGCGGACCATAATAATGCATCAATGAAAGTGTTAATGTCTTGTGGCTTTCATGTCAGTGAACGACAAGAAAACAGCATTAACTTTGACCCTGACATACACGATAGTTTGGTTTTTAAATGGGCTGCATCAGAAGACGTTAACGCTCTGATGCCTATAGTGGAACTTCATGAGGCGCTAGCAAATTAAGCATATCGATTATTTGATCACTCAAAGGAGCGCTTATCATAAGTTTTTGCTCTGTCACTGGATGAGTGAATTCGAGATGCGACGCATGAAGCATTAATCTAAAGTGCTCCGGCCATTCGGCTTTAAGAGCTTTGTTAATGTGTCGACAACCGTAACAAGAATCACCAACCAATGGATTCAACAAGTGTTTAAAATGTCTTCTTATCTGATGCTTTCGCCCTTGCTTTGGTGTCACTTCCAACCAACTTACACGCATGCTTTGATATCGACTAACCGGAATCGGGGCTTGATAGCGTGTTAAGCAGACAAATTTCGTCTCAGCCTCCTTTTCTGTTCCTTCAATTTTAAATCGAGAACGACCTTTTTGCTCATTTAGCTTGGCTAAAGGGTAATCTATGGTGCCTGCGGGATCACAAAAACCACGAACTAAACAATGATATGTTTTGTTAGTTTGAGATTCAGAAAATTGCACTGATAGATTTCTTGCCATTTCAGGGCTAAATGCCATGACCAAAACGCCAGATGTTCCTCTATCCAACCGATGAACAGGAAACACCCATTTCCCCGTTTGATCCCTTAACCTTTGAACGACGGCGTCTTCTTCCTCTTTGGCTAAATGGGTTCGATGAACCAGTAATCCAGCCGGTTTGTTGACGGCAACCAGATAATCATCCTGATACAAAATCTCTAATGTCATTCTATGTTCTACTTATTGGCTTCGACAAAAGCCGCAATTTTTTGGACAGCAATACGAACCAATGTTTCCATGGCTTCATGACTCGCCCATGCAATATGAGGTGTCAGTAGAAAATTGGGATACTCAGCTAATTGATGTAGCGGGTGCTCTAATGGCATCGGCTCTTGTGTAGCAACATCAAAAGCGGCACCGGAAATCGCTTGCTGTTTGAATGCGTTAAGCAATGCGTGTTCATCAACGATTCCACCACGACTGATATTAAGCAGCAGGGCGCTTGGTTTCATTAAAGCGAATTCAGCATCGCTGATTAAGTTTTTAGTCTCTTCGGTTAATGGACAGTTTATGCTGATAACATCAGCTACTTTTAAAGCGCTTTCAAACTCTGTGTAACCAGTCCGAAGCTCTTTCGCTCCTTTGCGTTCTGCAAAGGTAACCTTCATGCCAAACGCTTTTGCTATTTCACCGACTCTTTTTCCTAAAGAACCGCCACCAATAATAACCATGTTGGTATCGTGTAGATCTTTTATTGGGTAATCCAAAAAACAAAAATGTTCAGAGCTCGACCACTTGCCCGCTTTCACATCTTGGATATACGAAACAAGGTTCCTTCTTAGGGCGAGGAGCATTGAAAATGTATGCTCAGGAACACTGTTAACTGAGTAGCCTTCAACATTTTGTATCGCAATACCTTTTTCATGAAAGGCGTTTGCATCCACATTGTTAACGCCCGTTGCCATAACTTGAATCAGCTTCAGGTTAGAAGCTTTTTGAATCGCGTCTGCGTTCAGCACAATTTTGTTGGTTAAGACGATATCAGCGTCTTTGATGCGCTCTGCTAATTGTTCTGGTTGTGTGTTTTGGTATTCAACTACTTCGCTAATTTGCGCTGGCAATTCAATATTGATGGAGTCGGGGAATGAACCTCTGTCTAAAAAAACCGCTTTCATAGTCTATTCCTTATTTTTTTCTAAAAGTGTTTCTAAGTGAGGCAATATGTTCTTTAGTACGATGGGTTGCCCTTTGGCATTTGGGTGAATTCCATCGTTTTGCATCAGCTCTTTATTCAGCGCAACATCTTGAAGCATAAAGGGTAAATAAGCTAGATTGTATTTTTCTGCGATGTCTTTGTATAAATTAAAAAACATCTCTGTATAGCGTTTTCCATAATTCTGAGGAATCTGATTACCAATGAGTAAAACGCTAGAATTCGCTTGATGAGCCCGCTCAACCATGGTTTCAAGATTGATTGTGGTCTGATTTAGAGGGTAACCTCGTAATGCATCATTAGCACCCAACTCAAGAATGATCCATGTTGGTTTGTGGCTTTCTAATAAAGCAGGGAAACGAGAAAGGCCGCCTTGAGTGGTTTCTCCACTGACACTAGCGTTTACAACCTTTATTTCAGGGTTTGATTGAGAAAGTTGCTTTTCTAGTAAACTAACCCAACCATCTTGTTGTCGTAAGTTATAGGCTGCACTAAGACTATCGCCCATAACCAATAACGTAGACGCCGAAGCAAATGAGCTAATGAAGAGAAATGTTATTGTACAGAATAGTACGAAGTGTCTTTTTATAAACATATTAAACCTTATAGAGTGAAACAGCATGGCAAAGAGTACCGCGATTAAAGTTACTAATCTAACGCATACAGTAACTTCGAATACAGGGAATTTAACCATATTGAAAGGAATAAATATGGAAATTATGGAAGGCCAATCTGTGGCAATCGTAGGTTCTTCCGGTTCAGGTAAATCAACATTATTAGGATTGTTGGCAGGTTTAGATGTTAATACATTAGGAGACATCACTCTTTACGATCAACCTTTCTCTGACCAAAGCGAAGAAAAGCGAGCATTAATACGCGGGCAGTATGTTGGCTTTGTCTTCCAATCCTTCCACCTTTTGCCTAGTTTGCAGGCAATAGAAAACGTCATGTTGCCAGCAGAATTAAAAGGTGACAAAAACGCTCGCAAGAAAGCAGAAGCCTTGTTAGAGAAAGTAGGCTTGTCTCACCGATTAACTCATTATCCAAATCAATTATCGGGCGGTGAGCAACAGCGTGTTGCCATTGCAAGAGCCTTTGCTTCTCAGCCTAAAATCCTATTCGCGGATGAACCAACAGGGAACCTTGATGAAGAAAACGGCAATCTGATTATTGAGCTCTTGTTTGATTTAAACAAATCACAGGGAACCACTCTGGTGATGGTAACTCACGATAATGAGCTTGCGAAAATGTGCGACCGTCAATTGGTCATGTCTGCGGGTCAGCTTACGGAAAAATCGCTATGAGTTTTACGTTTCGTTTGATGTTAAGAGACATCCGAAGTGGGGATTTAATCACACTTCTCATGGCGCTTATTATTTCAGTGAGCACAGTCACCTCGATTGGGCTTTTTATTGATCGTCTGCAACTTTCTTTTGAGCAAGAATCTGCCAACCTTTTGGCGGCCGATCGTTTAATTCGATCAGATGAGCTTATTTCAGATGAATGGAAGCAGGAAGCTCGGAGCTTATCGTTAGAGCAAGCTGAGCGAACTTCTTTTACTACCATGATGTTCGCTAAAGACTCTCTCCAATTATCTCAGCTTAGTGCGGTGAGTGATAATTACCCGCTACGAGGCGCTTATCTTGTTGATGACACCTTGTTCGGTACAGGAAAAAGTACAGCAGATTCCCCTAAGCAAGGCGAAGTTTGGGTATCATCCAGACTCGCTAGTTTGCTAAACATCAGCATTGGTGATGAAGTAGAAGTAGGTGAAGCTTCATTAACCGTTTCCAATTATCTCGTAAGAGACCCTGGGTCCAGCACATCCGCTTTCGCTATCTCCCCGCGTGCGGTAATGAATATACAAGACCTTGCTGCTACCAATGTCATTATCCCAGGCAGCCGCGTTCGTTATTCGTTATTGCTAGCTGGCGACAGAGAAGCTTTATCAGAATACGAAGAATGGGTTAAACCACAACTTGAAGACGGACAGCGTTGGCAAACTCCTGCTCAGCGTGGCGAACGTATTGGCGACACTATTGGTCGTGCAGAATCTTTCTTATTGCTTGCTGGTACGTTAGCCGTTGTTATGTCGGGTGTTGCTATGGCGCTTGCTTCTGCTCGTTTTGTTAAACGCCACCTAATGCAAGTTGCGATCCTAAAAACACTTGGTGCCACGCCGAAATTATTAACGCGAATATTTGCTCAGCAATTATTCGCCTTGTTAATTGTTGGGGCGCTTATTGGTCTTGGAATTGGTTGGGGAATACAGGAGATTATCGCTTCCTTGTTATCTAGCTTGGTTTCAACCAGTTTGCCTGCGCCTTCTGTCGATCGTTTGTGGTTAGGTGCCGCAACTGGTTTTATTTCCATGTTGGTATTTTGTTTGCCACTTATGATGAGACTAATAAAAATCTCGCCATTATCCGTGCTGCAACCCAATGCCAAAATTGAACAAAACACCTTGTTTGTTTATGTCATTGGTTTTATTGGTATGTATGGTTTGATGTGCCTTTATACCAATGGTATTTTGCTGCCAAGCATTATGACAGTAGTGATTGCTGGCATTAGTTTGTTAGTTGCTGGAATTGGTTGGTTGGCTTTCAGACTAGGGCGCTCGCTTACTTCTGGTGCAACCAGTGGTTGGCAAATTGGCTTGGCTTCTTTGTATCGCCGCTTAGTTCCAAATTTGTTTCAGCTTCTGGTTTTCACTCTAATTATCATGCTGACTCTGATCTTGATCGGGATTAAATCAAGCTTGATTGCCGATTGGCAGCAACAGTTACCAGAAGACGCTCCGAATCATTATTTGTTTAATGTTCAAGCCAACCAAATCGAGCAAATCAATAATGAGACAACTCAGCTTAATGTTGAGAAATCTGACTGGTACCCTATGGTTCGTGGCCGCGTTACTGCGGTTAATGAAGACTTGGTTCAAGACCTTTATCCAGAAGCTCGAGGTGAGCCAGAATTATTTGAGCGTGAGTTAAATCTCACTTGGTCTGATACGCTTGGTGAAGGGAATGAATTAGTAGCTGGCGATTTCAGCGCAGAAGGATTGTCTGTTGAACAGGAAGCGGCTAAAGAAGCGAACCTTTCCCTTGGAGATGAATTAACCATCAACATTGGTGGTAATGTTGTTACCTTGCCGATTACGTCTGTTCGCACGGTTGATTGGGGTTCTATGCAGCCTAACTTCTATCTCATTTTACCTAAAAGTGCTTTAGAAGATTATCCAGCGAACTTTGTGAGCAGTTTATTTATTAGCGATGAGTCTGCTCAGCCTTTCTATCGTGCGATGTCGCAATTCCCAACCGTGTCTATTTTAAACGTAGGCGATATCTTGAAGCAGATACAAACGATCATCGGACAGCTATCTCAAGCGATCCAATTGGTTTTACTTTGTATTCTAAGTGCTGGCGCTTTGGTGCTGCTCGCCAGTGTGCGATCCACATTGGAAGAAAGGTTGGAAGAAGGCGCATTACTTCGAGTGTTGGGGGCGAAAAGTTCATTGGTAAGACAAGCCTTGTTTGTTGAGTTTGGTGCGCTTGGCTTCTTCTCTGGATTGATAGCCGCCATTGGCGCTGAGGCTTGTCTGTATGGGTTGCAGGTGTTTGTATTTAATACCGCTCCAAGCTTCCATTTGTCTTTGTGGCTATTTGGCCCATTAATCGGTGTTGGTGTGATTTCAACCATTGGTATATTTGCCAGCAGGACTGTGTTAAAAGTGCCGCCCATGCTTTTATTGCGTGGGTTATAATTAGGTACTTTTTCATTAATCTGGGTTGTTTGAATGTTTGTAGAAAAGCATGGCTATATCGTCAGCCGCCATACTCGTGAAGTAGGCGGCCAGATAGAAATGAGCCTCTTTATTAAAACACCGGAAGGAACCGTTAAGGTTCTACCGGACAAGCAACAAAGTGTTTTTTTCACTGATGCACCATTCGATAGCCTTCCTAATGACGTTGCTGGGGTTCAATGTACTGAATCCCAGTTTCGATCTTTTGATAATGCCCCCATTACTATTATTCAAAGCCATAGTCTGACTATCCACCAGCAAATGGTGAACTTAGTGAAGCGAAATGGTTTTTCCGTTTTTGAAGAAGACATTAAAGCCCATAATCGCTATTTAATGGAACGTAATATTCGAGGCTCTGTTCGGTTCATTGGTGTTCCTGATACGGCGAATCAAGTCTATCGCCAAGCCAAAATTATTGCGGGTGATTGGCGTCCAGATTGGAAGGTTTGGTCCTTGGATATTGAAACCTCGGTTTCCACGAATACCTTATTATCCATTGGTATTACCGCAAAAGACCAACGCATCGCCTTCGTTGTCACAAAGAACCCTGTTGATACCGAGTTGGTTCATGCTTTTTCCGACGAAAAAAGTTTGCTATTGGCCTTTATGCGATATGTGAGAACCCATTCTCCCGATATTTTTATTGGTTGGAATTTAATTGGCTTTGATCTGCAGTTTATTGATCAACGCTGTCAGATATTAGGGATTCGACCAGCATTTGGCGTAAATGGTGAAAGTTGGAACATTCGATCGTCTGATAATCAAGGGCGATATTTTATTAGTATTCCGGGGCGAGTGGCGTTAGATGGCATCACTTTACTAAAAGTGGGCGGCTATCATTTTGAGTCATACAGTCTAAACAATGTCAGCAAAGAAATTTTAGACGACAGCAAGCTATTGCACGGTGGTGATCGTTGGCAAGAAATAGAGCGCTTGCACAAAGAAGACTTAAACGCTTTTGTTGCCTATAACTTGCAAGATTGTGATTTGGTGTTAAGAATCTTTGAAAAACTCAAATTAATTGAGCTACAACAAACTCGTGTTGACCTAACAGGGATTCCTTTAGAACAACCGGGCGGCTCGGTTGCTTCGTTTGAAAACCTTTATTTGCCTCGTTTACATAAAGCTGGTTTTGTTGCTCCGGCTTGGCGCGATGAGGATTTTGTACCCAGTCCTGGCGGCTTTGTAATGTCTTCTATTCCAGGGCTTTATAAGAATGTCTTGGTGTTTGATTTTAAAAGTCTGTATCCAAGTATTATTCGCACCTTTCATATTGATCCATTAGCGCGAGTTTCTGCCCAACACGAGGGAAACAAAGGATCAAACGCAATTAACAACCGATTTGTTCCTGGCTTTTTGGGCGCGAGCTTTGATAGAGAAAAAGCCATTCTACCAGACCTTATCTCTGAGCTTGCTCAAGCAAGAGAGGAAGCCAAAAGAACTCACAATGATATTTTAAGTTACGCCATTAAAATCATAATGAACTCTTTTTACGGCGTTTTAGGTTCCAACGTTTGTCGTTTTTATCATGCTGAATTAGCCAGCTCTATTACCATGCGCGGCCATGAGTTGTTAGCAAGAACCAAAGCCTGGATTGAAGAGCGTGGCGCTAAAGTGATTTATGGCGATACAGATTCTTTATTTGTAACCTTGAATGATACGCAGGTTGACCCGCAATTATTTGGTGAGCAGCTTTGTGCAGACATGAATTCATGTTTGCAGCAATGGTGCAGTGACTATGCTCAGTTAAACTCTTATTTAGAGCTCGAATTCGAACAAGTTTATGATCGCTTCTTTATGCCCACAATTCGAGGCCAAGAGGAAGGCAGTAAGAAGCGTTACGCTGGACGTTCAAAAGGGAAATTAGTCTTTAAAGGGTTGGAAGCCGCCAGAAGTGACTGGACGCCATTAGCGAGACAGTTTCAGCGAACTTTGTTTGAGAAAATCTTTAACGATGAAAACCCCATTCCATACATTCAAGACACGATTGAAAAGTTAAGAGCAGGGCAGTACGACGAGCTTTTGGTTTACAGCAAGCAGTTAAGCCGCCCCTTGTCTTCTTATACAAAGAACAAACCGCCTCACGTCCGAGCCGCTGCGATTATTGATCAGAAGCGGTCTGAACTTGGACAACCGCTCGAATATGATAAAGGACGGAAGCGAGTCTACTATGTGTACCAGATAACAGGCGTGATTCCCTATGAAACCACGGATGATTTAGTGCATTTAGATTATGAACATTACATAGAGAAGCAAATTGAGCCAATCGCTGAGAGCATCCTGCCGTTCTTCCACACTAATATGGAAAGCATTCTTTCTCAGCAAATCTCACTTTTGTAGCTTTTACTGTTAGCAGCCACAAAAACTCATGTGCTTTTAAGCTCAATACCAAAGGCAGTCTCGGTATTTTTATTAGTATTTAAGGTTAACTCTTCTAATGTTATACCTTTTAAACGAGCAACTTCCATGGCGACCCAAGGCAAGTATTTTGGGTGGTTTTTCTTAGGTCTTGGTCGAATATTCCTTGGCAGCAAATAAGGTGCGTCGGTTTCGATTAACAATTTGTCTAATGGAATATGTGGAACTGAAGCCTGCAAGTCAGCGCCTCGACGCTCGTCGCATACCCAACCAGTAATGCCAATATAAAGTCCTAAATCTAGATAATTATTCAGCTCTTCTTGGTTGCCTGTAAAACAATGGATTATCGACTTCTTTGCCAACTCTGGATGTCGCCTAAGTCGTTCAAGCATATCTGTATGAGCATCTCTTTCATGCAAATAAAGCGGTAAATTATGTTCGAGTGCCAATTCGATCTGCTCATCAAAAGCATAAAACTGTTCATCTTGTGTAGAGTAATTACGGTTGAAATCGAGCCCTGTTTCTCCAATGGCGATAGGCTTTGCTGTTTGGATAAGCTTGGAGAAATCCGCTTTACTGCTTTTGCTCCAGGTTTTTGCTTGATGAGGATGACAACCAAGGGTGTTCCAAATTTCAGTGTGCTTTTGCCCTAATTTTTGTACTAATTTGCTTTCGTCTAAATCTGATGCAATACAAATCATGCCGTTAACGCCAACTTCTCGCATTTCAGTTAGGGTCTGCTCTAGGTTATCCAGAAGAAAACTATGGTTGATGTTGACGCCGATATCGATCATAAATTACTCGTCTTGTTGTGTTGTGTTTTTAAAGTGAAAGTCAGTGTTACGAAATAGAGCAAAATAGGCTCGCATTTCTTGTAGATTGAGGTGATAAAAAATAAATAAATGTTAAGCTTTAAGAGTTTAAGCTATTTGGTAAGACACTAAACACCTGTTTTGTCGCAAAAAAATACTGTAACTCATAGCTGAATGCAATATCATGGTTATAATGGATCTAAGCATCATTTAGAAAAACGTTTGGAGTAAAATATGGCGAGCATGTTAGAAGCTGTAGACCAAAGAACCAAGTTGGTAGGCGAAAACCGATTGGAACTGCTTATGTTCCGTCTTGGTGGAATGCAAATGTTTGCAATCAACGTGTTTAAGGTTCAAGAAGTAGTACAACTTCCTAGGCTCAATCTTATGCCTCATAGACACCCTTCAGTTGCGGGTGTTACACATTTTCGAGGTAGAACCATTCCTGTTATTGATTTATCTGAGTCTATTGGTATGAAGCCGATAGACCGCACTAAGCCATCTAATCTGATCGTTACAGAGTACAACAATACAGTCCAAGGTTTTATGGTAGGTGATGTTGATCGCATTATTAACATGAACTGGAATGAAATCTTACCACCGCCAGATGGAACAGGCCGTCAACATTATTTAACAGCCATTACTCGAGTTAATGAGCGTATTGTTGAGATTATTGATGTTGAGAAAGTTTTGGCTGAAATTGCACCATACGATAGTACTGTCAGCGATGATGTTATTGATGAAGACTTACTTTCTCTTGCTAAAGGCTTAGAAGTATTAGTAGTTGATGATTCCTCTGTTGGTTTGGCTCAGTGTCAATCTACTCTGGATTTCATGGGGATCAAGGTTCATACGGCTACAGACGGTAAACGAGGCCTCGAGAAGCTCAAGAAATGGGCAGATAGTGGGGAAATCGTTCCAGAAAAACTTTTGATGATGATCACTGACGCAGAGATGCCAGAAATGGATGGCTATCGTCTAACAAGAGAAGTGCGTGAAGATCCACGTTTAAAAGACCTTCATATTGTTCTTCATACTTCTTTAAGTGGTAGTTTTAATAAGGCAATGGTTCAGAAGGTTGGTTGTGATGACTTCTTATCTAAGTTTCAGCCTGATAAGTTAGCAACCTTAATTCAAGAAAGGATTCGCAGCGTCGTATACCGCGATTAGTGTCTTTCTTTGAATCATTAGAAAAGCAGGCTTTTGTCTGCTTTTTTTATTTTTGTCGATATTGTTTGAAATGTGTTTAAGCTGAGTTTGCTGTTTTATGATACTAGAATGGTGTTTGTTATTGGTTTTAATTGGCTCTGTAGCCGGCGCTGTTAGCAGCCTTATTCGATGTGCTCCTGCTCTTATTGCTTTGCCTTCTTTTTATTTCTTTCTCCCTTTGTTTGATGTTTCCTTTGAAGAGGTAATGCTGCCAGTGATTGCCACTTGCTTCGTTGCCTTTATTCCAGCTCATTTACATGCCTGGATTCGAGCGATGCAAAAAGGGCAGGTGGATTTTCAGCACATGATTAATTTTGCACCTGGTTTCGCTATGGGAGGCATAATCGGGGCTCAGTTATTATCTCTGATCAACTTCGTGACCTTTAATGTATTTTTTCTCTTGGTCGCTATCTTCGCAATCTTACTTATGATCTTCACTTTGCGGTCGATCCAAATTGCCCCTCGCCAAATGAATAGAGTCGCTTACATTCCTATTGGTTTAGGTTTTGGTGTGATTTCGCTACTCGCTGGCAACTGTGGTCGAGTGATGGGGCAGCTTCTTCATATGAATAGCGGTAACCCTGAAAAGAACATTGAAGGCACCATTCTAGGTTTTGCCATTTTTACCTCTATTGCTGCCATGGTGGGCTTTATTTACCCAGCCCAGCCTTTTAATCAATTTGGTTTATCTGGTTTTGTAGGAGCCATTCATTTGCCCTCATTCGCTGTGTTGGTAATTAGCTATTGGTTTTTTCACTGGTTTTGCTACAAACGAGGAAATAACTTAGACAGAGTGGTCTTATACATCAGTACTATCGTATTCCTTGTGTGTTCACTGGTTCGAATGTGGGTGAGTTGAGTACTAAGTTTTTTCAATATCACCTCTGTTTTTATAGTTTATAATGGCAAACATAATGCTGTTGCTGAATCAAAATAATTGAATGAAAGGTATGACATGAGCAAAACGAGTAACTATGGCGTATTGATGATTAATTTAGGGACGCCAGATGCGCCAACAACGCCAGAAGTACGCCGTTTCTTAAAGGCGTTTTTATCTGACCCGCGAGTAGTTGACTTAAACCCTTTACTTTGGAAGCCAATCTTAAACCTAATTATTTTGACTTTGCGTCCGCCTAAAGTAGCTAAGGTTTATCAACAAGTTTGGATGGAAGAGGGTTCACCATTACTGGTGCTAAGTGACCGTTTAAAAGAAAACCTCAAAACAGCTTTGTTGCAAAAAACAGGACAATCAGTTCCTGTTGAACTAGCAATGACTTACGGCAATCCGAGCGTGGATAGCGCGGCTCAAAAATTAAGAGAACAAGGCGTAGACAATATTTTAGTCTTGCCAATGTATCCTCAGTTCTCCGCTACGACAACAGCTGCTGCTTATGATCGATTAATGTCTTCCTTAAAGCGCTGTCCTCATTGGCCATCGTTACAGCTAATCCATGATTATGCGGATCACCCTTTATACATTGAGGCTTTGGCGAATTCAGTTAAGGCTCAATGGAGCAAACAAGGCGAACGTCGTCACTTGGTGTTTTCATATCACGGCATTCCAAAGCGTTACGTAACAAATGGCGATCCTTACGCTCGTCGCTGTGAAACGACCAGTAAGCTGGTGGCGGAAAAATTAGGGCTTGAAGACAGTGAGTGGACTCATGTTTATCAATCTCGATTTGGTCGTGAAGAGTGGTTGAAACCTTATGCCGATGCAACTTTAACAGCCTTGCCATCGATGGGGACCAAGCGAATCAATGTGATCAGTCCTGCGTTTTCAATTGATTGTATTGAAACCCTAGAAGAAGTCTCTTTAGAATTAGGCGAAATCTTCGAAACCAATGGCGGTCAGGCTTTTGACTATATTCCTGCTTTGAATGAGTCTCCAGATCAAGTCGCTTTATACATGGACTTAATTGAAAAAACACACAACAATGGACATGAAATGACCGTAATAAATAGCAATATAAACACCATTGCTTTTGATGCCGACGATACACTTTGGCGCAATGAAGACATCTTTATCCATGCTCAGGACGAGTTTATTAAACTGCTTTTGCCTTATCATGAAGAAAGCTACATTCGCTCTCACTTGGCAGAAATCCAAGTAAGTAACTTAGAAAACTTTGGTTATGGCGTGAAAGGCTTTACGCTTTCTATGATTGAAACCGCGATTGAATTAACCGAAGGCCGAGTGTCCGGCAGTGAGATACATGAAATCATACAACTGGCCAAATGCATGTTGGCATCACCTGTTGAGTTACTTCCGAACATCGAAGCCGTGCTTCAAGAGTTGAAAGGAAAGTTTAAGTTGCTTGTGATCACAAAAGGCGATCTTCTTGATCAAGAAAGTAAACTGGCCCGCTCTGGCATTGCTGATTATTTCGATATCATCGAAGTAGTAAGTGAAAAAACGGAAGAATCGTACCGTCAGATATTAGAGCGACACAAAATCTCGACTGAGCAATTTTTAATGGTAGGAAATTCATTGAAGTCGGATATTTTGCCTATTCTGGATCTAGGTGCTCAAGCTGTTCATATTCCTTATCATAGCACCTGGGAGCATGAGCAAGTTGCAGAAGATGCTTTGTCAAATTATCCGCAATTACAAAGCTTAAAAGGCGTGAATGAACTTTCTGATTGGTTGAAAACATTAAAGTAGTCGCTGCAAAACTAAAATGAGCGGCTTTTTAAAAGTGAAGGTTATTATGAAAACAATCAAAATCATCTGTATTTCTCTTGTTTTTCTTTCGTCTGTTGCTCATGCAGAAGAAACAATGTGGGAAAAAGTGAAAAGCGGTGCTTCAAGCTTATGGGAAAAGACAAAGAGCACTTCTTCTGAGGTAGCGGATGGAGTTTCCGATAAAGCCTCTGAGTTAAGTGACGAAATACCAGACGAAACAAAAGAAGCGGGTAAAGCGGCACTGGATGCAATGAAGGAAATTGGAACTGCTGCAGCGGAAGGTGCACGTAACGGTGCCGCTAAAATCAAAGAAATAGTGGACGAAAACTGTAAAGAAGATAATGTCCTTTGTTTTAAGGACAAAGAGTAATATCTGTGCGGAATGATGATGAGAAACAACCATACAAAGTCACAAACTGGGAGCAAGAATTCCTAGAGCAAAGTGACGCACATATCAAAGCCGCTAAAGTTCGTTATCGATGCCCTAAATGTGAAAGCCTGTTGGTGTTGAAACAAGGTAGCAAAGGGGAGTTTTGGGGGTGTGAGTCTTATCCAAGTTGTGACTACACCGCCAATAACGAAGATGGAAAACCGGTTAGGGCGAAACGCTATTTGTGCCCCTCCTGTCATTCTCCATTACGAAGAAAAACCTTTAAAGACAATATCTTCTGGGGATGCTCAAACTACCCCGATTGCCAAGTAACAGTCGAAGACGATAAAGGCGTACCATCTAGCACAAAGAAATATCCTTGCAGGGCTTGTGGTCATTACCTAATTAGAAAAAAAGTAAAAACGGTTACTTTTGGGGCTGTATTCAATATCCCAAATGCACCAACACTTTAAATGACGATAAAGGCTTGCCCGTTCTGCGTAAGAAGTCTGTGTAAGCTACGAGCTGGCCTGATATTTTTCCTCAATATCTTTTAATGCTTTGTCTAAGTGGCTGAATTCAAATTTAAAGCCTTTCTGCTCTAATCTATAAGGTGTAATTTTTGCGCCCTCTGTTAGTAGATTCGCCATTTCACCCAAGAGCAAAGTCATCAGCCATTTTGGCGTTGGTATAAAAGCAGGGCGTTTAAGAGACTGTCCATAATTTAAAGCGAAGGATTTTTGATCTGTAAATTGTGGTGACACAAGATTGTAAACACCGTTATAACTAGAGTCTGTCATTGCTTCCATGATGGCTTTTAGAACATCGTCAATATGAACCCAAGACAGCCATTGCTTTCCTCCTGCGATTGGGCCGCCTAAACCAAGTTTGAAAGGAAGGCGCATTTTATCTAGTGCGCCGCCAAGTCCAAGAACCACACCTAAACGAAAGATTACGACACTGGTTACGTCGCTTGAAAATTGCAAAGCAGCATTTTCCCATGCTTTGCATAAATCATGTGTAAAACTTGGGGTTGGAGTGGTGTTCTCATCATAAATGCCGGTACTTGTTGTGCCATAGAAACCAATGGCAGACATAGAGATAACCCGTTTTGGCGGGTGTTTAAGGTTTTTTCGTATTTCTTCTGTCAAATCTACTCGGCTTGAATAAAGAACCTGTTTTCGTTTTTTAGTCCAAGGTTTAGCGGCAATATTTTCGCCTGCAAGATTAATGAACACATCAAATTCAACGTCTATCGAATTTAATCTATCAATCGTAACTTGCTCTATACCTGAATCGATATCCGATTTTTCCTTTCTAACTAATGCGTAAATCTTGTGATTATTTTCTAGTAATCGCTGACGCAAAACGCGTCCGATAAATCCCGTTGCACCAGATAATAGAATTACCATTGTGTCCATTCTCCATCGATGGTTTTTCTAAATTTATACGGATAAAAAACGAAATAAGATCAATGCTTTCTCGATTTTTTTAACCGAACACGAATATTGGCTATTTTTTGTCAAAATCATCCAATAGATTTGCAGGTTTTTTTATCTGCACCTTCTTTTTCTGCAATAGGATGGCTAAAATGAATTGTCAAAAAACTTTAGGTATCAGAATGCTACGCAAAGAATACGATCACATCATACTTCTTGCACATGGAAGTCCTGACCCTCTTTGGAAAGAACCGTTTGAATCATTATATTCACAAATCAGCCAAATGTACGGTGCAGACAATTCCAGCTTAGCCTACATGGAGCTGACGACTCCGACATTGGAAGATGCTATTGCAGCATTAAGCAGTAATGTGAAACGAGTAGCGGTATTGCCACTTTTCTTGGCTGTTGGTCGTCACTTAAGAAAAGACGTTCCTTCTCAAATTGAAGCTTTGCAGCGCAGTGATTTAGAGATCAAACTGCTTCCTCCCATAGGCGAAGATACCTTGGTGCAAAATGCTATTCAAACGGCCATTGCTCAGCATTTGGGTAAGGCTTAGTATGTTGAGACTTTTAATTGATTCATGGAGTCGAATTAATGTTATTTAAACATCTTCCTGATGAGATTTTTCAGGCATTAAGTGGCTCAAATAGGGCGTTAATTGAAGCGGTTTTAACCGATCTTGCTGAAATTTTCTACGATCATGCAGAAGATCCAATTAAAGATAAATCAACTATCATTGAATCAATTGAAGATACATTACACAAAGTAGATACCTTCTCATGGCACGATGAACAAAAAGAGTCTTTTGATTCACCAAAAACCATTCACGATTATGCATTAAGAATTTATCACAGACTGGTAAATACCGGCTGGTTGGTTGAAGAGCAAGAGCTCTATCGTGTCAGCGTTTTAATGACACCTCAAATTTCAATGCTATTGCGGTCACTGGTTGAAATCAGCCGTCATGGCAAGCGCAATTACGGTGCTACGGTTTTAAGTATTTTAAGTAACTTAGAATCCGTTACCAAATATCCTAAAGAGCGTGGTGTGACTTTACGCCAATCGGCTGAAGCATCTCGTGATTTCTCTGCGCACCTTAACCAAATATTATTGGGTATCAGAAGCCTTCAGAAAGAGCTTTTTGCAAGCCGCGACCCTAAAACCATTGTCGCTGGTTTCTTTGATTTGTTTGTCGAAGGCATTTTAATTGCCGACTACAAAACCATTAAGACAAGTAACAACCCGTTTCGCTTCCGTCGTCAGATTCTAGAATTGACTCAGGACTTTTTATCGAACCCTGAAACGATGGATCAGGTTGCGCAATGTTATGCCGATCAGCAATTAATCAGCATGGCAGAAGCGGAAATCATGGTTGAAAAAGATTGCCGAGATATTATTCAAACATTCACGAATATCGAGCAACGCTTAGAGAGAATTGACGAATACCGTTATCGCTTAGAAAAACGAGCGGCAGATACGGCACGCTATATGGATAGTTCTCGACCTGGTATGGCGAACAAAATTTCTGGCATCATTTCAGACGTTGCCAAGTTCGAGACATTACCCGTTTTGAAAAACGTGGTGGGTGCTCGTTTTGTTGGAATGGCTTCGGCCGCACAACCAACAAAGCGTAGAGAGCCACCACCGCCAAGAGTGATGACGCCAGCTGAAGTGTCGGCTGATGCGATCAAAATACGTGATCAACAGCGACGCTTTCATGAGGCACGTCAAGTTACAGTGCCTAAGATGCAAACTTATTTAGAAAAACAAATGGCTACGGCGGATACTAAACATATTCTTGAGTTTACGATCGAGTCCGTTGAAGACTTCGTTTGTTTTGATCATTTGCGTTACATAGGGTCACTCGGTGTGAGCGCGAAAAAGCTAGAAGACTTATTTGAAATACACTTCACCAACGAGTATTTGGATGTACATGAATTCGTTGAATGTCGCGAATTTAAAGTGGTACGTAGGAGTAAAGCGAATGCTTAAAGAATTAAAAAAGGTTGTTGAAGAGTCTGGGAAAGACGCTCAAGAGTTTCAACAAACAGCAAATTTTGTTTTGGCGAACCAATTCGCGAGCGCATATAAGCATGGGCAGCGAAAACATTATTTATTGCTAGAAGCGTATCAAGAGTATTTTGATCGCTTGTTTGATGCCTTAGGTATGAAGCTTTACATCAATGAAAATGAGCGTTTGGCTGGTGTATTACCGGTTCAACGAGAAGCCTTTGTTCGATTGAAAACCGAAGAAACGCTGTTTTTATTGGTACTTCGTCAAATTTACGAAGAGAAGATTGAAAACTTCGAAGTCGATAATGGTTTTGTTGCAACCAATACTCATACGATTTTAGACCGCTTTGTTCAGCTAGTTAAACGTGAAATTCCAAGTGAAACTCGCTTTAAAGAAATATTGGCTTTATTTAGTCGTCATGGTGTTTTGATACGAGGCAAATCTTATGAAGACGACAGTAAAAATCAAATGATTAATATCACGCCTGTTGTTCGATTGATCGTGACAGAGGCCTATTTGAGACAGTTAGAATCATTTAACGGTGCGGATCCAGATGAAGACGATATCGACTCGGATTCTGATTTTGAAACAACACAAGATGCAAACCAAGAATAGGGCCTAAATATGAAAAAGCTAAATCGAATCGTATTAGTGAATTGGTACCTACTTGGTGCAGAAGAGATCGAGATTCGCGGCAACACCGCTATCATTGGGCCGACAGGTTCCGGTAAGTCTTCTTTGCTTGATGCTATTCAAACTGTGTTAACTGGCGCAAGTAAACGCCATTTAAACTACAACGCCAGCGCCAATGACGGTAAGGCAAGTGGTCGAAGCATTCGCTCCTATATTTTGGGTATGATTGACTCAGGCCAAGCCAATGCAAAGGTATTCGGTACACAACCAAGACAAGATGCGACTTGTTATCTTGCCCTTGTTTTTGAAGACAGCATCACAGGAAAAGAGTCCAGTGTTGGCTTGGCATTAAGTGCTTCTCTTGCTTCACCAGAAGAAGACATTTTAGGTCGTTTTGTATTGCCAAATTACGGCGCAAGAAAAACCGATTTCATTGATGTAGTGGAAGGGAAAAGTTACAAAGCAAAGCCTTGGATTGAAGTGCGTGAATCGATTAAAAAGATTTGCCTTGATCCATACATTAAATCAGGC
Organism: Marinomonas sp. 15G6-16; assembly: GCF_055809555.1. Classification (NCBI taxonomy): domain Bacteria; kingdom Pseudomonadati; phylum Pseudomonadota; class Gammaproteobacteria; order Oceanospirillales; family Oceanospirillaceae; genus Marinomonas; species Marinomonas sp. 15G6-16. The sequence continues at coordinate 130,139 of NZ_CM147916.1, read as the reverse complement.
AGCGCATCGGCAACGCAGTACATTAATCGCTACCTTGAAGAGTTAAGCCCTAGTTCAGAGCAGCTGATTACGCTCGACTCCTTCTTAAAGAATTTCAAAAACGCATTGAAATTTGTGCCTATTGCGTCACCAACACGTTTTGTGCAGGATTTTGTTCTAGCAGAAGCGCCTCTTCAAGTGGGTGCTTACCAAAAATCCTTGAACGAATATCGTCAGTTAGAAGCCAAAACTTTGGAAGTTTCTAAGCGTATTGATGATTTAAAATTGATTCAGCAAGACTGCGATAAGAAACATCAACAAGAACAAAGCGCGATCAATTACCAATGGATTGCAACCGAAGCACGTTTTGATGAGCTTGGCAGTAAACAAGACGAAATCCAAGATCAGTATGAGTTACAAAAAGAACGTGAAGAAGAGATTGAAGAAGAGTTAACAACTCAAGCGAGTCTGTTAAAGCAGCTGCAGAGTCAGTTACTTCGATTTGAGCAACAATATGAACACTCTGATGTTGGTTTAAAACTGCAGCAACTGGAGCAAAATAAAAAATTGCTCGTTTTGCAGGGCCAGCAAGATCAAAAAGCTGTTTTACAAGCCCGTCAATTAACCTTGTTATTATCTTCGCTTACTGCGTTCAAAGATGTCTTATCGAAAGAGGCAATTGCTCTAATAGACGAATTTGCTTCATTTGAGGGGCTGATTTCAGAGAACGGAAAAATAGAAGGTAACTTAAAACCTCTCACGCAAAAGTTAAGCTCTCTGAATGCCATTTTGGATAAAGAAAAGTCGCTTGTGTTTGGACAAAGGTCTGAGCTGAATCGTACGATCTTGAACTTGAAAGATGAGTGCAAGCAGTTAGAGTCAGATGTTTCTTCTCTTAAAGGTGGCGTTAGTCCACTTTCTCAAAATACTAAACGCCTTATTGCCTTGCTAAAAGATGCCAATATCACAGCAACGCCTTTGAGCCATTTAGCAGAAGTCACAGACAGAAAGTGGCAAGATGCAATCGAAGGGTATTTGGGCGCTCAACGTGAAGCATTGATTGTAGAACCTGAAGACGCGGAAGAATCTATTCGTATCTTCCGTGCCCACCGTCGCCAATTAATGGGGTGTCGTGTTGTTGATACAACGCAAACCCGTTTGTGGTTAAGCCGTGGCGATAGAAATTCAACATTGCGCTTTATACGCTGCAATAATGATCATGCTCAGGCTTATTTAAATCGTCGATTAGGTGGCATTAAACCGGTTGATACAGAGCGTGAATTGTTAAGAGAAGACAGCGCTATGACAGCCGATGGTATGTTGAAGTTGGCGGGTACGATTTCTACTATACGTTCTGTCCCTCATATGATGGTCGGCATAAACACAGAAGGCATGCGCGATTCTCGTGAAAAGCAACTCGCCACGTTAAGTTCAGAACTCATGAGCTTTTTGAAAGCAGACCAGCGACTTGAGCAAGCGGATTCCTTACTTGGTCGCGTTATGGCGAACAATCAATTTGATGTGGAAAGCTTGGGTAATGCGGGACATAGCATTACTCGAATGAACCAAGAACTAGAAGCCATTGAAGCGGAAATTGAACAGCTTCAAAAGCATGATGATACTGATCTTCAAGAACGTATTGATGAGCTAAAAGAGCGCATTGCGGTCATCGAATTAGAACAGAAAAAACTGGATCGAGAACGTCAGCAAATTTCTGAACAGTTTGGTGCGTTAAACTCTCAGAAGAGCCAATTGAGCTCTGCGCTGTCAGCGTTAGATGAAGAACGTAATCGCCTGACTTCTCACCCTAACTACGATGCTGAGTTCGCGAGTGAGCGTTATTCGTTACTAGAAAGCAGTATGGTAAGTGGTGCTGCTATCTATAAAGAAGCAATTAGCCGAGCTGAAAAAGCCAATGAGAAAGCCCGCAGTTTTGATCAGAAGGTCCGAAAAGAAGTGGCTGATCATTATGCGAAATATCATCAAGCGAATCTTGATAATGACACTCAGCTGGATTACTTAGAGTCTAAGTTTGAAGAGTTTGAACATTATGTTTCTTATCAAATAGATGTTCTTAGCGAAACAGAATTAGCCAAATACGCTAAACGTGCAGAATTGGCTCGTCGAGAAGCAGAAGAAACCTTCCGTTCTGATTATGTGTCTAAATTGAAAGACTCTTTGGATCAAGTAGCACACATTATACGTGAGTTAAATGGCAGCCTTAAACGCCGCCCGTTTAACCAGGAAGTTTATCAGTTCCGCTACTATCCAAATGGTGATATGAAAGACATTCTTGATCTTGTTGAGCGTTTTAGCACACAAGACCAAGCCAATGTAGGTGGATTATTTGACCCTAAAATGAGTGATGATCCTGAGCATGTTCGTGCGATATCAGCCATTCAAGAGTTGATTTCAGATGAAGAGAAGCAACAGGATTTAGCGGATTACCGTAAGTTCTATAACTTTGAAGTCGATATATTAGACTTGGAAGGTAACAAGAAGACCACCTTAAGCCAGCGTATTCAGACTGGTTCTGGTGGTGAGCACCAAATCCCATTCTATTTGGCGATTGCGGCTGCTTTGTCTACGACTTATCGATTGCATGAAACAATGGAAGGTGAAATCGTCGGTGGCTTCTCTTTGGCTATGTTCGATGAAGCTTTCAACAAAATCGATATGGTTAAAACATCCACTTGTATGGGCTTTATGAAAGATATTGGTTTACAGGTGATTGCCGCAGCTCCAGATGATAAACGAGCTGTAATGGCTGCGAATATGGACACGATTATCAGTGTATGGCGAGAAGGCGGTGCCGTTTCAATTGATGTTGCTTACCCTAAAGAAAAAGGGCAGATTCTCTTAAACGGTCAATCTGATGATACCTTGCTCACCAGCGCATAATAGAGAAATAGATAGCATGATAATACAGTCACAAATTGACCAGTCCATTAGAGACAACTTCGATGTTTATCATATGACTCTCGAAAATGAGAGTTATATGCATAATGTACCGGAAGGGAGCGAATCTCACTTTAAGCTTGTTTTAGTAAGTAATGCATTTGAAGGGAAGCGATTGGTTCAGCGTCACCAGCTTATTTATGGTACCTTGCAAGCTGAAATGGCAAAAATCCATGCGCTTGCAATGCATCTTTATACAGTCAGTGAATGGGAGGAGCGTCAATCTGTTGCTCCAATATCTCCAAAATGCCACGGAGGGGAATAGGGCGCATAGCCCTAGTATTTTATGAGTATTTCAGTTCACACAAATGATTCTGTAGAAACAGTGACGATTACCATAGTCGGCAGTTTTGATTTCTCTTTATTTAACGAGTTTAGAGACGCTTACTCGAATTTAGGTAAAGTCTATAAAAGTTACATTATTGATATGAGCATGGTCGAATATTTGGACAGTGCTGCATTAGGTATGTTGTTAAGTATGCGAAATTCGATTGATGCAGAAAGCAGCATTGAGTTGAAAGGCGCAAATGACTTTATCAAGAATATTTTAATGATTTCCCGCTTTGATAAGCGCTTTGATATTCATTAAGGGCTAAGCACGATGAAATTATTATGCGTAGACAGTGAACCCGTTTATCGTGAAATTGTTTCTTTATGTGCTGAAAAGTTAGATATTCAAGTGAAGTCAGTTGCTACTTATGAAGAAGCAATTGACGCCTTTTCAACATACGCTCCAGATATAATCACGCTTGATATTATCTTAAAAGGTGGGAGCGGCTTTGATCTAATTCAACAGTTAAAGCAAATGGCAGGAAGCCGCTTTATCCCTATTATTGTGCTCGCTTCTCATACCTCTGACATCATGATGGATAAGTGTTTTCAGGTTGGTGCCGACGATTTTCTTTCTAAGCCTTTCAATGAAGTTTTGTTCAACATTCGCTTTAAAACTCATATGCGTCATGTTGAGTTGATGAAGGAGATGTACCGCAAAAACAGAACACTTACGTATTTCCAAAAAGTTATTGAACGTGAACATGAAATGGCTCATCAGGTCTTGAACCATATTCAGATGAGAAGTGAGAAGAACTCAGAGCATCTTGCCATTACGCGATTATCGGCAGCCATTTTTAATGGTGATTTGGCCTTAGTTAAGACTCGCTCAGATGATGCTCGATTGGTCTTTGTCGGCGATTTTACAGGTCATGGTTTACCCGCTTCCATTGGTGCCTTACCTGTCATGCAGGCTTTTTTTGATGCAGTCGAAAACCTGACAAGTGTTAGCGAGTTGGGGTTACGTATTAATCAAATACTTTTAGGTATTCTTCCTGACTATATGTTTTGTGCGGGATATCTGATGCTTATTTCCCCGAATGGTGAGATTCAATATTGGGGTGGTGGAATGCCTAATGCGCTTATAAGACGGTCGACAGGTGAAATACAGCCATTAACCTCTATTCACATGCCGTTAGGTGTATTGCCTTCTTCTGAGTTTGAATCCATTTTGCAAAACGAGAAACTAGACCAAGGTGACACTCTCGTTATCTTGTCTGATGGTGTTTTGGAATTAAAAAATCATCAAAGCCTAATGTTAGGCGAAGAGAAAGTGAACGAGCTCATCATTGAGGCTTATGGTGAAGAAGACCTAGTTGAAGCACAAAAGAAAGTTGAAAAGAGATTGGTTGATCATTTAGGAGAATCTGAGCAATTCGACGATATTACTTTGGTATCACTAAGAAGAGCCCACTAAATAAGACAATATTATTTGGTAGGCTCAACCTCGTTATATCTTATTACTTTTTATTGTTGTGCTTTTTACCTTTATTACCTTTTGGCTTCGGTGACGCTTTTGGAAATGGGCGTTTTTCCGGCTCAGTTCGAAGTACAAGAAATAAGTCTGTGACTACCTCAGGAATTTGCGCGATGCATGAGCTTGTGAGTTTTTCACTGGCCCGTATTTGCGAAACTTCCTCATCATCAAAAAGATCTGACGCTACCATTACTGGCAATAATAATTCTGCGACAACTTCTTCTTTTTCTGACTCAAACCAATGTGATTCAGTCATAAATACGCCTTCCATAAACCCAGAGGCCCATTCTTGTAATTCACTTAATTCGTCTGGTGTTGATCCCATTTCAAGTTCGCATGGAACTAAAAAGCCATCTTCTGACTCAAGCTCTTTCTGAATGTCTAAATACAAACGGGATAGATATTGGGTAATTTGCTTCTCTTCTTTCTCATTCTGAAACTGAGGCGTGTCTTCAAATACAACTGGAAGCCATTTGTCTTCAGTAAGATTGGCAGGACAAATAGCCAAAGCGGTCAAAAAGCCATGTGCCATAACAAAGTTTTGACATTCCTCATGAACTTGATCCGATTCCAAAAAGTTTTCTAATGTTTCTAATTCAAGATCATCAAGAGGTTGGTGTGCCATGTTAATTCATTCCTAATACAGATTAAGTGTTTGATTCTAGCGAAAAGAAGCAGAAAAATCGATGCAGAAAACTCAGAGTTAAGAGATAATTCGATAATGAATTTAAAGATGCAAACCCTTTCTCGCTTAGGCTATAACGAATTCCGACCATTGCAGGAACAGGCGATTGATGCCTTGTGTTCAGGGCAAGACGTATTGCTTGCCGCTCCTACTGGCGGTGGGAAATCTCTAGTCTATCAAGCGGCAGGATTAATGCGAAAAGGCGTGGCTGTAATTATTAGCCCTTTGTTGTCGCTTATGTCACAACAAGTTGAAGCACTGAATAAAAAAGGGATTCAAGCCAGGTTTTTAAATTCAACCTTAAATCCAGGTGAGCAAGACGATTTAATTTGGGCACTACGTCACAATCACATTGATTTATTGTACTTGTCACCCGAAAAACTCGTTCAGCCATCTGTAATAGGCTTCCTACATAGCTTTGATATTTCTTTATTTGCAATTGATGAAGCCCATTGTATTTCTCAGTGGGGTGGCTCTTTTAGACCTGAATACAGCCAACTTGGTCAGCTAAAGGCAGACTTTTCTGATGTCCCTTTAATAGCCTTAACAGGAACGGTGGATAATAAAACCATTGGGAGTATTCAAGAGTCATTGCAGCTTAATGACTGCCTAGTTCTGAAAAATAGCTTTGACCGCTCTAATATTCACCTCCATATTGCTCAGAAGAGAAAATCTAAGCAGCAAATTCTTTACTTTCTTCACCATGAAGTGCCGGGAGAAACCGGTATTATTTATTGTCGTTCCAGAAAGAAAACAGAAGAGCTTTCAGAATGGTTAAATCATCTAGGTTTTTCTAGTTTAAGTTATCATGCTGCAATGGCAGAAGAATCTAAAGAAAGGAATCATCAAGCCTTCGCCACGCAACACGGTACTATCATGGTGGCGACGACAGCATATGGTATGGGAATCGATATTTCTCATGTTCGTTTTGTCATTCATTTAGATTTACCCAACAGTCCAGAAGCGTATTTTCAGGAGGTTGGTCGTGCTGGACGTGATGGTAAGCCTGCAAAAGCGCTACTTCTCTATGGTTTGCAAGATATGTTACAGGCTCAACAGCTAATATCGCAGCAAACGTATGTGTCTGAAAATGAAAGACAGAGCTTGGTGGCTTTATTTCAGCTGTTAGAAGCCAGAGGCTGTAGAAGACAAAATGTTTTATCTCATTTCGACGAAGATTCTGATGCCTGTGGTCATTGTGATCGATGTCTTTCGTCTAAGTCAGAACAAAATATGACCATTGCTTGCCAAAAAATGTTGTCATTGATTTACCACACCAAAGGTCTGCAAAGTTTCTCTGTTTTAATCGGTATTTTGTTAGGCAAAACAAATAAATCTACGAATGCGGCAAATGCTAAATCATTAAGCGTTTTTGGCAAAGGCAAAGAACTAACAGAAGCCCAATGGAAATCTGTGATTCGTCATTTGATTGCCTATGAATTCATATCATTAGGACAGTCTCAAGTATTTACTGTACATATTAATGAAAAAGCGCGTGATATTTTGAAAGGTAACACCCAAATAATTCTACCTAGTGAACATTATTATCCGACTTTAAACGAAACGGAGTTAGGTGCCGATCATATACGTTGGCATAAGGTACTTGCTTGGAAACAAGGCCAAGATACGTTCGATTTGAGCGATTCTCAGCTCAGACTCATCTGCACACATAAGCCAAAAACGGTAGCATCTTTAAGTCGCTTAACGGGGCTTTCTAAAGAGCGAGTGTCGAGATTTGCCGATACTCTTATTGATATTATTCATCAAGAGGAGGCTGAAAAAGATAATGCCTTATGTCCTTAAACTCTGAAAACCTTCATGCATTGAATGCTGTCATTGAGGAAATGAACCGCTGCTTTGATAAAGCAGATCATTTTTTCAATCATCATTTTAAACGCTCTAGCTGTAATCTTAAGCAAAGGGGAAGGGCGGCAGGTACGGCGCATCTCCAAAAAAACGAAGTGCGTTTCAATTATTTCATGTATTCCCAAAATCCTACTGAGTTTCTGGATACAGTAGTCCCTCATGAAGTAGCTCACATTATTGTGTTTCAAATATATGGAAGCACGGTCAGACCCCATGGCAAAGAGTGGCAAGCTGTTATGTCAAAAGTATTTGGTATTCAACCAAGTAGGACACACACTTTCGAAGTCCCTAAACCTAAAGTCAGCTATGAATACATATGTAAATGCAGTAAGCATCAATTTACACAGCGTCGTCATAATCGAGCTGAAAAAGGCACGGAATACATCTGTAAAATTTGTAAATCCAAATTAGAGTTTAAAAGTCCATCTGTTCAATGCTAGGTTTGCCTTAGGAAGTAGGATTTTTCATGCACTTTTGCTTATGTCTTTCATTTTTAATGCGAAAAAACTATTGTTATAGTAGAATCATGGCGTTTTATTTGCAGTGTATATATGATGGATTTATCGACTAAACCTAAAGAAAAGCTCGAGCTTAACAAGCTCCAAAAACGCCTTCGCAGGCTGACAGGTCAGGCTATTGCTGATTTCAATATGATTGAAGATGGCGATAAAGTTATGGTGTGTTTGTCTGGCGGTAAAGACTCTTATACTATGCTTGAGATCCTTCGAAATCTTCAAGCCAGTGCGCCGATCAACTTTAGTATTGTTGCGGTCAATTTAGATCAAAAACAACCTGGCTTTCCAGAGCATATACTACCTGCTTATCTAGAAGAGGTTGGTGTAGATTTCCATATTCTAGAACGAGATACTTATAGTATTGTTAAAGAGATTGTCCCTGAAGGTAAGACTACATGTGGTCTGTGCTCTCGTTTAAGACGAGGATCACTGTATGGTTTTGCTGAAGAAATTGGTGCAACCAAAATCGCACTTGGCCACCACAGAGATGACATTCTTGAAACTTTATTCTTAAACATGTTTTTTGGCGGCAAACTCAAATCTATGCCACCAAAGTTACTCAGTGATGATGGAAAACATGTTGTTATAAGACCACTTGCTTATTGCAAAGAAAAGGATATTGAAGCCTTTTCAATAATGAAAGAATACCCAATTATCCCATGTAACCTTTGTGGCTCTCAGGAAAACTTACAACGACAAGTTGTGAAAGATATGCTTCAACAGTGGGAAAAAGAATACCCAGGCAGAACAGATTCAATGTTCACGGCCATGCAGAATGTTGTGCCATCACATATGGCAGACACTGAATTATTTGACTTTAAAGGTTTGAAAAAAGCTGAAGACGCTATGAACCGCTTAAACATTATTTCTCTATAGGATGATAGAAATGAATCTTACATATAAAACTCTATTATTAACTGTCGGCCTTTTAGGTGGTTCATTTGTTCATGCCTCAACTGCTGGTGTGAGTTTGACCAACGAAACAGTGAAAGGCGATGTCAATTTAGATATGGGGTCCTTTGGTTTAAATGCTGGCGTTACCAATGATCTTGACACAGATAGCTCTACTGCCCATGTGGGTTTGACCGTTCAAGACTCAGAAGGTGGAAATGGACCTTTGGAAGTCGGTGTTGGTGCCCGTTTATCCATTATTGATACCAATGTTGGAAGTAACGATGAGGTCTCAATTGCATTAGGCTTAGGTGGTTGGTACCGCTATACACTTCAACAGGCAAACCGTTTGAGCATTTACGGCTCCTTATATTACTCACCTGAGGTATTGTCATTTTCTAACTTAAATCATACATACACATATGACTTCCGTCTTGAGTATATGACAATGCGCAATGCTCGAGCTTACATTAGTTATGCAAACACCGTGGTTGTATACGACGATAATAGCCGCGCAGAAATTAACAAAGGCTTCTCTGTTGGTGCCAACGTCGACTTTTAAGTAAGTAGACTTCTGAGCAATAAAAAAGGTGGCTCTAGCCACCTTTTTTATTGGAGATTAAACGTTTATATCAATCGCCATCGTACGCACAAAGACTAAAAACAGGTACGTCACTTTCACGTAATTTTTCACTACCACCTAAATCTGGTAAATCGATAATTGCAGCGACTTCTTTGATTGTCGCACCTTGTCCAGTTAGCAATTTAATAGCGGCAAACAAAGTACCACCTGTTGCAATTAAATCATCGAACAAAAGTACATTATCGCCAGCTTTTACCGCGCCTTCTTGTATTTCAAGCTCAGCTTCACCGTATTCTAAAGCGTAAGCTTGAGAAACAGTTTTACCTGGGAGTTTTCCTTTCTTGCGAATCAGGATAAGAGGCTTTTGCAGCTCATAGGCCAATACTGCAGCAATCAAAAAACCACGAGCATCAATACAAGCAATATGAGAAATATCAGAGGACATGTAGCGGTGAACGTAGGCATCAACGACCATTCTCATTCCTTTAGGGTCACTAAAGATAGGAGTAATATCACGGAAGCTGATGCCTTCTTTTGGCCAGTCTTCTACTGTTTGGATTAGTGACTTAACGTAAAAATCATCGTAGAGCATATTCAGTAACGCCTTAATTTATTTATCAAATGTTGGCGATTTTACCACAATCACTCGCAATCCCAACGAGTTTTTGCATTTCAGGGAAATTGACTATCTCAATCTCTTTACCATCAACATGAATTAGCTCATTTTTTTGAAAGCGAGTAATCACTCGACTTACGGTTTCAACAGCTAAACCTAAGTAGTTTCCGATTTCGCCACGAGACATAGAAAGTCGAAACGCACTGGCAGAGTAACCACGCTTTTTAAATCGATTGGACAGATTCAATAAGAAGGATGCGACTTTTTCATCGGCATTTTTCTTCCCTAGTAAGACCATCATCTGTTGATCATCCGATATTTTTCGACTCATTACCTTAAATAACTGATGTCTCAAAGAAGGAATTTGGGCAGATAGTTCTTCTAAATGAGTAAAAGGAATCTCACAAACTGTTGTGGTTTCAAGCGCTTTGGCAGAAACTGGATAGGTATCTGAATCCACGCCACTTAAGCCAACCAACTCACTAGGGCAATAAAAGCCTGTGATCTGCTCTTCACCAACGGACGTTATGTTGAAAGTTTTCAATGTACCTGAACGTACAGCATAAACAGAATCAAATTTTTCACCTTGGCGAAATAAAAAGTCACCTTTTTTTAATGGCTTTTTGCGCTCAATAATTTGATCTAGTTTATTGATATCCTCATCAGCTAAAGCGATCGGAAGGCAAAGTGCACTTAGGCTACAATTCTGACATTGAGACGTAAGTGTACTATTAAATCGTGTCTGTGCGTGTGTTACTGACATGTGAATCTCCCTGACCTGATGTTATATAACTTTTGAGTATTTTATATTGTTGTTTAGGTACTTATCGAAAACCATACAAATACAGCGAATAAGTAATCTACCACGTTCTGTCACTCGGATAATGGTCTGCATTCCATTGTCCTGTATTTCAATCATACCGTCTTCAATCATTGAGGTAAGATTATCTACCTCTTTTGAGAAATATTCAAAAAATCTAATATTATTCTTTTGCTCAATTGTCGTAGTATTTAATTCAAATTGAGAAATAAGGGTCATAATAACTTGATGGCGAATACGGTCATCAGAATCACTGATATAGCCTCGACTAATCGCCAATTGGCCTTTTTCAATACTACTTCGATATAGGCTTAAATCAGTATGGTTTTGGATGTAAACACCACTTAGATCGCTGATGGCAGACACACCAAATGCCACTAAATCAGTTCCAGCGTGAGTTGTATAGCCTTGGAAGTTTCTTTGCAATAAGCCCTGCTTTTGTGCTTTTGCAAGACTGTCATTAGGTTTTGCAAAGTGATCCATTCCTATGTACTCATAACCCGCATCGATAAGATACTCAATGCTCATTCTTAGCAACTGCACTTTGATGCTCGGAATAGGAAGGCTATCTTCAGGTATCCTTTTTTGTGATCTAAACCTTTCAGGCAGATGAGCATAATTAAACAAAGAAATGCGATCAGGCGATAATGCAATGACTTTATCTAGGGTATCTCTGAAACCATCAAGAGATTGATAGGGAAGACCATAGATCAAATCAAAGTTTATAGATTTAATATTCATTGCACGGGCGTCTTCAACCAATTGAGAAACGGTTTCAAGAGATTGAACTCGATGAATCGCCTCTTGTACTTTGTTGTCAAAGTCTTGAACGCCAATACTAATTCGATTTATGCCCATTTCAGTTAGCAGTTTTAACTTAGAGGAGGTCACTTCTCTTGGGTCGATTTCGATGCTGTAATCTTGTGAGCCATCATTCACTAGGTTGAAATACTGGTTTATTGTTTTGAATAAATCTCTAATCAGATCCTCTGTCAAAAAGGTAGGTGTGCCTCCTCCAAAGTGCAATTGTGTAACTTTTTTAGAATGGTCGAGCATCAGACTGCGAAGCCTCATTTCCTCACCAAGAAGTTCGACATATTCTGCGCCTTTTTCATACTGCTTCGTCACAATCTTATTACATGCGCAGTAATAACAAAGATGCGCACAGAATGGGATATGAAAATAAAGGCTCAACGCTTTATCTGAAGGCATCATCATCTTGTCTATTAAGGCAATCTTACTGATACCAGAATCAAACTGCGGCGCCGTTGGGTAGGATGTGTATCTAGGTCCTGCCAAATCGTATTTATTAATAAGAGAAGAATCCCAAATCATGTTGTATTCCTATTAAAATTTCTAATAGCAGTTTACTCCTATGGTCTGGGGCTTTTTCTGACACAGGTCAAGATATGCCATCTCTGTAAAAATAAAATCAGTCTCTAAATAAGATTGGATAAGGCCTCAAGCGCTCTTATAATCACGATAACTTAATTTTTAGTGCATAAATTCATGAAAAATATACCTTTATATCTCGCTCATGGTGCTGGTGCGGGCCACAGCAATACCTTCTTAAATGATCTAGGTAACGCGATTTCAGCCAAAATGAATCAGCCCATTATCCCCGTCACTTTTTCTTATATGCAGGAAGTGGAAAGCACGGGAAAGAAAAGGCCGCCGCCACCTTTTAAGCGCCTTATTCCAGAATTCTCCGACTGTATAAAAAATGAAGTTGCTTGTGTTGTTGCTGGGAAATCAATGGGAGGACGTGTTGCTGCACAGTTGTCGAAAGAGCCTATGGTAAAGGCGGTTGTTTGCTTTGGTTTTCCTTTTTATCCAGCTGGTAAGCCTGAAAAACACAGACTTTCTTTCCTTGAGAATATGGAAGTTCCTTGCTTGATTATCCAAGGAACACGAGATCAACTTGGTTCTTATGATTGGGTTAAGCAGCAATCACTGCCTGAAAATGTCAACATTGTTTGGATTGAAGGTGCTGACCATGATTTTAAAGTGCTAAAGAAATACAATAAAACAGCCACTGAAACCATTTCGAATATGGCTGATATTACACAAACTTGGCTTATCGATATTCTGTAAGCCGTTTTACATTTAACCTATTTGAAGAAGATCGATAAAAGAGGATTTATATGGAATACCAAGCAGTGTTTGATGCAACAGGCTTACTTTGTCCAGAGCCAGTAATGATGTTGCATGTTGAAATGCGAAAAATAGGTGCGAAAGATGTACTTAAAGTAATTGCTACTGATCCATCAACAACACGCGATATCCCAAAGTTTTGCCAGTTTCTAGGCCATACGCTGGTCAATCAAGAGCAAGAAGGTGACACCTTTTTCTACTGGATAGAAAAGAAGCAGAGCTAAAAAAATGCCTTCATATTTTTATATGAAGGCATTTAAAGGGCAAAAACCACGTTTAAATGTTAAGGAAGGTACGAACAAGTCCACTGGCTTCAGCGTGTGGATAAACCTTTATTATTCGAGGCAAGTTTCGCAGTCCAATATGAACATATTGGCAAGAAGCTTAACAAAGAATAAAAAGTGTTTAGCTCACGCCCTTCGGGTCTTTCAGAGAAACACCCTCTCTGCGTTAAGAGTGATTGAAAGGTATTAACATTCCTACTCACTCTTGCCTTGATAGACCGTTTCTCTGATAAGACTGAAGTTTAGAAGACTTATTCGCACCTTCCTTAAGCAACTTTAAGTCTTTTTGCTTGAAACTTTTGCCCTAGAATCGCACTGTGGTATGTGTGCTCGAAGCTAGAAAAAGCAACATCAACGTCTAATCTCAACTGACGTACAATGTCATTAGATGAAATCAGACCACGAATTGTCTTTGTGTTTTCATCAATAACCAGCAAGTGCTGAAGAGGGTTTTCTCTTTGGCTGTACAAAAGAGACTCTATGTCTGAATTTTTTAGGGATGAATAAGACAACGCAAGTAGCTCTTCTTTTGGTCTCATTAAGTCAGCAACCATAAGCTCAGATCGTTTATAGCCTTCAGCAACCATTTTAATGAGAGCGTCTTCAGACAAGTCTTCTAAACTAATAATACCAACAAAGTGGTTGTCTTCATCAACAACGATTTTCATGCGGACATGTTCTTTCTTCATTAGTTTTACAAGTACATCTGCACGAGTATTTGCTTCAATCACCCTTGGGCCGGCTTTATCAAAGTCTGTAAATACAGATAGTGCGGATGAGTAAATAGTAATATTCTCGATTACTGCAGGCCAAGTAAGGTCGTTAACGCTTTTTGTAGAAACATAAGTAAGTGTTTTCATAGTAAAACCCCATTAAAAAAATAAATGAATGTGAAATATGGGTGAGTTATATCAATGAAAACGGGGGAGCCCTTGGACTAATATTACTATTAATGCTTTCTTTGTTGGGAAAGTAATAGTAAGAGGAGAGTGTACTAGTAAGTTCGAAAAAACGTTTTCTAATACTAAAAGATGAAGCTATAAAATTATTGTCAGAGTCTAACTCTTGATCTGGCGCAATGACTTCATTAAAACGCTGCTCTACACTAGGTTCTAACCATCGCAACTGGCTTACTTCCTGAGCATTCGCACGCTGAGATATCGTCAATAAAGACGATAAAATCACGGCAATGATCATTAGAAGTTGAGCAGTCATAGTTATGGCAAACCTTTATATGTTAAGTAGAAAACTACTTCATTTAATATATGCCTGCCGCTTTTTAAATCCTAGTTATTTTTTATAAATGACCTTTCTTTCCACTTTTAATGTTAAAACTCAACGCTTTCTTATTGCTATAAAAAGAAAAAAGAGCCCAAAAAGGCTCTTTTAATGCATATATCTATATCTTGTTAAGCAGCTGGAAGCATGATCGTTGCTTCACCTGTAACAACAACTTTACCTTCGCATTCACAAACTGTTTTAAGAGTAGCACGGCGTCGACGCTCATTGATGTCTGTTACTGTAACGGTAGTGACAACTTCTTGGCCGACAAAAACAGGCGAGCGAAATTTCAGTGTTTGCTCAAGATAAATACAGCCTGGCCCAGGTAGTTTTGTGCCAATAGCGGCAGAAATAAAACCAGCCGTTAACATGCCATGAGCAATGGGCTGCCCAAATGATGTTGTTGCCGCATACTCAGCATCCAAGTGAACAGGGTTAGTGTCGCCCGTTACATCTGCAAAAGCTTGTACATCAGCCTGAGTGACAATTTTGCGGTACTCAACACTTTGGTCAATGGAAAGTTGTTCTAATGTGTATCCAGAAGTCATTACCTATCCTTATATTGCAATTTAACGCTATGGTACACTTTCGCCACATTATTCTTAAGAGGTATCTATGGTTAAGTTGGTGATTTTTGATTGGGACGGTACCTTATATGATTCTATCGACACAATTTGTCAAAGTATGCTGCACGCAGCGCAATTAGCTGGCGCACCAGATCGCAATAAAGAAGACGTTAAAAACATCATTGGTTTATCACTTGATAAAGCGGTTCAGGTTATTTGGCCTGAATTGCCCATTGTTGAGCGCAATACAATTATCGAGCATTACAAGCAAACTTATGTGGCAAAAGACCAAACTCCGCCCAATGCGTATGAAGGTGTTATTGACACCTTGAACAAACTCCAAAACGCCAATATTAAGTTAGCCGTTGCGACGGGAAAAAGCCGTCGAGGCTTAGAGAGAGTAATGGGACTTACAGGAACCAAGGATTATTTCATCGCTACTCGATGCGCAGATGAGACGCAATCAAAGCCACATCCTCTAATGCTAGAAGAATTGTTGGCAGAACTTAAGTTAACGCCAGATCAAGCAATCATGGTTGGAGATACAGAATACGACCTGAACATGGCAACAAATGCTGGGATGAAAAGCGTAGGAGTCACTTATGGCGCTCATGAAACAGTTCGTTTGCAAGCTTGTCGGCCACATGCGCTAATTAGCAACTTTGATGAACTATTAGATATTTTAGGATTATAGAAAATGGCTTGGACGGAAGACGAAGATCAAAAAAAATCTCACGAGCAAGATATAGATAGCGCTCAAAAAAAGAAGCTGAAAAACCTAAAGAGGCAGTAGAGGCTACTGAAAACCTGGCCGATCCAAATAAAGAAATTTGGTCTCTACTTGAAAAAACCTTAAGCGAAAACATTGTTGAAAAACGAAGAGCGAGACGTTGGAAAATATTTTTTCGATTATTCGCTTTGGCCATTACGATCACGGTGATATCCACGTGGATTATGCGGTCTAACCTACCGGAAGTTGGATTTGAAGGGGATGTCGTTGCTGTTATTCCCATGCGCGGTGTGATCGGAGCGGATTCAGATATTGAGTCGTATGAATTTGTAGGTTTGATTGATAGTGCGTATCGCAATCCGCAATTAACTGCCGTGGTTATTGAGATGAACAGCCCTGGCGGCAGCCCTGTACATTCCGGCATCATTTATGATGCTATTCAAGAGAAAAAGGAAAACTATCCGGACACGCCTATCATTGTCGTTGTTGAAGATATGGCTGCGTCAGGAGGTTATTACATTGCGGCGGCCGCCACTGAAATCTATGCAAATAAAGCCAGCCTTGTGGGTTCTATTGGGGTAATTTCTTCTGGTTTTGATGCGAGTGGCTTGCTTGAAAAAATAGGTGTTGAGCGTCGTACTTTTACTGCTGGTAGAAACAAAGCTTTCCTTGATCCTTTTGTACCAATGACAGAGGAAGCAAAGGATAAATGGCAAGCCGTGTTAGATGAAACCCATCAACAGTTCATTGATGCGGTCAAAGAAGGTCGCGGTGATAGATTAACCATCACAGACGATGTGTTTAGTGGAATGGTGTTTACTGGCCAGCAAGCGGTCAAAATTGGTCTTATTGATGGTCTAGCAAGTGTGCAGAATTTATTAAAGCAGCGCTTCCCAAATGCCAAACCTGTTGTGTATGCACCTAAGCAAGAATCTTGGAAAGAGCTTGCGAAAGAATTGGGCGTTGAAATGGCGACCAAAATAATCAACACAAGCAGCATTCAATAAATTCTAGCTGTAATCATAAAAGCTCCTTCGGGAGCTTTTTTATTGCCTGTTGCTACCCAATGCCTAGTACCAGGTTTGTCAGTTTAATTTGTTAGAGAAAAAGACAAGCAGAGGGCGAACGTCAGTAAGTTTCCATTAAAAGATATATTTGATAAAATAATTATCTTATTTATTTTAATTAAATTTAGGCAATTCCATGGCCCGAAAAGCGAACATTTCGAATGAAGAAATCCACCAAGCATGCTGGGAGCTTCTTGAAAGAAACAGTTTCCCAAATATTCCAAGGGTCGCAGACTTCTTCTTAAGCAAAGACGGTCGACGCTGTTCCAATACAACTCTCATGAAGGCGATTGCTGAATGGGAAGGCATGTACAAAGAGCAGCAAGAACATGAGTTTAAAGATTTAGATGCATTGCTATTGCCAGCCTTTAAGAACTTATCAAGAAATATAACCAAGAGTTTTAGAATACTTCTCGATGAAAAAGCCGCAGATCTTGAAAAACATCAAATACAAAAACAAAATGCTACAGAAGGTGGTTATTTATCGTTATCTAGCGCCTTGGTTGAGCTTCAGCAAGCGCATGAAGAAATTGAAGAACGGCTCGCTAGTGCAGAACGAAAAGTCCTTGAACTAGAACAGCAAGCTTTATTACTCGAACAAAAAAACCAAACTCTAGTGGCTCAAAATCAAGTACTAACAAAGCAACTTGAACAAGAAAGAGAGGAGAGCACTGAGCTTCGACTTAACTTGTCACAAAGAGAAGTAGATCTAGCCAAACTGGACAATAAATTGACCCAAGCACTGGAAGAGAAACAGCACGCATTCAACGAAATTGCTCGCTTAAAAGAAGAATCTAATAAGCAGGAAGAACAAAATTGGGCGCAAATCACGAACACATTAAAAAGCTTATCTTCGTCTGTTCAGGCTCTTCAAAGCCAAGCAGAGGAACACAAAGATAGAGGCACACAAAGATAGAGGCACAGAGAAATAGTCGCTATAATGCGCCCTTTATATTTAGCGCATTCTTATTAAGAGAGAACATGAGCAAAAATCAATCAGCCATTCGTGATTTATCAACAATCAAAGACTTTATCCGGTGGACATTCAGCCGTTTTCAGAATGCCAACTTATTTTACGGGCACGGTACAGACAACGCTTGGGATGAAGCGGTTCAGCTTGTCATGGGAACCCTAAAACTACCGTTAGACTTTGATCGCGATATGCTAGATTGCGCACTCACTATTGATGAAAAAAACGCATCTTAAAATGCGTGCATACTCGCATAACAAAACGAGAGCCATTGCCTTATATATTAGGTGAAGCCTGGTTTATGGGACTGCCATTTAAAGTCACCAAAGACACATTAATTCCTCGCTCTCCTATTATGGCGTTATTAGAAAGTGAGTTCTCTCCATGGTTAAAACAGTACCCATTCAATATTTTGGATATGTGTACCGGTTCTGGTTGCTTAGGAATTGCTGCCGCACTCACGTTCGAGGATGCTCAAGTCGACATTACAGACATCAGTGAACAAGCCTTGATTGTTGCTAATGACAATATAGTGCGCCATCAGGTGGAAGACAGAGTGAGCGCGATTCATTCTGATATGTTTACAGGTTTGCCAGATAAGCAATACGATCTAATTATTTGTAACCCTCCTTATGTTGATGCAGATGATTTCGCCAGTGCGCCAGAAGAGTTTCATAACGAACCTGAATTGGCGTTAACATCAGGACATGACGGACTGGATTTTACTCATAAATTTTTATCTCAAGTGGCGAATTATCTGCAAGATGACGGTATATTAGTATACGAAGTAGGAAATACAGAAAACGCATTACAAGAAGCCTACCCGGATACACCATTTATGTGGGTAGAATTAGAGCAGGGTGGAAATGGCGTTTTCATTCTAACAAAAGAAGAATTAAGCAAACTATTACAAGAGCAAAAATAACTTATGTCAGGCAATACATTCGGAACTCTTTTTAAAGTTACCACCTTTGGTGAAAGTCACGGTCTAGCATTGGGAGCCATTATTGATGGCTGCCCTCCAGGCATTGAAATTTCAGAAGCGGATCTACAAAAAGACTTAGACCTTCGTAAGCCAGGTACGTCCAAACACACAACTCAACGTCGTGAGCCTGACGAGGTTAAAATTCTTTCTGGTGTTTTTGAAGGCAAAACCACAGGGACACCAATCGGTCTGTTAATTGAAAACACAGATCAGCGCTCAAAAGATTATGGCAACATTGCAGATACTTTCCGCCCAGCTCATGCCGATTACACTTACGACCAGAAATATGGTTTTCGTGATTATCGTGGCGGCGGCCGTTCTTCAGCAAGAGAAACCGCAATGCGAGTCGCAGCGGGTGCTATCGCTAAGAAATATTTAAAACAACAATTTGGTATTGAAATTCAAGGGTTTCTGTCTCAGCTTGGTCCCATCAAACTGGAAGTGAAAGACCTCAGCCAAGTTTATAACAATAGCTTCTTTAGCCCAGATCCAGATGCGGTACCAGCCTTAGAAGAATACATGACCAATTTACGTCGCCAACAAGATTCCGTTGGTGCAAAAATTACTGTAATTGCAAAAAACATCATGCCTGGATTGGGCGAACCAGTTTTTGATCGTTTAGATGCGGATATTGCGAAAGCCATGATGAGCATCAATGCGGTTAAAGGTGTCGAAATTGGTGATGGCTTTGATGTCATTGAACAAAAAGGCAGCGAACATCGTGACGAAATGACGCCAGAAGGCTTTTTAAGTAACCATGCAGGTGGCATTTTGGGTGGTATTTCATCAGGCCAAGATATTATTGTGAACATGGCTCTCAAGCCAACCTCAAGCATTACGATTCCTGGCAAAAGCATTAATCGCAATGGCGAGCAAATCGAAGTAGTTACAAAGGGTCGCCACGATCCTTGTGTTGGGATTCGCGCAACGCCTATTGCTGAAGCAATGCTGGCCATTACCTTGATTGATCACTTAATGCGACACAGAGCACAAAACGCAGATGTCATTTGCTCAACGCCTATTATTAAAGGCCAAGTTGATTAAACATATCATGCTTGAAAACAAAGCCGCATCTATTTGGATGCGGCTTTTTTATTCATTAAACAAATCGTTTTAAAAAGGCTTTGATAATGACGGACACCATCCATATTGTTGTGGGCTCACAAAATCCCGTTAAAATAAACGCAGCCAAACAGGCGTTCAGCGCTGTTTTTAAAGACTCAATCATTGAGTGCTTGGGCCAAGCTGCGCCATCCGGTGTGCCTGAGCAACCTTTAACTGAAGCGGAAACACGATTAGGCGCACAGAATCGTGCAACGTTTTGCCATAGCAATCACGCCGTAGAATCTAAGCGTATTTTCTTTGTGGCAATGGAAGGTGGCGTGGATAAATTTGAGGAGGGCGCGGCAACCTTCGCTTATGTGGCTATCGTAGACTCAAGCGGTAAACTCTTTACAGGCCGTTCCGCAAACCTTCCTCTCCCACAGAGTATTTACCAGCGCCTGCAAAGTGGTGAAGAGTTGGGCCCCATAATGGATGAGTTATTTAATACCTCAAATATTCGACAAAAAATGGGGGCCATTGGCTTGCTCACGAACAATGCCGCAACAAGAGAAAGTATTTACACCCAAGCTCTTATTCTGGCTTTAGCGCCTATCTTACACCCAACACACTTTTAACTGATTCAACACATGATAAAGAGATAATTAATATGCCGTATCAATGGGTTCTATTTGACGCCGACGAGACATTATTTCATTTTGATAATTTCTCCGGTCTACAAGCCATGTTTTTGAAGTACGACATCAGATTCACTCAAGCCGATTTCGAAAGCTACCAAAGCATAAATAAGCCATTGTGGGTGAAATACCAAAATCAAGAAATCACAGCCGACCAGCTTCAAACACAACGCTTTGAGCATTGGAGTCAAAAGCTTGGCGTGAGCGCAAACACACTCAATAATGAATTTTTGGACTCTATGGCTGAGATCTGCGAACCACTAGAAGGTGCATTAGAACTTGTCCAATATTTAGACAGTCAGAAGATTAAAATGGGGATTATCACTAATGGTTTTGCGAAGTTACAGCAAATACGCTTAGAGCGAACCCATTTTAAACCGTATTTCTCATTGTTGGTTATTTCTGAATTAGTCGGCGTTGCCAAACCTCACAGAGATATTTTCCAGTACGCTCATGAGAAAATGGGATTGCCAGTTAAATCCAATGTGCTCATGGTTGGCGATACATTAGAGTCCGACATCCTAGGGGGAAATAACTTTGGCTTTGATACTTGCTGGTTGAACACTCATAACAAAGAACAGGATGAAAAAATCCAACCAAATCTAGAAGTAAGCTGTTTAGGCGATTTGTTGGTGCATTTTAAAAGCCTATAAACAGTTAAGAAACTTGAGCGAGCAAGAGTTGAATGTATTGACCTCTTACTTCCGATAAATGTTATTATCGGAAATAGTATAATAAGAGTTAATAGCCTTTTATGGGCAAACTTCTATTTAAAATCTAGGATAAATTAACCAAAGGTATCTTAATAAATAACGACGCCCTTGGTTCTATGATGAAATGTTTACAGACTATTCTGCAATAACTGAACGGTTGCGACCTTCCCGTTTTGCTTTGTACAGCGCTTCATCGGCCGATGAAAGTGTTTTTTCAATAGATACTGATTCTGTTGTCCAAGAGCCCACACCAATCGACACTGTGATATGCCCAATGTTTTCAAATGCTTTATCAGCAATCGTTATGCGTAAACGCTCCGCATAAGAAAAAGCATCTTTTATTGGGCAGTCTTTTAGAACCAATATAAATTCTTCGCCACCAGTTCTGGCAACCATATCGCCATCTCTGCAAGCAGATTTCATGATTTGAACCATTTCTTTCAAAACGTCATCGCCAGCTTTATGACCATAATTGTCGTTAATTTTTTTAAAATAATCGATGTCTACAGCCAGTATGGAAAATGGCGTATCCAATATCGCCAACTGTTCAAGCTTTAATTGAAATGCTCGGCGATTACTTGCATCAGTTAATGGGTCCGTTTTTACATCATGCTGTAATTGACCTATTTGTGAATTAAGTAATTTCATTCCACTTAAAATGGCTTTTTTAAGGCTCAAACTCTCAACATACCAAGAGTTTATTTTTTCAATATCGCTACCCGCTGACGGACTATCAAGTTGCTTTGTTTTATCTGCCAATTGTTGGAGTGGTCTTGAGATTGCTCTAGCAAATACCCAAATGAAAAGAAAAACAGCCAAAGCCATTGGCAAAGTACGCATCAGTACTTTTTTCATAATACCTGTAAGCGGGAGTAATGTTGACTCAATGGGGCTTTGAGTAATGATAGTCCAGCCAGAGCTTGGGATTTTTGCATACCCAGCTAGCATCGTCTGCCCTTGAGAATTTTGAAGCAACAAACCACCCTCTTCACTATTTAAGATGTCATCCATCTCTGGATAGCTCGTAGCATACGTTCCAATTAATGCTTTATTTGGGTGATAAAGAAATTTCTTATTTGAGTCGACAACATAAACATAAGAGCCATTTCGATAGTAATGCTGACCTAATATTTTGCTAAGTAGATTATCTGTCTTAAGGTAAATAGTTCCTGCTACATAGCCTAAGTAATTTTGCCCCGAGTCAAAAATTGGCTCAGACAAAACGACTAATAAATTATCAGATTGAGACACGAAAGGATCGCTGATCGAAGAGGCCTGTGCCTGTAACGTTTTTAATGTTTGTACTGATTTCAGTTGCTTCCCTAATAGGTTTAGCGTTTCTGGGGAAACTGAAAGTACAACCCCTTGATTGTTTACAATCACAACAGAGTCAAAAGTATCCGTTTGATTTCTTAGTAAATGCGCATTTTCAGTAAGGCGTTCACTGTTTGTGATATAAGCTGCAGATCTATTGGCAATATAGGTCAGCTGTTGTTGGGAAGAATTGATGAAAAGCTCTGTAGTATCAGACAGTTTTTTTGCATATGCCGTATTTACATTCATAGTCTGCTGAATGAGTTGCTCTTTTTGAACTTGATAATTCGAATAAAGGCTGTTTATGAAGGTAATTACAGTGGCGGTTAAAGCCGTAAAAAGTATTAACCTATTGAGCTTTAAGAAATTTCGTTTTAACGCAGTCACATGAATACCTATACAACTTAAAATGTATCATGATGGTTTAACTTAACCATGACGTAGATGAAAAGAGAATACTTTCAACCTTAGCTAACTTTCCTATTAATGAAAACCATTAGTAAAGCGAAAAAGGATAATAAAGCGGCGAACATCGGCAACCATTCATAACCAAAGCCAATACTAATGACTAAGCCACCTACCGCAGCACCAACAGCATTACCTAAGTTAAACGCACCTATATTAATAGATGACGCTAGTCCTGGGGCCTTTTCTGCTATCTTCATTACTTGCATTTGTAATGGTGGCCCACTTCCAAAAATTACCGTTCCCCATAATAAAGTGGTAATCCCTGCTCCGATTACCGACGTAGCCGAAAAACGGAACATCAGCAGTACAAGGACTTGTAGCCCAAGAAAAACAAATAAAGCCATATCTGGGGACTTATCCGTAATTTTGCCGCTTATGTAATTACCCAATGTGAAACCGATTCCTGTCAGCATCAACATTGATGCAACAGCATTATCTGAAGCCTGAGCCAAAGTCTGCATAATGGGTGTGATGTAGGTATATAGAGTGAACATTGAGCTTGCACACATTACTGTTGTCGCAAACGCTCTTAATGCAGCCGGTTGCATAATGGCATTTAACTCACTTCTCACATTCACTTTTTCGGCTGGAGGCATGGCAGGCAAACTGCGGCTAATACCAAATATCGCAACTAAACCTAAAACCGCTGTGACAGCAAAAGCCACACGCCAATCAAATGTTTGACCTAACCACGTGGTAATAGGAACGCCCACAATGTTGGCAATGGTTAATCCCAAAAAGATAGATGCAACTGCAGAGCCTTTTTTGTGATATGGCGCTAAATTCATAGCAACAACCGCGCCAATACCAAAAAAAGCACCATGAGCAAGACTGGTAATGACTCTTGAGAACAGCAGCGTTTCATAATTGATCGCTAAAGCAGACAAAACATTACCCAGTACGAAAACAGACATAAGCGCCAGCAATGCCGTTTTGTGACTGTATCTACTTAAAAACAAAGTCACTAAAGGCGCACCAAACATGACACCGATTGCATAAGCACTGATTAATAAACCTGCAGTTGGAATCGACGCGCCAACACCATCAGCAATAACAGGAAGTAAGCCCATTGGCATAAACTCGGTTGTACCGATACCAAAAGTACCAAGGGCAATGGCGAATACTCCCCACTGATAAGCAAGCATAATTACTCCGATATAATAAAAAAGGAAAAAACATTTTGTATGAGGCTTTAAGTCATGGAATCACAAGTAAACTTCGACCTAATTTTGATGGCGGTATATTACAGCAGTTGAGAATGAATTACTTCTAAAAGGCCGCTAAAGCAGATGAAAACGAGAAAGCCAAAAAAAGCCGAGATAGAAGTCTCGGCTTTTAATCAGTTAGCAAAAAGATTAATGCAATTTCAATTTCGGCTTAACGACTTTCCCTATCTTCTGTGCTGCCATAATGACCGTTGCTTTGAACCAACCATGAATAGCGATTAGATGGAGTCGATACAGGGATACATAAACAAAACGGGCAATACGCCCTTCAATAAACATAGAGCCTCCCATCAAATTCCCCATTAAGTTTCCTACCGTGCTATAACGGCTCAAGTTAACCAATGAGCCATAATCTTTGTAAGTGTATTCTTTTAAAGGCTCACTCAAGAAAGAGGCTTTGATGTTATCAAAAACCAAAGACGCCATTTGGTGAGCGGATTGCGCGCGAGGTGGAACAAAAGAACCATCTGCTTGTTTGCATGCACAGCAATCACCAATGACATATAAATTGTCAAACGTCGTTGATTGCAGAGTGCCTTTAACAAGTATTTGGTTGGTTCTCGTTGTCTCTAAACCTTCTATATTGGCAACAAAGTCCGGTGCTTTTACACCTGCGGCCCAAATCATTAAATCCGCATCAATCGTTTTCTCATCAGCTGTTTGAAAACCACCATCGTAAGCTCGTACAACTCGAGTGTCTTGGCTGACAGTTACGCCCAATCGTTTCAATTCTTTAGTGGCCAAGAAAGCAATGCGCTCAGGCAAAGCAGGCAGAATACGAGGACCTGCCTCAATTAGTTGAACATGAACGCGTTTCCCTGACATTTCTGGCATGCCATAGGCTTTTAACATATCCGCCACATGAAAAAGTTCGGCTGACAATTCCACACCGGTTGCGCCACCGCCAACAATCGCAAGCTTTAATTTTGCATCAGAGCCTTCTTGATGAACTCGCAAGAACTGATTCAACAAAGCTTGCTGAAAACGCTCGGCTTGTTTGTGAGAGTCTAAGAAATAGCAATGATCAACCACACCTGGCGTGCCAAAATCATTACTGACACTGCCAACTGCCATAATTAAAATGTCATAACTGATCGTACGTTCAGGTAAAACAATATGCCCCATATCATCTGACAAAGAATCCAGTGTTAAGGTTCTTGCTTCTGGGTCTACACCCATCAAATTACCGAGTTGAAACTGATAATGATGTTTAGCAGCATGAGCTCGGTAGTTGAGTCCGTCGTTATTGATGTCTAAAGAACCTGTCGCTACTTCATGCAATAATGGCTTCCAAATGTGTGTTTGGCTTCTATCAATCAACACCACTTCTGCTTGGCGTTTTTTACCGTATGCATGTCCTAGCTTGGTTACTAACTCCAAGCCACCTGCACCGCCGCCTACCACTACGATTTTTTTCATATGAACTCACCTAATAAACGTTGAATAATCTGGAAAATATTCATAGAACACTTTCCAGATAGGTCTACGTCAAAAATGGAAAACTAAAACCTACTTTATTCTTTGTGCTAATAGTTTATCTAATGTATTGGCAAATGCCATTCGATCTTGTTGACTGAAAGATGAAGGCCCACCCATTTGCACGCCCGACGAACGCATCTGCTCCATGAAATCTCGCATTCCAAGACGCTGCTTAATATTTTCTTTGGTATAAAGCTCACCACGAGGGTTAATGGCTAAAGCGCCCTTTTCTATGACATCAGAAGCCAAAGGAATATCAGCAGTAACTACCAAATCAGTAGAATCAATATTATCAACAATATAGTCGTCTGCCACATCAAACCCTGAGCTTACAACTCTACGTTCAATCCATTTAGAAGGCGGAATGGAAATCGCTTGGTTAGCGACAAGAATACATTGAATTTGCGTACGTTCGGCTGCGCGAAAAAGAATGGTTTTTATCACATTTGGACAGGCGTCAGCATCAACCCATAAGCGCATAGTGTTCCCCTTTTTGGTAGGGCATCATTATTAATCAGGCTAATTCTGAAATCCAGTGATGAATGTGAACAAACAGGTCACATGCTCGTGACCTGTTTGCTTTAGATACTATTTTGAGTCATTCCTATCCATCTTTAGCTTCTAAGATGCATCGCTAAAACTCAAGAACAAACACAAACACCTTTATTACATATTTGGATAGTTTGGCCCACCAGAACCTTCCGGTGTTACCCAAGTAATATTTTGAGCTGGGTCTTTAATGTCGCAGGTTTTGCAGTGAATGCAGTTCTGAGAGTTAATCTGAAAAATTGATTCACCTTCCGACTGAACAACTTCATAAACCCCTGCCGGGCAATACCGTTGAGCAGGCTCATTAAATTTCACCAAGTTACTTTGAATAGGAATGTTTGCATCCTTTAATTGCAAGTGACAAGGCTGATCTTCTTCATGGTTTGTATTGGATAAAAACACAGAAGACAATTTATCAAAGCTTAACAAGCCATCTGGCTTTTTATACTCTGGCGCCTTATGTGTTTCAGTCGACTCCATACAAGCATAATCAGGTTCCATAT
Source organism: Marinomonas sp. 15G6-16 (assembly GCF_055809555.1). Taxonomy (NCBI): domain Bacteria; kingdom Pseudomonadati; phylum Pseudomonadota; class Gammaproteobacteria; order Oceanospirillales; family Oceanospirillaceae; genus Marinomonas; species Marinomonas sp. 15G6-16. The sequence continues at coordinate 103,391 of NZ_CM147916.1, read as the reverse complement.
CATTAAAGGTGAAAGGTAAGCGACCAGAGAAAAGGTTTTGGTCTAGCCAGTTGTAGGCTCCGCCCCAGAAAGTCCCTAATTTATGCATCACAGGGACAAAGTTACGCGCTTGTTCTAGTTCTTCACCTAACCAAGAATTGCGTAATACTTCATCAAAATGAGCCAATTCTGCTGGTGGTGTTTCTTTTTGCAAGGCTTCGAAAACAGTTTCTGCGGCTAACATACCGCTTTTCATGGCTGTGTGCGTTCCTTTGATTTTCGCTGGGTTTAACGTCCCCGCATCACAACCAATAATTAAACCACCAGGGAAACTCATTTTAGGCAAAGATGACCAACCACCTTTGGCAATCGCACGAGCGCCATAAGAGACACGCTTCGCGCCCTTCAAATGCTGTGAAATGAGTGGATGATGCTTGTAACGTTGAAACTCGTCATACGGGCTGATGTGTGGGTTTTTGTAGTTCAAATCAACAATCAAGCCAACAACCACTTGGTTATTTTCTAGATGATATAAAAAGCCACCACCGCCAGCTTCTTTGCCTAATGGCCAACCAGCCGTATGAATCACAGTGCCAGGTTTGCTTTCAGACTCAGGCACATCCCAAAGCTCTTTGATTCCAAGCCCATAATGCTGTGGCGCTTTATTCTTATCCAATTCAAAGCGAACAATCAGCTCTTTGCCTAGATGGCCTCGACAGCCCTCTGAAAAAATAGTGTATTTTGCTTTTAATAACATACCGGGCATAAAGCCGTCTTTTTGTGAACCGTCTTCTGCAAGTCCCATATCACCAGTAATAATGCCTTCAACATTGCCTTCCTCATCATAAGCGAGGTGAGCCGCAGAAAAACCGGGGAAGACTTCAACACCTAACTCTTCAGCCTGTTCAGCTAACCAACGGGAAAGGTTTCCAAGACTAATAATGTAATTCCCATCGTTATGTAATGTTTTCGGAATCATCCAATTGCTTAACTGCTTAGAGTCAGACTCTGAGTTTAACCAATGCAACTCATCAATATTAACCGCTGTATGCAAAGGCGCTCCCATTGCTTCCCAATCAGGGAATAACTCAGCAAGGGCTTTTTTATCAACTACAGCGCCAGATAAGATGTGAGCTCCAATCTCTGAGCCTTTCTCAACAAGACAAACACTAATTTCTTTCTCTTCGGCTTTTGCTCTTTGCATAATTCGACAAGCTGCCGACAACCCAGCTGGGCCGCCACCAACGATCACAACATCAAATTCCATTACTTCTCTGTCTGTCATACTGCCTCCTAAAAAAACGGCATTATTATTTTTATAATGTGTTGTGCTATTTATCTGTTGAAACTGTTTTCATCTAAGTCATCTATAGATGACTGACCACGCTCAATGGAATCAAAGTATGCACCAGCTCTAGGTAAAATATGATCACAGTAAAATGAAACAGAATGCTCCCAAGACTTTTTCTGAGTGTCATCTAATTGGCTTCCTTCCTGTTTACTAAGCTGTACAGCACGTAGTTGCAACCAAGCACCAATTAAATATCCCATTAACATCATGTAAGAGTAAGCCAAGCCTGTACCTAACACTGGATTCTTTTGCATAGAGGATAAGCAATATTCAGTGGCACGTTTTGCTTGATGCAGTACCGCTTTAACTTTATCTGCATGAACACTGGTTGACTCTTTTAACTCTGCTTCTATTTCTTCAAGCAAAGACGCCATGGCCTTACCTTTGTCTGAATACAGTTTTCTTCCAATCAGATCGATCGCCTGTATACCATTGGTTCCTTCATAAATAGGCAGAATTCGGGCATCACGAGCATGCTGTGCAACGCCTGTTTCTTCAATAAATCCCATGCCACCATGAACTTGAATGGCTAAGGATGTAATTTCTTGAGCTTGCTCAGTGATCCAGCCTTTTACGATTGGAGTGTACAAAGCCGTTCTTTCAATAGAATCTTGCTTCTGCTCACCTGTCGCAAAATGCGATAAATCGTTTTCGACTGCAGCAACATAAATTAATGAACGCATCGCATCAATTTGTGACTTCATTGTCATTAACATACGAAGAACATCAGGATGTTCAATGATCGCTGCTTTTCCTGACTTATCTGCTTTCATGCCTTGCTTACGCTCTTTCGCATAAGACAATGCTTGCTGATAAGCGCGCTCTGCAATTGCCAAACCTTGTAAGCCGACACCTTGGCGCGCATTATTCATCATGGTAAACATGGCTTTAATGCCTTCGTTCTCTTGACCAACAAGGTAACCAACAGCACCCTCTTTTTCTCCGAAGCTCATAACACAAGTTGGCGATGCATGAATCCCCATTTTATGCTCAACGGAAACCACTTGAACGTCGTTTCGTTGAGCAGGTTCACCGTTGTTATCCAAGATAAATTTAGGAACAATAAAAAGGGAAATGCCTTTTACGCCTTCAGGGGCATTGGGTAATCTTGCCAAAACCAAATGGATGATATTGTCGCTCATTTGATGATCACCCCAAGTGATGAATATCTTTTGACCTTTTATGCGATACACATCACCATCCGGAATCGCTTTACTCGCAATTACCGCCAAATCCGAACCGGCAGCAGGCTCTGTAAGGTTCATGGTTCCAGCCCATTCACCTGCTAACATTTTAGGTAAGTATTGATTTTTTAATTCATCGTTAGCATGGAGGCTGATTGCTTCAATCGCCCCCAAGCTCAATAAAGGGCAAAGCGAGAAAGCAAGGTTAGCTGCTTGAACACCTTCATTAACCGCTGTAGCAATGCAAGAAGGAAGCCCTTGTCCGCCATATTGAGGATCGCCAGAAAGACCAATCCAACCACCTTCGGAATATGCTTTAAAGGCCTCTTTAAAACCTTTAGCTTCGTAGACTTCGCCAGATTCAACGCGTGAACCTTCTTGGTCTCCGCTACGATTAATAGGTGCAATTACCTGTTCAGCAAGTTTCCCTGCTTCACCTAATATGGCTTCCAAAAGGTCTGTATCAATCGCGTCTTCTAAATAAGGAGTGAGTCGCTGAATGTTAGCCACTGAAGACAAGCTAAATAAAATGTCATTTGTAGGGTATAGGTATTCGCTCATTTTTTATTCTCCGGTTAATTATCCGAGCGGATGTATACCTATAGAATGAAAAAATAAAGCGTATCTCTCAATAACAATTCAGGCCTATATTTCTGACAAAAACATTCAAGGCCTGATTATTGATGATTAAAAATGTGAGGAGGTTAACGCTTCAAAGCTATGACTGCTTTATGGATTTGCCAAACTTCAAATACTCTTCGCTTTTACGGTATTCACCTGGCGTCATCCCCGTCCACTTTTTAAAAGAACGGAAAAATGCACTTGGCTCATCAAACCCCATTAAAGCAGCAATATCATTAATACTGAGCCTAGGTGCGTTCATATAAGTAATCGCAGCCTCTTTACGGCACTCGTCTTTGATATGCTGATAAGACGTATCCTCATCATTTAAGCGGCGACGTAAGGTTGATACGCTCATATTCAGAGCACTGGCGACTTCATCAGCACTGGGCATTTCTCTTGAGAAGTCTTTCCCTAACATGGCCATCACTTGTGATTTAAGACTGTTGTCATTTTCAACCATGACCATCAATTGATAAGGCGCTGTTTTTAAAAAGCCCCTTAAACTGTCTTCGGTTTGCACAATGGGCATATCTAAATAACTTGCAGGGAAAACCAACGCGTTGGCATGTTGGTTAAACTTCACTTCTGACTGAAACAGGGTTTTGTAATATTCCACATCGTCTGGTCTTTCACTGGTGAAGTAGGCAGCCTTAAGGCTTAAGCGACGACCAATAAGCCAACAGATAAAGTGATGCCACATAGAAAGCGTGGTTCGAATCTGTTCTTTTGATTCTGCTGTAACTAAAGAATTTACGTCTCCCACTGATGCATCAATCGGAGCAAACGTCACCAGAGCAAATCGCCCTTTTTTGATCAATACGGGCTTAACGGTTGGACCTCGGCAGATTTCATAAAAGTCACTGCAACGATATAAGGCATGGGAAAGGCTCTTAGCGTGAATAATGCAAAGGCACATCATTCTAAATGTACCGTTTGGCACCTTACCGCCACTTAGCATGCCAAAGGACTCATCTTGCATTAGCCACATGATTTTTTGGTAAAGCATGCCATATCGATAGGCTGAAAATGAATCGTTTTGCTCTATTTCATCTTGTGTTATTTCCAAGCTATCAAGCACAGCTTGGCGATCTAAGCCTTGATCTTCAACAGCCTTAAGCAGATAACGAACACTCGACATAGGAACAGATGCTTTCACAGTCACTACCTTATATAACGTAATCGATTAATCTTTAATAACAGGTACTTTTTAACATAAAAAAAGGCCACATACATATGCAGCCTTTTCGATAATCTATTATTTACTTAGATTTCTTCACTGAAAGCAGATAATAATTCATTAACAGACAACTCTTCAGTATCAGGGTTGATGCCGTTTGACAGCTTCATTGCTTCAGCTTCTTTCTTTGCCTTCTCTTCTTGTTCATCCACTGGTTTTACAAAAACAAATCGACGTGGACGAACTGCAGGAGCCGCTTCTTCTTTTGCAGGAAGCAAGCCTAGTCTTTCAAGCTTTTTATGAGCTTGCTCTTTGCGTTCTTTCGCTTTTTTGGTTGCGAAACGACGGGTGGCAGAAGCTTTTCGAGCTTTATTCTGCTCCTTCATCATCTCTTTTGAGCCAGTTTTACCAAGTTTTCCGCGCATACTGCGCGATTTTTTAACACGAGCCATATTATCCTCTCTTTATCGCGCGCATTGTAGCAGTGAATTTAAGCTAGGTCATCTAGCAGCGTTAGCAATCTTCTTTAAAGGCCCGATGACCTATGTTTCTTTGTTCGCCAATTCGGCCAAATAACCTTCTAACTTCCGCTGAATCATTAGAAGCCAAAGCCACTTCCAAGTTATTAAATACTTCAATTGTGTCATCTAACACTTTTTTGTATTCAGCCGTCTTCTCTTCAAGCTCAGCACCTTCAAGGTGATCACTGCTAAATTGATGCGGAATCACATCATGAGACTTTTCAAGGTACCCAACGATATGATCGATTCTACCTGCCGCTTCATCATTGTTTCCTGCTTTCACATCTGAAGACAAGAGTTTCAATTCATCTTTAATGCCAATCATATAGCCATGTAAATCTGTATGACCACATGCACCATGAGCAAAAGCGCTTGATGAGAATGCCAGAGACAAAGTCGCTGCTGCAAAGAAAGCTTTATTCATAGAACACTCCATATAAAAAATACAAATAAGATGGCTTATTTATCTGGAAAAATATTATCTAAAGTAGCACGATATAGAAAATATACACTTTATACTGTCGTTATTAGCTACTTTCCAGCATGAAACTTTTTATGACACCATCAAGATTATTGTGTTTCATGTATCCTTCGACTTTCTTAGGATAAAATAATTCAATGGTTGTTCACAGGAGTTTAGTATTTTAAGTTCTAAATGTATTTTAATTTTCGTAACATGCTTAGGATTTGCTAACTTCGCATTCGCAGAATGCGCTGACTTTGATGCAAAACAGGCGTCAGATAAAAGCGCTCAAAGCTATGTCGGTGGTAAGACGTTTCGAAGTGCACTGATACTGAAAAAGCATTTGCCAAGCAAACGCAAGGAAGTGGCGAGTTATGTATACGTGAAATCCAGTGATTTGTATTACACGGTTTATTCACTAGTAAACTCAGATTGTGAAGCCCAAGTAATCAAGAGAACCAATGGCAAACATTAATGGATACCATTGGTTCTCTGATGGATTTGAATTAGCGAATTAAAACGTAAAGCTTATTTCTTAGATTGTTTTGATTTTGCCTCTGATTCAGAATCGTCTTCTTCAGATTCTTCCTCTTCTTCACCTAGATTGGCAATTTCCTCTAAACGCTCAATCACTTTGGCAGACAAGCTTCCTTCTGGGTATTCACCCTCATCGTTTGCCACACCAGGCTCAATACCAGTCAATAAATGCAATGCTTCATCCGCTGTGGAAATCGCATAAACATGAAACTGCCCTGCTTTCACAGCGTCGATAATTTCATCATTTAACATTAAATTGTTGGCATTTGATTTAGGAATAATAACGCCTTGATTTCCAGTTAGTCCTCGTGCATTACACACATTAAAGAAACCTTCTATTTTTTCATTCACACCACCAATCGCTTGGACTTCACCGTATTGGTTTAATGAACCAGTGATAGCAAGATCTTGGCGTAATGGAACTTGTATCAAGGCTGAAAGCAAACAGCAAAGTTCCGCGGTAGAAGCACTATCACCATCGACGTAACCATAGCTTTGCTCCATCGCGATGGAAGCTGAAATATCTAAAGGAAAACGCTGAGCATATTTATTCCCCAAATAACCGGACAAGATCAAAACACCTTTAGAGTGAATGTTTTGCCCTAGATTCGACTCTCGTTCGATATCTATAATGCCTTTGCCACCTGGATAAACCGTTGTTGAAATACGAGCTGGCGCGCCAAAGCTGCTGTCACCAATCTGCATAACGGTTAAACCATTGATTTTACCAACGGCATAACCATCGCTTTCTAACAAAACCGTGCCTTCAATGATCTCTTCGATGATCTTCTCACTGACTCGACCAGTACGATGCTTTTTGGCTTTCAGAGCACGGCTAATATGAGTCGAGGTGATTTCAGTATCCTTGGCCATTTGACGGACAAAATCTGCCTCGCCTAACAACTCAAAGACATCTCCGATCTTTGCGGCCATTTCTCTTTGGTGCTCAGCTAAACGGCTACTGTATTCAATTAGAGCGGCAACACCATCACGAGTGACATTGGCATACTCTTCTTTATCAACACGGTCTTTCATTAAGCGAGCAAAGGATAATTCAGATTCTTTAGAGCGTTTTAATGTATCATCAAAATCCACTAAAACACGAAACATCTCCTGAAAATCTGGATCTGCATCCTGCAACAAATAATAAATATCGCGCGCACCAATCAAGACCACTTTCACCTGTAACGGCAAGTCTTGTGGTGACAATGTCATGGTATTCATTAAGCCCATATCAGCATATGGATGCTCAATTTTTAATGTTTTACTCTTAAGCGCACGTTTAAGTGCTTCCCATAGATAATGATCTGTTAGAAGCTTCTCAGCGTCCAAAATCAAATAACCGCCATTGGCTGCATGCAAACTTCCAGATCGAATTAAGCGATAACTGGTAATCAGCATACCTTGGTCACTGCTGTGCTCTACTTGGCCAAAAAGGTTTCGATAAGTTGGGTGAGGTTCATAAACAACAGGTTGTCCGCCGTCCGTCTCATGACGCATGGCGATATTCGGTAAATATAAATCTTCATAAAACTGGCGACGACCAATTTCATCACGATTTTCCGACGCTTTATCATCAGCCATCTGATCAATGATCGTTTTGTCTAAATCCGCTCTAAACTCTGTAAGATAAGCAGTGATTTCTGCATCGTCTTTGTATTTTTCAAATAAACCAGAGGTTAACGGGTCTAATGCTTCTTTGACTGTGTCTAAATTAAGCTGACGAATTTGCTCATAAGTCGCACGTTTCCACTGAGGTAGACCTAATAGCTCTTCGTTAAGCAAGCCTTCCAGCGTCGAAACACCTTCTTGGAAAGCATCTCGCTCTTCATCTGTTAAAGCGGCAAACTCATTCTCTTCCAATGCTTTGCCATCTTTCATTGGTGCAAAGCTAACAGAGGAAGCATCACGGAACATGGCCACGCCAATTTTCCCCGATATTCTCTCAACCTTATTAATAGCCGCTTCGTATTGGTCGTTGAACGCTCTATCGATCACACTCTTTTGCTGCTGATACGAAGCGTTTTCAAAAGCGGCTGGAAAAGTCGCCATTAAGCCATCAATCAAAGTGCGAATTTCTTGTTCAAAAACACTGGCCAGGCCAGGCGCAAACTCAATGGCTTTAGGGCGATGGCTTTCCGTAAAATTATTAACGTAAGCCCATTCATTAGGCGCTGGGCGACGCTTTGCTTCACTTTTTAAATAATTGAGCACATAAGAAGAGCGACCCGTTCCTGAGTCGCCCATAGCAAAAATGTTATAACCAGGGCGCTGCATCGCCACACCAAACTGTATTGCTTCTACAGCCCGCTCTTGGCCTAAAATACCGCTTAGCGGTTCAATGTCGTTTAATGTTTTAAAAGGCAAATGGTCATTCGGGACTTTGGCAGAAAGAGCTTGGTATGGAAGAGAGGTAACCATGTTCGACATCAATAAGTTTCCTTTTATTTTAGACAAGCCATAGACAAGACAAAGCGGCCTGCGAAAGGAGGGTTTTCTCCTTTCAATATTATTTAATAAATACAATATGTTGAGACTAACACTCCTATCGCATTTCGCCTACGTTGGAAATGCGATTCCTCAAACATTATTGATTAAGCTATTTAGTTGCGTCCCTACCAATTATGCGTGAATTTTTAATTGATTCTCTGGTAACGCTCTTTTGAAAACACGTTGGAAGTTCTCTGCTGTTGCTTCCAACAAAGCTTCATAACGGATTCCTTTTAAATCCGCGACGTATTGCGCCACTTCTGAAACGTACTTAGGCTCGTTTTTCTTACCACGATAAGGCACTGGAGCCAGATATGGCGAATCGGTTTCAACAATAAGTGAATCCAATGGGAGTTTTCTGACTGTTTCTTTTAGGTCTTCTGCGGTTTTAAAGGTCACTATGCCAGAGATAGAAATAAGGTAGTTTTCATCTAACGCTGCTTTGGCCATATCATAATCTTCAGTGAAACAATGCAAAACCCCAGCAGTATTACGATTGCCATATTGCTTAATTAAATCCAATGTATCCTGTTTTGCGCTGCGCGTATGAACAATCACAGGAAGATCTAATTCTCCCGCCAACTTCAAATGATGCATGAAGCTGACTTTTTGAGCTTCATGGGCCTCTTCAGACGTTTCATAGAAGTAATCAAGACCTGTTTCCCCAATAGCAATCACCTTGCTGTCTTGAGCGTATTTTCTTAGAACCGCATCGTCAGTAATCAAACCTTCTGTTTGTAAAGGGTGCACACCACAGCTTGCATACACCCCATCGCGTTTTGTGAAGCCAAGGATAGTGTCCATTTTTTCTAAGTCGACAGAAATACTTAATAATTGTCTAACGCCTTTCTCGTAAGCAGCATCAATGGCGGCATTAAGGTCGTTGTTATAAGGTGTCAAATCAAGCATATCAAGATGACAGTGGGTGTCGATTAGCATAGTTGTTCTACCATTGATTTAATTCGTGTGTAAGTTGCATTATGGGGTTCAAATTTGTTTTTTGAAGGTCTGACTTCAACTTTTGCAATGCTTGATAGCGCGTCATTAAGCCTTGAATGCCAAGTCTCGCTATCAGTATCGAATAAATTTGAGACAGAGATTCATCAAGCTTCATTCCTGTCGAATGGCAAATGCATTGGTGCACAATGGCCGCCAAGCCATTGCAATAGTCTTCAAAATTTTTACTGTCTAACCCCTTTAGGACATCATTAATTGAAGCGGTGTTTTCAAACATGTTTTGCAGCTGTTCAAGCAAATTACTATAAAGCTTCACCTTTCCTTGGTGTTGAATAGCCAAAAGCCTGTAGGGTTGTGTTGTCAGCCAAAATAACCTGCTGGCCTCTTCACCATCCGCTTGAGACATGAGCCACTGCTTCACTTCTGTCAAACTAGGTGTTGGCACATTAACCAATAAACATCGACTTCTAATCGTCGGTAAAAGGCTCGTAGAGTGAGAGCTGGTCAAAATAAAGTAAGTACCGGCGGAAGGCTCTTCCAATGCTTTTAATACTGCATTCGCCGCGTTGATATTCATGGCCTGGGCATGAGTAATCAATATGACTTTACTCTTTCCAACCTGAGGTTTTTGACTGATTTGAGTGACCAATTGACGAACTTGATCCACTTTGATGCTACCAGCTTCACCGTCTAATATACGAAAGTCAGGGTGTGTATCCGCAGCCATCAACTGACAAGAATGACAATAACCACAAGCATTGCCTTGGTCACTCTCACACATTAAATCTTTTACAATTTCTTGCGCGAGCTGCTCTTGCCCTACACCATCAGCACCCGTAACCAATAAAGCATGAGATAAAGTTTTGGACTTTTTAAGCACTTGCACTTGCTGTAAACAAGGCTTTAACCAATGCGGCAAGTCAGTCATTTATTTTCACCTGACCACATTGTTTGTAATGCAACTAATTGGGTTTCAATTTGCGTCTGTACCGCTTCTAAAGGAAGGCTTGCATCAATGATTTTGACTCGCTCTGGCTCAATTGCCGCACGTTCTAAAAAGCCATCACGAACTTTTTGGTGAAAATCTATAGATTCTTTATCTAAGCGGTCTTGGTGCTTACGTTGCTGAACTCGCTCTTGTCCCTGCTCCACAGAAATATCCAGCAACAATGTGGCATCAGGTTTATTCTCTCCAACCACCCATTCAGATAGTTGATCCAGTACGCTTGTATCACCGCCACGGGCTTTACCTTGATACACATAGCTAGAATCTAAAAAACGATCACTGATAACCCAAATGCCCTTTTCTAAAGCTGGGCAAATTTTTTCTGCCAAATGCTGGGCTCTTGCAGCAAAAACCAATAAGAGTTCAGTCGTGTCATTCACGCTTTCCTCTCGTGGGCTTAAGATAAGCTGACGAATATCTTCTGCCAAAGGCGTACCGCCAGGTTCGCGAGTCATTAAATAGGGAATGTCTTGCGCTTCAAGCCATTCTTTAATGTATTGGATAGCCGTCGTTTTACCGCTGCCTTCTCCACCTTCTAATGAAATAAATTTGCCTCTCATTTGTAACACCTCTATTTCACTGCTTCTGGAGTAGAACGATAGTCTTCACGACGCTTAAACTGATATTTTCTAACGGCACGATTATGCTCTTGAAGTGTATTAGAAAAGGCATGTGTGCCGTCTCCTTTAGCAACAAAGTACAAAGCTTTGGTGGCTTCAGGATTTAATGCTGCTGCAATGGCTTCACGACCCACATTGGCAATCGGCGTTGGCGGTAAACCATAAACGCGATATGTATTATAAGGCGATGAGTCCTGTAAGCCTTTGCGTGTTAAATTGCCCGAAAAAGCATCTCCCAAGCCATAAATTACCGTTGGGTCTGTTTGTAAGCGCATGCCTTTTTCCAAGCGACTGATGAATACTTGAGCAATCAAACTCCGCTCTTCAGGCACACCTGTTTCTTTTTCAATGATTGAAGCCATAATCAAAGCTTCATAAGCATTTTTATAAGGTAAATTTTCTGCTTTTTGCTCCCATAACTCATTGAGTGTTGAACGCAACAAAGCATGAGAGTGTTTCAATATACTGACATCCGTATCACCTTCATGATAACGGTAAGTATTGGCAAAGAACTGTCCTTCTGGATGAGGTACGTCTAAACCAACTTTTTCTGCAATCTCTTCATTTGATAAACCAAGCAGCGTCATTTTAATATTGCCTTTAGCTTTCATGGCGCCAAGAAACTCTTGAGTGTTTTTGCCTTCTAAAAGCGTGATCGAATAGAAAATAGACTTACCAGAATCAAACAGAGCCATAATATCAAGCAGGTTCATTTCAGGTTCAATAGCATATTGCCCAACCTTTGGAGTCCATTCAGGATGCAATTTAGAGACGATACGAGTTAAAAAAGGATACTCAATCAACTCGCTGGCATTCAATTTGTAACCTAATTGATAGAAAGTATCCCCTGCCTTTACTTCAAACGATTTTATGGATGTTTCACCAATAGGAGTGGTTACAGAGGAATAAAAATAGCCCGCTGCGACAGCAGCTAAGGTGACGAGAAGAAAGACAACACGATAAAACCATTTAATGAACTTCATGCCCATCCTTAGCTTACATTAAAGTTTGTAATTTTCGGGTATCCATTCCAATTGGAAAAGATTTCCCCGCGATATGAGTGACAGGCACAATGCCCATTAAACTGTTGGTGATGAACACTTCATCGGCGTTTAGTAAATCAGAGAGTGGAAATTGACCAATTTGAATTAAATATTGCTCTTGGTTTTCAATAAGATATTTGCGAAAAGTACCCTGAACACCGGATGTCGCAAGCGACGGCGTGTACAGAACACCTTGGCTCAGCCAAAATATATTACTCTGAATGCATTCAACGACTTCATCGTTATTGTTTAGCATGATGGCTTCAAAATCACTTTTCATTAAAAACTGTTTTGCCATGACATTTTCTAAGCGATTCAAATGCTTTATTCCGGCTAAAAAACGGTTCTCACTTACAGGAACAGGTGAAACGGATAGGCTAACCCCTTTTTGCCGCTGGGTTTCATAGTCTGGCGCAGGAAGGATACCGATAATAACAGTATGAAGACAATTTTCAGGAGGTAAATAACCTCTTCCCCCTTCACCTCGTGTGACCATAATTTTGACAACAGAGTCACTTTTGATCAAAGGCAGAATACTAGAGTACAAGAAAGTGCAGAGATTTTGCTTTTGATCTTCCGAGAAAGGCATCCCCAGCTTTGTTAAACCACGATAAAGGCGAGATAGATGATCGTCGATGTGTAATAAAGACCTGGACGTTGCTGAGATGGTTTCAAAAACACCATCACCGTAAGCTAAACCACGATCAGTAACCGTAAGAGTGGTATCAGACTTGTAATTGACAAACCAAATCATGGCTAAAAACTCAAAAAAACAGGTTAGCTATGATAGCGTAAAAAAAGACATGCTTGAAACAAAAAGAAGATGGCGTCCCATAGGGGGTTCGAACCCCTGTTACCGCCGTGAAAGGGCGGTGTCCTAGACCTCTAGACGAATGGGACGTATTCAAAATACGGAAATGGAGCGGGAAACGAGGCTCGAACTCGCGACCCCAACCTTGGCAAGGTTGTGCTCTACCACTGAGCTATTCCCGCATTGCATGTTGCCCTACTCTATTCAGGTAACACATTGCTCTTTTATCATAAAAGAACATCAAAAATAGTGGCGTCCCATAGGGGGTTCGAACCCCTGTTACCGCCGTGAAAGGGCGGTGTCCTAGACCTCTAGACGAATGGGACGCAAATCAGTTTTGTGAAAACTGTAAACTCAATTCAAATAACAAGCACATTCTTAATGAAAGAAAGTGGCGTCCCATAGGGGGTTCGAACCCCTGTTACCGCCGTGAAAGGGCGGTGTCCTAGACCTCTAGACGAATGGGACGCAAATCAGTTTTATGAAAACTGTAAACTATTCATCTTACCTAACAATAAGTTAAATAAGATGGAGCGGGAAACGAGGCTCGAACTCGCGACCCCAACCTTGGCAAGGTTGTGCTCTACCACTGAGCTATTCCCGCATTGCATGCTGCCCTACTCTATTCAGGTAACATATTGTTCTTTTATTAAAAAGAACATCAAAAATAGTGGCGTCCCATAGGGGGTTCGAACCCCTGTTACCGCCGTGAAAGGGCGGTGTCCTAGACCTCTAGACGAATGGGACGCAAATCAGTTTTATAAAAACTGTAAAACAATCACCTTATTTAACAATACGTTTAATAAGATGGAGCGGGAAACGAGGCTCGAACTCGCGACCCCAACCTTGGCAAGGTTGTGCTCTACCACTGAGCTATTCCCGCATTGCATGTTGCCCTACTCTATTCGGGTAACACTTGCTCTTTTATCAAAAAAGAACATCAAAAATAGTGGCGTCCCATAGGGGGTTCGAACCCCTGTTACCGCCGTGAAAGGGCGGTGTCCTAGACCTCTAGACGAATGGGACGCAAATCAGTTTTGTGAAAACTGTAAAACAATCATCTTATCTAACAATAGGTTGAATAAGATGGAGCGGGAAACGAGGCTCGAACTCGCGACCCCAACCTTGGCAAGGTTGTGCTCTACCACTGAGCTATTCCCGCATTGCATGTTGCCCTACTCTATTCGGGTAACACTTGCTCTTTTATCAAAAAAGAACATCAAAAATAGTGGCGTCCCATAGGGGGTTCGAACCCCTGTTACCGCCGTGAAAGGGCGGTGTCCTAGACCTCTAGACGAATGGGACGCAAATCAGTTTTATGAAAACTGTAAAACATTCACCTTATTTAACAATACGTTTAATAAGATGGAGCGGGAAACGAGGCTCGAACTCGCGACCCCAACCTTGGCAAGGTTGTGCTCTACCACTGAGCTATTCCCGCAACAATAATACTTCTCACACAAAACCTTCTCATTCAGAGAAAACTAGGTAAACTAACAACCAACCGTATGAAAGAATGGCGTCCCATAGGGGGTTCGAACCCCTGTTACCGCCGTGAAAGGGCGGTGTCCTAGGCCTCTAGACGAATGGGACAACGTAACAATCTTGCTGTGTGAGCGGGTGCGTATATTACTGTTACTCATCATAAAATCAATAGTTTTTTTTATTAATTTAAGCAACTTAGAAGAAAAGTCGCTTTTAAAATCAATTGGATTGGAGCTTGTATGCTAAACAAACAACTTTTTTTAACCTTATCCCTTTCTGCTCTTTTATTAGCTGGGTGCTCCACAACACATTACATAAGCATTAGCCCACAACCAGAAATAAGTACAAACACCCTCTCCAACGATCGAGTGATCAACGTCTCCACCAGCACTAAATTAACCACAACAGTGGGTTCTATAAAAACAGGTCTTAATGAACGTGCAGACATATATGCGAACAATGATGTTGCCGCAAGCGTAAAAGAAAGTGTCCTTAAAGGTTTACGTGATTTGGGCTTCACTCCAGATCAAGGTGTAATGCCTGCAGCTGATTTGCAAATCGAAATTACAAAGATGAGCTACACCACAAAAGTAGAAGCGTTAAAAACCATTGCTACTTTAGATTTTGAGCTAAAAACAACTCTAGCAGCCAAAGGTCAAACTTATAAAGCAAACTATGGCTCTCAAAAAGTTAGAGAATACGGCACCATGCCATATCAACAAGCAATAGAAGACGATATGAATGACCTTGCCAGCCAAACCGTTAACCGCCTTCTAAGTGATCCGAACATCATCACCTTACTAAAATAAGCTTCACACCTAAAATGCCTCTTCATGTATTGGACGTGAAGAGGCATTATTGTAACTTACAACTTAAACAGTCACTTCCAATATACTCAGACTCAGTTGAACACGACTTCTTCTGCTCAAATTTAATAAGGATTAAATGGTGCAAATTCTTAAATCAAACAAACTTGCCAATATTTGTTACGAAATCCGCGGACCTGTTTTAAAAGAAGCCATGCGAATGGAAGATGAAGGCCAACGTATTTTAAAGCTCAACATTGGCAACCCAGCGCCATTTGGTTTTGAAGCTCCTGATGAAATACTTGTAGATGTCATTCGCAACCTACCAACATCACAAGGTTACTGCGATTCAAAAGGATTATTCTCAGCCAGAAAAGCGGTCATGCAAAAATACCAAGCACTGGGAATCAAATCTGTCGATGTAAATCATGTGTGGATGGGCAATGGCGTCAGTGAACTGATTGTGATGGCGATGCAAGGTTTACTTAATGATGGCGACGAAATCCTCATCCCTGCTCCTGACTATCCGTTATGGACTGCTGCGGCAACTTTGTCTGGCGGCTATGTAAGACATTACCTATGTGATGAAGGCGCAGGCTGGCAGCCAGATATCAACGACATTCGCGCAAAGATCTCCAACAAAACCAAAGCCATTGTCATTATCAACCCGAACAACCCTACTGGCGCGGTTTATGAAAAAGAAGTTTTAGAGTCTATTGTTAATTTGGCAGAAGAGCACAACTTACTGATTTTCTCTGATGAAATATACGACAAAATACTTTATGACGGCGCACAGCATATTCCAACAGCCACACTCACCGAAGGCCGAGCACCTTGTGTAACATTTGGCGGCTTATCAAAAGTGTATCGGACGGCTGGTTTTCGTTCTGGCTGGATGACCATCACGGGTGATCGCAGCGGCATCCAAGATTATATCGAAGGCTTAGATATTCTAAGCTCAATGCGACTTTGCGCGAACGTTCCGGCTCAACATGCCGTACAAACCGCTCTTGGTGGCTATCAAAGCATTAATGAGCTTATCGTTCCTGGCGGCCGCTTCTATGAACAACGCAAAGTAGCGTGGGAAGCTCTAGATGCCATTCCTGGTGTCCACTGCCACAAACCAGAAGGCGCTCTTTATCTGTTTCCTAGACTAGACCCAAAAGTCTATCAAATACAAAACGACATGGATCTGGTACTGCAATTCTTACAGGAAGAAAAAGTTCTTATTGTACAAGGCACAGGATTTAACTGGCCGACACCTGATCACGTACGATTTGTCTTCTTGCCTCATATAGAAGAACTGGCTCCTGCTATGGAGCGCTTTGATGCATTTTTAGGCAGATTAAGGAAGCGTTAAACCTAGGGAAGGTGCGATTAAGTCTTCTGAACTTCAGTCTTATCTGAGAAACGGTCTATCAAGGCAAGAGTGAGCAGGAATGTTAATACCTTTCAATCACTCTTAACGCAGAGAGACCGTTTCTCTGAAAGACCCGAAGGGCGTGAGCTAAACGCTTTTTATTCTTTGTTAAGCTTCTTGCCAATATGTTCATATTGGACTGCGAAGCTTGCCTCGAATAATAAAGGTTTATCCACACGCTGAAGCCAGTGGACTTGTTCGCACCTTCCCTAGCACTCTCACCTCTTGAAATAATCCAATAAAGCCCTACTATGCTCCTTAACAGTTTATTAAGGAGCATAGCTATGCGCATCATTCTGTTTTTACTGACAAACTTAGCCATCATGGTGGTGGCAGGCGTTGTATTGAGTCTTTTAGGTGTTAACGGCTACATGACCAGCAATGGTCTAGACTTCACATCTTTATTGATTTTTTGCGGTGTATTTGGTTTTGCTGGAAGCTTTGTTTCTCTTCTTCTTTCTAAGTTCATGGCCAAAAAAGGCTCTGGCGCTGTGGTTATCGAACAACCACGAAACCATAAAGAGGTTTGGCTACTTGATACAGTGAAAGAGCTTTCAGACAAAGCGAACATTAAGATGCCTGAGGTCGCCATTTTTCCTTCCCACGACGCAAATGCTTTTGCGACAGGCTGGAATAAAAACGCAGCGCTTGTGGCGGTTTCTAGCGGCATGATGGACCGTTTCTCACCAGACGAGATTAAAGCCGTTCTTGGTCACGAAATTGGTCACGTAGCAAACGGCGACATGATTACCTTGTCTTTGATTCAAGGCGTGGTAAACACTTTCGTTATGTTTTTTGCTCGCATAGCAGCTTATGCGGTCGATCAATTCCTACGCAAAGACGACAACGAAGGCTCTGTAGGCTGGGGCTATTACATTGCTACATTTGTTTTCGAGGTCATTTTCGGCATTCTTGCCTCTATGATTGTCATGTGGTTTTCTCGTTACCGCGAATTTAGAGCCGATGAAGCCGGAGCAAGACTGGCAGGCAAAGGCGCAATGATTGCAGCCTTAGCGCGCCTACAACAAGAGCATGAGCAAACGCACATGCCAGACTCAATGTTAGCTTTTGGCATCCGCCGAGGCAAAACACCAACATTAGGCGAGCTATTTTCTAGCCACCCACCAATTAAAGATCGAATCAAA
The DNA here is from genome assembly GCF_055809555.1 of Marinomonas sp. 15G6-16. NCBI lineage: Bacteria > Pseudomonadati > Pseudomonadota > Gammaproteobacteria > Oceanospirillales > Oceanospirillaceae > Marinomonas > Marinomonas sp. 15G6-16. The sequence continues at coordinate 85,772 of NZ_CM147916.1, read as the reverse complement.
GCCCTACAAGCTTTGTAATAGATTCGCTATGAAAAACAAAAACGCCAATATCTGTGATATTGGCGTTTTTTATTTAAAGAGATTATGAACGACTAGAACTACTTGGTTTTATTTCGAATAGTTTCCAAAATATAGGCCGTTAGTGGAATGCCAGCTTCTTTCCCTACATCCAAGAAACGAATGCCATACACATAAAAATACTCTACTCCCATGCGCGCCAAGAAATCATTATCAACCATACTTGCCTGAACTTGCTCAAGCATCTGTATTTCTTGAGAGCGTATCTCACATTCAACCTTCAAAATATGACTGTAAGGACCAACCTTCATATTGCACGCCAAACTCATAGTCTGGTTAACTGCGCCAAAGTCCTCTTTAGAAACTAATTTCGCCCCACCAAGGCTTAAATCAACAAGAATGGCGGATGATGCTTCTTTTATGGAGGTTTTCGTCTTATTAGGTTCTACGTTAGAGATAAGGCGTGTTTCAACTCTTGCCGTCTGACGAACTTCCGAAGTTTCAACATAACTTGGGTAAGCAACATGAATATGAGCAGCAGGCTCAAGATAACTTTTTGCGATTTTACTGGCAAAAGCACAAACATGGGTACTTAACATTAGCCTGATATTAACTATCTGACTCTCTCGGACGAGAATGTTTTTGCCATTAATTCTAGGGCAAGACAATATCAATGAGTTTCCAGGGATATTGCCAAGAACTTTTACCGTATAGCGCCCAGGTGGTGATATGAACTCTATTTGTACATTTGTCCCTATTGGTACCTCTAGTTCACCTAGATCAACCTGCATTACTCCAGCCATGCACCTACCTTAAATTCTTTATTAATTGTTAATCACAAAACCGGCTGAGCCCAAAAGGCTAAGTACATCGTTATTGCTATGTTTAATTGAACAAGTATTGAACTCGTCTCTTTCTACATAACACTTTCGCAACCAATCAAATACGTTTTTTTCTTTCGCTTCTCGATATTTAAAGCGCAATCTTGCGTCGTCTCTCGCTACATCATATATAGCATGCATACTGCGAGCCAATACTTCTTCATCTGTACGACCTGTGGCTGCCTCAAGAGAAGCACACCAGCCCGAACTAATGGCGTCGTTCTCATCGATATCAGCCGCGATACCTAAATGTTCGCATAACGCTTTATACACCATCCAAGAGCCTTTCTCACGGCCTTGCTTACTGTAGCCAGCAATATGTGGTGTCGCAATATCAACAAGAGACATAAGCTCTTGATTAATATTGGGCTCATCTTGCCATACATCTAGTATTAGATTTAAATCGCCATCCAAACGCTCGTGAAGCTTGAATAAAGCGGATTCATCAATGACACCGCCTCGCCCCGCAGAAATAATGGTGACACCTGCATTGAGAGCATTTAGCTCTGCTTCACCCAACATTCCTTGAGTTGGATGAGAGCCACTTTTTGTGAGCGGTGCGTGCAAAGAAATAACATTACAAGCCAATACACCTTCTAAAGAAGTAAAGTTAATATCGCTACTTGTCTCTTCTTTAAATGGATCATAAACGCATACTTGGCATCCCATGGCGGCGAATCGACTGTAGACTTTTTTGCCTACATTACCATAACCAATGACACCGATTTTCTTACCCAGCCAATTAAGCTTCTTCGACAAATGCAAATAACTTAAACCACTAAAAACATAATCTGCAACAGCTTCTGCATTACATCCCGGAGCATTACTGAAGGTAATCCCTGCTTCTTGCAAGTAATCCAAGTCGATATGGTCAACACCAATGGTCGCGCTCCCAACAAACTGCACTCGACTGCCTTCTAACAGATCTTTAGTGACCTTGGTAACAGATCGAACTAACAATACATCAACATCTTTCACTTGTTCACGAGTTAATGTACGACCATTAACCAGTTCAACATTTCCTAAGTGCGAGAATAAAAGCGCAGCATTAGGCATGTTTTCATCTACAATAATCTTCATATTGTTGTTTTAAAAACTCATCAAAAATCGCATCAGGACAACGCTGAGACAATAAGTACATTGAAAATGAGCGAGCTCGTTGTGGTAGACCAGAAATCAAATAACGCTCGACCTGCGCCATAACAGCACACTCAAAATGCTGTGCGTCATAATCTGGCAAAGACAAATTATCAACACTAACTCTAAAACGCAGCCCTAAAACCCAATGAAAAATACACTCAATGGCCTGAGGTTTCACTTCTACACTTTCAAACTCTTTTTGAGAGAAGAGATCTCGGGTATCTGGATTATACCAATATCCGTAATCCTCTAACTGCCTTCTCTCGTGACCGGCGATACACCAATGACTTATTTCATGTAAAGCACTGGAAACATAATCACTGCGAAAATAAATAACAGCGGGAGCATTGGATTTCGCTGGAACATAAAGTGGCTCATCCGCCCCACCAACAAGACAGGTATTAAAACTTGAAAGGAAATAGGCGTCAAAAGCCTCCACAAGCTGTTTTGCACTTGCCAATGAAAGACTCCAAAAGGAAATAATTATCACATAAGAAATAAAAATACGCTATGTAAAGAAAACTTACATAACGTATTTTTATGATTCAGCTTTAAATGTGAGAAGCCGCAAACTTCCCACACCTAGAAAACAAAAGAGTGTTAGCCGCGGAAGTATCTTGATGGGACAAAAGGCATAGACACTTGCTTCAAAGGAATGCTTTTGCCACGAACACTGGCAAACAAAGGTTTCTCATCGCCTAGAATTTCAGTAGACACATAAGCCATGACTATCGGTTGAGACAAGGTTGGTGAGAATCCGCCGCTTGTTACAACGCCCTGCACTTCGCCTTCTGAATCGATAATTTCGACACCTTCACGAACAGGCGCTCGGCCTTCCACCAAATAACCGACACGCTTCTTCTTAGGTTTATCAGCAAATTGCGGCAAAATAACGTCGGCACCAGGAAAACCACCTGCACGCTCACCATCTAAACGGCGAACTTTTTGAATTGCCCAATTAAGCGACGCTTCGATCGGCGTTGTATTGGTATCAATGTCGTGACCATACAAACACAAGCCCGCTTCAAGTCTTAATGAGTCGCGAGCACCAAGACCAATCCACTCTACTTCGTCAAAAGCGAGCAAAGCCTTAGCAAAGTCTTCCGCTTTATCATTCGGCACAGATACTTCATAACCATCTTCGCCTGTGTAGCCAGAACAACTCACCCAAATTTCAACACCTTGCCAATCAAACTTAAGACTTTGCATAAATGTCATTGTGGCAGCATCAGGAACGAGTCGAGCAAAAACATCACGAGCTTTTGGCCCCTGAATTGCCAACAAAGCCCTGTCTTCAATCACTTCAATATCACATCCACCTAAAGACGATTTTAAATAGGCAATGTCTTGTTCTTTACAAGCAGCGTTTACCACCATAAAGACATCATCACCCCAGTTAGCAAACATAAGGTCATCGGTAATGCCGCCTTCCGCTGTTGTGAACATACCGTAGCGTTGCATACCAACAGGCAAATCTAAAACATCAACAGGCAGAATCTGCTCAAGTGCAGTTTTAACGTTTTCACCCTTTAAAATCACTTGCCCCATGTGAGACACGTCAAATAGGCCAGCATTTTCACGAACCCATAAATGCTCTTTCATTACACCCAAAGGATATTGAACAGGCATTTCATAACCAGCGAATTCAACCATTCTTGCACCAGAATCAAGGTGCTGACCATACAAGGCAGTACGTTTCATAGAAAAAACCTTAAATTGAATATTGATAGTGTTTGTTTCCGATTGGAAACAGAGTATCTAAAAACAAACCAACATGACAAGTATTCGAGCCCAGTTTAATAGAGAAAACAATAAAAATACGGCCAAATACAAGCAAAACCTGATCGAACGGTTAAGTATTTCCAATAAAAAACTTAGCAATTCGATGCGAAGCGCTGTTTCCAATTGGAAACTTTTTTATTATGATAGCCTCAAAATGACGTAAACCGGACAATGACTGACGCTCGTGGAAAGATGATCTTTTTTCATCACCTTAGACTGCCATAGTGTTATTATATGCACGACTCATTGTCTTTTGGGCATACATGTTTATTTAAGAGGAATTTTCCATGGCCAACACCGAAGCCTTTTTCAGCCAAACCCTAGCTGAACGAGATCCAGAACTTTTCGCGACAATTGTTGAAGAGCAAGAACGTCAAGAAACTGGCATTGAATTAATCGCATCTGAAAACATTACCTCTAAAGCGGTTTTAGAAGCGCAAGGTTCTGTACTTACTAATAAGTACGCTGAAGGCTACCCAAACCGTCGTTACTACGGTGGTTGTGAAGCAGTTGATGTAACAGAGCAGCTTGCTATCGACCGTGCTAAGCAGCTTTTTAACTGTGAATTCGCAAACGTTCAACCACACTCTGGCGCTCAAGCAAACGGTGCCGTTATGCTTGCACTGCTTCAGCCAGGTGACACTATCCTTGGTATGTCTTTAGACGCCGGCGGTCACTTAACTCACGGTGCGCCACCAGCACAGTCGGGTAAATGGTTCAACGCTGTACAATACCAAGTTAACCCAGAAACACTATTGATCGATTACGATGCCATTGAAGCACAAGCACTAGAGTGCAAGCCAAAAATGATCATCGCTGGTGGTTCTGCTATTCCTCGTGTTATCGATTTCAAACGTTTCCGTGAAATCGCTGACAAAGTTGGTGCTTATCTTTTTGTTGATATGGCTCACATCGCTGGTCTTGTTGCCACTGGTGCGCACCCATCTCCACTACCATACGCACACATTGTTACGACAACGACACACAAAACATTGCGCGGTCCTCGTGGCGGTATGATTCTTTCCAACGATCTAGATCTTGGTAAGAAAATCAACTCAGCGGTTTTCCCTGGTTACCAAGGTGGCCCGTTGATGCACGTTATCGCTGGTAAAGCAGTGGCTTTCGGTGAAGCGCTTAAACCTGAGTTTAAAGTGTACATTGACCAAGTTGTTGCTAATGCAAAAGCTTTGGCCGCTGTCATGATCGAACGTGGCTGCGACATCGTCACTGGCGGAACAGACAACCACCTAATGTTGGTTGACCTACGTCCAAAAGGTTTGAAAGGTAACGTAGTGGATAAAGCACTAGAACGTGCTGGTATCACTTGTAACAAAAACGGCATTCCGTTTGATACTGAAAAACCAATGATCACATCTGGTATTCGTATCGGTACACCTGCAGCTACTTCTCGCGGCTTTGGTGTTGAGGAATTCGAGAAAGTTGGTCATCTAATCAGTGATGTTCTAGATGGTTTGGTTGCTATGCCAGAAGGCAATCCAGAAGTTGAAGCTCGTGTACTTGCAGAAGTAAAAGAGCTTTGCGCGCGCTTCCCACTTTATCGCTAAAATCATATAGCCAAGAGCCTTCTCTCTTGGCTATTTTTTTATAAGAGGCAGAAATCTAATGAGCACTATCCCAGAAAATCTAAAATACGCTGACTCTCATGAGTGGGTATTAGACAACGGTGACGGCACAGTAACGATTGGTATCACTGATCATGCACAAGACTTACTTGGCGACGTAGTTTATGTTGAGCTGCCAGAAGTTGGCGCAGAAGTAACAGCAAAAGAGCAATTTTCTCTTGTTGAATCAGTTAAAGCCGCTTCTGATATTTACGCACCAGTAAATGGTGAAATCATTGAAGTAAATGAAGCGCTTGATGATGCCCCTGAGCTAATCAACGAATCTCCTTTTGAAGGCGCATGGATTGCCAAAGTTAAGTTGAGCGATAGCGCTGATCTTGACAAATTGCTTGATGCAACAGGCTACGCCGACTCAATCGAATAGTATCTCTGTATGCTCTTTTACCCTTCTGTAAGAGAGCATATCTCCCCCGTTTTTTATATAGCTTCTTAAATAGGTAAAACTATGACTTCGTGCATCCGCGATTTGTTAAACAACGACGAATTTATGGCTAGACACATTGGCCCAGACGCTGCAGAGCAAGAAAAAATACTCGCAACCATTGGACGCAGTTCTCTTTCTGAATTAATAGACAAGACTGTCCCTCAAGCCATTCGTCAAGCAAATCTAGATTTATCTGCAGAACCCGTTAGCGAAAGCGATGCTCTTATTCAGCTGAAAGCCATTGCTGAAAAAAACAAGGTTGCACGTTCATTTATCGGTATGGGCTACCACGATACGCACGTTCCTTCCCCTATTTTAAGAAACCTATTAGAAAACCCAGGCTGGTACACGGCTTACACACCTTACCAACCAGAAATTTCTCAAGGCCGATTGGAAGCACTATTGAACTTCCAACAGGTTGTTATTGATCTTACTGGCATGGAAATCTCCAACGCATCTTTGTTGGACGAAGCTACTGCGGCAGCAGAAGCCATGACATTAATGAAGCGCTCGAATCGTAAAAAGAACGATTCCCTGTTTGTCGCAGATCATTGCTTACCACAAACAATCGATGTCATTAAAACACGAGCAGAATTACTCAACATTGATGTGATTGTGGATGACATCGCCAACTTTGCTAACCACGATGTATTCGGTGCTATTTTCCAATACCCAGGTATCGACGGTGCAGTAACGGATTTATCTTCTGTGATTGCCGAAGCTCACGAACAAGGCGCATTAGTCAGTATCGCCGTTGACCTTTTGTCATTGGTTCTACTTAAGTCCCCAGGCGACATGGGCGCAGACATTGTTTTCGGTAGCGCACAACGCTTTGGCGTTCCAATGGGATTCGGTGGTCCACACGCTGCTTTCTTAGCAACAAAAGACGCATTCAAACGCTCTATGCCAGGTCGAGTGATCGGAGTCTCTAAAGACAGCCACGGCAAACCAGCATTGCGTATGGCGATGCAAACACGCGAGCAACATATTCGTCGTGAAAAAGCCACATCGAATATTTGTACCGCTCAAGCCTTACTGGCCATGATGGCGGGATTCTATGCGGTTTATCATGGTCCAGCTGGCCTTAAAAAAATTGCAAGCCGCGTTGCTGCTCTAACAGATTGCTTTGCTAAAGCCGTTCAGAAACAAGGCTTAACAACCAACGCTAGCTACTTCGATACAGTTATTGTTAACACAGGAAGCCAAACAGACAGCATTATCGCCAAAGGCGAAAGCAAGTTGATGAACTTCTATAAAGTGTCTGATGCGCAAATTTCTGTCTCTTTAAATGAAACCATTACGCCAAACGATCTAATCGATTTAGCAGAATGCTTTGGTGCAACACTAACACTAGAAGACGTGATTGGCTCTGATGCTTCTTATGGCTTTGACACTTCCCTACTTCGCCAAGACGACATTTTGACGCACCCTGTTTTCAACAGTCATCACAGCGAAACAGAATTGATGCGTTACATGCATCAATTAGAAGTAAAAGACATCGCCTTGAACCAAAGCATGATTCCGCTTGGCTCTTGTACAATGAAGCTAAACGCAGCATCAGAAATGATTCCTGTCACTTGGGCGGAATTTGGTCGCATTCACCCATTTGCACCAAATAACCAAGTAAGCGGTTATCATGCTCTGCTACAAGAATTGATCGACATGCTGGCGAAAGCAACTGGCTATGACACCATCTCACTGCAGCCAAACTCAGGCGCACAAGGTGAATACGCAGGCCTAATCGCGATTGATAAATACCACAAATCTCGCGGCGACAATGAGCGAAATATCTGCTTGATCCCTAGCTCTGCTCACGGAACAAACCCAGCGTCTGCTGCACTAGCGGGCATGAAAGTTGTTATCGTTAAATGCGATGAAGATGGCAATATTGATTTGGTTGATCTGGCTGAAAAAGCAGAAAAACACGCAGAGCAACTTAGCTGCATCATGGCAACCTACCCTTCAACGCACGGTGTATTTGAAGAACATATTCGCGAAGTGTGTGACATCGTTCACAAATTTGGCGGACAAGTTTACATCGATGGTGCTAACTTAAACGCACTGGTAGGCGTTGCGCCTCCAGGCGCATTTGGTGGTGACGTTTCTCACCTTAACTTACATAAAACATTCTGTATTCCTCATGGTGGCGGTGGCCCTGGCATGGGCCCAATTGGTGTCAAATCTCATCTTGCGCCTTTCTTACCGGGTCATGCGGTTACACCTGTTATGGGAATGGAAGAACAACATGGCGCCGTTTCCGCCGCGCCTTACGGTAGCGCAAGCATTCTTGTAATCACTTGGATGTACATCAAAATGATGGGCGACAAAGGTCTGCGTGATGCAACCTACAACGCCATTTTGAACGCTAACTACATTGCTAAACGCCTTGGCGAACATTACCCAGTGCTTTACACAGGCAAAAACGACACAGTGGCCCACGAATGTATTATCGACATTCGCCCATTGAAAGCCGAGTCAGGCATCAGTGAAGAAGACATCGCTAAGCGTCTAATGGATTTCGGCTTCCATGCGCCAACCATGTCATTCCCTGTTGCGGGCACCTTGATGATAGAACCAACAGAGTCTGAGAACTTAGAAGAATTGGATCGTTTCTGCGATGCCATGATTCAAATTCGCAACGAAATCAGCAAGGTTCAATCAGGCGAATGGACGCTAGAAGATAACCCATTAGTAAACGCACCGCACACAGCGGATAGCCTTTTAGATATCGATTGGGAACATGGCTACTCTCGTAAAGACGCTGCTTACCCATTACCTTGGATCAAAGCACGCAAATACTGGCCACCTGTAGGACGCATCGACAACGTCTACGGCGACCGCAACTTGTTCTGCGAATGCCCACCAATAGACAGCTATGAAGACTAAAGCTTTATAAGCTGAAACTAAAAACGAGCCAAATGGCTCGTTTTTTGTCTTATCTCTCAAATATTTGATATCTTGATTCAAAGACCATATAAATAAAGTCGATGTCTAAGCAAGGATGTGAAAAGTGGAAACACAATTAAAATTAGAAAAGCAAATTTCATTAAAACTACAAGGATATAGACGAATCTTTAGATCACTTGAAAAGCTTGATGAATTCTGTGATGAATTAATACACCTATATCAAACCACTGCAGCCAAACAACTTTTACTTTTGGCTAAAAATCTAAAAAAAAGTATATATGAAGAGCTCAAAAACCATCAAATCTTAAAACAAGATAATACTTTTCAAGGACCTCAAATTATTATCGAAAAGGAAGTTTCTATTAGTTTAAGCTCTCTTCTTGAGAGAGCTTTATACCCAAATGGTCTTCTCTTCCCTCCAGACTCTCCTTTTGCCAAAGCTATAGAGGAATGCGATTTAGACAAAGAACATCTAATGAATGCTTTTATAATTGGCCTATTAGGCGAAAATCGAAACAGTTATACAGGGTTAGATCAATTAAAAATTAATTTACACCATCAAACAGCTGCAGTAAGGAATGACTCTTTCAAGCAATTTTGCAAAGGCATTGCCACAAGAGAAAAAATCAATAAGGAAGTTAGTATAGAAGCTGAGATTGAAGAAAAAACAGGGATTTTTTATCAGGATTTATTAGAGCTACACAATGAGCAAAACGATGAGATATTAGGTACTCGAGGTCGTATTGTTCGCCTTTTAAGAGAATTTGAAAGTAAAGATATTCCTGAGCATAAAAGGCAATTACAACAAGCACTAGATAAAGGCAAAGAGGTTGTAGATACTACAATCGCCAACTTCCGGGAGCATATTGCCAGTAAAGAAGCCGTGGTTTATTGGCGAAACAAGCAAAATGAAGCAAAATCTTCGGTATACAAATTAATCCTCACTTCAACTATCGCCCTCCTTCTTACCTTCTGGGCTGAAAGTATCGTTGTTCAATCATACTTTGATGCAGGGTCTTCATTAAACAAGCTCATTACTGGAGAAGCTATTTCAGAAGGCTTAAAAGCTTTCATGATTTTAATGGGGGTCACTATTACTGCCCTACCCGGTATATGGATTGCTAGGTATTGCATGGCTACAGCTTCTGCAAGAACTAAGTATGCTCAATTCTCTGAAAATAAAGCAATGCAAATTCAGACTTACCTCGCTATGAAGCAAAACAATCAAATTGAAGGAGATCAAGAAAAGATCATTATTGAGAAAATCTTCTCAGATCATATTGATGGAAGCTCTGCTAACTCAGATTTACCAAGTATTAGCGGAATGGCATTAATGATGAAAGCCATTCAGGGAAAACAAAGTTAGTCCGATAAAAAACGAGCCAAATGGCTCATTTTTTATGCTAGCTCCAATGCTTTTTTTGATGCTTCAGCTAAAAAGCCTGAGCGGGATTTGTACCTTGGGTTACTTGAGACAGCTCGATCAATTTTGCTAATGAGCAGATGTGGTAATGTGACGTTAATTTTTTCACTCTTCCCTAATAATGGCGTGATATCGACATCGACAATGGCCCAAATCCCATCCTTGTAGTCTGGGTTGTTTTGATGAAAAGTGATGGTGTTCGCTTTTGGAATATCTTCACCTTCTTCTAGTAAGCTTTCTAAATGGAGAAAAATAGCTTCCACCGCCATATCTAATGCTTCATCATGATTCTTACCCGCGGTAAAGCATCCTGCAACATCTGGTACAGTAACACCATAGTTGACGCCATCATCGGTATGCAAAACAACTGGATATTTCATGGAGTATTCCTCTAAAAGAATGCTTAAGGTAATTGAGCTTGCTTTTGTATATTTCTAAACGTACCAACAGGAATATCTGCTTTAGGATGCGGTACTGTTACCGTACCTTTTTTGGTTGGATGTTTGAACTGAACATGACTTCCCTTCGTTCGAACTTCGCACCAGCCATCCTGTATTAACATTTGAATGACCTCTCGGCTCTTCATGATCAAGTCCTTATGTTGTTTATTCATCCATGAACCTAACTATAAAGATAACCCCAATAACCCCAAACCAACAATTGAACTTATTTATTATTCAATAATAGTCGCAAGAAAAAAACTATAACCCCAATAACTCTACTTTGATAAGCCTCTATACTTCTCGGTTGAGCGCTCCACCAAGTAGGTAAAAATAGTTGCTAAAAGCTTGGTTAATAGCTTCACGTTGCCGCCCTTGCGGATAAAGTCCAGCTTTGGCTTCTTCTGAGTATTTGCTGCCTTTTACGAGAAATCGACTCGCTGGTTTGGCGTCTTCTACAAAGGCTTCAAACGCGCGGGCGCACATTTCTTCTGGTTTGGAGTAGTAGAAAATATTGTGTTTTTCATCGATTCGTTTAGAAGCTTGAAAAAGTTCGCTGGTGTCGTTTCCATCTGAGCTGAGTAAGATGCTTTTGAAGCAGTCAGCCAGAAGTGTATTTAGCGGGTGAGATTTGATATTGCTTGAATCGGATTCTTGCAGCCAGTTATTGGATGCAAAGCTGGAGGATGAAGCGAAGTGAAACATTTTATCGCCCATGTAATGATCGAAAGCGTGGAACCATTCATGGGCCAAGCTCCCTGCGCCAGCATTTTTAGCCAAGGCCAGTTGTCGAGTCGCTGGCATATAGTGAGCCGCTACACCACGCTGTCCGCCTTTTCCAAACTGAAGCCCAAGTGTTCCTCGTAGAGAGATAAGATGTTCAGGGCCTTGCAAAGCATCCATTAAGTCGTGTAAAGCTTGGTGGAAATTGACCGCCGCGCGATCTCTTTCTTCAGGCGTCACCCAACGGCCCATCTCGATGCCACGAAAATCAAACTGACGGCGAATCGTAACGAAACTAAAATTGGGTGGATCAGATAACATGCAAAGTCTCGGAGTGAATAACCGTCTCAGCCTTTACTTAAAACTCAAGAGACGCTGAATTGTTGGTTAAATTCCGCAATTTTAGCACTTCGCATTTCTTTCAGCACGGCTATTTCTTGTTCTGCCCAATTCTTGGCGCTATGGATACGAGATTCATCGTTAGCCGAAACAGCCGATTCCAACTCGGATTCATAATGATCTAGCAAGGTGTCCAAATCATCTTGGTAAGCTTCTTCAATAAGAGTTAAAGCCAACTGATGCTGATGGCTCAAGGGCTTATCCTGATGTTTTTGAACATAAGCCAGTGTATTTTCAAGATACAAACACTTTAATGGGTCTTCTTGAAGGTCTTGTTTTAAGGTATTTCTGCGATCATCTGATAACACCCGTGCTTGAGCCACTTCGGATTCATAGCTAACACTGGCTTGGGCAACTCCAGCAGGCAATGTGTTCAACACTAAAATAGCGGTCAAAGATTGCAGTTTTCTTAGGAGTAGTTTTTTCATAAATTCCGTCTTAATTCATTCGCTTTTTATATGCTCTAGTTAAAACCATTCTAAAAGTCAGAACAACAATGAGCGATAAAATGCACATTTAAATCTCATCTTTAGGGATTTACCAATAACCCAAAACTTTCCACCAAAGCCCACCGACAACACCCCAAACAAGTAAGTTAACAACACTCATGATAAAGCCCATTGCCCACCAGTTTTCCATGGACACATAACCTGAACCAAATACGATCGGTGACGTCCCTGTAGCGTAATGAGTAAGAGACATCATTAAAGAAGAAGCACCAGCTAACAATAACCCTAAATACAAAGGCGGCGCGCCAAGCGCCAAACCTGCGGCATAGAAAGCTGCAAACATGGCAGTAATATGAGCCGTCGTACTGGCAAAGAAGTAATGGGCGTAGAAATACACGGCTACTAGAATCACCACAGACACGCTCCAATCAAAACCAAAATGCGCAATATTGCTTTCTACAACAGAAGAAAACCAACTAACTAATCCAAGCGTATTTAAAAAAGTTGCCATCATCACTAAGGCAGAGAACCAAACCACAGTGTCCCAAGCAGATTTTTCCTTGAGCACATCTTCCCAGCTCAAAACGCCTGTTATGAGCAAAATAGACAACCCCAAAAACGCCACAGCGGTTGTGTTCACCGCGTAATCAGAACCAAATAACATAGCAGGCACGCCAGCCCAGAGAATCAACAATAAGGAAAACACACCAACCATGACTTTCTCGCCATAAGACATAGGCCCCATTTCGGCCAGTTTAGATGAGGCGTAATCTTTTGCATCTGGTGTACTTTTAATTTCCGGTGGGTAAATCGCATACACAACCAAAGGCACCAAAGCGATACAAACCAAACCGGGTAATAAAGCGGCCAACGCCCATGTTCCCCAAGTGATACTTATGTTTGCACCTGTTGCATCGGCAATAAGTTTAACCACCAAAGGGTTTGGTGCCGTTGCAGTAATGAACATAGCGGACGTAATTGGGTTAATGTGGTAACTCACCAACGCGAGATAATGTCCAATTTTTCGAGATGTTCCATCATCAGGAGAAGAACCAAAGCTTGTGGCAATGGATTTCATAATGGGGTGAATAATGCCGCCACCGCGCGCCGTATTGCTCGGTGTCACTGGCGCAATAACTAACTCAGATAAAGCCAACGCATAACCAATCCCAATGGTTTTCTTGCCAAATAAGGTAATGAAGTAATAGCCAATCCGATTCCCTAAGCCTGTTTTGACTAAGCCTCTGGAAATAATGATGGCAATACCAATTAACCAGATAAGAGAATTGGAAAAACCACTTAAAGCATCTTTGATCGCTCCAGACGGGTTGTCATTGGTTACGCCAGTGAATGCAACAAGCGTAATGGCGAGAACAGCAATAGCGCCAATCGGCATGGCCTTGCCAATAATGGCGACCACAGTTCCAACAAATAAAGCCAATAAATGCCAAGCATTCTCGGTCACACCATCAGGTACTGGAACGACAAACCAAATAAGTAAAATAGTAGCAACAGAAATAAACCCAGGAACAGCACGAACATCAGAGACTTTCATTTTAATCATCCTAGTCATTAAACGATTCTCTTACTTATTTAAAGCACAAGAAAACACGCCTTAAATAGCCTGACTACCATGTTACTCTTCCGTTTTTTAATCAGTGATGACCTATATCATGGAAAACCAAAGGGGTTGAGTTGCACAAAAAAAGACCTGCATTGAGCAAGTCTTCTTTATTGAATTATAGATAGGTCTAGCGGATATGTTTTTTTAGAAAGCTGAAACGAGTTTATTGCTCATCAAGTCTTGCCATTCTTTATCAAGCGGCGCTTCGAACAACATGCGTTCGCCATTCAACATAATGTCTAATCGCGTTGCATGTAGGCATAAACGCTTAAAGCCAAGCACCTTTGTTTCTTTTAATGACTCGGCTGGCGAATACTTGTCGTCACCCACAATTGGATAGCCCGCATGCAATGTGTGTACTCGAATTTGATGAGTTCGACCTGTCACAGGCTCACACTCAACTAAGCTGTAGCCTTCAAACTGACGAACCAGCTTAAACCGCGTCAGACTCTCTTTGCCATCAGTGTGAACTTTCACAATACGTTCGCCAGATTTTAGCTCGTTCTTTAGTAGTGGCGCATTCACCTGAAGTTTACGTTTTGGCCAACTGCCATATACCAAAGCGAGATATGTTTTTTGCACGCCTTCTTTTTCTCGCAAAGCAGTATGCAGCTCTTTCAATACCGCTCGCTTTTTTGCAATCATGATAAGACCAGACGTATCACGGTCCAGTCGATGAACAAGCTCAACGAACTTTTCTAAAGGTCGCATTTGTCGAATGACTTCAACTAGCCCAAAACTCAAACCACTACCACCATGAACAGCCAAGCCCGATGGTTTATTAACGACAATTAACCCTTTGTCTTCATAAACAATTCGTGACTCAATTTCGCTTTTTAGTCGTTCCGACAAAACAGGCTTTTCTGACTCTGGCGCAATCACAATCGGCGCGATACGAACTATATCTTCATTTTGAAGACGGTAATCTGGCTTAGTTCGCTTTTTGTTAACACGAATTTCGCCTTTTCTAAGCAAGTTGTAGATTTTCCCTTTCGGTACACCTTTCAAAAAGGTCACCAAAAAATTATCAATTCGTTGGCCCTCATTATTATCGTCAATTGTGACGTAGCGAACTGCGGGACGCTCTGCTAAATTCTGTTCTGAGTCCGACATAATCAAAGATTGGTTTCCTTTATAATTGAAGCACTTAGTTTTTACTGTTATATTCACATTCGCAAAGGGTAAGAGGCAACAAAACACCTCGAAGATAAGATGCAAGAATTGAATGAACACTGCCGAAGCGACACTTTGGCCCCTATCTTACCTCTGTAACAGTTAATCTTAAATAATAAACCGCATGATTCGGAAAAATCCGCTTCAGTGGAAGGAATTCTCATTATATTGCTCGACCGCGCGTTCGCGTTGTTTCATAAAAGCAAAGAAACGAGACCGGTTAAAAGAGACTATTTAGTATTCATCAAGGCAGCGAACCGCACAAAGCGTTTAATCCAAAAAAATAAACGAATCGCGTACTCCTCTTGCCAGAAAAGACTGAATGACTTGCTCTAAAGCTGAGTCAGATTGATTAATGGTTACCTATCGCTGCAGTGACTCTTTTCGTATCAGCGCTAACAGAGTTCACACATACAATGATTAGAATGTTAATAAATGCAACTCAACAAGAAGAGTTGCGCGTCGCCCTTGTAGACGGTCAACGTCTATACGATCTAGATATCGAATCCGGTTCTCGCGAACAAAAGAAATCCAACATTTATAAAGGCCGAATTACTCGTATCGAACCGAGTCTTGAAGCGGCATTTGTTGATTTTGGCGCAGAACGTCATGGCTTCCTTCCTCTTAAAGAAATCTCCAAAACTTACTTCTCTAAAAAATCCAATCACGAAGGCCGAGTTAACATCAAAGATGTGTTAAGCGAAGGTCAAGAAGTTATCGTGCAAGTGGATAAAGAAGAGCGTGGCAACAAAGGCGCTGCACTAACGACTTTTGTTAGCCTAGCAGGTCGTTACCTAGTTTTGATGCCGAATAATCCTCGTGCTGGTGGCATTTCTCGTCGCATCGATGGTGATGACAGATCTCATCTAAAAGAAGCAATGTCCGGCCTTAATACACCAGAAAACGGTGGTTTGATTGTTCGTACGGCTGGCGTTGGTCGCTCTACTGAAGAACTACAATGGGATTTGGACTACCTTGATACACTTTGGAACTCCATCACCAAAGCCGCTTCAGAAAAGCCTGCACCATTTTTAATTTATCAAGAAAGTAACATTGTTATCCGCGCCATTCGTGATTACTTGCGCGAAGACATTGGTGAAGTACTGATTGATGAAAAAGACGCTTATCAAGATGCCATTAACTTCGTTATGCAAGTTATGCCGCACTTTAAGTCGCGCATCAAAATGTACACAGACTCCACGCCTTTGTTTAACCGTTTCCAGATCGAAACTCAGATCGAAACAGCTTTCCAACGTGAAGTACGCCTACCTTCTGGTGGCTCAATCGTTATTGACCCAACCGAAGCCTTGGTTTCTATCGACATCAACTCCGCTCGCGCAACCAAAGGCGGAGACATTGAAGAAACAGCACTACAAACCAACTTAGAAGCCGCAGACGAAATTGCTCGCCAATTGCGTCTACGAGATATTGGTGGCTTGGTGGTTATCGACTTTATCGATATGACGCCAGTGCGTAACCAAAAAGAAGTTGAAAACCGCATGAAGAACGCGCTTGAAGCCGATCGCGCACGCGTTCAGATTGGCCGCATTTCTCGCTTTGGCTTACTTGAAATGTCTCGCCAACGCTTGCGCCCTTCTCTTGGTGAAACCAGCGGTATCGTTTGTCCACGCTGTAACGGTCAAGGCTTCATTCGTGATGTTGAATCTCTTGCCCTTTCTGTTTTACGTCTTATCGAAGAAGAGTGTGCAAAAGAGCGCACAGCTCAAATCCGCGCCGTATTGCCTGTTTCTGTTGCTACTTTCTTGCTAAACGAGAAACGTACTAACATCGCGAAGATCGAAAAACGTAATCACGTGCATATCATTCTTGTGCCGAATCCGCACATGGAAACACCGCACTTTGAAGTAGAGCGTATTCGTGATGACAGTACAGTTGTTTCTCAGAATGAGAACAGCTACACATTGGTTGAAACACCAGAGCAGCCACCGTATGAGCCTCGCCAAACAAGTGAAAACGTTCGCCCACAAGCTGCAGTAACAAGTATTGCACCGAAGTCACCGGCTCCAGCGCATACAGAAACACCTGCAGCGACACAAAGCAGTGCTCCTAAAGCGAAAAAGCCAGGTCTTTTCACTCGTATTTTGACAGCTTTGTTCGGGGATGCTTCTAGCAAGCAATCACCTAAACAGAAGAGCAAAACAAGCTCGCCAAAAGCAAATACAAAAACGTCTTCATCACAAAATGATCGCACTACAAGTAAAACTACTGGCAATCGTAGCAACCGCAATAAGCGTAACGTGAAGCACCAAAACTCTGATCGTGATAATAACGCGACAGAAAAGAGCCAAAACCGCTCTACTCGCCAATCTCGCAGAGAACAGGCAGAAGCTGGCACGAAAGGAAACAACCGTCGAAATAACCGCAACAATAAGCAAGACAACTTAGATTCAAAAGTTGAAAAGCAAGAAGCAGCGGTTAAAACTCCTCGTCAGCAACCTAAGGCGAAAGACGTTCCCGAAGTAAAAGAGCGCAAACGTGAACGCAACGATAACCGTCGTCGCAGTGGCAAGTTAAAAGATGAAGCTTTAGAAGCAGCAAAACTACAAGAGCAAGAAGATGCCGCTCTAGTGGAAGCCGCTAAAAACACATTAACAGAAAACAATGAAAGCACTGATGAGCCACAACGTCGCTCTCGCCGTTCTCGTCGCTCTCGTCGTCCACAAAAAGACGAAGTAAACACTCAAGAAACAACTGAGAATACAAACGAGAAAGTTGAGAAAGAAGCGGATAACGTAACGCAAAAATCAGAACCCACTTCGACTGTAGAAGCTACAGTAGAAGAAGCTGTTGCATCAGAAAAAACGATTGAAGAATCCGCACCTGAGCCAGAAGCTAAGCCTCAAGCCAAAGCGACTAAACCTAAAATGTCGGTTAAAGCTCAAATGAGTAAAGTGGAAGCCACTCAGCAACACAGCGAAGAGACAACAGAAACTGAAGCACCTAAAGAAGCTGCAGATGCTGTGATCGAAACTCCAAAAGTAGAAGAGCCAAAAGCAGAAACTACCAAGGAAGAAATACCAGCGCCTGAAGCTTCAAAAGCGGAAACTACCAAGGAAGAAATACCAGCGCCTGAAGCTTCAAAAGCGGAAGAGGCAAAGGTAGAGGTTACTAAAGAAGCCCCAGTAGTTGAAGCTCAAAAAGCTGAAGAGCCTAAAGTAGAAGCTGTCAAGGAAGAAGCACCTGTTGTCGAAACAGTAGAAACAGAAGCACCAAAAGCTGAGACGCCTGCCGTTGAAGTAACTGAAGAAGCTCCTGTAAAAAATGCAGCAAGTGAGCCAGCCGAAATGGCAGACAGCGCTACTGCTCCTGTAGAAAACACTGTTACAGCTTCTGAAACTAAGAAGCCTGTTCGCACACCTCGTCGTGGTCGCGGAAAACCAGCAGTAACACCTACAGCAGAAGTGAAAGCACCTGTTGAACTACCAGCAGCTATTCTTGCACAGCAAGAAAAGCTACGCTTAGAGCAAGAAGAAAAGCGTAAGGCAAACACCTCTCGTCGACGTGCTAATACTGGTCGAGTGAAAAACGACCCAAGATTAGCCCGCGAAGATAACGGTGCAGAAACTGCCTCAGACTCTAATGTAGAATAATTTTCTTTATCTACTTAGACTGAGTAAAGAGCCCGCCCATGCGGGCTCTTTAGCAACTGAAAATAGATACTTCAATGTATTCATATGAACATACAGAATGCACAGGTAAAACCTAATGGTCATTGATTTTTCTCGATTTAAAGATTGGAACCTAGTTGGTGATTTGTTTGGCGGTGCCACAACAGCCATCGTCTCCCTCCCGCTTGCTCTCGCTTTTGGTGTAGCGTCAGGTGCAGGTGCAGAAGCCGGATTATGGGGTGCCATTCTGGTTGGTTTCTTTGCTGCTGTTTTTGGTGGCTCAACTAGCTTAATCTCGGAACCAACCGGCCCGATGACAGTTATTATGACAGCCGTGCTAACCAGCATGATCGCCAACAGCCCAGAAGGCGGGCTGGCAATGGCTTTTACGGTTGTCATGATTGCAGGATTATTTCAAATAACACTTGGTTATTTGAAACTCGGAAAATACATCACTTTAATGCCCTATAGTGTAATTTCAGGCTTTATGTCTGGGATTGGCGTTATTCTCATCGTATTGCAGTTAGCGCCTTTCTTAGGGCACCCTTCTCCAGCAGGTGGTGTTATGGGAACAATAAGCGCACTACCAAGCTTAATTTTGAACCTGCATTTTTCAGAGTTATTCTTAGGTCTATTAACCCTTGGCGTATTGTTTTATCTACCTAAAAAGTGGCGTCGTTATGTTCCCCCACAACTGGTTGCCTTAGTAGCCATTACGCTTGTTTCAATTATTTTATTTGATAACGATGATGTTCGACGAATTGGTTTGATCCCATCCGGCTTACCTTCTATTCAATGGCCACATTTTGAAACTTCCGTCCTAGTTGAAATGATCATTGATGGCTTGGTTCTAGGAACACTAGGTTGTATCGATACTCTATTAACTGCCGTCATAGCAGACAGCCTGACTCGTAAAGAGCACGATTCTAATCGTGAATTGATTGGCCAAGGAATAGCAAACTTAACATCAGGCTTTTTAGGCGGCCTACCTGGTGCTGGGGCAACGATGGGTACGGTTGTGAATATCCAAACAGGAGGTAAATCTCCTCTTGCCGCCATCACACGTGCGTTTATATTATTGCTTGTCGTACTTGGGGCTTCTCAATTAATCAGCCCAATTCCAATGGCTGTTTTGGCGGGCATTGCACTTTATGTTGGTCTTAACATTCTTGACTGGAGCTTCTTAAAACGCGCCCATAAGGTGGCTCTCTCCCCTACTATCATCATGTATGGTGTGATGGCATTAACCGTGTTCGTTGACCTTATGGTTGCTGTGGGTATTGGCGTCTTTATTGCCAACATCATGACTATTGAGAAATTAAGTCGCCTTCAATCTGGTAACGTCAAAGCCATTAGCGATGCTGATGATGACATTTTGCTCACAGAAGAAGAAAGGGAATTACTGGATCAAGCCGATGGTCGTGTTTTGCTATTTTATCTCTCTGGCCCAATGATCTTTGGGGCAAGTAAAGCAATCGCTAAACATCATAATAGAATCCACAATTATAAAGCTGTGGTATTAGACCTAAGTGCGGTTCCTATGATGGACCTCACCATCAGCTTAGCATTGGAAAATGCCATTAAAGATGCAGTAGAAGCCAACTGTGCTGTTTATATCTTCAGCCCTAACGGACAAACCACAGAACGCTTAGAAAAATTAGGCGTATCAAAACGTCTACCACATAATGCTTTTTGTGATTCTAGACACTCAGCTCTACTACTTGCCGTTAATAACCTTTCTTAATAACCCCCTAAAAACACTGGACACAAAAAAGCCTCGCAATGCGAGGCTTATCCTAGATCAAAAAATTTAAATAACTTCGCGCTCTACCAGCTCATCAAACTCTGCTTGCTGCTGACGCTCAAAAGGTGTTTCAACATCATGGGCGTTAATATGATGCTGGCGGCCGGAGTGTTTAGCTTTGTGCTTAATCAGTTGCTTCTCCAATTTACCAACTAAAAGATCAAGTGCCGGTTTAAGCTGTTTATCCGTTTTAACTGTTGCAAAAAGATCATGACCAGGAATATGCACACTGGCTTCGACAATTAATTCATGAATCTCATGTTTTTCGGTATTTAGAATCACTTTGATACTCGTAATTTGATTGTTGATACGAGATAAATGATCCATTTTTTCTTTAACGACTGCTTGGACTTCTTCACCAGATTGTACGTGATGACCACTAATGTTCAATGTATACATAGAAAGTTTCCTTTTATTGAGTCAGTTGTTTTGCTAAATAAATTAATGTTCCTCCTGCTAAGTCTATATAAATAATCTATGGCCCTTTTGAAGGCTTTTCAATGGTAAGTGCGTAAAATATTGTTCGAAATCATAAAACCTTACGTTATCTTTAGGAAAAGTTAACAAAGACTTACCTTATTCAAGTTAGCAAAGCTTTTCATAATTTGCACAGATTAATTTTAAAAGTTTTCAGGCAAAAAAAAGCACCCCGAAAGGTGCTTTTTAAAGTAAAAAATAACTAGAGAATTAATCTTCTAGTAGAATTTTTAGCATACGACGCAGAGGCTCTGCTGCGCCCCATAATAGCTGATCACCCACAGAGAAAGCACTGATGTATTCAGGCCCCATATTCAATTTACGAATACGACCAACTGGAATGTCCAAAGTGCCTGTTGCTGCTGTTGGCGTTAAACGCGCCATGGTTGCTTCTTTATCATTAGGAACCACACTCACCCAATCGTTATGTTGAGCAAGAATTCCTTCGATATCTGCAACTGGAATGTCTTTATTCAATTTGATAGTGAAGGCTTGGCTATGGCAACGCATGGCACCGATACGCACACACAAACCATCAACAGGGATAATAGAACCTGTATTACCAAGGATCTTGTTAGTTTCCGCTTGTGCTTTCCACTCTTCTCGGCTTTGACCATTGTCTAACTGAGAATCAATGTATGGAATCAAGCTACCGGCTAAAGGCACACCAAATTGATCAACCGGCATCGTATTAGAACGCATTTGTTCCGCTACTTTGCGGTCGATATCTAAAATAGCGCTAGCAGGATCAGCAAGCTCAGAAGCCACTGATCCTTGCAACATACCCATTTGATTAATGAGTTCGCGCATGTGACGTGCACCGCCGCCAGAAGCCGCTTGGTACGTCATAGACGTCATCCACTCAATATGGCCTTTTTCAAATAAGCCGCCGAGAGCCAACATCATCAAACTTACGGTACAGTTACCACCAGCAAAGGTTTTTACGCCATCTTTCAAGCCTTGCTTGATGACGTTTTGGTTAACTGGGTCAAGAACGATGATTGCGTCTTTATCCATACGCAATGAAGATGCCGCATCAATCCAGTAACCATTCCAACCAGCAGAACGTAACTGTGGGTAAATCGCCTTGGTATAATCGCCACCTTGGCAGGTAATAATAATGTCCATCTTTTTCAAGGCTTCAATATCTGTTGCATCTTGAAGTAATGGAATATCTTTACCAATTTCTGGCCCTTTCTGCCCCGTTTGAGAAGTAGTGAAAAAGACTGGATCAATATGATCAAAGTCGTTTTCTTCTCGCATACGTTGCATCAACACGGAACCAACCATTCCGCGCCAGCCGACTAAACCTACAGTTTGTTTTGACATGGTTATCTCTACCTTTTTTTGTGGGGTCACTCATACCAAGAGCAATATCCCGAGTGAAAACACCTAATATTGTTTTAATATTAAGCTTTTAATGCTGCCAATACCGCGTCGCCCATGGCTTGCGTACTGACTGTTTCGCATCCATCTGATGCAATATCTGCTGTTCTTAAACCTAAATCTAGAACCTTGCTTACCGCTGCTTCGATGGCATCAGCTGCTTCTTTGGCATCCAAAGAATAACGCAACATCATGGCAACCGATAAAATCGTCGCCAATGGGTTCGCAATACCTTTACCTGCAATGTCTGGCGCAGAACCATGACAAGGTTCGTACATACCACGACCTTCTGCATTTAAAGAAGCCGACGGCAACATACCAATAGAGCCTGTTAGCATTGCGGCAGCGTCAGATAGGATATCACCAAACATGTTGCCAGTAACCATTACATCAAACTGTTTTGGCGCACGAACAAGCTGCATTGCAGCATTATCTACTAGCATATGAGTCAATTCGACATCAGGATACTCTTTCGCCACTTCTTCCATGATTTCTTTCCAAAGTACGGTCACTTCCAGTACGTTAGATTTGTCAATAGAACACACACGCTTACCACGTTGGCGAGCCGCTTCAAATGCGGAACGACCAATACGGCGAATTTCAGATTCGTTATAAACATAGGTATTGAATCCTTCGCGCTCGCCATTTTCCAATGTGCGAATACCACGAGGTTGGCCAAAGTAAATACCGCCTGTTAATTCACGAACAATCAAGATGTCCAAACCCGCAACAATTTCTGGTTTCAGGCTCGACGCTTCCGCCAATTGTGGGTACAAAATAGCTGGGCGAAGGTTAGAGAAAAGCTCTAGGTTAGAGCGTAAACCT
The DNA here is from genome assembly GCF_055809555.1 of Marinomonas sp. 15G6-16. Classification (NCBI taxonomy): domain Bacteria; kingdom Pseudomonadati; phylum Pseudomonadota; class Gammaproteobacteria; order Oceanospirillales; family Oceanospirillaceae; genus Marinomonas; species Marinomonas sp. 15G6-16. The sequence continues at coordinate 62,625 of NZ_CM147916.1, read as the reverse complement.
AATAGACCTTTTTCTGGACGAACCGCCATGTCTAAACCGTCCCATTTAGGGCCGCCAACAGCACCAAGCAAAATAGCATCCGCAGCTTTTGCTTTGTCTAGCGTTGCCTCAGGTAATGGTGAACCCGTTTCATCGTAAGCAGAACCACCAACCAAAGCGCTTTCATGCTTAATATCCAAAGAATACTGCTCGTTCACTGCATCCAATACACGCACAGCTTGTGCAACAATCTCTGGACCAATACCATCACCAGGTAACACTAATACGTTCTTACTCATCTCAAATCCTTCAAGCTAATGTCTTAATTGTTATTTCTCTCGTGACAAGAAAAGCCACGGCGCTTCATTCATGCGTTTTTCTTCGTAACGACGAATAGCGGAATCTTGCTGCAACGTTAAACCGATATCGTCCAGACCGTTCAACAAACAGTGCTTACGGAAGTTATCTACTGGAAATTCAAAACTTGCACCCGATGGCGACGTTACTGTTTGTTTTTCCAAATCAATCGTTATTTGAGCGCCTTCTTTTGCCGCCACTTCAGCAAATAACTGATCAATCTCTTCTGCTTGCAACACAATAGGAAGCAAGCCATTCTTGAAACAGTTGTTGTAAAAAATATCGGCAAAACTTGGCGCAATAATAGAACGGAAGCCGTAATCATCTAAAGCCCAAGGCGCATGTTCACGACTAGAGCCACATCCAAAGTTCTGGCGAGCCAACAAAACACTCGAGCCAGAATAACGAGGCTGATTTAATACAAATTCTTCTCGCAAAGGTCGGCCTTCACAAGATTGATCTGGCTGACCTTCATCTTGGTAGCGAAGTTCATCAAATAAGTTCTTCCCAAAGCCTGTGCGCTTGATGGATTTCAAGAACTGCTTTGGGATAATCATGTCTGTATCGACGTTTGCCAAATCCAAAGGAGCGGCTAAACCTGTGTGCTGAGTAAATGGACGCATACTTTCTCCTTTTAGTGTTTAACAAACTCGTTAACATCAACGAAATGACCAGCGATTGCCGCTGCGGCAGCCATTGCAGGGCTAACCAAATGAGTGCGACCACCAAAACCTTGACGACCTTCAAAGTTTCGGTTGGAAGTAGACGCACAATGCTCACCTGCTCCCAACTTGTCTGCATTCATTGCCAAACACATAGAACAACCAGGCTCACGCCACTCTAATCCAGCTTCTTCAAATATATGATGTAAGCCTTCTTTTTCAGCTTGTGCTTTTACCAAGCCGGAACCAGGCACAACAATCGCTTGCTTAAGCGTAGAAGCCACTTTGCGTCCTTTGACTACATCTGCCGCAATGCGCAAATCTTCAATACGAGAGTTCGTACAAGACCCGATAAAGACTCGGTCAAGTGTCACGTCAGCCAATGTTGTTTTGCCTTCTAAGCCCATGTACTTCCAAGCTCGAGCATAACCTTCTTTTTTCACTGGATCGGCTTGATCTTCAGGGCGGGGAATGGCTTCATCAATCGCAATCACCATTTCTGGAGAGGTTCCCCAAGTCACTTGAGGTTTAATGTCTTCTGCTTTGATAATAACCACTTCATCAAATTGCGCGTCTTTATCAGAAACAAGGTCTTTCCATGCTTCAACAGCCATTTCCCACTGTTCACCTTTTGGCGCGTAAGGACGACCTTTAACATAGTTGATAGTGGTATCATCCACCGCAATCAAGCCCACGCGAGCACCCGCTTCAATCGCCATATTACAAACCGTCATACGGCCTTCCATAGACAAAGATTGAATACCAGTACCACCAAACTCAATCGCATAACCTGTACCGCCCGCTGTACCGATTGCACCGATAATCGCAAGTACAACGTCTTTAGCCGAAACCCAAGGCGACAATTCACCGTCGACACGAACTAACATGTTACGGCTTTTCTTTTGTACCAAACACTGAGTCGCTAATACGTGCTCCACCTCAGAAGTACCAATACCATGCGCCAAGGCACCAAAAGCACCGTGAGTCGAAGTATGAGAGTCACCACAAACAACTGTCATGCCAGGAAGCGTCGCACCTTGTTCTGGCCCAACAACGTGTACGATCCCTTGGCGAATGTCTTTCATATCAAATTCGGTGATGCCGAATTCGTTACAGTTGTCATCTAACGTTGTCACCTGAATTTTAGACACAGGATCTTCAATTCCGTCCACACCTGACACACGTTCAACTTTAGTGGTTGGTACGTTATGGTCTGGTGTTGCTAAGCTTGAAGAGATTCTCCAAGGCTTACGCCCAGCTAAGCGTAAACCTTCAAATGCTTGAGGTGACGTCACTTCATGAAGTAATTGTAAATCGATATAGATTAAGGCACTGCCGTCATCTCGTTGTTGCACAAGGTGGCTATCCCACAACTTGTCATAAAGGGTTTTACCTGACATAAGTTCTCTCCTAAAAATCTTATTGCGCTATCCTAAATCTTTGGCTTAAATTACTCAAATTCATATTTTTCATATTTTGGATAATTTTTTGGAATGATAGACATCGCTGAACTCATTACCTTCATTAAAGTGGCCGAAACAGGCTCTTTTTCTCATGCTGCATCACAGCTTTTCGTGACACAGCCCGCTATTAGTAAGCGCGTCGCGGCACTGGAAAGTAATTTAGGAGTGCAACTCTTTGACAGGATTGGACGCCAAGTCCAATTGACCGAAGCAGGCATACGTTTATTGCCTAAAGCCAGAAAAATGGCTGAAGACCTTCAAGACATCAAACGCAGCATGTCACTACAAATGCAAGATGTCAGTGGTGAGCTTAGAATTTCCACCAGCCACCATGTTGGCTTACGACGTTTACCAAAATCACTAAAGCGCTTCCAAGAAGACTTTCCAAGCGCACAACTAGAAATTGATTTCTCTCAATCTGAAGAAGCCTATCAAGATGTTCTAAAAGGCCGAGCGGAATTAGGCATCATTACCCTTTCCCATAAAGAAAACCCGTTAATTGAATCTTTGCCGATTTGGTCTGACCCTCTAACCTGTGTGGTTAGCAAAGATCACCCTTTGGCCAAAATAAAAAACCTGAGTTTAATGGAACTGGCGCAACATGCCTGCGTACTACCAAATAAAAACACCTTCACAAGACAGATTGCCGAGCAAGTTTTTGGCAAGCAAGGCTTAAAGCCACAAGTGAGGATGAACACAAACAACCTAGAGACTCTGGCCATGCTTGTGGGTATCGGCTGGGGGTGGTCATTACTACCTTCCACACTTGTTGATGATAAACTGGCGGTATTAAACCTTCCTGACTTAAACGTGGAAAGAAAGCTTGGAGTCATTCATCACAAGCAAAAAACCTTAAGCCGAGCAGCCCTTGCTTTTATCGAGCTACTCAAGAACGAGGTCATTCGCTGACTGTAACTCGTTAACGACGCTGATGAAGCAACAAGATAACTAGAGCTAATGCACTGATGCCAGACGCTGCAGTAAATACCCATGCGCCGCCAGCCCATTCCCATAAGTACCCTGCTATTACCATACCCAATCCACCACCTAAACCGATGGCGAAAGCACTGTACATGGCTTGGCCTTGCCCTGAATAGCGTTCTGGGAAAAGACGACGAATTTGCTCAATCGACACCATGTGAAATAAAGCGAACGTAATACAATGGAGAAGTTGAGTAAAAATCAGAATCCATAAAACAGAAGCAAACCAACCGACCAAAAACCAACGAATAATGCCGAAAACGAAGCATATAATCACCAGATGAACCACATCTAATCGCTTGATGGCATTTCCGAAGAATAGAAATAGGATGATTTCAATAATCACACCTAATGCAATCAACAAACCAATATGTTCACCGCTATAACCAACATCCGATAAATGCACAGCAAAGAAAACATTAAATGGCGCGTGTGACATAAAAGCTAAAAAAGCCAACACAAAAAACAGAATTGACTCACGCCCTTTAAGCAGAGTTAGAAAAGAAGTTGTCTCTTTTTGAGTATTGACTTCATAAGCCTGCTCTTTAACAAAAAAGGTGGTTGCTGCGGCCAAACCAATAAAAGTACACATCAAAGGAATAACAACCAAAACACCAAAATGCCCGATTAAAAAGCCCGCACCTGCGACGGCAAGCAGATACCCAATAGAACCACCCACGCGCAGTCGAGTATATGGAACATCCAGATGTCGAATACTTCTTACAGCAAGAGAGTCTGTCATCGGTAACAAAGCAGAATAGAACAGGGCCATCAAACATGTTAGCAACCATAGAGTAGTAAATTGATCACTCCAATTAAAGGGAATAACAGCAAAAAAGCACCCTAACACTGCAATTTGAAGCACACGTTTCGGCAAACCGACTTTAGTGGTCAACCAGCCCCAAAAGTGAGGAATGAGAATACCAGACAAGGTAAAAGTAGACATTAAACGACCGATTTCCGATGCCGTTAGCCCTATCGATTTATAGTAAACCGAAATATAAGGCATCATTACCCCAATCAGAGCACAAAAGAAAAAATAAAAGAAAAACAATGGCCAAGCGATTGGGCGTGCATTCTTAGCAAACATGAGTGGCTCCGAGAAAGTACATACGATAGGTGCAAAAGCTGATAATACAGATTACAGGAAAACAAGAAAATTTCAGTATGCTAGATACCAAAACTAAATGCCTGCTATTTCATTCTTTATTTCAAGCAGGCATATTGAGCGAACATTTTGATCTAGTTGAGTGCTTCTTGATCTGGCCAAGCATTAATAATGGCTTTCACCAAGGTTGCTAAAGGAATTGCGAAGAAAATCCCCCAGAACCCCCATACACCACCGAAAAACAAAACCGCCACAATAATCGCCAGTGGGTGAAGATTCACCGCTTCAGAAAATAGCAAAGGCACCAATACGTTACCATCTAATGCCTGAACAACTAGATATGCAGCAACAACATAGAGAAATTCATTGCCTGTTCCATATTGATAAAATGCTACTAACACCACAGGAACCGTCACAGCAGCAGCACCAATATAAGGGATTAATACTGAAAGGCCGACCAATAATGCCAATAACTCAGCATATCTAAGCCCGAACACCAAAAAGACAATGTAGGTTACAACCCCGACTACTAGCATTTCGATGAACTTACCACGGATGTAATTAGCAATTTGCTCATTCATTTCGTGGGCGATATTGCGCATCATCCTTCTTTCTTTAGGCAGCCATGAGGTCAAATAACTCAATATTTTTTCCTGATCTTTTAATAGAAAAAACATCACCAAAGGCACCAAGACCAAATAAATCATCAAGGAAAATAAAGACGGTATGCTCGACAAGGAGAACGACACTAACCATTGTCCTAGATTTGCCGATTCATTTGCTAAAGAATTTACAATTTCATTAATAGAAGCTTGGCTAACATACTCACTGTGTCCTTCGGCGAACTGCAGAATTTCATCACGAATACCAGTAAACATACGTGGTGCATCTTGAACAAAGCGCACAGCTTGACGCCAAATAATAGGCGCCATTAATCCGATAAAAACACCACAAGCACTCAAAAATGAAAAGAACACTAAAAATACTGAGGTTTTATGCCCAACACCCAATCGTTTTAATCTATCCACCACACCTTGGAGCAAGAACGCCAAAACAATGGCAACCAATACTGGTGCTAAAATCCCACCCCAAAACGCCAAAGCGACTAATGCTGCAATTAACAATAAGAGAAAAACAACTACTTCTTCATTCGAAAAATATCGCTTTAGCAGGGTATCAACAATTCTAAACATATAAATCCATCTCAGTTTTTCTGAATCAAAAAGGTATATACATCGTCTTCTTCGCTTACAGACAACAAAGAAAAACCAACTAACTCTACGTAATGGGGAATATCTTTCATAGAACCTGGATCACTCGCTTGAACAAGTAAGTGCCCTCCTTTTTCCATTTTACTCAAAGACAATTTGGTTTTAAGCAAAGGCATTGGGCAACGATCTTCTCTTGCATCCAAGATTACGTCATACTGAATACTTTGATGGTTCGCCATTTTTGATTTTACCCAATAAATATAACTCCCATATTATGAGACTATTTTCTAACGTTACAACAGGCTTAAGCATCTTACTTTTTGTTTTTACGATATTTTTCTTTGCAAACACTGGTGTGGCTGCCATCCCAGATTTAGAAGCAAATAAAGACGAGCGATCTTTATCAAACCCATCCTATATATTGGGTCAACATTGGTTTAGAAAGCTCAATGGTAGCCGCGCATTGATCGATTTCCCACCAGCATACGACTACCTTAAGGATACTCTTTCAAAGGTCCTTCCGCAGACAAGCCTTTATAACAAAACGGTTGAGATGACCTTGCTCAACAGTTCTAAAAGCAATGCATTTGTGATTCCTGGCAGTCATATGTTTATTTATTCTGACATATTAGAAACCATCACAAGTGAAGATATGCTTCTGGGCTTACTTGCCCACGAAGTTGCCCATTTGGAACTTAGACACTATGAGCGTCAAAGTCAGCATTCCAGCGAAGAGTTACAAAAAACACTGACCTTAATCGGAGCCGGTATCGCAGCCGCTTTAGCAGGTGCCGATGCAGACGCAACCACAGCTCTTTGGCTAGGTGGTCTTGCGAACCAAGCTGAAAACACCCTGACGTACAGTCGCAACCAAGAACAGGAAGCCGATAGAAGAGGAAGACAGTATTTGATTTCTGCGGGGCTTTCACCTGAGGGAATGAATGATTTATTCCGAGCTTTTTTTAAGCGTGCACTTGGACGTCCAAAGCTAGAATTCTTATCTACTCACCCATCGCCTGATACAAGGTTATCCGACTCTTTTAGTGCTGACACGAAAGAAACTATTATTAGCTACAAAGAACCAAGTGACTTCGAGTACTTTCGAGCAACCCTTCTTGCTTATAGAGCCGGTTTGGAAGAGCGACCTTATGCTTATCTTGACCAGCAAATCCAAGACATAAATGCCAAAAACTTTGCCAAAGGGTTATTTTCTTACCTAATACAATCTCCTGACCGTTCAATCATGTTTTTAGAAAGACTCAAAAAACACAACCGCTTCACAGATTATTTAAAAGCCTTAAGTTTTACTGCAAACGGTCAAAAAAACAAAAGCATTGAAGTCATTGAGCAGCAGCTTGATATTGCACCTAACGATGTCATTTTCTCCATGCTTCTAGCTCAATTAGACAACTTGCAACCACAAGAAGTAAAAACTGACTATTTGTATGAAAAGCGCCTCTTCTGGAGAGCGAACATTCAGCACTTTCAAGCTATAGGAAACATTCCAATGGCCTTAAATTATCGAGCCATGCTTGATTTCAGCCAAGGCAAAGACAAAACCGCACAACTGCTCATCAAAAGAGCTCAAGTTGACGCCAAAGAAAAGGATAAAGATAAGATAAAAAGAACAGAGTTGTTCTTTGATCGAATAAAAGAAGCCGAAGAAAAAGAAGACATAAAATAACTAGAAAAAACTGACCATTTGGTTTAATCAATTAACATTCTAACAGGTTTCAATAAGGTCAGCTTATAGCTAGCGATAAAGATGAATTTTTGATCAAAACTAATTAAGTAAACTTAAATATTTATGTATACTTAAATAATACATTTAGCTTTCAACTAACAATAAGGTATAGGCACGCCATAATGACACCCCCTGCTTTATATCGACAATATTTGAAAGCATTCCTTTTAGAACTTGCTCCATTACAAGCCATAAAACCTTACACTCAACCACTTCTTTTGGCACTTTTCCTTTTCTGTGTGAATCTTGCTAATGCGCAAGAAACAGAAGCTATAGGTTTAGAGAGTGGCAGCTCATCAATTGAAGATAACCACTCAACAGCTTCCACTATCATTGCTCAAGCAGACTCTGAATACAGGCAAAAAAATTACCTTAAAGCAATAGAAGAGTATAAGAAGGCAATACAATATCTTTCCGATGAAAGAGAGTTGGCAAGAGGATATAAGCAAATTGCACAATCATATAAACGTCTTAAAGATAGAGAAAACACTGCTCTTTATTATAAAAAATCCTTAGAAACATTTACTGCTCTAGATGACAAAAAAAATATGGCCCGCACTCTGAATACGCTTGCAGAAGCTGAACGCTATTTAGGAAACCATATTGTTGCACTTGATGCATTGAAGAGAAGTTTAGCGTTACACGAAGAGATAGACGATCCCGAAGGTGAAGCAAAAGCTCTTATGGGGGCCGGTATCATTAACCGACATATTGGCCTCTATGAAAAGTCCTTTGATTATGTGCACCAAGCCTACCAATACTATAAGAGTGTCAATAACTTATCTGGCATTGCAAAAACATCTAATGAAATGGGGCTTATTTACACTCGCTTAAAGTCATTCGAACAAGCTCGGTATTTCTACCAACAAACTATTAATATTCCCGAAGACAAAATAGACAGTAGTACATTAGCGACGGCCGCAAGGGAAATCGCTGTCATAGCCTTAGATGAAAAGGATTATAAAACAGCCGAAGAAAATGCAGAAAAGGCCTATAACATCTACATAGCTGAAAACGATAAAACGAAAGCCTCCATTGTCGCTAGAATACTCGCTAGTGCATATCGTGAGCAGGGACAAAAAACCAATGCTATCGCTTACTATGAAAGATCTCTATCTCTTGCTTATGATGTTGGAGATAAGTCATATCAAGTAAAAACCTTAATTCCTCTGGCCAAAGAACTCATTGAAATAGATACCAATAGATCCATTCAATTATTAAAAGAAGCATTGGCTCTTTCGATTGAAGAAGATATGAGGTTTCATCAACTGTATAGCTACAACTCTTTAAGAAAAGCTGAGAAGTCGCTAGGAAACTATTTCAGCGCATTAAAGTATGCCGAGCAAGAAATCCTTACTGCTGAACTTTTACAAAAAGAAAAAGACGACAACGAAGTTATTCTTATGCGAGCAAAGCTCCACTCGAAGAAAATTGAAGTGGAGCTAGAGTCCTTAAAAGAGTCGAAAAAAATAGATCAATTACTGATAGAAAAAGGCAAAAAAGAGCTAGAAATCATAGAAAAAGAAAGGGAAATATCTAATCTTAAACTAGAGAAGAACAGATATGCCAATTTGATTCTAGCGTCACTTCTTATACTTTGCTTAGGTGTTTCTGTTTATATATACCGTAGATTCACAGCCTCTAAAAAACATAATAAAGAGCTTAATTATTTAGCGACACGGGACCCATTAACAAATTGCTATAATCGCCGCATTTTATTTGATTTCATAAACAAATACTTTGATAGCACAGCACCCGTCAGTGAATACTGCATCATCCTAATCGACGTTGACCATTTCAAAATGGTTAACGATACATATGGCCACAGTACAGGCGATAAAGTGCTTAAAAACGTAGCCAAAGTACTTCAAGATAGCATGGGGGATGATGGTCTTGTATCGCGCTTTGGTGGTGAAGAGTTTTGCATCATACTGCCCTCTTCTTCTCAAGAAGAAGCCATGAGCAAAGCTGAGAAGATTCGTCAGAAAATAGAAGACGAAGATTTCGGAGATATTTCTATTACATGCAGCTTAGGTGTAACATCTATTGAGTTTCAAGCGCAAACCGCGACCGAACTCATCGATCAAGCGGATTTAGCGCTTTTCAAATCCAAATCACGTGGACGCAATCAAGTTACACTGTGGGATAAAAGTTTTAAGGAATAGCCTATACAGGTTAACCTAATTGCTCCGTAGGCATTAAAAAATCATGACACCTGTTGCTTTAATAGACAATTTAGAACACCTACCAAACCCTTTCACTCAATTCGAGACTATTGCATCACAGTTAAAAAGCCATGCACCTCAACTGAAAGATCCAGAGTACCGACGCGATTTACAACTGGCTTTATGTTTCATTTATAGTTACAACGGCTCACAAGCAACGTTCAATTCTTATCGACGAGAAGTTGAGCGTTTATTGCTTTGGTCCTGGAATATCGCATCATCACCTTCTACACACCTACGACGAGATCAAATCGAAGAGTTCATCCACTTTTGCATGGCGCCTCCTGAAAACTGGATTGGCACAAAAAATGTAGCTCGTTTTAAATTACACATGGGCGAAAGAGTGCCTAATGAGTCGTGGCGCCCCTTTGTTGCTCACGTAAGTAAATTAGAATTTAAAAATGGTGATGTGGCACAAACAAAGCAACATTCATTATCACAAGCTGCGATTCGAGCAACCTTTTCCATTTTGTCATCTTATTATGGCTTTCTAATGCAAGAGGAAGCAGCCCAGCAAAACCCTGTTGCCCTCATTCGTCAAAAAAGTAAATTTGTAAAAAAAGAAGTCACCAGAAAGCAAGTTAGGCGCATTTCCAATTTGCAATGGGATTATGTGATTGAAACCGCAGAGCTATTGGCAGAGGAAGACCCTAACACACACGAACGTACGCTGTTTATCATGAATGCCTTACTTGGCATGTATTTACGAATTTCGGAACTTGTTGCAGATGAACGATCCGCTCCTGTCATGGGAGACTTTATTAAAGACGCTGATGGCCACTGGTGGTTCAAAGTGCTTTCAAAAGGCAACAAAGAGCGACTCGTTGCCGTCTCCGATGACATGCTCAATGCTTTAATCCGTTACCGAAAATTTCGAGATTTGCCAACGCTTCCAACCATTGCGGAAAACACACCACTGGTTCCTAAAAACAGAGGTCAAGGCGCCATGACAAGCTCTCGACAAGTTCGGAACATAGTACAGTTCTGCTTTGATAGAGCTTATGAGCGCATGTGTGAAGACGGTATGAGAGCGGATGCCGATGACCTACGAGTCGCAACCGTTCACTGGTTACGACATACAGGCATTTCCGAAGACGTGAAAACTCGCCCAAAAGAGCACGTTAGAGAAGATGCAGGGCACGCCAGCATGGCGACCACAGATAAATACATAGACACAGAATACAGAGAGCGGCATGCGAGTGGACGAAAGAAAACACTCCGGCCTAATTAACGAAGAGCCATCAAAGTTTTAGGTTATTTTGCCCAACGATCTAAACTTTGCTCATCTTTTACATTAGCCGAAACCCATTGCGCCTTGTCTCCTTGGGTTTCTTTCTTCCAAAAAGCCGCTCGGCTTTTCAAATAGTCCATAATGAAGTCACAAGCCTGAAACGCTTCCGCACGATGCGCAGCACTAACACCCACAAACACGATCTGATCATCAACCGATAACTTTCCGACTCGATGAACCACAGCAACATCTAATAAAGACCAACGAGCATTAGCTTCATCGACAATGGCTTGTAGGTTATTTTCAGTCATTCCCGGATAATGCTCTAACTCGAACGAACACGCTTCTTTCGGCAAATCTGAAAACTGTCTAACCAAACCGACAAACATAGCTACTGCGCCTGTTTTATTGGCTTGCAACAAGCTCTTGTATAAAAGATCAACCTGAAAATCTTCTTCTTGGACTTTAATCATCTAGCCTCCCGTCACAGGTGGAAAGAATGCAACTTCCTTCACATCTACTGGGATCAGGTCCTCATCGCGCGCAAATTCGAAATCCACAGAAGACTGGATTCCCATTTCCAATATTGCATCGCCTTGGTCTAATTCATTTGATAACTGCTGTTTCAGTTGTCCAATAGTTATCGGTAAATCCAGCTCTGCAAGGTGTGAACTTTGACCTATTTTTTCTTTTAAAGAAGCAAAAAATACAATGTTAACTTTCGCCAATGTCTTTACTCCAGTCACCACTCTTTCCGCCTTTTTTCTCAAGCAGAGAAACATTCTTGATTACGATACCTTTATCAACGGCTTTACACATATCGTAAAGTGTTAACGCGGCGACACTCGCCCCTGTTAACGCTTCCATCTCAACACCGGTTTTTCCAGATAAAGCACAGGTACATAAAACTTCCAACTCACAATCGCTAATTGTGTTTATCTCCACACTCACTTTAGTCAGCATTAATGGATGACACAAAGGAATAAGATCCGACGTTTTTTTGGCAGCCTGTATTCCAGCAATGCGCGCTGTCGCCAAAACATCACCTTTTGGCAAACCACCTTCAATTACCTTTGTTAATGTAGAAGGCTGCATGGTCAAAATAGCTTGCGCAGTGGCAGTACGTTTAGTGACGCTCTTATCTGAAACATCCACCATATGCGCATGGCCTTGATGATCTAGGTGGGTCAATTTATCGCTCATAAAATTCCTAAACAAAGTACATTAATTCAAAATATCGCCTATATTTTAAGAAAGCATAGATGATTGCAAGCAAAGACTGCTACGAGCATTTGATATTTCAGTTTTCACGAGCCATTTTTAGGCTAAATTTCACAAAGGTAGACAGGGATGATGATTAAAAATGTGATGTATTTAATTTTGCTCATGTCGCAATTGTGGAGTCTAACTGTGCTCGCAAGCGATTATGTTCAGCAAAGCAACAACACATTCCCTACCTTCAAAGAAACTCAACCTGTATCCGTCAAAGACTTACTATCAATCCAATTTGATGAAGAGCTTTACACTGAATCTCAAAGCTTTTCAGACACCGCTTATTGGCACAAACTAATCTTTCCTAAAATTTCAAAAGAATCACCAGAACAACAAATCCATTTGGGGCTAAGTTATTACATTATTAGCAAACTAGACTTTTACCTTTTCCATGGCGATGAGCTACAAGACCATTGGATAAGAGGTTCTCAACAAACATGGAACCATAATACTGAAGGCTACAAAGGTATTTGGATTCCAATCGAGCTATCACAGCAAGAAGAAACCACTGTACTAATACGCAAACAAGGGCACTCTCCTCTTTTAACGCCTATAGAGATTTTCACCGATGAAGAGGTTACTTCACAAAAAGAGCAAAAGATGCTTTTTTGGACCATCATCATTTGCAGTTTATCTGTGCTACTTGCCCACAATATATTTGTTTTTATCTTATTTAGACAATCTGGCTATATTTATTACCTCTGTATTAATCTCTCTATTTTTGTCGCTTTATCCATCATTTCAGGCTTCGACCGTTGGATTTTCCCTGAAGAAGTAAGCCAGTGGTTAACGAGAAATCCTTTTTTTGTGTTTGGCATCGGTGCATGGGTGCTTTACAAATTCAGCTTAACTTTCTTGAGTGAAGTGAATGTTCCAAGCAAACAGTCTTTTATTTATAAGTACGGCGACGTTGGCTTTCTCTTCTTTTTAGTATTAACCCTACTGCTGCCAGAAAAGGCCTCCGCTTCCCTCTTCGCTGTTATTGAAGTTTTTATGTTCTGTAGTTGTAGCTACTGGGGAATTAAGGCTTATTCTAAAGGGTTTCTTGCGGCACGATTTTACTTATTCTCGTGGCTTGTTTTAATGATTGGCAGCTTGCTAAACACCTTAATCTTCTGGAAAGTGCTACCAATTAACATCATGACTGAATCGATATTGCCAATTTGCAACCTATTACAATTATTAGGATTTGCTTTCGCTTTCGCAGATAAAAGTAACTATTTAGAACATAAGCGCCAACTTCAAGCGATCACAGACTCGTCTACAGGCCAGCCGAATCGTACCTATTACTTCGAACATCTTCCGAACATCATTGAAAAAGCATTTCCTCACTCACCAAACTTAGCACTCATCATGATAGAAATAACCAGCCACCTGAAATTGAATCAGGCTTTTGGTCCTGCGCAAGCAGACATTGCCCTTGCCGATGTGGTAAATCGAATTCATAAAAAAGTTATGGTGATGGATGGCATACTGCCGTTGCCGCTGGCAAACAAAAACACCAAATACTTAATCCGCTCAACCATCAAAAACATTGTGATCATCAGCACAACACCTGACAAATTAAAAAGCCAAATTGAAAGCTTACAACAAGTACTTGATCACTCAATTGTGGTGAATAAAGTAGACTTTAGACATCATTATAAAATTGGGAGCGCCCTTTATCCGTCACAAGGGGATGACTTAGACAAGCTTTACCAAAATGCCACCATAGCAAGCAACTCAGTGACTTACTCTTCTGGTACCTGGGCACCTTTTACAAACAAGCTAGCAAGTAACCACATCCATCAACTTAAAGTGATTACTCTTCTGACTGATGACATACAAAATGAGAAACTTTACTTTGATATTCAGCCGCAAGTTGATTTAAACAAAAACAGCATTGTTGGAGGTGAGGTTCTATTACGCTGGCATAATAAGGCGTTAGGACAAGTCTCTCCAGCAGAGTTTATTCCTCTTGCCGAGCAAACAGGACTTATTTATAAATTAACGTACATGGTGATAGAAAAAGTTTTTCAGTGGGCCTCAACACATTCGATAGAACTTACAGGTCAAACTCTATCAATTAATGTATCAGCTCTCGACCTTTGGCAAGAAGACTTTGCCGCTCATGCCAGCAACCTTATAAAGAAATACAATTTGAACGCGCAGCAATTCACAATAGAAGTCACAGAAACCAGTATTTTCCAAAACAACGATACTGTACTGAATAATGTTTCACAGCTACATCAAGCAGGTTTTAAATTATCCATTGATGACTTTGGCGTGGGTTATAGCTCAATGCAAAACTTGGTTTCTTTACAGACCCATGAACTAAAAATAGACCAATTCTTTGTCATGAATCTGTTGAGCGATAAACAAAAACAAACCCTCTGCCACAACATGATTAACCTCAGCAAAGAATTAGAGATTACCAGTGTGGCGGAAGGCATTGAGACTGAGGGCATATTGAAGCTTTTACAAAATTGGAATTGCCAAATTGGCCAAGGCTATTTCCTCCATCGACCTATGTCACCGGAACACTATCTTGACCTTCTCAAAGAGGCAGATGCATCTTTGTCGCCGCCTATAAATGATGCATAATGAGTGGACTCACTCATCTTCTCATAAACATGGTTAGTATCTAAAACACATGAGCCTCATTGACGACTTTCGATTACTGGATATTCCAACCAATGCTGATGAGCAAGAAGCTAAAGCGGCTTTTAGACGTTTAGCTCGCCGCTACCATCCTGATAAGAATCCAGACACAGATACAACCGAAATGTTTCAGCGTCTACAAGCGGCTTATGAGAATGTCAGCAATGCCATTCGTCAAGGAACGAAAGTGGATGACTGGAAGCCTTTTAGTTTTAGTGAAGGCACATCTTCAAACACCAGAAATCGCTACAGCACTCACTCTACTGCAACCGACAAAGAGCAAGAAGCCTTCATAAAAGAGCGACAGCGTGCATATGAAGAAATGAAGCGTAATAACGCACATCAAGACAAAGTACGTGATGAGGCAATAAAGGCAGCACGCAACACGCTGAATGAAAAAAGGCTTAAAGCTCTTTATGAAGAAGCGTTTAAAGCATCCAAAGGCTTCTCTCCTGACGGTTTCACGAATAAAACACATACTCAAACCGACATTCCACCTTATCAGTCTTTTGTAGATGACGAAGAAGACGCATTCCAACCAAATTATAGCAAGCAAGAAAAAGAACCCATCAGCCAGCCAATACGTTTAGATGCAGCCAAGGCAGCATTTCGTGCTGCGACCTATATAGCCTGCTTTGCGGCTGGTATTTATGCCACGATTTATTGGCAATCTTTTCAAGATAACGAAGTGGTAGAAGAGCAAGAAGCCGCTTATATAAGTGGTTTATATCCGCAGTTCAGAGTAGGAATTAACCACACTTTCAGCAGCACCAATTTGTATTCAGAACCTGATTTAGCAAGTTCAGTCCTATTAAATATCCCGAAAGACTCTAATTTACAAAGCATCAAAATGCAGGGAGATTGGCTAACAGTGCGCTTTCAAGGCGTGAGTGGCTGGGTGGAAGCAAAGAACATAGGTTATGGCAGCATAGAAAACGCAAGAGCAACAGCTTGTATCGGACAGCCAGGCGCTTCACCATCTCATGGTGAAAAGATTGGCCAAGCAGAAGGAAAAAGCCGACTTCGGATTTTAAACCAGCTCCCCCAACACAGTATGCTTACCTTCCAGTCTCACGATGGACAAAAGCCATTTTCCATCTACCTTTATGGCAAACAATCCTATGCAGCCAATTATATTCCGAGAGGCCGTTATCGATTGGTGTTAGAAACAGGTTCCCTGTATCATCACGCCTGTAACCAATTCCTCTTTAATGACACAACCAAAGTTATCTTAGACAATGTCGATTTCGCTAGCACAGAGCAATCATTAACGCTAAAGCCCTAATTCGTTTAAGAAACCATTAACCTTGAGTACTTCACAAACCATGCTAAGTAATATCCGAATCGTATTAATCAACACTTTTCACCCTGGAAATGTCGGCGCCATAGCTCGTGCCATGAAAAACATGGGGCTAACTAATTTGTATCTTGTTGATCCAAATGACTATCCATCAGAAGAAGCCACCAGCCGTGCAGCAGGTGCAGTCGATCTGCTGGAAAACGCAACGATAGTTCCAACCCTGCAAGAAGCCATTGAAGATTGTAGCTTGGTCATTGGCACAAGCGCCCGTCACAGAACCTTTCAGCTACCCATCATGAATGCCAGAGAATGTGCTGAAAGTGTGATTCCTGAAGCAGCAGAGCACAATGTCGCCATTCTTTTTGGACGAGAAACCACTGGACTTCTAAATGAAGAAATCGCTCAATGTCACCGCCAAGTCTACATTGATGCGAACGATGAATACCCAGTTCTAAATATTTCACAAGCCGTACAAATTGTCGCTTATGAGATATGGATGGCAAGTCAGAACAAAGATTTCAAAAATACAGAAACACCAGAATACCCAAGAAAGAAAGACATGGATCTTTTTTATGAGCACTTAGAAGACACGCTTTATGGAATAAACTTTGTTGTGCGTAACCACCCAGGCAAAGTATTAGATAAACTACACAGATTCTTCAACCGCTCACGTCCAGAAAAACAAGAGTTAGGCATTTTACGTGGTGTATTAGCTGCGGTTCAAAGAGAAGCTGGATTAACAGAAGCCAATAACCATCCGGAAAAAAGAACAAAAGACGACCAAAACCAATCTTGATTAGGCAGGTCACCAACAAAAAATGCGGCTCAAAATGCCGCATTTTTTATTTCTATATCAGAGCTATTCTGATTTCATTTCATTCTGAACAAACAACTTCGCCTGAATAAACTCTGAATGAGGCATGAAAAGCAACTCGCTGATTCTTCTGATTCGATGATCTTCATAAGCGTCAATATCATCATCGGCTAAAGCGACACGCCACAAAGCTTTCAACAACAACATTTTTTGCTCTAAAGTCGCCGTATCATTAATGACCTTTGTGAATTGATATAAGTCATTCGCTTCTTCAACGCCAGAACGCGCTTCTTCGTATAACAGCTCCACGTCATCACCAAGTTCACTGACTTCTCGAAGAAATTGCTTAACTTGCGCTTCTTCTTGCTCGTTTACCTCATGATCCGCCAACATAACTTCCATCAGCAAGGCTGCAACCGCTTTTTGATAGGTTATTTGCTCGCCCTGCTCTACAGGCATACTAAAAAGACTCTTTAACGCTTTAAACATCACTTCTCCAAAATGGTTTCACGTATTGCTTCAATTAAGATGTTAGGGAATTGGCGATAATCCAAATAAGGGCACCAAACACGGTTAAGAGTAAAAGCGGCAACATGCTTGTCTCCTACCTCTTGCGCCGAATCAAGAATAGGCAACGCCTCTCGAAACGTATTCCCAACAATAAAAAGTACACCTTTAACGTTCGTTAGCTGATCTATTGAAAAAGCGACTCCCACTTTTTTTAGCAAATCTTTATCTCGGAACTCACGCCATTCGCCATAATTAGGCGAGGTTAACTTCGCCATTATGGTCAGAATTTTACGCCAATGGTTACCATTGAGCTCGATCAATCGATCCACATCGACCTGATGAGATAAAACAACATCGCTTTCGTTGGAAAGAATGGGCTTATTCGGTAAAAGAAAAACATACTCTGCTTCTTCTTTCGAAGCGCCTAACCATAAATCACTCATTCAATCTCCTTGATGCCTTAAGATTACAGGGTACGTCCAATATTATCAGCCATTTAATAGGCAAATACTGTGGAACTAAGCACAATCAGAAATTCTTTTTAAAATATATTAGCATTTTCTTATTTATATATTAGAATATACTTATATTTAATGACAGGAACTCAAAATGGACTCCATATTTAACCCTCTAGTTGGCGGATTACTGATTGGATTAACCGCAACGGTGTATCTTCTCACCATGGGAAAAGTGATCGGCATCAGCGGTATACTGTCACAATTTCTCTTTAGCAAAGAGCGTTTATTACCCTTCTTATTTATAGCAGGTCTTATCATTGGCGGCAGCGCGTACGGCTTATTAACTGAGCAAACGGTTGCTTTTCCTGAAACAAGAAGCCCAATCCTACTGATCATTTCTGGATTACTCGTTGGTTATGGAACACGACTTGGTGGAGGCTGCACAAGCGGTCATGGCGTTTGCGGTATATCACGATTGTCCCCTCGCTCTATTGTCGCCACTCTTATATTTATGGCGACGGCCATTCTCACAGTCGCCATCGCGCATTAAGAAAAACTAGGAAAACATCATGAATGCAATCATTACGCTCCTCGCAGGTTTGATATTTGGTTTAGGTTTGGCCTTTTCAGAAATGACCAACCCTGCTGTTGTTATTGGCTTTTTGGATATTTTTGGCGATTGGAACCCTTCTCTCATCATTGTAATGGCCAGTGCGATCGCTGTTGGTATGTTGGGTTATTTCATCAAAAGCAAACAACTACGGCCTTTTATAGCCAGCAAATGGCAAGTTCCAACCTTGC
The DNA here is from genome assembly GCF_055809555.1 of Marinomonas sp. 15G6-16. Lineage (NCBI taxonomy): Bacteria > Pseudomonadati > Pseudomonadota > Gammaproteobacteria > Oceanospirillales > Oceanospirillaceae > Marinomonas > Marinomonas sp. 15G6-16. The sequence continues at coordinate 43,869 of NZ_CM147916.1, read as the reverse complement.
GCCAAATCGATTCCAAGTTAATTATTGGCTCTGTTCTTTTTGGCATTGGCTGGGGATTAAGTGGCTATTGCCCAGGTCCTGGTTTAACGGCACTTATAAACAATTTCCATGAAGGCATATATTTTGTCGGTGCACTGATTATTGGCAGTGGCGCACATTTTTTACAGACTAAAATGTCTCAAAAATAAGGTCTAAAAAACCACGCGAAAAAAGAGACGCTAAACAGTCTCTTTTTTTTGCAAAAAAATAAAAAATTCACTTGACGTGAACTCCTCTTGACCTTAAATTTCGCCCGCGTCATTGCTGAACATAATCCGCACCGCTTCAACTGCTGCGCTAGTCGCTTAAGGCCATCACAAAGCCGGATAAGTAACAGCCATAAGTAGGACGGGAGAAGGTAAAGACGTTTACTTAAATTCGGTTTATGTTTATACAATGAGGAGTTACCTATGACTATCGACGTCAACGCTTTCTACACACCTGAACGCTTCGCTCGCTTCAAAGAATTTGCTTCAACGAAAGAAACCCCTTTTGTTGTTATCGATACAGAAATCATCGACGAAGCTTACACAGAGATCACAAAAGGCTTTCCTATTGCTGATATTTTCTATGCAATCAAAGCCAATCCAGCGCCAGAAATTCTAACGCTACTGCGCGACCGTGGTTCTAACTTCGATGTTGCTTCCCGCTACGAACTAGATAAATTGTTCGCCATTGGCGGCGTGTCTCCAGATCGTGTTAGTTATGGCAACACGATTAAGAAGGCAAATGACGTACGTTATTTCTATGAGAAAGGCGTTCGCATGTTTGCAACAGACTCTGAAGCTGACTTGCGTAACATTGCAAAAGCAGCACCAGGTTCTCGTGTGTATGTACGCATCTTAACGGAAGGCACGGTAACAGCTGACTGGCCACTTTCTCGTAAATTTGGCTGCCGTCCAGACATGGCAATGGACCTTTTGATATTGGCAAAAGAACTGGGATTGATTCCTTACGGTATCTCATTCCATGTAGGTTCACAGCAACGCGATATCGGCGCATGGGATGCTGCTATTGCTAGCGTAAAAGTGATTTTCGAGCGCTTAAAAGAAGAAGACGGCATTGAACTTCAAATGATCAATATGGGCGGCGGTTTCCCTGCTAACTATATTGCTCGTACCAATGAGCTTTCTACTTACGCAGAAGAAATTACTCGCTTCTTGGAAGAAGATTTCGGCACAGAACTACCACGCATCATTCTAGAGCCTGGTCGTTCTTTGATTTCTAACGCTGGCGTATTGGTAAGTGAAGTCGTATTGATTTCTCGTAAGTCTCATACAGCCTTGAACCGTTGGGTATTTACAGATGTGGGCAAATTCTCCGGCTTGATCGAAACATTAGACGAGTCGATTAAATACCCAATCCACGTAGAAAAAGGTGGCGAGCTAGAAGAAGTGATTATTGCCGGTCCAACTTGTGATAGTGCTGACATAATGTACGAAAACTATAAGTACGGATTGCCTCTTAATCTAGCCATTGGTGACCGCATGTATTGGTTATCAACGGGTGCCTACACTACGACATACAGTGCTGTAGAGTTTAACGGCTTCCCTCCTTTGGCGTCTTATTACTTGTAAACGGCATAAAGTTCTCAAAATCAGCCTCAGAAAGAATTTCTGGGGCTTTTTTATTGGAAAAGAGCATCGCCTAAGCAATAATATAGGCTCACTAAAAAGGAGCTTTCATGACCTACTCCCTCAGCCAGTTGATTATTTATCCAATCAAATCCATTCATGGGATTGCACTGCAAACCAGCCAAGTAAACGAAACAGGCCTTCAAGGCGATCGTCGCTATATGCTGGTAACACCTGATGGAGATTTCATCACAGGGCGAGAACATCCAACGCTCACGCTCATTAAAGCCAAGCAACTTGATGATAGTAGCTGGGTATTATCACACCCTAGCACTGATACCGAGCTAACACTCAACCAAGCCAATCTCTCAGACGACCATAAAGGTGTCGTAATCTGGGAGGAGCATCTACAAGGTCAAGTGGCGAAGTCAGAAGTGAACGCTTGGTTTAGCTCAATAGTAGACAAACCAGTAGAGCTCGTGTTCTTTGGCGATAAGTCAGAACGCTTTACTAGTCGAAAACCAGACGCACCTGTTGCTTTTGCTGATGGCTACCCTTTTCTATTAACGACACAAGCCTCTCTTGATGAATTGAATGAAACTTGTCCCGAAGACATTAAGATGGCGCAATTTCGACCAAATCTTGTGATTGAAGGAAACAAAGCCTTTGAAGAAGACAGTTGGAAGCGAATTAAAATTGGTGAAGTGGAATTTGAAAACGTCAAACCATGCGAGCGCTGCATTTTCATAACACTCAATCCAGAAACAGCAGAACGATTGAAAAAAGGCGAGCCTTTAAAAGCTTTAGGGAAGTTCCGCACACGAAAAGGACAAGGCATTCATTTTGGCATTAACTTAGTGGCGCTAAACTCTGGTGTCATTAACCTTAATGATAAAGTTGAGATATTAGAGTACCAAGAATTCGAGCCTTACAGAGACAGACGCTAATCTCTCTTAACTTCTCACCTTCATGCAGAAGTAATAGACATAAAAAAGGAAGACGCTATGTCTTCCTTTTTTTGTCGTTGACGACACATGAAAGAAATCAGTTATTTACTGTGCATCTAACTTTGCAAGGTACTCATCATAAGTACCATGGAAATCCACAATGCCTTCACTTGTTACTTCAACAATGCGTGTCGCAAGAGAAGATACAAACTCACGGTCATGACTGACGAAAACCAAAGTGCCAGGGTAATGCTCAAGCGCCAAGTTCAAAGCTTCGATCGATTCCATATCCATGTGGTTTGTTGGCTCATCCATTACAAGTACGTTTGGCTTTTGCAGCATCAACTTACCGAACAGCATACGGCCTTGTTCACCACCAGACAAAACTTTGACAGACTTTTTAATGTCATTTTGAGAGAACAACAAACGGCCAAGCGTTCCACGAATCACCTGCTCATCATCTTCCTCTTTGCCCCACTGCCCCATCCATTCGATTAGATCGACATCTTTTTCAAATTCATGGGCGTGATCCTGAGCGTAGTAACCGATGTTGGCATTTTCAGACCACTTCACTTCACCTTTGGTTAACTCTGTATCGCCAACCAAACATTTAAGCAAAGTCGTTTTACCGATACCATTTGGCCCGATAACCGCAATGCGCTCGCCAACCTCAACCATCATGTTCAAGTTACTGAACAATTGCTCATCATAGGATTTCGCAACATTCTCAACTTGTACCGCCAAACGGTGAAGCTTTTTCTCTTGCTCAAAGCGAATAAAAGGACTTTGACGGCTAGAAGGTTTCACATCTTCAAGCTGGATTTTATCAATCTGTTTCGCACGAGAAGTGGCTTGTTTAGATTTTGAAGCGTTAGCAGAGAAACGACTTACAAAGGCTTTCAATTCGTTAATTTGCGCTTTCTTCTTAGCGTTATCCGCCAATAGTCGTTCACGAGACTGAGTGGCCGCTGTCATGTACTCATCATAGTTACCAGAGAACAAACGCAACTCACCGTAGTCCAAATCGGCCATGTTCGTACAAACAGAGTTCAAGAAGTGACGGTCGTGGGAAATGATGATCATGGTGCAGTTACGCTCAACCAAAACCCCTTCCAACCAACGGATTGTGTTGATGTCCAAGTTGTTGGTTGGCTCGTCAAGAAGCAATATATCAGGATCAGAGAACAATGCCTGTGCTAACAAGACACGCAATTTAAGACCTGGAGCGACTTCACTCATCAGACCGTAATGCTGTTCAGTTGGAATCCCAACACCTAGCAACAACTCACCTGCACGAGAGTCTGCTGTATAGCCGTCCATCTCAGCAAATTCCGCTTCCAAATCCCCTGCGCGCAAGCCATCTTCTTCCGTCATTTCAGGGTTGGCGTAAATCGCGTCCTTTTCTGACTTAATTGCCCAAAGTTCTGTGTGCCCCATGATAACGGTGTCGATAACAGAATATTCTTCGTAAGCGAATTGATCCTGTTTCAATTTACCAAGGCGCTCATTTGGGTCTTTTGACACATTCCCTGAACTTGGCTCTAAATCGCCACCAAGAATTTTCATGAAAGTGGATTTACCACATCCATTGGCACCGATAAGACCGTATCGCTTACCTTCACCAAATTTAACAGAGACATTTTCAAAAAGAGGTTTTGCACCAAATTGCATGGTGATGTTAGCGGTCGTTAACAAAGTATTCTTCCAATGATCATTAAGTAAATGTTTGCACTCCCAAGGGCTTAAATTAGAAACCTAAGCAAACCAGTATGAGAGCAGCGTTTATGTGGCGCATTATCGCACAGTTTGACCTCACTCTTTAAGGGAGCAATGAACTTATTCCATAAAAAACTAACAAAGAAAGAAGGATTAACAAGAGTGACGGCCTTCGTGAATAACAAAAGAAAGCAATTTAGGCGGTTTAGAAATACCAATAAGGGCCGATGACTTAATTAAGGAAGGCGCGAAATCAGTCTAAGCCGAAAACCTATTTTGGTGGAGAAGAAAACAATGAAAACTCTTTCAGTAGAAGAAGCCCAGTTCGATTTATCCATTTCTCGATTAAAAGAAGGCTCTATCTTTGGTGCTTTATCAGAACCCGCTATCCAATACCTGCTTGATGAAGGCATTTTAAAACACGCCTACAAAGACGACGAAATTTTTAGCCACGGCAGCAAAGGCGGCAACTTCAATATCGTTCTACATGGCAGCTTGGCGTTTTACAAACATCACAACAACAAAAGCACCCTGACACGCACCATTCATTTTGGCGAAGTCATTGGTTTTGTTTCGATGATCGCATTACATGATCATGTTGGCAGCCTTTATGCTCAAGAAGAAAGCCTGTTGTTAGAGGTTTCTAGTAATCTATTCAGCGACTTCCACGATAATTTTCCATTTGATTTCGGTATTTTACTGATGAACTTGTCCAGAGACATGGCTCGAACCATTCGAACCTTAAGCAATGCACTGGTAGAAAATAATGTCATTATTAAGAGATGAGCTCAGGCAAAAAAAATGAGCAAGCACCAATAAAAGCATTTACTCATTTTATTATTCTCGTTCGAGCTGCTGGCGTAGATAGAAGCTACTTTTCTGCAGCAACAACAGACACTTCAACAAGCAACTCTGGTCTTGCCATACGAGCTTCTACACAAGCGCGAGCAGGTGCGAAACCTTCAGGAACCCAAGCATCCCAAACGGCATTCATCGCAGCAAAGTCTTTCATGTCACGAATATAAACAGTCGCAGATAAAATGTGCTCTTTACTAGAACCCGCTTGTTCCAATAAAGCTTCCACTTTATCCAACATAGTTTGAGTTTGTTCAGCAATGCCAGTATTAGCATCCGCACCTACTTGGCCACACAGATACACCGTACCGTTATGCTTCACAATACGACTCATTCGCTGACCAACTTCCATGCGCTCAATAGTTGCCATAAAAACCTCTGTTAAATCGATTAAAAACAAAGCCAAATAATATCAGCACCAGAGAAAACTATTCCACTATAAAAATAAATAAAGGCAGAATATAAAACCAGCAAAAACTAAAACTCCAGACCTTTCTGAGCCTTAATTCCACGCTTAAAGGCATGTTTCACTTCTTTGATTTCACTCACTGTATCTGCAAGCTCGACTAAAGCATCCGAGGCGCCACGGCCAGTTACAACTAAATGCTGGCTTTCAGGTCGGTTCATCAATGCTTGCAAAACAGGGTCTTCATCAAGATATTCATAATGCAATAAGTAAGTCAGCTCATCTAACACAACTAAATCAATACTAGGATCAGAGAGCATAGCAGCAGCTTTTTCCCACGCCTGTTGCGAAGACGCCACGTCAGACTCTCTGTTCTGCGTTTCCCAAGTAAAACCAGCCGGCATAATTTCCCATTGAATGCCGTCTTGCTTCTTAAAGAAGTCTATTTCGCCGGTATTCCATTCGCCCTTCAAAAACTGCACAACACCAATTTTCATGCCATGCCCTAAAGCACGAGCAACCATACCCAACGCGGAGCTAGATTTACCTTTGCCATTGCCGGTTAAAAGGACAAACGTGCCTTTGTCTTCTTGAGCTTTTGCAATGCGCTTGTCTACGTGAGACTTTATTTTCTGCATCCGCTCTTTATGGCGCTCTGGATCTTTAATCGCTTTTGACATAATAAATTCTTCTTAATCAAACGTGCCGTTAAATTCGATCGTCTTCTGGGTCGTAACCTAGGTTTGGCGCTAACCAACGTTCTGCATCGTCTTTGCTCATGCCTTTACGTTCCGCGTAATCATCAACTTGATCTGGACCAATTTTACCGACACCAAAGTAAGTTGCTTCAGGGTTGGCGAAATACCAACCACTCACAGCAGCTGTCGGTAACATGGCGTAGCTTTCCGTAATATCCATATCGATATTCTTTTTCACATCAAGAAGCGTCCAAAGCTTGGCTTTCTCAGTGTGATCAGGACAAGCAGGATAACCAGGCGCCGGACGAATACCTTGGTATTTTTCTTTGATCAGCTGCTCGTTGGTTAAATCTTCATCCTTAGCGTATCCCCAAATTTCCTTACGAACTTTCTCGTGCAAGTACTCAGCCGTTGCTTCAGCAAGTCGGTCAGCTACCGCCTTGATCATAATAGAGTTGTAGTCATCATGATCTGCTTCGTATTTCGCAACCAATGGATCAATACCGAAGCCCGCAGCACAAGCAAATGCGCCCATATAATCTGGCACACCACTGTCTTTTGGAGCCACAAAATCCGCTAAACTGTGGTTGTATTTACCGGGTGCAGTCAGCTCATTCTGAATACGAAGGAAAGACAATCGTTCGATCACTTCTGTACGAGATTCATCCGCATACAGTTCAATATCATCATGATTTACTTGGTTCGCAGGGAAAATTCCAACCACTGCTCGCGCTTGTAAACACTTCGTCGCAATCACTTCGTCTAGCATTGCCAATGCATCGTTAAACACCCGAGTCGCTTCAACACCAACAACCTCATCCGTCAGAATTCTTGGATAAGCGCCTGCTAATTCCCAAGTTTGGAAGAAAGGCGTCCAGTCGATGTAGTTTTTAACCACTTCAAAATCAATGTCGTTTTCAGTAATAACGGTCACGCCCGTTTTCTTCGGTGTGGTTATGCCTGTAGTAAAATCGATCGGAGCTTTATTCAATCTTGCTTTATCTAAAGAAACACGACGACCCGCTTTCGCTCTGTCTTTGTGGCGAATACGAGTTTTCTCATAGTCCGCTTTAATCTCATCCACGAACTTCTGACGACGCTCAGAATCTTTGCTTAATAAAGCGCTTGCCACACCCACACTTCGAGATGCATTCGTCACATGAACCACTTGGTTACGCTTATAGTTTTGCTCAACTTTTACAGCTGTATGTGCTTTCGATGTTGTCGCACCACCGATCATGACAGGAATATCAAAACCTTGGCGTTCCATTTCTTTGGCAACATGAACCATTTCATCCAAAGACGGTGTAATCAAGCCAGATAAACCAATAATATCAGCACCTTCTTCCTTCGCTGTACGAAGTATTTTTTCAGCCGGAACCATGACACCTAAGTCAATTACTTCAAAGTTATTACATTGCAGAACAACGCCCACAATGTTTTTACCAATGTCATGCACATCGCCTTTCACTGTTGCCATGATGATCTTGCCATTACTTGAAGAAGCCGTATCCAAATTACGGGCTTTTTCTTCTTCGATGAAAGGCATCAAATAGGCAACGGCTTTTTTCATCACACGGGCAGATTTAACCACTTGAGGAAGAAACATTTTACCTGAGCCGAACAAATCGCCCACGATTCCCATTCCATCCATCAAAGGCCCTTCAATCACTTCTAATGGACGATCATAAGCAAGTCGAGCTTCTTCCGTATCTTCATCAATAAACTCTGTGATGCCCTTCACCAATGCATGGCTTAATCGCTCAGCAACAGGCAAACCACGCCACTCTTGCGTTTCTTTTTCAGCCACCTCACCTGTGCCAGCAAATTCGGCCGCCATGCCAAGTAGGTTGTCAGTTGCATCTGGCGTACGGTTTAAAACAGCGTCTTCTACGGCATCACGAAGTTTGGTTGGAATGTCTTCATACAAAGCCAATTGCCCTGCATTCACAATCCCCATTGTCATGCCTTGCTTAATGGCGTGATACAAAAACACAGCATGAATCGCTTCACGAACAGGATTATTACCACGGAATGAGAAAGATACGTTTGACACACCACCAGACACTTTTGCGTAAGGCAACTCGCGAGTGATATCGCCTGTTGCTTCAATGAAGTCCAACGCGTAACGGTTGTGCTCTTCGATACCTGTGGCGATAGCAAAAATATTTGGGTCAAAAATAATGTCTTCTGGTGGAAAGCCAACTTCATCAACCAAGATATGGTAAGAACGGCGACAAATTTCAATTTTACGTTCACGAGTATCCGCCTGACCAACTTCGTCAAACGCCATCACGATCACAGCAGCACCGTATTTCATAAGCGTACGAGCTTGCTCTCGGAACTTGTCTTCGCCCTCTTTCATACTGATCGAGTTCACAACGCCTTTACCTTGAACCCACTTCAAACCCGCTTCAAGGATTTCCCATTTAGACGAATCCAACATGATTGGCACACGGGAAATATCAGGTTCAGAAGCGATCAGTTTTAAGAAACGTTCCATCGCCGCTTGGGAATCCAACATGCCTTCATCCATGTTGATATCGATAATCTGCGCACCGTTTTCAACTTGCTGACGAGCCACATCAAGCGCTGTATCAAAATCGCCCTCTTTAATGAGGCGTTTAAACATGGCAGAACCTGTTACGTTGGTACGTTCACCCACGTTCACAAACAAGCTGTTTCCATCAATGTTAAATGGCTCAAGGCCGGATAAACGACAAGCTTTTTCAATTTCAGGAATGACACGAGGCGTAGAGTCTTCAAACGCACTGGCAAAAGTCTGAATGTGTTCTGGTGTCGTACCACAGCAACCACCAATGATGTTCAAAAAGCCAGAGCTGACCCAGCCCTGAATTTCTTCAAGCATTTCTTCAGGTGACTCGTCATATTCACCAAACGCATTAGGTAAACCCGCATTTGGGTGAGCCGAAACATGAACATCAGCAATGCGTGAAATCTCTTCTACGTACTGACGTAATTCTTTTGGCCCTAACGCACAGTTTAAGCCAACAGATAAAGGTTTAGCGTGAGCAATGGAATTCCAAAAAGCTTCCGTCGTTTGACCAGATAAAGTACGACCAGAAGCGTCGGTAATGGTACCGGAAATCATGATTGGGTAACGCACACCGCTCTTTTCGAAATAATCCAACACAGCATAAATTGCCGCCTTGGCATTCAAGGTGTCGAAAATAGTCTCAATCAAAATAAGATCAACGCCGCCTTTGATCAAACCATCAACAGCGGTTGTGTAAGCGTCAACTAGCTCATCAAAATGAATGTTACGAAAACCAGGGTCATTTACATCTGGCGATATGGTACAAGTACGGCTGGTAGGTCCAACAGCTCCGGCAACAAAACGAGGCTTGTTTGGGTTCTGTTTAGTAAATTCGTCGGCCGCTTCACGAGCCAAACGAGCAGACTCAAAGTTCAACTCGTAACTCAACTCTTCCATGTGGTAATCCAGCATGGAGATATAATTGGCATTAAAGGTGTTGGTTTCAATAATGTCTGCGCCAGCTTCAAGGTAGCTAGCATGAATACTTTTGATAATTTGAGGCTGAGTCAGAGACAATAAATCGTTGTTGCCTTTTAAATCACTTTCCCAATCCGCAAAACGCTCGCCACGGTAATCTTGCTCTTCTAATTTGTACGCTTGAATCATGGTGCCCATAGCACCATCAAGGATCAATACATTTTCAGCTAAGCGTTTCTCAATAATAGAATACGAACCAGACTTCACCACAACCACTACCTCAAAAAAGAATATGCGAGTGTACTATACCGAAAAGCAATCAATTTGACGTTGAAAAAAAGTAATGTGGAATTGAATGATCCGAGAGATGAAGCAAGCTTGCCATGACATCCGTTAAAGGCGTCATGGCAGAAGCTTGCTTGTTGGAAAAGAATAGAACAAAACAGGTTCTAAATTAAGCCGAAAAACCTTAAAGCGTGTTTTTCTTTCTGTTATTCAAACGCCCTACAACAAAGCCGCCCAATAAACCGAGTAAAATCGCGCCAGCCCAATAGCCGTACTTTTCAAACAAGTTAGTGTTGATCAAGGATAAGGTCTCACTGCCTCGATACACTTGTCTCATAACGATTTGATTTTGAAAGTTAATTTGTTGATTCACAATAAGGTTTAGCTGTGCGCTGGGTTTCTCATTTAATCCTGAAACGCGCCAGCGCCATTGCAATGCGCCAGACTGAATAGCCGCGCTGGTCACTGGCTCACTAATCATTTGAATCGCGCTATCGGTAACCAGTTCCGCAAGGTAGGTTTGCCCAGATAACGAAGGTTGCGCCCGTGCTGTCACGATAATTTCAAAGGTATCATGCAATGCCATTTCATTCGGAAGCTGCCAACGCACATCCAGCAAGCGAGTGCTCATTTGCTCTTGCAATCCGTCCATGGCAGCAGCCATTAAAATTCCGCTGTTTTCTTGGGCATTTAAAGCCTCTCTCAAATTATTCAACCTTTCAAGCAACGGATTTGGCGCAGACTGACTTGCTGACAAAGCATTTTCAGCGGCATTAATTTGGTCAGTCAAAAGCGCGTTTCTTTGTTGAGCCTCAGCTAGCTTTTCATCCAAATCTTGCCAACGAGACTCATAGTCTTGGTTCTCGTTCAAAGCTGATTTTAACAATGAAATCTCGCTTTGATATTCTGCGATGGCGGTTTTTTGCTCTTCTATTTGAGCTTGTAACTTGGCAATTTCAAGATCTTTATCGACCGTATCTTGGATGACAGGTTGTTCTACTTCTTCAACAGTAGAAATTGAGTCATTCAATGTCTGATATTGGCTTAGCAAGCTTTGGTGTTGTGCACGCAATTCCGTTAACGACTCACCTAATGCTTGATTTTCTTGTTTCAACTCTTCCAGTTGCACTCGAACACTTTTATTTTCCTGCTCCAATTGGGTGTTTTTTTCCTCAAGAGCACGGTTTTCGTTTTCCAATTCATTAATGCGATATTTCAATAAATCGTTGTCTAGATTCAGGGCAGAAAATTGTATTTCCAACTCTTCTCTTGATTGTTTTTGTGTCTCTAGCTCCCGCAAAGTATCTGCGTTAGAAGACGACGCTTGTAAGGCAGCAATAGTGGCGTCTTTTTCGTCTAAGGATTGGTTCAGGCTTGCAAGTCGAGTTTGGTTGTCGGTGATCCGTTGCTGTAAAGATTTGATCAAAGCATCATTCTGGTTTTGTAACGCAATAGAAGACTCAGGGGATTCCTCTACTACTTCGGTATTTTGCTTTGGTTCAGTAAGAACAGCGGATTCGGTGTTTTGTTGAGACGAGGTACTGCACGCTGACACCAGAAGGCTCAACGCAAATGGAACTAAAGTCTTTGTATTTATTTTCATTTCTCGCTCCTGAAACAACTCAAGGTCGACGATAAGTTACCTTCTCTTATGCCAGACTTGCCTTTTAATTGCAAAGAAACAGTAAAGATTATTATGCAAGAAAGCACCGCCAAGGCATAAAAAAAGCCCTCAAGAAAACACTTGAAGGCTTTGTATATCACTCAATTAAAACGGTCTAATTGATAGTTTGCCGGACGCTAAGCGAGACACTTAGAAATCACTTCATAAACATCTTTTGACAAGTCTTCTGCCAAAATTCGTTCAAGCTCTGCTTTCATTTTCTCACTTAACTCAGGCTGCATTTTTTTCCAGCGGGTAAGAGGCGTGCAAAGCCGAGAAGCAATCTGTGGGTTACGCTTATTAAGCAAAATAATTTGATCCGCTAAAAAGCGATAGCCACTGCCATCTTCCTTATGGAAAGCCGCCATATTTTGACCAAACCCACCGAGTACTGAACGTACTTTATTTGGGTTTTTAAGGTCAAACGCAGGATGCTCCATTAACCCTTTCACTCTAACTAAAGCATCTTCACTTTCTTGTCCTGCACTCAACATTAACCACTTGTTCACAACCAAAGGTTCGTTTTTCCATTGATCGTAGAAATCTGCCAACATGTCCGCGGCTTTTTCATGCTGAGAATGTACTGCAATCGATAAGGCAGAGAATTGATCTGTCATATTATTTGCCGACTCAAATTGCTGGACAACCGCTTGCTGAGCCGCAGCCGAGTCAGTTTCAACCCAATAAGACAAAGCAAGGTTCTTTAATGAACGACGTGCGATGTCTTCTGCATTCGCCTGATAAGTACCTTGGCTTTGGTTGTTGGTATAAAGGCGTTCAAACTCACCAGACAAAGCGTTCGCAAGCTGAGTTTTCAAATAGTGTCGCGCTTGTTTTATCGCTGCTGGATAAATCGGATTAGCCAACTCAGACAAATAAGCTTGGCTTGGCAAGGTTAAAATCAAAGCCACCATTGCAGGATCTAAGCTGCTGTCGCCAATCAAAGCTTTAAAACCATCAATCAGCTGAGACTCAATCGACAAGGTTTCCCCAGCGATAGCTTGCTCAATAAGCGCTTGAAGCTCATTTACTGCTAACTGCTGCGCGGAACTCCAACGATTAAAGCCATCCGAATCCGATGACATTAACAACAATAAGTCGGCTGGCGTGTAGTCATAATGCAGTTTAACTGGTGCCGAGAAACCTCTTAATAAAGAAGGTACAGGGCGAGAAACTAACCCAGAAAACTCGAACACTTGCTCTGATGAGGTCAAATGCAACACATGATCGTCGGCTGTGGCTCCATCCAAAGTCGCCGATAATTCCTTACCATTCTGATCAAGCAAACCAACACGAACAGGAATGTGCAGCGCTAGCTTTGTTGGTTGATTAGGCGTAACCGGCGTTTCTTGTTTCATTGTCAAGCGGTAGGTTCCAGACGCTGAATCAAACTCATCTGTCACTGTAACCACTGGCGTACCGGCTTGAGAGTACCAGCGTTTGAATTGCGTCAAATCAACACCTGAAGCGTCTTGCATCGCGGCAACAAAATCATCGCAAGTCACAGCTTGACCATCATGTCGCTTGAAATACAAATCTGAACCAGCTCGGAATTTTTCAGCACCCAGTAAGGTGTGAATCATACGAACAATTTCCGCGCCTTTTTCATACACGGTTAGTGTGTAAAAGTTGGAAATCTCAATAAAAGAAGCCGGACGCACAGGATGCGCCATTGGACCTGCGTCTTCAGCAAACTGAGCGGTTCTTAAAAAAGAAACATCCTCAACACGTTTCACTGTCTCTGAGTGCATATCTGCCGAGAAAGTTTGATCACGGAAAACCGTAAAACCTTCTTTTAAACTCAGCTGAAACCAATCGCGACAAGTGACACGGTTACCAGACCAGTTATGAAAATATTCATGAGCAACGATGGCTTCCACGCGCAAGTAAGAATCGTCCGTTGTGGTTTCTGGGCTAGCAAGCAAACAAGAGGAGTTAAAGATATTTAACCCTTTGTTTTCCATCGCGCCCATATTGAAGTCATCAACCGCAACGATCATAAAAATGTCTAAATCGTATTCTCGACCGTAGGCTTCCTCATCCCAACGCATAGAACGCTTAAGCGCTTCCATCGCGTAATCCACTTTATCGATGTTGTGGGTTTCCGTGAATATTTGCAGTTTTACATCACGCTTGCTCTGCGTTGTAAAAATGTCATTTTTAACCGCAAGATCACCAGCAACCAAAGCGAACAAGTAAGCCGGTTTTGGGAAAGGGTCGTTCCAAACAACAAAGGTTTTCCCCTCTTCCGTTTTACCACGCTCAATCTCATTACCATTAGACAGCATTACTGGATAACGCTCTGCGTCTGCAATGATAGTCGTGGTGAAGACAGACATAACATCAGGGCGATCTAGGTAATAAGTAATATGACGGAAACCTTCCGCTTCACATTGCGTGCAGAACATAGAAGAAGAACGATAAAGCCCTTCTAAACTGGTGTTATTTTGTGGCTCAATCAAGGTTTCGCAGGTTAAAACAAACTCGTCCGCTGTTGCCGTAATAATCAGCTTATTTTCGCTGATTCGATACTCTTCAGGAGGCAATGCATAATCATCCATCGCCAGACCAATCAGCTTAACGCCTTCTCCACCGTCGAGAGTCAATGGGACTGTGGATTTACCATAAGCTGGGTTGCGTCGCATGTGCAAACGTGACGTCACTATTGTCACAGCTTCGTCTAGATCGAAAATCAGCTCAGTTTTATCAATTAGAAAAGGAGGAACTTTGTAATCTTTCAAATATATCGTTGAAGGTTGACTCTCTTTCATCTCTTTTCTCCTAAAATGTCAGTGTCGCTTGATAACCAGTGTATTTGCGAATATTGATCACCCCAGTGTCGAGCATCCAATATTGGCCTTTAATGCCCATTAAAGTGCCTTCAATTTTAGGTGTTTTCTCAGCGTTAATACTGGTTATCTTGGTCGGATATTCTAAAACGGGATAATTAAATTCGTGGGTTTCGTTTTCATCCGATAAATCGGTAATGGACTGTAAGCCAAATTCATTTTGTAAGGAGTCTAATCCTTCATAAAGCTGACCAATTAAACGCTCTTGTTCACGTTCAAGATCCATCACGATAGAGGAACCTTTGAGCATGTTGCGCCAATTGGTTTTATCTGCCACTTCATTTTTGAACAGCACTTCCACAAGACCAGACATTCTTCGGTTCTCTACACGAAATAACGGTCGAGCTTGTGTTGCACCCTGATCAATCCAACGAGTAGGTAATTGATCGCCACGAGTAATGCCCACCTTTAGAGCCGATGAATTTGCCAAATAAACATAATGGCTTTGCATGCAATACTTTTCAGCCCATTCTGGTTCCCGACAGGTTCCTAAATGAAAATGGCACTTTTCTGGGCTCATGATGCAGGTATCGCAAGCTGCTAGCTTCCGAAAGCAATTAAAGCAAAAACCTTGGCTGAACGACTTCTTCGTTACCTTTCCGCAGTTTGTACAATGAATGGTTCCATCAATATGCAAAGCGACTTTTTTACCCAGTAAATCATTCACTGCCACACGATCAGCGCCAAGGTTAAGGTAATAATGCACCTGTCCATCTTGCACTTCTGTGGACATTTTCTTCAGCGTACCTTGCAGCATTAATGCTTACCCTCAGGGCCTTCGCCAACCCATTTTATGGTTTCATGCTCATTGGTTGATGTCTTGCTATCGCAAGCATCATGTACTTTCGTGTCGATGTAACCTACTCGGTCTTCTTCCGATTTATTGCTGTAGTCGTAGGTGATGACCGCCTGCAAACAAAGCTCTGTTTGTTCTTCGGTTAAACGCACACCATTTGGCCATTTCCCAAGTTCTACTGCCTGTTTTAGGCTGGCATAAACTTCAGGAGACATGTTATCGATCATTTCTTTAAAATTCATTTGCTCTTCTCTCAAGGCTCAAACGAGCTTTTGTTTCATTCGTTTAGCGGTGACGACCTTTTGTCACAAGCCAATACACAAGACATAACCCTAAACCAACTAATAATCCAATGCTGTGGGCAGTATTTGCGATGCTACCAAGGCCGATCATTTCAGGGAAAGGTGTGTAGCCAATTCCCAGCCACACAATGAAAAAAACCATCAATTGCTTACTTATCATGGTTGGGAAACTTGTCTTCAAAATTGGCAGTAGCCAAGCAAAGCCAATCAACCCATAAACCACACCAGACAAGCCGCCAAATAAAGGATAGCCGCTTATTTCGTATTGCAGGATATTACTCAGCACCGCGACAATAAAAACACCAACAGCCCATACAACCGAGCCGAGTAAGCGTTCAAGTTTTCGACCTATATCCCAAACCCAAAGGGTATTAAACACGAGATGCAAAACACTAAAATGCAACAATGCTGGCGTGAAAAGCCGCCAATATTCATATCTGGCCATCACTTCAGATAAGTTATAAAAATAAATTTGACCGTTCCTGACCTCAAAGGCACTAATGGTAAATTGCCCTACCATGTCTAAATTCGCTCCAAGCTCTGTCAAAGCCGCAACAAGCAGAGTCACTAACAACAAAACAATGGTGACAGGAGATCGTTTAAACTGAGCGATTAAACTCACATTTGAAGATGATGCTGAAACACTAGAAACATTGGCTTTCGAGTAATCCAACTCTGAAGGAGACTCTTTCCATAAAGCGAAGATTTGTTCTAAAGTAGGAAGCTGACGAGGGTCTCGTAGCCAAAGTTCATTATGACCTTCGTTGAAAACAACCTGATGGGCAATTTTATGGTGCCATAAGGCCTCAGTTAATACCTTGGGATCTTCTGTTTTTTCAAACCGATAAACAAAATACATGGAGCCCTAAACAACCTTACTTTATGACACTTATTAAAAACCTCAGCCAAACGCGTTTTGACTAAGGACGATAACTCGACTGCCAGCCCAATTTATCACGGCAAACATTATAGAAGTCATGATCTTTCGGGTGTATTAAGCGGATATTGCCTGCTTTCTTGGTAATGTGAATTTCATCACCAGGAGCCGCCGTGATGTTTAGCTGACCATCACAACTTACGCTTGGATAAGTTAAATTGGATTCACAAACCACAATACGAATACGAGCGTTAGCATCTATCACTATTGGGCGATTACTTAAAGTGTGCGGGTGCATAGGCACCAAGACTAAAGCGTCTAATTTTGGCAATAAAATTGGTCCACCAGCAGACAAGGCATAAGCCGTTGAGCCGGTTGGAGTGGATACGATCAAACCATCTGATTTTTGGTTCATAACGAATTGATCATCTATAAACAGATCAAAACGAATCATTCGCGCCGATTTACCCGGGTGAAGTACCAAATCGTTAAGCGCAATACCTTCGCCGCTCGGGCGATTCTGGCGCTTGATCTTCGCCTCTATCATAAAACGCTTTTCTTCATGGTATTCACCACGAAAGATAGGATCTAATTCTTCTTGTAGACGGTGAGGAGAAATGTCCGTTAGGAAACCTAAAGTGCCTCGGTTGATGCCCAAGACTGGAATATCATAGTTACAAATCGCGCGAGCCGCGCCTAGAAAACTACCGTCGCCACCAACAACCATGACCATATCACAGTTATCGCCTAGCTCTTTTAACGGCGAAGACGACACCTTGATACCAGGCATCATAGCGGCCAGTTCATCTTCCAAAACAGGAATGATGTTTTTTATTTCCAGATACTCCATCAGCTTCTTAACCGTATCTAGAATCTGAGGTTTATCTAATCGAGCAATAATACCAACACGTCTAAAAAGACTCATGCGTCATTCTCTTCCGTCTGTCTATGTAGTAAAACGGCCCATCGGGCAATCTTGTAACGGTTTTATATTATTAATATAGGTTTTACCTAAGCTGCGCCACTTTAACATGAAGAAACCCATATTCGCCATCTCGTTAGGTCAACGAAAATGGATTACTGGCATTAGAATAACCTCGCCAACCTTGTAAACCACCAGTGTGAATAAATAATGTACGACGGTATGGCCAAGCTCCTTGTTTCATTAATGACAATACAGCAAACATGCTTTTGCTGGTGTAAACAGGATCCAATGGCATAGCTGGATTTGTCGTCGCAAAAGACTTAAGAAACGCTAACAGTTCAGAACTGTGTTTTGCATAGCCGCCTTCGTGACAATCTGAGTGAAAGAATAGTCGATTGTTGAGGTTATTCTTGAGATCGTCCCCTGCTACTTTATGAGCTTGCTCAATAATTTCATTCCTCTGATCTGATGCGCCCTTTAAAGCACTGAACACATGCAGATCCGGCGTTGTTCCGTTCGCCAGAAAACCAGCGGCCGTGGTTCCCGTTCCGGCAGAAACAACCCAAGCATCATATTGATGATACGCTGCACAAATTTTCGAAGCCCAGTCTCGACAACCTAATGCGCCTAGCTCTCCTCCTCCACCTTCGGGAACCCAATACACATTTTTGTATTGGTGATTTATCGCTTGAGCAACATCGGATTGTTCTCCCAACCGATAATCCGACCTTGTCGATGGCCATAACTCCACGCCACTAGCCACCATATCTAACAAAGTAGGTGTCAGTTTCGGCTGTAGCTCACCTCGAACAATGGCCACCGCTTTAAAAGACGTTTGCGCAAGCGTGGCGCCAAAAGCATGCAAATGATTTGAAAAAGGCCCACCAAAAGTAGCGATAACATTCGCATTCTGTCGCTGAGCTTCCGCTAAGTGATGCTGGAGTTTATGCCATTTATTCCCAGGCGCTTTTGAGTGTTCCAAATCACCACGATAAACATCCATTTCATATTGTGATTGAGAAGAGTTTTCAACTAGAAAAGGGAGAGTTAGCGGAAATAGTAACGACACCAGACAACCTAATGAAACATCAATTAAACGAAAATAAAGAGTAGCATATTAATTGATATAAACGCCCGACTCCTCTACGGTGAATGACGTGACAAATGAAAAAAGTAAGACATTTGATCGGTAAATTTCATGTTAGAAATATCCCTATCTAGAGGCTTTCTTTGTTAAAATCGGCGCACTCATCATTTATGGAGATGAAACATGATTCCTAAGCTCTCTGAAGTCTCGCCGATTCAGACAAAATACCTTTCTTTTATTGAACGTCTGAATGCTTCAGGTTTTGCAGGAGACACGAATCCTGATTATGCTAATCGCGTTGTTCTATCAACTGATAACTCTATCTACCAAGTACTCCCACAAGGCGTCATTTATCCTAAAAACACAGACGATATTCAACGATTAGTTCGTTTATCTAATCAAGAAGAATTCTATGACATTGTACTGAGCCCAAGAGGCGGCGGCACAGGAACCAATGGACAGTCACTCACTGATGGTTTGATTGTCGATTTATCCAAATACATGAACCGTATTTTGGAAATCAATGTAGAAGAAGGTTGGGCGCGTGTTGAAACTGGCGTTGTTAAAGACCAGCTCAATAAAGCCATTAAACCTCACGGGTTGTTTTTTGCGCCAGAATTATCGACCAGTAACCGAGCAACCATTGGCGGCATGATCAACACAGACGCCAGCGGACAAGGCTCTGTCATGTACGGCAAAACACGAGATCATGTTCTGTCTCTGAAAACCGTTTTGTTAGACGGAGAGCTACTGGAATCTTTCCCTATTGATGATGAAACACTTGCCAGTATTCAAAGCGGCAGCGATTACTCTGCTCACGCTCATCGAACCGTAGACGCTATTCAGAAAACCAGAGCACAAGAAATACAAGATACTTTCCCAGAATTAAACCGTTGCTTAACAGGTTATGACCTCGCGCACATTCGCACAGAAGACGGCTTATTCAATATGAACTCTGTGCTTTGCGGTTCAGAGGGAACGCTAGGATTTATTGTTGAAGCTAAGGTCAATCTACTGCCGATTCCATCCTATGCAGCTTTGGTGAATATTCGCTACAACAGCTTTGAAGGCTCATTACGTCACGCTCGTGAATTGTTGGCGGTTAACCCAACTTCCATCGAAACCGTTGACTCAAAAGTATTAGGGCTTGCCAAAGGCGACATCATTTGGAATTCCGTCGCTGAGTTTTTCCCAGAAAAAACTGGCGAGAACATTCAAGGCATTAACCTTGTTGAATACACAGACAACAGCGAACAAAACCTTGCCGACAGAATCAAAGTCTTAACCGATAAATTGGATACATTGGCAGAACAAGGTGGCAGCAACACTTTGGGTTACACCATCGCTATGGGTCACAGCAATGTGAATAAAATCTGGGCGATGCGCAAAAAGTCAGTTGGCTTACTCGGTAATGCAGAAGGTGAAAAGCGCCCTATTCCTTTTGTGGAAGATACCGCCGTTCCACCTGAAAACTTGGCGGATTTCATTATGGAATTTCGTGCTGTGTTAGACAGTTACGAGGTTCAATATGGCATGTTTGGTCATGTGGATGCAGGCGTACTTCATGTTCGTCCCGCTTTGGATTTAAAAGACGAATCTCAAGAGCCTATGATTCGCGAAATCACCGATAAAGTGGTGGCATTAACCCAAAAATACAATGGTTTACTCTGGGGCGAACACGGCAAAGGTGTACGTTCAGAATACGCGCCTGCTTTCTTTGGAGACTTATATTCAAGCGTTCAACAAGTGAAAGGCGCTTTTGATCCACGTAACCAATTAAATCCAGGGAAAATTGCTACGCCATTCGAACTGGGCGTCGATTTATTAAAAATTGACGAAGTACCATTACGCGGGCAATTCGATCGACAAATCCCGATCAAAAACCGCGAGCAATTCAAAGAAGGCATGTATTGCAACGGCAATGGCGCTTGTTACAACTTTGACCCTAATGATGCGATGTGCCCTTCTTGGAAAGGCACACGTGACCGCAGACATTCTCCGAAAGGTCGAGCTTCCTTAATGCGCGAATGGTTGCGCGGCATGAGTGAACAAGGCGTAGATACGGCTAAAGCAAGCAAGTCGGTTAAACACAGCAATGCATTGATTAGTTTCTTTCCAAAGCTAAAAAACACCATAGAAAAACGCCGCGGTGCTTATGACTTCTCGAATGAAGTTCATGAGTCCATGATGGGCTGTTTAGCGTGTAAATCCTGTGTTGGTCAATGTCCGATCAAGGTTGACGTTCCTGAGTTTAGAGCGAAGTTCCTAGAGCTTTACTACAGTCGTTATTTGCGTCCAGCGAAAGATTACCTGATTGGCTCCTTAGAATTTATGGTTCCGACCATGGCGATCTTTCCGCGCACTTACAATTGGTTAATGGATAGAAAATGGGCCAACAAACTCAGTAGCAAATACTTAGGCTTAACGGACAATCCCAAACTCAGCAAATACAATCTCAAAAAAGAAATGTCTTTGCGAGGCATTCGCTTAGCGACACCATTGGCGATTGAATCATTGAGCTATAAAGACAGATCCAGAGCTGTGATTGTCGTGCAAGACGCTTTCACCAGCTACTTTGAAACTCAACTTGTGCTCGACACTATGGAGCTTTTGAGTCGCTTAGGCTTCCAAGCTTATCTAGCGCCTTATATGCCAAATGGAAAGCCCTTACACGTTCACGGTTTCATGAGAGCATTCAATAAAACGGCACGAAAAAACTTAGACATGCTACAAAGTTTGTCATTTTATGGATTACCTTTTATTGGTATAGATCCATCAATGACTTTGACGTACCGCTCTGAGTATACAAAAGCATTTGGTCACAATAGACAAATTCCTAAGATTCACCTGATGCAAGAATGGTTAGCCGAAAAGAAAGATCACCTGATCAAACAGCCATTAATGTGTGAAGAGTCAACGTATCATCTCATGACGCACTGCACAGAAAAAACCAACGCGGCGGGTTCCATTAAAGATTGGCAGCAGGTTTACAGTCTTCTAGGTCTTGAACTGAAAGTCGAAAATGTGGGCTGCTGCGGCATGGCTGGCACATACGGCCATGAAACAGCGAATAAAGATACCTCTAAAACCATCTATGAATTGTCATGGAAAGAGAAAGTAAACGCCCCAGAGCTAAGCAATAAATTAGTGGCGACAGGCTATTCTTGTCGGAGCCAAGCAAAACGCTTTGATGATGCAAATCTGCCACATCCGATACAAGTGCTCTTAAAACACGTAAGAGAAGTTGTTATCCAATAAGCCCTCTTTAAGTAAGGCTCAATTAATTTGAGCCTTACTTTTTTATAATCTCAACAATAAACAATAAGGAAAACGTGACACCATGAGCCACCACAACCTATTGCACGACAGTGCAGATGAATTAGGCCCTATTCGCGTTTTTGATGATGGACAATATCGAGTGCTCTCCTTTGCAGAAGGCGATGAACAAAGTCGCATTCGCCTATCAACACCACACGTCCTTCAACATGAATACACTCAAGCCATGACGCTTCCCCTGCTTTTCTGTCAGCCAAAGCGCGTTTGCATTCTAGGCTTGGGCGGCGGCGCTTTGCTTAATGCCTTGTATTACGCGATTCCAAACGTACAAATAACCGCTGTGGAATTGCGCCAAGAAGTATTGGATGCAGCACAAATGTACTTCAAATTACCTCAAGGAAAACGAGTCAATTTGGAAGTAGCTAATGCAACTGACCGTTTAGAAGAAGGCTTGGCAAAAAAAGCCGATTTACTCATGACGGACATCTATAACACGGATGGAATGGATCGTGCCGTTTTACAAGAAAGCTTCATTGCAAATTGCGCCAAGAATATTAAAGAAGATGGCTGGCTGGCTCTTAATTGCTGGAATGATTATAAAAATCACGATGAACTAAACGAGCTTATTAAACGCTATTTTGTTGACGTCCGAGCGCTAGACACAGGGACAGGTAATTGGGTCATCATTGCCGGCAAAAAGAAAAATCATTCGACCGGAAAAGAACTAAAAAGCAGCGCCCAAAAGATTGGTACGCAATTAGGCATTCCTTTAACTAAGTGGCTATCACGCCTAACCTCTGTTTAAATCGCCATTTGGTTTTCTTGTTTTTTCTTTCTGAAAAGGCAAGAAAAACCTCAAAATCTAACCTTCCGCATAGTCATATTTTCGTAAACAACTGCCCGTAGTATCCATTTTACCAATTAACTATTAGGTAGAAACTCACCATGGAAAATAATCAGGCAGTACTCCCCAACAGAAGTGAATATCAAAACTATATGCAATGGGCAATGGTTGCCCTTTTAGTCTATTTGTTGATTTGTGCTGTTGGCATGATTGGCGGTGGATTTAAAATGGCAACCGCAGGTCATGCAAGAGAATTATTTGCTTTCGCAAGCAACCCTTTCGCAGGTCTTGTTGTCGGTATTGTGGCGACAGCATTAATTCAATCTTCTTCTACTGTTACATCTATTATTGTGGGTTTGGTTGCAGGCGGGTTACCTGTTGAGCTTGCAGTGCCTATGGTAATGGGAGCCAATGTTGGTACTTCTATTACCAACACTATTGTTTCTCTTGGCCACGTTCGAGCTAAAGAAGAATTCAAACGCGCTTTCTCAGCGGCTACCGTGCATGACTTTTTTAACCTGCTATCGGTTGTTATTTTCTTGCCACTCGAAATGGCTTTTGGCATTTTAGAAAAACTAGGCGGTTCGTTATCTGCGATGTTTTATGGCTCTGGCGATACATCAATCAATAGCTTTAACTTCGTTAAATCGGCTACCGCTCCAGTGGTAAATACGGTCAAAAATGCAACTCACACACTGGGTGACCAAATAGGTGGCGTGACACTGATTCTAATCGGCATTGCGCTCATCTTTGTTGCCATTACCATGGTTGGCAAGCTACTGAAAAAGCTGATGGTGGGTAAAGCAAAAGACATTATGCATACCGCGATTGGCCGTGGACCTTTATCTGGCATTGCATCTGGAACCTTAGTCACTATTTTCGTTCAGTCGTCTTCCACAACGACCTCTTTAATGGTGCCTCTTGCGGGATCTGGCGCATTTAAACTGAAAGACATTTACCCGTTCACCTTAGGCGCAAATATTGGTACTTGTGTGACGGCCGTTCTTGCTGCCACAGCCGTAACAGGTAATGCCGCTGCGGCATTGCAAATTGCCTTTATTCACCTTACCTACAATATTCTTGGCGTTGTCGTCATCTATGGCATTCCAATGTTGCGTGAACTACCTGTAAAAGCGGCAGAATCATTAGGTGCAACCGCATCAGAAAACAAATTTGCCGCCCTTGCTTATGTGTTAGGTGTATTTTTCATCCTGCCTACTGTCTGCTTAGGTGTTAGTAGCTTAATTTAATTAAGGGAATTTTTATGAGTAACTTACAAGTATTATCGACTGAAAGATTGAATAAACTGATTGATGAAACTCAACTTACCTTGCAAGAATTAAAGCAAGAAGTCATTCGTCGTGAGCACATTCAGCAAGCCCATGAGATCAAAGATTTAGATCATCACATGACCAGTGCTGAGTTCAACTTGAATAGCATTAAGAACTTCATTGCGTATCTTTTAGAAGAGTCTAGAAAGCATAAGTAATGATGCAATAAAAAATCCCCCAGTCTTATTGATAAAGGCTGAGGGATTTTTTATCTAAATTCGCTTATGCATTTAACACGCTGTCGACCAATGCTTTCGCTTCTTTTTCCAGCTCTGCAAGATGCGCTTCCGATACAAAGCTTTCCAAGTAAATCTTATAAACATTCTCTGTGCCTGACGGCCTAGCAGCAAACCAACCGTTTTCAGTTAATACTTTTAAACCGCCAATGCCTGCACCATTACCTGGTGCATGAGTTAACACGCTTTGAATCGCCTCACCAGCAAGTTCTGTTTGTGTGACATTTTGAGCATCCAATGCACCCAATATCGCTTTTTGCGCTGGTGTTGCTGTCACATCAATGCGTTTATAAAATGGCTGTCCGTATTTCGCAACTTGTTCATTATAAAGCGTTTGTGGATCTTTACCTGTTACAGCCAAAATCTCTGCAGCAAGTAATGCCATGATGAAACCATCTTTGTCGGTTGTCCAAACACTGGCATCTTTACGCAAAAAAGAAGCGCCAGCACTCTCTTCACCACCAAACGCCATAACACCATCATACAGGCCATCAACATACCATTTAAAACCAACAGGAACTTCGCACAAGCTGCAACCTAGCCCGTTCACGACTCGGTCAATCATGCCGCTCGACACCAAGGTTTTACCAAACTGGATATCTTCCGGCCACTCAGATCTGTGTTGAGATAAATACTCAATCGCCACGGCTAAATAGGCGTTCGGATTCATTAACCCAGAACCCGCACAGACAATACCGTGACGATCATAATCTGGGTCATTACCAACGGCGATATCAAAGTCATCTTTCAACGCCAATAAATTATTCATTGCGTAAGGAGATGAGCAATCCATACGGATACGACCA
The DNA here is from genome assembly GCF_055809555.1 of Marinomonas sp. 15G6-16. Lineage (NCBI taxonomy): Bacteria > Pseudomonadati > Pseudomonadota > Gammaproteobacteria > Oceanospirillales > Oceanospirillaceae > Marinomonas > Marinomonas sp. 15G6-16. The sequence continues at coordinate 18,882 of NZ_CM147916.1, read as the reverse complement.
TCTTTATCTAAAGGGACAAAGCGAAAAGTCGGGTCAACTTCTGGGTTGACTACCGTAATATCCAAACCGTATTTTTTAGCAATTGGCGCCCAATAATGAATACCAGAACCGCCCATTGGATCTACGCCAATACGGATTTTTGCATCCGCAATGGCTTTCATATCGATAACATTTTCAAGGTCATCAACATAATGATTAATGTAGTCAAAAGACTCAATGAGTCCGCTCACTTCCATTTCATTCGGCGTGAAGCGATTCACTTCTGTTAAACCATTCTGCAATAGTGCATTCGCTCTTTTCGCTACCCAATCCGTAATGTCTTTGTCGGCAGGACCACCTTTGATCGAGTTGTATTTGATACCACCATCTTCAGGCGGATTGTGTGACGGTGTAATAACGATTCCATCACTTAAATCATTCTGAAGTTTGTTATGCGTCAAAATGGCATGGGAAATAACAGGTGTCGGCGTAAAGCCACCATTTAATTGAACTCGAACCTTCACGCCATTTGCTGTTAACACACTCAGTACCGTTTGAAATGCGGCTTCAGATAAGGCGTGTGTGTCTTTCCCTAAATACAAAGGACCAGAGATATTTTGCCCTTTACGGTATTCAGCGATGGCTTGGGAAATCGCAAGAATATGGTCTTCATTGAAGCTCACTAATAAAGCACTACCGCGATGGCCAGACGTCCCGAAGCTAACACCCTCTTCAGGATTCTTAGCAACGTCTGGTTTTTTAAGGTAATACGCTGTCATCAGTTCAGGAAGATTCACCAAGGAATCATGGGGAGCAAGCTGTCCAGCTTGAGAATGAATTGCCATATTAAAACACCCTATTAAATCATTGAAACAAATGTAATTAGTCTCCCTTAAATTAACATGAGTTTCAACGACTTAACCGAATAGCGTGCAAATGGTTTGAATACGCAGAGCGTTTAACGTTTTTTCAGAATCAAACTGCCAATTGAATAACCGGCGCCAAACGAACAAATAACACCTATATCCCCTGCGTTTAAATCTTCATGGTATTTGGCAAAAGCGATAATAGAACCAGCCGAGGCGGTATTCGCGTATTCATCTAGAACCACCGGCGCTTCATCCAAAGTAGCATCTCGACCTAAGAGCCGCTTGCTGATCAATAAATTCATATTGATATTGGCTTGATGTAACCACCAACGTTTTAATTGCGATACTTGAATGCCTTCACTTAATAGATGATTTTCAATGTGTTCTGCCGCCATTGGGCACACTTCTTTGAATACTTTACGGCCATTTTGATGGAAAAGCTTATCTGTGGCGTAAGGATCTTCATCCGTCACTCGAGTCGTATAGCCAAAGTTCGAGCGAATATTATTGGAGAAAACCGTCACGCACTTTGTGCTAACAACATCAAAAGCATGCTCCGATTGGCAAGTCTCACTGCTTTCGACCACCGTAGCCGTGGCCACATCACCAAAAATAAAGTGCGAATCTCGGTCCATATAATTCACTTGAGGTGACGTAAGTTCAGGGTTGATAACCAACACACCTTTTGATGTACCGGCTTTAATTGCATCCACCGCTCTTTGCAGACCAAAGGTTGCAGCCGAACAAGCCACCAGCATATCAAAACCAAATCCATCTATGCCCAGCGCCGCTTGCACTTCAATAGCAATCGCCGGATAAGAGCGCTGGGTATAAGCACAAGAAACAATCACGGTATCAATATCTGCTGCAGTTTTATTGGCTGCAGCAAGCGCTTTTTTAGCCGCTGCAATGGCCATTTCAGCTTGATGGGAAACTTGGTCATCACCACGAACATCAAGCACTGGGCGCATTCGATCAATGTCTAAAGCGCCCTCTTTTGAATAGATGTAACGGCTTTTGATGCCGGATGCTTTCTCAATAAAAGCGGCACTGGAAAACGGCTTGGCTTCTATTTCGCCTGACTCAATCGCCGTTGCGTTTTCAGTATTAAATTTTTCAGCCCATGCATTGTAGCTGGCCACAAGTTCTTCATTACTAATGGATTGCGCTGGAGTCCATAAACCAACTCCGCTAATGACGACAGAAGCGTTCATATTATTCATCCTTTGTTATTAATTATTATTAAAAAGCGATGATTTAAAAAAGCATCAACAAAAAACACTTATCGAAAAAGTATAGACGAGATTGTGACTGACATGGCTCGCTTAGTCTATAAATGTAATAACAATAAAGACTAGAAATACTTATAAATTATATCTAGTTTTTCTTGAAAGCATCCATACTATGAAAAAGTGGGTCATTGTTTCGATAGAAGAAAGCTCTGTTTTATGAGATACATAAGAGCTTCAAATTATCTAATTTGGATTTGACTAAGCGAGCTTATATGGAAAATAACAAGGCATTAATTCTCTCTGGTGGCGGCGCTCGTGCAGCCTATCAAGTCGGTGTATTGTCTGCGATGGGGAAAATGCTCCCTAAAAATACGCCTTTACCCTTTCCTATTTTATGTGGAACCTCCGCAGGTGCACTCAATGCAACCATGCTTGCTACTCACGCCAGTAACTTTTCCAAAGCGGCTTCCACTTTAGCTTTTGTATGGCGTCACCTAACGCCAGATCAAATTTATACAGTGGGCCGTTGGCCTGTGGCGAGCTCTTTAACCAAAACTCTCATTTCGCTGTTTCACAAACACAGTCATGGTTCTTCCATTGCTTTGATGGACAATACGCCTTTAAAAGAGTTACTGAATAATCACCTAGATTTCTCGCGGATTAATACAGCTATCGAAACTCAACAACTGACAGCATTGGCAATCACAGCTATGAGTTACAGTACGGGCGAATCAACCACCTTTTTCCAAGGAAAAGCGGGTTTAAAAGAATGGCAAGCAAGTAGGCGAAAAGGCATCAAGGATAATATAGAGGTTGATCATTTGTTGGCTTCCAGCGCCATTCCAATGATATTTCCTGCCCATAAAATACATCAGCACTATTATGGCGATGGGGCGATTCGACAAAAATCCGCCATCTATCCAGCACTACAATGTGGTGCGAACAAACTCTTTATTATCGGTGTCAGTGGCAATCGAAGCCCCAAACCTTGGTCAACACCAGAAGACAATATTAAACACAGCGCACCAAGTGTGACGCAGATACTAGGTCAATTATTGAACAGCGCTTTCATTGATAACCTTGAAGATGACATTCATCAATTAGAAATTATGAACCGTTTAATCAAGGATCTTCCTAAGGAAAAACAGGCGCAGCATCAGTACCTACCAACGGAGACCTTAATCATTTCGCCATCAGAAGAGCTTAACGAAATAGCTCATCGCCATATTGAGACATTACCTAAAAACGTTCGAGTCTTACTAAAAGCAGCTGGTGGATCAACCTCTGAGAAAATCAGCTCAGCGGCAAGTTATCTGCTTTTTACTCCAGAATACTGCCGAGCTTTAATAGAATTGGGACACAAGGATGCTATGTGGGAAAAAGACCGAATTTTGGCCTTTTTTAATGATTAATATCAGACTGGCTGAGCTAAATTTTTACGGTTCTTTGAAAAACAATATCCTTAGGTTCTGATACCCACGACACTAAACGCGGCATGTTATTCATCCCCAAGGAACTGCATAACTCAACGCCACCAACCTTTTCTAACAAAGTGAGCTCGCTCATCTCATCAAAATAATGATGAAATAAACGCCTTTTAAGTTGAGCCGTCACCCCTTCACTCGGCTCAATGATTTCACAATTGCTACCCAGTTCTTTTTCAAACAGAGGCTTCACTAAAGGATAATGCGTACAAGCAAGCACCAAAGTGTCCACTTGTTTCTCTAGCATTTCGACACTCAGTTGGTGAATGGTTTGTTCTATCTTCTCTCGGGTTTCTGGCCAAGCATCAATATCAAAAGCCAGTGAATCGCTGGACATAATGGACACTTGAGCGTCTGCTTTCCACAAGTCAATTAGTTGATTAAGTCGAGCACTGCGAGCGGTAACAGGTGTTGCAAGTACGGCCACTTTTCGTTGCTTGCTGACTCGAAAGGCTGGCTTAACCGCTGGCTCAACACCAACCACAGGTAAAGAGGTACTTGCTCTTAATGCATCGATTGCAGTGACCGTTGCCGTATTACATGCGACAACAATGGCAGAGGCTTTTTCACTTTCGAAAAAACGTCCAATCTGAATCAATCTATTCTCTAGCTGCTCCAAGCTTTTACTGCCATAAGGCGCAAACTCATCGTCTGCTAGGTAGAGTAAATCAAGATAAGGGAGTTTTTTATGAATAGCATTAAGAATGGTTAATCCACCAGCACCTGAATCAATCACACCGACTTTCAATCCATTAACTCCATCTAGTGAGCAGTATTTGCCTGAACAGGCAATTGAACTGGCTCTCGCTCTAGCTCAACACCGTAGCGCTCTATAATCGACTGCTTAATTTGAGTTTCAAGGTCTAATAGAGCATAGGCATTCTGTGCGGAGTAGTTCACCAGCACCAAAGCTTGTTTGTCATAAACGCCAACACCTTGGCTTTTTTTCCTTTCCAACCCGCTTGATCAATTAGCCAGCCTGCCGCCAATTTAAAATTATCTTCAAATGCAAAAGAGACCAAATCGGGAAAGCGTTTTTTCAACTCACTATGCTGCTCTTGGCTGACAATAGGATTTTTAAAAAAGCTGCCTGCATTAGATAGCTTCTCTGGATTTGGCAGTTTTTCTTCTCGAACAGCACATACTGTATCGAATACTTTTCTCAGCGTCGGCTCACCGTCAATGCGGTTCGCCAATCCACCATAACTTAACAATAACTCAGCCTGCTTTTTAAGCGTCAATTCCACCGATGTAATGATTAACTTATTTTTCCATTTGCCTTTAAAGTGACTGTCTCTGTATGCAAAGCCACAATCTTTAGCGTTTATCCAATAAACATCGCCAGAGGTTTGATCAATCACCTGAACACGAGCCAAAACATCTTTAACCTCAACACCGTAAGCACCAATATTTTGAACGGGTGCGGCACCCACTGTGCCTGGAATCAACGCGAGATTTTCAATACCATGCCAAGACTGTTCAACTGCGTGCTCAACCACTTGATGCCACTTCTCTCCTGCAGACACAGTAAGACTAATCAAGTTATTTGAATGCTCGTGAGCTTTCATTCCCAACAAGCGATTAATAATAACCAAGCCGCCAATATGATCAGAAATTAGTAAATTACTGCCACCACCAATCATGGTGATATTGACGTTCGAACGATTCGCCCAAGCCAATAATATTTTGAGCGACTCAAGACTGTCTGCAACAGCAAAGTACTCAGCCTGATAAGAAAAACCAAAAGTGTTGTAAGTGGCTAAAGAAACATCTTTTTGAATACTTGCTTCAACCGTTTGTACAAGAGAATCGTCTGTTTTAAATGGCATAATGATTAACGGTGTGTATTGTCTTTAGAATTAAGGTGAAGCACGAATGCATTGGCGATGTCGGTTAGGTGTTCTCTCATGGAAGCAAAGCCTTCTGTGCCGCCATAATATGGATCATCCACTTCACCAAAGTGAGCCTGTTCATTAAACTCACCAAACATCACAACCTTGGCAGAACTGTCCTCTGGCTGAATCTTACGAAGATTCGCTAGGTTGGCTCTGTCCATTGCAAGAATCCAATCAAATTCGTGGAAGTCTTCCACTCTAACCTGACGGGCTTTTTGTCCACTGATATCAATACCAACTTTTCTCAAAGCCGATATAGAACGAGAATCTGGAGGGTTGCCAATGTGATACGCAGCAGTTCCAGCGGAGTCCAACTCTAAATGCAACTGTTGAGTGGTGGCAATATTTTCTAAAATACCCTGCGCAGCTGGCGAGCGACAAATATTGCCCAAACAAACCGTGAGTACTTTAAAAGATCTCATTTTGCAGAGCCTGACTCAAGACGTTCATCCGCTGTTAACGTGCGCGCTTCTGTCTCAAGTAAAACCGGAATACCATCGCGAATAGGGTACGCCATCCCACCTATTTTACTAATCAATTCATTACCGTCTTTACTCAGTGATAAAGCTGATTTCGTAACAGGGCAAACGAGGATATCTAATAACGCTTTATTCATCTTGATTACCTACTTTAATAAGGTTTAATTTTTCTAAAAAATCGTGTTGGAAAGACTCTGGTAAAACCAACGAAACAGGTAAATACCAAAGGTTCGGATTTAGTGAAGCTAAGCTTTGACATTTCACTGCGTCTTTCTCTGTCATTACGACATTTCCTGTCTCTGGAATGTCGGACTCTTTAAACGAATGATGATCTGAAAACCATTTATGAGTCGTATTGTTTTCTGCTAACCCTAATGCAGTCAAGGTATCCAAAAACCGCTGTGGATTTCCTATTCCTGCCATAACATGCCATTGCTCATCGGCCGCAAAAGCGGCTTTGGAATCCAAAGAGCGAATTCCATCTAATGACAATAAACGTGAAGACGTCAAACGAGTTAGAACAACTGGCAGGTTTAATTTAGTGAGCGGATCTGTCATCTGCTCTGAAATGCTCACAATAAAATCTACCTCAGCGAGCCGTTCGACTGGCTCACGCAATGGCCCAACCGGTAACAACTGACCATTGCCCACTCCGCGTTTTGCATCAAGCATGGCAATTTCGATGTCTCGATCAAGCTGATAATGCTGCATACCGTCATCACTGATGATGATGTTGACGTCTGTAGTCTTCAGTAGATGCTGAACAGCTTGATCTCTTTTAGGAAACACCACCAGAGGACAATGAGTTTGGCGAGCCAGCATAACGGGTTCATCACCAACAGCACTGGCAAGACTATCTGGAGACACAGCGGTTGGCGCGTTAACTTTCGCGCCATGCCCTCTGGAAACAATCCCTGGACGATAACCCTGTTCTTTTAATAGCTTGCAAATCGCCACAACCATAGGCGACTTACCCGTTCCTCCCACACTAATATTGCCAATAACAATAACGGGGACAGGAGCACGATAGGAAGGATTCGTCTGTTGTAAAAAGTCAGTACGTTTCTGTTTTACTAACTTCTTAACCAAAGGCTGTATCGGTTGGAAAATATGCGTCCAACCGCATTTGCCGTACCAAGATCGATTGATAAGACGCTCTAAGCTCACTGGGTTGGCTCTTTTTGTGCAGTATGAGCTAATTTAGTAATGCCCAGAGTCGCAGCAGCATCATATACTCTTAGCACCATATCGTAAGAAGCTTTCGCATCAGCGGTGATGATTAACGGTCTTGAGTTATCACCTCTGGTCACTTCTTTTAAGCCTTGAACCAAGGTACTGACTCTTTCATTAATCAGAGTTTGTCCATTGATGACATATTGGCCGTCAGCTGTGATAACGAGCTCAACATTTTGAGAAACATCAGAGCTGGGTGCGTTAGAAGTAGCCGTTGGCAAATCAATCGTTAACTCAGTACTTTGGTTAAACGTTGTACTTACCATGAAAAAAATCAACAGTAAAAAAACGACATCAATCAAAGGAGTTAAGTTGATTTGGACGTCATCGATTTTTTGACGACGAAATTTCACTGTGCTGCTCCTGATTTGCTTTTATCACCATGAAGCGCATCTACCAATTTGGTCGATTGCTGCTCCATTGTCACAACCAGCACATCGATTTTACGACTGAAAAAGCGGTGGAATATTAACGCAGGAATCGCCACACCTAAGCCTGCTGCTGTGGTTAATAATGCTTCAGAGATACCACCAGCTAAAAGCGCTGTATTGCCCGCACCATTTTCCATTAACACAGCAAACACCTTGATCATGCCGACAACAGTTCCAAGCAAGCCCAATAAAGGAGAAATGGCCGCTATGGTTCCCAATGTGTTCATAAAGCGTTCTAGCTCGTGAATAACATGACTCGCAGCTTCTTGAACGCTCTCTTTCATGGCGCTGCGTCCATGCTTTGAGTTTAATAAGCCAGCAGCAAAAATCGAAGCCAAGCCCGTTTTAGATTGCATTGAGCGGATGTAATCAAGTGTCATTCTGTCGTCACGTAAACGGGTCATTACATCACTGAGCAGTCCATTTGGCACCACACCCGATTTGCGTAACGTCCAAAAGCGCTCAAGGATAATGGCCAACGTTAGGATTGAACAGGCCATTAACGGCCACATGAAAAAACCACCAGTTTGAATAAAGGCTAACACTTCAATCTCCAATTTAAGTTTGCAAGTAATTTACCACACTCTCGAACTTTTCTACACGCTTGCAAGTGTCAGATTTTAAGAGAAAAAATGAATATATACAGTTCGAATGTCTTAATGTAATTCTATTGTCTTGAAAATAAAAATTCAGAGATTCACCAGAAGAAACCAGCAGCCAATTCACATTCAATGCCTTTAGCATCGATTGAATGTTTTCAGGCGGTGGCCTTTTAAAAATTATCCAATCTATTTCATGCTGTAATAAGGATTGAGGCGTTAAGGAAGACATCGAACTTGGCGCCAAGATGTAGTGACCTTTAGCATTGTCTCCCAAGTAACCACTAAACAGTAATTTACCCAAATCTCCTCCAGCCCAAGTGTCTGTTATCAGAGAATTGACGCTGTTTTTAACTGCCAAGGTGTTTGCTTTATTTTCTACCTGAATATCTGCTTTATAAAGGTGAAGCCACACAGGTGAAAACAGCACACACCAAATCGCCAGTACACTCAACATCCCTCTTTTTAAAGGACTTTGAGATACCCAGTAAACAATCAATAAGAGCATAATTATTCTTGGAATGGCTGAGGAGAAGTGATCGAAATAAAAAACGGGGACAGTAAAAGCAGCCCATTCCAAAAAGCTTTCAATGTAACCAAGGCCGTAATCCAATATTTGATAACTGTAGAGGGTTCCAAAAATCAAAACTTCAAAGCAAGCCACCATTCCCCACGGAAACCATATAACGCCAGCCACAGGAATAAGGAAGACGTTCATCAAAATAGAACTGCTTGAAATCCCTTCCTGCCAACCCAGTATCAGCACCATGGACGCCGTACTTAGCATCACTTGTAATATCAGCAACCGAGATAATTTCGTGGATAGCTGACAGAAGCCAATCAATAAATACACCATACTAAATGACAACCACAGACCAGGACTTAATATGGATCTTGGCTCAATCAGTAGTACAAGCCACAGGGCAAACGTAATGATGCTATAAGGAGACACTTTTAACGCCAACATACGAGCACACATATAAGCGCTTAACATAATCGAAGCCCGTATGACTGGCTCTCCCCAATTTGTTATATAAGCGTAACCAAACAACAAGGGCACTATGATGACGAAATCACAGTGCCATCGAGTTAAACCTGCCAATAACAATTTATCTGGACAAAATTGCCAAACACATCGACTCAACAAACGGCCAATCACAAACATAAAGCCTGTATGCAAGCCAGACACCACAAATAAATGCGCTAAGCCTAAGACTCTAACCATCCAAGTATCTCTTTCACTCCAAAGATCATTCACCCCAAGCAATAAGGCTTTGGAAAAACGCCAAGATGAAAAATCCTGCAGTGCATTATCCAATCGGGCTAACAGCCACTCTCTTGGCTCAGAGACCTTACTTACTTGCAACCTGTGAAGATCAGAGCTTTCAAAGCGAACTTCAATTTGAGCAAGTTTTCTTTCTACATACAGCTTACGTTGCCATGGCGTACCGTCTTTTTCAGGCCAAACTACCTTACTAATCACACCATGAATTAGAGAACCATCACGACTATCAAAAAGCAGATTATCGAAAGGTGAAACAGGAATAAGGTTGAAATGCTCAAATGTTTGGCGGGAGCCGTCGCGCAGGAAAAACACTAAATTAACGTCATACTGTTTTGCTTTGCTATTTGCCTGCAAAACCTCTGTTGACCTTAAATAAATTTCTTCACGGTCTACATTTACCCCAAACTTTTGCCCTGAAAATAATGACAAAGGCTCTGTGCCTGAGAACTCATGAAGAGCAATTGAAATAAAGGAGATAAGTGTCAAACATGCCACTATTAACCCTTTTATACGGATTAAGTAGAGACACACTAGAATGATATAAGTAGAATACAACCATAAATACTCTACTGGCACCAAAATGGCGCCCACCAAAATGGACAAACTACTTAGTAACATCAAGACCTCCATGTCTTAAAGTGCTAACTTATTTTTATCTGATTATGCCGAAAAATCACCTAAGAAAATTCATACCTAACCCAGAAAAGCTTAAAAAGAGTAAAGTCTTAGGTATTTTAGGCTCCCAGATTTATGCCGCCAATCTATGGCATTTAAACAGAAAATCTGTGGCAAGAGGCTTTTTTAACGGCTTATTTTGGGCCTTTATTCCCATGCCATTTCAAATGCTGGCGTCCGCCCTTCTCGCTATCCCAATGCGTGCAAACATTCCATTGTCGATTGCACTCGTATGGATTACCAACCCATTTACCATGCCTTTTGTTTTCTATTTTAACTATAAGTTTGGCAGCTTCATACTAGGCAGCCATGATAGGAAACATTTCAAACTGTCCATTGAATGGATATGGGACAAAATGGAGCATATTTGGCTTCCGCTTTATGTGGGCTCGGTCATGTCAGGCTTAATTGCTGGTGCGATTGGTTATGCTCTGATTATCATCTTGTGGCGCTTTCATGTCATCAAGCGCTGGAAAGAACGTCAATTACGCTCGAAGAAATAAAAAAGGCCAAGGCAATTAACCTCGGCCTATAGCGATCCTTTAGAAGCACTTCCCTTCTCTAGCAATATCCAAACACGAATATCATTTTAAAGCCTGTAGTGCTCCTTTGGATAAACGATAAGCTGAATCCATCCAACCCAACATTTTTTCGTCATGAGTCACAATAAGAAACGCCATGTTATAGGTGACTTTCAACTCATTGATCAAATTCTGAATGTCCAATGAAGTTGTTTCATCCAAGTTACCCGTTGGTTCGTCCATTAAGACACAAGCCGGTCGATTAGCCAAAGCTCGAGCGATAGCAACACGCTGCCTTTCACCACCTGATAATTGTGATGGTTTATGATGCAAGCGATCTTTTAAACCAACTTGGCTCAGCAACTCCTCGCCTCGTTTCTTTGCTTCACTCTTATTTACCCCTGCAATCCACATGGGCATTAAGACATTTTCTAAAGCTGAAAACTCTGGCAATAAATGATGGAACTGATAAACAAAGCCCATTTCAGAGTTTCGCATTTTAGAGCGTTTAGCGTCCCTCATGCTAGACCAAGAAACTTGCGCTAGCTTCACATCCCCTGTCGTAGCTAAATCTAATCCTGCCAACAAGTTCAAAAGTGTAGTTTTACCAGAACCAGACGCACCAACAATGGCGCAGGCTTGACCTTTGTGCAGCTCAAAATCAATGGATGTAAACACATCAATGGTTTGCTTACCGTCTTGATACTGTTTAGAAAGCGATTGGCATTCTAAGACGATGTCATTATTCATAACGCAATGCCTCCGCTGGTTCTACTTTTGATGCTCGCCAAGCCGGATATATGGTTGCAGCGACTGTCATAATAAAGGCAGATGTCACAATCAATTCCACGTCTGACCACTCAAGCTGAGAAGGAAGGTAATTAATAAAGTACACATCTGAACTTAAGAATTGAACGCCCAGCAAGGTTTGAAGACCCGCAATCATCTCGCTGACATTTAAAGCAAGCGTAACGCCCAAAATCACACCAATTAATGTTCCAAGCATGCCAATGAAGATACCCTGAACGATAAAAATCATCATAACTTGGCTGGATGTTAGTCCCATGGTTCTGAGAATGGCTATGTCGTTACGCTTATCCGTTACTACCATTACCAAGGTAGAAACGATATTAAAAGCGGCAACAGCAACGATCAGCAGCAATAACAAACCAATCATGGTTTTTTCCATTTGAATGGCTTGAAATAAATTGCCATGAGTTCGGGTCCAATCACTGACTCGATTCTGACCAGGCACTTCTCTAGCAATGTCCCAAATACGGGAAGAAGCCACAAACAAATCATCAAACGAAATACGCAGCGCTTCGATTGAATCCTCATCGTAACGCTTTAACTTCGCTGCATCTTGAATATTGATATAAGCCAAACTACTGTCTAATTCAGCGCCTACTTCGAATGTTCCCACCAATGTAAAGCGCTTTAAAACAGGTGCAACACCAACAATAGAAACATTAGCTTTAGGCAAAATCGCCGTGACTTTATCGCCAATCTGAACTCTGAGCATTTTTGCTAATTGAGCACCAAGCACTATGCCAAACCGAGTGTCATTAAGTGCATCTAACGACCCAGAAGCCATGTTCTCATCAACAATTGAAACCTTCTTTTCCATTTCTGGATTGATGCCATTAAGAATGGCGCCATGAACACTGGCACCTGATTGAAACATAACTTGTGCTTGAATATTTGGCGCAACACCAACAACGTCTGGCATTTTACTAACAAGTTCTGCCGTTGATCGCCAATCTTCCAATTCTGGATTTCCCCACAAAGTAGCGTGAGGCACCATACCTAAAACCCGCTGACGTAATTCTCGATCAAACCCATTCATTACAGATAAAACGGTAATCAGCACCATGACACCCAGTGCCAGACCCGCGATAGAAGAAAAGCTAATAAACGAAATAAAATGATTTGAGCGTTTTGCTCGCGCATAGCGCAAACCAATCGCGATAGGTAGGAAATTAATCAATGTATATCCTTGCATGGCATTTGTTTGACAAAAAAGGGAGGAAATAACCTTTCCTCCCTTATAGACAAAATCGCCAATCTAAAACTTAAGCGTCGAAATCGATGCCTATACGACGACCAACATCTTCATAGGCTTCAATCACGCCACCTAAACCTTGACGGAAGCGGTCTTTGTCCAGTTTCTCTTTCGTTTCGGCATCCCATAAGCGGCAGCCATCAGGAGAAAATTCATCTCCAAGTACAACTTCACCTTTATATAGGCCAAATTCTAACTTGTAATCAACCAGAATCATGCCGCCTTCAGCAAAAATCGCTTTTAATACATCATTCACCTTGTATGTAAGCTCTTTTGCTTTAGCAAGATCGTCAGCTTTCGCCCAACCGAATGACTCAACATGAGATTCGTTGATCATTGGGTCGCCTAATGCATCATTCTTAAGGAATAATTCAAACGTTGGTGGTGTTAAAGCAATGCCTTCTTCAACACCTAAACGACGACATAAGCTGCCTGCGGCAACATTTCGGACAACGCATTCAACTGGCATCATGTCTAAGCACTTAACCAATGATTCTGTATCACTCAACAGTTTTTCAAAGTGTGTAGGAATGCCTGCTTCCTGCAACTTTGTCATGATAAAAGCATTAAACTTGTTATTTACCATGCCTTTACGGTCAAGCTGCTCAATGCGCTTACCGTCAAATGCAGAAGTGTCATCACGAAACACTAGAACCATTTTGTCAGGATCATCTGTACGAAATACAGATTTTGCCTTACCTGCATACAGCTCTTGTCGTTTTTCCATTGGAAAATCTCCGATTATGAGGGGTTAATCTATTTTACTTTAAAAAACGTTGTACCAAATGGAACGAAGTCACTTCAGGAAAATCCATTGAAGAAACATCAATCACTAAGAAATCACCTGCTTTTTGGTGTGTGATTTCATAAGAATATTCACGCTTGTCCCAAGTTACATCGTCTAAATTACGACGATATACATTGAAAAGCTTTTGCTTCTCGCCATCTCCAGTTGGAATACTAAAGTCAACAATATCACCAATACGAGCAACGTCTTCAGGCTTCACTGGAGCAATTTTGCTTTCCGCGTCAGGCATGATGTAAAAACCAGCGGTTTGAAGTTGTGCTTCCAATTCTGCAGCGGAAAGGTTTTTATTCAAACGAACCGCGAAAATACCGCGGTGGTTGACCCAAACAGGGAAATCAGATGTATCACCACGATTAGACAAATACGCCGATGATTGATTCAACTGACGACCAATTGTCCCCCACAAGCGTACTGCGATTGTGTATGTGTCATCACTTGCTTTTGGTGACATCCAATCACTTGGTTCCGCATCACCTTCTTGCTCATGACGAAGCTGCATAGTGACAAGGGTTTTACCTTCTACTTCGCTAAACTTAAATGAGAAAACAGATTGGTCAGGATAAACTCGTGTTATTTTGCTCCACAATGACGCCCACCAGCCTTGCGGGTCAAAATCAAAAGGTACAGAAACAATTTCATCTTCTGTTTGAGAACGGATAGATTGGCCTGCGCCATAAAGGGCTGCTAGAAAATCTGAAACAATGCGTTTTGTCTGCGCTTTCGAAGCAGGAACCAGCAATTCAATCGACTGCTCTGTTTCAGTCATGCCAACAGCAACCATTGGATAATAAATAAATTGCGCTCTTGGTGTTTCAAAAGGGGTAACAGACTCTAAATCAGCAATTTTATCTTCATACGGAATGACCAATGCATCTTTGGACGGCAAAGAACCTTCCGGCGATTGCAACGAATTCTCAACTGCTCTTTCATTTTGGTAATCGTTAGAATGGTCCGTATAGAAAAGGCTACAGCCAGATAATAGAACTAAGAAACTAACTTGGGAAAGGACTAATGAGATTTTTTTCATACTAACAAAACTCCAGCTTGGACCATAGATTCTCTAACAGCAGAATGATATTGCTCAGAAAGAGGTGTTAATGGTAAACGAATGCCTTCACTACACAAGCCCAATTGGCTGCACGCCCATTTTACAGGAATCGGATTCGATTCTAAGAATAAGTTCTTATGCAATAAAGCAGCCGTAGCGTCTATTGCTTTCGCCTGCTCTGCATCACCTGATAATGCAAACTCTGCCGCTTTTGCGATGACTTTTGGTGCAACATTGGCCGTTACGGAAATGTTACCTTTACCACCTAATAACATAAGTGCGACAGCGGTAGGATCATCGCCAGAATAAACGGCAAAATCTTCTGGTACAGCGTTAATCAAAGCCTCACCACGCTCTAGATTTCCAGTAGCGTCTTTTACTCCGACAATATTTTTAATAGCAGACAATCTGACAACTGTGTCATTTTGCATGTCGCACGCCGTACGGCCTGGAACATTATAAAGAATTTGAGGAATATCTACGGCATCAGCGATGGCTTTAAAATGCTGATATAAGCCTTCTTGTGTTGGCTTGTTGTAATATGGCGTCACAAGCAAACATGCATCCGCGCCGGCTTCTTTGGCACTTCGAGTTAAATCTATTGCTTCGTGTGTTGCGTTGGCACCTGTTCCTGCGATCACAGGAACTCGGCCGTTTACTGTCTTAACAACTTGGCGAATAACATTGGCGTGTTCTTCATGAGTTAGCGTTGAAGATTCACCTGTTGTACCTACTGCAACAATGCCATGGGTACCTTCGTTAATATGAAACTCTATAAGATCATCTAATTTTTTAGTATCTACAGCGCCATCTGGTGACATGGGTGTGATAAGCGCAACTAAACTACCTGTGATCATTTCGAGTCTCCGATAAAATTATAAGCGCGCCTATAGTAACGCCCAGACTCCGCTTTAACAATAATTGAGAGGCGTAAAGCGAACGTAAATAGGGAAGATTTTTCAATCGAGAAGATTTTTGCCTTATGTCTTGCTAAGCTAATAATATTTCAATCGTTTTTCTTTAAAATTTTCATTAAACAAAGAGTAATTTTATGACTATCGAAGTAGGACAAATCGCTCCAGATTTTACCGCCAAAGATCAAAATGGCGACACAATTACACTAAGCCAGTTCAAAGGCAAAAAAGTGGTCTTATATTTTTACCCAAGAGACAACACACCTGGCTGCACAGCCCAAGCATGCGACTTACGTGATCACTACCAAACTTTGCTAGACCAAGGCTACATTGTTCTTGGTATCAGTACAGACACAGAAAAGAAGCACCAAAACTTTATTGCTAAATACGATCTACCTTTTCCATTAATCGCCGACACTGAAAAAGAAGTTCATGAACTGTATGGCACATGGCAACTAAAAAAATTCATGGGCCGCGAATCCATGGGAACAGTAAGAACCACTTTTATCATTGATGAAGAAGGTAAAATCGAAGAAATTATCAGCAAAGTAAAAACCAAAGAACACGCTGCACAAATTCTTAAGTAAGCTTTCTTATAGCTTTCAAACAGTAAGCTTCGAACAAAAACGCCCAAACAAAAAGGCTCAACAATGGTTGAGCCTTTTTTATTCTATTTACCTTATTCTAAAAGACCGATCACTGTCTCGTTAAACGATCGTTACCCAAAACCACAGGCTCAGAAGATCGATAAGGGTTAATGTCCAACCCACCTCTTCTCACATAACGAGCATAAACAGTTAAGCTTTCTGGTTTACATTGGCGCATGATGTCGATAAAAACTCGCTCAACACATTGTTCATGAAAGTCCGTATGTTCGCGGAACGAAACAATGTATTTCAATAAACTTTCATGCTCAATTTTTGGCCCTTTATAATCGATGAAAACCGAACCCCAATCTGGTTGATTGGTTACTGGACAATTAGATTTTAACAAATGACTGACCAAACGCTCTTCAATCACTTCTTCTCCAGCGGTTAGTAAATCGGCATTCGGATGATATTCATTCACTTCAACATCCAGCTCATCAATACAATAATCTGGTGTCAGTACAACCAAAGACGAGACAGAATCAAGGTCTCTGATAATCACTGTCACATTAGCTTTAGCAGCCTCTGAAAGATCTTTTTCAAGCAGCGCTTGAACTTCTTCAACAGAGTCATATCGCATTTGATTGAGTGAATTCAAATACAACTTAAAAGACTTAGACTCAATAATATTTGGCGAATCGCAAGGTAAACGGAACTCAGCCAAAGCCACGACTGGTTTGCCTTTTAGATTCAACCATGACACTTCATAAGCATTCCAAACGTCTTCGCCATAAAAAGGCAATCGCTCAGATTCAATATCCATTTCCCGCCACTTATCCACCCTTGCAATAGGGTAAAGCAAACTTGCATCATATTCAGAAACATACTCAGTTTGCTGACCTAAAGGTAAAAAACCCATACTATATTTTCCTCAATTACGAATGCCTTTGCCCTGATTCAGTAAACGCAAGCTATACCAAAACAACACAGCGATAAATACACCAACAATGATCAATGCCCAATAGACATTGATATCTGACACACCAAGAACCCCATAACGAAAAGCGTTAACCATATAAAGCACAGGATTCAAAAGAGAGACCGACTGCCAAAAATTGGATAGCAGATCAATAGAATAAAAAACGCCTCCAAGATAAGTCAGCGGCGTTAAAATAAAAGTAGGCACAATCGACACATCATCAAAACTTTGAGCATAGATTGCATTCACAAAGCCACCCAACGAAAACATAATCGCAGTCAAACACACCACCAATATCGTCATAAACACATTTTCTAACGATAAATGAGTGAAAAATAACGACAAAATAGTCACAACTAACCCAACCAACAAGCCACGCGCGACACCACCCAATACATACCCAACCAAGATCACCCAATTAGGCGTTGGTGATACAAGCAGCTCTTGAACACTGTGCTGAAATTTCGCCGAGAAAAACGACGACGAGACATTCGAGTAAGAGTTCGTGATAACCGACATCATAATCAGACCTGGAACTATGTACTCCATATAACTGAACCCGCCCATTTGACCAATTCGATCACCAATCAAATTACCAAAAATAGCAAAATACAATGTCATGGTAATGGCTGGCGGCAATAATGTTTGTGGCCAAATACGAGTGAAGCGACGAATCTCTTTAATTAAAATAGTATAAAACGCAATCCAAATTTCTGAGTTTTTCATCTAATTAGCCTTTAATTAATTTCACGAAGAGCTCTTCGAGTCGGTTGGATTTATTACGCATACTTAAAACATTAATCGACATCTCATCCAATGCGTTAAAAATCGTGTTCAATGACTGCCCTTTTACCACCTCAATCTCCAGAGAAGTCGCATCTTTAGAGGTTGAAATGGCAAAGCCTGGTAATGCCCAATTTTCTGGCAAACTGGCATCAAGATCTAAAATGAAAGTTTCTTGATTCAGCGTTTTAAGCAACTCTTTTACGCTTGTGTTCTCAACAATTTCTCCGGCATTAATAATGGCGATATTGCGGCACAACTGCTCAGCTTCTTCCAAATAATGGGTCGTTAAAATAATCGTCGTGCCTTGTTCGTTAAGTTGCTTAATGAACTCCCACATAGAACGGCGAAGCTCAATATCCACACCCGCTGTCGGCTCATCAAGAATCAGCACTTCAGGCTCATGTATTAACGCCCTAGCGATCATCAAGCGACGCTTCATACCACCAGATAACATACGAGACTGAACGTTTCTCTTTTCCCACAAATCCAATTGTTTTAAATACTTTTCAGCTCGTTCAACCGCTACAGAGCGACTAATGCCATAAAATCCAGCTTGAGTAACAACAACATTGAATACTGTCTCAAAAACATTAAAGTTGAACTCTTGAGGAACAACACCTAAATGCTTTTTAGCAGTCGCAAAATCTTCATCTATATCCGTGCCAAAGATAGACACCTTGCCCGACGTTTTATTCACTAAAGAACACAGAATTCCAATCGTTGTTGATTTACCTGCACCATTAGGTCCAAGCAAAGCAAAAAAATCGCCTTTCTTAACTTTTAAGTCCACGCCTTTTAATGCCTCAAATCCACTTTCATAGCGTTTTTTAAGGTCACTAATTTCAATTGCATATGTCATAATTAACACTCTCGTACGGCGATGCCGACTAATATAATTATTTACTTAATAGGGTTTTACGTGGAATCACGCACACAATATATACTTGATGCCTTTGCTGATTTACGACAGCGAATTGCAGAGCACGCTCCTTTTGATCAAACAGACTTAGCAGAAG